>OZ246010.1:0-2271333 GCA_965230535.1 Parvicellaceae bacterium | reverse complement strand
TCTCGTAACACCTGTACGGCTCAGATTGGCTACCTTAACTTTAGAATATCCAATAACTGGTGCTTCATAAAAGCTCTCGCCAAATGGCCCCATATGGTACAGTTGATCATCTGGCATTTTCTCATTCTCAATAGTATATTCTACCGGTTGTCTTAATGGGTTAATCTCATTTCCGATTGTTGGTTCATAAGAAGCTACCCCGCTGCTTTCTCCATTTTCATCGACATAGGTATATTCTTGTCCGTACTCAAAGTCAGCATCTGAAGTCATGCTTGACCAAGCATCATTTGAAACGATTTTTTTAACCCTGTTTCCTCCACCAAGTTTCTTTCTATCCGGTGTGTTTAATCTTAAAAAGGATTGTCCGTCCTTGAATTTCAAAGCAAATTCTTTGTTGTTCAACGCCCTGTTAAGTCCATTGAATAAAGTCGACCAATCCAAGCCATTGGCCCCAATGTTATTAGGTGGATACAATGCATAAGGCACATTTAATCTAAGGTGTTGCCATGCCTGCTTCATAATAGGGTTGACCTGATAACTACCAGACTCATCACTCACATCCTCGGTTTGAATCTGAACCCAACCACGATCAAAATCCCCATTGCCATCAGAATCCCAGACTCCGTGTGCTTTATACTTCACAAAGCCCTGAACATACTCATAGTCTCCATTGCCATTCTTAGTCTCAAATTTTGTCTTGTGAAAAATATTGCCCCCTTGTTTACTGACAATTTCCTTTAAGTAATCATCATAAAATTCACTGGCCGAATTTGCTGCACTTAAAGTGTAAGGATCCTTAAGGTCTACATAGATGACATCATGTGCTCTCTTTTTATGTGTTTCTGACCTAAGAGTATTTCCGTTGTCCTGAGGGTCGTTTTCATCATCATGGGCAGCATTTGTCATGGAATGAATAGCAAACATTTCCATGGCAACCTGATTCTGCGTATAGGCATAGTCATCAGATTCGTAGGTTACTTCAATCGAACCACCAGAAGGCAAACCAACCTTAGTCATTGACCATGCAGCAGAGGCAGCATCTCGGTTACTTTGATTTTGCTCAGAATATGGGAAATCAGTATTGTTTAAATCTGTCAGACTGTAAACCGTTTCATCATGATACACACCCCAACGGTCTACTTTGCCTGGATTAAAATTAGGATTGGACCCACCATAGGTGAATTCATATGGAGTTAATTCTCCTTTTTTACTCGATGAATAAGTGAAATAAACCTTTTTCAAGGTTAGCTTACCACTTGTATTGTCATTGCTCCCTGCATACTTATTGCCATAGTAATCTTTGCACAAGGAATAATCATACTCAAAATGAACTGTCTGAATAGGCTCGGCGTCTTCTCCTTTAGTATGCAGGTCCTCCTTGTTATATAAAACAATTTTATCCAGTTTTTGCCCTCTATCATTAACATCTGTACTGAACTTCCCTTTTTCGTCGTCTATTGAGATCAAATCATCTCGATTTGAGGTATAAAACAAAGCGATATAGTTTTTACCCTCAATAGAATTGACATAGTACATTTCCTTCTCTCCATATACGTATTGTCCCAATTCATCATCCAAATAAGTTTTATTTATATCCTGATGGTTTGCCTGATAATTGGTTGTGGAACTTGTATTGTCATTGTATGGAGTTTTCCATTTAAAAGGGCTGCTCTCACTAAATTGACGGGTGTAGTTAAACTTAATATAAGACCCATAGTCATCTTCCGATAAACCATCTCCTGTTCTGTCATTATAGTCATGTGATAACATGGCTCGCATTAAAAATGCACTCGCATAACCGGGAATCTCTGTTGAATTGTACAAGTTGTCTCGTCCATTATCATTGCTTGTGCCAATATCAGAGGCAGACATTCCCACAAGTCCGTTAGTGTTATCAACGGCATTACCACTGGCATTAAAAGTGACTTGTTTTTCTTTTACAGTATATACAGGAATGTTATAAATACATCTTTCTCCGCTTGGTTTGGTTACCTGGAACTCACTGATGTGGTGGTCTTTTTTGACTGAAGTTGTTCTGTCTTTATCAACCCCTGTCGCAAGCGTTGGTATGCCTATTTCAGAATCTGCATTTTGATTATAACTGACAATATCCGATTCAAATCCACAGTTTGAAGATTCTTTTGCAGACAATTCTGAAATCAAAGTATTCCGGTTTTGTTTGCCGGCTTGATAGTTTTGGGTTGGAAGAGAATAGCTATTCCCACTTATATTTCCCGGAAAAGCCACCTGAACATTGCCCACATTATTATAACTGGCAATTTCTGATGAACCATAATCGTTATAAATACTCAATTTAACCGCTTCATCACCTCCATACTGATCAAAGAAACTGCTATTAAATGGGATTAATTCTCCAGTTTGCTTGTAATAATAGGTTTCGTTTTCAGCGTCTTCACCATACACATCCTTGTAGGTTAAGTTATCTGATGATGCATTGAGAGATACATTCCCCCATGGGTTTGACTCACTTCTGGTTTTATGATTTCCTTCTGAAGTTTCAAGTTTAAATGCAGGAATAGGAATTAATACATTAGAAGAGACTCCTACTCCAGCTTCCAGAGACGAATTTGTACCAGTCATTAAAGAAACGTTAGTAGCGTTGGCAACTGTTCCTACATCATTCCTGTGTGACCTGAATTGACCTGAAGCTCCCGCTCCGGACATTGAGAATAAATCATATGTTAGATTGGTAACAGGTAGTACCTTCATCTCTGTACTTACCTTGCCTTGATTTTCTCTGTTGAAATCAAGTAAAGAAGCATTAGATTCAATCCCCTTTTCCAGATTGTTGTATCCATAAGCCTTGTTGCTTTGAACCTCACCGTTTGTCTGAAAATTAGAGTTGTAAAGCTCTGTTAAACCATAAATCCAGAAAGTCCCGGGAACTCCTATACTGCCATAATACCCCCCCGCAATCCTATTAAAGTAACTTGTTCCAGTTGTTCTAAAATTAATAACTGGCGTATATGATTTTGTGCCAAAAGAAACACTCCTTCCACCACTAAATGAGCCACTGTAAACTGAACCAGTCAAGCCCATGCTTTGAGAAATGAATTTTTGCTTGGTTCCTCTTGTTGAGTTTGAAGTATTTACAGATGCGGAAACATCCAAGCCAAAGGCTTTCAGCTTTCCAGGGTTTTGATTAAATGCCGCTGAAATATTACCTCCCTTGCTCCAACCAATACCAGATCTTGAGTTGAAACTAAACCCTAAGTTTCCTCCTGCACCCAAACGCACCGCTTCATTTAAGATGTCTAACGAAATCCTTGCACTTGGAATTAATTCGTAATTACTACCAACTCCATAGTAAGTGTTCTTAAAAAAGCCCCCTTTCACTTCACTGCCTGCGCTAACAGAAAATAAGTTTGTATTTGGAAATGGTGCACTATACTGAACTCCAGCACCATAATTCTTAGCATTATTTGCACCAGGCAAAAGCCCTTTGGTTTTATCCTCTTTGGTCCCTAAAGTTCTGGTCACCACATCCCCATCAAAATCATCTGGTAAGCCTCTCATTTCCCGATTAATTGCCCCTGGATTTAAACTCCATCCCAAACCAACCCAGGAAGCTTCCTGATTCATGGATACATTTCCGTTGTATTGCAGAACTATTGGAAAACCATCCACATCCATCAAGGGGATCGAATAGGAAAAATCTCCGGTAAACAGGTCTACCATATTACCCGAACCACCGCCCCCAAACGTCTCTGTTTGACTAGAGCCCGAACTTTGAGAAAAGCTCACACTGGGCACACTCAATTGGAGCAAAATGCTCACAATGCAGGCCTTGGCCGTTAGTTTAAATCGTCTTTTTTTAACATCAAATATCATGTCCCACTTAATTTTAAGTTTGGTATATTTTTAAGGTCCGTCCTCTTTATTTTTTGAACTTTAAGTAACTTTTATTACGCTTGGAGTCGACCACTTCCAGGGTGTAATATCCCGCTGGCAAACTCATAGCTGAAAAATCCAGTTCAATGGCATTGTATCCGTATTCTATGTTGGTTAGAGGACTATTGGCTACCAATTGAGTCCCAGCGTCATCTACACCAGCAACCAGATCATTGTCCTCATCGTATAGATTGTAGGATAGTTTATGACTTGTGCCTACCTCATAGTTCTCCGTGTAGACAAGCTTAAGCACATCATCTTGCTCAATGGGAGAAAACGCCCCTCTGGTAGAATTGGATAAACTCAAATAGGATATTACCTCTGCATCTGGCGTTTTGGCATAGATGCTCATAGTCCAAACAGCTCCACCAAGAGATGCAGACTCAGAATCGTAAAACGCACCTACTGCCAAGTCCGGAAAACCATCCTTATTGACATCTCCTATGTGAGACAAACCAAAGCCCATAAAGTCACTTAACTTCATCGGACCATTAAATCGCCCATTGATTGCGTTGATTTTTTGGGTATCGACTACCGCGTTACTCGAGTCTAAACAAACGATCCACACAGCACCAGTGTTACCTCCTGTACCATCGGCATCATCTCCATGAGCACCAATCGCTAAATCAGGTATACTGTCACCATTAATATCCGGAATAGAAGACACTCCTCCACCAAAAGCACTGTTGGTTTGAATCCCAGGAATGTCAGTTTGGTCAATTAAAGTTTCTGTTTTGACTGTTCCTGTACTATTTAAATTAAGGATAAAAATTCCTCCCGGATTAGAGGTGCCTCCTCTATAGCCGACAACAATGTCTTCATTGCCGTCTCCATCCATGTCTCCAATGCCATCAACATCCCAACCAAACCTTGCATAGCCCGCCATCCAGGAAGTAAAATTGCCTTGGGTATCACTAATTTTTTGATGGCTGCTCACCGTTCCATCAGAATTCATAAATAAGATATAAACTGCGCCTTTGTCTGTTCCACCGTCATCGTCTCTCCAGGCACCTACAGCTAAATCCATCACGCCATCGTTATCCAAATCACCAATACTAGCTACACTTCCCCCGAACCAATCGTTTGCCCCAAGAGTTCCTGTAAAACCTCCCTGAGTGGCACTGATTTTATTGGTGCTATCTACAGATATGGTCCCTCCTGCTGTATCCAGATATATTAAATAAACTGCTCCGGCATTACCAAACCCATCGTCGTCGTTTATGGCTCCTACAGCAATGTCTACTACCCCATTGCCATCAAAATCTCCTATGGTATCTACTGAAATCCCGAAATAATCTGATGTGCCTAATTGCGTGGATGGAAAGCTTCCATTATGAATCCACTGGCTTTTCTTAATATGGCCATTATCATCTGTAAACAAAACTGAAATGGCTCCAGCATTGGTAAACCCTACATCTCTATATGGCACACCAGAGATAAAGTCTGGATTACCGTCACCATCAATATCCCCCAATTCACATATAGAATAACCAAAGTTATCTCCACTATTTAGATTGATATTTGTAGCGCCCTTTTTAAAACCACTTACCTCATTCACTTTGTTAAGCCAAGTCACAGTGCCTATCGGTGTTTCGTTCAAAAACTCATATCTAAAACGGTATAGCCTTCCTCTACTTGAATCAGCCCAAATAGCTCCTATAAGTAGCTCATCAGCGCCATCATCATCACTGTCCGGAAGAACCGCACATGATGCTCCAAAAGCGGTGCTTGCAGGAAGTATCTCTGGAAAACCAGAGTTGCGATTACCATACTTTCGAAGGGCAGCAAAATCCCCATCAGAGTTAAGCGAACCAATAAAAATTGCACCGCTTAATTGCTCATTTCCTTTATAATCATAATTAAATCCTCCTATTGCGATATCTCTTAAACCATCGTTATTGATATCTCCCAAATAGCTCAAGCTTCTGCCGAAATACTCTGCCTGTTTGATGTAGTTCGATCTACCTACCAAAGGCATGGTATTTTTATTATACGACTTTAAGGTGCCATCCGAATTAAGAAAGACAGTATAAACCCCTCCACTGTTTGCCCAGTTTCCTTCTCCTCTAAAATTTTGGGCGCCTACGACTATGTCATCTACACCATTACCATCCAAATCTCCAATATTTGCAATAGAACTCCCTAGTCTAGTATGCGCTGGGAGGCTGTCATAAGGAAAATAATTATATCCATATCTATTTGTATTTAGCACTGAAAAGTCTGTGTCTAGAGTTATAATAAGTAGCGCTCCGTGATTCGGGTTAGAGCTGTCGTCTCCAGTCATTCCTACAGCCATATCGTTAACGCCATTCCCGTCAATATCACCAATATTGGCCACTGCGGCGCCAAAGTCGTCATTACTATTCATCCATGAGTAGTTGCCCATGCCGTTTTGGTTTCGGGTAGTATGGTAGGATGTGTCATACCCCGCCGTATCATTCATCATTAAAAGTGTTACTGACCCCATGTCATTACCTGAGGTGTACTCGTCTTTGTGAGCCCCAACCAATAAATCATCGTAACCGTTGCCGTCCATATCCCCCATGTTGGTGAGAGAAACACCAAAAAATGCCCCAACGGATATAGACGATGGAGGAAGTAGTTTTGTATAGCTTGCTATGCTGTCTAGTGTGTCCATAAAGAGCACATAAACGGCCCCAGCATCTGTCAAATAATCATCATCTCCGTGAGCGCCTACAGCAAAATCTACATAGCCATTGTCATCAATGTCACCCATCTGTACCATGGATCTTCCAAAATAGTCGGAGACATCCAATGAAAACGGTAAACCCGAATTGTCATCATAAGATTTTAAATTTTTAGAAACAGGAAGTTCTCCCTGAGCTTCAACCGTCTTACCGCTCAGCAAACAGATTAAACTAAACAAGCTTACGGTTACTATTCTTTTTATCTCAATCATCCTTACTCCTTTTTAAAACATCAAATGGAAAAACAACAGATAGCTGGCCTCTATCTCCCCTACACCTACATATGTGGCTATTAATACACCGTCCTGATCCTCTATTCGGCCAGAGGTAAACACACCCAATACATCATTGTTGGTGTCATAAAAGGTTCCTGAGCTATAATGCCCTAAGACATCATTGTTAACATCATATAAAGTGTCTCCTGAGATGTGCGCCAAATCATCCTGGTTCATATCATGAATGTCGCCGTCGACAAAATGAATCATGTCTGACATGCCAAATTCCATCACGTCTCCCAAGGAATCCACCTCAAACATGATGTTGCCTTCAGCATCCTTAATTTGGGATTGAGCAGTTAGCCCTCCCATAAAACACATAAGTATCAATAATAAATGTCGCATAGTATTACCCATTTAGTTTAGTGCCCTGAATATCCTGTTATACAGAATCTCAAACCTATTGCTAAATAGCAGTAGGCATGTTAACCTCTGTTTAAGGCTTTTTAATGAAATCTTTTCCTGGCTTATAGTTGTCACAATGTTAACTATTAACCGTATTTTTTGCCTCCCTGAATTCAGTGATTTTAACCTCCCAGAACTCTGGTATTTTTGCTCTACCATAATTGTGGTAGATGTGGCTTTCATTTTTATCTAAGACAAAGTTGCAGGGTCAGAGCGTAATCTATTTATGCTTCAGAAAAATGATTGCTTATACCACATTTTTTGGTAACTATGTGTGCTGTAAAAAATTTAGAAAAGCACATGAAATTAGCTTCAATAGACAATCAAACCAGAGACGGGCAATTGGTTGTTGTTAGTAAAGACTTGACCAAGGCGGTCAAGGTTCCGGAAATTGCACACACTATGCAAATGGCCATGGATGGTTGGCATGAAGTAAAAGATCAATTAAACCACATTTATCAGCAATTAAATTCTGGTGAAATGGATGATGTCATCGATTTTTCAAGTGTTCGGGTGATGGCACCAATACCAAGAGCATACCATTGGGCAGATGGCAGCGCTTATGTGACACATGTTGAGCTTGTACGTAAAGCCAGAAATGCCGAGTTACCAGAATCTTTCTGGACTGACCCCTTGATGTATATGGGGGCGTCTGATGCATTTATTGGGGCCAATGATGACATTCGAATAGAAAATGAAGACTGGGGAATTGACTTTGAGTCTGAAGTGGCTGTTATTACGGATGATGTTCCTGCAGGTGTTTCCTCAAAAGATGCTTTGGACCACATCAAGCTAATTACCATTATCAATGATGTCTCTTTACGAAACCTCATTCCAAGTGAGCTCTCTAAACAATTTGGGTTTTACCAGTCTAAACCCTGGACGAGTTTCGCACCAGTGGTGGTAACACCAGACGAAATTGAAAACAGCTGGAAAGATGGAAAACTCCACTTACCACTCCTGTCAACACTAAACGGCTCGCTGGTTGGTGCGCCCAATGCCGGAGTGGATATGACTTTTGATTTTGGACAATTGGTTGCTCATGCCGCCAAAACACGTTCTTTAATGGCAGGAACCGTAATTGGCTCAGGAACTGTCGCAAATCAGGGAAGCAAAGATGGCTCCAGTTGTTTGGCAGAAGTGAGGTGCCTGGAAATTGTGAGAGATGGTAAAGCATCTACACCTTTTATGAGTTTTGGAGACAGAATCGAAATAGAGATGAAAGACGAAAATGGAGAATCGATTTTTGGTAAAATAAATCAGGTGGTAAAGGAATACCAAAAATAGTCGGTCCTCTAAAACCCTAATCAGAGACGGGCTCCGGGCTGTCAATTAAATTACTTATATTTAGTCAATTACACTTGACATGCCCCTAAAATTGAACGCGCCCATCCCCGAAGAATTATCGAAACTGTCGATCCAAGGGGAAAACAATGAAAAGCATATTTTTCAATCCTTTTGGAAGGACAAACCTGCTTTGATTGTTTTTGTGAGACACTTTGGGTGCATTGGTTGTACAGCTCAAATGGACGCCATTTCTCCAAGAATTGAAGAGCTCAACCAACTGGGCGTTAATTTGGTGGTTATCGGAAATGGTGCTCCAAACTTTATCGAAGGGTTTAAGGATAAATTTCGTCTTCATAATAAAGGGATTTCCATATTTACGGATCCAAGTTTAAAGTCTTATGAACTAGCTGAAATGAAACGGTCTTTCTGGACGGTTTTTAGTTTTAGAACGCTCGGTGACTATGTCAGATCCTTTTCCAAAGGAATTGGGCAAAGTAAAGTTCAGGGCGATAACTGGCAACAAGGAGGCGTTTTGCTGGTTGATAAAACCGGAACGCTTCAGTTTCATTTCCAAAATAAAAGTGTGGCAGGAATTGCGGACAGTAATGATGTTGTAGAGGCCGTTCAAAAACTAGTTATATCACAAAAAGCGTAGGCATGGAAAAATCTGAAATCTTTTTGTTGATTGGCAACCTACTATACCTCACCTCTTATTTGGTAAGCGGTATTTTTCTCTTGAGAATTCTGACAATCGTTGGCGGACTGGCTTTAATGGGGTATTACTTTTTAGTTTCGGGAGGACCTCTTTGGCAGCCTGTTGCCTGGGGTGTTGCTTTTTTCCTGATTAACATTGTCCAATTGTTCGTTCTGTTTAGATCGAGAAAACCTGTTCGTTTAAGTGAGCAAGAATACAACACCCTTCAGCGCATAGACCCTAATTTGGATCATAAGCTTTTCAAGTCCTGGATAGACGTTGCCGCTTCTAATTCCGGAAAATTTAATCTTACGGTAGACGCTGACTCTGTGGCACTGGTTTTAATTGATGAAGACATTCAACTTATGAATTCAAAGGGGTATGTGAATCCTGAAAACGGAACGGAGACAAGCATCTCATCCGATAGAGACAACTCTGAAGCTTTGGTTTGGAAAATAGACGATCTTAAAACGCTTTTAAAGGATCAACCAGAGTTAAGAACGTTCTGGCAAAGCTTAATAAGCAAGCAGTTGGCATAAATCTTGTCATTTAAATTAATGACACATGAAACAACTCTTGGCCATATCGTTTTTGTTTTCCTTTGTTGGCTTCACACAAACCAACTTAGTGATTAACCCTGATTTCGAAGATGGCGAGCGTACACCCAACGGTGTAAAGGAGATCAGAAACGCAGGGTATTTGCTGCCCAACTGGTACAGTCCTTTGAACAAACGATCACCTCATTATTTCGTGGAGCCTAAAAAAAGTGTAGCCAAAGCCCAGTCCGGAACCGGTGCGGTTGGTTTGGTGTTAGGTGGAGGCAGACAAGAAAAAACCAAGTTGGAGTATTTAACCGGAGAACTCAAAAGTCCACTAAAAAAGGGGCAGGCATATTGTGTTTGTTTTCATTCTCTTTTACACAGAACATCTCGCTGGGCCGCTACTGATGCTGGTGTGTTTTTTCATCATGATAAGGAGCTAATTAAGCAAATTGAGCCACAGAATTATAAGGCAAGTCTGTACATGGATGGTGGCGACCCTATTATCAACACCAAATGGAAAAAGTACTGTGGATATTATATAGCCAGCGGTGGTGAAAAATTTCTGTCTATTGGAAAGTTTGGGAAGAGTAAGAGCCTTCGAATCAGTGACCTTGATATGGAGGCTTATTTTGAGTTAGATGCTTTTCAATCTAAAGCGTATTATCAGTTCGACAACTTCTCTGTTTTGGAAAGTAACGACTCCACTGATTGTCATTGTGCCACAAAACTTCCGGAAGTGGTTAAAGACAGTATTCAGGAAACAATTCAACCTTATTTATTTGCTTTGGATGTTTCAGGGTCTATGAAAACAGGCGCCCTTTTCGACTCTTTGCGCCATAATCTGCGGAATTTGCTGGCTCGCCTGCCCAACGGGACACATGCGAGTTTTGCTACGTTCTCTTCTTCTTCCAAGATGCTTTTTACCGGAAAGTTGTCTGATGCAACACGCTTAAGAGTGGATAGTTTGCTTGCCAACGTTCAGCTTGGTGGTGGTACAAATGTTCTGAGTGGTCTAAGTGAAGCTTATGGTAGCTTAAAAGTGAACGGACTCGACTCAGCCAGAATGGTATTAATTTCTGATGGAGCTTTTACGATTACTACTAAAATTGAAGAACTTGTGAAGGCTCAATACGAAACACATGGCAGGCGACTGACCATCGTTCAAATTGAAAAGGAAATTAAGAAAATAGAACGTCTGGACCCTTATCAGGTATCTTATATTCCAACAACTCCCTCTGAGCTGAGTCATGCGATTTCGCAACTATATCGAACCAACGGCAGCAGCGAAACCGCCATTGGATGTGAATGCTCAGAGATCTTCTCGGATACCATGAATTACCACTTTGTAGTTGACTATTCAGGCTCCATGAAACATGAGAAAAGCCGGGCTATCAACAGTTTAAAATATCTCTTCGAAAAAGCACCTGAAGATGCCGTTATTTCCATAACTGCCTTTGCAAATTCGGCGAAAGAAATTTATGTCGGGAAAAAGTCGGGCATCACTATCGAGGAGTTAAGTCGGCTTTTAGAGGCAAATGGAACGGGCGGAGGCACCAGCCCTGCTCCTGGAGTACGGCGGGCCCTGATTACAGCCCGGCGTATGGCTCTGAACAGGTTCAGTCATTTGATTCTGATCACAGACCTTTCTGCCAACCAGCTTTCAAGAATTGAAGACCTGAGTTCTGCTCTGGCTTCAGCCGGAGATATGTATTTGGCAACTTCTGCAATGACTGTTGATAGCAAAGGAGTTCTGCTCACACATGCTCAATACGATATGGCCAATAAGGAGTTTTTGGACGTTACTCAGGAAAAATTTGAAACGGATTTATTCTACACAGAACGATCAAGTTGTGACTTCACTTCACAGCAATATCATTTCAATCCGGTTAAAGACGCTCTAAAGAAAGAAGCCAAAAAGACCGCTCGCCAAATCTGGAAAGAACTCATGAAACAAGGCGGAGTTAGAATTCCTCAGTAAGCATGCTCTACATTTTTGGTCAGACTTTCTTAAATTGGCATTATGGTTTTTGACCGACAGGATTTTGATTTTCATGGGGAAGTAATCATGGGCCGAACAAGCTTTGAACCTCCCTACAAAGCCAGCCAGATCATGCACAATGAAGCACGTTTTGTACATGTGGTCAATGGCAACTCTAAGCTCTATGTTCCCAATCAAAAAATAGACCTCAGGAAAACGGACAGTTTCATTATGAAATGCGAAAGCTTTGTAAACTCCTGGTCAAAAAACAAAGATGGAGAAGCCACTGAAGTCATCGTTATTCGTTTTGTGCCAGCCCTTTTAAAAGAGGTATACGCTCACGATATGCCGGGTGTTTTCTCTTCTCCAAAAACCATTGATCATTCATCTCCTGTAGAAAAAATTGAGTGTAATGATATGATCACACATTATGTCAATAGCCTCAGGTATTACTTTAATAATCCTGAGATGATGACGGAAGATCTACTCAAAATCAAATTCCGGGAACTGGTACAAATTTTACTCAACTCAGATAGTCAGGGCCGCCTAAAGTCCATTCTAAACAACCTGTTTGTTCTGAACGAATATGGTTTTAAAGACATCATACACGCTCACTTATATGAAGACTTGAGTGTAAGTGATCTGGCTTTTTTCACGAATCTGAGTCTCTCGTCATTTAAACGAAAATTCAAGCAAATCTTTGGAACGAGTCCAGCCCAATACATTAAGCTTAAGCGTTTAGAGAAAGCCGAGAATCTGCTGATTACAACCAATCAAAGGGTCTCCGACATTGCTTTTGATTGCGGTTTTAACGACCTGGCTTATTTTTCGAAAGCCTTCAACGCTTTTTATAAGCTTTCTCCTTCAGAATACCGAAAAAAGCAGCTGAGCTAATTTTACAATTTTTTGGTCTTTTTGTCCAAAAGCTTCCTTTTTCTATATCTCAATTTTGTTGTGTGAAACAAAAACAGATATAACAATGAAAAAGATGTATAAAAAAGGTTTGCTGGTTGCCATGTCTCTAATCAGTTTTAGTTCTCTTGCACAAAAAAAAGTGCAAAGCTTCACGGTTTCAAGAACCATTCATGCCTCTGCAGATAGTGTTTGGGCTGTTGTAGGAGAAGGTTATGCTGATGTTGCCAAATACCATGGCGGGATTGTGAGTTCCAATTATGTAAATGGCAGTACAGAAAGCGGAGAAGGTTGTGAGCGTGTTTGCAATCTAAATGATGAGGGCACCAAATATGTCAAGGAAAAACAACTTGAATACGACCCGGAGAACAGAACCTTTAAAGCTCAAATTTACAGCAGCTCGGGAGTACCTACAGTGCCAGAATATACCAATGCTGTTTACAAGGTAACTGAGCTTGACAAGCACACAAGTCAATTAACGATAGACATGACCTATAGAACCAAACCTGCGTTTATGGGTGCCATGGCCAAGGGTAAATTCAAAAAGATCATTGGCGATCATGCGGCTTTTGTTGAACATTATGTGACCACAGGAGAGGCGGTAAATAAGGACAATTCAAAAACAATTAGAAAACAGTATCACTAATCAAAACTTAGAAATTATGAAAACGACCAATAGTATCGTCATCAATGTGCCCGCTCAAAACATTTGGAAAGTGCTGGCCGAAGACTTTGATAAAGTGGGAGACTGGTTGTCCCAAGTTCCTAAATCATATAGAAAAGAAGAAGATACAGATGTTCCGGATTCTCCAATGTCAGGAAGAGTATGCGAATTAAGTACTAAAGCCAATGGCCCAATTGCCGACGAGACCATAACGGGTTACGATGAGATTAATAAAGTTTTAAAGATTCGCGTGGTTCCAAAAAACAGGAGTATTCCGGTTAAAGAAAACAATGCTGTAGTGAGTCTAACTTCAGTGGACCCATACACAACTAAAGTGACCTGGGCATCTGATTTTACCATGTCGTTGAAGGGAAAACTCCTTTCATTCATGATCAGACCACTTATCAAAAAGAGTTTTAATGAACTCCTTGAAGAACTGAAATACTTTGTGGAAAGAGGAAAGCCGCATCCAAGAAAGCTGAAGAAAATGCAGCATCCATAAGCAGATTCCGATTACTTTTCTTCGGTATGATTATCTTTTTTGACAGGCTTCTTATTGAGAGGCCTTTTTTCAAATAGGGGCTTCTTTTCTTTTTTCTTCGGTGGATCCATTGGTCCACGTTTATAGATCACCAATCCATTAAGGAAATTACGAAGAATCTGGTCTTTAAGAGGTTTGTATTTCGGGTGTGTCTCATGCCTGAAAAAAGCCCCTAGTTCGCTCTTCCCTATTTTATAATCTACCAATGCCAGAATCTCAATGATATCATCATCTCGTAGTTGAAGTGCCACGCGTAATTTCTTGATGATGTCGTTGTTTGTTAAAGCCATGTTTGTTTTATCTTTCGCGTCCTAAAGTTAGGATGAAAAAGCATTACTACCTCATAAGAATTCAGTTTTTGGGCTACCGCTACAGTGGGTGGGCCAAACAGCCCAATCAAAAAACGGTACATAAGATGATAGACCGAACATTGCCTTATGTGTTGGGTCACGATAAGTTCAAAACGCTTGGAGGTAGCAGAACAGATGCTCGGGTATCTGCGCTTGATATGGCTTTTGAGTTGTTCCTGGAAGAGGCTATTGAAAATGAAACGGCTTTTTTAGACAGTTTTAATCTCAATTTGCCATACGACATTCGGGCCATCTCTGTGGATAAGGTCGGCAAGGATTTCAACATCATCCAGAATCCAAAGATGAAAGAATATCTCTATCTGTTTTCTTTTGGAGAAAAGCTTCATCCCTTTTGTGCGCCTTTAATGGCCACATTTTCAGCAGAACTGGACATTGAATTGATGATGGAAGGAGCGCTTCTGTTTGAAGGCACTCATAATTTCAAGCAGTACTGCACCAAACCATCAGAAAACACGCAATTTATCCGAACAGTTGAACATAGCAGAATTGAGAAAAACACGCGTTTTACAGCCAATTTTTTTCCGGAAAACAGCTATGTCTATACAATCAGATCCAAAGGGTTTATGCGCTACCAGGTAAGGCTGATGATGGGACAACTGGAAACCCTGGGAAAAGGAGAAATTTCGCTCAACGACATCAAACAGTCATTAATTGAACCACCAGATACACATTTAAGAAACATTGCACCGGGTTCTGGATTAATTTTGAACTCAACTCAATTTGAAGACAATGACAGTTGCTGAGAAAAAAGACATTCCCTGGATAGCCGATTTACTGGCCCGTGCATATGACAATAATCCAACCATAGAAGTGCTCTTTAGTCGGGGGTCTGACTATGAAGGTCGAATGAAACTATTCTCAATTTTATTGCCAGAACTCATCAAAATACGTTCTGTATACTATGATGAGTCCAGGAAAGGAATTGCTGTGATCTATAATTCCAAAAAGAAAAAACCTTTCACAATTCACTTAAGCACACAACTAAAACTGTTTTCTTTTTTGGGTTTTGGCGTTAGTAAAAAAGCGCTTTCCAACAGAAAAAAAGTGGACCTGAACAGAAAAGCCGGTGAGCACCTTTACTTCTGGATGTTGGCAATAGATCCCAACAATAAAGGTTTAGAGCCCATTCAGGCCATTAGGGATTTTAGTTTTTCACTATCAGCTAAAAAAAGACTGCCCATTTATGCTGAAACCCCACTGCCAAGAACGAAAGCGCTTTATCAGCGCTATGGTTTCCGTTGCTACAAAGAGCTTGATTTGCCTGCTGGAAAACTATGGATGATGGAGCGTTTTGCCTAAAAGAATTTGCTCAGAGAATTCAGGTCGCCAAGTTTGTCTTCGAACCCTTGCACGCGATCAAAAGCATTGATCATGCCATCTCCAATTGGGTTACTTTCAAGGTCTTTAAACCAGGTTGTGCCCTGAATATATCTGTAGAGTTTTTCTGCCACAATTCCCGTAATCACAATGTTTCTGAGTCCCGCAGCATCATTAGCAGAAGCTTTTTTCCTTTCCGCCAACAAGCTTGACTTTTCAGAAAACGACAAGTTTTGATGCTTGCCATATTTGTCGAGCAAAGCGTCTGAATTATCGTATCTGTTGGCTTGCATTTGGGTAACCAGTTCTGACAAAACCGTCCATTCGTCAACTAACTTTTGATCCTTGCTAAGAGCCATATACTCTTTAAGTACCGGAATGCCTTTCTTTTTATCATCTTCATCTGACATCTGCATGTGTGCCAAGCCTTCAACAAGCAAACAAATTTGAGTCAAACGTGCCTTAGAGATCTCTGCGTCTTCATCTCCGGCTTCTATGACGATAGACTTGGTAAACGTTCCACTTAAGTTCTCTGTTTTTTCGATTGTTTTCCTTGCCAATTGCGCATTTTCAGCGGCATGGTAAGGCAATCCATGTTCAGAAAAGTTAACCGCTTTGTATAAATAAGCCAACGTTTTGATCTCGTTGTCTTGAATCTCTTCCGGATTAACTTTTTCTATTTCATATAGAGAATATGCTTCAGGCATTTGAGCGTAACGAGTTACGATCGACAATAAAAGATGTTCATAGGAAGCGCTCCACTCAAAGTCAGGTTTGTCTTCTTCCAAAACTTCCGTTGCAGAAAATAGAATTGGCTGATAATCGGACTCATTCAAATCATACAATTTGGGAGGAAAATCATCATAAATCGCCTTGGCTTCCAGTAATAATGGGGCGTTCATCAACAACTCTTCTGTTGAAGGATAATCATTGTTCATGATTCTAAAGGCATATTTACCTGCTGTTTTATAGAGATCAGTATTTAGTAAAGGAGGTTTATTGTCAGACCCCAGTGCTCTCAAGACTGCTTTTCCGGCCTTGTATTCTTCCAGATAAGTACTTTGATTCAAAGTTGAATCCAATTTTTCAGATTCAAGGGCATAATAGTCTGGTTTCGGTTTTTCAGATTGAGCTTTGTTATTTTCATCTTCAGAATCAGAACATGCTGAGAAAAAGAAAAGTGCCAAAAAAGCACCAAACAACATAATCACCTGATAAACAGGAGCTTGCTTTGTTTTTATTTTGTAATTCATTGATAAACAACTATTTATTTCGACCTCCAGAAACAGGCCTTAAATTGGTTTTCTGCTAAAAAACGACCAAAGAGACGTAAAGGATGCAAAAAAAGCGTTAAAAGACGTTAAAATGCCTATTTCTTCCTTAAAATATAGATCTGAGACGAGTACTCTCCATTTTTTGCCTTCATGTTAGACAAGAATCCGGTTTTTAATCCCAACCATTTATTTTTTCCTTTGAAAGATTCTGACAACATAGACACATAATATGCATCCCATTTCATTGGAATCATTTTTTCAAATTGCAGGTGATGTTGTTCCGCCAAAGACTTAATGTCTTCTGGTCTGAAATGATATAAATGAATCGGTAGATCATAGGCCGCCCAATAGCCCTCATACTTTTTTGCGTCATAGCTCGTATGATTTGGAACTGCAATCACCATCGCACCATTATCTTCCAGTAGCTCAACCATTCTTGCAAAATCTCTTTGAAGGTGATACACGTGCTCCAGAACATGCCACATGGTAATAACATTTACTTTGGGCATGCTGTCGTCATGAAGTTGATTAATGTCCGATACATCTATTCCCTTTTCCTGGCATTTCTCTCTTGCCCCTGAATCCGGTTCAAGTCCCCTGGTGACCCATCCGTTCTCTTTACAAAAGGCCAAAAAATCTCCGGTACCACATCCGATATCCAAAATTCGTCTTTCTGAAGTCAACCCGGAAACGATATTTTCTTTTGATCTGATGGCTCTCTTTCGAACCCATTTATACACCTTGTTCATCAAACCTTTGTTTGAATCGTTGTGTGAAATATAGATCTCAGATTTATAATAATTCCCAATAGTATCTTCTGTGGGGATGGGATTTGTGAACTTGAATCCACAAGATTTACAGGACTCTATTTTGAAGGATTCTTTTGAATAGGAATGATCCTTGGCCTCAAGAAAAGTTTCCGATTCCGTTCCTCCACAAAGCGGACAAGTTTGAAGTAAGTTTAAGTTTTGTTCCACGTGAAACCTCTTTAATTTATCGACCTAAATAGACCAGCAATATGGATACATCTGATGGCGACACACCACTAATTCTGCTTGCCTGGCCAATTGTTTCTGGTCGTAAGTTTTTTAATTTTTCTCTTGCTTCTGCTGACAGTGATCCAAACTTGGAGTAGTCTGTGTCCTCAGGAATTTTGACATAATCCAGTCTTTCGAGTTTATTTGCCTGCTCCTGTTCTCTCGAAATATAGCCGTCATATTTCACGCGGATTTGCGCTTGTTCTACAATTTCAACATTACAGCTTTCCTCGTCTTTTAACTTCTCATCAAACCATTGCACTGAGCTTCTTAAATCGGTAAAAGTCATCTCGGGCCTGCTCAAAACACTTCTTAATTTAACAGAGTGTTTGATCGGAGACCCCTTCTTTTCTGCCAACACAGAATTCACTTCTTCTGGTTTAATACTTGTCTTATCAATATACTTTAACAAGTCCTCAGAACGTTGGTTTTTCTCTTCTACTTTCTTCAATCTTTCGTCTGAAGCCAAACCAATATTGTGACTCAAAGGCGTTAATCTTAGATCGGCATTGTCTTGTCTTAAAAGAATTCTAAACTCTGCCCTGCTCGTAAACATTCTATAAGGCTCCTCTGTTCCTTTCGTGATTAGATCATCTATCAAAACACCTATATAAGCCTCAGATCTCTTGAGAATAAAACTTTCCTTTTCCTGAACAGACAAGGCCGCATTGATGCCTGCCATTAAGCCCTGGCAAGCAGCTTCCTCATACCCGGTAGTTCCGTTAATTTGTCCGGCAAAATATAAGCCAGACACCAACTTAGTTTCAAGCGTGTATTTAAGTTGGGTAGGAGGGAAGTAATCATACTCTATGGCATAACCCGGCCTAAACATCTTCACGTTTTCAAAGCCAGGAATCAATTTCATTGCCGCCATTTGAACATCCTCTGGAAGAGACGTGCTAAATCCATTTACATAAATTTCGATGGTATTCCACCCTTCCGGCTCTACGAAAATTTGATGACGATCTCTTTCGGCAAAGCGATTAATCTTGTCTTCGATAGACGGACAATACCTTGGTCCAGAACCTTGAATTGCACCATTGAACATTGGGCTTTTATCAAACCCTGTTCTCAACAAATCGTGCACATCCGGATTGGTATAAGTAATGTGACACGGCCTCTGCCCTTCAAGAGCTTTCGTATCCGTAAACGAGAATTTTCCGGCAATTTCATCTCCTGCCTGCTCTTCCATTTTAGAATAATCCAGGGATCTGCCATCTACTCTTGGAGGCGTTCCTGTTTTCATTCTTCCGGATTCAAACCCTAGTTCAATCAATTGTTCTGTAATTCCAAAAGCAGCTCTTTCTCCTGCACGTCCTCCACCAAAATTCTTCTCTCCCAAATGAATGAGTCCATTCAGAAATGTTCCGTTGGTAAGCACAACGGTTTTGGCCTTTATTTCTGTTCCTATGGATGTTTTGACTCCGCACACTTTATCGCCCTCCAACAAAAGTCCTGTGATCATGTCCTGCCAAAAATCCACATTCGGTGTTTGTTCCAACATCAGTCGCCACTTCTCAGCAAACCTCATTCTGTCAGATTGAGCTCTTGGGCTCCACATGGCTGGTCCTTTAGATCTGTTCAGCATTCTAAACTGGATCATGGTCTCATCCGTAACGATTCCACTATATCCACCAAGGGCGTCTATTTCACGAACGATTTGACCCTTGGCAATTCCTCCCATAGCGGGATTACAACTCATCTGAGCAATGGTGTTCATGTTCATTGTAACCAATAAAACACTTGACCCCAGGTTTGCCGCAGCCGCAGCCGCTTCACATCCTGCGTGACCTGCTCCAACTACTATGACATCATATTCTCTTAGCATATCGTTTCACGTGAAACATTAAGGCCGCAAAGATAGATAGAAATCCTCTTTAGCTCTCATTTCCTTGATTTCCTCAGGGGTCTTATCTCCATATCCACACAAGTGAAGCGTTCCGTGGGCGACCACTCTGCATAATTCATCATAAAATTCTGCCCCCGATTTCCTGGCGTTTTCAGTAACCCGATCAATGCTAATAAACAAGTCTCCTATCACCTGACTATCAATACAGTAATCCAATGTAATAATGTCTGTATAATAATCATGGTTTAAGATTTCAATGTTCTTGTCCAGAAGGTAGTTATCAGAACAAAAAATGAGATTGATTTCAATGAGTTCCTTGTCCTCTTTATCACATAAGGCACTTAACCACTCAGACGGCTCAAAAGAAAAAAAGACCGGCTCCTGCCAGTCTTCATAAAAAATTTCTACCATGGGTTAGGACAAATTAAAATCCAGTTGGACAATGCGTCCATCGTCTTCGAAATTCACCTCATCTGCCAGGTTTCTCATCAGGAAAACGCCCCTTCCATTCGGTTTTTCAATGTTTTCCGGATCCGTAGGGTCGGGTAGATTGTCGTAATCAAACCCTTCGCCCTCATCTGACACTGTAAAGCACAGGCTTTCTTTTTTAGTAGCGCATGACACGCTGAATTTCTTGTGAGGATCTTTTTTATTGCCATGAACGATGGCATTGTTGACCGCTTCTGTGATCGCGATCAGAATATTTCCGTAATAGTCTTGATTTACCTTGCTGACTTCACACACTTCATCAATCAATTTCTCAACCTTAGCAATGTTCTCTGAGGTTGATTCAAGCTCAATCTTTTGAATAACTGTGGCTTCTTGTTCCATTTCAATCATACTTATTCTGCACTGTTAAAGTAGGCATTCACCTTTCTTCTGTAATACTTTTTTAGATCAGGCGGGATGGTTCGCAACAACTCAATTTCCTTTTCTTTCCTCCTCTTATACTCCAAAAAACGATCAGGGTTACTAAATTCTTCATTTTTTGCTTCTTTTGATTCACGCTTTTCGTCCCAATCCCTTTCTCTCTCTGCTCTTTCGTGCTCCAAAAGTCTCGTCAAAATATCTTTTTGACGCTTCAAAGTCTGATCACCAATCTTGTTATAGATGATATCTTCCTCTGTCTTCTCCATGTCGTCAATGATCTTGTTTAAGCCGTTACCATTGCCGCTTCCGTCCTGATTAAGCTCTTTTCTCAACTTCTTTAACTGTTCGCGAATGGCTGCCTGTTGTGCTGCCAATTTTGATAAGCTCTCGCTTTGCTGCTGTCCTTCCTGATCTCCTTCTCCTGAGCCACCGCTTGTTCCGCCCTGACCATTTGGCTTGTTTCCGCCCTGACTGCCTTTTTCTCCTGGCTTTTTCCCTTTTCCGTCTTCTCCCTTGCCATCTTTCATGCCTTTTTTCATCTTCTCCAGCTGCTTTCCAAGCTGTTCCTGCATTTGTTGAAGACTCGGAATGGAGGTTGGTTTGCTTTGTCCGGCCCCGGGCTTCATACATGATCCCGAACCGGAAGATTGTGATTGCGCCTGCATTTGCTGCTGCATCTGCTTCAAAACCTCATCTAAAAGGAGCGCCAGGTTGTTGGTAGAGCTCATGATAAACTGCTGCTTGGAACGGGCTTCATTGGTTCTTCTTTCTCCGATATCGTCAAGAGATTTGTCCATGTAATAATTGATCTGTCCGATTTCCTCATTAATGATAGGCTTGATTTCTATTACTCGCTTACTCAACGCAAATAATGAGTCCTTAACCATCTCAGCATCATCTTTGATTTTCCTTTGTTTACGCCCAACCTCAACATACTTAGGGTCGTGAGCCGACAAGCTTTTGATGTCTTCCATGATCTCTTCCTGAGTAAAAGACATTTCAAGCAGGTTCTCAAGCAACTGCCTTAGGGCATCCATGTCTTCTTGTTGCTGTTGTTGTTGAGCCTGTGCCTGCATGCTGGCAAGAGATTCTGACATCTTTTGCATTTGCTGAGCTGCTTGCTTTTGGGACTGAGAGGCTTTTTTCATTTTCCCGTTCTGCATTTGCTCCTGAGATTGCTTTTGGGCGTCTTCTGAAGCCTTCTGCTCGTCTTTTGCCTCATCCAGATCGTGTTTCTTGCCGAGATCGTCGTTCTTCTCCTGAAGCTCTTTCATTTTATCGTCGATCTCCTTCATCTCTTCATCAATCTCCTCCTGAGCTTCTTTAGCTTCTTTCTCATCAATGTCTTTTTCGGCCATTTTTTCGGCCAACTGGTCTTGTTTCTCAGACAATTCTTTAGTGTCTTCAACCAGGTCTTTCAGCTTTTCCTGAAATTGAAGCTGTTTCATGTGCTCTAGGGCTTGTTCCAGAGTTTTCTCGAGATTCTCGTTCTCAAGATTCATTTCTTCAAGGTTTTGCTGAATTTTATCCTTGTTGAGTTCCTTCATCAACTCCTGAAGTTCCTTAAGCATTTCCTTCATTTCCGGAGTAAACAGTTCTTCCATTAACTCTTCCAGCTTCTCACGCTTTTCTTTATCTTCTTCAGCAATATCCTTGAACTTGTCCTGATCCTCATTGTCTTTCTTGAATTGCTTCTTAAGCTCATCCACTTTTTCCTGAAGGCTCATTTGCTTTTCGAGCATGTTTTCCAGCTTTTGCTTCTGTTGCCAGCTCATGTTCTGAGAATTAGACAACTCATTTTGCATTTGCTTCATCTGCTTTTTAAGCTCAGAAGCTTCTTTAATTGCCTTTTCCATCTCGGACATAGTGTTTTCCGAGCTTTGGTTATACATATCCTCCATTTCCTCCTTTGTAGGCATGGCAAATATTCTGGCACCACTGCTGCTGCTCTTGCTTCCATTAATACCATCGTTATCCCAAACAGTAAAGTAGTAGCTAATCTCCTCTCCGGGAAGTAGCTCTAATTGATCAAAGTTGATATAGTGCATAAAATCTTCTGACAATACACCCTCACTGATGCGTACCGGGAATGATTTGCTCTGACCCTTTCTGTCTCCTTTACGGTAATTAACAGACATGGCAAGGTTTCGGATTCCATAGTCATCAGACACTTTTCCTGTGAAGTATCTCAGTCGGTCATTGGTGCTGTCCTTGTCCTCCGTGACTTTAATGGCAGGATATTCATCTTTACTTACCTCAACAAAATACACAGCAGAATCTGCTTTGGATAAATACTCATTCTCTGTTGTCACGACATACTGCTCGGAGTTGAACAACTGTCTTGAAACACTCGTTTCGTCCATGACATCAACCTTTAAAACCGTGTCTATCATTTGAGAATTCATGTATACTTTAGACACATTCTGAGTATTAAATGTCCATTTCACTATGGTTCCTTCAGGAATATTCAAATCCCCAATGCTCTTCAGTTTTTGATCCGAAATGCCCGTATAATCGGGATAATCCAGCTCTAAAGTAAACTCTTCTATACTTGGTCTTGGCAGCACCTCTAATACATATCTTCTACTGTCTATCTCACCTGAAGTAAACTTAAGTGTGGTATGGCCATCTGCTCTCATTTTATAGACATACTCACGGTTTGAGACCTTCTTCATTCGGTATTTGCTACCATTCTTGATCACGGAAACGCTTGGTGGAACCTCATTCCCGTTAACACGAACTCTTAAAACCACTTCTTCCTGCTCTACAACGGATAGGTCGTCGTTTTCCAAAACAATCTCATAGGGTGGGGGAGGCGTGTACTCGTCGTCGTAATGCACAATTCTGTCTGTTGGCTCGGTTACCCATTTTGCATTGACAAACAATAAAACAACCAGAACAGACAGTGGTATTAGAACAAACTTGGCGTACCTACGGTTTTCTTTATAGTCTACAGCGTTGTTAAATGGTACTGGAGACAGGGATCCGACTCTTTTATCAATACTGGCTAATAGAAGATCGTTATTGGTATTCTCTGCTTCTTTCTTGAGTTGAAGGGTGTTGATCAGTTTATCGCCTACTTCCGGAAAGTGTCGACCAAGAATTTGTGCTGCCTGGGCATGGTCAATCGTTTTTCCAATCTTGTAAAGCTTAAACAAGGGGGTTAGAATGTATCTGAATAACAAAAAGCCTGATCCTGCAACAAACCCGTAGAACATTAACGATCGGGTAGTGGACCCAAAACGACCAATCGCTTCAAGACCAATGATGCTTAAAAACAAAATCAACCCTAAGGCTAGAAACCAAATTAAGCCCTTCAGTAATTCGTTTTTATAGAATTTCCGAATGAAACCATCAAGTTTTGATATCAGTTGCTTATAAGAATGATTCATGATTAACACTACACCTTAAGGTTAGCTGTGTTCACTTAAACGCATATTTTCAGTGCTTTGTTGCGAACTTTCTATGTAAAAATACCACATGTGTTGCCTAAGAGCAAAACCTTTCATCATATTTTACGTAGTAAGAAGTCAAATTTGTTACTCGTATGAAACAATTACTGCTTAGTGCTTCACTTATTATGAGTGCCGCCGTTGGCCTTAGTCAAGTTCCCCTAAAACATGTTAACCAGTCCATTAACTGGCCATTAAAGAGTCATGAAAATAGTCGTGCAATTGTAAATTGTAGTGTAGATACTGTGGCTTATGTTCAGGCCAAAACATCCAATTCAGAAACAAAAATTCTGTACAGTGACGGTTCTTATTCTTCAAGAGCATCACAAATGTTTGCGGCATCCTCCAGCATGCCTATCACCGTTCATGGTTTTAGATGGTATGGCTATAGTTTCGACCCTTCAGGAATGACCAGTCCTGTTTTAAACATTACATGCTCGATTTATGAAGTGGGCACAGACTCTTTACCAACGGGAAGTCCATTGGCCTCTGAAACCATTAGTGTGGACGCGCTTCCTGCAAACTCACAAAGAGACGTTGTTTTTTCGAGTCCTGTTGTACTAAATACACATTACGCATTGGTTATTGAAAACATGAATACAGACTATCTGTTTCTGGCCAGTAATGACGAAGACAACAACGATGGAGCAGGGCAGGGCTTATCTGCGAGTTACTATGAACCTATTGGTACCTGGAGAAAAAACCTTGACCTATGGGCCTTGGGTGATTTTGATTTTACCATGGAGCCTTTCGTAAGCTACACCATGGATGCCAAATTCTCCAATCCCGGAACCGGGTGTGTTGGTATTCCTGTCAACTTCAACAATACTTCAACAGGACCCATCAAAAGTAAGTTCTACAATCAGGACGTTTTCTCTGGCAGTCCTATTAGCTATCACTGGGATTATGGAGATGGGAATAACAGCCCATACTCAGAGCATGGCAGCAACACGTTTGCTGCGCCAGGGACTTATAATGTCACATTAACGGATACTATTTTTATGTGGACCGGGTTTTGTACAGACAACGTGACTCATTCTATTGACATTTTTGCCATTCCGGCGGCACCTAACTCAACTCCTCCTGCACCGGTTTGTGAATATACTCCGGCTTTGGATTTAACAGCTACCGGGTCCGGATCAAACTTTACATGGTACGACGACATGGGCCTAAGCACGGTTTTGGGAACCGGGAGTCCATTTAGTTCAGGTATCACCTTAACAGATACGGTTTACGTTACAGAAACCGTTAATGGATGTGAAAGTCCGGGAACAGAAGTAGCGCTTGCATTTTTACCTAATCCAATTCCAACTTTTACTTTAAACAATTTGGGTGGTACTCAAACCGAATTTCAGGGAGCTCCGGTTGCTACGAGTTATGCCTGGGATTTTGGTGATGGAACAGGAACTTCCACCCAGCAAACACCAACCTATACTTTTTCCGGAGCCGGACCATTTAATGTTTGTCTGGATGTGATATATAGCAATGGCTGTACGAATCAATATTGTGAAAACGTCAGCTATGTCGGCGTAAATGAGGCCATTTTCGAGGGCGTAAATGTGTATCCAAACCCTGTGAACACCACATTGTATATTGATGCTAATGAGCACCTGGTAAACGGGCTTTACTTTATTCATGATGAGCAGGGAAGACTCCTGATTAATGGAGAAATTCGGGTACTTAACAACAGAATAGACCTCAGCAGTCTAAGCTCAGGATACTACTTTGTGTCTATTTATGCCAAAAAAGGATTCAAAACTTATCCTATTAGCAAGCACTAAGTCATTAAGAGATTGACTCATTAAAAGCCCTCTCCTTTATGAATGAGAGGGCTTTTTGTTTTCGCTAATCGTCTCAAATAATTTCGGGATGCATATCTTTGGCAAAATTTTTTCTCATGGATAACAAATCTGTACGCGTTCGTTTTGCCCCAAGTCCAACAGGCCCACTACATATGGGGGGTGTAAGAACCGCTTTGTATAACTACTTATTTGCTAAAAAACACGGTGGCTCTTTTATTCTAAGAGTTGAGGACACAGACCAAACCCGTTTTGTTGAGGGCGCGGAAGCCTATATTGTAGATGCGCTTAACTGGTGTGGCATTACGCCTGATGAAAGCCCGCAATTAGGTGGAGACTTTGGCCCTTACGTACAATCACAGAGAAGCGATATTTATAAGCCTTATGCTGAAAAATTGCTGGCTTCAGGTCATGCTTATTATGCTTTTGACACATCTGACGATTTAACCAACGCAAGAGAGGCGGCTCAAAAAGCTGGCCTTCCGGGGTGGCAATACAACCACATCACCCGTTCTTCTATGAAAAACTCTTTGAGCCTTTCGGAAGATGAGGTAAAGGAGCGTCTCGATAACGGAGACCCTTACGTTATCAGAGCTAAGATGCCAAGAAATCATGAGATTCGTTTTCATGATGAAATCAGAGGCTGGGTTGTGGTTAACACCAACAATCTTGATGATAAAGTATTATTTAAATCAGATGGTTTACCCACTTATCATATGGCAAATGTGGTAGATGATCATCATATGGAAATCTCGCATGTAATTAGAGGTGAAGAATGGTTGCCTTCTGCTCCGCTTCATGTGATGTTGTATGAATTTTTGGGCTGGGAAGCTCCAAAGTTTGCCCACCTGCCATTATTACTAAGACCTGATGGAAAAGGTAAGTTGAGTAAGCGTGATGGCGATCGTCTTGGGTTCTCTGTTTTCCCAACCATGTGGAAAGTTCCGGGAACAGACGAAACGTTCAGCGGTTACAGAGAGGATGGCTATTTCCCGGAATCATTCATCAACATGCTGGCCATGCTGGGCTGGAACCCGGGAACCAATCAGGAAATCTTCTCTTTGGAAGAACTTGTTGAGGCATTTTCTCTTGAAAGAGTAGGGAAGAGCGGATCTAAGTTTGACCACGACAAAACCAAGTGGTTCAACCAACAATATTTGAGATCAAAAAGCAACACAGAGCTTGCAGAATTAATCGCCCCAACACTAGAAGAAAACGGTGTTTCACGTGAAACATCATTCGTCGAAAACGTTTGTGGTCTGGTTAAAGAACGAGCTACTTTTGTTAAGGACATTTGGACAGAAGGCAAATTCTTCTTTGAAGCACCTGAATCGTATGACGAAAAAACGGTAAGAAAGAAATGGAAGGAAAGCACAGCTGAGACAATGACAAGTTTGGCTGGTGTTCTTTCAGAAATTGAAGCATTTGATGCTGCAAACATTGAAACACGCTTCAAAGCCTTCCTTGAAGAAAAGGAATTAGGCTTAGGAAGAGTTTTGCCAAACTTTAGAGTTCTGGTAAGTGGAAAAGGAGCAGGACCATCCATGTTTGAGATCTGTGAGGTTCTTGGAAAAGATGAAGTAATCTCAAGAATTCAAACAGGCGTTGAGGCCATTTCTCAGTTAAAAACAGCTCAATGAAGCGTATTGAGGTAAACGGAATCAGGGTGTATGGTTATCATGGTTGCCTTGATGAAGAAGCTTTGGCAGGCACCTGGTTTGAAGCAGATGTGTCTTTGGAATATGATTACACAGAATCAGCTCTGACGGATGATCTTAACAAGACCATTGATTACGTAAAGGTGAGGGAGTTGGTTGAAGTAGAAATAAAAACCAGGGCAAAGCTTATTGAAACCGTCATCAAAAGAATGTCAGACAGCCTCAAAAAGGAGTTTCCGGATATCTTGTCTCTTAGACTGGTTTTGCGCAAGTACAACGCTCCAATTGGGGGAGAGGTAGACCATGTTGCGATGATTTGGGAAGAATCCTTTAAGTAAACAGGCTTAGTTTTTAGAATTATATTAAATTTGCCATCCGCCGATTGATATTCCTCACGTGGAAAAAGGCAATTAGGGTCTCGTGGCCGAGCGGCTAGGCAGTGGTCTGCAAAACCATCTACAGCGGTTCGAATCCGCTCGAGACCTCAAGTAAAGTCCCGATCCAAAACAAGGTCGGGACTTTTTGATTTTTATATGCCCACCGAACAAAATAGCCCATTTCAAAACAAGCAACTTTGGTTCATCGCCGGAATATGGCTGCTTATTTGTCTGTTTCAGGCTTATTTCACCGAACTGCATCCTGATGAAGCATTGTACTGGATGTACACAAAAGAGTTGAGCTGGGGTTACTTTGAACAACCGCCCATGGTGGCGCTTTTCATCAAGCTTGGATATTCTCTGTTTCAAAATGAATTGGGCGTCCGTCTGCTGGTCATACTCACACACATCATTAATCTTGGAATCATTTACAAGCTCACCAAGGCACAAAAGCCCATCATTTTTGCTCTGGTATGCGGGTCTTTGTTTTTGATCCATGCAGGGTCTATGTTGGCCGTTCCAGATGCACCCCTGATATTTTTCTCCTGTTTGTTTTTACTTCAACTATCAAAACTTAAGGACAAAATCCAACCCTTGCAGGCACTTAGCCTGAGTGTAATAGGCGCATGTATGTTGTATAGTAAATACCACGCTTTGGTGTTTTTGGGCATCTTGTTTCTGCTTTTGTTGAGGTATCGAAAACAACTTCTGTTTTATCTTATTCCCTTGGGCGCTTTGGCCCTATTCGTACCTCACTTAATTTGGCAACATAACCACGACTGGGTAAGCTTCAGGTTCCACCTTTTTAATCGAGATCTGGTAGATTATAATCCGGTATGGATTGTTTACTTTATTGGTGGTCAGCTCCTCTTACTATTGCCTTTACTATTGTTGTCCTGGCAGTCTGGCTGGAAACGTTCTGCTCTGGATTCTTTTCAGAAAACCATGCTCCATTTTTCTCTTGCTTTTTTCAGTTTTCTGCTGCTTCTCTCTCTTAGAAATCAGGTTGAAGCCAACTGGAGCGCACTGGCCTATGCACCTTTATTAATTGTATCATACAAGTCTATAGAAACCCTCAACTTCAAAAAAATTCTTGCTGTTACCGCCCTTCCCATATTGTGCATTCTATTTGTCAGGATAGAGCTAATTGCTGGTCAGTTTAAGGATAAGGTTAATCTGAATTTTAAGTACGCCTATTACAAAAATTGGGCGCTCACTATTCAGGAGAAAGCAAATGGCAGGCCGGTTGTATTCCTCGACTCGTACCAGAATCCTTCTTTGTACATGTTCTATTCTGGCGACTATTCACACTCACTAAACACGAGTTTTTACCGTGGTAATCAATTCGACTTAATGGACTGGTCGTTTCAATTCGATGGTAAAACGGTCGTTGAGGTGGGCGGAAAAAAGAATGATTGTCATGAGTTCTTTACATACGAGAAAGATGAAATCTGCTTCAGAGTAATCCCGGATTTCAGATCATATCAATTCATATGGATGGACATAGGTTCCCCCGATAAAGTTCAGTCCACAGATAATCTGGACATCAGCGTTTCCATTGTCAATAAAAACCCGGAACACGAACACAATTGGTCACCAAGAGATAATATTACGCCTAATTTAGCGTTCACATGGATTCAGGAAAAAAGTGTTGTGCTGACTTGCTTTCCAAATATTAACATGAGTAACGAATTACTCGACTCTACATTAAAACTTAGTATTCCCACACCAAATAAGCCGGGCAAATACTTACTTTCGTGTGGAATTAGCGGGGTAATTTATTTCCCAAGTCGCAATTCATATTTTTACACCATAGAAGTAGACTAGTTGAAGGATCTTATCACACTCATACGACCCAAGCAATGGATTAAAAACGGCTTTATGTTTTTTCCTGCATTTTTTGCTTCTGTTGAGTGGACCGGAGAGCTGATTCTAAATCTCGTTGGTGGATTTGCTGCATTTTCTTTGGCAGCAAGTGCTGTTTATATCATGAACGATTGGTTTGATGCACCGGTAGACAGAATGCACCCCGAAAAAAAGAACCGACCAATTGCTTCCGGAAAAATCAATATGGAGAAAGTATTCAGGTTGGTTTTGTTATTCCTGTCTTCTGCCATTGTATTAGGCGGACTCATCGACATCAAATTTGCCATGATCATTCTCGGTTATTTTGGAATGAATCTGGCCTATTCAGCAGGCCTCAAGAACTTTCCAATTCTGGATGTCATCATCATATCTATTGGTTTTATCATCAGAATTATCAGCGGAGGTATGGTAGCAGATGTCCCCTTGTCATTTTGGATCATCATCGTTACTTTCTTTCTGGCGCTTTTCCTTGCCTTTGCAAAAAGGCGACACGACTACATCCTCTTTCAACAACAGGGAAAAGAGACTCGTAAATCCATCAGTTTGTACTCCATGCCTATGATTAATGTGGGCATTATTCTGAGCTCATTTCTCACCTTGCTGTTCTATTTGTTGTACACATTGTCATCATCCATTCAGGACAGAATTGGAAACATGGTACCCATCACCACCATTTTTGTGGCGCTTGGCTTGTTGAGGTACTACTGGCTCATTTACAAAAAGAACGTATCCGGTAAGCCTACCCAGGTTTTGTATGACGATCGATTGCTCCAAATCATAATTGTATTGTGGGTCGTTTCATTTGGTGTCATTATTTATGGCGGATAAAAAGAACATATCTGGTTGGGGACTATTCCCCATGAAAAAGGCGTGGCACAAAAAAGTGAGCACGCGAGCAGAGTTGGCGCCTTTTCTTCATGAACAGGACTCAGTAAACATTCGAGGGAACGGAAGAAGTTATGGAGATGCCTCAAACTATGCCCAAAGCCTGGAGGCAACAGCTTTTAAAAAAATTCATTCTCTGGACTTAAAAACCGGGATATTGCATTGTGAAAGTGGCCTGTTGTTATCCGAAATACTTGAGTTTTGTGTGCCAAAAGGTTTCTTCTTGCCCGTAACGCCAGGTACTAAGTTTGTTTCATTGGCTGGCGCTTTGGCTGCGGACATTCATGGCAAAAACCACCATATTGATGGAAACATTTCAGCATGGGTAGAAGGCTTTAATTTGGTTTTGGCAAACGGTGAAACTGTCTTTTGCTCTTCTGACAAAAACAGCGATTTGTTTTGGGCCACCATGGGCGGCATGGGAATTACCGGTTTTATTCAGGATGTGTTTCTTCGTTTAAAAAAGGTTGAAACAGCTTACATCAAACTCAAAGCCATTAAATGTTTGTCTCTGGAAGAAGCCATAGATCAAATGAACAAAACGGCTTCCTACACTTATTCTGTGGCCTGGATAGACTGCTTAAAAAAAGGCAAAAAACTTGGGCGATCTGTGCTCTATTTGGGCGAACATGCCAGCCTGAAAGATCTCAGCCCTAAACAGAAAAAAGACCCTTTAAAACTACATAAGCAAGGACGTTTATCTGTGCCTTTTTTCTTTCCTCCTTTTGTCTTAAACAAACTCAGCGTAAAGATTTTTAACTGGCTATACTACAACAAGCAACTGTCGAAAGAAAAGGATGCCATTGTGCATTACGACCCTTATTACTACCCGCTTGATGGCATTCACCATTGGAATAAAATTTATGGAAGAAAGGGGTTTGTTCAGTACCAGTTTGTTTTGCCAACAGACAGGGCTTCTGAGGGTATGAGACAAATTCTTGACAAGATTGCCTCATCAGGAACGGCAAGCTTCTTATCGGTTCTTAAAATGTTTGGAGCAGAAAGACAGGAGAACTATCTGGCGTTTCCTCTTGAAGGGCTTAACCTGGCTTTGGACATCAAAATCAATAGTAAAACGCATGCCCTTTTGGATGAGCTAGATAAGATGGTGCTTGAGCTGGGAGGAAGGATTTATCTGGCAAAAGATGCGCGCATGTCTGCCGAGACTTTTAAGAACTCTTATCCTGAGTTGCCACGTTTTCAAAAGGTAATACAGGAACACAATCCAAAGGGCGTTTTCAATTCGGATCTGGCCTTAAGATTAAACCTATTAAATACAGAACAACCACACACACAATCAAAGTCGTTTATGAAAAATGTATTGATTCTGGGTGCAAACTCAGACATGGCTCAGGCCTGTGCTAAGCTGTTTGCCGAAAAAGGATATTCACTCACCCTGGCGAGTCGTAATCTTGAAGCTATGGAGAAATGGAGCTCATCTATTTCAGGCGACAAAGAGATCGTTTATTTTGATGCTTGCGACATGAATAGCCATGCAGACTTTTACCAAAAGCTCACGCGAAAACCCAACGTGGTTATTTGTGCTTTTGGTGTGCTTCCGGATGAAGACAAGGCCAGAAAAACACTCAGTGAAACGGTCAATTCGATCCAAACCAATTATACCGGAGCGGTTTCCATATTAAACATCATTGCAGAAGACTTTAAACAACGTAAGGAAGGCAGTATACTGGGAATTTCTTCTGTTGCCGGAGACAGAGGAAGGGGTAGCAACTACATTTACGGTAGTGCCAAGGCAGGGTTTACAGCTTATTTGTCGGGCTTAAGAAATCACTGCGTCAAACATGGGGTTCATGTAGCAACCATAAAGCCGGGCTTTGTTAAAACTAAAATGATTGGCGATTTAAAAACTCCCGGCCCTTTAACCGCCATGCCTGAAGATGTGGCACAAGCTTGTTTTAAGGCCTACAAACGCAAAAAGAGTGTGGTATATACTAAGGCTGTCTGGAGACCAATTATGTGGGTGATTAAGCATGTTCCTGAGTTTATTTTCAAAAAGCTTTCTCTGTGAAAAAGATCGCCTTCATAGATTTTGACGGCACCATTTACAATGGCGATTCCATGCTGGAGTTTGCCAAAACTCTAAAGGGAAACTCATTCGTTCGAACCGCTTTGATTAAGAGTAGTTTTAACATCATCCTGAAAAAACTCAAACTGAGGTCTTCTCAAAAAGCCAAAGAACAGTTTCTCGGATATGTTTTAAGTAATGTGTCTGAAGAAGCCATCTCAGAAGCTGTTTCAAAGCTCACTGAGTCATTTGATGAGCGGATCTATAAGGCTGCTTCCGAGGAATTGGACTTTCTTAAGAACGAACAGGCAGAAATCGTAATTGTCAGCGCAAGTTGTGAGCTATGGTTAAAACCCTGGTGCGACCAAAAAGGCTTTACACTAATCGCATCTAAACTCAAAAAAACAAATAAGGGATATACAGGGCAGCTTGAAGGCAAGAATTGCAAGGGAGACGAAAAGGTAAAGCGGATCAAAGAACTGTATAATCTCAGTGATTATTCAGATGTTTATTGTTATGGAAATGATGCTTCTGACCTACCTATGGTCGGACTTGCCACGCACGAAACCAAAGTCTTATATAGATAATTTGGTATATTGTTGTTGTGAAACTGCCCCTGTACATACTGATATCTCTTTTTATTAGCCTTGGCTTTCACACACATGCGCAAAACTATCATTTCAGGCATTATAGTACAGAAGACGGTCTAAGTCAGTCTCAGGTGTTGAGCATGGCCCATGCAAACGACGGGTTAATTTACATTGCAACCCAGAGTGGGGGGATCAATACTTTTGATGGGCACAACTTCAAAAACTTTCACAGCGATAAATTCTCAAGTCTCACCGTATGGAAGATTATCAGTGCTTCCGATGGTTCTTTGTGGATTGCTTCAGAGTCTGGACTTTTCCAGGCCAAAAACAACAAGATTAAACAATACACAGAACAAGATGGGTTTACCACATCACCGGTTTGGTGCATATTTGAAGACCGCCTAAATAATGTTTGGATTGGAACGGAAGAACATGGCTTGTACATGTTTAACGGAAAGAATTTCACCCACTACGGGATCAATGATGGCCTGGGTTTTAGTAAAGTAAACGCCATTGGAGAAGATGCCGTTGGGAATATTTGGGTTGGGTCGTACGGTTACGGTGTGGCCAGAATTAAAAACCACAAAGCCAAAAACGTCACAGGCATTTCTCATTTTGATGCCAAGCTGGTAAATGCCTTCTTATTGGATGAGAAAAACCGTTTTTTCTGTGCTTCAGACAATGGACTTTGGCAGCTTGAAGACGACATATTCAAAAGGCCGGAATTTGTAGATTCCAGTCTGCATACCATGAGTTTAATTGATGTTGAAGAGGGTCCGAATAACAGTATTTGGGTGGCCACGGAAGAAGACGGCATTCATATTTACAGCAAAGGAAAAAGTCATTTCATAACCGATGAAAACGGACTGAACACCAACTACATTTACGACCTGTACAAAGACAACAACAATAACTTGTGGGTAGGAACTGATGGAACAGGTATTTCCTTATTTCAGGGGTTTGCCTTTACCTCTTACAACAAAAAAATCGGGCTGTCCAGCAATCAGATCATGTGTTTGGAAGAAGACCGATTTGGAAACGTTTGGTTCGGTTCCGAAAAAGGCCTGGACAGAATGGCTCCTGATGGCAGCATTAAATCCTTTTCAAGCGAGAACGGATTGCCACACGATTATGTCACTTCTGTTATTGAAGACCACTCTGGTGATGTCTGGGTATCTACCATAAAAGGTGTGGCCCTCATTAAAAGTCATGGAGACTCCGTTCTTTATCCCAAACAATTTGACGACACAGAAGTTTACTCTGTTTATGAGGCCAATCCAGGAGAAATGTGGTTGTCCACAGACGATGGAGTTCAGGTTTTAACCAAGGATAGCATCTATCATTTACTGCCTTCCATTTTGGGCGAAACAACTGTTAATTATATCTATGAAGACCTGGATGGCCTGGTTTGGTTCTTAACAGAAAGCAAGGTCATTAGCTACGATGGCAGCAAATCTCACGAATACAGTTTCTCTGTGGAAACGGGGTCTTTCAGAGATATTACTCAGGACAATCATGGTAACCACTTTGTTTTACATCAGCTTGGGGTTTCTGTGATTCGGGAAGATGGCTCCAGTATTTTGTTAAATGAAACCAACGGACTCAGTAATAACAGTCCTTATTTTGTAAGGTTTGTAGACGGGTTTTTATGGGTGGGACATCAATCTGGTTTAGATCGAATTGTTCTTAGCTCCAACGGGATGATCAATACCAAAAGATCCTTTTCAAGTGCAGACGGATTTGGTGGTGTTGAAACCAACGACAAGGCGTTTATTGTGGGGTCGGACGGCAGTGTGTGGTTCGGAAGTATCAAAGGGGCCTACCGCTATGTTCAGGAAAACGACATTCCAAAAACCACGGCGCCTTTTATGCTCCTCAAGGGATTAAGGATTCAATATGGTGCGGTGAACTGGAGAACAGCATATCCGGATTATAAAGAAAAGAATGGTTTGCCTGTTAACCCGGTATTTGATCATGAGCATAACCACATTTCCTTTGACTTTACCGGTATTGATTTCCAAAATGCTGACGGGGTAGTTTATCAGTTTATGCTGGAGGGCTATGATAATGACTGGTCGCCGGAAACCAAGGAAACCTCTGCTTCATACCCATATTTGCCGCCTGGAAGCTATACGTTTAAGGTTAGGTGTAGAGACGCTTATGGCAACTGGAGTGACGAAAAAGAATATCACTTTGAAATCGAAGGGCCGTTCTGGACGAAAACCTGGTTTTATGCAATCATAATTCCTCTGTCCATCATCATTATATACTTCCTGTTGCTTTGGAGGACCCGTCGTTTATCAAGATCCAAAAGACGTCTGGAAGAGTTGATCAGACAACGCACGTTTGAGCTTCAGAAAAACAATAAAGACTTAGAACGCCTGTCTATTGTGGCAAGAGAAATTTATGATGCCGTTTTGATTTGTGATGCGTATGGCAACATTGAGTGGTACAACAAATCGTTCCACGAAATGGCCGGTTATGAAACGCTGGAAGAGTTTCAGGCATCTAAGTATGGGAAGATTAAGAACCTGAAAGATCTTAGTTCTTATGATGAACTACCTGCTGTTATTGCTGGGTTCCATGAAGTTGATAAAGCCTTTAGATATGACAGTTTGCATCTCAGCAAAACTGGCAACAAGCGCTGGACAGGAGGCACTCTCACACCCATCTACAATAAGAAAGGAAAGCTTCAAAACATCATTGGTGTCTATACAGACATTACCGACAGAAAAACCTTTGAAAGCGAGCTAAGAAAGAAAAACAAGGAGCTGGAAAAGCTCTCTATGGTTGCTCAAAGAATGAATGAGGCCGTTATCATTACCGATGAGTTTGGTGTTATCCAGTACTACAACTTTGGTATGGTCAGAAACTCGGGGTACACCAAAGAGGAGTTTGGGAAAATTATTGAAAAGGCGCATAGCATTCAAAACCTCAGTTCCAACAAGAATATTGAAGAGATTGTTCAGAACTTCCATATTAGCTCAGAGACCATTTTCTACGATTCTTTTCACAACAAGAAGAACGGTGAAATTATGTGGACCACGGCTTCTCTCACGCCAGTATATCAAGATGGAATACTAAGAAACATTGTGGTGGTCTACACGGACATCACCGATAGAAAACAGATTGCAAACCGCCTGATACAAACCAATAAAGATTTAACCGACAGCATTGTTTATGCCAAGCAAATTCAGCGAGCGGTACTTCCGGATATTGGGATTATGCAATCCTATTTTAAGTCTTCGTTTGTGTTGTATAAACCAAGAGACATTGTTTCCGGAGACTTCTACTGGTTCTCTCATATTAGAGGTGTTTTGGTGTTTGCTGCTGCAGATTGTACCGGACATGGTGTTCCTGGTGCTTTTATGAGCATGATAGGAAACGAGTTCTTACATCAGATTGTAAACAACAGTAACATTGATGCGCCTCACCAGGCCCTTGAGCGATTAGATAAAATGATCATTCGTGCGCTTCACCAAAGTGAAGAAGGTGTGGCCAGTACAAAAGATGGTATGGATATCGCGCTTTGTGCTGTTCATTTAGACAGTATGATGTGCCAGTTTGCAGGTGCATTTAACCCGTTGTATGTTGTAAGAAACGGAGAGCTCATGATTTTTGAGCCCACAAAAGAGTCGATTGGTGGTTCATACGATCACGACAAAAACTTCAGCTCTCATGAGTTTCAATTGGAGCACGGAGATTGTTTGTATGTGTTCTCTGATGGTTTCACGGATCAGTTTGGTGGACCAAAGAACAAGAAGTTCACCAGAAAGCGTTTCAAACAACTGTTGTTAGAAGTAAACCACTTAAGCATGGAAGATCAGCACACAAGACTGAATGACGCGTTTAAATCGTGGCAGGGAGATCAAAAACAAGTGGATGATGTGCTTGTAATCGGCGTAAGAATAGATTAGCGAACAATGGCCAATCGCTTTCTGATTGGTTCAACCATATTGCCATCTTTATCACCAGCGAAAATAGTTAGATAGTAACTCTGACCGGCAGGTAAAGGCTCTCCAAATTGATTGGTTCCGTTCCAGTTTCTTTGTGAAATGTCTGTTGTTTCGAAGACGATTTTTTGTGTATTCCCGTCTACCACAACCATCTTGAAGAAATCAATGGAATCTTCATTCTCAACCACAAACTTTAATTCATTCTTATCAAAGCTATTCGGAATTAAAAGAACGCTTCCGTCTCTTTCCAAAACAGCCTGATCAAGGTTCATGGAAATTTGTACATCTGGCTCTACCTCAACTAAAAACTCTTGTCTTTCCTTCTCTCCGTGCTCATTTGTGCCTTCAACAACAACCAGGAAGTTTCCAGACTCTTCAAAAGTGAATGATTGTTCATTCCCTTCAAGAACTTTGTTTCCGTTTCCATCATTAACAGTCCAGATCAAGTCAGAACCATTAGTGGTACCAAGCATTTTCACCGTAAGAGGAGCAGTTCCCTTCTGGTTTTCAAGACGTGCACTTACAGTTAAAGGATCGTGCTTTGGTTCATCCTTAGACTCTGTTGTAGCTTCTTTGTCGCTGGATGTTTTGGTGTTATCAGTCTTTTCTTTAGTCGCATCCGACTTATCCGTCGCCGTATTGGCATCATTGGACTTGTCTGGAGTGGAATCTGTTTTATCAGGAGAATGCGTGTCGGCAGAAGCGGCAGGATTTGCATTTCCTGAAGAACCGTTATTTACAACATCTGATTTTTCTTCCGGTGTATTGGTCTCTTCTTTAGATGCCGGTTCCTTAATAGAGTCCGTTGACTTATCTTCTAAAGCAATGGGTGCCTCAATATCTTCTTTTGGAGTAGTGGTGTTTTCCACCAATTCTTTATTGTCATCTTTTTGCACAGGCTCTTCTTCTGAAGATGTGTACTGGTAGATGCCAACAACCGCAGCTGTAGTGATGGCTGCAGCCACAGTAAAACCAACGATTTTTGCAGTAAGGCTTGTTCCGGCAGCAGCAGCGCCAGACCCTGCACCAGACATTCCGGACTGAACCCCTGCCCATACAGACGGATCCACGGGTGCTTCAAAAGACTCAAATGCGTCTTTAAAAACCTCTTCTATGTTATCCTTTTTGCCCAATTATCTTAAATCGTATTGTTCTACCAATTTCCTTAAAAAACTTTTTGCTCTCGAGTACTGAGATTTAGATGTGTTCACTGAAATATCCAATGCTTCTGCAATTTCTTTATGACTATATCCCTCAATGGCGTACATGTTAAATACTGTCCGGTAGCCGGAAGGTATTTTATTCAAAATTTGCAGCAAATCTTCAGCTGCCAATCCACTCATGACGTTTTCCATCTGAGGAGCCAAATATTCTGCCCCATCTAACTCAACAGCATACTTCATGTTTTTGTTCCTCCTCAAGTGGTCTAAAGCTGTATTCACAAATATTCGCCTTATCCACCCTTCAAAAGAACCTTGATGCTTGTAAGAGCCCAGTTTTTCAAAGATCTTAATGAACCCATCCTGTAAAACATCACTGGCATCATCAGAGTTGTCTACATATCTCATGCACACACCCATCATTTTGCCCGCGTACTTTTCGTACAACTTCTTTTGCGCAACCCTATCGCCTTTTATACTCGATTTAATAAGTTGCTCATCTGTCATACATCACAGGTTCGGAGTTAAGACTACAAGTTTGTGCAAAAAGTTGCATGAGGACTAATTTTCTTTATTACTTACATTTGTAGACATCAAAATACAGCTATTTATTGTACTTTGGTACACCACTACTTTATGAAACAACTTTTAAGCCTGCTTATTTTGTTCCTGACTCTATCTTCATGTGAAGTTAAGAAGTCAACAGCAGACAAATTAAGCCAAAATATTTCTACTCCTGAGGCTGGTGCCTGGTTATTTTCAATGGACCTTGGTGCTGGTGATATACTTGAGTTTGAGTTCGAATTTACGGATGCCCACCACGGGGTGATCCTCAATGCTGATGAAAGAATAACCGTTGATGAAATCATGTATAAAGGTGATTCTATCTTTATGATGTTGCCGGTTTTTGATTCCGAGTTTAAAGGAAAGGTCAACTCTAATTCATCAATTGAAGGATACTGGTATAACTACGCAAAAAGTAAGGACTACAAAATAGCCTTTAAGGCAGAAAGAACTGACAAGAAACGCTATGCATGTAAGCCGGACAAGTTTCCATTAAACAATGGCGATAACTGGGAAGTTCATTTTTCTCCCAACAACCCGGAAGATGCTTATGATGCCATTGGTTTGTTTCGCTCTGTTGGTGATGCTGTTCATGGTACGTTTTTAACGGAAACCGGAGACTATCGTTATTTGGCCGGAAGTTTTTGCAGAGACACACTTATTTTAAGTTGTTTTGACGGGTCTCATGCTTTCTTATTTAAAGCGCACTTTTCTGCTGAAGACAAAATTGACCAGGGATATTTTAAGTCCGGAACACACTGGTCCGAACCTTGGGTTGCCAATATTAATCCGGGTTTTGAATTGAGAAACCCTTTCTCTCTTACCTATATAAAAGACGGTTATGATGGTATTAAGTTCTCTTTTCCGAATATTGAAAATGAGATGGTAGAGTATCCTTCAGATCGATTTGAAGACAAGGTAACCATCATCGAAATCATGGGATCATGGTGTCCTAACTGCCTTGATGAAACAAAACTGTTGACAGAAATTAGTCAGAAAAAGTCTAAAAAAGACCTTGAAATAGTAGCGCTTTGTTTCGAAAAATCTGACGTTCACAGCATAGCCATGGGTAATGTGAAAAGATTAAGAGATCATTTAAATGCCGATTACACTTTTCTATATGCCGGTGTAGCCAGTAAGTCTGAGGCAAACAAGCAATTGCCAATGCTTAACCACATCATGTCTTTTCCAACCACTATTTTCATTGATAAAAAAGGAAAGGTGAGAAAAATTCATACTGGTTTTTACGGTCCCGGAACTGGTGAGAAATACAAAGAAACAGTTGAGGAATTCAACAAAATTGTAGACGAACTTATCGCTGAGTAAGCCGCACAGGCAAACCTCCTTTTGGTCTTAAGGTTATCAATGGTTCCTTTTCAACTTCATTGGAACATGAGTACGTAAACTTTCTCAGAAATTTACTCAGAATGATCTGCATTTCTATTTGAGCAAAGTTATTCCCAATACAAAACCTTGGTCCGCCTCCAAAAGGGAAGTATTGAAACTTATGATAATCCTTTTCATTCTCGAACCTCTCTGGTTTAAAAATATGCGGGTCTTCCCAAAACTCAGGGTCTCTGTGCACCTGATAGCTACAAATCGTTAAGTTGCTTTTTGCAGGAACAGGTACACCTCCTATTTCATCCGATTCTATTGCCCTTCTGCCAACTGCCCATGCAGGAGGAAATAACCTCAACACTTCCTTAATTATCAGGTTGAGGTAGGGGGTGTCGTAAGCCCAGTTATGAGATTCTAATTCATCTAATAAGTGTTGCTTCTGTTGCTTGTTCTTATTGAGAATATAAAGCGCCCAGGTCAATGCATTTGCCGTTGTTTCATGTCCTGCCAGAAAAATAGTCATCACTTCATCTCTCAGCTGAATGTCTGACATGGTTTCTTTGGTTTCTTCATCCTGTGCATACATCAGCATGTCCAATAAATCGTCGTAACGACCCCTTGACTCTCTCCTCTGCGCCACAATTGTATTGACCACCTCATTCAGGTCTTTGATGCTCTGGTTATATCGTCTTACTGTTTTTGTAGGCAACCAAAGCGGTGGATTAATGAGTGTTTTTACCCGACCATAGGAACTTTCGATAGCAACAGACAGGGCGTGTTCGACTTTTTCTTCATCTTCTTTAACCTGAACACCAAACATAGTCCTTGATACTATATCCATTGTGAGCTTCATCATCCAATCGTGAATGTCTGCGCTAAGCTCTTTTTGATCAATAGTAAACATGGCATCAGTAGAAGATTCCATGACTTGAATAAAGTTTTGGATTTTTTGCTTGTGAAATGCAGGTTGAGCCAACCTTCTTTGTGTCAGCCAACTCTCGCCTTCATTGGTGAGCAACCCATTTCCCAATACAGGTCTTAGGTGCATGTATTCCCGGCCTTTATGGTAGTTTTTGTTATTGGTTTGAAGCACATGTTTGATCAACTCCGGATGAGACAAATTTACCATTGGCAAGTAACCAAATCTGAATTTTTGAATCCCGGGATTATGTGTTTTAATTTCTTCAAAAAAAGCCAGAGGATCAGCTTTAAATTTCAATCCCTGTCCAAAAATTGGATGTCCCTTTACATAAATGTCCTTGTACATTGAATCAATAACTTAACCTTTCACGTATAAATTTAGTACCTTTTCAGTCTATAACTTGTGGTTATGAAGATTTTTCGTGTTTTTCTCCTGGGATGTTTTTTACTGTTGGGCAAAGGCATTTTTGCTCAGTGTACTATCACCAATGGCGCTTCTTGTGTTTGTAAAGATGGTAGTTCAGACTGTGATCTTCTTCCCGATATTACCATCTCATGGTACGCCATTGTCAATCACATGAGCGGTCCTAATGAGTATTCTCAAACCGGGAACGGGCCAGATAATGGACGTTTAAAATTAACCGGATCTACTGCAAATATTGGACATGGTCCTTTAACGGTTCGTGGTTCCGATTACTTTGTTTGTGGAGGAGATACAGTGCTGGGTGATCCGGGTATTTGTCCAGACGGTTCTGCTCCAAGACAGCTCATAGTTCAAAGAATTTATCACAGAAATGCAGACAGTACCATGACTTACACGGACATATGGGCTGGTGCTATGACATACCACCCTTCTCATGGACATAATCATGTAGACGATTGGGGTGTTTTCTCTCTAAGACTTGAAGATCCGAACGAACCAGATCCAAGAAACTGGCCCATTGTTGGAGATGGTGCTAAGCTTGGTTTTTGTCTGATGGACTATGGAACATGTTCCAGTTACCTTGGCCATTGTAAAGACGATAATACTACTTACCTGATGGGTAATGATTTGCTTAACGGAGATTTCCCTAACTGGGGCCTTGGAGGAGGAAACTACAACTGTTCTGTTGTTGAACAAGGTATTTCTTCCGGTTACACAGATATTTATAGTGAAAACCTGGATGGTATGTGGATCAATATTCCACCTGGGACATGTAACGGTGATTACTGGATAGTCGCGGAAGTGGATCCAAAAAACAACTTCATTGAAGAAGACGAAACCAACAACTATACAGCTGTTCCTATAACATTAACGCTTCAGGACCCCCCTGGAAATCCTAACTTTCAAATTACTTCCAATGGAGGAACGGAGTTTTGTGCAGGTACTTCTGTTACACTTACTGCTCCCGCCGGAACGGATTATCAATGGAGCAATGGAGACACAACACAATCTATTGTTGTGACACAAAGTGGAACTTTTGATGTGAACTTGACCAACCATTGTGGAACCGCAACCAGTCAACCTATTACTGTTAGTGTATTGCCAGCACCTAGCGCAACAACCGTTACTGGTGATACCCTGGTTTGTGAAGGACAGTCTGTTCAATTAAGTGCCGGAACCACAGATGTGAATTGGTACGATCAGAATGGTTTTTTGGTGGGTACAGGTTCTCCTTTTACAACACCTTCACTAAATTCAACCGCTACTTATATGGCCGAACCATTGTTATCAACTGCAGGCGCAACGGTAACAAATGGTATTCCGGATACTGTTGGAGGAAACGGTGGCTATTTTTCAGGAAGCCAATACATGTTGTTTGATGTAATGATTCCTTTAAGAATAAAGTCAGTTAAAGTATTTGCAAATGGTGCAGGACCAAGAACCATTCAGGTCTTAGACCAGGGAGGAAATCTGGTAACTGGTGGTACTTACAATTTGCCTGATGGAGAGTCAGTGATTAATCTAAACTATGACCTAGCTGTAGGAAATAACTACCAGATTACAGTTCCTACAAATGCAAATCTATACAGAAGTAGTGCTGGCATTTCTTATCCATACGAAATTGTAGATACCATGTCTATAACAGGCTCTACAGCTGGAGGAGGGTTCTATTACTACTTCTATGATTGGGTTCTGGAAGTTGGTTTAAGTTCTTGTGCAGGTCCAACTACTTCACATACAATTCAGGTTGAAAACTGTGATGGTATTGATGATGTGGATTTAACTCAAAACCTGAGTATTTCTCCTAATCCAAATAACGGAAACTTTACCATGAATCTGGAAATTCCGGGAACAGCAAGTTTTTTATACGACATTGTTGATGTTAACGGAAAAGTAGTGCTATCTAAAATGGAAGATTCGAGTACCGGACTTTATCAGAAAGAGCTCAATTTGGAGTCTGTAGTTCCAGGTGTTTACTTTGTGAGACTTAACATTATGAATCAAGTCATTACCCAACGATTTATCATTGCTCAATAATGAAGTTTTTTTGTTCGTTTCTCCTACTATTTCCCGTTGTTTTCATGGGAAATGCACAATTTCAATGGGACATTTATGACGACTCTAATTCCCCGCTTCAGGATAATTCAGTCAGAGTTATTGAAGAAGATGATATGCAGAATATCTGGGTTGGAACAGACTACGGTTTGTACTGGTTCGATGGTTCTTCATGGATAACTTACGACACATCCAATTCAGCAATTCCAAGTAACAACATCCGTGCTCTTGAACTGGATCAAAACAACGAACTTTGGATTGGTACCACAGACAGTGGCCTGATTCATTTTGACGGGACAACATTCACAAGTTATACCACTTTCAACTCTGGTTTACCAGATAACTTTGTTAAAACAATAACTGCTGATACCAGTGGAAACATATGGGCCGGAACCACCTTTGGGATTGCTCAAAAGTCTCCAGGCAACACATGGACAGTTAGAAATGCTTTTAACAGCCCACTATGGTCCAACAATATTTCAGGTTCTGTTTTTGCCGATAGCTCTGTCTATCTGGGCTCGTTTAACGGAGGTTTGTCTGTAATAGAAGATACCAATGTTACGGTCTACAATTCTTATACAAGCACTTTTCCAGACAATACCGTGTTGTCGGTTGACACGTTTAACAACAAAATTTGGTGTGCTACACCTTCTCAGGGAATCACCATTTATAATGGACCTGGTTTATTCTCTTTTCACACGGAATCGAGCAGCAATTTAACTACAGATAACCTGACTTTTATTGAAGGAGATAATGATGTGTACATTGGTTCTTACGACAAGGGTGTTTTCAAATATAATGGTGGACAGTTTACCAACTTCAACACATCAAATTCACCACTTCCCGAAGATTATATTCATTGTATAGAAGTTGTTGGTCCAGATGTTTGGATTGGAACCAATGGCGGTGGTTTAGTCAAGATCACAGGGTTTAATTCTATTGAGGAGCAGGAAGAAAAAAACTTCAACGTTTGGTTTAAGCAAGATGACCTGCATTTCTCGGAAGTATTTACCGGGAAACTGTACTTATATAATGTTCTGGGAAAACTGGTTGATACAAGACTTGTTAATGGAGATATAGCTACTTCAAATAAGCCATTAAAAGCAGGCGTTTACATCATTCGTTTGATCGAAAATGATGGCCGGTCTTATTCAAAAAAGATTGTTAGATATTAGTCCCACTCTATTGGTTGGTCTACCTTGATTTTTTCATCTCGGTTAGCCAGTTCCCACGCCGTATGGAAAACCAGTCTGGCTATTGTTGTCATCTTTCCAAACTCAATTTTATCAACGGTATCTGTCGCTTCATGATAATCTTCATGTACACCACTGAAATAGAAAATTACCGGAACTCCTTTTCTTGCAAAGTTGTAGTGATCTGACCTGTAATAGAACTGGTTGGGGTCATCTTTTTCATTATAAGTATAATCCAGCTCAAGATTGGTATACGTTTTATTGACTTTCTCGCTGATCTCATGAAGCTCTGAACTTAATCTGTCAGATCCTATCAGGTACACATAGTTTGAATGATTGTGTAAAGTATCATGTCGACCTATCATATCAATATTAAGATCGGCCACTGTTTTTTCAATGGGATATACCGGATTCTCACTGTAGTATTCAGATCCCAAAAGTCCTTTTTCTTCACCTGAAACAGGCATAAATAAGATACTTCTTCTTGGCCCGTTACCATCGTCTTTTGCCTGCTTAAAAGCTTGAGCCAGCTCCAATAAAGACACTGTTCCGGTTCCATCATCATCCGCACCATTGAAAATGAGATCACCATTTTTACCAAGATGATCATAGTGGGCAGTAATTATCAAAACCTCTTCTTTTTTGTCGGTCCCCTCGAGAAAAGCCAGAACATTTGATGATTTTAACCTGTCTCCCTGCGGCAAAAAGTCCATGGTCATTTTTACAGGAACAGTATGGCTGATCGATTTTTTTGTTTTTGTAATTGCTTGTTTAATCTCCTCCAGGTTGGTTTCTTTTTTAGAAAGAATGCTGTTCGCCAATTTTTCAGACATATAAATCATTGGTGGTGCATCTGCCAACTCATCCTTTTCATCATTTGAAACCAGGCTCATTCTTGGAGACGATAAATACCCTCTTACCAATTCTCTTTTGTTCTCATAATCCTGAACAATGGTAATCATGCCTGCAGCACCTTGTTTCACCGCTGTCTCATACTTCTTCTTCCAGCTGTACGACCATTCGGATTCTTTCTTCTTTCTGGTCACCAAAGACTTACCCTTTTTATCAAAAGGTTCATCTTCCAGAATCATCACAATCTTTCCCTCAACATCCAGATTTTTGTAATCAGAATAATTATCGGAATCTATTCCATATCCGGCAAAAATGATGTCGTCTTCAGAAAAGTCCTTCTCGAATTTATAGTAGAAATAGAACTCAGACAGAAAGTCGTATTGTTTGTCATCAACAGTTAAACTGCCCTCTGGTTTTGAGGTTACCACATCAAACTCCTGAACATACGAGCCATTATTACCCGGAGCCAAACCAATTTTCTTAAACTGCTCTACCAGGTATTTTTCTGTTTTCTTTTGTCCTTCAAATCCTGTTTCTCTGCCTGCATACTCATCTGAAGCAATAACCATCAGGTGCTTCTTTAATGTTTCTGCATCAATTTCTTTCGCATATTTTTTTGAAAGATCTTCTTGAGCAGATCCAAATAATGGCAGGCTTATTAACAGGAACGAAAAGGATCTAATCATATCAACAATTTATTTTGTTCACACGTCTTTCGTGTCTTCCTCCTTCAAATTCCGTTCCCAAAAACTTCTCGACAATATCCATTGCCTTCTCCTGACTGATGAAACGTGCTGGTAATGCCAATACGTTGGCGTTGTTATGGAGACGTGCCAATTCAGCAATTTCTGGCTCCCAACACAATGCAGATCTCACATCTTCATGTTTGTTGGCCGTCATATTAATTCCGTTTCCACTTCCACAAATAACAATCCCTAAACGCTCATTATCCACAACATCTAATGCAACAGGATGGGCATAATCCGGATAATCTGTGCTTTCTTCAGAATCTGTTCCATAATCGTTGACCTCATATCCCTTGTTTTTCAACACATCAATAATCGCCAGTTTTAAAGCATACCCTGCATGATCACACCCAATTGCTATAGTTTTTTCCATTTTTCCGATTGTTACTCTTTTGTTAGTATTTTATTAACTCTTTAGTTTTCAATTATTTAAAACTCATGATTTTTCACAGGGTTTTTACCTTAGTATTAATTACATGTTAATATCTGGCGATAAAATTATCTCCTATTTCTCAATTATTTTTCTAATGGCACAATATTCGTTGCATTTTTCATGAGTTATTAAAAGATAAGCCTATGGTTATGAACAAAAATTATGTCTTCTTTTTTAGTAATTTTATTAAGTTTTAGGATATCAACACAATGTTAACAAAGTAAATAAGTTTAATTAAATGAGCTTATTACGTTTTTAATGATTGTTTATAAAATTGAATAAAACCTTAATAAGTCATTAAGACAATAAATTTAGAACAAACTATTAACAGTTTCCACGGACTAATAATGAATAATAAAACTTTAAATAATTTTAAATATATATTATTACTTATCTGTACACTCAGTTTAGGAAATTGTGTACTTTCCCAAAACGGTTCAGATATTGATCCTAACGGATTTAATCAATTCTTTTATAAAAACGGCCAGGTTTCCAGCGAAGGTAATATGAAGGATGGGAAGCCGCATGGTGAGTGGACAACTTATTATGAAGATGGTACCAAAAAATCTGTTGGTAACTGGGCAGATGGTCAAATCAATGATGCATGGAAATTCTTCCGGGCGGATGGTACTTTAGAAAGTGAGATCACATACATAGCCGGAAAAAAACATGGTTTGTCAAAAGTCTACAATGATTCTGGTGCGCTCATCGAAACCAGTTTCTATAAAAACAATCAAAAAGACAGTGTTTCAACATTGTATTATCCATCAGGAAAACTAAGACAGGAAATCGTCTATGTGAAAGGAAAAGAAGATGGCAAATCCATTGAATATGGTGAAGACGGCAGACAGATCACCATCTATGACTATAAATCAGGATTTACCAGCTCAATAGAGAAAATCAATCGCTACGACGAAAACAATAAAAAAGTTGGTGTTTGGAAAGAATACTACAAAGATGGAACGATCAAATCTGAAGCGGAATACCAGGATGGAACACTAAACGGACTTGCCAAAGAGTATGATAAAAATGGTTCTCTAAAGGACATTACAAAATATGATGAAGGTGTGATTGAAGAGGATGCGCCAGAATTGTTTTTCATTGAATTGTACAGAGAATATCATCCGGATGGCAGCGAGAAGTTGGTCGGTGGTTTAAAAGATGGAAAGAAGCAAGGTGTTTTCAGAGAGTACGACATGAAAGGAAACATCATCAATGGTTTTCTTTATGAAGCCGATAAGGTCATAGCCGAAGGTATCATCAACGCCAAAGGTGATTATGAAGGTGATTGGAATTACTTTTATCTGAGTGGTGAAAAGAAGGCAGAAGGTAAGTACGAGAATGGCTTAAAAGAAGGGCAGTGGATTTACTATCATGAAAATGGAAAAGTAGAGCAAAAAGGAAAATACAAAAAAGGAAAAGCTAATGGTTTCTGGAAATGGCAATTTAGCAACGGCATGCCTCAAAGAGAAGAAACGTATAGAAAAGGCTTGAAAGAAGGAGAGTCTATTGAGTACGATTCCACCGGAAACATCATAGCTAAAGGAGAATATATTGCCGGTTTAAGAGATGGTCCATGGTTCTACGAGTACAACGATTACAGTGAAGAAGGTGCTTATAGAGACGATCTAAAGGAAGGTGAGTGGGTACAGACTTATGGAAACGGCAAAAAGCGGTTCGAAGGTGAATACATAAGTGGCTATGAAGAAGGCAAGCATACCTATTATCACGAAAACGGTTTTAAGAAATTTGAAGGAAAATATAAGGCTGGCAGAAGAATGGGAGAATGGAAAAAATACCTCCCGGATGCCACAGTCTACATGTCCATTCAGTATAAAAATGGAGTGGAATATAAAATTGATGGTAAAAAAATAAAACCTAACTTGTAGCTCTTATGCAGAGCAAAGCTACAAGCGACTTTCCTTTTGTAAGCATCCTACTAAGTGTAGTAGTTACTGTTCTTCTGTTTTTAAATGAACTGGACGCAGAGAAATTAATTTTTTCAGCTCTGGTATTTCTATTGGCTTCTGCACAGTTTTCAAAATCACGCAGAGGGTACATTTTATTGGCCGGAGGTATCCTTGTTTCTTTCACTGCCTGTATTGTACATGATGTGGAAATTGAGATCCTGATTTACAACTGTATCATCTCCGCAATTAACCTGCTTTTGTTTTACTTCATCTTTGCAAAAAGCCTGTTCATTAATGAAGCCAGTAGGTATAAAGGGGATTTACTAAATGAGGTTTTTAACAATTCGCCGGATGCCATTTTCCTGTTAGATTTTTACAGCAGAAACATAGTTGATTGCAATGACAGAGCTGTAAAGATGTTTGGCTACAAAGAAAAACAAAGCCTCATTGGAGCAAGCAGAGACGAGATTATCATCAATAAGTTAAGCGACGAAGAATTTACAAAGTGTAAGAAGCAAATTGCGCTAAAAGGTATTTGGGAAAAAAACCTGCAATATCAGACTATAGATGGTAGAGAATTCTGGGGAAAAGTAAGCATCACTCCTCTTCAGGTTAAGAAAAACAAATATTATGTTACCCGTATCATAGATATTACCGAAACGGTTGAAGCCAGAGGTAATATTGAGCATATGAACGAACAACTCAACATTGTTATAAATGCAGTGAATGCGGTTGTTTATAGCACGAGATTTATTGATGGTAAGCAGAATTTGGATTTCGTCTCCGATAGAATAGATTCGGTATATGGCATCAGTATTGAAGAATACAAAAAACACTTTCTCCAGGGTACGATTTTAAGTCTTGTGCATGAGGATGACAGAGACAGTGTGGTAGAGGCTAATCGTCGACTTGGGAATAAGCAAAATGTGATCATTACCTATCGATTCAAGCAACCCAAAAAAGACGAATATGTTTGGATTGAAGAACAGGTTTTTCCTCAGTTCAACAACCATGGTGAAGTCATAGGTTACTATGGTTTGGGAACAGATGTTACCGCCAGAAAACAATATGAAAATGCACTAAAAGATTCTGAAGAACGCTATAGATCTTTGTTCGAAAGAAATCTGGCAGGTGTCTACAAAGCATCCGTTTCTGATAAGAAAATCCTGGATTGTAACGATTCATTTGCGAGGATCTTTGGGTTTGAAGAGAAGGAAGAAGTAATAGGAAAGTATTCTCCCGATATCTATGTGGCCAGTTCTGATCAGGGTAGTTTTCATGAAAAACTACTGTCCAGAAAATCCATGATTAACCACGAAAGCAAAATTGAATTAATCAATGGAAGGGAAATTTGGATACTTGAAAATTCAATGGTGGTTGAGGAAAATGGTAAACCATCATACATAGAAGGGACTCTGATTGAAATTACTCAATTAAAAGAAACTCAGGAAGCCCTCAGAGAAAGTGAAGAGAACCTGTCTTTGGTGATCAATAGTTTGGACGATATTATTTACAATATTGAAACGACTGAGGAACATAAAAATGGGGTTTTCAAATACATTTCACCTCAAATTGAAGACATCATAGGAATGACTCCTCAGGAGTATGAGGAGAAATCTCGTTCCGAAGGACTTGCAAGCTTTGTTCATCCGGAAGATTTGGATAATGTCATTGCCATGATTAAGGTGATTATTGAGAAACAAAAACCCATTTCCATAACCTACCGTCTTAGAAATCAGAAAACACTGAACTATCATTGGATAGAAGAAAACATTTATCCTAAAGTTGAGGATGGTAAAATCATGGCCAAGTTCGGAATCATGCGAGATGTGACGCAGAAGAAATTTGCAGAAGAAGCATTGAGAATTTCCGAAAAAAGGTACAGAGGGTTGGTTGAGCGCAACATGGCGGGTGTGTTTAGAGTATCGCCTAAAGACAAGGTAATCGATTGTAACATTTCTTTGGTGAATTTGCTTGGCTACGACAACATTCGGGACATTAAGAGTGTGATGGTAAAAGACCTTTACTACAAGCGTGAAGACCAGATAAAACTGGTAAGTGAGCTTAAAAAGAAAAAGGCAATTACCAACTATGAAGTGTGTTTGAAACGCAAAAACGGCGAACCAATTTGGTGTCTCATCAATGCCAATTTAAATGAAGACTGGCAGCTGATTGAAGGAACGTTGATAGATATTACCGAGCTTAAAGAAACCGGTGAGGCGCTTATGGAAAGTGAACATGCGCTGGCAACCTTACTTGGTAAACTTCCGGGAATGGCCTACAGGTGCAAAATCGATGAAAACTGGACCATGGAGTATATGAGTGATGGTTGTGTCGAACTAACCGGTTATCAACCAGAAGACATCATTGGTAATAAGACACTTTCTTTTAACGACATTATTCATGAGGACTATAGATCTGCATTTGATGAAATCCTGGATGAAGCCTCAACAAAAAGGCGCTTTGTTTTCGAATATCCCATCGTAGATAAATCCGGAAAAGAAAAGTGGGTTTGGGAACAGTGTGAGGTCATTTTTGATGAAGAAGGAAAACCGTGTGGATTGGAAGGGTTTATTACAGATATTACTTCCAGAAAACATTACGAACAAACCATCAACACCAGAAGAGAAGAGTATCAACATTTGATTGACGGCTCTCCTTACGGAATTGTGATTCATCAAGACGGTCAAATAAAGTACGCAAACCACAAAGCCTTTGAATTACTCGGCATCCAAATCAATGCGGAAGAAACTGACGAGCTTTTATCTTATGAGGAATACTTCAAGGATGATAAAATGGCCAGACGAACCATCTACGAATTTTTACTGGATGAGTATCACGATCATGCCTTCGAAAGAAAAGACAAATTGTTGGGTGGAGACGAACTGCCATTTATTGAAGTAAAGCTCAAAACACTTTCCGGAAACATCATTGATGTAGAAACAAGATCGTCTTTGATTACTTACAAAGGCGAGAAAGCTATTCAGGCTGTGTTTAACGACATTACGGCCAAAAAAGAACTCATTAAAGCTCAGGCAGAAAACACGCTCTTAGAAAACGAGATAGAGGAGCACATGCGTACTCAAAAACAGCTTAGAGAAAACCAGAGATTTACTAAGAACCTACTCGATAGTTCACTGGATATGATATTGGCCTCAGACAACGAAGGTAACATCAGCGAAATTAATCAGGCCGCCCTCGATAAATTTGGGTATACCTTTGATGAAATCATCAACATCAGTCCAAAACGCCTGTACAAGAATCCGGAAACCTACGATAATGTGGCCAAGCACCTTAATGACAAAGGTCGTTTTATTGGTGAAGTAGAGAATGTTGACAAAAGCGGAAAGGTGTTTAGTTCCATTCTGTCTGCCTCTATCATCAAAAACGAAGAAGGCAAGCAAATTGGATCCATGGGTATCAGCCGGGACATCACAGAAATAAAAGATGTTGAAAGGGTTTTAAGTGAGCAATCATCTACCATTAAATCTATATTCGAGAGCAACTCAAACATGTTAATCTGGATTGTGGATGAACACCTGAATTTCATCTCATTCAACAACAGTTTTTTCAATGCTGCTAAACTTCTTTTGGGAGAAAAACCTGAGGCCACAGAAAGCTTGTTGTCTATGGTTGAAAAACACCTCACAACAGAAGATTATGATTATTTCATGTCTTACTTTAACCGGGCGCTTAGAGGTACTACCCAACAGTTTGAGGTAAAACTAAGAGACATTCGTAAAAACGACTTTTGGCTTGAGCTATACCTCAGTCCAATTATTCTTGAGAATGGAGAAATCAGAGAAATTGCCTGTCTTGCCCACGAAATCACGGACAAAAAATATACAGAAGAGAAGATCAAAGAATCGTTATACGAAAAGGAAATCCTGCTAAAAGAAGTACACCACAGGGTAAAAAACAACCTTCAGGTAATTTCCAGCATACTCAATCTTCAGTCGTCCTACGTTGAGGACAAAAACACACTAAACATACTTAGGGAAAGTCAGAACAGGATAAAGTCTATGTCTTTCATCCACGAAAGCCTCTACCAAACAGAAACGTTCAGTTCTATTAACTTCTCAGAATACATCCTTAATTTGTCTAAAAACCTGGTATATACCTATCAGGTAAATCCGGGCAAACTGGATCAGCAGTACGACATCAGTGAAATTTCTTTGGATTTGGATCAGGCCATACCTTGTGGGCTCATTGTTAACGAGTTAGTGTCTAATGCGCTCAAATACGCTTTCCCTGAAATGGATGGGGAAAACCAGAAAAAAGCCAGCATATTTATTGGTTTATCCGAAGAAAATGACGAAATTACCATGGTAGTGTCTGACAATGGGATAGGTCTGCCACCAAATTTCGATTACGAAAACACCAATACCCTTGGTTTGCAATTAGTGGTAACACTGGTCGAGCAATTAGACGGTAAATTGACCTTGATACAGGAAAATGGCACTAAATATTTAATTACTTTTACGCGACAAAAGCAAAAAACGCATGGCTAAAACAAATGTATTGGTAGTTGAGGACGAGAGTATCGTTTCTAAAGACATTCAACACAGTCTCAAAAAATTGGGTTATAATGTTGTTGGAGCTGCTGCAACAGGAGAAAAAGCTCTGGAGTTGGTAGCTTCAGAAAACCCGGATATCGTTTTAATGGACATCATGTTAAAAGGCGATATGACCGGTATCGATACTGCAGCGCGTGTTAAAGAAATTAAAGGTATTCCGGTTATATTTCTAACCGCCTATGCAGATGAATCTACTCTGGCTAAAGCAAAAATTACCGAGCCTTACGGGTACATCATCAAGCCGTTTAAAGAAATAGATTTACACACTTCAATAGAAATGGCCCTGTATAAACACGGCAAAGAAAAAGAAGTGGAAAAAGAAAGAGATCTGCTTTTCAACATTGTGGAAAACAAAGAAAATACAGATTTCATCTTTGTTAAATCTAATTCGCGTTTGGTTAAGCTTAAAACAGAAGACATCTACTTTGTAGAGGCCTTAAAGGACTACGTGGTTATCAATACGCTAAACAGCAGATACACCATCCACTCTACCATGAAAGATATTGAGCGAAAATTGCCGGGAGACAACTTCATCCGTGTGCACCGTTCATTCATTGTGCGTTTAGATAAAATTTCGGCTATAGAGCAGCCAAACTTAATTCTTGAAAACGACAAAAAAATCATTCCAATAGGTGGGTCCTACAAAGAAGAGTTGGTAAATCGTATCAATCTAATCTAGCTTTTTCGGGCACAACCAGGCTATTCGCTATAGCATTCTTGCCTAAACAACTTAAACTAACACTGCCGCGGGCTCCCTTCGGTCGCCTACTCGTGCAAGTCTAAGTAAGTTTCGTCTGCGCATGGCTAACGCTGCTATCCTTGTGCCACTGTCTGCCTAAAAGAAATTCTCGTCTACCAGCTCTAGGTCAACCTGCTTTCTATGTAAATCGGTTTGTCTTACCAAAACATCTACCTCATCTCCCAGGAAATATTCTTTGCCATGTTTCTGTCCTTTTACCAGGTATAAAGATTCGTCAAAACGATAGTTATCGTCCATAATGTCGCTCAAACGTACCATACCTTCGCACTTAGATTCTGTGAGCTCCACAAACATGCCTTTGTCGTTAAACCCGGATATCACACCCTTAAATACCAAACCAACTTTGTCTTGTAAATATTCAACCTGTTTGTATTTAATAGACTCCCTTTCGGCCTCCGCTGCCAGCTTTTCCTGAGTACTTGTGTGCTTGCAGGCATGCTCTAGATCCAGGCTATATTTTCCCTTTTTGGTCAGGTACTGATGCAACAAACGGTGAATAATCAAATCCGGGTACCGTCTAATCGGAGAGGTAAAATGACTGTAATACCTAAAAGCCAAACCAAAGTGCCCAACATTATCCGTAGAGTACTCGGCTTTAGACATGGTTCTAATAGCCATAGTTTTTATCATACTGCTTTCCTGCTTGTCTTCCATGTCCTTAAACAACTTGTTCAGTTCGGTTGTGCAGTTTTCTGGTGTCAGATTTGAAATGTTGTAGCCTATGTGCTTTAAAAAACGAACTAATCTGCTCAATTTATCCGGATCTGGTGGTTCGTGCACTCGGTATACAAATGGCTTTGGTTCATTTCCTTTCTTTGGTTTACCAACGGCCATGGCCACATACTTGTTCGCCAACAACATAAACTCCTCAATTAGCTTATTGGCGTCTTTGGTAACCTTGGTATAAACCTCTATGGCGCCACCATCAGAATCTAACCGGAACTTCACTTCTTCACCACCAATTTCAAGCGCACCGGAACTCATGCGGTTACGTCTCAAAATTTTTGCCAGGCCGTCCATCAGGTTAATCTCTTCTGCCAGATCACCTTCTTTAGTTTCAATTCTTTCCTGAGCTTCTTCGTAAGTAAACCTGCGGTCAGAATGAATGGCGGTTTTCACAATTCTATGATTCACCACAGATGCCTTTTCCGTCATCTCAAAAAACACAGAATAGCAAAGTTTATCTTCATTTGGTCTCAAAGAGCATACACCATTCGAGAGTTTTTCCGGCAGCATAGGAACTACCCGATCTACCAGATAAACGGAAGTGGCCCTGGAAAAAGCTTCCTGGTCAATTAAATCACCTGGTTTTACATAGTGAGATACGTCTGCAATGTGTACACCAATTTCGTAGTTGCCATTTTCCAGTTTTTTAAGCGACAATGCATCATCAAAATCCTTGGCATCTTCCGGGTCAATGGTAAAGGTTAGCAAATCCCTAATGTCTTCTCTGTCCTTTAAATCATCTTCATTAATCTCTACCCGAATGTTTTCAGCAGCTTGTTCCACAGAATCCGGAAACTTAGACGGAAGCCCGTAAGCAGCCAAAATTGCATGCATTTCTGTATGATGTGCTCCGGCTTCACCTAAAACCTCAACCACCTCTCCTCTTGGGCTATCATCTTGTTCTTCCCAGGAGATGAGTTTCACCACCACTTTTTCGCCGTCTTTGGCACCGCCTGTCATGTTGTAGGGGATATAAAAATCCACGTGCATAAATTTGTCATCGCACACTACAAAACCAAAATCTTTATTGGCCTTAAAAGTTCCAACATACTGCTTTCTAACCCTCTCAACAACTTCTATTACTTTACCTTCCAGCTTTGCACCACGTCCTTTTTTAAAGACAGTTACGGCCACTGTGTCTCCGTTAAAAGCGCCACCGGTTTTGCTCGGATGAATAAAAATATCATCCATTGTATCGTTCACCACATATCCCGACCCTCTTCGGGTAATTTCTATCCTGCCTTCAACAACCTTGTCCATTTTAGCGATGGCAAACTTACCCGGAGAAATCTCTTTAAGGCGCCCCTTGGCTTTCTGAACGGCCAAAATCTCGATAATAGCTTGCCTGGTAGGCGCATCAGAAACCTTAAATATGGCGGCTATTTGCTTGTAGTTAAAAGACCGTTTCGGACTGTTCTCAAATACGGCTAAAACCGGTCCGGTGAGCTGTCTTAAAACTTTATTCTTTTTTGGGTTCTTCTTTTTCCCGTGTTTTCTTCCCATTGTATCACTAAATTACGAATATGACAGTCTCAAAATGTTAAGAAAATGATACTTCATAACAATGTCTTGTCGGAAAGTTCGTGTATCCTCATATCAAATGATCGCACAAACCAATATTTTTGAGTAAAATTGGAACATTTTATGCGCCAAACAGTATAAGCAACGTGTTGCTGACTTAAAGCGTCATACAAGTATAAAGAAAGACCCATTACTTACTGTTTTAAACATATTGCTGCTATTCTACTTGTATTCTTGTCTGTACAGTCGTTTGGACAAGTTATTACCATAGATAGTATTGATGTAACCACACCAACTTGTGGTGCATCAGATGGAAGCATCACAATCAATGCTTCTGGTGGAACAGGCTTTATGTTTTCAGCCGATAGCGGACAAACCTACCAGACAGATTCTACTTTTTCTAACCTGGCACCAGGTCAGTACACTCTAATTGCTGAAAACGCCACAGGCTTTACCGACACTTTGCATTATACTCTTTACGGAACAGGGGGAATTACTCAAAATAGCTTTGCTACAACGGACGCCACGTGTTTTGGCTTTACCGATGGGTCGCTTACAGTAACTGCGACTGGTACCGGACCTCTTACCTTCGAACTGGTAGGAGACACCATTCAGGATAATGGCAACTTTTTAGACTTAGCGGCCGGCAATTACACGCTGGTAATTATGGATACGACTTTTTGTGTGGATACTACCACCTTCACCATCAACGAACCAACAGAACTGACGTTTACAAGCGTCACAACAGATGCTTCTTGTCCGGCAAGTGATGGAGACATCACTATCAACGCAGTTGGTGGTGATGGCAGCTATATGTATAGTATAGACGGTGGAGCAGGATATCAGGCTCCTAACTTTTTTGGTTCGCAAGCAGCCGGGGTATACACGGGCGTTGTTATTGATGGAGCAGGTTGTACAGACACCAATACCATTTTTGTGAACAGCGCAACCGGATTTGGTCCGGATATCATTACACTTAACTTCATCAACCCGTTCTGTAATGGAGGAAACGATGGGTCCATAACCGTTATGGCCTTTGGAAGTCAGCCCATTACCTATTCAAATGACGGAGGCCAGAACTTTCAGGCAAACAATACATTTACCGGTTTAGGACCGGGAACCTATGATGTGGTGGTAGAAGACGTCAATGGTTGTCCGGTAGGCGCCAGCATAGTTATGGTAGAACCAGACCCTTTGATAGCTAATCCGGTGTCTTTAGATGAAACATGTGTTGGAGGAAACGCATCTCTTAGCTTTAACCCAACAGGAGGTTCTCCGGCATATATGTACTCGATAGACAGCGGAGCAACCTATACGAGCGCTTCAAGTTATCCGGGAATTGCTCCGGGAACCTACTATTATTACGTTCAGGATGCCAATGGATGTACAGACAGTGGATCGGTTGTAATCAATTCGGGCGGAGGACCAACCATTGTGAGTATAGATGTTATTCAGCCAACTTGCCCAACCAGCACAGACGGAAGCATTGTGATTAACGCTTTGTCACAATCCGGACCAATTCAGTATAGCATTGACAACGGGCAAATCTTATTCCCGACAGATTCGTTTCCAAATCTTGGGGTTGGGGTCTACAACATTGTTTTGGTAGATGATGATGGATGTGTGACAAGTTCTCAGGTAACGCTAAGTGGCCCCGGGACGCCTGTGGCAAATTTCTCTGCAAATCCGGTTACCGGGTTTATTCCTGTGACTGTCGATTTCACTGATGCGAGTATTGGTGCAACGAATTATTCATGGGATTTTGGTGATTCGGGAAGCTCTACGGATGTTAGTCCAAGTTATGTTTACAACACAGCAGGCACGTTTACAGCCATTTTGACGGTGAGTGACGGAAATTGTACAGATACCGCAAGTGTGGTTATAGAAATTATAGGAGAACCAGGATTAACAGTTCCAAATGTGTTTACACCAAATGGAGATGGAATCAATGATGTATTTAAACCAACGGCCATTGGAATTACTCAGCTTCATGGACAGATTTTTAACAGATATGGCGCCCTTGTATACGAATGGCATGGTCCGGAAGGTTGGTGGGATGGACGAACTGCTCCTGCTGGTCAAAGAGTAACAGACGGAACCTATTTTTATGTGATTAAAGCAACCGGTTTTGATGGTGAAGCTTTTGAAGAAAAAGGCATTGTCACTATGCTCAGACAAAACCCGTTTAAGTAAGCTCTCTTTTATCGGGAACCTTTTCCCTCTTTTAGGTGTTTTATACAATAAGAAAGCTAATTTAGACTAAGTAAGAATTGAGGCCTGTTTTTCATTCTTCCACAATATCTACGTAATTTTGACTAAAACAAACCAGCTATGCTAAAGAAGAAAATAGAAAAAGCACTTAACGATCAAATTAAGAAAGAAGCAGAGTCATCTCAGTTTTATCTGGCCATGGCTTCATGGGCAGAATCAGAAGGACTGAATGGAACTGCACAGTTTTTATATGATCATTCTGATGAAGAAAGAATGCACATGCTAAAGCTGGTTAAGTTTGTGAACGAAAGAGGCGGAAAAGCCATTATTCCGGCATTGTCTAAACCACCAGCATCTTTTAAATCTTTGAAGCAGGTTTTTCAGAACTTACTGGATCATGAGGAAATGGTAACAGAGTCCATCAATGAAGTGGTGCATGTTTGTCTGATGGAGAAAGACTACACTACACACAACTTTATGCAGTGGTATGTATCAGAGCAGATTGAAGAAGAAGCGTTGGCAAGAACCATTATGGATAAAATCAACATGATTGGCAATGATAAAGGAGGCTTGTACTTGTTCGACAGAGACCTAGAGCAAATGAACATCACTGTAGCTGCTCCTGATCAGACAGCATAGGAAACTGTTTTCCAAAAAAGAATTTAAAAGGCGTTCAACCATGAACGCCTTTTTTGCTTCTTGAATCCATTTTTCCCATTTGCCGTATATTTACTAGTGAACATGAAGGCATTTCTACTCATATTACTCATTTCCTTATTCTGCATTTCGGCTAGTGCTCAAAAAGGAGGGAACGTAAACGACGGTAAGAAAACCTTCAATTCCAAGTCCAAAAAGAAAAGCAAAAAGTCCTTATCGGGTTCTTTTAGCTACAAACCTGCCAGAAAAAAATCTACCAAAACCGGCGATACCTTTAGAAGTAAGTCTAAGAGCACAAGGCGCAAACGACAAGGAGATTCATTCACTCAAAAACAAAAAACCAAAAGACATAAGTCTAAACCAGATAGCTTTACTTACCGCGATAAAACCCGAAGAAAAAAGGCCAAATCTAAATCGGATTTGTTCAGTTATAAGGCTGGAAAAAAACCAAAATACAGCAAGAAAGACCCTTTTGCGGCCGGGGGGAAAAGGCAGAAAAACTCAGGTAAAAATAAAGACCCGTTTAGCGGAAAATATGGCGGCAACAAGGGTAAAAACAAAGGAAAGGGTCGCTACAAATTCAAAGACAAAAAACAAAAACGAGCCAAAAGAGATAAGCACGACGACCGAAAAAAACACAGAAGAAAGAAGGGTGATAAGCGCGTAAAGAAGGAAAAAGTTAAGAACAACAATCCCCAGTTTAAAACCAACAGAAGAAAACTGGACAAGGCGAACAAAAAAAGACAAGAGGCGCCTAACCTGGCCCTATATCCAAGAAAGGTAAGGCCAGGAGAAAATCCCTTCACTGATTTGGGAAGCAAAAAACGTCAGAAAAAAGGCAGTAAAAAGCCCAAAAAGAAAAAGTCTAAGGACGGAGAAATGAGCTTTTAGAACAGCATTTACAGATAGCTCATCATCAAGCCCCAGGCATAAGAGAAAGTATGCTTAATCAATGGCTGCTTTCCTTCTTTAGATTTCTCAACAGCATACCAGCACCTTAGTTGATTTGGACTTAGATACTTTAATGGAGAAACACCTCTACCCAACGCACTGTTAACCCTGGTTTTTTGAATATCTGATAAGGCCAGATAGACGTAATCCGAGTTTTTGAGGTAATAATGCACGTCTTCATCAGAAACCACAAAGTCCACCTGCTTAGGATCGATGAATTCATAGCCGTCTTTGTTGCCACGCGACTTTATCTCCTTTTCTGAAACCAAATCTGAATTGTAAGAGATTTTTACCACTTCAAATCCGCCACTAAACCCGGAAGAAGTTTGCAGAACACCTGTCATGTTGCCAAAAGTTTTTTCGCCCGACCAAAAACAAGGCACTTTGAAGTATATATCAGCCCGGTTTTTGGCATTACTCAACAATTGTTGTTCCAGTAAACTTAGATAATTCGGAATGGTCTGTTTGTTTTTAGAAATGGCCTGAATCATTCGCGAGCACAGGGTTAACGCAGAGTAGTCTTCACTGATCCTGGGAACAATGGTTTCCTCTTTTGTGTTAACAATCCTAACAGTCGGGTTGTTCCAACTGTACTCTCCAAATTTTTCCAAAATCTCATTGTCCTTTCCGCCAAGGTTATTAAAAATAGCCAGGGGAACAAAGTTGTTTTCTATGGCTTCAACCATTAAAGGATTGCTCAAAACATTGTGGCCGTAGTTTCTGCATGTTGCACAACCCGGAACTTCCTGAAACAGAATTAAAATATCCTTTCCATTTTGTTTTGATTGTTCAACAGCCGCATCATAGTCCCGGAGCCAATCTACCGCTCCCAATTCCTCATGCTTACTGCTTTTTTGCGAGAACCCGGCATTTATGAGAAAAATGAAAAATACTAAAATGGCCTGTTTTATCATGAAATGAATTTACGAAATCCTGAAAACCAGAGTGACGTCAGTTTGACACTTCATACAAAAACCAGGCTTTGGACCTTTCTACCCAACCACCATAGTTGATGGATTGTATCCAATCCGGATAGGATTGAAAAATGACTTTTTTGTCTTTAACGAATGACTCTTTTTTGCTTTTAGGCGTTAACACAACCAGGAAAGTTTCATCCTTAATTTGCTCTAAAGAATCGAGATTGGTGACGTGTTTTAACTCAAGGTTAGGACGTCTGTAAAAGTGAATGTTCTTAATCCTGTTAAAGGGATTGATGTCCACATAATACAAAGTAATGGGTTCTTCGTAGTTGTTGTAGATGCTTCTATAGAGAGAGAGATGCGTATCTGCCGGTTTGATCATGACAATACCCAAAAGCACACTGTTTACCACGAAAAATATGCTGACAAAAACGCGTAAAAACTTTGAAAGTGACGCACTGTTTTTCCAACGATCTTTTAACTCCTGAACCGGAAGAATAAAAAGTACAGGGAGAAATATCACGACTGGAAATAAAAACCTAAGCTCCTTGTGTCCGATCATGAAATGAATGAGAAGAAAAGGTACAATTGACCAGGCCAAAGGACTTTTCCAGAAGCGAACCACATAGTACACCAGGCCTAAGAGTAGAGCCAGGCTGAATGGCGGTATGCCGTGAATGAAAAACTGTTCGAAATAATGATACCAGGGTGATACACCAAACTTAGCCGCTTTATCCTGAAGAATATTTACGTCCAGATAGTTCCATGTAGTAAGCGTCCATTCACCATATAGCCAACGATCCAGCAATACACCAACCCCAAACATGACCAAAATTCCAATCAGAATGATAAGCAGGTGCTTGAATTTTTCTCTACCCATAAAAAGCATCCAGGCTCCGAAACCCACAATGAGAAATCCGGCTTGATATCTTGATAAGAAAGCACCACCAAGAATAAGTCCAACAGACAGAAACGACAGAAGTGGTTTATTCGATAAAAACCTAAACCTGGGCTCTCTGATGTTGAGATACAGGCAAAAACCTATGGTGAATAGTGAAGCTGCCCAACCTTCTGACGAAAACCGAACAGCATTGTACATCCCTAGCCAAAAGAAAAAGGAAAGAAACAAAAACCAGTTGTTGAGTTGTTTGTCTCTAATTTGAGGCTTGAAGGTTCTGTAAAGCAATAAAAGCGCAATGAAGCTTAGGGCAGCAGAAAATATGCGCAGAACTAAAGTGATGGTAAAGGGATCATCCAGATTGACGAGTCCAAGAATTTTGGCAGTGCAGTAGACAATAAAAGGCTGAAATGCCGGCCTCATTTGTTCGTGATACTCCCACGGAAGTTCTTCCGGGGTATTGAGACCTAACTTAATTCCGGCAAACTCCAGCAACTGAAAATGCTCATCGAAATGGTGGTAACCTACCGAGAAAACACAGGTTATAACAAGAACTAAAATCGATAAACGATATGCGTTGTGCTCAACAGAGAGCCAGGATTTAATACGTTTCATACAAGTTTAAAAAGCCCAGTCACCTTTGTCTAAATCAGACACGCATGCTTTCAGTAAATCTATACAATCTCTGATGTCTTGTTTGTGAGCCATTTCTACTACCTGGTGCAGGTGGCGTGTTGGAATAGATACGGCCCCGGCAATAGAACCTCCAGCAGTCATTTGCTGAATACCAGCAGTGTCTGTTCCTCCTGCCGTTAAAATTTCCGGTTGCCACTTAATGTTGTGTTTACTGGCCGTTTCTTTCATGTAGCGAACCATTCTATAGTCGCACACAGTTCTGCTGTCCATTACTTTGATGGCAGCGCCTTCTCCAAGGGAGGTCACTTTTTCATGTTCAGCTGCTCCCGGCAAATCAAAAGCAATGGTCGTGTCCAGTCCAAAACCAAAATCCGGTTGAATCTTTTGTGCGCTTACGCTGGCACCTCTGATGCCAATTTCTTCCTGGACAGTAAATACACCATAAATATCGTAAGGCACTTCCTTGTCCTTTAATTCACGCAACAATTCTATCAAAATGAAAACGGCTAACCTGTTGTCAAGCGACTTTGAGTTAACGCAATCTCCCATTTCAATCAACTCACGTTCACGGGTGATAGGAGAGCCCACTTCCACATACTTAATTACTTCATCGTAAGGCATTCCCAGATCAATAAAATAATCAGTGGTCTTTGGTAGCTTTTGACGCTCCTCAGCAGTCATTACATGAATAGGCTTAGAGCTCATGACACCAAGCAAATCCTTCTTTCCGTGAACAATCACGCGCTGAGCAGTCAGAGTTTTTGGGTCGAACCCACCAAGTGTATGAAACCTTAAAAACCCATTTTTATCAATATGGGTCACGATAAATCCAATTTCATCCATGTGCGCACCAATCATCACACGTTTGTCTTCACGGCCCTTTTTAATAGCCGTAACATTGCCCATGTTATCGATATCTATGGAATCGCAGAGGCCCTCTATTTCCTTAAGAACAAGTTCCCTGATCTCTTTTTCAAAGCCCGGCGCCCCTGGTGCCTTGCAAATTTTAGCTAGAAGGTCTACGTTAATTGGCATAATCAAAACTTTTGGACTGGCAAGATACCGAATTTTTAAATTTTATGATGAACTGATGGTTGATTGTAAGTCTATTGATTCAATCATTTAAATTATTGGAAAACAACTCACACCAAAATTTGGCTATTTCGTACCAAAGTTTCAATCAACCACCACCTTATTTTTAGTCTTTATTGTGGTGTCTGTAAGCTTGTAGAGAAATTACAAGCATATGAAAACACAACACATTATTTCAATTAATCAACTTGATTATGGCTACACCAAGGATGCTAAGGTTCTTAAAGGTTTGGATTTAAACGTACCCGAAGGCAGTATATATGGCTTTTTAGGTGGAAATGGCGCAGGAAAGAGCACCACAATTCGTGCAATTTTAGGCCTGCTATCTCCTCAATCTGGCAGTATTGAGGTATTTGGAAAGAATATTCAAAAAAACAAACAAGCCATTCTACAGAAAATCGGTACTCTCATTGAGTCCCCAAGTTTATACAAGCACCTTAACGCCAGGGAGATTCTTAAAATAACATGTACATACCTTGATCTTCCGAAAACCAGAGTAGACCATGTGCTAAAACTGGTCAATCTTCAAAATTATTCTGGTAAAAGCACCAAACAATATTCAATGGGAATGAAGCAACGTTTGGGTTTAGCCATTGCACTACTTTCTGATCCTAAGTTGTTGATTCTGGATGAGCCAACTAACGGACTAGATCCAAACGGAATCATTGAAATTAGAAACATTATAAGGGAGCTTAACAAAAATGGAACAACAATTCTTCTGTCAAGTCATTTACTTGGAGAAATTGAACGAATTGCCACCCATGTTGGCATTTTGAAGTCTGGTAAACTTTTGTTTGAAGGAAGTATTAAAGAACTAGAAACGCTTAAACAAAATCAATTATCGGTAAAGGTTGTGGGCTCCGATAATAACAAGCTCTACGATTTGTTAAAAGATCAATATGAAGTGGGCAGTTTACCAGATGGCCTGGAGTTGCATTTGTCAAACAGATCTCAACTGCCAGAGGTCGCAAAATTTATACATAAGCATCAAATAGATCTCTATGAACTAAGTCCGGTTACTCACAATCTGGAACAACTTTTTCTTCAATTAACGAACCAATAAAAACAAGACTATGAAACTTCAATTATTCTACAGAAACCTACTGGCCGAAAGGTACAAACTTAAGCGTACCCCTATATTATGGTTGTGCCTGTTGGGCGGTGTACTAGTGACCGCATTTATGTCCTTAATCTATCTTTTGAGAATACCCAATGTCGCAGAAATGACCGACCCCTGGCAAGAATTCTTTGGTTTGGGACTCAACTTTGTCTCAATTTTATTAATGATACCATTCGTTGTGTTAGTCACAAATTCATTAGTCAATGTAGAGCATAAATCCAACGCCTGGAAGCAACTTTATTGCCTGCCACAATCAAGAGGGCAAGTCTATTTTTCCAAACTACTGGTTGTACTGGTGTTGGTAGCTATCACTTATTTAATATATGTTCTTAGCTCACTATTTGCAGGGTGGCTGCTTGGCATTTTGGTGCCAGAATATGGTTTTCAGAATGCAAACCCGGACATGATGGCAGTGTGGTCTAATGTGTTTAAATCTTATATCTCAATTATGGGGATCATTGGGATCCAATACTGGATGAGTTATCGGTTTAAGAACTACCTGGCACCTCTTGGCATAGGAATGTTAGGTTTTATTTTGAGCTTGATGATAGCAAGCAAACCAAGTATCGCTCAGTATGTGCCGTACTGTTATGCTATGTTTACATCTCCTGAATCATTGAATAACTTTGACCCATCAATGATCAACAGAGTTTTGGTATTAAGCCTAAGTTTCTTTGCCCTATTCTCTTTATTGGGGTTTTATCAGGAAAACAAAGGTGATATTAAGTAATAGTTTAAGTTTGGATAATAAGTTGAAAAGGATGTCTGGGAAGCTTGCCAAAATAAGATCTTACGGGGCCAGAAATGGAGAATTAATTCTCCATCTTCTTGGCTGGTCTTTCCTGTTGACGCTTTTGCTTATGACGGAGCTTTCGACCTGGCGTGAGTTTCCAGACTATCTTAAAGTACAGAACATCTTTTATGTGCTTTACATTCCTGGGTTGTTTTATTTCAACGCATTTGGACTTATTCCCAGATATCTTAGTAGAAAGAAGTGGATAAGCTATTGCACTCTCGTTGTGTTGTCAGCGTTTGCTTCTGAGGTGCTAAGAATAGGTATCATATCCCCCTTCTTTCCTAATGAGCAAGCAGACTTATGGCTGGAGATACAGTCAAACTTTATGAACAGCGGAAATGTTCTGGGGTCTTTTGTGACCATTATGTTTTTCTCAACAGGTTACAGGTTTACAAGAGACTGGGTTATTAACCTCAACAGGATTGAAGCGCTACAAGCAGAGAGAAACAAAATGGAGTTAGCCTTTCTGAGATCGCAGGTTGATCCACACTTCTTGTTCAACACACTAAATAGTTTATATGCGCTATCTCTGGATGAAAATGGTGTAAAGACTGCCGATGGAATTGCTCGGCTTGGAGGGTTGATGCGCTATGGTTTGAATGACTCTCAGGCTGATTACATTCTGTTGAACAAGGAAATTGAGTACATCCAAAACTATATAGAGTTACAGCAGTTGAGGACAACAGAAAATACCCAAGTTAGTTGTAGTATTAATATTAATGATGGGCTATATGGAAAAGAAAAGATTGCCCCAATGTTGTTAATTCCGTTTATAGAAAACGCGTTTAAATATGGTGTTAATCCAAGCCAAACATCCAAAATTGATTTGCAAATTGATTTAAAAAACCAACACCTAAGTATGTCTGTGATGAACAATGTGGTGAACGAACCAGGGGCTATGAACTCAGGCGGATTGGGCATAAATAATGCGAAAAACAGATTAGCCTTGTTATATCCTGGGAAACACGAACTGATTATTTCTGAAAACCAATCAAATGGCGGAAAAACCTACAAAGTTGAACTACAAATACAATTGTCTTAATGATTAGAAGTATTGCTATAGATGATGAACCAAAGGCGCTTGAGGTAATTAAACGACATGCGGAAAAAGTGTCTTTTTTGAAATTGGAAGCCACCTTTTTAAACCCGTTTGAGGCACTGAACTACATGAACGAGCATGACATTGATTTGCTATTTTGTGACATAAATATGCCAGAGTTGGATGGACTAAGTTTAGTGCAAAACCTTTCAAATCCACCACTCATTATATTCACAACTGCTTATAGCGAATATGCCGTAGACAGTTACGAGTTGGCGGCAGTGGATTACCTTCTAAAGCCTTTTCAGGCAGGTCGTTTTTTAAAAGCGGTAAACAAGGCCAAAATCATGCTTAAGTCTGCGCCTAATAAGGCACCAAAAAGAGATCGAGACTTCTTTTTCGTAAATACCGGACACCAAAGCAAAAGGTTGTTCTATAATGAAATCCTTTATGTGGAAAGTGATGGGAACTATGTACAGTATCATACAGAAACAGAAAGAATTTTGGTCAGAGCGTCTATGAAGGAAACAAAGGACTTGCTCGACTCTGGAGATTTTGTTCAAATCCACAGATCATATTTGGTTTCACTGCCATGGGTTCATAAAGTAGAAGATAATCATGTGTATATCGGGGACAAGCGTCTTTCCATAAGCGCCACATACAAAGAAGCCTTTTTAGATAAACTTAAGTAGAGCAGCTTGCTTCTATTTGTTAACAGAGCCGACATATAGGGCCTCAGAAGTTCGCATATGATTTATTCTTGTCATACGAACCGTTATTGTACCATTTTCACAAAAACACATTTCATCTAAAACCATTAAAACTAAAAAGATGAAAAGAACAGCTTATCTATCAACAGGAATTGGCCTTAGTTTAACCGCCTTATCTGTGCTTTTTAAGGTCATGCATTGGCCAGGAGCTAATATTGGTTTAGTGCTCGGCATAGCGAGTCTGGCATTTGTGGCAGTGCCAAGCATGGCTATATATAAGTACAGTAAATCTTAGCAGCAAGTTCATATAGGCCAACTGCTTGCACTTCTCAGGTAGTTGGTTTATATGGTTTTATTTCATGATTTTCCCACTAACTTTAATCTCAAGAGGCAATTTTTGACGCACCTCTACCATACACTCCTCAGAGACACTCCCGTCGGCAATACCCCTTTGTTTAAAGCATTTTTCCTTTGTGCTGTAACCAAAAACAGTATAGATGTTCCAGTTTAGGGAAAATGAGATTTCTCCGTTCTCAAATTTTGTAAACTTAACACAGTCCTTCTTATTATTTGATGAGCTTGGTGTTCGAGGGTAAACATTCCAGCCAGGTGTGTTAATAGAATTATAAATGTCGTCTACAGACACATATAAAAAGGCAGCCTGAAGTCCCTCAGAAGTCTGGTCAATTTCATCAAAGGGTTTGTCAAATGCCAGAGTAATGGTCATTCCCAGCCAGTGTACCTGAATCAAGTTGTTTTTTTCTTCAGCTCTTTCCGGATGGTACCGGGTAACCTTAATGTCCGCGTCCTCCTCAGGAACGGAGAAACTATATCCCTCTGCATGTTTTTCATACCAGGCGCTTATGCGTTTTTCAGCTTCCTTTTTACTAATGTCAGGTCTTTTCCGCACTATAAGCTGTGCGTTTGTATAGCTGGTCGAAAAGACAAAAGTCAGGAGAAGGAAAATTGATCTGATCATTGGTTTGTGGTTTTTATTTGATACACACTTTAGCGAAAAAGGTTCAGTTTATGTTTTTGGATTTACGCACTTCAACGTATTTACCTGAGATCACAGACCCCATAGTTTTGGGGTATTATGAAAAGAACGATTGTTATCATTGTCATGTGTGTAGCGGGATTCGCTTCACAGGCACAGTTTAATCACGCTTTTGTAAGGGCTGGTTATTTAATGGGAAATACCAAAATGGATAACTACAGGTATTCTGCAAGTTTAGTCAACGGCTCCCCTGAGTTCAGCAATTTTCAGGAAGGCCACTTAGTGAACAGGCATGTCCCAATTGAGCTGGAGGGCTATAGTGAGAACTTTCTGTTTACCATGGGGTTTGCACTTAAACCGAAAAAATGGGTTAAGGAACATGAGAAATCTCCCGGTTTGAGTGGAACGGACGGAACAGGCTTTTCTATGAAATTGGCGTTTGGGGGGTATTTTAGTGACAACATAGGCTTGTTCCTGGGTGCACAATACCAATGGAATCCCACAGAGATTGTAAACGACAACGTCATTGCTGCAGCCAACTCCAGCAAGAATTTTGACTACAATTCTTTCACAAATACTTCCCATAATGTAATGGGAACTGATTTTTATCACGACTTCAATGGCGGAAACCAAAAAGGGTTTAACGCCAACCTGATGATAGCTGGCGGGAACAGAACCCTGATTCGTTTAACCGCAATGTATGATTGGGTTATTAGAAGAACAATGAAGGGTGGAGGAGAGTTTTCTCCGTGGAATATAAAGGGCAATGCCATGACAGGGGAAGCTGCCATCTATTTTATGTTTGATGAAGATGAGGACATAGGAATTTCCCTCAACGCTTCATACAGCATTAGAAATACTCAACTGGAGCAGATAGAAAACACAGATGTCCCAGAGATAAACTTTGATCCTGGCATGACTATGACAGGCTTAAACTTTAGCGTGAATTTATTGCTCCCTGCGAGCATGTTTGCAAGTCAGAGATATACGACTACGACAGTGCGTGTAATTGGTTAGACGTAGCTCAGCTTCAACATGTTGGAATTACCCTTCTCCTCGATGGGCATACTCGCTATGTTGATGACCAGATCGCCTTCTACCAAATAACCTTGTTTTTTAAGCAAGTACTTGATGTCGGCAATGGTATGATCCGTAGAAACCATTTTGTCGTAATAGAAGCAGGTCACACCCCAAACCAGACTCAATTGAGACAGAATCCTTGGGTTTCCTGTAAAAATGAAAATCTGAGCGTTTGGTCTCTGACTTGAAATCTTGTAGCCAGTATAACCAGAAAAAGTCATGGTAATAATGGCGTTGGCATCTACCCTTTTAGCCAACCTGGTCGCATTAAAGCAGATCGAGTCCGTAATGAATCTGTTTTGGTTTTTTTCCGGAGCGGTTTGTCTGTAGTAAATATCATCTTCAGTTTCGCATTGCTTCACTACACTGGCCATCGCTTTCACTACTTCAACCGGGAATTTTCCAACAGACGTTTCTCCACTTAGCATCACGGCATCTGCACCATCTAATACGGCGTTTGCCACATCATTGACTTCTGCTCTGGTTGGAGAACTATTGTTGATCATGCTTTCCATCATTTGAGTCGCAATGATCACGGGCTTAGCGTTTCTAAGACACTTACGCACGAGCATTTTTTGAACCAAAGGCACATTCTGCATTGGAATTTCTACTCCCAAATCTCCGCGCGCCACCATCATGGCATCCGTCTCCGCAATGATGTTATCAATATCGTTCAGGGCTTCTGGTTTCTCAATTTTTGCGATGATTCTGCAGTACTTTCCTGCTTTGGTGATCATGTGTCTCAGCTCAATAATATCTCTGGCTGATCGTACAAAAGATAGCCCGATCCAATCTACATCCTGTTCCATGGCAAACACCAAATCCTCACGATCCTTATCGGTTAAACTAGGCAATGAAATATCCGTGTTTGGAAGATTCACACCTTTTCTTGAGCTCAACACACCTCCATGAACGACTTCCGCTTCAACCAGGTCCACGCCATTAGTGCTAATGACTTTCAATTCCAGTTTTCCATCATCTAAACGAACACTTTCGCCGGGTTTAACGTCCTTCGCAAAATCCTGATAAGTCATGCTAAACTTCTCTGCTGTTCCAGTGAAGTCACCAGTCACAATTTGAACGCGTGCGCCTTTTTCCAGGACTTGATTGTCCTCCATCAGACCTACGCGGAGCTTTGGTCCCTGAAGATCCGCCAGAATGGCTGTATGAACACCAAGCTCCTCATTCAGTTCGCGGATTATCTGAATAAGTTCTTTCTTGGTTTCGTGCTCGCCGTGGGAAAAGTTCAACCTGCAAACATTTACACCTGCAAGAATCATTTCTCGGAGAGTGTCTTTGTCTGAGCAGGCTGGCCCAAGGGTGGCAACGATTTTAGTGTGTTTCAATGGTGTCATATTAATTCTGGTTCTTCCAGGCGTCAAATTTAACTTTAGATGCTGCTGTGGAAGTTAATTTAAGGTAAATATAATGCTAAGGGCACTAAGTTTATGCTGTGATCAGGTTTTCTTTATTGATCAGACTCTCAACATTCAGTACAAAAGCCAAACTTACTACATTAATTTGCTTAATGTTAGTGGCAACAAGATCTGGTGTTTGTAAACCGTTGTCATATAATAGCAAAAAGTACTGAACCTGAGCCTGTTCAGGGATTAAAAATCCTCCAGTTCCTTTGTTTTTAATCAGTTCATAGGAGGCGTGAGTCTCTTCACAAGTGTACCTAAAGACCGAGTGTGTACTTGAGTTTTTGCCAAGGAGAATGTTAAAATCCTCCAGATCACGCTTCAATTCCAGATCCAAATTTCTATTTAGATTCCAAACAAGGCTGTAATCCTTTGAATTTGAACAGATACCGATCAAATCAAACTCAAAATCATATTCTACATCCAGGACAAAGCGAGACATACAACAAAATTACGTTAAGAAACAAGGAAGGTTATCCGTCTTAAAGAATCTTCTCTACGAGAGCTTGTTCAAAGCTTGTTGTGAGGCATTTTGTTCAGCCTTCTTTTTTGAGGTGCCGGAACCTTCCCCAATGAGCTCTCCGTCGCAGATGATGTTGTATACGTAATTCTTTTCGTGTCCCAAATCTTCCTGAAGAACTAACTTGAACTGGAGTTCTTTTTTATTCTTCTGCGACCAGATTAAAATCTGACTTTTGTAATCGTCATTGTCATGAATCACAGAGTTGAGGTCCAGATGTTTCTGAAAGAGCTTAATTGCGCTGGCTTTGGCTTGTTTAAACCCTTTATCCAGATAAATGGCACCAACCACAGCTTCCAACGCATTGCCACAAATGGTTTGTTTATTCACGTACTTCCCATCCAGAAAGTCTACCATGGACTCCAAACCAATTTTTACTCCTAAAGCACCTAGTGTTTTTCTGCTAACCATGCGCGATTTCATTTGAGTAAGCTCGCCTTCAGTGGCTTCTCTGTGATTCTCGAAAAGGTAAACAGCCATGATGTTGTCCAAAATGGCGTCTCCCAGAAACTCCAGGCGTTCATTGTTACTTAGATTTGTCTCTTTGGTATAAGACTTATGGCGAAGGGCCTCTTCATACAAATCCAGCTTATCTGGCTTAAAACCAAACTTATTCTGAATGAATTTAGAAAGCGCTTGCTGTTTTGGGGAGAGTGATCTTGATTTAAAAAGACCAAACAAAATTTTAACCCTTGAATTTTTTAACGATCACAGAAGTATTGTGACCTCCAAAACCGAAAGTGTTGCTCAAAGCACAGTTCACGGTTCTTTTTTGAGCTTCATGGAAAGTGAAGTTCAATTTGTTGTCGATATCAGGATCTTCCGTATGGTGGTTAATCGTTGGAGGAACAATATCGTTTTGTACAGACATGATACAGGCAATTGCTTCAATGGCTCCTGCTGCACCAAGTAAGTGACCAGTCATAGATTTAGAAGAACTGATGTTTAAGTTATAAGCATGTTCTCCGAAAATCGCTTTGATGGCTTTCGTTTCAGCAATATCTCCAAGAGGTGTAGATGTTCCGTGAACGTTCACGTAATCGATATCCTCTGGCTTTAATTCTGCGTCTTCTAAAGCCGCCTTCATCACATTGATGGCACCCAACCCTTCCGGATGAGGAGCGGTCATGTGGTAGGCATCTGCAGATAAGCCACCTCCGGCAACTTCTGCATAAATTTTAGCACCCCTGGCCATGGCGTGCTCGTAGCTTTCAAGGATGATAGCACCAGAACCTTCTCCAAGGACAAACCCGTTTCTGTCTTTATCAAACGGTCTTGAGGCCGTTGAAGGGTCGTCGTTTCTTGTTGAAAGTGCTTTAAGTGCGTTAAATCCACCCATTCCGGCTTCAGTAACAGAGGCTTCAGAACCTCCTGTAATCATGATGTCAGCCTTACCTAAACGAATGTAATTAAAGGCGTCAATCATGGCATTGGTTGAAGAAGCGCAGGCAGACACGGTTGTAAAGTTCGGCCCTCTAAAACCATATTTGATTGAAATATGCCCGGAAGCAATATCTGCAATCATTTTAGGAATAAAGAAAGGATTGAACCTTGGTGTTCCGTCTCCATTAGCAAATTCAATACACTCCTCCTGGAACGTTCTCAAACCACCAATACCTGAACCCCAGATAACCCCAGCTCTGTCTACATCAATGCTTTCCAGATCTAATCCGGAATCTTCAATGGCCTCAGCTGATGTTACCATAGCATACTGAGAAAAGAGATCGAGTTTCCTCGCCTCTTTTCTATGCATATGCTCTTCTACATTAAACCCTTTTACCTCACAGGCAAACTGGGTTTTAAATTTTGACGCGTCAAAATGCGTGATTGGAGCAGCTCCGCTAACACCCTTCAACAGGGCGCTCCAGTAATCATTAAGATTATTTCCAATAGGAGTAAGTGCTCCCATTCCTGTTATGACTACGCGTTTAAGCTCCATTCAAGAAATTTTAACTACGAAATTACTTTGCGTTCTCTTCAATGTAAGAAACAGCTTCTCCCACAGTACCAATCTTTTCAGCTTGGTCATCCGGGATAGCAATGTTGAATTCTTTTTCAAATTCCATGATCAATTCAACGGTGTCTAATGAGTCAGCTCCTAAGTCGTTAGTAAAGCTTGCTTCTTGAGTAACTTCTCCCTCATCTACACCCAATTTGTCAACAATAATAGCGACAACTCTTGATTTTATGTCAGACATAATCTGCTTTTTTAATAGGTTAATTCAGAGCGCAAATAAAAGACTTTTAAGTATTATGGCAAAATTTTTTTACTCATAATAGGCCACTACCTCTTCTAAGGCTTTACGCTCTAAATCTGGCACAGTTACCTCATCAGATGGGTAGCCCACTGGTAGCAAGAGGTATGGACGCTCATTATCCGGGCGTTTCAAGGCTTTCGCGAGGAAATTCATCGGACTGGGTGTATGTGTTAAAGTTACTAAGCCCGCATTGTGGACAGCTGTAATAAACATGCCTGCAGCTATGCCCACAGATTCTGAAACATAGTAGTTGTTGTACTTTTTGCCTTCTTCTACCTCATATGCTCGCTTCATAAGGACAACAATCCATGGAGCAATATCAATAAATTCTTTAATCCAATCCGTACCAAGTGGTGCCAGATCTTTCAGCCATCTTTCACTCATTCTGCCACCATAGCTTCTCTTTTCTTCTTCTTCTGCAAGTGCACGAATCTCATTTTTTAATGCCGCATTGGAGATCAAACAAAAGGTCCATGGTTGCTTATGCGCACCGGACGGAGCCGTTGAAGCCGTCATAATAATGTTTTCCATCACTTCTCTGGGAACGGGCCTGTTTGAAAAATGTCTGACGGATCTACGCGTATCCATGTACTCATAGAATTGCTTGCTTCTCTCGATCATTTCTTCTTCAGAATAAGTGTCTCTGGTGTAAGGAACGAAAGGATAGTCTTCTTGATTAATGTCCATTTTGCTACAATTAAAGACCTTGAATATATTGAATATTTATGTTTTAACGAACGGGAACATAATTTCTGTCATTTTTTGGGCAATAATAGAGAGTAAAACTACCTTTGTCGCGAAATGACAATGAAACGACCATATCGACTGGCAATAATGGCCTCAGGCACAGGGAGTAATGTGCGCAATATTCTTAGGTATTTTGAGACTATTGAGGAGGTCAATGTTATGCTGGTTGGCAGCAACAAAGCACAGGCAGGAGCACTTGCCATTGCTGAGGAGTTTGGCGTAGAAAAGCTCATTTTTGACAATGAATTTATTACAGAAGAAGGCATCAATGTAAGAGCGCATCTACAAAGCTCCGGAATTGATTGTTTGGTTTTGGCAGGTTTTCTCAGGAAGATACCTGACGAATTAATAGACATGTATCAGGATAGAATTGTGAACATTCATCCCTCATTATTGCCAAAGTATGGAGGAAAAGGGATGTACGGAATCCATGTACACAAAGCGGTTAAAGCGGCTCAGGAGGAGGAAACCGGAATTACCATTCATTTGGTAAACTCCGAATACGACAAAGGTCGCATTCTATTTCAGGCCAAAACAGCAGTTGAGACAAACGATTCTCCGGAACAAATTCAAGAAAAAGTAAAAATGCTGGAGGCGGAATATTTCCCTTCCACAATTCATAAATTTTTGAAAGATGGAATTTAATGGTGATGAAATATTGCGTGCAACCATGGTGTTGTTTGCGGTAATTGATGTGATAGGATCTATTCCTGTGATCATTAATATAAAGAAGAAAGCTGGTGAGATTCATCCGCTGAGAGCTTCTTTGGTAGCTTTTGGAATTATGGTGGGATTTCTTTTCATAGGAGAGCAAATCCTGGGCTTGTTTCATGTAACGGTAAATGAGTTTGCCGTGGCGGGTGCATTCATCCTATTCTTTATGGCCCTCGAAATGATTTTGGGCATCAAGCTGTTTAGGGATGAAAGTGCAGAATCACCGAAAATTGCCTCTGTGGTTCCTCTGGCGTTTCCAATTTTGGCGGGTGCTGGTACTATGACATCTCTGGTTGCATTAAGAGCGGAATATGATACCGCCAATATTTTAGTGGCGGTTGTCATTAACGTGCTGCTCATTTTTGTTGTGCTTAAGCTTACCAGAAGAATAGAAAACTTCCTGGGACCAAATGGCATTGCCGTATTACAAAAAGTGTTCGGGATTATTCTTTTGGCAATAGCAATTAAGCTGTTTAGTACAAATATTCAAGCTCTGGTAAACTAGAATGAAGCCCGGAAACAGGATCGATAAAGGAGACGCATTTTTGGTGGCTTTGGTGATTTGGGGAACTGCTCTTGTGCTTGGACCGTTCCTGATTTCAATATTCGTCTTTCCTTTTTTTGGCGGTTTTTCCGGCTTACTTGGTCTGGCGACCATTATATTCGTAGGTGCAATTCATGCTGTGCTTGCGCTTTTGTTTGTGTGGGTAGCGGCTTTTTTTATACTAAAATCATCTGATGAGCTTAAAACAAGAATGACCTTGATGGCAGTTGCGGTTTTCATAATCTCTTTGGGATATATGCTCATTCGCTATCCGGAGCTGACGGAAAGCAACTTTGGGCTTGCAATTATCGCAGCGTATACTGTTGCAGGTCAGCTTGCAGTGTATATTAAAAAGGACTATTTAAAGATAGAATCGAAATAATGGCTGAGAAAAAGTATTACGTTGTTTGGGCAGGTAAAAAACCAGGAATTTATTCTTCGTGGCCTGAGGCTCAACAGCAAATTTCCGGATTTAAAGGCGCTAAATTCAGGTCTTTTAAATCGTGGGCAGAGGCCGAAAAAGCGTTTAAAGATCCGGATTCTGTAGCGCCTGTTGAAAAGGACAAAAAAACCATGTATTATGTGGTTTGGCGCGGGTGGAACCCAGGAATTTACACGAACTGGGATGAAGCCTTGAAACAAATCACCGGAGCAGAAAAGCCATTGTACAAGACATTTGGAAGTAAAGAACTGGCCCAAAAAGCCTTTGAAGAAGGTCCGGAGAAATATAAAGACGGAAGCTTCAAGAAGACACGAGACCTTACCGCTGAGGAGAAAAAACGCATTGGAGATCCCATTGAATTGAGTCTATGTGTGGATGCCGCATGCAATGGAAAAGGGGACTTTGAATACCAGGGTGTGTGGACATTCAATCAGGAAGAACCGGTTTTTTTGGTTGGACCCTATAAAAAGGGCTCAAATAACATTGGAGAGTTTTTGGCACTCGTTCACGCATTGGCTTTTTTAAATGGACACAAGGATTCCAAAATGAAAACAATGCCGATCTATTCGGATTCCAAAATTGCGATGGAATGGGTGCGAGCCGGCAACTGCAGAACGAAACAAAAGCCGGGAAATGATGTGCTCAAATTGATCTCAAGAGCTGAACAATGGTTGAATACCAACCGGTGGTCGAATCAACTTTTGAAATGGGAGACCAAGGCATGGGGTGAAATTCCAGCCGATTTTGGAAGAAAATAATTAGTAGCGAGACGCTTTTGACGGAATTCTGAATGCCAAAGTAAAGTAACGGTTGTTGGCCAACGGCGCTCTCCTAAATGAAAAGCCCTGCACTCTGAAAGACACAACTCCAACTTCTATACCCAAAAACCAACCGCCTAAGTAACCACTCTTACTTTCTCGCGGATCGTTTTTAAAAGTAGGCTCTTCTGCTCCCCAGGCATTAAAAATGCTGTTGTACCGGCTCACTGCTGTTTCCTCGTCATCGAATTGCTGATTGTATACGTAGGCGTATCCAAAGGAATATCCGGCAATGATAGAGGCAAAGGAAGTAGCAGAACCATCATCGTTTCTAACCATACCCAGCATAGCCAACAAGCCAGGTGAAATGTCAAATCCAATGTCGCAGTAGGCCATAATGGTGTTCATGGTTCCCTTACCATACTCGTAGTGCTGACTGACTTTCCTGAACCATTTTTTATCCGGATCTTCAAGCTGACTGCCGTGTCCTATTTTTCCAAAATCTAAATTGATTCCGGCAAAACCAGCGCCACTTCTTCCATGCACACCAATACCACCCAACCATGTTCTGGGAATGTATAGGCTTCTTTTGTAATTGTTGAACGAATACTTAAGAGCCAGTCCGGTAAAGGTCCCAATGTCCTGAATACCCAGACTTCCATTTGAAACACTCACATCTGCAGAAGAAGTTGTATGTATGGTTTCTACACGTTGTCTTTGTCCCCCACGATTTTCGTAATGAACTGTAGTATATGAGCTGGAAGTATAGTTGCTCACCTTGTAGTTAGTTGTGGGGACAGAAACTAATCTTGGACTCAGAAACTGCTTCATTCCATCAAATCTAAACACCACACCTGTGTTGATCACAAACCATTTGAATGCGTCAAAATTAGACCCTCCGTGAAAACCAACATTGGTATTAATAAATGGTTCAATTGTGAGCACCGGAAGCCTCAATCTGGCTCCCAAACCAGCTCCCAGATAGTAAAATGCATCTTTTGTCATGCGATCCTGCTTTTCCCAACCACGGTAACCACCCATGGCAAAACTGAATGTTGGATGTAAGCGCTTCACATTAATGTAGGAGCTTTGATTACCAAAACGGAGTTTAGAAAAAGGTAAATTCACCCCAACAGAAAAATGTCCTCCGTAAGACTCACGGTCTGTAAAAATTGGTGGATTGGGCTTGTCTCCAAAACCAACTGTGGGGTCTGGCTCGCTCAATAAAAGTTCTCCAAATCCCAGCTTGGTCTCAAAACCATCTACCAAAAAATTAAACCCTATCCAATTATTCTCTGTTCGAACCCTGTCGCCGAAATTGGGTTTAAAAACTTCCAGACCAATGCCGCAATGGTTTGCATCAAGCTTCTTTTGAGCATCTTTAAAAGATTGCTGAGCAAGTGCAGAAAAACTACAAAAGCTCAGTAATATTCCGATCAAAATACGTGACATTCTGCTTAAATCATTAATAGTATTATGGCTACCAGATATTAAAATGTTTCATTTTAATATGGAGTCGGAGCAAAGCTATTTTCGAAATCAAATTGAATCAATACGTAAAACAACGTAGTTTGACTTTCGGACTGATTTTTTGATTGCGAGATCATAAATTGATTCTAACGTGAACCCGGATTTGTGATATCTTCACTTACAAATCGAAGAGAATGTCAAAGACAATTGTATTATCAGGCGCGTCAAGCGGAATAGGAAAAGCTACGGCTCGTCAGCTATTAAAGAGCGGTTATAAAGTAGCCGGCCTTTCAAGAAGAACGGAGAAATGTAATGATTTAACTGAAGCTCATCCAGAGAGTTTTTTAAACCTTAAAGCAGATGTAACGGATACAGCATCTATCAAGTCTGCAATTGATCAGGTATTGGAAAAATTTGGAAAGATCGACGGTTTGATCAATAATGCCGGGGTGGGTTACCTAGGAAAGATTGAAACCGGAAAACTAGACGAGTGGCACAAAATGTTTGATGTAAACGTGAGCGGTTTATTGTCTCTGACTCATGCGTGTATTCCTCAGCTTATAGAGAACAGAGGACATGTGGTTAATATTGATTCTGTTGCCGGACATGAAGTTTATCCTGAAGGCGTAGTGTATTGTGCGACAAAACATGCTGTTAGAGTTATGTCTGTTGGACTCGAAAAGGAGTTAAAAGGCAGGGTTAAAATCACTAACATTTCTCCTGGACCTGTGGAGACGGAATTTGTAGAGCACACCACAGATGAGGAAAAAGCCGCCCAAATGAAGGATTATTTCAAAGATGTTTTGACTTCTGAAGATATAGCTGAATCAATCTTGTTTGCGCTTTCACAGCCGGCTCACGTAGCCATTAACGAGATCACAATCAGGCCATTTAAGTAATTAAATCCTGCTTTGGTAAGTGTATAGGTCGTGGTAGCGACCTTTTTTAGCTATCAGTTCGTCGTGTTTACCACGTTCAACAATATTGCCTTCTTCAATTACAAGAATCTGGTCGGCTTGTTGAATTGTGCTAAGCCTGTGTGCAATCACAAATGTGGTTCGGTTTTCCATGAGTACACTCAGACTTTTTTGAATGTAGGATTCGCTTTCTGTATCCAGATTGGAAGTGGCCTCATCAAGAATAATGATCTTAGGATTAGCCAATATTGCCCGTGCAATGGAAATTCGCTGTCGCTGACCACCGGATAATTTCACACCACGTTCACCAATAATGGTTTCAAGCCCATCTTCAAACCGATCTGTGAATTCATGGACATAGGCTCCATGCACGGCAGCCATTAATTCTTCTTCTGGTGCATCTTTTCTGGCAAAAAGGATGTTGTCTCGTATGGTGCCCTCGTATAAAAAGTCGTCTTGCAAAACCACCGCCAGGTTCTGTCTGTAGCTGCTCAGATTCACCGTTGAGAGGTCTATGCCGTCCAATTCAACACGTCCTTCGGATGGGTTTAAAAACGTTGCTGCAAGGCCGGCAATGGTCGATTTCCCGGAACCTGATGAGCCAACCAAAGCTGTCACGCTGCCAGAGGGTGCAGAGAAGTTGATGTTGTGCAGAACCTCTTTACTCTCTTCGTAGCTGAATGATACATCTTTGAATTCAATATCACCCTTAATGTCTTTTAATACCTCTGTTCTAACACCAGGATCGTCTTCTTCGGGCATGTTCATTAACTCCTGAGTTCTGTCCAGCCCAGCCATGGCTTCAGATAATTGGGAACCGATATTGCTCATTTGAATAATAGGAGCCACCATTAAACCAAGGAGGAAAGTAAACTGCATTAACTCTCCGGCAGACATGTCTCCTTCAATCACATAATGTCCGCCTACCCCCATGATAGCGGCAGAAGCCAAACCAACCAGAAAGGTAGAAGAGCTGGTGATGAGTGCGGTGGCCGTCAGGCTTTTTTTAACGTTGACATATAGCCTGTTTACACCGTCTTCGAAAATTTTGTTTTCCTGATCTTCGGCGTTAAATCCTTTGATGACTCTGATGCCGTTAAGTGTTTCAGTTAACCGTCCAGTTACTTCCGCATTGATCTTTCCTCTTTTTCTGAAAATAGGTCGGATATATCCAAAGGCCTTCATCATCACTACTGCAAAAATGGCCACAGGAACCAGTACCACAATGGTGAGCAACCAGTTTAACTGAAGCAACAGAACCAATGAAAATATAGCAGTCAGGGATCCACCAATAAGCTGAACCAGCCCGGTTCCAACTATATTTCTAACGCCTTCAACATCCGTCATGACTCTGGACACGAGGGCTCCCGACTTTTGGTTGTCGAAGAAATTAATAGGCAGCTTCATTAGTTTTTTCTGAACATCTGATCTAAGAATGGAAATGAGACGTTGAGCTTCAACACTCAACAATCTGGTAAGAGAAAATGAAGTAATCGCCTGGATTAATAAAGCTGCTGCCAACGCTGTTACTAAAGTCATGAGTAGAGGGAAATCCTTATTCGGAAAGACCTCATCGAGTAAGGTTCTTGTAACAAAAGGCAGAACCAGTCCGGCCAAACTTTTGATAATGATGAGCACCAAACCAATTGATACGATCTTTTTTCTGGGCAAGATGTACTCTCTCACTGCCCACCCGAAGGAGACTTTTTTGTTGCTCATACTTTATAATGGACGAATGACATTAAACGATATTTTGATAATTAGTCTTTTATGAAATCAAAAAACTCTTTGACCTCTTCTTTGGAGATGGCACCAAGTTTAATTGAAATGGGTTCTTCACTATACCATTGGGGCTGTGTAAGATAAAAGTGAAATTGTCCATCAATCACATCAAAAGAATAGATGACTGCAGGTAGTGGAATTTTGACTTTTTCCTCGGGCGTTTTTCCAAAAAAGAATGTACCATTTTCATCGCGATTCGCTCGCAAAATGATCTTGTCATCTTCATTTACTGCATAAACCTGTGTGTTTTTCGATCCATTTTCAACAGTGATATTTACTAAAAGAGGATCTCCTTTCAACTCAACATATCTGTCGATATTGATCCATCCCAAAGATCGCAACATGATGCTATTGTAATTGGCAACCTTTCTGGCATTGGCCTGATCGTCCATATCCTTCATGATGCGTTCGCGTTGCTGATGATAGAACATAGTAACTTGAATGTCTTCATCACTTAAGCCTTCTTTTGCCAGCTTCTCATAGCCATTTTCGTTGAGGTCGATTCCTTCATAATCTAGTTTGATCACTTTACCGTGTTTACGATCTTTAAATTCGTATTCCGGCCAATACATAGAATCTACCTGCCACAATGGAAGGTTTGTCTTTTCAAGATAAAAAGCGGTTACCTCATCATGTGAAGAAATTCCAGCTGTAGATTCAAACATAGAAGCAAATTCTCGTGTTACAACCAGTGAGTTTTTGTACTTGTCCAAATCTTCATAATACCACCAATTGTATTTAGATACTTCCGGCTTGTCTTTGAGTTCGGGAGATACATGATAGTAGAGAATTTTATCGCGGTAGTTGCCCAGTTCATCTTCATAATAATCTATCACCCCATTCAGTAAATATTGAGGAGGGAAAGGAATGATGTAGTCCTGCATTTTACCCTTAGACTCTTTCCAAATGAGCTCATTAGGATTGGAGTTTCCGCCCTCAAAAACTTTATAATCTTTATTTCGTGTATCTCGCGATGGCAAAGCCATCATAATGCTCTTGTCATTAGCCATTTGAAGTGAACTCCCGTCAGACTGTGCATCAATAAACAACATGCCATCGGAGGCCAGGATGCCTTTATCACTTATGGTTTGCATGCCGGATAAAATGGCATCCATGGGAGAAAAAAGTTCTTTAATGTAGATATCGACAGAAGAACCAGCTCCCTCAAAAGCGTTGGCAGGAATTTGAATAATGACCCCTGATGTGGTGGTCAAAGTATTGTTGGCCTTTGGGTCTATCTTGAATGCTTGCGTTTTTGGAGATGAATCGCCCAATGCACTCTCAAGCTGATCTCCTAAAACGCTTTGAAGTTGTGGCAGGGTTTTGTCTAGATCGTCCTGGGGCACGGTAATCTCTTCGGGTTGACCTTCTTTGGTAGAAGCTCCTGGCTTGTTGTTTGATGATTCTGATTCATCCGAACCACATGACGTGAGAACAAGTCCAATCAGACAACTGAGGTAGGCTAGTTTCATTATAGCGGGCATTAAAATAAGATGCGCTAAATGTACTTAATAGATGGTGAGGGAACAAGAGGTTTTTACTAAGCATACTTAGTAGACCGCCCTTCCGCAACCAACTTCTTAGCTTCCGGCCAGTTTGGAAGCGTGTCTCCTTCAAAGTGTACAACCTTGATTTCTTTGGCAATGTCTTTGGCTTGCTTCATGGCTTCAAGGTGAGCGCCACTTCTCACAAAGTCCATCATACTCTCTTTGTCCTGCCAAAGGCTCATGGTATAGTGTTTGGTCCAGAATCCACGAGATTTATAGGCAACATGGTCGCTGGATTTAAGCTGACGTACAATTTTTAAAGCTTTTGCCGAAAGGGCAAAAAACTTGAAAGGACTTTTCAGTTCTATATACGTAACGCTAACGATCATGATTTACTCATCGTCTCCGGACATGATCTCCATGCTGGCACCACCGTCTATAAAATCGAGAATTTGCTCGTCAGTTTCTTCCTTCTTCAGTTTTTCCAACAAATCGTTAATCTTGTTGAACATAGCTGAATTTTCACCCAATTCTCTTTGCTTCAGGTTGATGTCTGATGAGCTGGCGCCTTCTTCTTCCATGCGCTTAATCTCCTTCTCGTTTTCTGTCATCTCACCGTAGTAGTGCTCTCTGTATTTCATGATGGTTTGGTAACCAGAGAAGTATTTCACCCACATGGTACCACCATTCTTAGCCACTTCTCCAAATACATTTAAGCCTTCAATAACAGCATCATCGTCTTGCTTTTGAAGGTACTTTGAATAAGTATTCAGGAAACTGATTTTCTCGAAACCACTGATTTTTGCCCATCTTGACTTGTAGAAATCATGATCCTCAGGATTTCCTTTTTGAGCGTAGATGTCTCCAACAGTTGTTAGAATTGAAGAACTGGTTTCGTTTTCAAGCTTCTTGGCCATATCATAAGCACGGTCTAAATCTTCATCTGCCAAAGACTGGATGGACACACTCTGTACGTAGTAAGAAGGGTCCTTAGAGGCAGTCACATACAATTCAGTAAAGCTATCTGCCTTAAAGTTCTTTTGGAGTGAGTTTAAAGCGGCCGCTCTTACGCTCGACTTAGGATCGTTTTTAACCATGTCGATTAGCTTGGCTTTTACCTCCTCCGGCTTAGCTTTTGATACACGTCTTACATGACGTAACGCCAACTCTCTAATTCCCCAGAAATCGTCGTTCAAAGCATCAAATACCACTTTCATAGAGGCCTCATCTTTGTTCTTTTTACATGCTAACAAGGCATCTTTTCTATCCAAATACATTGGTGCATTGTAGAACATGTGAATGTGCTCCTCAAGTGTGTTATCATCTCGTCTGTCGGCCAATAATGCACGGTCTCCATCAAAGTTTACCAAATCTGGTTGTGTCGCCATGGCTATTTTGAAAGTATCGGCTACGTGCTCGGCAATCAACCAATGTCTTTTAACTTCTTTTCCGTGATATACATCAACCGGAATAGGTAATCTATACAATGGAACCTGCTCGAAATCCTGGTTTTGCTCAACAATTACTGTCAACTCACCATTGCTGTACTCATGACTAAAGTTCAAAGAAGGATGTCCTTTGTCCAGGAACCACTGGTTGAAGTACCAATGTAAATCTTCACCACACACTTCTTCAAAAGCCAAACGTAGGTGATCAACCTCAGCAGCTTTAAACTTGTTGTCAGTTAGGTATTTTTTTAACCCGGCAAAGAAAGCCTCATCTCCAATGTACTTTCTCAACATGTGAAGGATACGTCCTCCTTTGTTGTAAGAGTTGCCATCGAACATTTCTTCTTTGTCGCCATAGTCGTATCTGATTAAGTCTACAAACCCTTGTTGTTTGGCAGAGTAGATGTAACCCATCATTTCACCTTCTGCGTGGTAAGCAGCCTCATCCGCACCATGTCTGTGCTCGTCCCATAAGAACTGACTGTAATTTGCAAAAGATTCGTTTAATGGTAGGTTAGACCAGCTTTCGCAAGTCACCAAATCTCCAAACCAGTGGTGGAATAGTTCATGTGCAATGATGGACTCATTGTGTCCGTCCAACAACTCTGTTTTAGTTCTGTGAAGGAAGTCTCCGTGAATGGTTGCTGTTGTGTTTTCCATCGCTCCGGAAACATAATCTCTAACCACAACCTGCGAGTATTTCTCCCATGGGTACTCAACTCCAAGAAGGTCTGAGAAGAAAGTGATCATGTTAGGAGTTTCACCGAAAATGTCTTTTGCGTACTGCTCGTATTCCTTTTCTACGTAGTAGTTCACCTCCATTTTCTTTCCGTTAGGTCTTTTCCAGGTGTCTTTAACAAGTGCAAAGTCACCAATGGCCATCATGGTTAAATATGGTGCATGTGGATAAGACTGTTTCCAGTGGTCTGTACGCGTACCGTCGTTGTTTGGCGTAGAGTAGAGAAGGAGTCCGTTAGATAAAGATTTGAATTCTTTCGGAACCGTGATCTCTATCTCCTGGGTCATTTTTTCGTTTGGTGCATCAATGGTTGGGAACCATCTTGAGCTTGCTTCTGTTTCACCCTGTGTCCAGATTTGCGTTGGTTTTCCAACTTCAGAACTATCCGCATTGATGAAGTATAAACCTTTGTCTCCTGAAATGGCAGAGCTTCCACCCATTTCAAATTCATCAGGCTTGGCGGTGTATTCAATTTGAACCGTGTATTGCTGGTCTCTGGTGTAGGTCTTGTCCAGATCAATTTTCAGGAACATACCGTCGTACTCATATTTCAATTCTTGAGCGACCTTCTTTTTCACCACCAATGATACTTTATGAATATCCATTCCTTTAGCATCCAGAGTTAAACTGTCAGTGGCATAGAAATAAGGTTTAATATCGATAGTGGCAATACCATTCAGGTAATGTTTTTTCCAGTCGAAACCAACTTCCAGGTGCGTGTGAATCACATCATTGATGCGCTTTTCTGTTTCGCGATAAACAGGACGAACCGGAGGCGCTTTTTCTTCTTCCTCTTCAAAATCTTCACCATCTTCCAGGTCTCCCAACATGTCTGATACAGAGTTGTCAATGCCCTCTTTAACTTCTTCGGGAGACTCTGTGGTACCCTTTTTAGATTTACAACTACTTGCCATTAATGCAAGTGCAGAAAAAATGATTATCGACCTTTTCATAATGCTCTAAATTGAATTGATGTGCAATGATACTACAATTTCTGATCCTAAGTTCTGATATTGGTATGTGCGTTTAATTGAGTAGTTTTACTCAACAAAAATTTATATAAGCGGTGTACAAGGTTGATGTAAACGAAAAATACAAGTTCGATTTGGACTTGAATGAGGCTGATAAAACAGCGGTTCTTAACGGGGAAACAGTGGCGTATGATGTGCTTCAGGAAGGCAAATCTTTTCATGCAATAGTGAATAATAAATCATACAATGTTCACTTGTTAGAGAAGAATGCACTTACCAAAGAATTGAAATTATCTGTTAACGGAAATGTTTACACAGTCGATATTAAAGACAAGCTGGATTTACTTCTTGAAAAACTTGGAATGGATACCTCTATGAGTGCGGCTGTTAAGGACATGAAAGCACCAATGCCTGGTCTTGTTGTAGAGTTAAAGGCTGCTCCCGGAGATGTTCTGAAAAAAGGAGATCCAATTTTGGTATTGGAAGCTATGAAGATGGAAAATGTTTTGAAAGCACCAGCAGATGTAGAAATTGATGCCTTTAAAGTTGAAAAGGGAGATACGATTGAAAAGAATGCCGTTTTGGTGACATTTAAATAAGACGAAATGAAAAAAGCATATTGGATTTTAGGAATTGCATTGATGGCCGGAATGATGGTTTCGTGCGGAGACGAGAAAAAGGAAGAAACGGCCGAGGAAAAAGACACCAATAAAACAGAGGAGTCTAAGGTTGAGGATGAAGTAGAAGAGCCGGTTAAAACCTGTACATATACATTTAACCCTGAAGCGACACAGGTGCGTTTTACAGGATTTAAGCACGCCAACAAAACGGCTGTTCCCGGAACGTTTGAAACCAAAAGATTTGAAGGCGCTACAACGGCCAACTCTCAGCACGAGTTAATCATGGGGCTGACCGGCATTGTTGAAACGAATCAGGAATCTGTTTTTACGAACGACACAACCAGAGATAGAAAACTGGCTCAGTTCTTCTTTGCGATTATGGAGAATGGCGAAACAATCTCTGCCAAAGTATTGGGAATGGATGCCGAGTATGACGTTGATAACAATTCCGCAGGCAGATGTCAGGTAGAAATTACCATGAATGGAATGACTGTTGAAACATCAGCGATTTATAAGATTTTGGACACTGAAGTATCGATTGAAGCAACTTTAGATTTTGCAGACTGGAATTTGGATGATGCCCATGCGGCCATTGCAGAAGCCTGTGAAGCTAAACACACTTCAGAAGCTGATGGAGAAGCCATCACGCACAAAGAAGCTCTCTTAGAAATCACCACAACTTTAGAAAAGAGCTGTGAGGATTAATACCTGTTTTAAATAAATAGTTTTTGAAGGGAATCGAAAGGTTCCCTTTTTTGTTGCCTTTTAATCCAACTTGGTTAGCTGGCAAGTATCAGTTTGAAGTTTTATTACTTGTCTGTGATGGAAAATTTTATCCATTAAAGCATGATATTGAGTGCTCATCATCTCTTTGAACTCAATATTAACCTTCCACATATCATCAATCAGTTTTTCGCTAATATGCACAGATCTGATGCTGTAATGAGTCAGCAATTGTTTGATTTTTTGCGGACTGACGTCTTTCGAAAAATGGACCCTTACACTACCGCATAACCACCTGTCGTTATCGTATTTCGGCATCAGGATAGCTCGTTTAAAATGTTTGTTGAGCGCTCTGTGTACACGCATTTTGTCTTTCTCGTTTTTCAGAACAATCTTAGCTGTTTTAGCCCTTTCATAAGGGATTCCGTACCACTTGAGAACGGCCTTTATAGAATCAGATACAAGATTGTAGTTGGTCTTGATTAGGTCATCTTCAATTCTGAGGCGATAGCTTTTTCGATCCCAATTAACGGCCGTCTTTCCATAAAACCCATAGATATAAGAAACAGAATCGTTTTTCTTAAGCAGCGATTGTGGACTTTGTCTCTTGAGGAAAATCTCGTTATACTGCCATGGCTCGTTTTCTGATGTGCGCCACCTCACCTTCTTGACATCCTCATCAACATACACTCTGTGCTTAAAGAAATACTCATTCTCCTTTTCGGTTAACCATAACTTATTCCATCCAGATTTTTCACCCGGAAAAGGGTTGATGAGAAATATTTCGGCCGTGCAATGCTCTGTAATTTTTGCTTTCCCATCCAGCATAAAAAGCCACATATTTCTCATCTTGTAGTTTTTAACGGGATTCTTTTTTGGAGAAGGGGGTGGCTCGGGAGGTTTGGCTTGTTTTCCTTTCTTTTTTTCTTCTTTCACCTTTCCCTGCTCTTCGGCCAGATCTACAACATATGGGGCGCGAGATCTTATGTTCAGGAATATGTCCTTGTCGTTGCTTGTATTGATTGTTTTATGATAGCCGTTTTTGCGTCCGCGTAGCTTAATAACGATGGGAGCGGTTTTAACGGAATCCTGATTTGGGAAAATGAAATGATCTTTTTCTCCGGGTACTGACACTTTTTCTAACTCAACTTCACGGTCATATCTTTTATAGAAAATCTTTGTGCTGCTGTCTGTATCCCATCCATGTCTGCTCACATAGATTTTTAGATCGTAATGAATTTTAGAAAGGTCACTTGCCTTCCTTGGTTTGTACGTTCTGTATGCTCTTAGTCTTTTGATGCGCTCCATTTCCTCCCAGTAATTGTCGGTTTCTTCTTTTGTGAGGGGTGGATTGTGTGGCTCATCAAGACGAATGTTTGGTACGTATTGAGGTAAAATGGTGTCTTTAGAGAAATGTCCTAAAAAACGGTGGCTAAAACGATAAGTAGAATCTGTGCCCATAGCCGTCATGGAAACCGATTTACTAAATCGACCTCTGCGGTATTGTAATGAAGTATTCATTGCTGGCTTTATCACAAAGTATTCGCCTGGGTTAATGAGCTGTCGGTTTCCCGCATAATGGTAAGTTACTCTGCCATCCCCTGTGGTTACCCGTCCTCGGATTAAGGTGTCGTTTGAGTTGTTTTTAAAGCAAATTCGGTAATTGTTGAAGTTGAAATTTTTCGGAACCGTGCCCCAATCAAAGGTGCTGACATCATCAAACAGATCGAAATAATAAATGTATACACTGTCGGATAACGTAACTACCTCCTTTTGACTTTTTACGGTCAATGGGGACAAAAGCATGCTTACGAATAGTATGCGGCAGAGATGATTCATGAGGGCAATTTATCCCAAAAGAGACCTGCCCCTTGTTAAAGTCCTGTTATTTTTTGGGTCTATTATTGATTTTTATGGTCAAATAATAAATTTTCTGTACAAAAAATCGATTTTATTTGCGATAGTCAAAAAACCAGCCGTTCTTAGCGGCGATTTTTACGTAAAAACACTAAATTATTAAGTTATGAAAAGAATTTTTATTTCAATGGCTGTTGTAGCAGCAGTAGGATTGACTTCATGTGGAGGAGATGACATTTGTGGATGCTTGGAAGAAGCAGAAAAAATGGGCGAAGAAGCTGGTGATGACAAAGACAAGCAAAAAGCTGCCGCTGACAAAGCTGGTGAGTGCTTGAAGATGACAGAAGGAATGTCTGAAGAAGAACTAGAAGAGCTTGAGTGTGCTAAATAATTAAGGACACTAGCAAGAAAAAGGGGACCAAACGGTCCCCTTTTTTGTTTATGGAAGTTTCTTTTTTGATTATCAGCACAAAAAAAGGGACCCGAAAGTCCCTCTAAAATCTTTGTAAGAAGTTTGATTAGATATTGGCATCAAAATCTACCAGGCTTACAAACTCTCTGATTCTATCGTTGATCATGTCTTTAGACAAGCTTTCAATTTTTGCAGTTCCAAATTCTTCGCAAGTGTAAGATGCCAAAGCAGATCCAACAATAATAGCACGTTTCATATTCTCAAAGGAAATGTCGTCTGTACTTGCCAGGTATCCGATAAATCCACCGGCAAAAGTGTCTCCTGCACCAGTAGGATCTTTAACTTCCTCTAGTGGCAAAGCAGGTGCAAAGAATGTTTTCTCATTGTAGAACAACAAAGCACCATGCTCACCTTTCTTAATGATCAGGTATTTTGGTCCCATTTGTCTAATCACGTCTGCCGCTTTTACCAAACTGTGCTCACCAGATAACTGACGGGCCTCTTCGTCATTGATGGTTAATACATCTACTTCTTTCAAAGTCGTTTTTAACTCATCTAAAGCAATGTCCATCCAGAAGTTCATGGTATCCATTACAACCAACTTAGGGCGGTTTTTAAGTTGCTTAATAACTGACAACTGAACTGCTGGAGCCAGGTTTCCAAGCATGAGATACTCACAATTTTGATAAGAGTCCGGAACAACAGGGTTAAACGTTTCCAAAACATTCAACTGAGTATCCAGTGTATCTCTGGTATTCATATCGTAGTGGTATTTACCAGACCAGAAGAAAGTTTTTTCGTCTTCTTTAATCTGAAGTCCTTCAAGGTTCACACCAGCGCCCTTCATATGCTCTAAACGATCACCTGGAAAATCGTTCCCCACAACAGAAACAATATTCGACTGATCTAAAAAATAAGAAGCAGCATAGCAAATATAGGTGGCCGCTCCACCCACAATTTTATCTGTTTTACCAAATGGCGTTTCAATGGCATCAAAGGCAACAGTTCCAACGGTTAATAAGCTCATAGAATAATTTTTATGGGTGCAAATATAGGAAGTATTGATAAACGACACTGCTTCATATACAGGATAGGTTTTATTGTGGCAATGTCTTCTGAAATACTATTCATTGAAGATAAAGAATGGAAGCTGGCTTCTGCTCAATCAATTGTGTAACTTTAGCTTATTCAATCGGGAAGTACAATGAGATTTGAAGGACAAAACGGTGAATTTATTGAGGTTGTGGACATTGATAGCAGCAACCATTCTGTGATTAGCACACCAGGAAAAAGTGAATTGTCTTTGTTGTGGTTCACTTCTGATGATAACCGGGTGACCATTGATACCATGGACTACATCTTCAATAATAATGACATGGTGAGTCTGACCGAGTTTCATAAAATGGATATTTCTTCCATTAACACGGCGCGATATATTAGATGGAACAGAGATTTTTATTGTATCGTGGATCACGACAGTGAAGTAGGTTGCAAGGGCATATTGTACTATGGTGCGTCTACTATTCCGGTGATCCAGCCAACAGAATCGGACATGGAGATTCTGGAGACGGTCTTTAAAATGTTCATGATTGAGATTAGACAGCACGACAACCTTCAACTGGAGATGCTTCAAATGATGCTGAAGCGTCTGCTCATATTATGTACCAGAATCTATAAGACTCAGAATACAATTCTGGAAGGGAATAAACAGAATGTCGATATCATTCGTGAATACAATTATCTGGTTGAAAAACATTTTAAGGAAAAGCACTCTGTGAATGCCTATGCGGAACTATTGAATAAGTCGCCTAAAACTTTATCTAACCTGTTTAAGAAGCACGGAAACATGTCGCCTTTGCAGTTTATTCAGAATCGCATTATGCTTGAAGCCCGTCGACTTTTGAACTATACACAACTGCCCGTATCTTCAATTGGATATGAGTTGGGGTTTTCGGATGTCCAGGTTTTTAGCCGGTTTTTTAAGACCAGAGAGGGCTGTTCTCCTCAACATTTCAGAGAAAGGGAAAAATTGCCAACACCTTAGGTAATCCTGTCTACATATAAGCGCTACAGCTGATCTAGCTTTGTACTGTTAATTAATTATAAATCATAAAAACAGTATAAAAATGGAAACATTAAACAGTATTTCAGTACCAACTAAACAAGAAGTTAACGAAGAAAGCGGAGCAATCTTTGACCAATTAAAAAGTCAATTGGGAATGGTGCCAAACATTTATGCCACTATCGGTTATTCGAGCAACGCTCTATCCAGCTTTTTGGCTTTTTCTGGAAACGCTGGAAAAGGAACCTTCTCTAAGAAAGAAATGGAAGCAATAAAATTGGCTGTATCTGAAGCTAACGAGTGTAACTATTGTAAATCGGCACACACAGCTCTTGCAAAAATGAGTGGTTTTTCTGATGAAGACACCGTAAAGCTTAGACACACGACAATTGAAGATGAAAAGTTGAATGTTTTGACTTCTTTGGCGAGTGAGGTAGCTTCTAAGGCTGGCCATGTAGATCAGGATTTGAGAGATAAGTTCTTTGCTCTTGGATACGATGAAAAAGCACTGATCGACTTTGTTGCAGTGGTGGTTTCAGTAACATTCACAAATTACATTTACGGACTAACCAAGGTGGAAATTGACTTCCCGGTAGTTCATTAATAACTAAAAACTAAAAAGATGAAAGAGATAAATAGCACAACTGACTTTGATCAGGTGATGAGTCAGGGTAGACCAGTATTGTTAGACTTTTATGCGGATTGGTGTGGACCATGTCAGGCACTTCTTCCAGTGGTTGATGAGTTGGCAGAAAAACACAAAGATGATTTCACAATCGCTAAAGTTAACGTAGATAAGAATCCAGAGCTTAGCGGATTATTCAAAGTAAGAAGTATTCCGGCTCTTTTCTTCCTTAAAGATGGAGAAGTAAAAGAAAAGTTGATTGGAGTTCAATCTAAAGCTTCCTTAGACCAGAAAATTCATAGTTATCTGGCATAACACAACACAAGCATAGCACAAGTAGTAAAAAAGCGTCCCAAACTCCGGGACGCTTTTTTTATTGCCGTAAGTCGCACAAAGGAAGAGTGAATTTTGTGTGGAGGAAAATTAATTAAGAGGCCCTCCCTATTGCGCAACTTACGTAGGACTTAGCTTTTTTTATGACAGAATTTGGGCTGTTTTCCACGGGATATCCTTTGGCATCAAGGGCACTTTTCACTTCCTCAATAACATCTTCAGAGGCTAGGTTAAAAGACACTCTGGATTCTTCCGGGTTGACGTCTGCTTCAGAAACGCCATCTATTTTATTCAAGGTATTGATGATTGTGTTTCCGCAACCACCACATTTCAAATTTTGAACAATTAATTCCGTGCGAGCCATATTCATCTGTTTACGGTACAAAATTATACCATGGTTTTCAGACAAACTGTGACAAGGATCACACTCTATACTGAGATATTCCGGGAAAGAAAGTAAACTGATTTAGTACATCTGTTCTTCCCTCATTTCGGAAGGCTTTGCAGAATCTTTTGAATCGAAGAGCTCGTCGAACATTTTCATTTGCTCCTCCACCAGGCTTTGCATCTTTTCCATGTCGAACAAATCGTTGAACTGATCCATATTGAAATCTTCTTCCATAAAACGGCTCATTTCTTCCTGCATGGTTTTCATGGACGACTCCATTTCCAGTTTAAATTCGGCCATTTGATCTTTTAGCTGGCTGCTCATTTCATCCATTTCTCTCTGGAAGCGTTCCATTTGTTCCGGATCCATATTGCCGCTGGTTTCAACTACTGTGGAATCGTAGCTTATGATATTGCCATGTTCATCCACTTCCTTTTTGATGGTAATTTGTTTGTTTTGAGCGACTACCGTTGAGCCCATGCCGAGTGCGAAAACAAGAAGAAAAAGGGGTTTCAAAAATGATTTCATAAGCTTAATTTTAAAGATTTCTAAAAAGTTAGGCAAAAATTAGACCGAAAACTGTTTTGGAATTCTAAAATCTGTTATATTTGCCATCCCAATTTTGGGAAACGCTTCTTTAGCTCAGTTGGTTAGAGCATCTGACTGTTAATCAGAGGGTCCGGGGTTCAAGTCCCTGAAGGAGCGCTAGATAAACCCAGTAATCTTAGTTGATTGCTGGGTTTTTTGTTTATACATGATTTCCCAAAAAAGGGCGTATTCCTTAAGGTACTATCTGAATTGTTATAAAGTCAATATTAAGAAATGGACTTTAAAAGATCTGGAGAATCATGAAACGCTTTTAGAAATTCTTCAAGAGAATCGGCAACCTTATGACTAAAATAATAGATGGCATTTTTCCCTTCTGTTTCGTCTTTATCCATCGCTAGATAAATCCCCTCATTTACTTCAAAAAAAAGTGCTTTATCTCCCTTGTAGATGTCATCATACAGCTCTAAATCGGGGTCATACTCATAAATGTCTTGCTTGAGGTTAACATCCGCAAAAGTCTCAGGCCCCATTAATCGATTAAATGATGAGTCATGCTTTTGGTGAAAAAAACCCATGCCAATTGACAACCAAACGTGCGAAGATCAGCTGGAACCTCTATCTTATTTTGGATATCATCAATGAGTTTTTTTCTACCGGGAATAGTTTATGCTCTCCTTCCCATTTACTATTCTCTGTATCATAGGATACAAATTTCTCCAAAAAGTTAAAATCAGACATAGTTTGAATCTAGTGATTTAACCTCAATAATTTTAGTTGAAAAAATTCCAAGGTATAATAAGAAAAAGGGTATTGCTACTAAAGAGAATCTAATAGATCAGAGTTTGCATCAAAATTTCGAAGGAATTCTTCCAGAGAATTAGCAATTTTTTCGTCAAAATAATAGACGCTATTTTTCCCCATAATGTCATTTTTATCGATAAGCAAGTAAGTTCCCTCATTTAGTTCAAAGAACACTAATTTGTCCTGATATTCTGGTTCCTCAAATAAATCGAGTGAAGGATCAAATTCATAAGGCTCTGACCTCAAGTTGATACTTTTAAAGGTATCCGGATCAAGAAAAGTATTAATAGAGTATTTGTTTTCTTGAAAGAAGAAGCCATAACCTACTTGTTGATAGAATTTTTTTAATTCGACAGGGATAAAGATATTCTCTTCAGTTTCCTCTATTATTTTCTTGTCAAGGGGAAATAGAAAATGTTTGAGATGTTTATGCTGCTCTCGCACTTCTATTGATGCAGAGGGCAACACATACCTGGTAAGGAAACTAAAATCAGACATAATTCAAATTTATTTAAATAATTCTTTTGCAGGAGAGTCTTTTCCATGAATACCAAGCTGATGTTGGTCTGGGAAGCTTGCTGGCTGTGCGTTCCACCAAACATGAGGGCCTCCATAATTTTGTTCTATTAAATGGTGGAGGTCATAAAGTTGTCCTTTTCGTTTTCTTAAATTGCCGTTCGGCCCATAAGCATCTTCAATATATGTTGGCATTATATATAAATAGGCTTTGTGTTTTCATGAAGTTCCACCTGTCAGGGATTTACCAAAAGAGATTCCAAATAGTTAAACATGTTGTTTCCAACTGCAGACTTGATGTGAGGTTTCAATATATCTCTTATTAGGATTTGTTCGTTGACATACTTTTCAATTTTCGACAAATTCCCCATAATAATGCTGAATTCAACATTGGCAATTCTATCAGCCAACTTCAAAATAATTGCATCTTCATCTTCTACTAGTTTTGTGAATGTCTGGCGTTTGATTTCTAGTTTGGACAGTTCTGGAAGGAGATCATCAGTAACAGATTTCACTAGATCGAAAACGAATATGCCAAATTTGGTTTTAAGGACTTCTTCTTTGGCGTCTGTGTCTTCCAGAACATCATGTAACCATGCGGAGGTCAGCAAATTTTCATCTTCCTCAGGTGTCATTCCAAAACGCATCATAACGGATACAACATTGGAAAGATGAACCGAATAGGGAAAGTCACCATACATTTGACCCTGATGATGTTCTAGTGCAAAGTTTCTGGCCTCAATTATTTTTTTTGTCGTTTTGGACAGTAATAGCTCATTTGCAATCTCCAGTGTCAAAATGTCTTCTTCGTTGATCCAACCAGTGACATCTCGATTCATAAATGGTTTTATGAGTTTTTGGGTTTTTGTCCAATTGCCCTCTTCTAACACTTCCAATGATTGAAAACTCTCGGCAATGTTTGAGTAAGGAGCTCTTATTGTCCTAAAAAGAGTTCTTTTTCCATCTAAATCGATAATAAAGTAATTATGTTTCATGGAGCATTATTTAATATCTTCAACGTTCTCGGGTAATTCAACTCTATTGGAGTTTTCAATCATTTTATTCCTTAATTCAATGGCCTCCTGACTCTTTGGATCAAGTAATCTATATTTTTCGTAAAGATCATGATTAATATTTTGTTTTACATCAAAACTTTCAGGAGTGTGATATTGTAATTCAAAAATATAACCATCTGGTGTTTTAACTTGAGTATTTATCCCTTTGTAGACTTGACCTTCTTGGAAAGAGTTTTTAATTTTAATGGTCTTATAGCCAAGAGATTTTAGGTTTTTCATGGAGTTTTGGACACCAACTGTGAAATTGGTTTTATCCAGAACTATTGTATATCGCAAAACGTCCTTAATTGAAGTATCAATACCCTCTGAGATAAGTTTTCTGGTCAGCGATTCTGTAGATTTGACACGATATTCAAAGCCAGCTAATTCTCCTCCAACTTTGCTTGATACTTCTTGGAGATCTTCAGATGTTTTCTTTTCAACTTTCCATGCCAAATCTACTTGATTTTGAGCTTTTTCTTTAAAAGGGGCTCTTGCTTTTTCAAGTTTCTCAAGGTATTTTTCCAAAGTTATTTTATCCCACTTTCCTTTAGCAGCATTCCACCATTCGTAAGTTCCGTTTTTAATACGGAATTTTTTCATTCCAACATACTGCACTATTGCTTCATCAGCTGTATTTGTTTCCTCTGTTATAGGGTCACTTTGATAAATTTCTTTTGGTTTCTTCGGTCCCTTCACCAAATCGGTATATCTGGTATTGCCTTTATAGTTGAGCAGATTAAGCTCCTCAACTCTAACTAGGATCATTTTATGTGATCGTGGTACAAAGTACCATGCTGTTCCCTCTGGCTGCACCCATTTTCCATATCCTCGTGCCTTCCAGCGTTTCTTCATAATAAGGTTGGCGTGTTGTACGTCTGTCTTTTCAGCTTTTATGGCCTTACGGTTTTCGCCACCTGTTGGTTGATGGTATTGATTATTTTTATACTTGGATTCAATTGGAGTGAGACCATCAATTTTATTCTCCAAGCCAAGGGCTTGCATTTCTATTTTATCCGATAGGTCAACTTCTATTATATTTCCAGAACCATCTTTTGAGATTTCGCCTTGAGTTTCTTTTACAGCAATGGTTCGCATATCAGGTATCCCATTGGCATCATATTTAATACCATTTGGATATTGCTTATGTAAATTCTCAAAGTATTTCTGCGTGTGTTTAGGGTTGATACCTGATTCTATACGCGCTTTAATGGCATAATTAAGATCGGGATGAAAATAGAAGGTCCCTCCCGCAAACTGTCTGGAGTATGGTAATGCCGCTTCATTAAGAAGCTTGTCGGCACCGGTTGGATTTTCAATTTCCTGTTTCTTGAATATTGGCTTACGCTCATTTTTGATTTTAAGATCTCTATTGAATTTAGGCAGTTTGTTGGTCGATGATGTACGAACAACACTCATGTGCAAATCATTTACTGTTCGGTTTGCAGGTAAGTATTTCAGGTTATTGATATAACGGTCGTAAGTTTCAATATCTTTGATGCCAGCAAGAATATCTGCTAGTTCGTTTCTTGCCTCTATTGGAAAAGCGTCCAATAGCGTATTCATCTTTTCGACAACGTCAGCAACCGTTCCATTTTTTATGTCGCTTTCTGCCCTATTGATCAGCTTTTCTCTTGCTGGCTCACTTAGAACCTCTAGGTTACGATTAAATTGTTTAGCCAATTCAACATTGGTTTTTAGCTCTTTATTTAGAGGATCTCCAATTAACTCGGCACCTTTAATGAGTACTCTGCTGTGAGAAGTAAACTCAACAGTCATCACTTCTGGAACGACCTCAATGTTTTTTACATACTCTAGATTTTTGACCCGATTCGTTAAATAGTCACAGTTTTCTCCAAACATTGTTGGTTCTGCACCAAGTTTTTCGACCACCATGTCTATCTGGCTCTGGCTCATCTTTTCAGATATTAGCAATATGCTTTCGGTAGAAGGGCTGGTGAGTTCCTTTGTTTCTATTTGCTTCCTAAACTCTTCAGCCCGTATTTCTGCAAAGTATTTTGATGCCGCATCATAGCTTTCATAAGGCAAGCCTTCATTTTTAGATGGGTCCCAGCCTCTCTTAATGGCGTCTCTAACAATGTTATTGTATTCTCCAGACCAGGATTCTCCTTTGTCAAACTTACCTCCCTGTGCCACAAAGTCCCTTTTAAATGCATCTTTTACATATTTTAGTGGCGATTTTCCGGCTTTTTGGGCTTTCTCACCAAACATTTTTTCAGACAGGCGGGAAAGACTAGGATTGTAGGCTTTTTGAGAAATGCGCCTGAAATAAATGACTCCATCGCCGTATGATTCAAAAGGTTTGAAAATGTAGATGTCTCCTGAAACATTTTTGAGAGTACCTATGGTCTTGAACTCTCCTTTCACCTTTAATCTTGTTAGATCTTTTTTGAATTCTTTGAACTTCCAGTCATTCTTGGCTTCAAATGTCATTAGATCTTTGGAAGCCGAAGGCTTAATATTGTATTTATTGATGATGTCTAATCGGTCAATTTCTGCTTTTACTGTCTCAAGCAATGAAGGAATTTTCTGAATTACGTCAGAATCCTTTTTTGACAGCTTGCCGCTTTTTTGGGCACTTTTGAAGGTGGCCTTATAAGCATCAATCAGATTCTTTGTTTGTGTCTGAAGATCTTTAAGTTGCTGTTTCGTTTCAAGGCCTTTGTGGGATTTTTGCTTATTGAGGAGATCTGCTGTTTCCTGAATTTCATTCGTTACTCTCTCAAGGCTCTTATTTGATGAATGAGGCCTCAGTAAGTCTATATGATTTTGCAAGCTGCTCATGGTAGCTTTTAAGCACAGAAGAAATACAGCGCTCCTTCCTAAGCTTTCCCACGACAATAGTTCTTTTTGTTGTTCAGCGGTTATTCCGCCATTTTCCCAGGCAAGGTAGGCCATTTCAAAGCCTGTTAAGGTCCCCATTTCAACAATGAATAAACCTGTCTGATTTTTGAGACTTTTACTAGGAGAAACCAATCTACTATACCCGCCCGCAACAGCTTTTAGAGTTCCGAATAACAAGAAATTCTTTTTATAGTCTTCTCCAAAAGAGGTAGGTAAACCAACTTCACCGGTTTTGACCAGTTGTTTCATTTCTGCAAAAGTTCTATTAACTGCAGTGAAGACATAAGATTCAGCGGCCAGTACTCCTAGTTCTATAATTGCAATTTCACCAATAGCAGAAGCCAAAACTCCTCTTGTTACCATACCTGCAACCCCTCCAGTGTAAATAGCAGCAACGGTTACGGCAACATCAAAAATAAGCTCAAGGATGTATGCGGCTACGTCCTTTATTGCATTGATGGTATTCTCTGCATCAAATACATCACGATATTTTTGCACCGCTTTTTTGTAGTCTGAATCATTCACGAGATTATTCAATCCAAGTTGCAAAGCCTCAATATCTCCCTGATGATCACTTAGGAGTTGAATCCCTTTATCGTGAAAATTTCCAAGAGTTTTAATAGCTGTTTTAGCCGAACTTCCATAAGCATAGGGGTTTGCAATAGACGCATCCTTGATAAATTTTTTCATGAGATAATTCCCAACAGAAAACCCTACGACGGCCAGTTCAACCGCAATAACCCCGAGAATTTTAACCGTTTGTTGGTACTCTTTTTCTGACGGCATAAAAGTGCCCTTGTCTTTAATAGCTTGAATCTTGGATGATTCAACATCTATGTAATGCCATAGCGCCCCTTGTCCACCACTATTGTAGAACGCTGTAGAAGCTGCATTTAGATCGTTTTCAATTAACAGAATCATTTGGTCTGTATCATTGCCCCTGTTCAAACTCAGATTTATATGATAAAGGCCTCTATACATTTCCCAACCCCAAACGTCATATTCAATGCTAAACGTAATACTATCCAGTCGTGGATTGATTAAAGTCAGATAACTATACATGGAATGTTCCATCTGATACCTGTTTAATCCAACGGATAACTTAGCTCCATGACCACTGTTGCCATTTTCAATCTCATCCATCTTGGAGAAGACAAGTAACATGTTGTCTAATTTTGATAGGAAGATGTTAACATAGGTTTTTATTTTTTTGAGACTATGTAGAGGGAATTTATCCGCCTTAAGATTACTTATCATCCAGTCAATATCAGAGATGAAACGATCATAGTCTTCTTCACTCTGTGGAGGGGAAAGTGTGTTAACTTGAGCTTTTATGTATTCTAACTCTCCGGCAACAGTCTTTGCAATAGATGCACGATCAATAAATGCTTCTCTTCCTGCTTTAACCAGCAAATCCATGGCAATAAACGCGGAACGACCAGAACCAAGGGTTTTCTTTTGGATGAATACTAAAAAGTCCGGATTGGTTTGGATGGCCTTAATAGCCGTTTCGCTAGATGGAGGTAAATAAATAGAAAACGACCACTCAATGCCATCTTCAACAATGTCCTTAAATATAGCCTCCCAACCAGGTTCCCCCATAGCGATATAATCATCAACCTGATCCTGATCCAAGTACCTATATATGGTGTCATTGTTCTGGGTGGTATGTATCAGTTCTTCCGCTAGAAGGTTTTGGCCTTCTGGGGACGACAAATCATGGTTTTCTTTAGGCATGTATATGTCATTGCCATGAGTAAAAGCTTTTGCATTAATCTCGGAGACCATTTCCTTAGACCGATCGTCTGTGTGTAATCGTACATTAGAATAATCCTGGCCCGTAGAATCCTCAAGCTCTGTTCGAAAATCATCTGGAATTGATTCTCCTGTTCCGGATGTTCTTTGAAGTTCACTTGAAAGCTTATCTGATGATGATTCCCTGGCTCCACTAATGTCGGTTGATCGGTTGTTCGCTGTTGGACCAGTAAATTTGTCCGCCAGATTCCCTGCCTCAATTTCAGAAGATTCCCTTGGTTGACTAATGTTAGGAGCGTTATCCCCGGCGGTCATGTTACCACGACCTTGTTCCATATCAAACCATAATCGTTTTCTCTGAAGTAAGTCAAGATACTCAAGATCCTGACTATCGTGCTGTATGAGCATTTGATTTTTCAAGATGTTATTTTCTCTTTAACAAACTTTTTACTAATGACATAAGAGTATGTCGGAGCTCCATCCGTGTTTTTTTGTCCTGAGTGGATAAAGCGCTATATTTTAAGGTACTGGGCATAATCATGGAAATTACCTCTACTATAGGCACCAATCAAGGACAAAACATCAAAAAAAGGGACACTAAATGAAGCCTTTGATTAAGATTGTTTGCCAAAACGAGCAAAAAACATGTCTTGAGATACTGAAGTACAAAACAGGGGACACAATCCGCGCCCCCCGTTCTTACCATGAAAAGCAAACTACTGCTTAATTCAATACAAATCGGTAGGTTTTCTGACTTGTGTTGGTTTTGATAGTTAGCATGTAAATTCCTCTTTCCAAATCAAGAAGATTGATTGGGTTAACTCCACTTGTAATGGCTTGTTGGTGGGATAGTTTACCAGTAATCGTGTGGACAAGCAATGTCGCTCTCTGAGAAGTAACAGATTGAAAATCCACAACAAAATCACCCTTACTTGGGTTTGGATATACACTAAACGCCCAGGTTTCTTCTTCGCTAACAGAAACCTGCGTTCCAACACCTATTGATAAAGTATCTGAGCAGCCATTGTTATCATATACAATAACAGTATAGTTACCGGCAGTTAATCCTGACAGGTCCTCTGTGTCGTCATTGTCACCGGTACCGTCATTGTTCCAGTCAAAAGTATACATAGCAGTTCCTCCACTCACGCTTAAATCAATAGAACCATCAGAGCCTAACAACTCATCAGTTGAGGTGGCCGATAAAGCCAGAGGTGCAGGCTCAGTTATCTGAAAAGTATCACTGATAACGCAGCCGTTAGTATTCATTACCTGAACAATGTATGCTCCTGAATCAAGGCCTGCCACGTTTTGAGGGTCGTTGAAGTCGCCTGTGCCATCAATGTCCCAATCGTAAGTCAAACCAGCTCCGGATACATTGATGTCAATACTTCCATCCGCAGCTCCTGAACAGCTAATGTTTGAGACAGCATTCGTATTGAAAGAAGGTGCTGCAAATACTTCAACATCATCCGTTCCCAGTCCTGTACAACCTGATCCATCGGTGTAAGTATAAGTAATGGTATGTGTGCCAACTCCGGCTGTTGCAGGGTCAAATAAATAGCTCATTCCATTCCCATCATCTGTAACACCAGTACCCGAATACACCCCTCCATTTGGTGAAGCGCCTGATTGTGCCACTTGAATGGCCTCATTTTCGCACAAATCAGCCAACGCAGTGAAATTCACTGTTGGAGCCGAAGGATCTGTTAGAGAAACTGTAGCGGTTCCTGGACATCCATTAACATCCGTTACCATTAAATTGTAAGTACCCGCAGACAATCCCAGTAAATCTTCAGTGTCATCATTGTCTCCAGTACCATCATTGTCCCAATCAAATGTATAGGCACCAGTTCCTCCGGTTGTGGTTACGTTAATACTTCCATCAGAACCACCACAAGAACTTGGATTTGTTGAATTGTCTACAGAAACGGTCACAGGAAGCGGTTCTGAAACGGTCGCTGAGTTGATGGCGGTACATCCATTGGCATCCGTTACTACAAGGTCATAAATCCCGTCACCCAAACCGCTCAGATCTTCTGTATCATCATTGTCACCGGTACCATCATTGTCCCAATCGAACAGAAGTGTGCCATTTCCTGATGCTGTGACATCTATGGAGCCGTTTAATGAATCTGCACATAACACATCTGTTACAAGGTCAATACTAATACTAGGTACAGAATATACTTCAACATCATCATTGGCAATGCCGGAACATCCACTTACAGAGTAAGTATATGTAATGGTGTTTACTCCAACTCCTGCTGTTGCAGGATCAAATGAATAGCTTGTTCCATTTCCATCATCCGTGATTCCAGGACCTGAATACACGCCCCCAGCGGGAGATCCTCCACTTAAAGCAGATTGAATACCAGCATCTATACATAAATCAGCTGGTGCAGTGAAAGTGACTGAAGGAAGCGCAAACACTTCAACTGCATCATTTGCAGAAGAAGAACATCCATTGGTATTGGTAAAGGAATAAGTAATGGTATGCGTTCCTGTACCAGCTACTACCGGATCGAATGAATAAGTCATTCCATTTCCATCGTCCGTCACTCCTGTTCCAGAGTAAACACCACCGGTTGGAGAACCTCCCCCCAGTCCCGTCTGTACCCCTGCATTGATGCATAGGTCTGCCGGAGCAGTGAAACTTACAGAAGGGAGCGTAAATACCTCTACCAGATCATTCGCCGTTGATGAACAACCATTGGTATTGGTGAAAGAGTAAGTGATGGTATGTGTGCCCACACCAGCTGCCGCTGGGTCAAACGAATAAGTCGTTCCATTCCCGTCATCTGTCACCCCGGTCCCAGAATAAGTTCCTCCCGATGGAGTTCCTCCACCTAAACCACTTTGAACACCAGCATCAACGCACAGGTCGGCTGGTGCAGAAAAATTAACAGTTGGAAGAGAAAAAACCTCTACCGCATCATTGGCACTATTCGAGCAACCACTTAAACCAACCGTATAGGTGATGGTATGTATTCCGGTTCCAGCTGCGGCCGGATCGAATGAATAGGTGGTTCCGTTCCCATCATCTGTCACTCCTGTTCCGGAGTATACTCCACCAGTAGGAGACCCACTCCCCAATCCAGTTTGTACTCCGGCATTGATGCATAAATCTGATGGGGCCGTAAATGTAACAGAAGGCAATGCAAATACCTCAACTGCATCATTCGCAGAAGCGGAACATCCGTTGGTGTTAGTAAAGGAATAAGTAATGGTATGTGTTCCCGTACCAGCTGCTGCGGGATCGAACGAATAAGTTGTTCCGTTTCCATCATCTGTCACCCCCGTACCTGAGTAAACACCTCCGGTTGGAGAGCCGGACCCCAAGCCTGTCTGCACCCCGGAATTGATACATAGATCAGCAAGCGCGGTGAAAGTCACCGAGGGCAGTACAAAGACTTCTACTGCATCATTTGCAGCAGAAGTACACCCGTTAGTATTGGTAAAAGTATAGGTAATGGTATGCGTTCCAGTCCCAGCTACTGCCGGATCGAATGAATAGGTGGTTCCGTTTCCATCATCTGTCACTCCAGTACCCGAATAAGTTCCACCCGCCGGGGAACCGCTTCCAAGACCAGCTTGTACTCCGGCATCTACACATAAATCTGATGGGGCCGTAAATGTAACAGAAGGCAATGTAAAGACTTCTACTGCATCATTCGCAGCAGAAGTGCATCCATTGGTGTTGGTAAAAGTATAGGTAACAGAATGCGTTCCTGTACCAGCCGCTGCGGGATCGAACGAATAAGTTGTTCCGTTTCCATCATCCGTCACCCCGGTTCCGGAGTAGATTCCTCCTGTTGGAGATCCGGACCCTAATCCTGCCTGTACCCCGGAATTGATGCATAAATCAGCAAGAGCTGTAAATGTCACAGAAGGTAATGTAAAGACTTCCACAGCATCATTTGCACTTGACGTACACCCATCTCCATTTGTGTAAGTGTAGGTAATAGTGTGTGTACCAACTCCGGCAGCAGCAGGATCAAATGAATAGGTGGTTCCATTTCCATCGTCTGTGACTCCTGTACCAGAGTACACCCCGCCCGTTGGAGATCCACTTCCCAAGCCAGCCTGAATACCGGCATTAATACATAAATCAGAAGGCGCAGTAAAACTTACGGAGGGAAGCGGATTGACTGTAACTGTGAATTGTCCGCAAGAACCTGTCGACTCATCTACACATCCGGCACCATCTTCTCCCCTGATAAAATAGGTTGTCGTAGTGCTAGGGCTTACAGTCAGAGAGGTCCCTGTTTGAGAGGCAATTTGTCCGGTACCACAACTTGTTGTGTAAATATGCCAATTGGTAGCAGCATTCAGGTTTGCCCCTGACCAATCCAGAGTTGTACTTGAGCCAACACAAATACTGCTTGAACCAGCCGTAATAGTTGGTACATCTGGCGCGTTGCAGGGTGTGTTTCCGGTAATTCTAATGTTGTCCATTTGGGTTTCTTCAGTTCCTGTACTCATGAGCATTCTAATTCTCACCTGACAACTATTGCCAGTTACCGGGATCGTAAAATTGAAGTTTTGGAAATTGGTTGAATTGACTTCCGGGTCACCTATATTAACAGCGCCATCTAAATCTGTATCTACTGTTAGGTTTCCATTTAAAGTTATGTGATTATTGCCATAAAGTGCTCCAAACATGGTCCAGCCACCGCCATCCATATTGTATTCCAGAATTAGATAATCAGCAAGTTCACAACGGCCATCATTTGGACGTCCGTGAGCCAGTAAAATATCTACATCCAGGGCATATCCGGTTACAGTCACAGGGTCAAGAGTTAGGACGCCTTCTCCTCCTGTGGCGCCATCAGTGTCTTCTCCAGCCCAATAAAAGGTGCCATGCTCTGCACCAGGCACATTGGATACACAGTTGTTGGTTGGAATATCAGAGTCTTGAATTCTTTCAAAATAATCATGACAGGCAGCGTGAAAGGCATTTGATGTATAGCGAGAACCTTCACCATCTGTTTCGAAACTTTCCTGAAGCAAAACAGTTTGTGCTTTAATTTATATGCTCATCGAAAATAGAAATGAGCATGCGAGTAATATTTTTTTCATAGTGTGTGGGAATAAGTTGATCACAAATCCATCTATGTGTTTTCATAGATATTCCCAAATTAGAGGCGAATTGATCAGGAGGCTTGCTTTTGGCTCGGGAAAAAAGGGGGGACAAGCTGTTTTTTGGGCAAAAAACCTGTGTTCAGGTGGACAAATTGGGTGGACAAATCAGGAGGACAAGTATCTTAGACGTCTTGAAAACTTAGAAAGAACACATGGAAAAGTGTATCCTATTCTTGTGCTTGGTGTTATTGAACTTTGTTTCGTTAAGTCAGAAAAGTTCAATGTTGGACAGTTTGGAAAAAAGACTGCCTATGTTGGAGGGCAAGGCACGTGTACAATGTTTGAATGACATCTCGTGGGAATACAAGCAAAGTCAGCCTGATAAAGCCATTGAATATGCAACAGAAGCCATTAAACTGGCCAGAAATCTTGAGGATTATTCAGGTCTGGCGCAGGCAAACTATACAAAAGGGGTTACCTATTACATTGGTCAAAATTGGGAATTAGCCATTGCCTGTCTTGAAATTTCAGTGGAGCAATACGAGGGGCTTGAAAACAAAAAGGGTCAGGCAAAAGTTCATGGCTTATGGGGACTGATCTCTCAGGGTCAGGGAGACTATGAAGCGTCTGAAAATCACAATCTTCTGGCCGTAGAAATTCTGGAAGAAATTCAGGATTCTGTGATGTTGGCCACCATTTACGACAATATGTGTGGACTACTTATGCTAAAAGTAGATTATAACAGGGCACTTGAATTCGGCATCAAAGGACATAAAATCAGAGAGCAGATCAATCCGGAAATGTTGTCCTCCAGTTATCTTAATATAGGATTGGTTCACTATAGCATGGGCAACTATACTGAGGCCCTGGATCATTATTTGAAAGCTTTGGAAGAAGCTAAAATCAATAAAAATGACAGAGATCAGTCTATTGTTCATGCCAACCTGGGGAACTTGTATAAACGAATCAAACAGTTCGATAAAGCCAGGGAAAGTATGGAGTGGGCTCTGAATTATCAATTGAGGACGAAAGACCTTCTTGGTGCCTCCAAGTCATACAACAACCTGGGAACGCTCATGAAAAAACAGGGAAAACCCGAAGAATCGTTGAGCTATTATTTAAAATCTCTGGAATTGAGAGAAGAGATCAACTCAACTGCAGAGATTTGGTTTGTGTTGGGGAATGTTGGCAATGCCTATTTACAAAAAGGAGATCTTGATGAGGCCAAGGTTTATTTTAATAGAAGTTTATCAAGTGCCCAAAAAGCCAAAAACGCGAGAGGTTTGGGCTATATTTACTTGAAGCTGGCCGAATATCATGTTTTAAAGAATGATTTGGATAGTGCCATACACTATGGCCTGGAGGGAATGGAGTTCAAAATGACAACCGGAGATTTAGCAGCCATCCAAAATGGGGCCCTGACTTTGTCAGAAATTTATGTGGCCAATGGAGATTTTGAACGTGCTCTGGAACAATACAAACTATACACGATCTATAGTGACAGCTTGATCAATGAAAGAAGCATTGACAAGTTCGCAGAGATTCTGGGGGGCTATGAATTAAGAACTGCCGAAAAGGAACTCGAATTAAAAAACCAAAGGATTCAAATTCTAAATCAAAAGGCTCAAATTGCGAAGGCTGACAGTGAGCTAACCAAGCGCAGGAATTTTGAATTGATACTTGCATTAATTCTATTAATTGTAGTGGCTGTTTTGATTTATTTTTTGCAGAAGTACCGCAATCAAAAAAAGCAACGCAACTTGATGTTGGTAAACATTCAGACTCAGGAAAAGTTGAAAATTGAAAGACTTGAAAAAGAGGCTATGAATCGTGAGTTGATCCAGTTTAGTACCCAATTATCGGCCAAAAATGAGCTCTTGGAAAAACTGAAAACAGAATTACAGGCTTTTGGAGAGCGACAGAAGAACAACAAAGAATTCAACATGCTTCACCTGTTTAAACTGGTTGAAACCAACATTGGCACAGAAAAAGACTGGGAAGATTTCAAAATGCAGTTCAATAAACTTCACGGGAAATTTCTTGAAAACGTGATGGAAAAATATCCCAATCTGTCCAATGCGGAACAGAGGCTGGTCGTACTCCTCAAACTAAAAATGAATAGCAAACTCATAGCCGGCATGTTGGGCATTGCAGTAGACAGCGTCAAAAAAGGACGCTATCGTCTCCGCAAGAAAATGGAGGTTCCCTCAGATGTTACAATTGGCGAGTTTCTCGATAGCTTGTAATGGTTCAGGAAGTCAACCGAACTCCTCAATTACTTCCAAATCGTATCTTTATCTCGTGAGATGGCTCTTAATCATATGTTTACTTCCGGCACTTGGCCATGCGCAGTCTGATATAGACAGCATTTTTAATGATTGTGGAGCGTCACAGGATCAACTGGAAACCATTGATACAGCTCAACTAGGCTGCATTCTCAAAAACACACAGCCCTTACTGTATTCCTACCCCGAATCATTTCTTGAAATCACCAGGATTTGCATGAAACTGGCACAGAAACATCAGTCGATCAAATATCAGCAAAGTGGGTTTCTTCGTTTGGGTAACTACAACATCATTACCGAGAATTACGATTCTGCACGCTACTATTACCGGGAAGGCATCAAGTTCTCCTACAGACAGGAGGATAGCACAGGATTGGCCGGACTTTTCATGAATACCGGAGTCAGTTACTACAATGAAGACAAGCCCAGACTGGCCGTCAAATACTACCAGCGCTCTATTGATATTGCTGAAGCCCAGGGTAAAAAGAACCTGACTTTTCAATATTCAAATATTGGGATTGTGTACATGCAATTGGGCGCCATAGACAAGTTCAAGTATTATGTTTTAAAGACGCTCAAAAATGCTCAGGAAAATAATGATTCCAGTGCCTTTGCGTCAGCCTATAACAACCTGGGAATTGTATACAAAAGGGAAAAGGAGCTGGACAGTGCCATAGTCTACTATCATAAATCCAGACATTACGCGAGAAAGTACAACGACATCATTCATACGGCAGATGTACTTACCAATTTATGCAATATTCACTACCTCCTTGAGAACATGGATTCCGCCATTTATTATGGACGAGAGATGATTAAATTCTCAAGAGAGAACAAGATGTCAAATCATTATTTCAGGGAGATTTATATTGATTTGGCTGTCATTTATAATAGTAAGGGACAAGCTCAAAGAGCCATTGAATTATTGGATAGTTCTGACCTGTATTATTCGGCAATCGACAACTCTTTAATCCGCTTAAATTATCTGGAAGCAAGGGCAAAAGCCATGTCTATTGGAGGGAATTACGAAGAAGCGTATCTGCTTCAGGAGAGGTATGCTATTTTAAATGATTCAATCCGTTCGTCTGAAAAGCTATTACAACTGGCGGAAATGGAAGAACGTCAGAAAATCCGCGAAATTGAGATTAAAGATTCGCTTGAGATTGAGAAGCACGTTGAGAAGGAAACAGTCCTCAAAGGAGACATTGAGAAGAAGGATCAACAGAACAAAGAAAAGGACAGAATCATCTTATATGTCGCTGTGTTCAGTATTTGCCTTCTATTACTTCTGGGTGTGGTTTTTATTCTTTTGAAACAAAGAAAGAAAAGTCAGCAATTGATCTCCGAACAGAATTTGAACCTTCAGGAGAAAAACAAGGAAATTACCGATTCCATTAACTATGCGAAAAACCTTCAGGATGGTTTGCTGCCCAATCTCGATTCCATCAAAACCTGTGTCTCAGAAGTTGGTTTGTTGTATACACCTAAGGACATTGTAAGCGGCGATTTTTATTGGTGCCATGCTGTAAATGAAAATAAGTGCTTTGTTACCGTGGCAGATTGTACTGGTCATGGTGTGCCCGGCGCGATGGTAAGCGTTCTCGGAATCAACGCCCTTAATAAATCGGTGAAAGAACAGCACTTGTCAACCTGTAATGAGCTGCTGGATGCATTGAATGATGAGTTTGAACAAAACTTCAAAAAGAAAGCAGATACCCACCAAGTTAGAGACGGGATGGACATTGGACTGGTTTCAATAGACAAAACAACCCAAAAAGTGGAGTTTTCAGGAGCTAATAATCCACTTTGGATCTTTAGATCGCATGCTGTTGAAATCATTAAACCAGATAAACAACCCATTGGAAACTACGACTACCGGCAGCAGTTTAGTTTAAAGGTTGAATCTGTAGAAGAAGGAGATTTATTGGTGTTGATGTCAGACGGTTATCAGGATCAATTTGGTGGAGAAAGCCAGAAAAAGTACAAGCCTAAGAACCTGAGAAATAAAATTGCTGAATTGAAGCATCTGCCGGCCGATCAAATTGTTAAAGAACTGCACCAGGAGTGGAAGAAGTGGAAAGGCGATCTTGAGCAAATTGATGATGTGTGTATTTTGATCATGAGAATATGAGCGGATTAAAAAATGTCATATGTGTAATTCTGTTGATGGTAACTTGTCAGTTTTCGTCACAGGTATTTGCTCAGGGAAAGAAAACTCAATACCGCTATGTGTGGGAAGACAGTTTTACAGATAAGCAAAAAGCCAAGGTCAAAATCTGGGTGGATTCTGTCGCAAACTCCGTTCAAAGAACACTTGGGAAATTTCCTTTTGACATCACCTTCACCATTTTTAAGTATCCAAACGCCTCAGAACCCGTGCCCTGGGCACATACATCCCGGGGAAAGGATCAGGGTGTACACTTCTACATCAACCCCAATTTTAGTTTGGATGATTTTCTGAAGGACTGGACTGCTCAGCATGAGATCAGTCATTTAGCGATCCCATTTATTGGCCGTAAACACAGTTGGTTTGCAGAAGGCTTTGCGACTTTTCTTCAGTATCAGGTGATGCATGAAATGGGAATCTATACAACAAGTGAATTGCAAGGCATTTACGACAAGAAGTTTGCCTCTAAAAGGGAGGCGCTTTCCAAAGATAAACCCATGGCAGAATTGGCTATGTGGTACAGAACACAGGGAGAGTATCATCTCATGTATTGGGGTGGGGTGTCGTATTTTTATCTGGTCAACGAAAAACTCAAAGCACAGAATAAAACGGTCATGTCAGTTTTAAGATCGTACATGAGCTGTTGCCGAAAAAGCGACTATGATTTGAAGGATTTGTTGCGGTCTCTCGACAAGCAGGTTTCCGGCACCATTTTCTTTGACCAATATTGGCGCTTTAAGTCTACTTCCGGCAAACAAATTATGTCTGAAATATAGATTCAAATTCATATTTTAGTGCCTGTCTAAATTACCATCAAGCTATGAAAAAGATCGTCTGGGTACTTGCCCTTTCCCTGTTATATTCTTGTAGTTCCGAGAAAAAAGAAGATACAGAAGAAGCCACTCAAAATGAATCTCAGGTTGAAGAAGAGCCTAAAGAATCCGCAGAAGAGAGTGATGAAAAGGAGGAAGAAATCACCAATCAACTAGAAGAGGAAGAACCGGAAGAATTATCTGAAACGATCCTTTGCATGGAGTCTGAAAAAGTGGCTGGTTTGATTAAGGAACCACCAGGTCCGGAGTCAGAGGACTTTGATGAAATGGCTGAGTTTAAAATGATTTCGGAAAGCGAGTGGAACGGACTAACTCAAGACGAGAAGTTTGTATACTGCTTTGCATATCCGGAGTGGTTTGATCAGGTGTGTGCCGAATCGGCTCCATATAGAGACGATTACCTTTTCTCAAGCTTGCCATGGGACAATTCAGGAGCGAGTATGAGTACACGTCAGTCCGATTTTATCAGAGAAAACAGAGTATTTGTAGTGGATAGAATATTCGAGTGTGTAGAGATGAACTATAAAATTTCGGATACCTTCCTTAGAGAGCTGAGAAACCTTGGTGCATACGAGAAAATCCCGTTTTTGATTGAACTGTACGATCACACCAATAATAACTACATCCTAAGTTTCTTCTTGGAGTTAATGGCGGACGATGAATTTGAAGCATACCAGACCTGGTATGAGAATTCTGAGTTTTTCGAGAATTACGAAACGGAATATACGGGCGTATTACTGACCGATCAAATGGAGATGGAAATTAAGCAAATGGCAAACGACTATTATGCACAGAAAATGCGGCCTTAGTTTAATAGTTCTATGCTGCTTCAGCCTGGTCTCATGTCACAATAAAACTGAGGAATTTCAGGAGAAAGTAAGTGACAAAAATGAGATTCCCGAAGGCTTTGTGCTGGTTCCGGCCGGAACTTATGAGCTCGGTAAAACAAACCACAGAATTAATCCAAAAAGACAGGTTGAAGCGGAATCATTTTTAATCAGTGAGGCGGAAATCACAAACGCCCAATGGCAGGTATTTATTGAAGAAACGGGCTACCAAACAACAGCAGAAAGGTTCAAAAACGCCATGACTTTCTATGTTGGTTTGGACGAGTTTAAATGGGTAATGGATTCCACGGCAAACTGGCGATTTCCTTTTGGTGAAGCGGAGGGAGGTATCGAAGAAAAAATGGACCATCCGGTAACCTGTATTAGCTATTACGACATTCAAAAGTATTGTGCCTGGGCGAAGGCAGAGTTGCCTACTGTGGACCAGTGGGAAATTGCGTGTAGGGCAAACACAGCCGGACCCTATCATTTTGAAGGAGGCAGGGATTCTCTGAATCTGTATGCCAATATTTGGCAAAGTGAGACCCATAAAGAAGTTACGGTAGAGGAAGATTACTTGTACACAAGCCCGGTTAAAAGTTACCAGGCCAATCCTTGGGGACTGTATGATATGTACGGCAATTGTTTTGAGTTTTGTGCCGATCGACCTGAAATCTGGAAAGACAATGAAGCCGTGGCCTGCGCCAGAGGCGGTTCCTGGTGGTGCTCAAGTGCGTCCTGCAACTTTTTCAATTCAAACGATATTGGAACGGTTAACAAGCGTGCCTCATTTTCCAATCATGGATTTAGAGTGGTTAAGAAATTGAACTAGCGCACAATTACCTTCACGCTTTTTGACCCTACTACCGCAAAATACATTCCCGGAGCAAAGGACGACACATCTATAACGGTATTGGTAGTCATGCTTTTTTTAAGCATCAATTTACCCTGTCCATCAAATATATTTACCAAAGTTTCCTTGTTTTGAGCAATACCAAAGTCAATGTACAATTTGTCATCTGCAGGATTTGGATAAAGAACAAATGTTGGATTTTCATCAACCGGATCTGAAATCGTCAGCACATTACTGTTTTGAGCACTGTGGGTTGGCACCATGGCCTGAAAGTTTCCTGTTCCATTAGGATACCTTCCATAAGTTTCGTCCGCATTTTGAGCACCAAACACAACCTGATCAACAAGCCCTGAGGCATCAGACAAGAATAACATTTCACCTGAAGACGAGAGTTTAAATGGCGCATGGATACCCGATTGAGTTAAATCATTATCTGCCCAAACTATGTAGTAATCTCCTGCAGCAATGCTCGCTCCTGTCGGGAACTGAAATTTCATCAGGTCACTGGCATCATCAGACAAGTAGTAGTTTTCCAAATTAATGCTGCTCGAACCATTATTGTAAAGCTCAATCCAGTCGTCATACTCACCGGCAGGATCCAGCACAGACACATCATTATCTGCTTGAAATTCATTAATCACCAGATCGCCAACTGGTGGTATTACGGTGAAAATTTCATAAAACTCATGCTCTGCTCGAACGGGTGAAAATTTACCAATGTCATTATTGTCGGCATAGATATAATACTGGGCATAGGTATTGGTCATACTTAAACTCGCGCCATAAGTGCCGTCTCCGGCAGCACCATCATTGTGCATCCCATCATCGTACATAGTTACTTTTTGGAAAGGTGCCAGACTGTCGTATCTGTAGGCAAAGAAGACGTCAGTTTCATTTAAAATATCTGCAGTAATGTCTATAACATCATTGATGTTTGGCGAGCTATTGGATTCAAGCACGTTGGTAATTTCCGGTTCAGTTACTGTAAAATCAGAAAGACCAAGTAAATAAGAATTTCGTCCATTCATCAGATTGGCGATTCCGGGAGTTGTACCTCCAGGTCCGCCAGCAGAAACGTCATTATCAAGATTGTCCAGAAAGTTAGCGTAAGTAAAGAATTTGTTTGGATCTGCCTGCACATCTCCATCAATTAAGGTTTGAAGTGTTTGGCCTGTAGAATAGTAACTATTGTTGTCAAAATTCTCGAGTAAAATGGTCTTGCAATGAGCCAGGTACATGCGTTTATAAACCGGAATGCTCAGAATCTGGCTGATTAAAGGATAACTCGCATCTCCATCATGAAGTAAATGATCCATTTGTTGCTTGGAAGTGGTATTGGTAAGGTTCCCTGATCCGGTTGAAGAAAAACGGCCAAACGACTCATTTAAATCCCAGATAATTGGCATAAATCGATTGAAATCATCTTTGTACAAATAGTAGTTCTGAGTAAATCCACCGGAATAGCTGTCCAGATTCACCAGAACATTGTTGTACGCATGCATCCAGATAACACGGTCCACATCCAAAATGTCCTCAATGTCGTTGATTTGGTTTGCCAAAGAATCACATAAACTGATGAGGTCTGCCCATCCAAAATCCGACTTCAATTCATAGGCATCATAATAGAATGAGCTATCCGTTCCTAAGTATACCAGGTTTGGGTAATCATTGGTTCCGGGTCCTGCGCCGTCAGGCGGATTGCACTTAAAGAAGGTGTTGTTTTTATCGGCAATTCTGCTCTCCATAAAGGTCTTGGTAATTGCCTCAGAGTTGCTGTACAAACCTATCAGGGTGCCATTTACAGAAACATTGGCAAAATTAGATTTAGGCGCATGCATGTATTGTCTCAGGATTTGATAAGACAATACTTCTCTAAGGAAAGACGGGTCTTTGGCCACGTTACTCAACTTAATATCCTTGTACCCCTGGTAGTCCTGAGACTTATAGGTGTCCAACTCAATATGAAAAGGATTTTTGGTTTGATTGGCATTGTAGGTGCTGTTGCCTTTGTACTTGACACCCACACTGTCGAAGACCGTACCGTTTAAGATGACACTGTCCGCCATAATGTAGTCTTCGTTCCCGGCTTTTTCAGCATCCAGGAGTTGATCCCAGTTGCTTTGGGCGAAATAGATCTCTATGGATTGAACAGAACTCATGTCGTAGAAATCTTGTGCGAATAGTGGACCGGTACAAAAAGAAGTGAGTAGGAAAGCAGGGATAAATCTTTTCATTTGTGTGTTTTGTTTCATACTTGGACGATCCGAAATCAGGAATCCTTCGTTTTGAGGTAACATTAATTTAACATTGTCCGAATTCACCAACGAAAACACCCGCCAATAACCCTAAATGCAGTAACTTAGCGGTATGAAAAACTTCAGACTATTATCCTGGGCCGAGGGCATTTCCTTTTTAATTCTTGTTTTAGTTGCCATGCCTCTTAAATACGCCATGGATATCCCTGAAGCAGTTAAAATTGTGGGGATGCTTCACGGTGTGTTGTTCGTGGCATATATTGGTGGAGTTGTGTGGATGAGAGAGACCTTTAAGTGGGACAATCCAACCACTTTCAAAGCAGTTTTAGGGTCTTTCATTCCTTTTGGGATGATTTATGTAGACAGGAACGTTCTCCATGTAAAATAAACTGATTTGTTATTCCCTAAAGCACATATCCTGTCTGTCATTCTCTGCCTTGTTGGGAATTTGTGCTGGTCGCAAACACCAAACTATCAGGATTTTATAAATCTTCTTAGTACTGATGATTCCGAAAAAGCCATTTCTGTCGGAACCGAACTCATGCAGATTTATGAGGAAAAAGGTAATCTGGATACAGCCTACACCAATGTTGCAGCGAATGTAGCCTACCTTTATTATGCGACCAATGCGCCACAATCTGCTGTTGAGATAGGTGAGAAGTGTCAATCGGCCATGATGGACATGGGTGATACCATGACCGCTGATTTTGCAGAAATCGTCTACTACAATGCCATCTACTCCAGTTATACTGAAGATTTTGCAGGAGCCTGTGCACATTTGGAACACGTTCTGAAAATCAAAACCTATCTCAATATTTTGGATGATGAAAATGAGATGAGTATCCGCTGGCAAATGGCGAATATGTATGCCGGAATCCAGGCCAACGCTGAAGCAGAAAGCAACTACAAATGGATAGAATCTTACGCTAAAAACAACTGGGATCCTCTGGATAGCATGAGTTTGGTGGTCTCCAATACAATGGCCTCTTTTTATTTTACCAATGGCCGTTTTGAAGAGGCGGAACCGTATTATGTGAATGCCTGCGATTTAATGAAGACTTCTTTCGGAGCAGCCAGTCAAATGTATGTATTGAGTCTTAATTCTCTTGGCGAATTCTATATCTACGCTGGAAATGATGAAGCCGCTTACAATACGTTTAAGGAAACCTCCAGATTGTCAAAAAAGGTCTTTGGAGAAAGCACAGCAGATCATGCCACAGCACTTAACAATCTGGCTGTTGCAGCAGACAATCTCACTAGGTATGATGAAGCAATAAAACTGTACGAAAAAGTGCTCGAGATTAAGGAGTCGGTTTATAAAACAGAAAGCGATTATTATGCTTTGTCGGTTATGAATCTGGGAGCCGTTTACGAGAAAGTTGGTGCTTTCGATCAGGCTAAAATCTGGCTGGAAAAAGCCATTCAGATTTATGAAGATCTGGATCTGGATGAAGGTGCACAGACAAACTATTCGGTGACATTAAGTCATTATTCTACAGTTCTGGCTGGGTTAAACGAATATGATGCGGCTAAAAAAATTGACCTGAAAGCCATTGATCTTCAGGAAAAAGCATACGGTAAACGTCAGGCAGGGTATTGCAATGCCGTACAGAGATATGGCATGAACCTCATTACCTATGCAGAATACGGTGAGGCAAAGAAAGTATTGGAAAATTGTTTGTCCTGTCAGGCTGAAGTACTGGGAGAACAACACCCAAACAGGGCAACAACCATGTTGTATTTATCTCAGGTATGCAGTGAGTTAAATGACATCAAAGAGTCTTATAAGTTGGTAAACCAGGCTTTGCCAATTATAGAAAACACGTCTGGCAGGAACTCCAGAGAATATACGCGCGCCCTGAATACGTTGGCGAATATTCAATTTCAGGACCTCAATTATGCTGACTGTAGAAAAACCTATCAGACCTCCCTGAAGCTGGCTAAAAATGCTTTCGGCACCAATCATCTGGAAAGAGCAACCATCTTAAATAATTACGGACTGTTTAACATTGCGATAGGTGATTACGACAATGCCGAAAAGTATTTACAACTGGCCTTAAAAATTCAGAAACATCCGGATAACGCAAACCTTCTGGCGTCCGACCTTCTGTTTACGTACGTGAATCTGGCGAATAATTACATGGCCATAGGCGACTATGGTTTAGCTGAAAAACACCTTCAGGAAGCGCATGAGATAGCCAAGGAAAAATTGCCAAAAAATCATCCGGATCTTGCCCGGGTATTGGATAACAGGGCTAAAGTATATGCGGAAATTGGTTTAATTGATCAGGCGACTGAATTATACGATCAGGCCATTGTCATTCATTCCGAAATATATGGCGAGAATAGCACAGCAGTGGCCGGAGTCTTGAACAACAAAGCTTCCGCATTTCTGTTTGCCGCTCAAATGGAGGAAGACAATGTCGACAACATCATAGATTATGCCCGTAAGAGTATTGTGCTTCTTCAAAAATCAATTCAAATTGGAAAAGGCCAGGCCAGAGAACGAGACTTGTCTGCAGAATACAACAACCTTGCGGAAAGTTACAGGGTTTTAGGGGCATGGGACAGTGCTTTTCATTATTACGACCTATCCATCGAAGAGGAAAGAAGACTTGGAAAGGATGTGAGTTCAGTAGCAGTGACTTTACACAATAAAGCCATGACTTATCTGGCTGCAGGACAACCTCAAACAGCTCTGGACATGGCTAATGAGGGCATCAAGTTGCGTGAGGATAAGTTTGGCAAAAATCACTTCTCATTGCAAACCGCCTATTTGAGTAAAGGTCAGATTTTAGTGTTTTTGAACCGTCATGAAGAAGCCCATAAAGAGCATAGCCGTGTGATGGAAATTTACACCAAGGAGCTCGAAAGAAACTTTAGCTACTTCTCAGAAAAGGAGAAACTCAATTGGTTGAAATCAAACAATGCGAGCCTAACGGCTTTCAGACGTTTTGCGTATTCTTACAGGCACAGACACCCTCAGTTTTTTGCTAAGCTGGTTAGGTTGGAGTTACAGTTATCTGCCATGTTGTTGAGGTCTAACGACAGGCTTAAAGTGAGTCTCCAGCGCTCAGGAGATGAGACCATGTTACAGAAATACCAAGCCTGGCAGGATTCAAAAAAGCAATTGTCTCGCTTAATCAACGAAGGGTTGTCAGAATCGTCAGAGACTTACAAGTCTCTTGAAAGTGAGATCAGATCAAACGAAAAGGAACTTTCTGAAGAGCTGGGAGAAAATAGTCTGTACCTGGCCGATCTAGATCAGTATTTTATTCAGGAAAAACTGAAATCCAATGAAAAATATATTCAGTTTATTTCCTTCGTGCCCAATGATACAACTGCCAATAAGGCATACTATGCTCTGGTCTATTCTTCCGGAAAAAAACTACCTGAATTCGTTCAACTATTCTCAGAGAATCAGTTTACGGACTTAATTGATAAAACTGCAAGCACCCGAAAGAAGGGAATTGATAAACTATATGGTAACAACGGCCGTTTAAATTTTTCACTTGGTCAGTTTGTGCTGGATAGCTTGAAAAATCATTTATCAGGGGCGGACAAAGTGTATTTCACCCCAAGTGGCATTCTGCATAAAATTGCATTTTCAGCGCTATCCGTGGACGGTAGACACTATGTGTCAGACAGCATTAAGTTTCAGGAAATAGTCGATCCGCTTGCGCATTTTTCCGGCACTGCTCCGACGGAAAAGCTTCAGGTTTTTGAGCTAATCGGAGGGGTTAATTATGGAGACGAAAATGGAGATTGGGCTTACTTGGAAGGCACCAGACAGGAGGTTGAGAAGATTCATGAAATTATCAAGGCGCATCAGCTAAAAGATGAGTTATTACTGGATGTCTCGGCAACTGAAGAGTCATTAAAAAATGCATTAATGAGGAAAAAGCCGGATGTACTTCATTTGGCATCACATGGTTTCTTCTATCCCGACCCGGAAGAAATGGTACAGAATACAGAAGAAATCACCGAAGATGTTGTATTCAGAGGATCTTCTAGCCAAATGTACAGTCAGAGTGCAGATCCAATGAAACGATCTGGGCTTGTATTGGCTGGTGCAAACTCCAACGAAAATGATGGTGAAGACGGGATTTTAAGTGCTTATGAAATTTCTTTACTCGATTTAAGCGAAACCAATCTCACTGTTTTAAGTGCTTGTGAAACTGGCTTGGGGGACGTTAGTGGAAGTGAAGGCGTGTTCGGACTGCAAAGGGCATTTATGATGGCTGGAGTTGACAACATGATTCTGAGTTTATGGCAAGTTCCCGACAAAGAAACCAGCGAATTCATGGTAGCATTTTATGAGAATCTGTGCAATGGAGATTCAATTGAAGACGCCTTTACAAAGGTGCAAAAAGAGATGCGCCAAAAATATGATCCTTACTTCTGGGCGGCTTTTGTTCTGGTGAGGTAGTTCTTCTCAGAAAGGATATTAATGATTCATTTGTTTTGATTCCTGAATTGTAATATGTTTGCCCCATGTTTAACAAGTCACATAACTCTGCTTATTATTATGCGGTTCACGCGTAGCAGAGGTCTTGTTTACTTATGAAATTGAATATTAACCTCTGGCGACAGAGGTTTTTTTGTGTTCCTCTGTTTTGTCAGTAAAAACTATGAATGATGATACAAAACATGGACAAATACACGGCTGAAGACCTTAAAGTATGGCAGGCACTTTTTAGCCGCCAATACAAAAACTTACAAGAAAAAGGCTCGGAAACCTATATGCTGTCGCTAAACAAAATGTCGCCAGTACTTAACGCCGACTGTCTGCCCAACTTTGAGCGAATTAATGAATGGTTTTCTCATGAAACTGCTTGGCAAATAGAAGTGGTTCCCGGTCTAATTCCTGTAGAAGATTTTTTTGGTTTACTGGCCCAAAAGAAGTTTTGTAGTTCCACCTGGCTACGTTCCCGGGAGCAGCTGGACTACCTGGAAGAACCAGATATGTTTCACGACATTTTTGGGCACGTACCCTTACTTTGTGATCCGGTTTTTTCAGAATTTATGCATGCATTTGGTCAACTGGGTTTAAGTGTGATTGATCAACCCCAAAGGGTTCTTGAATTGCAACGCTTGTACTGGTACACCATAGAATTTGGCTTGATAAAAGAGGACGATATAAAAGTCTATGGAGCCGGACTGATGTCTTCTTTCGGAGAAACCAACCGTTCTCTGGGTAAGGAAGTGCAACATCTTCCATTTGAAATAGAAACTGTGCTCAATGAACCGTTTAGAAATGATGTGATGCAGGAAGCGTACTTTGTGCTCAACTCATTTGACGATTTATTTGAATCGATTGAAACGATGAAGAACCTATTAACCGCATAAAGATGTCCTGGAAAGAAAATAACAATAGACTCGAGAAACAATTTGAACTAAGTAGCTTCAATGCCATAGTCAATAAACTGAATATACTCACTCGGGTGTGTGACGAGCAGGATCATCATCCCGACTTTTGTGTACATGGTTATAAGCACATCAGTTTTAGCCTCTGCACACATGATGAAGGATATCGTGTGACCGAAAAAGACCACGCATTAAGCAAAGAAATAGATCGAATTTTTAGCGCTTATACATAAGCTTGTCGTATTTGATGAGCTTGCCTTTGTAGAAGGTAAATAGTTGTGGGTAGATGCTGGAAAACCCATAGGATTTCATATCGTAATTCCGTCCGTCAATGATGATGTCTCCAGGTTTGCGCGCGACTCTGAAAGTAGGCACATTGTCTTCCATAACCCAAATTCTGGGGTAGTCACCATGACGTTTTACCATGCTGTCTACTTCCCTAATTCCAGCAGAACCACAGTTACAGGTTTTGTTATTGGCAATTACCAGAAAAGTGGTGTCCTTCACTGGCAGGTTTAGCTCCTGAACAAAGCGCATTAACCCAGGCTCCTTGTGATACATAATGTCTGGATTGAGGTCGGGTTTTTCCGGAATTTCTATGGTTTCGCTTTCCAGAAAAGAACACGCATTCAACGTAAGCAGAATGAGGGTGTATTTAAAGATCCGTGCTGTCATTTTTTAAAGAAATTAGAATGAGTTCTCGATTAGGTTTGTTTAAACGTGTGACGTACGCCATGCCACGACTCACCATGCGCGCAGATGTAGAAGCTTGAATTGATTTTGGTCCCAATAAACATTCACCCATAAGATTCAGATCATGATCCAGAACCATCAGACCGTATTCCTTATCCTGATAACTTGAATAATGACCTTCAGAACTCTCCAATTCCTGAGGATTTTCGAAAAAACGAAAGTATATGTTCATTTCCGGATGATATAGGAATTTACCACCAGCATAGGCCGTAATCTCAACTTCTTCCAGATAATCATAATCCATTTTTCCATCAATAATTTCGGGAGGCGGAGGTAGAGCCTGATAGTGTTTAGAGAGCGGTTCGGCTTTTAGGGTATTGACTACTTTTCCCGCTTCATCTAAGTGAAACAAATGAAGTTTTGGAGTGAGGCTCGACCCAAGAAGATAGGCGTTTTCCTTCGTATTGTAAACCATGTAATACTCCGTAAGAAATGAATAGTCGTGAGATTTCTCAAGGAATGGAAAGTTCATGTTGTCTACAAGCTGAACAGTGGAATCTATCAAATGATGTTGTCCAATGACCAGTGATCGTAAATGATCGAATTGAAGTTTACTGAAATCAGTATAGGCACTTGTAATGATTTTAGGATGTCTCCAGTTAGTTTGAAGGTAATTACTGGCTCTTCCGAATAAATCTCCCAATTTGGGGTTAGACAGATCTCCCAGAGGAACCTTTAAGAACACTGAATCTGATGAAATTGCATAGCCCGTTAGAGACTGAGACCGCTCTCCTTCTGGCATGTCATCCATAAAAATAAGCGTGTCGGGTCCATACCATTGCAAATAATGTCGCACATCACGATAGAGTTCTATGGCAGACCGAACATGCTCCGATCGAATATGAATGGTATCAATAACCCTTAGATTCTGAATAGAAAAAGTCGTGATAATTTGGGTATTGAGGTCTTTAAAAATAAGAACATCACCCAACTTTTCATCTACAAAGCTTCCTGCACAGTGAGCATCCTGAAGGTTAGCAGGTAATATGAAAGTGTCACAAATCAATGTGAATTTAGACTGTATATCTGAAGACCCGGCAGATGGTTTGTCTGCCGGATCTTGATTACATGAAATTGTACCAAGTATAAGAGATATGAGGACAAGCTTATAACCCTGCATCTCTCAGTTTGCTGATTAGTTCTCCTGGCTCGTCTCCAAGTCCAAGATTGTAGATCTCGGTAAAAATGTCAAGGTGGGCCTGAACGAATTCGCTGGTAAGCTGACCGCTGTAATAGACTTCTAATTCACTTGCTGTGAAACGACCTAAGGCTTCTACATGAGGCGTAGATCTGGCGATACAACGTGGTGTGTTTTGGTTGCTTCCACAACCCCAGCCACCGTAGGTGCATTTATGACCATTGAGTCCGTTTTCCATTCGGCATCTGGCCCAGTAGTTTTCTTTTTTCTCTGCTCTTAGATTTAAGCCGGGATCCGTGTCTCCGGAATGTGGCAATCTTTCCAGTGTTTCATTCTTCGAACATGCTGCTATTGTGCAGATCGCAAACAAAGCCAGCATAAGTTTAGTTAGTTTCATATGATAGTTTTAAGTTATCCCAGGAAATAGTCCTGGTTGGGCTAACATATAAAAAGTTATGTAAATACACAACAAACTTCATTTGAAGATGAATTTTTTGGAGCAAAATACTACTAAAATCCTTGTTTTGCCTATTATAATGTGCATTTTTTCGTTCACAAAAATGGACTCAATCGGATTCTGAGATTTCTATTCAGATAAAACGACCCGGGAGGTCATTCACAACAAAAAAAGGTCATTTATGACAAAAAAGGCGCCTCAATTGAAGTCCGCACTACTTTAGGTCAAAATCATTAAGAAACTATTATGAATAAACTTTTTACGACTTCTATGTTCCTGGCTTTGGGAATGGGATCTACTTTCGCTCAAGGACCAATTCGTGGAAACATTCAAGCACCAACAAACAACAACCTGCCTCCTGGTAAAGTGATTGATGCCTGGAATGGGAATGTTACCAATCCATCCGGCCCTTTTGGGTATAAGGCAGCGTGCTTTGATACGCTTCTGTTTGAGGACTTCCAGAGTAAAGCCATCCCCGCTTCCTGGATAAATATTGATAATGACGGCTTGGCTGATCAGAACGGCAGACCTTTGGATTGGTTTACACAATTTAATGATCTGGAAACCACTGCTGGTGATACCAATTGGGTTGCCGCATCTTCTTCCTGGTTTAGCCCGGCTGGAACTGCTGATAACTGGTTAATTTTGGATCAGCTTAGCCCATGTGCAAGCACTGTTCTTGAGTGGCGTGCAGCACCATTTGAAGGACCTGGATATATGGATGGTTATACCATATTGGTATCTACCACTGGCACTAACTTCTCTGATTTTACTGATACTTTATTTAGAGCGGCAGAAGACGTAACAATTGGTTCAGGTGTTCCGGGGCCGGGGTATGTTCATACCAACTTTTCCGGAAGCAGAGGTTTGATGACGGCATTTCAGGAGAGCCTTGCAGCTTATGACAATCAGAACATTTATATCGCCTTTCACCACAAGTCAACAGATGATAATATGATCTGGATTGACGATATTTTCGTTGGGATAGGTTGTTCTCTGACAGACCAAACAGTTAGCTCTGTTGATACAAACATTTGTCAGGGAAGCTCAACCAGCATAAATATAGCATCTAGTGAAAGTGGGATTGATTATTTCCTGAGAGACATTTCTGATAATTCTATTGTGGATGGACCTATTGCCGGTAGTGGTAGCGCACTTAACTTCAATACAGGTGCTCTTACCGATACTACAACATTTGATATTTTTGGTCGTACCCTAATTTCTTCTGATTTTGCCGTTGACCTACCTGCCAATAATGATTATATAGATATCCCAGGGGCGTTCAATGCATATACTAACCAACTCACGGTTGAAGCTTGGGTTTACTCATCTGATGGTAGCCACCCGTGGGCGGGACAGGCATTGGCCGGACAGGATGCTTTAACAACCAATGTGTGGGTGTGGTTTGATGGTATATTTATAGTTAATGATGGAGGCCTATTTAGATACCTGAGCCTTCCTGCTCTTCCAACTGGCTGGACTCACATGGCCACAACGATAGACACCAACGGTATGGCTGTTTTTTACAACGGTGTTCAGGTGGGCTCCAGTACAGATGCCATTGTTAACGGAATTCAACATTCACCGAACTCTAGTATTCATCTGGGGCACGACCCTAGTTTTGCGCCTGGGTCTCTTGGTCGAAATAGTAATGTGGCGTTTGACAACTTCCGTATTTGGGACATAGCTCAAACAGAAGCGGCTATTGATAGTTTGAAAAATGAGTGTTTAACTGGTTCGGAAACTGGCTTAAGGCACCTAATGAATATGCCGGGAGGTTCTGGAACTGTAGTTAGTTCGCTTGCCGGAAATGATGGAGCTTTGGTAAACGGATCTGCTTGGATCACTGGTATTGGTGGATGTGAGCTGTATTGTGAAGCATCTTTATCAACACAAGCAACGATTAATATTATGCCAACTTATAATGAATCGCAGACTTTCAGCCTTTGTCATGGACAAACCGTAACAGTAGGAACCAATACTTATAACACCACCGGAATGTATACGGATGTGCTTACAAGTTCCTTGGGCTGTGATTCCACAATAGTCACTAACCTAACGATTTTACCGGAGTTGTTGAGCACAGAAAATGTATCTCTATGCTTTGGACAAACATATACGGTTGGTACCAATGTATATGACAGTACAGGTACATACACAGATGTATTTATGGGGTCCACTGGCTGCGACTCAACTGTAACTACCAACCTAACTGTTGAAGCAGTTATTGACACAGCAGTTACTACTTCCGGTATTACACTTACCGCAGATGCCACAAGTGCCACATATCAGTGGATAGATTGCAATACCATGCAGCCAATTTCCGGAGAAACAGGACAAAGCTATACAGCTACTGCCAATGGCAACTATGCGGTAGTGGTTACACAAAATGGATGTTCTGATACTTCTGCTTGTGCACCTGTGATGGGGGTAGGCATTACTGAAGCTACAGGTTTATCTTTTGGACTGTTCCCTAATCCTAACAACGGATTATTCACCATTGAAACGCCTCAGGGCAATGAGTTATTGGAAATATTTGGAGCAAATGGTCAGTTGGTATACAACCAAAGATTGACTCAAAAAACCACATATGTTTCTTCTGCTCTATTGAGTCGAGGGGTTTACGTCATTAAAATTCAGGGAGAGAACGGTATCGGTATAAAACGATTGCTGGTTCACTAATTTTCCTGATCTACTACATGAAGCCTATCACGTATGACGTGGTAGGCTTTTTTGTTTACAGATTACAAAGTTTGAAAAAGGTCGCCTTATCTAATTCTACAACAGATTTGTCTTCGAGCAATTCCAGTGTGACCTGTTCAATTTTATACCGAACCAATCGGAGGGTGGGGAAGCCAACTGCTGCGGTCATACGTCTCACCTGCCTGTTTTTTCCTTCGGTAATGCTTAACTCTATCCATGAAGTTGGGATTGAAGCTCTGTAGCGCACAGGAGGGTTCCGTTCCGGTAGGAAATCGGGTTCTTCAATTTTGCTGGCTTTGCATGGCGCACAATGATGAATCTTTTTCTTGATTTTAATATCAGGACCCTTTCGCAGATTCATAAGCGCCTCTTCAGTAATATCACCATCCACCTGAACCAGATATGTTCTTGAATGAGCAAATTTGGGATTGAGCAAGCGATTGTTAACGCGCTTATCGTTGGTTAAAAGAAGCAACCCCTCACTGTCGGAATCCAATCTGCCAACAGGATACACGTCTTTTTCAAAATTGTACAATTCGCCCAGAGTAGCCCTGTTTCCTTCTTGTGTGAATTGAGACAACATACCGTATGGTTTAAAGATGGCGTAGTACTTATCAGACATGTACGGTGAAATTAGGCATTATTTTTGCTCATATCCCTTCAACCAAAACCAATTAATCATGAAATATATCCTACCTCTGGTCATAGGGCTGATGACGCTGTCTTCATGCGACAAGGCCATTTTAAAAAGAACCAAAGTTCAAATCATCTACAAAACACCGGATAACGAATTCTATTTTCCGAATGATGCTTCTAAACATTTATCAGGGCAAAGCGGCGACAGTGTGTATCAAATGTTCCATCAAAAACTGGTTGACCAATTTAACAAAGGAAGAATGGATGTGGTGAACTCCGGTGCAGACTATGTCGTTATAGTAAAGACTTTGTACTTAACCGAGAATGTAACACCTCATATGGACGATCTCGGGGTAGTTCATCAGGTATCTGAATTAAAGGTGAGTGCCAGCTATTCTATTGGGAAGCCTTATGAAGATGATCCGACTTTTTTTCAAACCAACTTTACTCTGAGTGAATCTCTTCGCCAGAATGAGTGCAAGGAAACAGACAAATCTAAGGACAAGGTATACGACGATGATGGCAACAAAACCTATGATTGCAACAAAGAATGCTATTACGTGGATAAGCCAGGAATGCACATCTCCGGATTTGGCGGATTAAATGCCATGATGGAAGATCATGCCAAGGATATCAGAAAGCAAGCAAAGGATTATTTCAAGAGTAGACAGTAGTTACTTCTTGTCAGCATCTTTGAGCAAGTCGCTCCACGGGATAAACTGTATGGATGCCGAATTAACGCAGTGACGTGTGTTCTTGTCTGTGAATTGTTCACCTTCAAAAACATGCCCTAAATGACCCTTGCAGTGGTTGCAGGTGATTTCTGTTCGCCTGCCATCTGCATCAACTGTTCGGTTAACGGCTCCCTCAATTTCATCATCAAAACTGGGCCAACCACACATAGAGTCAAACTTGTCTGAACTATAGTAAAGAGGAGAATTGCAACGTCTGCACACATACACGCCATCACCTTTATGATCGTAGTACTCACCGGTAAAGGCTCTTTCCGTTCCTTTGTTTTGAATCACCTGATATTCAAAATCTGTTAATTGATTGTACTGAGAAGGGCTGTCTGCAACAACAATTTTGCTAATGGCAGCCTGCTTTTTCATTTCCGTTGAATCTTTTTGTGCTTCCATTTTTTTACGCTCTTTTTTCGACCCACTTTGTTTGTTTGGTTGTGCACTTGAACAGCTAACCGATAGCAGAACAACAAGCAAACAAGATATTTGAGTAATGTACTTCATATTGAAAGGGTCTTATTCAAAGTTCCGAAATTTATTGATAGACTGTTAAATAAAGTTCGGGAATATCACTGAATGAAACAAATCCGGAAACTTGTGTTACGAAAATTTGACCCGACAATTTTCTATTTGTTAAAATGGAGATAAATTTTTAATATTGAGCACCAGCGCGGGAAATAAGTAGATATTTCAATACATTTGCTGCGATTTAAACTTAAAGATCATTATGGGAAAAGCAATTTTAGTGCCAACGGACTTTACAAAGGTAGCAAGGGTAGCACTCGAGCATGCTGTGCAAACAGCCAAGGTTATCGATGGACACATTATTTTACTTCACGTGGTAGATAAGCCAGACCAGGTAGAAGGAGCCAAGGGAAAACTTAAGGAGGAAGCAGAAATCGTAAGAAAATCTGATGCTAACATTTCTATTGAGGAAATGGTGAGAATTGGAAACATTTTCGACGATATCGGAGATACTGCTACTGAAATTGGAGCTCAACTTATTTTCATGGGAACTCATGGCGCAAGTGGATGGCAAAAGATTGTTGGAAGCCATGCCTTGAAAGTGATCACCCACTCTGAAGTTCCATTTATTGTTGTTCAGGATAAAGGCATTAAAGAGTCTGGTTACGACGATATTGTAGTACCACTTGATCTTCATAAAGAAACTAAGCAAAAGCTTGAGATTGTTGCCAACATGGCGAAATACTTCAACTCTAAAGTACACCTGATTACTCCAGAGGAAAGCGATGAGTATTTTGTAAATCAGTTGGAAAGAAACTTATACTTTGCTAAGAACTATCTTGGTGAGAGAGACATTGAGTTCACCACTAAGAAAGCTCCGAAAAGAGATTTTGATGATCAAATCATCGAGCATGCCAATAACATTGATGCGGATTTAATTACCATCATGAACCTTCAAAAGAACTCCCTTATGGGAATGGGCTTATTGGGAAGCAATTACGAGCAGCATTTGATCACTAATAAATACAACATTCCGGTATTACTGGTTAATCCGGTAGAGACTTCAATTGGAGTAGGAAGTGTATTTACTGGTTCTATTTAAGAATCTGACGAATTTAAGAAAAGCCGTTCCAGTGATAGGAGCGGCTTTTTTGTTTTTAGAAATCGGTGTTTTCCGGACACCAGTATTTTAGCAACCTGAAGATGAAAAAACTCAGTGGCAAAGACAGAAAGAACATCTCAATTGGAGATTGGGTTGAGATAGTGCAAAAGCATCATCAACGAACTGGAGAAATCACAGAAGGACAGGTAAAAACCCTGTTGGGAAAAAGCCCATCACACCCTCACGGAATTAAAGTAAAATTGACCACCGGAGAAGTTGGTCGTGTTGTGTGGGTTCATTCTGATGAAGACTAAGCTCGTTTCTTATTCGCATCTACAGGAATCACAATCTGAATTAGTGTGCCTTCTTCTAACAGGCTGGTTACATCAAACTGACCTTGAAGAAAATTCACTCTTTCCTGCATACCTCTCAAACCAAACCCACCATTTTTACTCGGCGTAACAGAGTTGATTGAGAAGCCCTTTCCGTCGTCTTCGATTTTAATGTACAGAGACTGACCAGGATTGTGTTGAATGCTAATAATGGTCTTGGAGCATTCTGCGTACTTGATGATATTATTGGTGGCTTCCTGTACGATTCTATAGATACTTACTTCTTCATCTTTATCTAACAAGCCATCAACGGCATCAATGTCTATTTGATAATCTATCTCCGTTCCAGAGAAGGTCTCGTCAATCAACTCCTCCAAAGCAGCACTTAGCCCGAGCATATCCAGTTGGCGCGGACGGAGTGCTTCAGATACGTTTCTTACTTCCTGAATAGCCTGTCCTACGGAGGCCACTACATCATCTTTAGACCATTGTCCGCCCTGTAAGGTGTTTTTGATAATGGAGAGCCGTTGTCCCAAACCATCGTGTAGATCATGAGCCACACGTTTGCGTTCTTCTTCCTGCCAATATACAAGTTGCTCAGAGAGTTTTAGCTGCATGGCTTTTTCCTTTTTAAGTACATCCCTTTTTTTGCGGAGTCGCATTACCAGCAAAATGGCTATTACTAATGCGGCCAACAGAGCCAGGCCAATGATGCCGTAAATTAAGCGCTTTCTTTCTGCTTCCTGAGCTAAGAGTTCATTTTGAGCTTCTAAAGATTCCTGCTTCAGTTTGGCTTCTTTTTGCTCAGCCTCCCGTTGCTCAATTAATCTCTGTTTTTCATAGATGTACTTTTCTTCTTGTCTTACCAATGTCCTGTCGTTTTCTCTATTGGCAATACTGTCTCTCATGTGCACAAACTCGTTGTACATATCGTAAGCATCCTTATGATGTCCGTAATGGTCATATATCTTGTGAAGAATCTTACATGAAGGTGCAATGGCCTCCGGGTTTCCTGAAGCATAGCCCATTTCCCTCGAGAGTTTGGCAAGTTTTTCTCCCTTTTCGTATTCTCCGGTGATCAGATAAATCTCTGCTAAAGAAATAATGGCCTTGGTTTCTCCAAATTTAAAACCCAGTGTTTTAAATGCTTCCCAACTTTTGTTGTAGGAGTCTATGGCATCTTCATATCTTTCCGCGTCTCTGTACAGGACTCCGATTTCTGCATGCACCCGAGATAAGATTTCCAGGTTATTCAGATCTTCTCCAATTGTTAAACTCGAATCAAAGTACAGTTGAGCCGTTTTAGAGTCTCCAAGGTCGTAATAAGCTTGTCCCAGGCTGGTGTATGACAAACCTATTTCAATGGTCTCGTTGTGAAGTTTTTTGATTCGAAGAGACTTTTTCTTGTAATCCAGGCTACTTGAGTGGTTTCCTTGTTGCTCAAACAGTTGAGCAATGTTGTCGTAAGCTCTGAAAACATTAACAGCATTTTCGTCATCCGGATAAAGCGCTAAAATGTCCATGCTGAGTGCCATGGCCTTCTGAATTTTGCCCTGCTCCATTTTAATGGCAGACATGTTAGATAAGATCGTGGCCACGGTATGTATGTCTCCCGATTGCCTTCCGTAGTATTGAGCTTGTTGATAATTGTCATAAGCCTTTTCCTGATCTCCCATTTTTCTATACGACATACCAAGTACGTTATAGGACCTTGCGATCCAGCGAGCATCTTGGGTAGTGTCATAGTATTCTAAAGATTGTCTGAGAATCTTTTGCGCCTCTTCGAGCCTTCCGCGTACATATATAGAGACGCCTTCGAGAAAGTATGTTCTCCCCACCCAGGAAGTTTGTTGCTGGGTTTCGCAAAACTCTCTCATTTCCAGGGCCAGTCCCTGGGCAGAATCCGGCACCGTAAATAAAACCGACCACACCATTTGGTCCATGGCATCCAGTCGTAAAGAATCGGGAGCAGATTGATCTTTCCAGGCCGTTTGAAGACTATCTATGTTCTGAGCATTTCCGCAAAAATGGAGTATCAGAGTAAAAAGAAGAACAATGTTTTTCATGCCGGTAAAATTTATCGATTTATGCTGCACAAGTGGATTTATCTCCTTGCTTATCCGCTTGGCCATCTTATGGCCAAAGTTAACGGAATTGCCAAAGTTTTTTCTGGGCACATGTGCTCATTTCTGGGCATCTGGGCATATGTACCCAGAGAATACCGGGCGTCTCACCCGTAATTAGCACTGTGAATCAAACGAAAAACTAAAATTTAAAAAGCATGAAAAATTTAAAAACATTAAGCATTATCGGACTCTTATCATTTATGTTCTGTTTCGCTTCAAAGGTAAGCGCACAAGAAGGGGACAATTACACCTATCAGAGAACCGACACAAAAACGCACACGACTTATTTTATGAAGCTCACCTTTAAGGGCTATCAGGTTGAAGTAAGAGTTAAACATTCAAACGCCAGAGGCTCATCTCAATGGTCAAAACAAAATGTAAGCTATACAGACGACCATGAAATCAGATATAAAGGGTCTAGTACTGGCAATGAATATAGCATTACTTATGACGAGTATAATCATGATGCAGTGTACGTGTACAACAAAACGAAGAATGTAGAATACAAGTATTACCTATCCGAAAATCAGTAAGTAAAACCTGAGACAATGAAATTTTTAACAACATTATTATTTGTCTGATGGTCAATAAGTCTATTTTGATCACACGTAGCGCAAGGGAATGGAGCACGCATCATTCCCTTGTTTTGTTTAACTCCTTAATGAATTACAATGAAAAAACTCATCATACTTCCTTTGTTGTGTATGGTTTTGGGCTTGATAAATTCGGCTCATGGGCAGGTAACCGAATGGACCTACGAATCAGGAAAAGGCAACGGATCTCTCATCAAAATTACTGAGGTAAATAACAAAGTATCTACCATTAAAATGAGGAAAGGGAAGGGGAGTGCCTGGGCTCAGATGGAAATTTTGAGTATGAATGGCAAGGTCGATTATATCAGGGTGAAATCTAAATCGTCTCAAAGAATTTACGAACTTTACGTGCATTGGTATGAGGACAAACTGATTAGAGTAGGGCCGGATTCCAGTAAACAAGTATATTGGCTAAAAAAGTAAACGGTATGGCTACTAAAATGAAGGTTTGTATTGCGGATGATCATCCCATTTTCTTAAGTGGCCTTAAAGGCATTATTGATGCAAGTCAGAACTTTGAGGTGGTTGGAGAAGCCAAAAACGGAGAAGAGATGCTAAAGCTTTACGAGTTACGCTCTCCGGATATTGTATTGCTCGACATTGATATGCCCGTTATGAACGGCCTTGAAGCGGCCAAAACTCTTAAAGAGAAAAACCCCTTGTTGCCCATTGCCATGTTAACCATGCACAATTCCAAAGGCCCTTTTGATGCCGCAATGAATCTTGGAATTCATGGCTATGTTATTAAAGAAAATGCCATTTTGGATGTCATCAATTGTCTGGAAGCTTTGAGCAAAGGACAGAAGTATGTGAGTCCGGATGTACAAAGGCATTTTCAATCGAAAAAGAGGGAGGACCAGGCTTTAAAAGAAAGGTTGGAGTCACTCACAAAAACGGAACTTCAGGTCTTGTTAAAAGTGGCTGCATACAAAACGAGTCAGGAAATTGCGGACACCCTTTTCGTTACCCGAAAAACCATTTCGAACCACAGAAATAACATTGCCAGAAAACTTGATCTTAAAGGAAACCATTCATTGTTGAGGTTTGCCATCGAGCATGAAGACACCATCCATAAGCTAACAGAAAAACCTAAAGCTTAATCTTTGTAATTATCTTCCGCAAGTCGGGCTTTGATATCCTCAATATGCTTGTTTTTACCAGGCTGCCTGGTTTCTATTGCAGATTTAGTGAAGTACTGGTGTTGGGTTAAAAACTTGATCTGGATCTCATCCCACAACTTATCACTGTTGATTTTACCATGTTCTCTCAACTCCAGACGGAGTTTATCAGCAATTTCATGGAAGTCTTCCCGACCCAAATAATCCAAATCTGCATCACAAATGATCTGCTCCAGGTGATTTTTAGGGCTATGCGGAATCTTGGTAGCATGAATCAGCTCCGAAATGATTTTGATCTGCTCTTCCGTGTATCCAAATTTCGGCAGGATCTCTTCCGCCATTCTTGCCCCTACAGGCTCATTGGCATCATATTGTTCAACGAAACCAGCGTCATGATAGGTGGCAGCGGTTTGTAGTACGAATAAGTCCTCTCCTTTGATGCCCTCCAAGAGAGCAATTCTCTCTGCCGCTTCCGTTACATCCTTGGTATGTGCAATACTATGGTAGTGTAAACTTGGTGAAAGTTTTTTCTCCAGCAACCTCATAATGTAGCGCTCTGCTTTTTGGTAATTGATTGCACTAAACATGTGCAGGTTGATGTAGTCGTAGAATTGCTGGTTGGGTTCTATGCCCAGCCCGTCTACCGATAACTCAGGTTTAATTTGATTGACATAGTACATGTCAATTTCTCCCTTGTTTTTAGCAGGAATTTTTCCCCTGTAAGTACAGTCGAAATAAGGCTCAATGAAGTCGTACGTTCGACCGGAAATATTCACTTTTCCGGGTTCACAGGCAGCTTCCAATCTGGAGGCCACATTTACCGTATTTCCCCAAATATCGTAGGCAAATCTTTTGGTTCCGATCACCCCCGCCACAGTTTCTCCAGTGTTGATTCCAATTCTCAGCTCCCAAAAATCTTCTCCCGTACTCTGAGCTTTTTCCTTTAACTGGTGCATGTGTCGTTGAATTGCCAGTCCGGCCAACACAGTATGAATAGGGTTTTCTTTGTTTCTAACCGGAACACCTCCCGCACACATGTAAGCATCTCCAATGGTCTTAATCTTTTCCAGATTGAAGTGCTCAACGATCTCATCAAACTTCACAAAGTAAGCATCCAAACGAGAAACCAATTCAGCTGGCTTCATGTCTTCCGCAATGCTCGTAAATCCTTTGAAATCTGTGAACATTACCGACACCCTTCTGTACTGTCTTGCAGATGCTTTTCCCTTCGACTTAAGCTCCTGAGCTGTTTCTTCCGGCAGAATGTTTAAGAGTAGCTGTTCGGCCTTGTCTTTTTCTTTCTCGAGCAATTCTTTTTGTTTCTCGATCTGGTTTTTCTGCTTGATAACTTCCTGCGTTTTCTTTTCAACGAGTGTACTCAAACGGAGTTTTTGGAGTCTAATGTCGCGAACCCGCATCCAGTACAAAGCGTAGGTTAATGCAATACCAAGCGCAATCATGAGTACCTGAAACCAGGTAGTTTTCCAGTAAGGTGTTTCTACCACAATGGTCATCACGGCAGGTTCTGTGCTCCAAACACCATCGCTGTTGGCGGCATATACTTTAAAGGTATAAGTACCAGGTGGCAGGTTGGTATAATGCGCCCTGTGCTCTGAGGACGTGTATTGAAAATCATTGTCTACACCAATCAGTTTGTATTTGAATTGGTTGTTTTCCGGGTTGGTATAATGAAGTGCAGCAAAGTTGATCGTAATTGACTGATCATGGTAGTCCAGCTCAAAAGAATTCTTTGACAACAATACGCCCTGATCAATGTCTTCGCCATTGATGTTGAATCCGGTGATGGCTACTTTGGGAGAAATGGTGTTGATGTTGATGTTTTGAGCTCTGAAGAAATTCAAGCCATTGATCCCCCCGAAAATGATTTCTCCACTGATGGTTTTAGCATATGCACCAGTATTGAATTCATTGGATTGCAAACCATCTTTTTTCTTGTAGTTGGTAAAGCTTTCTGAGCCAGGATCAAATTTAGACAAACCATTGTTGGTCGAAATCCAGAGGTTTCCGTCGTTATCCCCAATGATGCCATAGACCGCATTGTTGGCGAGCCCATCTTCAAGCTTGTAATGGCTAAATTCTTTGGTTTGAGTTTTAAGCTTATTGATACCACCTCCATAGGTTCCAATCCAGATAATGCCTGGTTCGGATTGCCAGAGTGAGGTAATTACGTTATGACTCAAACTCTTTGAGTTACTTGGAGAGAATCGGAAATTTTCGAACCATACGCTGTCTGCCTTCTCATGAATTAAAGAAACGCCATCACCGCTTGCCGCCCAAATTTGACCCTTATCATCTCTCAAAATCTGTCTTACCTTGTTGCCAGCCAGAGACAGGTTATTATTGGCATCATGTCTGAAAAAGCGGTAGGCACCAGTTTCTTTATTGTAAAGCGAAATACCATCGGCACAACCTATCCAGAATCGCCCCCGTTTGTCTTCGTAAATATGATAGACTATTGGGTCTGTTTCATCTTCCCTGGCGTCTTTATATTCAATTGAATCCAAAGAAATCTGTGTGTAGTCAGACGAGAAGCTCACTTTAAAAAGCCCATCTGCTGTTCCCATCCAGTACTCATCATCAGAATCTTTGAAGAACATGAAAACATCTTTGCTTCCCGGTCTGTTTGGATTGGCAGCCGGAAAAGAGAAATTTCTAAAAGTACTGTTGATCCTGTCGTATCTCGACAAGCCTTTTTTTGTACCTATCCAGAACAGATCGTTGCCTTCAGGGTAAATGCACCAAATGGTGTTGTCCGGCAAACTGTTATTGCTATCATAATTTCTCTTCAGATGAATGAAGCCCTGTTTAAGTGCATCAAACATACTGATGCCATTTTTGGTACCTACCCAGATACTTCCTGTTCTGTCAGGATAAACTTTGTAAACCTCATCTGAAACCAAACTGGTTGGTTCGTAGTGGATGTTTTTGAATTGATAGAATTTACTGGCACCCGTTTTATCTTCAAAGTGCTTGTATAGCCCTCTTTCTGAGGTGCCAATCCACATGTTATTCTTCTTGTCAAAATAGATGTCATTCACGTTCAACCTGGCTTTGGAAGAGGTGTCTTTAATAGTAAAATGACTAAAGAAATCTTTCCCATCCTGTCGGGTTAGCTGACTGATTCCTGCGTTGGTTCCAAACCAGATTACACCTGTGGAGTCTTCTTCCATACAGTGTACCTGATTAGAGTTTAAGGTGTTTAGAGTGTTACTATTGTGGTAATAGTTTTTGACAACTTGATCCTTCACAATAACGTTGACTCCGTCAATTGTACTTACCCAAACGCTCCCATCTTTGGTAACCAAAATATCCGTTACCGCATTGTTACTGATTTCGGAGTTTTTAATGGTAAAACGTTCCGCAACATTGGTTTTTAGGTTGATTTTATTGAGTCCTCTGGATTTGGTTCCCACCCAGATATTTCCGTCTTTATCTTGTGCTAGGCAAGTAATGTTATTGGAAGAAATGGATTCAGTATTATTGGCACTGTAGCTAAAATGAGTAAAGGTTTCATGAATAGGATCCATGAGGTTTAGCCCGCCCTGTGTAGCCACCCAAATATTGCCCACCTTGTCAATAAGCAGGTCCGTAATGAAGTTATTACTTAAAGATTGGAGGTTGTTGGGATGATTTTTAAAAACCTTGAACTGCTGTCCGTCGTACCTATTTAGCCCGTCTTGAGTACCCATCCAGATGAAGCCATATTGGTCCTGAATGATACAATTCACGGAACTTTGAGAAAGCCCGTCTTCAATAGTAATATTTCGAAACTTGATGGAGTTGTCCTGTGCAAATGCTGTAGAACAGCACATACCAAGCAGGAGCGCTATGGAGGCAAATAACCTCATTTAATCAAGATGTTATTCCTGTGCTTCTTCAGCCTCAGGTGTGTCTTCATTTGGCGCATCCGGTTTATTTCTCAGGTATTGAGGCAACTCCATTCCGGCCATGTTGAACATTTCCTCAAGTGGCGGAACAGATTTGTACAAACCTGAAATGAAGTTAGCTGTTGAACTTTTGCCATTGGCATTGTTACCACCTTCCCAAACAGTGACTTTGTCGATTTGAATGTTCTTAATGGCTTCTGCTTGCGTTTTAACTAGCTCTGGTAGCTTATCTGCGATTAACAGAAGTACTGCATCCTTAGACTGACCACCGGCTGCTTCAACGATTCTGTCAAGACCTTCTGCCTGCTTGGTCAAGACTTCATAAATACCTTGTGCTTCTGCTTGTTTCTTCATCAGAACGGCATCAGCTTCACCTCTTGCGATTCTTCTGGTCAATTCCGCTTCTGCTTCCGCATTAATTTCAACTTTCGTTTTCTCAATTTCTGCAGGAATTACAACGTTCGCATGTTGTGTTGCTTTATCTCTTTGGGCTCTGGCGTCCTCCGCAGCTTGCTCCGCAGAGTAAGCCTCTTCAAGTGCTTTTGCCGCCTGAACTTTCTCAGAGGCAATGGCTCGTTTCTCAGCTTCTGCTTCAGCTTCTCTTCTTAGTGCATCAGATTCCGCAACTGTAATTTTTGCCGTGTTTTCCCCTTCGATGGCCGCAGCATCAGCAGCAGCTACATCAATACGTTGTCTTTGGTTCGCCTGTGCTTCACCAATGGATGCTTTCGAGTTGGCCTCAGCAACCTTTACCCTTTGATCCTGAACAGCATTGGCTTCACCAATAGACCCATCTCTGTTCTTTTCAGCAACGCTCTTACGTGCGTCATTGATCGCTCTTGCAGCTGCTTCCTTACCAAGTGCTTCAATATAGCCTGACTCATCTCGGATATCGGTTACGTTTACGTTGATCAGTTTCAAACCAACTTTTTTAAGCTCGGCCTCCACATTACTGGAAATATTGGCAAGGAATTTCTCTCTGTTAGAGTTGATTTCCTCAATATCCATGGTAGCAATAACCAATCTTAGCTGACCGAAAATGATGTCTTTAGCAATCATCTGAATGTCGCTTAGGTTCATGCCTAAAAGACGTTCGGCAGCGTTGTTCATAATTGCCGGCTCTGTAGAAATACCTACTGTGAAAATCGATGGTACATCTACACGAATGTTTTGCTTAGAAAGTGCGTTGGTTAACTCTACATTAATCGGAATTGGCTTCAAATCAAGAAACTCGAAATCCTGAATAACCGGCCAAATGAAGGCGGCCCCACCATGAACACATTTGGCGGTTTTACCTTCTGACTTACCAACTTTACCATAGACAACAAGAATCTTATCCGAAGGACATCTTCTGTATCGTCTGATAAACGTTGTGATGATCAGGAAGAGGAGACCAACAATGATGGCGGTAAGAATCAAAAGATTCTGAGGTACGCCTGGCACCATTTCTTCAAGTAATGTGATGTGAGTGTTCATAGTAATAGAGTTATGCAATTATTTCCCGTTTTCAGCAACGAGCAGTATTTCATTGTTAATGACTTCCTTAACGACAACCAGTTTCCCGGTATTAATGTCTTCTTCGCTATCAGTGACAGCTTCCAATTCATGTAAACGTCCCTGTACACGAATCTGAACTTTTCCAAAACCAGCTCTTTTGGCTGGAATTGTCAGATAAACTTCTCCAATGTGATCAACAGCATTGCTCATTTTCAGAGTTCCGTTGTCCGTGAGCTTACTCATAAAGTAAAAAATGGTGGCCATAATGGTCATCATTGCCAGTCCGGACAAAAGTGAAACAATGATGGTGGCAGAGTTACTCATGCCGGCCTCAATGCAAGCCAGACCCGACCAGGCAAAAACAGCGAAGAAGCCCAATAAGTTTTTAAGCGAAATGAATTGAAAGCCAATTTCACCATCCACATCTGCGTCCATGTCGGCATCCGCATCTGCCCCGGCAAACATGGATATGATTAAAAAGATCAAGAAAATGGCCGTACTCGGAATCGCTATGATCCAGTAAATTTTCTCTAATGTTTCAAGGTCTCCCCAATTTCCCATAGCTTATATTTTTACACCAATTACAAGGATATCGTCGATTTGCTCGTATGAGCCTTTCCACGCCTCAATTTCATTATCCAAGATAGTCTTTTGCTCTGTCATTGGTAAATCCTTGATAGATTTAAGCAACTCGCGGAACTTCTTGTACATGAATTTCTTGCCCTTTTCGCCACCAAACTGATCGGCATATCCATCTGAGAATACGTAAATGGTATCACCCTCTTCCAATTGAATGGTGTGGTTGGTATATTTTTCACCCGTCATGCTACCAATGGCAAACTTGTCGGCCTTGGTCACCATAATCTCATTATTTCTGATGATGTAAAGCGGGTTGTTTGCTCCGGCATATTCCAGAGTTCTGTTTTCTTTATCTATGGCACACATGGCCAAATCCATTCCATCTCTTACAGAGTTCTCCTCACTGTGTTTGTTGAGAGAATCGGAAGATAATTTGTTCAAATCATCCAGAATAGTTGATGGTGTGGCCAGTTGATGTTCTCTCACTGCCTGATTGAGCGCATTGGCACCTACCAGACTCATAAATGCACCAGGTACACCATGTCCGGTACAATCAACCGCAGCAAAAAGTACTTTGTTCTGTGTTTTCTCGAACCAATAGAAATCACCACTTACAATGTCTTTAGGCTTGAAGAGAACAAAGGACTGAGGCAGCAATTCCTTGATATATCTTTCCGGAGGAAGAATAGAGTCTTGAAGACGCTTTGCGTATCGAATACTGTCGGTTACATCCTTGTAAAGCTCTTCTACCTTGAGTCGCTGACGTTCAATTTCATCTCTTTGTCTAACAACTTCTTCTGTTCTTTCAACTACTTTTTGTTCAAGAATTCTTTCGTTTTCAGCCAGATCATCTCTCATCTTAAGCAAGGCGTGCCCCAGCACATCTTCATTGCTCAAAGGTTGGTAATCGTAATCGAAATTACCTGACCCTACCTGATTCGAGAATTCTGTGGTTTGACGATAACCTTCAACCATGCTGTTCAACGCGGCAGACATTTCTCCGATTTCGTCGTTGCTGAGATTCATTTTGTTATCCGGAATCACACCACGTCCCATTTTCACCAGCATGCCTTTCAGCTGATTAATTGGTCTTACAATGGATCTGGTCGTGAACATACTTACCACAATCGCTCCAACAACAACGGCAATTCCAAGCCAAATACACAAGCTAAGTAGCGTTGATAGCTTGTCGGTAGTTTGTTCTGATGAATCGATTTGCTCTTTGTTGGCAATGCGTACTTTTCTTTCGTATCGGGCATAAAGGTCATCCAGATTCAAAACAACTTTGTCAGACAGCTTCAGCATAGGACCTGATGGTGCTACCATCTCATCGGCCTCAAAGTATTTCACCATGTCCTGATAATCTTCCATTTCCTGAAGGTTGTCAGTCACAATTTCGTATTGAGAAAATAGCGTGTCGATTTGCATGAGTAGCCTATCTGCCAGCTTAATCTCATAATCATCATCCCAGGATTCTTTAAGAACGCGAAGGGAATCCGTCATTTTTGGAATGGCCGTATTCTTAAGTTGCCTGAAACGCTCTTTGTTTAGATTATCTGAACGGGATTCTTTACAAACCCAGATTTGAATAAGTCCTTTGGTTTCCTGAATGTTTTCACGAATGGAACCAATGATGTGTTTGGATGGGTCGTAAATATTGGAAACCTTTTCATCAAGTGCTTTAGACTTTTCAAAAGCTTTTGAACTCGACTCAACATTTTGGAATAGGGTTAAGACCAGGATTACAACAAAAACGATCAGGATTGCGAATCCTAAACCAATTCTACGACCGATTGTTAACCTAAAACCCGACATGGACCAACGAATCTACGATTTATTCGTTGGATTTTTGCAGTTCTTTTCGCTTTTTCCTCCAAAGTTCCACTTTTTCGGGTCGATTTAACTCATAATCAATCCCTTCCAAGCCTTCCAGGACGTCTTCGTCGTTAGGATTGTGGTAGTATGCGCGAATCATGTGTGGCCTTGATTTCAAGAACAATTCAGCCGCATTATCCTGGGTGTTAAAGATCACTTCCATTGAAGCGTCACTCGGAATAGACAATAACATGTCTACAGCCTTATTGTAGTACAAGATTCCGATCTCGTAATTGGCGTCTCTGTTCACAGAATCCAACTGAAGCGTTTTCTGGTAAGCATCAATGGCTTCCTGCCATAACTCAGCTTTACCTTTCTTATCATTATTGTATGTGCTGTGTTTCACAAACCCAAGAGAGTTGTAGAAAGTAATGTCTTTCTCACGGAAATTAGTCTCAGGCTTGGCAATTTTGGCCAAATCCTTATACTTCTCATAACTTGCTCCGGCGGTCATGTATTCCTTGTCGTTCATTGCTCTTACAGACTCATTGAAATGGCTGATGGCAATGTTGTAAAGGCCTTTTTTCGCTCTGGATACGTTAGATCCAAGTGTATCGATTTCCAGAACTTTGATGAAAGCTTCCTCACTGATAGGACGTGCCTCAGATGTTTTAGATTTCTTGTCAATCTTAGAGAACTTTTCATAGTAAACAAAACCTCTGATCAACCAGGTTTGAGGATCCTGAGCTTCCTTTTCAATCGTAATTGAAGTATCGGAATACGCACGCGCAAGGGCATTGTTGTCCGCCTTGTACGCATCAAAAGCACGGTGACTGTACCTAGGCTGCGCCTGAGCTGAAACAGTAAGGAATACTGTCATCAAAATCAATATGTGCTTTAAATAGATCATTCTATGTTTACTGCGTATCCAATAATTTTGGAGTTGATAATTAGTTTAGCCGTGTTGGCATTGGTTTTACTTAATTCATATTTAGTACGATCGTTTTTAGCTACAAAATTGATCACAGCCCCATCTTTAAGGCCGCCATCTTTTTCTGAAACCACGAGCATACTTTGAGACTTATACTTTTTGACTAAATCTTTGATACTACCACTTTTAGACGGATCAACGTAAAGAATGTGGCATTTTTTAATATCACTGGTAGTGGCAAAATTTAAAATCTTGATGGGCTGACTACCAACCGTTTTTGAGGAGTGATTCTTCTTCAGTTCCTCATAAAGATCATTGTTTCCGTAAACACCGATTACGAAACTTCCCGTTTTAAATTGTTTGGGCCAATCTATCTGTGTAGCGAACTGGTATACCATCAGAGCTTTAATTCTTGTTCTACCATCTGGGGGTGTGGGCGCCTTCATCGACAAAAATGTCAACGCAAGCAATAGTATGTACATCCCTCTTTTCACTTTTACTTTATTCTTCGGCGATAGTTACGCAAGATAAAAAATATTTCTCTCAAAGCTTAATTACTTTGAGCACAACGTCATTTTGCGAAAACTGTGCCAAAATAAGAACGGAGATGTTGAAGATCAGTGTTTTCGGGCGGTCAAGGCATATACCAAAGGCATCTTATTCCCGAACTTTTCTACAATGTACTCACCAGGTTTTCGCTCTACCATGCCTCTGAAAATATTGTAAGGGCTGTAGTCAAATTCCTGAAACACATCTATAGTTAAACCCTGTTTTCTGAGTGCGGTAAAAACCTCTGAAAGGCTGTGATTCCAAACATATGCGGTGTTTTTGATATCCACTTCTCTGTCTGCATAAGTACCTTCCTCATCGTAACTGATGACACCATCATTGAAGTAGTTGTAATAAATTTGAGTCAAATCGTCATCGAATGACCACATAAATGGGTGAAATTCAGCAATAATAAACTGTCCGCCGGGTTTCAGGAAATGATTCACCACACTTGCCCATTGATCAAGGTCGGGCAGCCAGGTGATGGTTCCGTAACTGGTAAAAACCATGTCATATTGGCCTTTGTGATGGTTTTGCAATTCAAGTACGTTGCTTTCCACAAACTCTGCATCAAGTCCCAACTCATGACTTAATTCACGGGCCTGGGCAATGGCTGCACTAGACATATCTACGCCACAAACTTTTGCCCCCATTCTGGCCAGACTTAAGGTATCCTGTCCGAAATGACATTGTAGATGCAGAATCCGCTTACCTGAGACATCACCCAATAAATCCAGTTCAATTTGATTTAAAGTGTTGGCGCCCTTCTTAAACGCGTCCATATCATAAAACTCAGAACCCACATGGATTGGAGTTTTCTGGTTCCAGAGCTCTTTATTTCTTTTAAAGAATTGGTCTTGATTCATAACAAACTAATTACGGATGCTAAGAAACAAAACACAGCACCAACTACCATCCATCTGATGTTATATTTTAAATGATGAAACGGAGAGTTGACAAATTCCAGAGTTTCGAAGGCCATGAGTTTTGGTTGTAATCGAGAGTATATGAGAAAATCATGTACCAGCAAATTGGCAAAAATGTATATGCTGTAAATCATCACATTCACAATAAACAAAGAGAATTGAGAAAAGGATGAATTCAAAGCAATGAGCTGTTGATCTATATAGTTTAGATAGGCGACCAGACTTCCGAAGAAAATCACCATGTATAGAATGTAGGCTTTTTGATTCCCCTTTTGCTGACCATCGCTGAGCTCGCCTAACCAGATATTTTTATCCAATCTCCAACTCAATAATTTGAGTGAAAAATAGATGGCCGCCAGAACCAACCCTTTTTCTATGATGTACAATCTTAATTCTTCAGAAATTTCCATTAATCGAAATGAACATGTCTATACAAATCAATGTACAAACTGGTTTTAAATAAATTCTCACTATTGAGGTCCTCCAGAGTTTGTTCGAATGGGATTAGCACAATGTTGTGGTTACGCCAGATTATTTGAGCAAAGCTCGAGGATTGTTGAATGGCAGCAATGCTTTCGTCTAGTTCTTTAAGAATTTGAGCAGGGTCAAAGTGTTTCTTAATGATAGTTAAGGCACGCATTTTGGCCGGGTGTCCGTTCCATGGACTGTTTGTAAGGGCGTGTTGAAGTGTCAGAGCCAGTGCCTTTTCATGTTTCCCCGTCAATGTATAACAGTGAGCGATCAACCGATCGAGTTCCAATTCCTGCTTTTTTACTGATACGGTTGAATCCGACAGGAATGGATACTGATTTCGAGCCAGACTAAGGTAATCAAAGGCCTTATCAATTTCTTCTTCTTCAAGAGCAATTTTTCCCAAATTAAAAGAAGCATAATGCTTATAATTTGTGCGGGTTTCACCTATTCTTCTGGAACTGTCTTTTTGGTCATCTTTTAAATCTGATTTAAGGATATCTTCAAATATTCTCTTAGCGCTGGAGCTACTATCTATTTCCATGTAAATAGCAGCAGCATTGTATAAATTTCTTCCGGAAAAATCGGATTCCGGAAATTTCCTGTACAACTTTTCAAAAACCTGCGCTGATTTTAATTTGTTGCCTTTCGCATATGCCTCAAAAGCAGTGCTTGCTTTTTTCTGGGCTCTGCGGTTAATGTCGCAGGAGTCAAGGCTTCCAATTGACAAAATGGCAAACAGAAGTGCGAAAATTATATGGATTTTCCTCAACACGGATACAAATATAAAGCTTATTGCAAGCACTGTTTACATTGTATTTAACTGAAAGCTATTAGCTTTGCACCCAATGACTGAGATGGAAACAAAGACAACAGAGAGTTCAACGACGGAAGTTTTGGACATCTCCAAGCGACATGTTGATGTTGAAAAAGCGATTCGAGATAAGAATCCGAAAGTCGCTAAACGCTTGCCTGGATTTGTTTATCGCTATCTCAGGCGAGTGATTCATGAGAAAAGAATCAACGAGATTTTCTATGAGCACAGGGATAAGCCGGGCTTGCCTTTTCTGGATGTAGCATTGAACAAAGAATTGGGTGCGATAATTAATGCGCGTGGACTGGAAAACATTCCGGACTCGGGTCGTTGTATAGTAGCAGCTAACCATCCATTGGGTGGAATTGATGGGATGGCATTGATGCATGTGATTGGTCAAAAGTTTGACAACATTAAGTTTCCGGTGAACGACATTCTAATGGGAGTGCCTCAGTTGAGATCCCTGTTCGTTCCAATCAACAAAATGAGAAACCGCAATAAGAAGGAAAACATCAATCGTGTAAATGAAATGTTTGCTTCAGATGCAATCATTCCATATTTCCCTGCAGGTCTTGTTTCCAGAAAGAAATGGTTCAGCAAAGAAATAAGAGACCTTGAATGGAAAAAATCTGTTCTGATTGGTGCTCAGGAGCATAATAGAGTAATTATTCCAACTCACATTGATGGAAGAAATTCGAACTTCTTCTACCGTTTGGCTAACTACCGTAAGCTTTTTGGAGTTAAAGCAAACATTGAAATGTTGTATTTGGTGGATGAAATGATGAAGCAAAAAAACAAGAACATCAATATCACCTTCGGAAAACCACTTCAACCAGAGACGTTTGATAAAAGCATCATGGACCTTAAAAAATGGGTCGGCATCTTAAAGGAACACGTTTACGAGTTGGAAAATAATCCGGAAGCGTCCTTTAGTGAACTTGTTTCAAAGCACACCAGACAATCTTAAAACTTTCCCTTTAGAGCTTAAACAGACGGAATACCTGCGTGCTATTCTCCGCTTTTAATCTCAGGGTATACACTCCGGTTTCAAATTTCTGCAAATCGAACTGTCTGCCATTCAAATCCTTCAAGGTTCCGCTTTCTAACAACTTTCCTTGTGCATTGAGTATATCGAAATGAACAGTTTCAAACTCTGTGTTCTCCAATTCGAAATTGAAAATGCCATTTGATGGATTTGGGAATACTTGTAGAATAGGGGTGTCATTCCCGGCTATTCCAAGAACGTTACTCACAGCAATAGAAGCTGAATCTGAGCAAAAGTTTTGATCTACAATCCAAACAATGTAGTTTCCGGTAGAAACATTTACAGCAGTGTCCGTAGTTTGAGCCATGGCGTCATTCCAGAAATACTGATATGGAGGAGTTCCTCCACTCACAGTTGCCCATGCTGTTCCGTCGTTATTTGAATCCGTTTCCGGCAACATACCACAGCTTACAGTAATTGGATCTGGTTCGATAATTTCAACAGAGTCAACCAATGCACAAGAGACCCCATCAGTGATAGTGAATGAGTACCACCCGGCTCCAAGGTTGCTTTTTGAATTTCCGTTTTGGCTATCGTACCAGGTTACAGTACTGGTTCCATCAGATGTTTGGGGGAAGAGAGTTATCTCTCCATCTGTGTCACCGTGGCAAGAGATGTGTTGTACGTTTGCATTAGCAACTGGTAATGCAGTGAAAGTAATCTGAATGCTTTCTGAGCTCTCTGTAAATCCAAAGCCATTCTCCAGATTGGCCACGTATGTTCCAGATTGAGTAACTGTTAATGGGTTGTTTGTTTGACCTCCGGTCCAGTTTACGAAATCAGGACTGTTACACGTTAAAGTAATTGGCTGGCCCTGACACGCAACAAGGGCAGATGCTGTTAAAGTCGTGTCAAACGGTTGCGTCATGCCTTCTATGACATGCAGGGTCTGATTAGGAGAGATGTTGAGCAGTGTGTCGTTATGCCCACTTAACCACTCAACAATTAAAGTATCAATTTGGGTGGCGTTTCCAATTCCAAAGAACTCGCTAAAAGAGCTTTGGCTGCAAAGAGATTCTCCAATAAGGGTGTAGTTCCACTGGGTTTGACCGTTGGATACAAGTTTGAGATAAGAGCCTACACCGTTTTTGTTGCTAACGGTACCTTCAAGGGTTACTTTAAGCCAGTTATTGGCATTTGGTGTGTTTTCGAACAAGAAGATATTTGGCATGTTATTATTAACCACAATATCAGGGAAACCATCGTTATTGATGTCACCAATGGTATTTCCAAAACTTGGAACGGTGTCCATTTCAAATCCTGTACTGACGACTTCAAAAGTGTCTACTCCCGTTCTGTTGTAGAAAGCAGATGGCAACTCTCCAGTCCCTCCATTTGTCATACCGGACACGTATAAATCCTGATCCATGTCATTATCGGCATCCAGGAAACTGGCTCCCCAGCCAATTCCATAAAAGCCAACTCCAAGAGAATCTGCGACACTTTGGAAAGTTCCGTCTCCGTTATTATGTAAGAGAACATTTCCCCCGGGTGTATTAGTAACGTAGATATCCAACCAGGAGTCATTGTTATAATCACCAATGGTGGTAGACATGGCGTCTATGATAATGCCTGCCCCTGAGCTTGCACTGACATCTGTGAAAGTGCTGTCTCCATTGTTTTTGTAGAGTTTATTAGGAGAAGATTTGTCGTTTGCAATGTAAATATCCTGAAAACCATCACGGTCATAATCGATCCAGGCAGAACAGAAACTAAGGTCGTTAGAATCTGCGACACCCGCACTTTCTGTAATATTCTGAAATTTATTGCTGCCTAGATTCAGATACAATAAATTGGTAGAAGGGCCGCTGTCAGAACGGTTTGAAATGAAAACGTCCAATAAACCATCATTGTTCAGATCTCCCCAAGAGGCTCCCCAGAAAGGATAGATCATGTTCGTATCTCCTATTCCGGAATAGGCCGTAATTTCATTTAAAGAAAGACTACCGCTGTTCTCGAAGAATCTAGGATGCTTCCCAAATCGAGTAACGAATAAATCCAGATCACCATCATTATCCGTATCTACCCAATTAATCTGCTTGATTTCTGAAGTATCACTAAGAAGCCCCACTATCTCAGAAAAGCCGGTACCAGTGTTTTTATAGAATCTGGCTGGTTGAGTAGGATCACTTCCTATACTAATATCATCAAGGCCATCTCCATCGAAATCGCAGAAGGAGATTCCCCCCCCCATGAAACCAGTGGTTCCATAACTGGCATTAATTCCCTGAGCACTTGAAGATTCTGTGAACTGGGCATTTGCAAAAAGCAAACTAAAAACGAAAACAGTAGAAGTTATATATTTCATAGGATACAAAAAAGGGCGCCTTAACAAAGGCGCCCTGCAAAATTATGAAATTCTAATTTATTGTTTAATCAACTGAATTGATTTCTGACCTTCACCATAAACAACGTTTAAGATGTAAACGCCTCTGGCATATCCAGTCAAGTCAATGGTTCCAACCTGAGCATTGTTAATTGTCCAGGTGTTGATCAATTTACCAGTCGCATCTGTTAATCTGAAAGTCATAGCGTTGTTTAATTCATCAACGTTGTACTTAAAGATTCCATTAGATGGGTTAGGGTAAACTGTGAAACCAATAGCATCAAGACCATCGATTCCGGTACATGGATCAACAAAAATAGTCACAGTGTCACTGTTCATACAGTTGTTTCCGTCAGTCACCATTACAATGATATCATGAGAACCTGTACCCAAAGTACTACCAGAAACTGGTTCTGTTTGAGATGTACCTCCTGTTGACCAGTCATAAGCGCTGAATCCAGCACCTGCATCAAGAGAGATGTCATGGTTCACACAAATTGTATCAATCGTACTAGTACTTGTACTCGTACCTGTGATAGTTGGCATTGGCAACGGATTTACAGTTAAAATAGCTGAATCAGAGCTCACACATCCGATAGAATCTGTTACAGTTACCTGCACAGTGTCAGTTGTGTAAACATAGATGCTAGATGTAGCTGCACCATCATCCCATAGGTAAACATCATAGTTTGGTCCTGCATCAACAAAGATTGAATCTCCGTCACAAGCACTCAAAACAGGATCTAAATCTACAAGAGGCACTTGGTATACGTTAGCAGAATCAGAATGCGTACATCCTGTTCCTGTGTGCGTCACAGTAGCAACGATTTGCCCTGGGCCAGCCAAGAACGAAGAATCAATTGTAGCACCTGTATTCCAGCTATAAGTGTATACTGAAGAGGTATCAACATTGAACCAAGCAGTGTCACCAACACAGTTAGAAACGTCATTCAACTCTACAAGTGGAGCTGGGTTAAGCGTCAACATAGCTGTATCACTCATACAAAGACCAAATGAATCTGTATAAACAACAATAGCGTTGTATGTTGTGTCAGTTAAACCAGTGTTAGCAAATGTTGCAGATGTTCCATTTGAATGTGGGTAAGTAGTTGGTGCAGCAGAAGTATCCTGCGTAAACCACTCGTACATACCTACCAATCCTGGATCGATTAAGTGACTACCACAACCGTTGTAATCAGGACCTGCATCTACAGTTGGTAAAGTACTGATCGCGAAATCATCAAACGCGAATCCTTCGTAAATACCAGAACCATCAGTTTCAAAGTTTACTCTGAATCTTACGTCAGTTTTACCAATCAATGTATCATCCAATGGATGTTTTACAACGATCCACTCACCAGTACTACTTCCCTGAACCACACTACCAGTCCAACCGTCCTGGTTTCCTGTGAAGGCACCAATTGAGTTGTCGTTGTACCAATCTGGAGCACCAAATGCACCAACATTAGTCCAGGTAGCACCAGCGTCATCAGAAAGCTGAAGGTTAGCACCATCCCAGCTAAATTCACAGTCCATTGCGATCTTCATAGCAACCCAAGAACCAGTAGGAAGAGCAGTAAAGTCGAAACAAGGACTTTCTACGTTACCTTCTTCATTGTTATTATATCCACCAGTTAAACCACCAGCAACCCATGCGTTCATACCAGTGAATGCAGTGTTGATGTTAGTTTGTGCAGGTGTTCCAAATTCCCAAGTACTGTTTGCAATATTGTTTGCAGACCAACCACCTTGACCATTCTCAAATGTCTCAAGATATGGGTAAGAAGTGATTACCGGCTTGTTCACAACAACAGCAGTCAATGTATCGTCACAATCAGATAGGTCACCTGTTGCAGCAATTGTTAAATCAACATCAATATTACCAACAGTTGAGAAATCTCCAGCAGTGGCAAATGCATGCTGGTAAGTTCCACCTGGAAGTAATGTATCATTTACAGTCTCGCAAACTGGTGTTCCACCAATGATGTAGCAAACATCAAATGAGAATAAAGTATCTACACCGTTGTTAGCAAAATCAGCAATTACAAATTCATTGGCTGTTAATCCACAGCTTGAAGTTGGCGCAACTAAAGCTGAAGGCACAGCACTTACAATTGGAGCTGTTGGGTTGATTTCAATATTATCGATAGCAACACCTTCCTGTGTGTTTGAACCGTCAGAAGTAAACTTAAATCTTAGTCTTACATCAGACTGACCTGCAGTACCAGTTAATACGTGACCTGCTTTCATCCAAGGTGTAGTACCGTCCCACCAAACATCAGTAGCGTTGTTGTACCAATTAGCACCAGTACCAACAGCACCCAATTGAGTCCAGGTTCCACCACCATCAGTAGACACTTCTAAAATAGTTCCATCCCAGTTGGTCTCACTATCAGTTGTGATATCGAAAACAATTACAGGGTCTGTAGTTTGAGAGCTCATATCAATACACGGAGAAACTAAGTCTGAATTTGCATTGTCCGCGTAATTTCCGGTAAGGTTAGTTACCCAAGCGTTTACACCGCCTTCACAAGCAGAAACAGAGTTGATAACACCTCCGGCAGGAGCACCCCATTCCCATTCACCAGAACCTTCAGATGTCCATCCACCGTTGTCGGCTTCAAAATCTTCAGAGTAAGGGAAAGTCGAAATGGTAGGTACACTTTGGATAGAGTATCCGAAAATCGAGTCATTTGTGTTTAATGTATCTCCCGCAAGAGTAATATACACATCAAAATCGTAAGCCCCTGGAGTTGATAAATCGATAGGAGCAGTAAACACTATTGTGTCCGTGCCTCCAGGAAGAATCGTGTCATTGAATGTTTCGCAAACCGGAGCAGTAGCATTCAAGACATAACACATATCCATAGTGAAGATAGTATCCGCACCATTGTTCGTTACAGAAATAGTAAGACTGTCATTTGCGGTTAGACCACAACCTCCAAAAGGAGTTAAAATGCTGTTTAACTGTGCCTCATCAGCCGGAGCCTCATCGATACAGAAATCGTCAATTGCAAAATCATTCTCATATGCGTTACCAGTTGTTGACGGAGCAACAGTTCCGGTAATTCTGAAAGTTACAGTGTCGCTAGACCAAGCAGCCAAAGTAACAAATGCCTGGTTCCAAACATCACCTTGGTCACCTTGCTCGTCAAAGATATTGGTCCAAGATCCACCACCATCGTTAGAAACGTCAACCGTAATAGATCCATCAGGGTTCATCCCTGCACCATACATATGGTAGAAGAAGTTCAATCTTGGAGTTCCAGGGATTGTTGAAAGATCAATCTCAGGGCTATAAATTACAGCGGCATCACCATTCCCTTGAGGAGAAGCTTCCGTGTAAATGTAATAACCAGCACCACCGTTACCAGAACTTGGTCCTGTAGCTGTAGATCCTGTAGCACCTGTAAGTGCACTCCAATCAAAGTCATCAGTAGCTGCTTCATTTGTCCAGCAACCATCAACAGCACCGCCATCTTCAAAGTCTTCACAGTAAGGTGCACTGAATACTGCACAGTTTGTCATGAAAGAAACTGGTCCTAACCAACCTGAAGAGAATAGGTTTGTTGTGAAAGTCCCGTTAGGGAATACTGAAGCACAAGCTCCATTTGTTGTACATCCGTCTACCGCGTTGATACCACTGTAAGTCCAATCGGCAACAGCGAAAGTCGTTGTTGACTGAGTTCCGTTGTTTCTGTATGCCCAACCATCAAGGTATTCCCAAGGTTGACCAGTACCATCTAAGTTAATGTCACCAAAAACGTCATATGCAACACCGTTGTAGAATAACTCAACAGCATCATCACCGTTGATGTTAGGAGCAGAACCATCTACAAAATCAGCGGCAAATCCAAAGTAATCGTGGAAGTCAGCTGAATCAGTTGTTACATAAATGTACTGACCAGCTGTAGCAGAGATAGCAGAGAAACTTAATTCTTCACCATCAGTACCACCACCGTTGTTGGCAGAACCAATTCCATACTGACTCAAGTCAGCAATGTTATCCATAACGTAAAGCTCAACTGCTTTTGGCTGACCACCGGTAAGCGGACCATCAAAAACACCAGAAATCATCATGGCAGGCCCAGAACAGTTTGTTCTGACATACGCATCATAGAAAGTAGCCGGCATTAAACCTGCTGCAGTTTCAGGGTTGTTTGCGGTGTAAATAGATCCCAATTCAGTTCCTGTACCAGGAGTAAATCCAGGTGCACCCCACTGAAGGTCCACATTAGTTGCAGTTGTTGTCCAAGACAAATCTGCACTTGTTGTAGTGATGTTGTTCACCGCCAAACCTGATACGGCATCACAAAGGTTACCATTGATAACTACATTGTCGATTAACCAATAGTAGTCCCAGGTATTACCGTCATCGTAGTGAAAACGAACCTGCATTGCCGGATTGGCGTGTGCTGTGATGTCAATGATTTGGTGATCAGGAGCACCGAAAGCACCTATGTCATTGTTAAATACAGCAACTTGTTGCCATGCAGTTCCATCCCACACTTCAACAGTTCCAAAATCTACGGCTTCAATAGAACGGTAATAATGGTCAAATTCCAAAATTACGCTAAGAAATCCGGTTCCATTAAAAGCCGGACTTTCCAGAGTTTCAATTAAGTGGGTTCCATTACCATTGGCATCAGAATCAACAAATGCACAGTCAGAACCGTCCAGATTGTTAAATCCGGCTTGTTGACCGGCAACCCATGTGTCTCCGGTCGCAGCACCTCCGTCTGTTACCGTCCACGTGCCAGGGATACCCGCATCAAAGTTTTCTTGAAGTAACTGTCCGCTAACGCCCGAAAACGCAAGTAGCCCAGCTACAAGTGAATAGATTTTTTTCATATAATTTAAGCTTAGTTTAATGCAAAATTAAGCCATAATACCTACGAAAGCAAATTCGTGTATCAACAAGAATTTAACAGGATACCAACAATTTAGTGAAATACTTAATATTTTAGCGGCTTTAACAAGGGTTTAAAATTTAATTTCAGCACCCAATTTTTAAAGTTGATTTTTCTAAATTCGCAGTCCTCTTTATATAATAAGTAAGAATGAATCAAAAATATCCCGAATACCAAAGGCTCAATCTAAGTAATGTAGCCACTGAAGTTCTTCAAAGATGGCAGGAACGCAAAATCTTTGAAAAGAGTTTGAGTACAAGAGCTGACGCAGAATCTTACGTTTTTTATGAAGGACCACCCTCTGCCAACGGACTCCCTGGTATTCACCATGTTATGGGAAGAGCCATTAAAGATATTTTTTGTCGCTACAAGACCCTAAAAGGCTATAAGGTTCATAGAAAAGCAGGTTGGGATACTCATGGATTGCCTGTAGAATTAGGCGTTGAGAAGGCATTAGGCATTACAAAAGAGGATATTGGGAGTACAATTTCTGTCGAAAATTATAATCAGGCATGCCGTGAAGCGGTGATGAAATACACTGATATCTGGAACGATTTGACCAATAAAATGGGTTATTGGGTGGATCTGGATGACCCGTATGTGACTTATACAAACAAGTATATGGAATCTGTATGGTGGTTACTGAAACAGATTTACAACAAAAATTTATTGTACAAAGGCTATACAATTCAACCATATTCTCCGGCAGCCGGAACAGGTCTAAGTTCTCATGAATTAAATATGCCAGGAACCTATCAGGACGTGAAAGACACCACTGTTGTGGCACAGTTTAAACTGAAGGATTCTGACAAGAAAACCACTCTTTTCGGAGAGGAAACGATTCATTTTTTAGCCTGGACGACCACTCCCTGGACTTTGCCATCTAATACGGCTTTGGCTGTTGGACCAAAGATTAACTATGTTTTGGTTGAAAGTTTCAATCAGTACACGGGAGAAAAGATGAAGGTAGTTCTGGCAGAGAACTTGTTGAACAAGCAGTTTTCAGGAAAGTATGTAGCAGCCTCTGACGAATTTGGTTTGAATGACTATAGCACAGATTCAAAAAAAATACCGTTTGTTGTTTTGAAGCAGTTCAAGGGAGCAGATTTAGTAGGGTTGGATTATGAGCAATTATTGCCTTATTGTTTGCCTTGCGAAAATCCGGAGAATGCATTTAAGGTGATTCCTGGTGATTTTGTGACAACAGAAGATGGGACAGGTATCGTACATATCGCACCAACATTTGGTGCGGATGATGCCAAAGTGGCTCAGGAAGCAGGTGTGCCTCCAATGCTGGTGCTGGATGACAACGGAAACCAAGTGCCATTGGTTGATTTACAGGGAAGATTTGTTTCACAGATGGGCGATCTCGGTGGAAAGTATGTGAAGAACGAATACTACAAGGAGAATGCACCGGATAAATCTGTGGATGTTGAGATTGCCATCAAATTAAAGGAAGAAAACAAAGCATTTAAAGTAGAGAAGTACGAGCATAGCTATCCGCATTGTTGGAGAACAGATAAACCAGTTTTATACTATCCTCTTGATTCTTGGTTCATTAAAATAACAGATGCAAAATCTCGTTTGGTTGAACTTAATAATACCATCAATTGGAAACCAAAAGCCACCGGAGAAGGACGTTTTGGCAACTGGCTTGAAAATGCCAACGACTGGAACTTGTCTCGTTCAAGATTCTGGGGAATTCCATTGCCACTTTGGAGAACAGAAAAAGGAGATGAAACCGTTTGCATTGGATCTGTTGCAGAATTGAAAGCTGCCTGTGAGAAATCTGTTGAAGCTGGTTTTATGACGGAAAATCCTTTGCAGGATTTTGATGTCAATGATATGTCTGAAGACAACTATAACACCTTTGATTTACATAAAAACTATGTAGATAAGATTGTTTTGGTGTCTTCAAGCGGTGAGAAGATGTATCGCGAATCTGACCTGATAGATGTTTGGTTCGATTCAGGGTCAATGCCATACGCTCAGTGGCACTACCCATTTGAGAATAAAGAGTTGATTGATAATGGAGCGGCTTATCCGGCTGATTTCATAGCAGAGGGTGTGGACCAGACACGTGGATGGTTTTATACACTTCATGCCATTGCAGGCATCTGTTTCGACAGTGTGGCTTATAAGAATGTAGTATCTAACGGACTTGTTCTGGACAAAAATGGTCAGAAAATGTCTAAGAGACTTGGCAATGCTGTAGATCCTTTTGAGACGCTCGAAAAGTATGGGGCAGATGCTACAAGATGGTACATGATTACCAATGCTCAGCCCTGGGATAATCTCAAATTTGATCTGGAAGGGATTGGAGAAGTTCAGAGAAAATTCTTTGGAACACTTTATAACACTTATGGCTTTTTTGCTTTGTATTCCAATGTAGATGGATTTACATATGCCGAAGAAGAAGTGCCTTATAGTGAAAGACCTGAAATTGACCGTTGGATATTGTCTAAACTTAATTCATTGGTCAAAGCAGTTGATGAAGCCTATGAAGCTTTTGAACCGACAAAGGCGGGTCGTTTAATTCAGGAATTTGTGACGGACCATCTAAGTAATTGGTACGTACGTTTGTGTAGAAGGCGTTTTTGGAAAGGAGACTATTCTTCAGATAAGATAGCGGCTTACCAAACTTTGTATAACTGTCTCGAGACCGTATCAATAATTATGGCGCCTATCGCACCATTTTATTCCGATAGATTGTTCCTGGACCTTAACAGTACCACGGGCAGATCTGACCTGGAGTCTGTTCATTTGGCTAATTTCCCGAAAGTTCAGGAAGATCGAATTGACCGTGATTTGGAAGAGCGTATGTCCATTGCTCAAAAGGCGTCTTCAATGGTTCTAAGCCTTAGAAAGAAGGAAAAACTAAAAGTAAGACAGCCGCTTCAAAAGGTGATGATCCCGGTTCACAACGATCAATTTGCAAAGCAGGTAAAGGCTGTGGAAGATTTGATTTTATCTGAGGTCAATGTGAAGGAACTTGAATTATTGACTGATGTGGGTGATATTTTGGTTAAAAACATCAAGCCAAACTTCAAAACCATTGGACCTAAATATGGTCAGTACATGAAATCCATTGCAAAAGAAATTAGTGCCTGGGGCAAAGAAGAAATTGCGTTGGTTGAGCAGAATGAAGGCTGGAAAGGCCAGATTGATGGTGCTGATATAGAATTGACCCTGGAAGACTTTAATATTCAAACTGAAGATATTCCGGGATGGTTAGTGCAGTCAGAAGGCAGTTTAACCATTGCTCTGGATATTACACTGTCACCAAAATTGGTTCAGGAAGGCTTGGCCAGAGAATTTGTCAATCGTATCCAAAACATCAGAAAAGACAAAGGATTGGAGTTAACAGATAAGATAAACTTGCAGATTAAATCTGATGAAAGAATTAATGAAGCAATCAATAATAATTTAAATTATATTTGTTCAGAGACCCTGGCAAATTCTCTTCAACTTACAGACCATGTTGAAGGTGGTGAAACCATTACAATAGATGACCTAACCACAGAAATTGCTTTGGAAAAACATAATTAATAGTTCGGTTATGCCAGATAAAGAAAAGTCTAGATATAGTGATCAGGAATTAGAAGAATTCAAGGAGATCATCAACAACAAACTAAAAGAAGCAAGACAAGATCTTGAGTTGCTTAAAGGCTCCTTGTCTCATAAAGACGACCATGGGACTGATGATACGGGAAGATCCTTCAATATGATGGAAGATGGTTCCGAAACTCTGTCCAGAGAAGAAATGGCTCAATTGGCGGCTCGTCAGGAAAAGTTCATTCGCAACCTGGAAAATGCTTTGATCCGTATCCAAAACAAAACTTACGGGATCTGCAGAGGAACTGGTAAACTAATCAGAAAAGAAAGATTAAGATTGGTTCCACATGCAACTCTAAGTATTGAAGCTAAAAACGCGCAGTCGTAGAACCAGATAAGAAAAATAGGTGGATCATTGTTGCGGTTAGTATTCTGGCCGTCCTGATCATTGATCAATGGCTCAAAATTTGGGTCAAAACCCATCTGGCATATGAAGAGGAAACCTTCGATATAGGGTTTTTCCATATCAACTTCATAGAAAATAACGGGATGGCTTTTGGTACCGAACTTGGCGGGTCCTGGGGTAAATTGGCCCTCAGCTTATTCCGCGTGGTCGCAATTGGCCTGATTGGTTATTACCTCTACGATCTCGTTCGAAAAAAACGCCACAAGGGACTTTTATTTAGTGTTTCACTTGTATTTGCAGGTGCATTGGGGAACATTCTGGACAGTGTGTTTTATGGCCTGATGTTTAACAAAAGCTGCAGTGCAGATCATACTCAGGAATATTGCAGAAACTCAGAAGTAGCCGAAATCGTGCCCTTAGGGGAAGGATATGCTGATGTTTTCTACGGTAGGGTAGTAGACATGATGCATTTCAAGGTTAAGTGGCCAGACTGGGTGCCAAGCTGGGGTGGAGAAGAAGTGTTCCCGTTTGTCTTCAACGTGGCAGATTCAGCCATTACAATAGGTGTGATCATTATTATACTAAGGAGCAGAACTTTTTTCCCGGAAGAAACTACATTTAACTGGAACGTACGTTCCTGGTTCAAAAAATCGGAAGATCCGGTTACAGAACCGAACACCAATCAGGAAAACCAAACCCAAACTACAGAAGATGAAAATAACTAAACTACTTGGCTTCTTTTTACTGGGAGCCTTACTAACCGCTTGCGGTGATTCCGATTCCGAAAAGGAAAGCTCAGGATTCGAAATTAAAGCCGAAGAATTCTCAGGAACATTCAACATTTCAGATGGTGACGTTGAAAGAGACATGCCATACAGCAGCAATGGAAATGATGGCTGGGTCATTGACTTCAAAGACAAAACAAGTCTATATGTTAATGTTGAAGAAGAAGGCTTTGAAACACACCTTAATAAATTGATGGACTCTAAGTCTTTCACTGTTTATGAATTGATTGAGCAGGGAGATAACTGGGCTGTTACAAAAGGAACAAGAGATAGAATTGGTGAGGAAGGAGAAGATGTTGGATATAACTTTTTATTGGTTACTGACGGACCAGATGGAAAGTTCTTACTGTTTCAATGTAGTGGAGAGGATATGTTCTCAGACGCGCCAACAGAAGAGCGAGCCAGAGAATTGTTGAAAGTGGCTCAGAGCTTTAAAATGAAATAAACGTTCTTTAAAGAAATTAAAAAAGGGAGGTCATCATAACCTCCCTTTTTGTTTGTCCAATATTTTCAGAGACTATACAGTAGCCCCAACCAATTCATGTTTTACAAGATATTCTGCTATTTGTACCGCATTAGTAGCAGCTCCCTTTCTTAGGTTATCAGAAACTACCCACATATCCATTCCAAACGGCACAGAACGATCTCTACGGATTCTTCCGACAAACACATCATCCTTGTCGTGAGCATATAAAGGCATAGGGTAGGTATTTACATCAGGGTTATCCTGAACTGTTACTCCTTCCGTTTGAGCCAGTAAAGATCGTACTTCATTTACATCAAAGTCTTTTTCAAACTCCACGTTGATGGCCTCTGAATGACCGCCAATAACAGGAACTCTAACCACTGTCGCAGTAATAGCGATGGACTCATCACCCAGAATTTTTCTGGTTTCATCTACCAATTTCATTTCTTCGGTAGTGTATCCGTTTTCACAGAAATCACCACCATGAGGCAAGCAGTTTTTGTCAATAGGATATGGATAAACCATCTCTCCTTTCACGCCTTCACGTTCATTATTCATTTGCTCAACAGCTGCTACACCAGTTCCCGTTACAGATTGATATGTTGAGATTACAAGACGCTTAATGCCGTACTTTTTGTGCAACGGAGCCAAAGCCAATACCATTTGAATTGTTGAACAATTAGGATTGGCAATGATCTTATCCTCTGGCGATAATAGTCCGGCATTAATTTCCGGAACAACCAGTTTCTTATCGGCATCCATGCGCCATGCAGACGAGTTGTCTACTACAGTGGTACCTACTTCTGCAAACTTGGGAGCCCATTCTTTACTCGTTCCGCCACCAGCAGAAAAAATGGCAATATCAGGTCGTTTGTCTAATGCCGTATCTAAATCTATAACCGTGTGATCCTGACCACCCCAGGACATTGTTTTTCCGGAACTTCTTTTTGAAGCGACCAATAATAACTCGGTGATTGGGAAATTTCTTTCGGCAAGAACTTTTAGCATCACATGTCCTACCATTCCGGTGGCACCAACAACTGCTACTTTCATATCAAATCTACTTTAATTAAATGCTTTCTTCCTGCTTTGTAGTCAGGATTATGCTTCAAATGTAGTATATTTACGAGCACCTATTGGTCAATTTGATTGATTTACACACATGGCTTATTATCTGCTCACAACTTGTTTGGTTTTTGTATGCTTTTTAACAGCATCTGCACAATTCGTAGAAGACTTTTCTGATGGAGATTTTACCAACGGCAATGTTTGGAGTGGTGATGCAGCCGAATTTCAGGTGAATGCTTCAACTCAGCTTCAACTCGACAATTCCGGTGTGGCCAGTACATCTTACCTTTCAGCGCCAAATACACTCACAAATCTGGATAGTGTTGAGTGGCAGTTCTATATCAGACAAAGTTTTAGTCCTTCGGGAAGTAATAATGGTCGTGTTTATCTGGCGTCAGATCAAGCCAATTTAACAGGTTCTCTCAATGGATATTATGTACTGTTTGGAGAAGCCGGTTCTGGTGATGCAATTAGCATTTATGAGCAAACGGGAGTTAGTAGCACGCTTGTTTGTAGTGGAACTGTTGGAGCCATTGCCAGTTCGTTTGATGTCTCAGTAAAAATCTTGAGAAATCATCTTGGAGATTGGGAGTTGTGGGTTGATTATTCGGCTGGAACCAACTACACACTGGATGCTACCGGAAACAATACTACCCACAATAGTTCAGCCTTTATTGGTGTGGTTTGCAACTATACGGTGAGTAATTCAACGGATTTCTATTTCGACACTTTTTACAGTGGGGATTATATTTTGGATCTGACACCTCCTTCTGTGTCATCACTTGTGGCGACCTCTGCTAACGATCTGGATGTCTATTTTGACGAGCCCGTTGATCAGGTAACCGCCGAAACAGTAGGAAACTATAATATTACTGGTTTTGGAATGCCCGCTACTGCGACCAGAGATGGTTCAAACCTGGCTTTGGTACATCTGAATTTCTCCTCAGCATTTGTAAGTGGGACAACTTATACGCTTGAGACCAATAATGTTGAAGATTTGTCAGGAAATGCCATGTCTTTATCTTCCGACAATTTCACCTATTTGGTATTTGCCACCCCAGGCTCCAGAGATGTTTTGATCAACGAGATTTTTGCCGACCCATCTCCTCAGGTAGGTCTGCCAGACAAAGAATTTATTGAGATTTATAACAACACTTCAGATTATTTTGATCTGAATGGTTGGCAAATTACAGACGGTACGGGAACTGCGACAATGCCTACACACACCTTGGCACCGAATGCTTATTTGATTTTGTGTAACGCTGTTGACACAACCTTGTTCCAGCCATTTGGAGATGTACTTGGTTTAAGTGGATTCCCTTCATTGAATAATGCAGGGGACGACTTAGAATTGTTGGATCAGCTAACCAATGTGATAGATGCCGTATCTTATGACGATAGTTGGTATAGAGATGGTGTTAAGGAAGACGGAGGTTACAGTCTGGAACTAATCAACCCAACGATTCCGTGTGCAGACCCTAGTAACTGGATAGGCTCATTTGATGCCTCCGGAGGAACACCTGGTGCTCAAAATTCTCAGGCAGATTTTAATCCTGATGTGAGTGCTCCGGCAATTGTCAACCACTACATTCACAGTTCAGATTCACTAAAAATTGAGTTCTCGGAAGCCTTGGATGCCACCGCACTTGGCAGTTTGTCTTTGGTATTTAGCAATGGACTTGGATTTTTAGAATCTTTGGATTCACAAAACCCAGCGTGTCTTTGGGTACAGACAAGCACACCCTTAACACCGGGAGATGCTTTTACCATAGATATAGCAGGATTATCAGATTGTTCCGGAAATAGCATGTCGGCTACCACATTGCCTTTCGTGGTTCCGGAATTGGCCTCACAAGGAGACATCATCATTAATGAAGTATTGTTTAACCCAAGCACCGGAGGGCAGGATTTTGTTGAGCTCTACAATAACTCAGATAAAGTCATTTCTCTTGAAGGGTGGTATTTGGCAAACTGGTCGGATAGCATAGCCAATCTCAAGGAAATAGAACTGGCTTCAGCTATTTTAGATCCGGGCGACTTTTTGGTATTGACCAAGGATTCGTCAGCAGTTAAAACATCATATCCTTTAAGTGCTTCTGGTGTTTATCTGAATATGGCGAGCATGCCGTCGTATAACAACGACTCCGGTACGGTTTATTTGCTGCAAAGCGATACATCTGTTATGGACAGGTTTGCTTACGATGAAGACATGCACTTCCCATTGTTGAATGATGTGGACGGTGTGTCGCTGGAACGTTTGGAATACGGCAGAGCAAGTAACGATCCCGATAACTGGCACTCTGCAGCTGAGGCGGTCGGTTATGCCACACCTGGATACGAAAACTCCCAGATTCAAACCACAAGTGGTTCAATGGCCGATGATGTGACTCTGGAACCGGATCTTTTCTCACCGGATAATGATGGTTATGAAGACGTGCTGAATATTAATTACGCTTTTGATGATGCAGGCTATGTTGCAACGGTGATGGTGTTTGATAGTCACGGACGATTGGTAAGAAGACTGATTGACAACGAATTGCTTGGTACTTCCGGTACATTTTCATGGGACGGGATAACGGACAACAGGGAAAAAGCACCGATTGGAGCCTATGTTCTCTATTTCGAAATCTTCAATGTCTCTGGTGTGGTTCAGAAGTTTAAGAAGCCTTGTGTGGTAGCCGGGAAGCTTTAACTCTGGTGTACACCATATAAACAATCAACAACATAAACAGGTTGTAAAACACATCATCTATCGGGATGGTGAGAATTCTGACGCCCAAATTTTCCGAATCGTTATACCAAACCACAGGTTCGTCTATTCCTGTCCCTGTGAGTGCTCCATTTATGATCAGAAACGGAATTAAAATGATGCAATAAGCCAGCAAAAAATGTTGTCGATTATGGTCAGTCAATACTTTCAAACCAATTGTTAAAGTAATGCCACATCCCAGGAAGGCAATTGCCGTGTAAGCACGATCAAGGTGTGTTAGTTCTACCGACAAGCAGACAAGAGTCAAGCCAATCCAAATGATGTTTGTGGTCCTTTTTGGAATGATAGGGTCAAAATAGGCTTCAATACAGGCAATTATGAAAATGCAGGCGTAGGGAACCACGATAAAAAACAACCATTCCTCCAGAGGTAAACTGAGGATTTCTATTCCACATAAGTGATCAGGATTAAACCCCCAGAAACCATTTTGGGTAAAGTAGATGTCCCATGGAATGAAAATGAGCATCATAACTAAGATGCCTGTAAAAAGAGCTTTCCAAGATTTGTAGAAGCTTACTTTCTTGTCGAAACTCAACAAAAGTGGTCCGGCGAGCGTAATTAAATCCAGGTATAGATAGAAGTTTTTCAAACTTTTAGATTGGCAGCAGCCTTTTTTGCCTCACGATAGTACTTACGTGGAACGATTAACATACCAAAACATTCGCCGTGCTCTTTGCCCATGTATTTATGATGAACTTTGTGCGCTTTTCTAATCGCCATCAAATATGGATGCTTTGAGCGTCTGAACCAGGAAAATCTCTGATGAATAAAAACATCATGAACCATGAAATAACAAAAACCGTAAGCCGCTATTCCAAATCCAACAGCAACCACAATAGGAAGAGCATTCATCATACCCAGCATAATGCAGAGCCAACTGGGAATTGCAAAAATTAAAAAGAACACGTCATTCTTCTCAAAAAAACCAGATTGAGGTTGATGATGGTCTCTGTGAAAATTCCACATAAATCCATGCATCAAATACTTGTGGGCAAACCAGGCTACAAACTCCATGAAGAAAAAAGTCCCAATGCCCGAAAGAATTGACCAGATCATAAGGTAAAATTAAGTGTCAAAAAGAATATCAGTTGTATGGCAAACAAATAAGCAGCCATTTTGTTTTCGACCTTAATTTTAAATAGAAAATAACTGTATGTCAGGCAAAAGGAAATGCCCCACCATGCCAGGTAGTTGCTAATCGGAATATTCCCCTCCCAACTCCAGAAGTCAAGCTTAATGGCGACTGGTTCAATTAGAAAATCTATGGCTACCATCAAACAGGCAGCTAAAACGGATTGTAGGAAAGGAGAGAGTTTTGTCTTTTTGGAAATACTCAGAACACCCAGAATTAGAACCATCCAATTGAGGCCAATTGTAAGAGGAATGTCGTTGACCTTATAACCCAAAGCCGCTCCATAAGAATATGAACCAAAAGGAAACCCTGTTTTTACGCCCAACATTTCTACAAAAAAACCAGCTATTGCCACAAAGAATACCCACCCGTAATATCTGAGATTGGTTTTTTCAGAAAAGTATAACAAGATCCCACTACTGATCCACAGGTTGAGCGGAGTAAGCTTGTTGAAATCATCTCTGTATGCACCCAATGATAAACCAACAACTCCAACCAGGTAGATAATGAGAAGGAGCCACTGAGTATTCCGATATGCTTGCTTTTTCGTCATACAGTTGGAATTGAATCATTCATGATTTTAGCCGACATCAAACAAAGCGGAATACCGCCTCCAGGATGCACGCTACCTCCGCAAAAAAACAGATTCTTAATATTTGACTTGTTTTTTTGTCTGTTGAAAGCAGCCATTTTGGAATTAGAGCTGGTTCCATATAAGGACCCCTGATATGAACTGGTTTTGACGTCAATTTTCCTTGGATCAAGCATGTTTTCAGACTCTATGTGTTCCTTGATATCAACCCCAAGTGTCCGTTTAATTTTCTCCACAATATAAGCTTTCTGCTCCTCAACAAGTTTGTCCCAATTCTGACCAGTATCTGAAGGTGCGTTAACCATCACAAACCAATTTTCGCATCTCTTGGGAGCATCCTGAGCTCGAACTTTACTGCTTATATGAATGTACACTGTTGGATCATTGAATCCGGTCTTTTTCCCGAAAATATGTTCGAATTCTGCCTCATAATTTTCGCTGAATAGAATATTGTGCAGCCCGAGTTTTTCGAATTTGCGGTTAATTCCCCAATAGAATATGATGGCCGAAGAAGACCTCTCCTGTGTTTTGATTTTCCGTGGCAACTTCAAATTCTGAAGTAGTCTGGTATATGTATAGTAGACATCCATATTAGAAACGACTACATCTGCTTCAATAGGTTCGTTGTTACATTCAATAGCAGTGGCACTGCCATTTTTTACTGTAATGCTGCTTACTGGCGTGTTAAAATGAAATTGAACCCCGAGTTTTTTTGCCAGGTTAAAAACACTGTCTGCAATAGACCGCATGCCCTCTTTTGGGAAAAAAGTTCCAAAGCCATGTTCTAAATGTGGGATGAGATTCAATGTAGCAGGTGCCTGATAGGGGTTTGAACCATTGTAGGTCGCGTATCTGTTGAACAGCTGAACAAGCTTAGGATGTTTGAGTGAAGATTGGTTTTTTTGATCCATGCTGGAATTGAGTCCGTACCATGGAATTTGAGGCAGCGCTTTGATTACGTCCCAACTCATCCAGGTTTTAATTTTGTGAAGCGACTTTTCTGTGAAGATGTGTCCGATTTTATCGTAGATAAATTGAGATTGATTAAGGTGAGAAACAATGTTAAGACCATCACCTCCAAATGCTTTTTTCGCGGATGATTTTAATAATGTCTCGTCATTGTGCATAGTAAACTCTGTGCCGTCTTCCCAAAAATACCTGCAGGATTCGTCCATGCGTTCATAAATGAAATAGGATGATAATTTTTCTCCACAAAACTCGAAAAGCTCTTCAAGGTATTGAGGCATTGTGAATAGTGAGGGGCCTGCATCAAAACGATAGCCGGCTACTTTGATTTCATCCAGTTTACCGCCATAGGTGCTGTTGGCCTCAAAAACAGAAACCTGGTATCCTTTCTTTGCAAGTCGACAGGCTGAGGCCAAACCCGCTATCCCAGAGCCTATAACGACGGCTTTTTTCATATATGACTAACAAAGAAAGCCTCAGATTGTTCTGCGCTCCATCCAATTCCCCCGCAAACAATTAACAGCACGTTTTCATAATCCGGGAAATGGTTGTTGAACATCACATTTAATGCGGTTCCACAAGCCGGTTCTACCCACTTCCCCGTTAACTCATGAAATTTTTTGCAGGCAGTGACTGCACTTAAATCGTCGATTACATGACTCCTGACATCATGAGATTGCATCCAATCAAATGCACCTTGTGCAATTATGCTTGCACCTAAACTTGAAGCAACGGTCTCAATCTTATTAACCAAAACCAATTCCTTTGCTTTGTAACTCGCGTTCAGGGCAGCAGCCCCGGTAGTTTCTGTGCAAATTATTGGAATGTCATCCCAATTATGCCTGTGTAAACCTTCCATCAGGCCACAAAATAAACCACCGCCACCAACGGCTACCACTGCAGCGTCTGGTTTCACATCCATTTGCTCAACAATTTCGTCTACCATAATAGAATGCCCTTTCCATAACAAAGGATGATCATAGGGAGGAATGTAAAAAGCACCAGTATCCTCTACCAACTCAAGAGCCTTTTGATTGGCTTCCGGCCAGGCATTTCCATGTTCAACAACGTGGGCGTTTTTTGACTGAATGAGCTCAAGGATTTTTTTTGAAGAACCTTTTGGAACTACCACTGTAAGCTCAGCTTGAAGCGCATCAACCACAAAGGCTGCTGAAAAACCCGCATTTCCGGCAGATGCACACACAAATTTGCGGTTTCCCTGCGCATATTGGTGCCTAAGAAGAGTCTCCATTCCTCTGATTTTGAAAGATTTGCTGGCTTGTTCACTTTCCAGTTTGAGGTAAAAGTTTCTTCCCTTGAGTGAGATCGTTTTAAGAGGCGTTTTTGAAGCAAATTCCATCATTTAAAATATTTGTGTCCGTCATACGACTAAATGTAATAGGAATAGAGTTAAAAACTGTTAATTTTTCCAGAATTGAACAACATTTAATTAAAATTGTTGTTCATACAACAAATACAATATAATATGCGTCAATTAAAAATAGAACAAAGTATAACGAACCGGGATTCACTCTCCCTTAACGCGTATTTTCAAGAGTTAAATGCGATCGATATGATCAGTGCGGAAGAGGAAGTGGAGTTGGCAAGAAGAATAAAGCAAGGAGACGAATTAGCTCTAAATAAATTGGTATCTGCCAATTTACGCTTTGTGGTTTCCGTAGCAAAACAATACCAACATCTGGGCGTAAGCCTTAATGATTTGATAAATGAAGGGAACATTGGTTTGGTCTCAGCAGCAAAACGCTTTGATGAAACCAAAGGTTTTAAATTCATCTCTTATGCAGTATGGTGGATAAGACAAGCCATCCATGTGGCTATCCAGCAAAAAGGAAAGATCGTAAGATTGCCTGCCAATAAAGTAGGTTTACTTATGAAAATCAAACGTATCCAGGATGCTTTTATCCAGGAGAATGAACGTGAACCAGATGTGGATGAAATTGCCAAATCACTTGAAGTAGCGCCAAGCGCTGTAAAGTCTGCTATGAGGGCACAAACCAGATCATATAGTTTGGATGAGCCAATGGGAGAAGAAGATGACTCAAGAAAAATAGACGTGTTCGTTGGAGAGGATATCAACAATGTGGATTCTGGCATTGTAGAATCATCCCTGAAGAAAGAAGTAACGCGCTTACTGTCGCGTTTAGACACGAATGAGCAATTTGTGATTACCCGATTCTTTGGAATAGGAACGGATAACAAAACTCTTGGTGAAATTGCCGATGATATGGGCTTAACCAAAGAGAGAATCCGTCAAATCAAAATGAAGGTGATCAAAAAATTAAGAGCCAAGGCACATCCATATATGTTGGAGAGCGCCTAAACTAATAAGACATAATTAAAATTAACCCGGTTGTAGTTTGTCTATAACCGGGTTTTATTTTTTGGCACTGTCCTGGAATTTTATTGTTTTATGATTTAGCGGCCATTTCGACCAGCGAGGAGAAATCTCTCGAACAGTGTCTGTTTTTTTTAAATCAAAATGGGGCTATGGTAAGTTCTTTACAATCCTCAAAGCTTCTTCTATGTGCTTGGTCCATTGCATCTGCGACTTAAAATGATGTACAAGATTTCCTTCTTTATCGAATACAAAAGTTTCTCTTCCGGGAATCAGTCCAAAAAGATTGCCTTTAACGCCAAACAATTGTCTCACGGCTTTGTCCGGATCGGCTAAAAGTGTGAAGGGCAAGCGATGGTTTTCTTTAAACTTTAAGTGCTTCTCTACAGAATCAGAACTAATTCCAATTACACGAGCGCCTGCCGTCTCAAAATCTTCATACGCGTCTCTAAAGCTGCACGCTTGTGCTGTGCATCCTCTGGTCTCATCCATAGGATAGAAATAAATCACGGACGATTGTCCTAATAAAGATGAGGATTTAAAAGGCGTTCCGTTTTCATCAGGAAGCTCAAATTCGGGTAACTTACTTGGTGCAGACACTATAATCTTTGAGTTTAATTTTGTTTATCTGCAAATTTAGGTCTTTTCACTTTCCATGGTTAGGACAAATTCGCGGAAAATGATCAAACCTGAGCACATAATAGTTTTTCCGAAAAAACCTGGAAAGCAGAGCTTATGTTAGCGAGCGAAACAGAGAGCCAGAGATTAACTTTCTCCACAGGACGTTATGCATAAATACTGTTCAATGACAAAGGAAACCAACATGTTTAAAATTACCTTAGCAGATTAGCATGAAACCAATTCAGGTACTCATATTTTGTGTAGGTGTTGGCCTTTGCCTCTTTGGGCTAACCTTTTTTTCTGTGGAGGATGAAGACGGAGAATCTTATTTAACTGAGTTTACTTTTGGTGACACCAGTTTCAAGATAAAATACCCTAGCGACAAAAAATTCCTAAACTACAGAACTGTTGAAAAAGCGAACATTGACACTGTTGCTGAAGCAACTATGGAGGAAGAGGACATGGACTCTCTTATTGATGCCATGAAAACAGAGCCGGTAGACACGGCATTCAACAAAAAGGACACGACTCTTAACGGATTACAAATTCCGAAACAAGGCAGTATTGGTTTGACTGCTGATGGCGTTATGCCAATTGCTTTCCCGGAAGGTAATCGGGCGCTATTTTCGCCATTGTTCGCCAAACTGGATGCTTCCAATGCGCAAAGAAAATCCATCAGGATCGTGCACTACGGTGATTCTCAAATTGAAGGAGACAGGATAACAGCCTACATAAGAGACAAATTCCAAAAGTTGTTTGGTGGAAACGGACCAGGCTTTGTTCCGGTACTTCCCCGATACAATCAAATTTCTATTAAGATTTCGCAATCGCCTAATTGGACAAGGCACACGGTATTTGGGCCAGGTAAACGACCTCACAATGCTTATGGCGCCTTTGCAAGTTTGTCACGCTTTACCACGGAGTTACCAGATTCCATGGTGAGCGATACACTGCCTGTGCAAACTGCCTGGGTTGAGGTTGGGAAATCCAAAAAGACAGGATACGGTAACCTGAAGGCTTTCAATGTCATCAAAGTGCATTATGGCAATTGCAAGTATCCGGTAGCCATAAAAGTCACAAACAACGGTGAAGTCATTGCCAATGATAGCCTGAGAACGGATGGAGCTTACCATGCTTATCCAATTATTTTAGGAGCTACTCCTGAAGCCTTGAAAATTGAGTTTACCGGAATTCAAAGTCCGGACTTTTACGGAATCACCTGTGATGGGAACTATGGCGTAAATATGGACAACGTAGCCATGAGGGGATCCGGAGGAACGATTTTTACTAAGATAAATTACGCTGAATTTGATGCCATGCTTGATGGCTTGAATACCGAGTTTGTGATCATGCAGTACGGTGGAAATCTCATGCCTTATTTGAAGTCGAAAGAGCAGGCTGATAGAAATGCCAATTGGTTCAAGTCACAGATTTATCGTGTGAAAAAGGCCCGTCCAACAGCACAAATTCTGGTTATTGGGCCATCAGATATGTCTACACTTGTTGAAGGAGAATATCAAACTTATGAGTTAATGGAATACTTCATTGATCAGTGGAAAGCAGCGAGTTTAGAAGCGGGAGCAGCTTATTGGGACATCTACAGAGCTATGGGAGGTGAGAACTCTATGGTAACATGGGTAGAGAATGGCTGGGCCGCTCAGGATTATACCCACTTCTCTCATGCAGGTATGAAAAGAATCTCATCATTGCTAATGAAGGCACTGTTATTGGAATATCAACACTATAAATCAACTAATTCAAGCAACAATGAAGCAGCTGAGTAAACTTATAGTGATGTTATTGGCCACGACTGTCACGAGTCAACTTTCGGCCCAAAAGTTCCTGATCGATTCTTCTTTAATCAGACAGTATCCTTTTGTAATGTGGGAAAAAAATGAGATTGAGTTTTATGGAGAATCTCCGGCTTTCGACCATTTTTTCGAGAAAATGGAAAAAGTCTATCAGCAAGAAACAGATGAACCTGTTACGATTTTTCATATCGGGGGTTCTCACCTTCAGGCTGGAACGTATGCCCATCGAATGAGACGTTATCTCACGCAAATGGAACCACATATGAAGGCGGAAAGAGGATTGGTGTTCCCTTATACACTGGCGGGCACTAACAATCCATGGAACTATAAAATTGATTTCACAGGAGAATGGGAAGGTTTTAGAAATTCAGTTTTGAAAGATGAAGCAACCTGGGGAATGCAAGGTATTTCGGCCATAACCAAAGATTCAGTGGCAACGGTGAAATTATCTATCCGAAGAAAGAACGTTTACCGTTTCAATTACGATGAATTTAGAGTATTCCACAATACATCCGACACCAACTACATTCTGTTGCCGGTGGATTCTAACCAGGTGGTAGAAATTACGAGAAATGATTCGCTTGGTTACACCAATTTCAAACTGAACGAACTTACCGAAACGTTTGAATTTAAAGTGGTAAGAACGGATAGTTTGGATGATCATCAATTTGAAATTTATGGTATGGAAATCAGGAACGATGATCCTGGAATTACCTACAACACAATTGGTGTGAATGGATCCAGCTTCAAATCGTACAGAAGATGTGAATTGTTTGAGTTTCACCTAAAGCAGAATCCGCCCGATCTTTTCATCATTTCTATTGGGACAAACGATACTTATACGAAGGATTTTGACAGTTTAAAATACGAGCAGTATTACGAAGATTTCATGAAAATGATCTTCCGTGCAAACCCGGACGCTGCCGTTTTGCTTACAGTTCCGAATGACAGTTATTACCGAAAGAGATATGCCAATCCGCACACAAAAACAGCAGCCAATGCCATCATTCGGCTGGCGAAAAAATATAAAATGGGCGTATGGAATATGTACGAAATTATGGGCGGCTATGGCTCCTCTCAACGTTGGTATAAAAATAAGCTGATGCCTAGCGACAGGGTCCATTTTACGGGAAAAGGCTACGATATCAAAGCCGACCTGTTATTGACTGCACTTTTGGAAGCCTGGGATGCTTCAGTTGGAAGAGAACCCAGAACTCTGTTTACCAAACATATTGATCCAAGTGGGAGAATGGGGTATATCCACGAAAGAGATTCTGTGATCAGGGTTGAGAACCCTAATGAAGAGCAAATGGCTGAACTGGGGAAAGTCCTGAAGTACCATACCGTAAGAAGCGGACAGTCGCTTGGCGTCATTGCAGACAGATATGGTGTAAGCACCGCTGATTTAATGGAGTGGAACGACCTCAATTCGACTATGATTCATCCAAACGATCAGTTGAAAGTCTACGTGAATAAAGGAACTAAGGTCTACAATGCACCACCAAAAACTAACCCAACACCTAAGAAAAAGGTGACAGTAAATACCACAAAGGGTAGTTATTATTATTACAGCATTAAATCAGGAGATAACCTCTGGGACATAGCAAACTCTAAGGGCACTTCTGTAGAAAAAATTGAAGCACTGAACCCTAATTTGAACCCAAGAAACCTCAAAATTGGTCAGAAAATCAAAATCCCTAAATAGTTAAATGGAAGAAGACTACGACAGATGGAGCCGTATTGAAGACCTGTTTACCAGAATACCGGTAGACAAGTTGGACGAATTAAGTGAAGAGGCTTTACTTTCCGTTAAGGCTGGCTTCCATTTCGCGCAGGCACAGTTTTGGGTCTTTTTCTTGCTGGCATATATTGGTTTTGCTGCCATCTCAGGAAACAAATGGGGGAAATGGCTAAACATGGTCTTTATTGCCATTGGAGGCTGGTTCGCTTTAGCTACGCCTGCTGCCGATAAATTAATGGTCGGAGATGGCTGGATTGCCTGGCTGGTAATGGGCTTCATCTCACTGTTGATTTTCATTCCGAAAGAATCCATGGTGCGGAAGGGCTTAAACAAGCTCTGGGTGAATGTCGCCGTCATGGGAGTGGCCGTTACCACCTTTTTCATGCCAAATATTCAGAACGATCTGGCAGTTTATTTCTGCCTGCTTGTTGCCTATATCCTGTATGCTATTCGCTACGATAGAACCCGCATGCGCAGTGCTTACCTGATGCTGGTGAGTATGTTCTTCTACTGGAAGGTTGGCTTCCCGTTTGTCTGGATTCTGATCTTCAGCACAGTGGTCGATTTTTTCCTGGGAAAGGCCGTTTACAATGCCAAAACAGATCTTAGAAAGAAGCTCTTCATTGCTTTGAGTATGGTCACAAACCTGTCAATGTTGGCCTACTTCAAGTACTTTAAGTTCTTTGCAAACGAATGGAATAACATGGTGGCGAGTAGAGGTCTTCCAGACTGGATGAACATCATGCATGCCAAAGAAAATGCCATTGGAATTTGGCTAAACAATGGTTTTGATGCCAATATTTTCCTGGAATCTTTGCCAATGGTTGTTGGAATTTCGTACTACACCTTCCAGACAATGAGTTATACGATAGACATCTATCGTGGACACATTAAACCTTTGAATAACATTGTTGATTTTGGCTTCTTTGTAAGCTTCTTCCCTCAATTGGTGGCAGGCCCCATTGTACGTGCTTCTGAGTTTGTACCTCAAATCCACAAGAAATATTCTCTAAGTAAGCAGGAGTTTGGTTGGGCGCTCTACATGATTCTTAAGGGACTTGTCAAGAAGATGATATTTGCCGATTTCATTGCAGTCTATTTCCTGGATTACGTGTTTGCCGATCCAATGCAGTACTCCGGAATGGCCAATTTGATAGCCATATTTGGCTACTCGCTGCAGATTTATGGAGATTTTGCCGGATACACGGATATGGCCATTGGTGTGGCCAAATTATTCGGCTTCCAGCTGCCCAAAAACTTCAATTCTCCATATAAATCTATCCATTGTGGTGAATTCTGGAAACGTTGGCACATCACACTTTCAAGTTGGTTAAAGGATTACCTCTACATTCCGCTTGGAGGAAATAGGGGAGGAACCAAAGGAAGTTACATTGTGGCTGGACTCATCATAGCTGGTGTGCTCTATGCTGTGGATAGCTGGCCAACCACCATTATAGTATGCGGGATCATAGCTACAGTCGGCGTGTTTTGCTGGTACTCGAGCACTTTTTTCAATCATATTAACAGAAATATAAACGTTACGCTTACCATGTTACTTGGTGGCTTATGGCATGGAGCAAGTTGGCAGTTTGTGATTTGGGGCGGACTCAATGGTCTGGGTGTATTGTCAACAAAATACTGGTTGAAGTTTCATTATTTCCAAAAAGCGCTTGTGGCTGGAGTCATTGCCGGAGTGATGTTTTTGGTGAAGGAAGTTACCGGAAATGAGATTTGGATTTTAGCCGTATACTGGGCGCTGGTAGTGGCAGTAGTTTCTTTCCTTTCGGCATTGGTTAAAATGATTTTCAAGGTAGAAGGGCATGCCGATGGCAGATACCTCATCGTTCTTTGGGTGAAACTACTGGGAGGTATTTTAGTACTGGGAGGCATCTTAAGCGGTTCCGTGATGATTCAGGTATTTGGATGGGTTATTTTTGTTGGAGCATTGATCGTTGGAATTGTGAAACTAAGGCCTGCCATGTCGACCCTGTATTACTACGGAAATGCCATTTGGGGCACCTTGCACACCTTGTTTTTCATCACCTTTACTCGTGTATATTTCCGAGGGGAATCCATGGAAAAAATCGAACAGTTCTACCACCAAATCCTGAACAACTTCAAATTCTACTTTGGTGAAGCCTGGATTTATGCGCAGGGAATTGAAGCGAAGAATACACTTGATTTCGGACAAAACGTATTTTATGTCATAGCCTTCGGTTACCTGATTCACTGGGTTCCAACCATGATTAAAAAGCAAGTAGAGAAAGGATTTGTAAAGGCGCATGTCGGACTTCAGTTATTGATGGCCGTCGCAATTGCCGTTATCTGCTATCAAGCATACTCTTCTAAGGCAGCTGCATTCATTTACTACCAGTTTTAGGACTTTCGTACATTTGATATAATGAGACTATTGGGCATCATAGCACTGCTATTTTGGGGATGTATACCTTCCCATGCTCAGAGTTTCATGGTCCAGTTTGGCGATCCTGTGGACAGAACAGCAGCTACAGGAATCTACCAACATTACGACTCGAGTGTATATGTATGTGCCAATGCACTGGACCCTCAAAATCATAACGCCATCCTTCTTACAAAGTTCGACCAGTATGGTGTTGAGGATTGGTCCTATAAAATGCCTTCTGTTGACTCAGAATATAGTTTCGACATGGCTTTCCTCAATGGTTATCTTTATTTTTTCGGTAGAAAAGATGCCCCTTCGGGCTTGTCATATGCTTTTGTGAAAAAGACGGACTTAAATGGCACTGAAATCTGGAGTAAGAGCATTCCAAATGGAACCAAATCTGCCGGTTTTAGAGCTGGATCAGCTTGGGGCAACAACGGTCTGGTGGCAATCGGGTTTATCAATGATACCATCAACAATAATAACAACTCATACACGGTTAATCTGGATGAGCAGGGAAATGTTCTTTGGGAGCACGAACTAAATATCACAAACAACAACAATGGTCAGGAGTTAACAGTGGAAGGCAATGATGTTTACCTGGTTTGCGATCGTCAGAAAGCCAATTTTGCCTATAGTTTGGTTGTCCAATCTCTGAATAATCTTGGAGTAATCAATTGGACAGATACAGTCGTGACAGCATACAATTCAGGGAGTCAGAATGCTTATGTTAATAATGGGGAGTTGTTTGTAGTTGGAGAATCCTCCACGGCCACGTCTATTCAATTTGATCCAATTCTAATCAAATATGATGCGGCAACAGGGCTGAGAAAAAGTTTCAATTTTGTTGACCTGACGCCAAATTCTGAAGCAGCTTTTGATGCCATTCCGATTGATGATCAGAGGTTGATCATGTGTGGGTACGGGCACAATTCTATGAATGGAGGCTCAGATTTCATGTTGACCATTATTGACACGACAGGTACAGTGGATCAAACGAGATTTTATGGGAACAATGAATTCGATTTGGCCACTGATGCATTGAAAGCTATGCGGGAAGGCACATTTTTCTGCGGCGAATTGAGGCAGACGGGCAGGCGATATGGCGCGTTGCTGTATTTTGATGAATTCGGCTACAATTCAATCGCAGATGAATCAACACCTTTGGTATCTGTGAAAGCAGTGTCCAATGAAAGCATCTCCCTTAATGAGCGTTTTATCGGCAGCTATCAAATCATCGATTTAAAAGGGAAACTAATCTCTAAAGGCTCTGTAAATGGAAATCAGATTAACTTAAAACAGACTTGTTTGCCTCATCAGATATACGTTTTAAGATTAATGGATTCGGATGGAAGGGGCATCACAAATCACAAGCTAATTCTTCGCTAATTTGAGTCAAAAGAATTGGTCATACGCCTTGTTTGGACTCCTGTTTGGTTATTTTTTGTTCATTCTCATTTCCGAAACACAAAGGGCAGAGAATTTCTGGGATTTCAAAGTGTATTATTATGCAGCTTCAGGAGAAGTTGATAATATGTATGATGCCGAATCACTTCAGGAGGCCCATAAGGATGAAACTAAGCTACTGTCTTATAAGTACCTTCCCCTTAGCAAGTATGCTTTTAAGGTTTTCAGCATAGTCGATTATGACGCAGCATTATATATTTATATTGGGCTTCAGGCCCTGGCTTTGGTTCTCATCATTTTCTTAATGAACAGGCAATTCTCCAGAGGAGACCCCTTAATTATGCTGGTATTTCTGCTGGCTTTTAACACCTGTTTTTATCTGGCATTCAAAAGCGGTAATTTCATTCCTGTATTGAGCCTAATGATCCTTTGGGCCATAGATGCCTTATTTAGGGATAAACCAGGGCTTTTTACAGCACTGATAGTCATAGCGTCTTGTTTTAAATTGTTCCCAATAGCTCTACTGGGCTTACTCTGGTTCAGTCGGAATAAAAGGGCTAATAAACTCATGGCAATTGGGGCGCTGTCTTTTGTGGCATTCATTGGTCTGAATATGCTGATGTGGGAAGATTTTGTTCATTTTATGGATGCCGTTATGGCTACGACCAGTGAAGGAGGCATTATCAATCCGAATTCTTTATCGTTTAGCCAAGAGCTGTCTCGTTTCATTGTCGAATACAAATTGGGGATGGGCGAATCGGAATGGCTCGCTGTTATAGCCTATGTTGCGCTGGCCGGAATTGTTATTTGGAAGTCATACAGATACATAAAATCAAGGGACATGGTTAAACTGAATTGGCATATCGTGTCCATTGTTTTGCTTAGTATGGCTTTGCTTCTGCCAAGATTTAAGGATTACGATTACCTCATTGTAATTCCTGCCGCTTATTATGTGCTTAAGCATTTAAACCTGAGACAAGTTTTGATTCTGGTCACAGTTTTGGTACTCAGTTCAGGAATCATTGTTAAAATTCCGATAATTGGGTATATACTTGAGCTGACCGGTACGTATCAGGCCTGGATAACAGCTCTTGTTCTTTGGCACATGAGTCTTCAAATTACTCCTAAAGAGCAACTATAATTTTGTGGAGATTTTGATCCAGGCAGATTTTAAACCATTCTGTATAGTCATGTGGATTTGATTTAATATCGGCCAGCAATTCATCCAGGCTCACATATTTGTAGTCACTGACTTCTGATGGATTCATTTTAGGTATTTCATCACTACGTCCAATCAAAACATGGTCAAATTCGTGTTCGATCATGCCTTTGTCGAGTTGTGCACGATATACAAAAGAGAATTTGACGGCCATTTCACCGGAAATTCCCATTTCCTCCTGAAGTCTTCTCGTGGCAGCATCCTCAGTGCTTTCTCCCGGTTTAGGATGACTACAACAAGTGTTGGTCCACAGCCCTCCGGAATGGTATTTACTGGCTGCTCTTTTGTGAATGAGCAACTCATTATCAGCGTTAAAAATAAAGATCGAGAACGCCCTGTGGAGTTCCCCTTTGACATGGGCCTCCATTTTTTCCATGATACCTAATTCATGGTCATGTTCATCAACAAGAATAACGAAATCTTCTACCATGGTTTAGAGCATATTAAAACTGTGCTTCACGTAACTTCTTAAGAAAAGCGTGTACTTCTTTTTATTTGGAATACGCACCCGTTCATTAAGAATATCTTCTGAACTAAGATGTGTGATCTTTTTAAACAGACGATAATAATAAACATAAGCAACGTATACGCCAAATCTTGAAGATTTTGGAAGTTGTATAATGCCTTTGTAGCCATCGGCAAAATCCAATTCTATATCATCCTCAATACTGGCTTTTATTTCGTCATTGAATTGCGTCATATCCACACCCGGAAAGTAGGTTCTGCCCAACATATGATAATCGTCCTTTAAGTCTCTCAGGAAGTTAATTTTCTGAAAAGCGGACCCCAGGCTCATGGCATGTTTCTTTGTTTTTTGGTATAAAGAGTCATCCCCATAACAGAATACATGCAGGCACATGAGACCAACCACTTCTGCAGACCCCAATATGTATTTTTCATAATTCTCCTGAGAGTATTTTACCGGGTTGAGGTCCATGCGCATACTATTCAGAAAGGTTCTGATTAGGTCATGATCAATGTTGAATTCTCTAACCGTGTGCTGAAAAGCATTTAGAATGGGGTTTGTACTAATGCCGCGTTCAAGCGCTATGAAAGTATCTCTCTCGAATTCATCAAGGAGTAACTCTTTATTGTAATTGTGGAAAGTATCTACAATTTCATCAGCGAATCGCACATAACCGTATATCGAATACACATGCGGTCGTAGTTTTTTGTCCAGAAACTTAATTCCCAGAGAAAAGGAAGTACTGTAGGTCTTGGTGGTTTTTTTACTGGTTTCGAATGAAACTTCATCAAATAGTGCTTTCATACTGATTGATTTTGAGAGTGAATAAGTGAGGCAACTACAGAGCCGGAAATGATAGAAGGAGGAACTCCCGGCCCCGGAGTAGTAAGCTGCCCGGTATAGAATAGATTATTGAGTTTTTTGCTTTTCATTTTCGGTTTGAAAAATGCGGTTTGTCTCAAGGTGTTTGCCAGTCCATAGGCATTTCCTTTAAATGAGTTATAGTCTTCTTTAAAGTCCGAGATGCAATAGGATCGCTGGACGATTATTGAGTCTTTCAGGTCTGTTTTAAGCCAGTGTTCCAGTCGTTTTATAAGAATTTCCAGATAAGTCTGCCTTTTTTCAGGGGTGTCTTCAATTCCTGGAGCAATGGGCATTAAAACGAAGATGTTTTCTTTGTCTTTTGGAGCTACGGTTGAGTCTGTTCGACCTGGTGCGCAGACGTAAAACAATGGTTCTTCAGGCCAGGTTTTAGTATCATAAATCTCCTTTGCGTGTTGCGAAAAATCCTTGTCAAAAAACAAGTTATGGTGTTCCAGATTCGGAACTTTCTTATTTATTCCCAGATAAAATATCAGTGCAGAGGGCGCCATTACTCGAGATTTCCAATAGCTTGGTCGGTAAGACCTGTTTTCTGGTGCCAGCAATTTAGTTTCTGCATGTTGATAGTCGCATGCACAAACGACATCATCAAACTGAAGGCGTTCTCCATTCACTTCTATTTCGGTAGCTCTGCCTTTACTTGTATGAATCTGATTGACTGTGGCTCTGCATTGGATTTTTACTCCCTGTCCTAAGGCAATTGTTTCAAAAGCTTCAATCACTTTGTGCATGCCCCCCATCGGGTACCAGGTACCTAGCTTCATGTCTGCATAATTCATGAGACTGTATAGTGCTGGTGTGTTTTCGGGCTTAGCACCAAGAAACAGAATGGGAAACTCCAGCAGACTGATGAGTTTGGGGTGAGAAAAGAATTTTTCAACGTATTTGGTAAACGATTTGAGCAGGTGCATTTTAAATAATCCTGAGATAACCCGTTTGTCAATAAATTCTGAAACGCGCAAGGATGGCCTGTGAACTAAATCATTGACACCTACGTCATATTTATAGGCTGCATCTTCCAGAAAAGCATCTAACTTTTTAGCGGCACCGGTCTCAATAGACTCAAATAAATTCCGGAGGTCTTCATAGTTGGCAGGAATATCGATTGGGCCGTCTTCAAAATAAACCCTGTAGGAGGGATCCAGTCTTTTCAACTCATAAAAATCTGAGGATGCATATCCAAAATCAGAATAAAACTTCTCGAAAACTTCAGGCATCCAATACCAACTGGGGCCCATATCAAAGGTAAATCCATCCTTTTTCCATATTCTGGCTCTGCCTCCTATCTCCTCATTTTTTTCGAAGATGGTAACATCATATCCATCTTTTGAGAGATATGATGCGGCTGAAAGACCCGCGAAACCCGACCCTATGACAGCAATCTTTTTAGGCATTCAGAGCTTCAATTTGGGACATAAGTATTTTTCTGGCGGAGAAAATGCGGCTTTTAACGGTACCGATGGGAATGCCTAATTCATCTGAGATTTCCTTGTATTTGTAGCCCTCAACGTATCTCGTGAAGGCTTCTCTTAATGAAGAGTCCAGTTTCTCAATAAGTTTTAGGATATCCTGATGGGCTAAGTTGGAGATAATAGAAGTTTGAGTGGCTGCTTTCTGACTGCGCAGATATTTCTCTTCCGAACTGTCAAGGATGATTCTTGTTTTGCTGTTCCTGCGATAGTTGTTAATGAAAATGTTCCTCATTATGGTATACAACCATGCCTTCAGATTGGTTTTGGAGGTGTATTTGTCTCGGTACTTAATCGCTCTGAAGATGGTTTCCTGAAGAAGGTCTTTGGCGTCTTCCTGATTATTTGTCAGAGAAAGCGCAAAGCCTTTCAGCTTATCGTTGAACATATTGATGTGGTAATTGAACTCTATTGCAGTCATTTTGTTTAATGTTTTTGATTAAACGTTAAACAAATCTATGTCAAAATGTTTAACGAAACAAACAAAAGATTAAACAAAAATAAAAAAAGCGATAAAGATTTATTTCAAAACACTGATTTTGAATCAATTAAGAGGATAGAATTTTTTCAGAAAATGAAGTAAAAAATTGGTGAAAGTCTGATTAAAGACTCATTAACTCGTCAATTTTTTTGATCACGATGAGTTTTTCATTTCGAAGATTCAACTTTTCAGCGGCTTGGAAACCAGAGAAATAATGAACCATATTAGGAAAGTTCTTAACGAGATTTCCGGCAAAGGAGTTCAGTTCTTTTTCATCTATAGGATTGATGAATGCAGACAATGTGAGGTCAGGTTGAACAGTAGATAGAATTGAACGTAAGTCTTCGTCTGGAACATCCATTCCAAGATAGAATGTTTTAAACCCTTTTTTTCTCAGAATAAAATTGGAAAGTAACAGGCCGATTTCGTGCCTTTCTCCTGTTTTAAGATATAAGACAGCACTTTTACCCTCAGGTTTTACCTTGAGCTTTTCGGTTTCGAAAATTATAATGTTCCTTATCAGGTTACTGATGAAGTGCTCCTGTGCTGGCGTGATGGTTCCTATCTGCCAAAGCACACCGATTTTCTCCAGAAAGGGGTATACAATTTTGGTGAAGGTATCAACGAGCCCAAGCTCTCCAATACTTATGCTAATGACTTCACGAAAATGCGCTTCATCCAATTCAATCATTAAAACAATCAGATGATTGATTCTAATGGAATCTTCATTGTTATTGGCCGTTCTTGTTTGAAGAACCTTTTCTCCAATGTCTTCCTTAGATAATTTGGCAATTTTGGAAATCTTAAGTCCCTGGGAGTTAAGGCAACTGATGTTCAAGATGGTTTTCAGATCCTCATCGGTGTACATCCGAATGTTGGTAGCCGTTCTTTCAGGGTTTAGGAGGTTGTATCGCTGCTCCCATATTCTTATGGTGTGCGCCTTAATACCCGAAAGCTGTTCCAGATCCTTTATGCTATAATAACTCATCGTGTTCTTCAACAAACAATCCACAATAAGAATTGTTCGGAAGGCATAAAATTACCTAACAATAAGCTTCTGTACAACTTGTTTGTTGTTGAACTTAACTCTAACGTTATAAATCCCGGCAGACAAATTCAGGTCATCAATATCCGCTCTGTTTCCGACATAAGAAACTTGTCTGATCAATCGACCACCAGCATCCATAATCTCAATCTGACCTTGTTCAGTTTCAGAAGTTAAAATGCTAAAGCTTCCGCCGTTACTTGGGTTAGGGAAAATCACAACATCTACACTTTCATCGAAATGGACACTAACTTCTCCTTGATAAGTAGTTGTTCCGTCAAAATCAGTTTGATACAGTTTGTAGTAGTTCCAGCCAGTAACAGGGTTCTTATCTACTTCTTCGTAGTTTGTTGTAGTGCTTGTATTTCCAGCTCCTTCTTTAGCGGCAAAGAACTCATAATTGACACCATCAACACTCTTTTCTAATGTGAAATAATCGTTGTTAATCTCACTGGCGGTTACCCAGGTTAAATCTACCTGATTACCATTTTTCTCCCCATTAAAGGATAGTAACTCAACAGGCAGTGGGTTTACCGGGAAGTTAACTGTACTGGCAAGTGTAAATGGACTGAAGTTGGTTACCGCACCAGATGTAGTGATATCTCCGGCAGTTGGCGTTCCGGTTGTTCCGCCATTACCATGATCACGCCAGGTAGTACCATCCCAACGAGCAACTACTAAGGTTGTTGGATCTGTCACGCCACTGCAAGCGCCTGTATGAGGTTTGAAACCTAAGGTAACACTTACGTTATTAGTGGTATTGGTTCTGTCTAAAGTCCAGTATTCACAATCTGAAATATGGTGAATGCTAGGATCTAATTGTGTATCGTCATAAGATGGAGCCGGATCAGTATTAAAGTACTGAGCTCTGAATCTAGCAGCTGTGGATGAAGGAGCCGACATGGAAACAGGCTGATAAACATCTGTATTTCCAACAGGGAAAGCAAAGGCATCATTTCCAATTTTTTCTATTGGACCGTCAATGTGTGCAGCATCCGAAACAGAAGACACAGTAGAATTGTCGTTCATGGTCATCAGATTTGCCGTAGAGGTATTAACAACTCCCTGATCCAAGTCCAGTTCTACAGTTACGTTTACCGGCATATTGAGCGTAAGCTCTCCTCCTGACTTATTTGTATGGAAATCTCTGAATCTTGGCAGGGTAGAAGCACCAAGATCGTTAATAGCCTGAGCTCCGGCACCGTCAAATGTTGCTCTACCATTCCCCGCAGCTCCAAAGTAGATTTGTCCGTTGGTGTAATTGATGTTAACATCTCCGGCGTATGTGCTGACAGAGTTATAACAAGGGTAGATTAAACCGGTTGACGACTGAATAAAAGAAATATCCGCATTCACATCATTTCCTATGTTATTGGCAGGCATGAAGTAACCAGTTCCACTGTTTTCGATAACTGTTGTCCCATTGAAGGTATTTCCTCCGGTAGAAGCATCACTTGAAGCATCTGTTTTTTCCAGGTGAGCAGTTCCATTGTAGGTGGTTCCTCTGGTGTAATGTCTCGGTCCACGGAAATCCACATCTCCATTCCATTCAGAATCATAATTGTAGAAAATGGTTCCTGTATTGGTTACTGTGATATTTTGAGCTGTAGCGCTCAGCTGAGTAAAGTTTCTGAAATATAATTGGCCGGAAGAGAATCCTGCTGCACCAACAGTAACAGTTTGTCCTGCAGCCAGAGTACCCGTTCCGTTTCCAGATCCAAAGTACACACCATCGCATCCGGCACTGGACGATTCAACTATGATGTTGCCATTATATGTGTTTGTACTATTGGCAGTGTAGTTACAGTAAACCTGAGAGTTGGCTGAAGAGCTGGAATTATGGATGTCTAACAAGCCATTGAATGTCATGTCTCCATTGCTTCCCAAATATGCTTGAGTGGTAGTTGCAGTCCCGTTATTTACCAAATCAAGTTCTCCGGCAACGGTAACGGTTGATGGCGTTCCATTGGCTACATAAACCACAGAGTTTGAATTGGTACCACTATTTGTTATGGTCACATTCCCCTGAGCATCCACAGAACCATTGCTTCCAATATAAACTCGGTTACTGGTTCCCGTTCCGTTATTAGCCATCGTTAAATCTGATTGCAGCGTAACCAGACTGGTGGTTCCTACAGCAAGTTGAGTATATGTATTCCCATTGGTTCCTGCATTCGTACAGTTTACCGTACCAGTAAATGTCATATTACCTGAGTTACCCAAAATGATATTAGAATTGGCGCCAGAGCCTGTGTTTGTTGTTACTGTATTACCAGCAACATCTACTGTAGATCCGTTAGACGTGCTTACATAAATCGTATTCGCGCTTCCTGAGTTGTTGACTGTAAAATCTCCTGCGATTGTGTTTCCTGCACTATTATGTCCCAGATACAAGTTATGGGAACCAGTGTTATTCATAAGCAAATCCCCCTGGAATACATCAGCAACTCCATTCCCCATTAGGAAATAAAGTGATCCGCTATTTCTAAGCTCGGCATTGCCCACAAACAAGTTTCCTCCTACAGAAGCATCATTGCTAATGCCACCAGTTTTTTCCAGATAACATGTACCATTATAGGTCGTTCCTCTTGTGAGCATTCTTGGTGCGATGAATACATAATCGCCACCCCAGTCAGAATCGTAGTTGTAGCCTCTAGCCGTTCCGGTACAAGTTAGAGAGTGAGCGGTAGGTCCAACCTGAGTGAAGTTTCTGAACATCAAATCTCCAGACACAAAACCGCCTGCCCCAATTGTGACAGTTTTTGTAGCTGCGAGCGTCCCTGAACCTGTGTTTTGTCCAAATCGAATACCATCACAGTTAGCAACAGTAGACTGAACAGTGATGTTTTCATTAAACGCACCTACTGATGCCGCACCATAATTAACAAACATTTCTGAGTTCGGAGCGGCAGAATTGTTGATCAGGTCAAGAGTTCCATTGAACGTTATATCTCCATTGTTTCCAATCCAGAAACGTTGTGTAGTAGCTCCGGTACCACTATTGGTAAATGTGGAGCTTCCATCCACAGTTAGTGAAGAATTAGCTCCATTTGCTACATAGTTATTGGAAGAGACACTCGAATTAGTGCTTGTGAATGTTAAATTTCCGCCAATCGTTCCTACACCAGAGTTGGCAAAGGCGACAGAACCATTTGCACTGGAAGCATTGGTGATATCGACATTTCCGGTAACATCAAGTGTACTTCCGGTAACGTCACAAAGTAAGCCGCTTAGAGCTGTTCCTAAATGCGAGTAAGTCACATTTCCAGCAACGGTATTACCCGCACTGTTATATGCTAAATAGAAGTTTCCGGTCCCATTGTTAGTAATGTCAAGATTAGATTGAAAGACATCCGGATTGCCACTTCCATGTAGGAAATTATTAGCGCCGGTATGCACCATTGTAGCATCACCAACAAAAAGATTCCCACCTGCACTGTGGTCATTACCTGCTCCTGTCTTCTCAAGATAGGATGTTCCATTGTAGGTAGTTCCTCTTGTCCACATTCTTGGTGCAATGAATGTGAAATTTCCTCCCCAGTCAGAATCGTAGTTATACCCAAGACTGGCTGCTGTAATGGTTAAACTTTGTGGTGTGGGACCAACTTGTGTAAAGTTTCTAAACCATAAATATCCAGAGATGAATCCGCCAGTACCAACTGTGATGGTTTTTGTAGCAGCAAGTGTTCCTGCTCCATTTCCGTTTCCAAAATAAATACCATCACCAGTTGCATTTAGATTTTGGACTGTGATGTTCTCGTTGTACAAATTGACTGAGTTGGCAGTGTGATTTAGAAAGATTTCTGAGTTGGTTGCAGCCGAATTGTTGATCAGGTCAAGAGTACCATCAAAAGTGACATCACCATTGTTCCCAATCCAGAAGCGTTGTGTAGTGGCTCCTGTTCCGTTGTTCGTGATGGTCGTATTTCCTGAGATCGTTAGAGATGATGATGTAGCGTTGGCGAGATAACTGTTTGAAGTTCCTCCGGAGTTATTGCTGGAGAAGTCAAGGTTTCCACCAATTGTTGCAGCTCCTGAGTTCGCGAAAGCGATTCCTGTGTTTACGGATGAGGTATTTGTGATGGTAACATCTCCCGTTACACCAAGAGAGCTTGCGGCAGTATTGGCAAAGTATCCGCCAATTGCGCTTCCGGAATGGGTGTAGCTTAAGTTTCCTGCAATCGTATTACCGACAACATTGTGCGCTAAGTAGAAGTTTCCGGTCCCACTATTGGTAACGTCCAGATTCGCCTGAAATACATCAGCAATACTATTTCCATGAAGGAAGTTGTTTGCACCTGTGTGCACGAATGTGGCATTACCGACATAAAGATTCCCTCCTTCAGAATGGTCATTATTAGCTCCTGTTTTCTCAAGGTAGCATGTTCCATTATAAGTGGTTCCTCTTGTCCACATTCTTGGTGCAATAAAAGTGAAGTTGCCTCCCCAGTCGGAGTTGTAGTTATATCCAAGGCTACCTGCTGTAAGAGTCAAACTTTGAGGTGTTGGTCCAACCTGAGTAAAGTTTCTAAAATATAGGTACCCAGATACAAAACCTCCGGCACCAACAGTAATTGTTCTGCCCGCGGCAAGAGTTCCAGGACCAGTGTTATATCCAAAGTAGATTCCGTCGCCATTGGCATTTGTACTTTCCACGACAATATTTTGGTTATAAGTACCAGTACTTGTAGGTCCGTGATTACAGAAAATACGACAGTTTGTTGTACCTGAATTTTGAGACACATTAAGTATGCCGTCAAAAGTCACATCTCCATTGTTTCCTAAATAAATATCGTTGGTTGTTGTGCCTGTTCCATTGTTGTTGATGGTGGTTGTACCAGTCACGGATAAAGAAGAGTTGGCTGTATTGGCTACATATACGTTACTTGAGACGGATGAAGGCGTATTGGTTAAAGTGAAATCTCCTCCAACAGTAAAGCTTCCGTCATTTGGTAAATACAATGTATTGTTCGCAGCTGTGGTATTTGTGATGGTTGCATTTCCGGTTACAGCCAAACCACTGTTAGCTCCCGCGAAAAGCAACACTGTACCATTGTTGCTATTATTGGCAACCAGATTACCTGCTACGGTAGACATACTATTTGAATTTGACACACGAACCTGAGAGCTTCCTGTATTGTCAATTGTAAGGTCTGCGCCAAAAATGTCTGCTGCACCATTCCCCATGCCCAGAATACCGGATCCACTGTTGGTTAGCGTGGTATTTTGAGCAAAGTTGTTGCCTCCACCAGAGTAATCATCAGATGCACCATTTTTTTCAATTGTCGCTGTACCAGAGTAGTTCGTGTTTTGTGTGTAAAACCTGGGTGATTCAAAATCAACATTACCTCCCCAGGCACTGTTGGTTATAAATAAACGAGCAGTTCCCGTAAGAGTGAGGTTTTGTGCAGTTGCGCCGGTTTGAGTGAAATTAGAAAAGCGCAAAATTGTTCCGGCATAACCACCAGCTCCAATAGCCACAGTTCTGGTTGCTGCTAACGTTCCAACGCCTCCGCTTTCTCCAAACCTGATTCCGTCGTTGCCGTTAGCTGCTTCAATCGTAATATTTCCATTAAAAGCGGCAGTACTTGATGCTGCATGGTTGATCCACATTTCTGAGTTTGTAGCAGTGGTACTATTGGTAAATGTCACGTCTCCACCAAATGTCACGTCTCCACTGTTGGCAATAAAAGCACGCTGAGTAGTGGTGGTTGAAGCTCCATTATTCGTGATGACTGAAGTACCTGTGATATCAACATGAGAGTTGGCGCCTGCTGCAAGATGAATATTCGCCTGCGTACCACTACTTGCATTGGTGTAAGTTAAGTCGCCGCCAATCGTAACATCCCCATTATTTCCCAAAACAATGGAAGAACTTGCTGCCGAAGAGTTGTTGTTCAACACTACATTTCCTGTAATGTCAAGAGAAGAAGAAGCTGCCGGAGCCAAATTAATAGTGATTGATGAACCCGAATTGGTTCCGGTTAAATTCCCTCCAACTGTATGCCCGGCACCACTATTGGCAATGGTTATTGAGTTGGTCCCGCTATTATCCAAATCCAAATCTGCCTGAAAATCATCTGCATTACCACTTCCCATGACCAGTCCTGCAGAACCTGAGTTCCTGAGCGTGGCGTTTCCAACAAATGTGTTGTTTCCCGGAGAAGTATCTCCGCCAGCTCCGGTTTTTGCTAAGTCAGAGGTGCCGTTAAACGTACAGCCGGTAAAGTAAACTCTGGGAGCATCAAAATCTACGTCTCCGTTCCAGGTAGAACTTTGCATATTAATTCTTGCTGTTCCGCTCAGCGAAAAGCTTTGGGCCGTAGCTCCACTTTGTGTGAAGTTTTGCATAAACAGGTCACCAGAATTGTAGCCCGTTGTGGTAAATGTGTTTCCGGCAGCGAGCGTGGCTGTTCCGGTTGCAGTACCAAATCTCACGCCCAAACTGTTGTTTGAGTTTACGATCAGGTTTGCGTTAAATTGAGTGCCGGCAGCTCCAAAAGCTAAACGAATGTAGCTGGTTCCGTTGTTGTTAATGGTGGTTACCCCATTGAAGATATCCGGGTTGGTTACACCCATTCTGATTTCTCCAGAGCCCGTATTTGTGATGTTGCAGGTGCCTCCGAAAGTGTTGTTTCCTGACCCTGTACTTGTGGTTGTACCAGTTTGAGTTCCAATGAAAGCACTGTTATAGGTACTTCCATCCATTTCCATTCTCCCCACATTCAGTTCAACACTGGCTCCAAAAGTTGTTCCATTACCAGTATAAATTCCTGTAGTGGTGATGAATACATTTGAGGTTCCCGGAGTGTCGTTAATTGTTCCTCCTGAAAGTGTTGAGTTATTGGTTCCGTTAGAAACAAAACTTTGTCCGTTAAGGTCAATCACACCTGTGTAGGCTGTTGTAATAGTAATTCCATCGAAACTGGCTCCGGGTGCGTCAACCGTACAGTTAGCGACACTGGTTCCGTTAAAAATAACATCATCCGTTGGTTGTGGTACACCTGTACCACCGCTCCAGTTGCCGGGTGTATTCCACAGACCGTCTCCGGATCCGTTTGTCCAGGTTACAGTGGCAGCATTGACCACAAGCGAGAAAAAAGTGGAGAATAAGAGTAAATAAGGTTTCATATCCAGGGCGTTTAAACAAAATGCAGCAAAGCAAATATAGCAACACTAATTAACATATCTTTGTAATTATCAACAAATGAGCGATTTATTCGGTGAAGAGCCGATTTTATCTGATATATGACTGAAAACCTGAAGAATAGTGTTAAGAATCTGCCAAAATCGCCTGGAGTGTATAGGTTTTTTAACAAAAGTGGGGAGTTGATCTATGTAGGGAAAGCGAAAAATCTGAAGAATCGGGTGAGTTCATATTTTTCTAAGCAGAAGTATGAAAGTGCTAAAACTAAGATGTTGGTTAGCCGCATTGAACGACTTGAGTTTGTGGTTGTAGAAACCGAACAGGATGCTCTTTTCCTTGAAAATAACATGATCAAGGAGCACAAACCAAAATACAACGTTCAGCTAAAAGACGATAAAACCTATCCCTGGATTTGCATCAAGAATGAGGAGTTTCCGAGAGTTTTTTCAACGAGAAAGAAGATCAGGGATGGATCTAAGTATTTCGGACCATATTCATCTGTTCGGACAGTTAAAACCCTTTTAGAGCTTGTGAAACAGGTGTATCCGATTAGAACCTGCAATCTCAAATTGACGGAGGAAAATATCTCGAACGACAAGTTCAAAGTCTGTCTGGAATATCACATTGGTAACTGCAAAGGACCTTGCGTAGATTATTCTCAAAAAGCTGAATATGACCAGTTCATAGATGAGATTGCTTTTATACTTCAAGGGAAGATCGGTTCTGTAATTAAAAGGTTAAAATCGATGATGGCACAGGCGGTTGAGAACCTTGAGTTTGAGAAAGCACAAATCTTCAAATCAAAACTGGAAAGGCTAGAGAATTATCAGTCGAAATCTACAGTGGTGAGCCCGGTTATTTCTAATCTGGATGTGGTTAGTTTGGTTACCGATATTAACCATGCCTTTGTGAACTACTTTCATGTGATAGATGGCGGAATCGTAAACAGTCACACCTTAAAAATCAAGAAGAAACTTGATGAAACTGATAGCGAACTATTGGAAATTGGAATAGCTGAATTAAGGACACGTTTTCAATCGGAAGCAAAAGAAATTTTAGTTCCTTTTTTACCAGAGTTTGCCACAACAAACATCAAGCATACAGTTCCACAAAGAGGAGATAAAAAACACCTGTTGGACCTTTCTCTGCGAAACGCAAAATACTTCATGCTGGATCAGCATAAAAAGCAGCAGCAGGTAGACCCGAACAAGGCTACTAACCGTGTGCTTGAGACCATCAAAAAGGACTTTAGATTACCAGATTTACCGGTTCATATTGAATGTTTCGATAACTCAAATTTTCATGGAACCAATGCCGTGGCGGCCTGTGTCGTATTCAAGAATGCCAAACCATCCAAGAAGGATTACAGACATTTTAACATTAAAACGGTGGTTGGATCAGACGACTTTGCCAGTATGGAAGAGGTCGTATATCGTCGTTATAAGAGACTTCTGGATGAACATCAAAAATTGCCTCAACTTATTGTCATTGATGGGGGAAAAGGTCAGTTAAGTGCAGCGTGTAAAAGTTTACAGAAGCTGAATCTATTTGGTAAAATTGCCATTGTAGGAATTGCTAAAAAACTGGAGGAGATCTATTTTCCGGGAGATAGTATTCCTGTGTATATAGACAAACGCTCCGAATCTTTAAAAGTGGTGCAGCAGTTAAGAAATGAAGCCCACCGCTTTGGCATCACACATCACAGAAATAAAAGAAGCAAAGGGGCCATTCAGTCTGAACTCACAAGTATTTCCGGAATAGGAGAGAAGACAATGGAAAAACTCATCAAGCACTTTGGTTCGGTTAAAAGACTCAAAGAGGCACCTGTGGAGGACATAGAAAAGCAGGTTGGTAAGTCTAAAGCGCAAATTCTACTCCAGCATTTTCAGAAAAGCGCCTAGCGAAATTTTAAGTTAGCTGTGAGGTTAGAATGCGCATCTCAATAGCAGGAGAGATTCTCTCGTACAAAATATTGTGAACGGCATTTACAATCGGAATATCAACATTAAATTTTTTGTTGATCTCTATGATGCTTCTGGTGGCGTAATAACCTTCTGCGACCATATCCATTTCCAATTGAGCGGTTTTAACAGAGTAGCCTTTGCCAATCATGAAACCAAACGTTCGATTTCGGGAAAACTTTGAATAGGCGGTCACCAATAAATCTCCAAGATACGCGGATGTCAGGACGTCTCTGTGAATTGGATTGACCTGATCGATGAAGCGCTCCATTTCCTGGGCTGCATTAGAAATTAAAACCGCATTGAAATTGTCACCATACCCCAAACCAGAGCAGATTCCGGTGGCGATGGCATAAATGTTTTTCATGATGGCCGAAATTTCGGTTCCAAACAAATCGTCACTGATTTGTGTATTCATGTATCGGCAATTCAGTTTGTCGGCAATAAACTGTGCAATTTTTTCGTCCTGAGAAGAAATGGTAAGGTAGGATAGTCGTTCCAAGGCCACTTCTTCTGCATGGCAGGGACCACTGATCATGGCAATATTTTCATAGGGGACGTGCAATTCTTTATGAAAATAGCGGGCCGGAATATTGTGACTTTCCGGTATGATTCCCTTTACTGCACTCACAATGATTTTGCCTTTCAGAATTTCCGGATCGAGAGATTCAAATGCTTTGGTTAGGAAAGCCGAAGGAATGGCGATCACCAATACATCACTCAAGCCTATAATCTCCCTGAGGTCGGTACTCACATTGATCTTTTCGCGATCAAACTCGACAGATTGAAGATACTTGGGATTGTGAAGGTATTTGATAATGTGTCCTGCCTGACTGTCGTCTCTCATCCACCAATTCACAGAATTTAGGTTGTTGCAAAGAAGTTTAACCAATGCGGTTGCCCAGCTTCCTCCACCTAAAACGGCTATCTTTTTTAAAGACTTCACGTTGCGAATTTAGTCATTTTAACCTTGGTAGGTTAATCTTCTTTTTTGAGCTCTTTAAGGGCTTAGAACGTAAACAATTATGGTGTAAATGTTTTATATTCGACGAAAAGTTTGTTATGCCGAAGATTAAGAACGCCCTACTGAGATACAGGATTATAGACAAAGCCATTCGGAATCAGTACGATCCTTTTCCGACCAAGGAAATTTTAAGAAGATCGTGTGAAGAAGCCTTGTATGGAACCACTCATGGTGATCATATTTCTGACTCCACAATAGAAAAGGATCTGTTTGCGATGAGAGAGGAGCATGATGCGCCTATTAAGTATAGCAAACGAGAAAAGGGTTATTTCTATGAAGATCCGGACTTCACAATGGATGAGATTCCTCTTAATGAAGATGATGTGGATGCGATCAAGTTTGCGGCCAACATCCTCTTTCAGTTTAAGGGAGTTGATGTATTCAAGAAGTTTGAATTCGCCATTGATAAAATTTTAGATAGAGTTAACATTTCGGACAAGTTCACAGACAAGTCCATAGAGCAGTACGTTCAGTTTGAAACTGCTCCGGTTTATGGTGGCTCAGAATACCTGTCGGATTTACTGGAGGCAATTAAAAAGAAAAAATCAGTTCAGTTTGAGTACGCTAAATTTGATGGCTCCGGCAAGAAGATTCGAAGAGTAGATCCTTATTTGTTGAAGGAATACAGAAACAGATACTATTTGATTGGAAAAACACTGGTAAAGGGAAAAACTCAAACTTTTGGCCTTGACAGGATGTCTCAGCTCAATATTTTGAATGAGAAATTTCAAAGAGACCCTGGTTTTGATCCTGACAGGTACTTTAAACACGCCATTGGTATTACTGCAGGTAGCAGTGACCCGGAAAGAGTGGTTATCGAAACCAACGATATTCTTGCCAATTATCTGAATTCACAACCCATTCATTTTTCTCAGGAAATCATCAAAGAGAAAAAGAAGTATACCAGATACGCCTACAACATTTTGGTAACGCAGGAGCTTATTATGCTTCTATTGAGTTACGGAAGTCAGGTAAAAGTGCTTGAACCAAAATCTTTGGTAGATGAGATTAAAAGCAGACTAAAAGAAGGCTTTAAACAATACTAGAATTTTGAGAACTGCTTGAGGAAACGGATGTCGTTTTCGAAGAACATTCTTAGATCGTTGATCTGGTATTTTAACATGGCAATGCGCTCAATACCCATTCCAAAGGCAAATCCAGAGTACTTTTTACTGTCGATTCCACAATTCTCCAATACAGCCGGATCAACCATGCCGCATCCCAGAATCTCAAGATAGCCGGTGTACTTGCAGACATTGCAGCCTTCGCCACCACAAATATTACAAGATACATCTACCTCAGCACTTGGCTCCGTAAATGGGAAGTAAGATGGTCTCAGACGAATCTCTGTTTTCTCACCGAACATTTCTTTGGCAAAATAAAGCAGGGTCTGTTTTAGATCGGCAAAAGATACACCCTCATCAATGTATAAGCCTTCTACCTGATGGAAAATGCAATGTGCTCTGGCGGAAATGGCTTCATTTCTGAAAACGCGTCCCGGAGAGATGGTTCTGATAGGTGGTTGGTTATTTTCCATATACCTCACCTGAACCGAAGACGTGTGTGTTCTCAATAAATAATCCGGATCTTTTTCAATGAAGAAAGTGTCCTGCATATCTCTGGCTGGATGTTCATCCGGCAGGTTTAAGGCAGTAAAATTGTGCCAGTCGTCTTCAATTTCGGGTCCTTCAGATAGATTGAAGCCAATGCGCTCAAAAATCTCAACGATTTCATTTTTCACTAAAGAAAGTGGGTGTCTCGATCCAATCTTTAATGGCTCTCCCGGCATGGTAAGGTCTATAGCGTCTGATGAAGCCTTTTTGGAACCTCCCATGTTGTCTTTTGCAGAGTTGAATTTCTCCTGAGCGAGTTGTTTCAGAGCGTTTAACTCTTGTCCCAAGGCCTTTTTCAGATTGACCGGAACATCTCTGAAAGCACCAAATAAGGATTGTATTTTACCTTTCTTACTCAGGTAAGTTAATCTGAAATTCTCCAAACTTTCTGCACCATCAAATGAGCTTTGCTCAATCTCAGATTTGATGTTCTTTATACTTTCTTTAATGTCCATTATGCTGCGAATTTCACAAAAAAAAATGAACCTCATGTAACATTTGGGCTATGATTTATGTTGAAACAGTGTATCGATTGTTAAAAAACCAAGGAAATTGCTTAAATTTGGATGATTATCGATCTTATTACGTACTGATATGAAAAAGATTACGCTAGGAACACTTATGATTTTTGCAATGTTTATTGCCATTGCACCTTCTCTTACGTCATGTGGGAAAGTTAAAGACTCGCTGGCAAAAGTAACAGTGGTAGACAAAGCTACTGGTCAGCCTATGAATGGAGTAACCGTAACATTGAGACCAGTAAGTTCTGATCCTGCGTCTACATCTACTTTCAGATTTGAGTCTATTGAAGCTCAAACGGATGCAAAAGGTGTTGCCACATTTAATCTAAGTGAATACTATGAAGCTGGTCAGGCTGGATTGATGGTATTGACCATTGACGCTGCCGGACAAACAGATGTTGGTATTATTAAGATCGAAGAACAAGAAACCAACGAAAAAACCGTTGAACTGTAATTGAAAGCATTAAGTAAACATATTTTTATTGCAGTCCTGTTTGTAGCAGGACTGTTTTTGTATTCGTGCGAAGAGCCAAAGGACACTGAGGTTCGTATAACCGTTAAGAACGCTAATGGAGACGTGATTCCTAATGCCACGGTACACATGTATGGAGAGCCGAGCGATACAGTTTATGTGAACAGACTCTCTACATACGATTTAACTGAAACCACCAATGATGGGGGGTATGCAGTATTTAATTTCAATGATTTTTATGGTCAGGGAGACAATGGTTTTGCCGTTCTGAAGATAGATGTAGATCAAGGGACACTATCTGGCTCTGGAAACGTTACCGTTCGTGAAAATGAGACTCAGAACATTGAGATCATCATTGAGTAATTTCTGAAAAATAATCTACCACAGCTTCTTTAATTAAATGCTCTTGCTCTTTAGCAGCAAGCGGAGGTAAGTTTTTGTTCAGTTCATAATGAGGCCAACCGTCTCTGTCTTCGCCAACATAGGAATAGTAACCATGAGGCTCCAGCAATGTGCAGATTGCAATATGCATGAGATTAACCTTGTCGTCTTTCTTGAATTTTTGATGTCCTTTTCCCAACTCCTGCACACCAATCAAAAACAAAATTCCCTGAAGATCCAGGGGGCCAAATTGAGGCTCCAGCTTCTTCAAGGTTTCGTTGAAACGTATCTGCACGGCATAATCCATAGTACAAATGTACACAGATCATTAACAACAAGCTGTGTGAACATTCATTGAATGGTTGAATTTTCGAAGAGAATAGAGCATAATTTTACAACATGAACTTACTGGATCTGATTTTGATACTGCCAGTGGCTTATGGTGCCTGGATAGGGTTTAAGAAGGGGTTTGTGATTGAAATCGCTACTCTTCTTGCCTTGGTGCTTGGTGTTTGGGGAGCAATAGTATTCTCGGATTATGTGGGAAGATCGTTATCAGAAAACACTTCTATAGATGGAAGATACGTATCCATGACAGCTTTTACCATTACTTTTTTAGGAATTGCGATTGGAATCTACTTCCTGGGTAAGCTCATTGAAAAATCAGTGAATCTGGTAGCCATGAAGCCCATTAATAAAATTGCAGGATTGAGTTTTGGTGGTTTGAAGTGGTTGTTTGCGATCTCCGTGGTGCTCGTGATTATAGAAGCCTTCGATTCCAAATCATCTTTCGTAAGTGGCGATTCCAAAGAAAATTCGCTTCTGTACGAGCCAGTTAAAACAGTGTCTCTAACGTCCATTCCGGCTTTGGAAGACAGTCAACTAATTCTGAGAGAATTCAACGAGAAAATGGAGTACTTTTCTGTTAAGAAAGACAGCTTGCAGGCACTTAACGACTAACCGTAAGGGCAATTTACGTTTTCACAATCAACGTCCAAATCGTTGGCTTTAGGATCGTTTAATTCTTCAAGTCTTGCATTGATTGCTTCTTTCTCCTCATCGGACAGCTTAATGTCTTTTAAGATCATCTCCAATTCCGCTTTAATTTTTGGAACTGTAAACATGTAAGATCTATATCCGGCAGCCATTTCCAGTGCATTTGTCCTTACGTTCCCAAGCAAATTAGTCAATTTAGATTCACCATATTGTGCCAAATACTTGTCGTAAGCCACTAAAAATTCATAAGCACTTGAATCTCCAATTAGAGATGAACCACCATAGTCCCACGTCATCATGAACCACTTCTTAAATCCGTATTCTGTTAAGTGACCATAGCTCTCTTCAGACATTAAACAAAGCGCAACAAAATCATCATCCTTGGTTCCCTCTGTCATTTTAGCCAGGGAGTCGAGCACACGATTGTTCAGAGTAAATTCAAGTTCGGTGCACTCTGCAACGCACGTCAAAAGCAAACCATTGAATTCCTGTTGTTCCCAACCGCCTATTTGTTCAATCACATCATATGGCTCATTTTTGTCTGCAATGTCCATTAAAGTTTCTTCGAAAAGTGAACTTTTGGCATGAAGCTGTCCATACCATTTAAGAAGATCCTCATCAGTTTTCAGATTTTGAGCTTGATGAGCCCACTTTTGCAGGGAGTCTACCTCATTTTTGCTAAAGTGTGACTCCAAACCTGATCTGAAGTCTTCAGAGAAATTGATGTATTCTTTTTCTTCAACAACAACAGAATCTTCAAGCGCCAAAGTACTGTCGTTGTGCGCAGTTGTATCCTGAGCAGTTTCTTTCTGGTCAGCTGTTTTTGAGTCTTTGTCTTCAGATGAATCCTTGTCTCCACAAGACGCCAAAAGAAGTGTAACAAATGCTGTTAATAATGTGTTTTTCATGACTGGATCGCTTTAATTCCCGGCAACTCTTTGCCTTCCAAAAATTCTAACATGGCACCACCACCAGTAGATACATGACTTACCTGATCGGCTAAACCGTATTTATTGATGGCAGCAACAGAATCACCTCCACCAATCAGGGTAAACCCTCCTTTAGAGCTCACATTAACACAGGCCATCGCAACGGCTTTTGTACCTGCTTCAAAATTGTCAAATTCGAACACACCCATTGGCCCGTTCCAAAGTATGGTTTTTGAGTTTTCTATGCAATCTACGCAAGTTGCAGTGGCTTTGGGACCAATGTCCAATCCCATCCAACCATCTTGAATTTCTGAACTTGAAGCGGCTTGTTTTTGAGCGTCATTCGAGAAACCATCTGCAATAATGGAATCTTCTGGTAATATTACAGAGACGTTTTTCTCTTCGGCCAATCTTAAAATCTCTTTTGCCGTATCCAGCTGATCATCTTCAACCAAAGAACCACCTACTTTGCCGCCTAGTGCTTTGGAAAAGGTATATACCATACCCCCACCTAAAATCAAGTGATCGATTTTGTCTAGCAAATTGGTAATGATAGAAATCTTTGAAGACACTTTGGCGCCACCAACAATGGCAGTCACTGGTTTTTCACCGGTTTTAAATAAACGCTCAACGCTTTCGATTTCTTTGTTGATCAAGTAACCGAAGAGTTTGTCATTAGGAAAGAATTTAGCTACTACTGTGGTTGAAGCATGCGCTCTGTGGGCAGTTCCAAAGGCGTCATTGACATAAACATCACCGTGTTGAGCCAATTGCTCAGCGAAATTTTCTGTACCAGCGGTCTCGTGCTTGTGGAAACGTAAGTTCTCAAGTACAATGACTTTTCCAGCCTCAAATTCCCTGGTTCTTTCAACAATGCTTTCTCCAACACAATCATTGAGAAACTCAACTTTCCTTCCCAATCTCTCCTCCAGAGTAGGGATAATATGCTTCAATGAGAACCTGTCTTCAGGACCGTTTTTTGGCCTGCCCAGGTGCGACATAATCACTAGGCTGCCTCCATCATTCAGAATCTTATTTAAAGTTGGCAATGCTGCCCGAATTCTGGTATCGTCCGTGACCTCAAAAGTTTCCTTGTTCAAAGGCACGTTAAAATCTACTCTCACTAAGGCACGCTTGCCACTAAAGTTGTAATTGTCAATCATTGTTTCCCCGATAATTTCATGCAAAAATAAAGCTTCAAAGAGATTAGTCAAATCTCATATCAAATTAAACTTAACTTTGTCTTATGCTCGCTCAGGGATTCGCGCATTTGAACAAACATATTGAACGATTAGGTGCTCAGATTGATGCTGGAAAAGTACCTCACGCACGACTCATTCATGCCAAACCTGGCTATGGAAGTTTTGTGATAGCCCTGGCTCATGCAGCTCAACTCCTTAAAGGAAATGCATGGGACGAGCAAATCTGGAAACTGAACCATCCGGATTTACATTTTACCTTTCCACTGATCTCCAGCGGTAATTTTGATACAACAGACGATTGTATGAATGAGCTAAGGATGATCATGGGAGAGAACCCGTTATTCGATAAGATCGACTGGGTATCTACCATTGCTGAAGACGCCAATAAGCTGGCTATCATCAGTAAAAATGAAAGTGAACGTATCTGGAAAAAGCTCAATTTGAAATCTTTTTCTGGCGGTAATAAAGTAATGATTATCTGGGGGGCAGACAGCATGAACATTGCAACTGCGAATAAACTCCTGAAGCTGGTTGAAGAGCCACCAAAGGATACTTACATCATCTTGCTATCTGAGAGCACGGAAGATATTTTGCCCACCATTTTGTCGCGTTGTCAGGTATGGCGATTACCGCCTCTTCCAATAAGTGAGGTTAAGGAGGCTTTAGTGAAGACTTTTTCCCTTCCAGAAGATCAGGCTCAGAACATTGCAGCATTATCAGAAGGAGATTTTGCAATAGCGAGCAGACATGCCTTAGACCATTCTGATGGAAACGAATTTCATCCGCTGTTTGTGAACTGGATGAGGTCTGCTTATAAGAAGGATTTGCCCACATTAATAGATTGGAGTGAAGAAATCCATAAGTTGAAAAGAAGCAAACAACAACGTTTCATTCAATATGCACTGAACTTTTTCCGACAATGCATGATCGGAAAGTATGTTGGCAACGATTCGGCACTTTTATTTGGAGGCGAGAAAGATTTCGCAGCGAAATTTGGTAGATTTGTTCACGGAGGAAATATTGTTGAGTTAATGACTCTGCTCGATGAAGCTCATTATCACGTTGAAAGAAATGGGAGCGCCAAATTGATATTCCTCGATCTTTCGGTAAAGATTATTAGATTGTTGCATAAAAAGGAACCTTACGTTCAAAAGGCATAAGAAAGGGAAACGATATGGGATGTGGAAATTGTTCTGGAAGTAATGGTGTACCCGCTGGGTGCAAAAGCAATGGAGCATGTGCTTCCGGAGCATGTGATAAAATGTCTGTTTTCGATTGGCTGACCAACATGGAAATGCCGAGTGGCGTGTCTCGTTTTGATGGCATTGAGGTAAGGTTCAAGAATAACCGTAAACATTTTTACAGAAATATTGATGGTTTGTCTTTGGTTCCCGGAGATGTGGTTGTAACAGAGGCCAGCCCAGGTCATGATGTAGGTGTCGTATCTGCTACGGGCGAATTGGCCAGAATTCAGATGAATAGAAAGCAGCCTAATCAGAAAACACACGAACTGAGAAAAGTTTACCGCAAGGCTCACGACAATGACATTGAAAAATGGAAAGAAGCCAGAGGTCTGGAAACCGAAACCATGTACAAAGCAAGAGAATTGGCATTGCAGCATGAATTGTCCATGAAAATTTCTGATGTTGAATATCAGGGAGATAAAAACAAAGCCACGTTTTATTATACGGCAGACGAACGCGTTGATTTCAGGGCCTTGCTGAAAAGTATGGCGGAAGCATTCAAAGTGCGCATTGAAATGAAACAAATTGGCGCCAGGCAAGAAGCTGGCAGGCTTGGTGGAATCGGAAGTTGCGGAAGAGAACTGTGTTGTGCCACCTGGTTGAACGACTTTAGAAGTGTGTCGACCAGCGCAGCAAGGTACCAGCAGTTGTCTCTAAATCCTCAGAAATTGGCGGGACAGTGTGGCAAGCTTAAATGCTGCCTTAACTATGAGTTAGACCAATATATTGAAGCGTTTAAAAAGTTCCCGAGTAACGATATTAGGTTAGAGACTAAAAAGGGGACAGCCGTGCATCAAAAAACGGACATATTTAAAGGCTTGATGTGGTATTCATATCTCGATCCTAAACATGGTGGCACTCACGTTCCTTTAAATGCAGATCGGGTTAATGAGATTATAAAACTTAATAAGAAAGGTCAGAAGCCAGAAGGCCTTGAAGATTATAAGGAAATAGTATTTACAGAGAAGTTACCAGATTACAGTAATGTTGTGGGGCAAGATGACCTGACAAGATTTGATAAGGCTTTCAAGAAGAAGAAGAAAAAGAAGAAACGTCCAAATCAGAATAAAAAGAGGGCACAGGGCAAATCACAACAGCAGACACAGGCTAAAGCGAAACAAAACAACAAGCCTAAACCGAAACCTAAAGCACGGAAGCATAACAACAATAAACCCAATAACAAGCAGAAAAAATGAGAAGCGCTCTCTACATCTTATTAGTGTTAACCATGGCGGCCTGTAATTCATCGACCTATTACGATGACATGGAAGCCATTGGAAAAGATGGCTGGAAGCAAGATCAAATCATTGAACAAACTGTGGATATTGAAGATGCTGAAGAGCAGTTTGATGTTTTTCTGAATATTAGAAACACTAAGGATTACCAATATTGGAATTTGTTTGTGTTTTTGGATATTGAAGATCCGGATGGGCAGGTTTGGAAAGACACGGTTGAACTCACCATATCTGATGAGAGTGGGAAATGGACAAGTGAAGACGTTTCTGAAACCTATGTCATGAATTCATTCAGGACCTACGAAAATTATAGTTTCCCGAAACCAGGAAAATATACCTTCAGACTATCTCACGGTATGTACGACAATCCTTTAATTGGGATTTCTGATGTGGGTATAAAACTGGAGAAAAAATAGTTGCCGGCAGATTATCAAAAGTCTTGTGCGAATAATTACCTGTGTGATCTTCACCACTGCAAAAGCAATAATTTTATCTTTACCAATTCTAAATTATGGATAAAGTAAAGGCCTTTCTCAAAAAACTTCAGTTTTGGAAAAAAGACGGGGACGAAAAACCGACCAATTCCGAAAAAAAGAAGAAAGAAAAAGCTCCGGATACGCGCCCAAAAATGAGACGTGGATGGAGATGGACCTTTATTTCTCTTGTTTGGGTAGCAGCCCTTTTGCCCTGGTTGATTTTTTGGCTTTGGCTAAAATCTGCTGGCAGCGATGGTATGCCATCCACTAAAGAACTTGAGAACCCAAGAAGTAAGGAAGCTTCTGAAATTTATTCCTCGGATGGAGAGCTACTGGGTAAATATTACGCAGAGAACAGAACACCAGTTAATTTTTCCGATTTAAGTCCGCATCTGGTTGATGCCCTTATTTCAACTGAGGATGAAAGATACATGGAACACCCTGGGATAGATGTGAAATCGATTCCGCGTGTTGTTAAAGGTGTTTTGTCCGGAGAGTCAAGCGCTGGCGGGGGTTCTACCATTACGCAACAATTGGCAAAAATGCTGTTTTCCGAAAGAGATTTTGGAGACATGAGCAAATGGGATAAACTCAAGGCCCTTGTGGATGTGAAGCTGAAGGAGTGGATTATGGCGACTGAATTGGAACGCAAATTCACCAAAGAGGAGATCATCACCATGTATTTCAACAAATTTGATTTCCTCAACAATGCGGTGGGAATTCACAGTGCAGCTCGTGTGTATTTCAATACCACTCCGGATTCCCTGAATATGGAGCAGGCTGCCATGTTGGTGGGAATGGCTAAAAACCCTTCTTACTTTAATCCGAAACGCCATCCGGAAAGAACCAAGGGAAGACGAAATCAGGTTTTGAAACAATGGTTGAGAAATTCTAAAAAAGACAATCCGGCATTAAAAGCTAAGATTACTCAGGCGCAATGTGATTCATTGATGAAACTGCCAATGGAACTTGATTATCAGGAGGTGGATCATCAAAGTGGGATTGCCCCTTACTTCAGAGAAATACTCAGGGAAGCTGTTGTGGATACGCTGGCTCGCATGTATATGAAGGACTACAAATCCATGCAAAGAGTTTTATCTGAATCGGAATACAAGGATTTTACCGATTCTCTTAAAGTGATCAGAGACAACAATGGAAAAGGGAAGGCCTATAGAATTGCTAAGAAATCCCTGATAGTGAGATGGTCCAAATACATGATCTACAACAAAGGTTTGCGCATTTATACAACCATCGATGGCAGAATGCAGCGTTATGCTGAAGAATCTGTGAAACAATGGCTGGGATCTAAGCTTCAGGCCGAAATGGAGAAGCAACAGAAGAAAAGATTAAAAGAAGAATGGCCTTTTGACTATACCGGTAATCAGGATGGGAAGTACCTTACCAAAGACGAGCGTTTAGAGAAGATCGCAGAAGTGATGGACAGGGGAATGAGACGATCGGATAGATGGAAGAACATGAAGGCCAGAGGAGTGAGCAGAGAGGAACGTGTCAAAAGCTTCCATAAAGCCATCCCAATGAAAGTGTTTAGCTGGCAGGGAGATATTGATACGGTAATGACGCCTTGGGATTCCATCCGCTATTACAAGCAGTTTTTCCAGGCAGGTATGATGTCCATGGATCCAAATACAGGATTCGTAAAAGCCTGGGTAGGTGGTACGGATTTCTACCACTTCAAATACGATCATGTTATCAAGTCGAGACGCCAGGTAGGTTCTACAATCAAGCCTTTCGTTTATGCCACCGCACTTGATTTGGGCATTATTGATCCTTGTACTGAAGTTCCAAATGTGCCCTACTGTGTGGATCAACCGCACACTAAGAGAAGAGACAAATCCTGGTGTCCAAAAGGAAGTACCTACGATGAAGCATACGTGTCTATGACTTATGGCTTGGCTGGTTCTATGAACAACATTACAGCTTGGGTGATGAATGAAATCGGTCAGGGAAATGGAACCGGACCTGAAATCGTAAAAAAGAGAATTGCCGATTTAGGAATTGATACGGGTTATGTGGATGCCGTTCCTGCTCTTTGTCTGGGAATTCCTGATTTACAGGTATACGAGATGGTTGGTGCCCAATCGACATTTGTGAACAGAGGACTGTATACCAGACCAATTATTATCAATAGAGTTGAGGATAAGCTGGGCAACGTGATTTACGACAGCGACCCTCAAATGAAAGAGGTATTTAGTGAAGATGTGGCTTACTTGACGCTTCAGTTAATGAAAGGTGTGATGACCGGCGCTCGCAGACGAGATGGTAAGAGCGCCGGAACAGCCGCAGGTATCCGATATAAGAGTTACGAATGGGGAGGCATTACGCAGCCAATGGCCGGGAAAACGGGAACTACTCAGAACGGATCAGATGGTTGGTTTATGGGACTAACCCCTGATTTAGTTACCGGCGTTTGGGTTGGTGCAGAAGACAGATCAGTCCATTTCCCTACAATCGCATGGGGACAAGGAGGTAGAATGGCGCTTCCAATCTATGGTTTCTACATGCAAAAAGTGTATGCAGATAAGAGCATCAAGATCTCACAGAAAGACTTTGAAAAGCCATCCATTCCTCTTTCCGATGAGCTTTGGCATTGTCGATTCGATAAAGAACCGGAAGGTAGAATTGACTATGGCGGTGATGATGGAACCGATCCTAATGATCCCGATGACGAATGGATCATCCCGGATGATGAATAGTTGAAGAATCAAACTTTAGTATATTTACGATATGAACAAAGTAGTTGCTAACGCAGAAGAAGCCTGTAAAGGACTGGAAGATGGCATGACCATCATGTTGGGAGGATTTGGATTATGTGGAATTCCTGAAAACTGTATTTCCGAAATGGTGAAGACCGGAATTAAGGATATCACATGTATTTCTAATAATGCAGGTGTAGATGATTTTGGTTTAGGTCTGCTACTTCAGAAGCACCAAATCAAAAAAATGGTCTCTTCATACGTTGGTGAGAATGATGAGTTTGAACGTCAGATGTTGAGCGGAGAATTGGAGGTTGAGTTAATTCCTCAAGGTACTTTGGCAGAACGTTGTCGTGCTACCGGAGCCGGAATCCCGGCTTTTTATACGCCAGCAGGCTACGGAACGGAAGTAGCGGAAGGCAAGGAAACTCGTGAATTCAACGGTAAAATGTACGTTCTGGAAAAAGCTTTTGATGCAGATTTCGCTATCGTGAAAGCATGGAAAGGGGATAAATACGGAAACCTGATTTTTAAAGGAACTGCTCGAAACTTTAATCCAATGATGGCTATGGCCGGAAAAATTACCGTGGCTGAAGTGGAAGAGTTGGTTGAACCAGGAGAGTTAGATCCAAACAGCATTCACACACCTGGTATTTTTGTTCAGCGCATCTTTCAGGGAACTAATTACGAAAAGAGAATTGAGCAAAGAACAGTTCGTCCAAAGGCATAAACATGCTATCCCGGTTTAAAAACAAGGAGCTTCTTGTATATATTGGAATATGCTTTCTCCTTCTGGTTTATATGGTTCTTAGAGCCATCTATGTGCCTATTGTGCATGATGAGGCGGTAACTTTTTTTAATTACATCAATACCGGAAGATTCATCCCACTTTATAACTGGCAATCTCACGCAGATGCCAACAACCATGTGCTTAATTCGGCATTTTCCACGCTATTTTATAATTGGTTTGGGCCGGGTTGGGGCGTCTACAGAATAGCCAGTGTACTTTCCATGGGCTTTTTGTTTGTCTATCTGTGGAAAATCGCTCAGTGGTTGAAGAATATTCAGGTAAGATGGCTGTTCATTTTGTCCATTTTGGGTTCACATTACTTCATGGAATTCTTTTCTCTAACAAGAGGATACGGAATGTCCATGGCCATGCTTATCCCTGCAGTTTACTACCTCTTCACTTACCTCAGATCATCACAGGATAAGGACCTTGTCAGCTATGCTGTTTTCATGATTTTAGGACTACTGGCTAACCTCACTTTAGTAAATACAGCGCTTATCGGCTTTTGTTTAATTGTTCTCAAGTGGATCATAGATAGCGATAAACCAAAGATCTGGACCTATGTCATTACGCTATTCGGCGTTCTTATACCAACCCTTGGCTTCATTTTATTGGGCATGAAATACAAAGAAATGGAGCTGCTTTACTACGGACAGGGAGATTCCTATTGGGAGGTTACAGTCAACACTTTCTTTGAGAGATTTACTCTGATTGAGAATCTCAATATGTGGGTATACCCCATCATCATGCCTATATTATTGGTGGCTCTGTTCATGTTCATCAAGCGTACATTAAATATTAAATGGGGAGCTATTCATAATTACCATGTACTGTTTGCAGCCCTGTTTTTTGGCAATTTGGCTGCTTCCATCATACAAACCAGTTTCATGGATGTCAATTATCCGGAAGACCGTACAGCCCTGTTTTTCTTCCCGTTTATGATTGGAACGATATGCTTTCAAACGAGCTATAAATCATGGTTAAAATACCTGTGCATCCCACTATTGTTCTTGCCTGTCAACTTTCTGCTGTCCATGAATCTGAAATACAATTCGTTTTGGAGAACAGAAAGATTTACTGAAGATTTTTATCTGGAGGTCTTGAAGGATTATAAAGAAACCGGAGAGCAACCAACCGTTGGAGGGCATAATCTAAGACAGGTCGTTTGGGATTATTATAATCATCAAAACGGTGGTGATCTTGGAAGAGTTCATATTCAGGATTACAAACAAGATACTGTCTCTGATTATATTCTGGGCTATCGCTTAGACTTTCATTATTGGGAAAAACAATACGAACAAATCAAGCACGATGAATCTTCAGACCTTTGTCTTTTTAAAAGGAAAACAAAACTTCAGCCAGAAGTGGTTCAGGATTGGAGTACTCCTCAATGGGTTGAAGAAACCACTCAGGAATACGTGAAGTTTACAAGTTACTTTTCAGATGATTTGGCAGGAAACAGATATCAGATACAATACGATTTATTATACCGACCCCAAACCCCACCCAATGATGCCAATCTGGTGTTTCAGGGAATAGATGCAGAAGGAAATGAAACCTGCAGAGATTACTTTTCATTGGAAAGATTCAGAACTAACTTTGATCATAAGATCGAATGCTTCCAAAAATTGAACACTCCGGTTATCCCCGAAGGCACAGTTGAATTACGTATTTATCTGTGGAATGTTAACGGTGAAGAGTTCCTGGTTCACAATGGAAAGGTGCGCATACTTAAATTTTAGAAGTAAGATTTTACAGGCTAAGTTCCTTAAAAAGTGATGATATTATTGCTTTTGAAAATCTGGATACGTAAGAAAAAATCAAATCCATTTTCACAACGAAAAGAGCCCCCTTAGATTTGTCTCAGGATTAACTGGTACTATTAGCTATTAACTGGTGCGCGATTTAATCGCGTGCCAGTTAATTTTAATCCAATTAGGATCTTTCTAATCTAAATCTATAAGTTACCTCAATTTTAGTTTAGCATGCCCGGTCCTGAGAAGTTGGGATTGGGCTTTTTTCATGTTAGGAGGAATGATTTTATTATCTTCATGCTTCAAATTTGCACTATGGCACTAGATAAAAACGGGATTGCTCAAAGAATAGCACAAGAACTCAGAGATGGATGGTATGTGAACCTTGGAATTGGAATTCCAACTCTTGTGGCCAACTATATTCCAGAAGATGTTGAGGTTGAATTTCAATCTGAGAATGGGATTCTGGGTATGGGGCCGTTTCCAATTGAAGGGGAAGAAGATGCTGATTTGATTAATGCTGGTAAGCAAACCATTACAGCGATGAAAGGTGCTGTGTATTTTGATTCGGCAACCAGCTTTGCCATGATCAGAGGTCAACATGTTCAGCTAACCGTGCTTGGAGCTATGGAAGTGTCGGAGAATGGGGACATTGCTAACTGGAAAATTCCTGGCAGAATGGTAAAAGGTATGGGAGGCGCGATGGATTTAGTGGCTTCAGCAGAAAACATCATTGTGGCCATGATGCACACGAACAAAAAGGGAGAGTCTAAGCTCTTGCCTTCATGTTCTTTGCCACTAACCGGTGTAGGTTGTGTGAAAAAGGTCGTGACTAATCTGGCAGTTTTGGACGTTGTTGAAGGAGGCGGATTTAAACTTCTGGAACGTGCTCCGGGAGTTTCAGTTGAAGAAATCAAAGCGGCCACTGCAGGAAAATTAATTGTTGAGGGAGATATCCCTGAAATGCAACTGGGCTAAGTAGGCTTAATTGAAGTATTTTCGCTCTAAAATTTAAAACATGATCCAAAAACTCTCCATAATCATTCCTGCGTACAATGAGGAAAAAACCATTCACCTGATCCTGAATAAGATCAAGGCGGTACGTTTGGTTAACGACATTAGCATGGAGATTATCATGGTAAATGACTGCTCTTCAGACAATACAAAGGACGCCATAGAATCTTATATAGCGGCTAATTCCGACATGAATATTCAACTGTTCAATCAGGAAGTGAATATGGGGAAGGGGGCTGCTCTGCATAAGGGAATTGAATTGGCTACCGGTGAATTTTTAGTGATTCAGGATGCGGATTTGGAATACGACCCTGAAGAGTACAACAAATTATTAAAGCCCGTTATTAGCGGATTTGCAGATGTGGTTTATGGCTCTCGTTTTCTGGGAGGAAATCCACATAGAATCTTGTTCTACTGGCACTCCAGAGGAAATAAATTCCTGACCAATTTGTCCAACATGTTCACCAACCTGAATTTAACAGACATGGAAACATGCTACAAGTTGATGAATACCAAGATTGCGCAAAGCTTAAAACTAAAAGAGAAAAGGTTTGGATTTGAGCCTGAAATCACGGCAAAATTGTCGCGTATTCCCAAAATCAGGATTTATGAGGTAGGCATTTCGTACTACGGAAGAACCTACGAAGAAGGCAAGAAGATAGGTTGGCGAGATGGGTTTAGAGCCATTTGGTGTATTATGAAATACAATATATGGAGCAGGAAGTAGACAAAACTTCTTTAGCCTTAATTATTCCTTGCTATAATCCTCCGGATAAATGGGCCGAGCAGCTCGTCAGTTCCGTTTCGGAATTATCAGAATCATTAACCCAAGTTCCCAAAGTTATTTTGGTAAATGATGGTTCAACTATGGGTGTGGATTCCTCTCATATCGACTATTTAAAGAAACATCTGTCGGAATTTAAATACGTGATTTCTCCGCAAAATAAGGGCAAAGGACACGCACTTAGATTGGGAGTAGCCGAATGTCTGGAAGACAATATCATCTATACTGATATCGACTTCCCTTATACAGCTCCCAGCATGAAGGCCATCTATGGCGCTTTGTTGAATGGTGTGGATATAGCAACAGGGTTTCGAGATCAATCCTATTACACTAACATTCCATGGTTTAGGCGTATCCTTTCTAAGTTTGTTCGCGGACTTCTCAAGTATATCTTAAGACTAAAGGTGAGCGATACACAGTGTGGTTTAAAAGGCTTCAATCAAAAGGGTAAGGCCATTTTTCTGAAAACCACGATCAATAGATTTTTGTTTGACATGGAGTTTGTTACAATCGCTTCAGGAAAGAAAGACCTGAGTATAGAGCCTGTTAATGTTTACCTACGACCGGGAGTAAAATTCGGACATATGAATCTGCGCGTACTGCTTGTAGAATCAGGCAACTTCATAAAAGTGGTTTTCAAAAAATGGTTTGGTAGAAGCTAATCAGGGAGAAATGGGATAATTATTATAGTAAACCTGCCCATTCTCTTTTAAATACACGCCATTTCTGCCATAAAACATCATATTATCTATATAAAAGGACGTTTTGTCTTCATCTTCTCCCTTTATAATTAGATTGTATATATAGTCTTTATTGGTCGCCACAAAGTCCAGAGTCATTAGCCCCCAGGATCTATCCAGAAACCTAATTTCTCTCATGGCTTTCGGATCGTGAATGACCTTGTGTTGATGGCTGGAGTCTCTTTCCACTACATAGCACATGATATTGGTTGTGCTCATGTCATCTTCACAGTTGTACCAGAAACTTGCTGTAAGGGTATCATGATTATCAAGAAGCTCCTGAGAAACAGGGAAAATATGATAACGTTTTTTGATACCAGTATAACTTTTGCTTCCCTGGTAGGCTTTGGAGCTTTGACCAGACTCCTCAAAGTTTTCGAAAAAACAGGGTTTGTTGTCAATCGACCTGAGCGTTCCATCGGGTTGATTTAACATGTTCTTGAATTCAGATGAATTCACCAGTTCATCATAGTTGCTTTCAAAGATGTTGGAGAGTTTGTTTTTGTAGAATTTGATGCCGTTAACCTCATCGATAAAGGTTGCGTTTCTCAACACCTTCACTTCATCCATTGGTGTGCCTGGGTGTTCCAGAATTAGAACAGATTTATTGAGATCCAGATCCTTCATTATTGGTTTGTCAAGAAAATCCGGAGTAAACAAACTGTTTATTTGAATGGTTTCGTCAATGGATGTTCTTCCCAGCAAACTATTGAAACTAGGCAATCCGGTATGATAACTGAAAAGTATTGTGTTGAACAAAGATGCTTCACTTCCCACATGCACAAAGTACTCCGCACCAACATGAAAGAAGGGGAGAGAAATCATAGCGACACAATCGGTTTTATTGATTAAATCAATGGCTTGTTTTTCGCCTTTTGTCAGATTCTTTTCCAGAAACTTATTCGGGTGACCTTCAACCAAATCTCTCACCCCATAATGTTGTTCTCTTCCTTCAATAATATTAAGGGTTGCTCCAAGAATTATGAGTGTCAACAAAATTTCCTTTCGCTTAATGTGTCTATGCATCATTATAAAAGACCAAATGGTAATGATGTAAAAGAAAGGCCATGCGAACCTGCCAAGCGCTCTAAACTGTCTCAACGGACCAATGTAATCTACTAAATGCTCAAGTCCCCATTTAAAAGGCAAACACATTGAAAACAACAGTAGGAGTATGCCCGCTATTAGCAAGTAATTAAACGGGTTTGGGAATGGTATCAACAGTTTCTTTGCCGCTTTGTTTTTGATCGCTTTGTAAATGGCAATTATTGGATAAATCAGTAAACTAATGAAAGCCGTTAAGCCAATGTACGCCCATCCGGACCATGGTTGGTTTTCAATTTTAATGATTTTCGACATCATGTCTTTGAACGGTGGATGGTTGGGAATAAAAACCGACTCAAATGTGGCGTGAGCCTGGAAGAAGCCTATCGGGACACCAGGTCTGTTTGGGTGCGACTCAAAAAACAAATTAATCAAGGTGAAGAGCACAACAGGAGAAAAGGTACTCAGTAGAAGGGGGTAATAGGTTTTGATGTTTCCATAATTGTTTTCATGAATGATTAAGGCAATAAAAGCTATTCCCGACATGAAAACCGACATCATTCCAAGATAAGGATGGGTATAAAGGAAAACGAGCGCAAGTATTCCCAGGTAGATGCTGTATTTTATTTTTTTGCTTTGTATGGCTTGAATGAGCCACAATATGGCAAGAGGAACTACAAAGGCGTATGCCAGGGAATAATGTCCACCGATACGCCAAATTTGCGGACTCAAAAGCACAATAGAAAATGCTGCCAGTGAAGCTCCTATTTGAGGCAATTCAAACAAACGAAATATTCTGAATATTACCAATCCGGAAACGACCATTGACAGCAACATGAGTAGGTTCACGATTCCAACACTGTAACCTGCAGCTCCAGGGAAAATACTGAGCATGAGTCCCAGAAACGGTTGACCGTCTGTATATATTACATGGTCTCCGTAGGGGTAGTGCATGCCCGAAAAATGTCCAACTGAGGTGTCGTGTTTTAAATGGTAGGCAAGTGTGTAGTAATTTTTAAGGCCGTCACCCGTACTACTCATCATATAGTCGTTGGGATGGAGTAGAATTTCTCCGTAATAATGGAAGAGGAAAATAAAACAAAACAGAGCCGTCAGTAAGTAGCCGTAGTTGCTCGTTAACCAGCATTTCAGAAAGCTGATTGTTGAACTGGCGCGACCGGTTGATGACATCAAAATCATGCGAATGACCTATGCGAATTTTTTCCTGATGTCTTCAATTTCTCCCTTAGGAATGGCATCAATGAGCGTTTGAGTGTATTCGGTTTTTGGATTGGCGTAAATCTCGTCAGCCGATCCCATTTCCTCAATTTTACCCTGGTTCATCACGATCATTCTGTCGCTCATAAATTTAACCACAGACAAGTCGTGAGAAATGAAGATGTAAGTAAAGCTGAACTCGTTTCGCAATTCATTTAACAGGTTCAGTACTTGTGCCTGAACAGACACATCCAATGCTGATACAGATTCATCGCAAATGATGAACTGAGGTTTAAGCGCCAGTGTTCTGGCAATACAAATCCTTTGTCTTTGTCCGCCCGAAAATTCATGAGGATACCTGTTGAAATGTTCCGCCTTCAGTCCAACTTTTTCGAGCAACTCATATACGTGTTGACGTCTTTCTTCATGATTGTTATAAATGCCATGAACTGTCATTGGTTCAAGTATCGCACTCCCGATTGTTTTTCTTGGATTGAGAGAAGAGTAAGGGTCCTGAAAGATAATTTGCATGTCTTCTCTCAGACTTCTCATCTGCTTTTGAGAGTAGTTACTAATATCCTGCCCCTTGTATATAATCTGCCCATCAGTAGGTTCTATCAGTTTAATGATGGTTCTTCCAAGTGTGGTCTTACCACAGCCGGACTCTCCCACCAAACCGAGCGTTTCTCCGGGATATACATTGAAACTTACATCATCAACGGCCTTTACAAAATCTGTTGGCTTCCCAAGAAAGCTGGTGCCGCTCACAAAATGAGTTTTCAGGTTTCTTACCTCCAGTAAAGGCTCCTGATTGTATATAATATCGTGTCGCGTTTGTCTTTCTTCCGGGGTTACCACGAGCTCGTTAACCATGTCATCTACCGATCTGTGCGTCTCGATAATGTTGCCATTCTCATCTCGTTTCATGAAATCAGATACGGTTGGCAACCAATGCAGACGTTTATCCAGTGGAGGTCTACAAGCCAAAAGTCCTTTGGTATATGGGTGTTGTGGATTGCTAAAGATGTCCAAAACACTTCCTTCTTCAACCACACGTCCTTTATACATCACCACCACACGGTCGGCCAATTCTGCAATCACACCTAAATCGTGAGTAATAAAAACGATCCCCATTTCATGCTTTTTCTGCAACGACTGCATCAGCTCCAAAATGGTTTTCTGTACAGTCACATCCAGTGCCGTTGTGGGCTCATCTGCGATTAGAACAGAAGGGTTACAAGACATGGCCATGGCGATCATCACCCTTTGCTTTTGTCCTCCCGATATTTCGTGTGGATAAGCCTTATAGATTCTTTCCGGGTTAGGCAATTGAACTTCTTCAAAGAGTTTCAGAACCAACTTTTTGGCTTCTTTTCTGCCTAGTTTTTGATGCAGCTGTATGGCTTCAAGTACCTGGTTTCCACAAGTGAATACCGGGTTCAATGAGGTCATGGGTTCCTGAAAGATCATCGCAAGGTCGTTACCTCTGTAAGAGCGCATTTCCTTTTCGGATAGTTGCAAAAGGTCAACTGCCTCACCTCTTCCATGATAAAAGATTTTCCCATTGGTGATTTTCCCTGGAGGGTTAGGAATGAGTCTCATACAAGACAAAGAGGTCACTGATTTACCTGAACCAGATTCTCCTACTATACCAATGGTTTCCCCTTTGTGAAGGGTAATGCTTACATTATTAACGGCCTTTACGTGCTCGTTTTCAGTTCTAAATTCTGTTACCAGATTTTTGATTTCTAATAATGGCTGCATAAGCCTCTAAAAATAGTACGAATTATTGATTCTGACAAGTGAATCAGACATGCTGTCTACGGTTTATATCTACCGTGATAAGGGTGTCGCTTGGAAATACATTAATTTCCAACAGGGATCTGCCGTTAACGGGAAGCACCCAGTTTTGAAATGACTCACTTTCGTATAAAGTTCCCTGGTGTTTTTTGAGGTGATTGCCAATTCCTTTCATGATGGAGTCGGCATTTTTAAAACTGCGAAATTCGATCACAGCTCCAATCAGTTGTCTTTCATGCAATTGGTAGTCTACCAACCTGTCGTAAAGTTCGAAATCAAAATGTTGATTCTGGAGTTCCTTGTCCGTCGGCACCAGAGTTGAATCAATTAGCAGATCGGGAGAAATGTAATCAATGAGATTGCTGGTATCAATTGTCAGCACGTCATGATAAGATGAAGCAACAGTGCTTTCCTGTGTTTCAGTGGATTTTACAGTTTCCTTACGACCCTCTTTTTTCTCGGAAGAGCAGGCCATCATAAGACAGCAAATCAAGCAGGCACTTAAGGTTCTCATGATTCAATAATATAATCGTCATGAATGAGCGGCTTGCCCATGAATCGGAGAAGAAGCTGGATAACGGTAACAACATCTTTCTGACAGTAGATTGCTATTCTTTCCAAATCATGCTCTTCGTAGTATACACGAGCTACATCCGCACCACTTATGTCATCCTTTGGTGTGGGAATTTTGAAAATATTTGCAAGAAGATTCAGGGATGTGAAATGCTTAAAATCTCCAAACTTCCAAAGTTCCATGGTATCAATATGGTTGATTTCCCACGGTTTTTTGCCTGCAATGTCGAGCTTGTTTGGAAGAGGCATGCCGTTAATGAGTAAACGGCGAGCGATATATGGGAAGTCGAATTCCTTAGCGTTGTGGCCCGCCAGCATATGCTGGGGAGAGTTGTAGTAAGAATTAACCAGGTCACAGAATCCTTTCAAAACGACTTTTTCGTCGTCATCACAGAAGGACTTTAGTTTGACAATGGTTTCACCTTTCTGTTGAGCGACTATTCCTACCGAAATACATACGATCTTACCAAATTCAGCAAAAATCCCGGCTTTTTCATAGGCCTCTGCAGCGGAAATGCCATCGCGTTGCTGGAAATAACTGGATTTGTGATCCCAAAGTGCTTGTTTCGACTCATCCATATCAGCATAGTTATATACCTCTGGAACGGTTTCAATGTCCAGAAATAATATGCGTTCTAAGTCCAAGTTATTCAGCATCTATTGAATCATTACTCCTTTTAGGTTGAGCACGGGAACACTTACAAAGTTCTCTTCCTTAATGCTCTCAGCCATAAAGATATATTTCTTATCGTAAATAAGTTCGTCTTTGTAAAAACTCACCCAATATTCGTTGCTAAGTCCAAAAACCTCTTCCATGATGGGTTCGATTTTAAGAAAGCTTTTTGGGTCGATAAAATCTCTAAAATGACTGAGGGATGAGGTTTTGAAATTCTGACCAGTTGTATGATCAACGCCATAACCTCTGGAAGAAACCAGAATATTGTCCAAACGATGATCTCCCAGATTAACCAAATAAGCAAACCATTCCTGACCACCTATTTTGTTCATTTCGGGCGCGATTACCACGGCCAAATCTTCAACTTTTGGAATAACGATATCTTTCTTCATGAACTTATTTCCCTATCATGGCGAGAGCCGCCTCAATGTACCAGTAAACATCCTCCGGATGATCTGAATCTAGTTTATCTCCTCTATAATAACCTGTCCTTACAATTACAATGTCGTAATCAGGAACGCAAATAATATACTGTCCGCGAATCCCTCTTGCATAATATACTTCATGATTGCGGAAGCTGGTTAACCACCAACTTAAACCATACTTGGTGTTTTTTTCGCCATCTTCTGTTTTTAGGTCGGCAGGTGTAATACTTTGGTTTACCCAGGATTCAGATACAATTCTTTTCCCTCTCCACGTCCCCTTATTGATGAAAAGCTGCCCGATACGCGCAAAATCTCGCGTAGTGGCGTACACACAACAGAAGGTTTTTTCGTGACCATTTCGTTCGTCAAGATTCCACAGAGCATCAGACGTGCACCCAAGCGGTCCCCAAAGTTTTTCGCTGGCATAATCACTCACTGTTTGGCCGGTTGCTTTTTCCAACACAAAGCCCAGTAATTGGGTATTACCACTCATATAATCGAACACTTTTCCTGGTGTGCTTACCACATCTTGTTTGTCCATCAGCTCTTCCAGATCCCATCCGTAATAGGCTTCTGTATTGTCGGAGAACGGACTTGCGCTCTCATCCCAATTCAGACCAGACGACATGGTCAGTAGGTGTCTGATGGTAATGTCTTCCTTCCCGTCCTTGTTGTAGCTTTTGACATAATCACCAACGGGCTGATCTATACTTTTGATTTTCCCTTCTTCATAAGCAATTCCTATGAGGATACTCACGATAGATTTTGCCACACTAAATGAGTTGGTTGTACTGTCTTTGGTATGATCAGCATGTTCCTCCCAGTACTTTTCAAAGTAGAGGCTGTCGTGCTTGATAATTAAAAAGGATTCTGTTTCTATACTTTCGAGCCTATCAATGTCTACTGATCTCAGATCGTTCTGTGCATATTTATGGTGTGTTTCCCATTCAACAGGATTAGTAGCTTTAACCACACGGTTTTCAAAGGACTCGTAGTTATGAATACCGGGTAATAATCTCGCGTTAAAAAGAGTATTTGCCATGGCTCTGTAGAGGTGAAATTTACCTGAAATAATGATGTACAAATTTATCAGGACAATAATTGAAAGAATTGTCCAGCCAAAGACCTTAAAGATCTTTCTCCACGGTATTTTGCGCATCCTATAGAAAGGCATATAATTATCTAACGTTAATTTTGACTAAAACGTTCGTATTTATGCCCACAAAAGTAGTCTATAATCACATTGAGGGTATAAATACTTTTAATCAGACCAGATTAAAACCAAATATTTCGGTAAGATGTTGTTTAAGCTTAGCTTTTACTTCCTCCATATCAATTTCACGGCCAAGCTCCTGTTTCAAGCTGGCCACCATTTTGTTTTGAATACCGCAAGGGACAATATGATTGAAATAAGCCATGTCTGTATTGATGTTGAAGCCAATTCCATGCATGGTAACCCAACGACTACACTTAACGCCCATTGCACAGATTTTCCTGGCTTTAGGAGTATCAACATCCAGCCAAACGCCCGTTTCTCCAGAAGATCTTTCTCCTTTAAGCCCATACTCCGAGAGGGTTAAAATGACCGCTTCTTCCAGAAAACGAAGGTATTTGTGAATATCATTAAAGAAGAGATCCAGATCAAGAATAGGATAGACTACCAGTTGTCCGGGACCATGGTAGGTAATGTCTCCACCGCGATTGATCTTGTAAAAACGTGCATTGATATTCGATAAGAACTGCTCGCTTATCAGCAGATGCTCTTGTTTTCCACTCTTTCCCAGGGTATAAACATGTGGGTGCTCGCAAAATAACAGGTGATGGGTAGTTTTGGCAGGCTCTGTATTGTTACGACGAGCTTCAAGCTTCAGATCTACATTGCTCTTGAAAAGGGATTCCTGAAAGTCCCAGGCCTCTTTGTAATCAATGGTTCCTAAGTCTTTGAAATGGACTTTTTCCATCTTAGAGTTTGGATAGTTCACCTTTTAAGTAGTTGATGACATCAATCTCAACAGCATCAACCTTGTTCAAATCAGACAAATACCAGCTCATCCAGTCACCAAGGTTAATGAGGTAAACGTGTCTTTCCAATTTGTTATTTCCTTTTGCCCATATGGTGTTCACGTTGGCTTTCTTCGACATGATTTCTGTACACAGATCCATTCGAATGGCCGTACGCTTATGGTCGTCTTCGGTTCTAAACAGAAAGACTTCATATTCATCTTTTCCACCGCCCCAACCTACGAGTTCGTTGTGGTTCATTTCTGGCAATACATGGTGCCAACATAACACTTTAGAGTTTTCGTTGAGTTGCTGACGTAATCGAATGATAGCGCCTTCATAACCAGCTTGTGAGTAAAGAATGGCGGTCTTGTTGTGTGCGCTTGTCGCAAGTTTCATTGCCATTTCTTTAATAGAGTCGTTCTCCGAAACGATTAAGTCTATCGCTGCATTCATACTTGAAATGTAGTCTGTTTCAACAATGCCATAGTGCTGCAATAATCTAAATTGCTGAACCAGAGAGTACCCTAGACAAGCTCTTGGTGGATTTCCCCCGGGCACCAAAATATGATTGAGCCCATGCTCCTCTGACAGCTCTTTTACCTGTCCTCCGGAAGTAATGCAGGCCACCTCACATCCTTTTTCAATTGCCAATTTCATTGAACTGATGGTTTCCTCTGTGTTCCCGCTATAAGAAGATACAATGACCAATGTGTTCTGACCTACGAAATTTGGCAGACCGTAATCGTTATTGATGGCGATAGGAATTTTAACTTCCGAAGAAATGATATCTGATACAATCCTACCTCCGATTCCTGAACCACCTAATCCGGTTATGACGACATTTTTGATATCGCAATTTCCGGTTTTCAATTTAGCTTCATTGGCAATGGAGATTGCTTCACGCAATTGTTTATCAAAGCCTTCAATTAGAGTTTTCATCAGCATAGGGCGTAAATTTACGAAATACCCCCCATAAGGTTACAGTCATTTATTCCTTAATTGTTTATTAAGAAATGGTCACATTTTTACCGAAGGTGAACGAAATAAAACCTTTCAACAAACTCAGATTGCATACTTTTTTAAAAAACAGTACTTTAAGTCCACAATTTAACAGAAGAAACATGACAAAATTTTTAGTAATCTACCATGCCCCACCAGAGGCGATGGCAAAAATGGGGACAGCAACACAAGAAGAAAAAGAGGCAGGAATGAAAGCCTGGATGGATTGGAAAGCCCAAATGGGAGATAAGGTCCTGGACTTTGGTTCACCCTTGATGCCAGGAACTAAAATTGACCCAAATGGTAGTGAATCACCAGCCAACAATGATAATACCGGATACTCTTTAATTCAGGCAGCCGATTTGAATGAGGCAAAATCAATGTTGAAAAACCACCCTCACCTGCAATGGGAGCCGGGATGCAAAATTTCCGTGCACGAGTGTATTAACATGGGGTAATACGAGCTGTTGCACGATTTAAACTGGCGTGCGATTTAATCGCACGCCAGTTTAATTACGGTTTTCTGAATTTCCGGCAAATCGTATCTTTAGTCGCTTCAAAAAACAGGTGATGCGGATATTTTTATTGATTGGTTTTGTTGTAGCATTTGGCAGTCAGTCATTTGCGCAAAAAATGGATTCATTGTGGGTAAAGGCGAATTACGATAAAAGCGAACATTTTATTGAAATGAGAGATGGTGTTAAGTTGTATACCATCGTATATTCTCCGAAAGATAAGTCTCAGACCTATCCTTTTTTGATGAACCGTACTTGTTATAACATTAGCCAAAAAAATGGTTACCACATCATGGGTCAGCCTTCTGAAGTTTTAATCAGAGACAAGTATATCATTGTTTATCAAGATGTAAGAGGTAGGTACATGTCCGGAGGTACTTTTGACAATATGAGGCCGAATATTCCCGGCAACAAAAAACAAGATATTGATGAGAGCTCAGATACTTATGACACCATAGAGTGGTTATTAAAGAATATTGAGAATAACAATGGTAAAGTAGGCCAGTTCGGAATTTCTTATCCTGGATATTACACGGCAGCAGCCTTGCCAGATGCGCATCCGGCTTTGGCGGCATCTTCTCCTCAGGCTCCAATTTCCGATTTTTTCTTCGATGATTTTCATCATCATGGCGCCTATCTACAGAGCTATACAGCAGCCTTTGCTGTTTTTGGCTACCATAAAGACACTTTAACCAGAACGGCATGGTTTGGGGAAGAAATCATGAGAATGCTAAATCTACCGGTTATTGACGCCTATGACTTTTACCTAAATGAAGGGCCACTAAAGAATATTACAAAAAAGTACCACCACGATAATTTCTTTTGGGAACAAATAATTGACCACCCGAATTACGACGAGTTTTGGCAGAAGAGATCCATTTTACCTCATTTACATGGTGTAGATCATGCTGTAATGACAGTAGGCGGTTGGTATGATGCCGAGGATTTATATGGCCCGCTAAATATTTATAAAAACCTTGAAGCGAATAGTCCAAAAGCTCAAAATATGCTGGTAATGGGGCCATGGATGCACGGAGGATGGGCAAGAGAACGTGGGCAGCAAACAGTCAACCATATTTATTATGGAGACAGCATTTCAACTTATTATCAGGAACACATAGAGCTGCCATTTTTCCAACATTATCTGAAAGGGCAAGCACATGAATTTCCGGAAGCACACATGTTCGACACCGGGATCAAAGAATGGAAGCAATTTGACCAATGGCCACCCAAACAGGCTGCAACTACCACATTTACTTTTGGGGAAAATGGAGAATTGCTAATTGATAACAAAGCAAATGAGTCTTTGGTATTTCCATACGTAAGTGACCCTAACAAACCTGTGCCCTACAGATCGGAAGTTGAAGGACTCACATTTACCCCCCGATTGTTCATTACCGACGACCAAAGACATGCCTCAAAAAGGCCGGATGTACTCACATTTGAAACGTCCGTTCTGGAAGAAGATTTTACCATTGCAGGTGAGATTCTGGCAGACTTAATGGTTTCAATGACCGGGACAGATGCAGATTTTATAGTCAAGCTAATTGATGTTTACCCGGCAGATCATGAAAACTATGCTCATAATCTGGAGAATATCCGTATGGGGGCTTATCAGCAGTTGGTGAGACATGAAGTGTTTCGAGGACGTTTTAGAGATAGTTATGAGACTCCAAAGCCATTTGTGGTAGACGAGCCCACTCAGGTTAAGTTTCCGCTTCAGGATGTACTCCATACCTTCAAAAAAAGGCATAAAATTATGATCCAGATTCATAGTACCTGGTTCCCTTATATCGATAGAAACCCTCAAAAGTACGTTCCGAATATTTATAAAGCGGAAGAAAGCGATTTCACTCCGGCGACCATTCGAATCCATGGAGCAAGTCAGGTAAAAGCTGGAGGAGATGTCGTAGAATAGAACTTTATTAACTGGTACACGATTCAATTGCGCACCAGTTTAAAGCTAGGCTTTCCAAGTTTCGCAGCTATTATGATTACCTGAATTTCCGAAAAAACACTATTTTGCTCTCAGATGCAAAAACATAGGTTCGCATATCGTTTGTTTGCTTTTTCCATGGCATTTTGGATGAGTTTCTTGTCCTTTGGTGTCGTTGTCGATATGCACTTTTGCGGAGGGGAGTTAAAATCACTTAACTTCTTTGGTGAAGCAGAGAAATGTGATATGGCACAGGGAGATCATGTCGGCTGTCCACACCACGCATCATCTAATGAAAAGGAGCTTGCACATTCATGCTGTCACAAGAAGAAACAGGCTTCAGAAATAAAGAAATCTTCTAGAGACAAGAAAGGTTGTTGCCATAACGAGAGCTTTCGTTTTGAATTGGATGAAGACTTTACTTTTGATGACGCCTTTGAGTTGGATTGGACCAGCCACGATCTGAAAATCTGTGCTGAACCAATTGTACTTCTTTCAGAACAATATGTTTATACTGCTGAGAGCATTTCGATGGAACCTCCGTCCCCTCCTTTAATCAAGAAGGACATCTTAGTAGACGTTCAGTGCTTCCGTATATGATTTCGTAAACAGTATTTGATTTGCCAGGGTGAATTGCGCCTTGTCGAATCTTCTGTAACTACTTACCTCAAGGAATTTTCACACAAAAATTAAGACATATGAAATCTATATTATTCATTATAGTGATGCTTGCACTTAACACAAAAGTTGAAGGACAGGTATCTTTTAACTGGTCACCTAACGATAGCATTGTGACCAACTTATCACCCAATACTTATACAGAACTAAAAATTAAACAGATTAAACAAACCAGCGATACTTTGCGCCTGGCGATTGAAGTGACGTACAACGATATTCCGGCGACCTGGGATGGTATGGTTTGCGTTCATGGTTCATGTCTGGGAACCATTCCTGCGGTTGGAGGAACTGCCAATCAAACGCCCTTAAACACGGTGAACGATACAGGCTATGTAAGGCTAACCGTTAATCCATTCTCCGGTACAGAATCAGCAACTTTGAGGATCAGGGTTTATGACCTTGATAATCCTTCAGACGGAGATACTGCAACATGGATAGTGCAAGGTCAGGGACTCGGAATTCATGATTATGAATTGACTAAAACTCTGGATTTATATCCAAACCCTGCAATAAATACTGTTCAGATAGATTCAGATTCAGACTTTGATCAGCTTCAGATTTATACTATGAACGGACAATTGGTAGCCCAGGAAAATTTTTCTCAGGTTGATAATAGAAGGCTGCATATTTCCAATTTGGAAGGAGGCATGTACATCATAAATACGCTTCTGGAGGGAAGATTGGTTGGCGTTAGTAAACTAATGGTTGATGAAGACTAATGTAGCCTTTCTGTTTGCATTGGGCCTGAGTCTTTGTGGCTTCAGGGTTGATGCTGCTGTGGTTGACGATGAGCTGTATATCTTGTCGGACTCCCTTGAAGCAGTAGATGGCAGCATGATGCCTTACATTACTTTTAATGAGGCAGATGTATTTACTGAGAATAATCCCATCATTGAGCTAAATGAAGGTGATTCACTTAGACTTTGGGTTTACAATATGGATAGCATCCTGCACGAATTCCAGATAAAGGGTATCATGGCATCATCGATTGCGATACCTTCAATGGACTCAGTATATGTACCACTTCTGTTTAATGATGCGGGAAACTACATTTATTATGATCCTTTTCAGTTTCCAAAGAATACTTTCTTGGGACTTGGGGGAATGATTGCGGTCAAGGACCATATACACAGCAGCTTTTATTGGAATATAAAAGAGCACCATTCTCAATGGAACAATGTCTTGGTAAATGGAGGAACAGTTAATTGGAGCACCTACAGACCAGATTATTTTTCGATCAACGCAAACAGCAATCCGAATATTAATTTGGACGCGACTGCGAGAATTATTGGAACAGTGGGAGATACTCTGATGCTGTACATCAGTAATACTGGTCAGAGCATCCACTCTATGCACTTTCATGGTTATCATGGAACGATTATTAAGTCGAGTAGAAATACAGCTCATGAGGGTTGGGTGAAGGATACTTATCCGGTTTATCCGATGGAAACGGTGGTTATCAGAATCATCCCGGATAAGGAAGGAGAGTATCCCGTTCATGACCATAACCTGGTAGCGGTTACAGGGAACAATTTGTACCCTAACGGCATGTTTACCACAATACTGATTTCGCCATGAGAGAGTTAAGATTAATAGCATTTGTGCTACTTAGCATGGGGTCTTTTCAAGCGAAAACCCAGGTGATTGTGGAGCAGCTGTTTGCCAAAATGGATATCGCACCTCAATATCAGCTGTGGGATGGTAATACAACCATGCTAATGGGATATACTGAGCTTTTGGGCGCACCAATAGACCTGCCTTCTCCAACTTTGGTTTTTAATGAAGGCGATTCTGTTGAGCTTAAATTGAGGAATTTTTCTCAGGCCGCACCACATACTATTCACTTGCATGGTTTGGATGTAGATCAGCAAAATGATGGCGTTCCACACTTGTCGTTTGAGGTAGATCATGATAGTACCAGATCCTACTATTTTGTAGCACCTCACGCTGGTACATACTTGTATCATTGTCATGTGGTGTCTACATTACATGTTCAGGCCGGGATGTACGGATTGATCATTGTGAAGCCAGTAAGTGGGGGAGACAGCACCTGGACGGGAGGTCATGCGTATCATAAAGAATACGCCTGGATGATGTCTGAAATTGACACAGCCTGGCACCATGATTCCATTATTAACCATCCGCACGACCCAATGGCCATGCAGCACGAAATACTGGATTACAATCCTCAGTATTTTTTGGTAAATGGTAAGTCGGAACAACAGTTGACTGATCCTATTTCTGCAGCAGCCAATGAGTTCGTGTATTTGAGATTGGCCAACATTGGATATTGGGGCAATAGAGTGATTCTGCCTGAAGCATTGAATGCAAAAATTGTCTCGTCTGATGGGCGACCTTTACCGGTGGAAATTTTGTCTGATACCATAGACATTATGCCCGGTGAGCGGTATGGAGTCTTGTTAAATCCAACAACAGAATTTTCATCAACGGCACAAATTGAGTATTTCGATTTAAATACTCAGGTCGTTTCCAATACTCAAAACATTGACGTTGAGGTGGATGGTTTTCTCGGAAATCCGGAACTGACGAAGGACGATTTTGAAATCTATCCTAATCCGACAAGAGGACAGTTTACAGTTAATTTATCTGCTTTAAATGCCATGTCGAGAGATTTGAAAATCTTTAGTGTAAATGGTCAATTGATGTTACATCAAAAGCTGAGATCAACAACTAGTCTGCAAATGAATTTAGATTCATGGCAAAACGGACTGTATCTCGTTCAAATCCAAACAGAAAAAGAAATAATAACAAAAAAACTAGTGATAAAAAATTGAATTATATTAAATTACAGATTATGAAAAAAGTAATGCTTTCTATAGGCCTGTTCTGTTCATTTATGGCTGTACAGGCTCAAACGACCATTAACCTGAACCTACATCATGTTTGGGATGGTCAGACATTTAATTACGGACAACAATACCTTGATGGAGATGGGAATGCGGTTGAAATCAGTCGTGTTCAGTATTATTTATCTGGTTTCGATATTACGCATGATGGCGGACAGACAACTCCTGTTACCGGTTCGTACGTTCTGGCGAGTTCAAACATTACAAATTATACATTGGATCCGGTGACCTTTACGTCACTCGAATCTATCGATTTCGATCTGGGTGTTGATGCGGCTACCAATCATTTAGATCCTGCATCTTATGCAGCCAATCATCCTTTGGCACTTCAAACACCAAGTATGCATTGGGGTTGGTCGGCTGGTTACCGTTTTTTGGTAATTGAAGGAGAAGTAGATTCCGATGGAGATGGAATTGTTGAAACCATGTTCCAGTTTCATGTAACGGCGGATGATAACTACCTGACGCCTGTAACGGCTTTAACAACCTCAGGAACTGTAAATGGTTCTAACCTGGATGTTGACTTATATGTGAACATTGCCGATTGGGTGAAAGGAATTGATTTGACAACTGCTGGCTCTAATCATGGTGCTTTCCCTATCAATGGTTCCGTAATGGCAAATACAAATACCAACACAGTATTTTCGGTAGATGCTCCAGTTGGATTGGACGAGAATTCTAAGGCTGCACACAATGTGTTTTTTGATTATTCAACACCATATGCCCCAACGGTATTCTACAAATTTCCAGAGTCAAGAGAGCTTGGTCTGGTTATTACAGATATGAGTGGTAAAGTGATTTTAAGTGAGAAGTCTTTGCCAAATGCAGGGAACTATTTCATCAACAAAGAGCTGGCTACCGGAACTTATATTGCGGTGTTCACTGCCGACAATCAAACGGTGGTGTCAGAAAAGTTTGTAGTAAGTCAGTAAGACATGCTAAAACTCATTGGAAGTATTGCTTTAATGAGTGTATTGGTGGGGCTGGCCCAAAATCAGGTATGCGATTATATCGCGTATCAGGTTTTTCAAGATGAAGAACCTCCTCTGATGGTGATTCCAATGGGCTTTCCCGAACCTAATATTCCAAAAGACAATCAACTAACTAAAGAGCGCATTGCCCTGGGGCAACGCCTCTTTTTTGATCCCATTATGTCCAGAGACAGAACGGTTTCATGTGCAAGTTGCCATAAACCGGAACTGGCTTTTACCGATGGCTTGCCGTTAAGTAAGGGCATTCGTGATCAGGAAGCTTTGAGAAACGCGCCTACTTTAACCAATGTGGTGTATCAGGACTCTGGAATTTTGGCAGATCGTGGTGTGCCAACCCTTGAAATGCAGGTGTTGGTTCCTGTTCAGGAACATACGGAATTTGACTTTGATTTAAAACTCATTGCTGAGCGTATGAAACAGGACGCCGAATATGTTAAACAGAGTCAAGAAGCATATGGGCAAGAGCCCTCAGCTTTTGTTATTACAAGATCTATAGCAAGTTTTGAGAGAACGCTGATAAGCGGAAATTCTCGTTTCGATCAGTATATGAACGGTGATAAGAAAGCGCTTACCAAATCAGAGTTGAAAGGGAAAAGACTCTTTTTCGATGAGCTACATTGTGCAGAATGTCATGACGGTTTCAATTTTACCAACCTCACACTTCAGAATAATGGGCTATATACTAATAACTATCCTTTGGATTCCGGTAGAATGCGCATTACCCATAAAGAATCGGATCGGGATTTGTTTAAGGTTCCAACGCTTAGAAACATTGAAGTTACAGGACCATATATGCACGATGGGAGCATCAGCACTCTGGAGGAGGTCGTAGACCATTACTCAAAAGGGGGCCAAGCTCACGCTCAAAAGCATCCCTCAATTACCCCTCTAAACCTGAGCAGGAAAGAGAAAAGTCAACTCGTAGATTTCCTGAAGGCGCTCACCGACCAGTCGTTCATCAACAAGTCGTACAATTGATTTTGAGAATTATGAATCCTTTAACAAAATTGTTGTTCTTACAACGATTATTGGGCATATCTTTGCACCATCTATGAAAATCGCACTGTACATACTCGCTTTCTGCTTTGTATTTCAATTAAATGCACAGAGTCAATCTGGAAAATTTGAAGGTGAAGTATTTGGTAATGTCATTGATGAGGGAGAGAACAAGGCTCTGGAATATGTGCTTGTCAAAGCCCTTAACGCTTCAGACTCGAGTATGGCCGCGGGTGTTATTTCTGATGACAAAGGGGCTTATTCCCTAAAGATTAATGCACCAGGCTCATATATTATCAAGTTTCAGGTAGTTGGGTACCAACCATTGTTTAAAGGTCCGGTTGAGATCAATCAAAGCAACAATGCGGTGAACATGGATGTGAGTTTAACAGCAAAAACACTTGATGGCGACATTGTGATAAAGGGAGATAAGCCTTTGGTCACTTACGAGTTGGACAAAAAAATCGTAAATGTTGAGGATCAACAAACCAACGCAGGGCAAACAGCCGTTGAGATTCTGGCAAATGTGCCTTCAATTTCTGTGGACAATGAAGGAAACATCACGTTGAGGGGAAGTTCGAGCTATACTTTGTTGATCAACGGAGTACCAACCGCTATGGATGCCAGTAATGCGCTCGCTTCAATTCCTGCCAGTTCGATCGAAAACATTGAAATTATAACCAATCCATCTGCTAAATATGATGCCGAAGGATCGGCCGGTATCATTAATGTGATTCTTAAAAAGAAAAAACTCGATGGCGTCTCTATGCTCGTGAATGCCAACCTTGGAAACTATGAGAATTATGGTGGAGACATGGCCCTAAGCATTGGTAAGAAGAAATTCACTTTCAACCTATCGGCAAATTATAACCAAAGAAACAACCCAAGGGATATTGATAAGACCAGAACCATGTTTCTTGACTCTGTGACCACACAAATTAAGTCTGATGGAGAAGGCGCGTGGAAAAGAACCAACTATGGTGTTGGTGGAGAAGTTCAATACGAACCTAACTCCGGACATTCCTTCATTCTGTCCAGTAATTATAACAGAATGGACATGCGTCCGTTTTTCTACCTCATCTTCAAGGAATACGATAATGGTCAGTTGCAATCGACTTATGAAAATAAGCAGGACAACATCATTGATATGAATAGTCTTACCACAAGTTTGTACTATCAATTAAGGATTAAACGAGACAGAAATCATACCCTGACCTTCAAAGCGATCAATAGTTTGAAACAGGTAGATCAATTAGACTCGGCTATGTTTTATGATCTGAGTGGAAATCTCACTGGCGGAACGAAATACACGGAAGTTGGACCAGCCAATTTCAACAGATTCAACATTGACTATGCACGCAAGATGGATAATTGGAGTTTGGAAACTGGTGGACAGGTTCAACTGGGCTATAGTGCGGATGATGGAAAGAACTATTACCTGGATTCGGCAACACAGGACTTTGTATTGAACCCAAGTTTAACTTCCAATGTAGATTATACCAGAGATGTATATGCAGGGTATGGAATTGTGAAAGGAGGCAAGGATAAAATGATGTATCAGTTAGGTTTGAGAGCGGAATACACTTACCGAACGGTTGAAGCAGAGAATTTTGCGGATTTCGCCGTTATCAAAAGATTAGACTGGTTCCCTTCTGTTCATTTTTCTTATGATATGAGCGAACAAAATCAGTTCATCGGAAGCTATTCAAGGAGAATTCAACGACCAAGAAGCTGGTATTTCGAACCCTTTATCACCTGGGAAACGGCATTTAACGTAAGAAGTGGTAATCCGGATTTGCAACCCGAATACATCAATAGCTTTGAACTCAACTATATCCGCCAGTTCGAAAAAGATGGGTTTTACAGTGTGGAAACATACTACAAATACACGCAAGGCGTAATTCAAAGAGTGTCAACTACCTATCAGGAAGACGTCATTATTACCAGGCCCTACAATATTGGAAATACCAGTGCCATTGGAGTTGAACAATCGCTTCAGTTAAAACCAAAAAAATGGTGGGAGATCAATACAGGTCTAAATCTTTTTTACTTTGTTTTGAATGGAGACGTGGAGGAAATTCCGTTTAGCAATAACTCCTTTAACGCCACACTAAGACTTACCAATACTTTTAAATTCGGAAAAGGATGGCAAACACAATTGGTGGGAACATATAACAGCCCAACCGCCACCGCTCAGGGAGATAAAAAAGGCTTCTATCAGGCCGATCTTTCTTTGAGAAAAACCTTTGCTGAAGGTAAGTATGCATTGAATTTTCAGGCAGTTAATTTCTTATTTAGTCAGGTCAATCATGTTACAATCATTACAGATGACTTAAATTTGGTAAGAATTAATACGAATAAAGCGCCAAGGCTCACGCTTACTTTTACCATGAAGCTTAACAACTACAAGAAGGTATTGTCTAAGCATGACGCCACGGATGATTTTTAACCAAAACAATTACACACTATGAAAAAAGTAATGATGCTATCCGTCCTTTCTTTATCAGCCATGATGTTTACTGCTTGCTCGGAAGACAAGGACGATAAAGAAGGAGAAGATGGTGGAAAAGACAGTAAAGTCACGCATGTGTTTACCGATCAGGACAAGAAGCATGTAAAAGGAAACTTTTGCGATTGTATGGAGGAGCATGACGACACCAGAACCTGTGAAAAAGAAATGCAGAAGGTATTAGATGAATTATCTGATACTTATGAGTTGAACGACGACAACAAACGTGAGCTTTTCCGTTTAGCGGGAGAATGGGCTCGTGAAGGTTGTTAAGCAAATCAGATTGTGACTGATACTTACCAGGAAATTGTTGTTGATTGGGAACCAAAGCAGCCCATTAACAGCATGGAAGATTTTGTTGCAATAACTGATAATATTCAAAGTAAGAACGTTCTCTATCAGATTTATGGTGACCATCATATTTACGGTAGAGACGTTTTACTGTATATCGGAATTTCCAGAGATATCCGATCCAGAATTGACGCCCACCTAAAGGGCGTTTTTCAGTTTGTAAACAACAAAAGTGTGTCACTGGGGTTTGTTGAAGAAGAGCTGGATCTTGAAATTCCTGAGTCCATTCTAATTGCGAACCATAAACCTGCTTTCAGTAAGGAATATATTCATGCCATCGACCCGAAAGCAATGAGTCATAAAATTCTGATCATTAACAATGGAGATAATGGCATGCTAAAAACCTGTTGTACCAATTATTGGTGGGTAGCTTAGCTTTTTCCATCCAGATGTTTGCCCAAATTGGCAATTGAGTCATCCCAGAATTTAGAGTAAAACTGCAGCCAGTTGTCTATTTGCTTCAATGGTTCCGGATTGGCTTTGCAGAAACGTTCCCGGCCGTTGGTTTGAATTTCTACCAAACCAGCTTCTTCTAAAGTTTTGATGTGTTTGGTAACACCCTGTCTGCTAATCTCAAAATTGGATGCTATTTGGGTAATGGGAAGCGCTACACTGGCCAGAATTAAGGCGTGAAAGATTTCACGCCTTGTAGGATCTGCAATGGCTTTAAATATGCGATTGGTTCTGTCCGACATGCTGATTTAGTTTAAAAATGCTTCAAGTTCGGAAATACAATTGGTCCAACCACCATTAAAGCTGTTAAACATGGCCACTGCGCTGTCTCCAGGGTAGGCCGAGATGCCTGAATGTTCCAACAAGAGTCTGGTTTTTCCCTGTTGGTCTTCTAAAACCCATTTTACTGTTGTAATGGTATCCGTATTCTGAACTACCCAGGTGTAGATTAATGTGTAAGGATCGGCTTGTTTAACTTCTCCGGTAATTTGTGTACATCCGTTTTCTTCAGAAGCTGTAAAGGTGTATTTGTATCCTGCTTCAGCTTTAAAATCTGCTTTGATAAACCAACTTGAGATTTCCTCTTCTTTCGAAATCGCCTCCCACACCTTGTTGATTGGGTGGTTAAAGATGTGCTCTTTTTTAATGATATCTTCCATAATTTTTAGTTTAATGCAACTTTATGGTTGCGAATATATGGAGATAATTTTAATGCGCAACAAAAAGGTTGCAAAAAAATATTGAAACTTAAATTGAAGTAGCTGAAGAGAATGGTCAAAAAAAGAGGGGCTCATTGGCCCCTCTCCATATTATAGTACACTCTTCATTTCCCAACCAAAGACTCTGTAAAGCCATATCTTAAATCTGTAAAGAAGCAGATAAGATACCGGTACAATTACCAGGGTAAGGAAAGTCGCGAAGGTCAGACCATAAATGATCGTCCAACTCATCGGACCAAAGAATATTGCGTTATCACCACCAATAAAGATCTGTGGGTCGTAATCGCTAAATAGGGTCACAAAGTTGATATTAAATCCTGTTGCCAGTGGAATCAAACCTAATACGGTTGTAATTGCCGTTAGCAATACAGGTCTCAAACGTGTTTGTCCACCTTCAATCAGTGCTGCAACTACCTCATTCATTGGCAGTAGCTCATCATCTTTCAGGGCAAGCTCTTCACGCTTACGCTTTCTGATCAGGTTGGTGTAATCAATCAATACAATGGCGTTGTTTACAACTACCCCTGCAAGAGAGATGATACCGATCATCGTCATAATGATCACGAAATCCTGACGGAAAATTACCAAACCTAGTAATACACCAATGAAGCTAAATAGTACTGCAAACATGATGATGGCTGGCGTTCTGAAAGAGTTAAACTGAGTTACAATGATCAAAAGGATCAGGAAAACGGCAATTCCAAGTGCAGTACTTAAGAAAGCCATCTGTTCTGCTTGTTCCTCTTGTCCACCAGTAAAGTCGATAGAGTAACCCTCGGCCATCATTTGCGAACCAATTCTGGTTTTCTCAAATTCCTTCACCACTTCTTTCATCTGTTCAACAATCACACCTGCCTGATCTTGCTTCTTCACTTTAGACTGGATTGTCACAAGGTCAATCCCTTCTTTTCTCTTCACAGATCCATAAGTAGAGTAGATTGTTGGTTGTTCAGATTTGGTAACAGATCTAATTGGAATGCTCACAATCTGTCCACGTGTGTTTCTAAACACAATTTCCATGTCCAGAAGGGCGTCCATATTGTTACGCTCATCTTCACCCAATCGCATATTGATGTCGTAAGAATCATCTTTATACTTATAAGTAGAGATGTCTTTTCCGAAAAGAGCCGTTCTAATCTGGCTGGCTACCATGTAAGTAGAAGTTCCCAAATCCTTAATGGTTGTCTTGTCCAACTCAATAGGTAACTCCAGCTTGTTGGTTTCCACGTTAAGCTTCAACTCCACAATTTCCTTCCATTCCGGATGCTTTTTCACCCACTTAGGCTGCTTCAGGAATTTAAGCAATGAATCGGCATACTCAAGTGTCATACCGTAGTCTCCGGGACCTTTCACCTCAATGTTAATTGGTGGTTCCTGTGGTGGACCTTCCATGTTTTTATCTACGATCACACGTACACCAGCCGGGAATTTCCCTTCAAGTGCTTTTTCCACTTCATCCTTAACATCTGAGGTCTTGTTTTTACCTCTGTACTGCGCTTCCGCAAATTGAACGGTAATTCTGGCTTTGTGAGGTGTTTCTCCCAGCGCAACTCCTGCAGCCGGATCACTGGTTCCTTTACCTACCTGCGTAATAATCGACTTGATGAAAGGCTCTTGAACTTTGATTTTTTCACCTTTGTCGTTCACAGACCATTTTTCTTCACTGACATCTTTATACTTCTCATATACAGTAGACTCAATGATTTCATAAGCCTTATTGGCAGTCTCATTTGTCTTATAGATATCAGTTCCAACTGGATGTTCAATGTAAACATTCAAATAGTTAGGTTCATTCTCCGGGAACATCAAAGTGTTCGGCGGGAACATTCCGATCAATGCGAAAGACGCAAACAACAATCCGAACATACTTAAGAATAAGAAAACAGGTCTTCTTCCTTTGAATGCCCATCCAAGAAATTGCTTGTACTTAGTTTCAAGAACCGGTAAGAATTTGTTTTGGAAAACATCTGTAGCCGGCAACAGGAAAATCTTGTTTAGAATGATCAACAATCCAATCAATAGAACACCGTTTCCTGGTCCTGTAAGTCCAGACATTACATACAATGCACCAATAGCAGTTGTAATCAATCCCGGCAATACAATGGCCATAAACGAAGAATCTTTACTTGTGAAAAGAAACTTACTGGCCAGGATACCCAAACCTACAACATAAGGAATGTACATGATGCCACCAGCACCAGCAGAGCCTAAACCAAAGGCGATTAACAAGGCTACCGCAGGAATGATCATAAATTTGATTGAGAACTCAGTTTTGTCCTCTTTCAATTTCATGTAAAGTGCTGTAAATACAGGGTTTATTACCAGTGCCACGAACAATGAAGACCCAAGAATAATGATCAGGGTGATCGGCAGGTACTTCATAAATTCACCCATCATACCAGGCCAAAAGGCCAGAGGAACGAAGGCGGCTAGCGTTGTAGCGGTTGAGGCGATAATTGGCCAGGCAACCTCTCCAACCCCATATTTGGCTGCTTTGAATGGCGAATAACCTTCATCCATTAAACGGTAAATGTTCTCCACAACTACAATTCCGTTATCTACCAGCATTCCCAGTGCCAGTACTGAAGAGAACAGTACCATCACGTTGAGCGTTACGCCCAGTGAATTCAGGATTAAGAAAGACATAAACATGGATAGCGGAATCGCGATTCCCACGAACATGGCGTTTCTCAAACCAAGGAAAAACAAGAGTACCAATACAACCAGAATAACTCCGAAAATAATAGAGTTTTCAAGGTTACTTACCCCATCTTTGGTTTTAGAGGCTTGCTCATTTGTGATAGAAATGTTGACACCTTTGGTAGGTAAACCTTCTCTCATGGCAACGATCTCGTGAATCTTATCGGTCGCAGCCAGAAGGTTTTGTCCAGCACGTTTCTTGATATCCAGAGTTACAACGTTGGAACGGAATTCTCTGGCGAAACTGGTAGCATCTGCATCTCCAAAGAAGATGGTGTCACTAATTTCACTCAGGTAAATCTCGTCTCCGGCTTCAGCTTTCACCACCAAACTATCTAACTCCCGGTAGTCTTTAAACTCCCCATCAATTTTAAGAGAAACCTTTCTGGATCCAACCAACAGGTTACCCGATGGCAAGAATACGTTCTCAGAATTAATGGCATTTTCAACGTCACCAAAAGAGATTTCTTTGGCACTCATCTTGGCTCTGTTCAGCTCAATGATCACCTTTTTCTCAGGCACACCCCGAATCTCCACATCAGAGATTTCCGGCATCATTTTAATCTTGGCCTTGAGGATTTTGGCGTACTCTTCAAGCCGCTCTACGCTATAAATATCACTACTCAGGTTAACGTTGAGTATTGGCATATCGGATACATCAGCTACGAAAACACTTGGTTCGATTTGTAGTGTTGGGAAGCCTTGTTCGGCTCTGGCCTCATCTACTGCTCGCTGCACCCTATCTCTGGCTTCATCGGGTTTCACACTAAAGTCGAATTCAACTTTAATCATGGAGAACCCTTCAGTTGAGGTAGAGGAGAGTTTGTTTACATTCTTAACAGAGTTAATTTCTGTTTCGAACTTCTCGGTAATCTTATCACGGATATATTTTGAATCACCACCCGGGTAAGGTGTAGAGACATATACTTCAGGAATTTCAATTTCCGGGAAGTACTCTTTAGGCATGGAATTATAAGCGCCCCATCCCATGATAATAATGATCGCACTAATCAGAAATATGGTCTTCCGATTATTGATAGAGGCGGAACTCAGCTTGAATTCCTTGTGCCCTTTGTTATCTTTTGACTGTTCCATTATCGGACTTGCTTAAAAATTATTTTAGAATCGTAACCGTATCCTGATCAACGATACCTTCGGCACCTTCAATCACGATCATGTCTCCTTTGTTAATCTCATCTATGTTTTCTAAAGCAGAGGCACCACCAAAAGAACTAAGGGTGGATACTGCAACTCTGTTAGACACATAAGTTGAGCTATCGATTTTATCCAGAGAGAACAAGAATGTATTTCCGTGCTTATCGTACTGGATTGCTGAGTTGTTTACAACAGTTGAATTCGGGAAATGACCATCTTTCAATTGCACTCTTGCCAGAAGATTAGGAACAATTGACTTGTCTTCGTTTTCTATGTCAATGAAGACTTTGTATGTTCTGTTCTTAGGGTTGATGTACTTACTTACTCTGTTAATCTTGAGGTCTTTAATGGTTGTGTCCATTGATGGCAATTTCACCTTCACCTCAGTTCCTTCTCCGATCTGATTAATGAAAGTTTCAGAAACGTTTGCCACAACTGTTAGTTTTTCAAGACCAACGATATGGCAAATTGGAGCTTGCGGACCACCTACTTCACCTTCACTCGGGTAAATCTCATCGATTAAACCATCAAATGGGGCAAAAACGCCTGCTTTTCCAGCTTGTACACGCAAAGTTCTCATACGTTTTTCGGCCAGTTCTTTCTGGTCGAAAGCCTGTCTGTAGTTGAATTCAGTTCCAACACCAGCAGTGTACAATTCTTCCTGCTTCTTATAGTTGTAAATGGCATTGTTCAAAGCAGCCTGAGCTTCAGAGATGTTGCTGGCTACAATGTCGTTATCCATAATGGCGATCATTTGTCCTTTCTTAACATACTGTCCTTCCTGAACGTATATTTTTCGGATGTTTCCACTCATCACAGGTGTTAACTGTACGTCCTGTGGTGATTCAATGGTTCCCTGAAGTTCTACCCAGTGATCGAAATCTTCAATTTCGGCAGCGGCTACTCTCACGCCCGGGAACTTTTTACCTTCTTCTTTTTCTTCTTCCTTTTGTTCTTCGCAAGAGCTAAGTAGTAACCCTGCACCTAAAGTGAAAAGAAGTATGTGTTGCTTTCTCATTTTTGCTTGATTAAATGTGAATTTCATGGTAATAACTTATTCGTATTGATTGAGAATCTTGTCTAATTTGGTTTTTGCCGTCACCACGCTAAACATAGCCTGGATCAGCGTACTTCTTGATTGTTCTAATTGTAAATCTGCTTGTGCCACTTCCAACATGCTGGCTACCTTCTTCTGGTATTTGATGTCGGTTCTGTTCTTAATTCTTTCTGCAATGGCATAAGCTTCTTGTTCTGCGTTGTAAATGTCAGTTGCGCCTTGTAATTCAATCTTGGCAGCTTCATATTCTAATAGAAGTCCTTGTTTTACAAGGTCCAAATTGGCTTCTACCTTTTTGATTTCGATTTCCTGTTGTTTAACCTGAGCAGTTCTCATTCCACTTGAAAATATTGGAATGCTCAACTTTAACCCCCATATAGTCGAAGGAAACCATTGTTCGTTTGCAAAAAAGTTGAATTCATTACGCAAGGCTTGTTGCTTATGATTGAAAAACGCGCTCAACGTTGGCAGAAAAGCTGATTTTTTAACCGTTAGGTTCATTTCCTGCAGCTCTTTATTTGTCATAAGCATTTGGTATGAAGGGTCGTTTTCCGGATTGAATTGTGCACCTTCCGCACTGATCTTTGCAAGAATCATGTCTATATCTTCAGAGATGCTGATTGGAGCGTCAAGATTCATACCCATTGACATTTTAAGCGACTTAAGTGCCAATTGTTTGTCTAAAGCGGCCTTCTTTTTTTGAGATTCTAGTTTGCGAATACTCAAATCTATCTGGTCTATTGAAGTGGAATCCATCATGCCTTTTTCCTGCATGATGTTCAGATACTTCTTTAAAGCTTCATTGCTGCCAGTCATTTCTTCCAGGAAGGCAATGTTTTTGTTGTTCACTGCTACCAGATAATAAGCCTGTGCAACATTGGCTCTGATGTCCTTTTGAATTTTCTCCTGATTCTTTTGAGATAATACCGGGTACATTTTTGAGGCTTTTAAGCCAACCAAATAAGATCCGTCAAAAAGAAGTTGCGACACCGTGAACCCTCCGTCCATGGTATAGTCAGTTCCAAATTTCACCCCAATAAAATCATTCGGGCCTGCAGCCGGATTAAATACCTGAGCGGGGATTAAGTTGGTTGGAATGTCCAAAAAGTGGTTGAAGTTTCCTTCAGCAGAGACTTGTGGCAAACCAATGGCCCTAAACTCATCCACTTTATACTCGGCTTGCTCAAGCTCCAGTTTGGCCAGTTTAGCCGACGGATTATTCTCCAGGGCATAAGCCTGTGCTTCCAGAAGTGTGAACGACTGTTGCGAGTTAGCGGCTAGTGGCAAGCCTAAAAACAATAATGCTAATTTCTTCATAACTACAGATTTAACTGTTCTTGTTTAATTCTTTCTTTTAAATAAATAAGACCTTTTTTACTTGCAATTCCTCTCAAGTGATAACGCATCATCTCAAAGTAGACGTTTTCGAAACGAAAATCTTTGCTGGGAAAAATCTGACCATCGAAAACCAAATCCATTTTGTGAACGTAAATTGTGCTAATTATCTTAGCATCAAGGTTTTCTCTGTATAGGCCTTCTTCAATTCCTCTTAAAAGATTTTTCTCTACACAGGTAATTACGAACTCATTTTTGTGATCCGCCATGATTTTCCACGCTTCCGGGTAATACTTTTCTAAGTCGTAATGAATGGATGGGTGAATTTCCTTAATCATTGAACCAACATGCTTTGTTATAGAGATCATTTCATCGATAGCGTTGTTGCTGGCGTTCAATATTTCCAAACATTGTGCTTGTTCTGTCTGGCAATGATTTGTCATCACTTTTGCTAATAAGTCTCCTTTATCTGAAACGTACTTGTAAAGGGTTTTCTTGGACATTTTAAGTTCACGGGCAATGTCGTCCATTGTCACGCTTTTCATGCCGTATCTCATGAAAACCTGTCCGGCTTGTTCCAGAATTTTGATCAATTTTTCGTCAAACATGAAGCAAATGTATACAAAAAACACAACGGAAACAAAAAACATGAAAAATGTTTCCAATGTTTTGTTGTAGTTACATCATTAAAAAACGTTGAATATAACTACGGTTCTGTTTTTCAGGAGATTGTGTTGTGTCATCATCTTTTTGGGTTAAGATTTTACGACAACAATTTTAGCTCTGCAATGGAAACGTTTCCTTATAAAAAGGTCTGAAACGGACAAAAAAGTGAATGAAGAGGCCAATTATTGCCTTGGCCGGAATTTCTGTCAGACGAGGGTTTTGGATTGTTTTTTAGTGAATTAGGCTCGTTATTGTCATTTGGTGATTAGGACAATTGCCTTCATTTATCTACCAAATGAACCAGGCTCCCTATGTCAGGGAGATATAATAAGAGAGGAAAATCAACTATTAATTAGAAACGACTTTCTTATCCAGGAAGGTAATTTCTACCCTACGGTTGATTTCATTCTCTTCCTCTGTACAATCATTCCATTTCCAACAACCATTCAGGATTTTGGTTTCACCATACCCCTTAGCAACCAAGCGATTTTTGTCAATACCGTGATCAATGAGGTACTTCACTGCAGACTTAGCTCGCTTGTGAGACAGCCTCATGTTATAGTCATTTGGACCTACAGCATCTGTATGTGCACCCAATTCTATTCTGGCCTCCGGATTGTCCTTTAGGATGCCAACCAACTTGTCCAGAACCTTTTTCGAATCAGGCCTAATGTCTGCTTTGTCAAAGTTGAAGTAAATGTTTTTAAGTGTGATGACGTTTCCTGCGGTCACATCTACCTCCAGTTCCAGTGGATTGAGTTTGGTTAAGAGCTTTTCTCTATTGGATGGTTTTTTCCCGTCGTTAACAGGAATGTCCACGGTCTTTTTATTAAAGCCAGGGACTTCAAATTCTACTTTGTATTCTCTGTCTTTTCTCACCACAAACTCCCAGTATCCATCAATATCGGTTAAAGTGGAGTCGATTAACTGAAACTCTCCATCTTCGTCTTTTTCATAAAGCCTCACAGATACATCAACTAATGGTTCTTCTGTCAATTCGCTTAAAACGGTTCCGCTTAAGGTATCGTACAAGTTTTCCGGATCAAGTTGGTGGAAATAGTAGATATAGTCATGCCCGTGTGCATCATCACGGTTGCTGGCCATATATCCTTTTTTGTCTTTTTCATCAGTCAATACCATGCAGAATTCATCCTTTACTGAGTTGATTGGTTTTCCCATGTTAACCGGCGTCCCAATTTTGCCAACTTCATAAGGCGCTTTGAAAAGATCCAAGCCTCCATAGCCAGGTTTCCCTCTTGAAGCATAATAAAAATCATGGTCATGTACGAAAGGGTATATGTCGTTTTCAAAACTATTGATGTCTGGCCCCAGGTTAACCGGATCTGACCATGTTGAATCGTTGTTTTTGGTGCAGACATATAGATCCATCATACCAAACCCTCCCGGTCTGTCAGATGCAAAATATAACCTTGATCCATCAGGAGAAATATGAGGAAATGCATTGTTGTGTTCAGGGTCGTTTATGTTCAATAAATGGATGTCCGTCCACTGTCCGTTTTTGAATTTGGCTTCATAAATTTCAAGAACATTCACGCCTTCATGGCTAATCCCGTATTTGCTCGCTTTCTTTTCCTTATAGTTTTCCTTTTCAGATGCATTTGCAGTGTAGTAAACTGTTTTTCCATCTGCCGTAAAGGTTGGAGCACCTTCATAAAAAGAGTGATTGGTCTCTCCCGGAAGTAAAACAGGTTGCTTAAAAGTTAGCGTGTCTTCTGCCTTAGCTGTGGCCAAATCGTAGTAAATTGTGTGCTCATCGAAATCGGCAGCCTGTGGCATTGAAATGAGAAGTCCGTCGTCCAATTTTGTAAAACCCATGCACTGTCTGCCTGTCTCTATATTGGTTTTAAGAACGAGTGCCCTATTGGTAATATCATTCGCCATTGGCCAGTCACACAACAGATCAAGCTCTTCCTGAAGCTCTGTTTTCCCGCTCATGTTAACATACTCGGCGAACTGAACTTTGGCTTCTTCGTATTTCCCCATATCTCGGAGGAGTTGCCCATAATCGTAATGACTAATTGCATCATACTCACCGCCCATTTGTACCAATTTGGAGTACCAAATCTCAGCATCCTGATAATCATGAAGGTGCCAGTATGAATCTGCGATTTGTTGAGTCAGGTAAACATCTTTACCACTTTTTCCTTCAGCCAAAATCTCTTTATAAGCAGTAATTGCTTCCGGATATTTGTGGTAGAAGTACAGGTCATCTGCTTTTTTGAGAGCTTTATCCTGGGCAAATAGGCTTAAACCTGAAGAAATAAGTAAACCAAGTAATATAATGTGCTTCACGTGAGTCTTTTGAATCTATTAGTATCTAGGGGCCTGAATAAGGGCCTGTTGTTTTTGTTGCTGGATGTTTAAAAGGAGCATGATTTCATGGCTTCCCGAAGAATATCTTCCTAAGTCTGAAAATCCGAAATCGAATGCGTATCCCAGTTTCCAAGAGTTGGTAATTTGATAATTCAACAATCCAATGAGTTCCTTAGAGGTTCTGTACGAGATTCCGATACCCACCTTTTTCTTGAAAACCAGGTGCGAGTTAATGTCGAATTGAAGTGGTGCACCAGACGCGTTTTTAATCATGATCGAAGGATTCAAATCCAAAGTTTCAGACAACTCAAATTCAGCTCCTGAATGGAGGTACATGTGCATGTCGTTAAAATCGAACTCTGCATTGCCTGAAAAGGAACCTCCGCTTGCCGACACCGTGTTTTTAAGAATGTTAGGTATGGCAAATCCTACATAAAATTTGTTTGTGTAGAAGTAGGTTCCAAATTTGAAATTCGGAAGCATGATAGTTGGCGTGTTGTTGTTGAATGAAGGGTCATTTCCAACTTCTGCGAGCTGAGAATAATTGTTTTGAATCATTCTTAAACTGGCCCCCAGGCCAAACACTAAGTGACTTTTGTCAGAAGTCTTAATGTTGTAAGCGTATCTGGCGTTAATGTCTGTATTCTGACTTACACCAAGTTTATCGTAAACGATAGAAAGCCCAACTGAATTAGGTCCATTTCCAATAGGTGTATTGATGTCGATACCTCCAAATTGTGGTGCGCCATCTATTCCACTCCACTGATTTTTGTAAAACAATGCACCATTTACATTGTTATAGCTTCCGATAGCAGAAGGGTTCACAAAAGGCTGGTGTAACATGTATTCACTAATATGAAACTGGTTTTGTGCCGTGGCGATCCATGCTGTAGCACAGAAAGCAAGGGTTGCTATGTGTTTTTTCATCATAATTTCAGTAAATAAGTGAATACTAATATTTAAGGACAAAGAACCCTTGAATAGGATCAGATCCGTCACCCAAATCCAGGATGTAGTAATAAGTTCCTGCGGTTACCCGATTACCTCCCAATGATCCTGAAGTAACACTTTCTCCAGCCCAATCGTTGTTGTAAGGCTCTGCAGTGTAAACCACACTTCCCCAACGGTTAAAGATTTGGATGGTATTCTCAGGGTAATTCTGTAGACCTGTGATTACAAATGCATCATTGATGCCATCTCCATTAACAGAAACACCTCCAGGGATGACAACTCCCGGCATGTCTTCTACAGTAATATACAACACTGCCGTGTCACAGAAGGTTGGACAAGCATTGTCGCAAATGATATAAATCAAAGAATCAGAACCTTCAAAAGCCATGTTTGGCATGTAGTCTATGATTCCACTGCTTTCCATGCTAGTTCCATTGATTACATCCAGGAATATATTAACCGTATTAGGGTCTGCATCCGTATCATTTAACACAATATCAATGCTACCACTGGTTTCAAATGGCACAGTTAAGTAATCGTTTTGTGCATTTAGATGAGCTCCACTCAATACCGTGACCAATGCACTGTCAGTAGCAGAACAAATGGTGTTTGTCACTGTGACATAATAGTACGTAGTATCAGTCGGGTTCACTGTAATTGAAGCGGAAGTTTGTCCACCCGGCGACCAGGCGTATGTGCCTCCTCCGGTAGCGGTCAGAGTGACAGGATCTCCCAAACAAATGGTTTGATCTGCTCCGGCATCAGCTACCGGAATTACTTCAACTACAACGGTTACTGGAATCAATGCACCCGCATGACTACAGTTATTAGCATTTACGGCTTCAATATAGTAGGTAGTAGTGGCAGTTGGATTAACAACCAATGGCGTTTGTCCAACTAAGTTTCCACCAGTTGCTGCATCATATACATTGTAAACCACACCAGCTCCTGATCCACTTGCTATCAAAGAAGTTGTATCTCCTACACAAATAGAATCACTGATTGAAGTCACCGCAGGTATAGTTGGTGCAGCTAATACATCAATGTTGTGGTTTTCTGTTTGAGTACAGCTACCGTTTCCTACTGTATAAGTAATATTGATAATGCCAGACTGACCACTTGGGTCAAAGTTGTTGGCACTCACACCAGTTCCTGTAAAGGTTCCACCTGGTGTTCCTGAAACCAAAGTATTTAAATCCAGAATATTTCCGGTTTCACAAATGGTACCCGGTAGAGTCCATGTAGCCGTAACAACATTAGTAACTGTCACAGGTAAGGTCAGTTGTTCCTCACAAGGCGCTGTACCCACAGTATAAGTAATGTTTACTGTCTGTCCTGCCAAACCAGAAGGGTCGAACATGGTACCGGTAACGTTAGTTCCAGAGAAAGTACCCCCGGTGGTACCGGTAATCAAAGTACTTAAGTCAATGTTTCCACCTGTAAGACATACTGGTGAAGGGTTGGTCCATGATGAGTCAACATCAGGAGTTACGTTGATACTGTGTGCCTGGCTTTGAGCGCAAGCACCCACACCCACATCATATGTGATGTTCACAGATCCACTTTGTGCAGAAGGATCAAAGTTATTACCTGTTACGCCAGCCCCGGAGAAAGTACCTCCCGTGGTTCCTGTAATCAAAGTACTAAGGTCCATCGTTCCTGAATTACCACAAATACTTGATGGTAAGTTCCAGTTCGGAGAAACCTGAGTTTCAACAACAATACTTTGTGTAGATGTTTCCTGACAAGGAGAAGTACCAACTGTATAGGTAATGGCAGCAGTTGTCCCTGTTAATCCTGTAGGATCAAATGTAGAGCCACTCACACCACTTCCACTCCATGTACCTCCACTCGTACCTGTAATTAGAGAATTCAGGTTAATGCTTGAAGCGCCATCGCAGGCAGTTGCAGGGTTGGTCCAGCTTGGATCAACATCAGGAATGACGTTAATATTTTGTGCAGATGTTTGTAAGCAAACGCCCGTACCAACACTGTAAGTGATCGATTGATTTCCTGAAAGACCACTTGGGTTGAAGGTATTCCCAGACACACCGGGTCCGGTCCAACTACCACCAGTTGTTCCACTAATCAAAGAGTTCAAGTTGACATTGCCGGATGCTTCACAAATTGTTCCTGGCGTGCTCCAGCCAGGGTTGGGAGGGACAAAGTTGGTTGTGACCGTAGCCGCATCTGTGTCTGTACAACCGTTGCTACCGGTTACGGTGACGGTATATGTCCCAGCCGCATCTACTGTCGGGGTGGCTGAACTACCCCCACTTACTATGTTGCCTCCACCACTTGCGGCCCAGGAGTACGAACCTCCACCGGATCCAGAGAGATTTGCAGTTTGGTTATTACAATCCAACACCACATTAGTTCCTGCATTTGCTGTAGGTGGTGTATTGTCAACAGTAACAGTTACATTATCTGTAGATGTACAAGTATTTAAATCAGTTACTGTAAGTGTATAAGTTGTATTGGTCCCCGGAGTTGCCGTTGGGTTAGCGATATTAGGGTTACTCAATCCTGTGGTAGGAGACCATGAGTAAGTATAGCCAGGTGTACCACCTGTAGCAGATCCATTCAGGGTTACGCCAGGTGTGGCACAGTTAACAGTGGCTCCGGTACCTGCTTCTGCAACCGGAGGCGTAAAAAAGGTAGTCTCGTTTAGGATCATATTATCTATGAAGTAGTAATTGGTTTGGCTACCGAAAGTTGTATGTGTCATCCCTCCGTTTGTGGAACCACAATTACCACCAAAAATAAATCCTGTAATGTTGAAAGTTGGAGTGAAAGTAAATGTTACCGTAGTCCAGCTTGTTGTAGACAAGTTCACTGTTTGAGAATGTACTACGTTCCATCCGGCGGTCGTGGTAGGACACTGACTTCCTGTAAATGGCAGGTTAGAACAGTTTGTTGCTCCATAAATTACAAACTCTCTGGTAGTTAAGGCCGACCCTGTGTAGCTACCAGCTCCAATAGCAGCAGCCATCGAAATCTCCAGTGTGTATTGAGTTCCGGCAACTAATGGAGAGGCTAAACAAACTCCAAGATACTCTTTCCAAATTCCTGTTGAATTGGTTCCATCGTACATCCCAACATATCCATTTCCATCAGGTAATGGCAACGGTGGGTTTTGTGTACTTGGTGGGTGGTCATACCCACATGTGTTCAAGTAATCTGTTGTTCCGGCTGAGGCTTGAATCCAGCTATTCGCGCAGGTCATCTGACTATGAGCTGAAGGGCAGCACGAGTAGTTTTCAAACGATGGGTTAGGAATCAGTGAACTTACACCTGATCCGGAGCATTGGCTATGTGCGTGTCCGGAAAATAATGCGATAAATGCAGAAATAAGTATGAGTCTCATAGCTGTATTAGGTTTAAAGGTTTGGTAAGCGTTCTAAAAACACCTTTTATTTTAAGGAGATGGTATTCGTCCTTACTTTGTCAAGTTTCAGAGTTACTGACGTGTCTTTATTGAGATATAGAGGAAGTCGGGTGTCCTCATTTAATTGATATTCTTTTAAAGAACCATTTTTGTCAGTAGAGGAGATGACAATCTTCTTAGCGTAGATTCTGGCGTCTACAATAACTGTGATTTGAGTGGCATCACGGAAAGTTTTACTACCTGTTGGCTGTGTTAGAAGAATATTTCCGTCGGATTCTAAATTCGCTGTTAGAATGATGCTCTCCGGAAATTCTTTGGAGAAATCTGCATTCACATCCGTTCTCACCACATAATTGGTTTGATAAGTAACAGGTGTGTTGTTAGATTGAGCCACTGTCTGGTAGCTCATTGCAAACAAGGATAAACAAATAAGTAGAAATATTCTTGTAACAGAATGTCTTCGATCGGTAGTGAACAAAACGTTATTCATAGGTCAAACAATTTTTTGCCACCTACCTTAGGGTACAAGTTGAGGTATAAGTAAGTGTAAGCAGCAGTGCAATATTAAATAGAAATACAATTTAAAAAAAATATAATAGCCTCAACGGCTGGTAATTATTCCTTAATGTCGGTTTAAACCGGAAAACAAAGACGAATCCCGAATTTTGTTCGGCAAAACCCTCTAATACAGAGGTGAATACGAATGAGTCTCGCGAGATTGTTGAATTTTGCGGCTTTTTGACGCAATTTGAATTAAAATTTCACTTGATGTCAAAACAGGCGTTTTATTGACAAATCAATCGTTGTTTCACGCGATATAAGTCATGTAATAAGATAACCGCCATTTCCACACGCTGAACAGAAACTTTCTCCTGATGTTATGTATGGACATATCATCTAATTGATGAGTATTAAGGATTTTGGTCAGAGTCATTTCATATGTCAGATAAGGAATTCTTATATAAAATGGGTCGGGCTATTAAATTGGCGCGAAAGGAAAAGGGTTTGTCTCAGTCCGCTTTGGCCTATCAAATAGGTATGGAAAAGTCTAACCTTAGTGTGATAGAGAACGGAAAATCCAATCCCCAGATTCTCACCGTGGTCAAAATTTGCTCTGCACTGGAGATTTCCTTAGATCAACTCATGAACTTTGAATTCGATTATACCGGTTTCAAAGAAGCCAGACCAGAATATGAGCCCAGAAAACACAAAAAGTAGGCTTGGTTTTCAGGTCATCAGGTGATCAAATCTTCCTAACCTGACAAAGATCATGTTTTGTCTTAATTACTTCTCCTAAATTGGCATATGCCTTTTAATAGATTAAACCACAACATTCTAGGTGAAATTAGGCCACGGTTTAAGTTGTTGACGACCGTTAAACGCGAAGATGTATTCAAGCATCTGAAAACACGTTTAGAAGCGGATGAAGAAGTGACAGGCAGGGTAAGAAACAATTATGCTGTGTTGGGTATTCCGGCCAAAGACATTCATTATTGGTCGCCTGAATTGCAAATCCGAATTCATGATGATGAAGACGACAATCCTCAAACCATTGTGAGGTGCCTTGTGGGACCGCGACAATCGGTGTGGGGAATGTATGCCTTCTTTTATGCCGTGATTGGGTTCATTACTTTTTTCGGTGGAATGTATGGCTTATCGCAGGTAACTCTTGGCAAATCTTCAGCATTTGTCTGGATTCTTCCAATAGGCTTAGTTGTTTTGTCGTCAGTTTGGTTGACGGCTAAATTTGGGCAGAAAAAAGGACGCGACCAAATGCTCCATCTCATCAGTGTTTTATACCATACACTTGATGAAAACGGAGATGTAGAACGGGTAGAATAAATCGGGTCTATTCAGCCTTTGTAATTATGCCACTGGCATCTATGGTATATGATGCATTGGTCACCTCTACTTCCGAAAAAGCTTCTTCACCTTCTTCCAGTTGATCAGGGAAAAGTGTGGCATGTTCGTGTGTAGATTCTTTAGAAATTTCACCACTCTTAAAAGTGAAATGCTCATCTGTAGAATAATAATCTCTTGGTCCAATGTTCGTGTCCATACAGTAGCAACCAATCATGTCCTTATCCAATAACTGCCCTTTCTTATCAAAGGTGTAGAGCATTACATTGTTGGAAGTTATACCAAAGGCACCTGGCGAATAGTAGTAAAACAAAACCAGCGCATACCCAAAATCGGTTTCATAATAGTGTCCCGGAGTGAATTCGCTATATCCTATATCAACAAACAAGTCTCCTTCGTCAAAATGTGTCTCCATAGTGGTCTTATCAAAACCTTCACCGTCACCATCGGGCGCAGTCTTTATCTCAAAAGGAAGTTCTTCTTTTTTAAACTGAGTTAACAATTGAGAGAAGGCCTCAAGTTTTTTGGTGCTTTTGCTTTTTTGTAGTTCGGTATGGTAGTCTTCTTTTGCCACAGGCTCAAGCTCAAAAGTGAACTCTGTATCATTGCCATACCACGTTCCTGTCCAGCCATTCTCATCTTCCTTACCTGTGTAAGCCCCTCGCCAGCTGCCGGTAGCTTTGTTTTTGTAGAACTCGTCCAAAACCATTTCATCTCCGTACAAACTCAGTATCAGATCTATTGGCTTTTTGTGGTTCACATAAAAGTATTGTCCAGTGACCTTGCCGTCCTTATTAGATAGTCGCATCATCACCTCATACTTCATGTGGTTCAGGTCTTCAATCCAACCCGAGAAATAGACGTTTTCCCAACTAATTTCGTGGTCAAATTCTTCGTGCTGTGATGTAACAGTATCTGCTTTAACAGAGTCCGTTTTCACTGTTTCATTTGTTTCGTCAGCTTTAGATTCAGTATTTTCAGAGCTGCAGGAAGCACAGATTAGTGTGCCAAGTATTGAGTAGTAGATGTATTTCATGGTGTGATTGTTCTTAGGACAAAACAAACAAAAAATAAACTCATTTCTATGGGCACATGTTCTCAAATAGAAAAAAGGAAGCCGGATTGGCGTTTTTTGAAGGTGAGTTAATCTATTCATAAACTCAAAGCAACAATTCATAAGTCCTGAACATGTTTTTTAGATTCGGAGTTTAAATTTGTAGTATGAGAAAAACAACAATTTATTTGACTCTATTGCTTGGCTTAACAGCCTGTGGTGATGATAAAAAGGAAGCCGAATCGGGCAATGATAACAACCAGAAAAAAGAGGCGCCAACATCCAAAGACGATGAAGTTGCTGAAGGAGATCAGGCCAATTGGCTTTACGATATCTCTCCAAGTGGTTTAATTACTGTGACGAATAAGAATGCAGAGCTTGATTTTCATGTGTCAATTGAAATTGAAGGAGCTGGCTTGAGTTTCTCAAAAGAATTTGAAGAGAACGAAGAAGGCTTTGTTGAGGCCAGATTTCCTCAGGATTTTGGTATAGACGATTATGAAAACCCTCTGTGGGACGTGGTTGATGGAGAAATTTTTGATTGTAAGATTAAAATTTCTGCCGACGATCATGAAATTACCAGTGAAAACGGGAAACTTCCTGTCAACAAAAGTGGTTCGCTTAGACCTTTGTACAGTGATCAGGTTGAATTTGAACAGAATCCAGTTTTACCAACTGAAGTTGGAAGTAAAGACAATAAATCCTGGATTACTTTTTATGCGGACAGAGTTGGATTTCATTACTTAAGTGCATCCCATGACGGTCGCTATCAACATTTTGTTGAAACTACGGATGGTAAGATTGAGTTGATTCAAGAAAAGGTACTCGAGGAAATAGATTGTGAATCAGGTTCTATTAGGATGGGCTACACAGATCCTCAGGTTCTGGACGCCAATGGAGATGATGAAATGGAGGTTTATCTGGCATCTGTTAATTCATGTATTGAAGATGAAAGGTATGTGGCATGGGCAGAGCAGAGAGGGGAGATTTTAGCTGAATGTGCTGCGAAAGTTGATGATGATCTGGAAGATTATGTTAAGGAAGCAAAAGACGAGATAGTTAGTGAAAATCTGGTTAATTACCTCAAAACCATCTTTGAAAGACATTAATGTCATGAAGTTTTATTTAATCATAATTGGTCTATTGGTTTTGGCGTCATGTACTTCATCAGAAGAGAAAGAACCTGATGGGCAAGGGAAAAGCGAGAATGAATCTATCGAATCTGACAGCACTCAACTTGAAACGAAAGATTCTGCATCTAATTCTATAGAAGATGATAAGCTGGTGAGTCTGCCGGAAGGTCAGTTGAAGTCAATAGAAAATCTGGATTTTGAGATTAGAGATACCATTGTAATTCAGGAATTTGAAGACAATTTGCCCGGATTGGAAAGTGCTCATATTTACATGACGGAAGATCTGGATATTGTGATGGGCTTGAGCAATGACAATGGTTTGTTTGAAGATTGGTATTCTATTGAAATTGGAGATGTTGGTCCCTGGACTTCAGATTTTACAGTGACTTTAGAAGATTTGTGTGGAGATAATGAAGAAGAACTCGTTTTGCGATGGGAGACACGAGATGGGCACAGTGGCTTTTTCGAGGGTTATGAAATGGAACGACAGGGGGTGATGGTACTTAATGCGCACTCTATGAAAGCTTATTTGGACCTGATTTATTATGATCACTATATGACCTATGAAGCACCATATGAAGATGAAATGGACGAAGAGGAACAGGTACATGGTAAGATGAATGAGAACACTCATTTTGAAGAATGTAGTTACAGCTTCACATTTGATCTGACGAAAGATGAGATAAGTATTTCAGATTATCAGAATACGACAGATGCTCCGGATTGCATGGTGCCTGAGATAGAAGAAGGGGTATACAGATTTGATCAAAAAACGATGACCTTCATAGGAGGGAAATAAAAAAGGCGGAAATTAATTTCCGCCTCACTAAGTTAAGTATCGATTTGCTTTACTTGTTCGTGTGAACAACTAAGCTTGGTGCATCTGTTGTGTAATTCACTTCATGAGCCAGATTTCCATTGTCATCCCAGAACATCCAAACACCGGTCTTAGATCCTTTGTCGAAATGTACCTTGGCGTTCATCGTGCCATTTTCTGAATAACTTATCCACTCACCATGACGTTTACCATCTAAAAACTGACCGCTTTCTTTTAAAGTGCCATCAGAGTAATAGTAATTAACAGCTACAAGATCATCAGCTTCCTGAGTGTACTCAGTCTTCACTTTTCCATCTGCGTAAAACTCATCTGCTGGTTGTTGAGCCAAAGCCGGAACAAACAACATCATACCTAGTGCAACCATTAAATTTTTCATAATCTTAAACTTTAATTATGTCTAGTTATACGGCTAGACAACAGTAAAGATACATAAAATTAACATTAGATTAACATTGAAAAGCTGACTTTCTTATATTAAGTTTTTCTTCCGTCTGAAAATCAATTGATTATGTGTTAACATTAAGTTAACATTGGCTTTAAAAGTCTAGAAGATCGTCCCTGTCTTTTTGCTTTAATCGGTTTTTAACGGCTTGCATTTGACTCATTGGTTTTATGGCTCTGATCATTTGAATTATGGCTATCGTCTCAATAATGGTAAATAGGTTAATTCGAAACAATCCTGCCCGAAATTCGATGGGCCCCAATCCCATGCCTATTACGTGACCTATGAATAAAACCAGAGGAACAATTAGTGCAGCAAAATTGTAGCGCTTAATTCCTACAGAGAATGCAGCCAACATAGCACCCAATCCTGGTATAAGATACCCCTGCCAGTAATTTAAAAGTTCAGGGATATATATAATGGTAAGAACGCCAAGCAGGAAAAAGACAATGGCCACGCCCAATACCCACCTGGCCGCAGTCTTAATTTTATTGGCAGGATATTCTGGGGTTGAAGGAATGGGAATGCCGTTGTAAGCTACTGCCATGCGGGTACTGCTTCCACTGCTTTTTAGTTTTAAAGTGATCTTATCCCCTTCGGAAGCAGTGAATTCTATACCCTTTTTCAGCTCATTGAATCCACCTGGAACATTACCAATGTGCTCTTCGTTGTAGTAGACCTTAAAATTCTTATAAGCACCTTCAAAAGTGAAACTGACCGAATTCTCTTTGAACTCGTCAACATATAAGGTCATTTGTCTTTTGTTCGACTTACTCTTCATGGTATTAGCTCGTTTACAAACATGCAATATCGCTTATTGAATCTTAATTTCATGTCCGTCGAACTCCACAACATCTCCGGAATACAATTTTTTGCGCTTACGAGTTTCAACTTCACCATTGTAAAGTACCTCACCATCAGTGATTCTTATCTTGGCTTCTCCACCGGACCCAACTAAATTCAGAAGTTTTAGCAACTTCACCAATTCTATGTAATCGCTGCCGTTTAATTCAAATGTTGTCATAATCCAAAAGTATTGAATACCTCTGAATGATCTCTGTAAAAATTCAAGATTAGCTTAGGAAACGACTATGGAAATCTTCTTTGTACTTCCGACCAATGGGAATTTCTGCTTGATTGGTCAACCTGATAACATTGCCGCTTACAGCCTGAATATGGTTGACATTGACCATATAAGATTTATGGATTCTGAAAAAGTTGCGATTAACCAATTGCTCTTCCCAATACTTAATGGAGTTGTTGGTTACCAATCGCTCGTTTTCCTGATGTAATTCGGTATAATCACCTTCTGCCCGGATATATAGAATGGTATTGAAATTGACTTGCGTATAGTTGTGTCCATTCTTGACGAAAAGATGCTCTCCTTCGGTTTTTGTATTCGTTGGACTAAAACCATACGACTTGGCCTTCTCAACCCCTTTCAAAAAACGAGCATAAGAAAATGGTTTGAGCAGGTAGTCAATAACATCAAGTTCATAAGCATCTAAGGCATACTTTTCAAATGCCGTGGTAAAAATGACCTGCGTGGGTTTGGGAATGATCTTCAAAAAATCAATTCCGGAGAGTTTGGGCAGATGAACATCCAAAAAAATGAGGTCTATGTTTTGGTTTTTAAGAAAAGTAATGGCTTCAATTGGATCTGAAAAAGTCCCTTCCAGACTAATACCGGCAGTATCATCAATGTATTTTTTGAGAATGCGCTGGGCTGGTGGTTGATCTTCAACTATGATGCTTCTTATCATGATTCAAATCCAGTTTAAGTTCTACAATAAACCATTGGTCTTCCGTACGAATATCTAAATTGTATTGATTCGGACAAAGCAACTCCAATCTGTTTTTAACATTGTCTAAACCAATTCCGTGGTCTAGGTTTTCCGTATTGGTTTGTTCCGCGAAATTATTAACGCATCTAAATGCCAATTGATTGTCGTTCATTTGAAGAGAAATGTCAATATACAATCCGGAAGATAGACCAGAGGTACTATGTTTAAAGGCATTTTCAATGAAGACGTTTAAAATATGGGGCGGAATAACCAGGTTTGTTTGAAGTTCCTGTATGTTCGTGTGCACCTCACCTCTTTCCTGAATTTGAAGTTGATTGAGGTCAATAAAAGCTTTGATGTGCTCTATTTCCCGGTTCAAAGGGACATAATCCACTCGACAATCGTACAAAGTATACCTTAGAATGTCTGAGAGTTTTAGAATGATCTCCGGTGTCTTTTTCGAATCCTCTATGGCGTGCGCGTACAGATTGTTGAGGTTGTTAAATAGAAAATGAGGATTGATCTGATTCTTTAAAAACTGTAGCTCGCTTTCGTGGATCGCCTTCTGCAATTCTTCCATTTGCTTTTGTTTTTCCATCATGTCCTGCATTAACCTGAAGCCTACGGGAATCACAACAAATGGAGATAATTCGAGAAATGAAGAGAGAATCCCAAAGAATTTACGGCCTCTGGAATCCGGAAAGAAGATTTTTTCGAGAACAAATTCTTCCACCAGAATCATGGCAATCAGCATTAAAATGATCGCCATTACAAATAGAAAGTACTTTTTGGTATAAAAGAATCTGGGGAGTAGTATCTCACTTGAAATAACTCCAACTGTAACATACATAGCGAAAAATATGGCACTCGAGTAATGAAGCTCATCAGGCTCACTGAAAAGATAAATCAGAAAGAGCACCACATACAGTAAGGCGGTTCGCACGTAGTTCTTGTCAAATATGGCGCTTGAAAAAACGGACACAAGCAAATTTAGCAATTGAGAAGGAGACCCGCATTTACAAAAAGCCATACAACAGAGTTAATCCAATCAACTACATGTTTTAAGAGTTCAACAGCAATTGGTTGTTCAACCGCTCACTTTGGATGTTTGGCGATTATTTTTTTTGGTGGAAAGCAGCAGTCTTTCCTTTGTCTCAAATTTAAACTCTATGAAAACAACCATTGTATTTGTTCTTCTGGTCATTTCCTGTTTCGGCTTCACCCAGTCAAAGCCAGATGTTTTGATTCAAGGTGAGGTGGTTGACAGTAAAAGTGATCAACCATTGGAGTTCTGTTCTCTGTTGCTGATGAAATTACCAGACAGCACTGTAATTGCTGGTACTACCACAGATGTTGAAGGTCGATTTGAGCTGGAATTTCCGGATGGTGGAAATACTTTGGTTTTGAAGTTCATAGGTTATCAGGACAAGATAATTCGCGAATTCCCTGAAGTCAGCAATGGTGTTATTAATCTTGGAAGGGTAACCTTGGATCTGGATGAAGACGTGATTGATGGCCTAAATATTCGTGCAGAGAAATCAGAAACCGTTTTTAAACTGGACAAACGAGTCTTTAATGTCGGGAAAGATCTGAGTAATTCTGGTGCGAGTGCCATTGAAGTGCTTAACAACGTTCCTTCTGTAGATGTGACTTTGGAGGGACTGATCCGTTTGCGAGGAAATTCTGGGGTCCAGATTCTCATCAACGGGAAGCCTTCGGTGATGGCCAGTAATTCCACAAATGCTTTGGGTTCCATTACAGCAGACATGATAGATAGAGTGGAGGTGATCACCAATCCTTCTGCCAAATATGATGCCGCCGGAACAGTTGGAATTATCAATATTGTTCTCAGAAACGAGACTAAAAAGGGATTAAATGGCTCGTTAACCTTAAATACTGGTTACCCCAACAACCATAGCCTTGGTTTAAGTGCCAATTACCGTTCCGAGAGGTTCAATTTGTTTAGCCAGATTGGTTTGGGAACACGTAGATTCGTCTCGATAGATTCAACCATTAACCGAAACAAAACCGGAGCAGGTTCTGAGTTCATCACGAATGGTGAGTCTGAGAAGAATGAGAATTTCGCCAATATTAGGTTGGGCAGCGATTTCTATATCAATTCATACAATACACTCACCCTGTCGGGGCATTTTGCCTATGAGCTGGAGAACCAATATGCGGATCTGCGCTACCTTCAAACCGGGCAAAATCAGAATGTCTTGTCACGTTTTAACCGCACGGAAACTACCACAGCTATCAACCCCAAGTACCAGTACGACCTTAACTACCAAAAGAAATTTAAGAGCAGCAAGGAGAGGCTTCTGAATTTTAGTGCGGAAGGGTCGTACTTTGGAAAAGACAAAAACTCTGAATTCGACAACACGCTCATCGAAGGAGCTAATTTGGGAAATGACCAGGAAACAAGCATCTTTTTTGCCAACGTGAACCACACCTTTCAACTGGACTATACACATCCTATTAAAGAAAAATGGACAGCTGAAGCTGGTAGTAAGTATGAGATTAATCGAAATTCCAACGATTCCAAAATCACCAATATTGTAAATGGAGTGGAAACAGTTGACACTCAATTCACCAATGTCTTCAACTACGAACAGGATGTTTTAGCCTTTTATACTACTCTGGCATATGAAGGAGAGAAATTTGGTGTAATGACCGGAGTGAGATATGAACAAACATTTTCGGCATCTTATGTGAAAGACGACCGTTTGGGAGAGTGGAATTATGGCAACTTTTTCCCATCTGCACACATGTCTTATAAGTTAACTAAAACACTGTCCTCACAATTGGGTTATTCAAGGCGAATAGATCGACCATTCCTTTTCGAACTGAGTCCGTACTTCTCATTTAGAGATAATTATAACCTAAGTGTAGGGAATCCTGAATTACAGCCGGAATTTTCCAATGTGTTTGAACTGACAACCATTAAGACCTGGGATAAAGTTTCGGGTAGTTTCACAGCTTATTATTCTGTTACAACTGATGTTGTGGAAGAGGTTATCACAGTAATTGATACGCTTACCATAGAATCTCCTGCCAATGTGGGAAGCTCTTCCAATACTGGTATAGAAGTCAATACGAAAATTGATATCAGTCCCAAGATTTCAATGTCGGTAGACGGAAATCTGGTCTACTTCAACAGAACGGGCAGTTATAACGATCAAAACTTTGATTTCAGCAATTACAGATGGAACCTTAGGTCCAACTGGAAATTTAAGTTGCCAAAGGATTTTGAGGTGCAATTAACAGCAAATTACCAGTCTAAAGAACAGGGCGTGTTTCAGGATGAGCTGGATTATTTCTTCATGAATGCCGGTATCAGAAAGAAGATCGCCAAGGGCAAATTCATTGTCAATCTCAGCAGTAGAGATATTTTTAACTCAAGAATCCATAGGTCCATAACCGATCGACCAGAGTATTACGTGTATTCTCGTGGTCAAAGAGGAAGGTACACGGTTCTTGGCCTAAGTTATAATTTTGGAAAAGGTGAGGCCATGGAGTTTTCAGGCCATAAGATGTTCTAGTACTTCACCGGAGGATCGGGCTTAGGTTTGGGATTTGTCTGAGGTTTAGGTCTGGAGCTTAACTGAGGTAAAGGTTTGGAAATGACGTAACTCACTTCACTGCTTGCACAACAATCATTCTTAATCTTTATTTTCACTGTGATCTGCTTCTGTGAAGGTTTTGGGGGCACAGTAAAAGTCAAAAGTCTGCTGGACTTGTGATAGTTGTGTGGAATGACCATTCCGTCTACCCTGACTTCAATTGACCTGTCTTTGTCTAAAGTATCTGATAGTTGATAATCGATTAGCTTTACCTGAAAAGGAATGGGATTCAGATATTCATGTAGACCAAGAGTTAAACTTTTTGGTGCAAACAATCTAAACGATGGTTTAGGACACTGCACTTCTTTAATCACACTGATTTCTTCAGTCAGAGTTCCACAACTTGTATCTGAATATGTCAGTACAAAACGGTTAAGACCATCTTCAAGTGTGACTTTGGTTTGTGCATAGCTACCGTAAACTGTGGTAGAAATCGTATCACCGTTTTGCGTCAGAGTCACAAATTCCGGAGATATGCCAGGTTTCCCAAGGTTGGCAGTAATGGTAGCATCATCACTCATGACAAGAGAGCTTAACTTTATTTCCTCTACGCACGGATTGTAATTATAAGTAAGAAGTTCTGCTCTTCGGTTGTTAGGACAAGTGTTCCCGGCTTCTATCAAAACTTTATTAAAACCCTTGTTGAGCGCAATTGGAACACTCAAAACACCATCTTGCAGTGTAATAGGAACCACCACACCATTGTGTGAACACATGATGTATTGATCCTCATCTGTTGAGGCATTGATTACCTCTGGATAGATTTTTCTCAAAGCTCTTACGGAAAACCGGATGGTTTGAACAGTGCCTGGAGCAATTGCGGTGCTTGGATAATTGAATAGAGTGATGTAGGGCTTTTTCGCCTTACAGTTATCTTTTTGTTTTGGCGGTTTGGGGCGTTTGTTTGAAGATTTGGCGGATACTAATCCAACTCCCGATTCTTTGCTGCGTGCACTCACTGAGGCTTTTGCCTTGTCGCGACATTTGTTATACGTTACGAAAGTGGTTTCAGTGCTTTTACCGTCATAGGGTTTGTATATTTTGTAGGTGAACGTGTCGGTAGTTGCCTCAAAGTTTTGCATGATTCTTTTGTTATAAAGAACCTGGATTGCTCGATTGTCTGGATTACTAAAAGTAACCTTGGCCAGATCTGTATCTCCGTCTTTCAAAGCCTTTTTGTTGAGAATAGAGATGCTCGGTTTTTCGGCACAATCTCGTTTAAAATAAACGACTGTTTGTTTGCTTGAAACACCACACGTATTCTCGGCAGTGGTGGTCACTGCAAAACGACCTTCCTTAACTCTTATTCTCCCAAAAAGAGTGTCGTCCTTTATGGTATAGGGAATGACTTGTCTGTTGGCGGTGAGCTTGATGGTATCTTTTCCTTGCACCACTGTTTTTACAAGCAAGCGTTCGTTCTTCTTGTCAATATTGGCATCCAGATGGTTTATGCTCGGTGGTTTGCAACTGATGAAAATATATTCGCGCTGAATGGTTTCGCAATCATTTTTAACCTTGACGACCAAGCGATTAAAACCTTCTTGTAAGGACAATTTAAGTCGGTACGTGCCTCCAAAGCCAGACAAAGAATAAATCGGATTTCCGTTAAGTTTAAAAGTCACATCTCCGAGCATTTGAAACCGAACTGTTTTTTCTTTCCTTGCAGGTTTGGTAACATATCTGGGTTGTTCCAGAATATTGGGCAGATTGGCACATGGCTCCAGCCTTGTCTTAATTATTAATTCAGAAACGGTTTCCCCACAGTCGTTAAGTGCTTTGATTTTGATCAGATTATTGCCCGGTTTGAGATTTGCAAAAGCTTCAAGTTGACCGCTTTTTTTATTGAAATATGTTGCTAGGGAGGTTCCGTTTAATTCTACTATAGCAGACTGCCCATTATCAACTTTTGCTTCCAAACGGTAATGTCTTGAAGCATACTGATCGAAATCTTGTTGAGATGAGTGTATTTTAATGGTCGGTTCCAGGCAGTTAGAAGAATTTGCGAGCCCCACAAAACACACTAAAAATGATAAAATGAGTAGAGGTAGTTTCAAATATTATTGGTTTTCAGCGTTTTAATCAAAAACTATGCCGGATGAAACTTGCCTTGTGCGTGAGTGGTCTAATAGTTGTAAATTGCTGTCCAAAATATGTTATCATGAAATTGTTTTCCCTTCTCACACTTTGTCTGAGCTTTCTAACTTTTAATTCCAATGCACAAAATTGCGGTGGTCATGTGGCCGATCGTGAAGGTGCTATTAATGTCAACATCTCCAGTGCTGAAGTTGGAGAGTGTTTTAAATTCTTCATTAAAGGAGATCAAATTACTCCGGACTTGTGTAATAATTTGATTTTTAAGACCAATGCGGATGCCATTTTGAAGATTAAGGTGGTAATGGAAAACGGGACAGAGTTTACCAAGAATATGCCTTTCTCGCCGGATCAAAAATCAGTTTTGTACAACATTAAGAAGAATAAGAAAGGCAAGTATTCTTTAAAGATGAAGCTTGGGGCTACGCAACTAACAGATGAAGCTGTAGCGCAGAATCAGGCAGACATGAAGGCCCGGGAAGAAGAAAGAAAAAGAAAACAAGCTGAAAGTGATGCTGAATGGGATGCCAAAAGAGAGGCTTCTAAGCAAAGAATGAAGGAAAACATGGCCAATCATGAAGGTGCCAAGTTGAGTGAGTATGAAGACACCAGACAGGGGCGTGAGGGCATGAAGGTTGAAGGCAAACAAGGCCAGCAAATCGAGGGCCGACAGGGGCAACAGATCGAGGGACGTCAAGGTCAGAAAATTGAAGGTCGTCAGGGCCAACAAATTGAGGGAAGACAAGGACAACAGATCGAAGGCAAAAAAGGTCAGGAAATTCCTGCTGCTCCGGCGAATCCGTATAGCACAGATAAGCCAGCCAATCCTTATGGTACTGATAAACCAGATGCTCCTGCAAATCCATACGGAAACAGCAGCTTTGGGTCTGGTAACAGTGGCTCTGCTTTTGACAACAAGGATGAAGATATGGATGGCGGTCACCACAACATCATCAACCCTAAAGGAGAAACTGTAAAAGTTCCTTTGAGATTACTTTACGAAAGAAAGCCGGTAGCGGGTGTGCACCTGACTTTGGAGATCAATAAGATTAAATTGGGAAGCGGTACTACGGATGAAGATGGTTATTTAACGATTACCACAAATAAGCCGGTTGACACAGAATCTGCTTACAAACTGTACGGTAAAAAAGGAGATGTAAGCTGGAGTTTTGGAGGGATGTTCCTGTTACATATTCCACCAAAATTGACCAACGTTTATATGTCTGAAGTTATCAAAGAGGTGTCGTCTCAAATGGATATTTCCGAATCTACATTAAGTAGAAGTTGGGGATTTGTAATGGGACAATAAGATTATTTAAGAGAGGGTAGCTTACTCGCCATCCTCATCTTCACCGTCGTCCTTGTCTTTGTTTTTCCAGCGTGCCTTCATGGCGTTCCAATCATCACAGCATTGGGCTCTTTCTTCTTCGCTCATGTTGGCGAACTTATCTTTCATTTTCGATTTCCAACTGTGAGATTTGTGGCCACATTTGTGCTTTCCACCACCGGAACGACCAAATCCGAATAAAAGCTTAGATAACGCAATCAAACCAAGTGCTTGCCAGAAAGTAATTTCCGTTGCGCCAACAATATCAGGCAAAAGCCAGTTCCACAAGTACTGTACGGCAAAACCGTAAAGGGCTATGAAAATTGGAGCCAGAACAACGAACATAAAGAACATCTTGGCAGGACTTTTCGATTTGCTATCAAACATGATTATACTGATTTAATTTCGTTAAATAATTCTTCCAATTTTTCTCTGAGATGAAGTACTGCATAGCGCTTTCGGGTAATCAGAGTATTTACTTTTACACCCAGTTCTTCGCTGATTTCGTTGAACGATTTCCCTTCAATTTCATGAAGCACGAATACTTCTTTCTGTCCCAAAGGCAATTCATCCAGGCCTTCGTCAACAGCCTCCATTACAAGTTCTCTGGTAAAAGCATCTTCTGGTGTGTCAGTGTTAATTAAAGGAATTAATTCTTCAAGATAAAGTCCTTCGTTGTTGTTACCTCCAAACTGATCTTGCACAGATGTTTCTTTCTTTTTTCTGTACCGATCAATGATTTTGTTTCTAGCAACTCTATATAACCAGGAAGACGTGCGTTCAATTTTTTCTAAACCGCGATATACTTCAACAAACTGATAGAAAACGTCTTGCAAAATATCTTGCGCGTCTTCATCAGAGTTTACACGCTTACGAATGAAACCAAACAGGCGCTTTTGCTCTTTCTCAACAGCCTTGCTTATTTCATTGTTGCGTTCCGTCATCGGATATGTTAATTCTAAGTCCATTGTATTATTGAGGACGTAGCAAGTGCAAAGATATTTTAAACTAAATGATATTTAATCTAAAAAGGTGATAATATGCACTTTGTATCAAACTCTAATCCGGCACTGTGTTTAACCGAAAAAACTTAGTTTCTTTGTAAGTCATTAAATTTTAAAAGATGAAACGGACGAAAATTATTGATTTAATCTCTGGTGAAAAAATTGGCCAGGATGTGGTTGTGAAAGGATGGGTTAAAGCCTTCCGTCAAAATAGATTTCTCATTATCAATGACGGATCAACCATCAATAATATTCAAACCGTTGTGGATCAAGAGAAAATGGATGCGGCCATTCTCGAAAAAGTGACCACCGCAGCAGCTGTTTCCGTTTCAGGGAAATTGGTAGAGAGCCAGGGAAGAGGTCAAACAGTAGAGATCTTGGTGGATACCATTGAAGTACTTGGAACTGCAGACCCGGAAGCACTTCAGGAAACGATTCTTCAGCCTAAAAGACATACACTCGAACGCTTAAGAGAACAAGCTCACCTAAGGTTTAGAACAAACACTTTTGGTGCAGTATTCAGAGTTCGTCATGCACTGGCTTTTGCTGTACATAAATATTTCAACGACAGAGGTTATTTTTATCTGCACACGCCAATCGTTACCGGATCTGATGCAGAAGGTGCAGGGGAAATGTTTAGGGTAAGTACTTTGCCTTTTGACGAAACTCCAAGAACTGAAGATGGAAAAGTGAACTTCTCAGAAGATTTTTTCGGAAAAGAAACCAACCTCACAGTTTCTGGTCAGCTGGAAGCCGAACTGGGTGCTATGGCTCTTGGTCAGGTATATACTTTCGGACCAACTTTCAGAGCCGAAAACTCTAACACTTCACGTCATTTAGCAGAGTTTTGGATGATTGAACCTGAAGTAGCGTTTAACGACCTTAACGACAACATGGATTTGGGTGAGGACTTCCTGCAATACTGTGTAAACTATGCATTGGAGCATTGTAAGGACGACCTGGCTTTCTTGCACGAACGTGAAGTACAGGCGGAAAAGCAAAAGCCTCAGAACGAACGCAACGAACTTAACCTGATGGATCGTTTGAAGTTTGTTGTAGACAACGATTTTGAGCGTCTGACTTATACCAGGGCGATAGAAGTTTTGCTCAACTCTAAACCACATAAAAAGAAGAAGTTTAAATACCCCATTGAATGGGGCGTTGACCTTCAAAGTGAGCACGAAAGATATTTGGTAGAAAAGCACTTTAAAAAACCAGTGATCTTAACAGATTATCCGGCGAAAATAAAGGCCTTCTACATGCGTTTAAATGATGCAGACGAGCAGGGAAGAGAAACCGTAGCAGCCATGGATATTCTGTTCCCTGGTGTGGGAGAAATTATGGGAGGTTCGCAAAGAGAAGAACGTTATGACGTACTGAAAGCCAAATGTGCTGAGGCCGGAATTCCGGAAGAAGAAATCTGGTGGTATCTGGATACCAGAAAGTTCGGAACGGCAATTCATGCCGGTTTTGGATTAGGCTTTGAAAGACTGGTGATGTTTGTAACTGGTATGACAAATATCAGAGACGTGATCCCTTTCCCGAGAACACCGAAAAATGCAGAATTCTAAAATTAAAATCTTACATTTAAGAAGAAATCTCAAGGGATGTTAAAACAAAGGCTAGATCAGAAATTACTCCAGAAACTGTCTCCACAGCAAATTCAGTTAATGAAATTGTTGCAGGTACCTACAATGGAGTTGGAGATGAGGATTAAGGAGGAAATTGAAGCCAATCCGGCTCTTGAGGAAGGGAAAGAGAAAGAGGAGAACGATTACGATAATGACGATTCGGACGATAACACAGAAAGTCGAGACGAATTTGACATCAGTGATTACCTGAGCGATGATGAACCGGCCTACAAAACCAGCGTTAGAAATAAAGGTGCTGATGATGATGAGAAAGCCATTCCCTTGTCTGGCGGAAGAACCTTTCAGGAACTCTTAATCGAACAACTGGGGCTTCAGGGATTTGACGAGAAAGAATTTAAAATTGGTCTGACATTGATAGGTAATTTGGATGATGCCGGTTACCTGAGGAGAGATTTGGAGAACATCATTGATGATTTGGCATTCTCGCAGAACGTCATGACCACGGCAGAAGAGTTGGAGTCTATTCTACAGGTTATTCAGGAATTTGATCCACCGGGAACAGCGGCAAGAGATCTTCAGGAATGCCTGTTGATTCAGCTGAGAAGAAAGGAAAAAACCATTCCGGTTAAAACGGCAGAGGCGATTTTAGAAGACTATTTCGAATCTTTTACAAAGAAGCATTACGAGAAAATTATTAAGCGACTTGAGATCAGTAATGACGATTTAAAGGAAGCTGTAGATGAGATCTTAAAACTCAACCCGAAACCAGGGAATTCCATGAAGGAAACGAGCAAGAGTATCCATCACGTTATTCCGGATTTCATTATCAAAGAAGAAGATGATGAGTTACATTTAAGTCTGAACTCCAGAAACGCCCCGGAGCTAAAAGTTTCCCGTCAGTATGTCGATATGATGAAGGCATACAACGAGTCTAAAAGCAAGGATAAACAACAAAAAGAAGCTCTTCTGTTTGTAAAACAAAAGATCGATTCGGCCAAGTGGTTTATTGAGGCCATCAAGCAACGTCAAAACACTTTGTTGGTAACCATGGATGCGATCATGACCTATCAAAGAGATTATTTTTTAACAGGTGATGAGACCAAACTGAAACCAATGATTCTTAAGGACATTGCAGAGATTGTAGGTTTGGATATTTCTACCATTTCAAGGGTGGCAAATAGCAAGCACGTTCAAACTTCTTATGGAACTTTTCTTTTAAAAACCTTCTTCTCCGAATCCTTAACCAACGATGATGGTGAAGAAGTATCAACAAGAGAGGTAAAGAAAATTTTGCAGGATGCAGTTGACGGAGAGGACAAGAAAAAGCCACTTACCGATGAAAAACTGGCTAACCTTCTAAAAGAAAAGGGTTATAACATTGCCAGAAGAACTGTTGCTAAGTACAGAGAACAGTTGAATATTCCGGTTGCACGATTAAGAAAAGAGCTTTGATGAAACTGGCGTCTTCAGCCATATCATATATTTTTCATCCCATTTTTATGCCGGTTCTGGGTTTATACCTGCTGGTTACGTTTAATGAGGAAGTGGCTTTTAACGGCAGCGAGAATGTGAGCAGCCTTTTGAAAGCAATTGGCATCATTTCCTGTCTGGTCATCATGCTGGCGTTAATGATGAAGAATTTAGGCTTTGTGGAATCTTTAGATACCCGCGACAAAATGGAACGCGTTTACCTCACCGCCGCCGCCTTTATCTGTTTTGGTTTGGTGTATTACTGGTTGGGATCTTCCGGTAAAATGGAGTTCTTTCATCCAATGATTTTTTCAGCTTATCTGGGTGCTTTAATTGCCATGGGACTAAGTTTGATCATCTCTTTTTTCTATAAAATTAGTTTGCACATGATTGGTGTGTCCGGCGTATTCGGAATGCTCTATGCTTCAGAAAACATGGCCTTGTATCCGAAATTCAATCTGGTACTGATTGTTCTATGTGCATGTGGGATAGTAGGAAGCGCACGAATGTTTAAAGAAGCGCACAAACTCAATGAAGTGGTTCTTGGATTTGTTCTGGGAACAGTATGTACGTACTTGTCTGTATCAAACGGCTGGACGCTCTACTAGAAAGTCAGGAAGCTAATACCAATGCTAATTGGTTGAAGTGAGGAGCTGGTATCATTCTTAAACAGCTTACTTAAACTGTAAAAGCCATAAAACGCGAATTTCCCGTATCCAATTCTTAGAGTGGCACCATATCTGATTCGATCGATCGCCTTGAAATTATACTCCTTGAATCGGCCCAAATCATTTCTTCTTGCTGTGTGAATGTTTGCCAGATAACCAATCTTGAAACCCGGATAAAACCTGAATGGTCCGCGCATAACACCATTCTTATTAGCTTTCTTCTTACTTCTAAATCTCAATTCAAACGGAATTTCAAAATAGTTCATAGAAATCTTGTTCTTGGTGTAGTTGTGCTTGTTAGCGTAAGGTACCAGCTTGGTGAAGTCAATTCCGCTTATAGAGTCTGTGCCTGTCACAAACTGACCATCATGATGAACGTTGTGCGAGCTCAAACCGTATCCAATTCCAATCCCAATAGGACTATGACCAAAAGGGATGTCATAAATTCTAAAAACATTCACACCAATAGATCTCGGACTGATTTTAACGCCTTTTGGGATTTCCTGCCAGGTATTATAGTACAGATCAATTCCCAATCTGTCTGTCCTCATAGGGGCATCTTTATCTGGCAAAATCAGACCTGTGTAATAGTGAAAAATACCCTGGGCGCTCAGATTCTGAACACTCATTGAAGCAAAAAGAAGTATGATGAGCAAGCTTCTCACACTACAAACTTACCAATTATTCTTCAGGTAGTTTTGCCAGGTCCACGCATCTTTAAGTGCATCAGCCATCGTGAATTCCGCTTTCCATTTCAGAATTTCTTCTGCCTTTTTCCCGTCAGCATAGATCGCCGACACATCTCCTGATCGTTTTTCCCCAATGGTATACTTGAGTGGAATACCATTTACTTCCTGGAAAGAATTTACAAGCTCCAAAACAGAATTTCCATGACCAGTTCCAATGTTAAAAGTGTCGCAGACACTGTTGTTACTCTCCAGCCATTGAAGTGCATTCACATGTGCTTTGGCCAAATCAACAACGTGAATGTAATCTCTGATACAAGTTCCATCCGGAGTGTCGTAATCGTCTCCAAATATGGTTAGGCTTTCTCTCTGACCTGAGGCCACCTGAGTGAGATAGGGCACCAGATTGTTAGGAACGCCTTGAGGCAATTCACCAATGAGTCCGGATGGATGAGCTCCAATCGGATTAAAATATCTTAAAATGGCCGAAGACAATTTCCCGGCATTGGCCAAATCTCTGATAATGTCTTCACCTATTCGTTTGGTATTTCCATATGGGGAAGTGGCTTCTTTTCTTGGTGAACTTTCAGTTACAACGGTTGTGTCTGGTTCTCCGTATACCGTACAAGATGAAGAAAAGACCAGATTATTCACATTGCTTTCTTCCATCAATTTCACCAGATTCATGAGCGAATCCAGATTGTTGCGGTAATACTTCAAAGGGTGTTCAACAGATTCCCCAACGGCCTTATGGGCAGCAAAGTGAATGATGCCATGAATGTCTCCTTCCAGGAGGAAAAAACGCGCCAACTGCTGCTCTTTGGTGCAGTCTATGTTATGAACCTCAAGTTCTCTGTCCAACAAAATCTCCAGTTGCTTGATGATGCGCTCATCAGAATTCGAAAAATTATCTAAAATGATAGGCTCGTAGCCTGCATTTATCAGCTCAACTACGGTATGCGAACCAATAAATCCCGCGCCACCTGTTACAATTACTTTTTTCATGCTATAAGTTCAGTTCAAAAGTCTTAAAAAAGCTTTAATTGACCATGAGAAAGAGGACGAAAGTCCTCGAAATTTAGGTTGGAATACTGATGTTCGGGGATGAAGCGTTTTTTTGCCTGCGTGAAAAGTGCCCGAATATGATCGGCCCACAAGCCTTCACCATGCATTCTTGGGCCAAATCTTGAATCGTTAAGTTTTCCGTTTCGCATGGACCTGAGGATGTTAAGCACCTTGTCTTTTCTGTCGGGAAAATGTGCTTCAAGCCAACTTTCGAATATATTACCTAACTGTCCTGCCAGTCTAACTATGATGTATACAACTGATTTGGCACCGTAACTCCCCACAGTCTCCACCAATTCAAATATTTCATCGTCATTAATAGCCGGAATGATTGGAGCCATGTTTACATTCACATCTATTCCGTTTTTGCTCAAAGTCTCCAGGGTTTTTAGTTTGTTTTTGACCGAACTTGTTCTGGGTTCGAGAACACGTCTTGTTGAGTCGCGCAGACTTGTGATGGAGAGCGTGATGCGTAAAAGTTTGAGTTCATTGAGTTCTTTCAGGATATCCAAATCTCTTAATACCAGTGCGTTTTTTGTAATAATGCCGACCGGGTTTCTGTAATCAAGGCAAATTTTAAGCAATTCGTGCGTGATTTTTAGGCGCCTTTCTATCGGTTGGTAACAATCTGTATTGCCCGACAGCATGATGAGTTTTGGTTCATATTTTCTTGACGAAAGCGCCTTTTTTAAAAGTTGAGGTGCATTCCGTTTCACCAGAATTTTACGTTCGAAATCCAAACCAGCATTGTAACCCCAGTACTCATGAGAGTTTCTTGCATAACAGTATACACAACCGTGCTCACATCCCTGATATGGATTCATAGAGTAATCCATGCCAATGTCCGGACTCGTAATTTTGTTGATGATGGTTTTCGGAAAAACCTCTATGATCTCAGTACGGTTGCTTTCCGGTATTTCACCTTCATGATGACAGTAATTGAGAAATTCATTCTCTAAAACATGCTCATGTTTGATAAAACGATTCTGAGGTTTGGATAAACTCCCTCTCCCTTTAATGTAACTGCCAGACTGATCCATACCCAAAGCTAAGTGGGCAGGACGTAAGGTATTGGCGGAATGGATTAGTTCTTCAAACTAAAGGCAAGGGCATAGTGTTTCATTTGCTTTACCATGCTTACCAAACCGTTAGACCTTGTAGGGCTCAGGTGCTCATGTAAACCGATCTCATCAATGAACTTTAGTTCGGCTTCAATAATCTCTTGAGGTTTGGATTCTGACAAAACTCGAATTAAAAGTGCGATAATGCCTTTTGTAATAATGGCATCACTGTCGGCTTCAAAATTAACCTGTCCGTCTTCATAAGATGCGTGCAGCCAAACCTGAGACTGACATCCTTTAATGATGTTGTCTTCTGTCTTATGAGAAGCATCTAACGGTTCTAACTCCTTTCCCAGTTCTATCAGGTACTCGTACTTCTCCATCCAGTCCGTAAACATGGAGAATTCCTCAATGAGTTCCTGTTCCCTTTCTTCAATTGATGCAATCATTACAAACAAGCTGTTCTTCCACCGTCTACCGGTACATTAATTCCATTGATATAACTGGCTGCAGGAGATGCCAGGAAAGCCACTGCATTGGCCACTTCATGTGCTTCCGCTATTCTTTTCATAGGTACGGCATTTGCAAAATTCTCGAAGATAGATTCCACACTTGCACCCGTTTTTTGTGCTTTGTTTTCAGCAATCGACTGTAATCTTATTGTATTGGTCGCACCCGGAAGCACATTATTTACTGTGATATTAAACTGTCCTAATTCGTTGGCCAGAGTTTTTGACCAGTTAGCCACAGCTCCTCTCACCGTATTTGAAACTCCTAATCCATTTAGAGGTTGTTTTACAGAAGTGGAAATGATGTTTACGATTCTGCCGTAGCCCTCATTTTTCATGCTTCTGACAACTGCTTGTGCTAAATGATGATTGCAGATAAGGTGGTTGTTGAATGCGGTTAAGAACTCATCTGTTTCCGCATCAATGGCCAAACCTCCAGGAGGGCCTCCTGTGTTGTTAACCAGAATGTGAATTGGGTTTTTGTCAGCATATGAATTCACGATTTGTTTTAATTTATCAGGATCAGAAAAATCAGCTACTAAATAAGTATGTGCCTGACCGTTTTCAGCTTTTAAACCTTCCATAGAAGCCTTGAGTCTGCCTTCATTTCTTGCCACTAAAGTGACACTTGCTCCTAAATTGGCCAATTCTTCAGCACAAGCTTTGCCAATACCCTGCGTACTGCCACAAACCAATGCTCTTTTTCCTGTTAAATCTAAATTCATCCCTAAGTTTTTTGCTAAATTAATTATATAATTGTTACACCATCCGTGCACCTAATTGAATAGTTGAGCAAAGGGATAAAATGAATTCAAAATTTAGTGATGAGTTACCCAATTGAACTGAAGTCCGAACGCATGATTACAAGGGGCTTGAAGCCGGAAGATATTGAAATCTGGGACACATTCATTCAGGATAAGGATGCAACCCGTTTATTCCCTGAAAGCATGCGCAAGCCGGATACTGCCAAGGTTTGGATAGAAAAACAAATTGAGCGGTACGACAATGATGAATTTGGATTGCTGGCATTGATTCACTGCGAAACGGGAGAATTTATTGGTCAATGTGGCTTACTTCTTCAGAAATTAGAACATGGAGACGAAATTGAAATAGGTTACCATATATTGCCTAAATATTGGGGACAAGGTTATGCTTCAGAGGCGGCACAGTTGTTCAGGGCTTACGCTCAGGAAGACTTAGGCTTAAAGAGAGTTGTGTCGGTCATTAATCCGGAAAATACAGGGTCGCAAAAGGTGGCTGAACGAAATGGAATGACAGTAGAACGTCAGATTAGCTATAGAGATATGCCCGCCGATTTGTGGGTGTGGGAAGCGGATCAAAATAGTGGTGCCTGATCAATCAAATGAGCTACATTTCTTATCTTCACCAAAAAAAATTATGAGCGAAAAAATCAGTTCGTCTAAAGCCCCAAAACCAGTAGGTTTATACCCCCACGCCAGAAAAGTTGGAAATTTATTGTTTTTGAGTGGGGTTGGCCCAAGAACAGCAGGTTCGGATGCAACGGATAGCCATGTTCCAGGATTGTCTTTGGATAAAAACGGCAACTTTGAATCCTTTGATTTTGGTGCTCAGTGCAGAGCGGTTTTCGATAATGTGAAGCAGATTTTGGAAGATTCCGGTTCATCATGGGATAATTTAGTTGATGTGACCGTTTTTCTGGTAAATATGAAACGTGATTTTAAAGAATACAATGCCATTTATGCAGAGTATTTTAAAGACAACCAACCTTGCAGAACCACTGTTGAGATCAATTCTTTGCCAACACCAATTGCCATTGAATTGAAATGTATCGCTACTGTGGATTAAAAATTAAGACCCAGAATTGGCGACCTTTGCGATCAGGGTTTAAAATTAAAATTGCCAAAACTGAGTCTCGCTAACTAGATGCTGATCGATTCGTAATTCCACAAAACATGGAGAAAATTTTGATTGTTGGCTACGGCATTGCTGGTTTGTGTATGTCAGGACAGCTTGAAAAACGCGGGATAGAGTACTGCGTTATCGACAATAAATTCAATAAATCTTCTTCAAAAGTAGCCGCAGGAATGTGGAACCCTATTGGCTTTAAACGCTTAACGAAAAGCTGGAAAGTTGATGAGTTACTGCCTTATGCGAGGGATTTTTATTCGGAATTTGACGCGCTTTTATCGCAAAAGTTCACCCACCATCACGACTTGATTCGTTTTTTCTCAAGTATTGAGGAGGAAAATTCCTGGTTCGAGAAATTGGATGATCCGCGTTTTGAACAATACATTTCAGTTCAGAAGATACCATACATTGAAAGCTTAAAAGCACATCTGAATCCGCCATACAAATATGGGAAAGTTCATCAGGCCGGTCGGGTAGATATCCCCAATTTACTTAGTAAATCAAAGGAGTACCTGATTGCACAATCAAAACTCAAAGAAGCGCATTTTGACTATTCGAACCTGTTGTTTCAGGATGACAAATGGATCTATGGTGGGGAAAGCTACAAGCATGTCATCTTCTGTGAAGGACATCAGGTTCTTCAAAATCCTTTCTATGAGCACTTGCCTATTCGTCCCAATAAAGGAGAGGTCTTCGTTTTGAGAATCCCGAATCTTGATCTTCAATGTGTGATTAATCGGGGCTTTTTTGTCCTACCGCTTGGAGACGATTTGTATAAGATAGGCGCGACTTTTAATTCAAAAGACCAGACTTACGATCCTACTGAAGCGGGAAAAGAATGGCTAAAACAGAAGATTCAAAGTCTGATTAATTTACCCTATGAGATAGTGGAGCACTCTTGTGGAATCAGACCTACTACACCAGATAGAAAGCCCATGATTGGAGGTCACCAAACCCATGAAAACATGTTCATATTTAATGGTTTAGGCGCAAAAGGCATTTATTTGGCACCCAAACTATCTGAAAAATTACTGGATTATATTCTTGATGGAACGAGTTTGCCTACTGAAATAAACGTTTCACGGTATGAAAAATAGGATTCACCGAATCTTAAAAATTATTGATTAACAGAATATTGCACCGTGAAGTCAAAAATGTATATTTGTAGGTTGTACCAAATCAAATAACATGAAAAAAGCGCTAAGCCTGTTATTCATTACATCCTTGTTTATGGCCTCTTGTGGTGGAGATGATTCATCAAAGGAAGAGGGCAAGAGTGATGCTGCGGAAACTAAAACTGACAACGAGAATGATGGTGAAGACATGGATTTTTCCGAAATGTCTGCCGTCTCACTGGATACTTTTGGTTTAGGGATGAAAATTATGCTACCTAAATACGATGGGCCAATGAATACTACACTAGCTCATAGATTAGAGGAAATTGATGAGGGGTCCAGATGGAAAATTACCATTGGACAAGAAGATAAAGAGAAGTTCTGCTTATTCATTGAAGATGCTTACGGCGAAATGATGGAAGCTAAAGACAATGGCGAAGAAGTAGATTTCATTCAGAATAAGAAGGACGAATTAGCAGGATTCCCTTTTATGACAATCGATTATGTTATAGATGAGAATGATGCAATCTTATTTGAAAAGAAATATGAAGATCCATCAGTGCCTGTGCACTATCAGGTAATGGGTGTTGTAAAAGACGGAGAGAACATTTACAAAGTGTATAGCGACGAGGGCATCACAAAATTCAACATGAGAAAAGCTAAAAACATGTTGATGTCAATTAAGTCAATGCAAGGCAAAGAAGCCTAGTAAATTACTGGAAACGATATTTGAAGGGCTCCCATTCGGGGCCCTTTTTTTATGAATCGAATTACCCAAATAGCAGCTTCACACACTGCTCAATCTTCTCGGCCAGGTAAACTTTAATCTTAAATTTCGATCCGTCAATGCCCTTGTTGTATTTGGAGACAATGATGCTTTTATATCCCAACTTCTCCGCTTCAAAAATCCGTTGTTCTATTCTGGTCACAGGTCTTATCTCTCCTGAAAGTCCAACCTCACCTGCCAGGCAAATGGTATCGTCAACAGGGATATCTGCATTGCTCGACATAACAGCACTTACAACTGCCAAATCAATTGCAGGATCATTCACTTTAATGCCCCCTGCAATATTCAGGAATACGTCCTTAGATCCCAATCTGAAACCACAACGTTTTTCCAACACGGCCAGCAACATGTTTAGTCGCCTTAAGTCAAAACCGGTAGACGAGCGTTGAGGTGTGCCATAAGCTGCAGAACTTACCAAAGCCTGAACTTCAATCAGCATAGGCCTGAGGCCTTCCATGGTAGCACCAATGGCTGTTCCGCTTAAAGCAGATTCATGTTGTGAAATAAGCAATTCACTTGGGTTGTCCACAATGCTAAGGCCCGAGCCGGACATCTCATAAATTCCCAATTCATTGGTGTTTCCAAATCTGTTTTTAACGGATCTCAACAGGCGATAAATATGATTCCGATCACCTTCAAACTGTAAAACAGTATCTACCATGTGCTCCAGAACTTTCGGTCCGGCCAGTGAGCCCTCTTTTGTGATGTGTCCTATTAAGAAAACAGGAATGGCCTTGTCTTTAGCCATGCGCATAATTTCAGCAGTACATTCCCGAATTTGAGAAATGCTTCCAGGCGCACTTTCAATTTTTGGAGTATGAATGGTCTGGATAGAATCTATGACAATTAAATCCGGCTCAACGTCATTCACATGTTTGAATAAATGTGTGGTTGAAGTCTCATTCAACACAAAACAATTCTCGTTGGTGTAGTCCAGCCTGTCGGCTCGCATCTTAATTTGTTCGGCACTTTCCTCTCCGGATACGTACAAAATCTTCAAATGAGATTCCTGCAGAGCCAATTGGAGCATTAAGGTCGATTTCCCAATACCAGGTTCACCACCGAACAATACCAAAGACCCCGGAACAATGCCTCCTCCAAGTACACGAGACAATTCTTTATCATTCACCCGAATGCGTTGATCATTATTGGCAACAACCTCATGAATGGGCTTGGGTTTGGAAGCAGTATTCGTCTTGATATAAGCACCTTTACCGGCACTCGATTTGCTTTCAAGAATTTCCTCATCATAGGTGTCCCATTCACCACAACTTGAACATTTTCCTACCCATTTCGGTGATTTTGCACCACAATTCCGACAGAAATATGCCGTTTTCACTTTTGCCATGATGTAAAGTTAAACTATGAGACCGTAATCTATTGATGTTATCGATCCAAAATAGTTCACAACCGGGATCCGGTGTATTTTTTATAGATTTAGGGACCTATTATTACCTAAGCTATGAAACTCTGCCTTTCCTTTTTACTTCTGTGGTCTCTTATTGGCCGTTCTCAGGTGTCAGACCTTTGTCTGAGTCAGCAAGACATGACCATTGTGGTGCTGGGGTCGAGCACAGCTGCCGGAACCGGACCAAGCGTTTCCGATAGTGCATGGGTAGATCGCTACAGAGAATATATGACCAATATTAATCCCAATAATCAGGTAATCAATCTGGCGCAGGGAGGATATACAACCTACAGATCAATGCCTACGGCTTTTGTGCCGCCTCCTGGTCGACCAAATCCTGATGTGACCAAGAACATTGATGCTGCGCTGTCCTATAATCCGGATGCGGTAATCATTAACTACCCAAGCAATGATGCTTCCAATGGTTTTGGTGTGGCAGAACAAATGACAAATTTTGATTCTATTGCCAACTATGCAGCGTCTTTTGGTGTCCCGGTTTGGGTGGCTACCACACAGCCTAAAACAAGTTTTGGTCCTCCGCAGGATGCCATTCAAATTGGTGTTCGGGATTCAATTTTAAGTACTTATGGTTCTATGGCCATTGATTTTTGGACGACCATAGCCACGGTGAGCAACGACATAGATCCTCTGTATGATGCTGACGGTACGCATTTGAATGATGCCGGTCATGCCATTTTGGTAAGCAGAGTAATTGCAGCCGGAATTCCCAATGCCATCTATATTCCTCCGAGTACTCCGGATTATTTTATTTACTCGGTGTATGGAGGTTCGGACTTGAATTGCGGTACAAATTCTGAAGAAATTGTAGTCATTCTGGCAAATGCAGGAAATAATGATGGATTGGGATATGATGTGACAAGTACCGTTACAAATCTTAGTACAGGAGCTGATTCGGTGCACACGTTTAATTTTTCTTCAGGGCTAAATAACTGCGAACCAGATACGATAACGTTCACAACAGACTTTTCGATTTCAGGATATTATGAAATTGAAACAGTGGTTACCCACCCTTCAGACACCAATGAACAGAACGACACCCTGACCTTCTATGTCAATGTTATGGAGCAGCCTACGGTATTGGTTTATAATGATACCGTTTGTTTGGGCGACAGTGCTTTTCTTCAGGTCATAAGTGCCAACGCAGACACAGTATTCTGGTATGAAGACAGCAATGGCTCTAATATGATCTCCGGAGGAAATGATCTGAACCTCCCCACTCTTTTAGGCGATTCAACCGTGTATGTTCAGGCGGTTAAAGGGCCTCTTGTGTTCATGGATTCTGTAAACACCAATCAAACTTCAAATATTAATTGGAATGGGGTGATGTTTGATATCATTGGCCTTGACAATATTGTGATAGACAGTTTAAGTTGTCGATTAAACAGTACCGGAAATCAAACAGTAGAAGTTTACTATTGCAATGGTTCCCATCTGGGTAATGAGACCACTCCGGCTAACTGGACTTTATGGCATACAGAAACAGCAAATGTGAACACAGCGGGAGATGTTTTAATGCTTCATCCTGGTAGCATGTCTTTGGCAATGAATGATACTTTGGGGGTATATATAATGATGCAGAATTCTGGTTCTACGGTTTCTTATACATCATCGGGTACCACCCAATCTTTTTCCGGAACTGGTACTGAAGTTCTGGTTGGAAGTGGTTCGGATCATAATTTTGGAGGCTCCTATTTTCCAAGAAAATGGAATGGGAGTTTATACACACACTATGGCTACAATCCACTTGGTCAATGCCATTCGGATCTGATTCCTGTTTCCGGAATAATCTCTGTTCCAAGTTTAAGTTTAGGAAACGATACCAGTATTGTATTGTCGGACGTTTTAAATCTGTCTGCAAATGGCTACACCAACCATCAGTGGTTTAATGGACATACTGGCGCGTCATTTACATTTGATAGCCAGCAATATGGCATTGGTACGCATACGGTATCGGTAACAGCGTTGAATGCGCATGGATGTGAAGAAAGCGATACGATTATAGTGACTGTGTTGGACCCAAATGGAATAGGAGAGTTTGATGGTCTTGAAGTATCGATATATCCAAATCCGTCAAGGGGGATTTTTCATGTAAAGACTGATTTGAATGTACAGGTTCAAATTCTAAATCTGTCAGGGCAAATTTTGTATAAATCCAATGGAACGCAAACCGATCTTGTGATTGATGCAAAAAATTGGGCGACAGGGATGTACATAGTCAGGGTTAGTGATGAGTCCAGAGTTGCAAGCAGACGCCTGGTGCTTACCAGATAAGACATGCGTTTTTCCATTTATTTCTTACTTTTAACAAGAACACTAAAATCTGAATCATGGCATTACCAAGCGCTTTCGATCAATCAACCGTAGATCAAAATTTGGCAAGATTGGACCAGTTGAAAATAGATACTCAGCCTCAATGGGGTAAAATGAACTCAGCTCAAATGCTGGCACATCTCAACGTTGGCTATGATATTGCTACGGATAAATTGGACCCTAAACCAAATGGATTTGCCAAATTTATGGTAAAGCTTTTTGGGATTAAAAAGCTGGTTTGTAGTGAGAATCCGCCATACAAAAAGAACTCAAGAACAGCTCCCGTTTTCCTGATTTCGGATGAGCGTGATTTTGAAAAAGAGAAAGCAAAATTGTCAGAAAGTATTCAGGAAGCTGCCAGAAGAGGAGTGTCTCATTACGAAGGTAAGAACAACCCGACTTTCGGAGTGTTAAGTGCAGAAGAATGGAGTTGTCAAATGCAAAAGCATCTGGAGCATCACTTCAATCAGTTTGGGATTTAAGATCTATTTCTTTTTCTCTTCGGAACTTGTTTCCTCTTCGAACAAATGGCTGTAATGATCAAGTAGGAGTTGACAGATCTTATCAAAGTCCCTTTCTCCTTTTTCAGTAATGAAGAAAACATCTTTTTTGTTTTTTCCCTGAATTTGAATCCAATAATTCTGTCCAATCATCCTGGCCCTGTGGGCTGCTGTGTTTCCAACGTAAAACCCTTTGATAGATTCAATGTCTTCTTTTTTAATTGATTTGCTTTTTCGCCAAATCAGTTTGAATGTCAATTCGTTCGGCGTAACGGTGACAGTTCTTATGGAAACGAAAAAGAACAGAGCCAGACCAAACAAAAAAATGGATACCCAAATAGGAAATAAAGACTCTCCGGCGATTATCATACCAACCCCAATGGATACGCAAAGAACAATGGGGAAAATGTTGTTTTTGGACTTGGCTACGATTTTGTCCACTTCTACTTCTTTTTCTTCTCTCCAAAAAGGTAATTGATCCCAAAGTCAAAATCCAAAGAAGTATTTCTGAAACCGTTCGGGTGTATATCTTTTAGACCATATTCATAAAGCAGGTCGAATCCGAAGGACAATCGTTTACCTAATGCCAGGTCAAAACCACCACCAAAGGTTAATCCGTAGTCTGTGCTGCTGTAGTTGGTAAACAAATCTTCTGTGACAATGATTTCTTGTCCGCTGGTTGGGTTGGTATAGAATGCTTTGGCTTCAGTTAAAAAAGCAACATAAGGACCAAAGTTGAGATCCAGTTTTAGTTTTCTTCCAAAACCAACATGTAAAAAAGCGGGAATATCGAAATAACTCAGGTTTTGTGTCACATCCTGGATAAACTGCATGCCGCCGGTAGAGGAGTAGGGGAACTGATAGTTATCTACCGTCCAGCCTTTTTTCTCAAGGTCAAAATCTGTCTTAAATGCAAAGAATCTGTTGAAGTGATAAACAAGCGTAATTCCGTATAGATATCCCTGACTTCTTTCGATGGTTCCGGTTGGATTATTGAAGCCCTCTACTCCGGTAATGTTCACACCACCATTTACTCCAATTTCCCAACGATAATGGGTCCATGGGTCTTCCTTTTCAATGATATTGGGTTTGTCTTCCTGAGAAAAAACCTGAGAGACAGAGCAGATAAATGCAATTAAAACTAAATATTTCATGGCGTCTTTTTGTTCGCCACAAATATAGATGAAGTATTCAGAAAATCAGCGCTTTGATTTTTCGATTAGCTTAGTACTGGAGTAACCTTCAACAAACTGAATGACCTTTGTTTCCTTAGCCAAATCACGTCCAACAATATATCTTGGATCATTCTTGTCTGTGGTGTCCGGATCGTAGTCACCTCCTTTTACCAATACATGAGGATTGAGTGTCTTGATCAACTCATAGGGTGTGTCTTCATCAAAAATCACAACCATGTCTACAAAGAAAAATGATGCCAAAACCAAGGCTCGATTCATTTCATCTTTAATGGGCCTTTCAGGGCCTTTCAATCTGCTGACAGAATTGTCCGAGTTAAGCCCAATAATAAAAGATTGACCAAGATCGGCTGCTTTCGAGAGGTAATTGACGTGCCCGGTATGGACCAAATCAAAACACCCATTGGTAAACACGGTTTTTCCGGAGAGCTGTGCGGCATGTTGTGCAATGTCGTCACTCGTTTCAGAAGAAAAGGTAAAGATCTTATGGTTTATCAGTTCCAGATTCGGCATGGTCCTCTTGTTTCATTCTAGCCACAAAAATTAAGGAAATTAATCCTAATACGATCATCATCAATGTTTGGGAAGTCCAGATCAACCACCCCAGTGCCAGAGTTAGTGGATATGCTTCTTGTCCCAGGTATAGACTCAGAATCAAACCAACGAATGCCGGATAAACGCCAATGCCACCCTGAACGAGTACAATTCCTATAGAACCAGCTACAAATCCAGCCAATATGGCATCCACTCCAAGGTTTGCCGTACTGTCTAAAGCCGGAATACAAAATGCGAAGAACATGATATACATGATCCAAATAAAGATGGTATGCCCGATAAATGGTAGTTTCTTTTTGGACTTGAGAATTGAAGTAATCCCTTCCCAAACACCTTTGACCAGATCAACAAATTTTTGTCTGAATTTGGCACTGGCAATCACCAATACAATACCGCCAATAAAACCACCGATAATAAGCCAGGTAACAATTTTTCCCATCCAGTAAAGCACTGGAGAAGAACCACACTCATCGTCTCCGGAACTAAAGGCCTCTATTTGCTCCTTTAGCATGTCAATATTGTCGAACTGCATCAGCAAGGTAATCCCCACGATTAAGCCAAGCATTACCAGGTCAAGAGCCCGTTCCGCTATAATGGTTCCAAATGTTTTATCGAAACTGAGTTTGCTTTGTCTCGAAATAATGGCTGCCCTGCTCACCTCTCCGGCACGCGGAAACATGTAATTTACCAGGTAACCAGTCATCAAGGCATGGTATGATTTCCAAAATCCGGGTTTGGCTCCCAAAGGTTCGAGTAAATACCTCCAACGCCAGGCACGGCTGGCATGACTTAAAAAGCCGAAAACCAATGAACCAAAAATCCAGAAGTAATCTGCCTTTTCAAATGCACCAAACATTTCGTCTCGTTGCGCATCACACATGGCATCATAAAATGCCCATATCACAAAGGCTCCAAAGCCTATTGGCAGGATAAACTTAAGTGCGTCAACTAACTTGGAGTTCAAATTATTTTAGTTTGTTCGTAGCGGTATCAGGAAAAACAATTGTTGGCTCAAATGTCTTTGCTTCTTCAAAGTCCAATAACGCATAACCAATAATGATTAGTATGTCACCAACCGCAACTCTTCTTGCTGCCGCTCCATTTAAGCAGATCACGCCGGAATTTCTTTCTCCTTTTATCACGTATGTTTCAAGACGTTCTCCATTGTTGTTGTTAACAATCTGGACCTTTTCGCCTTCAATAAAATTTGCGGCTTCCATCAAGGCTTCATCAATTGTGACGCTGCCAATATAGTTGAGATCAGCTTCTGTTACACTGACCCGATGGAGTTTAGATTTTAATACCTGTACTAACATTGCGGCGCAAAACTACGCAAATATCTGCATATTATCTATCAAACGAATTTCCCCGGCAAAAACTGCTACACAGGCCTGTACATAATCAGTCTCATGCCATTCCTCAATTTCCTGAAGCTTGTTCCCATCAACTATAGACAAATACTCTACCTCCAGAGGAGAGCCTTCAAAAGACTGCATGAATTTTTCCCGACATGTTTTGGCCGAATATTTGAGGTAATCAGACTTTAACTTGAGAAGAGACTTGTGAATAAGCGCAGTAGTTTCCCTCATTTCAGAACTTAGTCTTTCGTTCCGACTGCTTCTTGCCAAACCATGCTCCTCCCTGATAATAGGACAGCCGACAATGTCGATGGAATGTCCTAGTTTTTGAGTCATTAACCGAATAATGGCCAACTGTTGGAAGTCCTTCTCCCCAAAGAAAGCAACATCCGGTTTCACAATTCTGAAAAGCTGATTTACAACGTTTACCACACCATCAAAGTGTCCTGGTCTAAATGCACCTTCCATGACCAGATCCAAGCCTTCTAAGTCGAGATTTTGTTCTTCATAGGTGTCATCGTAAACATCTTTAGGCGTTTCAGGCGCAAATACGATCCTGCATGCACTGTTATTTTCAATCAAATCAATATCCCCTTTCAGGTCTCTTGGATACTTTTCTAAATCAGATTGCTCGTTGAATTGAGTGGGATTTACAAAAATACTGCAGACAATTATGGCATCTTTTTCCTCCGCCTCTTTCAACAGAGAGATATGCCCCATATGCAGGGCGCCCATTGTAGGGATGAAATGGATCTTTTTCCCTTCTTTTCTTTTAAGATCAAGGATTTTATCTAATGAAGATCTGCTTGTACATATTTGCATGTTTGGTGTCATTTGCGATAAAAAAACGACCAAAAGTAGCGCAATACGTTTGTTTTTAAAGGTTTTGGGGAGGGAAATGTTTGAATTTCCACGAAAATTTATATATTTTTGTAGTCTGATTTAACCGCAAGGAAGCGATATGGAGAAAAAGAGAGTACTATTCGTCTCACAAGAGATTCAACCATTTTTACCAGAAACAGAAATTTCGAAAAAAGTAAGACACCTACCTCAGGGAATCCAGGAGGATGGTAAAGAAATTCGTGTGTTTATGCCAAGGTATGGCTGTATCAACGAAAGGAGACACCAATTGCATGAAGTCATCCGTTTAAGCGGGATGAATTTAATTATCAATGATACAGATCATCCGCTTATTATTAAAGTGGCTTCTGTACCAGCTGCAAAAATGCAAGTCTATTTTATAGACAACGAAGAATATTTTAGAAGAAAGGCCGTTCATACTGATGAAGACGGAGCGTTCTTTGATGATAACGACGAAAGAGCCATTTTCTTTGGAAGAGGGGTTCTTGAAACAGTAAAGAAACTTGGGTGGACACCAGACGTGATCCATTGCCATGGTTGGATGACAGCTATGATGCCGCTTTACATCCGCGGAATGTATGGAAACGATCCTCATTTTGCAGACACTAAGGTGGTATACTCTGCTTACAACAAAGGCTTTGAAGGAGAATTGGATGGTGACCTGCAGAAGAAACTGAAATTTGACGGTTTTGAAGATGATGCCATTGCTCATATGAGTACACCTAATATGGAAGCTCTACACAAACTAGCTATCGATAATTCTGATGGTGTTGTATTTGGTAGTGAAGAAATGAATGGTGATTTGGCTTCATATGTTGAAGCAAGCCAAAAACTCTTCTTGCCTTATCAGGGAGACGAGTCTTATGTTCACGCATATTCTGAGTTTTACGACAAAGTCATTGAATCAAACTCCGTTTTGGTAGATTGATATGAAAAACAAATTTTTTGAAAGTATAGGAATGCGGTCGCTGTATACAGTGACCGCAATCTTTTTATTGGGGCTTTTGGTTTCCTCTTGTAAGAAACCAGAAGATGGAGTTGGCCTCAATCTTCAACCGGAAGATGAGTTGCTAAACGCCAATGTGATTGATACAACCACCCTTATCATGTACACAGAAGAAGATGATTCCGTTAGAACGGATGAGTTGCGCGTTAACATGGTAGGGAGTTATATGGACCCCGTTCTTGGAAAGGTTGAAGCATCCACTTATATGCAGCTAAGAACCGATGGACAAGGTGTGACTTTCGAAGAAGACAGTATTGTCATAGACTCGGTTATTTTATCCATGGAGTACGATGGTTATTACGGTAATTTGGACCCTCAGACTTTTGGTGTTTACGAGATTGTTGATACCATGTATCACGATTCTGCATACTATTCCAATAGCTACCTGAACTTTGACTCTACAGGAACTGTTTTTGGTGGACAAGGTTGGGGTAATTTAATTGTATCAGGAGAGGAAACTCAAACACCTTCTCCACTTGTGAATACCATTGTAGGAACAGATACTTTGGATGCTCAACTAAGAATCCCTTTGGATACCGTTTTTGGTCGATACATCATCAATTCAGCTGATGCAGATTTGGCAACCAATGAGCAATTTGTTAAGTATTTCAGGGGGCTGCATGTAAGGGCCGAGAACCCAACGCAGGCATCTCAGGAAGGTGCATTGCTGTATTTTAATTTGGAAGATGCCGCATCTAAAGTCACCATATATTATACGGAGGAAGTAGATGGTGTGCCGGAGGCAAAAAGTTTTGATCTGAAAGTAGATGACAACTCAGCCAGATTTACGAGATCTCCTCATAACTATAACAGTGCGCCTGTGGCAATTGCTCTTAGTGACACAACTCAAGGTCGGTTTTCAACGCATATTCAAACTTTAGGAGGACTTAGAACCGCAATTAACTTTCCTCATATTATGAATTTGGTTGATTCCGGAATGGTGGCGATCAACAAAGCAGAATTAGTTATGCCGGTTGAGTACTATAGTGGATCAAGCTTTTTCCCGAATGATGTGCTTACTGCATTGATGTTAAATGAAGATGGAGATCTGGCTTTCTTACCAGGTGGCGTGAGCAGTGGGTTGGCAAACTATGACCTTGACAATAAGGAATACAGGTTTGTTATTTCAGAATATATTCAGGGCTTATTGAAAGGAGATATATCGTCGAACAAACTCATCATTGAGTCGATAGATGTCTCAGTAACCGGTAACAGGTGCATCCTTTCCGGTCCGAATACCATCAATAGAAGGAAACCACAATTGATTTTAACCTACACTAATTATTAGATACTATGTGCGGAATTGTAGCTTACCTGGGAGATAAAGACGCTTACCCGGTTCTGATTAAAGGACTTAAAAGATTAGAATACAGAGGTTATGATAGTGCCGGAATTGCTTTGATTGAAGAAGGCAACATCAACCTGTATAAGTGCAAAGGAAAGGTCAGCGATCTTGAGGACCATATTGGAAGTGATTCAACAAAAGGTAGTGTAGGAATTGGTCATACAAGATGGGCCACGCATGGAGAGCCTAACGACATTAATGCCCACCCGCATACAAGTGAGTCTGGAAATCTGGCCATCATTCACAATGGTATTATCGAAAATTATGCTTCTCTAAAGGAAGAGTTGATTCAAAGAGGACATACCTTTAAAAGTGATACAGATACAGAAGTTCTTATTCACCTAATAGAAGATATCCAGCAAAGAGAAGGTGTTAAGCTTGGAGAAGCTGTAAGAATTGCTCTTAACGGAGTAATTGGTGCCTATGCGATTGTTGTAATCGACAAGGATCACCCGAAAAGGTTGATTGCCGCCAAAAAGAGTAGTCCTTTGGTTATTGGTATTGGAGAAGATGATTTTTATCTCGCATCTGATGCCACACCTATTGTAGAGTACACAAAAAATGTAGTGTACCTAAATGATGAAGAAATTGCCATTTTGGATATTGACAAAGGGCTTAAGTTGGTGAACATAGCCAACCAGGAAAAAACGCCTTATATCCAGGAATTGGAGTTGAAGCTTGAAGCACTGGAAAAAGGTGGCTACGAGCATTTCATGCTCAAAGAAATTCACGAACAACCAAGATCTATTGCTGATTGCTTAAGAGGAAGAATTAATTCTCTTCAGGGGCGTGTTCAGCTCGGTGGTATCAAAGATTACGAGAATAAAATTGCCAAGGCCAATAGAGTCATTATGGTGGCTTGTGGAACATCATGGCATGCAGGTTTGGTTGGAGAGTATTTGTTTGAAGATCTGGCCAGGGTTCCGGTTGAGGTAGAATATGCCTCAGAGTTCAGATACAGAAATCCTATTATCACAGAGAATGATGTGGTTATTGCCATTTCTCAGTCGGGAGAAACAGCCGATACTTTGGCAGCTATTAAAATGGCTAAGGAAAGAGGTGCTACCATCATTGGAATATGTAATGTGGTTGGTTCAACCATCTCCAGAGAAACGCACGGTGGATCGTATACGCATGCCGGACCAGAAATTGGGGTAGCTTCAACCAAAGCATTTACCGCTCAGGTAACTGTACTTACCTTAATGGCTTTGTCGATTGCCAAGAAAAAAGGTGTAATCGAAGAATCTCGTTTCCGTAGAATGCTCATAGAATTGGAGAACATTCCTGATAAGGTTGAACATGTATTGAAGAGCAATTCGCAAGTTGAGTTTATTGCGGATATTTATAAAGAGGCGAACAATGCACTTTACCTTGGTAGAGGTTTGAATTTCCCAGTGGCTTTGGAAGGTGCACTGAAACTAAAAGAGATTTCTTACATCCATGCAGAAGGTTATCCGGCAGCAGAGATGAAACATGGACCAATTGCCCTGATCGATGAGGCAATGCCTGTTTTCGTTATTGCTACGAAGGATGCTTCCTATGAGAAGATTGTCAGCAATATTCAGGAAGTAAAAGCCAGAAAAGGTAAGATCATTGCCATCGTAACTGAAGGCGATACCACAGTGAAGAATATTGCAGATCATGCCATTGAAATTCCTGAAACAGACGACAGTTTAGTGCCGTTACTGGCCACCATTCCTTTCCAGTTACTGTCTTATCACATTGCAGTGATGAGAGGTTGTAACGTGGATCAGCCAAGAAATCTGGCTAAGAGTGTGACAGTAGAATAAGGACTAATAAACAGTCTTATTAATCCAGAATCAAACGTTTAGATCCTCTTGCGCTTCCATTAGAAAAATGTAGAATGTAGACACCTTTGGCCTGTCCGCTAAGGTCAATTTTTGTGGAATTGGTAGTTCCTTTTTCAGACCACATCAATCTACCGGAAAGGTCATGGATTTCCCAGGTAAACTCCTTGGAATTGTCAAACAACTGAACATTGAAAATGGCATTGCTTGGATTAGGGAAAACTTTGATTTTGTTGCTTAGATCGGCTATCGGATCATCAACAGAAGTCAAAGGGTCCAGTAAATCTGTTTCCCAAATACCTCTTCCGTGCGTTCCAATTCTTAGTTTCTGACCTGAGTATTGGATCTCCATGTCACGTACTTCAGTTAATGGAAGTTGATCGTTCATGGCTTGCCATTCGGCACCATCAAAATAGTACACACCCAAGTCTGTTCCTGCATATAACAGTCCGTTTCCGCCATTCTGGTATACAATCTTGTTAACAGGGCAGTTAGGAAGACCTGTGCTAATACTTGTAAATGTCTGGCCGTTATCTTCAGTGTAAAATACCTTGTGTGTTGCCACATACCCGGCACAAGCTACCCACCACTTATTGGTGTCAGATCCATGGAATGTGATGCTTTGAATCTTTTGTTGGCTTAGGATAAATCTATTCGTCCAGTTACCACCTTGATTTGAGGTGTATTTGATTTGATTCCCTTTTGTAACGTACAGATAATCTCCATTCGCAGAATGAATACCTACTTCATCGAAATTACCGTTTACTGTTCCGTCAGAAATGTTGGTCCAGGTGTCGCCATAATCTGTTGAGTAATATGGCTGATCGTAACCGGCAAGAATATTGGCGTTGTTAGAAGGATCTAAAACAAAAGGAGTCACCCAATTTCCTTCGGCAGGATCTCCACTGCCATCCAAAGGTGTAATGTTGTTATAAGTGTCGTTAATCCACCCATCAAATGAACGGAAAAGTTCACCATTCACGTAAGTACAATACAGGATGTCTTCGTCTGTATTGTCAATCGCACATTCCATACCGTCTCCGCCATTTCCTGCGCGCCATGTTGGACTCGTTGTTCTGATTCGGGTTCCGTTGTCCTGTGTTCCACCCATTACCCGAAAAGGATCGGTCTGGGCCACCGCCACAGAATAGTATTGCATAATGATAACACCCGATGAAATCTCATTCCAACTGTCCGCATTTTCATCATACTCATATACACCACCATCATTACAGAAATAAACCTTATTTGGTTCAAGTGGATTGGTAACAATTCTTCTGGTGTCAGCATGAACAGGCGTGTGAGTTCCATTGTTAAACCAGTGAGATTTCTTGGTAAAAGAACTTCCTCCATTATTGGATCGGTAATTATTTAACTGACCAACGTAAACACGTCCTGAGGCATTCTGACTAACGGCAAAAGCATCCCAGGCATCCAAATTATTGTTTCTAAGAGACCATGTATTCCCTCCATCATTGGAACGATGGATTGTTTTCGACTCTCCATTCATATAATAAATCCTATTAGGGTTTGCAGGAGAAATCCCCAGGAAAGAAGGTGAATATTCACTAAAATTTTCTCCAATGTTCGAAATCTGGGCGAAATTACTTCCTCCATCTGTACTTTCGTAAACTTCCAGATCTCCGGCATTGTCGCGCATGGCATATAGCGTTGTCGTATCTCCCGGTTTATAGATCACGTCCCAATTAAAACCACTTAAAACAATGTTCCAGCTTTGTCCACCATCTTGCGTTCTGTTTAGACCAGAACTTGTAGCGGCAAAAAGTGTTTGTCCGTTCTCAGGGTTGATCAATAATTTGGGAATTCTTGTATCTGAGATGAGGTTATAGGTTAAATCTGTCATGTTCCAGGTCTGCCCTAAATCTGTAGATTTAAACACCCCCATAGATTGATTTCCATACCATACAGCATCACCCGTGGCTGCATAAATGGTGTTGGGGTCATCCGGATCAAACACAACATCAGAAACGGCCAGAGTCGCTAGGTTATCTCCGATAGGTGTGTAAGAATTACCACCATTTGTTGTTAACCAAAGTCCACCAATGGCACCGGAAATGATAAAAGTATTGGCATTACTTGGGTGAAAAGCAATTGAAGTAGCCCTTCCCATTCCATCGTATCCTGTAGACGTACCTGGCTGTGTTTGGTTAATGTTTACCCAGCTTGAACGTTGATTTGACGATTTAGTAGCAATGCGGTAATTCTCTGCAACTTCTTGCGGAGTGAGGTTATATAGGTTTCCATTTTCGTCCAGCTTTCTCGACCAAAATTCTTCAAATCTTTTGAATTTTTTATACTGGCTGTCGTATTGGTATCCGAAAAAAGTTTGATTCTTCTTAGCCTCCGGATTTGAGGCATAAAATGCGTTTCCTTTATGGATCATGTCAGCATAAGAATCCCCTTGCTGCACACCCGCGAGTTGCATCCAGGAGTCTTGCTGACCAAAGCTTAATGAAGAAGTAAGAAGTAGTAGGATGGAAAATGATTTCAATCTCATATGATCAAAAATACACCCTTTTGCGCTAATATCAGCATCATTGAGGGGTGAATTCTTGGGTTTCTATTTACTCAAACGAAAATCTAGAGGATTGATTTTCAGGTAAAATGGTAGTTTTTTTTGGATTTAGCCTTAATCAGAATCCTGATTCTTAAAGAGGTCATTGATCTCTATTTGCAAGACTTTGCATATGGTTAGCATGGTATTGAGACGCGGATTGCCAACGCCTCTTTCTATATTCACAATGGTGTTTCTGGTAAGCTGACATTCAAAAGCCAATTGATCCTGAGACATTTTTTGAGCCTTACGATATCCCCTGATACGCGTTCCTATAACTATAGACACATGTTTATGTTCTGCAGAAGCCACACTCAAATTTGAGGAAGGCCCCGCACTTATGTGACAATTATAATGTGCATTTGCTTAAAAATTAGCTTTTGAAAAACAAAAATGTGATGTCAAAATCAATTTGGAACGTAAATACATAATTTGGTGATAGCCAAACTGAAAAAGAATCGAGATGTTTGAATGAGACTAGTCGTTTTTCTTCCCCCACATAAAAAACCGTTCGTTGTTGCTGTAAATCAGAGGATCTTCACTGGCCAAAATATGGATGAGATCTATTAAAGGAACAATTCCCAATCCACCGCCCAAAGTAGCGGCATACAATACAGGAACGTGAGGTTCTGTGCCCAAATACATACGGTGCGCACCAAATACACCAAGCGTAATGGTTAGAGCGGAAAGCGCCAGTTTATGCCTTGGCTTGTCGCTTTGTGCCAGTTTGATGTAAAGCTTTTGAAGTTTCTTTTTGAGAGGTTTTGGTTTGAGTTGAATCAGCTCATTCGCAGTAGGTGTGGAGGGATATTCAGCTGAGCCAAAGGAAATATTGGGCACAAAAAAGCCGCCCAGAATCATTAAAAAAATAATTAATGGGCGGCTCAGTGTTTTCAATGCTTACTTGTTTGCTACGTATCTGTCAGACACTTCTCTCCAATTGATCACATTAAAAAATGCTTCAATGTAGTCTGGTCTTCTGTTTTGGTAGTTCAAATAGTAAGCGTGCTCCCATACATCAAGCCCAAGAATTGGGTAACCTCCGCATCCGATTCCCGGCATCATTGGGTTATCCTGGTTTGCTGTTGAACAAACTTCTAATTTTCCACCTGGGTGCACACAAAGCCATGCCCATCCTGAACCAAACTGAGTAGCTGCTGCCTTTGCAAAAGCATCTTTGAACGCATCAAAAGAACCGAAAGATTCATTAATGGCCGCTTCAATAGAGCCATCTGGTTGTCCGCCTCCATCAGGAGACATCACGCTCCAAAACAAGCTGTGGTTAAAGTAGCCACCGCCATTGTTTCTCAGCGCAGCATTGGACATATCTAATCCACTTAAAATGTCGTCAATAGACTTCCCATCATTGTCTGTCCCTTCGATGGCAGCATTCAATTTGCTGGTATATCCGGCATGGTGTTTCCCATGATGAATTTCCATTGTTCTGGCATCAATATGTGGTTCTAACGCATCATGTGCGTATGGTAGTGCAGGTAATTCAAATCCCATTTTTATGTTGTTTTTTTCAATTAGTATTAAACGCTAATCAAAGATAGAAAAATGAAAAGCATGTCGGTATAAATTGTTCTTTTTCACAAAAAAGTGCTCTAAATGTGGTATTTATAGGGCTTCTCTTGGATTTTATGATACTAATTCACTATTTTCGCGCGCTGTAAAATATATACTAAACTAAATTTTAAGACAATGAAAAAAGTATTTTTAATGGTAGCTGTGGCCTTGGCTATTGGTACTACTGCTTGTAGCGAAGAAGCAAAAGACAAAGCTGAAGAGACTAAGGAGAACTTAGAAAATGAAGCGAAAGAAAAAGTTGAAGAAGTGAAGGAAGACGTGAAGGAAGAAGTAGAAGATAAAGCTGTAGAAGAAGGAAAAGACGCGATCGAAGAGAAAGTTGAAGATGTGAAAGAAACTGTTGAAGAGCATGTTGAAGAACACACTGATAACGCTGAAGAGTTGATCGAAGAAGGAACTGAGAAAGTTGAAATGAAAGTTGAAGAAGGTACTAAAAAAGTTAAAGCTAACCTTTAATAACCGATCTCAAATATTTTGATGAGGGAGTGCAATTGTGCTCCCTTTTTTTGTGCCCTTCCGGAACTAAAGTATAGATGTAATGCTTACCCGGGAACTTTAATCATTGAGCAGCTCAGTGGCTTTTTCAATGACATTGTCTCGTTTAGACAAACAGTAAATTCTACCGATGGTGCCATACAGATGTGATGCAATAGATGTTCTTAACTGATGGCCTATTAACTCATAAGATCGTTTGATTTCATGATCCTTTATGAAGGCACCATGTTTACCGCGAATAAAATCTATCAGCGCATTGATTGTAGTACTGTCGGCTTCATAGTTGTCTCCAAAGCTTTTGTAGTCAGGATAAGCCGTTTTAAGAATGTTTCTTGAGCTATCCAGATAATAGAATACAAACTCTTCCATGTCGTATCGCACCACATTATAACTAGGCGTCATGTTGCTACTATCGAATGGCACAAAGTAGTCTGGCATAATTCCACCTCCACCGTATACAGGACGTTTCTCATAAATTGTTTCGTACTTAAGTGAGTCCACAAACAAAGAGCTGTCTGGCTTATAAAGTTCACCACTTTCCAACCTGTTCATATAGTCTTCTTCGTAGTCTATTTCCTTACCATATGGCTTTTGGATGCTTCTTCCGGTAGGTGTGTAGTATCTGGCAACAGTTAGTCTTAACTCAGAACCATCTTTGAATTTCTTGGGTTTTTGAACAAGACCTTTTCCAAAGGTTCTTCTACCTACAATAAAACCTCTGTCGTTATCCTGAATGGCACCGGCTAAAATTTCACTTGCGCTGGCAGAACCATCATCTATCAAAAGACAAAGATTACTCTTCTCCAATGTTCCTTTGTTCGTGGCAACAAAATCTTCTCGTCTGGCATGAGTTCCTTCCGTATATACGATTAGCTCACCTGCCTTCAACATCTCGTCTGCCAACATCACAGCCTGGTCCAGGTACCCACCTCTGTTTCCTCTTAAGTCCAGAACAAGGTGCTTCATACCCTGAAATTTGAGATTCTTTACAATCGGCAGGAACTCAAGCATGGTGGTTCTTGAGAATTTATTTAGATGGATGTAGCCAATGTCATCAGTAAGCATGAAGTAAGATTCAATGCTGTTCAGTTGGATGATGTCGCGTATAACCTTGAAAGTTTTTGTTTCGCCCTTTCTGAAAACTGTGAGCATCACCGGAGTGGCAGGTTGCCCTTTGAGATTATCCAAAACCTCCTGATTACTCAAGCCGTCTTTTCCAATTTCTACACCATCCACTTCAACGATTCTGTCTCCGGCCATAATTCCGGCATCCTCTGATGGTCCATTTTCAATGACTCTGACCACCATTAGAGAATCTTCATAAATTCTGAACTGAATACCAACGCCTCCAAAATAACCCTGAAGCTGTTCGTTGTGCTGCTCAGTTTTTCTGGCTGGAATGTAGGCAGAATGAGGATCCAATTCATACAACATGGCGGAAATAGATTTTTCAATCAGATCTTCCCGTTTTACTTCATCTACATAATTGCCCTCAACGTAATTGATAATGGCATTTAGTTTTACCATTTGCTCCTTTTCTTCTTTGGCAATGCTGGTGTCATTGAAATAATGACCCATGGCAAAACCTATCGCAACAGCGATTGATAAAAAAAGAGGCATGAGTGCTATGGTTCTTTGTTTTGAATCCATCAATGGAGGCAAAGTTAGCGTAATACTTGAAAGAGTGTTAACCGCTTATCAAAAATGAATCGTTGATTATAAAATAGCTGCCCAATATTTGGTGATGTCAATTTCGAAAAGCTCCTGACGTTCCATATGGTAATCATAAGCTTCTTCGAAAAGGACTTTGAATTCCTCATCGTTCAAATAGGCGCTCGAAAACTCAGGCTTTTTTTTGATAAGAGTTCGGAATTCATCTTTGATCTTTTCGCGCCAAAAATCCATGGCCATTGTTTTCTGACTGCTAGGCAAAACATGGCGTTCGTTTAACAGTTCCAGAGCGACTTGCTTGGCTTCTTCTGTATAAGCATCTTCCAATTCAATGATTTCTATTAAATGGGCATTGCTGTGTTTTTCAAAAATGGTCCTAAGCATACAAGATTATACGGATTTTTCTCAGGAAAGTTTGCTTCAAATACAGATTTTATACCAGCAGAATATTGAAGCCTTATGTGTTGGATAAATCATTCAAATATGCACTTAGTATTTCCGAGAATTCTTCAGGAGTTTCCAATTGTATTGAATGACCTGCTTCCTGAATAATTTGAACAGCTCCTTTCCACATTTTAGGAAATTTAGAGCTAAAATAATCCTGATTCACCAGTGGGTCTTTGGCACCATGAAGCACTGCAAAATCAACGGACAAATCTTTACAAATAACGATTTCATCAGTATAATTCAATTGCCCGATTGAAGCTCCAATTGATGTTCTGGAATTGGGGTCCGTCTGATTGATCTGTCTTGCCAGATTTTGGGTCAATGCCTGATCTGAACAGAAAGCCTGAGCCAGCAGGTTTGTTTCTTCCTGAGATAATTCACCCTTAAATGCAGCAGCCATGGCCGGGTTAGGTAAAAATGCGCTGGCCATATCAGGTGGAATGGCCAATGGCGGTGTCCCAAAAATTACCAGACCTTTTAAAGAGTTTAGGGAGTTTGCCATTTCAATGGCAATGTGACCACCGAGAGAATGTCCTACAAGAACCACGTTTTTCAGATTCAATGCACTTAAGAAAGAACACAATGTTGTCGAAAAACCAGGCACTGTATAGTCTTCTTCAGGATTTTTGGACCTATCGCTGGACCCGTGTCCTGGTAAGTCTACAGCAATGTATCGATGGGAGGGAGTTCCTTCGAATTGTTTTGCAAACGACTCTTTAGAGAGCGAGTTTCCATGTATGAAAAGCAGTGTGAATTCAGAATCAAGTTCATTGTCCCAATACGCAATGTTGTTTTCGTTAACGCTGAGCTTTTTTTCTGTCATTCTCCCAAGATATTAATTTTTAGAGTTTTATGACCAGACTTTTGTTCCTTCGGAGCAGTTTCGACAGATTTCTATGGCATCTCGGTCTTTTAGGACTTGTTTTCTGAAATTTTGATAAGCCGGAGCGTGCCAGATTTCTTTTAGTTCTCGTTTTACCAGATTGCCCATTTTATGAACGGCATCTTTGTCGAAACAACAAGGTACCATATCTCCATCCCAGGTAATGACACTCGAACTCCACATTCGCCAACAGTGATTCCCCTGTATGCCTTTTACTTTGTAAGTTCCATCCTTTCGTAATCTATAGCGACTATACTTGTCTTGCTCCGGCATAAGCTCATGCCCGTTTTTGTAATCATAAAGTTGGGCCGTTTTGAATCTGACTTCATCAATGCCAATCTCTTTTGCGAGTTCCAACACATCATTGGTTTGATGTTCATTTGGCTTTACCACTAAAAATTGAAAAATGATAAACAAAGGCGCTTTTTGCTCGTCTCGCAATTTAACCATGCGTTTGGCGCCATCTATAACCTTTTCCAGAGAACCCTCTTTCCTATATTGTTCATAGGTTTTTTGAGTTGTCCCATCAATAGAAATGATCAAACGATTAAGTCCTGAATCCAGAATTTTCTGACAGTTTTCTGCATTCAAAAAGTGTGCATTGGTACTGGTGCTTGTATAGATTTTTTTACGCCTTGCATGGGCAACTAAATCATAGAAATGAGGACTGATCAATGGTTCTCCCTGGAAATAGAAGTTGATGTACCCGACTGTTTTGGCCAGTTTGTCAATCATGATCTTGCCCTGATCAGATTTTATGTTACCAGTTGCTCTGCTGAATTGTCTGAGTCCGCTTGGACATTCAGGACATCTTAAATTGCATGAAGTTGTTGGCTCAATTGAGGCCGCCATAGGTGATCCCCAAACTTTTCCTGATTTTGTGATGCGAGACCAATAATAACTCGACACAAGTTTTACAGCATTGAACATACGGACAAACCCATAGGACTTAAGAATGCTTAGTTTGTCTTTAGTTGCTGATCTCACAAATCAAATTTAATAATAAGCAGGGAAAGATTATCTCCCCCAGAGCATGTACTGAACAGACCCTCCCATTGCGAACAAGCCATCGAAAATGGTGCGCCCTTTCCAATCAAGACTAAATTGAATATCCATACGGGCAGTCACTCTTTTTGAAGTGAAGGAAAAACCAAGGTCAACCACCTGGGCGACTATTGGAAGCGACTCTTTTCTTAAATCACTGTTTTCAAAAGTTTGGAAATCTTGTTGAACTTCTTCCAGATAATCTTCTGCATCTGAGACCCGGAAATAATTGACACCCCTGTTAATGTAATTATTCTGCATAGTTTCAGGTGTTTCATCACCGTTAAGTATCAGGTTGAAATCGTGTATAACATGTGCTGAGTTGACCTCATTTTGATGTCTGAAATTGGATGTGGGAAGTAAAAACTGCCATCCGGTGCCGATGAAAAAACCAAACTCTCTTCTCCAACCCACATTTATCTGTGTTGGAATCATGTGAAATGACTTTTCGAAAAATGCATCACTGGAACCCTGATAGGATGAATTGTCGAAATAGTAAGTGCCATTAGATTGTCTAACATAATACCCGGTATTGATTTGGGTTTCCTGCTTGATTTGTACGTTAGTATAGGCAACTTCTCCCTGAATAAACCAATTGCCCAAATGTGCTGTAGAATAGAAGCCCAAGTGTGGTAAGGAACGTACTTTTTCTATGATAAAATCGTTGATCTGTGCACGTTCCATTGCCAAGCCATCCCGTTCAACGCCATTGATGATTCTTTTTTCTTCTGTTAAGGAAACCAACTCTATTTCATCGTCAATGTCCATATTCTTAAACAGATAGCCTCCATTAATACCAAACTCCCAATGTTTGACATCTCTTTTCTCCGGGTAGAGGAAAGTCAGGTCTTTTACGTGTCCATAGCTTGCGTCTTTTTTTCGCAAGGGAGTTTGGAAACGTCTGCCAACACCCAATTCAAATTGTACAAAATAGTCATACGGTAATGATGTTTTGCTTGAAAATGATACGCCATTGATGTAGTTAATGTCTGTAGAGGAGAACAAACTTTCTTTGCTCATTGGGATGGACAATGTTCCATAGAATTTGTAGTTTTTCACTTCAATTCCAAAGGAAGGCCTCATCACAAAAGTACTGGAACTAATAGATAGTGCGGTGAAAAAATCCGGATCAACGAAAAAGCCAGGATGATCAACTTCTTTATCTCTTATCGACATTTCGGCCAGCCCGAAACCAGCGTTTAATTCAACAAATGGTCTGGTAGACTTATAGGCATTAAAACGATAGCCAAAAGTCAATTCAAGGAATGGGTTTATGCGTGTAGCTCTTATCGAAAATGCATGAGAGTTGGCAGACTTATGTCCATCTATCATACTATTGTAGTCGCTTTCACTTGATCCGGGGTTATTGCTTAGATAGTCGCTTAAAGTACCATAATTGTCGGTGTAATAATCATCTGTATAATTTGAGAGACCGTTTACCTGAACATTTTGAACCTGAATTCTGGCCTTGGTTCCAAAGTAAAACCCACCTCTGAACTTGCCATTAAGGTAGTAGCCGGGTGCAAAACCTGAAGTAATCTTAAAGCTCTCAGGGTGAAATTCTATCAAATCGCGATTATCGTCTTGTTGCACGGTTAATGGCAAAGGAGAATCGATATCGTTGAATATGGAAATCGCATGTACATCAAGACTTATACCGGTTTCAAGATCAATTTGAGCGTTCACCAATTGCCCCATTCCAAACAGAGCAACAAAACATAGTATGTTACTGATGTATTTGGAAATCATTGTAGATATTTTCAATTCGTGATGTAGGTTGTTGCCTCCCTTTTGTGAGCTGAGGAACTTTTTGAGAAACGTATTTATGTAATTCGGATAGCATAATTTGGCCGTCTCCATTAAAGTCAGCTTTAGCGTTTTTTAGTGCATCCAAAATACAGTAGGTAAATACACTGTTATTCCATTCGTTTCCTTCAAGCGCAAATTCGGCACCACCTGCGCTGGAAATCACCGTAGCTCCATTGTTTGGGCGCATATCTGTAAAAATGGCTTTGGACATATCGAAAACGCTGTGTTGCCTCTTCTTAACCACTCCATTTCCAGAGTTTCGAAACAGAATTTCTCCATCCTCCACAACCTGAGTTTGTGCAAATTCGATTTCAGATATGTCTATTTCACCACTGTGACAAGCATCAATGAACATGCACTTGTACCTGCTTTTACAGTTGCCAAGGAGCTCATCGAAATAGCTGTATGGAATGCCTTCGAGCTCAGGAACTTCAAAATTCATGTTATGGGAGGCCAGGTAAAATGCGCCGTCTTTACCCAAAACTCCATGTCCGGCAGCAAATATCACCACCACATCATTGATGCTGACTCCTTCCAAAAATGAAGACAAATTTTTAAGTTTTTCAGTTGTCAAATCTTCATTTTCAAAAGTCATGCTATGCACTGTAGAATAGGCACTTTGTTGCTTAAAGAAAGTTGTGATGTCTCTTGCATCCTTGTGGGCGTATTTAAGATTGTAAGCTGAGTCTTGATACTCCGAGCCCCCAAGAGTGATAAGATATAGTTCCTGATTTTGTGTGTTTGATGTGCTGTTCTCAAAAACTTCCGCTCGCAAAGATGCCATCCCTTCGACATCCACTGCATAGGCTTGAATTTTATTCTGACCCGGGCTAAGTTGAAGATTAATTGTGGTATCAATCTGAGAGCCATTCATGCTCAAACCCTTTACTCCAAATTCCGGGACTCCATTTACAATGAGGTGCAAACGATTAAAATCCTTCCCTGATTTGGCAGTTATCCTGATGGGCAACTTGCCATTGTTCTGATCCGATTTAGTCAGGGATAACTCAGGAACCTGATCGCTCAGCTTTAAGTCGTTTTCCCGAATGTTGAGTATGTCGAGTCTTTTTTTGAAAGCATTGTAGTAGGTTGATACATGGTCATCACTCACAATGGGCTTCAGGCGCGCCAAAACTTTGTCCGGACGGTTAAAAAACAGGTCGAACTGATCGAATGAATACAATTTATTTCTGTATCTAAATCCAAGATTTTCGGTGGCCGTTTTAGTGCTGAAATAATAGTTGTTCGGTGTGATCATAGAAAAGTCTTCTCCATCAAAAGCACCAATGGTGAGTAGCAAAGAATCCGTTTCTAAATCCCAAAGCTTGATCAAGCCATCCCATGAGGAAGTCGCAGCAATTTTAACAGAATCATTAATACATGCCGCAGTCACAATATCATCATGATTGAGGAAAATCTTATGTGTCTGACCTTTTTCATGTACGACCAGGAAGTTTGTATCAGCCTTAATGTGCATTTGCCATTTGTCAGAGCTGTCAATCAAATTTCTTTTATCCAGAAACAAAGGTGTTTTGAAATTAATGTAACTCACCACATACTTGAAGTATTCATCTGCACGTGTGGAGCTTGATTTTTGTTGGAAGCTGATTTCATCATTCCATGTAATGCCATATTCCTTGATCGAACCGTAAACCCAATGATATTCCGTGGATTTTTTAAGGCGGAAAGCATCTGCTACGATATTTGGAGAAATTTCGGCAATTCTTCCACCACTGAGTTTGGTGTTAGAGGTCTCCTTCTTTAAGATAGGAGCGATACCTGATCTTTTTGAGTTGAAATTGGCCAGATTAAACCGTCTAATTTCACTGGTGTGGTATAATATGATCAACTCAGTGCCATCCTCAGAGAAGGTGATGTCATTGACCCGTGTCACTTTGGCTTGAAACTGATTCATGAGCCCCATATTCTTTGCATCCCAAACCTTTATTTCTCCATCCTTTGTGGCCGAAACTATCAAGGATTTATCTTTAGACGCATTTAGGCTAATTATCCCTTCATCATGAGCTTCAATCGTTTCCAGCTTTTTGAATGACTCTGTATCAAATTTCTTAACCAGTCCCTTACCAGTTCCAATGTAGATGCGGTCATTTATTACAGTTGAGGACAGGATGCCGTCTTTCCATGAAGCTTCCAGTCTAAGGTTCGTTTTCATGGTATTCACCTCATGTTTTGCCAGACCGCCGGTATATCTTGAGCAAACTACCCAGTTAGATTGACCTAAGAAATGAATGTCACTGACAGCTTTTCTACTAACAGATATTCCTGTCTCTTCTTTTAGATTAAGATGACCAACTCGCTTTTTTCCATCTGAAAATATAACGGTAGTGTGGTCTTCACTCATTGCAATAGACTCAATTAAAGAGGCGTTGTAAAATTCGCCTGAAAGCTGGCTTGAGATGTGTTTAGTCTGATTAGTTTTGAGATCTTTTACATGAATAAACGCACCTCCAATTAGCAGTTGTTGCGAGCCTTCTATGTACGCGATAGCCCCAAGTTCTTTGGAAAAAGTGTCTATACTATTACATTCACCACTTATTATATCCCACTTTCGAAGGGTTCCGTCCAGACTCACGCTGTATAGCTCATGAGGTTCTTTGCCAAACGCAAGAGCCATCACATCATCTGTATGACCGAGCAAAACACCAAATTGTTTGTTGAGCTTTCGATCCCAAATAACAATGCGGTTGTCTTCTCCCGAACTGGCAACAAATTGGTTGTCCGGACTAATCTGAACATCTGTAATTGGACCTGAATGCCCTGACTGAACTACCAATTCGACTTCATTCTTCTGAGCGAAAGCCTGGTTAATCAAACATATGATGCCAATAATAAGTAGCCGCATTGAACTGAGTGTTTCGGTCTCAAAGATATTGTGTCATTCCTGATCTCACAACTTCAGTAAGATTTACATGAAATCTTAGCTATTTTTGTGACTTATGCGCATTGGCTTACTTTTCTTAATTCTGGTGTATTCTGTCCATGTTCGGTCACAAATTCAGGGCCGTATTCTGGATGCCAACACCAAAGATCCAATGGCATATGTTAAAATTACCTGTGGAGCCAACAAAGTCTACTCAAATGTAAACGGCATCTTCGAATTGCCATCAGGAGCTTGTGATTCAATCACCGCAGAATATGTGGGGTATTCGACCACAAGTTTCGGTCTGAAAAGTGGCTTTCAGGAGTACTTTCTTCAACTAAAAGATGAAAATTTTGAAACCTTGATCATCAAGGCAAGCGAAAATCCTGCATATCGGGTTATGCGAGAAGTGGTCAAACACAAAAAGGAAAACAATCCTTTGAGACGGTCATTCCAGTACCATGCTTACAACAAGTTTTTCATGACTTTGGCCATGGACTCTGCATTTTTAAAGGCTAATGACGACACAACTACAGCTAAGATTCATAGCATGTTGCAGTCGCAGTATTTGTTTTTTACCGAATCCGTTATCAATCGTCAAAGAGAAAATGCACGAAACGACATTCAGTTTATTTTATATGAGAGAACGGCTGGGTTTAAGAACCACGCTTTGGCCATTGCAGCATCTGAATTACAGTCGTTTTCAATGTACAATCCTCATATTCAAATTGGAGGAATCGAATTTTTAAACCCCATTTCACGAGCGGGCTTGTCAAGCTATGAATTTGTTCAGGAGGGATACGAATTGGTCGAGGGCGATACTGTTTTTACAATCTTATTTGAACCGAAGAACAATTCCTTTAAGGGCTTGAAAGGTCATTTTAAAATCAATTCTTTTGGTTATGCTGTGCAGTATGCAGATGTGGAGCCTTTGTCGAAAATTGTGACCATGGACATCAAGATTAAGCAGATTTATGAACGACACGATTCTCTTTGGTTTCCATCTGAATTGAATACCAGAATTTCTGTTGAAATGGAAGGCGCTCCTCCCGTTATTGGATCGGGTAGAACACTGATTAAAGATCTTGAGTTTGATCCCGACTTATCAAAAACAAAATTCAGTCATTTAAAATCTGTAAAAGCCATTCAGGAGGACATTGATTTATCACATTACCGTGATTCTTTGAGTGTGAAGGAACAAACAACCTATGAAAAAATTGACAGTGTAGGTCAGGCCAATAAGTTCGACTTGAAATTAAGTTTGTTTGAATCTCTTGTTCAGGGCAGAGTTCCAATGGGGAAGTTGGATCTGGATTTAAGTCATTTGCTTACAACCAATGAGGTTGAAGGATTTAGGGCAGGATTGGGTCTGGTAACGAGTCCAAAGTTTTCCAAACATTTTGAATTATCGGGATATGGTGCGTACGGATTCCGGGATAAAAGAGCTAAATATGGTGCTGGCGGAAAAGTATTTTTTCATAAAGATTATCAGACCAACTTGTTATTGTCGTGGCAACATGATTTATGGTTTTGGGGAAATAACACGTATGCGTTGTCCAGCGATCTTAATCAGTATTCTCAATTTCAGGAATTCTTTTTAAATCGGGCAGACATGACTGATCGGTATTCAGTTGGAGTAGAAAGCAGATTGGCAAGACACTTTAAAATCAGAATCAATGCAGAACACAGACAGCACTCTCCGGGTGACTCGTTGTATAGTTATAGAGAGAGTTTGAGCGAGTCGGTTTCTCGATTACATGAGTCTTATCAGATAGCAGAGCTTTCGGGAGAACTTAGATTTGTGTTTAATGAGAAATTCAGTCGCTTTTTTGGTGTTTTGTTGAGCAATGGATCCAAGTCACCTCAAATTCACCTTAAGTATAGAATGGGTTTGAAGAATAGCCTTGGAGATTTCAAGTACCATGCAGTGGATTTGTTGGCCTTCTACAACTTTAAATTGCCATTTTCAGGAAGGTCTACACTTTATATCAAAGCCGCCTGGCAAGACAGAAGCCTTCCGATTCAGCTTTCAAATAGTCTGGACGCTTCTTTTAAGAACCTGACTCTGGCTGTTCCTCTTAGTTTTGAAACTATGAGAATCAATGAGTTTTTTGCCGACGATTACATCAGTGGCGGAATACTTTACAATGCCTTGAGGTTGTATAAACACGAGAATAGTGCACCTGAATTGATACTGGTCGGTCGAGCTGCAATTGGCGATATGAAGGAGCGGGATTCGCACCTTGGATTTGATTTCAGCGTTCCCAGAAACATATATGCGGAGAGTGGTTTTTATCTTAACAACCTATACGTTCAGGATTTTATTGGTTTTGGCTTGGGAGCGCTTTATCGAATAGGAAATTATGCTCTGGAACGGCCTCTGGATAACCTTGCAATTAAATTCACTTTGAACATTAGCATCTGATTCTTTGCAGCGTCTAACATTGGTCTTATATTTGTACCCGGCTTAGGCGCCATTCTTCAATTATGTGGTTTAGATTGTCCCAATTAATATTGCGTAACAGAATTTTGATTTTGATCATCATTGCTGGTCTTACCGGCCTGTTCGGATATTTCGCTGCCACCAATGTTAAAGTTAATACCAAGTTTGCCAACATGTTGCCTCCGGAAGATCCAATGAGGCAGGATCATGACCAGCTGAAAGAAATGTTTGGCGAAGACGGCAACATCATGGTCATCGGTGTTGAGAATGTTGATCTTTTCAAACTTGAGAATTTCCAGGCCTGGTACGATTTGGGAGAAGAGCTTAAGAAAATTGAAGGAATTGATTCTGTGTTTTCGGTGGCTCATATGTACGCCCTGAACCTAGATAAAGATGAGAAGCGGTTCAAACTTGAACTCATTACAAAAGGCAAACCCACTACTCAGGAACAGGTAGATTCTGTGAAAGATGTGGTAATGAACCAGGTTTTTTACAAAGACATCATCTACAAAAAGGGAGGAAAGCTGAGCTTAATGCTGGTTACCGTAAATGCGAAGAAATTCAATGGTCTCGATCGTGGTACCATGATCAAAGACATTTACGAGAAGACCCAGGAGTATGAAAGTAAATTACCGGATTTGCGCTACAGTGGATTGCCCTATATCCGTGATGTGGTCGCCAATAGTGTAAAAGATGAGCTAAAGGTGATGATTGCTTTGGCTGGAATTGTAACGGCCTTAATTCTCTTCTTATTCTATAGATCTATTATAGTTGTAATTGCCTGTTTAATCGTGGTTTTCATTGGTGTAATCTGGTCCTTCGGAACCGTTGGAATGCTGGACTATCGATTGACCATGATTATGGGACTCATCCCTCCATTGATCATTGTGATTGGGATCCCGAATTGTACCTATCTGCTCAATAAATACCATGCAGAATATGTGGCCCACGGTAATAAAATTAAGGCCCTTTCCAGAGTCATTCAGAAGATTGGGAACGCTACTTTCATGACCAACATGACTACGGCCATGGGATTCGGGACATTCATTTTTACCAATAGCTCCAAAATGCAACAATTTGGGGTGGTAGCCTTCATCAACATCATAGCAGTATTCCTGATTTCGATTTGTTTGATTCCGATCATATTTAGTTTCCTAAATCCACCTACCACTAAACACACCAAGCATCTGGAGAAAAAATGGGTGGAAATTGCTGTTTCAAAACTTGTTTTGTGGGTGACCAGCTATAGGAAATGGGTGTATGCAGTGACTATTTTAATAGCCGTGATGTCGGCCTGGGGCTTAAGCAAACTTGTGACCACAGGTAACATTTCAAGTGATTTACCTAATGGAAACCCTGTTTTGGAAGACCTTCAGTTTTTTGAGAAAGAATTCGGAGGTGTTATGCCATTTGAAGTCATTGTAGATGCCAACACCAGAGATGCGATTCAGAATAAGCACTTAATCCATCGTTTGGATACCATACAAAGAGCTGTGGAATCGTACAGGTTGGATGGCAATAAAATTTTCGCCAGGTCTTTATCTGTTGCAGATGCTATCAAGTACTTACATCAGGCCTTTCAGGGTGGAGATAGTACCAACTACAATCTGGGTATTTTTGACATGAAAGGCAGAGACAGGTTGAAACTTCAAAAATACCTTGAAGGTCCGGAAATACAGGTGTGGAAGAAAATGCGCACCAAGCTTTTGGCAGAAGGCTCGGACTCTATGAAGGTTGAAGGGATCAGAGTTTATCTGGATTCTTTCCCTGAACAAAAGCCTTCTCATTTGGCAAGTGTGGATGATTTGGTGCATGAGGATTCACTGAGGTATTATGATACCGAGACCATTACAGCGATTACTCCGGCTTATTACGCTTCAGTCGACAGCCTTATTAACGCACGTCTCGCAAACAGCAGAAATGTTGCAAACGGCTTTGTAGATTCTTCAGGAAGATTTACCAGGATTTCTTTCCAGATAGCAGATATTGGAACACGTGAAATGGATGGCGTGACCATGGATATTCGCAAAATCATCGATGGGTTGTTGAATCCGGCTGAGGACAGTATCAAATACTACAAATCTCAGGTGTTGAAATCTGAGAACAAAGAAACCGCATTGAAGCAAATGTTTGCCAGTGAGTTTATTGATGAACATGTTGGAAATATCCGCTGGACGATTGAAAGACGAATGTCTGAGCAGGATTCTGTATTCGCAAAAGCTTTGGAAGCAGATTCAGATCACCTGTTTACGCAAATGGAATCTGACTTATTCAAGACGAATTTCGATCAGGTACTTAATGAAAATATCTTTTCGTACACCATCACCGGAACCAGTGTGGTTTTTGCAAAAGGAACAACCTATTTGGTGTCTAATTTGATTACGAGCTTATTGCTGGCGGTACTGGTGATTGCGGTTTTAATGGCTATTTTGTTCTCCAGTATTCGTATGGTGCTGGTGTCTTTAGTACCCAACTTTATTCCGCTTTTGGTAACTGCCGGTATCATGGGGTGGGCAGGAATTCCGATTAAACCGTCCACTGTTTTGGTATTCAGTATTGCATTCGGTATTTCTATTGACGACACCATACACTTCTTGGCCAAGTATCGTCAGGAATTAAAAAATCAGAGTTGGAATATTCGTGGATCGGTTCTAAACTCGTTGAGCGAAACAGGTGTGAGTATGATCTACACATCCATCGTCTTATTCTTTGGGTTCTGTGTATTCATGTATTCAAGTTTTGGAGGAACAGTGGCATTGGGATTACTGGTGTCCATCACGCTTTTAATTGCCATGTTGTCTAACCTGGTAGTTCTGCCATCGCTTCTGTTGTGGCTGGACAAAACCATTACCAATAAAGCATTTAAAGAACCTCTGCTGGAAATCATTGATGAGGAAGAGGATATTGAATTGGATAATTTAGAAATTCAAAAAGACGAATGAAAGGAATTATTTTAGCCGGGGGCTCTGGTACAAGGTTGTATCCGTTAACCATTGCGGTAAGTAAACAATTGATGCCGGTTTATGATAAGCCGATGATCTATTATCCTCTATCTACACTATTATTAGCAGGAATCAGGGAAATTTTAATCATTTCTACACCAACAGATCTTCCACGTTTCGAACAGTTACTGGGGGATGGATCCAGAATTGGCTGTAAGTTTTCATACAAAGTGCAGGAAGAACCAAATGGTCTCGCACAAGCCTTTGTAATTGGTGAGGATTTCATTGGAGACGATTCAGTTGCACTGGTTCTGGGCGACAATATTTTCTATGGTGCCGGAATGGGTAAGTTGCTTAAGAATAACTACAACCCGGATGGTGGAATTGTATATGCTTATCATGTGAGCGATCCGGAGCGTTATGGAGTGGTGGAGTTCGATGATAATGAACAGGTTTTGTCTATTGAAGAGAAGCCTGCAAGTCCTAAGTCCAACTATGCAGTACCGGGATTATACTTCTACGACAATTCCGTGGTTGAAATAGCTAAAAACCTCACGCCAAGTGCCAGAGGTGAATATGAGATTACCGACATTAACAAGGCTTATCTGGAAAGAGGAAAATTAAAGGTATCTATACTCGACAGAGGAACTGCCTGGCTGGATACCGGCACCTTTGCTTCACTTATGCAAGCTGGTCAGTTTGTTGAAGTAATAGAGCAAAGACAAGGTCTGAAAATAGGCTGCATTGAAGAAATTGCCTGGCGAAATGGCTTCATTAGTTCGGAAGAGCTTAAACAAATTTCGTCTGAACTTGTTAAAAGTGGATACGGTACTTATTTATTGTCTTTGCTTGAAGAATGATGTCGGATTACAGAGGCTCACTTGAACAAAAACTGGCAGAATTAAACCTGCCGGAAGAGCCTAAAAACTTGTACGAACCCCTAAGATATTTCCTAAATATTGGTGGAAAAAGGACACGCCCAACCTTGTTGTTGATGGCGCATAAGACCTTGTCTCCGGATTGGGAAGCATCTTTGAACCAGGCGGTGGCGATAGAGCTGTTTCACAATTTCACCTTGATTCATGATGATATTATGGACAATGCTTCTGTGCGCAGGGGTGTCCCAACAGTGCATGAAAAATGGAACAGGGATATTGCCATTTTATCAGGAGATGTTTTGATGGTGAAAGCTTATCAGTCTTTGCTAATGGAAGCCAAACTTCCTGTGGAATTCATGCATTTGTTTAACCAAACCGCTGTTGAGGTGTGTAATGGTCAGCAAATGGATATGGACTTTGAGGAGAGGGCAGATGTGACACTTTCGGAGTATATGGAAATGATCCGTTTGAAGACGGCAGTGCTCTTAGCGTGTGCTTTAAAGATTGGAGCCATGAACGGGGGAGCAGATAAGGATACGGCACAGCTTTTTTATGATTTCGGAATTAACCTTGGGCTTGGGTTTCAGCTTCAGGACGACTATTTAGATTCTTTTGGAGATGAGGCCAGTTTTGGAAAACAAATTGGCGGGGATATTCTCAATGATAAAAAGACTTTTTTGAGCATTTGTTTAAGGGAAGCCATTGGTGAAGAAGCATTTAATGAGCTATGTACCATTGAAGATAAGGCAGAGAAAGTAGCTTCTATTAAGGCTGCATATATTGGTCATTCCCTCGATAAATCTATCATAGATCAGGTGAACGTGTACCATGAAAAGTCACTGGCCATTCTGGACCAAATTAAGACGGCTTACCCTAAAGATGAGCTTCTGGCGCTGTCTTCCAAATTAATGATCCGAACGAATTAATAAGACATAAAAAAGGCGTTTCAATTATTGAAACGCCTTTTTTATATTCAATTGGGCTTACTTGCTTCTTTCTTCGGCAAGCAAAAATGCGTTGTATACGTTGGCAATACCACCACTTACGCACAGTTCGTTAAACTTAATCTTGATTTTTTCATCAGAACCACGGTTCGGTAAATACACTTTCTTCTTGCCTTTATCTACGGCAGATTCCATGATAATTTCCTTTAACTCAGCTGCTGTTAGTTTCGGGAAATAAGACCATACCATAGCTGCAATCCCTGCTGTAATAGGACTTGCATAACTGGTTCCATTTCCTTTGTGATATAAGCTCTCAGGTGTACAAGATACAATGTCAACACCAGGAGCAAATACATCTACATGATTCTTTCCGTAGTTAGAGAAAACACCAGGCATTTCTTTCTTTCTATCCATTGAAGCTGCTCCAACGGTAAGCATATTCTTCACTTCTCCGCCATTGTATCTGTCAATAGGATAGTGAGGGTGCTCATCAACATCCGTGTGATCATTTCCGGCTGCATTTACCAATAGCACGCCTTTAGATTCTGCGTACTTAATAGCCTCATCTACCATTTCTTTGTTTGGAGAATACATTTTTCCAAAACTCATGTTGATTACCTGAGCACCATTGTCAACCGCATAACGGATTCCAAGAGCAACGTCCTTGTCGTATTCATCACCACCAGGAATGGCTCTAATAGCCATAATTTCAATGTTACCTGCAATGCCGTCAATTCCAATTCCGTTGCCTCTTTCTGCGCCAATTAATCCGGCTACAAAAGTACCATGGTAGGCATCAGGACCTTTTACATCCGGATTTCCATACTTAGTGTCTTTAATGTCTGTTGGGTCATCTCCGATGATTTCCTTTCTCGCAACAAATTCAACATTATAGTAGTTGTCAACATAGTCCTTCAGGTGAGAAATCTGGTTTTCAAGATCAGCAACTGTCACATTTTGCTTCATCAGTTGCGTCTTAGCAGTCACCATTTGTTTCAACATCTCATCTTCAGTACTGATGGCTTTTACCTCTTCAAGGGTATAATCCTTTTTACCCAATTCTTTTTCAATGGCAGCATCAATCATAGGAAGGATGCCAAGCAATTGTTTGTTCTGGGTTAAAATCTGACTATACTTGGCGCGATCCGTTTCGTAAGTGTTTTTAACTTCCTGATATAGTGCAAACTCTTCTTTGTCAGATGCATCAATATCTTCTTCCGATTTGCCATCGTATTTAGGCTTAAGGTCGCGGTAAATTCTGGTTAACTCCAGATTCTCCGGTCCAACGTTTTTGCCATCAGGATGCCCCAAAAAATTCCAGCCATAGATGTCATCAACGTAACCGTTTTTATCGTCATCAATGCCATTGCCGTCGATCTCATCTTTATTAATCCAGATAATATTCTTAAGATCTTCATGCTGAACATCAATTCCACCATCTATAACGGCAACGATGATCTTTTTCTTGGGAGATAAGTTGTTTTCCTTGATATAATCGTACGCTTTGCGGGTACTTACCCCCATCATCTTGTCGGCTTTGTGATCGCCGTGATGCCAGTTATGGTACTTCTTATAATCTTTTGCATTTTTCTTATGATCGCCATCTCCATTTGCCAAAATAATGGATGGAAGAAAGGCAAAACTGAATGCTATGGTAATGTGCTTTAAGGTCATAGTCTTAGTTTAACAAATTGAATTTACGTAAAAAAGACGTAAAAGTTCTTACTGTGTTAAGAATGAGCTATTTTGTCGATAAACGGTCTTTTTTTAGGGATGGAATATTGGATTGCTTACGACAAAGCCTTTTTTAGCTCCTCAAATTCGAAGGTAAAGCCCGTTTCCAATAGTTTTTGATTGCTCATCCTGTTGCCACTGAGCAGTAGAACAGACATCTCTCCTAAAATCAGCCTCAAAAACCAGGCCGGAACGGAAAACGGCAATAAACGCCTGTTTAATGACAGTGCCAAATCAGTCATGAATTCTTTTTGGTTGATGTGCTGACTGGATACTACATTGTAAGATCCGCTGATGTTGTTTTGCAAGGCATAAATAAAGGCGGCAGAAGCATCTCGCACATCTGCCCAGGGCATCCATTGTTTTCCGTTGCCAAAGTATGTGCCAACACGCCATTTTACGGGTTGTCCCATCTTTTTTATGGCTCCCTGGTCTTGTTGAACGATTAAGCCCATTCTCAGGCAAACCACTCTGGTTTTGGGTTTGAATTTATTGGCTGCTGCTTCCCATTTTAAGACGCATTCACTGATGAACTCTTTGGTAGGGTGATCCAATTCAGTATAAATTTTGTCCTCCGTTTGCAAACCATAGTAGCCAACGCCACTGGCCGAAACGAATGAATTTAACTCTATGCCCAACTCTTCAATTTTGTCGAACAACAACCTTGGTGGTTGAGTTCTGCTATGCACCAACTCCCGTTTTCTTGAATTAGACCAACGCTTGTCTGCTATACCTGCTCCTGCCAGGTGAATGATGTCTGTGATGCCAATCAGCGCATTCTCGTCTATGTAATTGTCGTGTAGATTCCAGAGAAACTCATGGTCGGCCTTTGGTGTTCTGCTCAATACTCGATAGGAGATCCCCAATTTCTTAAGGTCTTTGCATAATTGTTGCCCAATCATGCCTCTTCCTCCGGTTATTAAAACAAGCCTTTCTTTCACACTATTAAAGATTCAAAATTTATCGAGACGGTGGTATTTATTTAACAAAAAAGTTAAGCGAAGGTTCGGGTGAGTGACTTTACAAGAGCGTATCTTTGCCCAAAATTTCTTCCATGCCGGATCATTTTAAAAGTCTCGAACCCAAACATTTCAAAGATCTTGGATTGCTGGAGCTGACTTTCGTTCAGCTGGAGAAGGATTTTGACCCTGTTGAGTTGAATTTGAGACAGGTCCCGGTGAGTGATGATTACTTCTCAGATCTCATAGAGGATTTATCTTATACCGTAGATGGTCTGTTGTCCCAAAACATGGAGAAATTGCTCAATATACTGTACCGTGTGGATTTACCCGAAAGGTTAATTAATGAATGTTTCGGCTTGGGGAATCCGGCCAAATCAATGAGTGAGTTAATACTTAAACGAGAGTTGCAAAAAGTGGTTTTAAGAAAACTCTACAGCTCGGATTCCAATTAGTGCTTCTTCCTGTTTTGCACAGTTCAAGAAATTGTTAGATTTGTATATATAACATTGCGTTAAAATCTTATGGATAAATTTTCATACCTCAGTAATGGGGATGTAGCAGCTTTTGATGAGCTGTATTCTCAATATAAGCAAGACCCGGCTTCTGTTGACAGTGGTTGGCAGAGATTTTTTGAAGGGTTTGAGTTTCAACACACAGATTTCGAGTCCGGAGGCATATCAGAAAATATGCACAAGGAGTTTAAGGTGATGAATCTGATTCACGCCTACAGAACAAGAGGTCATCTATTTACCAAGACCAATCCTGTTCGTGAAAGAAGAAAGTACAGCCCTACTCTGGCAATCGAAAACTTTGCACTTTCAGAAAAAGATCTTGAAGAGACCTTTCAGAGTGGTGAAGAAATAGGAATTGGTCCGGCTAAGCTTAAGGACATTATAGCTCATCTGGAAGAAACTTATTGTGATAGCATTGGGTTTGAGTATAACTATATCAGAAAACCAGAAACAGTTCAGTACCTCAGAAACATGATTGAGTTGAAGAACCGTCCGAAATTATCGGATGGGGACAGAAAACACATCATGCACAAGCTAAATCAGGCGACCGTTTTTGAGCAGTTCTTGCAGAAGAAATTTGTCGGACAGAAGCGATTTTCAATTGAAGGTGCGGAAGCTTTGATTCCTGCGCTGGACAGATTAATTGAACATGCTTCAACTAAAGGTGTTAAGGAGTTTGTAATGGGAATGGCACATAGAGGTCGTTTGAACGTACTGGCTAACATCTTTAACAAAACTTACGAAAATATTTTCTCCGAATTTGAAGGCAAGGTTTATGAAGACAGCCTCTTCGACGGAGATGTGAAATACCACCTGGGCTTTACTTGTGATGTAACGGCTGACAGTGGTAAGGAAATTAAAATGACTTTATCACCAAACCCATCTCACCTTGAAGCTGTAGATCCTGTAGTAGAAGGAATTACCCGAGCTAAAATCGATGAGAAGGGATACAGTGAAGATGAGATTGTTCCGATCCTTGTTCATGGTGATGCTGCCGTTGCAGGTCAGGGAATTGTATATGAAGTTCTTCAAATGGCCCAGTTAGATGGCTATAGAACTGGGGGAACCATTCATATTGTCATCAATAACCAGGTTGGATTTACTACCAACTATTTAGACGCCCGTTCAAGTACTTACTGTACAGATGTGGCCAAAACCACTTTATGCCCGGTATTCCATGTAAATGGAGATGATATTGAAGCGGTTGTTCAAACAGCACAGATGGCCCTGGAATATCGTCAGAAATACAACGCAGATGTATTTATCGATCTTCTTTGCTATAGAAAGTATGGTCATAACGAAGGAGATGAGCCTAAATTTACTCAGCCTACACTTTATAAAGCCATCAGTAAGCATCCGAATCCAAGAGAGATTTATGTCAAAGATTTGATCGCAAAGGGCATGATCACTCAGGAAGAAGCTAAAGTGATGGAGAAGGAGTTTGATGATACTCTGCAAGAGAGATTATCTGATGCCAAGGAAATTGAAAAGGCTAAGGTGACCAATTTCCTAGAAGAGGAGTGGAAGCACTTGAGTAAGTCTAAGAACGAAGACTTTCATGAATCTCCGGATACTTCTTACAATCACGCCAGACTGCAAGAACTTGGCAAGAAAATGGCCACACTTCCGGAAGGCAAAAAGTATTTTAGAAAGATTCAGAAATTAATGAAGGACCGTCTCAACATGCTTGAGTCTAACCAATTGGATTGGGGAATGGGTGAGATGTTGGCCTACGCTTCATTGCTGGACGAAGGTCATCCGGTTAGAATTTCTGGTCAGGATGTTGAAAGAGGAACCTTCTCTCATAGACATGCCGTAGTTAAAACTGAAGATGATGAGGAAGAAGTAATCACATTAAACCTGTTGTCAGATAAGCAGGCGAAACTTCAGATTTATAACTCATTCTTGTCAGAATATGGTGTGTTAGGGTTTGATTACGGATATGCCTTTGGAACGCCTGACGGCTTAACAATTTGGGAAGCTCAGTTTGGAGACTTCAACAATGGTGCTCAAATCATTATTGACCAGTTCATCAGTGCTGCAGAAGACAAGTGGCGTGCTATGAATGGTTTGGTGATGTTATTACCTCACGGATATGAGGGCATGGGCTCTGAGCATTCAAGTGGTCGAATGGAAAGATATCTTCAGCTTTGTGCGGAAGATAATATGGTGGTATGTGATGTAACCACACCGGCCAACTACTTCCACTTGTTGAGAAGACAGTTGAAATGGCATTTTAGAAAACCCTTGGTGGTCTTCACACCTAAGAAGCTATTGAGATACCCTAAGTGTGTGTCCACGCTTGAAGACATGTCAACAGGTCGTTTCCAGGAGGTACTTGACGATACGAGAGATTTGGATAAATCAGTTGTAGATACAGTTGCTTTCTGTACTGGTAAGATTTACTACGATACTTTGGAAGCCTTTGAAAAAGTGGGAGGCGCTTCAAATATTGCATTGATTAGACTAGAGCAAATCTATCCTTATCCGGAAGTACAAATCGAAAAATTGATGGCTCAATATCCAAATGTGAAGAACCATGTTTGGCTTCAGGAAGAGCCTGAAAATATGGGAGCATGGAGTTTCATCTTAAGAAAAATGAGAAACTATAATCCGGAAGTGATTGCCAGACCAGAAAGTGGTAGCCCGGCTTCAGGGTCACCAAAAGTTCATGAAATTAGACATCAGGCTCTGTTTGATGCATTGTTAAAATACGCTGCAGTAGTCTCAAAATAAGAATTAGGAATTATGTTGGAAATGAAAGTGCCCTCTCCGGGCGAATCAATATCAGAAGTAGAAATCGCTGAATGGCTCGTTGAAGACGGCGATTATGTTGAAAAAGATCAGACCATTGCAGAAGTAGATTCTGACAAAGCCACGCTTGAGCTGCCAGCCGAAGAAGCTGGAATCATTACGCTAAAAGCAGAAGTTGGTGATACAGTTGAGGTAGGACAGGTTGTGTGTCTGATTGATACTTCAGCCCCAAAACCAGAAGGATTTGAATCAAAAGCAGATGCTACTCCTGAAGCACCTCAAGAGGAAGCTAAGAAGGAAGAACCAGCTCCAAATCCAATGCCAGCGGCAACACAAAAAAGCGATTCTTATGCGGCAGGACACCCTTCTGTAGCAGCTAAGAAAATGATGGATGAGAACAATGTCTCAGCCAATCAGGTAAACGGAACTGGCAAGGACGGCAGAATCACCAAACAAGATGTGATTGCTGCAATGTCTGCCGGAATTTCTACCAATGCAGCAACTGGCTGGGGTGGAACAAGAGATACTGAGAGAAAGAAAATGTCTATGCTCCGTCGTAAGGTGGCGGAAAGATTGGTGTCCGTGAAAAACGAAACGGCCATGTTAACCACTTTCAATGAGGTGGACATGAAGCCAATCATGGATCTTAGAAAAATGTACAAAGACAAGTTCAAGGAATTCCATGGTGTTGGACTTGGATTCATGTCTTTCTTCACCAAGGCGGTTACTGAAGCCCTTAACATCTATCCTGCTGTCAATGCACAGATCGATGGCAAGGAAATGATTATGCACAATTATGCTGACATAGGAATTGCTGTGTCGAGCCCAAAAGGCTTGATGGTACCTGTAGTAAGAAACGCGGAACAAATGTCGTTGGCAGAGATTGAAGCTGAGATTAAGCGTTTGGCGATTCGTGCCAGAGATGGGAAAATTTCTCCGGATGAAATGACAGGTGGAACTTTCACCATTACTAACGGAGGTGTGTTTGGTTCTATGTTGTCAACACCAATTATTAACCCACCTCAAAGCGCGATTTTAGGAATGCACAACATTGTTGAGCGCCCGGTGGCGATTAATGGCAAAGTGGAGATCAGACCAATTATGTATGTGGCATTGTCTTACGATCACAGAATTATTGATGGTAAGGAAAGTGTAAGCTTCCTTAAAGCTGTGAAAGAAATGCTTGAAAAGCCTGAGAAACTCATCTTTGGCTCTAAAGATCCTTATGAGGTGTTGTTGGGGCTGTAGAATAGAATCTTTATCATCTATTTTCCATACATTTAGTGCATGAAGTGGTTGCTTTGTGTCGGACTTTTCTTGTTGTTTTTTACATCAAAATCTCAGAATGCGCATGTTGATTCGTGTTTGAGCATGAATGTACATGACACGCTAAAGATCAAGTGTACTCATTCCTTCGTTGAAAAGAATTATCGCAAAGATCCAACTACCTGTATAGAGGTACTCAGAGTTCAGTTGGATTTGGCAGAAAATTTAGGGGATCTTAAGAACATTGAAAAAACAGAGGGCTGGTTAGGATACGTTCTCTTAACAAACGGAGAATACAGAGAAGCTCTCAAAGTAAATTTCAGTTGCTTAAACCATCGAAAAGAACTGAACGATACAAAAGGGGTAGCCAATGCTTTAAACAATATTGGGAGTACATACAACAAGATGGAGTTGTACGATTCTGCTCTATGGGCCTACAGCAGTTGTGTAGAGCTTATGGAAACCATTCAGGATACAGGATATCTTATCACCGGACATAATAACATTGCAGGCATCTATCAAAAAATGGGTGAGATGAATAAATCCATTGAAAGTTGGCAACGTTCCATCAGGTTAGCAGAGACAAATCAAGACAGTGCTTCATTGGGGACAGCGTATAATGGCATGGCGTGGGTTTACAACGTAAACGGTAAATATGATATGGCCATTGTTAATTATGAACGAGCCATTGATTTATTTGAAAAAACAGGAAATACCATGTCGTTGGTTCAGGCTCAAAATGCTTTGGCTTCAACATTTACAAATGATGGTCAAAATGATAAAGCCATCGAACTTTTTGAAATAGTTAAAGAATTTGTGACTAAGAGGAACATATTACCAGGGATAGCTTCAGTTGGGAATAATCTGGGGTCTTTAGAGTTTAACAGATCAAACTATCCAAAAGCTCTTGACTACTACCTTGAGGCCATTCCTGTTTACCGAAAGTTAAATGAGAAATCCGGATTAGCGGTTGCCCTAGATGGAGCGGCATTGAGTTACGTAAAACTTGCCAAGCCCAAACAGGCCATTGTTTTGTTCCAGGAAGCTGAAACGGTTGTTAGTTCAACTGGAGCGATGAATCGATTAAAGGCAATCTACAAACATCTAGGGGAAGCTTATTATTCAGTGGGTGAATATAAACTAGCAAGCGATTATATTATAAAACACATTGATCTAAGAGATTCCTTGTTAGTGGATGAACAGAAAAAAGAGATAGAAGAATTGTCTGCTAAATTCGAATCCGAAAAGAAAGAATTAGAGATTGCAAACCTTACCAAGGGCAATCAACTTTTAGAAAAGGATAAAGCGCTCAAGGACTCTAAACTAGCTGAACAGGCCTCAAAAATTGAAGCTGAGGCTGAAGCAAATAAACGAAAGGACCAACAATTGTTAGGGATTGGAATTCTTTTATTCCTTGCTCTGGGACTGGCTTTACTTGCTTTTAAAGGTTATCGCGACAAACGACAAGCAAATCAGATAATTTCGGAACAAAAGAATGAGGTAGAAACTCAACGCGACTTGGCACAACGACAAAAGGAAATTGTAGAAGAGAAAAATAAGGAGATTACAGATTCCATTAATTATGCGCAAAGATTACAACAAGCCATTCTTCCAAACCCAGGGTTTATAAAAATGCACTTGCCTGATTCCTTTGTTTTGTTCAAGCCAAAGGATATTGTGGCAGGAGATTTTTATTGGATTGAGGAATTGAATGGAAAGGTTTACTTTGCTGCTGCCGATTGCACGGGGCATGGAGTTCCTGGGGCTATGGTAAGTGTTGTGTGTTCCAATGCCCTCAATAAATCCTTAATGGAATTAGGTAAACATAAGCCGAATGAAATTCTGGAATCAACAAGGCAACTTGTAGTAGAAACCTTTTCAAAATCAGGAGAAGATGTGAAGGACGGGATGGATATTTCACTTGCAGTATGGGATAAAAGTACCAATGAGTTAAGTTGGGCCGGGGCAAATAATCCACTCTGGATTCTTCGGGAAAAGAAACCGGAAAGGACTTTTCAAATGAACAACGAGCGCTACAAATTGGTTGCTAACGAAAATGAAGACGTTGAATTGCTGGAAGTGAAAGCAGATAAACAGCCAGTGGGTAAAGACGACAGGAATGCTCCATTTACCACGCAAAGCTTGCAGTTATATAAAGGAGATCTAATTTATCTGTTTTCTGATGGTTTTCAGGATCAGTTTGGAGGTGATAAGGGCAAAAAGTTTAAAGCAAGTAATATGCGCAAACTTTTCTTTAACAACTTTGGGAAAAGCATGGATGATCAATGCAAGTCAATAGAAAGTGCGTTTATAAATTGGATGGCCAATTTTGAGCAACTGGATGATGTCTGTATTGTTGCTGTCAGAGTATAGTTAGAGGGGCAAGCGCTTTTCTATGTCCTTAATTTCCGAACCGCCCCATTCAACAAGGGTAAATCCACTCCTTTCAATCTTTTTAAACTTCTGAGGCCTGAATACCATTTTGGGTGTATGATCTACTTTTCCCCAAACCATGAAAGAACGAATCATATTATCTGGTTTAGGACTGATGGACATCTTCGCGATTTTCTCATCGTAAGCATCATTAAGTGCAAAATGGATAAAGTTTCTGTCGTTTTTACTCATTTTGGGAACCCAGTAGCACATAAAATCTTGAATTTCTCTGCTGTTGAAGCCCATTTGATCCAATGAAGTTTCCAGAAACGCTTCCAGTTCATCTTTCTCAACAATACTACCCTCATGTATGTCCAGTCCCGAAATCAAATCGGCCTGACCTTCCCAGAACAAATAATCGAACTTTTGATCTTGTATAAGGATCTCTCCACCGGGATTCATAGTTCCTTTCCACGAATCTTTGTACTCAGGATATGTGAATTTAAGATCGCCTTTAAAATCAAACTGGAGTTCAAATTCCTTAGTTGTTTTAGGATATAAATAAATAACCGGTTTGTCCACATTACTTTCAATGACCGGAATCTCCAAAATGACTGGCTTTCTTAGAATGGAAGCCTTAGCGCCTCCCCATTCAACAAGAGTAAAGCCATCCCGTTTGAATTTCTTAAATTTTTGAGGTAATGGCAATCCCTGATAATCTTTTGCATCAATATATAGCATAAGCATGCGCAGACTGTTGTTTACTTTAGGATACACATTCAGATGAGCAATCTCATCATATTCTTCGTTCATTAGAAAATGAATGAATGTGTTCTCGTTTTTCATCAATTCCGGCACCCAGAAAGTGATGAAATCGTTACGCTCTGTATGATTGAGCCCCATATTAGTCAATTCCCTTTCAAAGAAGGGAACCAGACTGTCTTTGGAAACAATCCATCCTTCCTCAAATTTTTCTTCCGGATATGCCACATCTAATGGGCCATCCCAGAACAGATAATCGTAGGTTTTATTTCCTTGCTCTAATGTCCCGTCAGGGTGAGCCATTACCTTCCATCCTTTGTCATACTCAGGGTAACTAAAGTCAATCTTCCCAAGAGGATAGAGCCTTACAAGTGCTTCTGTAACAGTTTCAGGATACAAATAAATGGCCGGCTTATAAGTCATCATGGGCTCACTTATTATGTGGCTCCCCTGAGACTTTGGATACAAAACGAAGGTGCCATTGTAAATATGGTTGGGAAGTATTTCAAGCGTATCCAACTGAATTGTTTGCTTGTCGTCACTTTCAATTTTAAACGTATACAGTCCTTTGGAATGAAACCTTAGTTCGAAATAGCCTGTGTCGTTTAAGGCAATGGTCTTTCCGTTCAAACTCACATGAGTGCTTAACTTCATTGAATCCTGATAATTGCTGATGTGCCCTGATATGATAGATTGTCCATTAAGTGAAAGATCTTCAACAGGAGGATCGAAGGCATTGTATTGAGTCCAGCTAAAATCTTTGGAAAAGCAGGTGGCTGCTAGAGATAGGCTGATTAAGGTAAGGAGCGTTTTCATTTGAATAAGTTATGACATATTTCCTGATTTCGAAAATATCAGACTTATTCGCACGAGAATCCAGCCTTGTAAAAACGGAGGGCAATTAAAAAACCACAGAGCCACAAGATTACATTCCTTTGAACGGTTTGTAGTCTAATTTAAAGCTCTGTGGTTATTGTAGCTAGTGAGTACTATACCAAAATCCGCATTTGTCAACATTTTGCGGCAATATCTCATATCCATGCGTTATTTTCTTAACCGCATTGATCTTAGTACCTTGCTCGTCTAGTGGATATAATCCCGGGAATGATCCTACGGACCACCATTGCCAATTACTTTCAACGGGTCTTTTTCTAAAATCAAGAGGCATGATTTCTATTTTACCATTAGACAGTTTAACAGCTGCAAATCCCATTGCCGTATTGAAGTCTACTTCACTGTCGTTTGGCCAGGGTTTCATAATATCTCCTGTTTGAGATAGTGACATTTTTAAGACCTCTCCGTATTTAGAGAGATCGTCAAAATTCCTCACCGTGCTGCGCATTTCTTTGCACCCGGCTATATCTGGGAATGTTACGCTTTCCAGACGTTTGGCTTCAAGCTTGGCAATGTAGTCTTTTAGTTTAGTCTTGTTATCGCCAGATAAGTCAATTTTAATCCTGCCTAAAGCTACCGCCTCATTACGCCCGAAACGAACAGGTATGTCCAGAACCTCTGAAGGTAAATAGCTCAGCCATTTTAAGATGTTCAAATGAGGAATGTAAGCCACATGTGATGTATAGTCAATGGCGTTGATATCAGGAAATAAGTTAAAGGTAAAATAGGCTTTGTCTCTGTACATTTCCTTAACGGTAGGACCATTAAACATTGGAGCAATCACTTCAACACCATGGCCCCATGGCATTTTATCTTTGGCATATTTGTTTTCAGGATTGATAAAGAGAAGAGATGGGATTCCTCCTGCATCTTTATTTGTCATGGCAAAATAACCTGTGATGTAGGCTGTTTCTCCTGGCTTGATGATTTTAACTTCCTCAGAGGCACTTTCTTTTCCAAAGTTAGGTTGGGTGTTAAAGACCGACACCTCAGTAAGATGAGTTTTGTGGTAATCTCCGCTTAGCATATTACCAAAGCCCTCCACGGTAGCAATGTATAATCTGTCTGCTTCTGCTTTTAAATCTGAAATCCTTTCGTCGTTTGGCAGTAGCATATGAGCAATTTCTCCTTGCCTTTTTGTGTGCTTAGCTTGTTTAAAACGTTGTCGAATATGTGCTCCTTCTGTTTCCTGAATCGATTTTCTTAACATGTCCGAAATTGATTTAGATCCAGTAATAAGTTCTTGTTTAAGCAAGCAGTATTCCTTGTAAAAATTCATGATTTTTTTGCCGTCTTCTCCTTGTTCTGGCTCCGCATCTTCTGCGGCAACACGAGCAAACTTATATTCGGAAAGATTGTTTCGTGTTATGGTTCCCATGCCAGATGTAGGCAATTTTTTGGGATACAGCATTAAGAATTGGCCGCATTTAGACTCGTCTTCCTTCATTTTTTTCTCAATGGAAACTATGTCTGCGGATTCAATATGATCCATAAATTCTCTGCTCCAATCACCTCTGTTTGCTATGTTAGACAGGTGACGGTCTATATAAGCTCCTTTGGCTTTATAATATGAAGAAAATGATGATAAAGAGCTTCCCTTTGATTCAGTTGCTTTTGAAGAAGTTGTACTCTTGGAAGTTTTGCTTGTTTCTGAAGACCTGGATGAAGATTCCGTTTTGGAACTTGATTTGTCCTTTTTTGGAACCATGGATTTGGCTTTGTTTTTTAATTTGCCCAAGCCTACTTGTCCTTCCGTATTGTAGCTTAAAAGAACCATAGGCAATAATGCTATTACAATTTTTTTCATGTGTGAGATATTTGGAGCCAAAACAAGCAAAACCTTGTTTCTCCGGCAAAAGAAGAGCATATACAAAGTGTCTACAGAATAAAAAAAATGAGCTCTGCTATAGTATTATCAGATCTAAATGATCATGTTTGAAATCTCAATGCATATGATTAAGATGAAAAACTGTCTTGCCTTATTTTTTTACCTAATTATCTCGTCTACCGTTTATGCCCAGGTGGATAGTTTGAAAGTTGCACTTCACGAAACGGATGATGACAAGGATAGGGTGGTTTTGATAATTGCTTTGGGTAAGGCTTATCTTGATATAAATCCTTCTGAAGCCATACATTATTACTCCATGGGTGTTGAATTGGGCAAAAAGCTGGGATCGAATTTAGATTTAATCAACTCTCTCAAAGGTAAAGGCACAGGTTTTTTCTACTTATCACAATACGACAGTACAGAGTTTTATTGGAAAAAGGCACTTGCCCGGATTCCGTCTAACAAAAAACTACTTAAGGCTGATTTGATTAACAACCTTGGCATCTTGTTTCAACGAAAGGGTCTTATAGATTCGAGTTTGGTGTTTCACAAACGCGCGTTTCATTTAAGGAAAGAATTGCCCGATACAAGTTTAATAGCACAGTCTCACTACAATTTGGCTGGATTATATAGAGTTAAGGGGCAGTTCGGAGAGGCTCTAAAACATTATTTTTTGGCGCTGAAAACCTATGAAGCCTTCAATCTTGTGAAAGAACAGTCAGATGCGCTTAATGGAATTGGTTTAACATACATGGACTTAAAAAAAACGGACCAATCGTTACTTTATTTAAAGAAAGCTCTTAAGATTCGAAAAACGATCAATAATCCCCGATTAATAGCAAGTTCCACCAATAACATAGCAGCCAACTATAAATTGAAAGAAGACTATCTTACAGCCAAAAAATACTATCTGGAATATCTTGAACTTGCGGAAAAGCTTTTGGACAAAAGAGGCATTGCAGGCGTATATTCTAACTTGGGAGGTGTAGAAAAAAGTATGGGCAATATTGATCGTAGTATGGAGTACTACAAGTTTGCTTTCAGTGGTTTTAAGGAAATGAATGAGCCTTCAAATATTGCCATGGTTGCCACTAATATTGGAGCCTTAAACCTATGGTCGAGTCATTATACGGAAGCACTAGAATACTATTTAATTGCTCTGGAATATGCTGAACAGACCAGTTCTTTGAGTATCAAAAAAACCGTACATAAGGGCTTGTCGGACACCTATGAATACCTCAAATTATTTGATAAGGCTAATGAACATTTAAAAGAATATGCTGAGTTGAAGGACCAAATGTTCAATCAGAGTTTATCCTCACAAATATCTAAATACCAGGAACTATATGAGGCGGAGAAACGGGCAAAGGAAATTCAAATTCTTAAGAACGATAAGGTTCGGATTGAAAATGAGGCTGTGGAGCAAGAAAAAAGGGCAATAGAGCGTGAAAAGAAGCTTGAACAAGCTAAAATTTATCGAAATGGGGCCATCATCGTTTCTATACTAACCATTGCTATGTTGTTTATGCTATATAATAGATTTGCTTTGAGGAGGCAGTTGTTTGCTAAAGAGGCTCAGCTTCACGAGCGAGAAAAGGAAGAATACAGATTAAAGGCTGAACTAAAACAAAAGGAAATTGATTCTAAAAACAGAGAATTGAGTTCTATGGCAAGTAATGCTTTGCATAAAAATGAATTGTTATTGAGGCTTCAAAACAGTGTCAACAATGTGAAGCGGAATATAGACAATAAAGAAGTTAATGAATTGGACCAGCTGATTAAGAATGGGGTTGATTTAGATTCGGATTGGAACCTGTTTCAACAACACTTCACAAGCGTACACCCCAATTTTTTTATTTACCTGAGGAAAAATTATCCTAAGCTAACGGCTAACGATTTGCGAATTTGTGCCTATTTAAGAATGAATTTATCAAACAAGGAGATTGCTTCCCTCATGAATATTGAGACCAAGAGTGTACGTATGAATCGCTATCGACTCAAGAAAAAATTAGACCTTCCTGAAGATATGGAAGTTCAAAATTTTATGTTTGAGATTTAAACATGACAAAGGAGCACTTACCCGATATCCAGTACATACTCGTCACCACTGCTCATACTAAACCCTAGATTCTTTAAGTAATTGGTGTGTGCCGGAATGGTAGATTTACACACCAATTTAAGCACGCCATTTGCCTTAAAATCTGATTTCTTAACGGCATATACGTAACGGGAATTTTCCATATCTCTTGAGTTGACCTCAACGTAATCCATCAGGATATGAACAACGGAACCGGTCTTGCGATAGATAAAACAACCAACGATTTTAAAATCTCTCAGGATTAGGTCGATATTGGCAGATTCCAATTCGTTTAGCTCAAAGTCGGGAAAAAAACTTTGAATATCCGTTTCATTGGCTCTGTAAAACTTATCAAACACACCGCCCCTTTCATAGTTGGCAGAGGACAGGTCAAAACGTGTTTTTGCTGTCAGCATTTTGTTGATGTAATACACGTTTACTACGGCTATTATGATGTTGAGAATAGCCACCGGCCACTCGTCAATCATAAATCCATAAATGGCCATGGCAATGGCACCTATCAGATTAAGAATGCGTAAGATTTTGATGTTGGAAAAGAAAAAGGAGGTAGCAATAAATGCCATTCCAACATAGCCCAGAATTTCTGCAATGGTCATATAAAGTAGTGTAGCTTAGAAGATTAAATTAAGGAGAAATATCAATTTTTCCTAACTACGCGGATAAATCCACCATCATGTTCACAAATTAGAATGTCGCCACTGGCAGACATACACAGACTTCTTACTTCAGACACTTTTTTACCGTCTTTGAAGGAAGTGCCGTCTCCGTCATGAACATTTTTGCCACCGTCAATGAATTTGTAGAGTTTGTTTTTGGGGGATAGATACCAGATGTCATGACTTTCGTGACAACCCAATAGCAGTCCGCCATCTCCTGTCGGCCAAACGGCTCTTACACCTTCCAGACTGATTTTCATAGGATCGTTGCCTGCTTTTTTATCATCTTCATCAAGTCCATTACCGGCAATGTGTTTGGCCTTGCCACTGGAAGCTTCCAACTTGAATACTTTTCCCGCTTTTCTATCAGCTGCAAACAAGTTGCCTTTGTTGTCTACACAGATGTTGCCTAACTGTCTAAACCCGTCTGCATAGGTTCTGAGAGGCGTTGTTTTTGTCCAGATTTTAAGCTCGGTTCCGGAAGCGTAAATGATACTGTCTTCAGCTTCACTTACCCACAAACCTCTGCCAAATGCAATGCCTGATTCGTCTTTGATCACTGTGGTGCATTTCCCGTTTTTGTCGATTTTACGGATCTTCGAATTTCCCAGATCCAAGACAAAAACAGATCCGTTTTTGAGCACATACAAACCATTTGGTGCTTTCAAAGCTGTTCGATTTCCGGGCAAATTGTCTTTTCCGTCTCCGGCTACGTTTGTGCCAGCGAGCGTGGTGATTTTTTTTGTTTTGGCATCAATTTTTCGAATGGCATGGGCATCCTTATCCGCAATGTAGATATTGCCCCGACTGTCGTCCATGACAAAATGTGGTCTGCTTAATTCGGCTCTGCTTGCAGGTTTTCGTTCGAAGGTTTTCTTCCACCCGTTAACAGTTTTATCTGTGATTTTTCCGGTACCTGCAATGGTTTCAATATTGCCATATTGCTCATGAAATGGGGTCTGACCATTTCCGGAGAAACACAGTAGAAACAAAGTAATGCAAGTGAAACAGGCCTTTAGCATACTTAAAACTACGAAAATGAATTGAAATGTGTTGGTCTTTTACAGAGCCATTCTTTCTGCGCGTGCTCTCTTAGCGTAGAACAAACCGTCATTTTCGATCTTTTCCAATAGTCTGGATGCTTCTTGTTTATGACCGGCTTCTATCAAACACAGTGCTTTATAGAACTCAGCTTCCTGATCAAAACTATTGATTTGATCGTCAAGAACAGCATCAAAATAATCGATGGCTTTAGTTGGTTTGCCCAGGTTGTAATAACACAAAGCACCATAAAAATGTGCATTGATGTCGTCCTTATAATGAGACAAAATCACTTTGTAATCCTTTAAAGCGCTCTTAAAATTATTCGCTTCAAATTTGGCCATGGCATCATTCAGATACTTTTGGTAAGGAATGTAGATGTATGGCTTCAGATGATTCATAGTTTCTCCGTCGTCTAGCTTGATCTCGCTATGTGCGGGAGTTCCGCTTAGGGCATGAATGTTTCTGATTTTGATACTTCTTTTGTAAAGTTTAGACAGGTCAACAGTTTTTAACTCGTGCAAATAAACGATCTGCACGTTCGAGTGAACTTCCACTGTCTTATCAAATTTAACGCCTTCAACAGGATCAATTTCGACAGGACTTACCGGTGTCGGTTCCGGAACTTCTGCCACATCTTCAACCACATCATCTACCAGGGTAGTTGGCTGATTTTTAAGTGCTTTTTCATAGGTAATTGCTTTATTTTCGGCAACCGGATCTGCATCCTTAAGTTCGATTTCAATGGCCTCAATAAGCACATCTTCTTCAATCACTTCATCATAAGCAATCAGAGTTTCTTCCGAAACTTCATCATGAGTTTCGTTTAGAGCAATCTGGTGGTTACTCTCAGAATCGTTGGTTTGCTCCTGAACGGATTCGTGAGCAACACCAAGCCCGATAACAGTGGTAAACGCTACACCAAAACAAAGGCCCATTACCTGGCCAAAAGCTGAACTGCCAGCCGCTCCGGTAGCAGAAGACGCACTTGAAGCGCCAATAGATGTTTCGAATTGAGATTGCAAAGCAGCAAAGCCAGCCAAACCGGCACCGGAAGCTTTAAAACCTTCAATAGCGTCATCGTAAATTGGATTACCGGCCATCTTTAGCTCGGCTTGATACATTTCTTCTGGCGACATATCGCCATTCACGTATCTTTCCAATTCCTCATTGGTGAGTGGATCGGTTTTCATGAATATGTTATTTAATTTATTCATGTATGGGTTTAGTTTGGGTTAAAATAATTTTCAGGTTGCGCTTGCCATTTTGAATATAACTTTTGACTTGCTTCAGTGTGAAACCAGTAATCTCTGCCACTTGTTGGTAGCATTTCTCCTGAATGTAAAACAACTCAATGCATTGCTGTTGTTCTGGTTTAAGCTCCTTAATTGCGCTTTCCAGTTGGTTGAGCATCAATTCATCCTGTTGTTTTTGAATCAAAGAATCTTCATCAGCCTGTAGTTCGTAGGAGTCGTCTAACGAATTTTCATGAACCTTCCCTTGTTTTCTGAGACGCATCAAGCACTCGTTTCGCGACACCACATGGAGCCAGGAACGAAAGTTAATCACAGTTTTGTCAAGTAAGAGATCCATCAGTTTTTCAAAAATATGCATAGTCATATCCTGACTCTGCGCAACGTTTTTCAGGTATTTTAGCGACACCCCATACACCACAGCACCATAGCGGTTGAATAACTCTCCTACACAAGCCTTATCCTGACTTTTCTTGTAATGAGCTATAATTTCCTCATCGGTCCATTGTTGATATGTCACTTTACCCGTTTTCACCTGATCGCACCTATAGGATGATCAAGTAAAAGTAATTCCATAAAATGATTGAAAAAAATTTGAGCTACCTTAATTTGAAGAAAACCATTTTGCCCAGATCTGTATCTGTTCCAACGATTTTCTCATCGTCGTTGGACGAATAAAAGAAAAACCAATTGCCTTACAGGTCGATTCCTACAATACAGATATCATCAATTTGTTCCAGATCGCCTTTCCATTCTTTTAGGACTTTTAGCAATACCGGGTTGTGCTCGGGAAGTGGTTTGTCTGACAAAGATTCAAGTAATTTGCGCAGACTACTGGATTTGAATTTCTTACCGCCTCTTCTTGTGTCACTTGCACCTCCAAATTGATCTGCATACCCATCTGAGAACATATAAATTCTTGTGCCTTCAGTATAATTAACAGTGTGCGTTTCAAAGTCTTCAGGGTCTTTAATAACCCCAACACCTTGTTTAGTGGCTTTGATGGTTTCAATTTCTCTTTCATTCGGATGTAAAATCCAAAGTGGGTTATTGGCACCGGCCCATTGCAGAACTTTGTTCTTCGAGTCTATTAGACATAAACTAATGTCCATACCATCGGCCACCAACTCATTTTTAAGTTCAAAAGCTTCAGAAACATTGATTCTTGCCTGGTCCAGAATTTTGCCTGGTTCGGTAATGCCAAACTCTCTTACGGCTCTGTTCAGGGCATTGATACAAACAACACTTACAAGGGCTCCGGGTACGCCATGGCCCGTACAATCTGCTACCGCCACCAAAGTTTTGTCACCCAAAGAAATTTTCCAGTAAAAATCACCACTTACAGTTTGTTTGGGTAGATAGAAAATGAAAACATCCTTGAATCCGTTCGCAAAATCCCTGGCATTTGGAAGTAGTGAATTTTGGAGACGCTTACTATAATCCAAACTATGGTTGAGGTCGTCCAAAGCTTCCTGAAGCTGGTCATTTTTCAGATTCACCAACTCATTCTTCTTTTCGATGAGCTTTTTCAGCTTCCTAACCCTGATTAAACCAATGAGTACAATGATTCCAATCACAAAAACAATGGCCAGTGCAATTTGAAGATTTTGCCTTTTGTGTTTATCCTTGATGGATTGCGCCTTTTTCTCTTTGAGCTCTTCATTTTTGCGACTAATTTTTAGTTCACTTTCTGCAATTGAAGTTTGGTATTCGGCTACTTCAAGTTGCTTCTCAATAGAGTAGATGTGCGCTACTTTTTCTATGTCGTAAATAATGCTTTTTAACTCATAAAGTCTGGTTTGAGCTTCAAAAGCCTTGGTCATTTCGTTGGTGGTTTTGTACAATTCAATCAGGACCTCCAGATTTTCGACTTGTTCATGTTTTAGATCATACTCGTCACAAAGCTTGATAGACTGTTCAAGGTATTTTCGAGATTGATTGTAGTCTTTGGTTTTGATGTGCAGTTTACCAAGGTTCTTTAATGCAGTTGCCCGGCTGTCTACCATGTCGTATTCCTCAGAGACGCCATGAGCATTGAGTAGCAGTTCTTCCGCTTTGTCATACTCTTCAATATCCAAATGATACAATCCTTTATTTTGGAAGTAGTAATATCTTGTGGAGCCATCGATGAAGTTCTCGTAGAGTTGAAGTTCATCAATGGTCGCTTTTTCGCCTTCAAGATCGTCCAGACTTCTGTAGAACCCAAAATTGTTTAAGAGTGTGGCACTATAGTTAGCACTGTCTTTGTCATTCTTATAAATAAGCAGCGCCTTTTTCTGGTAATTCAGCGCTTCTCTGGTATCGCCCAATCGATCCAGTAAATTGGCTTTCAATTTATAGGCCCAGGCTTCATGAGAACTGTTGGAACCTTTAAGGTAAGAAATGGCTTCATCAAAATGATTGGCAGCTCCATCCAGTTGGGCTTTTAGCAGTTGGTGCATTCCCAGATTTAAATGAACATGTGCCTTTAAATCTTTTGGAGATTGTTCATCTAAAAGCTTAAAGGCCAGTTGACAAAGGACATAGCTGGAATCGGGATCTGAACCGTAGATTTTATCCGATTTATTGAGGAGTTCTTCTATCCGGTTTTCATTGTTGGCGAGTGAAGTCCATGACAAGCCAAAAAGAATCAGTATAGCAGCAAATTTCCTCACGGAGCCAAGTTACACAAATGAAAAGTTAGATACTAAAAAAAATCCCCGCTCAATTTGAGCAGGGATTTTTATGTTGCTTATTATGGATTTGATATGAAAATTATTCTTTACCGGCCATTCTTGCGTAGTATAATTCAAAGTAGCTCTTCGTTTCCATAACGATCACACCACTAGTTGTATCGCCGTATTTAGCTGGAATACCTCCCGTGTATACTGAAACTCTTCCGATAGCTCTTCCTGGTAATCCGCTTACATATCCTGATTGCTTCACGCCATCGATAAACTGTACCACACCATCAGATCTTGAGCCTCTGAAGTAAACCTGTCCGTCGTTGCTACGTTTGATATCGGTAGTCATACTCTCCAACATTTTTGACGGGTCTCTTAGTACCGGACTGTTTTTAAGTGCTTTGGCTGAGAGAGTGATTTTAGAAGTTTCCTCAGGGTCAATTAACTTATTACCGAGGATTACAACATCCTTACCCAAAACTTTGTCTTTCATTACCAAATTGTTTTCGAATGTGATTTGGTCATTTTTGATTTCAATCTGATACTTAATAGTATCGTAATCAAAAGACGTTAAGGTGAGAATGTATGTTCCTGAGTTGAGAGGCTTAATAGTAAAACGCCCTTCTTCGTCGGTTCTGGCTTTGATGAAATCCGCGCCTACTTCAACAGAAGCAATTGCGTACATCACGGCTTCTCCTCGTTCATTTTTAACTTTCCCTTTCAAAGTTCCGGAAGTTTGAGCTCCGGCACTTAGCCCGATCGCAAGTATGGCCATTGTGATTAATCCTTTCATAGTTATTGTTTTTAATGTTCAACAATAGGATGTAGGGGAAATCGCAATTCCACAAAAAAAAGCGAAATTAATTTTTAATTACCTGAAAATCAGGCTAATAAAATTCAATTAGAGAAGCCATGTAATGGTTATCCCATCCGTTTGAGATGTCATCATACGCTTCATCAGGGATATTGGTGTGTCTTAATTCTAAAGATGTGCCGTTTCCATCTTTATGTAAGATGATGGTCACGATAGAATCTTCCTTCTGATCTCCAAAGTACCATTTCTGGACAATTTTTTTGTCTTGTTCGAACTCAATGTTTTGTCCCACAATGGCATCATCCCATAAAGAAAACTCTGAACCAGGTTCGGTACTCATTTCAACAGGTGCTCCGGTCCATTGGTGAATGGCAAGTGGATTGGTAAGCGCACCATAAACTTCAAATGGTGGTGCTGGAATTTTGTAGTACTTCTTATAATCTTTCATACTATTCTTCTTCAGCGACTACTGCTCTGATTTCCGGAATGTGTTGTTTCAAGAGGTTTTCAATTCCACCTCTAAGCGTCATAGTACTACTTGGGCAGCCGCTACATGCACCTTTAAGTCCAACAGTAACAATACCATTGTCGTAGCCCAAAAAGTCTATGGCGCCACCGTCTTGTTCTACAGCTGGTCTTACAAACTCTTCTAATAAGCCTCTGATTACATCATCGTACTCAGAAGGATCATACACTTTTTTAGGCTTGTCGTCCTTAGTTTGAGCTTTGGGTTCCGGTGCTTTGATAACCGCCACGTTGCCTTCCTCTACAAACGACTTAAGGAATTCTCTCAATTCCATGTTTACATAATCCCACTGAATGGATTCATTCTTAGTAATGGAAACAAAGTTCCCGGCAATAAATACTTTCTGTACAAATGGGAAGTTGAAAAGTGCTTCTGCCAAAGGAGAAGAGTCTTTTGCTTCAACTGCAGATGTATATTCTGCTTGCGATCCATCGTTGATGAGGTACTTGTTAGCAACAAACTTCATGGTCGCCGGATTTGGCGTCATTTCCATATATACATTTACCGGAACTACTGCTTGGCTCATAAGAAAGTGTTTTGTGCAAAGTTAGGAATTAAAGCGTCTTGCTGTTTTAAATTGATCTGCTTTTAGTTTTGCACTAAATTTGCTGTAGCAATGATAAAATTGTGAAAATGAAAATTATACTAGGTTTAAGTTTAATATTCTTGAGTTTTTCTTCAATGGCTCAAAAGAAGGTAGAAAGTCTTGACATTCTGACTTCTGCTGTGTGTGATATGTGCAAAGAAACACTTGAACACGACATGAGTTTTGAGAAGGGCGTGAAAAAAGTAGTATTGGATGTAGATACCAAAGTGCTTACAGTTGATTATAATCCGGAAAAGACCACCCCGGAAAAACTCAGGGTGGCCGTTACCAATGTGGGATATGATGCTGATGATGTACCCGCTAATCCAAAAAAGTATAAGCGTTTACATCCTTGCTGTAAGAAGAATGGACATTGTGAGCATTAGTACTAAGCTTCAACTAATTCTCGTTTTGTCTTAAAAGTGGTGTGTAATACCTCTGGTTCTCCTTTGCTTGCCACAAAAATCCCTGAATTTCTAATCTCATCCTGACTTGCGATTAAGGTCTCTAATTTGATTTTACCTTCAATCAGTCCATCTTCTTGTTGTGTAATACTTACGAAAGGAATTTTTTGAAGATCATCATTAAACCCGGTTGCAACAATATCCAGAGTTACATTATTAGTGAATAAGAATTTATTCGATTGAGATAATTTCTTGTATTCGTATTTGTAATCATAACTATTGGCGGAAATATCCGATAATACTGCAGATCCCGTTGGGTGACCACCTGCTCCTTTTCCAATGAAAATTTGCTCATCAGAGAAGGCAGCTCTTACGATTACACCGTTGTTTTCATTCTCTACATTATATAGCGGATGATCTGAGTTGACCAATTTAGGTAAGACATAGGCCGTAATATTTTTATCGTCTAAACGAACTACCTGTGCAATGAGTTTTATTTTGAGGCCATTGTTTCGTGCGTAATCAATAATGCTCTGATTAAGGTTGTCAATACCCAGATTAAATATTTTTTCCGGGTTGATGAAAACACCATATGCATGTCCGCTAAGTATCACAAGTTTGTATTTGGCATCATACCCACCAACATCAAGAGTAGGGTCGCTTTCAGCAAAACCAAGTGCTTGCGCCTTAGCCAGAGCCGAGGGATAATCAAGTCCTTCATTAATCACTTTAGACAGGATGTAATTGGAAGACCCGTTAAAAATTCCCGAAACGGATTCCAGAAGTTCATTATCATAGTATTCCTCCAGTGTTCTGATGATCGGAATACTTGCACATGCGGAAGCTTCATATAATAAACCAGCATTGTGTTTCTTTTGCAGATCGACCAATTCTTTAAAATTTTCGGCAATCATTTTCTTGTTGGCAGACACCACATTTTTACCTTTTTCAAGTGCTGATTTTGTGATCTCCAAGGCTTGTTCTGAGTTGTCAATTAACTCAACTACCAGATCAATGTCTTCTTTGTTAAGAATGTCTTCCTTACTATATGAAAATGCGCTTTGCGGAAGTCGTCGTTCCTTATTCTTGTCTTTCACAACAATGGTGTCAATATTACTTCTGAAACCCTTGCTGTTGTTCAATACATCATGTAGTCCTTGTCCTACACACCCGTAGCCAAATAGGCCAATTTTAATATCATTGCTCATAATACCTGGAATTTAGACCGACTTGCGGTCAATTAGAAAATTTGTGAAACGTATAGATACTAGCAGGCTCTTAAGCTCTCGCAGCACTCATACATAGATTGTCTTGTCTTTTTCATTATTACTCAATTTATCTATCAGGAATTGGCACCTTCCGCACTTGGTGTTTGGGGTTGCCAGAGGGTCTTAGAGCCTGTCTCTCGCCTCATTCTCTATAAAGAGTCAAAGATTTGTAGCCTTTGCTGATGCAAACTTATGACGTGATTATTTAATATCCAAAACTTTTTGAACCAATTTCTTACAAGCGGGTACCAATGAGTATGATAAGGTCTTTGATACTGGTTTTGATGATGACATGGACGGGAGCCATGGCTCAATCAAGTATTCTGATTTTAAAGCTATACGATTCGGATAAATTTAAGACACAGAATTTGGATACAGCATTGAATCAGGCTGGATTCACCAATAATTATCTTTCTGAAATCCCTTCTGCAGAGCAACTAGACAGTGCTCTGGATTCTTATGATCAATTTTGGGTGGTGTCTGACTGGAAGCGACATTTGGATTCCACTCATCTGGAAGTCATTCAATCTTATCTTGAGGAGGGAAAAGGACTTTACCTATTGGCAGACAATGAACCTTATGATGCTGATGCAGATTACATCTCTCAGTACTTTACGGGTGCAACTTTTGATGGTAATTATATGGCCGATAAGAGAGCAAGTTCTGCTCCGGGAGGAGATTTACTCAATGATGAATCATACATTTATGAAGGATTCACTGTATCGTCGTTAAGCATGTCGGAGTCTGTAAAACCTCAGATTATCGGTTCGGATGGACAAGTCTGTGTCGCCAGTTTTGACAATGCTCAATACCGCATTCTTCTGGATGGAGGATTTACCAAGATGTACAATAAGTGGAACAGGCTTTCTGCCAAATACTTTGTTGAAGCAGCTAACTGGTTATCTAAATAGCCCCTACTCGGTTTGAACTTTCTCGTCCACGACCTCATTAAAGACCACACAAGCGGTTAAATCGCCGGTTACATTGGTCACGGTTCTAAACATCCCCAGAATACGCTCGACTCCAATGATAATCATCACGCCATCTGCAGGAATACCCGCCCCCTGAAGAACACTGGCAAGAATTACCACTCCGCCTCCCGGAATGGCCGGAGTTCCAATTGAAGCTGACACAAGTGTGAGCATAATCAGAATAATGGCATCTATTTCAAGTTGAATGCCATATACCTGCGCAATGAAAAGTGTACTGATACATTGATACAGAGCCGTCCCATCCATATTTATAGTTGCTCCAATGGGAATCACAAAGTTGCTGATGCCCTTGCTAACCCCCAATTCATCCTGAGCGGTTTTGATTGATAAAGGCATCACTGCAGCAGAACTGGTTGTAGAAAATGCAAGTAACTGCGCATCACGAATTTTTCTAATGAATGATCTAGGGTCGTTTTTGCTGAAAAAGTGAACGATTAGCAAGTAGATCAGAAGCAAAATAAACAGACCAAGCAAAACGGTGCCTACATATGCGCCAATTCCCTTCATGCCGGCTATGCCAATGCTGGAAACGAGCTGAGCCATTAGGCCAAATACTGCATAAGGAACCAACTTCATTGCCCAACGCACCACTGTCATACATATTTCCTGAATGGCACCGAGCATGTTTAATACAGGGGCTTTCATTTCCGATTTCAGTTGTATAATGGCCAAACCAATGATGATGGTGAATACCACAATGGCGAGCATTTCACCTGTGAGCATACTTTCTAAAGGATTGGCGGGAAGTAAATCGGAAATACGGTCCGGAATACTAAGTTTTTCCTGTGCTTGTAAACCAGAATCAGCAGGCGCAACATGGTTGCCAATAGAGCTGTCATTAACCATGTATTTTCCAGGCTTGATGATAATTGACAACACAACACCGATTGTGATTGAGATGACTGTGGTCAGGACAAAATAACCTCCTAATCTTAGCCCCAGTCGTTTTAAATTGTCTCCACCATTAATACTTGCCAGTCCGGTAATAATACTGGCAAAAATCAATGGAATCATAATCATTTGAACCAAACGAAGAAAGAGTTTCCCAGGTAGAGAAAGCCATTCACCAAGCTGTTCAGAGAAATGTGCGCTTACCCAATCGTTCTCAGGTATCAGAACATATCCCAGAGCCATCCCCAGCACCATTGCAAATAAAACTTTTGCCCATAACTTCCTTTCAAGAAATGTGGTTAAGTAATGGTTGAGAGACTTCAGCGTTTTTAATTCCATAACTATATGTTATTCATGCAGTCTGTTACAACTTGAATAGATCTTTCATAAGCCTCCTGATCATCTTTTTCAAGCGTGATAGTAGCAGGAGATATTCCTTTTTCGCTTACCGAACATAGTTGACTGATAAATATGGCTGTTTCACTTTTGGTAAAATCCTCATCAACCAGAGTAGAAGCTGGTAGCTTAATTTCTTTTTCGGAACCAAGTGCCAGATACAAGCATAGAGCCGCTTCAACCACACCATAAATTGTAGCAGATTGGGTCATTTTAATACGTTTTGCCGATTGAGACACTTCATCTGTTAATGCCAGGACCTCTTCATTGGACATGTGCGCACTTAACGGTTCATTTTCCAATTGGGATAAGGTTTTGGAAATGAACATTGAACTTCCATGTTCCCCCAGAACAATCCCATTGCACGACTGATACCCTTTTCGTTTGAGCAGTCTGTTCAAGCGCATGGTGTCTAGTAAGGTTCCGGTTCCCATTACTTGGTTTGCCGGAAGATCACTGTATTTCCAACTGTAAAAAGAAATGATATCAACAGGATTGGTGACAACAATGATTCTGGCTTGCTCTTTAGGATGATATGATTCAAAAATTTGCTTTGTGATGAGCACATTTTCAGCTGCAATTTCCAGACGATTCCCGGTTTTTGGAACGGAGGCACCTGCACAATGGAATATGATATCGCATTGTTGAAACTCTTGAGCATCATTCAATGAGAAATCGCAGTTGTGAAGTATAGCTGCATCTTCTATGTCGAGTCTGGCACCTTCGATGGTTTCATCCGGATCTATGATGCAAATATGATCAACATGGTATTGGTCTTCCAGTAAACGAAACGCCAGTGCTTTTCCAATATTTCCAAACCCTATGATGGCCACTTTTTTCACCAGTACAAAGGTTAGAAAATGAAAACGACATAAGCAAGGTTTGTATTTTATGATAAGCATTTGTTTTCTCTGAACATTCTATGGTTATTTTTGTCTTTGAATCATGGAAGAGATGTATTGTAATAGTTTGACAGAATACCAACGTTACCAAACACGTGAGGTTAAAGTTGGATCTGTGGGAATTGGTGGAGACAATCCTATTAGAGTACAATCCATGACCACCACGGATACAATGGATACCGAAGGGTCTGTTGCGCAGTCTATTAGAATGATTGATGCAGGATGTGAGCTGGTCAGGCTAACTGCGCCTTCAAAAAAGGATGCGGAAAATCTCCAGCATATTAAAGATCAGATTCGTGAAAAAGGTTATTCAACACCTTTGGTGGCCGACATCCATTTTACGCCCAATGCGGCTGAGGTGGCGGCAAATATTGTTGAGAAGGTAAGGGTAAATCCGGGGAATTACGCTGACAAAAAGAAATTTGAATCTCATGATTATTCAGATGAGGCTTATCAGGCAGAGTTAGACCGAATAGCAGAGAGGTTTGGCCCACTTGTAGAACTTTGCAAGGAGAATGGGACAGCTATGAGGATAGGAACCAACCATGGATCTCTGTCGGATAGAATCATGAGCAGATATGGAGATACCCCTCTGGGGATGGTGGAATCGGCCATGGAGTTTATTCGCATTTGCAGAGCTCACGATTACCATGATCTGATCGTTTCCATGAAAGCGTCTAACACACAGGTGATGGTTCAGGCCTACCGCTTACTGGTAAAAACCATGAAAGCTTCCGGGATGAATTACCCGCTTCATTTGGGTGTGACAGAAGCCGGAGAAGGTGAGGACGGAAGAATTAAATCAGCAGTTGGAATAGGAACTTTATTAGAAGATGGCTTGGGAGATACCATTCGTGTGTCGCTCACAGAAGAACCTGAAGCCGAGATTCCGGTAGCTCAGCAGTTGGTAGAGAGGTATGTCGGCAGAAAAGCCTCCAAAACCATTTCTGATATTGAGAAGTTGCCTTATTCTCCGTACGATTATGAGCGCAGAAATTCAAAACAAATATTCAACATAGGAGCCAAGCAAGCGCCTGTTGTGATAGGAGATTTATCTGACCGAAATGATTTGACGGAAGCGTCATTTTTTGGATTGGGTTATCAGTACTCTGTTCCTTTGGATAAGTGGAACTTATCTGACCAGGCGGCAGATTATATTTTTATTGGAGACCACACCATCGATTTTGATATTCCAGGAACTTTGGGAATCATTCAAAACTCTAAGAAATGGAAAGAAAATCAAGCTAACGACAGGCATTATCCTCTGTTTGATGGCTTGTGTTATTTGACGGAAACTTTGCATCCTGAACTCAATTTTGTGGAGTTGGAACTCGCTCATTTAACGGAGCTTGTTTTGAAGGATTTGGGTACTCGCGATAATGTGGTGTTGGTTTTGAAGACGGATAACGAGCATGGAATGGCTGAACAAAGAAGGGCTTTTATTTCATTGATGAATGCTGGCTGTGATATTCCGGTGATTGTTAAGAGGAGTTATGGAACGGAGGTAGATGAAGATAAGTTCCAGTTATATGCCGGTGCAGATTTTGGTGCATTGTTTCTCGATGGAATGGGGGATGGTGTATGGTCGGAAACCAACTTGTCTGCCCAGATCGTAAACAGAACTCTGTTCGGCATTCTTCAGGCAACGAGAACCAGAATCTCAAAAACGGAATACATTTCCTGCCCATCTTGTGGAAGAACTTTGTTTGACCTTCAGGAGACAACAGCAAAAATCCGCTCCAGAACAGATCATTTAAAAGGCGTGAAGATTGGCATCATGGGATGCATTGTAAACGGTCCGGGAGAAATGGCGGATGCCGATTATGGATACGTTGGAACAGGCAAGGGCAAAATCACTTTGTATAAAGAGAAAGAAGTGGTTAAACGTAACGTCCCGGAAGAAGATGCAGTTGAAGAATTGATTGAATTAATTCGCGAGCACGGAGACTGGGTGGAGAAGACGAGCTAGTCTAAGGCTCTTAGTCCATTTAGAAGCTCTTCTTTAGAATATCTATGATCTTCTTCATTATGAATGTAAAGAATGTCGTTGCTGATGGAAATCCCGTCTTTTGGACTGTCAAAATTCTTCTCAGATATGGTGTTTAGTTTCCCAACGCGACCAGTTTTGGTATTGATGACATAGATATACTTATCAACTGCAGGTGCCATGTTGAGTTCAAAGATGATGAGGTCGCCAAGTACCTGAATTTCGCCAATAGAAGGCCATCTCATTTTCTCAGGTCCGCCGGTTATAATTGGATCTGTCACAAACAGCCATGCTATTTTCCCATCTTTTCTTTGGATCGCAATGCCATGGTTGGCAGCCAAAAGCTTCCCGTTTTTATGCTCAATGGTTTTCTTGGGAGCCAGGAAGCCATTATATTTTCTTATCAGTCCTTTCGGTGAGTCATCCAACCAGTCTGGTTCTTCGGCATAGGTCCTGAAGTATTTTTTGAGAGATTCTTTATCAGCTTTAACCGAGTAGCTAATATCATAGCTTTCGGGTTTTTCATGGTAAGATATTGGAACCGTCAATACCGATTCGTAAACGGAACTTGATCCTAATTTGGTGTTGTGCGTATGTGCATCAAATATCCATTTCAGAGAAGGGTCTGCCTGTTTTTCCAGACTTCCAAACAAACGATGAATCAAGGTGTCGTAAAACACTCTGTGATGAGGAAGTTTATACTCTGGCGGCAAAGCTTTGATCAACCATGAATCGCAAAAGCAACTCCAGGTATCTAGTTCATAAGTCTTGCCGGAAGCACCATTGACAATTTCACCATAGGTTCCTCCGAAACCGGATCCGCCATCATAAAAAGTGTATAAAGAGTCTTTAACTCCGTCTCCATCAATATCCTTGACTGCCCTAAACTCGTTGCGTTGAGCCTGAACTGAAAGACAAGCAACCGTCGTTAGAACGAAAAAGCATGATTTAAAAAAAGTATCCATTGCTTATGGATAATGTCGTAAAACCTAAAAGGAACAATTACTTTTCCTCTTGTTTTTTCTCTTTGTCATCAGCTTTGCAAAACTGAATCATTTCTTTGCATTGATCTTCTCCCCAATTAGGATGCAATTCAGTTTCCGGTTTGAAGGCCTCAAATTTTTTCATACCCTCTTCCAGAATCGGCAAAGCTTTGTCTTTTCCTCCTCCAAACATAGGTGGGGTGTAAGCCAATCCGGTTCCATGAAGTGAGTAATATCTTGGGTTTTCCGGGTTTAGTTTTTTGGCCTTCTCAAGGGCTGTATTAGATAATGGGCCGTATTTCATTCCACTTTGAAACCCTTCAGCCATCATTTTACCTGTGTACCAGAATGACCTTAGCACGTAAATTTCTGAGTTGTCTTCCGACAAAGAATCTGCTTTTGTAATGTGCATATCTGCATTTGTTAGGTATTGACCTTGCTTGGCTGGGTCTTCTTTCACCATCATAGATGATAGAATATTACAGTATGCCGACCAGTAGTGAGGAAGCCATTTACTGCCTTCTGCATTGGCAATTCTTTCAAATTTATTGGCAGATTTTACAAAAGATTGAATTGTCTTGGCAGTATCTAGTTTTGCCAGAGTAGACTTCATTGTTTTTGTGTATTTGTCATCCTGAGCAGATACCTGAGTAAGGACGCCAATGAGTAATAAAGTAAGTATTGATTTCATTGTATTATTGATTTTTTCTTCCCGTTAGCGATCCGTGGAAGTGTTTGTTCATAATGTCTATATATGTTTCTATTGGAGACAAGTTCATTTCAAGTCTCCTTTTATTAAGATTGTCAGGATCTTCAACCGGCTTTGGCATGTAAGAGGTTCTGTCTTCATTTATAGTCATTTGTGTACCATAAACCTGAAGCTTTCCTGTATTTACACGTACCCTGTCTACAAGATAGGCGTAATCATTTTTATTAGCATTGTCAACATCAACCTGTTTCTTCATTAGGGTCAAAACCTCTATTTGGAAGTCGGTATTTCGATCCTGATGTTGAATCATGAGCCAAAAATTGTGCGAACCGTTTTTCCCAACCAAATCAAATCCAGGGAAACCATGTTTCTCCACAATAGACTTTAGTTCAAGGTAATTAAGACTATCTGTTGCTCTCACATTTTCCATAATTTCTTCTCTGCTGGTTGAGCTCGAATCGATTGTACCGTTGGCGTAATCAGTGCTCATTTTTCGCCACTTCTGATCCAATGTTTTTAAGCTGTCTAGTTTCGTTATTAAATCCTGATCAAAGTCCTTCTCCAGTTCGTATTTATTGGCTTTAACTTTTTCGATAAGCTTGTCCCATTCTTTGGTGTCGTGAAGACTGTTGAGATCCGTATCCGTTGTTATGAGTCCAATATCGCTGAATTGAGTAGAGTCTGACAGATAATGCAAGTGAAACAACGCTTTTTTAGAATTCGCTGAGAGAGCATAGGAGCATGCAGCATTGTATCTGTCATTGGGTACCGCCTTCCCTCCATATTGATCGAATGCCTTTTTATAGGCTTCTGCTGATTTTAAATACTCACCACTTTGATATAATCCTTTTCCCTCAGTGACATACACTATGTACAATGAATCTGCTTTGCTCTGACTCATCACCGGGATGATACCAGAAAACAATGCTACTATAAACACCAATTGTTTCACGCTTACTCTCCTTATCAATTCTTATTCCACTTTTTTAGCTTTTTCTTCTTTCTCTTTTTTGATCTTGTCGTGATCAAAAGAAATGAACACACCGACAAAAAATGAGCGAAGGTTTGGAGGTCCCACACTGACTTTTGTTGATCCGTCACTTGAAAAACGATAGCTAAATACATTTTCTCTGTTAAATACATTGTCCACTGAGGCAAAAATCACGGTAAATCCACCAAGGATACTGGTTAAATGACTTGCATTAATGGATAGATTTCTGAATTCAGGTGTTTGCTCAGAATGGAATTCCCCTCTCCCCAGATTTGGATTGTAGTATGGTCTGCCGCTCCCATAGGAATAAGTAAATCCAACACTGGTTGTGATTTTACTAAGCCAGTATTTGAATACTGTGGACAAAGTATGCGTTGCAGTGAAGCTGGGGGCTGCGGCAATAGGGAAATTTCTATACCGCCTTCTCGTATCCAGATAAGAATATGAAATCCAGAAGTCTGCATTTTTGAGTGACTTCTGATCACGGTAGAAGATGTCGAATCCCTGGGCATATCCATAGCCGTCGTTACTTAAGTTCTGGAAAAGGCCGTTGGTGTCTAAATCATAAAGTACCAGGTCGCCGTACTCTTTGTTGTAAAACTCCACTCTGAAAGTTCTACTGTCTTTCATGTATTGATAGTTCACAATATAATGTGTGGCGTTTTCAAAATTGATGGCCGTACTGTTGAACAAAAACTGATTTTCCGGTGTCTGGTAGAATTTACCATAGGCAATACTCGACTGACTGCTTTCACTGATTTTATACGATAGAGCCGCACGTGGTGCCAAATTGGTTTGGTTGATCAATGAACTGTTCTCGAATCTCATTCCAACACGAGTGGCCAGACGTCTGCTAATGAAGATATCGCCCTCCACAAACCCGGCGGAGTATTGTTCTTTTAACTGCCCCAGGAACCCGTTGTAAGTAGCGTTGATCTCCTGATCATGGTATTCACCTCCAAACTTAAGCTGAGAGTTTTTTCCAAAATCCCTGCTCGCAATCATTTTAACCTGACTCAGGTTGTCTTTCGATTCAAGCGTGAATGCACTTTGATCGATATCGTCTTCATCAGTTGTGTAACTCACTCCCGTAAATAAACTCCACTTGTCGCCAATGTAATGTTTGTACGAAGAGTTGATGTAGACATTTCGGTTAAACAAGGAAAAATGATCGTCTGTGCTGGGAGCATCAATGTTTGGAAAAGACAATGCCAGTTGGTTCTGACTATAGGTTCCGTAAAACTTGAAAATACCGTTTTCATTCACCTTCTGACGGATGGTGAGTGTGGCATTCGCTCCTTCAGGAGGATGTTGCCAGTCTCGCAATTGTCTAATGATTCTGAAGTAAGGCCCCAGATGAGTATAGCCTGCTGACAAACTCACGCCTGTGTTCTTTTTTGAGAACGTATGGGATAAGCTTCCTCCGATGGGCAAAATCCCGACAGAAGTGGCATTCTGCTTAAACATGTCTACAGAATTTAAGATCAGTGCAGAAGACAAAGCTTGTCCGTAAACCGCTGAATAGCCGCCTGTGCTAAAAACAGTTCCCTTAAATAGAAATGGCGAAAAGCGTCCTCTTTGTGGTACATCCGGTACTGAACTAAAGAAGGGATTTTGAACGATCATCTCGTCAATAATTGTTTTGGTTTCAGCAGCAGATCCTCCTCTAACAAATAAGCCTTCCTGCTCTCCAACCTGCTGAGCACCTGGCAGGGTTTTAATGGCTTGAAATATGTCTCCGGCAGCACCTGCGGTTGTCACAATGTCCAGTGGTCGCATCACTACCGATTTCTTTTCGTCACTTGCTTCAAAAGCTCCAACGGAAATCACCACCGGATCCAGGTCACTTTCGTCCTGTTGAGCAGTAATTTTTAGTTCATATGTTTTGCCGTTACAATCAATTTCTTGTTTGTATTCAAGATACCCAATAGACCTTATAACCAAAACCTGCGTACCTTCTTCTTCGGTTTCAAATTCGAAATAACCTTTGTCATTTGTTGAGGTACCATCGTATGAATCCAGAATAAAGACATTGGCCAGCTCAACCGGCTCGCCCTTTTTATTACTCACGGTTCCCTTAATGGTGGTTTGGGCGTTACTTGAGAAGATCAGACATGCGAGAATGCTTGTCAGTAAGAATTTCATGGTAGCGAGTTTTTCCCAAAAATAGTAAAGTTTACTCGGAAATCGTCTGTTCAATACTATCTCTGTATGCTGTGTGATGATCTTCTCCGGCTTCAGGAACAGGAATCATCTCCAGTTGCTTAACCAAGGAGTCTCTTTTGATCATAAATTCTTCAAGTAAAGCTTCAGGAAGTGGTTCAGAAGTTGGAATATCTGCATGAACAGGATCTACTTTTTTACCATTGATTTCCAATCGATAATCAAGATGCGGTCCTGTAGAAATTCCGGTACTTCCCACTTCACCAATTTGCTGACCTTGTACAACATGATCACCCGCACGTACTAACATTTTCCTAAGATGCAGATAGTAAGTTTTAATATTGCCGTTGTGCTGAATTTTGATGGTATTTCCACCACCGCCACCCCAGCCTGCGAAAATAACGGTTCCATCACCCACACTCACTACCGGAGTTCCGGAAGGTGCTGCATAATCTACCCCAAGATGCGGTCTGCGATAACCTAAAACAGGATGCAAACGGTTGTAAGAGAATCCGGATGAAATTCTGATGTAATCCAGAGGCGCCTTTAGAAGTGCTTTTCTCAAACTACCACCCTGACCGTCAAAAAATCCGTGAACTGAGTCTCCAGCTTCAAACGGAATAGCGTAGTAACTCGAATCGTAGGTATTTAGAACCAAAGCATGAATGTCACCACTGCTAATGGCTTTGCCATCTACCGATCGCTCGTCGTAAATAATTTTGTAATAATCCCCTTTTTGAATAGAGAAGAAGTCTACACTCCACTGATAAGTTTGTACGACTTTCATCACCAGTTCAGGTGTTAAGCCCTGATCGACAAATGCATTCCAGAGACTTGATGTGATCACACCGGCAGCCTCATTTTTCCGAACATCAATGGGCTTTTGTCTTTTCTCAATGACAACTTCATCCTCATTGAAGGTGAATACCACATAGTCAGTAATGTTCTTTTCGTAAATCAGGTGTTTCGCTTTGCTCGTATCCGATGGATTGTAGAGAACCGTATATCGATGACCAACCGTGATGAAATTAAGTCCGATTAGACTGTCCTTAGCATTCACATAAGCTTCATTGATTTGCACCTGATCGAGTCCATGTGGGAGCATGATGTGGCTCATGGTTTGTCCTTCCTGCACAGTGTCGATTACCACTTTAAATGAATCCAAAACGAATTCATATTCAATGGTGGGTGGTTTAGGTGGAGTGGTGTCCTTAGGAACTTGCGTTTCCTCGTTTTTTTTGGAGTCAGAATCTTTGTCGTCTTCGTTTCCGCAAGCGCTAATGACAAGAAGCATTGCCAGTGCAATGATGTGAATTGGTTTTACCATTTGTGATTGAATACGGTTTGGTCTACCCACGCCTTTCCCCATTCAGCTTTTTCTTCATCCGACCATAATTCCGGGAAGAAAATACGCTTTTGGAAACGTGGGGGTAAATATTTTTGCCAGTTGGTTCCTCCGGTAGCAGGTACGTCTGAGTCTTCTCTGGCCATATATCTTGCTGCGGTTTTGTAGTGAACCAATGGCCAGTTAATATTCACGTTGACATCTAGCATGCGGAGTTGTTCTATAATTTCCGGGTTTTGTTTGTCTTCTTCTGAAAACTGAAGGAACTTTTGCCAGAGATTTTTATTCTGATAATCTTCAGCCAGTTCTATGAACCCGTCCATATACTTCTCTTCGAAATGTTTCAGCGTCAGTGCTTTTTCACCAGTTTCTTCTATGGTAGCACCTTGTCGCCAGTAGATGTGCAGCATTTGATCTTTGATGCTGCCATTCCAGAATTCTTCTCTTTTGGTATGATGTACCAGGTACTTGATGTCTGTACAGGCTATTTCAATTCTTCTGTAACTCGCTGCCTGGAAACCGCTGGCAGGCAGTAGTGCCATTCTAAATCTCAGGAACTGATCTTTATCCATTCCTGTTCTCATAATATCAAAGGAATGGGTGAGCGCTTCAAAGTATCGGTTAATTCTTTTAATGCGTTCTACAAATAGCTTTGGATCCAGTTTATCAAACCAACCTTTGTCCTGTCCCTCACTTGTGATATGCCTGCCATTATGAGCCAACTGCTCAAGCTCATGAAGTGTGAGGTGGAAGTACAATTCTGTAATTTGATGGTAGACGATGAAAATCTGCTCATCCGGAAAGTCCGTTCTTGGTTGTTGTAAACTCATTAAGGCATCTACCTTAATGTAATCCCAATAATGAAGGGGGTTAGAGTAGAGCAGTCCATCCAAATATGATTCAAGATCCTGCCCAATAGAGGCATACTTAGCATCTAATTGCTCAATTTTTTTGAGTATCTCTGGTTTAATCGCCATTTCACGCAAGTTTAGGAAATCAAATTACGGAAAAATAGAGGGAACTGGCAGAAATACTTTTTCAGATGGTGAGGTGGATAATTAGCTAAATAAAAAAGGGGATCAACTGATCCCCTTTTGTTTGAACACTACTTCTTTTCCACTTTGGCTATTGGATTCAGAAGATTTTTGTACTCCACGACTTCCATTTTAATGGAACCGAGGAAAATGTCTGCTTTCACGAGAATTGGAATTCTGTTTTTGTCGTCTGTGATCCAGACTTTGAGATCGTCAGAATCTTTGAAGGTTCTTCCTTCAATTACAACAGGCTGAAATTTCATACACTTGAACTTCCCTTTTCTCAACTTGATGGTTTCTTTACCCATGTATTTGATCTTAAGGTCGAATGTTTCACCATCTACAAAAGTTGGAACTGTGTAAATCTGTCCAATTTTGGCATCTGTGAAATCCAGAGTTCTGGCATAGTAATATGCAGAAACCATGTCCTGAACAAAGTTTGGAACTTTGGCTGGTGCTTTACCGTCTCCCTGGTTAACCTGATTTTTATGCTGATAGAACGTGTAATCCTGCTTGATTTTGTATCCGCCTTCATCTACTCTTCTCACGAATACCCATGGGAAAAGTCCGGTTTTATCAATGTAAGACTCATAACGATCTCTTACCTTGTAAACCATGTCAAAAGTTGGAAGGGTACGACCTTCTGCCACAACGTGCATTAAGGAACGGCCTTTCACTTTTTTCTTGGAATCTGAAATCTTAATCTTTACTTCTCCACCGTCTATGGCACCCCAATGAAGTCTGTACTTGAGTTCTTCACCGGATTTAAACGCCTGATTGGAAAGCGTTCTGAAAGTACCCTTGGTAGCTGCTTTGTAATTGATTCCCATAGGAACGGCTAAGCCGACACTGACCGAAAGGGCCATCAGGGAGCTAAGAATTAATTTTGTTGTCATCGCCAAATGATTTTAAGTGTTCAGCGTGATTAAAGCAAAGAATGTGCCAAATCTCGTATATTTATATATCATAACGTTTGTAATATGCCAATTATTAGGAAAGTAAGAGATATTGACCCAAGTTGGGGTGAAGATTGTTGGTTTGCCGAAAATTCGACAATAGTAGGTGAGGTGTCCATGGGAGATCAGTGCTCAGTTTGGTTCAATGCCGTAATTCGCGGAGATGTACATTTTATAAAAATGGGCAATAAGGTGAATGTGCAGGATGGTGCGGTGATTCATGCCACTTACCAGAAATCACCAACCACTATTGGGAATAATGTGTCAATAGGTCATAACGCCATTGTTCATGGATGTACTATAGAAGACAATGTTCTGATAGGAATGGGCTCTATTGTGATGGACGATTGTGTGATAGGGGAAGGCAGTATTATTGGCGCTGGTGCGGTGGTAACGCAAGGTAGTGTGATTGAGCCGGGTTCTTTATGGGCTGGTGTTCCGGCCAAGTTTATTAAAAAGGTGGATGCGCGTCTCCGCGATGGTGAAATTGCCCGAATTGCCAATAACTACGTGAAATACAGCTCCTGGTTTAAAAACGATTAAGATGAAATTTTTACTCCTTACAATTTGCTTATCGCACTCAGCGATCTCTATTGCTCAATCTAAAAAAGAACAAATAAAGCAACTCAATCAAGTGATTCATGAACAACGAGTAGAGAAGCAACAATTGGTCCTGCGTGCGCAAATTCAGGAAAAAGAACTGGCAAATAAAGACAAGGAATTAGATAGTTTAGAATTGACAGCTGATCTGCTCAGAAACAAAGTTCGCCTTTTGAACAGAGAGCTTGAAAATTGCAAGAAATACAAAGAGATCTGTTATGATGAGCGCGATTCTTTGAAGAAGGTAGTTGAAAAGCTGAAGTATCCATATGGTCGGAAAAAGAAGGAAGCGAATTTGTTCACTTTCGGTGGATCTTCCGGAAATGGCGGTAGCGGAACCGGAGATATAGGAAAAGGTGTTGGTCATTCAGATGGCATAAAGATTATTTCCAAGCCAAGCTTCAAAAGGGTGAAAGTGTCCGAGTTTAAATCCCTCAGTTACATGGTGAGTATTGATCGGGAAGGGAATGTGGTTAAAACAAAACCGCTTCCATATGAAATCAATACCACAGATGCTGGCTTTGTTCTGAAAATTGGCAGAATGATTGAAAAGGATTTGAAATATTCTAATCCGAAAGGACTCGTGGTTACGAAGAAATATACGGTGTATTTTGACAAGGATCGGTATTGATAGTCAGATTAAAGTTTACTAGATTGGTACCCTGTTGTGAAGATTTACATTCTATCCATATTATTGCTGTTCTCCCTTGTTTCAAGGTCTCAATCTTTTGAGGAGAATTACCTGGCCAACCCTGATTTGGAAAGTAAATTGGGAATTGTTTCGGGATTAATTCTGCAAAATGAAGAAGCCGACTCCATTATGGCTCAGGATGTACTGGGCCGGATTGATGCTTTTCTAAAACCATACAGGAACAAGAAATTTTTAAGTAAACCAAAAAAGAAGCAGGTTGACGTTCTGTTCAAAGCTACGCACAAGGAGTTCTTTAAGAAGTATGAGGAAATTGCCTCTTTTGATGAGATATTCGAAACCGGAACTTTCAACTGTGTAAGCGGTTCTGCTCTGTATGCACTTTTATTGAAAGAATTAAGTATTGAATATTCGGTCATCTCTCAACCCGGACATGTATATCTAATTGCTGATCCGCAGGAGTTTAAAATTCCAATAGAATGTACGGACCCATTGACGGGAACCTCATCAAGAGTAAGTGATAAAGCAAAAAGGCAATATATTCAGCAGTTACGTTCTTATAAGATGATCGGTGCTGATGAGTTTCCGGGAATGACCGATGAAGCCATCTATGATCAAATGATGTATGAAGAAACAAAGGAAGTTCCTATAGAAGCACTCATTGCTTATCAATATTATAACAAGGGTCTTGATCTGATGAGCAACAAGAAAAACGACAAATCGTTAGAGAAACTGGAGAAGGCTTATGACTTATATCAGGATGAGACTTTCAAAGGATCAATTATTTTCAATTACCTTATTATGATTCAGCAGAGTGTAAGTTCTCCTCTTCAGGCCACCAAGTATTTCCTGAAAATGATTGAGTACAGAGACAGTTCTCTTACCTCAGTTGAAAATGAGGAAATTGTAAATGTGGCCCGAGCTTCTTTTGAAGAGTACTTCATTAATCGGGATTATCCGGACTCTTCTGAACAAATACTCTATATGTATCAGCAAACATCATTGGATTCTGCATTACAGCTGGAGATTTTGGAAGGTTTCTTAAAGTCAAAACAAGATTGGTCGAGATATAAGGAAGATGATGTGACCAATCTGCTTTGCATCTATAGCCTGGCCAAACTGAGACCAAGAGATTTGCGTATCCAGTCTAATTATAAATGGGCAAAAAGAAGCTTGTTTGACCTTAATCTGGATAGTCTTGAAGTTGAGTTGGAGTTGGGTCAACAAAAAGGATATTATCATGAAGAGATTGAGATAAAAGTCGAGGAAGTTAGAGCCATCCAAAAGTTATCTAAGAAAATGGAAACTTTGGATATGAGTTATGTCGATGATCTCGACGATTTTGAGGTGAAATTTCCTCACGATCAACATGATTTTACTGTGTACGGAGATGAACTTGAGTTGATATATTTAGATGCCTGGAGTTACCATGTTCGGAATAACAGAAATACGAAAGCATATAAGATTGCCAATAGAGGACTTCAGTATTTCCCTGAATCCATAGAACTGAAAAAGAACTATCAAACCAGTAAAGAGGTAGCTCGAAGGGGAAGGTAACAGGTCTTTAATTGTTTAAACTCCCTTCGTCAACTCTGCCGGCAAACCAATGGGCCATTGCAGGAATGAAGTAATATTCTTCAGGGATTTCATCTATGGTATTTGAAGAGCCGTCTTCATAACCAATCACATAAGTTCCACCATCGTGGTATCTAAGAATGGTATCGGTGTAGGTCATGTTGTGAGAAATGTGTTCAATTTCACGAAGGGAATCTCCGTCCCAAATACTTTTGGTAATGCTGAGATAGGGCACGTGTCCATAGCCCATTTCAAGGACAAAATGATTGGCGGTGTCAAATCCTGGATTGAACAGCTCCACAACATCTTCAGAAAAGCCATTTGTCTTGTTTAAATAAACATCTCTTGAATCTCTTGGACAACATCCTACACCACTATAATAATAGGTCATGTAATCCTCTCGGCCATCAAAATTGACATCCATAATAGTATCGTAAATTCTGGGATGATCGTCGAAAACCTCTTTTTCAATTTCTGTCTGCAGTTTTATTCGGAACTGTTCAGCTTGTTTTTGTAGGAGATAAATGTCGAAATGAGCCTCCCATTCATTCTCAATGTAGTAAGCCTGGACAACCCAGAAAGTATCTTGCGGGGTAATGTATTTCTTATTGTAAAAAGAGAATTTAGTCGTATCCGGGATGGGCAAAACAGAGAGCAATTCTGAGAATTCTTTTTCAGGAATGTCTATGTATTGGGCCGATTGATGAATTGGTGTTTCTTCAACAATGATTGACTCAACTTCTTCTTCTACGTGAGAACCAATGTTGTCCTGATGAATCTCCGGATTTTCCTCATGATGTAAACAGGAACTTAAGCTCATCAGAGCCACTAAATACAAAAATAGCTTCATAGGTGTATTTGTTTAGCGTTAACCGTTTCACCGAAAAAAATACTCCCTTTTTCATTGAAGTTTCTGGCATCATCTGTTGTTATGAATTGAATTGTGCCGCCTTTCGAGCACATGTTCGCCAACTCTGCATGGCGACTCAAATAATCTTTTAGACTATCTGCGACCAATTCACCTTGCGAAATAACCTTCACATGGCTGGGTACATATTCTTCAATAATCGATTTGAGAATGGGGTAGTGGGTACAGGCTAAAACGAGGGTGTCAATCTGCGGATGTTCCAACAAGAAGCTCTGAACGTCCTCTTTGATGAAGTAACGGCCGCCTTCCGTATCAAAAGTTTTATTCTCAACTAAAGGAACCCACATTGGGCAGGCTTTTTGCCAAACCTGAACGTCCGGGAAAAACTTAGCCACTTCTATAGGGTAAGAATTCGACTTAACGGTTCCATTGGTCCCCAGAATGCCTACATGTTTGGTTTGACTCAGTTTTCCAATAATCTCCGTGCTGGGTCTGATTACACCAAGCACTCGTTTGTGCGCATCCATATGAATGAGATTCTTTTGCTGGATGCTTCTCAATGCTTTGGCAGAAGCTGTATTGCAGGCCAGAATAATTAGCTCGCATCCCATATCGAAGAGTTTCTCGACAGCCTCCAGGGTATATTCATATACCACATCAAAAGAACGGGTACCGTATGGTGTACGTGCGTTGTCTCCGAAATACAAATAGTCATATTCCGGCAATTCTGTTTTAAGTGCCTTAAGAATGGTTAAGCCACCATATCCAGAGTCAAATACACCAATTGGAGTCATGAGTTAAAGGTATAAAAAACCCCGACGATTCAGAGAATGTCGGGGTCATCTATCTTGTTAAATCTCGTTAATTGGTGGAAAGTGGTTCCAGCCCCAGTTTCTTTCTCACCTCATCAGTAATGTCGTTGCCGCCATTTGTATAATGCAATGCGGTTCCGTCAATCACATATGTGTACTGTCCGGCTTCACCAACTTGCTTAATGGCAGTTTGAATCTTTTCAGAAATCAAAGCCATGTATTGCTGTTGTTTTGTTTGAATTTTTTGTTGCTCTTCTTGCTCTGCCTTAGGGTATCTTTGCTCTAAGTCAACAATATCCTGCTCAACAATTTTCTTTTTGATGTCCGTCCAATCAGCTGAATTAGCCTGATAATCGGCTACCAAAGCTTTGTAAGTAGAATCCATTTTAGACAATCTCTTGAAAGCATCTGTCTGCATGTTTTGAATGTCTTTCATGGCATCCTTATAGTCTTGCATGTCTTCCATAATCTTGGAAGGGTGAACATGTGCAATTTTCTGAGCAAATACTCCGCTGCACATTGCCATCATAAAAAATAATAATATCGATTTTCTCATCTTGCTTGTTTAATTAATTTACCCCTAACTTCTTTAGGACCTTATCACTGATATCTAATTTAGTGTTCGCGTAAAGTAGATTGGACTGATTGGCTTTATCAAAAACCATATCATATTTATCTTTAGAAACGTCTTTAATTGCTTTGTATAGTTTGTCTTGAAGCGGTTGGATCAACTCTTTTCTTTTCTCGAAGAGTTCGCCTTTTACGCCGAATTTCGATTTTTGAAATTCTCTGACTCCATTCAACAATTGAGCAATTTCTGCTTCTCTTTTCTTTTTAATTTCATCCGGCAAAAGAATTTTCTCTTCCTGATATGCTTTATCCTTTGTTTCGATCTCAGCATACTTTTCTTCTACTTCTTTTTGCCATTTATCAGACAAGTCGTCTAGTTTCTTTTGCGCTTCCTTATATGCCGGAATTTTACCTAAGATGTATTTGCTGTCTACGTAAGCGTATTTTTGAGCGTAGCTGTTCAGGCCGAAACTCAAAGCAAATAACAGAACTAATGTGGCTTTCTTTAATGTCATATTTGTAAGCTATTTGGCGAAAATAATAAAATTCAAATTATAGGTCTCCAAGATTCATGCCAATGGTAAATTGGAAGCCGCTGTAGAAAGGGTTTTTCTTGCCTGCAACATTTGATTGGAAACCAGTGGCACCATTGATTTGATCAGGCACATCAAAGCCCCAACCATAATCAAGTCCCATCAAACCAAACATTGGTAAGAAAATTCTTAAACCGACACCTGCTGCACGTTTAACCTGGAATGGGTTAAATGTTTTCCAGCTCTCCCACGTATTAGATCCTTCCGCAAAAGCAAGGGCATAAATTGTGGCCGATGGATTGAGAGAGATTGGGTAACGGAGCTCTAAAACGTACTTGGCGATCAAAGGACTTCCCTGAGGCTCGGATAGCCATCCATTGTCGTAACCTCTGGCCGCAATCAATTCACGTCCATCCAGGTTGTTAAATCCTGTTAAACCACTTCCTCCAAGGTAGAATCTTTCAAATGGTGGTACACCAATTGATTGTCCAACTCTTCCGGGCATTGGCAATAAGAAACCAAATCCTGTTTTGGCATTTAGCACGAGTTTGTTTTTCTTGTTTCTTTTAGACAGACTGGTGAACCATGAAGCTGTGAACTTTGGCTTGATGTATTGAATCCACTTATAGCGCTCCTGAGGTGTTAAAGCAGCCAACTCTTCATCAGTTTTTCCGGCCAATCTGAATGAGTTGATCGGAAGTCCGATTTTACCTGAAAGCTTAAATGTAGATCCTGAAGTTGGATATAAAGGCACATCCACAGAGTTACGAATCAGCTGAAGTCTTACGTAAACAGACTTTGCAATACCACTGTCCAGAGCAAAAAGAGAACCGTAATTATTCACTTTGTATCTCTGGAAACCAACTTCTGCCATAGTTTGGAAGAAGTCATCCGGCCACTTGTTTCTTTTACCTAATCCAATGGATACACCAGTTACTTTTAGGTCTTCTCGGCCTTCATCTTTCTTTGGAACACCATTCGATAGGATAGAGTGATAGGCAGATACTGTGAATGAGTTTGGTTTTTTACCCCCCAACCATGGCTCAGTAAATGAGAAGTTGAATGATTGATACCACAGACCGTTGGATTGTGCTCTGATTGAAAGTCTTTGTCCATCACCACTTGGCAGAGGTGTCCATGCACCCTTTTTGAACATTTTTCTAAGGGAGAAGTTATTGAATACCAAGCCCAATGTACCCACAATTCGGCCACCGCCCCAACCACCGGACAGTTCAATTTGATCTGATGGTTTTTCTTCAACTGTATATTCGATATCTACTGTTCCGTCGGATGGATTTGGCAAAGGCTGTACATCCATGCTCTCCGGGTTGAAGTAACCAAGATTATTAAGCTCTCGTTGGGTTCTGATAATCTCGTTACGACTAAATTTATCTCCTGGTTTGGTTCTAATCTCTCGGTAAATTACATGGTCATTGGTTTTTGTATTTCCCGAGACACGAACATCTCTCACATAAGCGATTTTTCCTTCGTTAAGTCTAATCTCGTAATTGATGAAATTAGAATCTCCGTAAACAATGTTTTCTTTAGGAATCAACTGGAAGAAGAGGTGACCTCTGTCCATGTAATATGAAGTAATGTCTGAGCCGTTCTGGCTAAAATGCAATCTTGAATCTAAAAGCGATTGGTTGTAAACATCACCTCTCTTAAGTCCAAGAATAGTGTCCAATTGTCCATCTCTGTATTTTGTGTTTCCTACCCAATCAAAATCTCCAAAATAGTAGGTAGTTCCCTCATCAATGGTCATTTCGATATTGATAGTCTTATCGTCATGATCGTAAACAGTGTCTGTGGTGATGATCGCATCTCTCAGACCAATGTCGTTGAATTTCATGATCATGGCCAATTTGTCGTCTTCATAAGCAGACCTCATGAATTTGGAACGCTTAAAGATTCTCCACCATAGCTTTCGCTTGGTATCTTTCATTGAGCGGTATAACTTACCGGGTTTGATGCTTGTAACACCATTAAAGGTAATGTCATTGATCTTGTATTTGTTGCCTTTGTTAACCGTAAAAAACAGTCTGGCGGCATTGTTTTTGGTTGTATCAAGTTCTTGTTCTACGGTGACCTTGGCCTTTAGATAACCTTTATCTATGTAGAAATTTCTGATTTGATTTTTAGTAACAATTTTAAGGCTCTCGTTCACAATCCTACCAGGATAGGTATTCGTAAGTTCCTGAAGTTTCTCATTATCTCCTTTGGTCACATCTCCCTGGAAATAGGCATGAGAGAGTCTTGGTAACTCCTGAACTCTGATGATTAGAAATACGTATTCACCCGAAACCTTTTCCTGGAGAATTTGTACATCAGCGAACAGTTTCTGTTCCCATAATTTTCTGATGGCATTGGTGAAATCTGATCCCGGAACAGCAATTTTTTCTCCTTTTTGTAATTCTGAGATCAATACAATGGCGTTGGCATCAATGGTTTTATTTCCATCGACCTTTACTCCTCCAATGATGTAATTTCTTTGAGACTCGTAATTGATATTCGGTGTTCCCGGCTGTGCATAAGATGCCAGAGATAATAAGAAAATCGATATGGTTAGTAGCGCTTTCAATTGTCAGTAATTTGTTCACTTATTAAGCCAAAACGTCTTTCTCGACCCTGGTAGTCTAAAATGGCCTTGTACAGATGCTCAGCAGTAAAATCCGGCCAAAGCACTGGAGTAAAATGAAGTTCTGTATAAGCCAATTGCCAAAGTAAAAAGTTACTAATTCTGGTTTCTCCGCTTGTTCTGATCAATAATTCTGGATCAGGAATGTCTTTCGTAGATAAGTTAGAACTGATCAAATCCTGATTTATTTCATCAAGCGTGATTTTTTTATCGTGGTAGTCCTGAGCAATGATCTTCACAGCCCTTTCTATTTCCCAGCGACTGCTATATGATAATGCCAGAATCAAATCAATCCTGTCGTTGTGTTTGGTAGCTTCAAAGCCTTGTTCAAGGGCTTCCTGACAACCTTCCGGTAGATTTTCAATGTCTCCGATAGCTCTTAACCTAACGCCATTTTGGTTCAATTCATCAATTTCTGCAACGATGGTTTGAACCAGTAGATTCATCAGAGCATCCACTTCTTCTTTAGGTCTATTCCAGTTTTCAGTACTAAAAGCGTAAAGTGTAAGGTGTTTTACACCTATCTCGCTTGCTCCTGTGAGGGCTTCACGGACTGCTTCAACTCCACTTGCATGACCAAAGGTTCTTAATTCTCCCTTTTGTTTGGCCCACCTGCCGTTGCCGTCCATAATAATGGCAATGTGCTTGGGTACATTATTTAGGTCAATATGAATTTTGTAGTTGCTCATAAAAGCGGTGCAAAGGTCTTAAGAATATCTCTAATAAGAAAATTTAATCGTATCGCTTCTTAGAGAAGCTTTGCTTACAGTCATTGGTGTCTCTGATTAAGAAAGACAGAGTGAGTCCGGTGTAGGCATACCAGTCTTTATTGTATGGATTACCTCTAGAAACGCCTGTGTTGTTTGCAGTAAATCCTTCCTGATTCAAAGACTGATCTCCCATTTGTGCGGCCAGCTGACCATTTTCATTCGCCAGAATTACCGGATCTGCATAGTTTCCACTGACATCATCAAGATAATCTGTAAATGTTTTTCTCAGGCCATATTCAACCGCTACGGAAAAAGACTTGGTAACACTGGCCTTAAATCCTAAACCAAATGGTATGGAAATTTGATTGAGTTTGTATTTATTGTCCGAATTATAACTGGTTTCCTGTCCTTCGGTGCCAAGAGGTTGTAATTCGATAAAATCATCGTTATACTGGCCTTTAGGGTTGTGATGGAAGTATGTTAAACCAAAAAACACATAAGGCGTATAAGGGGGGTATTTCTTAAAATCTCCAACGATATAATTGAAGAAATTCACTTCAACAATACCGCCTAATTCAACAATATTAGATTTGAACGACAAGTTTCTGTTGATCTGATTAAGGTTATTGGCGCTTGAGTCGCTACCGTGTATTCTGGCCCATAAAAGAGACGCTCTGAGTGCAACACGCTTATTTAAATTCGCTTTATAGTGAAGACCACCAGATACTTTTGGTTGTTTAAAATGCGTTTGGTTGATTTCACCAACATAATAGGCAAAACCAGCATTTATGCCAATTTCATCTTTTCTCTGGGCATAGGAACCAAGAGCCCAAAATGTAATAAACAGAAATAATAAATATTTAGTCATTAATGGCTTTTTAGAACTTAGGCAAGTTCAATCTACCTTTTAATAACCTATAATGTACCGAAAATATTGCGAACATATAAGAATCAAGGTCAGAATCATCACCTCTTTGTTGTCCGGCAGAAATTGGGCCAGTTTGTGAGGTCGCTTCAGGAAGACCTAAATTAGGATCGGCAAAATACTTAGCTTCATCAGTAGCGAAAGTAGAATTGTCAACATAAACAGAGCTCACATCATCAATGTAATCCGTAAATGTTTTTCTCAGTCCAATTTCAAATCCAATACTCCATTGCTTGTTAAGAGAGTATTTCAAACCACCACCATAAGAAATGGCAATGCTAATTCTGCTGTAGTCAACACCTTCAGTATCGAAAGTGTGAAGTTTTTGCCAATCTCCGGAACGCTGATACTTAGCTTTTGGGTTGAAGAAGAAACCTCCGAATCCACCAAAGATATAAGGACTTAAGTGTCTGATTTTTCTTCCCTGAGCACCATTCATTCTGTATGGGTGACCAATTCTCTCACTCAGCGGATAGAACTCGAACATGGCAGATAATTCCGAAATAGGAGATTTGAAATGTAAGTTTCTGTTTTTTCTCCATGGATCATCTGTTCTTTCATCATCTCCATCAACACGTCCCTGAGAAAAGTTTGCTCTAATGGCAAACATAGGTGAGATTTTGAATCTGTAACCAAGCGATAAAACCGGTCTTGTAAGCGCCAGTTCCATATCCTGAATACTGGCAAAACCGTTTTTACCAACGCCATCATTTCCTCCCAGTTCTCCTAAGAATTGGGTAGCACCAACACCTGCAAATAACTCATGACGGTAATATCTCCAACTCTGAGCATTGGAAACTCCGGTGGCAGCAATAAAAGCAAATAACAGTAGTATTCTTCGCATGGGCAAAAATTCTTACGTTAGCAAAAGTAAATAAATTTTTTGTAAGCCAGTACGTTACAACGACAAATTAGTTGCGTTTGTCGATACCCCACAGCAATTTGTGTCTGATTGTTCTGAAAAAAGAGTGGTCTTCAAGTTCAACCATCTGCGCCTGGAAGGGTGATTTTTCAATGATCATCTCAGTGCCGTTATTGATGGTTTCGGATCGAGAATCCATGGTGATCAAAAACTCCTGACTCCGGCCTTCCGCAACGAGTTTAAGGCTAACGTCATCGGATAAGACAATCGGTCTTACATTTAAATTATGTGGCGCAATAGGCGTAATAATGATATTGCTTGAGTATGGAGAAATGATTGGTCCGCCACAGCTCAAAGAGTATGCTGTGGAGCCGGTTGGAGTTGAGACAATTAAGCCATCTGCCCAGTAAGAGTTAAGATATTCGCCATTCACATAAGTATTGATGGTAATCATGGATGACGAGTCTTTTTTGTGGACCGTGAATTCGTTCAAAGCAAAATTCAACTCACCAAACAACTTGTCTTCTGTCTTGAGAGAAATCAAATTACGTTTATCAATTCGAAATTTTTGATTCGCAAGTCCCTGAATGGCCTCTTTCACATGGTCCTTGGCTACATTTGACAAGAATCCCAGTCGACCGGTATTGATTCCTAAAACCGGAATGTTGGCGTCCCGGATAAAAGTAAAAGCGCTCAGAATGGTGCCATCTCCCCCTAGTGATAACAGGAAGTGAGGGTTGAATTCTCTTAATCCAAGGTGGTTTTCAAATGTTCTTATGCCGTCTGGCAATTCAATCCTTTTTTGAAGGTAGGGAATGAAGTTGTCGTAGCAAATCACATTTGCTTTCAATTTAGCCAATTCATTGAACAGCTGCTGAACGTGAGGGATGGAATTATCTTCAAATGATTTACCAAAAATTGCTACTCTCATAATCTAGATTGCTTGTGTAAAATGAAGGAAAAATCCCAAGTCGTATATCTCGTTGTAAGACATTTCCAAACGAATAACTCTATCGTAAATGGTTGTGAAATCTACACCAATTCCAAACCCTGATAAAATCTTATCCTGAAGCGAATTTGAGAAATTATTTCCAAAAGAACTAACGTAACCGGCATCTACAAACACACCCAAATAGATTTGATAGGGAATTCTGCGAAGGTGAGAAATGGCAAAGTTTGGCATAGTCAACTCTTTATTAAGTGCTTGCCACTTCAGGGTTGATTTGAATAAAAAAGTAGAAGATCCGTCAATCACATAATCCTCAAACGACCGGATGAGTTCATGGTAACCGAGACTCTGAACTAAATAGTAAGGAGCATCTTTGCTTACCTGCTGCCATTTCAAGCCAATGCCACTGTACCACTTTCTACTGAGTCTTTGGTACGATCTCAGATCGACATTAGAACGCAAATAGTTGTCGCCTGATTCGAAAGTGCTCAGGTTTATCTCTCCATGTGCATACCAGCCTTCAAGAGGATAAGACTTTCTGTCACGTCTGTCGAAACGTGTGCTTAGATTGTAGTCCATGATGAACTCTTTGCGATTCTCTTCCGGAAAATAGAGGTTTAGCATGTTCAGGGAGTCGTCGATTTCAAAGCTTCTGGCGCTGGCACTAAATGCCACATAGTCGTTGAAACCAAAATTGTAAAATGCCTGTAATGTTCCCTTGGTTTCATTAGCTATTCTTCGTTCATTGGCATCACGGTAAAATAAGCGCAGATTATCCCGTGTACCATAAACCAGTTCGGCATATTCCTGATAAATGCCATGAGCCTTGATGCTCCAGTTACTTTCTTTGATAAACGGAATCTTAAGTCCCATTCCGGCAGCTCGGATGTATCCTAATCGACCCAGAACTTCTAGTTGAATTCCTCTTCCTCCCAGATTGTAATGTTTGAGATCTAAACCATAACTCAAACGATACAAATCGGGGTTTTTTAACCAGGTGTTGAAGTTGGTTTCATGGATGTGGGCATAGGGAATTGGAAATAAAAACCATCGTTCTGTGAGCTTGAAATGGACATCTACCTCATTTTCTGAAGACGGTATTTTCATGGCCTCCACAATGGTGAAAAGATCGGTGTTGCTGAGGTTTTTATAAGATTGTTCGTAAAGATGCTCGAAGGTCGCGGAATCATAGCTTTGCCCTGCTTCAAGTTCTATGACTTTTTCCAGAAAGCTGATTTTCGTTTTAACATTCCCTTCGAAGGTGATGGAAGAAACAGTTACAGATTGCGACAGTGCTGCCTGACTAAATAGAACTAAGATGAAGAGCAGGCGTCTCACATCTTAATGAAATTCATCAAAGATTCGTAGTTGTCTTTAATGTCTTCGTTGAAACGATCCTCCTGATAATGTGCAGTCACATCATACTCATAGCGCTCAAAAGATCTAAGGATGCGTCTCAAATCAGTTTGGTTAATTTTCAAAGTCACTTCTATCTCAGTAGAATCTTGTGCAGAGGTGATGTAAGAACTCAGGATTTTAGCATCATTTTCTTCCACAATTCTCGAAATCTCAGAAAGCGAATAATCGTTCTTGCTCATGGTCAGTATAATCACCGCACCATTTTCACTAATAGAAGCCGTGTTTACAATCAGTTCCATGAGATAATTCACATTGGTAGATCCTAAATAATTCTCTTCATGATCCAGAATCGGAACCAAACTTAACTTCAAATCGGAGATCAACTTCATCACATCATAGATGTGCACGTTTTGTTGCACACAAGGCCTCAATAGTTGAAGGTTTTGATCCTTCAATTGCAATCCCGGATCGGGCAAATCCATAATGTCAGTATCGGAAACCAAACCAAGATAAGTCGTTCCTGATACAACAGGTAAATGCCCTACTTTAAATTCATCCATCCAGCTCAAGGCACGTAAGCCCGTGTCCGTGTCTTTTAACGGAGGAATTTCATCTGATATTAAGTCTATTGCGATCACCTATTATTAATAACTTTGAAGCGAAACTAATTATTGCAATGATACAAATTAATTCATGACAAAATTAAGCGTTAACATTAATAAAATAGCCACTTTGAGAAATGCCAGAGGCGGCAATGTGCCTGACTTGATTCAGGTAGCGAAAGATTGTGAAAGATTTGGTGCTGAAGGCATTACGGTTCATCCAAGACCAGATGAAAGACACATCAGATATGATGATGTTTATGCTTTGAAGGAAGTGGTAAGCACCGAATTCAATATTGAAGGATATCCCAATAAAAAATTCATGGATTTGGTACTTGACGTGAAGCCTGAACAGGTGACTTTAGTGCCTGACCCACCTGAGGCATTGACTTCAGATGCTGGCTGGGATACTCAAAAACATCAATCATTTTTAACTGAGGTCATTGCAGAATTTAAGAAAAACGGTATTCGAACCTCTATTTTTCTGGATACAGAACCCGAAAATATTGAGCATGCCCCAGGTACCGGAGTTGATAGAATAGAGTTGTACACAGGACCCTATGCAGAGCATTATACATTTGATCCACAGGAGGCCATAACGCCATATGTTCAACAAGCAAAAAGAGCTGTGGAACTGAATTTGGGAATCAATGCGGGTCATGATCTGGATTTGAATAATCTGGCTTATTTCAAACACCATATAGAAGGTCTGCAAGAAGTGTCCATTGGACATGCATTGATCTCTGACGCGCTTTACCTTGGTTTGGAAAATACCATTATGATGTACAAAAAACGCCTGATGTAATGGAATTACATTTTAAGAAAATTGGAAACGGACAACCTTTGGTAATCCTGCACGGACTGTTTGGATCTTCCGATAACTGGCAAACTCTGGGTAAACGTTTTGGAGAGGACTATGAAGTTTATTTGGTAGACCAGAGGAATCATGGTCATTCACCGCATAGTAGCGAGTTTTCTTATGAATTGATGGCCAATGATCTTTACGGTTTTTTTAGAGAGAATCACCTGTATGATGCCATTCTTATGGGGCATTCCATGGGAGGGAAAACGGCCATGAGGTTTGCACAAACCAATCCCGATTTACTGGAGAAGTTGATTATTGCCGATATGGGTATCAAAGGATATCCTATGCATCATGGAACTATTTTGGAGGCCCTGAATGCGGTGAAGCCAACTGAAAGAAAAAGTCGGGGAGAAGCGGACAAAATCATGTCTCAATTCATTGAGGATGTTGGGGTGAAACAGTTCTTGCTAAAGAATTTGTACTGGCGCGAAAAAGGCGTGCTCGACTGGCGTTTCAACCTGGAAATTTTGGAAAAAGAAATGCCAAATATTCTGGAGGCCCTTCCGGAGAGTCAGGTAAAGGTGCCAACAAGGTTTATTCGTGGTGAGAAATCGAATTACATTTTGGATAGTGATTTTGATGCCATCCAGACCCTCTTTCCAAATTCGGATATTAAAACAATAGAAGGAGCCGGTCACTGGTTGCACGCTGAAGCTCCCAACGAGTTTTACGATTTGGTTGTGGATATGATCGAAGAGTAAGTCAGGTTGATGCCTTTGGGTCCTAAAAATGCAGTATATTGGAGCATGAAATTTCGCTTATTTGTTGCTGTGTTTTTTCTCTCCCAAATTTCGTTTGGCCAATTTCTGGATGAGAAAAGATATTTACTCGATTCTATTAAGGTAGAGTCGGTAAGTAGTGGAGATATGGTTCTTCTCGATTCGGCCATGGATATGTACCACGGAGGTCATGACACTGTAAAATTAGATGCCCTCAACCTTTTGTCGAACCAACTTATGCATTCTTCATGGGGTAGGTATGCTGTAATGATGGTGGAATTGGCTCAAACCAGATTGGATAAAGGCGATCTAAATGAGGATGAACTCGACTATTATCAGCACGCATTGGGTAGTTCTCTGAACAATGCAGGAATGTATCACAAGCAACAGGGGAACATAGAACTGGGCATGTCTTATTACAGGCGTGCTTTAAAAATTCAATTCGAAAGGAAAGATAGCAGTGGTATTTCAGCCATTATGAATAACCTTGGGTTCTTGCTGGAGCAGCAAGGGGTGATAGATTCGGCTTTATACTATCATCAAACCAGCCTGGAGTTGGATGAAATAAGACATGATACTGTTGGAATTTTGTCTTCCTACAATAGCCTGGCGCTCACTTATCATAATCAGGACGAATATGAGTCGGCGTTGACCTATTACTTAAAATGCTACGATATTTTTCAGGTGTTTGACCATCCTGCGTTTTATGCCATTACACTTGGAAACATTGGCTCTGTTTATAAAGCTATGGAAGATAACGATCAGGCAAAAAAGTATTATTTGATGGCTATCGAAAGACAAAGAGAATTAGGAGATAACTATGGTCTGGCTACGTCTTTGGGAAGTCTGGCTGGCGTCATAGGTATGGACGATTATCCAGAATCAGTTCGGCTCTTTAAGGAATCAATTGAATACGCAAAAAAATCAGGCTCAAAATCAACAGAGGGAGAATCGCATCAGATGTTGGGAACCTTGTACTATGTAAATGAAGAGTATGACAAGGCTCTGGAGCAAGGGAATAAGGCCTACGAGATTGCAAAACAATTGGGATACCCGCAAAGCATAAGCCAAAGTGCCAGAACCTTATATAGGTCTTATGCAAAAATGCGGAATTGGGAAAAGGCCTATTTTTTTCAGGATGAGTATTACACTATGAGGGATAGTCTGGTGAAATTGGAAAATGCTCAGTTAGCCATACGTTCAGCTTTGAAGAACACTGTAGAGAAAAAGGCTTTGGCAGATAGCCTCAGGGCTGCCCATGAAATTGAAAATGAACGTACCAACTCTGCAAAAAAGGATGCTAAAATTCAACAGGAAAAGGCCGAAAACGCCAAAAAGGATACTCAGTTGTATGCAGTTTTGGGCGGTTTAGGTTTGATGCTCATATTGGCTGTGGTTTTGATTAAAAGTATTCGTGAGAAGAAAAAAGCCAACGACATCATTTCGGCTCAGAAAAAAGAAGCGGAACATCAAAAAGAGTTGGTTGAAGAAAAGAACCAGGAGATTCTGGACAGCATCACTTACGCCAAAAGAATTCAGGCAGCCATTTTACCACCCGATAAGATTGTTAAGGAATACCTGGGAGATAATTTTGTCCTGTATAAACCTAAGGATATTGTGGCCGGAGATTTTTATTGGATGGATCAGATCAATGGTAAGGTTCTGTTCTCTGCTGCCGATTGTACCGGACATGGAGTACCAGGGGCAATGGTGAGTGTGGTCTGCAATAATGCCATGAACAGAGCGGTAAGAGAGTTTAACTTAACAGATCCGGGAAAGATTTTAGACAAAGCAAGAGTATTGGTCACAGAACAGTTTGAAAAAAGTGAAGAACAGGTGAATGATGGAATGGATCTGGCTTTATGTGTGTACGATGAGTCTGCCAGACGGTTGAGCTACGCTGGTGCCAACAATCCTATTTGGGTCATCAGAAATGGCGCTACTGAAATTGAAGAGATTAAAGGAACGAAACAAGCTGTTGGCCATGTATATGATGTGATTCCTTTCCAAACACATGAACTTAGTATGAATTCCGGCGATACCATTTACATTTTCTCTGATGGATATGCCGATCAATTTGGAGGCGAACGCGGTAAAAAGTATAAAAACGCCAACTTTAAAAAACTGCTACTTTCCATAGCAGACAAACCTATGGATGAACAAAAGAATCTCATCAATACTGAGTTTGAACAATGGAAAGGGAATCTGGAACAATTAGATGATGTTTGCGTGATTGGTGTACGATTTTAAATTAATTTGAACCTTTTTTTAGTTTAACTGTACTCTTCTGAAAATCAAACTATGAAATTGCTAATTTGTCTGCTCGCTCTAAGTTTTTCAAGCCTCACTTATGCTAAAAGCAGAGGCGTTGAATCCTACCTTACGTTTGTCATTGAAAACGACACCGTCGATAATAGCTTAAATGGGAAATCCAGAATCTATGGGCACACTTTTGAAGGGGCAGGAAACTCAGTTCTTAATAATGTCAGTGTATTGCTTTTAAAAGACAGTGTTAAAATAGATCAACGCTTATCTAACAAAAAAGGTCAGTTTTTCTTTCAAACGTTAGAGCCGGGAATATATGAATTGGTTACCCAATCAGCAGATATGCAGGAAACCAGAAGTCATCTGCTTGAGTTAAAACCTAATCAGAAACTCAAGGTTGCTTTTCATATCATGCATATCATGGAGTGTGTGACCAAACCAGTGATATATCTCTATCCGGAGCAAAAAACGGAGCTTGACTTAAAACTTCATTTCAAAGGTGATTTAACGTATACCTATCCTAAGTATGATAAGAAATGGGAAGTCACAGCTTATCCAAATGGTAAGATTGAAGTGGATGGCAGTCAGTATAACTACCTTTTTTGGGATGGGAAAATGCCAAGGAAGTCTTTGAGGTCAGGTTTTGCAGGTGAGGGATCTATAGTAATGGGCAACGAATGTGAAGCATTTTTGAGTGCCAGTTTGGATGCGCTTGGATTTAATCCTCAGGAAAAGCAGGATTTTCTTACGTATTGGGTGCCTCAGATGATAGAACACGAACGTATGTTTGTTCGCTTCTATGTAGATGAAAATTATGATGAGACGATTGGGGGGATTACAATATCTCCAAAGCCAGACAACATGTTAAGGGTTTATATGGTTGTAGAACCAACTCAACATCAGATTTGTATTCCTCCGCAAAAACAAGCCTTTAAGAAACTAAATAGAGAAGGGTTTACCATGTTGGAGTGGGGAGGTACTTTGATTCAGGCTGAAATACCAGTAAACTGAATTCGACCAGTGACAAGCAAAATTTAGAAATTAAAGGTATATTTGAGAGACCAACTACCTCTCATGAAAATACTTATTTGCGCTTTCATACTGATCTCAACATCAGTTTATTCTCAAGTCAACATAAATGGTGAACTGGACGCCATTGAAGAGCTGTCGAGAAAAGAAACCATCACAATCCAAATGTCTGATGGTACCAATTTAACCACAGATATATACCTGCCCATTATTCAGGATTCTGTGACCTTTCCATTGGATATTGGTGGAACTACCTACAACATTCAGCTAATTGAAAGGAACCAACAGTATGTTATTTATGATTCGGTTTTTCAGGGAAACAGCTCGTATTCCATGCCTTGCATTTTTACCAGAACTCCATACAACAAGGATGGAGATAACTATGGAGGGTATGCCTTCCCGTTTTTAGGTTTCGGCTACATTATTCAGGATATGAGGGGACGTTATGCCAGTGAAGGTGCGTACTTTCCAATGTTTAGTGATAGTTGGCAGAAAGAAGACTATAATCCGGGAATCCACTTGCCATTTGACATCACTCTGGATACTGATCCGGCCAATTCGAGTTTCCATGAAGATGGAAAACAAAGCATCTTGTTTCTAAGTAACCAACTACAACGTATTGAAGATCTTGACGGAGATGGCATCAATGATACCATACCCCTCATCAATGGAAATATTGGAACCTATGGTGCGTCTGCTCTGGGGAATTCACAATACCAGGGAGTGAGTGCTATTCCGCACAGCATCAGTCATGCAGTAAAATGCATTATGCCGGTTGTAGCTACTAATGAGCATTACGAAAGCACAAACTTTAACAATGGGGTATATAGAGCAGCTCTGACCGATGGCTGGGTCACTGGTCAGATTAATTCTGGTGTGGACGATGGGCTCAATGGAGTCGATTTCTCCATTTTTAATAACCTCCACAGTTCTACGGACTACGGTTATAGCGACAAAACCGTTTTAACAGAAGATATCCTGTCCTTTATGGTGGAAACGCCTCCCGGGCCAGGTTTAAAATCGGGAGCATATCCAAATTCTCCACTCCGTCTCAACCTGGATGCATCCTTTGCTCCGGTCAATGCCAACGGAGAGTCTGATGCTGCCGGAACCCACTCAAGGTATGATAACTTGTACATGCCCAGCTATAATGTAACTGGCTGGTGGGACATTTTTATCAATGGTCAAATTGAAACTTTCAATAAGATCAGACAGCAACATCCGGGTCAGAAAAACCATTTAATCATTGGTCCCTGGGCACATCAAACTATTGGTGAGGATTCTACCGGGCATGTCAAGTATCCTCAAAGTGTAAAGGATGTGATGGGAGATATTAATAGCGAATTTGATTTTGGAACGTCTACGAATGGAGATATTGTTGCCAGTTTGTTCAATAAAGATCTGGTACATTTTTTCAGAGAATATCTTGGAGGGGAACCTTATTTTTTCATTAAGGAGTCTGATCTCTGGCAGAATGCAGGTGCGCTTGATCTGCGCGTTCCCGCAAGCAATTATACTATCCCTTATGCTGAATTCATCAACTTTTTAACCGGGCAAGATTCTCTACACAATCTTCCGGTAGAAGTGGATAATGGAAGCGGTACAGTTACCGTTTTTTATAGCATTCCGCCTCCTAATCCGCCACTTATTTCAAGTTCAGAACCGGCAATGCAGCATACCATGGGGCACTTTGCGGACCATAAAGCGGTTCAGGCCTATATCACAGGTCCGGTTAACGATGGTGTGAATACAAATGTTGGAAATTATTGGCTGGGATTAGACAGTTTGCCTTTTGTTCAGGGAATCGAGCACACAAAATTTTACTTGCATCAGAATGGCGTATTGGATGAAAATGCACCAACCACTAACGAAGGTTTACTTAGCTATACAAGTGATCCTAATAATCCTGTTATTACCTGCGGAGGGAACAATATGATTCCCGATCTGCCAACGATTCCGGAAAATTCACAAGGTGCCATTCAGCTAAATGAACCTTCATTGGTGCCGTATACCTACTCGCGTTCGGACATCTTGCACTTTACCTCAGCGGCTTTAACGGATACCATGATGGTCGTTGGTTTTCCAAAAGCGGCCATGTATGTTGGCGCTTTACCTGCAAATGCACTTCCGGAAACCAACTTTGATGTGATGTTGAGACTGGCAGACAAGTATCCTAATGGAGATACTTACTTTGTAACAGAGGGAACAGTGAATGCAAGATACAGAGCTTATGCCCGGAGCATTTTTGATGGAGATACCAATAACAATGCGGTGATTGATAATGTGCAGAGCGGAACCAAATATTATCTCGAATTTGACATGTTACCCCTTGGTCATACTTTCGGCGTTGGACATCAGGTTGAAGTATTGGTGAGTAGTACAAATTTCCCAAGGTATCAATCCAATCCGCATATTCCACTTGAAAACGACGAGTTCTTCAGATGGTTACCAGGAGATACTTCCGGTTATGTATATAATGGAAGTTATGTGTATGCAAATACATCTGATATTGAATACGAATTCACGCCAGCTACTCCAAACTATATCAGCCTTCCGGTTGTGAAGGATTTAGTATATAACACTGTTCCACAAATTAAGGCAAATGAACTTCAGGTTTACCCTGTTCCCAGTTCAGACTATGTGAGACTGAGCACGCAAAGTCCATTTACTTTTGAAGTTTATGATTTTGTTGGCAAGCAAATCATGAAGCCCACGATTTCTTCCGGATCAAGTTTCCTGGATGTGTCCACATGGCCAAATGGCGTTTACTTTGTGAGAGCAAAACTGGATGGAAAACAAGGTGTGATAAGCAAGCGAATAGTGGTGACGCACTAGTTACTCTTCCAGAATTTAGCAGAACCAACTTTCTTTTCGGTTAGAATCTGGATGGCGTAAATGCCTGTTGAAAGATCGTTTAAATCCAGACTTGAATTTCTGGTTTGATGTAAATCCAATTGCTTGACGGTTTTTCCTGTTAAATCAACAAGCTTTACCGTGCCGTTCAAAGGTTCATTAAAGTTCAAGTAAAGTACTTCATCAGATAGATAATGGTTAAAGCTCAGGTCCTGATGAATTTCGTTATCATCCAATGCCACATCCAATGCTAACTCCATTGTAATCGGCAAGTGATCAGACATGTAATATAGAGCACTCAGAACATTACTAGGTACAGTAGTATTAGAAGGCAGATCTAATAAGCCGTCGTTGAAATGCAGACCGTCTTGGCCTAATGGTCTGTAACTGCCTGGAACCACAGAAACCCTATTGGTACTATTGCTAATATCTGTTGAGTGGAAAATGTAATCAAATCTATCATCCATACCTCCACCGGCACCATTATCTAAACTGGTTGTTCTGGTAGACTGTGTGTGGTGATTGGCGAAAACAGAGTTGTTGTTGTAATTTCCGGTTAAACCTAATGGATCAACTAAGGTGAAGCCGCTTCCCGAAATAATATTTGAATAGGCCTGCTCAGTGGAAGTATAGATGTTCATGTCGCCACCAAAAATGAGATTCTCGTAAAAGGGTAAGTTGGCAAGATGTAACTTTAAAGAGGTTGACTGATCTGCACGATCAGAAGCATCACTGCCTGTATTTCCGGCTTTTAAATGGGCAGCATACATGAACAAGTAAACAGTATCGCTGCTGGCCGTCATGCCAGGTTCTTTATAGTATAATACATATTCATTGATGTCCCGCAAGGAGGTACTTATCTCGTCCTGACTGATGAGACCAAACTTTTCATTATTATAATAAAGCATGTTGTCGGTGCTAAAACCATCAACAAAAGCTGCTTTAGAATAGTTTGTAGTGCCATTTGTGTTCAAAGCACTATTCAAAATCGTATTCGCTCCTGACCCGCTAGTCAATTCATTCACCAGAAACAAGTCGGGTTTAGAGTATTGTACGATTTCCTGTAAATGAGTAATCCTTCCGGAATTAATCCACGGGAAATTGAGAAGATTATAGTACATGACAGATACGGTGTCTTGAGCCATTGAGGCAAACGACAACATCAACGAAAGGGTCAGCAAGAATTTTTTGAGCATAGCTCTGCAAAGGTATTATTTCTTTTCCTTGATCAGGTAAAGATATACCGGGAAGTGATCGCTGTAGCCTCCCAACCATGTAGTGCCGGCAAAGGTTCTTTTAGGATATCCTTTGTATGAGCCTTCTTTGTTTTTAAGAAATTCTTTGTTGTAAACCACTGCTTTAAAATACTTGTAATCTGAGTAATCTTTCTTTCTGGTTACCAGACTTTGAGTACAAATTAACTGGTCGAATAAATTCCAGGAATCTCTCCAGGCCAAGGTGCCAATCCCTTTCTTGAAAAGAGGTTCCATAGGATTGAAAAGCTCTTCTTTCTTATTCAGTTTTTCTACTGAACCTTCAGACAACATGCCTTTTTTAAGACTTGGGCTGGTCGGGTCGTCATTCAAATCACCCATATAAATGATCTTGGCATCAGGGTCGCTAGCCAAAACAGAATCGATGACTGATTTTCCCAGTTTGGCAGCTGCCATTCTTTTTGGAACACTGCTTTTTCCTCCTCTTCTTGAAGGCCAGTGAGCCACCATGAAATGAACCTCTTCTCCATCTAACATACCCGTAACCAACATCTGATTTCTTGTTCTGAAATTCGGTTTGTCTTCCATTCTCAAAGTCACGGATCTCGAGCTGGTTGGTTTAAAATACTTCTCCTGATATAAGATTGCCACGTCAATTCCTCGAATATCCGGAGACTCGTAGTGCATAATTTTATAATTTCTGTCCTTAATGGCTGGCATCTTTACCAAATCCTCCAAAACGGCTCTATTCTCAATTTCACTCACACCAAGAACAGCTGCACCATCCGGAGTCTTGTCTGTTCCCAACTTAGAGATGACCATAGATAAGTTCTCTAATTTCTTTTGATAGCGTTCTGCCGTGAAAGCGTGCGGACCATCTGGTGTAAAATCGTCCTGAAGGATTTTATTGGTGTCCGGATCAACTATGGTGTCGAACAAGTTTTCCAGGTTATAGAAGCCAACACACACTAATTTGTATTCCTTAGCCTGATGTCCTGATTTTTGCGCACTGGTACCAAAAGTGATTGCCAGTAAGAGTATCGTAAGTATTGAGGTAAAAAATTTCATAGGTCAAAAATGAGACTGCAAAGTTAAAAAGTTGAGTTTACAATATTACCAAAAAGTTAAAGTCGGTAAGAAGACATGAAAATCGAAAAAATTCGCCTAATTTTGTCGGGCTCATTTATTACGACTTAAAACATGCGATATACCGCTTTAATTATTCTTGCTTGCAGTTTTGCTGCGCCTTCTCTGGCTCAAATCGACTCAAGCGTTACTGATACTTCAAAATTCGTTCCATTAATTACTTTGTCGGCAGATGATTTAGATGACGCACAGAGTCAGGACATGAGTACACTTCTGCAATCTTCAAGAGATGTGTTTGTAGCTGCAGCGGGTTTCAATTTTTCCGCTGCAAGATTTAGAATGAGAGGTTATCAGGCCAACCAATATGCCATCATGATGAACAACGTGGTGATGAATGATCCTGAAAGAGGATCTGCCATTTGGGCTTATTGGGGCGGATTAAATGACATTACACGTTACCCTAATGTTGGAAACGGAATTTCCGGTGGTAATTCAAACTTTGGTGGAATTGGAGGTTACTCAAACATCAGCCTGAGAGCTTCAGAATTGAGAGCAGGCCACAGATTGTCCTACGCTTCAGCCAATAGAACCTACAGAAACAGATTGATGTACACCCAGTCTACAGGAATGATGAAAAACGGTTGGGCATTTAGCTTTTCTGGTGCATTCAGATGGAGCCAGGAAGGTTATGTCGACGGAACATACTTTAATGGGGGGTCTTACTTTTTCTCGGCTGAAAAGAAATTGAACGATCAACACAGCATTGGATTTGCCGGGTTTGCAGCGCCTACCGTTCAGGCCAGATCAGGAATTGCTTTGCAGGAAGCATATGATTTAACTGGTGATAACTTCTACAATCCATACTGGGGGTGGCAAACACAGGCTGATGGAAGCAGAAAGAAAAGAAATGCAAGGGTAAGAGATAACCACCGTCCTTCTGTATTCTTAACAGATTACTGGACCATCGATGAAAAATCGAAATTGACAACTTCTGTATACTCAACTTTTGGTAAAACGGGAAGCACCAACCTAAACTGGTATGATGCGAAAGATCCAAGACCTGATTACTACCGTTATCTTCCAAGTTATTATGAACAGGAAAATCCTGCCTTGGCAGCGCAGTTAGCTGATGCATGGGCAAATGATGAAAACCAAAGCCAGATCAACTGGGATGCTCTTTACAATGCGAACTACAATAACCTTTATCAACTAAACAATGCAAACGGAGACGGGAGCACTTTAATTGGTTTGCGTTCTAAATACGCGCTTGAAGAGCAAAGAAACGATCCGCTTCAATATGGTCTGAATTCAGTTTACAACAGACAGTTGAACGATAAAATGATGTTATCGGCCGGATTGGTAGTTGATTTCTATACAGGTCACAACTATAAAAAGACGGTTGATCTATTAGGTGGTGATTTTTGGGTAGATGTGGATCAGTTTGCAGAACAGGATTTTGCTGATCCAACTGTTGGGCAAAACGACCTTGATGTGACCAATAAAGTGGTTCGTGTTGGAGATAAAGTTGGATGGAACTATAAAATGCACGTCAATAAGCAGGAAGTGTTTGGTCAGCTTGAAGGAAAGTCTGCAAAAGTTGATTGGTATGCTGGTTTGATTTTGTCTAATACTGCTTTCTACAGAGAAGGTGTTTGGGCAAACGGGAAATTCCCTGAGACTTCAAAAGGAAAGGGTGAAGTTCACAGCTTCTTTAACTATGGTGTGAAAGGTGGAGCTGTTTACAAAGTAACCGGACGTCACTATGTAACTGCCAACCTTCAGTACCAAACCAAGGCACCTTACAGTTTCAATTCATACATCTCGCCAAGAACAAGAGATGGTGTAGTGCCTAACCTTGAAAGTACTGAGATCATGTCAGGTGATATTAACTACATGGTGAGATATCCAAATCTTAAGGTAAGAGCCACCGCATTTTACACGGAAATCAATAATCAAACCTGGGCAAGAAGCTTCTACCATGACGAATTCAGAACATTCATTAATTATATGATGACAGGTGTGGATCATCTGCATTCTGGTTTTGAATTAGGTGTTGATGCAACTGTAGCCACTTCTTTCCAGATAACAGGAGCATTTACCTACGGACAGTATATCTTCAACGACAAGTCTAATCCATTGGCAACAATCACAAGAGACAACTCAAGTGAAGTCATTGCAGCCGATAGAACAGTTTATCTGGGAGGATACAAAATTGGCGGTCAGCCGCAAACCGCAGGATCAATCGGAATCAAATACAACTCTCCTAAATATTGGTTCGCTGGTGTAAACGCCAACTTTTTTGCCGATATTTATTTGTCGCCTAACCCAGACAGGAGAACTGCAGAGGCAATTGACAAGTATATAGTTGATGATCCTCAGTGGTCTCAGATTATTGATCAAACTAAATTAGAAGATGGTTTTGTAATGAATGCTTTCGCAGGGAAATCGTGGAAAATTAAAGAATCATTTATTCGCTTCAATGTGAACGTGAACAATATTTTAAATACAACAGATTTTAGAACCGGTGGATATGAGCAGTTGAGATTTGACTCAAATGACATAGACAAATTCCCACCTAAGTTCGGCTATATGTATGGCCTCAATTATTTTGCAATGCTTACCTATCAATTTTAATTAATATGACTAAGAAATTATTAATCGCAGGACTCATATTTGGTGCATTAGCCACCTCATGTAAGAGAGAGTATGATTCGCCACCAGTTAAGGAAACGCCAACAGGAGGTGTGCTTACACTTACACAGTTGAGAAACTTATATACAGGAACCCCTCATAAATTTGTGGGAGATTCTTCTGTATATGCAGTAGTGATTGCCGATGAAACTTCAGGGAACCTGTACAAAGAGGTGTACATCTCTGATGGAACCGCTGCAATGAATGTTCGTTTATTGACAGGAGGCGGTTTGTATGAAGGTGATTCGATCAGAATTTACCTGAAAGGAACTGTGTTGTCTGAGTACAACAGTGTACTGCAATTAGATTCAGTAGATGTTGATGTAAACGTGATCAAACAAGCTACAGGGAAATCAATTGCTCCAATGGTAACTACCGTGGATCAAATCAACCCATTAATGCAGGCACACCTGATTAAACTGGAAGATGTGGAGTTTGCACCAAGTTCTCAGGGGCAAACTTATGCTGATGCCGTTAACCAGCAGTCTGTTAACCTAGATTTGACCGACTGTAATGGTAACACTGTTTTGGTAAGAACAAGTGGATATGCAAACTTTGCCGGAGACGTTGTTCCAAGCGGGAATGGTGACATGCTGGCAATCGTTGGTCAGTTTGGATCCGATATGCAATTGTACATTAGAAGACCGTCTGAATTAACGTTTAACAACACTGCTTGTGGTGGTGTACCTCCGGGAACATACCTTAATAAAGACTGGGAAGATCAGGATTTAACTTCTGGTGGTTGGGTTACTAAATTGGTTACCGGGACATTAAATTGGTCTGCTTCAGATCAGGGATCAGGAACCTGGTATGCAAAAATGAGTAACTACAATGGCTCTACAAATGAAGATTCAGAAGCATGGTTAATTACACCAGCGATGGACTTTACCTCTGCTACCAACCCGGAGTTAAATTTTGAAACTGCTTATAACTATGCCGGACCAGCACTTGAGGTACTTGTGTCAACCGATTATGATGGAATTAGTAATCCAGCAACTCAAGGAACCTGGACACCTTTATCTCCAACTCTGTCTCCAGGATCGTGGACATGGACACCTTCAGGAGCATTGAATCTGTCTAGTTACAACGGGAATAGCAGTGTTTACATTGGATTTAAATACACCGGGTCGTCTCCTTCTACTGGATCTACCTGGGAACTTGATAATGTTAACGTAGCAGAAAATTAAACATAACTAAAACCTGCGTCAATTCGCAATCACCAAATTTGCAAATTGAACTTACCTTTTAAACAATAAATATGAAGAAACTTTACACACTTGTTGCATGCTTGATTACCGGAGTAGGTCTTCAGGCGCAAACTTATCTTGCAGAAAAAGATTTTCAAGATCAATTGATCACTTCTGGTGGTTGGTCTCAGTACGTTGTTACCAGTACACCAGGTTCATATATGTGGGAAACTTCAGATCTTGGGTCTACCGGAAACTATTATGCACGTGTAAGCGGCTACAACGGAACTCCAGGTTCTTGTGATGATACTGAGCTTTGGTTGATTTCACCAGCGGTTGACTTATCGTCTGCTGTTAGCCCGGCTCTTAATTTTAGAAATGCCGAACACTACAGTGGAGAAGAATTGGAGCTATTGGTATCAACTAACTATGATGGAACCAGTGACCCTTCTGCTCAGGGAACGTGGGACGACATCACAACAGATGCTACCTGGGATACAGATGGTTCTTTCTTTGTGTGGACTAGCTCTGGAAACGTTGATTTAAGTGCTTACAATGGAAATACTGATGTGTACATTGCTTTTAAATACACAAGTATTTCTACTAACCCTAATGGGTGTAAAACCTGGGAGTTGGATGAGATTTCTGTAACGGAACCAGCTGCTCCTACAGTGCAAACTATTTTCACCATTCAAAATGCTGCCGGAGACTCTCCTTACAAAGATTCTTTAGTAACTACCTATGGTATTGTAACCGCATTTAACTCTAATGGGTATTCAATTCAGGATGGTGCTGGTGCATTTACAGGTATCTGGGTTGATGATGCAGCAAATGCTGGTTCTGTAAATAGAGGAGACAGTGTTGAGGTATCAGGAACGGTAATGGAGAACTTTGACTTCACAATTCTTGGTAACGTAACAGCATTTAACGTGGTATCTCAAGGTAATCCTGAGCCAGCTGCAACTACTGTAACAACTTCAAATGCCAACATGGAAGATTGGGAAGGAACAAAAATCACAGTTGAGAACTCACCATGTACTTTGGATAACGATGGATTTGGGCAGTGGGTATTGAACGACGGTTCAGGAAACATCTTAATCGACGACGAAATCTATGATTACCCAACTCCGGTTACTAATAACATTTATTGGGTGACTGGAATTGGATGGTATGCGTTTAGCGAGTTTAAAATTCAGGCCAGAGATGCCAATGATGTATTGGATGTAACTGGTGTAGAAGACATCAATGTTGAGTTGAGCGTTTACCCTAATCCGGTAGTAGATGTTCTAAACATCAACTGTGTAGCTAACATCACTAGCCTTGCAGTATATTCTGTTGAAGGTAAATTGATGGATCAGATGACAGTGCTTTCAAATCAAACTGAATTGAATACTGCTGATTATGCTAAAGGAGCGTACATTATTAAAGTAACTACAGAGCAAGGAACCGGAACGGTTCAGTTTGTAAAGTAAGCCTACTTTAAACAAAATACTGAAACTCTGATTTTCTTTATGAAGGTCAGGGTTTTTTATTTCTTCTAATAAATTACTACCTTTTCTCTCATGAAACTGCTCCGTCTACTGCTATGTCTGGCCATTTTACCTTGGGTTGGAAATACAAAAGCACAGTATTTCGAAACTTGTTCTGAGCATCAGGAATTCCAGTATAAGCTTCAAACCAGTTCTTGTGATTATTACTTCTCGGAGAGAGGAATGTCAGTTGTTCTAAAGCAAAATTACAGGGATTCAGGTTTGCTTACTATGCGGTATGATGTGTCCTTTGTTGGAGCCAATACCGGAACCTTTGAGTCAATCGATCAGATGAACTTTAAAAAGAGGCGGTTCTATGGAAACAAGATTGAAGATATTCAAAGCTACCGTTCTCTTAAACTTAGTAATGTTTGGGATGGAATAGACATCCTCTTTAATGTCGATCGGAATGGCAACCTGAAGTACGATTTTTATGTGACTACGGGTAATTACAAGGATGTGGCGCTTAAATATGAGGGACTGTCACAAGGTGTTATCGAAGACAAATCATTGATGTTTTATTCTGATTTTGGGACCATCAGTCAGGCATTTCCGGAAGTATATACAAAGAGCAAAACTCAACTGAATGAACAGTCTCTACTCGACTTTGAATTAGTGTTTCACAAAAATGTATTGTCGTTCAATGTTGAAGATTACGATAAAAACCTTGACCTGGTTATCGACCCTTGGTGCACTTATTTCGGAGGAGGAGATATCGATGAGGCCTATGGTTTGGCTGTAGACTCTGCAGGTAATTCTGTAATAACCGGATATACCTTTAGTTCAGATTTGCCGATTACGGCCGGGGCAATTGATACAGCCTACGATATTGATTATGATGCTTACATAGCAAAATTCGATCCTTCCGGAGACCTTCTTTGGGCAACTTATTACGGTGGAAATGGGGGCGACTATGGTCGAAAGGTAAAGTTAGACGCACAGAATAACGTCTACGCCACCGGAAATACGACCAGTACAGATTTACTGACCAGTCCGGGAGCATATCAACCTGCAAATGCGGGTTCCTATGATGCTTATTTATTAAAATTATCTCCTAATGGTGGCTTTGTATGGGCAACCCTATTTGGTGGCACGGGAGGCGATTTTGGAATGGTAGAAGATCTTAGAAATGATAAAGTCGTTATCTCTGGTTTCACTTCAAGCACAAACCTTCCGGCAAATGGGTTTCAAACGACTTTGGGTGGTGCTGTGGATTCCTATTTGGCAGTGTTTGATACTTCAGGAAATTATGAGTGGAGTACCTACTTTGGAGGGACCAATTCTGAAGACATGCACGCCATTACTTTCGATTACGATGGCAATATCATTGCTGTGGGAGATACCTACTCGAACGATATGCCAATTACGACAGGCGCTTTTCAAATGAACAACAATGGATCTCATGATGTGTACATTTTAAAAACAAGTCCTACAGGCACAAAACTCTTTGCCACCTACTTTGGTGGTTACGGTAAGGATGATGCACTTGGTGTATGTACAGATGAGGATAACCGGATTTATATTGCTGGCTACAGTCAGAGTTCTGATTTTCCGGTAAGTACAGGAGCGCATCAAACCAGTTTAAATTCTGGTAGAGATGGCATGATTGCACGTTTTACGCCAACGGGTCATAGAGAATACTGTACTTTTTATGGTGGAGATGATAATGAAGATTTTACCGGTATGGTCAATCAAAATGGAAAAATTTACCTGGTCATGAACTCGCGTAGTACTGACTTATTGCTTCATGGGGTATCGCACCAAACATCAAATCTGGGGTATGCTGAAAATTTCATTCTTGTTATGGATACCAGCTTCAATTTCGCGTATTCAACCTATTTTGGAGGTGTGTCTTCTGAGAGTAGCTACGAAATTGACGTCACCCATGATGAAGTCATATATATTTCAGGCTTTTCTTCTGGTGCTGATTTGGCTTTCGGGAGTGGTATTTTTCAAAACAGCCCAATCGGGTCAACAGATGCATATGTACTAAGATTGGATAGCCTTGAAGGCACTTTTAACGCGCTTCAGGAATTTTCTGTCTTAAATTTTGAAGTATACCCTAATCCGACTCGGGATCAACTGAGTTTAAATGCATCATTGAATTCTATTAATTCCATAGAAATAATTGATGCTGGAGGCAAACTTCAAATGCTGATCCATAACCCAGATCCCAAGGAGCTTATTGATGTCTCTGGTCTTGCCAATGGAACTTATTTTATCCGACTGATATCTGATAACCAGGTGCTAAGATCAAGCTTTACAAAACTGTAGTTGGTTTTCTCTTTTTTGCCTGAATTTTTGTTGTAAAATTTAACATTCCAATTGTACTCGTCGAATAAAAAACCCAACTCGTTGGAATGAAGTAGGATAAGCCTAATTTTTCGATATATTTAGTGGCAACCATGTAGGAATTATCTCGTCATGGTTATAATTACTTAGCTGCTACTTATGAAAAAATTAATACTTCTATTGTTTATAGGCTTGTTGTCTGCTTTTGTAGGCAACAATGAAGCAAAGGCCTGTCATGCATTGGCGCTGATCAATCCCCAACAAAATCTTGGAGCAACAAACGTTCAGGTAACGGCATCTTCTACCGCACCAACTTGTGGTTGTGGTGTTTATTGGCTGGATGTTGAGGTGAGATGTATGAATGAACCATTTGATGGAGCACCTTTCGATCCAACAACATGGTTTGGATTGAATACATATCCATACTTCCAATCGGCAACCATGCTTAAGCCTAACTGTGCTGTTCAGCAATACCCATGGGTTACAATCCCTTTTGCCGGTCTATGTCCTGGTATGACTTATCAGTACCGTATGAGAGAAAATAACAATGGTAATGCAGGTCCTTGGAGTACTCCTCAAACTTTTGTTGTACCTGGTACTACACTGCCACTTATTGTAGACGCAACGTCTCCAAATATCAATATTTGTGCTGGACAGTGTACAGATCTTAATTCAAGCGTTATTCAAGGATGTGGACTAGCAGCTACATATACCTGGGATAATGGTGCTGGTACTGGGGCAAACGTAAATGTATGTCCTGCAGTAACAACTACATATACTGTAAGCGTGGTTGAACAGTGTAGTGGTTTTACAGATCAGGCAAGTATCACAATTAACGTTGTTCCACCAGCTGTGCCAGGAACAGCAGCAATTTCAGCTACAAACATTTGTTCAGGAGATCCTGTAAACATTAACCTGGCTGGCTCAGCCGGTACCATAGATTGGCAAACGGCACCTGGAGCAGCAGGCCCGTGGACAAACACAGGGAGTACAGCGACTACCTTCAACGATAATCCAACCACCAGCACTTGTTACCGGGCTGAAGTGACCGGATGCGCTGGTGTTGTATATTCTAACGTTGTGTGTGTTACCGTTGACCCACCGCCACTTCCAAACTTTGCGGCACCTAACGTATGTGCCGGAACAGCAACAGCTTTTACAAACACTTCCGGTACCGGAGGAGGACCAGCTATTACTGGCTATGCCTGGGACTTTGGCGATGGAAATACATCTACAGCACAAAACCCGAATCACACCTATGCAGGTCCGGGAACCTATAACGTAACACTGACTATTACCAATGCAACTGGTTGTACGGCCAATGTGACACAGGCAGTCACTGTGGATCCACTTCCAACAGCAAACTTCACATCAGTTATTGCCTGTCCTGGTGCAAACAGCACCTTTACGGATCAATCAGCTGTTGGAGGAGGTGGTGTCATCAACCAATGGGCCTGGGATTTTGGCGATGGAAATACATCCACAGCTCAGAACCCCACAAACGCCTATGCCGCTTCAGGAAATTATAATGTCACGCTTACAGTCACCACTACTGGGGGTTGTACCAATACCATTACCATTCCTGTTACCGTCCCGGAAATACCTGTAGCGAATTTTACGGCCAATCAGGTTTGCCAGGGAACGGCAACCAATTTTACTGATATGTCGACCATCGGTGTGGGAGCAATTACAGGATGGAACTGGGATTTCGGTGATGGAAATACATCTACAGCCCAAAACCCAAATCATACTTATGCAGCAGGTGGAAATTACAATGTGACTTTAACGGTAACTACTGGTGGAGGATGTACACATAACGTAACGCTTCCGGTAACAGTAGATAATACGCCTGCCGCAAACTTTACTTTCCCTCAACCATGGTGTTTGGCAAATGCGATTGCCTATACAGACGCAAGTAACGGAAACGGAGGTACTATTAATCAGTGGGCCTGGGATTTTGGCGATGGAAACACTTCTGCAACCCAGAACCCTACTCATACTTATACGACTGCCGGTCCGCACAATGTTTCGCTCACGGTTACTACCACAAACGGGTGTACGCATACTTTGGTTCAGGCAGTAACTTTAGAGCCAGATCCAACACCTGACTTTGTATTCAACCCTGGATGTCCTGGTTTACCTTCAGCGTTTACAGATGCTTCTACAGCGGGTGGAACGGCAACAATTAACCAATGGGCCTGGGATTTTGGCGATGGAAATACATCCACAGCTCAAAATCCAACTAACTCTTATACAACAGCAGGAAATTACAATGTGACTTTAACAGTGACTTCATCAACTGGTTGTACAAACACGGTTGTAATTCCGGTAACTGTGCCATCAGGACCTGCAGTTGACTTTACTTATAGCCCGACATGTGATGGGCAGGCAATGACATTTACTGATGCAACAGTGGTACCAGGTGGTACAACTACAGCTTGGGCATGGGATTATGGTGATGGAAATACCGGAAACGGAAACCCAAGCAACCATACATATGCCGCAGCAGGAAATTATAATGTAACTCTAACGGCCACAACAAACTCAGGTTGTACCGGATCGGTTACTTTACCTGTGACGGTTAATCCAAACCCAATTGCAGATTTTACCTTCCCAAATCCTTTCTGTGCGGCGGATCCTCTTCCTTTCACGGATGCAAGTAATGGAAACGGTGGTACTATTAACCAATGGGATTGGGATTTCGGAGACGGAGGAACCGATAATACACAAAACCCAACTCACAACTATGGTGGTGCTTTAGGACCGTTTAATGTGACTTTGACTGTAACAACTACAGACGGATGTACAGGAAACGTAACTTATCCGGTTACTTTGGAGCCTGCTCCAACTCCAAACTTTAACTTTAATGTAGATTGTCCTGGTTTTGCAACAACGTTCGCTGATGCTTCTGTAGCAGGAGGAACAGCAAATATCAATTCATGGACATGGGACTTTGGTGATGGGAATACTTCAACTCAACAAAACCCTTCAAATATTTACGCCAACGCTGGAACCTATAATGTACAGTTGGATATCGTGTCTTCAACAGGGTGTTCGAATACAATTACGATTCCGGTTGACGTGCCTTATGAACCAGTAGCAGAGATCAACATGCAAAACGTGTGTGACGGGGTAGTGGGAACCTTCAATGACGCCTCTACTGTAAACGGATCTACTATTGTGGATTGGGATTGGGATATGGGAGATGGAACTCAGTACCCTAATCAACAAAACGTGAACCATGCTTATGGGGCAAACACATATAATGTAGTGTTGACCGTAACAAGTGCACAAGGGTGTATTGATGATACAACCATGTCAGTTACGATTTTCCCAAATCCAATTGCCAACTTCTCTCCAACTACGGTGTGTGAAGGTTATCCAACGGTAATGAATGACCTGACCAATGCCAATGGTGGTGTGTTAGATACCTGGAACTGGGATATTGGAGATGATGGAAGTGTTGAATACAATACCTTGAATCCAACGCACAGCTTCCCGGCTGCAGGAACTTACAATGTGGAATTAATGGTCAACACAGTTAATGGATGTGCCGATTCAATTGTTATTCCGGTTACCGTTGATCCAACGCCAGTGCCGGACTTTAACTTTGTTGTGGCTTGTCCAACTTTACCAACAACTTTTACTGATGCTTCAGCAATTGGAGGAGCGGCTACACTTACAAACTGGTCTTGGGATTTCGGTGATGGAAATACATCTACAGCTCAAAATCCAACAAATGCATATGCTGGTCCTGGTACATATAATGTAAAACTGATTGTAACTGGTTCTACTGGTTGTATCGATTCTGTGACTTATCAGGTGGTAATTCCAGAGATTCCAGTGGCCTCCTTTACATTAGCAAATGTGTGTGATGGAGTGGCAGGTAACTTCAATGATGCTTCAACTGTTGGAGGTGGCGCAGTGATCAATAGCTGGGATTGGGATATGGAGAGTGATGCTACGATAGATTACACAACACAAAATGTAGTTCATACTTATCCAACTAACAATACTTATGCTGTTCATTTAACTGTGACGAGTGATCAGGGTTGTATTGATGACACGATTGCGAATGTCACGATCTATCCAAATCCAACAGCAGATTTTACAGCTCAGGCTGTATGTGATAACGAGCAAATGTCATTTGTAGACAACTCAAACGGCAATGGTGGAACCATCAACCAGTGGAGCTGGGATATGGACGGTGATGCTGTCGAAGACTACAATGTTCAGAATCCGGGTCATCTTTTCCCAACTGATGGCACTTACAATATTGATTTAACTGTGACAACTACTAATGGATGTTCAGGGACGGTTAATCTGCCGGTAACGGTTCATCCGGTTCCGACCGCAAACTTTAACCTCACAAATATTTGTGAAGGCCAAAATGCAAACTTTACAGATGCTTCCGTTGTTGGAACAGGTGCAATTACTGGCTGGGATTGGGATTTTGGAAATGGAAATACATCTACTCAGCAGAACCCAACAGAAGCCTATACAACAGAGAATGTATATACTGTAGAGTTGATTACAACAACTGATCAGGGATGTACAGATACCATCTCACAAACTATTGATGTGTATCCTAATCCTGTTGCCGATTTTAGTCCACAAGCCGTATGTTTAAACGTGCCTGTTAACTTCACAGATCAATCTACAGTATCTAATACCAACACAACTAACAATATTGTTAACTGGGATTGGGATTTAGGTGATGGAACTACGTATACGGGAATTCAAAATCCACCAACGCATGTCTATAATCCGGCTGGAGCGTATACAATTGATTTAATCGTGACAACAGATCATGGTTGTACGGATAACATTTCTGTAGTTCTTGACATCTACGAAAAACCAGTAGCTGATATCATTACAGCTGACAATTGTGTTGATCTGCAAGCTAACTTTACGGATAATTCAACTGTGACCGGAGCTGCTATTGCAGATTGGGAATGGGATTTTGGAGACGGTAATACAGCTACTGCACAGAATCCTAGCCATCAGTATGGAGCCGCAGGCACCTATACAGTTCAGCTGATTGTGACTTCTACATTTGGTTGTGAGGATACGGCAACTGCTCAAATCACACAGTTCCCGATTCCTGTGGCTAACTTTACGCATCTTGATGAGTGTGTTTATGATTCATTGTGTTTCACGAATACGTCAAATGTTGCAGCTCCTTCAACTATGATTTCACAAGTTTGGAGTTTTGGAGACGGAAGTCCATTAAATACAGCACAAAATCCATGTCACTTGTATGCAGCTGAAGGAACTTACAATGTTCAGTTAATCAGTACTTCAGATCATGGTTGTGCGGACGATACAACCATTACGGTAACGGTGCACCCTCAGCCAACTGTTGACTTCACAGGAACCTCTGTTTGTATCAATCAACCACCGTCTATGTTTACAAATAACTCTAACATTGCTTCAGGATCCATCTTACAATGGAACTGGGACTTTGGAGACGGATCTTCACCTTCAGCCTTGCAAGATCCTACACACACATATGGAGCGGCGGGTGTATATAATGTTACCTTGATAGGGATTTCTGATCAGGGTTGTCAGGATACGATTGTAAGATCAGTATCAGTATTTGATAAGCCTATTGCTCAATTCGGATCGGATATAACTGAAGGATGTGATCCACTGGAAGTTGATTTCATGGACTTATCTACACCAAATGCCAATAACATTACAAACTGGCAGTGGGATTTTGGAAATGGAACAACCTCTAATCTTGAGAATCCGGTTGGAATTACTTTTGTTGGATCTGGCACATTATCAGTGATGAACTATGATGTGTCTTTAATTGTAACGAATGACAACGGTTGTTCAGATACCGTATCGACTACAAGCTACATCACTGTGCATCCTGATCCTATCGCGGACTTCACGTTCACACCAGAAGAAACTGATGAGCACAATGCTCAAATCGACTTTACGAACATGTCTACGAATGGAGAGTCTTATTTGTGGGACTTTGGCGATGGAAATTCATCAGCCGATATTAACCCGGGTCACTTTTATCAGGATACTGGTGTGTTTGAGGTGATGTTGATTGCTTACACTCAGTACGGATGTGCTGATACGGCTTATGGATATCCTCAAATCAATCCTGTACCGGAGATTTATGTGCCAAATGCCTTTACTCCGGATGGAGATGGTAAGAATGATGTCTTCATGCCAGTGCTTTATGCGTATGATAATGCTCAATATGAGTTCTATGTCTTCGATAGATGGGGGCAGATCATTTTCGAAAGCTTCAGTCCTAACTATGGATGGGATGGAACTTATAAAGGACAACAGGCTACAGAAAAGACAGATGTTTTCGTTTGGAAGGTCGTTATAAGGCCAAATAATTCGGGAGACACTAAAGAATATGTAGGGCATGTGACCTTGCTCAAGTAACGGAATTGTTAAATTTTAGACAAGAAACGCCGGTTTGTGTTACGCAAGCCGGCTTTTTTATTTATTTCAATTAAAAGTTATTTTTTTGTTGATAAGTTGGCAACCTCATTGATAACATGCCGTCTTACATACAAATACCTACGAATAATGAAATTTAATAAAGCCGCACTAACACTTCTTCTCACCGTCCTGTTCTTTTTTGCAGGAGAGAAGAAAGCTGAAGCATGTCACGCGATAGCGCTGATAAACTTCAACCAACAGACTATTAATGGATCCACCAGTATCACAGTAAATGCTGCATCAAACAGCCCTACTTGTGGTTGTGATGAGTACTGGTTAGATTGTGAGGTTAGGTGCTTGAATGAGCCATTTGATGCTGCTCCTTTCGCACCTGGTTTCCACGGACCATTGGCAACCTATCCGTATTTTCAGTCAGCGGATATGATGAAACCCAACTGTGCCGTTGTTAATTACCCTGGTATTACCATACCCTTTGCAGGGCTCTGTCCCGGTATGACCTATCAATACCGGATGCGGGAAAATCACAACGGACAGGTCGGCCCCTGGTGTGCGGCACAACAGTTTACGGTCCCCGGGGCTACTCAGCCCATTGTGGCAGGGGCAAATGCGTCTCAAACAACTATTTGTGCCGGTGATTGTGTGAATTTGACATCAAGTGTTGTTCAGGGGTGTGGTCTTGCGGCTTCATACAACTGGGATAACGGTCTTGGGGCTGGTCAGAATCAAAACGTTTGTCCTAACGTTACAACAACTTACACAGTAACCATTGATGAGCAATGTAGTGGATTTCAGGATCAGGCTTCAGTAACAGTAAATGTAGTACCTCCACCAGTTGTTGGTGCTGCTAATATCTCATTAACAAACGTTTGTGCCGGAACACCTGTAACAGTAGATGTAGCTGGTCAACAAGGAACTATTCAATGGCAGTCTGCGCCAGCAGCGGGTGGTCCATGGACCAATATTGCGGGAGAAACAAATCCAACCTATACGGATCCTAACCCAGTGGCTAGTACCTGTTATCGGGCCGAAATAACAGGGTGTGCACCTCCGCCTGCAGGAATTCAACAGCTATATACAAATGTCGTCTGTGTCACGGTAGACCCGGCGCCAACCTCAGACTTTACTTATGTCCCCGCTTGTCCGGGCGCCAACACAGTATTTACTGACAATAGTAATGGTAACGGAAATGCGATTACGAATTGGGACTGGGATTTCGATGGAGATGGAACAATTGATGATACAAGTCCAAACCCAAGTGTTATGTTACCCGGGGCTGGTCCATGGAATGTGACTCTTACGACAACAATTGCAACTGGATGTACACATACGGTTACTTTACCTGTAAACCCTGCACCGGGCCCTACAGCCGACTTTACTTCTGTACCTGGCTGTCCTGGTACACCAACAAACTTCACTGATGCTACAGTAGTTGGAGGTGGAGCAGTAATCACAGGATATGATTGGGATTTTGATGGTGATGGAAACACAGATGCTACTACGGCAAACCCAAGTTTTTCTTTCCCTACATCCGGAGTTCACAACGTGACAATGACAGTTACTACGAACGGAGGCTGTGTGAATACAATTACCTTACCAGTGACTATTCCAGATCTGCCAGTAGCTTCATTCACAATGCAAAATGTATGTGATGGTGTAGTTGGAAACTTTAATGATGCCAGTGCAGTTGGTGGTGGTGGAGTTATCAATGCCTGGGATTGGGATATGCAAACCGATGGTACTGTAGATTACACTACTCAGAATGTGGCACATACTTACCCTACTAATAACACTTATACGATTACCTTAGCGGTAACCACGGCTGACGGTTGTGTAGATGATACTGTTCAAACTGTACAAATCTTCCCTAATCCTGTTGCCGACTTTACAAGTACCGTGGTATGTGCTGGTATAGCAACTGATTTCACTGATCAAACTAATACCAATGGTGCAACTATGGGAACATGGGATTGGGATATGGACGGTAATGCGACTATAGACGCTACCGGAGCCAACCCTTCTTATACCTACCCTGCGGCTGGTAACTATAACGCAACTTTAACTGCAACGACAAGTAATGGATGTACCCATTCTGTAACCTTGCCGGTAGTGGTAGAAGCACAACCAACGGCTGACTTTACTTTTGTAAATGCATGTGATGGGCAAGCTGTTAACTATACAGATGCTTCAACTCCTAATGGAAGTGTAATCACTACATGGGAATGGGATTTCGACAACGATGGAACCATTGATGATGTCAATCAAAACCCATCAAACACTTTCCCTGCAGAAAACGTATACAATTCTGTATTGATCATTACTTCAGCTACAGGATGTAAAGACACTATTGATTACAATGTAAATGTATATCCTAATCCGGTTGCGGATTTCACTCCTCAGTCGGTGTGTTTGAATGTACCAGTTAACTTTATGGATGCATCTACAGTATCTAATACGAATACTGCCAATACTATTAATGCCTGGGATTGGGATTACGACGGAAACCCTGGAACAGACGCTACTGTTGCAAATCCTCCAACTCAAACGTATACGGTTGCTGGTCAGTACAATATTAGCTTAACGGTTACTACAGATAATGGATGTTCAAACACCTTAACAGTGCCAATCGACATCTTCGATAAGCCTGTTGCTGACTTTAGTTTTACTGATGATTGTGTTAACCTTGCTGCTAACTTCAATGATTTAACTACAGTTGGTGGTGGTGGCGTTATCAATACCTGGTCATGGGATTTTGACGGCGATGGTGTTGAAGATGATAACGTAGCAAACCCGGCTTACACGTATCCTAATGCAGGAACTTATAACGTGACATTGATCTCTGGTTCTACCAGTGGATGTACAGATACTGTGACTTATCAAGTGACAAGATATCCTATTCCAACGGCAATTTTCTCAGTGTCTGATGAGTGTGTTTACGATTCAGTTTGCTATAACGATATGAGTATTGTTCAGGCGCCTGATATGATTGCTTCACATATTTGGACTTTTGGAGACGGTTCGCCATTGAATGCGGCACAAAGCCCATGTCATAAGTTTAACTCTGCCGGACAGTACAATACTTGTTTGATTGTAACATCTAACAACGGATGTGTAGACGATACTTGTATCAATGTTACTGTACACCCAAAACCAACTGTGAATTTTACAGCGTCATCTGTTTGTGAGAATGAACCACCAACAGTATTTACAAATACATCTAACATTAGTTCTGGTGTAATCTCTCAGTGGAACTGGTCTTTTGAACCTGGTTCAACACCTTCTTCACTAGAGAATCCAACTTATCAGTACGGAAGTGCTGGAACTTACAACCCAATTTTGATTGGAATCAGTGACTTTGGATGTAGTGATACTGCAACGATTCCTGTAGATGTGTATGCTGTGCCGGTTCCTGTTGTAAGTGCAGATGTTACTGAAGGTTGTGCAGATCTGTGTGTTCAGTTTGGATCAGATCAGTCTGTTTCTAACGCTGGTTCTATCACAGGATGGGAATGGAATTTAGGAAATGGAAATACTTCAGCCATTAACAACCCAACAACTTGTTATGGTAACACAAGTAACCTTACTGATGAGCAATATTCAGTTCAGTTAATTGTAACCAACAATTTAGGATGTACAGATACTGTATTGATGAATAACTTCATCACAGTTCATCCTAATCCAATTGCTGAGTTCTCTGCAACGCCTCCTACAACTAATGAGTATGATGCTAACATTACATTCAATAACTCATCTTTAGGAGCGGATACTTACTTGTGGGATTTCGGGGATTCTCAAACGTCAACTGAGCCTAATCCTGATCACTGGTTTAACGATATAGGTGATTATGATGTTTGGTTATACGCTTATACCCAGTTTGGATGTGTTGATTCAACGAACTTAATTATCCCAATCACGCCGGTACCTTCAGTATATGTGCCAAATGCCTTTACTCCGGATGACGATGGTGTGAATGATCTGTTTACCCCAGTTCTATACGGATGGGAGAATGCACAATACGAATTCTATGTATTCGACAGATGGGGACAGATTGTATTTGAATCATTCTCTCCAGGAGAAGGATGGGATGGTGGAATCAATGGTATTCAGGTTGATTCTAAAACGGATGTTTTTGTTTGGAAACTCATCTTGAGAAACGGAAATTCCGGTGATAAAAAAGAATACGTAGGTCATGTGACCCTACTTAGATAGACTTCATTTAAGCTAAGTTTAGAAAGCGCGATACCCTTTTCGGTGTCGCGCTTTCTTTTTATATTAGAAGAAATTCGAGACTATGATATCTAAGATTGATTCCCTTGAGGCTTATCACAATGCCTATAGAGAAAGTGTAAACAACCCTGAAGCTTATTGGTCCAATTTGGCTGAAACTTTTCAGTGGAAAAAACCATGGGATCAAGTCTTAAACTGGAACTTTGATGAACCTAAGATTAATTGGTTTATTGGAGGAAAGTTGAATATCACCGAAAATTGTATCGACAGGCATTTGGCTACAAAAGGAGATAAAACGGCTATTCTATGGGAACCAAACGATCCTAAGGATGAGGTAGTTCGAATTACGTATTCCGAGTTGCACGAAAAAGTTAATCAGTGTGCAAATATGCTTTTGAGGCTTGGTGTTGAAAAAGGAGATAGGGTGTGCCTCTACATGCCAATGGTTCCTGAATTGGCCATCGCAACCTTAGCATGTGCCCGAATTGGGGCCGCTCATTCAGTTGTCTTCGCTGGTTTTTCAGCCAAAGCTTTGGCTGATAGAATCAACGATTGCCATTGTAAGGTTCTTTTAACAGCAGATGAAGGTTTACGTGGGGCCAAAACAGTAGCCCTTAAGAAGATTGCCGATGAGGCTTTATTGAGTTGTAATTGTATTGAAACATGTGTGGTTTATCAAAGAACCGGTAATTCCGTGAATATGCAGTCCGGAAGAGATCTTTGGTGGCATGATGAAATTGCCAAATCCAGTACTGAACATACCGCTCAGGAAATGGATTCGGAAGATCCACTTTTCATACTATATACTTCCGGTTCAACAGGTAAACCGAAAGGTGTGGTTCATACCACCGGTGGTTATATGGTGTATGCCGAATATTCGTTCAGAAATGTATTCCAATACGAAGAGAATGATGTGTACTGGTGTACGGCAGATATTGGCTGGATAACAGGACATTCTTACATTGTTTATGGTCCATTGTTGGCAGGAGCCACTACCGTTATGTTTGAAGGTGTGCCAACGTGGCCAGATGCCGGAAGGTTCTGGGAGATCGTTGAGAAACATAAGATCAATCTTTTTTATACAGCCCCAACTGCCATTAGAGCACTTCAGGCGTTTCCGGAAGAGATGGTGACTAAGCATGATTTAAGCTCCTTAAAAGTCCTTGGATCAGTTGGAGAGCCGATTAATGAAGAAGCCTGGAATTGGTACAATACTGTGGTCGGAAAGGAGAAATGCCCAATTGTGGATACCTGGTGGCAAACTGAAACAGGTGGCATCATGATATCGCCTCTGGCTGGTATTACTCCACTCAAACCAAGTTATGCCACTTTACCCTTACCCGGTATTCAACCGTGTTTGGTAGATGCCGATGGAAAAGAAATTGAAGGCAATGGGGTTGAAGGAAACCTGTGTATCAAATTTCCATGGCCAAGTATGCTCAGAACTACCTGGGGTGACCATGACCGTTGTAAACTGACATATTTTTCTACTTATAAAGGCTATTACTTCACAGGAGATGGCTGTAAAAGAGATGAGAATGGCATGTATCGAATAACCGGTAGAGTAGATGATGTGATGAACATCTCAGGTCATAGAATTGGAACGGCAGAGGTAGAAAACGCCATCAATGAGCATCAGGCGGTGATAGAATCGGCAGTTGTTGGTTACCCTCATGATATTAAAGGACAGGGGATTTATGCCTATGTTATATGCTCAGGAGAGGCCAATGACGATCAAATGAGACAGGAGATTCTGAATGTGGTGACTCAGGAAATTGGTCCGATAGCCAAACCGGATAAAATTCAGGTGGTACCGGGATTGCCTAAAACCAGATCGGGTAAAATTATGAGACGAATCCTAAGGAAAATAGCAGAAGGAGATACTTCAAATCTGGGTGATACTTCTACTTTACTCGATCCATCTGTAGTTGAAGCCATTAAAAGTAACGCGCTGTAAATGTCACAAAACGACCTTGCACCATCCAATTTTGACGATGAGCGATTGCGAGAGGTCATTGACTATGCTCTGAGAGAGGATTCCATTGAAGAAGATGAACATGGCTTGACGAACCGATCAAAAAAACTTTGGATTGGGGTGAAAAGAACCGCCAGAAAAGTCAAAAAAACCGCCAAAAGAGAAAAAGAAGAAACCATCATTGCGGCCAGAATCCTCAGACGGTACATGAAAGACAAAGATGCTGTGAGTGAAGAAGAACTGGCCTTTCTCAAAGATCAGTCTATAGATATTATGAGAATTCTGCCCATTGTGGCTGTACAGGCCTTTCCTGCACCTGTTCCCATTACGCCATTTCTAATTGCACTGGGGTCTAAAATTGGCATCAATCTGGTTCCAAAAGCACAGGTTCATCCGGACGAATACCGTGAACGTGTGCCCAAAGACAGTAGCGGAAGGACTACACCAGATTAATCACAAAGTGCTTCTTCTTTCCTTTTGAAACCACAAGGTAGCTGCCATTGATGAAATCATCCTTAGAAATTGTCTTATCCAAGCTGATTTTATCCTTGTTGATCGACATCATGTTTTGTTGGAGCGATCTTCTTGCATCACCATTCGAATTGCAAATTTTGTTTTGAGTCATACCAGCCAAAAACTGAATGGCATCTACAGCTTCTCCTAATTCGCTATTAGGCACTTCAATTTGCTCGAAAGACTGTGTGGCAGATTTAAAATCGGCCTCTGGCATAGCATGTAACTCTGCTTTTCCAATAGACCTGTCAAACATGATGTTGTTATCCAAAGACAAACCGTCGTATTCGGCTTGTGAATGTACGCGAACGGTAATGTCTTTACCCAATTCTTTTTGAAGCAATTTCTTATCCGGATTCTTGGCATGCTCTGCCTCCAGTGCTTCAATTTCATCCTGCGTTTTTAAGGTGAAAATTCGAATGTACTTTGAGGCATCTTCATCTGAAGCATTCAACCAGTACTGGTAAAAGTCTCTCACGCTGGTACGGTTTTTATCCAACCATACATTCCCACCTTCGGTTTTACCAAACTTGGTTCCATCTGCTTTCTTAATCAAAGGAGTGGTGAGTGCAAATGCTTCTCCGCCCCCTTTTCTTCTGATCAATTCAGTTCCGGTTACAATGTTACCCCACTGGTCTGATCCTCCCAGTTGAATCCTTGCATTTTTGTTTTTCCAGAGGTAGTAGAAATCGTACCCCTGAACCAGTTGATATGAGAATTCTGTGAATGATAAACCAGTCTCTAATCTTGTCTTAACAGAGTCCTTGGACATCATGTAATTAATAGAAATATGCTTTCCCACATCTCTGATAAACTCTAAGAAATTCATGTTCTCAAACCAATCGTAATTATTGGCCATTTCCGCTGAGTTTTCCCCACAATCAAAATCTAAAAACTGTTCTAATTGCTTCTTCACACAGTTTAAATTGTGCGTTAAAGTTTCGGAATCTAATAGGTTTCTTTCTGCAGATTTACCCGAAGGATCACCTACCATTCCCGTTGCACCGCCCACCAAAGCAATCGGCTTATGTCCACATCTTTGAAAGTGAACCAGGATCATAATTTGTACCAGGCTTCCAATGTGAAGCGAGTCTGCGGTAGGATCAAAACCAATATAACCGGTCGTAGTTCCTTCCTTAAGCATTTCTTCAGTTCCGGGAATCATATCGTGAATCATCCCGCGCCATGTCATTTCCTCTACAAAATTCATCGGTACAAAAATTAGGCTTCAAAGATAGTGTTATATTTAATAAACAAACTGTGGCTAAACACAATAAATCCTACATTTGTGCTATGATTTTGGTAACAGGAGGTACTGGATTGGTGGGGAGTCATCTCCTGATAAAATTGTATCAAGAAGGACAGTCAGCCAGAGTTCTGAGCAGGAAAAAATCCTGGCCAAAGCATATCGATAAGGTCCTTAACTACTATCAAATTGATCCCGACTTATTCAAACAACGCTTCAGCCTGTGCCAGGGAGATGTGACGGATATTGTTAGCCTGGAAGAAGCTTTTGAAAACGTGAAGAAGGTATACCATTGTGCAGCTCTGGTATCTTTTAAACAATCGGATTACCATAGAATGATGGACATCAATGTGAATGGCACCAGCAATGTGGTAAATATGTGTCTGGATGCCAATATTGATAAGCTGTGCTACGTGAGTTCAACGGCGGCAATCGGTAAGAAAGGGACCGAAAAAATTGTGGTTGAAGACGGTGAATGGGTCCGTGAATTGAACAGCAGTAATTATTCCAAGAGTAAGTTTTTGGCAGAACGTGAAGTTTGGCGTGGTCAGGAAGAAGGTCTGAACGTAGTTATTGCGAATCCTTGTGTTGTTTTGGGACCGGGGAATTGGGAGGAATCCAGTGCAACGTTATTCAAGCAGGCTTCCGGTGGGTTAAAATTTTACACAGATGGCAGCAATGCTTTTGTGGATGCCAGAGATGTGTCTGATTGTTTGTATAGTTTGATGGAATCCGATATCAGTGAACAACGTTTTCTGGTGACGGGGCACAACCTAACTTTCAAATCTCTTTTCGATAGACTTTCTGAAGCCTTTGGCCATAAGAAACCGAATAGAAAATCGCCAAGATGGTTGAGTAATATTGGCTGGAGAGTAGAAGGTGTATTGGCATGGATGTTTAGAAGGAAACCGAGAATTACAAAAGAAACCGTGACCAGCGCATATACTCAAATAGCCTATTCAAATGAAAAAATTAAAAAGGCTTTGAACAAAGACTTCAGGTCGATTGAAGACACTGTCAACCACAGTGTAGGTTTTTACAAATCTTAATTGGCAGTTTCTTTTTCTATCTCGCTCAAACGTTTCTGTACCTTCTCGAAAATACTCTTCATCCTTCTCAGATCCTGAGAATAGTGGTCGTAGGATTTTTCGAATTCTTCTTTGGTGATGTTGTGTTTTTGAAAGACCTCAGAATAGTAACCCTGTACATTTCTAAGCGCATCCATGTCCTTTCCCAATTCATAACTCACCATCGCATCCGCCAGATGAATGTCTGCCAGGATTTCTACGAATTTATCTTCTTCTATATAACCTTCGTCCGGATTTGAGCAAGCTGCCAGAGAGAATAACAATATGGCACCTAGGAACCTCATCTGTTAAATGTCATGCGCGCCCCATTGCCATATTCAATGATTTGCCCATCATTAAAAGCCAAATTACCATTAATGAAAGTGCTCACAATGCTGGATTTAAACGTGTGTCCTTCGAAAGGAGACCAACCACACTTGTACAGGATATTTTCTTTGGAAACAGTGTAAGGTTTATTCAGATCCAATAATACCAAATCGGCAAAATAGCCCTCTCTGATATACCCTCTTTCCTCTATACCGAAACATTCTACTAAAGCGTGGGACGTTTTATGAACGATGGTTTCCAAACTAATTATACCCTGATGATACTGGTCAATTAAACTTTGAACAGCATGCTGCACCAATGGTCCACCGGAAGGCGCCTTAAAATAAGACTGACTCTTTTCTTCCAGAGTGTGTGGTGCATGGTCGGTAGCAATCACATCAATTCGATTATCCAAAACAGCTGCCATAATCGCGTCTCTGTCTGCTTTACTTTTAACCGCAGGATTCCACTTAATATGAGTGCCTTTTTCAGCATACTGGCTGTCATCAAACCAAAGGTGATGAACGCAGGCTTCTGCAGTAATTTTCTTTTCTAAAAGAGGAATGTCGTTTCTAAATAAATCCAGTTCCTTAGCTGTACTGATATGGAGGATATGCAGGCGAGTCCCATGTTTTTTAGCCAACTCTACCGCTTTTGAAGACGACAAATAGCAAGCTTCTTCATCTCTGATAACCGGATGCTGCTCGATCGGCACATCCTCTCCATATTTGGCTTTGGCAATCTCAATGTTCTTTCTAATTGTAGCCTCATCTTCACAATGTGTGGCAATTAGCATATCGCATTTTGAGAAGATAGAGTCCAAAACAGCTTCTTCATCTACCAACATGTTTCCTGTTGATGAGCCCATGAATACTTTGACACCACAAACATTGGACTTATTGGTTTTAAGAACCTCCTCAATATTATCGTTGGACGCTCCCATGAAGAAAGAATAATTTGCCAAAGCAGTCTTGCTGGCAATCTGATATTTATCCTCCAGAAGCTCTTGTGTAAGCGATTGAGGCTTGGTGTTGGGCATTTCCATAAAGGAGGTGATTCCTCCGGCAACAGCGGCTCTCGATTCCGTATAAATATTTGCTTTATGGGTTAAGCCAGGTTCTCTGAAATGCACCTGATCATCAATCATTCCGGGGATTAAATGTAGCCCCTCTCCGTTAATTTCTTTGTAGTTTGATGGATTGTCGATTGAGGTTGAGCTAATCTGCTCAATTCTTTCACCTTTGATGAGAACATCTTTTACAGCCTGTTCGCCTTCATTTACAACGGTGACATTTCTTATGATTGTATTCATTTGATTTTTTTGATCTTTTTGCGTCTCATTTTCCAAACACCCCAAAAGGCTTCTTTGAAAATGGACATGCTCATTTTAGATTCGCCAAATTCACGATCTATAAAGGTAATAGGCACTTCAACAACATTAAAGCCCAGTCGCTTGGCCGTATATTTCATTTCAATTTGAAAAGCATATCCCACAAACTTAATTTGGCTCATGTCAATTGCCTGAAGGACTTCCCTGCGGTAACATTTGAAGCCGGCCGTGGTATCTTTTGTGTTAATCCAAAGAATGGTACGTACGTACAAACTGGCACCATAAGACATTAACCAGCGTAGAAATGGCCAATTTTTAACCTTTCCTCCTTTGCAATAACGACTGCCTACCGCAACATCTCCTCCTTCCACACAAGCCTGTCTTAATCTCGGTAAATCTTTGGGATTGTGCGAAAAATCTGCATCCATTTCGAATACATAAGAGTAGTCGCGTTCCAAAGCCCATTTAAAACCATGAATATAGGCTGTTCCAAGACCCTGTTTTCCCGTTCTTTCTTCAATAAACAAGCGCTCAGGAAATTCCTTCTGGAGATTTTTAACGATATCGGCCGTGCCATCCGGAGACCCATCGTCTACAATCAGAATGTTGAAATCAACATCCAATTCAAAGACCGCACGAATGATATTTTCGGCGTTTTCCTTTTCGTTGTAGGTAGGTATGATGACTAAACTATCGCTCATAAGAGACTGCTAAGATAATAATCAAGCTTGTATAATTGTGTGCAGATTTCATCACTTTATCAATTTAACAAGAATTAAGATTCATGCGATCTGTAACTTTTTATGATTCAAACATTATTAAGCAACTGCATAGCGTATTTAAAATTAGCTTTGTGATGTACTTAAAACCTTGTTTGGTCTGGTTTTAGATACAATGAGAGATATGACAATGATGAAATACCTGCTGTTTTTTTGTGTCTTGGTTTTTAGCCAATCGACATTGTATGGGCAGGAAATTCTTCAATTCAGTGCAGATGGCTCATTTCTGGTGAACTACAGTGGCCCTGAAAAATCCCAGTCAGGAAACTATCGACACGTAGTGAAAATCTATAGTTCCAAGCATCATTGTACCATGCAAACGGTGAAGCTGGTATCCAGGGTTGAGGAAGAAATTACAGGAATAGATATCAGCAGGAATGGTGCTTTATTATTGGTGAAAACGGCCCAGCTTCAAAGAATATACAACCTTCGGGATGGTAGTATGATCATGACATGTGAACCCGATAAGCCAGTGGCTCTGAGTAATCGATCGAGTACGTTTATCATCAAGGGCAAAAAATACATGACGGAATACAACGTGTACGCCCAAAAAGTATACGATTACAAATCTCCCAATCAGGTAAGTTTCAATTCCTTCTTTTACCTGCCTTCCGATGAAGGATTTATTATAATAAGTAATCGTAAGCAGTACTTTATTTATGGCAGAAATAAAACGAGCTTTAAGAGGAAAGCTTTTGGTGTGTCTCATGTCATCGACCCATATAAAAAGGAGCTCCATATTTTTAATGTGCTGGGCGCAAACGGGACTGTGTTGAGTCTTGAATACCCTTCGATGAGGAAGTTAAAAATGCACACCACGGCAAAGTTGTTTAAGCAGTATGTGAAAGATGAAGCTCTGGCCTCAGGAAACAAGGTCTTAAACCCGAAACTGGTAAAGGGTAAAACTAAATTGAGCACCTATGGAAACTATGTCGTCTATTCTGTAAGCAACAGCAAAGACGAAAAAATGGCATTGATTCACGACCTGAACAAGAACAAAATCATCCATACCCTCAAATTTGATTCTGAGCATCCTGAAATGACCTGGTTAAATGATTCGCTTTTGGCAGTGAAAAAATCACCGTTGTCCTATGATCTAATGCACGTTCCATCCGGAAGGGTTCAAAATCAACTGAACTTAAGGCTTCAGTTTCCGGAAGGTGATAATGGCATTTCCGACAAAAAGCTGATCAAAAACATTCAGGTATCTAACAACCTTAGATATGCCTATGTAGAGAACAAAAAATCGACTTGTTTCAGCTTAAGTGCCATCAGGCAACTCCGTTCTTATTCGGAAAAAACGAAAGCACTCTTTTTCGATCCCTCTTCAAACTACGTTCTTGTAAGAAAAGATGAGCAACTGGGCTTGATTAAAACTGAGGACATTGAAATGGATCTGGGGACCAGTGAAATCAATTTTTTAGCCTTGAGCGATTCTTGCGGTTTCCGCCCGGAGGATGTTTTAGGTGAAGCTGAGCCGCCAATTGCTTACGACTACCCAAAATTTGAAAGAATCAAGCATATCTCGGAAGTAAATGATACCACTGAGTTGAAAATGGTACTGCAAACCCTATCCAATAAAGACACTATCACGGAAGTGGAGTTTCAGATTATGGATAAATATGGAAACTATTATACGGGAGCGGCAGATAAGGCTCACAGACATTTGTGGTGCAATCTGGTTAGGCAATATTCCAAAGAAAATCCTGAGCAGCTAACTGATTTCACTGTCGCTGAGATGAATGATGATACACCCATGAAGTTGGCCATTACTGTTGTGTTAGATTATAGTGGTTCTATGGGAATGGGACGAATCATGGCATTGGAAGATGGGCTCAAGACGTTTTTTGAAAGCAAGGCAGATGTGGATGGTGTGAGTATTGTGAAGTACGATTATGCTGTGGATGTTCAGGGACCTTTAACCACTGATGTTGAGAAGCTGAAAAGTAATCTGGATAAACGTCCGTACGATTTGTATGGTGGAGCAACGGCTTTACTGGACGGAACCAGGCTGGGTATTGAGCAGGTACAACATGAAACGGAATACGATGAGCGCATTGTTATTGTGATTACGGATGGGAATGAAAATTCTTCAGCGAGTTCAAAAAATGGTGTGATCGCTCAGGCCATAGAGCAGGGGGTAAAGGTCTACACCATCGGGTTTGGGGATTTTATCAGTGAGTCTTATTTAAAAGGAATCGCCTACAACACCAATGGTGGTTATTATCGAATTTATCGTTCAGGAGAGTTGAGGTGGATTTACCAGGATATTTATCAAAAGATCAAACACTATTACAAAATCAAATATGTGAGTCCGGAATATGGCAAGTATAAAACCCTTGTGAAGTTATGTCCGGAAACGGCTAAAAGCACATCTCTAAGTATCAGTTACAACAACAGGCCAGTTGATCTGTCCAAGATAGATTTAACCGGAGAAGACGGGTTCGAAATTCCTTTTGAAAACATTTCGGGTTCTAAAGAGGAAGTGGCCAAGTTAAAGGAGATCAGAAATATTGAAGATTTTACCCAAATCAACTTTACGGAGATTAAAAAAGGAGGAACCAAAAAGCCGGTGGATGAAACCGTTTCTATTGAAAAACAGGTTTTTGATACCTTGTCTTTGCCAAAATTTGAATTTGTTTTTGACAAAACAATTATCACCAACAACCCTGAAAGAGAAATTCAGCAGGTTCTGACCTTTATGGAGAGGTATCCTCATGTTTCGTTGGAAATTGTCGGTCATACAGATAATGAGGGAAGCGAAGAGTACAACCTGGAGTTGAGTAAAAATCGCGCAGAAAAAGTAAGGCAACTGCTCATTAAAAAAGGCATCAACGAGGATAGGATGCTGTCACTGGGAATGGGTGCATCCGAGCCCCTGGTATCCAATGAAACTGACGAAGGCAGGCAGACCAACAGACGGGTTGAATTTGTGTTGGTTGAGTAGCAGAATCGTTTCAGATTTAGGTTGTTTCTTGTAACTAAAAATGATACATTTGAGACATGACACACAATGATCTAAAAGCACTTGTTCAGGGGATAGCCGACAAATGGAAGTATAAACTTGAAGAGTTAGAAGGAGAAAAACTGAGGCTGGATGTAGCCATCAAAATGAAGGATGATACCTGGCGCTATCAATTCGTTTATTTATGGATTAAGGTTCAGGGTGAGAACTCATTTGTTTATATGAATAGTCGTGTTGGTCAGTACGACAGACGAGTGGATTTATACAAGTTGTTGGTAGAATCTGGCTACGGACGTTATTGTGCTGTTACCATTTTACCAGATAAACTGGATGGTCGTGAAGTAGAAAGCATTTGTGTTTCTGCTTGTCCTCATGCTAAGGTAGTCAATGAAGAACTGTTAGATCAGATCATCTATGATGTGGCTTTCAATGCTGATTATTTAGAGAAGATGTTGTTTGGAGAAGATAAGCACTAGGCTCCCTTCTTTGCAGAATCATTATAAAAGACAACAGCTTTCGGTTGTCTTCCCACCATTTTGAAGCTCATCGGCTTTCAGACCTAAACCGCTTGTCCCTGTTTTTAGTGTTCCGGGCTATAAGGAGCTCCTCAAAAGGTCCAAAATTACAGTCGATTTACACTGTTTTACACAAATTGTATCTATCCAACTTTCTCTGGTCTTAGTTTTATCAGGACAAAAAAGAGCATGTCTGCTAGTTAGGTACTTGTTACCTGGTTCGATTACCACCTAAGAACACTACACAGGCTGAAAACCAAAACTGGATACTATGAAAAACACTTTACTTGGACTGGGAATTATTCTAATGACCACATCCACGGCAACTGGTCAGAGTCATATTTCACGGGATTTTAATCAACAACCGGAAGATGAGGTTGCTTTATATATGTTCCATCCATTGATTTTTGACCTGGAAGACGTTTCTATAAATAAAGATTCTCTTTTTAAGCGTCTGCAGAGTATTAAGCAGCCACGTATTGATGTCAGTGCAATCACCATTCCGGATGTTTCAAGTGAATTTCATGAAGAACTTCTGAAAACCGTTTCGAAATCTATTGCCGATAAACACTTGATTAGAGATAACATGCATTTCCTGCTTACAGGAGGTAAATTAGAGCCTTTAGAATATCTGGAAGGAGGAAATCACCTCACTAACGACCTTGTTCATGTAGATAGAATCAGTAGTATGATAGGAACATATAAAACGAAGAATGTTGTTGTTACGGATTCAGTTGGTGTTCCTAATAGCATTTTAGTTAAAGAAGGTGTATACAATGTAACTTACAGGCGACTTAAGGACGAAAAGCTAGAGAAGAAAATTCAGCCGAATGGCATATATGATGGTCCTTGCGAAGAGCTTAAGGAGAATTCACAATATTCATCAATGCCATTTACAGTCAACGCACTTGAATTTTTGGAGAAATGGACTCTGGATTCTAAGGGTTTTAGTAAAGAAATTAAAGGCTATTATTTGCCTTCAGATGGTATTAGCCAGAACTTTTGTTATGCCAGTGAAGATGCTGGTTTAGGACGACTGGTAAGATCGGGAGTGACTTATGTGGTTCCCATTTCTGTTCCCAGATATTCTCGTGGTTCTTCGGGTCCTTTCAAACTGGAAAAAATAAGCTACTACAATGGATTCATTATTGAACTCCTTACCAATTGCAAACAGGGGTATTATGAGATGTATGACATGGAAAGAATCTGCAAAAATGATATGGACTTGTTTGGTGATTTGAAGGCAATGGATGCGCTCATTAGAAAGAAGAATTTCAAACCAGATTCATGGCATAGTCTGATGAGTAATAAAAAATCGGGAACATCCTTTTTTCATGAGTCTGAAAAATATGATTCAACTGCTCTGGGAGTTCTGAACGAACAGGGTGAATGGGAACTTTCACCTGAAGATCTTGATGAAAATGGAAACGCTAAGGTCTATGAAGCTTATGCCATAGGGCCAATAGACTGGAAAAAGCAGTTAGTAGGAATTCGATTTCTGGAAGATTGGTATATGGATGAAAGTCTTGGCATATTTAGGAAAAAGGTGAGGGGAATGCACCTTGTTTTTAAGTTGTCTGACCCATGTCTTGGCCCCAATGAGAAAAGAACCCGTGAAGTCTATATCCGCTTCAGAGACTAGCCCCGTCTTCTCTCAAGCAGTACCATCATCATGAAAGACAACAACATCCTGTCGTCTTCACCACCATCTTGAAGCTCCCCCAGTTTTTCAAGCTTAAATCGCCTGCCCCAAAAAGATTTTTCTTTGGACAATCTGGCGACCAAAGTTCCATCAGGTCTCTTCAATGAGTACCTGGGGTTAAACATGTAGCCGGTAAAGATGCTGATGACAGGAACTTCTCCTAAAACGGCATCTCCCATTTTGGCCCATGGGTTTTCTTCCTGAATAGTAAACTCATTATTGTCTGCTTCATCAAACACATTGTAAGTAGCTTTCCAGATCGACTTCATACCTTTCCTCCCTACTTTGCCCAGGTTGTTACCTTCGGCATCTTTGAAACCATAACACGCTCTGAAATCAATTATTCTGTCGGCATTAATGGTGTACATCACATCTTTTTTTGAGTCGTCTCTAAAGATTTGAACTGCTTCTTTAAACCTAAATAGTTTTTGACGTACATATGCGATGGTTTTTCCACTTGCATCTCTTGCAATGAAGTCGTTGGACAGCGTTCCAATTTTAAATTCCAGTTCTAAAGGAAAATTAAACTCATTGGCTGGAGTTACTTCTTTTACCAAAATGCCATCATCTATAATACCGTCTTCCATAGCTCATTTTTTCTTCAATATAACAATACTATTTTAAGGCAATATTGAACCAGTCAATAATCGATGGCAATCAATTGATAAGCGGTGGTTTCCAATCAATATTTTTCTTGTTGACGCGCGTTTAAATTAGGTACTTTGTAATATCAAATTTTAAGACCAAAACCACTATAAAATGAAAGCATTACTTCCCACTTACACATGAAAATGTGTCACTTGATAATTTTTCGTGTCTGGTGGACACTTTTTTTGGCAAAAACGCTCTCAAAGATGGTATTTTGCCTTCATTAAACTTTAATACCAAAACCATTGACAAAATGAAAACATTACTTACCGCATTTTTATTTTTTTCTACCCTGATTTCCAGTATTGGACAAACTAATTTGTATGCATTGAGGTATGATGCACTCAACCATACGTACGACTTGATAGAAATTAATTCGTTAACAGGAGTGCAACAAACCGTGGCCCCTGCAATAGGTTTTGAGCCTATGATTGGAATTAGCAAACCAATAGTTAATCCGTATAACAACACGTATAATATTTTAACTGAGATGATTACAGGGATGGATTCTCTTCAATATGTGAACAATCGATACATCTTTTCGTTTGACCTCAATACCGGAAGCATAGATACCATCCAGGTAGATAGTTTGATTCGCACTTTGGATTACAGTTGTACGGAAAATGCTTTCTATTACTTAAGTTATGATTACAATACCGGGGAGTGTGAATTGCACAGATTAGATGGCGCCACATGGGCAAATGTAACAATAGGACAAGTAGCTTTACACCCTATTTGGAGCGGAACGGATTACCCACAGCAAACGGCCTATGATCCATTTAAGAAACACCTGTACGTTCATGGTTATCCAACGCATGTCCCTACCGGAACTGCACATATCTATACGGTTGATGTGACTACCGGAAATGTGATTGACGACGATTACTTGACGAACCCAAATGCCTTTCATCAATTGGCATTTAATATTACAGATTCAACACTTTGGGGTATAGAAGTTGACTTTACACCAAATGAACGATCCATTGTAGAGGTTGAGCCAGGTAGTTGGACAACAACTTCAGTGAGCTCGAATGTGTATGATTGTTGGTATTTTAATTTTGAGCCGGCAGTTATTTCAGAAAACGGAGACGAGTACTTGTTTATGGGATTGGATGATGTGCCTAATATTGCACATAGAGTGAACTCTTTTAATTTAAATACAGGAAATCGATCTTTCTCTCCAATTATTTTAGATCAGAATATTGGTCAGATTGCTGTAAAATCTAATTACTGCAGCTTGTTGTCGGCAGAAGCCATTCCTTATGAAGAATGTGAGATTAATCTGATTTTCAATTCGCAAACCAACAGTTTGTCTCTAATGGGAGATGTGTCGCCAAAAACGGCTGTTCAGATTTACGACATAGGAGGACGCATTCTGTTTCAGAGTACTACCAATCAGGCTGGAGCATTACAAGTTCCCGATTTATCGGAAGGTGTTTACTTAGTGTCTGTAAAAGGTGAAAACTGCCATTTCGGAGAGAAGATTTTTGTAGGCAGATAGACAAATTCAAGTAAGACTTAAAAGCTTAGATTCAGTTCTTCTTTAACAGATGAACTGAATCTAAGAATGTTATTGTTTAGGAGTTAGAACAAACGAACTCAGTAACGGGTGTATCCGTTTTAAGGATGGCCTGCATACCACCGGTCACATCAGATAGGCTTTTATAGCCAACTCTCATAAGCAAAGAAATGGCAACCACAGACCTGTAGCCACTTTTGCAATGTACCACATAATGCTTGTCTTTATCCAAATCTCCTGTGTGTTGATTGATAAAGTCTAATGGGAAATTAGTCGCATCTTCAACATGCTCAGACTCATATTCAGATGGTTTTCTGACATCCAAAATGATATGACCGTCTTTGGTACGTTCATCGCTCACGTTTTCAGCAGCTACCTGGCGGATGGTACTCAACTCACCACCATCACTGGTCCATGCTTCCACACCACCTTCAAGATAACCAAGGCAGTTGTCGTAACCAACTCTGGCCAATCTCATGACCACTTCTTCCTCTCTTCCTTTGTCGGCAATCACCACAATTGCTTGAGATAGATCTTCAATCAAGGTACCTACCCATACGGCAAAACCACCATCTATTCCAATAAAAATAGACCCTGGGATAAACCCTGATTTAAAATCGTCTTTTCCTCTTGTGTCCAGAATGATAGCACCTTCCGATAAAGCTGTTTTTACCTGGCTTACAGATAAGTTGATGCTGGCGTTTTTCAACAACTCATCAATATCCATATAGCCATTTTTGTTCAATTGTACTGCCTTTGGGAAATACTGAGGAGGCGGTAAAATACCTGTAGTTACTTCTTTGATGAAGTCCTCTTTACTCAGGTCTTTGGCCAAAGCATAATTGGTTTTCTTTTGATTTCCCAGAGTGTCATAAGTTTCGCTACTCATGTTCTTGCCACATGCAGAACCCGCCCCGTGTGCCGGGTAAACAATGATATCATCTGGCAATGGCATAATCTTATTGTGAAGCGAATTGTATAGTAAACCTGCTAAATCTTCTTTGCTTAGATCACTTTTTACGGCTAAATCCGGTCTTCCAACATCTCCAATGAACAGAGTGTCTCCTGAGAAAATACAGTGTTCCTTTCCGTTCTCATCATACAACAAGTAGGTACTGGACTCTGGTGTGTGGCCAGGAGTATGTAGAACTTTTAAAGTTAGTTTTCCAATTTTAAAAGTCTCATCATCCTGAGCAATGTGAGAATCAAATGAAGTTTCTGCTTGTGGTCCGTATACGATTGTGGCCCCCGTTTTTTTAGCCAAATCAACATGTCCGCTCACAAAATCTGCATGAAAATGTGTTTCAAATATGTATTTAATAGATGCATTTCGCTCTTTAGCCTTGTTGATATAAGGCTCAGTTTCTCTCATTGGGTCAACAATGGCTACTTCACCATCAGACTCAATATAATAGGCAGCTTCTGCCAAACAGTTGGTATATAATTGTTCGATATACATAATGCAAAATTACTTATTTCTAGACTACGTAGGTCTGTATTATTCTTTCTATCAGGATAATGAGGCCCATTGTGAGCACAAACCACCCAAAAATGGGCTTTAATTTTTTACCAGGGATGGAGTGGGAGAGGTAGATTCCAAGAAATATTCCTACCACCGCCAATCCACTGAATTTCATGAGAAACAGCCAGTCGATATCTATTCCGGATGAAATGTCTCCGGAAAACCCGATTAAGCTGTTGGCCATTATCAGAGCCAGTGATGTTCCTATGGCTCTTTTAATTGGCATTTTAAACAATTTTACCATCACAGGAATGATCACAAATCCACCTCCTGCGCCAACCAGACTGGTGAGAAAACCAACGATGAAAGCCGTTATAACCACAACCGGATAATTGATGCTGGTGGAGGCTTCTGTTTCTTCAATGTCTCTCCCTTTGATCATGATTCTTGCAGCACCAATCATCATCACCGCAAACAGAAGCATGATGAAGATGTCTTTTCCAATTTCAAAACTTCCAATTGATAAGATTGGATCCGGAATCTCGTGTATGATGTAATAACGATTTAACCAAACGGAAATACTTGCTGGAATTCCAAACACCAGCAATGCCTGGATATTGACCAGTTTTTCTTCAAGGTATTTAAATGTCCCCGCAATACTTGATACACCTACAACAAAAAGGGAGTAGGCTGTAGCTTTTTCCGAAGGAATGCTAAACAGATAGTATAAAATGGGGACACAGAGAATAGACCCTCCGCCTCCCAACAAACCTAGGCTCAGGCCAACTGCAATAGCAGATATGTATCCAATGATTTCTAACATTTCTGTTGGCAAAGGTACGGGCTTATTTTATTCTGCAATATCACTTGAGCATCTCAACATACCCTCGACTGGTCTTAAGAATGGCTTTTTGCTCGAGTGCTCTCAATAATCTTGTAACCACTTCCCGGCTACTGTTGAGGTCACGGGCAATTTCGTTGTGAGTGATTTTGATTTTGCTCGCTTGTTGAAAATCCTTTTTCTTGTTGAGGTAGGCTACTAATCGGCCCGACAAATCACCAAAAATGGTTTTGTCTAATTGATCCATGAGTTCCTGAATCCGGTCATTGAGTTTTTCGATGATGAAACGAAACCACTCTTGTGATAGTTGACAGAGTGGATAGATTTGATCAACCGGGATCATCAATAAAGTAGTATCGCCATTGGCGTATGCCCTCACTAAACTGGTTCTGTTGTTTAACGAACATTTTAAACCAATCGCACACATGTCCCGTGAAGGAACACTGTATAGAAAACCTTCCCGATCTTCACTGTCAATATAAATGTCTAAACTTCCTTTAAGGGTAATGGGGAGAAAATTCATTTGTTCTCCAACGTCAACTACAATGTCGCCATCTTTATAAGAAGCTTCTTTGCCTATTTCCTGAAGCCGTTGTACAAGTAGTTCATCGTCAAAATCTATCATATTTAAAAGTCTATGCGATAATAGAAAATGGGCAGAAATCCAAGTTGGTAGTTTTCTCTAAAATCTCGCCCATCTGGTTGATTAGGTGTGTAACTGATTCCCAAAATATTTTGCTGTCCCGTAATGTTTACAAGATCCAGTGCTATCTCGTGAGTCACTTTTTTTGCATTGATTTTGTAATTAATCTTGATATCAGCGCGGAAATAATCGCGGAACTGAAACTCGTTGAAATCCTGATCCATGAAGATGATCTCATTCTGAGCATAGGAAGCCACTGTGTCTACACGACCATATCGCTTGCCGCCTCCCCAGGTAACTTTTGCACCCAATGCCAATACATTCTTTTTGTTAATAGAGAATTCTTTTCCGCCCAAAACATTCAAAGTATAATTCCCATTGTAATTGGTGTTGCGTTCAACGCCATCGCTGCCTTTGTATTTGGAATCGTACAAGCTTCCGGTGACTAAAAAGAAGAAGCTATTGTCGAAGAACTTTTCTACCGTGAGCTCAAGGCCATAATTGTTCCCCGTTCCGGTATTTTGAAGAGAATCCGGGAAGAAACGAGCAAAACCAGACCCCTGATTAACTAAGGAGAAGGCAGATGACTTTACTTCAACGGGTACGTTGTACAGGTACTGGTAAAAGATCTCTGATTTAATGCGCATATTGCTTTTGAAGCTTTTGTTGTGCCCCAAAACCAGATGCGCACTCTTGGTAACGTCCATGTTTTCGTTGTGGTAGATTCTCTCTCCGTTGGAGCCTTCTTTGTGGAAGAAATAGGTGTAGAGAGGTTGAATCTGACTGTGCAGACCGGCCCCAAAGTTGATGCTTTGACTTTTATCCAGTTTGTACTTCATCCCCAATCTGGGTTCGATAAAAGAGAAGGAGTTGCTTTGTTCAAAGTAGAGTGCATGAAGACCTGAAGTTAAGATTAAATCGTCTGTGGCCTTGTATTTCCATTGAACGTAGGGCTGAACTAAGAACGTACTTCCTTTGGCATCCCATCTTTGTATGAATTGAGTATGACTAGCTTCCAGCGCGCTGTCACGATAGTTATACGTAATCATGTCTGCTGTAAGCCCGAATTTGAGAACATGTTGTCTGGTGAGCTTTTTTGTGATGTTGGAAGCCAGTTGAATCTTACTGCTTTCAAAGACATAACGTAAAAGTGGGTATAAAGAATCAAGTACAAACTGCCCGGAAGTTGAGTCTACATGTCTGGCTACATAATCATGATCAGCATGTTGGTTTTCATAACTGAGAGCAAGTGTGGTTGAGAAGTAGGTTTTTTCGTTGATGGATTTGGAATATCTGGTTCCCAAAACGCCCATGCTGGTTCCGAAATACTGATCTCTGTCATTATCACCGTAAAACTCTAATGAAGGTTCTTTCTGATCGGAAATCTTAATGGCAACATCACTCATTCCGCCAACTCCAAAAATTCCCCAGTGTCCCTGATTTTTAGTTGGGAGACTAACTTTAAAAGCAGCATCCTGATAAGTTGGAATGGCATCTGTCCCCACATCCAAACCCAAGGCCTGAAAAATCCCCAGAGTAGAGTAGCGGTAGTTCGCTAAATAAGAAGATCCTTTTTCTTTACTGATTGGTCCTTCTGCATTGAGTTCCATTCCCAGAACACCAAACTGACCAGTGAACTCATGATTCTGATTGTTTCCATTCCGGAAATTCAAATCAAACACGGCAGAAATACTGTTTCCATATTCGGCTGGAAATGCGCTGGTGAAGAAGTCTCCATTAGACAATACTTTGTTGTTGAGAATGCTTTGCGGTCCACCCTGAGAGCCGGCTATGGCAAAGTGATTCGGATTAGGAATCTGGATGCCCTCGACCTGCCAAAGTACTCCGATTGGGGAGTTTCCTCTTACCACAATGTCGTTTCTGGAATCATCCGTTCCCTGAACACCTGCATAGTTGGAAGCCATTCTGGCGGGATCTCCACGGCTACCAGCATAACGATCGGTTTCTTCAACCGAAAATCGTCTGGCGCTTACCATGGCCATTTCATTCCCTGCCTCACCTCTGGGGGTATCGTCTTTAATGACCAGGTCTCCCATATCTGACACGGATTCTTCCATTTCTATGGTGAGAATGACCTCTTTTCCCGAGTTAAGATTGATGTCTGTGATAAAATCCTGATAACCTACGTAAGTACAAATCAAGGTATGTCTGCCAATAGGAACATCCGGAATGATGAAAGATCCATCCGTTTGAGTGCCCACTTTAAACTGAATAGTGGAGTCTTTAACGATCTGAACTTTGACACCAATTAAGGCGCCTCTTGTTTCCATGTCGATGATCTTCCCACGAATGTTCTGAGTGATTTGAGCAGAAACTGATAAACAGACTATTAAACTAAATAGAGTGCTGAGAATTTTCATGATCTAAAATTACCGAAAAGACTTTATATCTAATTTACGGAATATCGCAACTATTCCATCATGGCCTTCTCTCTGCTCTTATAAACACTGCCTTCGCTAAACTTGATACCAAGCATGAGCTCGTGTGTTCCGGTACTGTAGTTTCTAAGGTTGGTGGTTGTGAAATCATAAGAATAGCCAATTTCCAAACTACCTCTATGGTTGTAACCAATCATTGCCGACCAGGCGTCATTTGTTCTAAACGAGCCTCCAATCCAAACAGATTTTTTGTAGATGGCACGTACACCCGCATCTACTTTTAATGGGGCAGGATTAACATACTTCACAAGGACATTTGGTTCCACCTGAAAATCTTCTCCAATGTCGAATTTGTATGCACCATGAATCAAGAAATGTCTTTCAAGTTTACTCAAAGCAGAGGTCTGATAGTTGAAGAAATACAATTTACTACCGAGTAGATTTGGAATGGCTGCACCGAAATGCCATCTGTCATTTTGATAAAGGTAGATTCCAAATTTAGCATCAAAAATGGTTGAAGACTGAAGCCCTTCACTAATCACTGCATCCGCCGGATTCTTTAATCGAATCTTAGAACCATCAACCAACCATTGTAGCACACCAGCTGAAAGTCCCATTGATAGTTTGATACTTTCATCTCCGTTATCGTTTAATTGAAGGTGGTATGCATAAGATGCCTGAGCACCGATTCTTCTTGTTGGACCGACAATATCTGTGTACACAAATCCTCCGTATCCCATTTTTCGGTTTTTACTTGGTCCTGAAATGGAAACGGTATAAGTTCTTGGAGCATCCGTAATACCCACCCATTGATATCGGTTGTTTGAGCGCACGTCATAGTATGGCAGACTTCCGGCAAATGCGGGATTAAAAGCATACTGATTGAACATGAACTGACTGTATTGCGGTAATTGTTGGGCCTTTACCATCCCGCACGCTAGCACTAATATGATAAGTAATCCTTTCATTATCTCAGTATGGTTATTGGCCCTGTAAACGGTTCCGGATACAGAGGATGATTTAACTCAATGACGTAATAATAGGTTCCAACAGGGAGTGGTTTGTTGTTGTAATTACCATCCCATTCCTGAATATAACCAACAGATCTGAATAGTAAATCTCCCCATCTGTTATAAACTTCAACAACACTTTCCGGGAATTCCTGAATGAAGTCGATTTCCCAGGTCTCGTTCACACCATCACCGTTAGGAGAGAATCCATTCGGGAAAACTATATCTGGGAATACGTTTACAGTCATGGTATCTCGGTTCACACAACCATTCACGTCCACAACAGTAACTATGTAGCTTGTGGTGGTGTCCGGATCTACAGTTGGATTGAACTCTGTTGAGTCTGACATCCACATGTTTGGTTCCCATGCAATGGTCGATCCCGGAGGTCCCGTTGGAGAGCCACCAATGTTCGTTTGTTCGCCCTTAATGATATCAATATCTGGTCCCGCATCAGCGGTAGGCAGTGGATTAACGGTAATTACAACAGTATCCTGATCTACACATTGACCTTCTACGGCTTCAAACACGTATGTGTAGGTTCCGGCTGGTTCGTTAACTGTCAATAGGCTATCGGAATCGATTAAGTTTCCTTGGTCATCATACCATGCGTATGATAAATTACTGGATCCGGTTCCAATACCAATTAAGTCAAATGTATTTCCAACACAGTAACTTGTATCCGGACCTGCATCAGCAAGTACAACAATCATTGTATCAACCGGAATTGTATCAGTGAATACACAGTTGTTGGCATCCGTCACCGTTACAATGTAATTCATAGGAAGCAAGTCTGTTGGATCTTCATCGGTAGAGGTGAAGCCAGCAGGATCTGATGTCCAGCTGTACTGGTAACCAGGCGTTCCTCCAGACATTGTAATTTCAATGAAACCGTCATCTGAATCTTTACACAACGCGTCATGAACAGAATCAACAGCAATAGCCATTGGCAATGGTTCATTAATGGTGATTGTCTGTTGATCGGTACATCCGTTTCCATCAGTTACTTCAACAACGTAATTTCCGCTTGCCAATCCGGTAGCATGAGAAGTTCCTTGTCCGCCACCCGGAGCAGGTGTCCAAATATAAGTATAAGGTAAAGTTCCACCGATTACCACAGCATGTGCTTCACCATCTGCAGAACCGCTACACAGTGCGTCAAATTCTGTTGGAATACTAAATTGGAATCCATCAGGAGCATCTATCTGAGCTTGCGCAAAGGCTAAACAACCTGCACCGTCAGTCACTTGAAGAATGTACTGACCAGGGCACAGTCCGGTAGCCACATCAGACGATTGTCCAATGGATGTTCCGGTGAAATCCTGCCAATCATAAGTCATTGGTTGAGTACCTCCGGTAGTGTCTGAAGAAATTGATCCATCACATAAACCATCACATGAAGCATCCGTCGGCTCAAGTGTTAAAGTTGGTCCGTTAGAACCGTTAATCGGGAAGGCAAATGTTTCAGTACAACCAGCAGCATCTGTAATGTCTACAAAGTAAATTCCTTCACATAGGTTGCTGATTGTTGGTGTTGTTGGACCGTGAGACCATGTATAGTTGTAAGGACCTGTTCCGCCGTCTCCCTGTGTAGTAATTTCACCATCACATGCACCACAATCTGTTGGCGTAATGAGTGTGATTTCAGAAATAGGAGCTGGATCGGCAATGGTAACTTCTACAGTTCTAATACACCCATTGGCATCCGTAATTTGAAGGAAATAAGTGCCAGCGCTCAGGTTGGTAATTGAGTTTGATGTACTGTTATCGTGTAACCAAAGGAAATCGTATGGAGCAGTTCCTCCAATAGGTGTGACACTTGCATCTCCATCTGATCCACCATGACATGTTGGGCTATTAACTGTAATTGATTCTCCCGTAGGACCACCAATATTTGTAACCCCGGCTACCAAGTTCACCAAACACCCATTATCGTCAGTAATATCTACTGAGTAGGTTCCCGGACAAAGGTTGGTAATATTATTTCCTGTTTGACCAGTTGTCCATGTCAAACTTAGATTTCCTGTTCCACCAGAAGCTGTAGCGGCAATCTCTCCATCGCAAAGACCACAAGTGGCATCTGTTACACTAAAGTTGGCAGTCATTTCAAGCGGCTCGTTAATTTGAATGGTTTCAAAGGCAATACATCCTGCCGCATCAGTTACCTGAACAGTATACGATCCTGCCGCGACTCCGGCTAAATCCTGTCCGACTTGTCCACCGGGGTTCCATGCATATTGGAATGGCGCACTCACCCCCGTAACACTGATATCGATTGAACCATTATTCCCTCCAAAACAAGTCACATCTACCACATCATCAACAGTAATAACTGGCGCATCAATGTTTCCAATATTGGCTTGAATAATCTCTGAACAACCTGCATTATCAGTGATTTCAACAAAGTATGTTCCGGCAGCATAGCCACTTAAAGTTGGGTTAGTTTCTCCTGCCAATGGAGTCATGGTATTATCGAACCACTGGAAGTTGTAGTTTGGAGTTCCTCCACTTGGCGTAGCAGTAGCTTCACCATCGGCTGTGTTACAACTCGCATCATTTACATTGATGACTGCATCAATTATATCAGGGGTTTCAATATTGAAGTTCAATGGACCAACAGAACATCCGTTTTGATCGAACACTTCTACTGTGTAAACATCTTCACATAAATTACTGGCGGTATTCCCTGAAGCACCTGAAACTGATTGTCCCTGTGAATCTAACCAGTTAAACAAGTAAGTTCCTGTACCACCGCTCACATTTACCAGAGCAGATCCGTCACACAGACCATCACAAGATCCGTCTGTTGGTGTAACGCTTGCCGTTAGTTGAGGAGGCTCAACAATTGTAACAGTCGGAGTGGTGAATGTACATCCGTTATTATCTATTACAATGGCAAAATAGTCTCCGGCACAAAGATTCTGAGCACTTGTACCAGTTTGGCCAATGGCTTGTCCTAGACCATCAAACCAATTGACTGTATAGGTTGCAACTCCACCGGTGATCACTATATCCGCAGTACCATCACATACACCAAAACAGTTGATGTCGGTTGAGGTAATGGTAGCTGAAAGGGCGATTGGTTCATTTATGGTGGTTGGACCAACGGTAATAGAACATCCTGTTAAATCCGTTACTACTACTGAGTAATCATCTGGTCCAAGCCCTGTGATGGTAGAATTCGTCTCTCCCGGAATTGGAGTTGACGTTCCATCTAACCACTGGAAGGTGTATGGGAAACTACCTCCACTTGGTGTTACCTCTGCCGTTCCATCGTTGGCACCGTTACATAAAATATCTGTAGAGCTGATTGTTGCTGTAATTGGATTAGGCGCATTGATTGTGAATGTAAATGTAGAGTCACAACCATCAGAGTCGGTAATAAGTACGCTCCACGTACCTGCTCCTAACCCTGTAGCGGTTGGTGTACCCTGACCACCACCTGGAGCCGGAGACCATACATAAGTATAACCAGCACCAGTGCCTCCTGTTGGAGCAACTGTAATTTCTCCATCCGTATCTCCATCACATGTAATAGGCGTGATGATTTCGTTGGCTTCAAATTCTACTGGTTCATTAACTGTAACCTGGGCAACACTGATACATCCTGAGTTATTGGTTACCTGAACAAAATAATCTCCGCCGTCAAGTCCTGTAGCTGTTAAACCAGTTTGACCAATTGAGTTCCCCTGATCGTCGAACCATTCCTGAGAGCATCCAGGATCGTTGCAAGTATATATGACGTCTGCAGTTCCGTCATTTGAATCGAAACAAGTAGCATCAGTTGAGGAGGTGGCCAGAACTTCAGCACCTATATCTGAAACGGTCACTCCAAATGTCTCCGTACATCCTCCCTGATCGGTTACATCTACTGAGTAAATTCCAGCACAAAGCTGAGTTGCTACCTGAGTGCCTTGTCCGCCACCTGGGGCCGGAGACCATGTAAAACTGAATCCACCATATCCACCAAGCGGAGATATGGAAGCACTTCCATCACATTGTCCACAAGTAGAGTTGTTGGAAACAAACGTAGCTGTAATTTCACTTGGCTCAATAAGGTTAATAGTTGTATCCGTTAAACAACCGTCACTGTCTTGAATATTTACCGTGTAAGTTCCGTCTCCAAGATTTGAAATACCTGGAGTAGTTTCACCATTTGGAGTCCAGTTGTAGATATACCCACCGGATCCTCCAGACACATTGGTAGTTATAGAACCATCATTATCTCCATTACATGTGATGTCCGTAACAACGGCATTTGCCATAATCTCTGTTGGCGAATCAATGGTAATGGAAATAGTGGTATCGCATCCTGCAAAATCTTCAATAAGTACTGTATAATTTCCAGCACACATTTGAGTGGCATTGGCAGTACCTTGTCCGGCACCGGGCGCAGCTGACCATGTGAAGTTGTAAGGTGCAGTTCCACCGGTTATAGTCAAAGATGCAGTTCCATCGCAATCACCAAAACAAGAAACGTCTGTTAGAACCGAAGTAACAGTAAATGCTGCCGGCTCATCTACATCTACTGAACTGATTAGCTCAGTACACCCATTAAGGTCTGTAATTTCTACTGAGTAAGTTCCTCCACATAAGTTTGTAATAATATCACCAGTACCACCGGCAATTGGCGTAGCTCCGTCGAACCATTGGTAGTCATAATTATTGATTCCTCCTACCGGATTTACCTGAGCTGTTCCGTTACAATCTCCGTTACATGTAACATCTGTGGCGCTTAGAGTACCGGTTAGCTGTGCTGGCTCAATCACGTCAACACAAGCGGATGTTTGAGAACAGTTTGATTGATCCGTTACAACCACATAGTAACTACCCGCAGGAAGTCCTGTAGCCTGTTGAGTGGTTTGTCCTACAGGAACATCAGTGATACATTCGAACCATTCATATGTGTAAGGTCCTACACCTCCTGTTGGAATAACAGTAGCTGTACCATCGGTTAATCCAAAACACGAAATGTCAGTACTTGAAATATCTGTTACATCTAGTACAGGTGGATCGGTTAAGGTAAAGCTTTCGGTGGCCGTACATCCATTCAGATCCGTAACCGTTACATCCCAGTTACCAGCAGTTAATCCGGTTGCTGTATTAGTTCCTTGTCCGCCAAGTGGAGCAGGAGACCAGTTAAAGCCAAATCCTCCGGCACCTCCGGTTGGGTTCACTGTAGCAGTGCCATTTACATCTCCGGCACATTGTGGATCGGTGAATGACGAATTCAATAAAATTTCGTTCCCCTGATTGATTGTGTAGGCCTGAGTGGATACACAGCCTGAGTTATTTGTGACTTCAACGAAATAATCACCAGCACAGAGTGAGCCAATATTTGGATTTGTTTCCCCTGGAAGGAATACACCATTCCCATCGAACCATTGGAAGTTACAAGTTGGATCTGAACAAACAACCGTAGCAGTTGCAGTACCTGTGCAATCCCCGAAACAAAGAACATCAGTTGATGAAGGTGTAATGGTTTCTGAAGTAACATCTGTCACAATCACCGGAACTGTTTCTGTACATCCAACATCATCTGTGATAATCACACTGTATACTCCGGCACACATGTTGGTCCCGTTGGGCGTTCCTTGCCCGGCACCTGGAGCTGGCGTCCATTGGTAATTTGTATAGTTACCCGATCCACCAGCGGCAGTGATTGTTGCAGAACCATCACACAATACACAGTTCGATTGAGTGGTGTTTGTGGTTGCCGTGATCTCAGGATTTTCTGTTATCGTAAAGTTTGTTGAAGTAGCTGTACAACCTGCCTGATCGGTAACTACCGCAAAATAATCGCCAGCACAAAGGTTAAAAGTACTTAGCCCGGTTCCCAATGATGCGCCACTTGCTACATCAAACCATTCCACAGTATAATTAGGTGTTCCTCCGTTAACGGTAGCTGTAGCTGAACCAGTGCAGTCTCCAAAACATGTTCCACCACTGCTATTAATAGAAATGGTAAGTGGTTGGGGAGCTGAAATCGTAATTGGAACAATGGAATCACAACCATTTAAATCGCTTACTGTCACATTGTAATTTCCCGCACAAAGGCCATTGGCTGTTGGATTCGTTTGGTTCAATGGATCATCCCATTGGAAACTATAACCGGGTGTTCCACCACTGTTCACAGTTACGGTGGCAGTTCCATCACAAACACCATCACAAGTAGCATCTGTAAATGAAGTACTTAAATCGTATGGAGCAGGTTCGGTAATAACTCCAGATCCACTTACTGTACAACCGTTGTCATCAGTCACATCAACATCATAGGTGCCAGCACATAAATCGCTAATTGTATTGGTTCCCTGACCGGTAGGAGGGTTGTTGCTCCAGTTAAATTGCAAAGTTCCGGTTCCTCCATTTGCATTGGCTTGAATAACACCCTCACAGTCGCCATTACAATCATTGTCTGCTACCACATTAACAGTTAAATTTATTGGACTGGCAGCATTAATGGTAAAACTGAAAGTTGAGTCACAACCTCCTGCGTCACTTATTGTACAAGTGTAGTTGCCAGGGCAGAATCCTGAAGCGTTTGGAGTACCTTGTCCCACAATACCACCAGCAGGGGCGTATGTGTAAGTAATAGGAGCAACGCCTCCACTATTTAGAACAATGTCGATACTTCCATCACAGTCTCCCGTACACGTTTCATGTGTAATTGTACTTGTAAAATCATAAGGGCTCGGTTCGTTAATGATGATAACAGTGTCTATAAAACATCCTAAACCATCTGTAATATTCAAATCATAAGACCCGGCACACATTTGAGTGGCATTCGGATTTGCCGCCCCTGAAGGTGGAGCAGGTGTCCATGTAATTGTATAGTTTCCATCACCGCCAGCTGCATTTACAGTAGCAGTTCCGTCACAATCGCCATTACAAGAGGCATCTGTTGTGGTAACATTTGCAGTAATTGGTGGATTGCCATCTATTGTAAACGGAATTGGAGCTGAGGCACAACCATTGACATCAAAAACCTGAACTGTATAATCACCAGCACATAGTCCTGCTATATTGTCAAGCGGACCATTTAGAATCACTGTTCCTGTGGACACTTCTACCCATTCATAAGTGTATGCGGCAGTACCACCTGAAGGAACAACACTGGCAGACCCGTCACAAACTCCACTACACGTAGCGTCATTTGGAGTTACCGTACCTGTTACAAGAACCAAATCATTTATTGTGAAAACAACTGTGGTATCCTCGCAACCATTGTCATCAATTGCAACAGCATAGTACGTTCCTGTACAAAGGGTGTTGATAGAAGTTCCGGTACCTACAACGGCATCTGTTACTGCATTGTGCCAGTTAATGGTGATGGTTCCTGTGCCACCAGTTGTTGAAGCTGTAGCAACCCCATCACAAGCGCCTCCACAAGTTGCATCTGTTGTACCAGCTATTGTTACGTCCAGAGGTGTTGGATCTGTGAAGGTGATACATGAAGTAGCGTTGTTTATGGTACAACCATTGTCATCAGTTACCTCTACAGAATAACTTCCTGCACAAAGCCCATTGATCGTAGGGTTAGTTTCTCCGGGAATAACTGCTGCCGGTGCACATGTTGACCATACATAAGAGTAAGGTGTTACCCCACCACCAGCGTTGGCATCAATAGTAGCGTCACAACTATTGAAACAGTTAATATTGGTTGAAATTGGGTTTAGAGTCAGCGGATTTGGTTCTGCTATAGAGAAGAAAGCCGTGTCATCACACAAATTATCGTCGATAGCAACTACAAAATAGTCGCCAGCACAAAGCGTGTTTCCAGTAGTTAGGACAGCTCCTGTGGAGATCAATCCGGTTGTTACACTATGCCATTGAATAGTATAGTTTCCAGCTACTGAACCTCCGGCAGGTGTGGCTGTAGCTTCTCCAGTACAGTCTCCTGCACAAAGCACATCATTGGTGGCCACTGTAACGGTTAACTCTGTTGGCTCATTAATAGTGAAAGGAGCCGATTGAACGGTACATGATGATTGATCTGTTATTTCCAGGATGTAATCACCAGCGCACAGATTAGAAATATTTGGACCAGTACCCTGGTTAACTCCTCCCGGATCCGAAATCCATGTGAAGTTATAGCCTGGATTACCACCAATTGCACTTGCAGAAGCAGTTCCTGTGCAATCTCCAAAACAGTTGACATCAGTTGGTGTAATGGTCGGAACGATTTGGTCTGGCTGAGTGATGGTGAAGTTATTCGACTGGAATGTACAACCGTTGTCATCAGTTACGATAACATAGTAATCACCAGCACACAGATTCTCTGCTATTTCATCGTTGTCCTGACCAGCAACAGGTGTGTTGGTATTGGCATCAAACCATTGAAAAGTAAATGGGGCAGTACCATTACTTGCAGATACTTCAAGCTCTCCTATACATTCTCCAAAACAAGTTAAATTGACTTGATTAACGAGATTCACAACCATAGGGGTTGGTTCTGTTATTTCTATTGTAGTGTCTATGAAACAACCAGACACATCCAGTACTCTAAGGTCGTAGAATCCGGCACACAAGGCTCCCGCAGAATCTGTTACAAGGCTGCCATCATGTGACCACTGGAAACTGTATGGCGCACCATTTCCACCTGAGGGATTCGATATAATATGCCCATCACAGAATCCATTACAACTAACATGTTCAATAGTTGCATTTGCAAATATGTCTGTTGGGGCAAGAATTATTACAGAGTCTGTATGCACGCAGGCATTATCATCAGTAATAGTCACATAGTTTGACCCTGTACACATTAGAACTGGGTTTGAGCCCGTTTCTCCATTTAACCAATTAATATCCAGGGTTCCTGTTCCTCCACCTGCGCTAACAAATGCCTGTCCGTCACAAACACCTGGACAGCTTGGGTTAACTATCAGGTTCACACCAAAATTGATAACAGGAGGTTCAATCACGTTTACGTTTTCAGAACAAGTCCAGTATTGATCACTTCCAGGCACAATTTCCTGACTCGAATCAGTCACGACTACAGTAAAGTTACCTACACATAAACCCGGGTATACTGTTTGAGCGGTAAACGTACCAGTGTTTTGGAAGTCATAGGAGAATGGCCCACCACCAGCTGAAGATGCCGATACCGTAATTTCTCCATCACATTCTCCATTACAAGTGATGTGCGAACCATTGTAATTAGAGGTAACTGTAATTGTTACAGTAATTGGGTTGGGAGGACTGTTACAAACTGCCATTTGTTTGTAGTTGGCTCCTCCGGCATTTCCTTTGTTGATTGTAAGCATGTCCGGATCAAGAGAGATGCTCTCGGTTCCGTTGGTAGTTACCAGAATATTATTATCTAAGTTTAATGTGTTCGTTATGAATAGGTCAGATTCTGAGATGCTAATGGACTTTGTTTTGTTCGATTGAGATACTAAACCTCCGGAGAAAAGGTCTTTTCCTGCCAAGTCCAAATGTCCTTTGATGATGTTGATTTCAGCATTTTTAGTCGTACTCAAATGGTCCTGAAGCTGCCATGTTCCGGAACCGTTAAAAACTATATCACTGTTAATAGCCTGTAAACCGGTATTGATATTTCCGCCTTGATTTCCCGTGAACAAAATTTCTCCTTCCAATTGGTATTTGAAATTCTGACTTAAGACGAATGAGTTTTTGACAGAAAAGTTTTGGGAAGAAGAGGAGATGAGTTTAACCTGTTTGTTGAGGTTTTGAGTATTGATGCTTTTGATAGAGATGTTTGATGAAACGGTTACCTGTCCATCTTGACTAAATGAATTCTGATCGAAAATGACGTTGTCCTGATTGGAAGGAGTGCAGTTACACGAATTTCCTCCGGAAGAGGTGGACCAATGTGAGCCATCATCCCATTGACCGGAACCATTAATCCAGTATAAATCGGACGCCTGAACTTGACTACCAAGCAGGCAAAAAATAGCAGTAAGCAGTAATAATGATTTGATTCGCATCAAGTTTAATTCTATACAAGCAAGTCTTAACATTCTCTATACGTAAAAAGTGCCCCGGTTGTTTCAATGAAAATAGAATATTCGATCACTCGTATTTTCCGACCAACCAAAAGTTTTAAAAAACCGGACATTCATAATTGTGCGAACCGTCCAAAGGACAGGAATATACACCAAGAGTAATCTCATGAGTGTTAGAACTTCCGTACCTGATTCTGGATGTGGTTAGGTCAAATGAATATCCAAGGCTAAAGCGTTTAAGAAAATTGATTTTGAACATGGCTGCAATGGCATCTGTGTTTCTATAAGACAAGCCAACGGCCAGCGCATTTTCAAAATCAAACATGAGGTTAATGTCAATTGCAGGAACACTTAATCGTGTGAATTTCAATAGTACTGAAGGCACGTATGAGAGTTTGTCATTTGCAACAAACCTTTTACCAATGTTGAAGTAATAATGATGTGTCATCCGGGAATCCGGGAAGATGTTTTTTAATTTGTTTCTCCATACTTGCTTTAAACTAAGCCCGGCATAAAAATCCTCATTGTACAGTAAGAAACCAATGTTAATATCGGGCAAGATGAAGCGGCTAATGGAGCCGTCGATGGCAGGATCATCCGTGTCCCAAACAGTCACCCGAGCTTTGTCAAATCTGTACTGTAACAATCCGGCAGAAATTCCTGAAGAGAGAGTGAATTTCCTACCCACTTTCATATGGTACGCATATGCCAGATTAAAGAAGGTTCTGCTTGTCGGTCCTGTAGCATCACTCAGCACTTGAGCACCTACACCATGTTTTTCATTGAAATTTGACTTACGTTTTAAGATGCGACCATTTGCATTGATGTAGCCTGTTCTTGGTGCACCATCGAACCCGAGCCATTGCATTCTATATCCAACTCGAATGTCGAAACACTCTTTGAGGCCGGCAAAAGCTGGGTTTAAACCAAACTGATTAAACATATACTGCGTGAGCTGTTCGGTTTGTTGAGCTTTAAGAGCGCCCGAACCTAAAAACAATATGATCAATAAATATCTCATTAGTATATGATGGTTACGGTTCCTTTATACAAGTCGTATTCGCTGTTTCCGGTTCTTAAATCGATGATGTAATAATAGGTAGCCGCTGGTAAAAACGAGCCACCTCTGGTTCCATCCCAGGGTTTTTGATTTGAATACCCAATCGAATGATAAACTCTTTGTCCCCAACGGTCGTAAATGCTTACGTCCGCACTTGGGTAAGATTCAATTCGTGCAATTAACCAGGTATCGTTATAACCGTCGCCATTAGGTGTAAAGGTATTGGTTAGAACAATTGGCAGAGTCACCGTCACAACTGCATCATCCGTGGCTGTACATCCATTTTGAGTCACTGTTAAAGTGTAGGTTGTGGTTGCCGTTGGAGATGCCTGCGGTGTATAAGCATCTGGATTTGTTAGTGTTTCTGGTGGTGTCCATGATGGAGTCCCACTTCCGCTTCCGCCCAGAGTGGCAGAACTCCCCTGAATAATCTGGAAATCCGGTCCGGCATCTGCGGTCACGGTGGTCACGGTAAAATTCAATGTGTTTGAAACCGAAGGGTTGCTGCATGCTCCAGAGCAACTAATTTCGCAACTCACAATGTCTCCATCCTGAAGTGTACTAATGGCAAGTGTGTCATCATCTGCAGCACCTATTGAGGAGCCATTAATCATCCAATTATAACTATAGTCACCACTACACCCATTGGCTACTGCACTAACAATGGTCTGATCGCCAGCGCACACGGAAGTATTATCCGTATTAATCACCACCGTGGGGTTCTCCGTAGGCAAAATGGTGACAGCATTTGACGTGGCATTATTCACCCCCACACAAGGGTCATCTGATATTATCTCACAGGTAATCACGTCTCCGGCTGTATGGGTTCCGGTATAGGTATTTGAAGCGCCATTTTGAACTGAAGCGCCATTTACCATAAAATTGAATGTTGGGTTAGTGCCTCCGTTTGTGGCGTTGGCAGTATAAGTAATTGCTTCTCCATCACATGCCGGATTTGGGTTTGGAGTCATGCTTATCGTAGGAACCGCATTGGTGAGGGTGGAATTGACAATTACAGATTGTATTTCAAAAGTACAGCCATTGTTATCTGTAATCAAAATGGAGTAAAAACCACTTGCCAGATTAGGGAATACGTTACTTGCTTGTGGGCCACCTCCATTGATGGCATAAGAAAATGGAGCTGCTCCACCATTTACATTCACTGTGATACTTCCATCAGTGCCACCGCATGAGGCATCTGAAACAAGCATGGTCGCACCTGTGGGACCTGTATTATTGGGAACTACAATGTTTGAAATGACTTGTTCGCATCCAAGGTTATCTGTAACGGTAACGGTATAAGTTCCCGCATCAAGTCCGTTAAAGTTGTTTGAAGCTTGTCCTGCTCCACCATTAAGGCTATATTGATAAGCTGGATTTCCTCCAACAACACCATTGATTGTGATCTCTCCGTTACTTTGATTACAATCCGTATTGATAACAACGGGGGCACCTCCGGAAGGCCCGCCCTGAAGTCCCACTTGTGCAGATCCCGGATTGAAAATACAACCGTTGTCGTCTTGAATAGAGACATCATAATTCCCGGTACTCAATCCGGTAAAGTTGTTACTTGCCTGAAAATTGACACCGTCAATTGAATACTGATAAGGCGCAGAGCCACCGGCAGTATTATTAATAGTGATGGATCCATCGGCATTACCACAAGTTTCATCTACTGTTACAAGGTTCGCGCTGGGGTCTACAGCTGTTCCAGAAACCTGAATTTCAAAATCGCATTGGGCCGCATTGGTAAAACCTGCAATGGCGCCATCGATTAAAACGTAGTAAGTTGTATTGGCTGCGAGTCCGGCTGCGTTTAAAACCATGCCTCCTGCCTGACCTGCCTCACAATTTGATACGGCTGCGTAACTGGATTCGTCACAAGCCACACCTGCATCTATGATCACACCTTGTAATTCATTCCCATTTCCGGTTCCTGTTAAGCAGGATATATTGCTGAGATTCACCGTAGCTGCACCACCAACATTGTTAGTGGTGAATGAAAACCAGACAGTATTGTCCAATTCAAAGCAGAAATTGCCAGTGGCATTGGCACCATCAGAACATCCGGGGCAAACGCTTGCAGTGGCCCCAATATTAGAGGCGCTGTAACTCAGGTTAGGACACAAAAATGTTGGATTGGTACAGTCGTCATTTGCACTTTGGGAGTACCCAAAAAATGAGAATACAATAATCAGAATTGTCCCTAATAAATGGCGCATCCCGTAAAGGTAATTAAATAAACTTTGAGCAAAAGGCGATTATTGACCAATTAACCTATAAAAATGATCAACTGATCGGTGAAAGTTGTCGCTTTATCTCAAAAAAGCACTAATTTTGGTACGATATATGTAGTTGGCAGCTTACAATAATAATACACACATGAAAAAGACGTTACTATACCTTGTTCTGACTGGAGTTCTAATGAGTTTCAGTTCAGCACTTTTTGCCCAATCAGGGAGCCGTTCGAAAGTCTTGTACGACAGAAATACGGGTTTTTATTTTGGGTTAAATGGTGGGGCAACCTACCAGAGTCAAGTTAGAGGAGAAATTGACCGCTATGCAGGTTTTGCAGGTGGATTTACTTTTGGCAAGGACTGGTTAAAGAAGGATGCAATTCTTGGCTGGGGCTTGAGATATCGTTTCCTGGCAGGAGCGACTTACGGTCTGGATAAGAATGTAACAGATTCTTCATTGTTGGTGAATAATGACCGATTCAACGGGAACTCCGGAAATCACCTGAACTACAAGGATAATGTTGGTCATGTATTGCAGAACTACAGAACATCTTTAATCGATCAGTCTCTGGAGTTATCTATTCACCTGAACAAACTTAGACAAAACACTGGTCTGATCGTAAGTGGTTTTGGTGGAATTGGATTAACAGCCTACAGCGCCAAAACGAACCAGTTAGATGTATTTGGCGACATGTATAACCATGATGCCAATGCAGAGTATGGTATTGACGATCTAAGATTTCGACCGAATCAGACCTTGGATGGAACTTTTGAAACGGATGCAGCATGGAATGATGGTCCGGATATTGACTGGATGCCAACACTTGGTTTAGAACTTGGTTTCCAATTGTCGCCTCATGCGGCCTTGACTTTTGTTCACAGACATACGTGGACCAGAAGAAACACGTTTGACGGACAGATTTACAATGCATCTGGCGAGAACAGCAACGTTAACGATACATATTACTATACAGGATTATCTCTAAAATGGAATATCCACAGAGGTAGAGGAAGTCATGTTGAACCAATTCATACGAACAACAATACTTCTCATTTAGTGGTGCCTCCAAAGAAGAAGCCGATCGTAAACATTACCGATCCTTATTCAAATCCGCATACGGTAAATACTTATGCGTTTAATTTGAAAGCGAAGATCTACAACGTAGACGGTGCACATCAAATTACATTTAAGCAAAATGGAGTTGAGAATTTGAACTTTACTTATTACCCTGGAAATAATGGGTTCTCTAGTAATGTCATCTTGAAGCCAGGACAAAACGTATTTGAAATCAGAGCGACAAATGAAGCCGGATCTGATTACGAGTCTCGTGTGATCATTTACGCAGACCCTGTTCAAACAATAAGCCCACCAATTGTGTCAATCAAGAACCCATCTTATTGCCCTTTTGTGGTGAACAGCCAGTCGTTTACGGTATCTGCCAGCATCTTCAATGTTGATTCTAAATCTAATGTGAAGTTTAAGGTTAATGGACAGTACACAAGCAACTTTAGCTACAATCCAAGTACGGATTTGTTTACTGCCAACCTAAACTTAAATGAAGGCAATAACATTATTGAAATCACCGGAACCAATTCTGCAGGATCAGATGTAAAGTCTTGTAACATCATTTACGAGAAGCCTGTAACTCCTGTGCCTCCGGTAGTAACGATCATTAATCCTAGTTTGGATCCTTACACGACCAATACGCCAACTCAGGTTGTTGTGGCCAGTGTATTGAATGTACAATCAGCAAACAACATTACCGTAACACAAAACGGGGTGTCTATTAGCGGATTTACATATAATCCTAGTAACCATTTGGTGACTATCAACAGTAATCTTCAACCAGGAAGCAATTACTTTGTAGTGACTGGTACGAATAACGATGGTTCTGATCAGGATGCAACAACGATTATATACAATAAGCCACAACAGGTTCAACCACCTATTGTATCGTTTATTGATCCTTATACAAACCCATTAACGGTTTATAATAACCAGTATCATTTAGTGGCGCAAGTATTACATGTTGCCGGAGCGAATAACATTACTTTAAAGATTAATGGCATTCCTACAAGCAACTTTTCTTACAGCACCTCTTCTAAGGATATGGACATCTATGCGAACTTAGTTCCCGGGTCAAATGTGTTTGAAGTAACAGCAACTAACAGTGATGGTTCTGATTACGCTTCTACAACTATTATTTACAAGAAGCCAGCTCCACAGTTGCCACCAGTTGTCACAATTACAAGCCCATCGGCTAATCCGCATACCGTAAGTGTGCCTCAGGCAACGGTTATTGCTACTGTATTAAATGTGAACAGTGCCAATAACATTGCAGTAACTGTGAATGGTACGAGCACAACAAATTTCTCTTATAACCTTAATACCAAAGTACTTCAGTTGAATACTAATCTGGTACAGGGAAATAATGTAGTGAGTATCACTGGTACTAATCAGTATGGTTCAGATAATGCATCTACAACGATTATCTATCAGCCTATTCACAACCCAACACCTCCGGTTGTTAACATTACGTTCCCGGTGGCTAATCCTTACACAACTGCTCAGCCACATCAAACTGTATTGGCAAGCGTTCAGAACATTGTTTCCTACAACCAATTGGATGTTAAGATCAATGGTGTGAGTACTGGTAACTATAGCTTTAATGCCAGTAATGGTGAGATTGCGATCAACAATATCGTATTGAACCAGGGTAGCAATTTGGTATCCATCACCGGAACAAATCAGGATGGGACGGCAAGTGATAATACAACGATCATTTATAAGCCTGTAGTGACTCCTTGTGACGCACCTACAGTGAACTTTACCAATCCGTCTACAACACCTGTAACGGTTCAGGCAACGAGCAATGCATATAGCTTCCAGGTAGCGTTGACCAATGTGTCTTCTGCTTCTCAGTTGGATGTGAAATTCAATGGAGCTAGTACGACTAACTTTACTTATAGCGGAAACAGTTTAACTGTACCTGTAAACCTTCAAAATGGAAGTAATGTTTTGGAAGTAGTTGCAGAGAATAGCTGTGACCATGGTCATGCCAGTGCTGCGGTTGTGTTTGTAGAAGAGCAATTGCCATGTGACGAGCCAGTGGTTAATTTTACTCAACCAAATGGCAGTACCAATACTCAGAATCAAACGAATACCATCGTTGCACAAGTACTTAATGTAAGTGGGGCCAACGATATTCAAATGTTGGTGAATGGTCAGGCAAATCAAAACTTTACGTATGATTTGGCAACACACTCTTTGACGGCTACATTGACTTTGCCTGTTGGTCAGAATAACATTGTACTAAAGGCAACAAACACTTGTGGTACTGAAACTGCAACCGTTAGTATAAAAGTTGATGAGTGTCATCAGCCAACGGTTAATTTCTTAAGCCCGACTTTGAATGCGACCATTTCTTCAGCAACTGTATCGGTTACAGCAAATGTAAGTAACGTGACTGATCCTAATAATATTGAAATGACAGTTAATGGTGCAATCGTTGCCTTTAACTTCAACAATGGAACATTGACCAGTACGGTTAACCTTCAGGTTGGTGTTAACATGATGGAGATTAAAGCTTCTAATGCTTGTGGCGAAAGATCTGAAAGTATTGAAGTGACAAGAGCTGATTGTACATCACCTAGTTTAAGTGTTGTGAAGCCTTCGACTAATCCATACTTATCAAATGTAGATAACATTCATGTTAAGGCTTATGCTGTGAATGCTTCTAAAAATGACATTCAGATTCTGTTAAATGGTAATTCACATACTTTCCAGTTTGAACCTGGTACAGGTAAAATTATTTTCACCAACACCATTCAAGAAGGATCTAACACAGTTGTGATCACCGTAACGAATGCATGTGGAACGGCGTCTGAAACTATCACGGTTAACTATGAGCCGGAGAAAGATGTAGTGACTTTATTACCACCGGATGTGACAATTACTAATCCATCCAGTGCACCTCACCAGGCATCAACACCATTGTTTAACGTAAAAGGGACGGTAACTAATATTGCCTCTTCTAACGATATGAGTGTGACAGTGAATGGCGTTAATACAAGTAACTTCACTTACAACCCGGTTAACGGAAACTTCAATATTCCGGTAACACTTACCAATGGTGTAACTACTGTAGTAAATGTGGTAGGAAGCAACAGTGTTGGTTCGGATAGTGAAACTACCAGTTTGGTTTACAAACTGACTACCAATACAACCGGCGGTGGCGGTGGTAAAGGTGGAGGCGGCAAAGGCGGCGGTAAAGGCGATGGATCAGGAGATATCGCGGATACCATTGTGAATACTTCCGGCGGAGATGGTACAGATGGTAAGGACGGATCAGGAGTAGGTAATGTAGCTGATTCTACCAATACTAATGGTAACGGTAATGGAAAAGGCAATCCAAATGGCAATAACGGTCACGGAAACAATCAGGATGGTGTAGACTCATCAAATCCTGGTCAAGGTGGCGGTGGACCAAATGGTTCTAACGATTCTTCTGGAGGAGTTGATGATGAGAATGGAAAAGGTAATGGCAATGGAAACGGAAATGGGTCCAATGGTACGGCATTACTTCCTGTAATCACAATCAACAATCCGTCAGGAAATAATACCACTTCAAGCATGCCAAGTCATGATGTGAATGGAACCATTACTAACATCAGTTCTGCGAGTGATGTGGAGATTAAGGTTAACAACGATGAGATCATTGGTCTGAACTATGACCCAACAACCAATGCATTCCATTTCTTAGCCATATTGGATAATGGAAATAACCTTGTTGAGATCACAGCTACTAATTCAGCTGGATCAGATCAGGAAGTAATTACCATTGTGTACAATACCAATGGCGGAGGTGTATCCGGAGGAAATGGAACTGGCGGCGGTAAAGGCAATGGCGCCGGAAATGGCAATGGAACAGGTAACGGAAATGCGGCTGGAACTGGCAACGGCAACGGAAATGGGAATGGCAATACCACAGGTATGCAGCTAAACACCAACGTTGGTGGTACCAATACGGATCAGTTGTCAGAAACAGAATTGATCGAAAAGGATTACAAGAAATTGATCAAGGAAGGTGATGACATGTTTAACAGAGGTGATTTTGATGGCGCTGAAACCAAGTATAAATCTGCTTTACTTCTTAAAGGAAAGAGTGGAGAAGCGCATCCAAAAAATAGATTAGCTGAGATTGGTGCTAAGAAAAAAGAAGCAGCAGCCAAAATTCAAGCTGAGAAGGAGAGAATCCGTAAGGAGCAAGAGGCCAAAGCTAAAGCCGAAAAAGAAGCCAAGGCCAAAGCAGAAGCTGAGCGTATTCGTAAAGAGCAGGAAGCTAAAGCCCAAGCTGAGAAGGAGAGAATCCGTAAGGAGCAAGAGGCCAAAGCTAAAGCCGAAAAAGAAGCCAAGGCCAAAGCAGAAGCTGAACGTATTCGTAAAGAGCAGGAAGCCAAAGCGCAAGCCGAGAAGGAAAGATTGCGTAAAGAGCAAGAGGCGAAAGCTAAAGCTGAAAAAGAAGCCAAGGCTAAGGCAGAAGCTGAGCGTATTCGTAAAGAACAGGAAGCTAAAGCACAAGCCGAGAAGGAGAGAATTCGTAAGGAGCAAGAAGCGAAAGCTAAAGCTGAACAGGAAGCCAGAGCGAAAGCAGAAGCTGAAAGAAAACGTAAAGAAGCGGAAGCTAAAGCACAGGCCGAAAAAGAAAGATTACGCAAGGAGCAGGAGGCAAAAGCCAGAGCAGAACAGGATGCTAAAGCAAAAGCGGAAGCCGAAAGAAGAAGAAAGGAGGCAGAAGCCAAAGCACAGGCCGAGAAGGAAAGATTGCGTAAAGAGCAAGAAGCAAAGGCCAGAGCTGAACAAGAGGCGAAAGCCAGAGCGGAAGCTGAACGCGCAAGAAAGGAGCAGGAAGCTCGTGCAAAAGCGGAGGCTGAACGTAAGAAAAGAGAGCAAGCCGCAAAAGCGAAGGCAGAACAGGAAGCAAGAGCCAGAGCAGAAGCTGAAAGAAAACGTAAAGAAGCTGAGGCCAGAGCCAGAGCTGAACAACAAGCCAGAGCAAAAGCGGAAGCCGAAAGAAAGCGTAAAGAAGCAGAAGCCAGGGCACGCGCTGAGGCAGAAAGAAAAAGAAAAGCAGCTGAAGCCAAGGCTAAAGCAGATGCCGCTGCAAAAGCCAAAGCAGAGGCTGAAAAGAAGCGTAAAGCTCAGGAAGCAGCCAAGGCTAAAGCGGAAGCTGAGAAAAAGAAAGCAGCAGCTTCACCATCAAGAAGCGTTGGCGGAAGACAATAAACAGCTTTATAACAATACTGGAAAAGTCGCACCATATCGGTGCGACTTTTTTGTTGGAGGAATCATAGTTTATCCAGGATCGCCTTTTTATGATTGAGGAAACTTGATGGGCCTGTCTCAGCTCGGTTTCTTTTTAGGTATTCGTAAATCATAAGCTCATATTCTTCTGCTTTTCTAATTGCCTCCCCTTCTGCGTGTGTAGGTTTTTCCTTTGGATTCCGTTCTCCCAGTCGGGTATAATAATGGCCTAGGTAATTTGCAGATCGGTTTTGAAGATAATTGACTATTGCAGTGGAATCTCCCAAACTGTCTAATAGGGCCAGCTTCACACTTTCGTATCTGTAATATGCGGGTAGGTTTTCAGATAAATGTGTACTGTCTTCTATTGCTGGCTCAGCTAAGTTTAGATACTTCAGTGCCAATCTATTGTCCTTCGATTGAAGGTGAATGCCGGCAATCGAAACATATATTTCTTTTTTTAGCTCACCAGTAGGGTTGCTTTCAAGCGCTTTTTTGTAGTCTTTTAGAGCATCTTCTGGCTTGTCTGTCACATAGTAGAGTTGTCCCCGCCTATAAAGGTAGGATGCCAGATTCGCTGTTAAAGGCCTTCTGTTTCCGGGAGCCCAGCGATCGACATATGTTGGTTTCTCTTCAATGAGCATATTCAGATCTGAAAGCAAATTTTCCTGATTATCCAGTACAAAATTTCGTAGTTCGTTAGCTGGATTTTCTACCAAAACACGCTTGGGACCACACATTTTACATGCCTGTTTTCTCGAAACAACTATTGAGTCCTTCTGGTAACTTTGGTAGATGCTCATACGTTTTGTATAGCTATCCAGATTATCGTAAGCAGGCGTATAAAGATCAAAATAAGGCCGGAAGATTAACTCCATACGTGCCCACTTATAAAACAAATCATCAGGATATTGTTCAACGGAATCCTGAACTTCAATGAACCATCGTAAACGGTGTTCGCCGTAAAAGTCTCCTGGTTGTGCCTGAGATAGATTAGGAATGAATGCAACAGTGAAACAAGTAGTGAGAGCAAGCAGAGTCGTTTTCATGAGTACATATTTTGTGAGCGGTACACATGAAGGTCAACTTTGTTCAATTTGTCAACCAACTAATTCAGGGTAGCAGTACTTGTTATAGGCATCTTCTAATCGGACATTCCACTGTTTGGCAGAATAGGCCTGATACAATTCTTCTGAATGTTGATTAAGTGGGATCTTGATCTCCTTATTGTTGGGTTTTTCCGGAGTACATAGTTGTGAAAATTGAATGAATGCTTTAAAAGCCAAAGCGCCATCCTTATCAGATTGAATATCGTCTGCCACAAGACTCGAAATCAATATGACTTTCTTCTTTGCCCTGGTCAACAACACATTTAACCTTCTCTCGCCCCCAGCCAGCGTCAATGGACCATAGTATTGTCTCAATTTGCCTTCATCATCTTTGCCATATGCTGAAGAGATGATCATCACGTCTCGCTCGTCTCCCTGAATGTTCTCCAGATTTTTAATGAACAGTCCCTGATAAACACCATTGTCGTAATGTGTATAGTTGCTGTTGATCAATTCTGCAAAAACAGGGTCTTGTTTGCAATACTCAGTCAGAATTTCTTCAATTAACTGAGCCTGTTCCAGAGAAAAGGCCACAATTCCAATGCTCTTTTCGTCTTTCAGTAACAGTGATTTGAGAAGAGAAACTACTTTTTTGGCTTCCGCTACGTTTCTTCGATCTATGAATCTGCCATTTTCCAGATAAACAAATTCTACAGGCGAGTTCACACTTTTAGGTGAAGGTATTACATGAAGTTTGCCCTCATAAAAGTGTTGATTGCTGAACTCTATCAATTCTTTCGAATCACTTCTGTAATGCCATTTGAGTGATTTGGCCACGCTCTTTGGAGCCAGATAGCTCAGCAAACTTTCTGGTAAATCTTCCTGCTCACTTTTTCTAAAATAATTGGATGGAGGCATTTGTTTGTCGTCACCGAATATCACAAACTGATTTGCTCTCAATAAACTTGGGTAGGCGTCTTCAACTCGGGCCTGGCTCGCTTCATCATATATAATCACATCAAATATGGAACGAATATCAAAGGTGTCTGCAATCGCATGTGGACTCATCAACCACAATGGCTTTAGACGCATCAACAAACTTTCGGCTTCCGCATCTAACAATTCGCGAATGGATTTATAGCGTTTGGACTTAGAAAACTCTCTTTCCAAAAGACGTTTGGCTTGTTGAAGTGCTTTCTTTTCCTGACGCGTTTCTTCATCCATACCAACTACGGATTTGCTCGCCAGTTTAACCGCTTCTTTAATGTCGATAGCTTGTTTGGCACTCAAATACTTTTGATTGGCTTGTGTCAATTTACCAGCCAATTCAAGTTTTTCATTGTAGAGTTTTTTAATCTCGACAACCGTGGTATTCTTAAGCCAATATCTTAGGTCTAAACTTTTTTTGATTTCCCAGTCTATGCAATGGGCTTTTAACGATTTTAGATCCAAAGGAAGTTTGCAGTAGGCCACATAAGATTCGCTCTGAAGCAATTTTTTAATAGGATGCGCATAGCTTGGAATTTCGTCCAAACATCCCTCCAGTTTTTGAATAAACTGTCTGGCCTCTTCAATGGTGAAACTCCCCAAATCCGGAGTCAATTGTCTCACAGAATGTTTGAATCTCTCAAATGATGAATTTAATTGGTAGAAAGACTGAATATGCGCGCTGTCTTGTTGTAAAAGGTGGTTGTATGTGTCTGGTGCCTGAGCTACTTTTCGTCTTAAATCATTGACAAGTGCTTCTATTAAATCCAGTTGTTCAATGCCCAATTCAGATTTCAGACTGTCTTCTACAATTTCAAGTTTTTCGCTCAGTTCCAATTCTCGGTGTAACGACTTAAGAATTTTTAAATGACTTGGAAGAACGGCATGTGCTTCAAAGTTGTAATGTCGATTCACAGCTTTCCTAATAGCGCGATATTGTCGGCTGAAGAATCTTGAAAACCTGCCTTCCCATTTCTCAAAAACCTGAATGGCCTCTTCTGTTTCCTGAAGCTCAAGTTTTCTTCTCCAATTCAGATTTCGTTTAGCAGCTTTCTTATGTTGATTTCTAAGTTTCTTATGTCGGGTGATTAGCTTGTCATATTTCCTTGACTGAACTGTGCTGGGATCAGCCAATTCATATAAACCAAGCTCGCTTAGTTTGTTGAACAAACTGGCTTTTGCAAATTCCAATTGAAGCTGGTCAACTGTGAAATTAGAATAACCCAAAAATGCGAGCTGCTTTATTGCTTTGAGGTGAATTTTTGATTGGTCGATGGTGTTTTTCAACCATTTTCCAGGTGCATCTTGTTGCCAAACAACGGGCTTAATTTGTGAAGCCGGATGATTGTACCAGGCGCCATCATATCCAAATCCAATATGAATGTTCTCAAGCCTGGTAAGCGTTTGTTCATGCGTTTTGAAATCGTGAAAAGGAGGTAAAGAAAATTTCAATCCATTTTCTAATTCACAAAGGTGTTCTTGTGTGTTTAGTCCCGTTTCGAAGAGGTCGCACAGAGAAATACCATGTTCGTTTTTAGTATTAAGCTCGTTATGGTAGCGTTGAATGGCCTGTTCTTTAAGCTGGATTTGCTCTGAGATTTTTTGTTTCTCGTAAAGCAGTGCCCCCAAATCCTGAGTATCGTTTAGAGATGATTGATAGGTATGCTTAAGATCGTTTATCAGTGCTTTTCTGTCCAGCTGACTGTCATAGCTGAAAAGGCTGTACTTGTCCAGACCCACACCAGATAATCTGGAAAAAACAACATCCAGAGCAGCTCTTTTGTCGCTTACCAGCAGTACACGTTTTCCTCTTGCCATCAGGTTACTGCACAGATTCACAATGGTTTGAGATTTTCCGGTTCCCGGAGGTCCCTGAACTACCAGGTTTTGACCCGATAAGCCACTTTCGATCACTTCTGTTTGTGACGAATCTGCATTGATGACATTGTAACTGGCTTTTAGAGCAGATTGCTGCTCTTCAAAAGAAAGCCTTTGTTCCAGAGATGAAGCCAAATCCGGATTAGTCAATAAAATATCATAATCCTGAAGCAAGCTCATACGCCTGAAATCGAAATTACCTATGCTTGGCTTATCAGAGATAATGGTCCATTGGTTATCATCGTTTAGCTCTTCCGATTCGTTGATGCGAATGTCCAGATCAGAATCTTGTTCCAGAAAATAATTTTTAATCTGCTCAGCTTCCACATGGATTTCTTCAAGATTGGAGAACTGAAACAGTTGCTTCCACAGATATAATAATGCCGGATTCCACTTGGGCTCACCTTCTATTAAAAGTTCGTAAGCCAAAGAAATGCCCTTTTTTCGTCTCAATTCAACCGGAGTAATCAAAAGGGGAGACGATACGTGCTCTTTATATTCAGGATGGTACCACCTTACAAAAATGCTTACCAGATTCAATTGATTAAACCCGAGCTCACGTGTGTTTCGGTTGGCTTTGATTCTAATAGCGTCAAGTGCATTTAACAAGCTACCATCTTCAGCATCCAACAGTAATTTTCCACCAGTTTCCAATTTTAGATCGGTAGGTAGGTCGAGTAATTCCAAAAATTGCTTGCCACCTTTAAAAAATATATTCTGATTTCGTTTACTGAAATCAAATAATTCCGCTCTCAAATCTTTGATAAACGCCAGATCCTGTGCATTATGTTGAAGCAAATTGTCCAAGTAAACAAAGTTAGAATAATTGCCCGAATTTTATTTCACACATTTACTGCATATATTTGTACCTACGTTCTTTTAGACTTATTAAGAAAGGTGGAGGGATTAGGCCCTATGATACCTTAGCAACCGCCGCGCTGGTCGTGGAAAGGTGCTAATTCCTATCATGATCTTGAATCATGAGAAGATAAGTCGGTTAGATAGATTATTTAAACACATAAATATGAAATCCCGACAATACTAAATTGTTGGGATTTTTTTTTGGAACATGGCAAAGATTAAAGACATATTAAAAGACAGAATACTGGTACTGGATGGTGCGATGGGTACTATGATTCAGCGATATAAACTTGAAGAAGCGGATTATCGCGGAACGCGTTTCAAGGATCATCCATCTCCTCTGAAGGGAAATAATGACCTGTTGTCGATTACCAGACCTGAGATTATCAAGGAAATTCATGCCCAGTACTTTAAGGCTGGTGCCGATATCGTGGAAACAAACTCTTTTGGAGGAACATCTATTGCACAAGACGATTATGACCTGGCCTCTGCAGTATACGATATCAATTATGAGTCGGCTAAAATCGCCAAAGAAGTGGCTCAGGAATTCACAGAGAAGGAACCACATAAACCAAGGTTTGTGGCGGGATCTATGGGACCAACTACACGACTGGCCTCTATGTCACCGGATGTGAATGATCCCGGATTCAGAAATGTTACGTATCAGGAGTTGGTGGAAGCTTTTTCTGAGCAAGCTAAAGGATTGATAAAAGGTGGTTCTGATTTGTTATTGGTTGAAACGATTACAGATACATTGAATGCCAAAGCTGCCCTGCATGCCATTAATGAAGCGCAGGAGGAATTGGGAACTGATCTGCCAATCATGATTTCAGGAACCATCACAGATGCCAGCGGTAGAACCCTGAGCGGTCAGACCACAGAAGCTTTTATCGTTTCAGTTGAGCATTCAGAGCCCTTAACCATCGGTTTGAATTGTGCTTTGGGAGCATCTGCTCTTAGACCATATCTTCAGATTATCAGAAATAAAGGCAATTGCTTTGTCAGCGCCCACCCCAATGCAGGTTTGCCAAATGAAATGGGTGAATACGATGAATCACCAGAACAAATGGCGGCACAGATTAAAACCTTTTTAGATGAAGGGCTGGTCAACATAGTTGGAGGTTGCTGCGGAACAACACCAGATCATATCAAGGCCATTGCAGCATTGGTAAAAAACTACGAACCACAAAAAACAGAAGCACATGCCTAAGTTGTATAGCGAAATAGATGCCTCTATTTTAAAGGCACTTCCAAACCCCAGCGAAGAGGCTTACGAGATAAAAGTTAAAATTCCTGAATTTACTTTTCTGGGAGTGAAGGAACAGCCGGATTTTGCCACTGTTTTTCTCACTTTTTACCCGGAAGATAAAATCATTGAGCTTAAATCTCTAAAACAATATGCTTACCACTTGAGAGACATTACTGTGTCTTACGAGAGATTGATCAATATCTTCTACGATCATTTAATGGAAGTTTATGAGCCTAAACGTTTGCGCATTGTTATGGTTTGTAATCCAAGAGGAGGAATTAGTTCAAAGCTTACCATCGACTCCGATTGGGCAGCTCGTGGAGGCAAGGAAGAATATAAGGATTGGATGCACTCCAATTCAGAAGACAACTGGGCAGTAGTAATGTAATTAATAAAGACAGAAGATGAGTTTACATCCGGATTATACAGGAACATATACATACAAATGGGACAATCTGCCCTTTATGAAGTTAAGTGGCTTAGAGCCTTTAATTGTAACACCTGAAACCAACTTTGTAAACGTTGGTGAACGAACCAATGTAGCTGGATCCAGGAAATTCCTGAGATTGATCAATGAGGATAATTTTGAAGAGGCCCTGGACGTTGCCAGACATCAGGTTGAAGGAGGTGCTCAGATCATTGATATCAATATGGATGATGGTTTGATCGATGGAAAAGCAGCCATGGTAAAGTTCCTGAATCTGTTGATGGCAGAACCTGATATCGCCAGAGTGCCAATCATGATCGATAGTTCCAAATGGGACATCATTGAAGCCGGATTGCAATGTGTGCAGGGGAAATGTGTCGTAAACTCAATTTCTTTAAAGGAAGGTGAAGAGAAGTTCATTCAGGAAGCCAAAAAAATTAAACAATATGGTGCGGCTGTCATTGTTATGGCCTTCGATGAGGTTGGTCAGGCAGATAGTTACGAAAGGCGTGTTGAGATTTGCGAAAAATCGTACCGAATACTGGTAGATAAGGTCAAATTCCCACCTCAGGATATCATTTTCGACCCCAATATTTTCCCTGTGGCGACCGGGATGGAGGAACATAGAAAGAATGCTATGGATTTCTTTCAGGCTACGCGATGGATCAGAGAAAATTTACCGGGAGCACATGTAAGTGGTGGTGTGAGTAACGTGAGTTTCTCGTTTAGAGGAAATAACGTGGTAAGAGAAGCCATGCACTCTGCGTTCTTGTACCACGCCATTCGTGAAGGTATGGATATGGGAATTGTGAATCCGGCCATGCTAGAGGTATATGACGATATTCCAAAAGATTTGCTTGAACATGTGGAAGATGTGTTGTTGGATAGGAGAGATGATGCCACCGAAAGGCTGCTAGATTTTGCAGAAAAAGTAAAAGGTGATGGCAAACAGCAGGTGCGTGACATGGCCTGGCGTGAAGGCAATCTTCAGGACAGGATTACCCACGCCTTGGTGAAGGGAATTACAGAATTTATTGAGGAAGATACTGAGGAAGCGAGACAACAGGCAAGTCGTCCATTGGAAGTTATTGAAGTGACTTTGATGAATGGAATGAATGTGGTTGGAGACTTATTTGGTGCAGGAAAAATGTTCTTACCTCAGGTGGTGAAAAGTGCCCGTGTAATGAAAAAAGCAGTGGCATACTTACTACCATATATTGAAGCAGAAAAAGATGAAAAATCGTCTTCGGCCGGAAAGATTTTGTTGGCAACAGTAAAGGGAGATGTACACGATATCGGAAAGAACATTGTAGGTGTGGTGCTTGGTTGCAACAATTATGATGTGATCGATATGGGCGTGATGGTGCCACCAGAGAAGATTCTGGAAACCGCCAAAGCCGAAAACGTAGACATCATTGGTCTTAGTGGATTAATTACTCCTTCATTGGATGAGATGGTGCACGTTGCCAAAGAAATGGAGCGTTTGGAAATGGACATTCCTTTACTGATTGGTGGAGCTACAACCTCTCGTGTGCACACGGCAGTTAAAATCGATCCTGTATTTAATCACGGTCAAACAGTCCATGTTTTGGACGCTTCCAGATGTGTACCGGTAGCTGGTAGCTTGCTGAGTGGAGAGAAAGAAGAGTTTGTGGAAAAGCTTCAGGCCGATTATGAAAAAGTTCGTGTTCACCATGAAAATAAGAAGAATCAAAAACCACTTTTGAGTCTTGAACAAGCAAGAGACAATTCGTTTAAGATCGACTTTAAACAAGAAGATTTACCAACACCTGCACAACTTGGTGTAACGGCTTATGACAACATTAAACTGGATGATCTAAGGGCTTTTATCGACTGGACTCCCTTCTTCCAAACATGGGAGTTGGCTGGTCGCTATCCTAATATTCTTGAGGATGAAGTGGTTGGTACGGAAGCAAGCAAACTATTCAATGATGCTACTCAAATGCTGGATACCATTTGCAAGGAAAACTGGTTAAAAGCAAAAGCCGTTGTCGGAATCTGGCCGGCAAATGCGGTTGGAGATGATATCGAAATCTATACAGACGATCAAAGAGAAACAGTTCTGCACACACAAAGAACTTTGAGACAACAATCTAAAAAAGCTGCCGGGGTACCCAATATTGCCCTGTCCGATTTTATCGCACCCAAGTCTTCAGGATTGAAGGACTATGTGGGTGGATTTACGGTGACTGCCGGACTTGGAATTGAAGAACATGTTCAACGATTTGAAGCGGACCATGACGATTACAATTCTATCATGGTAAAAGCTCTGGCAGATCGTTTGGCGGAAGCTTTGGCCGAATACATGCACAAAGAAGTACGTACAAAACTTTGGGGCTACGATCAAAGTGAATCCTTAAACAATGAAGAATTAATTAAGGAAAAATACAGAGGCATTCGTCCGGCTCCAGGCTATCCGGCTTGTCCTGATCATACAGAAAAACCAGGTTTGTTCGAGATCCTGAATTCTACGGAGCACACAGAGGTGGAGTTGACAGATAATCTGGCCATGACTCCGGCTGCAAGTGTATGTGGATGGTATTTTGCACATCCGGAATCGAAATATTTCGGTCTGGGTAAAATCAATATGGAGCAGGTTGAAGATATCGCCAGCAGAAAAGGAAAATCTGCAGATGAAATGGAACGTTGGTTGGGAAGTGTGATTCAGTAAAACACGGTCTCAGAGTTGATTTCAAACCTTAATTTCAACTATCTTCATCAAAATTTATTGAATGAGATTCGGTTTAATCATTTTGATGCTGTCCCTTGGAAACGTTTTTGCACAACAACACAAGGTTGAAAGAGAGGCGGAGCCTGACTGGGCAGTCATTCATACTCCGGAATATGATAAGGCAAGTTTGATCGATCAGGCTTCAAGCTTTTATTATATCCTCCTGGACAGACAGTACAATCTGGATAAGGATAGTTTTTACGGCCATCAGACCATTAAACTACTCAATTCAGATGGTGTGCAGGAATTCAGCAATGTGAGCTTCAATTTCGATCCATCTTACGAGAAAATCATCATTCATACCATCAATATCATTCGAGATGGAGAGGTGATAGACAAACTAAAGACGCATACATTTAACGTGTACCAGCGAGAATCAAATCTGGAGCGTCATATGTACGATGGGTCTCTTACGGCAAGCGTTGATTTATCTGATGTGAGACCCGGAGATATATTAGATTATTCATACAGCTACGTTGGTTCCAATCCGGTAAATGAAGGGAAGTTTTACCGCAAAATATATTTTGAATTTTCCACCCCAATTGAGGCTTACCATTTAAGTGTTAAGGCAAGATCCAGCAGAAAAATCACGATTCAACACAGTTCTGATGAGTATAAAGAGACCCGTTCCACTAGTAATGGACAAACGGTTTATAGCTGGGACTACGGTCCCATAGATGCTGTTATTATGGAAGACAATGTGCCACATTGGTACGATCCGTTTGATTATGTTGAAATTGGAGATTTCGACAAATGGCAACAAGTGGTGAGCTGGGGTGAGAAACTGTATCGAATTTCCGGTTCCAAATTGAATCAACTCAAAGCAAAAATGCCAAAGGAACTGAAATCTGATAACATGGATTCCACGATCACCAAAACGATCAGGTTTGTTCAGGACGACATCAGATATTTGGGTTTTGAGGATGGTATGAGCGCTTACAAACCACATGATCCTCTTAAGGTATTGGATAATCGATACGGAGATTGTAAGGATAAGTCCTTACTGTTATCGTCCATGCTTAACATACAAGGAGTAAAGGCACACCCAATGCTTGTGAGCATGTCGCATACGGTTGGAATTGAAAATGCATTGCCAAGTCAAAGAGTTTTTGACCATTGTATTGTCTGTATCAATCACGATGGTAAGGAAATTTACATTGACCCGACCATCTCTAACCAGGGAGGAAGCTGGGATGCCTCCTATGTGCCAAATTACGGATATGGTTTGGTGATCAATAGGTCTGAAACCGGTTTGAAAAAATTGAAGATTAACGATCAATCTAAAACAGAGGTGTTGAGACGTTACGTGATCGAGAAAATTGATGGTCCTGCTAAATTAACCATTACCACAGATGCCTATGCCGGAGACGCAGATAACCTTCGCAGTCATTTTGAGTCATCTTCAAGGCAGCAAATAGCCCAAAACTATCTGGAGTTTCAGTCGCACATCTATCCATCAATCAGAATTGATCAGGACATGATTTTCAGAGATGACCTATCCTCCGGAGACAACCACATTTTTATTGAAGAGACCTATATCATCGATTCTATTTTTTATAAAGACGAAGAAAGTAATGGAGCTCTGGCTTTTGATACCTATCCTTCCGAGTTGTATGAAGCTTTCAATTTTGTGTCGACACCTGAAAGAAAAATGCCTTTCAAACTCTCACATCCAGTTGATTTTTACTTGACAACCATTGTAGAGTTCCCTGAAAAATGGTCGCTTGAAAAGACATCCACACATGAAGATAACGACTTCTATTCCTATGATATGGAAGCGAGTCACAGTCACCTGACCAATATTTCAACAATTAAGTACCACTATCAAACCAAACAGAACTTTGTGCCAGCCGAATCTTACCAGGAATTCAGAACTGTAACGGAAGACATCATTGATTACCTGGGATTCAGTTTTACTTATGGTTTTGAGGAGACGGAAGAAGAGGATTCTGAAGAACCTGGCGGATCAAAATTTCCAACTACTTTGATCATGCTTATCCTTGTAGGTGGAGGATATGCATGGTACCACAATTACAGAAAGAAATACTCTGAATAAGTTCTTATTTAAGATACGCTGGTTTTTTCGGGACACCAGCCACAAAATCCTTCAGGTAAAAAGGTTCAAAGTAGGCGGTATCGGCAAACTTCCCTTCCTGAAAAGCAAGATCACCCAAATTTCCCATCCATCTGGCAGAAGGAAGTAACTCATGAAACTGTGCCTTTTCAGAAGAACTTACAGTTTCGAATTTGGTTGAGCCGTCTCCAAAAAAATGAATCGTCTCCGCAATTTCTGTAAAACTATTTTCATCCAGAACTTTGGCCTCAACCGGAGATAGTTCGTTCAGATTCATGTCGTATTGAGCACAGAACACTTCCATTCTTCTTGCATCAATCATTGGCACCAAAACCCCTTCATTTACTTGTTGAGCAAGACCCCATGCCATGCATTTTAGTGTACTTAGTGCAATTAGGGGAATGTTCAGTCCGTAACACAAGCCCTTGGCCGTTGAAACACCAATTCTTAATCCGGTATAAGAACCCGGCCCCTGAGATACAGCAACAGCCTCAAGGGAATCTTTGGAAACGCCGGCTTTTTCCAAAACACCCTCAATGAAAACGTTTAGATTTTCCGCATGGGAGAAATTTTCTTCATTCACTTCCTTAAAAGCCACAATATTACCATCAACCGATAAGGCTGCAGAACATACTTTCGTACTGGTTTCTATGCAAAGAATCTTCGCCATGCCGCAAATTTAATTGAAAAAGCAGGACCATTTTCAATTAAATACGCCATTTTGCAGCATCAAATCACTTCCTAAATACAGTTATCTGCCAATTATCTTGATGGCTTTGCTGCCATTTTTAGTGTTGTGTTTTTTTGCACATCCCGGAGGAGATGATTTCAATTATGCCTGCAGATCGGCTTCAGCTGGTTTGCAAGAGAATCTGAAGGCCGATTATTTTCATTGGAATGGCAGATATATCTCCAATATCCTTGTTTTTCAAAATCCTATGCACTTGAGTGGTTTGGGTTTGTATCGACTAGCTCCTTTGATTCTTATCATAGCCACATTGCTTACCATTAAATGGACTGTTGGCACTTTTTTCTCAAATCTTAAAAGTGGTGCAACCTGGCTAATAGCGGGCCTAACAACCAGTATATTTCTGTCTACAATGCCCATTATTTCCGAGGGGATTTATTGGTATACAGGGGCATATACCTACCACTTGTCTTGTTTGATTGCACTGTTTTATGGAACCTGGTTATTTAGGTTTATGGACAAGAGATATTTTATTGGAAAACAGCTTGATTTATTTGGCTTAACGCTATTGATTTTTCTGTTATGTGGTTTTTGTGAGGTTACGACCCTGATTTTGTTTTGGTCTCATTTGATCGCATTCTTTTACCTCTTTAAACAGAAAAATCATTCTTGGTTTGTCCCGATTTTACTGGCCTGTATTTTGGGCTTTGTTGTGATGGTTTTTGCACCTGGAAATGCGGTGAGAGCGGCTCATTTTACTGATAATCATGATTTGTCATATTCTCTTTGGATGACTTTTGCGCAGAGTGTCAGATTCATAATCACGTGGTTCGCAAACCCGGTTTTTGTTTTAGGACTTGTCTGCCTACTGGTTTATTATGAAAAGTATCGAAACAAGTATACAGATCGTCTTAGAATTTCACCTTTGCTTGGAGTTAGTGTATTGGTTCTAATCATGTTTTCCTGCATTTTTCCAGCTTATTGGGGCACGGGAATTCTCGGTCAGCACAGAACGCTCAATGTAGCCTACTTTTTCGTGATTGTTTGGGTAGTAGTTGCCATCATTTCCTTGCTGAATGAAGGTCGGATTTCATTGAGAAAAATAAAGAACACAGCTTTCACAAGGTGGGTATTCCCGGTAATGTTGTTGAGTCTGTTGATAGCGCCTAATTACAAAAACGCCATCACAGATTGGTTTGCGGGTGATCTTCATCAGTACGACCAGCAAATGACAGAACGATATGAGCTCTTGGAGACCTGTCCGGAGCATTGCGAATTGCCTGGAATAACTGCCAAACCAACCGGTTTGTTTTTGTATGAAATTTCGGATGACCACAAGTCATTTGTTAATGAAGGTTGGGCATGTTTTCATGGAAAAAAGACCGTTTTTTCAAAAAAGTAGTGTTACTTTTCAGTATATCAGGCATTAAACAAGTAAACTCTAAAACGTATTTATGAAAACATTTGTCCTTGCAATCTCATGTATGATGTCCATGATATCCTATGCTCAAGTGGCCATGGCTCCTTTGAGTATTCATGTCACCGATTTTGAAAATCAACCAAGAAAAGGTGAGCAAATTTGGTTTGAGGCTAAGAAAACCGGTCAGATTTATAAGGCCGTTTCTGATGCAGCAGGTAAGTTTAAGATGGAAATTCCCGGAGGAGATACTTATCTCATTAAGATTAAGAGTGTGGGAGATGCACAGGATTACAGTTCTATTGAAGTGCCGGCATTAAAAGACGGAGAACGATATGGAGAGATGAAGCTCACCATTCAAATTGAAATTCCTAAATCATTTACCTTGAACAATGTCAATTTTGATACTGGTAAATCCAGCATCAGATCTAGCTCTTATAAAGAATTGAATGAAGTAGCTGAGCTTTTAAAGTATAAGCCCGAGATGAAGATGAGAATTGAAGGTCATACAGACAATGTGGGAGATCCGGAAAGTAATATGAAACTGAGTAAGGCCAGAGCCGAATCGGTTAAGAATTACCTGATAAAAAAGGGTGTGTCTGCAAACAGATTGAGCTCTGAAGGTTTTGGTTCAACGAGACCAGTCGCTCACAATGATACCGCTGACGGACGTCAAAAGAACCGCAGAACAGAAGTTCACGTAGTAGAATAGGTTTGGGATGAAGCGACTTCTGATACTCTTCATTTTTCTGGGTATATCCGGCATATCTAATGCTCAGATGGGAAATACCTATTCAAAATTTGAGAGTCGAAAACCAGGTAAGGTTAAAGAAACTCTCGTCCTGAATAAGGATTCAACATATATATGTAAGCTATACTACCCTAGACATGGCGTTACAGAAAGCTATCAGGGTAACTGGGATTATAAAAACAATAAACTGCTTCTCTACACTTCAAAGTCTAAACCATATTCTGTCTATCATGTGAAAGATACTGCAGACGGATACGATCTGAATTGTAGAAAATGGTAAATATTCGGTTCGTAATACGCAAGTCTAAACGAATGTTGAGGTCTACGTAATAATCTTTAACCGCTTATCAAATCAAATGCTGTAAAGTAGAACACTTTTATTAAATTCACGGTCCGCATAAAAGTGTACACTATGAAATTATTAAGTATCGTATTTGTTTTGGCAATGAGCGTGTCTTTTGCTCAAAACACCTTAACTCCTGAGTTGCTTTGGAAATTGTCGCGTGTAGGAGGAACAGAAGTATCTCCCGATGGAAAGACCATCTTGTTTGGCGTGACCAACTATGATTTGAAAGTAAATAAAGGCAACAGAAACCTCTATAGAATGGATGTGGAGGGAGACAAGCCTGTTCAATTGACAAAAATGAAGGGCAGCGAATTCAATGAAGTTTGGCACCCTGATGGTAGCAAGATTGGTTTTTTGAGTGCAGAAAGTGGCCAGGTTCAAATGTATGAGCTTGAACTTTCAACAAGAAAAATTACTCAGGTAACCAACTTTGAAAAGGGCCTAAACGGATTCAAATACAGTCCTGATGGAAATAAGATTTTGTTCATTCAGGATGTAAAGCTCGATCAAACGATCAACGAAAAATACAAAGACCTGCCTCAGGCCAATGTGCACGTTTTTGATGATTTAATGTACAGACATTGGAATCAGTGGCACGATTATGCCTACAGTCATATTTTTTATGCTGTTAGAAGTGGGGAGCAATTTGGAGCCAAAGGAGACATTATGAAGGGAGAGCGTTACGACTCGCCAATGAATCCTTTTGGTGGAATGGAGCAAATTAATTGGGGACCAAAAGGAGAGCATATCTACTATACATGTAAGAAAAAAGTAGGAAAGGACTATGCTACCAGTACCAATTCGTCAATCTACAGATACAATCTGGCTTCTGGTGAAACCAAAGAGTTAACAGAAGGCATGAAAGGATACGACATCAATCCAACTTTCTCTAACGACGGTAAATACATGTCTTTCTTAAGCATGGAAGAAGATGGTTTCGAGTCCGATAAAAATGACATTGTCATCATGGATCTGGCTTCCGGAAAGATGCAAAACCTAACCAAGGATATTGATATCACAGTAAGCGATTATGTGTGGTCTGAGAAAGGAGACAAAATCTACTTTGAAGCGGTTCTAAACGCGACCAACCAGTTTTTTGAGTTAGATGTAAAATCAAAAACTCATAAGCAGCTTACAGAAGGGCAGCACAACTATACGTCTATCGCATTGGCTGGTAATTATTTGGTAGGAACCAGACAAAGCATGATGGCTCCCAATGAATTGTACAAGGTTAATTTGAAATCTGGAGAGCAAAAAGCTTTAACAGATTTTAATAGCAGAACTTTAGGAAACCTGAATAAGGTGAACATTGAAAAACGCATGGTAAAAACCACAGACGGTAAAGACATGTTAACCTGGGTAATTTATCCACCAAATTTTGATAAGAACAAGAAGTACCCAACGATTTTGTATTGTCAGGGAGGTCCACAGAGTGCTGTGAGTCAGTTTTTCTCTTTCAGATGGAATTTCCATTTGATGGCAGCTCAGGGCTATATTGTGGTGGCTCCAAACAGAAGAGGTTTGCCAGGATTCGGTCAGAAGTGGAACGACGACATCTCTGGTGATTGGGGTGGCCAGCCAATGGATGATTACTTGTCTGCCATTGATGATGTGTCAAAAGAGAGTTACGTTGATAAAAACAAGTTAGGATGTATTGGAGCCAGTTACGGGGGGTATTCCGTATACTATTTGGCGGGAATTCATGAGAAAAGATTTAAGTGCTTTATTTCTCACTGTGGTTTGTTCAATCTTGAAAGCTGGTATGGCAGCACAGAAGAGTTGTTCTTTGCGAATAAGGACATTGGCGGACCTTACTGGGGAGATGGCAGAGCACCTAGCTACGACAAACATTCTCCTCACAACCTGGTACACAAATGGGATACACCAATCCTTGTTATTCATGGAGAAAAGGATTTTAGAGTGCCAGTTACTCAGGGAATGGAGGCTTTCCAAGCTGCTCAGTTAAAAGGAATTCCAAGTAAGTTCCTGTACTTCCCGGAAGAAGGACACTGGGTACTGAATCCTCAGAATGGTTTGGTTTGGCACAGAGAGTTCTTCTCCTGGTTAGACCAGTGGTTGAAGAAGTAAGCCTATGAAAAACATTGTTGTTTTTGGAATTTGTCTTTTTCTGGTTTCTTGTTCTGAGGATACATCTGAAAAAGAAGAGACAAGCCCTAAATCGGAGGAGCCAGCTAATGTAGCAGAGCAGTATGCCTCTTTAGCAGATAAGGGTTTTGAGCTACTTGAAGCTTATGATCCGCATGAGGCCTTAAAAAGCTTTGAAGAGGCGTTGGAAATCAACTCTGATAGCATTCGAGCACACTACGGTCGGGCGTATTGTTATAGTTTGTTTTGTGATATGGGTGAGGTAGAGCATGAGGAAGCCATCGACTATTGGAATGAAGTAGAGGCGATGGATTCATGTTACAGAAATACCCGATTCAATAAGGCTGCTTGCTATGCAAGTGCTAAGAAATACGAAGAGGCGATTTCTTATCAAACACTGGCACTTGAATGTAATCCTAACGATCATGACATTTACTTCAATCGAGGGGTATATAAGATTATGTTGGGAGACACAAGCGGGTATTGCATGGACATGACCAATGGTTACTCCTTACTCGGACATGAAGACACTGTTTATGTTGCGCGGCGAAAAGCTTATGAAGAGATCTGCGGAACTGGACTGGGACTGGATTTAAAAGACGGAATGAGCGTGGTCTTAGAGCCTGTCGATTCTTCAGAATTAGCTGAGTAGATCGGTAGTAAGTGCCTCAAAGGAATAACCCTGTTTCGAGAAATGATTCAGACTGGCTTCAAGAGAGTAGAACATATTTTTTTCTGCCTTTACGCTATCGTGAAATACTACTATGGAACCGGCCTGCGCATGTTTCTGTACGCGCCTGGAACAGTCCTGAGGCGTGCTGCTTACATCAAAGTCACCACTTAGAACATCCCACATCACAATTTTAGAACGCTTACCAATACTGGTTGCCTGCGAGCGTGAAATCTTGCCATATGGAGGCCTGAAGAAAGAAGAATCAACCAATTTAGAGCACTCCAAATAATCTTTGAAGTAAGCTATGTTTTTACTTTTCCAGCCATTTAAATGATTCTGGGTATGATTCCCAACCGAATGTCCATTGGAAAGCACGCTTTTAAAAATGTCGGGATATTTTGCTACCTGATTGCCCACACAAAAGAATGTGGCTTTCGCCTGATAGGTGTTTAGCAAATCTAAAACGCCTTCGGTCACGGCTGGGGTAGGCCCATCGTCAAAAGTGAGGTAAATCGTTTTTCGGGAATCAGGCAAACACCACAGGAGATCCTTCGCAAAAGGACGAATAACCTGTGGTGTTTTACTGAAATACATTATTTAAAACCCAACCAGCCCATTAACTGACCAAGTTGTTGTTTACGTCTAAGGGCCTCAACTTCTTCTTTTGAAGGTTGAGGATCTCTTTGGATGTATTTTTTAAGGTCAACTCTCAATGCCTCTTTGTACACACCCATCAGTGCTTTCGCAATGTGAGAATATCTGGATTTGTAGTCTGCAAGTAACTGTTGATCTGATGGATCCAGATCATTCACTGTTTTACGAGCATTGGCCAACTGCGCAGCTTTCATTGGAAGATCTCCAAGGGCCATTTCTGACATGCTGCTAAAGAAGCCGTCTGCAACATTGTAGAAGTGATTTTGCTGTGCCGGGTACTCTTCAGAATCATAGTTGTCATACATTTCACCCAGTTTGGTGTTTAGAGCTGTTAGGAAACCTGAGATATACTCATCTCTCTTTGCTTCATATCCCTTTGCCATTTGCGCATAGTATTGGGCCAATTCTGCATTATCATTGGCCTCATGTCTTTTGTAAGAATTGGCAATCGCGTCTAAAGAACCAAATCCGTATCTGAACTGGAATGCCACATCATCAAGTGATTTCCCATGAGAGAAGAAACGCCATTTAAATCCACTAAAGTGCTTAAAGTCGTCACTTGAGTATTTATTAAGTCTCTCTGCAATGAATTCTGCCTTATCTCTGGCTTGTTTGCCCAAGTCGGTTTTACCATCTCCATACAAACCGTCTGCAACTTTCAGATATGCTTCTAAGGCAACCGTCGTAAAGTTGTCGAATGGAATCTTGTTATCCGGGAATTCCTCCATCGACTTATCCAGAGCCTTTTTCGCCATCTCATATTTACCTTCAGCGCATAAAGCTTCAGCAAGCACTGAATATTGTAATCTAAAGTTGCTTACAGGTCTTCTGTTGTAGTAATCTACATTGATGTTGTCACCCTTAAGGTTACCCCATTCCCACTGATTCACTGCTACATCATACATCTTGTCTGCATAGACATTTCCAAAGATATTGTAACGTCTATACGTTGGGTTCTCTGTTCTGTAAGGAACTAATCTATACACGAGCCCTTCCATTTGGAAATGCTTTTGTAGTCCTAAATAAGCCTCTTTACCACCAGTAGCGGCAAAGTAAATTGGTCTTTCCCAGTTACTTTGAGACACCAAGTCAAGAATCAATAAATCTGCCTTATGGATATACCCCTTACCAACAGAGAAGATTACAGAATCTAACAATTCTTCATGTACGTTTTCCGGAATCGCCTTGTCTTCGATAAGCTTATCCTTAGCTTCATCACTCACAGGAATGAAGAAACGCTTGTAAGGCATATAAGTAATACTCTCACCCGAAAGACTTGGGTTACTTACCTGCCATACTCCTGAAGACAATTGATCAATCTTCTCCGCCAGATTAGCAGGCTCATCCATTCCTCCGTTTGCCGCAAGTGCAGTATTAACTACACCTTTAAATCTCTTAAGAGGTTCAACTACACCACTCTTAGTTTGCCACTGCATATCAAGATATGGTCTCACAACAGATGGAGAGTGCTTACAAACTTCAGTAAAGGCGTCAATCACTGTTTGATCTATGGCCTTACCACTCTTCACTGACTGGTCAGCTTCACTTAGGTAGTAATTCAACATACCAGAAGGCATAAATACCTGATCTAAGTGAGCACCTTCCATGTACTCATGTTCTTCCATAGAAATAGGAAGTGGATCAGATTTCCAGGCTCTTCTTGTCATTTGTTCAATGTACCAGTCTGTATTTGCCAAACTTAGGTTCACTGTTCTAACATCTGTTCTGTAGTTTTCTACTTCCTGAATGTACCACAGCGGGAATGTATCGTTATCTCCGTTGGTAAACATAATGGCCTGTTCTGCACAAGGCTTCAGGTAGTTTTTAGCCATTTCCCTTGGCGTGTATCTTCCCGAACGGTCATGGTCATTCCAGTTTTGGAAGGCCATTAACAATGGAACGACTGCCAGTAAGCTGGTTATGGCAATTGCTTGTTTTTTGCCGTCGTTTAATCGATCTCTCAGGAACATAAATAGTGCGATAACAGCTCCGGTAACTGCAGTCATGTATAAGATCGAGTAAGAAGTTACGTGAATGTCATCACCCATGGTTTCAATAGCCAGTAGTAACACACCTGCACCTAAAGGCCATGCCATGATTGATGCATACTTTTTCCAATCGATATGTCTGGCCAAATCATAAATGGCATATACACTCAGTCCAATCCAGATACTAAAGGTATAGAAGGCTGCTGCATAAGCGTAATCACGTTCTCTTGGCTCCAATGGCTTTTGGTTCAGATAAATGATTACCATGAAACCAGTGAATAAGAATAGAACGAAAACTACGAACCAATCTTTCCAGTTTCGGTAGGCATGATAGAACAAACCAATCAATCCTAAGATAAGTGGTAACAAGTAGTACTTGTTGTTGGCATAATTGTTCTTTCTGTGCTCAGGAAGTGTAGACTGATCTCCAAGGAATTCTTTATCAATGAAGTTCAAACCAGTTTGCCAGTTACCAATAGTGATATCTCCTTTTTGATTGTGGTCATCATTCTGTCTCCCTGCAAAGTTCCACATGAAGTAACGGAAGAACATGTGGTTAAACTGATACTTCCAGAAGAATTCACGGTTTTCAGAACCTGTAGGCATGTAAACTTTGCCTTTTCCATACTGTTTCAAATCCACGTAATCTCTCTGAAGGGCAGGATCAGCTGGATTGTTCGGATAACTTGTCCAGTTTTTGTACTCCTGAACGTGTCTGTCTTCCATACTGTACATCCTTGGGAACAGAACCTCTACCTCACTGTGATATGTAGGTTTTACATTTTTACGATCACTTGATTTGTAGTACTCTTCTTCAATTTCAACGCCTTTTAGTTCTTTTTCTTTGATGTATTTTTTGGCAGCTTTTTCTGTAGGAAATCCTTTTATCTGCTCGTCTCCTTTCTTGATTACAAAAGCTCTTACATAAATTGGCGATTTATCACCAAATTCCGAAGGGTTCTTTCTACCTGGTCCTGAAGTAAACTGAGGCCCTGAGAAAAGAGGTCTGTCACCATATTGCTCACGTAACAGGTACGATTCAAGTGATACAGGGTTCTCAGGGTTATTTTCATCAATTGGCAAATCTGCATTAGATCTGATCGGAATCATTGCAAAGCAGGAATACCCAATGTAAAGCACAGTAAGTGATACGAAAACTGTGTTTACATTCACCCAATCACGCTTCTTAGAATACCAGATACCACCTGTCAAAATACTTACAAGTAGCAGGAAGAAGAAGATCATTCCACTTCCAAATGGCATGCCCATATCGTTAACAAATAAGATCTCGAGACCAGCAATCCACTTTGCAGTTCCCGGGATGATAATGTCCTGGATAAAGCTCAGAACCACATAGGAAATGATGCCCGTTGCCATAAAACCAATGATGGTAGGCTTTTTGAATTTTCTAAAGTAATAGATGTACGCCATCGCAGGAATGGCCAATAAGTTCAAGAGGTGAACCCCGATAGAGAGTCCGACCATAAATAAGATAAATACCAACCAATAGTCAGGGTTTCTTTTGGTCTCTCCGGCTTCAAATTTATCCATCTGCTGATCCCATTTATACATGGCCCAGAATACAAGAGCAGTAAAGAAAGAAGACATGGCATAAACCTCCGCTTCCACGGCACTAAACCAGAAGGAATCAGTAAATGTGTAGACCAGTGCTCCAATTATACCAGAGCCCAGGATGGCCCAATGTTGTCCATCTGTTACAGAGTTGTCAGAACTTTTAGCATCATCAATAACAGAATCGTCTCCCTTTATGAATAGAGAAATCTTGGATTTTGCCATCTTTTGACCAATCGCAGTAATGGTCCAAAACAAAAATAGAATGGTAAACGCACTGGATAGTGCAGATACGGCATTTACAACCAAAGCAACTGAGCTCCCCGGAACAAAGGCCGTTAACAATCTGTTGATCATCTGGAAAAGAGGAGCACCAGGGGGGTGACCAACTTCCAATTTGTTACTTGTTGCGATATATTCACCACAATCCCAGAGAGATACGGATCTCTCCATGGTTGCTAAATAGCAAATTGCTGCAATGGCAAATAATGCCCATCCTATGTATTTGTTGTATTTTTTAAAATCCATGGTTTGAATTTGATGTGTGCGAATTTATGAATTTTATTGCGAGTATTATGGTAATATCTCGCTTTGGTATTTGTCGGAATAAAAAAATGTGTATTTTTGCCAACCGATTGCCCCATCGTCTAATTGGCAGGACACCTGGTTTTGGTCCAGTCAGTCAAGGTTCGAGTCCTTGTGGGGCAACTTAAAAAACCCTCGTTTTCACTGGGAATTCGGGGGTTTTTTGCTTTTTGTAATATTTGTTTTCATGGTCGTTTCAAGATAAATTCGTGTTCCAAACGATCCTGATCACCCAAAATTTTTCAGATTCATTTAAATTATGTTAAATCTCAGATTTTTTGGTTTTGACAATCCAACGTTGGTCTTCTTTGAGGTAAATTACTTTCAGAATGACTGATTTATCTGAAATCTGCCGAAATTAACCGCTTGTCATCACAACTTGCCTTTTGCCACTTCATCCCTTATTTCGACCATTCATAATTTGATCATTTGATTTTTCCATCGCTCTGGTTTTTTCGTCCAGTCATCATTTTAGTACCTTTTCTTGGTGAGCTGCATTTAGCTTTGTAGTGTTAAATATTATGCCATGACCAAAATCGTTTTTTGCCTCACAGTTCTAATTTGTTCTTTTAATCTTCATGCAGAAGAGAATAAGGGAAAAGGCCGTGTCTCCGGTAAAGTTGTAGATGAAGCCAATAGTGAACCACTTGAATTTACTCCTGTTGCTCTTCTTACGCTAGATTCTATGGTAGTAAACGGTGGTCTGACAGATGAATCTGGTATGTTTTTAATCGAAGATGTTCAGGATGGTGATTACCTTTTAAAGATAGATTTTATTGGGTATAAGTCTCAATTCCAGTCTCTCACATTCAATTCGGATAACAGAATTCACGATTTGGGAGAGATCAAGTTGTCTCCTGCTACTGAGCTGGGAGATGTTAAGGTAACTGGTGAAACATCCGGATTTAGAACAGAAATTGACAAGAAAGTATATGATCCCTCGAAAAACCCTGTCAATGCAGGAGGAACAGCACTTGATGTTATGAGAAATGTGCCTTCCATTGAAGTGGATCCCGATGATATTATTAGCCTTAGAGGTGACCAAAATGTAAATATCCTGATAGATGGCCGGCCGGTAGCAATGTCCGTATCCCAATTCCTAAAGCAACTGCCGGCCAGTGCCATCCAGGAAATAGAGATCATCACAAACCCTTCGGCCAAGTACGATCCGGAGGGCACAAGTGGGATCATCAATGTTAAATTGAAGAAGAATACGACCAGTGGTTTTAATGGAAGTGCTAATCTGGCATTTGGTTATGGAGAGTACGCTAAAACCAACGGAAGCATCTCTCTGAATTACCTGAGCGAAAAGGTAAACGTGAGTTCATCTCTCAGCCTTTTTAATGGAAAGTTTGGGTATGGCGGTGATTTAGACCGAACAATTTTTGGAGACACTACAGTCAATTTATCTTCAGTTGATTATGGGCATAGAGGTAATTTTTCACCTTCTGCCACACTTGGTCTGGACTATTTTCTGAATGATAAGAATACCTTGTACATCAACGGGACTTACAATTATTCTGACAGATTTGGAAGAAGAACGATTGATTACGAATTCAGAGAAAATGACTCCCTGATAGCAACTTCTAAACGACAAGGAGCAGTTGAGATTATTGCACCAAGCTACCAACTAAATGGTGGTTGGCAGAAGAAGTTTGCAAAGAAGGACCACACTTTTGATTTAGATATGAGGTTTGCAGATTCGGAGTCGCCGGTTGATGAAGATCTTGAAGAAGTTTTTTACGATGGAATGGGGGTTCAACAGAACAACAGTGCTCGCCAAAAGACCAATCAGGGCTTGAACAGCAAGCTTTTTAACCTTCAGGCAAACTATGTGAACCCAATTACAGACAGTATGAAACTGGAAGCTGGATTCCACTTTACGGGAAAGTATATTCTTCAGGAATTCTACTCCGAAACCTTCAATTATACATCAGATGCTTTTGTGCCGGATGTTTCATTGAACAATGAATTTGACTATTCTCAGGATGTATACGCAGGATATGTCACATTGGCCAGGCAATTTAAAAGTGTTGGTGTAAAAGCAGGATTGAGAGCTGAACAAACCAATACACTTTCGGAATTGGTGACAACCAATGAGACTTTTAGAAATGATTACTTTGAATTGTTCCCCTCGGCGCATATTTCATATGGCAAAACACCATTTAGTCAGTGGCAATTGAGTTACAGCAGGAGGATTAACAGACCTGGGACAGAGGAAATCAATCCATTTACAACTTACGACGACCCTTATACCTTCCAACGTGGGAATCCTTTCTTACGACCGGAATTCATTCACGTTTTTGAAGGAAGTCACGCTCTGATTAAGGAAAAATTCACTTTGAATTCGACTCTTTACTACAGACTCATCAAAGATCAGAAAAGAAGATACTTAGACTTATTGCCAAATGGCATTACACAAATATCTTACGATAATTTATCCAGCTCACAGTTGAAAGGAGCTGAGCTCATTGCAACTTATACTTTTGCAAAAATCAGAACTGCATTAACATTGAACTACTGGCACAATGCGGTAGACGATCCTGATGCTGTTTCAGGGAATCTAAGTAACCAAAATCATGGATGGAGTGCCAACATGAATGCTTCCAGAAGATTTGGAAGATGGATGGTTCAGTTAAGTGGAAACTACAGAGGAAAAATGAAGGTGATTCAGGGGACCATCAAACCTGCTGGTGGAATTGATCTGGCAGCCAGGAAAATGCTTCTTGGCAGAAAAATGTCTGTCGGTTTGAGGGTACAGGATATCTTCAAAACAAGAAACTTTACTTTCGAAGGAGATGGTCTGGACGGTTATACGTTCACATCCGGAAGAATCTGGGAATCTCGTCAATACTGGGTGAGTCTGACATATAACTTTGGTAAACCCGTTAAAGGAAAGCAACGCAAGCAAATCTCTACTGAGGGAAGTGGCGACGACAGATCAGCAGGAGGCATGTAACAGAAGAATGTTAGTAATTGCTTGTAAACCATCTTGATATCTTGAGCGCTCTGCCTAAATTGCAGTGTGGATAAGAGAAAATGGATTTTAATAAGCAGTCTTGCGGCTATCTTAACGATAGTTTTGGCTTTGTTATTCTGGCCAAAAGGCGGAGAGGAGAGTTCTACGTCTTCAAAAGAAACTGAGGCACCTTTTATCCCCATAGAATTCCTGAATGAAGACCCCGCTTGGGCCATTGCTCGCGTAGATTCTATGAGCCTGGACGAAAAACTGAGTCACCTGATTATCCAAAAAATTCAGAGTAATAACGACAGTATTGGAAGTTACGGAGGGTATTATTTTAGTGCACATCTCCCGGAGCAGTTGGCCAAAATACACCCACAATTGAAAGACTCTGTTCAGCCATTATTGGGCATATCTGTTCAAAGTGTGTTTGATGAGTCAGAAGAACCCTATGCTCAGATTTTGGCGAGTAATGGACATAAAATGCACGATAAACTTCAGCTGCATTTGGATCATTTTATTGATTACTACGGCATCAACTATGTAGATTTTGGCTCACAAAACATCAGTCAGGAACAGTTTTATCAGGGACTGAGCCGAACTTTAGATAAGAAATTTAAAACATGGCAGGACAGCCTTCATCAGCGCCATTGCTTGTTGTCTTATTCCTTACCGGCCATTCAGGACACGGTTTTTCAGGATTCGCTTCAGGCATATTTGTCAAAATTCGTCAACAGAGGGTTTGCAATGATCAACCCAACAGACTATTCCAAAGCCACACTTGAGCTTCTGGAAGCAGCCAGTTTTAAAGGATTGACTTTGGTTCAATGGGATACCAGTTCTGTGTCAGAATTCTGGACCCAACCAGATGCATTCGTGTCTGCTCAGCCTAAAATTCTTCATGCAAAATTGAAGGAATTAGTTTCGAAAGGCCGGATTTCCGAAAATGAGCTCAATGCCAAAGTCGCAAAGGTTCTGTTAGCACGGAAATGGGCTAAATCAGACCCCAATGCACATCATTCCAAAAGAACAGCCCGGTACTTTGAATTGCAGGCTCAATATTTATCGAGAGAACTTAGAAGAAATGCCATCACACTGGTTTCCAATAACCGTTCTCTGGTGCCATTAGCTGGTGTGCCAGACAAGGTTGACTTGGTTAGAATTGGTCAGCCAATAAAATCGATTTACAACAGCTTATCGAGATATACCAAAGTAAATACATATGCATACAAGGATAATTTGAGCAAAATTCCATGGAGTAAATTGGGGCAAAGAACCACAGTGATTGCAATCAACGTAGATTCCAGTCATTATCTCGAAGATTCCATGTTTCAATCAAAATTGATCGAACTTCAATCGAAATGCCCTTTGATTGTCATCAACGGTTCTGGTACCAGTGATTTAAAATCAATGGCAGACATCAATACCCTCATTAATTTGCCCGGGGAGTCTGAGTATGAATGGGAATTTGCGGGACAAATGGTATTTGGCGGGATTGAGGCCAATGGCGAAATGCCTATGAATGTTGGAGATTTTATGGCATCATCAGGTAAGAAAACGTCCAAAACCAGGCTGGCTTACGGTAAGCCTATTGATGTTGGTTTGGATAAAGATACCCTTTACGCTGTCAGATATATTGCCGAAGAAGGCATTCGTAATCGGGCTTTTCCGGGTTGTCAGGTGCTGGCTACAAAAGATGGTTTCCTCATTCACAATGGGGCATATGGTTACAGTTCCTATAAGCGACAGGTCAAAGTCAATGAAGATCATATCTATGATCTGGCTTCCGTAACAAAGGTGGCAGCTACGACCATTGCCTCCATGAAGCTTTTCGATGAAGAAAAGTACGGACTTTACGATTCTCTTGAAGTATATCTACCGGACTCTTTAAGAGAATATCTTTTCAGAGGAAAAAGCACACTAAGGCACATTACTTTTTCCGAATTAATGACTCATCAGTCTGGCTTACCAGCAGGCATTTCTTATATCAAGTATGTGGACTATATCACCGATAGTATTGGAAGGTTTGATAGGTTTTATTGTGATTGGGAAGATGATTCCATGTACTATGTGCCAATTGCAGAAGGTTTTTACATGGAAGAAAGTTACCAGGATTCCATTTGGGTAAACCTGAATCAGATGTGGTTGAGAGATACGAAAAACTACCTATACAGTGACGCTAATTTTGTGCTTCTGTACAAACTCATGAGAGGGTTCTTAGACAAAGATGAGCGTTTGGTGAAAATGGGTAGGTATGAAGAAGAGCGTGAATACAACGCCTTTGAGCGTTATCTTCAGGAACAGATATACCGTCCCTTAAAGATGGACCGTACCGCCTATTTGCCAAGACGATACTTCTCTAAAGAAGAAATAGCTCCAACAGAAGATGATAAGTATTGGAGAAAGCAATTGGTTCATGGTTATGTTCACGATCCAACGGCTGCTTTATTGGGTGGAATTTCTGGTAATGCAGGACTCTTCTCTTCTGGCAAAGACATGATCAAATTGTTTCAAATGTTGATGAACAGAGGCTATTATGGCGGAACCCGCTTTATCAAAGAAGAAACGGTGAATAGATTTATTCAGGCGCAACCCGGATCGCACAGAGGCTTGGGCTTCAACAAACCTGTTGGAGGCGGGATGTACGGCATTCCAGAAGAGGTGTCCACCAAAACATTTGGCCATACAGGTTTTACAGGGAATTCTATTTGGGCTGATCCTGAAAATGACATTATCTACGTTTTCCTCTCAAACAGAAGCCATCCGGATGCACATAACCCCAAAATCATCAATCTGGGTACCAGAAAACGAATCCATAAGTCAATTTATCACGCGCAAATCACTAAAGATTGGTTAAAACCGCCTGAGCCAGAACTTTCTGATAGCTTGCAAGTTGAAGAGCAATTGCCCTAGTTGTGAGTTCGATAATGCGTTTTTTGCTTCCAAATCTGGGTCTATTTAGCTATAATTGTAGTTCGGTTAAATTATAAATGGCTTTTGTTGGAACCATCATACAGGAAGTAGTTAAAATTCGTAAGAATCGAAACGAAAAGAAGATTGTATACAGTGAAAAATTACAACTGGATGTACTCATAAAATTGCTGACTAAAGCCCAGAAAACCGCCTTCGGAGTACGTTACAATTTCACGCAGATTCTAAAATCGGCAAATACCATCTCTGCATTTAAGGAAAATGTACCTGTTTTCGACTACAACAAAATGTATGATGAATGGTGGTACAGAACGGTTCAGGATGAAGAAAACGTGACCTGGCCAGGCAAAATCAAGTATTTTGCGCTGACCTCAGGAACCTCAGGTTCTCCAAGTAAACGTGTGCCTGTTAGTATGGACATGATTGTGTCTATGCGTCAGACCAGTATCCGCCAGATGTTGTGTATGTACGATTTGCAAATGCCAAAAGAATTGTACACCAAACAGCTACTCATGGTGGGTGGGTCAGCAGACCTTAAAAAGGTGGGCATGCACTACGAAGGAGATTTATCCGGGATTCTGGCTACCCAGATTCCACGCTGGTTCTATAGATTCAGAAAACCTAAAAAGAAGATAGCTTCACTTAAAGACTGGGAAGAGAAATTGCAGGTGATGACCGAGAATGCTCATAAATGGGATATCGGTATTGTTGGAGGGGTTCCGGCCTGGATTCAGCTGCTTTTCGAAAGAATATTAGAGCACTATAAAGTGGACAGTGTACATGAAATTTGGCCAAACCTGAACATTTATGTGCATGGAGGAGTGGCATTTTCGCCGTATCAGGAATCAATCAAAAAATACCTGGGTCGTGAGATCATTTATTTAGATACTTATCTGGCGTCTGAAGGTTTTATGGCTTTCGAAAATGCGTTTAGCAAACCGGGTATGCAGTTGGTGCTAGACAAAGGAATTTACTTTGAATTCATTCCTTTTAACGATAAGAATTTCGTAGATGGAGAATTGGTGGAAAATCCTGAAATTCTAACCTTGTATGAGGTGGATGATAAACAGGACTATGCCGTTTTAATTTCTACATGTTCTGGTGTTTGGAGGTATTTGATTGGTGATACTATTCGCTTTACCAATACGGATAACTTTGAAATCATCATTACAGGAAGAACCAAGCATTTTTTGAGTCTGTGTGGAGAGCATTTATCCGTAGACAACATGAACACGGCTTTGGAAAGAACTACAAAGGAACTTGGCTTTGAAGCATATGAGTACACGGTTGCAGGCATTCCTCATGAGAATTCCTTCGCACACAAGTGGTATATCGGAGGCAATTCAATTCCCGACAAAAACAAGGTGAAAGAATGTCTTGATAAGCATCTTAAAGATCTTAATGATGATTACGCAACAGAGCGTGCGCATGCCTTAAAAGAAGTGTTCGTTGAGATTCTGCCTGTGGAAACGTTCTATAATTGGATGGAGCAAAAAGGTAAAGTTGGTGGACAGGCTAAATTTCCAAGAGTATTGAACAAAAAACAATTGACGGATTGGGAACAATTCATAGCTAAGTGATGGGTGAAGTTATTTTTCAGGGCATAGTAGGAGGGTTGTTGTTGAGTGTCTTGATTGGTCCTGTATTCATGTACCTCATTGAAGTGAGCATTACCAAAGGCATTAAAGAGGCATTGTTCGTGGATTTGGGCGTTTTCTTAAGCGACCTTACGGCCATTATTTTAAGCTTCATTTTCCTCAATCAACTTAAGTTTCTTCAGGAAGAAAAAGCCATTACCGGTATTATTGCCGGCTCCATCTTCGTGATTTTCGGAATCGGATACCTTTTCAAAAGTCCTAAATCTATTCCGGATGGAGATGATGTGGGAGAAAAAGTGAAAATCGTGACAGGTAAGCACCTTTTGATGGATGTATTCAAAGGTTTTTTACTAAACATGGTCAACCCTTCAGTATTGGTGTACTGGTTGGGAGTAATGATTGTGGCAGTGGATAATTACGGAAGATCAGGAAGCGATATTTTTGTCTTTTTCACAGCTTTACTTGTGACTTTCTTTAGTATTGACGTCCTCAAAATCATAGGCGCAGCGCAATTAAAACGTTTTTTAAGCCCAAAAGTAATCGACAGAATTAACCTGTTTTCAGGATTCGGATTTATCATTCTGGGTGCGTTTTCTCTGGTCATGGGACTGCTTAAGTTGTAACCAAAGTAGATTTTTCAATTATAAATGTGGATTAATTAATCCATAAGGCCGTGATACATTCAATTTGGCACAATATTTTTATGTTCTATTTCAATATGATGATCAAGTACTTCCTTATAACAAGCTTTTGTCTTTTCTCTCTGAGTCATACACATGCTCAGAAGGATTGGGAAAAATTCAAGTCTAAAAATGCCAAGGCGGCAGAAAAGGCGAGAAAAGAAGCTGCTCTTAAAGGTCCTGAAAAGAAACCTGTGGACAATGTGGAGAAACAGTTGGTGACGTACTATTATGATTATGACAGTACGAAAGTCAGAGGAAGAGGATATGTGAGTGGCTCCGGGTTTTCCGATCTTGGTAAGAAGATAGGAGAGTGGCGTTTTTTCTACGAAAATGGAAAGGTAGAAGAAGTAGCCAATTACGTTCGCGGGTACTTACACGGCAAGGTTACCCAATATTACAATAACGGCAATAAGAAGAATGAAGGCTTTTTCTACTGGAATGTTCAAGACAGTGTTTTCAGAGCCTGGAATGAAAAGGGGAAATTGGTTGAGAAAGGCAGTTGGTCTTATGGTAAACGACTTGGTAAATGGACTTTCAACTACCCAAATGGAGATCCGTACTTAGTTGAAGAATATCAGGAAAACGATAGCATACCATTGCTTTGGTCTTATTTTGCCAAAGATGGAAAAGAGATGGTGAAAAATGGCAATGGCCAAAAAGTTGAATACCATCAGAGATACCAACCAAAAGAGGGGGATAAAGGCAAATTTATCCTGCCGGAAGGTGCCATCATCAAAGAAAAATATACCTACAAAAAAGGAGAGATAGACGGACAGTTTGAAGAGTATCATTCCAATGGCAAAAAATCTGTTTTTGGTTCTTATGACATGGGAGAAAAATCCGGTTTATGGAGACACTGGCACAGGAATGGACGCCTGGTAAGAGAGGCAAATTATGACAATGGGAAACTGCATGGAGATTTTGCCAGAATGTACCTGAGGGGTGAATCCAAATTAGTGAAAAAAGAAGGAGAAGATGCCTATATGCAAGGGCAAATTCAGGTGCAGGGAAAGTACAACCATGGTGTGAAAGAAGGTTTGTGGGAATGGTTTGCCAAAGATGGATCTAAAGACCTGAGAGGTGAGTTTAAAAATGACCAGAGAAATGGAAAGTGGGAGCAATGGCATCCAAATGGTCAACTGGCATCAGTTGGGTTCTATGAAAACGATCTGAGAACAGGAAAATGGGAAAAGTGGTTTCCAAACGGTCAACTGGAAGCTGTCGGATATTTCGAAAATGACCTTAAATCCGGTGATTGGAAATTCTATTTTGAAACAGGTGAACTATGGAAAGAAGGCGGTTTCGATAAAGGTTTGAGACAAGGTCTTTGGATTACTTATTTCGAAAATGGTAAAAAAGTCAATCAGGGAACTTTCAATAAAGGAAAAGAGGATGGCTTATGGCAATCCTGGTATGCCAATGGTCAGATGATGGATGAAGGAACCTTTAAAATGGGGAGCATGGATGGTCCTTGGAGAGGTTGGTATTCAAACGGTAAACCAAGATATGAAGGCTCACGTAAAAATGATCTGGAAACCGGTTTGTGGAAGTACTACTTTGAAGATGGCAACCTGTATCAGGAAGGAGAGTTCAAGATCTTTAAAAGAAAGAATGCCATGACGGCGGCTTACGACAAGTTAGGACACGATTATTCCGAAAGTTCTCGTCTTAACGAGTATGAATACAAGCGCAAGCACGGCGAATGGAAAACCTATAGCCAGAAAGATAAGAAACTGGCCAGCGTTGGAAATTTCTCTGAAGGTCAACAAGATGGTGTCTGGAAGCACTTTAATCCAGGAGGAAAAGTTGTTGGAATAGAAGAGACTTATAAGAACGGAAAGCTCAACGGTCCCAGTAGAAGCTTCACGCTAAGAGGACGTTTGATCAGTGAGATCAACTACAAAGACGGCATCAAACATGGCGACATGAAAGTGTTTAACAAAAAAGGGAAACTGGCAGGACACAAAATCTATAAGAACGGCATGTTACATAAAGACGTTCTGGAAGGAAAGAAGTACAAATACCGTTAGTCTTAAACGATTTTAAACGCGGAGGTAATGACATCCCTCTTGCGCTGAGATACCGGAACAGTGTCACCATTTGATAGAAGTACGGTATATTCCGAACGGTTAAAAGACATCACTTTGGCAGAACTGATAAGATGAGAATGATGGATTCTGATAAAATCAGGTTCTTCCAAAATCCCCTCAAATTCCTTGAGGTTTTTAGATGCCATAATTACCCGATCTTTAAGCACACAACGTGTATACTTCCCATCCGCTTCACACCTGATAAGATCATCTTTATTAATGAATACCAATTCGCTCTGCGTAGAAATCGCAATAACGTCCGAATGGGTACAATTCAATTTATCCTCCGACAATCTTGGTATGAGTTCAATGGCCTGTTCAACTGCCTGAATCAGATCAGGAATCTGAACGGGCTTTAAGATATAAGAACAAGCTTTGGTCTTAAAGGCTTCAACGGCATAGTTTTCATAGGCCGTAACAAATACAATATTGAAGTCGGTATACTGCGTATTTTCAAGTACATTGAAACCGGTTCCATCACCCAATTCAATGTCCAGAAAAACCAAATCCGGCTTAAGTCTGTCAATAAGTTTAGCACCATCTTTAGAAGAACCTGCTTCATCGATAATACTTACCTGAGGACAATTTTGTTCGATCAAATGCCTTAAGCCCTGTCTGTTAACAGTAGAATCATCAATTATAATTGCCTCAATCACTAACGTCTAATTTTGATAGTTCTAAAGGAACAAATAATATCACTTCCGTCCCTATCGGCTCACCGAGATTATTGGTCAGATCATCGATAAATAATGATATTTCAACTTGGTGTAGTCCATTAATGGTGGAAATTCGGTCAAGAATCATGTTTAAACCGTGCGATTTTCGACCAGGATATTTCTGTTTATTCAGTATCCTTGAAGCATCTCTTCCAATGCCATTATCCCGAACGTGTATCTCAATAAAGTCATCTTCTTTGATACATTCAATGGTGATCTTACCACGGCCGTTTGTTTTAGGAATGATTCCATGCTTAATCGCATTTTCTACCAAAGGTTGAAGTAGGGAAGAGGGAATTCTTGTAGTGTCTACATCAATATCATGCACAACAAATTCAAACTCCATAGGGTCGTCAAACTGAAGGTTCTCCAAATCCACATAAGTTGATAGAAGCTCACGCTCCATAGCCATTGGAACCAGTTGCATTGAGGCTTGTACCGTCACGTTCCTCATCAAAGCAGCAAATTTTCCTAAATATGCATTTGCCTCCTTTTCTTTCCTGGATAAGAATAAACTCTGTATTGAACTTAGGCTGTTGAAAATGAAATGAGGATTCATTTGAGCCTGGAAAGCCTGTAGTTCCAGTTCCGACATCCTTTTCTTGGTTTTCCCCATTTCCCTTGCTTTGTCTCTTCGCCTTCGCAGAATAAGCTGAATGATGATGGTAAATATGGCTACCCCCGTAACCCATAGAATTACCCTGAACCAGGTTTTTTCGGTTAACTTGGTCTCTACATGAATCGGAATGGAAAGACGTTTGTCACTGTTTATTGATCGAACCTCAAGTGTGTATTCTCCCCCACGCAAACCAGTTATGTTAATCTTATGGTCTTTCTCCAGAGTTTGCCAACGATCGTAAAACCCTTTAAGCCTGTATTCAAGGTATAAATCTTCGTTCCTGTAAAAATAAGGATAGTTAATAGTGACGGAGATTTGCTTAACATCTGAAGGAAGGCGCTTAAGGTCATCTATCGTTGCTGAAATACCATTGATAACAACATCTTCTGCATATATGGAGTACTTTCTCGGGACTTGAATGACTTGTCCGGAATTAACAAAAACGGGTCCGCCCACAGACGAGAACCAGAGTCTGCCATATTTGTCTTTATCGCCTTTGTTTTGAGTGTGTGCATTAAATTCTGAATTGGGCATGCCATCCATTGTGCCAAACCTACTAACAGGATAATCAAAACGATTCCCAAGCATATAGTCTATCAGGTGTTGTTTTTTTGCCCGATAAACACCAGAGTTAGAACTCATCCAAAAAAAGCCAAAATCATCTTCTATAATGGTCCAGACATCACGCCCCAACTTTCCTGTTGAATAACCAAAACCGAATAACTGATTCTTATAGTAAGCAAACAAGCCTCTTTTTGCAGTCCCTATCCAAACAACACCCATTGAATCTACATAGGCACTCCGAACCAGGTGATAAGGGAAGTCCGGCGAAATCTTCAGAAAACTTACCTTTTTATCCCAGCAAAAGCCTACACCATGGTCGCAGGCAAAATAGATGCTGTCATTTCTATGTTCATAGATTTTGTGAGTTCTGAATGTGTCTGTTTCTTCTGATAAGAGAACAAGTTCCCTTTTGACCGGATCATATAAAGACAAACCCGAACCTCCGCCATGCCAGATTCGATTTTTTGAATCCTTGAATAGAGCTGTTGTTCTAATTTCGGTCCATGATTTCAAAGGAATATAGGAAGCGCTGTCGTTAACGGGGTCATATATAAAAGGAAAGCCACCCATACCTGAATACCAATAAGAACCATCTTCCATGAGACAAGTCCAAAGACGTCTGGTTTTATACACATATTCAGGAGGGATTTCAAGAGAATCTAATCTCAAACGACCAACCCCACCGCCAATACAATCAAACAATACCAAGCTATCACCAACATAAACAAACTGACTTCCGGAGAAATACCTGTAATTAATGTTTGGAGCATGAAATAGCTTTGGCAATAAGGCAAACAAACCATCGCTCAAACTTCCTACCCACAAGTTCCCCTCAGAGTCTGAATGTACTGTGCTGATTCGGGCAAATTTCTTGTTCAAACTCCCGTCGCAGAAATAAATCTCCCCATTTTTTATAATCTCTATGAATTCAGAATGAAGTCGAACGTGGATAGAATCGTTTAGAATTATATAGTCTTTGAAAGTCTTGAAATCACTAGATAAGGTAGAAGAATCGACAGGAGTGATGTTCTCACCTTCTATACGTAAAAAGCCATCTAATGTGCGTGAGTATAGCTTGTCTTCCGGACCAGTAAAAATCCCCATAAATCTCTTATGATACTCTATTTGTGAAGTTCCATGGTCGTCCACCATGAAAAGCAGAGAATCACTCGTCTGAACATATACTTTCCCGTCAACAACTTGATAAGTCTGTATGTCCAGTGCGCCTGGAGCCTCAAGCTTAAGGTCAAATACTTTTTCAAATTTGTCATTCTCATATGCCCACAAAGCTGAAAGCCCTCTTAGAATTACCTTTCCATCATAAGAAACTATCTCTGGGGCACGAATCCCCTTTGGGATATCGACAGGAATCAGCTCAGAGTTTTTAAGTGTGTATACATGAGAGGAGGTTGAGAACCATAAATCTCCGTTAGGACAATTAATGGCACTTTTGAAATTCTCTGATTTAGAGTCCGGAGAATCAAATACTTTGAATTTTCGACCATCAAAACGAACCAAACCACTGTAGGTGCCAATCCATAAATATCCTTTCGGTCCTTGATGGACAAAGACAATACCGTTCTGTGGTAGCCCACTTTCTGCGGTCCATTGTCTGATAACATATGGGAACTCATCACCTGAGGTTTGAGACCATAAAGCCGAAGGAAAATAGCAAAAGGAAACTATCCAAAACAGAGGTAGGAAAATCCGTCTATGATGTCGTTTTTGCATATGAATCCGTAACAGTAATAATGGGGAACGCCACTTAAATAAATAAGAGATGTTTTCCAAATGGTATAATGAGCTTAGTTTTGCCCCAAGTTAGTACTAAAAATTCAGACAACACTTGAATGCCCCGTTACTAAGTGCTTTCGATAAGTTTTGCGCGTATCACTTATTCTGTTTTCCGCTTAATCTGTGCTTCATTTTTTGCAGTTGTTAATTGTCCCCAAAGGAGCACAATAATTAAGGCATATTTGTTTGTTTCCGACAAAAAATTGGGCGCATCATACTTACTTGAAATCAAGAACACATGAAATTTTTTTTAATCAGCGTATTTACTTTGGTAGCCATAAGTTCTTTTGGTACCAAAAACACCAAATTCTATTCAACTACTGAGGGTAAAACTGTTAGTGCTGGATGGCAAACATCTTCTTCTGTTAGTACATATAAAATTGTTAGTGAAGAAGTGTTCAATAGCGACCACAGTAATCTGAAGTGGATGCATATAGGAAGAGTTGCGTCTCTTAATCCTGATATTGATTTGAAAAGCATCAATTCTACTACGGATTTTTCCAAAATAAAATTTGTACACAAAGCGGGCGAAAATTTTGCCTACCGCTTATATGATGGTCGCTTTTTAGTGATAAAGACCACCAAAAAATAACCCATCAAATCTTTTTACTATGAAGTTTATGACTAACCAAAGAATAAAAGCGGTGAGATTAGGATTGCTATCCTTTTTTGCCCTATACAGTTATACTGGGTTTTCTCAAGCCACGCTTAATGCCGGATTCAATGCCGCAGATATAGAAGCAGAACTTGAGGTAAATAATTGTGTTGACGTAACTGGAGTAACCCTTACTTGTGGAGCAGGAGGAACTCAGGTAGGGACCTTCTCTAACGGAATTGCCGGAGGAACGCTTCAACTAGATCGTGGTGTTTTCCTTACAACAGGAGATAACACAGAAGCTTTTACAAACAACAATCAAACAAATGTGTCTGATGGAGGAAGTACAGCCGGAACATGTACAGATGCCGATTTGGACCTTTTAGATGTTTCTGGTTTGGGAACATTTGATGAGGCCATTGTCGAATTCGATTTCGTGATGCCTCCAGGTGCCGATGGAATTCGAATTCCTTTTCAGTTCGCATCAGATGAATACCCAGAATACGTGTGTAGCCAATTTAATGATGTGTTTGGTTTCTGGGTGACAGGTGGTGCACTTCCCGGCCCAACCAATATTGCTCTTGTGCCAGGGACAGCAAATACAGTTGCAGTAAACAATATCAATGTGGGAACATGTGGTGCTTTTGCCGATGGTACACCAGCTGACCTCACTCAGGGGGCATTGTTTATTGATAATAATGATGGTGTTCCGGGCCCAATATTTATTGAATATGATGGGATTACTGTGACATTGTACGCTGAGATTACCGGACTAACTGCTGGTGTTTCATATCATTTTAAAATGGCCATTGGAGATATTGGGGATCCTGCATGGGATTCTGGAGTATGGCTAGGATCAATTGAAGCTTTGGATATTGGTGGGGCACCAATTACATGTAATCAGGATACTGATGGAGATGGAGTGCCGGATTTCGTTGAAAATGCCGATGGTACAGATCCAACCGATCCGTGTGATTTTGTGTTGGCAAATGCACTTATGACGCCAACTGCAGCCTGGGATGCAGCGGACTGTGACGGAGATGGTGTGACAAATGCTCAGGAAGTAGTGGATGGAACAGATCCACTTGATGATTGTGATTTTACGCCGGCTTCAATTACATTAACGGTAACATCTACCGGTGATTGCGATGGCGATGGTGTAACGAATGCTCAGGAAGCCACAGATGGCACAGACCCACAAGATGATTGTGATTTTAATACTGCATCTATTACCTTAACAGTAACATCAACGAGCGACTGTGATGGCGATGGTGTGACCAACGCTCAGGAAGCGACAGATGGAACCGATCCACAAGACGACTGTTCGTTTAATACTGCCTCAATTACTGTAGCAGTAACTTCAACAAGCGACTGTGATGGTGATGGTGTCACAAATGCTCAGGAAGCGACCGATGGAACGGACCCTCAAGACGATTGTGACTTCACCGCAGCGTCCATTACTTTACCGGTGACTTCAACTGGCGATTGCGATGGCGACGGTGTAACAAACGCTCAAGAGGCTACAGATGGAACTGATCCCCAGGATGACTGTGATTTCACTGCAGCCTCTATTACTTTACCAGTAACTTCAACCGGAGATTGTGATGGCGATGGTGTGACCAATGCCCAGGAAGCCACCGATGGAACTGATCCACAAGGTGACTGTGATTTCACCGCAGCCTCTATTACATTACCAGTGACATCAACTGGGGATTGCGACGGAGATGGTGTGACCAATGCTCAAGAGGCAACTGATGGCACTGATCCACAAGATGACTGTTCGTTTAATACTGCCTCAATTACCGTGGCCGTAACTTCAACGAGCGACTGTGATGGAGATGGTGTAACGAATGCCCAGGAAGCCACCGATGGAACAGACCCTCAAGATGACTGTGATTTCACCGCAGCGTCCATTACTTTGCCAGTAACTTCAACTGGCGATTGTGACGGTGATGGTGTGACCAACGCTCAGGAAGCGACAGATGGTACAGACCCGCAGGATGACTGTGATTTCACCGCAGCGTCCATTACATTACCAGTGACTTCAACTGGTGATTGTGATGGTGATGGTGTGACAAATGCTCAGGAAGCGACAGATGGAACCGACCCACAAGATGACTGTGATTTCAATACTGCATCAATCACTTTGACTGTAACATCAACAAGTGATTGTGATGGTGACGGTGTAACGAATGCTCAGGAGGCAACGGATGGAACTGACCCTCAAGACGACTGTTCGTTTAATACTGCATCAATCACTGTAGCCGTAACTTCAACGAGTGACTGTGATGGTGATGGTGTAACAAATGCCCAGGAAGCTACCGATGGAACCGACCCACAAGATGATTGTGATTTCACTGCTGCTTCTATCACTTTGCCAGTGACTTCAACTGGTGATTGTGATGGCGATGGTGTAACGAACGCTCAAGAGGCAACTGATGGAACCGACCCACAAGATGACTGTGATTTCACCGCAGCGTCCATTACTTTGCCGGTAACATCAACCGGAGATTGCGACGGTGATGGTGTAACGAATGCTCAGGAAGCCACTGATGGAACCGATCCACAAGATGACTGTGATTTCACTTCAGCGTCCATTACTTTGCCAGTAACTTCAACTGGCGATTGTGACGGTGATGGTGTAACGAATGCTCAGGAAGCAACCGATGGAACCGACCCACAAGATGACTGTGATTTCAATACTGCATCAATCACTTTGACTGTAACATCAACAAGTGATTGTGATGGCGATGGCGTGACAAATGCCAATGAAGCTACAGACGGAACAGATCCGCAAGACCCATGTGATTTCAATATAGCAAGTGCCACTGTTACTCCTTCGGCAGCGTGGAATGCGATGGATTGTGATGGTGACGGCATTAATAATGGAACAGAAGTAGGAAACGGAACCGATCCATTAGATCCTTGTGACCCTGTTCAAAATCCTGGCTATACAGGATATGACGCTTCCAATCCAATTTGGGCGGCTGCTGATTGTGATGGCGATGGCGACTTAAATGGAGCTGAAGATACTGCTGGTTCTGATCCTTATTGTGATCAATCGACCATAGCTAACCCAACAGGTGTGTGCTGTAATCCATTAGATCCGGTTCTTGACTGTGATGGCGATGGTGTAAGCAATGGAGATGAGGCTAGCGACGGTACCGATCCACAAGATGATTGTGATTTCAATACGGCATCTATCACTATGACTGTAACATCAACAAGCGACTGTGATGGTGACGGTGTAACGAATGCCCAGGAAGCCACTGATGGAACCGACCCACAAGATGACTGTTCGTTTACTGCTGCGTCAATTACTTTACCAGTGACTTCAACTGGTGATTGTGATGGTGACGGTGTAACAAACGCTCAGGAAGCGACCGACGGAACCGATCCACTTGACGATTGTGATTTCACCGCAGCATCTATTACTTTACCAGTGACTTCAACTGGAGATTGCGACGGTGATGGTGTAACGAATGCTCAGGAAGCCACCGATGGCACTGACCCGCAAGATGACTGTTCATTTAATACAGCATCAATTACATTGACTGTAACGTCTACTGGTGATTGTGATGGTGACGGTGTAACGAATGCTCAAGAGGCAACAGATGGAACCGATCCACAAGATGACTGTTCGTTTAATACTGCATCAATTACTGTGGCTGTAACTTCAACGAGCGACTGTGATGGTGATGGTGTAACGAATGCTCAGGAAGCGACAGATGGAACCGACCCACAAGATGATTGTGATTTCACCGCTGCTTCTATCACTTTGCCAGTGACTTCAACTGGTGATTGTGATGGAGATGGTGTGACCAACGCTCAGGAAGCGACAGATGGAACCGACCCACAAGATGACTGTGATTTCACCGCAGCGTCCATTACTTTGCCGGTAACATCAACTGGAGATTGCGACGGTGATGGTGTAACAAATGCTCAAGAAGCGACAGATGGAACCGATCCACAAGATGACTGTGATTTCACTTCAGCGTCCATTACTTTGCCAGTGACTTCAACTGGTGATTGTGATGGCGATGGTGTGACAAATGCACAAGAAGCGACAGACGGTACAGATCCTCAAGACGACTGTTCGTTTAATACTGCGTCAATCACTGTAGCAGTAACATCAACTAGCGATTGTGATGGTGACGGTGTGACGAACGCTCAAGAGGCAACAGATGGAACCGATCCACAAGATGATTGTGACTTTAATACAGCATCAATTACATTAACCGTAACATCAACAAGCGACTGTGATGGCGATGGTGTAACGAATGCTCAGGAAGCCACTGATGGCACGGACCCGCAAGACGATTGCGACTTTAATACGGCGTCAATTACATTACCAGTGACATCAACAAATGACTGTGATGGTGACGGTGTAACAAACGCTCAGGAAGCCACTGATGGAACCGATCCACAAGATGATTGTGACTTTAATACAGCATCAATTACATTAACCGTAACATCAACAAGCGACTGTGATGGCGATGGTGTAACGAATGCTCAGGAAGCCACTGATGGCACGGATCCGCAAGATGACTGTGACTTTAACTTAGCTTCCATTACATTACCAGTGATATCAACAAGTGATTGTGATGGAGATGGTGTAACAAACGCTCAGGAAGCGATTGATGGAACTGATCCGCAAGACGATTGCGATTTCAATACTGCTTCAATTACATTGACTGTGACTTCCACCAACGATTGTGATGGTGATGGAGTGACCAACGCCGATGAAGCAACCGATGGTACAAATCCCCAAGATCCATGTGATTTCAATATAGCAAGTGCTACGGTTGCTCCTTCGTCGGCTTGGAACGCTCTGGATTGTGACGGAGATGGTATTGACAACGGAACAGAAATAGGGAATGGAAATAATCCACTAGATCCTTGTGATCCACTTCAGGCGCCAGGCTATACAGGATATGATGCTTCCAATCCAATTTGGGCAGCAGCTGATTGCGATGGTGATGGCGACTTAAATGGAGCTGAAGATACCGCAGGTTCAGATCCTTATTGTGATCAATCGACCATAGCTAACCCATCAGGTGTATGTTGTGATCCTTTAGATCCAACACTCGACTGTGACGGAGATGGTGTAACAAACGGAGATGAGGCTACTGACGGCACCAATCCAAACGACCCTTGTGATCTGGTACTGGCTTCTGTTACCATGGTTGCTACCGATGGAGGAGATTGCGATGGCGACGGAGTTAGTAATGCCGATGAGATCAATGGTACCGATGGAGATCCATTGACTTTAGGAGATAATACAGATCCAAATGAGCCATGTGATTTCAACGCAGGAGATATTACCTTGCCTGTGACCTTTACTGGTATTTGTGACCATGATGGAGATGGCATCAACGATATCTTCGATGAAGATGATGATAATGATGGTATTCCGGATACGGCAGAAGGTACCGGTGATACAGATGGTGATGGTATTCCTGATTACCTTGACCTGGATTCAGATAATGACGGTATTCCTGATCTTGTTGAAGCCGGAGGTAATGATGCGGACGGCGATGGTGTTGTAGATGGATTTACCGATTCTAACAACGATGGAATAGATGACAATATAGCGTCAAACCCACTACCTAACCCTGATACCGATGGTGACGGAGTTAATGATGCACTTGATCTGGATTCAGATAACGACGGCATGCCGGATGTTATTGAAGCTGGAGGTAATGATGCAGATGGCGATGGCGTTTTAGATGGCTTTGTGGATGCTGATAACGATGGATTCAGTGATGTAGCTGATACAGATGATAACAATACACCTGCTCCAACAGATGGTCCTGGAACTTCATTAAACAATCCTGATACGGATGGTGATGGTGTACCAGACAACTTAGACCTGGATTCTGACAATGATGGCATTACAGATGTTGTTGAATCTAACGATGGAGATACTTCTGTTGATCCGGATGGCGATGGTGTCATAGGGACAGGAACACCAACGGATACAGATGGTGATGGCTTAGCAGATACTGTTGATCCTGATGACAATACAGTGCCAGGATCTGGAGATGGTCCTGGAACACCAAGTCCAAACAACGATACGGATAACGACAACATCCCGGATTATTTAGATCTGGATTCTGATGGAGACGGCATTCCTGATATCACTGAGGCTGGTGGAATCGATTCTGATGGTGATGGTCAGGTAGACTATCCCGTTGCCGGAGACCCTTCATCAATGACTGATGCCGATGGCGATGGTATTTCAGATGACCCGGTTGTTGATACGGATGGAGATGGTACCGCTGATGCTTCTATTGACTCTGATGTTGCGGGAAGCGTGAGCCTACCAACACCTAACACAGATGGTACAGGAAAACCAGATTATCTGGATATTGATTCTGATGATGATGGTATCGTAGACAATATCGAAGGACAAACCACTTCTGGTTATACAGGTCCTACAGGTGTTGATACTGACGGAGATGGTATTGATGACGCATACGATGGTGACGACAACAATGCTGTTGGTATTGGTGGTGGAACTGGTACTGCTCTTAATCCTAATGATCACGATGGAGATGGAACTCCTGATTATGTTGATTTAGATTCAGATAATGATGGTCAGGACGACATTCTTGAAGGCCACGACCTCAATGGTGATGATGTTATTAGTGGAGGAGAAAACGCACCTACCGGTAACGATTCCGATGGCGATGGTTTAGATGATGCCTTCGACTCTGACGGAACTGGAACAACCAACAATGGTGGTGCTAACAACAATGGTCAGGCTCCAACAGACGGATCAATAGCAGATGCAGACAACCCGGGTGTAGGAGATCTTGACTACCGTGAGGCTGACAGTGATGGCGATGGTATTCCAAACTTTGCCGATCTGGATGACGATAATGATGGTATTCCGGATACGGCAGAAGATTGGGATTTAGATGGCGATGGAGATCCAAATACCAACCCTAACGATACAGATGGTGACGGCATTCCGGATATCTTCGACCTGGATTCTGATAATGACGGTATTCCGGATATCATTGAAGGCGGCGGAATCGACTCTAACGGAGACGGTTTAGTCGATGAGATTAACCCTAACGGAACACTGATCAATGATGCTGATAATGACGGTTGGGCAGATAACGAGCAGTTACCTAACCCTCCTGATACAGATGGCGATGGCATTCCTGATTTCCAGGATGTGGATTCAGATAACGATGGTATCTATGATGTAGTAGAAGATGGAGGTGTTGATGTCGATAACGATGGTCAGGTAGATGACTGGTCGGATGCTGACGGTGATGGTATTCCTGATTATGCGGATGTAGATGCTACCGGAGGAACAGACTCAGATAATGATGGTATCGACGATTCAGTAGATGCCAGTATCACAGGAGGTTCTGATATGGATAACGATGGTATCGACGACAATGGTGATGAAGATGCCAACGGAGACGGTTGGGATGACGACAATGCTACTGATGGAGGTGAAGACACTGACGGTGATGGCATTCCTGATTATCTGGATTTAGACTCAGACAATGATGGTATTCCTGATATTATTGAAGATGGAGGTGTAGATACAGATGGCGATGGAATGATCGACAACTTTACTGATACCGACATGGATGGAGCTGACGACAACAACATGACCGATGGTCTTAACGACTTTGACGGCGATGGTGTTCCGGATCATGAAGATCTTGATTCAGATAACGATGGTATTCCTGATGTAGTTGAAGCTGGCGGAACCGATACTAACGGAGACGGAGTAATCGACAATTTCAATGATGCCGATGGCGATGGATGGGACGACGATGATGCAGTTTCAGGAGATTTGGATACGGACAATGATGGAAGCCCGGATCACAACGACCTTGATTCAGACAACGACGGTATTCCGGACGTAGTTGAAGGAGGCGGAACCGACAATAACGGAGACGGTATGATCGATAACTTCAATGATGCTGATGGAGACGGATGGGATGACGATGATGGTCAATCAGATCCTGTAGATACAGATGGCGATGGCATGCCTGATTACACAGATACCGATTCAGATAACGATGGTGTGCCAGATGTAATTGAAGCAGGCGGTACCGATGATGATAACGACGGAATGGTAGATGACTTCACCGATAACAATGGTGATGGATGGGATGACAATGACGGACAATCCAATCCAATGGATACCGATAGCGATGGCATTCCGGATTATCAGGATACTGATGATGATAATGATGGAATCGATACAGCTGATGAGTACGATCTGGATGGAAATAACATCTCTGATGATTGCGATGGTGATAGTACGCCGGATTACTTGGATGCTGACCCATGTGGATTGCATATTCCTCAAGGGTTCTCGCCAAACGGTGATGGTGTTAATGATTTGTTTGTGATTACAGGTCTGGAAGCATATCCGGATAATAAAATGACAATTGTGAACCGTTGGGGTAACAAGGTGTTCGAGAGCAATGATGGTTATAAGAATGATTGGGATGGTACCAACCAGTTTGGTATCAGTCCTGGAGATCAGCTTCCGGTTGCCACCTACTTCTATATCCTTGATTTGGGTACGGAAGGTCCTGATGGAGAACAAATAATTAAAGGTTACATCTACTTGAACAGATAATAAAAAAAGCCCCCGAAGGGGGCATTAAAAAAATAAAGTCATGAAGAGAATTTTAATGACATTGGGCTTGGGAATATTTGGTTTAACTGCGTTTGCGCAACAGGACGCCATGTTTACCCACTACATGTTTAATACGCAAGCAGTAAATCCAGGCTATGCCGGAACAAGAGATGCGCTTACTATTACTGGTTTGCATAGAAGCCAGTGGGTAGGTTTTGAAGGCGCTCCTGTTACTCAAACGCTTACCGGACATACCCCAATATTAAATGACCAGTTAGGTGTTGGTTTAAGCATTATCAATGATAAAGTTGGGCCAATAAGTACCACCAGTTTTTATGCCGACCTGGCTTACAAATTTCAAATCAGTGATAAAGGTAAATTGAGCCTTGGTCTAAAGGGAGGCGTCAACCTTATGACTGGAGGCTTAACCAGTTTAGATCTCGATCAAAGTGGAGACAATGCATTTTCTAATAATATAGAAAGTCAGCTCTTGCCCAATATTGGTTTTGGCGCTTACTATTATGAAGACAGATGGTATGTGGGGCTCAGTACACCTAAATTATTGGAGAATGATTTTTCTACGAATACCACTACCGGAGGAACCAATGTTGCCAGCGAAAAGCGTCACTACTTCCTTATTGGTGGAGCTGTTTTCGATCTAAACAAAGATTTAAAATTGAAGCCAACAACCTTCATTAAGGTAACATCAGGAGCGCCTATTGAGGCAGATTTAACTGCACTTCTTTTGATAAAGGAGAAGTTTTGGACAGGACCAATGTTTAGAACAGGTGATGCAGTTGGTGCTTTACTTGGATATCAATTCACAGATCAGTTGAGTGCAGGATATAGTTTTGATTGGAGTTTTACCAATACCACATTTAGGTATAATGGCGGCTCGCACGAGATTATGCTACGTTACGATTTCTTCTTTAGTGAAAAGCAGAAGATCCAATCACCAAGATATTTCTAATTCACCCCGGAACAATAGAAAGATGAAAAAAACATGGTTAATAGTAGGTACAATTTTCATGAGTACCGCAGCAATAGCTCAGAAAAGTCCAAAAGAGTTAAAGGCAGAGAAATTCTATGAGCGATATTCATACAGTAAAGCCATAGAACGCTATGAAGAAATAGATGGTTTGAGTACAGAGGGAACCAGAAATCTTGCAGAAAGTTACCGTCTCACCAATAATTCTCTTAAGGCAGAAGAACATTATGCAGTAGTTGCAGCAGCAACTGATAATAAGCCTGAAGATTTATTTATGTATGCAGAAATGCTCAAAATGAATGGCAAACATGGTAAAGCTGATGAGTGGATGAGTAAGTTTCACAGTACATTGTCAACAGACTCTCGTGGTGCAGAATATCACAATAACAAAGGCGCATTTAGTCAGCTTAAAATAGATGAAGGAAGGTTTAAAGACATCAAAGGTCTTGATATCAATTCCGAACAAGAGGACTTTGGGGCTGCCTTTTATAAGAATCAGGTGGTTTTCGCTTCTTCAAGAGAAGGCACCAAAGCCATAAGAAGAAAATGGAATGGTAATCGATTACCATTTTTGGATCTTTATGTGGCAGACAGAAGTGAAGACCATAGTCTCAGCAATCCGGTCGAACTCAATAAAAAGATCAATGCAAAGTATCATGAAGGTCCGGCTACCTTCAACGCTGAGGGTAATTACATGATCTTTACCAGAAACAACTACAAAGGTAAAAGTAGCGATGGTGTTGTTAAGCTACAATTGTTTCAATCCTCAATGAATGCTGAAGGAAAATGGAGCCAAGCAGAATCACTTCCCTTTAACAACAACGAATATAGTGTAGGACATGCCAGTCTGAGTGAGGATGGCAATACATTATATTTCGCCAGTGATATGCCCGGAGGAAAGGGCGGCGTAGATATCTACATGGCAAAAAGGGATGGTGATGGCTCCTGGGGAAAAGCCGAAAACATGGGAGATAAAGTGAACACAGAAGGGAATGAAATGTTTCCGTTTATTCATTCCGAAGGGCTGCTTTTCTTTTCGAGCGATGGGCATGTGGGACTGGGAGGTCTTGATGTTTTTGTCGTGCAACTTAAAGAAGATGGAAAGCTCAGTAAAATAAAAAATGTTGGCGTTCCCATTAATGGAGAAAAGGACGATTTCGCTTTTATTGTAGATAAAAACATGAAAGGTGGTTACTTCTCTTCAAACCGTGAAACAGGAAAAGGTGATGATGATTTGTATTCCTTCAAAATGGAGAAACCTTTCACCTTTGGGAAAACCCTAAAAGGAATTACCAAAGACAAACAAGGAAATATTCTGGCAGGAGTTGAAGTCATCTTAAAAGATGCTGAAGGCAATGAAATAGCAAGAACCACCACTGGTGATAACGGAGCATACGAATTTACCGTGGATCCTGATAAAGACTTTTCTCTTGATGGAACTAAAGACAAGTATTTTGACGGAGGCAATGAAACGAGCTCAGCTACGCCTGATGAAGTGATCGTGTCTGATTTGGTACTTGAAAAAGATCCAGGTCTTAGCTTATATGCTGTAGTAACAGATAAGAAAACCGGTAACCCACTTGAGGGTGTGAAAATGACCATTGTCGATAATATGACAGGAAAGGAAGTGAGTCATACAACTACCGAAACAGGTGATTACAGACGACCATTGGCCGATAAAAAACTGAATGACAGAGGAAGTTATAACATCATTCTTCAGAAAGATGGCTACTTCTCAAAAACACTTACTTACAATACTGCTTTTGAAAAGGAAGGTCAGTATGATGTGCACAGCACACTTGATTTAGGACTGGATCCTGAGGTGAAAGATCTGACAGAATTGGTTAAGATCAACCCTATCAACTTTGACCTTAATAAATACAACATCCGCGCAGATGCTGCGAAAGAACTGGACAAGATTGTTGACATCATGAATAAGTATCCGGGTATGGAAGTTGAGTTAGGTGCTCATACAGATAGTCGTGGTAGTGATTCATATAACCGTTGGTTGAGTGATAAGCGAGCCAAAGCGAGTGCTAAGTATATCAAGAGTAAAATCTCTGACCCGAATAGGATTTATGGGAAAGGGTATGGAGAAGCAAGATTACTGAATGATTGTAAAAACGGAGTGCAATGTGATGAAGAAGAACATGCTAAAAACCGAAGAACTGAGTTTAAGGTAATCAAGACCGGAAACGATAACGTGAAGGTCAACAACAGCTCTACCGATTCGTTTGATAAGTAGACACAAATAAGGGCGTCAAAGGGTAAATTTGATCTTTTATGTGAAAATCATTACATTTGCCCAATAATTATATAAGTAAACAAGTAAGAGGGGACGACAGTCCCCTCATTTTTTGCCCATATGATTAGTAAAGAAATCGTCATAAAATTAGCGGAAGAACGCATTCAGGAATTGGATAGTGGCTGCTATTTGGTTGACGTAAAAATTGATGCCGCCAATCGAATTTGTGTGGAGGCAGATAATGAAACCAGAGGTATTTCCGTGAAGGAATGCGTGTCCATTAGTAGAAATATTGAACACAACCTTGACAGGGAAGAAGAGGACTTTTCACTTGAGGTAAGCTCTCCCGGACTCACAGAAGGTTTCAAAGTCTGGAAACAATACAAAAAGAACATTGGCCGTCAGGTAAAAGTAAAACCGCACGATGGATCCGAACTAAAAGGAACCATAGAAGCAGCGGATGAAGAAGGATTTCAATTGAAAACGGAAACGAAAGAGAAAATTGAAGGCCGCAAAAAGAAAGAAAAAGTAATTAAGGAATATCAATTTAAATACGATCAGGTAAAAGAAACCAAGATCATAATAGCATTTAAATAATTAAATATGTGTAAAGCTTAGTGTTATGGATAACCTAAATCTTATAGAGTCGTTTAGTGAATTCAAAGAATTCAAGAATATTGACAAAGCAACCATGCTTGGAATCCTCGAGGATGTTTTTAGAAGCATGTTTAAAAAGAAATTTGGATCAGATGATCATATTGATGTGATCATTAACCCGGATAAGGGAGATTTGGAAATTTGGATCAATAAAGAAATTGTTCCGGATGGAGAAGTGGAAGATCCATATATCGAGATCGCATATTCTGATGCCATTAAAATTGAACCTGATTTTGAAGTTGGAGAAGAAGTTTCTGAGGAAATGAAAATCATGGACTTTGGAAGAAGAAATGTATTGGCGCTTAGACAAAACTTAGTGTCAAGAATTCTTGAGCTTGAAAAAGACAATATCTATAAGAAATACAAGGAAAGAATTGGTGAAATCATCACAGGTGAAGTTTACCAGATCTGGAAAAGGGAAATTCTGGTATTGGATGATGAAGGTAACGAATTGATCATGCCAAAAGCTGAGCAGATCCCAACTGATTACTTCAAGAAAGGAGATACTGTAAGAGCGGTTGTATACCGAGTTGATATGAGAAACAACACACCTGTGGTAATCTTGTCAAGAACAGCTCCTGAGTTCCTTGAAAGATTGTTTGAGCTGGAAGTGCCGGAAGTATTCGATGGCCTTATTACCATCAAAAATATCGTGCGTGAGCCAGGTGAAAGAGCAAAAGTGGCTGTTGAAAGCTATGACGATAGAATTGATCCCGTAGGTGCTTGTGTTGGTATGAAAGGATCTCGTATTCACGGAATCGTTCGTGAGTTGAGAAACGAAAATATTGATGTGATCAACTTTACATCTAATGTGCAGTTATTGATCACAAGAGCATTAAGCCCGGCAAAAATTTCATCTGTAGATATTAAAGATGATGCAGGAAGGGCAGAGGTGTTCCTTAAGCCTGATCAAGTGTCTTTGGCAATTGGTAAAGGCGGACATAATATTAAATTGGCGAGCAAGTTAGTTGGCCTTGAAATTGACGTTTACCGTGAAGGTATGGAAGACGTTGAAGATGTGGATTTGGAAGAATTTGCAGACGAAATCGATGGATGGATTTTGGACGAATTAAAAGCAATTGGTTGCGATTCGGCTAAATCTGTACTCGAAATTCCTCAAGCAGATCTGGCAAAAAGAACAGACCTGGAAGAGGAAACTATTGCGGAAGTATTTAAGATACTCCGATCTGAATTTGAATAAATTCAGGTAAAAAATTAATTTTAACGAATCCGAAAGACAATTATTTCGGATCAATATGTAAACAACTGTATGGCAGGTAAGGTCAAAAGATTAAGTAAAGTTGCAAGAGAATTGAATGTTGGATTGTCCACCATAGTGGATTTCTTGTCCTCTCAAGGGCAAGATATTGATGCCAGTCCAAACACGAAAATCGATGAGAATCTCTACAACATGTTGCTGGACGAATTTCAATCAGATGCCAATCTGAGCGAAAAAGCGAAAAGCAAGAACTTTAACAGAGAGAAGAGAGAATCTATTTCGCTTCAGGATGCGAGCAAGGATGTTGTATCCAAAGAGCCGGAACAAGATGAAATCATCATCAAAAACGTTCAGGCAGGAAGCTCTGAATCTGGTTCTATTAAGGCAACTGTTGAAGACAACGTAAAGGTGTCTGTAGTCGGTAAAATCGACCTTGATTCTGTTTCAGGAAAGAAAGCAGAAGAAAAGGCAGAAGAGCCTGCTCCTGAAAAACCGGAACCTGAAGAAACAACTGCAGAAACTTCTGAAGCATCAAAAACAGAAGAAGCAGCTCCTGAAAAGGCACCAGAAGAAACGCCAAAGAAGGAAGAAACACCTGAAGAGAATAAGCCGATCGAGACCATTAAGGCCGAGAGACAGAAGCTTAGTGGACCTACAGTTGTCGGTAAAATTGAATTGCCGAAAGAAAAAGAGAAAACTTCTAACGACGATAAAAAGCGCAAGAGAAAGCGCATCAAAAAAGTCAACGTTGAAAAACAAGCTAAGGAAGACCAAAGAAGGAATAAGAAAGGCGGTGGTAAAGGACACGCCTCTCAAAAGCCTGAGGTATCTGAAGCCGAAATTCAAAAGGAGATTAAAGAAACACTGGCTCGTTTGAGTGGCGGTGGAAAGTCTAAATCTGTTAAAAACAGACGTGCCAAAAGAGATGCGGTTGCAGCTAAATCTCAGGAAGAATTGGCAAGACTGGAAGAAGAAAAGAGCGTTCTTAAAGTGACGGAATTCGTAACCGTTTCTGAGCTTGCAACCATGATGAGTGTGGGCGCAACAGACGTTATCTCTGCTTGTATGTCACTGGGTATTTTTGCCTCTATCAACCAGAGATTGGATGCGGAAACACTCACCATCATTGCCGAAGAATTTGGATATACTGTTGAGTTCGTATCTGCAGATGTATCAGATTCTATCGTTCTTGAAGAGGATTCTGAAGAAGACTTAATTGAAAGACCTCCTATTGTTACGGTAATGGGACACGTTGATCATGGTAAAACTTCTTTGCTGGATTACATTAGAAAGGCCAACGTAATCGACGGTGAGGCCGGAGGAATTACCCAGCATATTGGAGCTTACAACGTTAAAATGAAGGACGGTAAGACAATTACTTTCCTTGATACACCAGGGCATGAGGCCTTTACAGCCATGCGTGCCAGAGGTGCTCAGGTAACGGATATTGCCATTATTATCGTTGCAGCTGATGACAAAGTGATGCCTCAAACTAAGGAGGCCATTAATCACGCTCAGGCTGCAGGTGTACCAATGGTAATTGCGATCAATAAAATTGACAGACCTGAAGCCAATCCGGATAAGATCAGAGAAGAATTATCTCAAATGAATATTTTGGTTGAAGATTGGGGTGGTAAGTTCCAAAGTCAGGAAATTTCTGCCAAGAAAGGGACTAATATTGAGGAGCTACTTGAAAAGGTGGTGCTGGAAGCAGAGTTACTTGAATTGAAAGCCAATCCTAATAAGAATGCACTTGGTACCATCATTGAATCTGAGCTGGATAAGGGTAGAGGATATGTAACAACCGTACTTGTTGAAGCAGGTACATTACAGGTTGGAGATATGATTCTGGCTGGTCAACATTTCGGAAAGGTGAAAGCTATGGAAAATGAACGTGGTCAGCGTGTGAAAGAAGCTGGTCCATCATTCCCGGTTGAGGTACTTGGTCTGAATGGTGCACCCAGTGCAGGCGATAAATTCCATGTATTAGATGACGAAAGAGAAGCGAAAGATATTGCTGCTAAGAGAACTCAGCTTCAGCGAGAGCAGGGGGTGAGAACTCAGAAGCACTTGACACTTGATGAAATCGGTAGACGATTGGCATTGGGTGACTTCCAGGAGCTAAACGTGATTGTGAAAGGTGATGTGGATGGATCTATTGAGGCCTTGTCTGATTCGCTTGAGAAATTAAGTACTGAGCAAATTCAGGTGAATATCATTCATAAGGCGGTTGGTGCCATTACAGAGTCAGATGTACTTTTGGCAACTGCATCAGATGCCATCATCGTTGGATTCCAGGTAAGACCTTCAGCAGGTGCAAGAAAACTGGCAGAGAACGAAGAAGTAGAAATCAGATTGTACAGCATCATCTATCAAGCCATTGAAGAGGTTAAAGCCGCAATGGAAGGTATGTTGTCCCCTGATGTTGAAGAGAAGATCATTGGTACTGCCGAGATCAGAGAAACTTTCAAAATTTCTAAGGTCGGAACCATTGCCGGATGTTTCGTTCTTGAAGGCCAGATCAACAGAAGTAGCAACATCCGTGTTATTAGAGACGGTATCGTTATCTATACTGGTCTGCTTGGCTCGTTGAAACGATTCAAAGATGATGTGAAGGAAGTGAAGCACGGTTACGAGTGTGGTTTGAATATTGAGAAGTTCAACGACATTAAAGTTGGTGACCACGTTGAAGCCTTTGAGGAAGTAGAAGTAGCTAAAACACTGTAATCTATACCATCTGGGATGAAAGAAGAAAAAGGTAATATTTTTACCGTATTCGACGAAATTATGTCCCGTTCCGAGAAGGAACAAATCTTGAAACAGAAAGCCCGGGTTATCTGGCTAACAGGTTTGTCCGGTTCTGGCAAAACAACCATTGCCAAAGGTTTGGAGCGAGCGCTTCACAATCAAGGCTACTTTACCAAATTGTTGGATGGAGACAATGTGCGTGCCGGCATCAATAACAACCTCTCGTTTTCTGAAGAAGACCGTGTAGAGAATATCAGGCGAATTTCTGAAGTGGCTAAATTGTTTTTGGATGGAGGTGTCGTTACCATAGCCAGTTTTGTGAGTCCAACCAATGACTTAAGAGACATGGCAAGGGAAATTATTGGTGAAGATGATTTCATTTTAGTTCATGTCAATACTTCTCTTGAAGTATGCGAAAGCCGTGATGTGAAAGGTTTATACGCTAAGGCCAGATTAGGTGAAATTCCAAACTTTACTGGAATTAGCGCACCGTTTGATGAGCCTAATAACCCTACAATTACCGTAAGCACCGAAAACATGTCTGTAAAAGATAGTGTCGATTTTGTGATGTCGGCTTTGCAAGAATACTTAAATTTGCCTTCCAATTAATTGAGGCAATGAACTATAGCTTAACCCATTTAAAAGAATTAGAAGCCGAATCTATCTACGTATTAAGAGAGGTTGCAGCTCAATTCGAAAGACCAGCATTGTTATTTTCAGGAGGTAAGGACTCTATCGTGTGTTTTCATTTAGCACGAAAGGCGTTCTTCCCGGGAAATGTGCCTTTTCCTTTGGTTCATGTAGATACCGGACATAACTTCCCTGAAACTATTCAGTTCAGAGATAATTTGGTAGAGAAATATGGTGCCAAATTAATCGTTGGATCTGTTCAGAAATCCATTGATGAAGGAAAAGTAATTGAAGAAACCGGCTTTAATGCCAGTAGAAACTCTCTTCAAACTGTCACACTTTTGGAAACCATAGAAAATGGGAAGTTTGATTGCGCTATGGGTGGTGCCAGAAGAGATGAAGAAAAGGCAAGAGCCAAGGAAAGATTCTTCTCTCACAGAGATGATTTCGGACAATGGGATCCTAAAAACCAAAGACCGGAATTGTGGAACATTTTCAATGGTAAGAAACACATGGGAGAACATTTTAGAAGTTTCCCGATTTCTAACTGGACGGAGATGGACATCTGGCAGTATATTTTGCACGAAAACATTGAAATTCCTTCAATTTACTTCTCTCACCAAAGAAACTGCTTCCAGCGTGATGGCGTTTGGTACGCAGATGGTGAATTCATGAATAAGAGACCAGAAGAAGAAGTGCTGGAAAAAACAGTTCGTTTCAGAACTATTGGAGACATGACCTGTACCGGAGCTGTAGAATCTACGGCATCTGATTTACAACAAATCATAGATGAAGTGGCTGCAACAAGAGTCACAGAACGTGGAAGCAGAATTGATGATAAAAGATCTGAAGCTGCAATGGAAGACAGAAAGAAACAAGGATATTTTTAAATGGCATAATGGAAACAATTGATAGCAAAGCATATCTAAACATGGACCTTCTGAGGTTTACTACCGCAGGAAGTGTTGATGATGGGAAATCAACCCTAATCGGTCGATTATTGTACGATAGTAAGTCCATTTTTGAAGATCAGATGGAAGCCATTGAATTGGCAAGTACAGGTAAAGGTGAAGAACAGGTGAATCTGGCACTTCTTACAGATGGATTGAGAGCCGAAAGAGAGCAGGGAATTACAATAGATGTGGCCTACAGATATTTTGCCACACCTAACAGAAAATTCATTATCGCAGATACTCCGGGACATATTCAGTATACAAGAAATATGGTAACTGGTGCATCAACTGCTAACCTGGCCATTATTTTGGTAGATGCCAGAAAAGGAATGGTTGAGCAGACATGCAGACATGCGTTTATCGCTTCATTGTTGAAGATTCCTCATGTTGTGTTCTGCGTCAATAAAATGGATTTGGTAGACTACCGTGAGGAAGATTATGAGAAAATTAAATCCGATTTGGAGGCATTCGCTTCAAAACTTGAAGTAAGTGACGTCAGATTCATTCCGATTAGTGCATTGAATGGAGACAATGTTGTTGACAGATCTGAAAAAATGCCTTGGTACGAAGGGTCAACACTTCTGTATACATTGGAGAATGTGCACATTTCCAGTGACCATAATCACGTAGATTGTCGTTTCCCAGTGCAGTATGTTATTCGTCCGCAAAAGGATGAATTCCACGATTACAGAGGATATGCTGGTAGAATAGCGGGTGGTGTTTTCAAAAAAGGAGATAAGGTGATGGTATTGCCTTCTGGTTTTACATCTAAGATCAAGACAATCGATACTTTAGATGGAGAATTGGATGAGGCTTTTGCACCTATGTCTGTTACCATGACTTTGGAAGATGAAATTGATGTTTCTCGTGGAGATATGATTGTACGAGAAAACAATTCTCCTTCAACAGAACAAAACCTGGATGTGATGGTATGCTGGTTAAATCCTAAGCCAATGGTGCCAAATGGTAAATATGCCTTGAAGCATACTTCCAAAGATGCACGTTGTATGGTGAAGGAAATCAAGTATAAAGTTGACATCAATACTTTACATAGAATTGAAGACGACAAGGAAATCAAGATGAATGATATTGCCAGAGTGTCTTTAAGAACGACTTCACCATTATTTTTCGATAGGTACGACAGAAACCGAATTACTGGTAGTTTAATCATGATTGATGAGGCAACCAACGAGACTGTAGGAGCCTGTATGGTTATCTAATTCACGGATTTCTCAAGGAAAATCACGGAATTCAGGGATGTTTTTCCGCCGATCAAGGTTTAGTTTTGGTTAAAACTTAAATGCATGACCAACTGTAAATCTGCGGATGTCACGTCTCTGGAGATCTATTTTATAGACGGCTATCACATCATTATAGCCAAAGGGACGCGAACTTCAGAGTCTGAAATTCCAAACATTGTACAGTTGCCAATTGAGATTTATCCGCCACAATTCAGAGTTGAATTGTGTGGAACAGGACCGATGAAAGGCACGGAATTTACAGTGTCAAAAGCATTCAAGTTTGGTGAAAAACAAGACAGTCTTACTGTATATACTTCAGAAGGACCAAAGGTTGTGTTGGTTCAGGAAATAAATGAAGAAAATGCCATGCCCGATAGCGTTCAGGCAGAAGACTCATCTTACGAAATTGAAGGGAAATCTTACAACATGTCATTTGAAGAAGCATATGACAATGCAATCGATAATTTCATCGAGAAGTATCCCACCGATGGCGCAGATATGAAGGTGCAAAGTGAACTTCTTTCTGTTAGGTCAGAACATGGTGGATTCGCTCCGGTAAATGTCATGGTTGTAAGAATAAAAGCAAAATATACTTAACTACAAACTAAAGATCCTGAATCCTTTGGCAGTTAATCTGGTGTGGGCAATTATCACGAACAAATAGCAGCAACTATTAAAATCAGATTAATTTGCCAAGGATTTATGGCTTTACTACCTGAGAACTTCCATTCTCTCATTATCCAATCTTATTAGAACGAATAGGAGTATCGTGAACGATAATAGTGAACTACCTCCATAGCTTATAAAGGGCAGAGGAATTCCAATAACCGGAGCAAGGCCAATGATCATACCTATGTTGATCATGAAGTGTAAGAAGAAGATTCCGGCAACACTATAGGCATATATCCGCGTAAATTGAGACCGTTGTCGTTCGGCAATCAAAATAATCTTGGTGAGAAAAACCATGAAGATGATAACGATGGCGGAACTTCCCAGGAAGCCAAACTCTTCACTCCAGGTGCAATAAGCGAAATCGGTGGTTTGTTCAGGAACATGACCTTGTTTCGCGTTAGCCAAAGTAGCCTGTTTATATCCCTTTCCTGAAAAATCTCCTGAACCTACCGCCGCCATAGCTCGGTTCCTGTTATAATCCTTCCCATCCGGATCTTCTTCAAGGCCCAGGAACAATTCTATCCTGTTTCTATGGTGGTCCTTTAGGATATTGTCATAACTGTAATCCACCACAAATACAAAGGATGCTGTAGCAATGAATCCGGAAATCAAAACCACATAAGCCTGTTTTCTCTCTCGCCGATTAATGAAGTTTTTAATGACAAAAGCAATGAGCAAACTAATCATCCAGAGTACTAAAATGATGACGTAATGCCCCTGAATAAGGTCTTCTACCAAAGGTAATTCAATGTGCGTATTTTTTACCAGTATGGTCACAATGCTGAGCACAATGGCTAGTAGCGAGAACATCAGAATATTCCCTGAGAGTCCTTCTCTATACAAGACAAACACAAATGAACAAAAGACCAGAAGTGTACCTGGGTCAGGTTGAAGAACGATGAAAAAACAGGGCGCAGCAATAATTGCAAAAGCCCGCAATCTATCATTGAAATTCTGGATTTTAATATTGATGGTACTCAGAAATTTGGCCAGAGCCAGGGCCGTTGCCGTCTTTGCAAACTCGGAGGGCTGAATGCCAAAATCACCAATCCCAAACCACGATTTTTGTCCATTTTTTTCAGGAAAGAAGAGGACAGCGACCAGCATAATCATGACAACGATATAGAATCCGTAGGCCCCTTTTTTAATGAAGGGCGATTCCAAAAGCAGAATGAAAATGCCAACAAAAATGGAGAGACCAAACCACATTAATTGCTTACCAGATGGTGCGGAAAGGCTGTAAAATGGAATGTCTTCACCCCTGTATCCAGACGAATTCACATTGATCAGACCAATGACCACCAGGAGCACGTACAATCCAATAATGCCCCAGTCTAAATGTTTTAAACTGATTACATTATTCCTCATCTGGTGGGTGTATAAAGTCTTTATCTAAAATTCGTTGTTCCTTAAGTGTGTCGCTAACTTCACGTTTGATATACTTCTCAATCATCAAACTGGAGATAGGTGCAGCCCATTCACCTCCCCATTTTGCATTCTCCACATAAACTGCAATGGCAATTTTAGGATCGTCCTTAGGAGCAAATGCAAGAAAAACGGAGTGATCTTCACCGTGAGGGTTCTCTGCTGTTCCCGTCTTCCCACAAACAGTAATGTCTTTTGTTCTTGCCCTTCGGGCAGTTCCTCCAACTTCTTCAACCACAGCCCTCATTGCTTCAATTACCACATCATAGTTCGAAGGATCCTCAGATACTATTTGCTTTTCGCGATAAATCTGTCTTTTAGGGTCGTCTCCAATTTTCTTCACCAAATGTGGGTAATAGTAATGACCTCTGTTAGCCAGGATGCATCCTAGATTTGCCATTTGAAGAGGTGTTAAGAGTACTTCCCCCTGACCAATACTAATAGAGGCAATGGTACTATATGCCCATCTCGGTCGCATTTGTGTGCTGTCATAATAATCCGGGAACCTATTGTAGTAATCTGCGTCCGGGATAAGGCCGGTTTTCCCACTTCCGATTTCAAGTGGTAAGGGAACTCCTAAACCAAACTTGTTCATCTCTTTGGCCCAAATATTCAAACCGTATTCAGAATCTCTAAAGATACTTTTGTGCTTTCCGGATTGAACAATACGTTTAACGGCCAAATAAAACCACATATTACTTGAACACTTGATGGCCTGATACATATCCAGAACACCAAAACAGTGGTCACCGATCAGGGATCCGTCACAACTAAAGGTAGTTCGGGGAGTGAGGCGACCAAGGTTCATACCTACGATGGCCTGAAACATTTTAAAAATAGAACCAGGTGGATATTCTGAATAAGATGTTCTATTTAGTAGTGGCTTAAGCGTGTCCTGAAGTAACTGCGGATAATACTTGTTTCGATTTTTCTTGCCCACTATCCAGTTAGGATTGTAGGTAGGAGCTGACACCATAGCAAGAATCTCACCTGTGCTGGGTTCTATTGCTACGATTGATCCAATCTTATTTTTCATCAGAATCTCGCCGTATTCCTGAAGTTCTGCGTCAATTGTGCATACCAAATGTTTCCCGTTTTCAGGTTGAATATCCCTGCTGTCGTTCAGGTCTTCAGATTTTAAACCTTCTGCGGTTTGCAGGATATAGCTGAGTCCGCGTCTTCCTCTCAGGTCCTTTTCGTAAGCACGTTCTATTCCCAACCTACCAACATATTCACCTGGAACGTAATAATCATCTGCTTCAATGTCCTTTGGGCTCGCTTCATTCAAATATCCTAAAACATGAGGTGCAATTCCTCTTGGGTAAAAACGGAGTGGGTTCTTGACCTCATAGAAACCAGGCTTGTACTTGTACAATTCCTGCCGAATGATGCTGAAGTCCTCCTTTGAAACCTGAGTGATGAAATCAGATGGCGCGTATCCAACATTTGGATGTGTTCTGGCGGTCTTCAATTTGGCATCAAAAGTTTCTCTTGTAATTCCAAACAGCTTACACAATTCGGCAGTGTCTACTTCTCCTATATCATCGGGGATGACCTTGATGTCATAGTAGATCTGGTTTTCGACCAACTTGATCCCATTTCGATCGTAAATAATTCCTCTTGGCGCGTAGATGGGAAGTGTTTTTTCGGAAATTTCTTTGGCTCGTTCATCCCATTTATCAGATACAATTTGCATATATCCTAGCCTGAATAGGAAGATAACGCCAACACTCAGGAAGGTTAGTAGAACTACATATTTTCTGTTCTCCAGATTCATGAGCGTCTTAATCTTGGACCAAACAGAAATTGAGTCAACATAATCAGAAGTATACTGGCAAGCGTGCTAAGGAAGGCCCGACTCATGGTATCAAAGAAATCCGAAAAACCGAATTTTTCAATGAAAAAATACCAAATATGGTGCAGTAGGGTGAGCATGGAGACATAGGCAGTAAACCACCTGAGTCCTAACATTTGTATGCCAGGTGACGAACCAAACTCGTAGCCTTCTCTCGGGCTAAGGAGCCTCAAAATCAACGGTCGTACAGCTGCTAAGAACACGCAGGCAGATATGTGCATCCCAATTGTGCTGGTGAATGTATCTATGCAAAGACCATAGAAAAATGCCAGGATCATAATGAGCCAGCTCGACCAATCAATAGGGAGTAGCATGATGAAAAGAATATGAATCATTGGATGTACTTGTCTTCCAAGGTCAATCTCGTTGACGATGAGTCCCTGCACGAGCACAAGCATAATAAAGCGGATGATATGTATGAATGGTCCTAATCTGCTCATTGCTCATCATCAATTTTTGCCCGAATGGCATCCAAATCTTTTTGGTGATAGTTCACCACTACGTACACATAGTAGAGGCTCTGATAGTTAGTAAACAGGTTTACTTCCATATCGTATTCCTCATCGCCAGCAACTTCCTTTGCTTTTTTTACTGTTCCCACACCAATACCTTCTGGGAACCTGCCGGTTGATCCTTTGGTTACAATGGTGTCTCCAATCTCAACCGGATTGGTTTTCTCCAAACCATCAATTCTGGCTATTTTATCATTGCCTTTATTCCACTTTAAATCACCAAAATAATGTTTGCCCTTTACTTTGGCGGGCGTACTAAAGTTAGGATTGATGACAGGCATTACCAATGAGTATTTTGGCCCGGCATCTTCAACAAAACCAACAATTCCATCAGGACCTATTACACCCATTCCATCTTCTACACCCTGATTCTTTCCAATGTTGATGAGAATATAGTTCTGCACTTTGTTGTACGAATTATCTATCACCTTTGCGGGCATGTACGAATACTGCTGTTCAAACAAACTGTCCGTTATCTCATACGTTTCATGGTCCGTGTGATAATAGTTATGCGCCAATTGATCTTGCAAACGTTTGTTCTCCTTCTTCAACTGCTCATTTTCATCCATGGCAATAAACGGCTCATTGATTTTATGAGTCATATCCTTCATCCACCCCACTACTGTAAGAGAAGAGTTGAAATAGGAAGACCTGTGAAAAGGACTGTAAGTAAAAATAAAGGCAAAGGCCACCACCTGAAGCACCACGAACACTATGACAGCGTTATACCGGTATAAAAGGTGGATGATATTTCGCATGGATTAGTCTCTGATCAGGAATTGGAATCTATCAATATTTTTAAGGGCAATACCCGTTCCTCTTGCAACAGCTCTCAATGGATCATCTGCAATGTGTACAGGTAATTTGGTCTTAAGGGAAATTCTTTTGTCGAGCCCACGTAACATGGACCCACCACCAGCAAGATAAATCCCCGTTTTATAGATATCGGCAGATAATTCCGGAGGTGTCATTTCCAGTGCGGTCAAAATCGCTTCTTCAATTTTCGAAATGGACTTATCCAATGCATGAGCAATCTCAGCATAGGTCACATGAATTTCTTTTGGAATACCAGTCATTAAATCTCGTCCTCTAACTGCAAAGTCTTCGGGCGGATCATCCAATTCAGGTAAAGCAGCACCAACTTCAATTTTGATTTGTTCAGCTGTACGTTCACCGATTAGGATGTTGTGCTGACGTCTCATGTATTCTTCAATGTCATTGGTGAAGTCATCACCAGCAACACGGATACTTTTATCACAAACAATCCCTCCAAGTGCGATTACTGCAATTTCAGAAGTACCCCCTCCGATATCAATGATCATGTTCCCCATTGGTTCCTCAACGTCAATACCAATACCAATTGCGGCGGCCATTGGCTCGTGGATCAGGTATACTTCCTTTGCTCCGGCATGTTCTGCCGAATCTCGTACCGCTCTTTTTTCTACTTCCGTAATTCCTGAAGGAATACAGATTACCATTCTCAAGGATGGATTGAATACACGTCTGCCGGGTTTGATCATTTTGATCATTCCACGAATCATGTGTTCTGCAGCGTGGAAATCTGCAATTACACCATCTTTTAGCGGACGAATTGTTTTGATGTTCTCATGGGTTTTTCCGTGCATCTGTTGCGCTTTTCTACCAATTCCAATAATCTTATTGGTCGATCGATCGACAGCAACGATGGAAGGTTCGTCCACAACCACCTTATCGTTATATATTATCAGCGTATTGGCCGTTCCAAGGTCAATCGCAATTTCTTGAGTAAAAAAATCGAACATTCCCATGTTTCAATTAGTGTTTAAAGTGTCTGTGCCCGGTAAATACCATGGCGACACCATGTTCGTTACAATAGTCTATGGAGAGTTGGTCTTTCACCGACCCCCCTGGCTGTACAACAGCCTTGATACCTTCTTTCTCTGCAATTTCCACGCAATCAGGAAATGGGAAGAAAGCATCTGATGCCATGACGGCACCGTTTAAATCAAAGTCAAACGACTTGGCCTTATGAATCGCCTGTCTTAAAGCATCTACTCGAGATGTTTGTCCTGTACCACTAGCGAGCAACTGTCCGTTTTTCGCCAAAACAATGGTGTTCGATTTAGTATGCTTTACCAGTTTGTTGGCAAATACCAAATCGTCAACTTCTTGTGTGCTTGGACTTGTATTTGTTTTTGTTTCAAAATTTTCAGCAGTATCTGTGATGTGATCCTGTTCCTGAGCAAGTACGCCATTCAGAATGGATCTGAACATCATTTTTTGAGCTGGCCAAGCTTTTTGAATCAATAAAACGCGATTCTTTTTTGATTTCAGAAGTTCAATGCTATCTGCAGAAAAGCTCGGAGCAATTACAATCTCGCAAAACAAGCTGTTGATTTGTTCAGCTGTTGCCATGTCGATTTCCTTATTAGCAATTAGAATACCTCCAAAAGCGGAAACAGGATCTCCAGCCAGGGCATCTTTGTATGCTTCACTCAAACTTGATCTGGTAGCTAAACCACATGCGTTGTTGTGTTTCAAAATCCCAAACGTTGGAGCGTCATCTTTGAATTCGAACATGAGATTCACTGCCGCATCCACATCCAATAGGTTGTTGTAGGATAGCTCTTTACCGTGAATTTGATCGAATATCTCATTTAAATCACCATAGAAGCTGCCTTTCTGATGCGGATTCTCTCCGTATCTCAAAGTCTTGTTGGTTTTAACACTCGATTTAAATGCGCTTAGTGTATCTCCTGAGAACCATTTGAAAATCTCGGTATCGTAATGAGATGAAGTGTTGAATGCTTCAGTTGCCAATTCTTTTCTTTGATCAAGACTGGTTTCTCCGTTTTGTTCGTTCAAAAGGTTCAGTAAGTTAGAGTACTGATTTTTATCTGAAACGATGGTCACATCTTTGTAGTTCTTTGCTGCTGCACGAATCAATGAAATTCCGCCAATGTCAATCTTCTCAATAATTTCCTGATGTGTTCCACCTGAGGCCACAGTGTCTTCAAATGGGTATAAATCAACAATCACCAGGTCAATTCCAGGAATTTCATATTCGTCCAACTGAGCAACATCACTGTCAAGCTCTCTTCTCCCCAAAATACCTCCGAACACTTTTGGATGCAAAGTTTTAACTCGTCCACCCAAAATTGATGGGTAACTGGTTAATTCTTCCACCGGGATAACTTCTACCCCTAGTCCTTCAATGAAAGACTGTGTACCTCCTGTTGAGTATATTGCCACATTCAGGGCATCCAATTTCTTCACAATAGCATCTAAACCAGTCTTGTCGAAAACCGAAATTAATGCTGTTTTTATGTGTTTTGTGTTCTCCATTTTTCTGTCAAAAAGCTAAGCTTACAAGTTTAGCAACTATTTTGCATTTCTGGCTCTCAAAAAGAGGCATTGTTAATAAGTACGATATAATGTTACAAACTTGTGTTTACAGGGATTTCAGCTTGATTACACCATCATTATTTGAGTGAATTCTGAACTGTCCAACATGAATCCTTTTTTTAGATTTCGCCTTCGTTTTATAACAGTAAATTTTACCATCCAAACAAGCCAGAATAATTTCACTTTTTTTATCTCCATCTACATCCGCAATCAATGGTGTAGCTTCAACACCTGCAGGTAACTTTAATCGCTTCAAAAGCTTCCCTTTTTGAGAGAATATAAGCATTTCTCCCTTTTCAGTGCAAATAATGGACTCCATACCTCTCGGCTTTTTCAAAACATCTGCCACTAAAGCACTGGAAGATACGGGACCAGCAATGTGATAATTTTTAGCTTCATTTTGCAGTTCATTGAGGTCGTCGCTGGCCACCTTAAAATTGTCCTGATCCAGATCACATTGCCAAACACCATCATCATCTCCCCACCAGGAGGTGCCAATGATAAGTTGATTTTTATGCGAAATAATTGGGGATGAGAATAGTCCGGAAATCCCACCACTAAAAGAAGTTGAAAGCAGGTTGAGGTTTACAAACTTCTCGAACTTACCATTTGGTTTTAGGAAAGTAACGTCTGAGTAGGATTCTGCGATGACCACCCTGGCCATATTGCCGGAATGGATAACTATTGGTGAGGCGTGAACGTTACTATTGGTCGAGTAGGTCCAAAGTGGTCTTCCGTTTTTTCCATTGATGGCATGCACCCCATAACGGTAGTCCCAGGCCTTACCTTCATCTTTATCGCGTTTTCCTCCTATGATCAGATCTTTTGTGCCGTCGTTATTGAGGTCGAAAGCAGCCGGAGAGTTCATATAAGTTCCTCTTTTGCTAACATACTTGAATGACCAAAGAGTTTTGCCCGTTTTTCCGTCCAGAGCAACCAGACCATTGCTTTCTACGTTGAAGGCGACATCAGGAAAGTTGTCACCGTTGAGGTCGCAAAGAACCGGAACACCTTCTACATCATCTTCCGGACCAGTTTCGCCATTAAACCAACTGTCAAATACACTTTTCCAAATCAAATCACCTCCTGAAGTAAAAGCATAGAAGGCTCCATCGTCGTTTCCGAAGAAGACAAAATTCTCATGGAGGACCACACCATTACAATCCTGATCACGTGAATTTTCGGGACGAATGTGTAAAGTTTCTTTTCCTGTAGATGCATTTAAAACGTGAATACCATCCAAATCATCACCTGGGCGGTGTCTTTCTTCTCCATGGCTAGGCACGTATAGCTTGCCATTGTCGAGCTTCATGCCGGTTCGATAACTGGTTAAACCAACGTAGTTTTCCCAAGAAATATCAAATACGGAATTAATGCTTTCCTGAGCAGATGCAAATGAGGCCTGAAGCAAAATTGAGCCAACGAATAATTTTAGTTTCATTTCTATAAATTTCCTACTTGTAAATTTAATCACATTTTTCTTCGATTCTACTAATCTAAGATAGAGAGTGCACTCAATTTCTGAAGTTCGGATTTTTTGCTTAGAGCTGTTCTTTTGCAGTGATTCGTCCAAACAGTATACGCGGGTTTTAACTCTAAGTATTCTTTGTCAAATGACCAGAAAAAGTAGTCGTCTGCCGTTTGATCAAGGGTGGTGTAAAGAATGTAGCGACCATCTGTTTCAAAACCATGATATGCGCAAGATTGTGCATCAATAGGTGTTAGGACATAGATTTCTTCAGATTGTATTTGTTTCTTAAAGCTTTGATTGACGTGAAATTTTACCCGCAACACTTTACTCGACCGAACAGAGTTATGTGCGCAAGCAGATATTTTTGAATGGTCGTTCTGCAATGAGTTAAGTGCCTCCTTCGTCACTATCTCCGAAATCGCCAGCGTGTCAATTTCAAGAACAGTTCCTTCAAATACATGGTGGGAATGTTCGAACGATTCCTTTAAACCTTGATTTGATTCATCACAATCGCATGATGTTTTGAAGCCGCATTTGCTTTCCTGTCCGGTTGAAAAAAATGAGATGGCAATGCCTAACAATGCGAAAGAAATTTTAGTCGTCATGGACTCTAAAATAGTGAAATGTAGCACTTGAATTGGCTGATTGTTATGGAGAGCGAAGGTTGAATTATTATTTGCGGGACCTGACAGAGAATGTGATTTACGCCTCAATCATTTCAATTCTTTTACGGGCATCTTTTACGTTTTCAACATTGTCAAAAATCATTCTGAAGCGGTTGTTTTTGTCGCTTAATCTGGCGGCCGTTGGATTTCCCTGAACGAATCTGATAATCTGCATGAACTTATCCGATTGGTAGTAAGAAGATTCCGGATTTGAAATGAAATAAGCGATCATTTTTTTGTTTTTGATGATCACCTTTTCCATACCAATGTCTTTTGCCAGCCAGCGGAGCCTTAGCGACTCGAATAACTCCAGTGTAGAAGGTGGAATTTCACCAAATCTGTCCACCAGATTTTTCGTGTAGGTATCCAGCATGGCCTCATCTGTAATCTCATTCAAAGCCTTATAGATGGAGAGCCGCTCTGCTACCTGATTCACGTAGTCGTCCGGAATCAAAATCTCCAAATCGGTTTCTATCTGGCAATCTCGTACGTAAACTTTTTCCTGATCTTTGAAAAGGTCTTTAAATTCATTTTCCTTGAGCTCATCAATGGTTTCCTGAAGAATTTTCTGGTACATGTCTATCCCTAAATCACTGATAAATCCGGTTTGATCCGCCCCCAATAAATTTCCAGCTCCCCGAATATCCAGATCCTTCATGGCAATGTTGAATCCACTACCCAAATCGGAAAACTGCTCAACGGCCTGAAGTCGTTTGCGGGCTTCATCAGTCATCATATGTGGTGGTGGACACAGAAGAATGCAAAACGCCTGTTTGTTGGATCTACCCACACGCCCCCTTAATTGATGCAGATCAGATAAACCAAAGTGGTGCGCATCATTGATGATGATGGTGTTTGCATTAGGAATATCAATTCCAGATTCAATGATGGTAGTAGCGATTAGGACGTCATACATGCCTTCCATAAAATCCAGCATGACTTCTTCCAATTTTTTGCCATCCATTTGACCATGACCAATTGCAATGCTCACTCCCGGACATAATCTTTGAATCATTCCGGCTACTTCCTGAATGTTTTGAATACGATTGTTCACCACATAGACTTGTCCTCCTCTTTGAACCTCATAGGTAATGGCGTCTCTCAGGACTTCTTCGTTGAAGGTTCTCAATTCTGTTTGAACCGGAACACGATTAGGTGGAGCCGTATTCAAAATAGACATGTCGCGGGCACCCATCAAAGAAAATTGAAGTGTTCTGGGGATAGGTGTTGCTGTCAAAGTCAGAGTGTCTACGTTGGCCTTAATGGTCTTAAGTTTGTCCTTCACACCAACACCAAATTTCTGCTCTTCGTCAATAATCAGAAGTCCCAAATCTTTGAATTTAACTTGTTTGCTTACCAATTTATGCGTTCCAATTAAAATGTCCGTTTTCCCAGATTCCAGTTGCTTAAGGCTTTCTGTTTGTTTTTTCTGAGATTTAAACCGGTTGATGTAGTCTACATTACATGGGAAGTCAGCCAAACGCGCTTTGATGTTCTTATAATGTTGTAGTGTAAGAACAGTGGTTGGCGCCAAAATGGCCACTTGTTTATTGTCCGCAACGGCTTTAAATGCTGCACGAATTGCAAGTTCCGTTTTCCCGAAACCAACATCCCCACAAACCAAGCGATCCATCGGAGAATCAGATTCCATGTCTTTCTTAATGTCAATGGTCGCCTTATTTTGATCGGGCGTATCTTCATAAATAAAAGAAGCTTCTAATTCTGTTTGCAGATAGGTGTCAGGAGAAAACGCAAAGCCTTTTTGGGACTTCCTTTTGGCATATAATTTTATAAGATCGTAGGCGATTTCCTTAACCTTCTTTTTAGTTTTTTTCTTGGCGTTGTTCCAGGCTGGACTGCCAAGTTTATTGAGTTTAGGAGGCGTGCCGTCTTTGCCTGTATATCTCGAAATTCTGTGAAGCGAGTGGATACTAACATAAAGAATGTCGCTACCGCCATAAATCAATCTGATGGCTTCTTGTTCTTTGCCATCCACATCAATTTTTTGCAAACCGGAAAACTGTCCAACTCCATGATCTACATGAGTCACAAAATCTCCTTTTTGAAGACTGTGAATCTCCTTTAGGGTAATGGCTTCTTTGTTCTTCCTAAACCCTTCTTTTAGTCTGAAGCGGTGATAACGCTCAAATATCTGATGGTCTGTATAACATGCTATTTTGAGTTCGTTGTCAATAAATCCTTCATGTAAGGCGACATGCAGAGGTTCAAATTGAATGTTGAGCTCTTTGTCTTCAAAAATGTTATAAAGGCGTTCGATTTGCTTTGGATTTCCTGAGCTCAGATAACTTTCAATGCCCTTTTTCTGATTGCCCATCAGATTCTCAAACAACAAATCAAAGTTCTTATTGAAAGTAGGTTGAGGTGATTGACTGAATTGATATTTGGAGTTGTGGCCTTCTCCATTGCCAAACTCAACAAACGTTCTTTTCTTGATCAGAAAATTGAAATCATCCTTACCCATGAACATGTCACTTGGTGCTAAATGGTCTAACGGACTCTCTAGTTTATTGAAGGCGTACTGCGCTTTTTCAAGTTCTTTACCCAATTTCCCGGCAATGACGTCCTGAGATTTGAGCCAAATGGTTGAAGATTCAGGAATAAACTCCAGTAAACTTTGCCGGTTTTCCTGTTTCATGGTTGCCTGCACGTTTGGCACCACATTGATGAAACTCTGTGTTTTCACAGATAATTGATTGGCCGGATCAAAGGATCGAATGGAATCGACTTCATCACCAAAAAATTCTATCCTGTAAGGTAGGTCGTTGCTAAATGAGAACACATCTACAATGCCTCCTCTTACGGAAAACTGCCCGGGCTCGTATACATAATCTTCCTTGCTAAATCCATATTCCAGAAAGAGCGTATTTAGAAAATCTATGGAATAAGTTTCTCCGGATTTGACCTCAAATGTGTTTTTGTTGAGTGTACTTTTTGTCACTACTTTTTCGGCCAGAGCTTCCGGGTAAGTGACAATTGCCGCGAATTTAGAATAGCGGGCGATTTTATTCAATACTTCCGTTCTGAGAACCACATTGGCATTATCGGTGCCTTCAACCTGATATGGTTGTTTGTAGGATTCCGGAAAAAAAAGAATGTTTTTTCTTTTGTCGTTAAGTTCCTGAAGATCGTTCAAAAAATAAGCTGCTTCTTCTTTATCCGGAAGGATAAACATGTGAATGCCCTGAGTTTTTTCGAGCACAGCACTCGCAAGCAGGGACGCTCCGGACCCAACCAGACCTTTCAATCGGACAGACTGACTCACAATCTTCAACTCGTCGCACAAATCTTGTAGACGAGTATCCTGCCCATACAATTCTTTAAGTTTCTCCGGAGACATTATTTCAAGAAGGAAGCTGCTTTTTCCACCATGTTTTTACTACCTACGAAAAATGGCGTTCTCTGATGTAATTCTTTAGGCTCAATGTCCATAATTCTTTGAGTACCGTTACTGGCGACACCGCCTGCCTGTTCAGTTAAAAATGCCAATGGATTACATTCGTATTGAAGTCTCAATTTCCCGTTAGGGGCTGACTGAGTACTAGGATAAATGTAGATACCACCTTTAATCAAATTTCTGTGGAAATCTGCTACCAAAGATCCAATGTATCTGCCTGTGTATGGATGCTTTTCTGAAGCATTTGGGTCCTGACAATAGTTAACGTAATCGATCACGCCCTGTTCACATTTGTTGATGTTTCCTTCATTGATGGAATAGATTTTACCATCCTCGGGGAACTGCATATTCGGATGAGATAGGAAGAATACGCCAATTCCCGGATCGTAGGTGAAACCGTTCACCCCATTTCCTGTAGTGTAAACCAACATGGTAGAAGATCCATAAATAATGTATCCCGCAGCAACCTGCTCAGATCCTTTTTGTAAAAAATCTTCAAGTTGAGCCGGCTCTCCCACTGGAGATACCCTTCTAAAAATTGAGAAAATAGTACCTATGGAGACGTTCACATCAATGTTGGACGAGCCATCAAGTGGATCCATTAAAATGACATACTTGGCGTTTTTACATTCTTCAGATTCAAATGCAATGAACGTATCATTTTCTTCTGAACCAACCCCACAAACCACACCTTGATTTTGGAAGGCTTTGATAAATTGTTCATCGGCGTACACATCCAGTTTCTGCTGTTCCTCTCCCTGCACATTCTGATTTCCTGCAGCACCTAAAATATGTTTGGCCAGGCCAGCCTTGTTTACCTGTTGGTTAACAATCTTTCCGGCTAAACGCAAACCGCTCAACAAACGAGAAAAATCACCGCTGGACCCAGGGAAATCGTTCTGTCTTTCAACTATAAATTCGCCTAATGTTCGTAGATTCATGATTCATGAGATTTGATACAAATATCTGGTTTTTTATGAGAATACAGTGCGATTTTTATTGCTGGTATTGACTAATCATGTAATCCCAAGAAATTAGCTCAAAAAATGAGTACAATTCCCTATATGAAGAATAACAGCCATTGATGAGATTTGTGGTGTTACTCGAATCACTTTTAATAAAAATGAGAGCCATGAAATATCATCTATTCGGCATTTGTCTTGGGTTGTTCGCACTCCCGGCCAATGCCATCAAAAGATACAGCCTTGAAGAGATTCAGGCAAACCCCAAATTTGACGTATCCATTAAGGCCAATGGTCAATTCTCAGGAAAGTCCATTGAACTGCAAATCAAATCAAACTTTAAAAAGAGCGTGGAAGTACTCATTCCGGCCGGAACGGTGTTTTACACACCTGAGGAAGATGACCAGATTTTGATTTTGGTAGAAGAGGAACTTCTGGTTTTGTCCAAAGGAAATACCAGAAAAAAGGTCCTTGACGGATTCTGCACTGAGGCAAAAGACGGTGTGCCGAGAGATGAATTGTCTATGGCTTTTATGCCGACAGAGAGAGAGCAACTTCAGAAGTTAGCAGACTTCATCAATGAGCATCATGGATTCGATAAGCATGCCATTCAGGAGGCAGTGTGGTGTGTGTCAGATAAATACTCTGTAGCCAATATTTATTCTCCCGATAAAAAGAAAACCAAGGAATTGGCTCAATTTGTAGCTGATTTAACTGGTCAGACATTAAGCTGGCACAACGTGAGAAGAGATCATAGAATCGTCGGTGAAAGAATCGTAGTGAACCCTGTCATGGTAGTGGGGGAAGTGACTTTTACAACAACCAGGGAAACTACGCTTAAGACCAAAATTGTGAATGAATCCGGCGAGACGGTATATGAGAAAACCAATTCCAGAAAGCTGCCAAAGGTGGAGAACATCACTATGGAATTTTCCTGGTCTGTAAGCGGTTGGGAGGCCGGAAAGTATAATGTGATCTATTTTGATGAAGATGGCAAGACGATTTTTGAGAAGGCCTTCGAGATTTAGAGTTAACTTTAATGTTTTATGAGGCTGGTGTCGTTATCCATATTATTGTTTTTGTTCCAGAGTGCTTATGCTCAGACGGAACGCGAAAAAGACATGTTGAAAGAAGTGAATCTGGCACGTACAAATCCAAAAGAGTACATTAAATTTATTGATGATTATTTGACCTACTGGGAGTCTGGTTCTGCAGAAAGGAGAACTGCCAATGAACTAAGAAAGGTTTTAAAAAGGATGAAACCCCTCGAGCCGCTTGTGTGGTCAGATGACATGTACAAGGATGCGGTTAAACACGGCAAACGAATGAAAAGAGCGAATCGTTTCAAGCATTCAAGTTTACCTTATGCCGAGAATTTGGTGGGAGGCAATGAAACTGTGCGTTTATCTGTTGTAGATCTTTTGATAGATCATGGTGTGTCTGGTAGAGGACATAGAAAGAATATTCTCGATCCTTCAATCACCGAATTTGCAGCCCATGAAATAGATGGAGAAGTGGATGATGTAGATTATGTTTTTTTACAGGAATTTAGGTGATAGAATTTAGCTTGACATGATTAGAAAAGTAAAGAAGGAAGACCTTGTAACAGTGTTAAAATTGATCGTTCAGTTGGCTGAATACGAAAAGGAACCCGATGAAGTCGACATGACACTCTCTCAGTTGGAAAACGACTTTGAAAATGCTTGTTTTGATGCCGTTGTCGCGCTTAAAAATGATGAAGTTGTAGGGTTTGCTCTCTACTACTTTGGTTACTCAACCTGGAAGGGCAAGACTTTATATCTTGAAGATTTTGTGGTGTCAGAGCAGAAAAGAGGGCAGGGAATAGGCAAGCTATTATTTGAAGCTATCATTCAGGAAGCTAAGAACACCGATTGCCAACGCATGGACTGGCAGGTATTAGATTGGAATGAACCGGCCATTAATTTTTACAAGAAATATGAGGCCAAGCTTGAAGAGGGTTGGTTAAATGGGAGATTCTATTCTGAGGATCTCAAACGTCTATAGCATTTTCAAATAGGCCACTTCCTTATCAGTTAGAAAACGCCATTTTCCTCTTGGAATGTCCTTTTTGGTGAGTCCTGCAAACATCACTCTGTCTAGTTTTTTGACCTCATATCCCAATTCAGCAAACATCCTTCTTACAATTCTGTTTTTACCAGAATGTAATTCCACACCAATGATGTTTTTACCACCGGCATAAGCTGCATTGTCTGCTTTAGCATCACCGTCTTCAAGTGTAATTCCGGAAACCAATAGGTCAAGATCGCTTGGTTTAACAGGAATGTCTGTTTCAACCTGGTACAGTTTCTTGATCTCATGCTTAGGGTGAGTCAGTTTGGATGCCAGTTCTCCATCATTGGTTAACATAAGCAAACCAGTCGTGTTTCTGTCCAATCTTCCAACCGGATATACACGTTCCTTGCATTTTGAGCCAATTAGGTCCATCACAGTTTTTCTGCCTTGTGGGTCTTTTGAAGTGGTGATAAAATCTTTGGGCTTATTCATCAGCAAATACACGTGTTGCTCTCCGCGCAGGTAGTTGCCTTCGTATTGTACTTTGTCCCCGAATTTAATCTTGGTTCCCAGTTCCGTAACAACTTCACCGTTGACCATAATGAGTCCCTGCTCAATTAGCTTATCTGCCTCTCGTCTCGAGCAAACACCAGAATTGGCTATATATTTATTCAATCGAACCAAGTCATTTTTTGATGGTCGTTTTGCTGGTTCCGATTTAGAACTCTTCTTGGAGAAAGGTTTGTCCTTTTTATCGAACTTGAATGATTTCTTCTCTTTCTCAAATTTGTCTCTTTTGTCAAACTTGGAAAAGTTGGGTTTGGCCGTTGTCTTTTTAGACGGTTTCGAATGCGCGTCAGAATCTTCTTTTTGCTCAGCCGATTTAGCTTTCTTAGAGAAACTTCTGCTCAGTTTTTTTGAAGGATCGAATTTGCCTTTTCCCGCTCCAAAACCTCTTTTTTTGTCATTATTCCTTTCCATGCGGCTGCAAAGGTAGTAAAAGCTAATCTATGTATTGATATCTCTAAGGAAGAAAGGCTTCCGGATAGTGTGAGATGCATAGCTGATCATTTTCTTTGGTAATGGCTATGATGTCAAACCTTGGATTTAAATCTATTTCATGAGTTTCTAAATAATGATCTGCAGCTTTTAGAATGTGGTTTATTTTATCGTCATCTACAGCTTTAAGAGGATCTCCAAAATGAGTGTTCTTTCTGAATTTAACTTCTGCAAAGACAATGCAGGTTTCATTTTGAGCTATGATGTCTATTTCCAGGTTTTTATGACGCCAGTTCCTCTCTAAAATCACGTAACCATTGGCGAACATAAACCTGGCCGCTTCTTCTTCCGCATAATCACCGATGATTTTTGAGTTTTTTCCCATTTGGAACGGATTTTGATCTACCTGAGAGAACAATCAAAAATACGTATATTCGTATTTGAAATTTGAGGATATGAAAAATCTTGTTAAAAGTAGTGCATTATTAGTTCTGATGTGTATGACATTTGGCTTGTCTGCTCAGGACTTTGCAGGTATCATTACAATTAAAGAAACACATAGAGCTAATGTGGTAAAGAAAAAGATCTATGTGAAAGGAGATAAAGTACGTTTAGAGACTTATCTTCCTAATGATGATAATGCATTGAAAGGCGTGAAACTCATCGATTTAAAATCGGGAGAAGTAACGGCATTAATTCCAGCAAGAAAATTATACCTCCCTATGCCAGACCGTTCACACAACAGACCTTTGGAAGTTAAGGTTGAAAAAACCAATGAGAAGAAAGCAATCTTAGGTAAGGATTGTCACAAGACGCTTGTGAAATCAGAGCAAAGAAAAGTTCAGATTAGTTTTTGGATTCACGATGGCAATTATACTTTCTATGCACCTATGATGAAGGTGGTTAGAAAAAACAACAATGTGTCTAAGTTCTTTGGAAAGTTGGAAGCAAAAGGAAGCGGTTCAATGCCTCTTTTGATCGAAGAATCCAGATTAGATGGAACAGCTGTTTCTAAGACGGAAGTAACGGAAATCAAAGAAGAAACGATCGACGACAGTATGTTCGTAGTTCCTGAAGATTATACCTTGGAAGAGAGATAAAAACGGGGAGCTTGATGAATCACATGTTGCCAAGAATCCTTGGATTGATTATTTGTCTTCTCGTTTTTTCCGGAAGCATAGCGCAAAATGCCATTGTTTCGGGAACCGTTCAGAGTTATTCTGGTAAAAAAGTAAGGCTTCTTAAACGCACTCAAAGAAATGTTAAGTTTAATGGTCCCGTAAGTGGTGCTACGGTTAGTGTAATAAAAGATCGACAGAAGATTCTTCAAACAAAAACGGATCACTTTGGTGAGTTTGAGGTAGAGCTAAATTCCCCAGGTAAGTACAGGCTAGTAATGTCAAAGCAAGGCCACAGTATTGTTTCTTTTAGCATTAAAGTACCAGGTTCTTCCACCAAGAAGAACTTTTCTGCCTTTGGCGTTTTATTGAAAGAAAATGGTGATGAAGATGTTTTCTTTGGTGCCTATACCATTAACGAAGATGGGACCTTGTCTTTTTTGCCTGCCGAAGAAAACGTAGACAAAAGTTCCAATGATGTTATTGTAAATAATGTTGGACCGGCATGGAAGACAATTGAAATCAATAACAATGCCCCATCAGAGATTAAGAACCATACGATAGTCCAAAAAGAAAAGGGCTACCGAAAACGAGAGAGTTTTGAGAAATCAGCTGTAAGTGATTCCATCTTCGAACTGGACAGTTCCTATATAATTAGCCATATGCGGCTTAACGAACTGGACAGTGTTTTGCTTGAGGTGAATGGTAGTGGCTTTGATTTTTTTGATGAATTGAAATCTGGAAAAACAGAATCCACTCAAGCTTATATTAATGACATTAAAGAATTGATGTCGGGATTAGATACTAACTCGGCAGAATACAACATGTTGGAGAGTAGAGTGATTTTATTGGAAGACAGACTAAACCAAGCCAAAGAATTAAACCAAGTCAGACAAAAAGAACTTGAAGCCAATGAAAAAAAGGCCTTTTATATGCGTCTAACCATGATTGGCTTGTTGGTTATTCTGGTATTGCTTGCCTTCTTTCTTTACAAGATAAGGCATTTTTCCAATAAACTTAAGGAACAAAATATACAGATTAACGAGAGTCGAGATAAAATTGTCAGTAGTATAGAATATGCTTCTGTTATGCAAAGTGGTTTTTTACAACCTGTAGGTGGATTAAAAGAAATGTATGACAACAGCTTTATCTATTATAGGCCAAAAGACATTGTTAGCGGAGATTTTTATTGGTTTGGAGAAGAAAATGGCTATGAGATTATTGTGGTCGCTGATTGCACAGGACACGGTGTTCCGGGAGCTATGCTCACTGTATTAGGACATTCTACCATCAGTCATCTTGTACATGCCGAAGGAATCGTTGAGCCTGATGAATTGTTGCTGAAGCTCAATGAAAGGTTGCGCGATACTTTTGACAGTAATGAGTCTTTTTTGGAGCATGGTATGGATTGCGTGATCGTTGCCAGAGAAAAAGGAGCTTCACAGATTACTGTGGCAGGTGCTGTGAATGGATTGTATGTTGAAGAAAATGGAAAATTAACACATCATGATTCCATGCCACTTTCTTTGGGTTACGATTTTGAAAAGAAGCATATCATTAGTCATAAACTTAACCTGACTAAAGGAAATAGGTTGTACTTGTACTCTGATGGATATTTTGACCAATTTCAGGGCAATACTGATTTAGTTGTTAAGTTTAATCTGGAACGTTTTGAAGGCCTGTTACTGGATTTGTCTAAAACTTCATTTGGAGAGGCGAGACAAAAATTGGAAACGACTTTTGAGAATTGGAAACAATCGGCAGAACAGGTGGATGACGTGCTGATACTTGGTTTTGAGATCTAATTAACTTCTTGTAGTTCAATAGAGATATCCGGACATAAAATGCTTAGCTCCATACCTTTCATTTTCATGAGTCTGTCTGTGGGCTTATATTTCCAGATGACATCACACTTAATTCCTGATGTTTCAATGTCCTTGAGCAATTTGAGAATTTGTTTGTTCGACATAGAGTTCAAGTATACTATCTCGAAATGCACTTCCAGAGGATCGCTGTTTCCCAAAATAGCCTTCACCGATTCATGAATTGGTATAAAAAAATCGTAGGCATTCTCCGGCATAAGAACTCCTTCCATAACAATCTTTTTAGGAGAATTTGTAATACTAACAAATGGTGAGTCCTTAGTCCCTTTAATTTCCATCGACAGAATATTGAGAATTGATAAAAATAAAATCCTGTTCTTTCATTTTAATACTGCTGCAATATATCATATTTGGACGAGAGTATTGTGCTATATTCACTAAACCTAAACTGCCTTTTTTGCTTTGATCTGACAGAACTTCCAGACATTTTTTATTTAGCCCATCTTCATCATAAGCATTGAGTTCATCTATGGCCTTCGAAACCAGAGGAATGGTTTCCGGTTTACAAGGATTACAGGTCGATAGGTTGGTTTTATTGACATCTGTTTTGATGGCTACAAGACCTTTTATTTTTTCATGAATCCTGCCATGTTTTTTTATGTTTTGTATGGCTTCAATAACGGCATGATGCACTAGGTTGTTTACTGAATCAAAATTTTGAATAATGTCAAGCAAGACTGTTAGGAAGCTATTTGAAAAATCCCCCGAATAAAAGACCCCGGAATTTTTTTTATGAAAATAGTTGGTCATTTTCTCTAACAAAGCAACACTGTCATCAGATCCTTCCTCTTCACTTTTTGGAATTGTATAAGTGAGTTGCATTTGGAAGGTAGAGATTTGGTCATCGATCTTATTGAACTGGTATCCTAAGGCATTTTTACTCTTACGTGTCATGTCCACCAGACCAAGTCCGGCACCTTTGGATGTCCCCTCTCCAGAGGATAGTATATCCATGTATGTAGCTGATAATTCCTTAGCGTGTTTGTTCTTTAGAGCATCCAGTCTTTTTTTTAGTGGTTCAATGTCTTTGTTTAGAATGGAGTTTTGTGTTATGATCTTAAAATGATTCCCATTATTATTTATGAGTACAAAATCGAACAGTTTATCACTATGGAAGCTGTATCGTTCAATATTTTGAACGGCCTCTACTACCAAAAACAAAAGACGCCTTACCACCTTACGACTAAAAACAGCATTGAAGTTTACTTCTACTAAACTGACAATGTCGTAACTTTTGTTTGTTCTAAAATCTCCTTGTAAGAACAGGATAAAATTCTGAGGAGGAATATCTGCCAAAATCTCTTTTACCCATTCCTGTGTATGATGTCTATCGTTGTTCATTGGGGATATGAAGTCGCTTTATAAATCATACGGAAGATAGTTCACTTTGTTCTGAGTTGATATCTAAAATGTACTCTTTTCCCAGAACTAGGGAGAGATTATGATTCATGTGTCCAACAGGTGCTTGAAAACCAATTGGATAATTAAATTCTTTTGTAATGTTCAGGATGATGTCTTCAATTTTTTGTCCAAACCCAATAGTATTGTCATGCATGTCAGTCATGCCTCCAATGATCAAACCAGCCAAATTATCTAACATACCTGCCCTTTTTAAACAATGCATCATACGGTCTATATGATATAAATACTCATCCAAATCTTCCAAGAACAGAATTTTGTTATCGCAAGCAATTTGCTCTTTTGACCCCATCATACTATAGAGCATTGATAGGTTTCCTCCTATAATTGTGCCTTGAGTTCTTCCAGGTTTACTGCTAGATGGACTTTGCCACTTATATGAAGTGTTGTTGCCTTTTAAACATTGAACCAGAGTATCAATAGATTCTGCAGTATTGTCGGAAAAATTAATTGGCATGGTTCCATGAATACTCTGGAAGCCCTGTTGATGCACTTTGCTGTGAATAGCAGTTACATCACTGTACCCAACGATCCATTTAGGATGCTTGGTAAACCTTTCCCAGTCTACTAAGTCCATCATCCTCACAGATCCATATCCCCCACGTGCACATAAAATGGCTTTGACGTTTGGAGCCTCTATAGCATCTTGAAAATCCTGGGCCCTTTGCTCATCTGTTCCTGCAAATTGATGATGTTCAGAAAACAAATACCTGCCATACTCAACAATAAACCCGTTTTTTTCCAGATATACCCTGGCTTGATCAACTATTTTTTTATCAATTTTTCTGGCAGTAGCCACGATTCTAACAGTATCGCCTTCATCCAGAAAAGCAGGAGATTTATAACTCATATCATCTAATCTAAATAAATATCTTTGCAGCTCTAATTTAAGGTCATTTATTGAATAATGGGTAGCGCAAAAAGACATACTATAACGGCAGCCTTGCCATATGCCAACGGTCCCTTGCATTTAGGACATATTGCAGGGGTATACGTGCCGGCAGATATTTACGCCAGATATCGCAGATTAACTGGAGGGGACGTGGCATTTATTTGTGGATCAGATGAACACGGAGCGGCCATTACTTTGCGCGCAAAAAAAGATGGCATTAGTCCACAGGAAATTGTAGACAAATACCATGGCATCAATAAAAAAGCCTTTGAAGATTTGGGCATCAGTTTTGACATGTACCACAGAACCAGTGCACCACTTCATCATGAGACAGCACAGGATTATTTTAAGGTTCTTGATGAAAAAGGCGTTTTTACCAAGAATACTTCTGAGCAGTATTACGATGAGGAACATGAGCAATTTCTAGCCGACAGGTACATCACAGGTGAATGTCCAAAATGCCAACACCCATCTGCTTATGGAGATCAGTGTGAAAACTGTGGTTCGGCTCTAAGTCCTACGGATTTGATTAACCCAAAATCTACTTTGAGTGGAAAAACGCCGGTTCTCAAGGAAACCAGCCATTGGTATTTGCCAATGGACCGCCATGAAGACTGGTTAAAAGATTGGATTACCAACGGTAAACTTGACGGAAAGCAACACCATGATCCTAAAATTTGGAGAAAACAAGTGCTTGGTCAGTGCATGAGTTGGATTGATGGTGGTTTGCAGCCCAGAGCTATGACCAGAGACCTTGATTGGGGAGTGAAAGTGCCAGTTGAAGGAGGAGAAGGAAAGGTTTTATACGTGTGGTTGGATGCACCTATTGGCTACATTTCGGCAACTAAAGAATGGGCAAGCCAAACAGGCAGGGACTGGAAACCTTATTGGCAGGATGAAGACACTGAGTTGGTTCATTTCCTGGCGAAAGACAACATAGTGTTTCATTGTATCATTTTCCCGATTTTATTGAAGTCGCATGGCGATTATATCTTGCCTAAGAATGTTCCGGCCAACGAGTTTTTAAATCTGGAAGGAGATAAGTTTTCTACTTCAAGAAACTATGCGGTTTGGTTGCACGATTATCTGGCAGATTTCCCTGGACAGGAAGATGTGTTGAGGTATGTACTGTGCTCTATTGCCCCCGAATCTAAAGATGCAGAATTTACCTGGAAAGATTTTCAGGCGCGCAATAACAACGAATTGGTGGCCAACCTGGGCAACTTTGTGAACAGAACATTGGTGCTTACCAATAAGTATTACGATGGCATTGTGCCGTCTGCTAATGACTATCACGAAATCGATAAAAATGTGACCAAAGAGATGGCTGAAATTGTGAATACAATGAACGGTCACCTGGAGGCATTTAGATTGAGAGATGCTCAGGCAGAAATGATGAATTTGGCGAGATTAGGAAATAAGTATCTCGCAGACATGGAACCGTGGAAACTGGTAAAAACGGATGCAGATCGTGTTCAGACCATTATGCACGTTGCCAATCAGATTGTTGCAAATTTAAGTCTGGCTATGGCGCCATTTTTACCGTTTACATCTGAGAAACTAAGTGGGCTGTTAAACCTTCAAACCGACCTAAAATGGGATGATTTGGGAAGTTTGAATTTAGTACCGGCCGGACATCAGATCAATAAAGCAGAATTGTTATTCTCTAAAATTGAGGATGACGTTATTGAAGCGCAAATAGAGAAATTAAAACCAGCCAATACTTCAAAACATAAACCTATGAAAGACGAAATTTCATTTGACGATTTTACCAAATTGGATATCAGAGTGGCGACAATTCTTGAAGCCCAAAAGCATGAGAATGCGGATAAACTTCTGGTACTTAAAGTGGATACAGGGTTGGATGTCAGAACCATCGTTTCGGGCATAGCAAGTTACTACAAGCCGGAAGATATCGTAGGTAAGAAAGTCAGCGTTCTATTGAATTTAGCCCCGAGGAAAATCAGAGGTGTTGAGTCTCAGGGAATGATTTTGATGGCCGAGAATACAGACGAAAGTGAATTGGCTTTTGTATCTCCGGAAAAAGAAATCGAGAACGGAGGAGAAGTTAGGTAAGTATGTCGGAATATTTAGCATACATGGCCATCGTCGTTGAAGACTATGATGAAGCCATCGCTTTTTATACTGATGTTCTGGGATTTCGACTCATTGAAGATACTGCTCTAAGCCCAGAAAAACGTTGGGTGGTGGTTGCTCCAAGCGGTTCAAAAGAATCTGGATTTTTACTGGCCAAAGCTGCAAACGATACTCAAAAAGCCAGCATTGGAAATCAAAGTGGGGGAAGGGTGTTTTTGTTCCTATTCACAAATGATTTCGAGCAATACTATCGAAAACTTGTTTCGAAAAATGTAGAATTCGTGCGTTTGCCTGAAGATCAACCTCATGGTAGAGTAGCTGTTTTCAAGGATTTGTATGGGAATTTGTGGGATTTAATTGAACCGAATGAAAGCAATAAAGGTCTAAATATCCGCAAAGCATGATCCTAATGGCGAAGAAATACATATGAAAGCGAATTGGCTTTTGTGTCTCCTGAAAAAAGAAATCGAGAATGGGGGAGAGCTTAGGTAAACTCCCGCAAAAAACATAACTTAAGGCGATAAACACCTTAAGCTGTGATGATCTGTCGAACTATACTATTGTTATTTCTGTATGGCCTGGTCTTAAGTTCATGTGTCTCAAATCATGATGAGGATATGGAATTAACCAGAGAAGAGACTCGTGAACCGAGTTTCGAAGAATCAGAATCTGGAATTGAATTCCCATCACTGAACTCGGGCAACGATGAATTTGTGTATCGCATTGGGAGAAGCAATACGGCCCTCAACAACTTTCAAACCATAGGCCACCCGTCTGTAGGAGGTAGAACAACTGGCTTGATGATAGATTATACGGATAGTACACACTTAATTTGTGTCACTGCTTTTGGTGGTATTTGGCAATCAACGAACCGAGGAGAAAGCTGGGATGTGGTTGATGATTTTTTGCCCTCACTGATCATGTCAGATATTGCACAGGATCCTTTTGATCCACAAAAGATTTACGCCTCTACAAGCTCAACAATCCGGGGAGCTAATGGAGATTATTATTCAAGTGTTTATGTGTCGGACGATGGAGGACAAACTTTTAACGTGATTCCTATAACAGATTCAACCAATAAAGTAACCAGAGTTTCAAGAATCTATTGTTCTCCAACGCAACAAGGAGAGGTGTATGCATTGATGGATGACAACATAGCTCTTGGTCCAAGAAGGATTATGCGGAGTCAGGATGGTGGTTTAACATATGAAGAAGTGCTAAATAGCAATGATATTCAGGGTTTAATCTTGGATTTGGATATCACTTCTTCAGGAGAAGTTCGTGTGTTGGAAAGGTATTCTGTTTTTTACTCCAATTCGGGAGATCAGGGAACATTTGTATCTAACGGAGATAGTTTGGTCTTTGGGTATGGATATGGGAAAATTGAAACAGCACCTTCTAATGATAATATTATATATGTGGCTGGTCGCAGACTATCAAACAATAAGTTGAGAACGATCAGATCAATCAATGCCGGACAGACCTGGGACTCTTTGGCCAATTATTCTTCTGGTTCTTTTGGTTTGGTTCTGGGAGTGCATCCTACAAATCCGGATACGATATTTAACGGAGGTGTTTCTCTAAAAGCCAGTTTTGACGGGGGAGATACATTTGTGAATTATAGTTTTAATGGAATCGATAATTGGGATTTTGTATTCGACAATGATGCTAAATCAGTGTATCAGGTTAATGACCAGGGTATAGCAAGGTTGAGTATAGATCCTCTCAATATTCCTGTACAATCTGGCTTAAGAGTAGATCTTGATAGTAATCTGGTCAATCAATGTATTCATAGAGGTGATTTTCATATGACCAAGAGTTCTCTTTTGCTTGGACAGCAAGACAATGGGACTAAGTGGACAGGTCATTCTAATGCTACATATAAAGGTTTAGGTGGTGGAGATGGCACATATTGCTACTTTCATCAGCAAGATACAAGCATAGTATACAGGGCTACTCAATACGGTAATATTAAACGGATCAATGATGTATATGGTTGGCCGGTTGGTATAGGTTTTCAGGATTTCGATAATATACTTGGTGAGATGGATGCCGACAATAACTATCGTCCTGATGAAGGTTCGCTTTTCCTCAATCCATTTTGGGTCAACTATGCCAATGGAGACCAACTATATTATATGACAAAAAAGCGTGTATGGCGTTCATTCAATAAAGGAGATAACTGGGAGCCTTTTACCTCTTCACATGAGCAGACTATCAATAATATTATGCGAATGGATGGCATTTCGTCCGCAAACCCCGATTTGTTTTACAGTGTGATGGATACCTTGTATGCCATAAAGAATGCTGCCACAGCAGATTCATCAGGAATTGTAAAATTTGGAGTGCCAGCCAGGATATCAGATGTGAAGGCCAGTTTCTTGAATGACTCAACTGTTTTTCTAGCCTATACCTATGATTCACCTGTTAAAGTATCTAAAGTCGTAGATATTTGGGGCACTCCCCAGCTGTTGGATATCACAGGCGATTTACCTAATGATGTCATTGTTTATACCATCCAGGCCAGTGCGGTCAATGAATCTTTTATTGCTTTGGGTACACAAAACGGGTTGTACGTGACTTCAAATGGAGGAGTTAATTGGGAAAAAGTCGCAGACTTTCCAAATGTCAGAGTAAATCACATGAAAATTCGTCCGACAGATGATAAGCTATTTATTTTCACCTATGGCAGAGGTCCCTGGTCTGCAGATTTTTCCTATAAAAATTCTGTCTTTGAGCTTGTTGATGAGCAGATAGATTGGTCGGTGTACCCAAACCCTGTTTTGGATAATTGGATTACCATTCAACACGATTTGGAAGGAGAGGTAAGGATAAAGGTGTATAATGTGGAGGGCAGGCTTGTGAAAAAGTATTCTGGTACTGATAAAAAGATGAGATTGTATGTGGAAGATCAGTATAAAGGGATTCTAAATGTGACTATTGAAAATGCTACTCACCAGTCAACCAGGAAAATAGTTAAACTCTAGTTCCAAATACAGGAATTTCACAAAATAAAAACGCATTTCTGCTAGGTGATGTGCTCACTATTTATAACCTTTGAATAGAACTAAAAGGGCATGAACATTCCTAAACTCGACTTGCCAAGAGTCGTTATCATTGGAGGAGGCTTTGCTGGTCTTAAATTGGCGCGTAAATTAGACACGCGGCGACTCCAAATTGTCTTAATCGATCAGAATAATTACCATACTTTCCAACCTTTACTCTATCAGGTAGCCACGGCTGGATTAGAACCTGATTCCATTGCGTATCCGCTTAGGAAGACCTTGAAGCGTAAGCAGCATACGCATATTAGAATGGCTAAGGTAGACAGGGTGGATACTGAAAATCAATTCGTACAAACCACCATTGGACCAATTGAGTACGATTATTTGGTAATTGCGACCGGGGCGGAAACAAATTATTTTGGGAACAAAGCCATAGAGGCCAATGCCATGCCCATGAAGAATTTGACAGAATCTCTGGATTTGAGAAGTCTCATTCTGCAGAATTTTGAAAAGGCATTGACAGAAAAAGATCTGGAAGTTCAGAATGGTCTGATGAATTTTGTGATTGTAGGAGGTGGTCCAACGGGTGTTGAATTGGCCGGAGCCCTTTCTGAATTAAAAGAACATGTCTTGCCAAAAGATTACCCTGATCTCGATATCAGACGCATGCAAATTCATTTGATTGAAGCCAGTCCGAAGGTACTTAGCGCCATGAGTGAAAAAGCATCCGCAAATGCCAGCAAATACCTTCGAAAAATGGGGGTGAATGTGTGGGTGGATACTTTGGTTCAGGATTACGACGGTAAGCTGGTAAAAACCTCTAAAGACGATTTTAATTCGAACACGCTTATTTGGGCGGCGGGTGTTAAGGCTACCTATCCGGAAGGGTTGGAGAACGCGGAAACAAAAGGGGGGCGACTTTTGGTTAACAGCAAAGGATTGATCAGTTCTCACGACAATATTTTTGCCATTGGAGATGTCTGTATTATGGAAACAGAGGCGTTTCCAAAAGGTTTGCCTATGCTCGCTTCAGTGGCTCAACAACAAGGACAGCATTTGGCTAAAAACCTGAAGAATCTTGTCAACGGAAAGACGCTGCAGGACTTCAAATATAAAGACAAAGGAACCATGGCAACCGTTGGTAGAAACAAAGCTGTGGTGGACCTGCGCAGATATAAATTTGGAGGTTTCTTCGCCTGGCTCACCTGGATGTTTGTACACCTAATGCTTCTGGTAGACTTCAGAAGCAGAGCAGTCGTGTTTTTTAACTGGGTGTGGAGCTATATTAATTTTGATAGAGGAACCAGATTGATAGTGCGAAAGTTCAGACGGGATAAATCATCCTGGAAATAGCTTACTTTTTCTTCGAAATTCTGTACGGGAAATCGCGTCCCATTCTTCTGCACATATATCTAATTACCGTTTCTGAGGGATTTGTCCAATCTGTGGATTGTGTGTCAGATTTGCTCCATAAAACTGTGCCATCGCTCATGTTAATGAGTTTAGCACTGGCAATAACGTCATTGGTTCTGCCAACACGGGACGCACCGGCATATAGAACGCCCAGACCATAACCCCAGTTGCCAAGTATGCCAATGATTTCTCTTCCAACCGAAATACCAAAAGAGGCCAAATCACTGATGTATCTCTTCTTGGTAACGTCCATTTTAACCACAGCATCTACGTTCAGGAGTTGAGCCAGTTGTTTAGGATCCATATCCCAGCTATCCCTAATAGAGATATCGTTATCAGCAAGTAGCTTCAAAGTTTCTGTATGAGATTGAAACGAGACTCTGATTGGCTTTCGGCCAGCACGGGTTGATGCCAGAATTTCATCATGCAAAGCAATTTGAAAAGCCTTGCTTTCTGCTTCTTCTAACTGCTTGATCTGCTCTTCCGTTAAATCTTTTGGTTGTTTACCAGTAAAGATCATTTTAACGGGAAGTACAGCTACTGTTTTGTGGTTGGTTGTTTTCGATTCAAAATCATGTGCAATGAAATAGTTTCTGCAAGAACTAAGGGAAAACACGAAAAGCAGGAATAAAAGTGGTCTCATTTAAATAATGTTTCCACATAGTTAGCAAAAATTATTCCTGAAATGAAATGTCTGTGTTTTACTGTATTTAAACCAACTCTTCCATTCTGGAAAAAAACGCTTCTTTACGCCTTCGGGCGATCGGGAGAATTGTATTATCAGACATAACAATAAAACTACCATCATCATTAGAATATTTAGCCACCAGTTCGAGTCTTATGAGATGTGATTGATGAATTCTGAAGAAGAGTGACTCGGGTAGTAGATTCACGTATTCCTTCAAGGGCTTTGAAGCGACCACTTTCTTTCCATTTGTAAGGAATATAGTGGTATAATTTCCATCTGCCTCACATCTTACAATGTCTGGCACATTTATATAACTAACGGTTGTACTATTGCGAACGATCAGTTTTTTGTCTTCGTCTTTCTTTTGCAAATTGTCCAGGGTTATTCTGAGGTATTCCTCAGATAAAAGGGAAGTATAATTCTTATGCTTAAACTTATCCAGGGCTTCTTTCAATTCAGAAGTGCTAATAGGTTTCAGTAAGTAGTCCAGAGCATTGTATCGAAAAGCCTTTATCGCGTAATTGTTATACGCAGTAATAAATATGATGCCAATAGCTTTGTTTTTTATCTTTTCAAGAACATTAAAGCCGCTGCCATCAGAGAGATCAATGTCGAGAAACACTAAATCTGGATTGACTTCAAGAATTAGTTTAACCGCAGACTTAACAGAGTTCCCTTCACCAATAATTTCGATATCCTTGAATTCAGAACTCAGAATTTTCCTAAGATTCTCACGGACGTGATCTTCATCATCAATAATTACTGCTCTGGTATTAGACATTGGCCTATTAAAATTAGTAAATACAGACTTCTAGCGGCAATCTATCAATAGAATAAATATATATGGTATGAAATAGATAGCCTATATTAATTCATATTCGGTACTGTTGAATTCGTATTCGGTTTTCAAATATGCAAATATTTAATAGGCAGAGGGTTTGTTTTTAATTTGTTGATATTCAGATTTGTGTGTGAGTAGATACGAATGGTATATTTGAAACTTGAAGACAATTCGTCGCAGACAATCAATATTTCAGGTGTTTTGGAAGGTAATGTTCATTCTGACTTTTCTTCCTGGGCATCTTATCTCTCAACAAACAACCTGTCATTCTATCAATTATGGTGTGGAGGATGGGCTTCCGAGCTCTGAGGTATATGAAGCCTTGCAAGACACTAAAGGGTACATGTGGTTTTGTACAGATGCAGGAGTATCGCGTTTTGATGGATATGACTTTCAGAACTATACAATGACAAATGGACTCACAGATAACACAATTTTTCATATGTATGAGGATTTCAAAGGGCGTATCTGGTTTCTGCCATATAATGGAAGGCTTTGTTATTTTGATAATGACAGTATTTATCCCTACAGATATAATGACAGTTTGAGAACATATATGTCTAAGGAATGGATAGGATCAATTTTAATTGATTCAAATGAAACCATGACCTTTACAGGGGCAAAACACGGAATTGGGCAAATTTCAAAATCTGGTGAAATCAATTATCAGGAATATGGGGATGATTCCACAGTTCAGATGCACTGCTACCGTGAGAATAGAAAAGTCATGATTTATAGTCTTAAGCCGAACAATGGTTCATCTGGAGCTGGGTTTTTAAATCAAATGAAGACAGTTCCTGTTTATAGTTTTCTTGAAGCAAAGGAGCTTTCTATGAATAGTTTTCAGTCTAAACATGAGCCCGGTTCATTTTTATTTGGAGTCGCAACTTATGTTTTCTTCTATGAAAATGGAAGGATAGACTTGAAACGAACGAATCATACGGTTACTCATGCCACCCAATTATCCAACGGAAAAATCTGGATGGCATATCTAAATAATGGTGTAAGGATTTATAATAGTATTAAGGAGGTCTTAGATCCCTTTTCTCGACCAATAAAAATGTTTGAGAATAGCAATGTATCTCACATTTTTGAAGATAATGCTGGTGGGGTCTGGTTGTCTCTTCAAAATGGAGGTGTTAGTTACCTCCCCAATTCCAATATTTTGGTTGATTTGGTCGAAGAGGCTCCGGGAACCAATAGAATATCAGCTCTTCTTAAGACTAAGGAACACATGATTTATATGGGAACACATGATAGCAAAGTATATTTATTGTCGGAGAACCATCCACCAAAATTATGTTACGAAAATGTCCAGAGCTATAATGGATCGATATATCATCTAACCATTAATCAAGACTCTACAGGTGAAATTCAGCTTAATCCTTTAGGGTACTGTTTAACAAGGGATGGTGTAGAATGGAGTATTGATCATCACAGATTATTTGCGACAAAAAAAGGGGAAGTCATTTTTGTGATAGATGCTGCAGAAATTAAAGAAACCAGATTTAATACAGTTTTTGAAGATAAGGATGGAAAGATCTGGGTTGGTGGGCACAAAGGGTTGTACTTATTCAAGAACGATAGTTTAATTCTTTTGAAATCTGAAAACAACTTGTTTCGATCGCGAGTAGAAGATGTTGATGAATTAGATAATGGCACTAAGTTAATTGCGACTAAGGGAAAGGGACTGATATTATGGCAAGATGACTCTATCTCTAATCTTACAACGTCTGATGGGCTTATTAATGATATTATTCGTGATATTTATGTAGATGATGAGAATGATATTTGGCTTTCGACTCCAAGTGGATTGGTTTTTTTGAGGAAGTATGCAACTGGATGGAAAGCACGTAACTTCACCAATAAGAATGGTTTGCCGAGTAATGAGATTAATCGTGTAGTCAGTGTTGGGGATTTGATTTGGGTGGCAACGAACAAAGGTTTGGCCAGGTTTCGCAAGAACAGTTTGTCGAAGAACAATACACCACCAGCTTTGTATTTTAATCGAATTTCTGTTGGTGAAAAAGAAGTAGGTTCTAATCATAGTTTCCCTTATAATCAAAATAACCTTGAAATTGAGTTTATAGGCTTATCGTATAGAACTCCCGGTAAGTTAATGTATCGCTATCAACTACAAGGTATAGACGCTAATTGGATAACCGGGGAATCCAGAATCGCCAGATATCCTTCTCTGCCTCCAGGTGAATACCTATTTAGGGTTCAGGTGGCAAATGAGGATGGCGTTTGGAGTGATGTAAAAGAGTTTCGTTTTAAAATTGAACCGCCTTTTTGGAAAACATGGTGGTTCACACTTCTTTGGTTGATAGCGGTGATTGTATTGATCGTCTTTATTTTTAAGTATAGAGAGCGAAAACAACATGAGAAAAAGGAACGTGAACGTCTGATGGAAAAACAGAAAATGTTGGTGTTAAAATCAGAATTAAAGGCACTCAGATCACAAATGAACCCTCACTTCATTTTCAATACTTTGAGTGCTATAAAAACTGCGGTGAACAATTCTGATACGGTAAAAGCATCTGAATACATTGTCGATTTTTCAAGGCTTATCCGAAAAGTTTTGGATAATTCAAAACAGCAGACAATAAGGATAGAGGATGAAATAGAGACTTTGCGCTTATATATTGAATTAGAACAATTGAGATTCCCCGGTCGATTTTCGTATAAAATCAAAGTAGATAAAAATCTTGATGCAGACTTTCAGGAAATCCCATCAATGGTACTCCAACCTTATGTTGAGAATGCTATAATTCATGGTTTGGCCCCAAAAGAAAAAGAGGGGAGGCTTGTAGTTGAGATATCTCATTCAGACCAACACGTTTATTGTCGAATAGAAGATAATGGCATTGGTCGAAAAAAGGCAGAGAAAATCAAAAAGCATAAAGAGTTCACGCATAATGCGATGGGAATGGATATCACCAATGAAAGAATAAAGTTGTACAGTGCAGAAATTAATAAAATGTTTTCCGTAAAAATAACAGACCTTGAGGATGCTGAAGGTAATCCATCCGGAACTTTAGTAGAACTGATGTTGCCAACTTAACCTATCGCCTCAACCTTTTTCGTTTTTTTTTAATTTTTTGGCCTTTCTATCCAGAGTAAGTACCCATTTCTTTTTCTTATAGGTGTATTCAATCGTTGGATTGTTGCCGGCAAAAGAAAGGCTAACGTTGGTCGCTCCGCTCACTTCATACTGCCCTATATAGGTCATTTTTTCATCAAAAAGCCCGATAAACTGAGTGTTGTGAGGCAAATCTTTATAGTAAACCATAATCAGGCCGTCTCCATAAGCTTTCCCTTCTTCAATAATGAAACTGGCAATCTCTATTTTCTGGAAATTGTATTCGTACTGATACTCTAGTTGAGTGTTCCAAATTCCCAGGTAATTGTCGTTTTTTGAAATGAGTTCATAGGCAATTACTGTGTTTTTTTCGTTTGATGTGTGGTTTTGATATTTCAACTTGGAAGGCAGCTGAAATTTGTAGTTGTTTCCTTCGTATCGTCTTATAAATGTGTTGTTTTCCGGATTAAAGGACACTCCCGGCTCATCTTCATCCATAGGAGGCAGCGGTACCAATTCACTTAAACGGTCATCCGGATTTTCATCTTCCTCTGGTGGTGGAGGTGGCACCAGATCATTTAGTCCTTTGTCAGCATCATTGAGCTCATTCCCTTCCTGTGAAGCCTGCGATTCAATACTTAGTTCATAAATCATTTTCACCTCTTGCTGAGATAGCTCACGGTTATAAATTCTATAGTCATCAATTGGTCCGACAGTATTGGCGTTTGGATCCCCACTTTGAGGAACGTAACTAATCATTAATGTACTTGGAATGGCTGTGAGTTTAGCAGCGGTTAAGGCTCTGCTATCGCTCAATTTTCCATCAAGGTACAGGTTTACCTGCCCTGAAGCCTTCATGGTAAAAGCCACATGATGCCAGTTGTTGTCCGTTTCCGCTCTAAGCGACATGAGTTTGCCATTAGCATCTTTCATAGATAATTTGATGCCAACGAACTTCTTCAAACCTTTTTTCTGATCATGGGCATTGTATAGATGTGAAACCTGAAATAGGTTGGCGTATCTTGACTTATAGGCTTGTGTAATAACACCTCCCGAAATGTCTGCACTGGCTTTTTCAGATTTATACCAAAACGAAACAGTCAGTTGATTTTCATTAAATCCTTTGGGATCATTCACTGTGAGTGAGCTCTTTTTGGAACTGCCATGGTAAAAGGCAATGGCACCATTCGCTTGTTTGTCCTTGTTTTGAGTGTACGATGGAGAGCCATCCAGTTGACCGTTGTTTTTGAAGCTTGAAATATCATTAGCTGAACCATCAAAAGGGTAGTGTGCAATCAAGCCTTTGGTAACAGATAGCTCGGTCGGTGTATTCGTTTTTTGAGTATTCGTTTCCCATTTGTAGCCACAATCTTCACTAAATTTCATATGTTCCTCAATAGTATATCTCCATGTATGTGCATCCTCCTTAGGATTGTCAGTTTCAATACACTTTAGTTTGTCGTTTCTTTTGGCCGTGAAGTCCTTAAGTGGAAGTGATTTAATATTCAGATGTTCCAGATTATTCTGTGCACATTTAAGTGTTTTGAGTACACGAGCTGGCCTGGCATCCAGCAGCTTCAATTCATTGTAACTACATTTTAAACTGGATAAACTCACACTTTTACTGAGATCTAAAGCCTTTAGTTTATTGTGTGAGCAAGCCAAAGTTCTCAATTGAGGAAGTTGCTCTGTATGAATGGCAGCTAATTGATTGTTCTCGCAGTATAAATATTCAAGAGCGCTACAGGAACTTAAGTCGAGGGCAGTTAGTTTGTTTTTGTTGCATTTAATAGATGTAAGTGCTGTGCAGGAGTTTAGTTTGATGGTATTTAGTTGGTTGTTGGTACACACGACTTTCTTCAGTGATTTGAGGTTACTTAGGTCAAGAACCTTTAATGGATTGTAACTACAGTTTAACTCTTTCAACTTGGTATTACTGCTTAAATCAAGTGTGGAGATTTTTCCTTTGTTACAAGTAAATGATTTTAGATTCTTGTTGGCTTTTAAATGTACTGTCGTGAACTTGTTTTCCCCACAACGTAATTTTTTAAGCAATAGATTTTTCGAGACATCTAGACTGGTTAGCAGGTTTTTGTTGCACTGTAGTTCCTCAAGTCTGCCGTTGGCACTCAAATCCAAACGACTAATCTGATTTTTAGAACAACTTAGAGATTTGAGTAGGGTATTCGAACTAAGGTCAAGACTTGTGAGTTTATTTCCATGACAATGCAGCTTCTTCAGTGCGGTGTTTTTTGAGAGATCCAGGCTGGTAAGATTTAAATTGAGGCATTCAAGATGAGTCAGGGCTGTGTTTTTTGAAAGATCCAGTGTTTTGGCTGGGTTATTATTACAGATCAAGGTGGTAAGTTTGGTGAAAGCTTCAATACCCGTAAAATCAGCAATGTTTTTGTTTTCGCAAACGATCACTTCCACAGCTTGTGCTTCTGAGATGGAAATTTCACCATCTCCATTGGTGTTGATCTGTCTGTCTTCCAATAAGAAGGTTTTGAAATTGGCGTCAGGAATATGTACGCCAGAAGCGCGTGTTCCGGTAGAATTAAGTAGAATGGATAAGCCGAGTAATAGTATATATTTCATCTCAATGGATTTAAGAATTGTACTACCAATGTATGTCCATACACGCGCGATTGAAAAAAAATGACAGGAACAGTCATTTTACGTACATTAACGTTTCAATATGGGGTATGTAACAGATATTAATGGCTAGATGAAGTGGTTGTTTGTACTTTTCATTGGCCTGATTGGGCAGAGTAAACTGGTGTTGAGTCAGGAAAATGGTGATACAAAAGTAGATTCCATGCTCACCATACTTGACGGAAATACTCATGATACCGTTAAAATTCAAACCTTGTTCAAGTTGGCCGAAACCATTTATCTGAGTAATCCCGATAGTGCACTTTATTTCTGCCATAAGGCTCAAAAAAAAGCCAATGAGATCGATTACTACGATGGCATTCTTAGTAGTTATACGTGGATTGGATATATCCACTGGCAGAAGAGTGAGTTAAAAGAGGCTTTGGAAACGTTTCAACAAGCCATAGATCACCTTAAACCAGAAGATAAACAGAGCAGAGGAGTGCTGTCCAACAACCTGGGGTACATGTACAAGGATCTTGGTGATTTCGAAAAGGCCTTGTATTATCTTCAGGAGGGACTCAAGTATCGCAGGTTAGACAACGACACGTCTGGTATTAGCAATTCACTGAATAATATCGGACTCATTCATAAAGACATTGGGGATTATGACAAGGCACTGGAATATCTGGAAGAAAGTCTAAAATTGAGACTTCATACAGAATCTGCTTCCAATGTGCTAAACAATATTGCGACGATTTGGGGTGAGCAGGGAAACAATCAAAAAGCGATTGAATATTTATACCGTAGTCTGAGCCTGGCCTCTAAGAAAGACGATTATGGAGCCATGGCGATGATAATGGATAATCTGGGGTTTAACTACCAGGATTTAAATTACCCGGATTCGGCTCTGTATTATTTCAATAAAAGTATTGAAACCAGTCGGCTGGTAGGGAATAAATATTGGGAATCGTCGGCATTGTCTCATCTCGGCAGGTTTTATATGAAAAATGATCAACCAAGTCTGGCTTCTACGTATTTACAACAAGCTTATGATTTGGCCAAGGCAACCGGATACCCGGCACGGATCCGGGATATTTCTGAATTACTCTTCAAGCTTAATGAGAAAACCAATAACTGGGAACAGGCATTTTTCTACCATCAGGTTTTCACCAAAGTGAGGGACAGTTTGGTAAATGTGGCTAATCTCAAGCAGGTGTATAAATATGAATTGAGTTATGAATACGAGCGAAAAATGTTTGCGGATAGCATTGTGAATGAAGAAACCAAAGAACTCATTCAGTCAGAATTGAATATGCAGAAACAACTGGCTCAAAAGGAGAAAGACGAAAAAGAACGAAACTTAATTTGGGCAATTGGTGCAGGACTGTTAATGATATCTGTGGTTGTTTCCTTGATTAGAACCAATTCCGTTAGAAAGAAAGCAAATCGGGTTTTGTCTACCAAGAATGATGAAATTACCAAAACAAGTCAGGAGTTGGAGGAAGCGTTGGGAGAAAGGGATTTACTCCTGAAGGAGATCCATCATAGGGTTAAGAATAATCTGCAAACGGTTTCCAGTTTAATGAGTCTGCAGTCAAGGTACCTTAGGGAACCTGCAGCCATTGAAGCTTTGGAAGAAAGTCAAAACAGATTGCTTTCCATTTCCTTATTGCACCAGAAATTGTATCAGAACGAGAAAGTTCCATTGGTGGTTTTCAAGACGTATTTATCTGAGCTAAGTGAACAAATAATGGAGACCTGTTCAACTGATGAAACAGAAGTGGAGCAAGAACTGGTTTGCGACGAATTGATCTGTAATATTGAATTGGCCATGCCTTTGGGATTGATTGTGAATGAACTCATGACAAATGCGTATAAATACGCTTTTCCAGGTAGACCAACAGGAAAAATAAAGATCAGATTTTCTGTAGAAAATGATAATTGCATACTTGAGTTATCCGACAATGGAGTTGGTTTCCCTGAAGGGTTTTCGCTTGAAGAAAGTCAGTCAATGGGCCATAATTTAGTGAAACTATTGGTGAAACAAATCCAGGGTGAGATGAAGGTTGAGCAAGAGGCTGGCCTTAAATTTGTACTTTCATTTAAACGTCCTAAAAACAAAGTCTCGTAATATGGCCAGAACAAACATATTGATTGTTGAAGATGAGTTGATCATTGCTCAGGATATCTCTTTTAAACTGGAAGACCTGGGGTATCATGTAGTGGCGATGGCTTCAAATTACGATGAAGCCATTCAAATATTGGAATCTTCTCAGGTAGATGTGGCTTTGCTGGACATTCAAATTAACGGAGAAAAAGATGGCATTGATGTGGCCAATTATATCAGTACAAATATGGCCATTCCTTTTCTGTATCTCACCTCAAATGCGGATTTTTCTACTATATCCAGAGCAAAGGAAACTCAGCCCAATGGTTACATTCTAAAACCCATTAAAAAGAAGGAGCTGTTTGCAGCGCTGGAGATGGCTCTGGCCTCAAAAAAAGAGCCTGAGAATAAAGTGTCAGCTGATCATTTGTTTGTTCAACACAAGGATGCTTTGGTTAAAATTGAACAGAATGAGATCCTTTGGTTAAGTGCAGATGGTAACTACACGAAAATCTTCACGCAGGATCAACGTTACATGGTTAGGGGGAATATTAAAGAAACCGTGAAGAATTTGGATAACTACTTTTGTCGGATTCATAAGTCTTATGTCATCAATCTTAACAGGATAGATAAAATCCTCCCAATGGCTGTGTGTATCAATGAGAATGAACTGCCAATTGGTAAGAGTTTCAAAGAAGATTTTTTGAATAGAATTAAGAAGCTGTAGATGAGATGACCCATCCCAGAATTCCGGCAAAAATTATGACAAAAGCCGGGTTAATCTTTTTGAATTTCAGGAAAACGCCCAGGTAAGCAAGTGCCAATACACCTTGAAGCCATCCGTCTTTAACTGTCTCATAACTCATGGTAAAAAGAACATAAGCCATCAATGCCACAGCGGCTGCGCTAACGGCTGTTAAAAATGCCCTAAACCAGTCAATTGTTTTGAGTTTGTCAAGAAATGGATGAAGGAGTACCACGAACAGAAAGGAGGGTAAGAAGACACCCAGGGTCGCAAGAAAGGCACCCGAAAATCCATCTAACACATAGCCAATAAATGTAGCCGTGGATAAGACCGGACCCGGTGTAAATTGTCCAACCGCCACAGAGTCCATTAACTGATCCATCGTAAGCATACCGGTCTCAACTAGTTCACCTTCCAAATACGCGAATAAAACATAGCCACTTCCGTACAGTATTGCACCTACTTTGAAGAAGATTAAAAAGACCTTTCCGGATGCCTGACTGAAGCTGTAATCACTGCTTAACAATGTCACCAATGGCAGAACTGATAGAGCTGCTTTGTCTTTAAAATAATGCCACATGATCCCCAGAGCACCAACTATCAAGAGAATAATGACTTCCGGCAAGGCAAGAGCTTCCCAGAAACAAAGTCCTAATGTTATGAGGGCAAAAATCAATTCTGTTGATCCCTTAACCGCTTTCTTCCACAACTTTGTTAAGGCTACTGCAATGAGGGCCATTACCGCGGGTTTGATGCCGTCATAAACAGATTGAAATTCTGGTAGATTTCCGTATTCAACATAAAGCCATGAGAAGACCAGGGTGATAGCAACGGCCGGAATAATGAATCCCATTCCGGCAGCAAATACGCCAGGCCTTTTGCCTTTTTCCAGACCACAACACATCACCATTTCTGTTGAGTTGGGACCTGGAATAAGTGCAGTGAGCCCCATGTAGTCAATGAATTTTTCTCCTGAAAGCCATTGTCTTTTCTCTACAATCTCACGTTCCATTAATGCAATGTGCATGGCCGGACCGCCAAAAGCAATGAGCCCCAGCTTGAAAAAAGTGCTAAATATTTGAATGAATAAACGCATTCATTTATGTGATAATGGAGACGTCTTAGATCTGTCCCTGAACGGCCTCAGACACATTGATAATGTGGTCTCCGATTTTCTCTAAAGAAGCGAACAAATCACTGTATACAAGACCAGATTGCATGCTGGATTGGAACTCTCCTTTCTCCAGATTCTTAAGATGTTCTTTTCGCAATTCGTCTCTTTTTGCATTGATCATGTACTCAATGTCTTTGGCCTTCTCCATACTGATTTGACCAAATTCGGAGTTGAGGTTTTCATTCATGACCACAAAAGCCTGATCTACTAGGTCAAACATCTCTTTAAGACGTTCTCTCTGTTCCGGTAAAAACCATAGTTTGGCTTCTTCCTTGCGTTCAATGGTCTTAGACATTTGGTAGAAGATGTCTCCTACGCGTTCAAGATCGTTCGTGATACTCAACATACTTCTCACGCGAATAGACTCAGATTCTGACATTTCAGTTTTACTTACCTGACTCAGATAACTGGCTACTTCAATTTCCACGCGATCCGTGATGTCTTCGTATTTTTCAATTTTAGAGTATAATTTAGTTTTCTTTTTCTTGTCTTTTTCAGTCAGTAAACTGTGTACAAACTGATTCATGCGGGCAGTAATTGTCCCGAATTTGGCGACTTCTTTTTTGGCCTCCAATAGAGATAATTCAGCTGTAGCCAAAGTACCACCAGTAATGTAATCTAAATGGAATTCTTCATCGGAATCACCTTTGGATTTAACCGATTTAACAACAAAGTTGACCAGTTGTGGTACAAACCATACAAGAAGCAGTACGTTCACCAGGTTAAATGCTGTATGGAATCCTGCGAGCACCAAAGTGGCTGCCTGAAGTCCTTCTTCACTTGTGCTGAAAGGATCGGCACTGATCATGTCCATAGAAGTCATGGCACTTGCCACTAACTTCATAAACGGACCAATCAGGAAGATCATCCAGGCGACTCCCACCAGATTGAAAATAGCATGGAACCGGGCTGCCCTTTTCGCATGGACATTTCCTACCAGGGACGCCAATTGAGCAGTAATGGTTGTACCAATGTTTTCACCCAGAATCATGGCGGCGGCTACCTGGACAGGGATAATTCCACCCAAGACCATTGCCAGAGTTAGGGCCATTGAAGCTGATGAAGATTGAATAATGATGGTCACAAATGTTCCCAGAAGCACAAACATGATTGGCCCAAGGAAAGTCGTGTCTTTATAGTCCGTAAAGAACTGAACAATTGGACTGCTTGCATCCAATTTTGGTGTCATGTCTTTCAAAATACTTAAGCCCCAGAAAAGGATGGCGAAACCAAGAACTGTTTGTCCCCAGGCTTTTAGTTTTGAACTTTTGGCAAAGATCATTGGAATGGCCAATGCGATCATTACCAAAGAATAATCTGACAAGCTTACTTTAAAACCAAAGGTAGAGATTAACCACCCAGTGATAGTCGTACCAATGTTGGCACCCATCATGATTCCTGCAGACTGTATCAATGTGAGTAGACCCGCATTTACCAAACTCACTGCCATTACAGTTGTAGCAGAAGAGGATTGAACAATTCCGGTAATAAAGAAACCGCTGAAAATTCCTTTTAAACGGTTAGATGTCATGGAGCTTAGAATCTGTCTCAGGCGGCTACCGGAAGCTCGTTGCAATCCGTCGCTCATCATCTTCATACCATAGATGAAGAAACCAAGTGCTCCAATGAGCATTAAGATTTTTATGATGCCCCAGGTTCTTTCAGACTTAAATTTGCCTTCTTTAGACCAGATAACATCCGGCTCTTTTCCTTTTTTTAGTTCCTCTAACGCACCTTCTGCATCACCGTTTTTAGGAATACCAATTTTGTATACATAATCTGTATTGCCATCTAAGTCTTCCAGCTTGAATTTTAGTGCACTCAATTCTACGATTTCGTAGCTCCATTCGTGTGTGCCGTGCTTTTTTCCAACTTTGGTGTTGTACTCGATGATGGCCTTTGAGTACCCATGCTTTATTAATTCTTCTGAGTTGATTCCCCAGTATAGCTCTGCTTCTCCTTCTCCCTTTTTTGAGGACAGAAATTTAAATGCAGAAGAAGAGGTGGTATGGAACACCATGGTATCACTAACTTCCTCAGGAGCATCCGGGCTTCCTTTGAGGACTACCAGCTGATAAAATTTATTCTCCTGAATGCTGTCGAGTTCGATTTTGACAGAACCGTCTTCGAGTGCGATATATTGCCAATGGTTGTTATCGAGATAGGCAATCGAATAGCCGCTTCCCAAAGCTTCTTGCCATTGAAGACTTATCTTGCCGGTCTTCAGTTTTTTCTCCTTGTCAGAAGGATCGGCATAGTTTTCAAAGAGATTAAAATCGAACCCCTGAACCTCAATAAGAGTGGGTTGAAAGCTTGGTTTTTCATCAACATGTTGATATGATGAATCAACTACACTTGAATCGGAATTGACAGCCTCTGCCGCAACTACCTGCGACAAAAATAAGCTCATCAGAAGTACCAAAAACCTTGACAACATTCACTTAGTTTAATGAAATGCAAATCTACGTGATAACTAGCTATGGCTTGAGGTCTAATGTTAAGTTTGTGTTAATCTTGGGGAATAAAAAAGCCGCTCCAATTACTCGGAGCGGCTTTATGGTTTAAAGCGTGTTTCTTATTGCTTCACGAATCTCTTAACGATTTGTGAACCATCCTTAGTACTCAATCTTAGCATGTATGTTCCTACAGCAAGATCAGAGACAGATACATTTTTGATGAAAGAACCTTCACCAGAAACATTCTCGGCACGAATTACCTTTCCTGAAAGGTCTAACAATGTCAATTGAAGATCTCCAAAAGTCCAGTCGTTGAATGAAACATTCAATACATCATTAACCGGGTTAGGATAAGTACTTACAGCACCATCAAAAGTTGCTTCATCAATACCAGTTACCATAGCTTCAAATACCTGAGTCGTTGTATCGGCTCCACATTGTCCGGTTACAATCAAAGTAATGATGTACTGACCAGGTGTATTGTAAACATAAACAGGGTTCTGAGCACTTGAAGTTCCGGAACCATCACCGAAATCCCAGCTCCATGAAGAAGCTCCACTACTTTGATCAGTCAAAATAGCTGTTAAAAATGAAGTAGTTTGATCGAAATCAGCCACTGCATCTGGAATATCAGTAATCTCAACACTGTCTATAGCAGTACCACAAGAACCTGAAATAGTTAAGTGGTAGATACCAGGAGCAGTAACCGTAATAGAATCAGTTGTGCTCATGTCATTCCAAAGGTAAGTTGCAGTGTGTGCATTGAAACCAATGGTAACTGACTGACCGATACATTTTGCAGTGTCGGCTCCAATAAACAATCCAGCTGGCGAGTAGAACTCATCCGCACCGATATCCGGAGTAGTTGTACTTCTCATTTCTCCATCAATATCCATTGTTACAGGCAGACCTGGCATACCAAGATTATCGAGCCCTATACCACAAGTGTGCAAGTCGTCAATGGCATTGTACATTGGATCTACAGACACTGAATTAGAATCTAGTGTACTTACCAATTGCCAGGTGTTCAGGTTTGCTGCTGCACTACCTAAATAACCAACGCTGGCTGCATTTGGTGTATAGATGTTATTGTAGTCAGAAACAGTTACAGAAGAGCTTACATAATAAACACCATATCCCGAACCATTGTTTACGATAGAGTTATTTACATACTCATTCTCAATACCACCGGTGCTGTAGATACCTCTTGTAGATGTACTTGTACTGTTTACATAAATACTGTTGTGGTAAGCTTTTGAGTAATCAGAATTTCCAAAGTAAATACCATAAATTCCACTGGAAGTATTTGGTGCATTTACAATTATCTGGTTGTTGCTTACTACGGCATGAGAAGCTGGACTTCCTTCACAGTAATATATACTGATCCCGTCACCGTATAAACTATCTAAATAAATGTAGTTATCAGTTACAGTTAAAGCACTGTCACAGTATCCAAAGTAGAAAACATCTAATCCGGTAGAATATCCACCGTCATAAGACGCATAGTTATTAGTGAATGTACCACCTTCCTGGTAGTATACACGAGCACCTCTGTAATAGTTGTTCTCAAATCTGTTGTTGTTAAAAACAGTTCCTTTTTCCTGATAAGGAACAGTAGATTGACCGTACCAGTAAGCACCATAAGATCCACCGATAATTCTGTTACCTTCAAAAGTCCACATACTGTCAATAGAAGGTGCAGTACTGGCAGAGTAGATAACAGAAACATTTGTACTGGTAGTGGTAGCACTCATATTTCCTTCAAGGATACAATGCTCGAACATGTTGTTAGAAGAGTTACCTCCTACAACAAGTGCTCTTGCGTAAGTTGTTCCATTGTTTCTGATGGTCATGTTTTCAAAGCTGAAGAAATCTCCTCCAATGAATTGAACAACATAGTTATCTCCAGTTCCTGTAGAAGAGAACTCAAGATTTACATCAGTACTGTCGCCACTTTGAGAGCGGAAAGTCACTGTATTTAGATTATCCATCCCCTGAACTTCATCAATTACCAATTGCTCAGTATAAGTTCCGGTTTCTACTTCAAAAATCACAGAACCACAAACACCATAAGTGTTAATGTCGTTGATGGCATCAGTAAAAGTCAGGTAGTCACCTGTTCCGGATGCAGCAATCGTTTTAGTTCCTGAAAGACCAAAATTCACTACAAGTGACATGGTATCGTTGCTATTGTCTCCATCGGTTGTTCCGTTAGGGTTAGCAGACCAAACACTTAAAGTATCGCCATCCACGAAGGTGTATGGCCCTAAGACAATACCGCTTTCCGTACCAGTTTGAGCAATAGATCCTGTCCAGTTGTAAGTTGGTTGAGCCACACCGTTAACCGACCATTCAATGTCGGCAGATGTCAGGGCATTCAAACCAAAAGATCCTAAAGTAACTTCTACGTTTGAAGCTCCAGTACAAAGTGGAAGTGTTGGTGCGTCAATACTTGAAATCAAGGCATCTTCTGAAGACGGAACGAATGGCGTGAATTCATAGTAATATACTGCGTTACCATCCCAGTTTACTGTATTGGGGTTGATTGAGGCAATATTTGGTGAAGAAGCATGTTCAATTGCTGTAGTTCCGTTCAATTGTAATCCAACTGTGTAAGTACCTACACCTTGATTGGACCAACGCGCATCTACCACATAGATTTTATTTGTGGTTTCTTCAAGTACTACGAAATTATAACTGTAAGATTGTGCTTCATATTCGTATGAGAAGTTTTTGATCCACAGCTGTCTGTTTGGAGCTGTACCAAATTCCTTCATCCATACGTCATCGTTTGAACCAATAGGTGCAGCATTGCCAAATCCACCCCAGAAATATGCGATCGTATTGTTCGGCAAATCTGTGTTGGGTAAAGAGGTATTGTCTGCTGATACGGATGCATTCAAAGTAGTGCCTGCAACAGAGGGATCGAATGTTAGCAGCATATTTTTACTAACACAAAATTGAGTTACCGGATTCCCAAAATACTCGAAAGGGAATGGAAGGGTTTCAGCAGTCGACCAAGAGTTGTCTGATGCACCTCCTCCGGCATTGTCGGCATGGATTTCTGTCCATCCGGTTGATGTTCCTGAATTCTCCGTGTTGAGTAACGGTCCTTGTCCATTTGTTGGCCCGCTTACAAGGTAAGATTGCCCAAATGACAAGGTTGCACCGATCAACAGAGAGAGAGATAAGTAAACTTTTTTCATTTGATTTTAACTTTAATTTTTAGTTCCTGCAAAGTTAGGAAGAAAGGAAAGAGGTTGTTGGCGCTTTGACCCCTAATTAGACCAAATGACAGGGGTTTTCGACAAGACATAGAAAGGTGTTAAATAAATCACTTTAGGAGAATTATTTGTGATTTCTTGCAGTTTTGGATGGATGAAAAGCCCGTAAAATAAGTGAGCACAAAATTTAAGTATCTTTTTTTGTTTGGATTTTAGTAAAAAAAAATTGAACATTTGTGCGGTCATGAAAAAGACTCAAAGAAATATGATGTGTATGTTCTGTTGTGAAAAGCTCACGGAGGATGTTACTATGTCATGATTTTTTTGAAATAAGAAATTGATAAAAGCCCTCCGAGATTCTCAGAGGGCTTTTTTTGTGGCCTCAACTTTAATTGAAGAAATATGAATTTGATAATGAATAATAAAATGATGATGTGTTGTATGAACTGCCGAAGGCGGAAGGGGATTGCTATGATTTAGATTTTAACTAAAGAATTGTAAGAGCCCTTCGAATTTTCGAAGGGCTTTTTTTTTGATAATAATTATGAAAAGTTTTAGAACAGAAATAGAAAATCCGGTAGTTGAGAAAGATATACTGGAATTGGAACAAAAAATTCGTTTGCATCAAGAGGGGAAAATTGATGACGAACGCTTTCGGTCATTGAGATTGGCAAGAGGAGTGTATGGCCAAAGACAACCTGGCGTGCAAATGATTCGAATAAAACTGCCCTATGGTAAAGTAAGCTCAGAACAACTGCATAGAATCGCGGACGTATCAGATAAATATTCTACCGGGAATCTGCACATTACAACCAGACAAGATGTACAGATACATTATGTGAGTTTAGATCGTACACCAGAACTATGGAGCGAACTTGAAAAAAGTGACATTACTCTTAGAGAGGCATGTGGAAATACGGTTAGAAATATTACGGCATCTGAGTTGGCAGGTATCGATCCGGAAGAACCATTTGATGTGAGGCCATATGCACATCAGTTATTCGAGCATTTTTTACGAAATCCAATCAGTCAGGAAATGGGCCGGAAGTTTAAAATTTCTTTTTCCTCCAGTGTAAAAGATTCTGCTTTAAGCTTTATGCACGATCTGGGATTTGTTGCTGTTATAAAGGATGGTAAACCCGGATTTAAGGTTTTAGTAGCCGGAGGTCTGGGATCTCAGTCGCGTCAGGCAGATGTGATTCGGGAGTTTTTGGATGTAGAAGATATCGTCCCCTTTTCTGAGGCAGTCCTTCGGGTGTTTGAGCATCATGGAGAACGTACCAGAAGAATGAAGGCAAGACTGAAGTTTTTGGTGAAGGATATTGGATTTGAAGTGTTTAATGAGATTGTAGATCAGGAATTAAACCATATCGGTAGTATTGAAATCCCTCCCTTGAAAGCTCAGGACACATTTGTTCTAAAACCACCAGGACTCAAATTACCATACTATACGAAGAATACCTGGGCATATGATAAATGGATTAAGACGAACCTGATAAAACAAAAACAATCAGGACTACACACCATTGCTTTGAAAGTGCGTCTGGGAAATTTTTCAAGTGAACAAGCGAGACAATTAGCGAGATTGGTTGAAGTGTATGCCGGAGATGAGCTGACATTTACCATCCATCAGAATATCCTGATAAGGCATGTGAGAACCGAATTGCTTGAATTTTTCTTCGATAAGTTATCAGAGATAGGCTTGGCTGACCTAGGCTACTTTAGCATAGCTGATATTACAGCTTGCCCAGGAACCGACACTTGTAATTTGGGAATAGCAAGTAGTACAGGGATTTCGCGAAAACTCGAAAGCATCCTGATTGAAGAGTATCCGGAACTCTTGTTGAACAATGAGATAAAAATCAAAGTAAGTGGCTGTATGAATGCCTGCGGTCAACACATGATTGGTCACATTGGTTTTCAGGGCATGTCAATAAAAGCTAAGGATGGTCGGGTTTTACCTGCATTGCAAGTCCTACTCGGGGGCGGTAATCTAGGAGATGGCCAAGGTAGGTTTGCCGATAAACTGATTAAAGTTCCGAGTAAACGGGGACCTGAGGTATTGAGGACTATTCTGGATGAGTACAAAAATTATAGATCGGATGATGAGCCTTTCTTAGACTTCTATGATCGATTAGGACAAAAGCACTTCTACAATTTATTGAAGCCATTGTCTGAGGTAAACGGATTGAGTGATCAGGATTTTATCGACTGGGGAAGCGATACAGCTTATCATAAAGCTGTGGGAGTTGGTGAATGTGCAGGCGTGTTGATCGATCTAGTTGGGACACTTTTTCTCGAGAGTGAGGAAAAATTGACATTCTCCGAAGAAGCCATCTCAGAAGGCAGGATTCAGGATAGTTTTTACCTGTCCTATCAATCCATTGTTAATACAGCAAAGGCATTGTTGCTTTCAGAGGGTAAAAAGGCCAATTCACAGGCAGCCATACTCAGACTTTTTGATGAGTCCTTTTCATTGGAAGACAGGTTTTATTCATCTGCCTCCCAACTGGCATTGTCATATAAAGAATTAGAAAGTAATACAGAGAACGCAAAGTCATTTCTGTTTAAGGCAGGCAAATTTTATAAGCAAATAGTTAAGTACAGACAAAAAGAACTCAATCATGAAACGGTATAAACAAACAAAACTAACTCTTGTTGGTGCTGGTCCGGGCGACCCAAAACTCATCACACTTAAAGGGGTAGAGTCATTAATGACTGCAGATGTCGTGCTGTATGATGCATTAGTGGACAAGGAAATCTTGAAATACGCACCTACGGCAGAATGCATATATGTGGGTAAACGATTCAATAATCACAGATACTCTCAGGACGAAATTAATCAACTTATTGTTGAGAAAGCCATTGAAAAGGGACACGTTGTTAGGCTTAAGGGAGGAGACCCTTTCATTTTCGGCAGAGGATCAGAGGAAGTTGAATTTGTTGAGAATTTCGGTATTGAAACTGAAGTCGTTCCCGGCATTTCATCCGCAACCTCTGTTCCATCAAGGCTGGGCATTTCTCTAACGAAAAGAGGTGTTTCAGAAAGTGTTTGGACCCTCACCGGTACAACCTCACAACAGAAACTATCTGAAGATATCGAGCTTGCAATGAAGAGCACGGCTACTTTGGTGATACTCATGGGAATGAACAAATTGTCTGAAATCGTTGAGCTTTTTAAGAAGCAAAACAAACACGATTTGCCCATTGCGATCATTCAAAGTGGCTACACTGATCAGGAAAATGTCGGTGTAGGAACCATTGATGATATTGAAGAGGTGGTGTTATTAAAACAGTTGTCAAACCCAGCCATCATAGTAATTGGAGAGGTGGTGAGAGAGAGTCATAAACTGAGGGAGATCTATGAAAATCACCTTTTAAAAGCATGAAACTATGGAAACGAGAAATAATCTATATCCGATTTTTTTGAAAGTAGCTTCATTGAACGTTCTGATAGTTGGAGGCGGGAAAGTTGGACTGGAAAAATTGTCATTTCTTCTTAAATCAAGTCCGGATGCCAAGGTTGAAGTCATTGCCAAGGAGGTCTGTTTTGAAATTGAAGAACTGGCAAAAGTTCATGGAATAACCATTACAAAAAGGGCTTTTCAAAAGCATGACATTGAGGGCAGACATATTATCGTTGCGGCAACAAATGTGTATAGTACCAATGTAGCAATACATCAACTTGCGAAGAAAAAGCGAATACTCATTAATGTGGCAGACACCCCTCACTTGTGTGATTTTTATTTAGGCGGTATTGTCACAAAGGGGGATCTGAAAGTAGCTATTTCTACCAATGGAAAGTCACCTACAATGGCCAAAAGATTCAGGCAATTGTTGGAGCAAACGCTTCCTGAATCAACTGGCGATTTGCTTAACAATATGAATGTATACAGGCAAACATTAAAAGGTGACTTTGAGCAAAAAGTAGAGCATCTAAACACCTTAACCGAATCATTTATTTCTAAAAATTAAATCATGATACAAACAGATATTATAATAATTGGAGCAGGTCCGGTTGGCCTGTTCACAGTTTTTGAAGCAGGCTTGTTAAAGTTAAAATGCCATTTGATTGATGCCTTACCTCAGGCGGGTGGACAGTGTGCAGAGATTTATCCTAAGAAACCGATATATGATATTCCGGCCTATCCGGAAATTCTGGCGGGCGATCTCGTGGCTAACCTTCTCAAGCAAATAGAACCATTTAATCCTGGTTTTACTTTAGGTGAACCGGCTGTAGATATTCAGGAAACTGAGGACAATCAATTTATTGTTACGACCAAACAAGGGACCAGACATAAAGCCCCGGTTGTAGCAATAGCCGGAGGATTGGGGGTGTTTGTTCCCAGAAAACCACCAATTGCAAACCTTGGGAAGTTTGAAAACAAAGGGCTGGCATATATCATCAAAGATCCTGAAAAATACAGGGATCAGCGTGTAGTAATTAGTGGAGGAGGAGACAGTGCTTTGGATTGGGCTATCTATTTGGCAGATGGTGTGGCCAGTGAGGTCGTGCTCGTGCATAGAAGTGAGAGCTTCAGAGCGCATCCCGATTCTGTTCAGAAGGCCATGGATCAGAGTACTCTTGGGAATATCAGACTTATTACAAACGCTGAAGTGAAACACGTGTTTGGTGAGGACAAGCTTACTGGAGTAGAGTTAACTCAAAAAAATGGACTAAGCACTCATGTTGAAACAGATCATTGGTTGCCATTATTCGGTCTCACACCAAAGCTGGGACCAATTGCAAATTGGGGATTAGATATAGAAAACAACGCCATAAAGGTGAACAATGCTCTGGATTATGCTACAAATAGAGATGGCATATATGCGATTGGTGATGTGAATACCTATCCGGGAAAACTAAAGTTGATCCTGTGCGGTTTTCATGAGGCAACTTTAATGGTTCAATCTGCTTTTAAGCGAATTTACCCTGATAAGAAGAAGGTTTTAAAGTATACAACTGTTAACGGAATTCAAGGATTTGACTGATGGAGACAATTAAGATTACAATTATAGACAGGCAAGGTGAATCCCATGAGGTGGAGGCTCCAACAGATATGAATATGAACCTGATGGAAGTATGTAAGAGCGTTGATCTGCCGGTAGAAGGGACATGTGGAGGTATGGCTTTGTGTGCTTCTTGTCAGGTGTATATTGAGACTGAGCCTGTTCTGCAAGAAAGAAATGAAGCTGAGCAAGCCATGTTGGATGAAGCCTGGTTTGTACAAGCCAACTCAAGACTGGGATGTCAAATTCCGGTTAGCAAAGATATAGATGGACTGGTAGTAAGGCTTGCACCAGTTCATGAAGAAGTAAATGAATGGTAAAAACTAAAATTATGTATCAACAAATAATAATCAACTTTTTTGATGACCTGCTCAACGCCTTTTATCCGGTTCGTCTGGGCATGCCTGATGAAGCGTATACCCAGCCAAACAACTTAAAGAGGGACCTAAGAATCATCTTTGACAGCAATTTAGGAGACAATTTAATCGACTCACAATCATTGACTCATCAATTTTTTGAAGGTGTTGAAGATGTGAAGAATTCTTTGGATATGGATCTCAAAGCGATATTTGAAGGGGATCCTGCAGCCAAATCAGAACTTGAAATTGTTTTGTCTTATCCTGGTTTTTATGCCATAGCGGCGTATAGGGTGGCACATCTCATTCAAAAATTAGGGGTTCAGTTAATTCCCAGAATCATTACCGAACATGCGCATGCAAGAACGGGTATCGACATACATCCGGGTGCAAAAATCGGATCTTACTTCTGCATAGATCATGGTACCGGTATTGTGATTGGAGAGACCACCGTCATAGGAAATCATGTTAAAATATACCAGGGAGTCACTCTGGGGGCAATGAGCGTGTCCAAAAAAGATGCTCAAAGCAAACGACATCCAAGTATCGGAGATCATGTTGTGATTTATGCTCAGGCCACTGTGTTAGGCGGAGAGACCATCATTGGAAACAATTCTGTTGTTGGTGGAAATGTGTGGTTGACAAACAGTCTTCCCGAAAACACAAAAATATATTATAAGGAGCCAGCCTATGAAAGGGTTGCAGCTGTTAACCTAAGTTCTGTAGCGTCATGAATATACTAGATACAATTGGACAAACACCCCTGGTGAAATTGAAGAGTCTATCTCCGGAAGGAGGGGCAGCAGTTTACGCAAAATTGGAAGGGAATAATCCGGCGGGAAGTGTCAAAGACAGAGCTGCTTTTAATATGATTCTGACTGCCTTGAAAAATGGCGATATTTCTAAAAAGGATCATTTGGTGGAGGCAACCAGCGGCAATACCGGAATTGCTTTGGCCATGATCGCTTCTCAGTTTGGAATAAAAATCACCTTGGTAATGCCGGATAATGCTACAACGGAAAGGATTAGCTGTATGCGGGCATATGGTGCAAATCTGGTTTTAACGCCTGCGAAAAAGACAATTGAGTATGCACGTCTTGTGGCTCTTGAGATGAGAGATTCAGGAGCGTATGTTATGCTCAATCAATTTGCGAACCCCAATAATTACCTGGCACATTATCATGGAACCGGACCTGAGATTTGGCGGGACACCAAGGGTGAAATTACTCACTTTGTATCTGCCATGGGAACAACCGGAACCATTATGGGAGTGTCCAGATATCTGAAAAACCAAAATGATGAGGTTCAAATTATTGGAGCACAGCCGAAGGAAGGAGATACCATTCCGGGGATTCGAAGATGGTCGGCAGATCTTACACCGGAAATTTATGATCCCAAATGGGTCGACTCTCTTGAAACTGTCTCAAGGCAAGAGGCCATTGAGCATGCCCGTTTGTTGGCCAGGGAAGAAGGGATTTTTTGCGGGATGAGTACAGGAGGGGCATGCACTCTGGCATTGAGGTTAGCAAAGAGCCTTCAGGGAGGAATCGTGGTCTTTATCGCATGTGATAGAGGAGATAGGTATTTGAGTACAGAATTATTTAAGGAGGAAAATTGATGAAGACTAAGACAAAATTGGGTATTGATGAACTTAATGAGATTTATCAGAGTTTAAGCATTTATGAGCGGGTTGAAAGACTGTATCAGGATTTCGAAGAAGATGAGGTGATGTTGACATCATCTTTCGCAGCAACTTCTGCATTATTGCTCAAAGTGTTTTCAGATGTAAATCCACTTCAATTGATTCATTTCATTGATACGGGATATCATTTTAAGGAAACTCTAATCTATAAACAATACTTAACTCAATTATATGATTTGCAGGTTGAAGATGTTAGAGCGGAAGATTGGAAACATCAATTTACTTTAGAGGATGAGACTTGGCAAAAAGACCCTGACTTCTGCTGTAATATTAATAAGGTAGAGCCACTTGACAACATCAAAAAGGGACATTCTGTTTGGGTGTCCGGACTTATGAAATGGCAAAGCGATCATCGATCCAGCCTGAATATTTTTGAAGAAAGAGGAGACATGCTGAAGTTTTATCCCTTGTTAGATGTGACTAAAGAAGAAAGGGAGAAGTTCATCATAGATCATCATTTGCCATTTCATCCTTTAAAAATGAAAGGATACCATTCCATTGGGTGTAGCCATTGTACCAAACCTGGTGAAGGTAGAGAAGGTAGATGGAATAACAGTCCTAAAACCGAATGCGGACTACACCTATGATAGTATTGACGCTTCAATTGCTTTGACGCCTACCAAACCCTGATTGATTTGAAATTGTGTTTGATCTTTCAGGGTAATGATGAGTTGGCTGAATGGAAATGAACGTTTTCTTTGAACAGAGTCAATAGATGTTTTGGGGATTCTTATGACATCATTCTGTTCAGGGAAAACGTCTTCATGAGATTTTCCTTTTTGAGCTTCCTTTATGGTTTGAAAAAGCCCCTGAATTGAGTGATCAAAGTCGGCTTTCAGATATAGAGAATGATCTGTTACAAGAAGTTGTCCTGAGCAATTTTTGGCTATTTGCCTATGTAAGAAATTAACAGACCATTTTTTTATGATGGTCTCATTGTATTGTTTGGCCAGTTCCTCCAAACAAACTTATACTTTCATGATGTCAGCTTCCTTGGCATCAACAACAGAATCTACTTTTCCTGTGTAGCTATTGGTAAGGTCCTGAATGCTGTTTTCAGCATCTTTTGCCATATCTTCAGACAAGCCATCCTTTTCAAGTCCTTTGATGAAATCATTGGCATCCTTTCTGTTATTTCGGATACTCACTTTGGCATTTTCTCCTTCTGCCTTAGCCTTTTTTACCAAATCACGTCTTCTTTCTTCCGTTAGAACCGGAATGTTGATCATGATTAACTCACCATTATTCTGAGGATTCAAACCAAGGTTAGAGTTGATAATGGCTCTTTCTATCTCTTCAAGAATACTTTTTTCCCAAGGTTGGATGGAAATTGTTCTGGCATCCAATGTACTCACATTAGCAACCTGCTGAAGTGGAGTAGGAGAACCATAATACTCAACCATTACACCAGACAACATAGATGGGTTGGCTCTTCCAGCTCTAATCTTTGTCAATTCACTTTCCAAATGCGAAATGGCTTTTTCCATGCCTTCTTTCGCTTCATCGTATGCCATTTGAATATCTTCCGTCATGATCTAAGTATTATTGAGTTAAAATTAACATTAATCTAGAATTCAACAAGTGTGCCAACAGGTTCTCCTAAAACAACTTTGTTTAAGTTCCCTGGTTTATTCATGTCGAATACGATGATAGGTAGTTTGTTTTCATTACACAAAGTAAAGGCAGTTAAGTCCATTACATTGAGTCCTTTTTCATACACTTCACTGAAGGTGATGCGTTCGAATTTCTTGGCTGCAGGATCTTTCTCAGGATCTGCAGTGTAAATACCGTCTACGCGAGTTCCTTTCAAAATAACATCTGCTTCAATCTCAATGGCTCTTAAACTGGCTGCTGTATCCGTGGTGAAGAATGGGTTTCCTGTTCCGGCTCCGAAAATAACAACACGGCCCTTTTCAAGATGTCTTACCGCACGTCTTTTAATAAAAGGCTCTGCGATCTCTTTCATTTCGATGGCCGATTGTAACCTGGTATAAATACCTTCTTTCTCAAGAGCTGCCTGAAGTGCCATGGCGTTAATCATAGTGGCCAGCATTCCCATGTAGTCACCCTGAGTACGTTCCATCCCGCCTTGTTCTGCCTGTACGCCTCTAAAAATATTACCGCCACCGATCACGATTGCAATTTGCACACCAGCGTCATAAATGCTTCTGATTTCCTTGGTGTATTCCTCCAAACGATCGTTGTCAATTCCAAACTGCTTATTCCCCATAAGGGCTTCTCCGCTCAGTTTCAATAATATTCTTTTGTACTTCATAGGATTTTTTTGATGTTCTAAATGTAAGGACAAAAAAAAGAGAGAATTAATCATTCTCTCTTTTTTTTAAAATTCAATAAATTATTTGAGTTGAACTCTTTTGAATTGAGTTACTGTTAACTCAGGATCAGAATCTTTCAAGAACTGGGCAACAGATTTCTTGTTGTCCTTAATGAAAGCCTGATTCAGCAAAGTAGTTTCTTTGTAGAATTTGTTTAATCTACCCATGGCAATTTTCTCAGCCATTTCAGCTGGTTTACCTTCCTGGATAGCCAATTCTTTACCTACTTCAATTTCTCTTTGAACAGTCTCCTGATCAACGTCATCTTTATCTACAGCGATAGGCGCCATTGCAGCAACCTGCATAGCAACCTGTCTACCTAATTCGATATCGCTTTCTTTGTTTAAAGCAACGATAGAAGCAATCTGGTTTCCTGGGTGGTTGTAAGCAACAACACTTTCAGCGTCTAATAAAGAGTAGCTTGAAAGGTCTAACTTCTCTCCAATCACACCAACTTGCTCAGTGATTTTTTCATCAACAGTAAGGTTGTCGTTGTATTTCAAACCTTTCAATTCTTCAACAGAAGCAGGGCTGTTAGAAATAGCAACATCTACGATTGACTGAACGAAATTTCTGAAATCTTCATTCTTAGCAACGAAATCAGTTTCACAGTTAAGTGCCAATAAAACACCTTTTTTGTTATCAGCAGTTGTGTGTGCGATAACCAAACCTTCTTTTGTTTCGTTGTCACCTCTTTTAGCGGCAACTTTCTGACCTTTCTTTCTAAGAAGGTCAATTGCTTGTTCCATATCACCGTCAGCTTCAACCAAAGCTTTTTTGCAGTCCATCATTCCTGCACCGGTTTTTTGTCTTAGCTCGTTTACTTGTTTAGCAGTAATAGCCATGATTTTCTCCTTTAAATATTAATAAAAATTCCTTGATTATTCAGCAGCAGTTTCTTCGGTAGCTGGCGCTTCTTTAGCTTTCTCTTTTTTAGGAGCAGCTTCAGCTTTTTTATCCTTAGCACTTCTTCTTTCATCCAAACCTTCTTTGATGGCATCAGTTACAATGCTTACGATCTTATCGATAGACTTGGTCGCATCATCATTTGCAGGGATAGGGAAATCAACTAAGTTAGGATCAGAGTTGGTATCTACCATTGCAAAAGTAGGGATGTTCAATTTCTTAGCTTCAGCAACAGCAATGTGTTCTTTCTTTACATCAATGATGAAGATGGCTGCCGGAAGTCTTGTTAACTCAGAGATACTACCTAAGTTCTTTTCAAGTTTAGCTCTTTGACGAGAAATTTGAAGTCTCTCTCTTTTAGAGAAAGTTTTAATGGTTCCATCGGCATTCATTTTATCGATAGAAGCCATTTTTCTAATTGCTTTTCTGATGGTAGCAAAGTTGGTTAACATTCCACCAGGCCATCTTTCAGTTACGAATGGCATGTTTACCGCTTTACACTTCTCTTCAAGAATTTCTCTTGCTTGTTTTTTAGTGGCAACAAACAAAACTTTTTTACCAGACTTAGCGATTTGCTTCAAGGCAGAAGCCGCTTCATCCAATTTAACAACAGTTTTGTTAAGGTCAATAACGTGGATACCTTTTTTCTCATCGAAGATATAAGGCGCCATTGCCGGGTTCCACTTTCTTTTTAGGTGACCGAAATGTACTCCGGCATCTAATAATTCTTTAAAATCTACTTTAGACATGTTTTTTAATTTGAGATTTACATTCTTATATATGGTTCTCACAACTGATTAGTAGCCGATTGCTCAGGTCTAAACAGTTTAGATACTAAATCCACAAACAAACTCCACAAAAACTCTGTCCCGAGCATAGATCGGGACGGTTCTTTGGAATTAACGTTTCGAGAATTGGAATTTCTTTCTTGCTTTTTTCTGACCAGGCTTCTTACGCTCAACCATTCTTGGATCACGTGTCATTAAACCTTCAGCTTTCAAAGCAGGCTTGTATTCCTCATTTACTTCAACCAATGCTCTTGAAACTGCCAATCTGATTGCTTCAACCTGACCTGCAATACCACCACCGAAAACATTTACATTAACGTCATACTGACCTTTAGTATCTGTTAAGTCGAATGGTTGGTTTAAGATTGATTGGTGAATAGCTACCGGAAAATAGTCTTTTCCATCACGACCATTGATAGTGAAATTTCCTTTTCCACTGGTCATGTAAACTCTAGCTACTGAAGTTTTTCTTCTTCCTAATGTGTTAATTACTTCCATTATTCAATTACTTGATTGATTCTAAATCAACTTTTTTAGGTGTTTGGGCATCCTGACCGTGCTCAGCACCAACGTATACTTTTAAATTACGATAGATCGCGCTTCCTAATTTGTTTTTAGGCAACATACCTTTTACAGCATTTTCAACCAATCTCTCTGGGTGCTTTTCATGTACCTCACGAGCAGTTAAAGATCTCTGTCCACCTGGGTAACCAGTGTGTCTGATGTATGTTTTTTGCTCAAACTTGTCTCCGGACAAAGTCACTTTCTCAGCATTGATTACGATCACGTTGTCACCGCAATCTGCATGAGGTGTAAAGTTAGGCTTGTGCTTTCCTCTTAATAAGTAAGCAATTTTACTAGCCACTCTTCCTAATGGTTGTCCTTCTGCGTCCACCAATAACCATGCTTTCTCAGCATTTGCTTTATTGGCCGAAACTGTTTTATAACTAAGCGTATCCACGTTTTTTACTTGTTTTATTAATACGATACCCCGAAAATTGGGGGTGCAAACATACATCTATTTTTTAAGAAGCACAATTTATACACTGTTTTTTTGTGGAAAAAATGGAGTAGATTCACTCAGCATGAATGGATTGCCTCAAAAATAACCAATTTTTGGTGTGAAATGCCCATGAAATCTGTTTTTCAATGAGAGCAAACGAAGAACTAAAGAGGCTGACTTAGTCGAGTGAAAAAATTCCACCAGTTAATGCTTTTCCCCCATTTTTTTCCCATGCGGACAATCACAATGTTTTTTGCGGGATTGATATATAAGTACTGTCCCAGAATCCCTTGTGCCATGATTTCATTTTGAGGCGTGTTTAAAATCCACCACTGATAAGAGTAAGAAGGGTAATTCTTTGATTTGAAACAAAGCTCGACCCATTCTTCCGGAACTATTTGCTCATTTCCCCACTTACCTTTCTGAAGCATCATTTTCCCAATCTTGGCAAAATCCAGAATTCGGGCATTCAGGCAGCAAAAGGCTTTTTCGGTATCTCCGGTTTTGCTGTCAATGCTCCAGCTGGCATCATATTGCATGTCGAGAGGCTGCCAGAGCTTCTCCTGGAAATAATGAGCAAGTTTCTGGCCTGTTGAGCGTTCAATGATGATGCCCAGCAATTGGGTGTCCAGACTTTTGTAGTCAAAACCTTGCCCCGGATCTTTATCCACCTTAAGTCTTTTTACATATTTCAATAAATGCTTGCCATAATAGAACTTGGCTATGGTTCCGAAAGGGTTGTAATAAGACTCATTAAAATGAATTCCGGATTGCATATTTAGCAAGTGCTCAATGCTTATCTTGGAAAAGGCGGGGTCCTTGAGCTCAGGAATGTAGGTTGTGATAGGTTCGTCAGCAGATTTGATTTTTCCTTCTTCAATGGCAATACCCACAAGTAAAGACACGAACGATTTGGCCATGGAAAATGTGGTCATCACAGAGCTGGTGTCAAATCCTTTGTCGTACCATTCATAGAGAATGCTATCGTTTCGAATAATGGTTAAACCCAGACTTTTATTATTAATCAAGTGTTGTTCGAAGGATTCAACATCATTTGGAAATTCGCGTGGTCTGATTTGCTCGGGTGCACGTTCAAAATAGAAAGTACTTTCCGGGGCTGAAATCTCACGTTTCGGAAATTTTTTATGGTCTTTATAGTCGGCAAAATTGTACCAAAAAAAGCGACCTACATGACAAGCAGTAAGTATAATGGCGCAGACCGAAATGAATAGAAATTTCTTCATAGAAAATAGCCATACAAAGATGGCTATTCTTTATAGTATATTCAAATTCCGGATGGTATTTGGACTAAAAGGAATTGAAACGCCGATTCGAACGGCAGGATCATTTTTTGACAATCCGTTTGGTTGCAGTCTTCCCTTCTATAGTATGCATTTGGATGAAGTAAATCCCTCTCGTTAGATTTTGTGTGTTAACTGAATTGTTTGTCAAGGTGACAACCTCCACCGTCCGGCCTCCTAAATCTTTAATTATGGCTGTTTTAAAGCTTACTTCAGAGTCAATATAGACTATTCCCTGTGTGGGGTTGGGGTATACCATAGCCTTTGGTGCTGATCCTTTGTTTTCAATGTTTGTGGCCGGGCCTGCAACTTTCCAAAGTTCTGTTCCATGGGTATCTTCATAGGCAGCAAAATACAGGTCATTACCAAAAACAGTTAGGTCGTAGGGAGTTGAAGAACCAGTTGGATTGATATCAATGAGTGAAGCAGATACGCCATCATATTTCCATAGTTCGTTTCCATTTGTTCCGTCGTCTGCAGCAAAGTATAAATCTGTTCCCAAAGCAGTTAGGTCATAAGGGTCTGAGTCTCCTGTTGGATTGATGTTTTGTACGATATTAGTGGAGCTTATATTCGATTTCCAAAGTTCAACCCCATTTGTTCCATCATCAGCCGTGAAATATAAATCTGTTCCCAACACTGTTAAGTAATCTGGATTACTATCTCCTCCGGAATTAATGTCGTATACCAGTGAAGTGGAGCTTCCATCATGTCTCCATAGTTCTTTTCCATTAACGCCATCCCTTGCCACAAAATATAGAGTTGTACCTAAAACCGTAAGATTGGATGGGCTGGAACTTCCTCCTGGATAAATATCCTGAACTAAAGAGGCATTTGTTCCATCGTATTTCCAGAGTTCGATTCCATTCACTCCTTCATGTGCACGGAAATAAAGGTCCGTTCCTAATGCTGTTAAATTATCTATTAAAGAACCGGCGTTTCCAGGGTTGATGTCTACTACTGTGAGGTTTGTTCCGTCGTATTTGCACAATTCATATCCATTTGTTCCGTCATCAGCAGTAAAATAAAGATTCGAACCAATTACTGTAAGGTTTTGAGGATATGACTCTCCACTTCCTGGGTTGACGTCTATTAAGCTTAGGTTTGTCCCGTCATATTTCCAAAGTTCCATGCCGTTTGTTCCATCATCTGCAGCAAAATAAAGGTCATTCCCAAATACCGTGAATTGGAAGTCCTCATCATTGGCATCACCGCTTGGATTAATATCCTGTATCATTGTGGTATTAAGTCCATCGTATTTCCATACTTCCCAGCCATTTGTACCGTCATTGGCTGCGAAAATAATATCGGTGCCAAACTCTATGAATTGCTCTGGATAAGAGTTTCCCAAGCCTGAGTTAATATCCTGTACTAAAGTTGGAGTGGTTCCATCGTATTTCCATATTTCCTTCCCATTGGTTCCGTTGTCAGCTCTGAAATATAGATTAGATCCTATTGCTGTTATGTCAAAAAGATCTGAACCATTTGTACCAGGGTTGATATCATTTACCAGGGTCTGACCGTTTAATGGGGTGTTGAATAAACTCAGTAATAGGAATACTGGAATGATAGTGATCGTTCTTTTCATGTCCTTCAAGATATTGTCTGAATAGCGGTTTTTGAGTTTTAGGCTGTGATATCCTTAAACGATTGCATAATTTCTTCAAATGCTTTTTTTTGTGATCCTGCCAGAAGTGCTCTGGAGCCATTTCCGATTATGATTTCGAGAATATTTCTACGTGCTTTTTGGGTGTTTTTTCCAAAATAGGCATGCATGGTTTTGCTGGGAATCACGTGATTGGTTTTCAGTGATCCGTCTCCAGTAAAGAAAGCTTTTAAAGCGTGCATTGAACTTTTCTTAATAAGGACACACTGTTCCATTTGACCTTTGGCATCTGTTCGCATTTCCCACACATCATAAACTTTGGAGCATGTGTAAGAGGTCTCTTTTTCAACATACTGAAGCAGTTTGTCCAGAGAGTCGTATTCTTCTTTGATTTTGATCAGTTTTTCCATTTTCTGTATATAATTAGTAGTTCATAGCAATGAGGTCACAGGTAGCTAAGGCTATGAACGAAGGTATCCAGAAGAATGAGGGTTTAAAAGGGGGAATCTATTTTCGCAGCGTTGAAATCAAGAAGCGTTGATTGTGAATTTGTTTCCGCAATTTTGGAATGGAGTTTTAACGACCTCTCTGGTTTTATTGGTCCCCTTTTTGGTGTGAATATGGAATGAGTAATGTCACTATGGTTCCCTGCTCATTGTATTTTGATCTGTCTTCGATTTTAATAGATCCTTTCACTTTAGAATTCTGAGATAACAGATGCAATCGTTCAGATGTGATGGTGGTTGCAAGAGAGGTTTTCTGTTCTTTCTTGAGTTTTGGCTGTGAATCAATCCCGATACCATTGTCTTTAATGGAACAAACCAGTCTGCCATTTGAATCTGATAAATGAATGTCAATTTTTTTAGCTTCTTTTTGATTGATAAAAGCATGTTCTATGGCATTTTCAATAAATGGTTGAATGAGCATAGGTGGGATTTTGATAGCAGCTGTGTCAATTTTTTGATCAACGAGTATGGTGTGTTGCAGGGGGTAACTTTCTTCCAGATTCTGAAGGGCAAGGTAGTTTTCGATGGCTACTAATTCCTGACTAAGGAGAACCGTCTTGTCTCTGGAATTTTCTAAGGTAATTCTGAGGAGTTTTGAGAATTTTGAAAGATACAGAACTGACTTTTTACTGCCTTCGTTCAAAATCATTCCCTGTAAAACTGCCAGGGAGTTGAACATGAAGTGCGGTGTCATTTGAGAGCGTAAAAGCTTTTGTTCGATTTCAATGTTTTTATTCTTGGCCTTGGCGTTTCTTAACTTCATGTAGAATATGACACACACAGATACAATGGTGAGGATCAAAATAGCGATGATAGCCATGAGGTAGTTTCGTTGAGATCGTTCCAGGTTTTTATTTGAGCGTTTTACCTTCTGAGTGAGTTTTAGTGCTTTGTTGCTGGCCGATTCAAGTTCTTGTTTGTATTTGTACTCGTACTCAATCTGGGTGAGTTTTTCAATGGTTTGTTCGTTGAAAATACTGTCATTTAGGAGTTTGTACTGCCTGTGATTCAGAAGTGCATTTTTGTAATCACCAGTGTTTTCATAAATGATCGACAGTATCTGATGCGCACTTTTTTGATGTTCGATGAGCATTCGCTTATTGGCAATTTCCATGCTTTTAAAAACATAGTCCTTGGCCTCTTCATATTTTCCTCTATCCGTGTAAATTTTGGCTACCCCGAGAAAACAAGTACTGAGCCCTAAAGATTCCCATTCTTTTTCATGATATATTTTAATTGCTTTCTCATAATTAATTAAGGCCTCATCATCTTTTTCAAGTATGGATTGTGCTTCTGCAATGGATAACAGGTTTTGAGCGACTCCTATGTCATTACCAATTTGCTCATAAATCTCAAGAGCTCGATTGAAGAATTCAATGGCTTTTTCATTTAAAGACTGATGTGTATATATACTACCCATGTATTTTAAGCATCTGGCCACTCCAGCTCGGTTTTGTAGTTGCTCATGTATGTCCATGGATTTGGTATAAAACTCAATGGCCTTATCAAAGTGAGATTGTGCACCATGTATGAAAGCTATTGCCTCTGTTATGGAAGCAAGCATGTCTTTTTCATCGGGGCAATTGCAGGCGTTCAGGGCTTTGTTGAATTGCTCTAGTGCACTGGGAAGATTGCTTTGTTCTGCATATATAGTCCCGATATTAAGATAGGCTCTTGCCACACCTATATTGTCATTTGTTTTCTGCTTAATGTCTTTGGCTCTGGTGTAGTACGAGATGGCCTTTTCGTAATCTCCTTCATCTGCATAAATGTTGCCTATGTTATTCAGGCTCCCGGCAATCCCGTCCTGATCGTTTCTCTCTTCATCGATTTCAGCGGACTTTTGGTAATACTCTATTGCCTTTGATGTGTTGCCCCGAACATAGTGAATAATCCCAATGCTATTTAAACTGTACGAAATTCCCTTTTTGTTGCCAATGGACTTGTAGATTTCGAGAGCTTGTTGGGCTTTTTCTGATGAAACATCATAGTTTGATTTGATGCGCTCTAAGTGTGATTTGTGGTACAAGGCGTCAGCTTTGCCAAGCTTAAAATTTAATTTGTCAGCCAAATTTTCAGACTCCTCCAATAAATCGGTCGCCTGTTCAATATCGGTTTTAGATAATTCATTACCAAGCTCATTGAGTAAGCGAACACGTGTTGTGTCTTTTTGGGTGTGAATTTTTAACTCATTCTCTAGACTGTCCAGTTTGCTGGTTTGGGACAAAGAAATTGTCGTGTGGACCAAAAAGAAGATCACTAAAAGGATTTTGGGATAGACGATTTTCATGAAATCAGTGGCTCGTTTATGTGTCAGGTTGTTTCGGATTTATCGGAAGGTTAAAAAAATAGCCGGTCCTTTTGATTGAACCGGCCTGCAATACTGTTTATGCGAATTTACTTACAATTCTTCATCTCTTCCATGAATTTTTCCATTCCCATTTCATCTTGAATCTTATCACATTCGCGGATGTCTGAAGCGTATTTTTTCTGAATTTCTTTAAAGTCTTCAGTTTCTTTCATTTCTGCTTCAAGTTTGTCCATCAATTTTGCACATGAACAAGCCGTTACTTCTTCTTCCTCTTCTTCTTTGTCGTCTCCACAGCTCACCATGGAAACAGATGTTAAAGCCATCGTTAAAATCAATAGTTTTTTCATAGTTTAGTTTTTATCTGGTTTAAAATTAGGCTCTTCTTCCTTTTTGAAAATGGTTTTGAAAGGATGTACTTGCTGGCCTATAAAGCTGTTTGGGGTGTCGTCATTGTATAGCCCCAATTCCGGTTCGGTTTTGTCATCTTTTGGAAAATAGAAGTAGCCAAAAATCTGATCCCAGATACAGAGGATACTGGCGTAATTGACACTGTGTTTGCTCGGAACATTCTTAGCATGGTGCCAGTAATGTGTGTCCGGTGTGATGAATATGTAGGCGAAAATTCCCCAATTGAGTTTGATGTTGGCGTGTGAAAGAAATGTAAAAACAAGGGAGGCCCAAATCTGAAAAACCATGTAGTCCATTGGTGGAACACCGAAGAAATGAAAAGGAATGTACATCAATGGTCTAAAGATCAGATACTCTACAAAGTGAAAATGTCTGGTGCTGGCAAAGCCCAACTCCTCCTGAGCGTGATGAATTTTGTGAAACTTCCAAAGAACGGGGACTTTGTGAAGCAGAACATGTCCAAACCAGTTCATGAAATCGTTCAGTATGAACAGGACAGGGAAAACTACCCACCAGCCATACGACATCAGGTCGAACAAAACAATGTCGCTCCCAATCATGTCCGAAATGGCCATGTCTATTCCATAGACTACCAGAAAAACCAGAAGAAAGTCGTAAACAAAAATGTAGATCAGATCCTGAAAAAAACCTTTCCTGGTGAGCACATAGTATTTCTTCTTTTTGGGTAAGAAAGATTCCAGAAGAAGAAAACAGGCTGATAAAAACAATACCACCAATAGTGAATGATGAGACCAATGTTCTACAGCGTCATATGAATTTTTAAGATACCACTCATATTTCTCCCAAAAGGTTTCAGGTATTTGTCCCATACTCGCAAGTTACTACATCTGTATTTATTATGGAAGCCACTTGTCTAATTAAAAGTCATTCTATAACATCTATCTAAGACCTTCATAACGGATTGTTAAAGTTCTGGTAGGCTTTTCCTTTACTTGCTTCACGTCATTTGCCAAAAAAAGAAAATGTTTTTATTGATGATTTTTGGTTCCCTTTTTTCAGTTGTAAATCCGTTTGGAACCATGCCCATATTTCTAGGTTTAACTCAGGATATGGAGAAAAGTGAGAGCTCAAAAGTGGCTTTCAAATCCAGTTTATTTATGACCATTATTTTGCTCATTTCCTTCTTTGCAGGTCAGTACGTACTTTCCTTTTTTGGAATTACAGTTGTTGCACTGAGAATAGCTGGAGGTTTGATAATATCTATCTCAGGTTTCGCTCTGCTAACAGGTAAGTTTTCTCAGCATAAAGGAATAGATAAACGAGTAAAAGATGATGCTTACACAAAAGAAGACCCATCCATGACGCCCCTGTCTATACCTATGTTGGCCGGACCGGGTTCTATGTCTTTTCTCATTTCCTCATATCAGGATTTTCCCGATTCAGAATCTCACTTAATGATCTGTGCAGCCATTGGCCTGGTGGGACTGTGTACCTATCTCATTTTGGCAAGTTCAAGAATGGTGAATAAAGCGATAGGCGCATCAGGATTGAGATCACTATCGCGCGTAATCGGTTTCATCGTAATTGCCATTGGAATTCAATACGTTCTTGGAGCAATCACTGAATATGTCGAAGAATTTCTGGCTTAGATAACGCCCAACTCTTTACCAACTTTAACAAATGCATCAACTGCTTTGTCAAGATGGTGCTTTTCGTGAGCGGCTGAAATCTGAGTTCTGATTCTGGCCTGACCTTTACCAACTACAGGGTAGAAGAATCCAATGGCATAAATGCCTTCATCCAGCAATCTGTCAGCAAATTTCTGAGACAGAGCTGCATCATACAACATAATAGGAACGATTGGGGAATCTCCCGGTTTAATGTCGAAACCTGCAGCAATGATTTTTTCCTTGAAGTATTTGGTATTGTCCTCTAATTTATCTCTCAAATGAGTTGAAGAAGATAAAATGTCGAATACTTTATTGGCTGCTCCGACAATAGAAGGAGCCAAGGAGTTAGAAAATAAGTACGGACGAGATCTTTGTCTCAACATTTCAATGATCTCTTTTCTTCCGGTAGTGTAGCCACCCATGGCACCTCCAAGGGCTTTTCCAAGTGTACCAGTAATGATGTCAACACGTCCCATTACATCACAGTACTCAGGAGTTCCTCTTCCGGTAGCACCAATGAATCCTGCCGAATGACATTCATCAATCATAACCAAAGCATCATATTTATCAGCCAAATCACAAATCTGATCTAACTTGGCAATGTCCCCATCCATGGAGAATACACCATCAGTTACAATGATTCTGAATCTTTGTGCCTGTGCAGCTTTTAATTGCTCTTCAAGGTCTGCCATATCGCTATGCTTATAGCGGTAGCGAGCAGCTTTACATAACCTCACACCATCAATGATAGATGCATGGTTTAATTCATCTGAAATGATAGCATCCTCTTTGCCGAAAAGTGGCTCAAAGACCCCTCCATTCGCATCAAAAGCAGCTGCATATAATATGGTATCGTCTGTTCCATAGAAAGAAGCAATTTTCTCTTCCAATTCTTTGTGAATGTCTTGTGTTCCACAAATAAATCTTACGGACGACATACCAAATCCATGACTGTCCAAAGCATCTTTTGAGGCTTGAATAACCTCCGGATGCGAAGATAATCCCAGGTAGTTATTAGCACACATGATGATGACTTCATCTCCGCTACTAACTTTAACATTGGCACCTTGCGGTGTCGTAATGATTCGTTCTTTTTTGAATAAGCCAGCTGATTCTATCTCATTCAATTCTTTTTCCAGGTGGTTTTTGATTTCTCCGTACATCCGTCTAATTTTTCTTGTCCGAAAATAAAAAAAAGATATCAGTTAGGGATAAAAGAAAGGGATTTCAGTATTACACCGTGAAGCCAAGCAAACAGATGTCGTCCACTTGTTCGAGATCGCCTTTCCATGATTGAAAAGCTTTGTACAGGATGTCAGATTGTTCTTGCATTGGAAGATGTCTGTTCTCGAACAGCAATTTTCTGAGTGCTTTGTTTTTAAATTTTTTGCCTTTTTCTCCGCCAAACTGATCGGCATAGCCATCGGAGAACAGATAAATCTGGTCTCCGTCATTTAGTTGGAAAGTTTCGTGAGTAAAGGCTTTGTCGTGAATCAAATGTCCACCAATTGAATGTCTGTTGCCTCTGAAACTAACAATTTCATCATTGTGAATCATTACCAGAGGCCTTGCGGCGCCAGAGAATTCAAGCTCCCGGGTCTTTTTGTTGATAGCACACAAGGCGATATCCATGCCGTCTTTTGTCTCAGAAAATTCAGTAACAGACAGAGCCTGGTAGATCCCTTTGTCAAGAAGGGCCAGTGCTTCAGAAGGGGATGAGATATTTTTATCTGTAACGATTTGATGAAGATGATTGAGTCCAACCATGCTCATCAAAGCGCCGGGTACACCATGACCGGTGCAATCTGCTACAGCAATGATCGCATAATCTCCCACCTGATGATACCAGTAAAAGTCACCTCCAATAATGTCTTTTGGTTTGTAGATTACAAAAGACTCTTTGAAAATGGTCTGTAAATTTTGAGGGTCCGGGAGGGCATTTCGCTGGATCTTTTTAGCATAGTTGATGCTGTCTGTGATGTCCTTGTTTTTTTCAGAAATCTCGTCGGAAATGCGTTGAATTTGACTGTTTGCTTTCTCAAGAGAGCTGTTTTTATTCAGGATTTCCTGTTGTTGTCTTTCAAGTTGCTGATTGGCTCTTTTCTTTTGAAGATTCGATCTGAAAAAGAAGAATAGGGCAATGGCGGAAGCAATTAAACCAATTAACAGTGCTGCCAGAATCCATTTATTGGCTTTTTCTCTCTCTTCTTGCGCTTTAGCTTTTTCTTCCTGTGCCTTGGCATGTTCATCTTTTGCCTTCAATTCAGCTTCAGCTCTTAAACGTTCTTCTTCCCTGGCTTTGGTTTCCAATTCGAGATTCTCTTTGTGCACGGCCACTTCAAATTTCGACTCGGCTTCCATAATGGCATTCATTTTCTCCTTGTTAAAAATGGAGTCTTCAACTATCATGAGCTGCTTTTGATACTTAAAGGCGTTTTCGTAATCTCCGATCAATTCATAGGAAGCCATTAGGGTTTTGCTGATTTCTCTTTGAATTAACAGATCACTTGTTTTCCTTGCGAGCTTCATGGCCATCACGCCATAGTTGGAGCCCAAATCCGGCTTCCCGGCAACATTGTAATAGTTTGCCAGAGAAGAGTAGGCAGAGGCCACCCCCGATTGATCTTGTATGGCTTTGAAAATATCCACCGCTTCAAGTATGTGGGCCTTGGCCTGATCTAATTGTTCGAGTTTGACATAAAAATCACCAATTGAAATCAACAAATTTGCGAGAGCGATTTTATCTTCTGAATCCCGGTGCAGTTTGAGTGATTTATTGTAGTACATCAATGCGGAGTCCAGTTGCCCCATTAGGGTAAATGTGTTGGCCATGTTTTGGTAAGAGTGCATGGCTTCTCCCGAAACGCCCATTTTCAGCCTGATGTCAAGTGATTTTCTGTGATAGATTAAGGATAGTCTGTAATCTTCATGATTCTTTACCAAATTTCCAAGATTATTGTAGACGACAGCCAGGTTTCTGGCAGCTCTTTCTAACGGCATTTGCTCATATAGTTCTGAAGCTTTAACGTAGTAATCCATTGATTTGGAAAAATCACCTCTTTTTTTGTAAAGGATGCCAAGTCCGTTTAAACAAAGGCCAACACCCATGGTGTCATTAATTTCTTCGTGTAGCCTGAGCGCCTCCTTGTAATAGGGCTCTGCTGTTGACAGGTGCCCCATGTTTTTTTCATTAACCGCTATTTGAAGATTGGCTTTGGCAATATAGATGGGTTGAGAAATGTCCTGGGCTACCCTCAAACTTTGAAAGGCAAAATCGTTGGAGCTGTCCGGACTAATTCTTCGGAGTTTTAATGCAATTCGATACAGGTTAGCCATTTTTACACTGTCGTCCGGCATTTTTTCGGTCACCTGAATCAGGCTGTCGATTTCCGGTGTACTGGCTTTCGAAAACGAAGGCAGTAAGCTACTTGCAACAATCAATATGGTGTAAAGCCATTTCACTGACTCAAATTTACAAATTGCTATTTGTTTGTGGGATGTCGTTCGTAGAGTATTGAGTCCCAAATTTTTGCAAACTACAATTCTTAAAGAACTTTTAGTTCTACCCGACGGTTGAATTCGTGTTCTTCATCCGAGCATTTTACGTAGTTTTTGCATTTATTAAGAATCTTCTTTTCTCCATATCCTTTAGGAACTAACCTTGATTTGGAGATGCCTTTATCAACCAAAAACTTAACCGTTGACTGAGCACGTCTTTCAGAGAGTTTCAGGTTGTACCAGTCACTTCCGCGTGAATCGGTGTGTGCACTCAGTTCGACTCTGATTTTAGGATTGTCGTTGAGGTATTGTACGATATTGTCAAGAACCTTATACGATTCCTTACGAATTGAAGCCTTGTCAAAATCAAAGTATATGTTCGGAATCTTAATGACCGTGTTCTTCACAGCAACCGGTTCCAATTCGATTTTACCAAATTTGGCCAGAACGTCATCTCTGTCTTTTTCAGGAATTTCGATTACTACTGGTTTAAACCCTTCCTTTTTAAAAGTTACCTGGTAAGGAATTTCTTTCTCCAGAATGAGTGTGATGTTTCCATCTTCTTTGGTTTGATCTTTAAAATCATCATTCAGATTGTCACCATCATATTTTTTGAGAATGATGTCTACGCCAACAATAGGGTTCAAGGTGATTTTATTAAGTGCTGTACCGATAATGGTATCAGGATATACCGGAGCAGGAGCTTGTTTGAAGTAGACGATATGATCATACCCATGCGTGCCCGCTCTGTTTGAAGATAAATAGCCTTCCAGCAAAGCCTCCTCATTAGGGATAAGAATGAAGGAGAAGTCATCTTTGGGAGAGTTGACCGGGATTCCCAGATTGTAAACTTCATTGCGTTTCAGGTTTTCCAGATGTGTCCAAAAAACATCCGCACCTCCATAGCCAGGCAAACCTCTGCTTGAATAGAAAAAGGCGGTGTCATTGGTAAAGGGATACATTTCATCCTGATCAGAGTTGATATTCGGACCTAGATTAACCGGTTCAGACCATGTTGAATCATTGACTCTGTCACAAACATAGAGATCAAAACCGCCAATGGTGCCTTCCCTGTCTGAAGCAAAAAACAACTTTTTACCGTCTTTGGATATGTGAGGGAATGCAGAATTGTAGTTCTGACTGTTGATATTCAATTCGCGAACGTTTTCCCAACTTCCGCTTACATTCTCCGCTCTAAATATTTTCAAGAGATTGATACCAGATTTAGATAGGTCAAAATCCTTTTTCTGCTTCTTTTTGTCTCTGTATTTTGTTCTTTCAGATCCATTGGAAGTGTAGTAAAGATATTTGCCATCCTGAGACAAGAAAGGTGTGCCTTCGTAGAAGGACCGATTTGTAGAACCTGCCAGTTTTTTGGGAGCGCCAAAATTGATTGAATCCATGCGTTCAGCTGTAGCCAGGTCGTAGAAAGCCGTTTTGTTTTCGAAATTTTGAATCACAGGCATACCGAAATACATCTTATTATCCTGAAAATGTAGTCCCATACTTCTGGATCCGGTTTCAATGTTGGTTTCGTATACAGCCATATCCCAAAGAGAATCCGGGTTTTCCTGAGGCCAGCTGGTGAGTAAGCGGTAATCCGATTTTAGATCAGTTTTTTGCGCTTTAGTCAGATATTGGTCGTACACAGATTCGGCATCTTTGTACTTTTCATTATTGCATAGAATCTGAGCATAATGTAAATAGTTGTCGGGTGTGTTTTCATCTCCCAGAGCAATTAGTTTCGAATACCAGAGCTCTGCCTTTTCATAGTCGAAAAGGAGCTTATAGGTTTTCGCAATCTGCTGGGTCATGTAAAATTTATTCACCACCACATCTTCTTCCAGAGCTAGTTTATACTCCTCAATGGCTTCTCTGTAGAAACGGAATTTGAAAAACTCATCACCTTTGTCCAGGTGTTCTCTTTGGGCTGAACCAGCCAGAGAAATCAATGTAAATACAACGGCACATATAATCTTCATCACAAATCTAAAATCTTGGAATGGCTATAATTGGTTTCGAAGGTGGATTGAAGGCGTAGGTCAATAGAATCTCATGTGTTCCTGAACTGTAATTCCCTAATTCAGCAAAATTGAATTCGTAACCGTATGAGAATAACAGTTCCGGAATTAATCTGAAGCTGGCCATGGCGAGTAGCTCCTGACTACTTCTGTAAGAAACGCCAATACCAAATTTCTTATCAAACATGGCCTGAGCATTGATGTCGAATTGTAGTGGCGATCCCTTAACTTCTTTTACAAGGAAAGAGGTATTCAGATCTGTTTTCTGAGACAATGCCCAAGTGTATCCACTGTGCAGATAGTAATGTAGGTTGTCGAAATTAAATCCGGCTTCTCCTTCCAGTCCGGTACTATAAACCACCTTGTTCTCAAGAATGTTGGGAACAGCAAATCCCACGTAGAATTTCTTCTTGTAGAAATAGCTTCCAAATTTAAAGTTAGGTAGAGCGAATGTAGGTGAGTTAGCAATAAACAATGGATCGTTCTGGTCTTGAATATGCAGTTCTGCCAAATCACTTTGAATCAGGTTTAAGCTGGCTGTTAAGCTAAAAACCAATCGGCTTTTAAGGCTCGTTTTCAGTTTGTAGGCATAGGTTCCACTAATTTCAGTGGCGTCATTAATACCAATTTTATCATGAATCAAAGTCAAACCAATGAAGCTTTTCTTTTTGCCAATAGGTGCGCTGACGTTCAAACCTTGAATGGTTGGAGCTCCTTCAAAACCTGTCCACTGATTCTTATAAAAAAGTGCGGCGTTGAGGTGGTTAAAACTAGCCATACTGGCCGGATTTAAAAACGGTTGATGAACCATGTATTGTCCCATATGGAACTGGTTCTGTGCTTTTACTGATTTACTGAACCCGCCAATTACCATTAAGACAACCAACGCGTACTTGATATAGCTTGTTTTCGTTTTCATGTCTATTTGGTTCTTAATTCAATGTATCCGTTAAGTGGCTCAAAATCTTCTCCAAGTTTGAGGACCACAAAATAGGTTCCGTCTACAACCTTGTCGCCCCTTACTTTTAATTTGGCGTTGGTTGTAGAGCCATCCCAATCGTTGTTGTATGGAGCAGCAGTGTATACCTGATCTCCCCATCGGTTGAAAATCAAGATCTCATTTTCCGGGTACTGATCAATGTTGTCAATAACAAAGAAGTCATTATAACCATCTCCATTTGGTGAGAATCCATTTGGCAGGTCTATTGGAGACCTTTCGTTAACGGTGATGATGATCCAGGCACGTTCGCATGCATTGGTACAAATCACATCACAAATCTCATACTCGATACTATCTATTCCCATGAAACCAGAGTTGGACGTGTAGTCGATATACCCACCTGAGCCAACCGTAGCAGTTCCGTTTGTTGGAGGTGTGATGATGTTAATGGTATTAACATCTCCGGTATCGTTGGCATAAGCAAAAACATTTGTGAGTGTTGCCGGACTTGTGGCAATGGTATCATTATTCGCATACAAAGTGGAGAGGTCAAAGAAGTCGATCAATACGTCAATGGTGCTTTCACAATTGTTGCCATCTGTGACGGTAAGGGTGTAGGTTCCCGGATTCAGCGAGCCTACACTTAAGGTGGTGTCAACAGTGTTAAATCCATCAGACCAGTCATAGTTATAGCCAGGATTTCCAATAACGGTTATTCCGGAAATAGTACCTCCTCCGTTGATACAATCTGCATCTTCAATTTGGATACTTGATGTGTCGATTAGTGGAAGTGTGTTAACTGTAATGGTCACAGAATCCATGTTTGAACAGTTGTTGGCATTGGTCCCGGTAACCAGATAAGTTGTTGTTATACTTGGGCTAACACTATGGTTTTGTCCACTTCCCAAACCATTATCCCAGATGTAGCTTGTTGCTCCATTTGCAGAAATGTTTGCAGAACTTCCTTCACAAATGGATTGATCCTGACTTGCCAGAATAGTAGGCAAGGTATTTACAATGACATCTACCTGGTCGATATCCTGACAACCATTTGCATCCGTAACAGTCAGGTTATACGTAGTGTTACTCGATGGAGAAACCATATGACTTTGTCCGCTTCCAAGTCCGTTATCCCAATCATAGCTGGTACCTCCCAAGCCGTTTAGTGTAACCGAGTCACCCTCACAAATGGTTTGGTTGGAGCCCGCATTTGCAGTGGGTAGCGCATTGACATTCACGAAGACGGAATCTTCACCACTACATGATCCACCATCGTCTACCACGACATAGTACCATGCACCACCAGTTGCGTTGGTTGGTGGAGAGTAAGCGGAAGAACTTGAAACAGTGGTTCCACTTGCATCTTCCCAGGTGTAATTAATTCCACCAGTTGCAGTATAAGTCAAAGGATCATTTAAACAAACTGAGGAATCAGGACCTGCATCTGGAATCAAAGCAGAACCAACCGTAATCGTAATGTCATCTGTATTAACACAGTTGTTTGCATCCGTAACAGTTACAGTATATGAAACAGTAGAAGTTAAGGGGCCTATTGTTTGAGAAGCTACATCCAACAAACCTGGATCGTCCCAATCGTATGAAACACCTCCGCTGGCAGTTAGGGTAGTGGTACCACCATTACAAACGGTGATGTCATTTCCGGCAAAAGCATTCGGTAATGGATTGACTGTTACAAGTACATCATCAGTATCCTGGCAGCCAAATCCGTTCTCTACGGTAACTGTGTATGTTGTATTACTTGTTGGTGAAACCGTATTGTTTGGATTTGATGAAAATCCGCTTCCCCAGTTGTAGTCGCCTCCACCAGAAGCTGTAAGGGTAACGGAAGATCCTGTACAAACTTCATTATCGAGACCCGCATTGGCCGTCGGTGTTGGATTCACATTAACCGTAACGTCATCAGTATCTGTACAGCCGTTGGCATCCGTAACGGTTACAGAGTAGGTCGTGTTTGTGCTTGGGGAAACCGTTTGAGATTGGCCATTTCCAAGCCCGGTCCATGTGTAACTTACACCACCTGTTGCGGATAAAGTGGCATTGTCTCCATCACAAATCGTTTGATTGCTACCTGCATTGGCTGTTGGTAAATTGTTTACGGTTACTAATACGCTTGCGCTTGTGGTGGTACCACAAAGTCCTGTAATATCTACTGTGTATTCTGTGGTGACAGAAGGTGTCACGTTGATTGTTGGAGTAGAGGGGTAGGTGCCAGCAGGATCTGAGCTCCAGGTATAAGTATAAGAGCCGGTTCCTGTAACCTGAGCGGAGATACTTGTGCTTTCACCCAAACATAACTGATCATCAATGGCAATAGCTTCCACTACCTGAACACCGCTTGTAGCTGAAATTGTATAAGAACAAATGTCTCCTGCAAATCCATCTACAACAATGTAATACGTATTTCCGGGAGTCAGACCAGTTGCTAATACAGTTTGAGAAGTGGTTGTTTCAAGGAAATTGGAAACTGCTGTGAAATTTGTACAATTTGTTCCTTCGAAAATCTGCATTTGAAGTCCGTTTCCGTTTGCACAAGATGAGATCTCTACGAATAACTCTGCGGTGGTAGAACTTGCTGTAAACTGAAGCCAACTATTATTGTCAATTTGAACTGGGGAGGTTCCGGTATATCCTGTTCCAAATACACATCCGGGGTTTGGGCTCAGAGGGTCTCCAATACCACACATGTTGCTTGGTTGGTCAATGGTATATGCACTACTGGTAACACCGCCGTATCCATTCAAGTCACAGATTTGCTGTGCGTTGGCACAATCGTCATTGTCAGGTGTAGATACACAAATGCCAAACTCTCCATTATTGTTATTGCCGTATTCCCAAACACGAACAAACATAGTTGCCCCGGGAGTGAGTCCGGTAGCGTAAATATGCGGCATAAGAATTCCGTCACCCGGATCACCATCATCATCACATTCTACTAAAACAGGAGATGCACATGAGCCACTGTAAAGAGCCATGGCACCATCTGTAAAGTCAATTGCCTGAGTGTGGATGTCTAAGTTTCCTGAAGCTGGTACAGTCACTTCAAACCAAACATCTCCTCCTGCATAACCTCCTTGGAATGGGGACGAACCTCCACAACCAGATGGCGTTGGAACAGAAGAACCAGCAGACCCAAGATTGGTATAGGTAAGGAAATTGCATGATGGTGTTACGTTAGGTAATAAGTAAGCATTACAAGGGTCATTGTTGGTAGGAGGGGCCAAACCACTCACACAAACATTGAATGTAGATGTTCCGGAACCAACACCATAGTGGTATACTCTGAAGTAGTAATCGTTACCGATCGTTAGTCCGGAAGCAGTTAATACTTCATCACCATTTAAACCATTGACATCCTGACAAACCAGAGATCCGCTTCCACAATTTCCTGAGAACAACTGAATAACGGCATCATACCCTACTGTAGGGTCGACTTCAATGGTCATGGTAGTACTGTTCGCTGTAAAGTAATACCAGACATCATCATCAGCGTTTCCTCCACCAGAACAACTCGGTAGAGATTGACTTGCATTGGCCGATGAACCTGCTTGTGCACTGCACGTTGTGAAGGTTGGTGTGATTTGAACAGCTGTAATACAATCGTCGCTTTGAGAAAAAGCCACTGTACTGCAGAGAATACTGACTAAAACGAGCACATTTTTCATAGCGATAGGTCTTTTCGGTTAACCTGCTCTATCTGAATGCCGTTTTTGCTAACGATGGCCTTTAACTTGTCCAAAATCATATGATCCTTGAGGTCGTGGTTGGTACAGTTAAAAACGATGGCGTAGTCTATCAATTCAAACTCCAGATTTTTAACGCCTGAAATCCTTGAGAACTCCTGAACAACTTTGTCCACTTGTTCTTGTTTTTTGAGATGTGAGACTGATATTTCGAATCGAAAATCCTTTTGAGGGGGTCGTTCCTGTTGGGAAAGTCCGGACAAGGAAATGACAGCAATACACAGAAATGTGAGCAATAGGTGTTTTCTCATGTAGGTGAGTTTTTTCGGACGTGGGTGTAAGCAAAAAGCTGTTTTCCGAATGTTAGCACTCAAATATATGGAATTCTAAGAAAAAACCAGCTCTGTTTAGAGCTCAATTTTTCCGCCGCCACCGCCGCCGCCATCGCCGTCACCGTCAACATCTTTAACAGGGTTGTCGTCTTTGTATGACGTTCTGATTTTGTAGCGAACCATGATCTCATGTGATCCGGTATTGAAAAGAGACAGATCAGAAAAACCTATGTCGTAAGAATATCCAACCATAAACTCTTCATTGATGTCATAACCGGCCATAATCACCATTTCCTGGCTGGAACGGTAACTCAAACCAACACCAACTTTATCCAGGAATTTGGCGTTAAGGTTAATGTCGAACTGAACTGGAGAACCTGATACATGTTTAACCAGTATAGAAGGCATGAACATGGCGTCATATCCCAACTCAATGTTGTAACCGGCGTGCAAATACAAGTGCATATCGGCAGCGTTGAAGGAAGTTTTTCCTTTAGGATCGCCATTGATCACTATTTGATTTTGCATCAGGTTAGGAATGGCCAAACCAAGGTAGTAATTGTCGTTATACAAGTAAGTACCGAATCTGAAGTTAGGCATCACCGTTGTTTTGGTACTTGCCGCGAATACAGGGTCGTTTGCCACAGTGGTCTGTACTTCAGCAAAATCGCTTTGTTGCATGTTCAAATATGGCGACAATCCAAAACCAAGTTTCAGGTTGTTTTGAAGGCGAACTTTGTAGGCGTAAGTACCTCCAATTTGCCAAAGGTTATTGACTCCAATTTTATCGTGGAAAATCTGAGCGCCCCAGGCGGCATTGTATCCCTTTAATGGCTTGCCAATGCTAATTCCTTGCATGGTTGGTGCACCTGTAAAACCAGTCCACTGATTCTTGTAATACATGGCTGCATTAAGAGATGTGAAACTAACGATAGAGGCAGGGTTAATGTATGCCTGATGGTGCATGTACTGACTCTGATGAATTTGATGTTGAGCCGATACCTGACTTCCAAAAGCCATTGCCAATAGAAGCAAGCTGAACTTTTTACTCACTGCCAATACTGAATTTCTATGTGCGTAAATCTTTTTCATGGTTATTGTCTTTTTACTTCTACGTGTCCGTTAATAGTGTCGAATTCGTCTCCCAATTTGAGGATGAAGAAATAGGTGCCATCAGGAACCTGATCTCCGGCAAGGGTTCTTGGTCCATTGCTTTCTCCCATCCAGTCATTTGCATAGTTGGCAGATTGATAAACCATTTCTCCCCATCTGTTGAAGACTTGTAGTTCCGCTTCAGGATAATTTTCCAGTCCAAGAACTACAAAAGCATCATTGATTCCATCACCATTAGGAGAGAAACCTGTTGGTGCTTGCGCTTCCAAACCAGAGGTCACAAATATTCTGACCATCGCCGTGTCGCAAATATTGGCACAGCTAGGATGACAAACTGTGTATATCACCGTATCGTAGCCAACAAAATCAGAATTTGAAGTGTAGATCATGTCAGATCCGGAGTAAACTGCAGTTCCATAATTTGGACCATTTAGAGTCGTTAATGTCGCAGGATCTCCGTTCACGTCATTGGCCATGATATTGATGGTTGTAGCAACCCCAACATCTACTGTGGCTGCATCATCATCAGCTGTGATGTCAGCTAAATTAACAACAGTAACAAGCAAACTATCTCGTGCGGAACAACCTGTTCCAATGTCTGTAACCAGTACAGAGTAGATTGAATCGTTCGCAGGGCCCACTGTTATTGAAGCTGTGGTCTCGCCAGTGTTCCATAAATAATCTGTTCCACCAGATGCAGTTAGATTTACTGAAGATCCTTCACAAATTGTTTCATCGGCTCCAGCATTTGCAAGTGGAGCAGGCGTCACTGTAATTGTGATAGGAATCAACGCGCCATCGTGGAAGCAACCATTGTGGTCTTCACCCTGGATGTAATAAGTTGTAGTGGTACTTGGGTTTACGTCAAGGTCCGTATCTCCAAGAAGCGTTCCTCCAGTTGCTGCATCATAAACGTGGTAGTTAACCGTAGCACCAGAACCTGTCGCAGAAAGTGTTGTTGTGTCTCCTTCACAAATTGCGGTGTTTGTAGCACTGGCTGTTGGAGCCGGAGGGCCGGTAATTACAGTTACATTAAGAGTACTTTGATCTACACATGATGGTGCAACACCAACAGTATATGTCAATGCAATAGACCCTGTTAATCCATCCGGATCAAACATATTTCCGGTAATACCGGTTCCTGTCCATGTACCTCCGGTAGAACCGGTGACAAACTGATTCATATCAACCAATCCATTGGTTTCACAAATATTACCAGGGCTTGTCCAGCTTGCACTTACTGTGGCTGTAATGTTGATCACGTAGCTCACGGTATCTATACAGTTTCCGGATCCCTGAGTATAGCTCAGAGTTACCGATTGTCCCGTTAAACCTGCAGGGTTAAAGAATGATCCTGCAATGTTAGTTCCAAACCAGCTTCCACCAGTATTTCCTGTGATGAATTGATCCATATCTACCGGACCTATTGATTCACAAATGGTTCCAGGTGAATTCCAGGATGCATCTCCAGCTGGTGCAACGTTAACAGTGATTTGAACACAGCTGGTTGTATTACAAGTGTTTTCTGCTCTTACAAAATAGGTTGTTGCTGAAGTTGGGGTTACCGTGATTGAAACACCCGTATCAACAGGTGTTGTACCACATCCTCCTGTGTACCAAATCCATTCTGCACCAGCACCAAGTGTACCTCCGTTAACCGTTAGTACCGTGCTGTCACCGTCACAAATTGGGTTGGTTACCGCATTGATTGAAGTAGGGTTTGTAGACTGACTTTGAACTTCAATGGTTAACTGCACACAAACCGTGTTTCCACAGTAACCCTCTGCTCTTGCAAAGTATGTAGTAGTTGTAGCAGGGCTAACTACAAGAGAAGTACCTGTACCAGCTGCAGTACCTCCGCAAGTTCCCGTGTACCATTCCCAATCGGCAGAAGTTCCTAAGGTTCCTCCTACAATACTCAAGGTGGTGAAACCTCCGGCACAAATTATAGTGTCCACTGCAGAAATACCTGTCGGATCAACTGAAGGATCGGCGGTGTTTACTGTAATCATCTGACACACTGTAGAATTACAGTCTCCAATGGCCTGAATGTAATAGTCGGTTGCACTTGTTGGGTGAACAGCTAAACTGTCTCCTGTTCCAAGTAATGTACCTCCACAAGAACCTTCATAGTAATACCAGTCGGCATTGGTTCCTAAAGATCCTCCGATAGGAGCAATATATGTACTATCACCTATACATACCGGATCAAGGAAGTTGCTGACACCAGTTGGTGCATTCGACAAGGTCTTAACCGTAATCGTGATGGCCACACATGCTGTGTTTCCACACGTCCCTTCTCCTCTGGCGTAATATGTCGTTGTAGTTGCCGGAGAAACGATGATACTTGCACCATTGCCCTCAGGATTGTTTCCACAAGAACCAGAGTACCAGAACCAATCGGCACCTGTTCCAAGAGATCCTCCGTTTATTGTGAGTGTTGTATTCTGTCCTGGACAGATGTCGGTGAATGAAGCAGTAATATTGGTTGGAATTACTGAAAGAGAATCAATGTAAATAGTTTGTTGTAATGAGTCGATACACTGTCCGGTTCCTAAAGTATAGGTTACAAGAGCACTGTCCGAAATTCCGGAAGGATCGAATACACCACCACTAACACCATTTCCAGTCCAGGTTCCTCCTGCATCACCAGTTAAGAATGTATTCAGACTAACTGCAGGCGAGTTTTCACAAACGCCACTTGGAGAAGTCCAGCTGGGATCTTGCAAATTGTCGTTGAATTGCGAGATGGTAAAGAGGTTTGTTCCTGAGCCCGGGTAATTCTGGACATAGGCACCACCTGGATTTAGAACAGGATATAAATCATCACTTTGTTCACCTCCGAAATAAACCTGATCTCCACACACACCATCGTATGTAGCAACCGTTTGAAGTTTGGTGCTTCCATTAGAGCTGATGTAGGTACCCCATTCCTGAACACCGGAAGTATCAAATTGAGCGATAAACCCACTATTGGAACCAGAACCGGTGGCCTGGTTAAATGAGTTTAACTTGTTCATCACAGGTAATCCTGAGGGGCCATTTGAATAGGCGGCAAAGTATACCTTATTATTGTCGGATACTTCCATTGGACTATTGAATTCAATATTTGCCGAACCAATATATGTAGACCAAACCAGGTCAGTATTGTCGTTAAATTTAGAAAGTGTTGCAGATTGAATACCGCTTAAAGCATTGTCGAAATAAGCACCATTCCCCGGATCTACTGTTGGGAAAGCACCAGAACCTGATACAGCTGATACAAAAATGTTGTTGTTTTCGTCTGCCGAGAGACCATAAACATTTGGTTCGTTACCAGCTCCACCCATGAGCGTAGACCATTCAAGAGATCCACTAGAACTAAATCTTACCAATATTAGGTCAGTTCCTCCGTGATATCCTGGGTCGTAGAAACCACCTGCATCCTGTACAATGCTTGTAGCCTCATCGATTGTTCCCGCGACATAAATTTTACCGTTTGGAGCGATCTCAACTTTTTTGAAGGATTCATTAATGTCGAAACCAGCATTGTCATCTCCAAAGTAAGTTCCCCAACGGAATACGCCGTTAGGATCGAATGAAATAAGAATACCTTCTGAATCTGTAGCAGAGTTAGGGGACTGTGTTCCCTGATTGTACGCACCTACTAAAGTTTGAGTTGGAATAAAACCACCTGATCCATTATCACCGACAACGTAGAACTCTCCGGTTGCAGATAAGGCTACATCAAAAGGATTGGCCGCCAGATTCGCATTAAAGTAAGTTGCCCAGGTTCTCACACCAGTGCTCGTAAATCTTAGAAGAACGATTTGTTGCTCAGCAGTGACGTTGGTGTTCTCAAACCATGCACCACCACCCATGTCGAGGGTAGGGAAGGAAAGACTTGTACTTGCCGCAGCGATAAAAATATCCCCGTTGGTAGGATTAATTTCTACACCACCTCTGGCATATTCATTTAATTCACCACCGTAGTAGGTTGCCCATTGGAGTACACCGGCTTCAGTAAATTGTAAGATTCTTAAATCCGGATCCATACCGGAAGGTTGATTAGGAGAGCTTTGGAAATACGCAGATGCTCCCGGATCAAGCGTTGGCATCAGGTTGTCTGCAGTAGTACTTACATTTACAACCTGTCCGGCTGCTGCATCCATTTCCTGACCAAATGAAGCGTCTTCATAAAGATAGTAGGACGACCAAATTAGTTTAGGATCAATTAAAATGGCGCTTTCAATTTTTTCATCCGTGAAAAAAGAAATGATACCGTCTTCAGAAATCTGGTATTCTATTTTAATTGGGTTTTGTTCTCCATTCCAGTCATTTCGATCTGAAGTGTATTTAGGATTGGCAGTAAACGGACTGGCATCTGTGCTTAGAACGTAGCTGGCAGGCAGGTCTTCTACCATGTCTCCGAAAGGAGATTTCATGTGTAGCTGGTTGTTTTCCAGTTTCAATCCTTTGTGTCCGTTATATCTGAACTGAATTTGACTTAAATCAGCTCCTTTCTTGGCGTGAATATCATACTTTAAACCATCTGAGTTGATTTGAAATCTATAATCTACTCCTTCATACACATTGTGATAGATTATTTCTTCGAAGAAGGGAACGTTTGAAATTCCATCAGGACAATGACTTAAGAAGTAATTGGCATAATGCCCCATCTTAGACGAACCGGAAACTTTTTCGGCTTTTCCACCAATAAAGTCTAAATCCAATCGATAAAACCAGGTGGTATCCTGAGCATGGAGTCTGTCAATTTCTTCATAAGACAGAGATTCCATGTCAATACCCCTAAGGTGTTTCAGATCCGATTTCTTCTTAAAGTAATAAGAGACATGGTCGTTATAGAAATATACATGGGCGTTCCCGATTCTGGCTTTGAACTGGACGTCCGATTGTACTTCTCCTTTCTCGTTAGCAATTTGACCCAGATTCTTTTCGAACCCGTTTACCTGTGAGAAACTAATTGTTGCCAACATAAATGTGGCTAAACACGCGAAAGTTTTTAACATAGCAAGCAGCTTTACAAGGGCTCATCTACGAGATATGTGGCGATAAGGTTACGTTTAGAGGAATTTAACCTCTACTCGTCTGTTAACTTCATTCTCTTTTTCAGAGCAATCGTTCCAGTTTATACAGCCATTTAGGATCTTAGTTTCACCGTATCCCTGAGCCTTAATTCTAGACTTGGAAATGCCATTATTTACAAGGTAATTCTTGCAATAATTGGCTCTTTTTTGAGATAAAGCCATGTTGTAGTCGTCAGGACCTACGGCATCTGTGTGTGCACCAAGCTCAATTTTTGCATCCGGATTATCCTTCAGGTAATTAAGAAGGTTTTTCAGGATTGGCATTGACTTAGTTTGAACAGAAACCTGGTTGAAATCGAAATACAAATTGTTGATAGTGATGACGTTGTCTTTTTTTGCTTCCGGATTTAGAGCAAAAGGATTCAGTTTTGCCAGAATCTTTTCTCTGTTAGACGGAATTTTGCCATCGTTTACAGGAATATCTACCACTTTCTCATCGAATTGAGGCTTGATAAACTTCACCTGATACTCTTTGTCTTTATCAACCCAGAATTCCCATTTTCCATCATCTTTTGTGATCATATGATCTACCAAAACAAGTTCTCCGTTTTCCTTCTTCTCATACAATTCTACACGCACATCCGGAATGGCTTCATTGGTGATTTTGTTGATTATTTCACCATATAATCTGTCTTTCTCCTTGTTTTTCTTCTTGAATTTCAAAGGATTTAGTTCTGCCAGGATCTTTTCTCTGTTTGAAGGAGAATTGCCGTCATTAACCGGAATGATGGCTTCATGTGTTTCATAATCCGGATGGGTAAAGGTGACTTTGTATTTTTTGTCCGGTCTCACAATAAACTCCCATTTTCCATCGTCTCCGGTGGTTTGAGATTCTACCAAAGCGTAAGTTCCGTCTTCCTGTTCTTCATACAATTGAACAAGAACGTCCTTTACCGGTTCTTTCGTTTCTTCATCAATCACCTCACCTCTTAGTGTATCCATAACAAGGAGATTGAGTCCGTTTAAGTTTTTCAGGTAATAGATGTGATCATAACCATGCACACCGTCTCTGTTACTCGAAACATATCCACGGTTATTGCTAATCACAAAACCAAAGTCATCCTTTGAAGAGTTAAGGCTGGCTCCAAGGTTTTTTCTGTTAGAAGGAACTTCATTGGTGTAGTCAACAGAATAAATATCCGAACCACCAAATCCCTCGTGTCCTTTAGAAGAGAAATACAATTTGTCTTTAACCAGGAATGGGTACATGTCGTTTTCAAATGAATTGACATCCGGTCCAAGATTCTTAGGCTCTGTCCAGGTAGAATCGTTGATTCTGTTGGATACGTATATATCCATGGCGCCCATTGATCCTGGTCTGTCTGAGGCAAAGAACAAGTGTTTTCCATCTTCTGTAATATGAGGAAACGCTGTGTTGTATTGATCGCTATTGATGTTCAATTCAACCGGGTGAGTCCATTCATTGTCCACTTTGTGCGCAACAAATACTTTTAGGACATTAAGACCATCTTCTCTCAAGTGATCGTCTTTCTTCTTCTTGTTTTTTATTTTCTTGGCTACACTGGCGTTTGCTGTATAATATAAGGCCTTTCCATCAGAGCTGATTGACGGTGTACCTTCATAGTACAAATGATTAATTGCATTGGAGATCATTTGAGGTTCGTCAAAATTGACAGAATCTTTGGTAGTTACTTTAGCCAGATCGTAGTAGACAGTGTGGATGTCGAAATCCTGTTTTTGCGGACTAGAGATAATCAATCCATTCTCGGAAAAAGATACACCAAAACTTCTGCCTCCGGTTTGAATGTTGGTTTTAGCTAATTCAAACTGATATGTTTGATCGTTGATGTATTCTTTAGGCCACTCACATTGCATCTGCAGCAATGGTAATAAGTCGGTTTTTCCACTTTTCTCAACATACTTCTTGAAGATTTCGGCGGCTTCATCATATTTCTCAAGGTTTCTCAAGATCTGACCATACTCATAGATGTTGTCCGCGGTGTTATCTGCTTCCAGCTGCATGAGATTTTCATAGGCGACGGCTGCATTCTCGTAATCAAATAAATGCATATAGGTTTTGGCAATTTGTTGTGATACGTAAAACTTATTTACAACAAAATCTTCCGACAAAGCCAATTTGTACTCTGCAATGGCTTCATGATACTGCTTGGTTTGATAGAAGTTATCTGCCTTTTGAAGATGTTCTCTCTGCCCATTGGCTACAAAAGCCAACATAAATAATATGATCCCTGCTAATCTCATCTAAGTTCTGTTAAAATATGAGGTATGTTTAATTAATATCTTGGTGCTTCAATTGCCGGACGACCTTTCTTTTCTTTCATGTTGAAGAGAAGCATGATTTCATGGCTTCCTGCAGAATAGTTGCTCAACTCTGAGAATGTAAAATCGTAAGCATATGCCAATTTGAATGCTTTGGTAATTTGATAATTCATCATGGCGGCAATGGCTTTACTGCTTCTGAAGCTGGCACCAATTCCGAATTTTTCTTTGAAAACGGCATGAACGTTAAGGTCTAATTGTGTTGGCGCACCCGAAACTTGCTTAATCATAACCGATGGTGCCAAATCTACGTTTTCAGACAGATCAAACGTGTATCCCGAATGAAGGTAGAAGTGCATATCGTTGAAATCAAACTCTGTATTTCCTTTATAAGTTCCGTCATAAGCAAGTGAGTTCTTCAATAAGTTTGGAACCGCCAATCCTAAATAGAACTTCTGGGTATAGAAGTAACTTCCAAATTTGAAGTTTGGCTGTACAACCATTGGTGAATTCTGTTGAAATAAAGGGTCGTTAGCTACATCAGTTTCCAATTCTGAGTATCTGCTTTGGATCAATCTTGCTGACGCCGCCAAACTCAATACCAATCTTGATTTTTGAGAGGTTTTGATTTTGTAGGCATAAATTCCTGAAATGTCCATATTGGTATTCACCCCAATTCTGTCGTTCACAAAAGTAAAACCAACGTGATTGGCAGAACTGTTGATTGGACTACTGACGTTGAAGCCCTGAAAGGTAGGAGCACCTTCAAAACCCGTCCACTGATTCTTGTAAAAAGCGGCAGCATTAAGGTTACCGTAGCTCCCAATGGCAGCAGGATTCATGAATGCCTGGTGCAGCATGTATTGAGAGATGTGGAACTGGTTTTGGGAAATTGCCCCAAAAGGCACCAAAAGGATCAAAGAAGCGATTAATTTTTTCATTGTTGTCATCTTATTTTGATTTTACCTCAACGTAGCCATTGAGTTTATTTGGTTCATTATTTTTTGAGTAAGTGAAAATGTAGAAGTAGGTTCCATCTACAACCTTGTCGCCATAGAGTGACTTTTCACTCTGGCCATTCCAGTTGTTGTTGTATGGATTGGCGGAGAAAACAAGATCTCCCCATCTATTATAAATCATAAGTTCAGGATCATCTACCTGCTCAATGCCATGGATTACCAGATAATCGTTGATGCCATCTCCATTTGGCGTAATTCCCGAAGGTACCTTAATGGAGATGTCATCCTGAACGGTAACGTATAATGTTGCTGTATCACAAATTGCAGTACAAGTTTGATCACAAATGGTGTACTGAACTGAATCTATTCCTGAGAAACCAGAAGCTGGGTTGTAAGTAATGTCTCCCGTTAAACTGGAGGCAGTTCCATTAGCTGGTCCTTGTATAATGGTGACTGAATTTGGATCTCCCAAATCATTTGCGCTTACATCAAAAGTAACTGCAGTACCTGTGGTGGTTGTGGTATTATCATCTACTGCCAGTCCTGACCCTGGTCCAAGAATGGTGATCAATACACTGTCTCTTTCTGAACAGTTCCAATTACTCACTGTCACATAGTAGTAAGTACTTGATGTAGGAGAAACTGTAGATGCAGCTGTCATGTCACCATGATCCCAATTGTAATTTGTTCCTCCGGAAGCCAGTAAATTAGCTACATCACCAGGACAAATGGTTTGATCTGCACCCGCATCTGCCGTTGGAATAGCGATAACAGTAATGTCGATTTGAACTCTGCCACCTGCGTTCACACAATTATTGGCATTGATGGCCTCAACAAAATAGGATGTATTAGAACTTGGGTTAACGGATAAAGGTGTTTGACCAAGAAGTGTGCCTCCTGTGGCGCTGTCATATACATTATAAGTGATTCCGGTTCCCGAACCTGAAGCGTTGATCATGGTATTATCTCCTTCACAGATAGTGTCGTTAACCACACTCACTGTTGGAACTCCCGGAGCGGCTAAAATAGTCACTGATGAGGCCTGAGAATCAAGACATCCTGCGGCTCCAACTTCATAGGTTATTGTTACAGAACCTGACTGACCAGATGGGTTAAATGTTGAGCCTGAGACACCTGTGCCGGACCATGTTCCGCCAGTATCTCCTGTAATCAAAGTATTTAAATCCACCGGACTATCGCTTTCGCAAATTGAAGTAGGCGCGTTCCAGGCAGCGCTCACAATATTTGTGACGTTCACATTAAGTGTTGATTGCTCTTCACATGGAGCTGTTCCCACAGTGTAAGTAATTGAAGTTGTTTGTCCTGCGAGCCCGGTCGGGTCAAATGTGCTACCCGTAACACCAGTACCTGAGAAACTTCCGCCTGTTGTTCCGGTAATCAATGTGCTTAGGTCAACAGTACCAGCGATGACACATACTGGTGAAGGATTGGTCCATGTAGGGTCAACATCCGGGTTTACATTGAATGTGTGGTTTTGTGTTTCTTCGCAAGGCGCCGTTCCAACTGTATATGTAATGGTTACATTTCCGGATTGTGCCGAGGGATCAAAAGTATTGCCGCTCACACCTGGCCCGGACCATGTTCCTCCAGTTGTACCTGTGATTAATGAGTTTAAGTTGATTGAACCACTATTTCCGCAAATATTCCCTGGAGAAGTCCAGGCTGGGTCAACATCCGGTTGAACAGTAAAGGTGTGTGATGCCATATCGGTACATGGGGCCGGTCCTACCGTGTAGGTAATGGTAACAGATCCTGTTAGGCCAGATGGGTCAAAAGTTGAGCCTGTGACACCTGTGCCAGACCATGTTCCACCAGTCGTACCCGTAATTAATGCGTTGAGGTTAATGCTTCCTCCTGCCTCACACACTGTTCCGGATGTACTTGGATCAGTCCATGTTGCATCTGGTGCACTCGTTGGTAGATTAGGTACGGAAACCGATTGACAGGTTGTGTTTCCACAAGCGTCTTCTGCTCTTACAAAATAAGTTGTTGTTGTAGGTGGGTTAACTGAAATACTGGATCCTGATCCAGCTGGGGTACCACCGCAACTTCCGGTATACCATTCCCAACTTCCACCTGTTCCAAGAGAACCGCCATTTACAGTTAAAGTTGTATTTCCTGTGCTACAATCGGAAGTAGCAGTGATTGAAGTTGGAGCTGTTGAAACCGTATTAACATTTACAGTGACAGAGGTACATACGCTGTTTCCACATGGCGCTTCCGCTCTCACGTAGTAGGTAGTTGTGGTACTTGGTGTAACTGAGATACTGGTTCCGGTTCCGACTGATGTACCACCACAGCTTCCGGTATACCATTCCCAGCTTCCACCTGTTCCAAGTGCACCTCCTACAACAGATAATGTGACTGATGTGCCGGCACAAACAGGATTGCTGCTCGTGTTAATAGAAGTGGCAGGGCTTGAAGCACAGTTGCTGAAAATATAAGCTGAACCACTTTCCGATCCATTGTCATCATTTCCATAAGCTCCAATTACTAATTGATTGCCATTGATGGATACAGAAGAACCGAAATAGTCATAGGTAGCAGCATCACTTGCGGTAAGCATTTGAGTTTGTCCCCAATTATTGGCGCCTCCTTGGTTTTGTTCGAAGACATAACATTCTCCGTTGGTGAAGGTGGTTGAGGTTCCGTGAGCGCCAATGAGGGCTTTGTCATTATTGATACTTACCGAAACTCCGAACCATTCGTTTGAAGATACAGTTGCCGGAGAATTAATTTTCTTTGTAAGACCCCAGTTGTTTGCGCCTCCTTGATTTTGTCCGTAAACGTAGGCCGCTCCGGTACCACCGCTCTCATAATATGATCCAATCAAAACGTTTGACCCGGATACACCAACGGAAGTTCCATATCCGGCAAATCCACCAACCGACGGTCCCAGAATTTTGATCTGACCCCAGTTGTTTGCACCTCCTGAGTTTCTACTGTAGATGTATGCGCCTCCATTTAAACTGTTCTTGTTCCAGGCTCCAACTACGGCAATATCTCCGTCAATATCTACGAAGGCGAATTGATCTCCCACACTGCCATCACTTGCGGTTAATTTTTTGACTTCTCCCCAATTGTTGGCTCCACCCTGGTTGATGCTAAAAATGTATGCGGCTCCCGGACCAATAGGATTGAAAAAGCCACCGCTGGGCATGAAGCTTTCGTTGGCTCCTACAATTAATTCTGTAGCGGACAGACTAACCTGTAGACCAAAACCTTTAAAAGCGCCTCCATCACTGGGAGTAATCTTTTTTACCAAGCCCCAGTTGTTCACACCACCCTGATCCTTTTCATACAAATAAACAGATCCTGAGTAGCTTCCATCATCATCATCCCACATAGAGCCTATGGCAACATATGTGCCATGGATACTTACGTTAAAACCATATCGGTCGTCTACGGCCTGATCGAATGCTGTAAGTTTAATGACTTCTCCCCAGTTATCGGTACCGCCTTGATTTCTATAGTAAATATAGGCTGCACCAGATCCACCATGCAAGGGACTCCCTACCACGGCATAATCGCCATGAATGTCTGAAGTAAAACCATGTTGCGAAGAAGCAGCAGCATCAGATGCGAGAATCTTAGTGATTTCTGTAAAAGGCTGGCCATATCCGGTAATTGATACCAGAAGGCCAACCATTACAATAAGTGTGCGTGTAAGTTGGGTTTTCATAGGGCTTGTCTTTATTTAGATTTCACCTCAACATAACCGTTCAACTTGATAACTTCATTTGAAGCATCTTCATAGGTAAGAATATAGAAGTAAGTACCATCAACAACTCTGTCGCCATAGAGCGCTTTTTCACTTTGACCATTCCAGTCGTTGTTATACGGTTCAGCAGAGAAAACCAGATCTCCCCACCTGTTATAGATCAACAATGTGTTCTTTGGGTGTTGTGAGAGACCTTGAATCACTAAGGTTTCGTTAATGCCGTCTCCATTAGGCGTAAATCCTGTTGGAACTGTGATGTCGATACCTTGCTCTACACTAATGTAGAGAGTTGCGGTATCACAAATATTGGTACAAATAGCATCACAAATTTGATAGATCACGCTATCCATTCCAACATAATTTGCATTTGATGTATAATTGATAATGCCTGAGCTTGTATTGGCAGTACCATTGAATGGTCCGTTAATAATACTAACGGTATTTGGATCTCCTGAATCATTAGCACTTACATCAGTGGAAATAGGATCTCCGGAAGTACCATTTGCATTGTCATTTACTGCTGTTACGGTTCCAGGTGTGTTCACAGTGATCAATACACTATCTCTTGCGCTGCAATTGGCATTGCTTACAGTCACATAATAATATTGAGTGCTTGTGGCAGTGATTGTACTGGCGGCAGTCATATCCCCGTGGTCCCAGTTGTATCCTGTTCCACCACTTGCCAGAAGGTTTACAACATCTCCTGGACAAACTGTTTGGTCAGTACCTGCATCTGCAATAGGAAGTGCTTCAACGACAATGGTTACCGGAACACGTCCACCAATATTTGCACAGTTATTTGAGTTCACAGCTTCAATGTAATAGGTTGTCGTGCTTGAAGGAGACATCACTAATGGTGCCTGACCAAGATTAGTTCCCCCCGTCATGGCGTCATAAATTTCGTAAGTGATACCTGTTCCTGAACCAGAAGCGATAATGCTGGTAGTGTCACCTTCACAAATAGTATCGTTAATAGAACTTACAGTTGGAGCTATTGGGGCAGATAGAACATTTACTGTAGACATTTGAACGTCCTGACAAGGTACAGTCCCTACAGTATAAGTGATGTTAATGTTTCCACTAAGCCCGGCAGGATCAAAGTTCGAACCGGTTACACCAGTTCCACTCCAAGTCCCGCCGGGATCCCCCGTAATCAATGTAGATAGGTCTATTACAGCGTCACTCTCACAAACTGTAGCTGGTGCATTCCATGCAGCAGAAACAGTATTGGTTACGTTTACGTTAAGTACGCTTTGCTCCTGACAAGGTGCAGTACCAACCAGGTAAGTGATTAAAATTGTTTGTCCGCCAAGTCCGGCTGGATCGAAATTCGAACCTGTTACTCCGGTTCCACTCCATACACCACCGGTTGTTCCGGTAACAAGTGTGTTTAAATCAATAACACCAGATCCAATACATACAGGACTTGGATTTGTCCAGGTAGGATCTACGTCAGGAATAACATTAATTGTTTGAGCCTGCATGTCTGAGCATACACCAGATCCAACGCTATAGGTAATGGTTACATTTCCACTTAGCGCAGAAGGGTCAAACATATTTCCTGTAACACCGGACCCTGAGAAAGTACCTCCCGTGCTTCCGGTAATGTAGGTGCTTAAATCAATTGATCCACCGCCACCGCAGATGGTTCCCGGATTTGTCCATGTTGCAGTAACTGCACTTTGGACATTGATGTTTTGAACAGATGTTTCCACACAAGGAGCGGTTCCAACCGTATACGTAATGGCAATGGTTTGTCCGTTTAGACCAGAAGGATCAAAAGTGGAGCCTGAAACACCTGTTCCAGACCAGGTTCCTCCCGGTGTGCCAGTAATTAATCCGTTTAAGTTAACTGTTCCTGCTCCATCACATACAGTTCCCGGATTTGTCCAGTTAGGATCAACATCTGGAGTAACGGTGATCCCTTGAGTAGATGTCTGTTGACAGGCTCCGGTTCCTACGGTGTAGGTTACGGATACCGAGCCAGATAATCCTGTTGGGTCAAAGTTAGTACCACTAACACCGGTTCCAGACCATGTCCCCCCGCTGGTCCCGGTGATAAGTGGATTCAAACTAAGCGTTCCGGCAGCTTCACAAATAGTACCCGGACTAGTCCAAGCCGGGTTTGGAGTACTTGTGATCGACACCATAATAGTTGACGTTTCCTGACAAGCACCTGAACCAACCGTGTAGGTAATAGAGATCGAACCAGATAATCCGGAAGGATCAAAGTTGTTTCCGCTTACACCTGTTCCAGACCAGGATCCACCGGGTGTACCTGTGATCAGACCATTTAGGTTGACGTTGCCTCCTGATTCACAAACAGGAGAAGGATCTGTCCAACTTGGGTCAACATCAGGACTCACATTGATATTTTGAGTTGATGTTTCCTGACAAGGTGCAGTTCCTACGGTGTAAGTAATAGCGATATTTCCACTTAATCCCGAAGGATCAAAATTGTTACCGGTTACTCCAGTACCAGACCATGTTCCGCCGCTTGTGGCTGATCCAATATGTGAGTTTAGGTTGATGCTTCCGTTGGATTCGCAGATAGTTCCCGGAGTGGTCCAAACGGCATTTACGTCCGGATTAACTGTAATGTTTTGAGCCGATGATTCCTGGCAAGGTGCCGTTCCAACTGTATAAGTGATGCTAATTGCACCAGATAAGCCGGTGGGGTTGAACGTGGATCCGGACACACCGGTTCCGGACCACGTACCTCCACTTGTTCCAGATATCAATGAGTTTAAGTTGATATTTCCATTGGCTTCACAAATCGTTCCTGGGCTTGTCCAGGCCGGACTTACATCCGAAATAACTGTAATACTTTGGGTTGATGTTTCCTGACAAGGTGCAGTTCCAACTGTATAGGTAATGTTGATAGCGCCAGACAATCCTGATGGGTTAAAAGTTGATCCTGTAACGCCTGTTCCAGACCAGGTCCCACCAGTTGTTGCAGATCCTAATAATGAGTTTAAGTTAATGTTTCCTGCAGCTTCACAAACAGGAGAAGATGGAGACCAAACAGGATTAACATCAGGATTGACTGTGATACTTTGAGCTGATGATTCCTGACAAGGTGCCGTTCCAACAGTATAAGTAACTGTGATGGAACCGGATAACCCGGTTGGGTTAAATGTGGATCCTGAGACGCCAGTACCAGACCATGTACCTCCACTTGTTCCGGATATCAATGAGTTTAGGTTAATATTTCCACTCGTCTCGCATATTGTTCCCGGACTTGTCCAAGCTGGATTTACATCAGGAGCAACAACAATTGAGTGTGTCTCGGTTGCTTGGCAGGGTAATGTTCCAACGGTATAGGTAATGCTAATTGATCCGGATAATCCTGATGGATTGAAAGTTGATCCGGAAACACCGGTTCCAGACCATGACCCACCTGTGGTTCCTGTAATGAGAGAATTTAAGTTAATGTTTCCTGCTGCTTCACAAACTGTTCCTGGGCTTGTCCAAGAGGGGTCAGGTGAAGGTATTACTGTTACCGTTACTGGCATTCTGTTGCTCACGCAAATACCACTCCCAGCGGATACATAGTATGTTGTGGTTGAAGTCAGGGTTGGTGTTGTAAAACTGGAGCCCGTGTGGATTGGAGAGCCTCCAGATGCACTTGTATACCAGTTGTATGGAGCACCTATTCCCCCTCCAGCAGATAAGGTTACAGTATTGCCTGAACAAATGGTTGTGTTTGATAAAGTTGGCCCCGGAACAATATTCAATTCCCAGAACGAGTAGTTTGAATTACTAGTGGAGTTGTTAACTCCATCGTAGTATGCACCGCCTCCTGGGTTAGTAACTGGCAATGCTGCATCATAATTTCTTAGTCCAACGAACAGTCTATTTGTTCCCATGGCATAAGCTAAATGAGGTGTTTGGGTGTTGTTCCCTAAATATGAGGACCAATCTGGGGAATAGTTGTTAATATCAACCTCCCATAAAAATGCTTGACTTCCACTTGGGTTGTCCAGACGACCTGGAACACTAATGCCAGTCATTGCAGTAGATCTGGCAAAAAACATCAATTTCTCGCAATCTAAAAACTCACTTCCGTAAAGTAAATCTCCTCCTGTATTATCACCCCAATATGTGGCCCAATTGAGCACTCCATTATTAGAAAATTTCAGGATAACACTATTGAAATCCCAGAAGCTTCCACCACTAGGGTCGGTATCTGTGGGAGCACTGATATTGTAAGCTCCTGGCAAGTTAACAAGTGGCAGATTGTCACTATTAGTGCCACCAGTGATGATTACCTCATTTGTAGTTGGATGGATACTAATTTTACTGCCATTTCCCATTCTACTATCAATACCATCATATGCGTTTCCGCCATATAGTGTGTTCCATACTAATGCACCATTTGTATTGAACTTCCCAATCATCATGTCTTCTGATACCGCAGTTGTTTGGAAATAGGCTCCTCCACCAGGATTAACCATGTGCTCACCTCCTGTTCCGTTTGAAGCAAAACTGGCATCAGCTACAAAAAAGATGTTGTCGTTGTTATCAAATGCAAAGTGTAAACCATCTACTGTACCTGGGCCTCCCAGAAAAGTACCCCATATTTGATTGTAAGATGAATTCAACATCATGAAATACAGGTCTGTAAAACCCCCGTTAGTAGCTTGATTATAAGCACCAGCTCTATTAACGATTGGAGGGTTCGCAAAGCTGTAGGTATGAAACCCTATTAAAACCTGACCTGTGCTGCTCACATCAATTGAGGGGTGGTTGATACTGTGTCCGGTTATATAAGTACAGTGTTGTATAGCTCCGGTGTTTTTATTGATTCGAGCATAAAAATCTGGTCCGTCTGAAGTTTGATAATATCCACCACCGTTTGTAAATGGGAAACCAGTGCTTCCTTGTCCAACCAAGTGCAATGTGTTCCCATGGATGGCCATAGGATCTGTTCCGTAAGCTGCATCACCGCTTGACCCACCAAGATATGTGGCCCATACAAGTGCTCTGTTTGGATCAAATTTAGCAATATACATGTCCTGACCGCTGCCGTAGCTTTGGTTGTGCGCGCCACCACCAGGATTAACGATGGGATAGTCGCCGGATGTCATGGTTGAAACAAAGAATAAGTTTCCACTTGCATCTGTTTCAATGTAATCATAGTTGACAGTTCCACTTGCTCCACTTGATCTTTCAAAATATGTACACCAAGAAATGGTTGGATCTATTGTTAATGATGTTGTATATTTTGCTTCACTTATAAATTGGATACGACCATTATTAATTTGATAATCAACAGAGACTTCATTCTCAAGTTCCCCTTCTATATATGCTAAAGGAATTTGTTCTTCTAATACTTTTAGTGGGGTGTGAATTTTTAAGCCTTGACCTTCTTTTTCTATTCTGCTGGCCCCGTTATAGAACAATTTAATGTCTTCAATGTTGGCATTTGGTCCGAGTATGATGTCGTATTTAAGTCCTCCTTCTTTTTCATAAAACTTGATGTCTATGTCGGAGTACACATTTTCATAAGTTAGGCTACTAAAGCTTTTCACGTTGGTTATACGTCTATTGTTACTTAGAAAGTAATTTGTGAAATGGCTTTGCTGATCTTGTGTACTAATCTTCAGATTCTTGCTGGCATTTTCAAACTCTAAATCCACTCTAGAATAATCATACGTCATTTGCATAAAAAGACTATCGTACAATTTTGATCCTGGTTGTAATGATTGAAGAGCTTCATCATGAATATCCATGAATTTAAACACGATCCGTTCTTTTTCGAAGAAGACAAATGCATTGCTCTCTTGGTAGGTGAATAAAACCTCAGGTTTGAGATTGCCATTCTCATCTTGAACCTGTCCGGCATTTTCTTTGAACTGGGCACTTAATTGGATACTTGAAAGTATAGTGACGAAAAATACAACGAGCTTTTTCATAGGTTACAAAATATTGTTTTGACTAGAAGTGAGTGTGTTGGTGGGCAGAAAATAAACACATACTTACCCTCATCCTGAAGCAAGTTGATTGATGGTCTTGTGTTTAGATTAGTGGGGGTCTCTAACATTCTGCAGCACTTTGCCCCAAAATTAAAGCGAACTTATAGTCAATTCAATCAAAAAAAGCCATATATTAATGTTTCAAGTGGCTGCGTTTTTGGTTTAAGTTGCTGAAAAAGAGTTGTTAATGTGTTTTTGGTTTTATATTTCAAATGATCGATTTAATTAGATCTTTATCCCAAAGTGAAAAAAGGTACTTCAAGCTGAATTTGATTCATCATTCAGATAATCAAAAGATAATCAGGCTTTTTGACTTTATTGATCGGCATAAAGGAGATTCTGAAAGTGAGATCAAAAAGAACCTGCCAAAAGAATTTAAAAAGTATTATTCGGCGCATAAAAATGCACTTCAGGAGAAATTGCTGACATCATTAAGGGCTTTTCATCAAAAGAACAACCCAAGATATGAGGTAAACAATTTGTTTACTGAGATTGATATTCTCTACAACAAAAAACTGATTGAACTCTGCCGAAAGAAAATTCGAAGATTGAGAGTTTTAATAGAAGAACATCAATTAAGTACAGAATTTCCAAAGTTGATATATCTGGAAAATTTGCCGGGGATCAAGGAAGGTTATCTATCGCTCTCCGAATTAAATGAGATTGAGAACAGTCAGAAAAGTGCATTGCTGAAGTTAAATGAAGTGACGCATCATTGGTTTTTACCTCATAGGTTTGTGGCATTAAGAAACGCTTATAGAACAAGTAGATCTCAGAATGATAAGGAGCAGCTCGACACATTTTGTGAGGAACAAAAGAACGCGGAATTAGACGCTGGTGAATTGAACGTCATGAGCAGGGTTAATTTACTAAACAGTCAGTCATTAATTGCAGAGTACAAGAATGATCATGATTTGGCCTGGGCCCATCGTCGTGAAATTGGCGATCTTTTTATGGCGTACCCCAAAATTATGAGAGCCAACCCCAGCCGGTTTATTGACATGTTTTATAATTACATGATTTCGTGTTTGAAAACGGAGAAATTTGAGGAAGGTTTGGAAGCTTGTTCGCGCATTGAATCTTGTGATACAGAATATGGGTTTAAGTTGACTAACCACCTTAAATCAAGAGTGTTTGAATATGCTTCAACCATCAGGTTGGTATTGTTAATTAAATCCGGCAATTTTGATTCCAATGATTTGGTGGACAGAATTGAGAAGGAATATCCGTATTACCAGCAACACCTGAGACCTAACAGTCAATTGGTTTTAATCTACTTCATTGCATTTCATTTCTTTGTGAATGAGCACTACAAGAGGTCTTTAAAATGGCTTAACCTGATTAAAGACGTCAAAAAACATGATGATCCCGAAATTCTTACTTCTGCCAACATTTTCATGATGATTCTGCATATGGAAATGGACGATAGGGATTATCTTGAAAACTACTTCAGAAACAGCCTTTATTTCATTAAGAAGAAAAGCAGAACACTTGTGGTGGAGAGTGTTGTAATGGAGATGGCGAAACTATTTGTGTCTTATAAACTTGATGAAGAAGCATTGAGGTCAATGTTGGATAAACTGTCGATAGATAAGTTGACACAGATGGATAAGTCCTTGCTGTATTCCTTCGATTTATATGCCTGGATTACTGCGAAAATTAAAGGAACTACTTTCAAAGAGGTACTAAAAAACCCGTCCTTTGCTTAAGAACGGGTTTTAAATAAGTTTGAGTGATCTTTACACCAATCCCTGATCGATCATGGCGTCAGCTACTTTTACGAAACCAGCAATGTTGGCTCCTTTTACGTAGTCTACATAGTCACCTTCTTTTCCGTATTCCACACAAGCTTCATGGATGGATACCATAATTCCGTGTAGTTTTTCGTCAACTTCTTCTCTTGTCCAGCTCAGTCTCAATGAGTTTTGAGACATTTCCAATCCAGAGGTAGCAACACCACCTGCGTTAGATGCTTTACCAGGAGAGAATAAAATTTTCGCTTCATCAAATTTGGCAATTGCTTCCGGAGTAGATGGCATGTTAGCACCTTCTGCAACACAAATACAACCATTGCTCAAAAGTGTAGCGGCTTCTTCTCCGTTCAATTCGTTTTGAGTAGCACATGGCAATGCAATGTCACAAGCTACAGACCAAGGTTTGCCTCCAGCGTGGAAAGTTGATCCCGGGAACTGATCAGCGTATTCGCTAATTCTTCCTCTTCTGTTGTTTTTCAAATCCATTACCCATGCCAATTTATCAGCATCAATTCCGGCAGGATCGTGAATGAACCCTTTAGAATCTGAGAGTGTCACAACTTTTCCTCCTAACTGAGTCACTTTTTCACAAGCGAACTGAGCAACGTTTCCAGAACCAGAGATCGTCACTGTTTTTCCAGAGAAGCTATCACCTTTGGTTTTAAGCATTTCTTTAGCAAAGTAAACTGTTCCGTATCCAGTCGCTTCAGGTCTGATCAAAGAACCACCCCAGTTACGTCCTTTACCAGTTAAAACACCGGTAAACTCGTTTCTTAATCTTTTGTACTGACCGAACATAAATCCGATCTCTCTTCCTCCAACACCGATATCTCCAGCAGGAACATCTGTGTCAGGACCAATATGTCTTGACAATTCAGTCATGAATGACTGACAAAAACGCATCACTTCATTGTCTGACTTACCTTTAGGGTTGAAATCAGATCCACCTTTACCACCACCCATAGGAAGTGTTGTTAAAGAGTTTTTAAAGATTTGCTCGAATCCTAAGAATTTAAGGATTGACAGGTTTACAGATGGGTGGAATCTTAAACCACCTTTGTATGGTCCGATTGCTGAGTTAAACTCAACTCTGAAACCTCTGTTTACCTGTGGGTTTCCTTCGTCATCAATCCAGGGAACTCTAAAAATAATGGTTCTTTCCGGCTCAACAATTCTCTCCAAAATTTTGTGAGACTTGTATTTAGGGTTGTCTTCCATAAAAGGAATGATCGCCTCAGCGACTTCCTGAACCGCTTGTAAAAATTCACTTTCGTGACCGTTCTTGGCTTTTACACCGTCCATGAACGCATCTATTTGTGCCTGATATTGTGACATTATTTTTTGATTAGGTTAAATATCGTTTCGAGCAAATGTAAAAAAAATGACATTTGGTATTTGTCTTGTCAACTTAAAATTGACAGATTGTTTTAATCTTGAAATAAAAATGGCTTTAAAATTCTTTAAGAATGCGTTACTTTGAGTCAAACAATGAAGCAATGAAAAAAACGATTTTGTTATTAGGTTCAGGAGAGTTAGGAAAGGAGTTCGTAATTGCCCTCCAGCGACTCGGACAGCATGTGGTGGCCTGCGATAGCTATGAAGGTGCACCAGCCATGCAGGTGGCAGATGCTTGTGAAGTATTTGATATGTTAGATGGTGATGCTCTGGAAAAGGCGGTAGAAAAGCATCAACCAGATTATATCGTTCCTGAAATTGAAGCCATTAGAACAGAACGTTTGTACGATTTGGAGAAGCAGGGTGTTAAGATAGTGCCAAGTGCAAAGGCTGTTAATTACACTATGAACAGGAAGGCGATTCGAGATCTGGCTGCCAAGGATTTGGGGATTAAAACGGCTCCCTACGCTTATGCTAATTCGGCTGATGAGTTGATTGCCGCTGTAAATGAAATTGGAGTGCCTTGTGTTGTAAAACCATTGATGTCGTCTAGTGGAAAAGGTCAGAGTACAGTTAAGAGATTTGAAGACGCCAAGGCTGCATGGGATTATGCAGTAGAAGGTTCCAGAGGAGATGTTACTGAGGTAATTGTTGAAGGCTTTATTGAATTTGATTCTGAGATAACTTTGTTAACGGTGACTCAGGATGAAGGGCCGACCTTGTTTTGTTCACCAATTGGTCACAGGCAGGAAAGAGGCGATTATCAGGAAAGTTGGCAACCGGCAATTGTGTCTGATGAAGATTTGAAAACGGCACAGAATATGGCGGCTAAGGTCACTGAGGCTTTAACCGGATCCGGAATTTGGGGTGTGGAGTTTTTCCTGGCACCGGATGGTGTTTATTTCTCTGAATTGTCGCCAAGACCACATGATACCGGAATGGCAACATTGGCCCAAACCCAGAATTTCAATGAATTTGAATTACATGCAAGAGCCATTCTTGGAATTCCAATTCCTCAAATCGATCAGTTAAGACCAGGTGCTTCAGCAGTTATTTTGGCTAACAGGAAAAGTGAGAATTTCTATTTTGATGGTTTGGCTGGTCTGAGTCAGGAAAAATCCGATATCAAACTGTTTGGAAAGCCCACTACACGACCATACAGAAGAATGGGCGTTGGTTTGGCCTACGGAGATCGGGAAGAGTCGATTGAAACTGTAGTTGCCAGAGCAAAATCGGCAGCAGACAGTGTCAAAATTGTCTACAACGATTAAGTGATTTCATAGTACTTTCCGGGTTTCGATCTGATCAAACCTGAGAACTCGAGTGTGAGTAGTTTCGGTAATAATCCCGGAACCGAAACCCTGCATTTCAAAGCCAAATCATCAATGAGGATACCTCCGTGTTCTTTGATGATACTGTAAATAGATTTACTGGGTTCATCCAATGAGCTTAAATCGGGAATTGGTACTTCCTGCCTGTGTTGAACTTTGTTCCAGTTCATGAAATAGGCTAAATCATCCGCCGATTCGATTAATCTTGCTCTGTCCGTTTTGATTAGGAAATTACAGCCCGAATTGGCAGGGGTTTCAAGCCTCCCGGGAAAGGCAAACACATCTTTATTATAGTCGTTTCCGAGATAAGCTGTAATTAAAGAACCTCCTTTCAAGCCGCTTTCAACAACGACAATGGCATCACTCATGCCTGCAACGATTCGATTTCTTTTTGGGAAATTTTCCCTGTCCGGATTTGTTCCGGAGGGAAATTCAGTAATCAATGCGCCGTTTTCGATGATCTGAGTGGCCTCTTTTCTGTGAGCCGAAGGGTAAATCCGATCCAAACCGTGAGCCAGAACTGCAAATGTTGGAATTTGTTTTTTCAAACTCTCCCTGTGCGCCACAATGTCAATCCCATAGGCCAAACCACTGATAATTGCCGGATTATATTCACTTAAATCTTCTACCAGATTTTTGCAGTGTTTTATGGCAGAAGATGAGCATTTTCGTGTGCCAATAATCGATACATTGTAATCCTGATTCAGACGGCAAGAGCCTTTAACATATAAAACAATTGGAGCATCCGGACACTGATTTAATCTATTGGGAAAAGTCTCTTCATAAAAAGGAATAACATCAATGTCATGTTTCTCAACAAACTCAAGTTCCAGTTCGGCTTGTTTCAAAGCTTCCGATCGGTTTTTAAAAACCTTGTTGGCATATACCTCTCCTATGTTTCTTATGCCTTTTAGGTCGGACAGTGAAGCCGCAAAAATGTCATTAACATTCCCAAAATGAGCCAATAAAGTTCTGGCTGTTTTAACTCCAATGCCTTTAATCATGCTTAGAGCTATGGCATATTGCTTTTCGTCGATTTTGATCGTCTTCACTTTCTCTTAATAAATAAAAAAGGTTACCTTAATCCGTTGCAATTTTAAGTTCACAGATATGAAACTATTTACGTTCTGCTTATTTCTCACCGTTTTTTCAAGCTTAGCTCAAAATGTCAAAGTATCTGGTAATGTTTATGATTTCACGACCAAAGAAGCACTGCCAACGGCCGGGGTTGTTTTTGATGACGCCGGTGGTGTTCGAACAGATTTTGAAGGTCATTTTGAAGGCGAGTTTCCAGCCGGAACTTATAAAGTGAGCGTTAAATTACCAGGCTATGTCACGAAAGATTCGAGTATCAAACTCGTGGCAGGAAAACCTGTGTCATTCAATGTGTATTTAAAAGATGACCAACTTCAGGATTTGGTTGTGGCAGCTGGTAAGTTTGAACAAAGCATTGAAGAGGTGAGTGTGTCTATGAACGTAATTAAGCCAGCACTCATTGAGAATAAGGCGACCATAGATTGTGAACAGATCATTGAGCAGGTGCCAGGTTTAACCGTTCAGGATGGTCAGGTAAGTATCCGTGGGGGGAGTGGATTTGCATACGGAGCAGGAAGCAGGGTGCTTGTTTTGGTGGATGAGTTGCCTTTTTTGTCTGCTGATGCCGGAGACGTGAAATGGAACGCGTTGCCAATTGAAAACATTGAACAAATTGAGATTATTAAGGGAGCGTCATCTGTGTTGTATGGCTCCTCTGCGCTGAATGGAATCATAAACATTCGAACAAAATATCCGCGTGAAGAACCGGAGACGAGAGTCAATTTACACCATGGCTACTACGCAGATCCAAAGAGAAAGGAATTGAAATGGTGGAGCAGCAATCCGTACTACTACGGTGGAAATTTTTATCACATGAGAAAGCTGAGTAAAAATGCCGATTTGGTTTTAGGCGGGAATTTTTTGTCTTCTATTGGTTATCGACAGGGAGAAGATGAAGACAGGGTCAGGTTTAATGCCAATACACGTTTCAGATCGAGAAAGGTAGAAAACCTGTCCTATGGGTTAAATACCAATATTCAGTTGGCCAGAACCGGAGTGTTTGTGCTTTGGGAAACCGATTCAAGTGGTTACGTGCCTGCTGGAGGCGCTGATCCATCCGATCCCAATACCACTTTGACTTTTCAAGATGGATGGCGCGTTAATTTTGATCCATATGTGAGTTATACAGATGGGAAAAACAACCAGCACAATATCAGAACCAGATGGTTTAGAACAGATAACCAAAATACTCAGGGAAGAGGTGCTACCGCAGATTTATTTTATGGTGAGTATCAATTCCAGAAATACTATGATTCTCTTCAAATGAACCTAACTACCGGAATGAGTTCGTATGCCAATGTGGTCAATTCAGATTTTTATGGTAACCACGAAGGCAAAAATTTTGGCGCATTCCTGCAGTTAGATAAAAAGTGGAAAAAGTTCAACTTCAACGCGGGCATGCGTGTAGAATATTTTAAAGTTGACACAGCCGAAACACGTTACCAAATAGGAGAAATAGAGCTTCCAGTGGTACCCGTTTTCAGATCAGGTGTAACCTATAAACTTTTCGAGCATTCTATTATCAGAGCAAGTTGGGGACAGGGCTACAGATTCCCAAGTATTGCTGAGAAATTTGCGGCAACCAACATAGGAACGGTGTCTATCTTTCCAAACACTGCCCTTCAGCCAGAGAAAGGATGGAGCGCAGAAATAGGCTTCAAGCAGGGAGTGAAAGTAGGTAAGTGGGCCGGTTATATTGATGTTGCAGCATTTATTACACAATATTCCAATATGATTGAATTTGTATTTGAAGAGTTTATTCCTGAAGGTGTTGTGCCTCAGCTGTCAGATCCAAATGGAGAAAACTATCTCTATGATATGATTGGTTTTCAGGCACAGAACGCTGAGGAAGCCAGAATTTCCGGGATAGATATGTCAATTACCGGGAAAGGTCAGCTAACAGACAATCTGAGCATGACCATTTTTGCCGGATATACTTATATGAATCCAATTACCTTGAACACGGATAGTGCTTATCTGGCTACTTTTTCAGACAGTACAACAACTTTGAAATACAGATATAGACATCTGATTAAGGGGGATATTCAATTAGACTATAAAAAATGGTCTATTGGGATGAGTTCTCGCTATAACAGCTTCATGGAAAATATTGATGAAACTTTCATTGACCTTGTAATCGATTTCAATGGATTCCCGTTGTCTTTGGGAGATCAGGTTTTGCCAGGATTGCCAGAGTATAGAGCGGCTAACAACAATGGCGACCTGGTGTTTGATGCCAGAACGAGCTATGCGATCAGCGATCAGTTTAAGTTTGCTTTTTTGGTGAATAATGTAGCAAACCGAGAGTATGCTGGTCGACCAGGAAATATCCGCGAACCAAGAACTTTCATAGGTCAAATAACACTTAATTTTTAATGAGGGGAGTCTGGATCGTCATAGCTTTTTTAGGACTGACCTTACAGGCTGAGAAGACTCATTCTCAAATACCTGACATTCGATATGTAGATTATGATCAGCTTAAGCCTGGTACAAGGTTATCCGTGCCGGAAATTTGGTTTAAGTATGCCGGATTCAAAGTTTTGGTGAATACTGAAACCAATGAGAAGAATGTCCCGCTTCACAATGGTTTAGATAGTCTGCGTACCATCCACAGATTTTTAGAATTTTACCCCAATCTTGTTGTAGAGTTGAGTGTTCATACAGATTGTAGAGGTTCTGATAAATATAGCGTCAGGTATTCGCAAAGACGGGCTGAGGCTTTGGTTGATTCTCTCATAGAGTGGGGGATTCATAGAAAACGTCTGTTGGCTAAGGGTTATGAAAAAGAACTGCCAATTATCCCTTGTGAAGAAATTGAGGCTATGAAGACGGCAGGGGAGCAGGAGATGTCTCATCAGATTAATAGAAGGGTAGAGTTGAAGATTGTTGCTATGGATTACAAAAAACCCGAATACATGTATCAGGGTTTTGATGGACATAGACATATTGATTTTAAGGATGAATTGAAACAGGGTGATCAATTTATTGTGAAAGTTGGAGACGATTTGGTAGAGCATTATTCTCATCCATCAATTGAACTTGAAGAGCTTTTTAAGAAGCTGAAAACCTGTGAAAAATGTGCTTTTGAGTTAATCTGCTCCAAATCTAAATACGATAAAAACATGTGGGAAATCAGGAGTCTCGAGTCTCTTATTTACCTGCAAATGATGAATAAAGATCAGTGTAAAGTCACCCTGTCTTCTGAGGTTGAGGACTCTATGGTGGTCGTTAAAGTGTCTGAGGATGTTTACGACAAACCGTTTCTGCTTTTCAAAGGTCAAAGGGCTGGTCGATCTATTTATAAAGATGACACCTTAAAACAGGGAGATGAGTTCATCATTGATGTGACCTTTGATTTTGATAAGGCCTTTATCCGACCAGGATCAAAAAAAATGCTGAACTGGCTCGGTGAAAAACTAACTGTATTGGATACGTTTGATATTGTAATCGAATCCCATACAGATTGCCGTGGACACGATTATTACAATGGCACCTTGTCTCGGAGAAGAGCTCGGTCAGTAGCTAGATATCTGATTGATAATTATGATTTTCCACAAGATAATATCATTCCAATGGGGATGGGAGAAAAAGACCCATTGTCCGAATTGTCGTGTGAAGAAATTAGTCGCCTACCTCAAAAAGAAGCAGAGGAAATCCATTTAGCAAACAGACGAACTGTAGTGAAGATTAAGTTTGCCAAATTGAAATGACTTTCGAAACAACCCTATAACTCCTATATGCGTCATTTAGGAGAATGATCAAATTAACTTTAGTCATAATACTGTCCATATTGACCTTATTCTCGTTTGGCCAGAATCAGGATTCGCATTGGATTTTTGGTGATATGGCATGGTTGGATTTTTCCTCAGGAGCACCGATTAATCAAGGTTTAGGACCGTTTTTCATCAATGAAGGAGGGAGTTCTATTGCGAATCAAAATGGTGATTTGTTGTTTACTACTGATGGTGAGCATGTATATGACAGAAATGGGAGCTTAATGCCTTCAAGTGGCAATATTAAGGGACATTCAAGTTCAACTCAATGTGCTTTGATTGTGCCTATGCCCGGAGATCCTTACGATCAGTTCTTCTATATTTTTACCGTTTCGGCAGAAGCCGGGAATTATACCCCAATGCATACCGGCTTGGAGTATATTATGGTGGACATGAGTCTTAATATGGGGTTGGGGGATATTGTTGGCCCCAGTACTCAATTGGTTCCAAATACAGGTGAAAAACTACATGCGACCTGGCATGCCAATAAAAGAGACGTTTGGGTTCTCACACATAGCATGGACTCTGATGAGTACCACGCATTTTTAATTACTTGCGATGGCATCACTACACATCAAATCAGTACTACCGGGTTGGTGCATTCTAATACTCCCTTTGGTGAAGGTTGTATTGGGAGTTTAAAACTATCACCAGATGGTTCAAAAGTGGCGTCTTCTTACAATGAACTGGCTCCAAATGGATTCAATTTTATCAACCATCTTGAAGTTGGGGAGTTTAATACAAGTACTGGTGCGGTGACGATGACTCAGGACATCATCAAGGATTTTAATGCCCCATCACATGGCTATGGTATTGAATTTTCTCCCGATAATAGCAAAGTATACTGGACAATATCGAATAATGGTGCCACTCTGTTTCAATACGATTTATCTAATCCGCCTCTTATGGCTACAGAATATGTGGTGAGCAGTACCAATGCAACAGGTCTTCAATTGGCACCCGACGGAAAAATATATGCAGCTGGTTTTCTTGGTACAAGTGATATTGCTGTAATTAATAATCCAGATGTTGCAGGAGTGGCATGTGGTTTTGTCAGCCAGGGAATTACGATCACAGGAAAATGCAGATTTGGCTTGCCTAACCAATGGATGTTCCCATATCCTACTCCGGAGTATAACCTGGATACTTTGGATTTGGTAGCTTGTCCAAATGGTACGTTCGAACTTAGTGCACCGCAAAGTATGTCAGGTGAGCTTATTTGGAGCAACAACGAATCCAATCAGACCATTTCAGTTCACGATACTGGTCTGTATTGGGTAACTCCAAGGTTTTGTGATGAGGACACCACTTTTTTTAATGTTGAAATGGATGAGTTTTGCATTTGCGAACTCTTTGTTCCAAACTCATTTACCCCTAATGGAGATGGCATAAATGACGAATTCAGAGCTAATAGCTGGTGTGATTTAAAAGATTATCAATTGCAGGTATTCGATCGATGGGGGCAATTGGTGTTTGAATCCAGAAACCAGTCAGAGGCATGGAATGGACTCGTAAGAGGGAAGGGTGCCACAAGTGATATATATGTATGGAGAGCTGTCTGGACAGATCCGCATCTGTCAGGTCCCAACTCCAAACATGTTGAAATAGGACATGTTTCTCTCCTAAGATAGGTCAGGAATGTCATATTGAAGGCGGATTTTAGTTTCAAGTATTTTGTTGTTTTTGAGTTGCTTAGCTTGTTTTTGTTTGAGCTGAACGTTGTATTTGTATCGGTTTATTGTTTTACTTATCTCTTTGGTTTAAGGACCTTCGTGTCATAAAATAATGTGATTATGAGGAATACTGTAATAATAGGCTCAGGTTCTTGCATTCCAAGCAATGAAGTAGATAACCTGGAATTCGTTGAGAATCCGTTTTACTTTGAAGATGGTCGAAGAATTCAGGATGACAACCATGTGGTAATTGAGAAATTCAAACAAATTACCGGTATTCAGTCGAGACGCTATGTTGAGGACGAACAGTCTAATTCTAAAATTGCATACATAGCAGGAAGTAGAGCTATCAGACATGCGGATATAGACCCCGAAACGATAGACATGATAATTGTGGCTCACAATTTTGGAGACGTGATTAAAGGCTCGCACCAAACCGATATCATTCCAAGTTTGGCTTCAAGAGTGAAGCACCAATTGGGCATTGAGAACCCAAACTGCATTCCTCACGACATTGTTTTCGGTTGCCCGGGATGGGTTCAGGCCGTCATTCATGCTCACCTTTTCATGAAGGCCGGGGAAGCAAAGAGGTGCCTTGTAATTGGTTCAGAGGTTTTGTCAAGAATTTTGGATCCTTTCGACAGAGATACTATGATTTTTGCGGATGGCGCAGGAGCAGTTGTTTTGGAGTCTAAAGAAGAAGACCAACAAAGAGGAATCCTGTCACATGCTACTCTGTCTCATACCAAAGAAGAACTGGATTATCTGAAGTTGGATAAAAGTTATAACCGCTTTTCAGATGACGACAACCGTTATGTGAAGATGCAGGGAAGAAAAATCTATGAGTATGCACTTACCAAAGTGCCAGATGCCATGAAAGTCTGTTTGGAAAAAAGTGGCTTGTCTCATACTGATCTGGATAAAATCTTATTACATCAGGCCAATGAAAAAATGGATGAAGCCATTGTAAAAAGGTTTTACAGAAAGTTTGGTGTAAGACAAGTTCCGGAGAATATCTTACCCATGACCATTGAACGTCTTGGAAACAGTTCGGTCGCTACCATTCCAACCATGTATGATTTAATTGTAAAGAATGAACTGGAAGGTCATTCTATTCAGGAAGGAGATGAGATTATGATGGCCTCTGTTGGTGCAGGTATGAACATAAATGCGATTGTCTATAAAGCCTAAAGATGTAACTTAGCCGCATGAGAACACTTGGTGTGATTCCGGCAAGATATGAGTCTACGCGTTTTCCGGGTAAGCCTTTGGTAGATATCAAAGGAAAATCCATGATCCAGCGGGTGTACGAACAAGCTGTTGCTTCCAATCTTGATGAAGTGCTTGTTGCAACCGACGATTCCAGAATTTTTGAACACTGTCAGGAGTTGGGAATGAAGGTTGTTATGACTGACAGTAATCACCAAAGTGGAACGGATAGATGTGCTGAGGTCGCTGAGACCTATTCGGCAGATTTAATTGTGAATGTGCAGGGGGATGAGCCTTTCATTGATCCTGTTCAGATCAACGACCTTATACGCTTGTTCGAAGAAGAAGCATCCTGTGATATTGGAACTCTTGTAAAGCGGCTTGAATCTTCTCATTCGGATATTACTGATCCTAACAAAGTCAAGGTAGTGTTGGCTAAAAACAGAGCTATGTATTTTAGCCGTTCTCCCATTCCGTATCAACGCAATAAAGATGTGGAGACGCCTTATTATAAGCATGTTGGCTTGTATGCTTACAAAACAGATGTGCTTAAGGAAATTGCCCAGTTACAAGCAGGGATTTTGGAACAAACAGAATCTTTGGAGCAACTCCGATGGCTTGAAAACAACTTTGTAATCATGGTTAAAGAGACGAATCTGGAGACGCCAAACGTGGATACTCCGGATGACCTTAAAAAGCTTCTGGAAACACTTTAATTTTCCTAATTTATATGTTATCTTTGTATGAAGTGGAATTAGCTGCTCACATAAAAGATTTATTGATTGAACACGACTGTGTGATTGTGCCGGAATTTGGTGGGTTTATCGCCAATTATGAGCCGGCACGTTTGAATAAAAAATCACACAGCATTCAGCCCCCGTCAAAACTCATTTCTTTCAATAAAAAACTGACATCAAATGATGGTTTGTTGTTGCAGTCTATTCAACAAAACAACGATTTAGATTACGCATCTGCCCTTTCTTTTGTGAGGGAAACCGTGCTCAATTGGAACAATGTACTGGATAGTAACGGCAGAGTTCAATTGGATGGTGTTGGTGTGATCTACAAGGATAAAAATGCCAATTATCGTTTCAACAGAGACCCAAAGTCAAGCTTGTCACTATTTAGCTATGGTTTGCAAACAGTAGTGCTTAAGCCAATAGTTAAGGAGGAAAAGAAAGAGACTAAGTTGGTTGATATCAATGACGGAAAGAAGTCGGAGCCTAAGAAGAGGTCTAAATTTAAATATGCAGTTGCAGCCGCCATTATGTTGCCAATCGCATTTTACTCTTATTGGATTCCAACACAAACATCTGCCTTTGACAGAGGGTTTGTAACGGCTGCAGATTTTAATCCGTTTTCAGGCGGAAGCAGTGCTGCAGAATCGCAAACTTACAGTAAGCGAAAATCTCTTGAAGCCTTCGATAACTTACCGGTTGACAATTCTACCACATCCTCAAATGAACTAGTCATTGGTGACAGAACTTTTGAAGTAGCAGAGACAACCAATGTGGTTTTACCAACGACCAATCCGGTGAGTGTAATGCCTAAAACCAACTCTGGTAATTACCATGTGATAGCTGGTTGTTTCTCTAAAATCGAAAATGCCGAAAATCAAGTGGCCGTTTTTAAAGGGGCTGGTTACAATAGTTACATTCTGGATGTTGTGGGTGGTCTGCATAGAGTGTGTGTGCAGTCATTAGACAATAGCCTTGATGCAAACAAAGTAAAAAGAGAAATCAGAGACTTGGGTAAAGGCGCCTGGGTTCTGAAGCGTTAAGATTTTTTTCGCTCTCTGCTGTTTTTATACATCTTCACCGCAATGGTGAGCGCAATTCCAAAACAAAGGAATCCCACAACGCCCCAAATCCAGTTCATCCCATCTTTCATTACCACCGTAAATACAATGGCTACTAAAAAAATAGTAGCTACTTCATTCCATAGTCTTAGCTTAAAAGAACCGTATTTAATGTTCCCTTTTCTAAATTGAATCAACATGCGCTGGCAAGAAATATGGTATAAAATCAATGCGAACACCAATCCCAGTTTCACGTGCATAAATGGCATCTTGAGTAAATCTGGTCGCAATACAATCATCCAGGTTCCAAAAACAGCTGTCAGAATCATAGCAGGCCAGCCAATGATGTACCAAAGACGCTTTTCCATGATGGTATACTGCTTTTGCAAAATTGATCTTTCCGGTTCGTCCTTGTCTTCTGCTTCAGCATGATATATGAATAGCCTTACAATGTAGAACAGGGCGGCAAACCATGAAACCACGAAAATGATGTGTAAAGACAATATTGCCGTATAACTCATGGCACAAATGTAGACTTTAAACATTTATTATTGTCAGAAGCATGTCAAGGTGCTTATCTTTGCCCTGAATTTTAAACTAAGGAAAATGAAATCCGTCAAAGCAAGTGAAACGCTATCCATTTCTACTCATTTTGTATTGCCAAACGACACCAACATGCTCAACAACCTGTTTGGTGGAACCTTAATGGCGTGGATGGACGAAATAGCGAGTATCTCTGCGCACAGACATTGCAGACGTGTGGTGGTAACGGCAGCTGTTAATAATGTGTCTTTCCAATCACCAATTGCTTTGGGCGATATGGTCACACTTGAGGCCAAGGTGTCAAGAGCATTTACCAGTTCGATGGAGGTCATAGTAGATGTTTTTGTAGAAAACCCTTCAACCGGGAAAAAATCTAAATCCAACCAGGCCATTTTTAATTTTGTAGCTGTTGACCAGGCAGGTAGACCAATTGAAGTACCAGCCTTATCTCCGGAAACAGAAAACGAAGAGATGAGATATGCTGCAGCACTTAGAAGAAGACAGTTGAGCTTGTTATTGGCAGGAAAAATGAAGCCTGAAGACGCTACAGAACTTAAGGCGCTTTTTGTTGCTGCAGAATAAGTTGTAATTGCGTCACAATTTTATCTGTTGAAATGCTGAGCATGACGTGCTCAGAAGTTTTTTTATTTCCGAGTTTGCTCAGCGTTCGTTTTTTTTCGGGTTCAAGAATCAGAGAAGCTTCATGAGCTTTGTAAGGAGACATGCCAAATTTTGGAGTTGTCTGTCCCCACAAAGAAATAATCGGTTTGTTAAAGGCGCTGGCTATGTGCATCATGCCGGTGTCGTTACTAATCACGCACTGGGCGTGTTTCATGAGATAAGCCGAATCGAAGACGCTTAACCGACCACAAAGATTGATGACATGATCGAACTTTTCAGCCAGATGCTTTCCGTTGGTTTCATCTTCCGGACCACCAATTAAATAAACTGGGTAATCAAACTTCTCAAATAATTCCAGCCATATAGTGGATGGCATTTTTTTGCCTTCATGCTGTCCGCCGATGGCTGCCACCACGTATTTGTCATGAGAAATGAGTTCATCTCTGAACTTAAAGTCAGTGGGAAAGAAAAAGTCGAGTCCCTTATCATCGGGTTTGATGTCAAATGAACTCAGGGTCTCCATGTACCTGTCTACCACATGCAGATTCGGTAGGCGATCGATTCCCAAATTGCAAAGCAGCCATTTGCCGACATTTAACTTTCTAAAAGTGAAAGATTTTGAACCCAAAGTCGATTTAACACGTTTCGTTCTGATGTTATTGTGCAGATCAATGATGTAGTCAAAACCGTTTGATTTAAGTTGAGGAAGCACTTCAGAGACAGAATCCTCAAACACGTGAACCTGATCTATATTGGGATTGTTTTCAGCCAGATAAGCGAATTTCTTTTTGCACAAAAAGTGAAGCTCACAAGGTGTCTGTTTAAGGTGTCGAAAAACAGGACTACACAAAACGATATCACCTATTGAGCTAAATCTTAAAACAAGTATCTTAGTGCGCTGATTCATTTCCAACTTCAAAGGAAACCAATTTTTAATAAACAGAGAATGCTGATAGATACGCACGCACATATTTATGTAGATCAATTCAAAGAAGATTTGCCGGAAATTATTGAGAGAGCCAAATCTGTTGGACTTGAAAAAATATTGATGCCCAACATAGATGTAGAGAGTATTGATGACCTTAAAGCCGTTCAAAAATCGTATCCAGATTTCTGCTTGGCAATGATGGGCCTGCACCCTTGTTCTGTAAAAAGAGAGACTTATCAGGATGATTTGGCTCGTATAAAAGCTGATCTTGAAAACGGAGATTACATAGCAGTTGGAGAAATTGGAATCGACTTATACTGGGATAAGACCACACTGGACATTCAACAAGATGCCTTTAAACAACAAATTCAATGGTCAATAGATTTGAATTTGCCGTTTGCGATTCATGCAAGAGACGCTTTTCAGGAAATATTTGATGTGATGGATGATTTTGACTCAGGTAAGATAAGAGGCGTTTTTCATTGCTTCAATGGTGGAGAAGAAGAAGTTCAAAAAATCAAATCTTCTTATCCCCATTTTATGTTCGGCTTAGGAGGAGTGAGTACTTTTAAAAATGCCGGGATGGATGTGTCTATACCATTTATTCCGGACGATAGAATTGTTTTGGAAACGGATGCGCCTTACCTGGCTCCGGTACCTTTCAGAGGAAAAAGAAATGAGCCATCTTATGTGCATCATGTGGCTCAGCGTGTGGCAGATATTAAGGAGATGTCACTCGATAGGCTTTCTAGTATCACTACGAACAACGCAAACAAATTATTTGATCTTAACTGATACTTTACCATGGCATCATCTATACTTATTATTTATACCGGAGGAACAATTGGAATGCAGCAGGACGCGGAAACCGGTGCACTAAAACCTTTTGATTTTGAGCATCTGCTGGCAGAGATTCCTGAATTGAGAAAATTCAATTACTCAATAGATTCCCATTCCTTCAAAAAACCGCTTGATTCCTCCAATATGAGCCCTAAAACCTGGGCAAAATTGGCAAGGCTAATCGAGACGAATTATGATAACTATGATGGCTTTGTGGTGTTACATGGTTCAGATACCATGGCATATTCGGCATCAGCTCTGAGTTTTATGCTTCAAAATTTAAGTAAGCCAGTTATTTTAACCGGGTCTCAGCTGCCAATTGGTGTCATTAGAACCGACGGCAAAGAGAATCTGATTACAGCCATAGAAATAGCAGCCGCTAAAGAAAACGGCAAGCCAATTGTGCCGGAGGTAGCCATATATTTTGAGTATCAGTTGTATCGAGGAAACAGAACCACAAAGATTTCCGCATCTCATTTTGAAGCTTTTTTATCTCCCAATTATCCTGTAATTGCAGAAGCAGGAATTGACATTTCATACAACCACCAATTCATCAAAACAGACAGAAATGGTGAATTGAGGTTATCTACCGATTTTTGTAATCAGGTTGGTGTGCTTAAGCTGTATCCGGGAATCCATCAAAGTTATGTTCAGTCGGTATTACAGGTCGAGGATTTAAAAGCTGTGATCATTGAATCTTATGGTGCCGGAAACATGCCAACCGACGATTGGTTGTTAGATGATATTAAATCGGCAGTTCAATCAGGGAAAAAAATAATCAACATCACACAGTGTCTCAAAGGAACCGTGAAGCAAGGGTCTTACGAGACAAGTAAGAAGCTCGGAAAGCTTGGTGTAATCAGTGGTCGGGACATGACCATAGAATCTGCAATTACCAAAACCATGTACCTGTTAGGACAGGGTGTAGACGACTTTGAAGCACAATTTGCTGCTTCAGTTTGCGGTGAATAATCTTGGTAAATTCTCAATCTTATTTATGGAAAACTGATTTTCCTGTCATCTTGTAATCGGTACAGAAAAATCAAGCTTTGATCACTTTCAGTCAATAGAAACTCAGAAGCATACTAAGAAAGTTATTTACGAGTTCTCTATTATAGATTTTTTTGTAATTTGGCACCCCATAGAGAAGAGCTATGTTAAAGCAAACAAACAGAATTCTTCGCTATCCGTGAGAGGAGAGGTGCTAGAGTGGTTGAATAGGCTACCCTGGAAAGGTAGTATACTCGCAAGGGTATCGAGGGTTCGAATCCCTCTCTCTCCGCTTAAACACTGTGGTGTTAACATAAGGAAATAATTTTATAACAAATAGATAACGTTTGCAAACCAATTAATCAATCATGAAAAGAATACTGACTTCAATTGCAGTTGCAGGATTTTTAACTTTAGGAGGAGCTCAAGCTTCAACAGTTAATGACTTTGAATTAAGTTCGACCGAAGGTTCAACTGAGACACACGTGGTGATGGCTGACAACATGCCTTCATCCGATTTATTGGCTCAGGCCGATGAAAATGAGGGAGCTGCTTCCGAAGAAGCTGGTGAAGACGCACCTAAAGAAGAGAAAAAGCAAGAAATCAACCAGATGCAAACTTTAAAACAAAAGTTCATCGAGGGTGGTGCTTTGTTTATGGCTATTGTATTGTTAGCCTTGATTCTTGGTTTAGCATTATGTATCGAAAGAATCGTTTACTTGAATATGGCTACAACCAATACTGATAAATTATTGGAAGATGTAGAGTCTGCTTTAGCTTCAGGTGGTGTTGAAGCCGCTAAAGAAGTTTGTAGAAACACAAGAGGTCCTGTAGCGTCTATCTTCTATCAGGGATTAGACAGAGCCGATGAAGGTATTGAACAAGCTGAGAAATCAGTAATCGCTTACGGTGGTGTTCAAATGGGACTTTTAGAGAAAGGTTTACCATGGATCGCTCTTTTCATCGCCTTGGCACCAATGCTTGGGTTCATGGGAACAGTAATCGGTATGATTGACGCCTTCGATACAATCGTTGAGCAGAAAGATATTAAAGTAGATCAGGTAGCGAAAGGTATTAAGGTAGCCCTTTTGACAACTGTATTTGGTTTGATCGTTGCGATTATCCTTCAGATCTTCTATAACTACATTGTGAGTAAAATCGATGGTTTGGTTAACCAAATGGAAGATGCTTCTATTAGCTTGGTAGACATGCTGGTTAAGCACAAAGAAGGGAAATAATAATCCCGATTATTAACTAAAAAACTAAAGTATTATGTCAGAAATACTTGATTATATATTACAGATATTCACCTTTCAGCTGGACCCAATGGCGTCAATTGCTTTCTATTTGGCATTGATTGTTATTCCGGGAATGGTTTACCTTTTGGGGAAACAAAATGCTGAAAAGGGACAAAAGATCATCAGTCTAACTTTTAAGATTGTGACTGCTGTGATCTTTATCACAGGTTTTGCTTTGATCTATTTAATCGCTTCAAGTGGTACCAAATATGAAGTCTTTGAAACCAAAGAAGGTGGTAAAGTAGAGAAAATGCAGGTCAATGGCGAAGACGTTGTTGGAATCTATGCCGTTCAAAGTGATGAGAAAATCATCGTTGAGGGAGATGTACTTTTAAAATCTACTGAGTTAACGCCTGAAGGTGTTGAGCAGTTAAAAGAAAGCGATCCAAATGCCATCATTAGAAAGGATGAAAACGGAAACGACCAGGCTTATGAAGCAATGGAAGAAGAAGTTTTACCTCAGCCAAAAGACATCATTAAAGTTGAGTTGAAAGGCGGTGATATGGTAATGGTACAAGATGGGAAGTATTATAACGAAGGCGTGATTGAATCTTCAGTTGGCTTCTCTATTTTGATTGTATTGATTTGCTTTGGATTGATGCTTGGATTTGGAATCAGCAAATTAATTGAGCAACCAAAACAAGCCATTAAGCCTTTGATCATGTTTGGTGCACTTGTGCTGATCATTGCATTGTCTTACGGAATGGAAAGCTCGTTCTTTACAAACGTATCAGACAACCCTGACTTTATGGAAGCTTTCGGTGGTGAAGTATCACCTAGAGATGAAAAAGATTCAGGAGGAAGCATCATTGCTGCCATCATTCTAATTTCAATTGCTTCTACTTTGGCTGTTGGATGGAGTATTTATAACCTAATCTCTAAACGTTAATATTATGGGAAGAAGAGAATTGCCCGAAATTAATGCTGGATCTATGGCGGATATCGCCTTCCTACTTCTGGTATTCTTCCTTGTAACTACTACAATTAACATTCCTGAATCAGGGGTAAAGGCAAGTGTGCCTGAAAAACCGAAAGAGGAGAAGAATGAAGATATACCTGATATCAAAGTTCCGGTATACGACAGAGATATCTTGATGATTTTGGCAAACAGAGAAAACCGTTTGTTGATTGAAGATAGAGAGTACGAGCCTGAAGATGTTGATCAGATTTATGACCACGTTGTTAAGTTTTACGGAACTCACGAGAATAACGAGAGACCTGTAGCTGAAAACGACATTGAAGGTGATGGTGAACAGGATTTCCCTATTCGTTGGAGAGTAACACAAGATTCAATTGATTATCAGGTGAACTTGTGGGAAGAGCAAAGAACTACCATGATCAATTATGGTGGAGATACTAAGTTCTTCGACTTCATGATCGAAAAATGGAAGTTTAAGGAAGAAGTCTTGAAGGAAGTTGGTGAGTATTACGAATTGCCAGATGCATCTTCTATCAAGTTTAACACAGATGAAGAAACCACTTACGGATTCTACCTGTCGGTGTTAGATATGATCTATGCAGCCAGAACCAAAGTTCAGAATGATTTCTGTATGCAACAGTGGAATATGACTTACGATCAGATTAAAACAACTGCCAAGAGTGATAAGGCCACTGAAGCTGATAAGAAAAGATTGAAAATTGTTGAGGTTCTTTATCCAACTAAGAAATTACAGGATAAGGCAGCTAAACTCGATGACGTAGAATTATAATAGTTAGAGTATGTCTAAATTTAGTAAGAAGAAGAAAAGAGGAACACCAGGGATATCGACGGCTTCATTGCCAGATATCGTATTCATGCTTTTATTCTTTTTCATGACAGTTACTGTTGTAAAAGAGAACCCAGCGAAAGTATTGTATACTAAGCCTACCACTAAATTCTATGATAAAATAGAAGATAGAAATACCATCGCGTATTTGTATGTTGGTACCGACGATAAGGGTAACATCAGATATGAAATGAATGGTCAGGTTTACGATAAGTTAACTGCCTTTAGAGACGAGATCATTGCCAACAGAGAGGCTGTGTCTAAAAAAGCTAAAGGAAAGGAACCTATCTATACACTTAAGATCGATAAAGACAATGTAGATGTGAGGATTGTAGCCAAAGTGAGAAAAGCACTTCAGGATGCAGAAATCCAAACCATCCTTTACTCTTCAGATAAGCGAGAGTAAGCGAATTGTTTTCTTAGAATAAAGATTATCACGCCCGTTATTGCAATGCCAATAGCGGGCGTTTTGTTTATCCACTCAGGCAAGGTTCCGTTTTGTTCTATATAAAGTAGAATTACACCGCAGGTGTTGTAGGCTGCATGTACAATCATACTGGCAATTAAAGAGCCTGTGCCAACGAATACCCATCCAAGCAGAACGCCCATCGCAAAACGCGTTAAAAACCCATCCCACTCCATGTGCATAATGGCAAACATCAAGGCGCTGACAATAATAGCCAACCAGGTTTTTTCGTAACGTGGATTTTCTTCCTCTACTATTTCCTGATCTATGCTGTTTTCTTCGTCCAAAGGACCATATCCATCCTGATGTAAGGTCTTTGAATTGGTAAGTTGAAGTAAATATTGCAAAACGCCGGCTCTGTAAAATAACTCTTCACAAATCCCCGGAAGAATTCCAATGACGAGAATGTTAATGACCAGGCTCATTTCTCCACCAGACATAATGATGCTCTGAATGGTGTGATAGTTCTTATTTGCACTAGCTGCTTCAGCCTGAAGTCCTAAAGCCTCAATGATTTCCAGATTCAAAGTGTTGAGTGCAAAAGACGCGAAAATGGCCGAAAACCCCAGTACAAGGAAAACGGGGCCCAGATAAGGTTTGATCTTGACATGAGCTCTGGAGAATCGAATGCTCTTTCGCTCGGTCAGTTGAAAAAATGACAAAGCTGCCAAAGCAAAAACGCCCATTTGATTTAATGCGGTGGATAGTTGGTGGGCATGTCGGTAATCTGCAAACTTGGCCGGACTCACCTTCGATAATTCTTGGTTGGCCAGATCTACATCAAAAATCATAGAGGCCAATTGAATGCTTAAAGTGCCAAAAATGATGATCCCAATCAGGCAAAAGCTAAAAAGAAATAAGAGTTTATATCCGGGACTTAGCTCATCAAAAATGGGTTTCTTCATATTCTTACTACTTTTGCAGTCGGTGACAAAGATAGCAAATATAGAACTCGGGGATTTCCCACTATTACTCGCTCCTATGGAAGATGTATCGGATCCGCCTTTCCGTGCATTGTGTAAGAAGTATGGGGCCGATTTGATGTACACAGAATTCATCTCCTCCGAAGGTTTGATCAGAGATGCTGCCAAGAGTGTTCAAAAACTCGATATTTTCGAGTACGAGCGACCTGTAGGAATCCAGATTTTCGGTAGCAATATAGATTCTATGATTGAAGCGACTAAAGTTACTGCAAGAGTGAATCCAGACATTATAGACATCAACTACGGTTGTCCTGTGAAGAAAGTAGCTGGTAAAGGAGCTGGTGCAGGCATTCTTCAGGACATTCCAAAGATGGTTTCTATGACGAAAGAGGTGGTGAATGCAACAGATTTGCCTGTCACAGTAAAAACCAGATTGGGATGGGATGATGATACCAAGTACATTGTGGAAGTGGCAGAGCGACTTCAGGATGTTGGCATAAAAGCAATTTCAATTCACGGAAGAACACGAAAACAAATGTATAAGGGACAAGCCGACTGGACATTGATTTCTGAAGTGAAGAACAATCCCAGAATTCATATTCCGGTATTTGGTAATGGAGACGTGGATTCGCCGGAACGAGCTGTTGAGTACAAGAATAAATATGGCGTGGATGGCATCATGATTGGTCGTGCAAGCATTGGGTATCCTTGGATCTTCAGAGAGATTAAGCATTTTGTGAAGACAGGAGAGCACATGGCCAAACCAGACATCCATGAACGTGCTGCCGCAGCGAAAGATCACCTTGAAATGTCGGTGAAATGGAAAGGAGAACGCCTTGGACTGGTAGAAATGAAAAGACATTATACCAATTACTTCAAAGGCATCCCGCATTTTAAAGACTACAGATTAAAGTTGGTGACCTCAATGGATCTTGAAGAAGTGAGAGACGCACTGGATGAAATTCCCGAGAAGTTTCAGGTTGAGTTTTAATGTTTAACTGGCTTTCTAAGCAAGTATCTAACAGGAATATAGGTGGTAATGACACCAACGAATAGTACGGTTCCAAAAATCCAAAGCAAATCAAGCCAAACAATTTTTACGGGGAAACTGCTCAGTTCTGCCTGCTCGCCCATACCAACCCAGCCAAATTGAAGTTGTCCGTATGTGAAGATTAAACCGAGCCCGATCCCAACACTTGCGCCAAGGAAATTGATTAATAAACCCTCAGTAATAAAGATCTTTCTAATCATGGTATAATTGGCGCCAAGGGCATGCAGGGTAGAAATGTCTTTCTTTTTATCGAGCACCAACATAGTAAGTGAGGCAATCATGTTAAAGGTGGCCAGCAGAAAAATGAAACACAGAATGAGAAAGGTCATCCATTTTTCTGTTTTATGTGTGCTAAACAGCAATTCATTTTGATCGAATCTGTTCTGAATTTTGAAATCGTCTCCTAAAATGGCAGAGAGTTTTTCTTTGATCTTATCACTGTCAACAGAAGCTTCCAGGTCCAATTCTATACCCGTTACATCTCCATCATATCCCAAAATTTCTGAAGCAAAATCCAGATTAGTCAGAAAGAACTTGTCATCATACTTTGGGTTCTTCGACTTAAATACACCCGATAAATAGATCAACTTCTCCGTCAGTGCAGATTGTTTACTTCTACTCAGTTTTTCATTCCCTCTAACCCCAAGAACCTTGATAGATTGAGGTCGAACAGAAGAAACATACGTTCGCAACTGACCGGCCAATCCAATTCCCATAATTGTTTGGGGCAGGGTATCGATCTCCAGCAAAAGTTCTCCATCGTGCAAATAATCTTCGATCTTAGACATGCCAAGAAACGAGCCTTCAACACCCTTCATTTCGGCTAGAACCCAATTCTCTTTCGACGATTTTAAGATGGCCGTCTCTTCAATGAAATAAGAGGCATCTTTTACCTCATCGAGCGCCAATAATTCATCTTTTTTCAGAGATTCTATCTTGGTTTTCTTCCCTAACTTCTTAGTAATCTTAATGTCGGAATCCAGTCGGGAGTACCTGTTCTCTACAAAATCTTCAATGCCGTTAAATCCTGAAAGGACAATTACCATGGCCATTGTACTCACAGCAATTCCGAATACGGAAATGCCCGAAATCAGGTTAATGACATTATGTGTTTTCTTACTGAACACATACCTTTTCGCTATTCGGAAAGGAAGGTTCAAGTTATTTCTTTAGAAGTTTATCAATGGTTTCAGCGTAGTCTTGCGTATCGTCGAGAAAAAATGCCAATTCCGGAACTTTTCTGACTTGCTGCGAAATGGTTTTTCCTAAATCGCGTCTTACCATCCCTGCCTGAGCCTTGATGTTTTCAAAAACTTCACCTGGCTTTGGATGACCAAAAACACTCAAATACACCTTGGCAAAGCTTAAATCCGGACTCATTCGAACCACGGTAACACTTACCATTGCACCATTACATAAGGTTCTGGATTCGCGTTGAAAAATCACACTCAATTCCTGTTTGATCAGATTCGCTACTTTTTCTTGTCGTATACTCGCCATCTTGCAAAGATAATCTTTTTACCTGCCAAGCATTATATCCTATATTTGCGGGATGCGTGATTTCTTAAAAATACTGCGCTATACGAATAAGTACAGCAAAGAAAGGATATTGGTGATACTCAATAATATCCTGTTTGTACTATTCAATTTACTGTCTTTACTGTTATTCATTCCCTTTCTGAAACTCATTTTTATTGAGGGAGATGGGGAAGTGCCTCAGGCACCTCACGATGGCATGTCATTTAAGGTTTATTGGGAAACTAAGTATAACTACGAGATGTATGAGTTTTTGCAAACCAATGGTAAAGTCCAGGCTTTGGCGTACATATGTGTAGCCATTTTGATTTGTTTTTTGCTGAAAAATATATTCAGGTACATGGCCATGTTCTACCTGGCAGAAATTCGAAATGGTGTGGTTCGGGATTTGAGAAACAATATTCACAAGAAAATGGTAAATCTGGAACTTGGATTCTTGTCTGAAGAGCGCAAAGGAGATTTGATGGCCAGAGCCATGAGTGATGTGCAGGAAGTGGAGGTGTCTATTATGGGGACTTTGGAACTCCTTTTCAGAGAACCTTTGGCGATTGTGATGACCTTGTCAACCTTGTTTTTTATCTCTGCCAAGTTCACACTTTTCTCCCTGATTTTACTGCCTTTGAGTGCTTTGATCATTTCAAGAATTGGAAAGAGTTTAAAAAGAAGTTCGAAAAAAGCACAGGACAAACTAGGACAGTTGAGTGCTTCTCTTGAGGAAACCTTATCTGGCATCAGAATCATCAAAGCATTTAGTGCCGAAGAATCTGTCCATAATAAGTTTGAGAAAATTAACGATGAGCATAAAACTGTCTTGAATAAAGCCTTTAGAAAACGAGATTTGGCTTCTCCGGTAAATGAGGTTATGGGAACCATGGTAATGATCGCACTGGTTTGGTTTGGAGGATCAATCGTACTGAAAGGAGACAGCTTGTCGGGGTCCACTTTTTTAGGTTTTATCATTGTGTTTTCCCAATTACTCAGGCCAATTCAAGGAGTGGCAAACTCTATCTCAAACGTGAATAAAGGGCTGGCTTCCATTGAAAGAATTAATAAGATATTGGACGTGGAAACAACCATTTTGGATCCGGAAAATCCTTCTGAACTTGCCGGTCTCAACTCGGGTGTTTCATACAAAAATGTGTTTTTCAGCTATCCGGGAACAGAAGAAGTTGTGCTCAAGGATGTGTCTTTTCATGTTGAGAAAGGAAAAACTGTTGCCCTGGTGGGGGAATCGGGAGGTGGTAAGTCTACAATAGCAGATCTGCTACCTAGATTCTACGATTGCAATGAAGGTGCGATTGAAATAGACGGCATCAATCTGAAGGATTATTCCAAAAAGAGTATTCGTAACAGAATGGGAATTGTGACTCAGCAATCCATTCTTTTTAACGATACCATTAGGAATAACATTGCTTTCGGAACGAAGGGTGTTAGTGATGAAGCCATTGAAGAAGCAGCAAAAATTGCCAATGCACACGAGTTTATTTCTGCTTTTCCAAATGGCTATGATACAAATATTGGTGATGCCGGAAGTAAACTGTCCGGAGGTCAAAAACAACGACTGAGCATTGCCAGAGCAGTACTCAAGAATCCGGATATATTAATCCTGGATGAGGCCACATCTGCCTTGGATACAGAATCTGAAAAGTTGGTGCAGGACGCCTTAATCAAGCTCATGCAAAACAGAACTTCTCTGGTAATTGCGCATAGACTTTCTACTATCAAACACGCTGACGAAATTCTTGTACTCCAAAAAGGAGAGATCGTTGAACGCGGAAAACATCAGGAATTATTTGAAAAACAAGGTGTTTACAGGAACCTTTGTGATTTACAGTCTTTTAGCTAGTCGATCACTTGCTTAATCAATTGAAGATCATCGTTTTGCCAGTGTTGTAGACGAAGGGTTTGTTGATCTCGACAAAAACCCGTATTTTCGGGACCGAAACAATTAACCTTTTATAAATTATCTTAAAATTATTTTATGATGAAACGTTTACTTTTTGTGGCTTCTATCCTTTTTGCTGGAAGCTCTTTCGCTCAAAACCCAACTATTGGTACCGTTGAGCACCTTGATTTACCTGAATTCGATCAGAAAAAAGCAATTGACACATTAGACCAGTATCTTCTTAGATCTTCTGGAGCCACTTTAACTGGTAACCAGGATGGTGGATACATTGTAGGAACTTCTTACTATGACAACATGGGAACTATTGTTTCAGTTAGTGACGAGATTGCTATGCACTATGATGGTGTTACAGGAGCTAGCGTAACTGAAATCTTAGTATGGTTTGGTGCCAATGTTTTAGAGGGTACTGCTGATAACGTAACAGCTAACGTACACTCTGTGAATGCAGATTCTTCTTCTGCTTCTATTTTGGGATCTTCTGTATTAGCTTCTTCTGCTATTACTGCAGGTACTTCTTTTACATTGACTTCATTTCCAATGTCATCACCAGTTAATACAAATGGTAACCCATTCTTGTGTGGTATCAATGTTGCAGGTGTAAATGATACTTTGGGTATAGTTACTAGTAGTGCAGCTAACAATGATGGTGCAAATGAAGCTAGACTAAGAACTTTGACTACTGCAACTTTTGGTGGTCTTTGGACTGCTCTTGGACCGCTTTACGGTGGATATAACGCAGATGCATTCATTATGCCTGTAGTTGATATCGTTGCTGGTGTAGATGCTCAGTCTAACGGATTATCTGTTGGAAACATCTTCCCTAACCCAACTAACGATATTGCTAACTTGAACTTCTCATTGGAGAATGCCGCTGATATCTCTATCAGAGTATTTAACCTAATGGGTGAAGAATTGTACACTGAGTCTGCTACAAGAGGAGCAGGTCAGCACACAATCGTTCTTGAAACTCAGAACTGGGCTGCAGGAAATTACTACTTCACTGTTTCTTCAAGCGATGGAGCTGTAATTACTAGCAAGTTCAACGTGACTAAGTAATTCTTAGAATTTAAATAAAAGAAAACCCCGGTACATTGTATCGGGGTTTTTTTATGCTTTGTAATTTCGTGTCTAATACAAGAAGTTATTATAAGGATATCTGACCTTAAAAATCTCTTTCACTTCTTCATAAAGCATGTCTCGGAATTCATCAAAGTTCTGTTTCTTGTAAGCTGAGATAAACACACATTTCTGATCGTTTAGCTGAGCTACCCACTGCTTTTTCATTTGCTCCAGTGTATATTCGGTTTCAATCAAATCTCCGTCTTCGTCAATATGTGTACGTTCCTTGGAGTAATTATCGATCTTGTTAAATACAACAATAGTCGGTTTGTCAGATCCCTGAATATCCGCCAGTGTTTGATTAACCACCTTATAATGGTCTTCAAAGTTTCTGTGGGAAATATCCACAACATGCAACAAGATATCCGATTCTCTTACCTCATCCAGGGTAGATTTAAATGATTCTACAAGTTGATGAGGTAACTTCCTGATGAAACCAACCGTGTCACTTAGCAGAAAAGGCAGATTTCCCAATACCACTTTTCGCACCGTGGTGTCGAGCGTAGCAAATAGTTTATTGTCGGCATACACATCACTCTTACTCATGGCATTCATAATGGTTGATTTACCAACGTTGGTATATCCTACTAACGCCACTCGTACGAGCTGACCTCTATTGCCTCTTTGTTGAGCTTTTTGCTTGTCAATTTTCTCAAGCTTTTCTCTCAACTTGGAAATTTTTTGCTGAATGATTCGTCTGTCCGTTTCAATTTGGGTTTCACCCGGACCGCGCATTCCAATTCCCCCCTTTTGTCTTTCAAGGTGAGTCCACATTCGGGTTAGTCTTGGAAGTAAGTACTGGTATTGGGCCAACTCCACCTGTGTTCGTGCATGAGATGTTCGTGCGTGTCTGGCAAAAATGTCCAGAATTAAGTTGTTTCTATCCAGAATCTTCTTCTTAAGAATGCGTTCAATGTTTCTGAGTTGAGACGGGCTGAGTTCATCATCAAAAATGATAATGTCTATCTCATGTTCCTCAACATACTGATGGATTTCCTCCATTTTTCCTGTCCCCACGAAGGTTTTTGGATTCGGATTGTCCAATCTTTGGATAAATCTCTTTTTGGAATCTGCACCAGCCGTTTTTGCCAAAAATTCAAGCTCATCCAGGTAATCGTCAACATCTTCCTGCTTGATGTCCTGAGTGATTAAGCCCACCAAAACGGCGGTCTCCTGCTTATCTGAAATAATCTTTTTTTCAATCATTAATTGTCCTGAAATTTTTGAGCATACTTGCCGACCGCCTCAATTTCTTCATCCGATAAGTAATCGAAAGGCGGCATATCTGCTGTTCCATTTTTAATAAAACCGATGATCTGATCTAAATTAAGTAATGAGCTTTGAAGATTAGCCGACTCAGCATCTCCGGAATTACCACGTTCACCATGGCAAAGTACACATTCTCTTTTGTAAATGGCCTCTCCCAGTTCAGAAGATTGCTCGTCAGTGATTGGTTTGTCTATTCCTTGACTTTTTTTTTCAGCTCCGTTCGAACATACTCAATTACCAGTTTAACCTGAGTATCATTCAGCTGAGAAATTGGTCTCATTTCACCTCTTCCGTGTTTCACGGCATCAATCATGTCATCCTCATCCAGAAGAGACGTTCTTAAGTTGGCAGCACCACTATTTCCTTCGTCTCCATATTCTCCATGACACAGGAAACAAGTTTTTTGATAGATGATTTCACCGCTTTCCTTGCCATCAGGACCTACGTATTCCTTAGGATCGTCACAAGAACTAACGAATCCTGCGCCGATTAATACTGCTATGATTATTGAAAACTGCTTCATGCTATTACATATATCCGCTGACGCCACTAAATTTAGATAAAAACGGCCATGGAATCATCAGCATAATGATGATAAAGGCAATGCCGTACCAAATCCAGATTTTTCTGTGACTTCCGGCATCTCTTTTACTTTGCTCAGCTCTTTTTCTACCGATAGTTACCAACACAACTGCAATGATCATGGCCAACATGTGCTCAATTGCAAAAAAGCGTGCTGTAGCGTTGCCCATATTATCCAGATGTTTTACCCCCATATCACCAGCAAAGTATAGAATTAATCCAACCAAGGCCTGTGTATGCAGGAGAATCATAGACATTAAATTGATCATTTTGTCTTTGGCTCCATAACCTCCTTTGCCTTTCCACTTCTTAAAGGCGTTAACCAATGCCAGAATAAGGGCCAGTAAAACCAACCATCTTAATCCGGAATGCATGTGTTTTAAAAAATCCATCGTCCTAATTTGATGTCAAAAATAAGCAAAATGGGCATGCGATAAACCAAGTGAACAACTTCTGGTTTATTACAACATTAATTTTATTTTTGTTAGATGCGTTTGGCGGTATCCATACTCTTATGTCTTGTATTCATCCTGGGGGAGGTTTCCGCACAGCCAACGTTTCCGGTTAACGGAACAGTCAATAAAAGAAGCAATCACTACATTTTTAACAATGCCTTTATCCATCTCAATGAAAAGGATGTGATTTACAAGGGCTATCTGGAGATTAAAGATGATAGAATTGTCAATATAGGTTCTGGTAAGTCTCATAAGAAGGGGGCTGTTGAAATTGATTTAAATGGTCTGCACATATATCCTTCTTTTGTGGATCTGCATTCAAACTATGGCATTCCAGTATCGAAACCGGCTCCACCTAAACCGGGCCCGCAGCTGGAAAATTCTAAGAAAGGAGCTTATGGCTGGAATGAAGCCATTAAGTCAGAAGTGGATGCTTCTCAAATGTTTGTGAAAAATGAAGAACAGGCCAAAGCATATCGTAAACTTGGATTTGGTGCTGTTTTGAGTCATCAAATGGATGGCATTCACAGAGGCATGGGGTGTGTTGTAAGTTTATCGGATGAGAATGAGAACCTTCTCATGTTGAAACCAAAAGCATCTTCACATTTATCCTTTAGTAAAGGTAGTAGCAGGCAATCCTATCCCTCTTCTTTAATGGGGTCGATCGCTTTATTGAGACAAACTTATTTGGATGCCACCTGGTATGAAGAACAGGATGATAAATTAGAAAGAAACCTAACGTTAGAAGCCATTTTGAATCAGGAGGAACTGCCACAATTCTTTGATGCCGGAAATTATCTAAATGAGCTGAGAGCTGATAAAATAGCGAATGAATTTGATCAGAATTACATCATCAAGGGTAGGGGAGATGAGTATTTGAGAATAGAGGAGATGATTCAAACTGAGGCCAGATTTATTGTGCCTCTTCACTTTCCGCGTCCAATTGATCCTACTGATCCGGATGAAACCATGCTGGTCACACTAAAAGATTTAAAGCACTGGGAATTGGCTCCAAGCAATCCGGCCAAACTGGAAGAAGCCGAAATTGAATTTGCTTTAACGTCTTTCGGAATGAAGGACAAAGGTGCTTTCCTGAAAAATCTTCGAAAGGCAGTAAAACATGGTTTGTCAAAAGAAAGAGCCCTGGCTGCGCTGACAAGTATTCCGGCGGAGTTTGTAGGAATGCAGGATGATATTGGGAGTCTGAAAGAAGGTAGCTTTGCCAATTTCATTATTGTATCAAACGACATTTTTGAAAAGGATGCAAAGATCTATGAGAACTGGATTCAGGGTAAACGATTCATTCAGAAAGCCATTCCTGAGTTCGACATTCGTGGGGAATATGATCTGAAAGTGAGGAACACCATCTATAAGTTAAAAGTTACCGGAAGTCCCGAAAAACCCAAAGCTTCCTTTAAGATTGATACCACGACCATAAAGGTTAAAATTAAGCAGGAACGTAAATTGGTCGCTTTGTCTTTTGATCTTAAAGATTCTCTGGAAACTGGTCTGACGCGTCTGTCAGGACAAATTCATTTTGACAGTGGTGTGTGGGATGGTACAGGAATTTATGGAGACGGTACTCGTGGAATCTGGCATGCTGTAAGAAGTGAAAAATTCCAGAAAAAGGCTAAGAAAGAAGAACAGGACAGCCTGAGTCTGGGACTCACCTGGTTCCCGAACTTAGCATACGGACTGGATTCTGTACCTGATGCACAAACAATTTTAATTAAAAACGCAACGGTTTGGACAAATGAAGAGGAAGGTATTCTGGAAAACACATCCATACTTGTGAAAGATGGTAAAATCGTTGAAATCGGAGAAGGGATTTTAGATGCCAGAGATGCGATTATTATTGACGCGGAGGGCAAGCACGTGACTTCAGGAATCATTGATGAGCACTCTCATATTGCAATTTCCGGAGGCGTTAATGAATCCGGAGAGGCCATTGCTGCGGAAGTTCGAATTGGAGATGTTGTTAACCCGGATGATATCAATATATACAGACAATTAGCAGGAGGCGTTACAGTTTCTCAGCTGCTTCATGGATCTGCAGATCCAATTGGTGGTCAGTCTGCATTGATAAAATTGAAGTGGGGAGATGCGGCAGAAGACATGAAGGTCCCAAATTCTCCGGGCTTTATCAAATTTGCTTTGGGTGAGAACGTCAAACAATCAAATTGGGGCGATTATAATGTGGTGAGATTTCCTCAAACCAGAATGGGGGTCGAGCAAGTGTATTATGATGCTTTCATTCGCGCCCGGGAGTATGACAAGGCCTGGAACAATTACAATGAGGCTAAAAACAAGAAAAGACTTAAGGTTCAGCCAAAAGCACCACGCAAGGACCTGGAACTGGAAGCGTTATCGGAAATTCTAAAAAGTGAACGTTTCATCACCTGTCACTCTTATGTGCAAAGTGAAATCAATATGTTGATGCATGTGGCAGATTCTATGGGCTTCACCTTAAACACATTTACCCACATTCTTGAAGGCTACAAAGTGGCGGATAAGATGAAGACTCATGGAGCAGGGGCCTCTACATTCTCTGATTGGTGGGCCTATAAATATGAAGTGAAAGACGCCATTCCGTATAATGCAGCATTGCTTAATCAGATGGGGATCGTTACGGCAATTAATTCTGATGATGCAGAGATGGCCAGACGTTTGAATCAGGAGGCAGCTAAGGCAGTGAAATATGGTGGTGCTTCTGAGGAAGATGCCTGGAAAATGGTTACGCTCAACCCAGCAAAATTACTCCATATTGATGACAGAGTAGGCTCGCTAAAGGTCGGAAAGGATGCCGATATCGTTATCTGGAACAATCATCCATTGTCTATTTACACCAAGGTAGAAAAGACGATCGTAGACGGTAAAATATACTACGACAGTTCTCAGGATCAACAAATGAGAGAGAGGAACAGGACAGAGCGCGAACGTATTTTAAAGAAAATGATGACGGCTATTGAAAATGGTGAGCCTGTCAGATCACGTAAATCGAACAAAAAGCCATCATACAATTGTATTAAAGCCACACTCGAAAATGAATAAGTTACTTGGTTTCATAGCAATCATGTTGACCTTTCAGGGATTTACCCAGGAGAGTAAGCACATACTTTATTTGAATGGTCATGCACATCTTGGAACCGGAAAAGGGATAGAAAAATCCGCCATTGCAGTGAAGGATGGTAAATTCACTCTGGTGGCAAATGCCCTGTTAATTAAGATCGACAGTAGTAAGTATGATTCAATTGTTTATCTGAAAGGACGACACGTATACCCCGGTTTTATTGCACCAAATTCCACAGTTGGTTTAACTGAAATTGATGCAGTCAGAGCCAGTCTTGACTTTTTAGAAGTAGGTAATTATAAACCACATGTTCGTTCGCTGATTGCATATAACACAGATTCAGAGATCACACCCACTGTTAGGTTTAACGGAATTTTATTGGGACAGATCACGCCAAGAGGTGGCGCCATTACGGGAACATCTTCAATTGTGAGTTACAGCGGTGATAACTGGGAAGATGCTGTTGTGAAGAAAGATGATGGCATACATGTTAACTGGCCGCGCATGTATAAAAGATCGTGGTCTTCGCAGTCTAACAATAAGAAGGACGACAAATACGGTTCTAAAGTAGAAACGCTTAAGACTTTCTTTAAAGAAGCTAAGAGTTATCACCAGCTAAAAAATACAGATGAAAAAGATTTGCGTTTTGAAGCTATGAAGCCTGTTTTCGAAGGCGAAAAGACGGTATTTGTTAACGCAGATTATATCAAGGAGATCATCGAAATTGTTCATTTCAAAAAGCAATTAAAGATTGAAAAACTCGTAATCGTAGGTGGGTATGATGCCTGGATGATTCCGGAAGTGTTGAAGGATAATAATATCAGCATCATGTTAAAGAGGTTACATAGTTTGCCTGCGAGAGAGGAAGATGATGTTGACCTGCCTTACAAATTACCAAAGTTGTTAGATGATCTTGGAATTCCATTTTGCCTTGAGAATTCCGGGGATATGGAAGCTATGGGAACCCGGAATTTGCCTTTTTATGCCGGAACTGCAGTAGCCTACGGTTTAGATTATGAAAAAGCAGTGGCATCTATTACACTGAGTACAGCTAAAATTTTAGGGATCGATAAAAGAGTGGGGTCGATAGAAAAAGGAAAAGAAGCCACATTCATTATTTCTAAAGGTGATGCATTGGATATGAGGTCAAATCATATTGAAAATGCTTTCGTTAAGGGTGTTTCAATTGATTTGAGTAATCGTCAGCTTGACTTGTACAAAAAATACATGGATAAGTACGATTTGGAGGTCCGTTAGTCAGATTGTAAATCAAAGTTTTTTCGGTTAGATAATTTTGCTGTATTTTGCGATATGCTTGCCATGAAGCATATACTGCTCACAACCCTGCTGCTCTTTACCGCATTAACTGTGCGTTCTCAAGTGGCGGATTTCAATGTCAATCCTGCCCAGGGTTGTAGTGTGCCTCATACCACATTTTTTACGGATTTGTCTACCAACCCCGATACTTGGGCCTGGGATTTTGGAGATGGGAACAACTCTACATTGCAAAATCCGGTTCATAACTATACCACCACCGGAACTTTTACCGTGGTGTTGACGATTACTGATACCATTCTGGGGACCACGTCTTCACATTCAGAAACCGTTGTCGTAGGAGATTTTACAGCCCCTACGATTACCTGTCCTGCTACCCAAAACGTGTTCTTCGACAGTCAATGTAGATTTACTTTGCCTGATTATACCAGTATGGCAACTGTAACTGACTTGTGTGATCCGAGCCCGACACTCACTCAATCACCAGCCGCAGGTTCTTTTATTTTCGGAAATACAAGTGTGACCATCACTGCTACTGATGCTTCCGGAAACTCTTCCAACTGCTCATTCAATGTAAATCCAACGGACAATACACCACCAACCATTGTGTGTCCCGGAACGCAAAACGATTTTTATGACGCCAATTGTCAGTTTAGTTTACCTGATTATACTGGTATGGCAACAACCAGCGACAACTGTGCAACAACCATTACGGTGAGTCAGAGTCCGGCAGTTGGGACCCTGGTTTCTTCAAATACAACCATTACTTTAATTGCAGACGATGGCAATGGAAATGTGGCTGTTTGTACCTTTAATTTGACTTTGAGCGATAACATTTCTCCAAGTGTCACATGTCCGGGCAATCAAACAGTTTCTTTTGATGCCAATTGCGAGTATTCTTTAATCGACTTTACTTCTTTGGCGACAGGTACCGACAACTGTGGAGCTGTTACTTTAACCCAGTCTCCTGCTGTTGGCACAACCATAACAAGCACCACCACGATTACGATCACTGCTGAGGATGGTTCAGGAAATACCAGCACCTGTACATTTGATGTGATTCCGGTTGATGATACGGAACCGAGCATCACTTGTCCGGGAAATCAATCGGGCTTTTTGAATAGCAGTTGCGAAAATGCACTCCCTGACTTTACGGCTTTAACAACTGCAACAGATAATTGTGATCCCAATCCTACAATATCTCAATCTCCGGCAGTTGGGTCAACCTATCAGGGAACAACACCATTTTCAGTAACCATGTATGCTCAGGATGTATCGGGAAATATCGATTCCTGTACGTTTACTTTCACGCCTCAGGATACAATTTCACCAAACATCACATGTCCGGGTAACATCAGTTCTTGTGATCCGGTGGTGAGTTTTGCAATTCCTTCGGCATCCGATAATTGTGGAACTGCTATTGTAACTCAAATTGCCGGATTGCCATCTGGCTCTAACTTCCCAGTTGGTATAACCACAAATACTTTCCAGGCAACGGATTTGGCAGGAAACACACGAACCTGCTCATTTGATGTTGAGGTTTTTGATCTCCCGGATGTTACTGTGACCGGAACAGATCCATTGTGTGCGGGTGATGCAAATGGAAGCGCAGATGCTACTGTGACAGGAGGAACACCAAATTACTTTTACGAATGGAGTAACAGCGCAACAACAGAAGATCTGAGCGGAGTAACAGCCGGAACCTACACCATTGTTGTGACTGATGATAATGGATGTAAAGATTCTACCACCGTTACGTTAACCGACCCGGATGCGATTGAAGTGTCAGGAAACATCACAAATGTATCTTGCTTTGGTTTGAGTGATGGGGCCATTGATGCTACGGCAACTGGAGGGACTGGTACTTTGACATACATGTGGTCAACAGGATCCAGCAATGAAGACATCAGTGGTTTGGCAGGAAGTAGTTATACGCTGGTTGTTATGGATGGCAACAACTGTACGGTATCAACCGATTTCACGGTTGCTGAACCAGATTCTATTTCGGTAAGTTACACCACATCTGAGTTTTCCCATGGCCATAACGTTTCTGTAAATGGCGCTACAGATGGTGAAATTGATGTGAGTTTTTCCGGAGGAACCGGACCGTATAGTTACTCTTGGAGCAACGGCAGCAGTGATTTGAATCAGGAGGATTTAGCCGCCGGGACTTACGTTTTAACCATCACAGATAATAATGGTTGCGAAAAGATGGTAACGATTGTTCTGACTGAACCGGTGCCCGTAGTGCCAGCCAATGCCTTTAGTCCTAATGGAGATGGCTTAAACGACTATTTTGTCATAAAGCACATAGAAGATTTTCCAAGCAACAGACTTACTGTAATGAATCGCTGGGGAGATGTGGTATACAAAATGGCACCGTACACCAATAATTGGGACGGAACAGCTAACAAGGGCCTGAAACTTTACGGAAAACAACTTCCTGAGGGCTCTTATTTTTATGTACTTGTATTGGAAAAAGGAACCAAGCCGATTAGGGGCTCAATTGTGTTGAAGAGATGAGGTTGCTAATGTCTGTCATATTGATTTTTGGACTAGGTGCTCTAAAGGCGCAGAATCGTGTCAGCTATAGCCAGTACATGCATAACCATGCCTTGTTTAATCCGGCTTATACAGATCTATCACACGATCTTGGAGCAATCGCATTTGTGCGCCATCAGTGGTATCAGTTTGAAGGTGCTCCGGTGACCTATCACGGAAATGTGTGGTACAATCTAAATCAACACGGGTTCCAGCTACAATTGCTTAAAACCAAGATCACAGCGTTTAAACACTTTGAAGCGGGCTTGGCATATAACTATAAAATGTTCATTGCCAACAACACAACATTGGCTTTTGGCTTGAAGGCAAGCTATAATAGCCAGAGTGCAAATTATGGAGGACTTACCTATTTTGATGGAGGAGATCCGGCATTGTCAGGATCCATTAAGAGAGTTGGCGTCAACTTTGGTGCTGGTGCTTTTGTAACCAATGATTATTGGCATGCAGGAGTTGGAGGACCGTATCTGTTCAATAACAAACTGTTGAGTTCGACAGGTGGATTTGACATTACATATAACCATTTCTTCCTGACCGGAGGCTACAAGATGATCGATGAAATTGATTTTATGGCCTATCCAACTGCCCTGATTAAGATCGTTAAAGGTGCACCTCTATCAGCGTCCGTGGATTTTAATATGTTGTTTCAGGAAAGAATCTGGGCTTCAGTAGGCTATCGATTAAACCACACAGTTGTATTGTCTTCAGGGGTGATATTATGGGATGATTTTAAGATTGTCTACTCCTACGATTTGGGATTGGGAGGAGCTAACCGGTACGGAGGTATGACCCATGAAATTTCCCTGGGATATGGTATGTCTTTGTACAACAATTCTTTCCAGAAGAGAAAGTACCTGAATAACAAAGGAGGTTTCAAACGTTCTCATAGAAGAAAAGGAAAGAAGGCTGGCAAAGTGGACAATACGGTTCCGGATAGTGAACTTAAAAAAAGTAAGATTTAACTCAGTAGATCAACCCAAATAATCATTGGGCCTCTGAGTTCCATCAATCAGGATACACCAAGTTAATTTTTGGCTTCATTTTGGCAATCTCTGGATATAAAAGAGCTATGATAAAAATAATCGCAATATTGGTTTTGAGTTTAAGCTATACGAGTTTGGTGGCTCAAAAGTCAAAGAGAGGACCTATTCGTCAGCATCATATCAGTGAAACTTCCGGAGATAAAGTATTTACCGTAGGAAATGGAGATGTGAAGTTTTCCAGTTTGAACTTTGGTAAAGAAATCACTGCGAAACCAGACAGCATTTCAGCGGTACCCGTGATCATCAATCAAAACTACATAATGAGTAACGGAGACTCATTAAAAGACAAGGTGGTTATGTTTTATGCAGATACTGCCAAGATGAAATTGTATACAAATCCGGACTATTTTGTGTTTTTAAAGAAATGCCATGCAGAGGATGAGGCGGTAGGACCAATTGGCGAGTTCAATCAACAATTTCTGGATCATGGTTTTACCGGAAGTGATGTCATTACCCTATTGATGATGGCTGAAATTGTGGGAACATATTATCATCTTTATGCCAATGTCAGATTAATGAAGGAGAGTCTGGAAGGAGATGAGTATGTGGCTCATTACAAGGCAACCCATCACTTTTGCACCAATGATTGTTATGACGACAATTACCGATTCAATTTTTCCATGACTAAGTTCGATTCAACTCATGTCATAGGCATCTTTTAATCTAAGGGTTCAGATAAGTAACTTCATACAAAGTCTCACGATTTGCTCTAACGTTAATGCGTTGTTCAGAGATGATGTGTTTGCCGTCATTTTCAAAAACTACCCGACTGTTTTCAATGCCATCTTCCTTAAAGTCTCGCTCCATAGTTTTAAATCCTTTTTTGTCGTAATCGTAAGTCTTTAAACTGAAATAACCACTCCCATATCTCTTGATTTTGCGAGTGAGACGATCGTTTTCATAAGAGAAGTCTATGGTATCACCTGCTCTGTTGGTTACCAGATACTCTAAACCATCAGAATTGTACAAAGTGGTCGATACGGTATCAAGTGTGTACCTTCTAAATTGAATCAAATCCAATCTTGAATGACTATAAGCATTATGATTATTGAGTGACTTCAAAGTCTTTCCGTTAGAATGGAAAAGTACAATACCGTTTTCGGTGATCTCCTTTAGTTCAACCAATTCATTTTTCTCATTAAAAGTTTCTATACGAGTTAGGTTTTGATGACGGTAAGTATTCAATTGATAATTCCCCTTAGGTGTTTCCTGAGTATAGTCTAAGCTTAGGGTGATCTTGGTTAATCCACCGTGCTTTTCAACCTTAACCGTGTCCAAACGACTTATCATGTGGTAAATCATAGAAGCCATGCCATATATGTCGTGGTTGGTCTCAAGAATGCCATAATTGTCTTCGTAGATTTTCATAATAGTGGTGAACTCTCCTCCTTTATGGTATTCATTTACCTGTCGCCCCTTGTCGTCATAGGTATAATAGGTATAACTGTCAACATAATTCTTGTAAGGATCCGGTTTAGGCTGGGGTTGATTGCTTGATTTACCCCAGCCTATGGTTGTTACAGGATTCAAAAAATTATTGTGCCCAGGGTGTTTGTGCTTCATGCGTACCAACTGACCTTTCTCATTGTAATAATAGTACTTGATCCAATCCAGGGCATCTCTTCCTTCAGCGAGCATTGGCTCCTGACGAATGAGTTTGCCACTTTTCGAGTAATAGTTTTTAGTGTAGTAACTCAAAGCTTCTCTGTTATGGTGCTCGGTTTTTTGAAGCAGACCATTCTTATAGATGTACCGAATCTTACCCTCAGCGGTCGACCGACTGTCTTCAAATCTTCTTGATATCAGATCTCCGGACTTGTTATAATCATAGAAGTAGACGAACTTCTCAAAGTCTGTCCTTACCACCTGCCCTTTGGAATTGTAGTGATGTTGCTTGTGCCAAACTGTTTTCCCCAGGGAATCCAGCCCGCCTTCCTTAATGAGTAACCCCTTTGCATTGTAATCAAACAACTGAGTTCTTATCTCCTTTCTGTCTTCAGGAGAGTGAACTTTGGCCACTTCTTTCGTTTTTAACCCATCCGAGTTGTAGCTATATGTGGTAACCACATGGTAAGTCAAGTACTTTGATCTGTAGTCCTTTTCTTTTAAAAGTCCTTTCGAATTATAAGTTCTGGTTTCCGTGAATTTAACAGAGCTATCCTGATAAAATTCCCTGATTTTAATGGGACGATTGTCCTTGTCTCGATCTGTTTTAACCCATCTTTCTCTGCTGCCTCTACTGTAAAAATTGGCTAATTCAATTTCGTAGCCATCGTCATTGTAGGTGTATTCGGTCCAGGAGGACATATGCCCATTCCGGTAGGATTCTATTTTCACCAATAATGTGTCCTGATAGATATGTCGTTGAACGCTGGTGTCTGGCTTTCTTTGGGGATGATCCGCAGATAAACTTTGTAAACTAACTGTGCCCGGCCAGAACCCTTTTGGATAGTCTATTTTGGTTATAGATACAGGTTTTGAGTCATAATGGTAGCTTGTCAAAGTTTCGTAAGACTTATAACCATATCCACCAAACTGAATATGTTTGATAACACGATTTTGTTTGTCGTAATGAGTTTCCGTATTTAAAAAACCACGTCCTTCGTTGAGCTGAGTCGGGCCTTCTCCCCGGTTATATTCCCTGATAATTTTAGCCGGTTTGGGTTGGGCATGGACCAAGAATGTTGAGAAAAGTAGCGCAGTAAGTAAGCTTGGTTTCATAATTGAAAAATAGTCGTTTTCAGTTCTAAATCGGAAATTTTAACACAGTCATAACAAATGCTTTTAATCGCGAAAGGAGGTACACTTAACGATAAATTTGGTTCAATTCAGCGATAATTAGGTTTGAAACAGATTTATTCCGAATTTTAGGAACAGAAATTGTATTTGAGGGCAGGAAACAAACCTCTTGCACAAGAGTTAAAACAAAAAACTATGATAAAGAAGTTTACTTTGGCAATAGCGGCCATCGCAATATCAGTGGGTGCTTCAGCTCAGAAAAAAATTGAAGTTGGAGAAACTAACCATTCATTTTCAACTGGAAACCAAAATGCCCTAACCGTGATGGTTTATGGTGCAGATGCAGATGATGTTGAGAAGGCATGGAAAAAACAACTCAAGGATATCAAAGGAAAAGTGAAAGCCAAGAATGAGATTTTTGCTGATGATTGCAGAATCAAGAAAATGAGCGACAATACTTTTGATGTATATTCTGTGGTTGAACCATCTGATGAGGGTGTGAAGGTAATTGCTGGTTTTGATTTAGGAGGCGCTTACCTAAGTTCTTCTGAGCACAAGAACGAATTTCCTTTTGTGAAAGACATGATGTACAAGTTTGGTGTAAGTGAAACCAAAGCTGCCATCGGAAAAGTGATCAAAGTGGAAGAGAAGAAGTTGGAAGAATTGACTGATGAAAGAAAAGATTTTGAGAAGGAAGTAGAGGACTTCAATAAGGATATTGAAGATTACAAGAAGAAGATCGCTGAAGCTGAGAAGAACATTGAGACCAAGAAAGAGGAGATTGAGAAGAAGAAAGAAGAGATCAAGACTCAGGAAGGTGTTGTTAAAGAAGTACAAGAAAAGCAAAAGGCTGTTAAATAACAGTAGTTTAACGCCTATTCTATAAAGCTTACTACATTTGATCCCGTTTCGATATATCGGAACGGGATTTTTTATGCCTCAGAGTAGATTAAAATATTTCATTTTGTTGCACATCACCGTGTTCATCTTTGGATTTACAGGGATTTTGGGCAAGCAAATCACCATGGATCAACCTGAATTGGATTCCATCAATGTGGTGTTGTACAGAATGATAATTGCGGCAGCCGGACTTTGGTTTTACATGAAATTGATGAAAATCAAATTCAAAGCCCCCTCAAAGGAACGACTAAAGATGATAGGGGTTGGTGGACTGATTGCTGCCCATTGGATTACTTTCTTTGCATCTATAGAAGAGTCAAATGTGTCGGTAGCTCTGGCCTGTATTTCTTCCGCAACGTTGTTTACTTCTGTTTTGGAACCCTTGATTCTGAAACGGAAATTTGACCCTTCCGAGCTGTTTATTGGCATAGCTACCATCATCGGTATTTATATCATCACGGTGGCAACCAGTAAAGATGGTTTGGACTATACACTGGGTATAGTTTTGAGTGTAATCAGTGCTTTTCTGGCGGCTTTGTTTGGTGTGATCAATGCAAAACTGGGTGTTGATAATGATCCCGAAGAGATTTCTATGATTGAGATGATCAGTGGGGCCGTGTTTACTTTTTTGTTTGCCCTGGTATCGAATCATCATTTACTTGGACCTTCAGAGATCTCCGATGGCAATTGGTTTCGACTGATCTTATTGGGGCTTCTGGCAACTTCTTTTGCCTTTGTGGCAACGGTGGCGATTATGCGGGTATTAACGCCTTTTACCGTGGCTCTGTCAATTAATCTGGAGCCCATATATGCCATTATTCTGGCTTTGATATTGTTCCCTCAATCCGAAAAAATGGTGCCTTTGTTTTATGTAGGAGCCAGCATCATAATTGGGTCCATAGCCGTAAATGCAGTGCTTAAAAAGAGACGACGACAAAAAGTAAAAAAGCTCGGGCAGAATCACTCGGAAATATAAATCCTCTTAACTCTGTTCGAAACAGACGTGAGTGCTTCATAAGCAATGGTGTCCATCATTTTGGCAAAATCTTCAACGGCTTGCTGCTCACCAAATATTTCGATTTCATCTCCTTCTTCAACGGAAACATCTCCGAGATTGAGCATGGTCATATCCATACAAACTCTGCCGATAATAGGGAGCAGCTGTTGGGTTTTAGTATGAAGGAGTCTTCCCTGACCATTGCTTAACTGGCGTTTCAATCCGTCGGCATAACCAATCGGAATGATGCCTATTTTACCATCTTGTTTCAGTTTGTCAGAAAATCCATAGCCCACACCATCTCCTGCCTTAACAGTCTTAATTTGAGTGATGGTGGTCTTCAGAGAAGAGACCGGTTTCAATTTTAGATTTGTGTCATCCGATAAACCGTATAGCCCAAGCCCAAGTCGTACCATGTCGAAATGAGCTTCCGGATAATGACTGATTCCGGATGAGTTACAAATATGTCTCATAACCGGATAATCCAGTTTTTCCTGAAGATTCGAGCTCCATTGTTCGAATTGCGCAATTTGAGATTTGGTTAGATCTTTTGCTTCAGGATCATCGGCAGCAGCCAAATGAGAGAAAATACTTTTAACCTTAACTTCCGGTTGAGAAAGGATCATGTTGCTCAATTCCTGAATATCTCCTGCTTCAAATCCCAGTCGGTGCATTCCGGTATCAAATTCTATGTGAATAGGGTAGGCCGTGATCTGTTTTTTGATCAGTACCCGAATAAAGTCATCCAGTTGATTTAAACTATAGATAACCGGTTCAAGTTGATGATCAATGAGTTTTGAAAAATTAACCTGATCGGAATTCATGACCATGACAGGAATGTCAATACCAGCTTCACGAATCTTAATGCCTTCAACAGTATAGGCAACTCCAAAATAATCGATCCTTTGATCGGCCAGATGCTTTACAACTTCATGTTCTCCCGAACCATAGGCCATGGCTTTAACCATGCACATGAGTTTTGTATTGGGTGAAAGGAGAGCCTTGAAACTCTTTAGATTGTGTGACAAATGATCCAATTTAATCTCGAGTCTGGTGCTATGTGGTGTGTTCTCAAATACCTCCAGCAGGCGTTCAAATCTAAATTTTCTGGCCCCTTTAATGAGAATCCAGTGGTCTTTAAATTCTTCGGCATGCAGCTCGTTCAGAGCAGCATCAATGTTTGTATAGTTTGCAATCTGGCTACCCGAATAGAGATGTTTGAATTTAGAAATATCGTCTCCAATCAGAATCAGACGATCTAAATTGGCCTGGTTGAGTAAAGAAAAAATAGTTTGATACGTTTTTTCAAGAGCACCTTGATCTTTTTGAATGCTACTGAGTATAACAGACTTTTGTTTGCCTGCCATTTTCTGTAATTGTCCCAAAGCAATTTCAAGTCCACTGACATCTGAGTTGTAAGTATCGTTGATGATTTTGCTGTTGTATACACCGTCTAAAAGTTCCAATCGCAGGGCAATGGAAGGGAGGTCTTTCAATTTGAGACTGATGGATTCCCATGACAGACCCAGAGATCTCGCTACTTTGGCTACAGTCAGACTATTTTGGATGGCAGCTTCATCTGAAAACGGGATTTCAATAGAATGTATCTCATCATTTTCCTGAATCATGAGTTTAGCATGATCTCCCTCTATTTGTGTGTCAGATATTCTAAGCGTATTGTCTTCAAAAGAGATGAATTCACAATTCTTAAATAGCAAGGTTTTCTCAGATTTTAACTCTGCCTGATCCTTAAAATTTTCCTGATGAGATGAGCCTATATGTGTGAGAACACCCAAAGTGGGACTGATAATGCTTTCCAGTATGTTCATTTCTCCGGGTTGAGAAATGCCGGCTTCAAACAGACCGAGTGTATGATCAGACCTTAGCTGTAAAACGGACAAGGGTACCCCTATCTGAGAATTGTAGCTTTTCGGGCTTCTGCAGATATTGTAATTGTCTTTAAGGACGTGATATAGCCATTCTTTAACAATCGTTTTTCCATTACTTCCCGTGATGCCAATGATTGGAATATTGACCTGTTGTCGGTGATGTTGCGCAATCTTTTGAAGTGCCTGAATGCCATCACTTACCAAAACAACATTGGCTTCAGGAAAAACTGTAAGGTCAATATCGTCACTTACAATGAAAGACCTTTGACCATTTTGATACAATTCTTCAATGAAGTTGTTGGCATTGTGGTTATCTCCTTTTATGGCTATGAAAAGGGCATGAGACTGACCGTGAAAAGACCGGCTGTCGATAAAGACCGAATGAATGGAGTGTGGTTTAAATTCTTGTAGAACTTCTCCTCCAACAATTTTAGCAATATCCTTCAATTCATAATTCACGGACCGCAAATTACGAAAAAGTGATGGGTGTTGAGGCAGGAGTTATTATTCGTAAGAATTGAATTAGCGACTGATGTGAGCTGGTGTGATAATTTTGTACGGACAAACATATCCGGCCTGTTGAATGAGTAATCCAGCTTTTTTCTCCATTAAAAAACGATGGGTTTCTTCAGACATATGCCTTTGTTTGGATTCGTTCAATTTACCTTGAGAGTTGGTTTCAGGAGTTTTCTCAATTTCTTTATCCAATCTCACCAACTCTCGTTGAACTTCAGTTATATTTTGCTCAATTGCCTTGATCGAATTATTTAGATGGTCAATCATATCTTTTCTCAAAGATTCTGTTTCCTGGGTTTTTGAAGCGTCTTGTTCGAGTCGCTGATACTTCTGGAGTGCATTTTTGAAATATCTATCATCAATAGAGATATTTTCAGGAATGGACATGTTTTTCTGTTTGATGACATCCAGCATTGCTTCATGATTGTGGTGCTTTTCCATTAGAATGGCGATTTCCTTTTCAAGGAGCATATACATTTCAATACGATATTTTTGTTGTTCGCTGAACACATCCGGATTCTGATCCTTTTCCTTGTTAACGACTTCTAATTTCTCCAATTCACTGTCAATAAAATCAATTTGGTTTTGAAGACTATTGTGAGCTCTCGTTTCCTCGAAATTGATAAAAACGGCCATGATTGTATCCAGAAACTGTTTGCCTAAATTTTGATCTTTCAGACTACATTCAAGCCTAATAATTGGGGAAGACTCTACATTGACAACATGCAAATGTTTCGAGAAATTGTAGGTATCATCGCACGATTGTTCCATTTTTTTGAGCGCCTCACAAAGTACAAAATGTGATTTCATGAGAATGGAAACACGGTCTGCAATTACTACACTTTGTTTGGATGAATCGGAAAACGAAATTGAGTTTGGATTCTGGTACATCATTTCAGCGGATACAACAGAGCTAAGCTGATTATCCTTGGCGTCAGGTTCACGTTGAGCACAGGCACTAAACCAGCAACTCAGGTAAATACAAAGCACCATATAGTTTCTGTATGACATACTTTTTCAGAATTGATTCAATGAAATTTAGGGAAAATCTTTGAGACATTAAATTCACGAGAATCATTACTCAGTGAGCCAACAAATAATCCGCTCAGAAACCTCAAAGTTATTTTCTTCCTTCAGTGAATAGTAGAGTTTGTCGACACGACAATTGCATCCTGTTTTTTCAAGTGTCACGCTTATTATTCTTGGTCCATGCTCCCAATTTCCTCTGCCTGCATTACTTTGTCTGAATCCGAGAGCTTTTAGCTCCTTGACAAGCATTAACTTATCCTCGCTTTCTTGAGGAATGATTGTTTGAGTTGGGTACAATCCCTTTAATTCGAATTCTTCCAGAGGATATTCTCCCATTTCTATAGAATTGATAAGGGAATCTTTGGGGCTAATTCGATCAGTATTTTGGGTTGAGTAATCTCCAAAAGATGTGGTAGTAATCCCTTGAATTAAGTATATCGAGAGAATTGTTGACCATTTAAGAAATATCATACTTGCTGTTTTTTGATCAAATTAAGTCTAAAGCATGCAGATTTATGATGATCATTTATTATTCGTCCACCATTCAGAAATAACACGTGTTTTCGACAAGGAATCGTGCCAGCCAATGCCTTCTTCTCCCAGAAATGAGAAAACTTCAAAAGGGATGAAGCGTGCAAAAGATCTTCCCAGAATTTGTCCGGTACTGGGTTTCCCTCCATCCAGTGTTACAACCCTCGTTTTTGTTAGAAGTTTACCCATGGTTCTTCCTGTGGTTGATTCAAGAACAATGTAGTAGACCAGACCAATAATCGCTCCAACGAGATTCATTTGCATATTGTTATCAAATATGTCTTCGTTGCCCGTTGCAACCATGGCAATCCCTAGTAGAATTCCGCCTCCAAAAGAAAAAGTGAGGTAATCAATAAAGAGGTTTAAAAAGCGTTGACCTTTACTTGCCAGTACAAGTTTCTTTTTGACATTATCGGAATGACTATCGATTACATCAAACTCGTCCATAAGACTTACTGATCCAGTTTTTCCTCCCTCATGGCATCAATGAATGCTTCTCTTGAGAGTGGTTCGTAGATGTCTTTTTCACCAAGTTCAACCACCTCATTGCCGCCTGCAATTCTGTGCGAGTAGTTGGCAAGTTTTCCTGTTTTCATACAAATGGCATGAACCTTTGACACATATTCAGCAATGGCCATCATATGGGGCATAGGCCCAAATGGTTTTCCTTGAAAATCCATGTCCAATCCGGCTACAATTACACGAATGCCAGCGTTGGCTAACTCGTTGCAAATCTCTGGCAATGCCATGTCGAAAAACTGGCCTTCATCGATTCCAATGACTTCTGCTCCATCAATTAAACCTAAGATGTCTTGCGCTTTTTCAACGGGCTGGGATACGATCTCTCTTCCATCATGACTTACCACTTTAATCTCGTGATATCTGGTGTCCACCTTTGGTTTGAAAATCTTGATTTTCTGCTGTGCATATTCAGCCCGTTTGAGTCTTCTAATCAACTCTTCGGTTTTGCCAGAAAACATGGAGCCACAAACCACTTCAATCCATCCTACTTTTCTATGTCGTTTACCCGTGTCTTCAAGAAACATAAGCGTGCATTTTAGGTAAAATATGTAGATAACTTACCCGTTAATATTATTTGAGGTCATTAAAAATGTATAATTTTATCCCCCATTGAAAGCCTTCCAAATTTATGGGTTTTGATTGAGTGCTTTCAACAGAAATTACCAACATTATGAGCAGTAATCAACAATACAGGAATATGCTTGAATTGGCAGATGCCATCAAAGCTAAGATTGAGAAACTGGACAATGGGTCCATAGGTGAAGAAGAGCTAAATGCAGCACTTGAAGAGACAAGAGCTCTGTATGATCGTCTGGTAGTGGTTCAGTACAAAGCATTTGAAAAAAGCGTAAAAGGAGAAGTTGCTGAGCCGGTTGAGTCTGCCGAGCCGGTTGAATCCGTTGAACCAGTTGTGGAAGAATCAGAACCCGAGATCGAAACACCAGAACCGGAGACTGAAAATGATCTGTTTGGAGGTTTCAAGTTTACATTGAATACGAAGAAGGAGACTGAAAATGAAGTGAAGCCGGCAACGAAACCAAAATCTACTCCGAAAACCATTCCCGGAAAGCAGGAGTCGATTCCAATGCCTGAACAACCATTGCCGTTCAACAACCCAAATCCACCAAAAAATGTGGATACGCCTTCTGTTGAACCGGTAAAAGAAGAAGAACCTGTAGCGGCAGAGAATCAAATCAATATCATTGATCAAATTGAAGAAAATCCGAAATCTTTGAATGATCAGTTGGCTGCCAATCAGTCTGGCGAAAACCTGGCCAAGAAACTTGCCATGCAACCAATCGATAATCTAAAAACAGCCATCGGGATTAATCAGAAGTTCTTGTTTATGAATGATCTGTTTCAAGGCGAGCATACGGATTTTCATGCAGTGATTGACCGCATTGATGCCATGAGTGGATCTCAGGAGGCAATGAGTTATTTGTCTGAATTGCAAGCACAGTACAATTGGGATATGGAGAGTGAGTCGGCGTTGAATTTTACAGAATTAGTAGAACGCAGATTCCTGTAATGAGGTGTCTCGTATTTCTGATTGCTTTAACATCATTTGTTGGTTTTGGCCAGCAAAAACAAGCTGAGAAGTATGTAAGGGATTTGGCCTCTCCCGAATTCTATGGCCGTGGATACACAAATTCCGGTGACAGTATAGCCGCAGATTATTTGCGCTCTAAGTTTGAATCTTTTGGACTGAAATCCTTTGGAGAATCCTATTACCAGTATTTCAAGTTAAATGTCAATACATTTCCCGGTTCAATTGTCTTAAATGTTGGGGACGAATCTCTTGAGGCGGGGAAAGACTTTATAGTAGATCCGTATAGTGGCTCAGCCAATGGAACGTTCAAATTATTCCTCATCAACCCCGAGAATGTCTTTTCTTTTGAATCATTTATTCGGGATAACATTGATGCGATCAGGAATAATGAATGGGCCGTAATTGTTGATCCAAATGAGGAAGCAAGCAATCCGGATTCATTGCTCAAGTATCAGTCTTTAAAATATCAAATGGCCCAGCTGATGCCAGTGTTTTATGTGAATGACAAAAAACTGACGTGGGGTGTGGCAACAGAACACACGAAATTTCCCATTATAGAGATAAAAGGAGAATTTATCCGTGATAAAAGCAGGGCAGAATTGTCTGTGAAAAACGAGTTCATCAGAAATTACAAGTCACAAAATGTGATAGCATACATACCTGGCAAGAAGAAGTGTAAAGCAAAAAAACACTTCAAGGTTATCACAGCACATTACGACCACCTGGGGCAAATGGGAAAGGATGCCTATATTCCTGGTGCAAACGACAATGCAAGTGGCAGTGCTATGCTGTTAACGCTTGCTCAGCACTATGCTGAATATCCTCCTAAGGATTATTCCATCGTATTTATGGCTTTTGGAGCTGAAGAAGCGGGACTACTTGGATCCAAACATTACACGGAAAACCCATTATTCCCTCTGTCAAAAATTGATTTTCTATTAAATCTTGACCTGCAGGGGACTGGAGAAGATGGGATTACCGTTGTGAATGCAACCCTTCATCCTGAAGAGTTTAAAACCCTGCTTGAGATCAATAAAAGTCAGGATTATTTGGCCAAAGTAAAAAGAAGAGGAGAGGCCAAAAACAGTGACCATTATTATTTCACAAAGAATGGCGTTCCGGCATTTTTCATCTATACCATGGGTGGAATTTCCGCCTACCACGATATCTACGATAAGGCTGAGACCTTACCTCTGACTGAGTTCAATGATCTTTTTAAATTGTACATTGAGTTTCTCGAAAAGATATAATCATGGTACGGATCATCTATTATAAGCTCAGGAAAATAGGCAGGTATGCTCTCATCTCTCTGCTTTTAAGCCTGGTGCTTTTTATGGGGTATTACGAACTGGATTCATTGTTTATCTGGTTTTGGCCTTTGTCATTGGGGTTGTTCGTTGGTCTTTTTGAAGAGTTTATTGTGGGAAGATGGTTGTTGAAGCGAGCTGCCATTCTTCAAGTGCTCATTCGGATACTGGTAATTAACATCTTTGCATTTTCTGAGTTGCTTTTAATCGCTTTTTGGGAGCAGGGGGAGTTAGATTTCAATAAAATCTACGGCACAGCAAGAGATATGAGAGAACAGCGCTATTTGTGGATGACCTACTACGCCTTTATCATATCGTTTCTCTTGGTATTTTATTTTCAGATGGAGGCTTTTGTTGGACGTAAGATGTTTGGGAATTACCTGTTGGGAAGATATGCCTTACCCAAAGAGGAGGAACGCATTTTCATGTTTATCGACATGCAGGATTCAACCACACATGCAGAGAGGATGAGCAATGAATTGTTCTATGAACTAATTAATGATTGTTTTTATTTCGCAACAAGTCCGGTTTTGAAGACGAAAGCAGAGATTCTAAAATATGTGGGAGACGAGATTATTTTCACCTGGCCAATGGCAGACGGACTTAAGAACAACAATTGTATAGAAATTATAGCCAGTTATCGCAGGATTCTTCACAGCAAACGCGCTTATTTTGAGGAGAAGTATGGTTTCGTTCCTTTTTTCAAAGCGGGTGTGCATGGTGGGAAATGTATAGGCGCGGAAATCGGACACCTTAAGAAAGCCATCGATTTTAGCGGAGATGTTTTAAGCACTGCTGCACGAATACAAGGTGCGTGCAATGCCCACAAAGCAGAATTGCTTGTCTCAAAATATTTGTTCGAAAAACTCCCGGATCAAAGTAAGTACCAGACAGAATCTGTTGGTGCCCTCGAATTAAAGGGCAAGGAAGAATCAGTGGAAGTGATAAAACTTATCCTCTAAACTATTTCTTTACCGAAACTCTCGTTTGCTTAGTTCTCTTCGGTTCCTGAAGTAACTTCTTTGAAGCATCCTGATCATATAAATCAGGCATATAATATTTCCCTTTTTGACTCTCTCTCTTCTCTAATTCTACAGCACGTTGCTCAGGATGCTTTTGCAGATACAAGTCATTTCTTTCTGCATAAACAGCCCAGGAAACTTCTTTGCCAGCTTCTCCACCGCTTACCACAAAGTTGAGGTTTTCATCTACTTTAGACTTTACGTAAAGTGGCATGAATGCACCTACGGGAGTTAACTGATAGCTCACATTACGATTGATGTCGCTGAAGTAATCTGGTAACTGAATTTTAGCATTGCCATTAGCATCAAAAGTAGCAGTGCCTCTGTATACGTTCAATACTTCATTAGACTCAATGCTGAAGTGTCTTAAGGTCTTGTTTTCTGGATCTTTTGGGTGATCTATAGAGAAGGTTTTAACACCGGAAGCGCCCATATTTCCATTTGAGAATACGCCATACGCTCCTGCAATCGTTCCTGAATATCTGTCTTCCCCGTATACACCATGAAACCCTCTACCTGCAACACCAATACCGTTTCCAACAGGTGCGACCTGATCGAAATTTTCTCCATATATGGCATTTCCCGAAGAATAGTTTGTTTGTCCAACCAAACCATTGAAGCCAATTCCAAGAACCCCATGTCCACCATTGGTGCGTAGGTTGCTTCCATAAACTGCCGACTCAGAAGTAGCTCCTGCATCCACCTGTCCGGCAATACCCCAGGCTCCTCCGGTAGTATTTCCTGTCACGGCTGCCGCTACAGTAGAACTGCTATTGGTAGAAGCCTGAATAGGCGAAAATGTGTTGGCCGCATTTGTTGTGTTGGCAATAATTCCGACACCAGTGTTGCTGTTTTCCACACGCAAACCAATGCTGTTAGCACCAGCCGCCGAAATACTGACCTCTCCTGCATCCGCATCAATGGTTCTTCCCATTCCCGGACCACCAAAATCATACGCTTCATCAAGTGTTACACCACTTGAAATGGTAATTGTATTACCTCCACTAATTGAGATGTCGTTTCCACTCAAAGACAAAGTTTGAATCTCATTATTAGGGTCCGCATCTGCATCATCCGTATTGCTTACCGATTCCGCATGTAGAGCATAAGGAACACTTAACAACTGACTCGTTCCCGTAATGGTATAACTTGTTCCACCTGTAGGGTCAATTTCCGTTTTGATGAAGTACGGTCCCATACTCCAGTCAATTGTGCTCATATCTCCTGAAACCAAAACACCCCCACCAACTTGAAGGGACAATAGTCCATTGATGTTTGTGCTCACAGAATGTGTTTCAACATAAACAGGTGTGCCTGTGGTTGAGCCTTGAAGAATACTGATTTGGGTTCCAACGGCCTGACTTGTGACCAGTGCATTGCTGGAATTTCGAACAACTGATTGGTAGCTGATTCTATTTGGAGATTGCCCCCAAACGGAGCCAGATATCATAAGAGATAGAACAATGAGTGAGCTTATTTTCATGGTTTAGTGTTTTAAGATCTTGAATGATTGACTTGTTTTGTCTTCGTTGAATATGGTGATGACGTAGCTGGCTTTTGCCAGCCCCGACAGGTTTAAAATTGTTTTGTCTGATTGAATGCCGTTCGATTCAATCAACTTACCGTTGCCATCGAATAATTTGTACGATAGCTGATCTAAATCTGTGTTGTTCGTCTCCAAAATGAGCTGATCGGTGGTTGGATTTGGATAAATCGAGAATTCAAATGTGCCGGGCTCTCCCACACCATCAATTACAGAAATTTCATAAGGTTGTTGAACACCCTGAGCTTCTGTGGTGACAGTACCATTGGTGACGTAAAAAACCTGTCCGGCAGTGTAACTGGCAGAACCTCCGGATCCGGATGCATTTCCGCCTGAAGCATTTACTGATTCCTGAGCATATAGGGCAGGACTAAGCAGACAAATGAATAAGGTAAGTTTGAAAATCATAGGCGTAAGTATAAAAGCACCCACAAAATAGTCATTTTTTAACTAAGCTTCAAGTGATAAGAAGACCGAAAGTTACTCAGGAGCGGTAAACTTGACAGGAAGTGTCATGTCCTGACTCACTGGTTTGCCATCAACAGTGGCAGGAGTCCATTTTGGCATGAGCTTAATACATCTTAGAACTTCAGCATCAAAATCAGGGTCGAGACTTTCTTTAATTCTGGCATTCTGAACCATGCCTTTATCGTCGACTGTGAATCCTACAACCACCTTCCCACTGATGTTTTTGGATTTTGCCGATTCGGGGAACCTAATCTGACCATGCATCCACTGATAGATATTCTGACCAAAACTGGCGTCCTTAGCTATTGCCGGGCCAACATCATTGGCTTTTTCTTTGTTGTCCTTTGCTTCTTCTGCCGGAACTGTGCGGCTGACTTCAAGAATCTCTTCATCCTGATAAACCGTATCTAAACTAACTGTATCCGAAGAGATGGATTGATATACAGTATGACCTTCCTCAGTAACATGGTACAACACAGAATCACATTCGAGCAGAATACCTTCTTCGTTGTATGGAGTATAGTACAACTGGACGTTCTCGCACGGCATATTCCACAGTTTAATGGTGTCTCCGGAGGAACTTAACAACATTTCTATTGACTGCTCACGATCACCAGTGTTGGGACAAACCATGAACGATCTCGATTCGAAACTCTCATAGGTGGTATCACCATTCTCCACAATCATTTTGCCCTCATAATTGTCGAACATACTAGGAGGAAGGCAAGCCACCATTGTGCAACTGCTTTCTTCAACTTCTTCAGTAATCACGCGTTCAACACTACCCTTGGATTTTTTCTTTTTGAGCTTTTCTTCAAGATCCGGCAAGTTGAATATGGCGATTAGGAAAGCTACTAAAAGTACCCCGGAACCAATGATCATGAACCACATCATAATGTTCCAGTTACGTTCTTTCTTACTTCTGTTTTTTCCTGTTCTTTGGGGTGAATAATCTTTTAAATCGCTAGAAGAGATGTTTTTATCTATTTCCGAAAAATTCGCTTTGAGAATGATTGGAGTCACAGCTTCAATGCCCAAAACCAAATCCCGGTATTCCTGAAAGGCCGCATTTAACTCAGGATCGCTCTTTAACCTTTCTTCCAGATGAAGTCGTTCTCTTGTGCTCAACTCACCATTGAAATACCTGTCAAATAAATCTATATGTTCTTCATTAGCTTTCACTTAACATCATAGATTTTAATTTTTTCATGCACTTGTACTTTTGAGACTTGGCATGATTGGCATTGGTGTAGCCTAAATTTTTTGCTATTTCAGTCATAGACTGTTTCAAATAGTAGAACTGCTGAAGCAATGTTCTGCAAGGATCTCCCATTCCGGCCAACTGCTTTTCCAACTTATTCAGCCTTTCATCATGTGCTTTTTTGCGCTCTACTGAGGTCTCGTCACTTTCCAGATAGTCTTCGAAATCAGTTATGGTCTTAAGGCCTTTTCTTTTTCTGGCACGACTATACCAAATGTTTCTTGCAACCGAGTAAATAAAAGTTTTGATGCTGGCTTTCAGAGTGAAGTTTGCCTGTCGACTTTTATTGATAAGTACAAGTATGGTATCCTGAAAAACATCACGTGCATCTTCCTCAGTTCCCTGATTGTTTTCCACCAGGTATTTCACCATCCCGAAATACTCGATAAACAGCTTTTCGTAGACTTTTGAATCTCCCCTTCTAAGCGCTTCTATGATGTCGTGATTGTCCAAAAAAATACAGTCCTTTTCCTATTGATGTCAAAGATAGAAAAAGGTAAACCTTATGCTAGTATTTATTGGTTTATTGTGAAGTTTAGGTTGAAGCCATCCGGACTATCGAAAAACTCGATACTTAACCCTTTACCGGACCAATGTCCGTCAGAATCACTGGTATAATTCTTATCGAGCATTTCCTGGATTTTATTTCCCATCTCATTCACTTTTGCACTGGATGTAATGTAGGCTTCAACTGTACATGCAATAATCTGGTTGTCCTGAAGCTGGTATTTGATCTCGGCATAGTTGTCCTGATCTCCAAACACAACAGAAAATACATTGCCTGCCTGATCGTAAAACAAGTTCTCCGGTTTTTTCTTCAGGAGTCCGGTTTTCGTTTTAGAGAAATCACTCCCCGGTTTAACGTTCAAAGCCATTTTTCCCTTCTTGGAAATACCCAGGTCATTAATCGCTTGTTCAGCAGATTGACCAAATGCAAGTTGCATAGAGAAAAGAACCAGAAGTGAGCAAAGTGTTTTCATAGCATAAAGAAATCTAATAAATACCTTCACAATGATACATAATTCAGGCCATATTGCTTGAGGACTATCTCATACTGGAGAAATTTTGCGTCCCATAGCAAGTAGAGCTGGATTTTCTCAATGCAATTCCACACCCCAGGTAATTAAAATCTTTAGACAGGATGTTTTTTCTGTGTCCCGGAGAATCCATCCACATGTCTACAAAAGCGCGCGCCACTTCCAGGTAGCTTTGACCATAGTACGAGACTTTTGCAATGTTTTCAGCCATGGCGCCACCTGCTCCAAATCTGGCCATACGCATTCCCGGATCGCGTTTACTGCCATCCACCGGATTAATATGGGAGTAGAAATTGTCATTTACCATGTCCTCACTGTGCATGTTGGAAGACTTTCTTAAAGAGTTACTGTATTTGAATGCCGATCTGTTATGAGCAGTTCTTTCCTGATTGGTGAGGTAAAAAATACAAGCATCCAAAAGTTCTATGTCCACGTTGTTCTCATCCATTTTTTGCTTGATTTGAGGCAATTTCATGAATTGTTGAACTGTGTATTTTTGATAGTCTTCATTACTCCATTTTGAAGAGGATGAATTTGAATTGGTGGTGTTCGACCAGGCTTCAAGTTCCGGTGAACTATCTGTTGTGTTTTCAGAACTGGTAGAACTATTGTCGGTCGATTCCCAACTATCAACGGTATTAGAATTCAGTTTGTACTTAGCCAGAAAGAACTCAGTGTTTGAACCGTATTTAGGCTTTTCTCTGTCAGAGCCAAATTCTTTTGGTTTTAGAACATAAGATCGCCCTTCTCCAAATAGAAAGAAGCAGTTTTTTGTGTTGTTGAGGTGAACAAAAAAGTTAGCTGTACCACATGAAGATTTATAGAAACCACTGTTTTTGCCGTTGCTGTTTCCGAAAATATCTCTACTTAATTTTTTACCATTGCTGCTAAACTGTTCAAAGTATACAGACCAGAAAAGAGATTCCGAACAATGAGCTCTGGTGGTGTAGATTTGTCCGTTAGATTGATCTATCTGCAAGGACTCGCCATAATTGCCACCATTCTTTTGATCGGTTGATTCAAGCGCCTGAACCCAATTCAGTTTTCCACTTGAGTTGTATTGGGCCAGAAAGGCCTGATCCCTGTTTCCGTAAGTTTTGGACAGTTTTTTTGTTTGACTCAGTCCAAATGTGGCCTTTGCAGAACAATTTCCAATTACCGTTACATTCCCATTTGCATCAACACCAATTGAGGAGATATCTTCTGATTTAGCGCTTCTGATCATGTTGGCCCAAATCATCTCACCGTCAGCCGCAGATAAACAAGCTACCATGGCCTCTGTATTGTAAAAATACCCCTTGGCCTTTTCTATGGCCGCATACTTTTTTTGAGTCCCGTCTCTAAATTTTAAATTAATGTCGTAATCTCCGGAAATACTCGTTCCAATATATAACTTGTCGCCCTTTAAATAAATAGAGCCAGGCGTCTTGCCATTTGGAAGATACTTTCTGTATACCTCTTTACCGTCAGGATCAATTTTCGCCACATTTGCCGGGTAACTAATCAGGTAGCTATTCCCTTTTGCATCTACAACAAAATCACGAGTGTCTCCATAAAATCCACTTGAGTAAGATTTAGCCCAAAGAAGCTTTCCGTCTTGATCATATTTGGCCAGAAAATCAACAGCACTCTCACTTTCAATATAACTTGTGCTACTACCTAAATCCATGTCCTGTTTTCCTTTGTGAACACCAAATACATAAATATTTCCTGAGGCATCTAATTCAATCTTTTCTGCAGCCAAATAACCTTTACCTTTTTTAGGAGAATCGAATTGTCTGATCCATTGAAGCTTGCCACCTGTGCTGAACTTTCCAAAAAAGTAAGTGGTGCCAGCGGCATTAGCAGCACACGAATAATTGCTGCCATTCATGTTTAAAGCTTTTCTAAAAAAACCTACGGCAAATACGTTTCCCGAACGATCTAATTCCATATCCAGAAGACCTTTGTCGTTGTCTTTTATGTCGGAATTACTTTGATCCGAAGAATAGTTAAGAAACTGAAGTTCATCACTCAAATTGTTTTGAGCGCGCACATATACAAGGCTGGTTAAGGCAAACGTTAATAAAAGAAGTTTGCTTTTAATGAATCGCGGGTTTGGTGTTTCAAATTCTCTCGTTGTCATAGCTGATCTGTTTTTGTCTGAACAATATTACGGAAGGGGTGTACATCAGTTGTGGGTATATGTGCCCAAATTCAAGAGATAATGAAAGCTTAACTCAAGGGTTTTCGACGAATAATAGAAAATGGTGCGGTTTTGGCTGCTGTTTTTTAAATTGCCATGAGAATGAAATTCAGTCTGATCATATTGTTTCTGATGTATTTGCTAAAAGCAAGTGCTCAGGAGGCGCCTGATTTTATATCTAAGGTAAGCAGCTATGAGGAGTACGAAATGCTTCAGGGAGATCCTTTGTCCACTAAATTCGGAGATGTGAGGTCTTTGAAAGTGGCATACAGATACAGAAATGATAAACTCTATTTTATTAATTCTACCAGGTACAAATATCATTTAGAGTTTTGTGAAGAGGTATTGGACTACGATAGAGGGAGTTTCAATTTTAATTATGACAACTACACCAAAACAGATGGACGTCATTTTCTTCTGGCGAATATTAATTTCTATTCCAGCGACAGCACCTTTACTCTGGAGTTTTCAATTGCAGATCAAATCAAAGTTTCGGATATAGAGTTTTTGTACAAAAAGCTTCAGGCTCATTTTCTGCTAAGCGATTCTATCAAGTTGTTTTTAAATACCTCTCAATTAGAAGAACGTTATAGAAAGTCGGGTTCCAAAATGCCTTCGGTAGGTGTTGAAGATATCTACGCCGGACAAACATTCCAATCCATTCAGGCCGGTACTTCCTATGGTGTTTTAAAGTTTGTAGACATTGCAGATGAGGCACATCAAATCTGGTCGGACAATATCATTGTGATGAAGGGAATTCCCAATGAGTTATCGCTTGTTCAAGGTGTTATTGCCAATGAAATGCAAACGCCCCTGAGTCATATTTCCATTTTATGTAAGAACCGAAAAACGCCTTTTGCGGCACACAAAGATGCCTGGAGCGATTCTACTTTACGACAATTGGAGGGACAATATGTGAAGTTCACTGTCAATTCGTACAATTACAAGATAGAGCCAGTGTCTGAAGATACAGCAAAGGCATATCTGGCTAAACATCTGAAGCCAACATTGAGTCATGAACTGAACGTTAATCTTGAGCAGAAAGATTTGATTGACGGAAAGGAACTTGGGTATGAAGACTTGACTGCTGTTGGTGCGAAAGCCGCTAATTTTGGTGAACTGATGAAGGTGAGTAGAAAGAAAGGTGTGAAATTCAAGACACCTGAGAATGCTTTCGCCATTCCTTTTCATTTTTATCTGGAACATTTGAAGAAATCTGGTGCTCAGACCTTGATAGACAGTTTAATTGCTCTGGACTATAGTGACCACGATCAACAAGTTGTTTTGTTAAAGAAAATCCGGAAACTCATCAAAAAAACAGAATTGGATACCAGTCTTGTGGCTTCTATCAAAAAACGACTGGCACGTCATCCGGAATACCCAAGTTATAGATTCAGATCGTCCACCAATGCGGAAGATATTGAAGGCTTCAATGGGGCGGGGTTGTATACCTCCACAAGTGTTGTCCCTGGTGATGAGAAAAAAACGATAGAACGTGGTTTGAGAAAAGTTTGGGCAGGCGTCTGGAACGACAGAGCTTTTTTTGAAAGGCTTTATTTTGGAATAGATCAGAAGAATGTGGCCATAGGAATTCTGGTACACCGCGGTTTTCCCGATGAACTTGCCAATGGTGTTTCTATTACTCATAATATTTACCGCCCAACCAATCTGGGTTTTGTTATTAATGTACAGAAGGGAGATATTCCGGTTGTAAACCCACCTTTTGGTGTAGTATGCGATCAACTGATTTGTTATTCAGATACAGACAACACCTTTTATAACCCTAAGAAAATTGTGGAGTACATATCTAAATCTTCAGAAAATGAAGGCACTAACGTACTTACCGATAAGCAGATAGTCGCACTTACCAAGGAACTCGCCAAGGTCAAAAAACACTTCTATAGAAAGGTGAATAAGAACTGGTTGAAGCACGATTATCAGTCATTTGCTCTGGATATTGAGTTTAAACTCGACAAATCCGGGTATTTTTATATCAAACAGGCGCGACCGTTTTAAAATCTGCTAACTTTGTATCATGACTGATCAGGATGTGAAGCTGCCAAATTATCCGGCATTTATAGTGCTTTTGCTCACTTTTGTACCATTGATTATCCTTGAGATGAGTTCTATGGACTATGTGACCTCCAGTGATTTTTATACAACGATCAGGGAGAACTTTGGCTTCTTTATTTTCTTTCAAGTGATTTTGTATGGATTCACGTTTAGCCAATCGATTATACAATACGATCAAATTCCGAAAACACATCATGTTGGTTTGGTCATACTTCTATCAACTTTCGGATTTTCCATTGTAGCACTGATCGTATCCTGGATGGGATATTTTAATGCCGGGATGCAGACTTTTATCTGGCTCAACAAATGAAAAAGGTTGTCTTTATTGATGAAGTACACAGTCATTTGCACGACCGTTTACAAGCGCTCGGTTTTTCCTGTGAGAACGCTTATACAGCAACGAAAGACACTTTGGAAGGAACCATTTCAGATGCGCATGGTATAGTCGTGAGAAGTCGGTTTAGGATGGATGCCTCTTTATTAGATCATGCTAAAAATCTTGAGTTCATTGCCAGATCGGGAGCAGGCATGGAGAACATTGATATTGACTATTGTGAAGGCAGAGAGATTGCCTTATTCAACGCACCGGAAGGTAATCGAAATGCCGTAGCCGAACACGCTCTGGGAATGTTACTGGCCCTTTTCAATAAATTACGTGAAGGCGACCAGCAAATTCGTTCTGGTAAGTGGGACAGAGAAGGCAATCGTGGACATGAACTCAAGGGGAAGACTGTGGGTTTAATTGGTTTCGGGAATAATGGAAGCCAGTTTGCCAAAGTTCTTTCCGGATTTGATGTAAGAATTTTGGCTTACGACAAGTTCAAAAGTGGATTTGGCAATGAAAGGGTAGAGGAAGTTGATTTGAAGACGATATTTGAGGAAACAGATGTCTTAAGTTTTCATATTCCGCAAACACCCGAAACTATTCAGTGGTGTGGAGAAGGTTTCCTGAGTAGTTTTAAAAAATCCATATATCTCATCAACTTGTCAAGAGGCAAAATAGTGCAAACGGAAGCTTTGCTAAATGCCCTGGACTCCGGCAAAGTTCTTGGGGCTTGCCTGGATGTACTTGAATTCGAAAAAAGCTCCTTTGAGAACATGTTCGAAGAAGGCAATCAACCGGAGGCATTTAAGCAGCTTTTGGCAAACGAGAAAGTAATGTTATCGCCTCACGTGGGCGGGTGGACGCATGAATCTTACTTTAAACTATCGAAAGTTTTAGCAGATAAGATTGAAGCGTTTTATCGGTCTTAGATATTCTCCATCACCATTCTGGCTGTATTTCTTGTACGCTGATCCACCAATATTTTTTTGTCGATGGTTACACGTTCAATTGTGGCCTCATCAAAATGTCGAATCGTTACCAATTCCAAATTCTCGTTGTAAAGAACCTTGTAATTTTCCTGAAGAGCCTCTATGAGTGCCGGAATTTTGCGATCATCCATGTCTGCACACACAGAAAAATTAAGCGCAGAGTTTTGCATCAAACGAATATTCACTCTGTGCTCACTAAATAGTCTGAAAATGTCTTGTAAATTCTCTTCCACAACGAAGGAAAAATCGCGAGTGGAAATAGAAATCAAAATCTGATTGATCTTAAAAATAAAACTCGGAACCAAAGTATCGTAGTCCTGAGATTGTTGAATCACCGTTCCTTCGGCTTCCGGATTTAAAAACGATTTGGCGTACAAAGGAATTTTCTTGTTTTCCAAAGGCTTAATCGTTTTTGGATGAATGATAGACGCGCCATAATAACTCAACTCGGTGGCTTCACGGTACGAAATTTTGTCCAGTTTAATGGTGTTGTCGAACCACTTTGGATCCGCGTTAAGTACACCGGGCACATCCTTCCATATAGTCACACTTTCAGCATCTCCACAATAAGCCAAAATAGAAGCTGTATAATCCGAACCTTCGCGACCAAGTGTCGTGGTTAGGCCTTCCGGAGTGCTCGCAATGAAACCTTGCGTTACCATAATATTATTGTTTTCCAGTAGAGGCGTCATCACCTTTTGAACCAGTTTGGAAGTAGTATCCCAATCGACTCTGCCATCTCGGTATATGTTGTTGGTACGAATCATTTTTCTTGCGTCCTGCCAAACTGCTTTTTTCTCCTGCGTTTGAAGGAAACGCGTGATGATTTTGGTGCTGAGCAGTTCTCCACGGCTCACCAAACCATCATAGTCGTAATCGTAAAAGTTATTGTGGCCATCTTCAAGATAAGATTCAATGTCGCCCTGCCATTGAGCAAAGTCCGTATAAATGGGATCAGAAAAATCCGGAAATAAATCACGAATAATCTCATTATGATAATCCACAATCTCCTGGAAGCATTCGGCTACCATACTTTCATTGTGATACCAGGCATTCAATAACATCTCGAAGGCGTTGGTAGTTTTACCCATGGCAGATACCACCACCATTAGCTTGTCGTTAGGATAACGATTGATCACACTCACCACATTTCGCACGGCATCTGCATTTTTTACGGATGCGCCTCCAAATTTGAAAACCTTCATAAACAGACTATTTTGATGTAAAAGTAGAGTTTAAAAAGACAAATGATTCCGAAAAATGTGATCAATTATTAACCGCCTATCCTGAAATAGAATTGGTAATGTCTACGAAAGTTTCCCACGACAATTGTTCAGGTCGTTTTCCAAGAATTTCCGGATCAATTTTATCGTTTGCGCCAAACTGTTTCAGAGAGTTTCTCAGGGTTTTTCTTCTCTGATTGAAGGCAGCTTTCACCACCTGTTTGAATTTCTTTGGATCGCAATTGAGTGTCTGTTCACTTTTTCTTTTAAGTCTGAGCACCCCGGATTTAACCTTGGGAGGTGGATCGAAGACATCTTCATTGACTGTGAACAGGTATTCCGCTTCATAAAATGCCTGCACCAAAACACTAAGAATGCCGTAAGTTTTGTTTCCCGGAGGCTCGCAGATACGCTCTGCAACTTCTTTTTGAAACATGCCAACCACTTCTGGGATTTTGTGTTTGAAGTCGAGTATCTTGAAAACAATCTGAGAAGAAATGTTGTAAGGAAAGTTTCCTACTACGGCAAACTGATCTTCATAAAACTCATCTAAATTGGCTCTCAGAAAATCCTGATTGTGAACCTTGATCTCAGGGTAGAACTTGTTGAGGTAAGTAATAGATTCTGTATCTACTTCCATCAATTCGAGTGAGCAATCAATTTTTTGAAGATATTTTGTGAGAGCGCCTGTACCCGGACCAATTTCCACCATTTGTGAATAGCCTTCGTGGAGCATGATATTCTCAGCAATTCTAACACATACACTTTCATCCTTTAGAAAGTGCTGTCCAAGATGTTTTTTGGGTTTAACGTACACCTTCTGCGGTTTGATGATGTACCACTTCCAAAATGGTTCTGAAGGCACCGAATTTTCCAGAATATCTGTCTAAATGCTCTTTCTGCAAAGCTTGAGAGAACTCTTTCTGGTAACGATTATAACAATCCCAGTTTTCTGCCAGATATTGAATACTGTAGGCCTTTCCACCTTCTTCTTCACCATGAATTCTACAGATTTTATTGTCTATGAACATGCCTGTTTTCATGACATCCGGAATGTGAACTGTTTTCATCCAGTTGAGCCATTCATCGTGTACGTTTTCATCAATGCTAATGGTGACGTTGTATAATATCATACCGCTAAATTAAGCAAATACCCACAATGAGATCTTGTTGCAAAACAGACTACTTAAATTTTCGTTTCTTTGAAACAAAGTTGAAGCGCTTGAAAATTGCAGTAAATACAAGGTTTTTGTTAAACGGAAAGCTGGAAGGCTTTGGTCGCTTTACAGACGAGATCTTCAAGCGTTTGGTGAGAAACCATCCCGAGCACGAATTTATCTTCATTTTTGATCGCCCCTATAACGAGCAATTCATTTATGCGGATAATGTGACGCCTGTTGTGCTAAAACCTCAGGCCCGGCATCCAATTTTATTTTACATCTGGTTTGAGATCAGTGTGAAGCGTTTTTTGAAGAAACATCAGCCGGATATTTTTGTGTCACCTGATGGATACTTACCCTTGAAGTGGAAAGGAAAGGAGTTGGCCGTCATTCACGATCTCAATTTTGAACATTACCCCAAAGACCTACCCAGATCTGCCAGAAAATATTTGAAACGTTTTTTTCCAAAGTTTGCCAAACGTGCAGATCGAATTGCGACCGTTTCTGAATACAGTAGATGGGACATCACCCAGCAATATGATGTGGCAGCGGATAAAATTGATGTGATTTACAATGCCGCAAATGATTCATTTAAGCCGGTAGATGAATCAACTAAGGAAAAGGTTAAATCTAAGTGGACAGGAGGGAGAGATTATTTCGTTTATCTCGGTTCTCTGCATCCCAGAAAGAATGTGCACAGATTAATAGCGGCCTTTGATGCGTTTAAATCTGCCGACAACAGCGATCTTAAATTAGTCATAGTAGGTGATAAATACTGGTTTAATGCGGATATGAAAGCCGCATTTGAAAACCTTCGTTTCAAAGAAGATGTGATTTTTACCGGTCATCTTGATTTTAAGGACATGGTGAATGTCCTGGCATCTGCATTTTCTTTAGTATATGTGAGTTATTTTGAAGGATTTGGAATCCCCCTAATTGAGGCCATGAAATGTGATGTGCCTGTTATTTGCGGAGATAGAACCTCTTTGCCTGAAGTGGCCGGAGAAGCTGCAATATTGGTCGATCCGTTTTCGGTGAAATCAATCACAGAAGGGATGCATCAACTCCATCAAAATGAAGACTTGAGGCAGGAGTTGATCCAATTGGGAAGAGAGCGTCAGGCACTATTTTCCTGGGATAAATCAGCCGAACTTATGTGGAATTCAATAGAAAAGTGTCTTGAGTAAACTAGCCTTATATCACGAAAAAAATGTCATTGAAGCGGGCTGTGATGAAGCCGGAAGGGGCTGTTTGGCAGGTCCGGTGGTTGCAGCAGCTGTAATTTTGCCTCCAAAATTTAAACATCCTTTTCTGAACGACTCAAAGCAGTTAACGGAAAAACGGAGGGATGAATTAAGACCAATTATTGAAGCTGAAGCAGTGGCCTGGGGCGTCTCCATTGTGAGTCATACGGAAATTGATGAAATCAACATTTTAAAAGCTTCTTTTGTTGGTATGCACAGAGCTTTGGACCAATTGAACACAGTTCCGGAATCTATTTTGGTAGACGGCAATCGTTTCATTCCTTATCAGGACATTCCTCATCATTGCATGATCAAGGGAGATGGCAGATTTATGTCGATTGCGGCCGCTTCTGTTCTGGCAAAAACTCACCGGGATGAACTTATGATGAAACTCCACGAAGAGTTTCCGGTTTACGATTGGAATAAGAACAAAGGTTATCCCACAAAAGCTCATAGAGAAGCAATTAGAGCGCATGGAATTAGTCCTCATCACAGAAAAAGTTTTAGATTGCTGCCTGAACAAATGACTCTGGACCTATGAAGTATTTATCAGCCTTATTTATCATCGGCCTCTTATTGAGTGCGTGTGAAGACAAGAAAGAAGAAAACTCTGAAAAAGAGGAGACCAGTAGGCATACTGAAGAGAGTAGCTCATCGGATTCTCTAATTGTTGAAGATGAAAATGATTCCTCTGAAGTAGAAGAGGAAGTTTTTCTGGATAACTATTTTGAGGAATGGATCAAAATTGAGAGCTGGGACAAGCTTGTGGAAACAGTAGGAGAAGAGAACGTGACTCTGGATTCTACCTGGGAGTACGAGGGCACAGAGTTGAAGTTAAGTTCCAGAGTTTATCCGGGTACAGAAAAAGAGGTTCGTTATGTATGGACCGACGATTCCAAAACAAACTATGAAATGCTGGAAGTCAAAATAACCAGATATGATGAAGATCAGGAGAAGGTTGTTTGGAACAGAGAGATGAAAACCATGGCTGGCATTCATACAAAAATGACTTTAAAGGAATTGGAAGGAAGAAATGCTGCCCCCATTAGTTTTGCCGGTTTTGGTTGGGACAATGGAGGAGTCATCACCAGTTTTAATGGTGGAAGATTTGAACATGCTCGTTTTTCTATGACACTTGCACCAATGAATTATCTGGACAATCAGCATCCACCAATCGACGATAAATATATTGGGGATAAGATTTTTTCTACGGCCGAAAATCCTGAGCTTTTGGAAGAAGACATCATTATTGCCAGTTTCTATCTGATCAGGGAGTAAGTAGCTCAAAAATTACTTCCCAATAAGTTAACAAACTCCTGTTTATACATTTAAACACCATCGTCCGAGACCACTGCTCATTGCGGTAATTTTGAAATTATGCGTTATGTACGGATGGCACTCATTTTTCTGGTAGTTCTCGCCTGTGGAGGTGCCATCTATCTTGCGTACAATTATTTGTCAGAAGTTCAGAAAAATCGTTACAAAACTGAAGATGTTTTGCCGGGCAATGTCATTTTGGTTTATCAAAGCGACAAAATGATGGACGACTGGCGTAAGCTCAACGGCACAAGTGTGCTCTGGGAGCAAACGAAAGTCAATCAGGTTTTTCCGGAAGCTCAGAGCCAGTTGAGTTTTATGGACAGCATTCTCATTCAGGACCCAAAGCTTGAACAGTTCTTAAACCAGCATACGGCCACGTTTTCAGTTCATTATTTCGACCAAAAAATTGAGCAACTTTTCTCTATGGAATTGTTGGTGAATGACGATAAAGATCAACTCATTTCTGACCTGTTGAAGGTTATGCCGGATTCATACAAAACGGAAAAGAAAACTATCTCAAATCAGGAATTCACAGCAGTTAAGACAGGTTCAGAGATATGGTACTTAGGATTTAACCACAACATTTTATTGCTATCTAAAAGCACAAGCCTGATCGAGAAAACTTTCAAAGCACCAGAGAAAAACAAGGTCCTGGCCAAGCTGGTGAACATGCGTGGAACCGGATTTGATGTTCAGGGGAATCTCTACCTCAATTATCCGCTACTGCACTTGTTTTTAAAGAACAATCTGGCGGCTTCTCCATTTAATAATCTTGGAATAAAAGGCTGGTCGCTCAGTGATGTTAATGTCGGACCTCAGTCCATTCAGTTGAGCGGTTTGTTTAAATCCGAGGACAATGAGGCCCTTCAATCCACTCAGAATTTGCCAGACAGGGAGATGTTTATTCATCATAGTTTACCATCTAATATCGCCTCTTTTATTCGTTTGAGTTTGCCTGACCGTGAGTCAAAACCGGAAGTGCTAAAGATTTCCAAACAAACTCAGGAGAATTTTGAACAGGCCATTTTAGACTCAGATTTGCGCCTGAACAGCGACATTGGTCATCAGTTGTTTGCCTGGATGGGGAATGAAGCAGCTGTGGCCTGGGATGAAGCGCATAACAAGTTCTTAGTATTCTCAACCGATCCCAGCATGAGTAGAATTGATGATTTGATTCAATCTTATGCCAGTGCTTCATTGAAGTACGAATCGCGAGATGAAGATACGTCAAACTACAGAGATTTTCATATTTGCAATGCCTCACTTCAGGTTCAGTACAGTGCTTTTGCCGGAGACCTTTTTGAGATGCCGGAACAGGTTTGGTTTGCCAGTAATCAGGAGAATGTGATTGTGGCAGAGTCAAAGGAAAGTTTGAAGAAATTCATCAGAGATTCTAAAAACAAACGCTTTTCTGATGTGTATTTCGAAGAGATTGAGTCTCTGCTCGCAAGTAAATCCTTTGGTTTTTTGTACTTGAATCCTTCGAGTACCTCTCTTTTTGATGCCTTTTTAAGCGAGAAACAACTGGAGAGCTTGAAAGGAATTGGTGGTTTCATGAATGAAATTGGGTTTGTTGGTGTTCAGCTGGGTAAGGCCAATAATTCCATTTCTCTTAATGCCATTGTAAGCAGCAAACAGAATTTAGTAGCAGACAATGCAGACCTGTGGGAACTTGAGCTTCCGGCTACCGCGGATAGAAAAATCGATCTGATCTTTAACCATAGAAGCAAGACATACAATTACCTGGTTCAGGATACCTCAAACATGCTTCATTTGATCTCTAATACAGGACAGTTAGTCTGGTCCAGACAACTGGATGGACCGTATCTGGGACGAGTCCGCCAAATTGATATCTACGACAATAAAAAGCTTCAAATGGTGATGAATACGGCATCAAGTATATACGTGATTGATATTCTTGGTCGTGATGTCAAGCATTTCCCAGTCGACCTTCCTTCAAGCGCAAGTGCGCCAATAGCTATTTTCGATTATGAAAACAAACACGATTACAGGTTGATTGTGCCATCAGGAAGACAATTGCTTAACTACAATACTGATGGAGAGCAGGTGAGTGGTTGGAAGTTTGAAGAAGCCAACGACAGAATCACCATAAGTCCAATTCATGAGGTGATAGAAGGCAAGGACTTTATCCTCTTCCCGGATGAATCCGGAAAGGTATATGTTCTGAACAGGCAGGGAAAAGAAGCCGAGCTTGAAGATCCGATAGAAAATCAGCTTAAGGCCTTTGGTGGAAAGTCATTCTACATTGAGAAATCAAGTAGTTTGAGTACGAGCAAGATGATTTATCTGGATACCAACAACACAGTGTATATGCAGTATTTTGGTGGTCAGACAGACAGTATCCCAACCTTGGGAGAAGGCAAAGACTTTACTTTAGAGTTTGAAGATGTTGATGGTGACAATTTCAAGGACTATGTCGTGTATGGTGATGGACGAATTTTAGCTTTCAGAAAAGATAAGCAGAAGCTGTTTGCCATAAACAACAGTCAGTGCGACCAAAGCTTTGCTCATAAATTTAAATCTCACTGGATTCTGGCTCTGTACGATTCAGACAATCAGGAAATGTATCTTTACAACAAAAATGGTGAGTTGTTAAATGAAGACCCTTTGTCATCTACTCCTGCGCTACTGAGAGGTGATTTTAATGACGATGGAGAACTTGAATTGATTTATGGAACTCCGTTAAAAGGACTAAAGTGTTCTTATCCTAGATAAACGATTGCAATTTATTGAGGATCAATAATTACCTTTGTGAGCTAAATTTGTTTGTATGCGCTTAGCTTTACTTTTCTGCTTTTTAGTTTTAGCCAATCTTACGGCAAAATCTCAGAACTTTCTGGGAATCAATCAAAGCAATTATTCGGGTATTACCAGGTTCGAATTGCAACCGGCTTCCATTGCCGACAATCGCCTGAAGTTTGACATGAATTTGTTCGGGACCAGTGTTGGTTTTTACAACAACTTTCTGAGTATGAATTCTTCCAATATTCGTCAAATGATTTTTGAGGAAACGGATTCAACTTTCTGGGATAACAATGTAAGACAGAATTATAACGGAGATCCAAAATCTGTCTTTTTTAACTGGGACATTCAGTTGCCGTCCTTTATGATTACTTTGAGTGATAAAGCAGCCATGGCGTTTACTTCCAAATGGCGCACATTTGTGAACGTAGATGGTGTAGAGGAAGATATGGCCAGGTTGATTGTAAATGACTTTGAGTACCCTTCATTGCACAACCAAAATCTGACCAATGATCTGTTTAGTATCCAAAGTATGATGTGGGCGGAATATGGTATTGGTTATTCCAGAGTTGTGATGGATGAAGAAAAGCATTTCTTAAAAGTTGGAGGTAGAGTGAAATTGCTTCAGGGAATTCAGGGAGCATACATGTTTGTAGAAAACCTTCAATACAATTTCCCTAATGCCGATTCAACGCACATTTTCGATTCTGATGTAGAGTACGGTCACTCGTCTAATTTTGACCCAAGTGTGAATCAGTTTACTTACGAGTTAGGTTCAAAACTTGGAGTAGGACTAGACCTTGGGGTGGTTTACGAATTCAGACCAAACTGGAGAGAGTACAAGTATGACATGGACGGACATGAGAATATCTGGAAGAAGCACCCTAACAAATACAAGTTTAGAGTGGGGGTATCTGCCCTCGATATTGGAAGAATCAAGTTTGAAAAAGGTGGTAAAAGTGGAGATTTTAAAGCGGATATAGATAACTGGCACATTAGAGAGTTGTTGGAAGATACTACTTTCTCAATTAGTCAATTAGATGATACTTTGTTTAATCTGTTTACCAGATCCCCTGGCGATGAAGAGTTCTTTAAAATGAACTTGCCAACTGCATTTAACATTGAGGCAGATTACAACATCTGGAAGGATTTTTACATAGGAACCAATGCCTACATTGCTTTGCAGTTCCTTCAGGATAGAAACAAAGTTCATGCGGTTAGTAACTTCAGTGTCATTCCAAGATGGGACTGGCGTTATTTGGGAGTATCCGCACCAATGTCGTATAGCAGGTACTCAGGAGGTTTTAGAGCCGGACTAGGTGTGCACGTGGGACCTATTTTCCTTGGCACAACTGACATCCGTTCTCTTATTTCAAAAAGCGATTTATACGGAGGAGATGTGTATTTGGCAGCGAAAATTGCTATTTATCACAGAGATCCTAAAGATAAGGACAACGATCAGGTATCCGATAAGTTTGATGACTGTATAGATGTACCTGGTGTATGGGCATTTAAAGGTTGTCCTGATTCAGACAATGACCTGATTCCTGATACGGAAGATGAATGTCCGGCAGAACACGGTCTGCTTGAGTTTGGAGGTTGCCCTGATTCTGATAGAGACGGGATTAAAGATAGTGAAGACGAATGTCCTATGGTGTTTGGAATTGACAGCTTAGCTGGTTGTCCTGATACCGATAAAGATGGAATTAAGGACAGTGAAGATGAGTGTCCGGACGTCTTCGGTTTGGCCAAGTTCAACGGTTGTCCTGATAGTGACAACGATGGCCTCATTGATTCTGAAGATAACTGCCCGACAGAAGCCGGTCCGGAAAGAAATTTTGGTTGTCCTGAGCGAATCAGAGTGCATTTGGTAGATCCAATGGGGAATATCATTGCGACAGCGGTAATGGGGGAAAACGGCAAGTTTGTCTTTAGAAATTTACCTCTGAATGCGACTTACCTGTTCTTATTGGATGGCTTTGATGAAAACGACAAAGAAGACTTGGAACTGGTGATTAGAAATGCAGATGGAGACCATGATATTAAAGCGGTTCTTGAGAAGTCCGGTTTCTTCGTTTACCGTCATTTAGAATCTACAGAGACCACCTTAACTATGATGGAAGAAGAAGAAGTTGAATTGGTTATTCTGAAGGAAGAGGAGAAAGAAATCCTCAATACAGCATTTGATAACCTGGAGTTTGCAACGGCTAAGGCAATCATTAAGAAGAGCTCTTTACCATCTCTGCATGAGTTGGCGGACTTGTTGAAGAAGAAGTCAGAGTGGAAAATTTCCATCGAAGGACATACAGACAATGTGGGTAACCCTGCTAAAAACCTGATGCTATCGAAGAAACGAGCTGATGCAGTGAAGTTCTACTTAACCCAGCAAGGTGTTGATGAAGGCAGAATCATTGTGAAGTTCTTCGGTCAGTCCAAACCAATTGGAGACAACAACACGGAAGCTGGAAGACAGCAAAACCGTCGTGTGGAAATGAACATTATTCAGAAGTAAGGGGGCTTATTCAATAAGCTTCCCTTTTGGGTAGTTTGTACCGCTGCATAATTGAACAAGGGCCAAGCCCTCTTCAGAAAACTCACCTGCTCCGCAGAATTTGTGGTTTGAGATAAGTTCTCCGGCTTCATTGTAATATTGCCAGGTTCTTTCTGTGCCTTCACGTACCGGAAAAATACCATGGTTGTAACCGGCTTTTGATTTGGCTTCAACTTCAGTAATTTCTTTTCCGTCTTTATTGTAATAGGTGAATTTTCTGTCATTAAGAGCTTTGAAATAACCGCTCTCTTCCATATCATTATACATGGCATAGTGCACAAGCGGTACAACCACTTTTCCTTGTTTATTGATAATTCCCTGCTTGCCGTCTTTTTCTACACGTGCAAATCCTCCCTTGAAACTTTCCGCGCTATCGAACTGTCCTTTAATTACAATCTCATTTTTAAAGTTTACGTAGCCAAAATTGTTGAAGCTGGATCCAAATGCGACTGTTAGCAGACTGTCTCCAAATCCTGAAACGGTACTGTATTTTGGAGTAACTACCCATTCGTTTTGTCTGTTGATAAGCCCTGTTTTACCCTTAGATTTAGCTCTCGCCAGTCCGCCATAAAATGTAGAAGAACCTCCCTGATTGTACATCAAGGGAATCACAACTTTCCCTTCTTTATCAAGAAAACCATAGCCTTTGCCTTCTTGTGTTAAGCATACCAAGCCTTCTTTATAAAAACCACTTCCAAAATAACCGTCTTTAGGATCAATGATGATTTCCCCTTTTTTATTGACGAAACCTTCTTTGTATGAAGTCCCGGAATAACGATTAGGATCATCCCAGGCTACTTTTACCTGACACATGCCTTCAAACCAGTAACCAACCGCATCCCATGAATGAGTCCCGATCTGCTTTCCGTTTTTATCAATCAGAATGAATTTATCTTCTCCACGCTTCTTTGCCCAGGTAACATCTGCTTTAAACTCATACACTTTTTCATAGATGGCAGGAATTACCTCTTTTCCGGTCTTGTCAATAAAGCCATAGTTGTAATAACCTTTGTTTCCAATCACAACCACTTTTTTGAATTGCGCTCTTCCATTGTGAAAGTCATCGACCCATTTATAATCTGTATCAATCACTACTTCACCTTTGGTGTTGATGAAGGCGTAGTGTCGTTTGTTTTTCTGTGCGCTTAGGTTAAAAGAAAGAAGCGTAAGGGCTATAATAATGTGTAGTGATTTCATAAAAGTAGTTTCGGTCTTTTAGACAATTAATATGCCAAATATCAATTAATCAGTTGACTAAAGCAAGTGAGCTTTAATTGATAAAACCGACTGAAACGTGGCTGGAAAAATCTTTTAGGAGCGAAGACCTACCGAGTTGGCCGTAGCATTAAATGCGAACGCCAATCACACAAATGTCATCCAATTGCTCGAAATCACCTCTCCATTCTTCAAACGAGCTTTCAAGCGCTTCTTTTTGTTTTGAAAGGCTTGCTTCCTGCAGTCCCAGGAACAATTTTTTCATATTACTGGCTTTCAGTTTTTTCCCTTTCGGGCCGCCAAACTGGTCGGCAAATCCATCAGAGAAAATATAGACAGTATCTCCTTTTTGAAGCTTAAAATGATGCGTTTCAAACTCTTTTTGCTGGTCGAATTGACCAATGGGTTGTTTACTTCCTTTCACTTCAAGAAGCGTGTAGCCATTTTGCATCAGTTTCCCGGTTTTCGGGTTGTCATGAACACCAATGTCTTCTAACTCAATCTCTCCTTTTCTAACGATCCAAACAGGGTTGTTAGCGCCCGAAAAGCTTAATTCACGAGTTTTTGGGTTGAGTTTGCAAAGGGCAATGTCCATCCCATCTTTTACTTCACCAATATTATCTGTATTGTTTTTTTCAGATCTGAATTCACTGATAACGATTTCTCTCGTTTTGTCAAGAATGGCACCCGGATTTGTCAGGCCAAACTCTCTAACAGATCTGTTCAAGGCATTGTTACAAACGACACTCACCATGGCTCCTGGTACACCATGTCCGGTACAGTCAGCCGCTGCAAACAAAATTTCTTCCGATTGGGCAAAAGGTTCCATCCAGTAAAAATCTCCGGCCACAATGTCTTTTGGTTTGTACAGAATAAATGACTCTTCAAGATACCTCATCACGAGTTTGTCAGGAGGTAATATTGCCCCTTGAATTCTTTTCGCATAGGTAATTGAATCAAGAATTTCCTTGTTGCGTTCTTCCACCAATTCCTTTTGAATCTGAGCTTCCGTTCTTTGAACTTCAACTTCTTTCTTTTGGGTCTCAATAATGGCTTTTTGCTTCTGAGAAACCTTAAATCTCTGGAAGATGAAAACCAGCAAGACCGCCAAAATAGCCAGTCCGGCATACAAGAAGTTTTTTTGTTTTTTCTGATAATTTGCTTCAACCCGTTGATGTTCTGTTTCAGCTTCCTGGGCTTTAAGTTTTAATGAATCTTGTTTCTTTTCTTCCAAATGACGGACACTATCGGCGGCAGCGACCATGTCAAATTTGTACTGAATACTTTGTTGAAGAGAAGATTTTCTGATGCTTTCGCTCTTAAGACTGTCTGACAGAGTTCTTGCCAGAGTTTGCATCTCAAAAGCCTTCATCCAGTTTCCTGTTTTTTGATACACAGCCATGAGCAACTCTGCTGCATCTCTTTTTCTGTCAGGGAAATTAATGGCTTCAGCAATTTGATAAGACTCATTGGCAATTTTCTGAGCTACGGCAATGTTATTGGCTTCAAGTTCCAGGTGGCCAATGTTGTGTAAAGTGGCTACCAATCCTTGCTTATAGTTGAGCAAACGCCATTGTTTTTCAGCCCATCTGAAGTAATAAAGCGCACTGTCCTTATCGCCCGTCATTTGATGAAGTTTTCCCATATTGTTGGCAGAAAATCCTATTCCCTGCTCATCAGGTGCCTTTACTCTAATGTCCAGACTCTTTCTCACGAGTGGAAAAGCTTCATCAATCTTCTTTTGGCGCATTTTCACAAAACCAATATTCAGTAAGATGGCGGCCTCCTGCAGACCGCGATCATCAGATGTTTTTGCGTTTGCTTCCTGGGCTTTCCTAAAATATTTAAGCGCTTCATCAAATTCATCCTGACGTTGAAACAAGTACCCGAGATTCATATAGTTAGTAGAGATATTCCTCCAGTCACCAGTACTTTCTCTAATCTTTATGGCCTTTAGAACGTATTCTACCGATTTAATATAATCTCCTTCTCTGCCATAAAGTGTACCAATGTTGCCATAGGTTTGCGCAAGATCTTCTTTTCGGTCTGTATTCTCAAGGTGTTCAAGATTCAGGTTGTAGTAATAATGAGAACTATCTGAGTTACCAAGCTCCTGATGCATCACTGCCAGCTTGTTGACCATTCTAACCATCTGACCAATGTTGTCCTGCTCTTCATAAATGTCGAGCCCCCAATGGTAATATCTAAATGCGTCATCATTCTTACCTAAATTGCGATAAGCGTAGCCAATGAACGCCATTGTATTCGCTCTTTTGTTTGGTAGTTTAAGGTCTTTATACTGTTGTTCGTTGGTCAGCATCAACTCAAGTCCCTCCTCGAGCAAACCTTTTCTCAATCGGACATACCCCTTCCAGTATGTACACAATGCAATGTGTTCGGGAGATTTGGTCTCGAGAGAACTGTTATATAACGAATCCCAAAAGGCAAATTCCCCAGTCCCGAGAGCTTTTCCGTACAGGGTCCCAAGTGTTATTTTGTTGGTGTCTGAAGTACTTTTTTGAATTTCCTGCAACAAAGAATCTGTTTTGGAATTTTGTCCATAAAGATTCCCAAATGACAGCAGAATGATCAAGTATGGCAGTATATTTTTCAAAATGGCGTTTTTGCGAAAATACGGTTTTTATAAAGTGGTTTTTCAAGACCGGATTCCATATAATCGTTATGATGGCATTCTAATTTTGCATCAAAGAAAATTTGTATAGTGTTTTTTTTTCTTGTTCCTTGTTAGAGATTAGTTGCTATACAGAATCACCATGAAAAAAATTTTACTGAGCTGCATTGTGGGGTTGCTCCCTACATTTTTATTTTCCCAACATTATCTAGGCCTGACACAGAGTGATTACTCCGGAGTGATGCAAGCCGACAAAAATCCCGGTTTTTTAGTTGATAACCGTGAGAAGGTTGACGTTCTGTTTTTTGGGTTTCAATTCGCTGGTTACAATAACCACCTTTATATGAATCCTATGAACATGCCGGGAGGCTGGAAAGCGTCCTTTACGGATACGAATTTTACAAAAAGTCCAAACTTTGGTACAATTGCTACCTATGATTCAACGGATTACTATCGATCCAGAGGCGGTAACTTCTTTACATTTGATAATCCAAAAGGTAAGGACAGAAATGCCTATGTCAACTTAAATATTGATGTGCTTAATACCTTGGTGACACTAAGTGAGACTAAGGCCATTGGATTTGGGTTTAAACATAGAACCATGCTTAATATTGATGATGTTTCTGAAAATATCATTGATTTATCCAGGACAGAACTTGATTATCCGTCTCTTTGGAATATTGATTTGGACGACCAACTTCTTAATATTTCATATAACTCGTGGAATGAATTTAATTTCAGTTATGCGCAGGTCTTCATGGATGATGAAGAACACTTTTTGAAAGCTGGATTAAAAGTAAAATTGCTTAATGGAATTGCTTCTGCCTACGTCTACACAGATAAGGTAGATTACGAGTTTAGTAACGCCGATACAGCCGCATACATTCGCGGAGATTTTGAATATGGTTATTCCGAAATATTGGATGACTATACCACGGGTATGAAAGAGGTTACCGTGAATAACATTATGAGCGATTTCTTTAAAAGAAACTCTAAACTCGGACTTGGGTTTGACATTGGTGGGGTGTACGAATGGAGACCCGACTGGAAAAAACATAAGTACGACATGGATGGGGAAACCAACTTATGGAGACGTGATGAGAATAAGTATAAATTGAGAGCTGCATTTTCTGTTTCAGATATTGGAGGGATGCGCTACACAAAAGGTGAGTTGAGTAGAAACTTCCGTATGAATGCCAATGTTCTAGACATTGATTCAGCATTTGGTGATGTTTCAGGGTTTAGATCTTTTGATAGCACCATTATCAGATTGGAAAATGAGGGGCAGTTAAGTTATATAGATGATAAGGGAACTTATTTCATGAACCTGCCAACTGCATTGAACTTCAACCTGGATTATGAAATTCACCCATTGTTTTACTTGAATCTTGATGGATCTGTTGCTTTTCAGATGAAAAAGGATGCGCATAAAACCACTTACGGATCTCATATTGCATTCTCTCCAAGGTTTGATCACAGATGGTTTGGAGCTACCATTCCCATTTCTTACGGTGAATATGTTGGCTTTAGAACAGGTGTAGGTTTAAGAATAGGGCCACTATTTATTGGAACGGCAGACATTAAACCTTTCCTGGCTCCTGGAAAAGACTGGAAGCTTAGAGGAGCAGATGTGTATGCTGCCCTGAAAATTCCAATTCCACAACCTCATCCGCACGATAGAGATGGCGATAAAGTTTCTGATAAAGTAGAGAAGAAGCATAGAAGAGAATTGAGAAAGGAAAGCGGAAACAGAAAAGAAGAAGGTTGTATTGATGTACCAGGAGTATGGGAATTCAAAGGTTGTCCTGATACAGATGGTGACCATATTCAGGATTCGAAAGACAGCTGTATTTATGATCCTGGAACTAAAGAATTCCATGGTTGCCCTGACTCAGACAACGATCAGATCATTGACAAGTTAGATGATTGCCCTCGGGATTCAGGTCTTGTTCAGTTTAATGGTTGTCCTGATACGGATATGGATGGTATCATGGATAAATTGGATAGCTGTGCGCTTGATTCAGGTTTGGTTGAATTTAATGGCTGTCCTGACAGAGATGGCGATAAGATCATGGATAAGCTGGATGATTGTCCGGATGAACCAGGGTTGGCAGAATTTAATGGTTGTCCGGATAGAGATCAGGATGGTGTAAGAGACAGTGATGACTTATGTCCTGACCATGCCGGACCTGTTGAAAACGAAGGTTGCCCGGATACAGATAAAGACGGATTGTTCGATTTCGTGGATAATTGTCCTGAAGTAGCAGGACCGCAGGAAAATCGCGGATGTCCATGGCCGGATACAGACAAGGATGGTATTTTAGATAAAGATGATGCTTGTCCTAATAACCCGGGACCAAAATCAAATAAAGGATGTCCTTACGCAGATACCGATAAAGATGGTGTACTTGATAAGGACGATGACTGTGTGAATACTCCTGGACCTAAGGATAACAACGGTTGTCCTAAGATCGATGAGCATATCCAGAAAATTTTGGATGCGGCATTCGATAATCTGGAGTTCAAAACGGGAAGCGCGATTATAGAAGAGAGTTCTTACGAATCCTTGGATTCATTGGCATCTCTCTTGGTTGACAGACCTACATGGAAATTGGAAATTGCCGGTCACACAGATAACGTTGGTGCGGCAAGTTCTAACCTGGCTCTGTCTAAGAAACGTGCTCAGGCAGTATCATTATATCTAAATCAGAATGGTGTTAAAGAAGACAATTTAGTTGTCAAATTCTTCGGTGAAGAAAAGCCAATTGCTGATAACGATACCAAGGAAGGTCGTCAGAAAAACAGACGTGTTGAAATGACGGTCATATTTGAGTAGTTTTATGTAAAAAGATGATTATGGCATCATATATATCATGAAGTTTGTCTTTGTCATATGTATGATGCCTTTTTTCGTTCAGGCTCAGCTAAGCTATCAACCTGTTATACTCAGCCAATGCTCCAATGAGGAGCTGGACTTCTATACAGTTACAATTACAGGGAAAGGAGAGAAGTACAAGTCTTTTGATAATAGTCTGGAATTGGCCAGAAAAGTAATTGAGATTAAAGACACGGGTACTTACCAATTAAATATTGGGATGATAAGCGCTCGGGAATTCATTTCACAAACGATTCATTTTAAGTCTTTCAAAGCTTATACAGATACCTTCAATGTACAGGCCCTGATATATAATCGGTGCGTTTGTTCTCCTCCTGCTGAGAACTACTTTTGGTGTGGAGAAGATCCTCATGGACAGGTAACGGATTATTATTATGATGGTTCTGTGAGGGCAAGAGGCAATTTCGACAATGGTTATATCATTGATACCCTGCAGGAGTATTATCGAAACGGTCAGCTTAAATCCCTTAGAGTAAAGTTGAAGGGGACTAAAAATTCTTTTGGGAATAAGGTAACGCTTTGGGATGTCAAAGATTTTTCCAAAGAAGGAATACTGGTTCATCACTACAATAACAAAAAGGAATTCATCAAAGATTATTACTCAAGTGGTCAGCTAAAAAAGCACAATAAATTCAAAGGAAAAACCTGGGAGTATTATGAATGGGGCGAACCTGAGTCCATGATCAACAAAAGGGGTAATAAGAAAACCATCTATTCTCGCGAAGGACAAAAGGTGTACATGTACATCAAAAATGGTTCGGCAATTGAGAAAAAATCATTTGGTAAAGACAAACGCAGGGTCAAAGTGAGTAAGGATCATGAATTGGGTTCTGATGGATTTCCTGTTAGACAGAAATTTTGAATCTTTTCTCGTTCCCAACAGCTAACTTTGTCCTGAATGGCAGAGGTTAGTCTTAAAGAAATCAACAGAATTGCAATTCCGGCGATCATAGCCGGAATTTCCGAGCCGCTTATTTCCTTGGGAGATACAGCCATTCTTGGGCAATTGCCAGATAGTGAGATAGCGAACTCAGGAATAGCCGGAGCAAGTTCATTCTATTTAACAATAGTGTGGGTACTGGCACAAACCAAATCGGCCACTTCCGCACTTGTCTCAAGAGCTCTGGGAAAAAATGAACTAGATAAGATTGACTCCCTTGTGCCTCAGGTAATCTTCTTCAGTCTCATAATAGGGCTTGTGTTTTATGCCGGAACAGTTCCTTTCATTGAATCAATCATGGAGGTGCTTGATCTAAAGGGCGGAGCGCTTAAGTATAGTATCGATTATTATCAGATTCGAGCCATTGGGTTTCCATTTATACTCGCGGCCTTTACCATGTTCGGTGTTTTTAGAGGATTACAAAATACATATTGGGCCATGGTGATCAGCATCATAGGAAGTGTACTCAATTTAGGACTCGATATTCTTTTTGTGCACGGTTTGGATGGCGTTCTGGAACCAATGGGAGTGAAGGGAGCCGCTTATGCCAGCTTGATTGTCCAAATCTGGATGTTTTTGGCCGCCGTCTTTGTACTTTATCGCAAAACCAGATTCAGGTTGTTTTTCCAAAGGAAGATTCATCCTTTGCTAAAGGAATTGCTTCAAATTGCAAGTAATCTTTTTGTTCGGACCATTGTTTTGAATATCACCATCTTATTGGCATTAAGAAGTGCAGCCGGTATCTCAAATGAACACAATGCGGCCCATGCTATGGCCTACCAGATTTGGTTGTTTACAGCCTTTTTTATCGATGGTTATTCCAATGCAGCCAATGCCATTTCAGGAAAGTTACTTGGCGCCGGAAACATGTTGGCCATGAAAGATATGGTGAGGAAAATACTGAAATACAACATCATCATTTCAATTGTACTCGCCCTCGTCATAGGTGTCATTTATTTTCAGGTTGGACATTGGCTAAGCAATAAAGAAGAGGTTGTGTCCATATTCGAAGACTTCTTCTGGATCACACTTCTGATTTTCCCCGTTAATGCCATTGCTTTTACTTTGGATGGTGTTTTTAAAGGACTTGGAGAAGCTAAGTTTCTGAGACAAGTATTGATTTATGCCAGTTTGTTCGGCTTTCTGCCGGTTTTGCTATTAACGGAATATTTCGAGTGGAATCTTCATGGTGTCTGGTTTGCCATTATGGCCTGGATAGCCTTGAGATCTGTCTTGCCTTGGTTGAGATTTACAAAGCTCACAAACCAGTCAATCAAAGAAAGAAACATTTAAATCTGCCAGTAATGCCATACAAGCAATTCGCATAACCTTCAGTCAATTCTTGGCGTACATTAGTAACATAAATCGGTAGTTTGGTTTAATAAAGTAGTAGTAGGAACAGATAGCCCTCGGCACCAGGTGTTGGGGGTTATTTGCGTTTGGACCTTTTCTATCGACATGGGTGGTCATATTTCACTGTAATTGCCTACCTTTATCCGCCTAAAAATTAAGAGCATGCTGGAGATAGCCAACATAAGAGAAGAGAGCAAGGAAATAGCCGAAGACCTAAAGAAAAGGAACTTTGATTATCAGGAAATTATTGACGACCTTTTGAAGACTGATGAGAGCAGAAGACTAACACAGTCTGAGCTGGATTCCAAGCAAGCCGAATTAAACAGTTTGTCCAAAGAAATTGGAGAACTGTTTAAGTCAGGAAAACAAGCTGAAGCAAATGAAGCTAAAGCAAAAACTGCTGACCTTAAACAAGCCACGCACACCCTGCGTGAGCAATTAACGGAGTTAGAGACTAAGCAAAAAGAATTGCTATATCAGGTTCCTAACAGGCCTCATAGATCTGTGCCTCTTGGAAAAACAGATGAGGACAATGAATTGGTGTATTCCTCCGGAGATTTGCCCGCTTTTGATGGTGCTGTACCTCATTGGGAAGTAACTGAGAAATACGACCTGATCAATTTTGAGTTAGGTGTAAAGATTACCGGAGCAGGTTTCCCTCTATACAAAGGAAAAGGAGCCAAGCTACAAAGAGCTTTGATCAATTTCTTTTTGGATGAAGCTGCCAGTGCCGGATATACCGAATACATTCCACCGCATGTGGTAAATGAAGCTTCTGGTTTTGGAACAGGCCAATTGCCAGATAAAGAAGGGCAGATGTATCACGTTACTGAAGATAATCTCTACCTTATTCCAACCGCAGAGGTGCCTTTAACCAACATCTTCAGAGGAGATATGGTAAATTCTTCAGATTTTCCCATCAAATTATGTGGTTACACACCATGTTTTAGAAGAGAAGCAGGTTCTTACGGTAAGGATGTAAGAGGTCTAAACCGTTTACATCAGTTCGATAAAGTGGAAATTGTTCAGATTCAGCATCCTGATAAATCTTATGAAACTTTAGATGCCATGGTGGCTCATGTAAAGGGGATTTTGGAAAAATTGGAATTGCCTTACAGAATTGTCCGTCTATGCGGTGGTGATCTTGGTTTTGCAGCAGCATTAACCTTCGATTTTGAAGTGTACAGTGGTGCTCAGGATAAATGGTTGGAAGTAAGTTCTGTGTCTAATTTCGAAACTTTCCAGGCCAATAGATTAAAACTGAGATTCAAAGATGCTGATGGCAAGAATAAGTTGGCCCATACCCTCAATGGAAGTGCTTTGGCATTGCCACGAATTATGGCAGCATTATTGGAGAATAATCAGACAGAAAATGGCGTTAGAATACCTCAGGTTTTGCAGAGGTATACCGGATTTGATATTATAGATTAATGAAATACATCACGGTCATATTGTTGTTTGGTTTCTTAACTGCGTGTTCAAGCGAACAATCAGGGAAAGAGAAGTACAAAGAAGAAATTGAACAAATTGATTCTTATTCGAAACAGGTCGAAGAGGAAATGGCCAGATTTATGGCTCTGGATTCAAATAAACTCACACAAATCCCAAAGGATTATGATGAGATGAAAAGGGTGATGACGAGTTATTACCAATCTGATACAGTTCAGCCAAAATTGGCGGCCAAAATCAATATGTTTAAAGGTTTAAAAGACGTTAAACACTATAAGGCCAATAAAAAACGTTTCCTAAAGTCAGCGGAGTACACTTTAAGTCAGTTATCAGATCTCAAAAGAGACCTGGAAGGCGATTCTCTGGATGAAGAAATTGACTTGAAAGATGCGATGGAGCTAGAGGCGAAAGGTGCTACGGAAATCATTGGTGTACTTAACTCTTATACTGAGTTGCTGACAAAGAATCTGGCGATTTATGATAGCTTGAACCCTCAGGTGCAAATTATCGTAGACAGTTTGAGAACCCTTCATGAAGGAAGTGATTAAAATACTGGTGTTTTGCGCAGTCATGTTTGCATGTCTGCCCTCAAATTTGGTTGCCCAACCAAACGATCAACGCTTGGCAAAACATTATTACGACAACGGAGAGTATGAAAAAGCACTCCTGTATTATCAGAAATTTTACAATCAGCAGCCCACAGACTATAACTATGTCAACTTACTTAAAACGCTCAACGCACTTGAGAACTACAAAGAAAGCGAGAAGCTGATTAAGAAACAGAGAAAACGGTCTCCGGGAAAGCAATCTTATCAACTAGACATGGCCAATGTCCTTGAATTGACTGGCGAACAGGAAAAAGCCAATACAATTTATGGCAAGTTGATAAAGGATGTTCCGCTCAATTACAGAAACATTTTGGAATTGGGAGAAGCCTTCATTGAGAAAGACATGCTTACCATGGCTTTGGAGGTTTATGAAAAGGGGAAAAAGGATGTTAAGTCGTATCCCTTTGGTTTTAAAACGGCTGCTTTGCATGGTAAACTTGGAGACAATAAGGCCATGCTGGAAGACTATATAGATGTGGTTGTGAGTTACAACAACTATGTGCCCAGTGTACAAAATGCCCTCTCTCGCACACTGGATTTCGAAGATCCTAAAAATCCAAAAACAGATCAGTTGAGGTTGGTATTGCTCAAACGTATGCAGTCAGATCCGAATGAACTGACCTATAACGAAATGTTGATTTGGTATTTTCTGCAAATCAAAGATTTTAATGGCGCCATGATACAGGCTAAGGCCATGGATCGAAGACTTAAGAACAGCGATGGGGAAGACGTGATGCAATTGAGTCGTGTTTGTCGAGCCAATCAGGCTTATGACATTGCCATTAAAGGTTACCAATATGTCATAGATAAATACCCCGACGGTTATCATTATAACAATGCCCGATTGGAATCCATGACCGCACTAAATGATAAAATTACCACGTCAAAATATGAGGATGCGGATCTGAAACTGCTGGAAACCAAGTTTGAGGAAATCTTGTCCCCTGGCGAAATGGGAAAGACTAGCGTGACTGTGCCCATGATGAGAAAATTGGCACACCTTGAAGCCTTCTATATTCAGGATAGGGCCAAAGCCATTTCATTGTTGAATGAGGCCCTGGCGGTTCCCAGAATCTCTTTTAAGGAAAGAGGCCTTTGTAAAATGGAGTTAGGAGATGTGTATGTGATGGAAGGTCGCGTTTGGGATGCTTCCATTCAATACCTGCAGGTAGAGAAAGAGTTTAAAGAAGACATTCTGGGACATGAAGCGAAATTCAGAAACTCCAAGATTCATTACTACACCGGAAATTTCGAATATGCCCAGGCGCAATTGGATGTTTTAAAAGCGTCTACATCTAAGCTTATTAGCAATGACGCCATGCAATTGTCTTTAATCATAACAGACAACATTGGTCTGGATACAACTCTTAAACCAATGATGCTATTCGCCAAAGCAGATTTGTTCATCTTCCAAAACAGATTTGAAGAGGCCAGGGCATGTTTGGATTCTATTACCGATTTGTATGGAAACCATGCCTTGAGTGATGAGATTCTATACATGAGAGCTGAAATGGCCAGAAAGAATAGGAATTGGGCAGAGTCCATGGATTACTTGTCAGAAATAGTTGGTAAGCATGGTTCAGATATTTTAGGCGATGATGCTTTGTTTGATATGGCTCAAATTTCTCAGTATCAGCTTAAAGATTATGAGACGGCCAAAAGCTATTACAAACAAATTATTTTTGACCATCCGGGAAGCTTTTATGTCGCCGAATCAAGAAAGCAATTCCGAGAGTTAGGAGGTGGTACGGACCCTGGTGGTATTAAAATAATTGACATCAACAAAGATGAGATTGAAATGAATGACAAGTCTTATGACGAGCTTGAAAATGAGTGGCCCAAAAATCCACCGGAAGAGTTGCTCGAAAAATTAGACATGTCATTAGATGAGTTTTTGAGAATGCGTGAACAACTGCTCAGACAGGCAGATGAAGAACGCTACGAAAGAGAAGAGAAACTCAACTAGAAAATCCTGGTTATTTATCGGAAATATCGTCTTCGATTGCTTACTTTGTGGTATGGAGCAAACCAACAAGCGCAAAATATTCAATGATCCGGTTTATGGATTTATCTCAATAAATTACGACAGTCTTCTGGACCTGATAGACCACCCTTATTTTCAAAGGTTAAGACGAATCAAACAATTGGGATTGACTTCATTGGTCTATCCTGGTGCGCTTCATACAAGATTCCATCACGCGCTTGGAGCCATGCATCTGACTTCAAAAGCCATAGTGGTTTTACGTTCAAAAGGCCATGAAATTACTGACCATGAAGCAGAAAGTGTTTCTATGGCAATTTTGCTTCACGATATCGGGCATGGTCCGTTTTCTCATGCACTTGAGCATACCATTGTTGATGGCATTCATCATGAAGAGATCTCAACCTTGTTCATGCAGAAACTGAACCAGGAGTTTGATGGAAAACTGACTACGGCAATCGAAATTTTTAACAACCAATACCATAAGACTTTCCTTCATCAGCTGGTGAGTAGTCAACTGGATATGGACAGGTTGGATTATTTAAAACGAGACAGTTTTTATACAGGCGTTCACGAAGGAGAAGTGGGGTCCGACAGAATCATAAAAATGTTGAATGTGCACAATGGCCATTTGGTAGTTGATGAAAAAGCCATCTACTCGATAGAAAATTTCCTGATGGCACGCAGATTCATGTACTGGCAGGTGTATCTGCATAAAACTGTGGTCTCTGCTGAATTTATGATTGTTCAGGTTTTAAAAAGAGCCAAGAAACTGGCCATGGAAAGAGGAGATATCGATTGCTCCGTTGATTTAAAGAAGTTTCTGTACGGTAAAATTTCGGGGAACGACCTTAAAAATGATCCTGAGGCACTGGAAACTTTCGCCAGGTTGGATGATTTTGATGTGACCAGTGCCATTAAACAATGGTGCTATTATGACGATACCATCTTGTCTAACCTCTGTAAAATGATCCTGAATAGAGAGCTGTTCAAGATTAAGTTGTACAAAGAGCCTGTTCCGTCAGAAGTGCTGGATCAAATCAAACATACCGTGTCCAAAAAGTATGAGGTACCGGAAGAACTTACAGATAATTTGGTCATAACCGGAGAGCTCGTCAACAATGCCTATGATCCCAAAAAGGATAATATCCAATTATTATTCAAATATGGAGGAACATTGGAGTTGGCTGAAGCGTCTGATAATCTGAATATTACAGCCTTGTCTAAGCCTGTTGTAAAGTATTTTGTTTGCCACGCCAGAATCTAATCTGCAACCTATTTTGCATTTATTGCATCATCCATAAAATGGATGCCGCTTTAATTATTAAGAGAGAAGCTTTAAAAAACCTTCAAAAGTATATAGTTGGGCGCATGAATGTTTTATATTTTTGACGCCGAATGGAATTTACAGCCCAGCAAATAGCAGATATGCTGCACGGAAAAATCGAAGGAAACCCTGAGGTTAAAATCAGCAATGTCTCTAAAATCGAGGAAGGCAAGCCCGGAACATTATCGTTTTTGGCTAATCCCAAATACAATGAATTCATTTATTCAACCGGAGCCTCAGCCGTAATCATTAACGATACCTTTGTTGCAGAGCAATCCATTCCCGACTCTTGTACACTCATCAGGGTTGAAAATGCTTATGAATGCTTTGCTAAATTGCTGGATTTATACAACAGCATTAAGTACGATAAGAAAGGTATAGAAGCCAACTCTCATGTGAGTGAGTCTGCCCAACTAGGAGAAGATTGTTATGTGGGGGCAAATGTACATATCGGCGAGAATACCCGAATTGGAAACAATGTAAAGATCTTTCCAAACGCCTATGTTGGAGACAATGTGGTGATTGGAGATAACACCATTCTTCAGGCAGGTGTTAGAGTTATGTCGGAATGTATTATTGGTGCATCATGTACTTTACAACCAAGCTGTATCATCGGTGGTGATGGTTTTGGGTTTGCACCAAATGCAGAAAACAACTACAACAAAGTCCCACAAATTGGAAATGTGATCCTCGAAGATCATGTTGAAATTGGTGCAAATACAACAATAGACAGAGCTACATTGGGATCTACAATTATCAGAAAAGGCGTTAAGCTTGATAATTTGATCCAGATAGCACATAATGTTGAGATAGGAGAGAATACGGTAATCGCCGCTCAGACCGGAGTAGCCGGTTCAACTAAAATCGGTAAAAACTGCATGATTGGTGGTCAGGTAGGTATCATTGGACATTTGAAAATTGCCGATGGTGTTAAAATTGCTGCACAATCAGGCATTGGACAAGATATTACAGAAGATAATATGATCGTTCAGGGATCTCCGGCATTTTACATTGGAGATTACAAAAGATCTTACGTTGGATTCAGAAGCTTACCTAAGATTCAATCCAGATTGAACGATATAGAACGAGAACTTAAAGAACTAAATAAATACAGGAATGAGTGAAAAACAGCACACACTGAAGAGTGAGGTAGCACTCTCAGGTGTTGGACTACATACTGGAGAGAAGGTCAACATCCATTTGAAACCTGCACCGGATAACCACGGGTACAAATTCAAGCGTATGGATATCGAAGGCCAGCCAGTTATCAAAGCTGACGCAGATTTAGTGGTTTCTACAGACCGTGGAACAACGCTAGAAAAGAATGGCACCAGAGTTTATACCACCGAACATGTATTAGCAGCCCTATACGGGATGCAGGTTGATAACTGTTTAATTGAAATAGACGGACCTGAAATTCCTATTATGGATGGAAGTTCGTTGCCATTCGTTCAGGCCATTGAATCCGTTGGTGTGGAAGAACAAAGTGCCGAAAGAGAGTATTTTGTTTTTGAAGAGAACCTTCCATGGGAAGACTTAAGCAAAGGCATTGAAATGTTGGCCGTTCCTGCAGACGATTTTAGACTTACAGTGATGGTAGATTACCAATCACCGGTTTTGGGAACACAACATGCAACTATGTACAATATCAACGAATTTAAAGAAGATATTGCTAGTTGCAGAACTTTCTGTTTCCTTAAAGAATTGGAGTTCCTTGCCAAAAACGACCTGATCAAAGGTGGAGATTTGGACAACGCCATTGTTTTGGTAGAACGTCCTAACGTATCTCAGGAAGAGTTGGACAGACTGGCCAAGTTACTCGGAAAAGAAGACTTGAAAATTAATGTGGAAGGCATTGGTGTATTGAATAGCAGCAAGCTTCAATACCAAAACGAGCCAGCTCGCCACAAATTATTAGATATTATTGGTGATTTAGCTTTGGTTGGTAAGCCAATTAAAGGTCATATTTTGGCTGCACGTCCGGGACATTCCGGAAACGTGTCTTTTGCTAAAATCATCAAAGGCATTATTAAACAACAGAAAAAGGCAGGGAAGAAATTTGATTTGTCAAAACCGCCTTTATATGATATCAATGCCATTTCTAAGATGCTGCCACACAGGTATCCATTTTTGTTGGTAGATAAAGTAATGGCTCTGGATGACAAGGGAATTATTGGTGTTAAGAATGTGACTTTGAACGAGCCGTTCTTTCAGGGGCATTTCCCGGATAACCCTGTAATGCCGGGAGTACTTCAAATTGAAGCCATGGCACAATGCGGAGGTATTTTCGCTCTATCGTCGGTTGAAGATCCCGAGAACTACTCTACCTACTTCCTGAAAATTACAGATGTGAAGTTCAAACAGAAAGTAATGCCGGGAGATACCGTGGTTATGGAATTAAAATTATTGACGCCGATTCGAAGAGGAATTGTACACATGTCGGGAACATGCTATGTAAACGGACAGGTTGTATCGGAAGCGGAAATGATGGCACAAGTTGTTAAAGAGCGCGGATTATAATGGATTTGCCAAGAAATATTCATCCTGATGCCAAGATTGGTAAGGGAACTGTAATTGAACCATTTGCTACAATTCAAGGAGATGTGGTGATTGGAGAAAATTGTTGGGTTGGACCAAATGCAGTGATCATGGATGGCTCCAGAATTGGAAATAATTGTGAGATTTTCCCGAATGCCGTAATTGGTGCTGTTTCTCAGGATTTAAAGTACAACGGAGAGTATACAACCGTTGAAATTGGAAACAACACCACCATCCGGGAAGGCGCCTCCATTCACAGAGGAACTGCCGACAGAATGAAAACAGCTGTTGGAGATAATTGCTTGTTAATGGGCTATGTGCACATTGCACACGATTGTATCATTGGAAACAATGTGGTAATTGCCAATTATACGGGATTAGCGGGTCACTGTACAGTTGAAGACTGGTGCATCATTGAAGGCCAGGTTGGTATTCAGCAATTTGTTACCATTGGAACACACTCTTTTATTGCAGGACGTTGTGGCGTTAGAAAGAACGTTCCACCTTATGTTAAGGCTGCAAGAGAACCTTTGTCTTATGTTGGAGTAAACACCATTGGCTTGAGACGAAGAGGGTTTACAGATGAGCAAATCATGAATATTGAAGACATCTATCGAGTCATCTATGTTCAAAATAGCAACATAAGTGCTGCCCTTAAAATTGCGGATTTGGAACTCCCTGCTTCTCCGGAAAAAGATTACATCTTAAACTTTATAAAAGCATCAACCAAAGGGATTATGCGTGGAATTTCTTAAGATTGACCATCAGGACAGTAATATCCTTCTATCTTTATCATACTATTGAACAAATTTTAAATTATGGCAAATACTTCAGATATCAGAAATGGCTTGTGCCTGAACCACAATGGCAAACTAGTAACCATCGTTGAATTTCTTCACGTGAAACCAGGAAAAGGTCCTGCTTTTGTGCGTACCAAGCTTAAGAACATTGAGACAGGTAAAGTGGTTGATCATACCTTTTCTGCCGGACATAAGATTGATGTGGTTAGAATTGAAACAAGAGATTATCAATATCTATATCCTGAAGGAGACGGCTATCATTTCATGAATACGGAGACTTATGAGCAGATCATGATCGAATCCAGTAAGATTGACAATGATAAATTCTTGAAAGAAGGAGACATCTGTAAAATCGTGTTCCATGCTGAAGAAGAGTTGCCCTTAACTGTTGAACTGCCTCAGTATATTGAAGCTGAAGTAACTTATACTGAGCCAGGAATCAAAGGAGATACCGCAACCAATACTATGAAACCGGCTACAATTGATACCGGAGCAGAAGTAAGAGTACCACTATTTATCAACACTGGTGATAGAATTAAAGTGGATACCAAAAAAGGCGAGTACTCTGAACGAGCGAAATAGTGAAATTAGAAAAACCACATACCCTAAAGGAGCTTTCAGAAATACTGAATTGTTCCTTTGTTGGATCACCAGATCATTTGGTGACAGGGATCAATGAAATCCATAAAGTAGAGGCGGGTGATTTGGTATTTGTCGACCACCCAAAATACTACGATAAAGCACTTCAGTCTGCTGCCACAACTATTTTGATTGATAAGGAAGTAGATTGCCCCGAAGGAAAGGGGCTTTTAGTGAGTTCTGATCCCTTCAAAGACTACAACAAACTCACAGTACTATTCAGTCCTTTCTACCCTTGGTCAGAATCCGTGAATTCGCCAAAAGGGGTGTCGCCATATGCCGTTATTCAACCAAATGTGAGCATAGGAAGAAATGTGACCATTGGAAAACATAGCTGGATTCATTCAGGAGTGGTGATTTACGATAATGTTCATATCGGAGACAATGTGATCATTCACGCGAATTCTGTAATTGGAGCAGATGCCTTTTATTTCCAGAAAAAAGGTGAAGGCTATAGAAAAATGCACACCTGTGGAAGGGTAATCATAGAAGACAATGTCGAGATTGGGGCACTTTGTACCATAGACAGAGGCGTCTCCGGAGATACCATTATCGGAGAAAGTTCGAAACTCGATAATCAGGTTCACATTGGTCACGATACCGTGGTTGGTAAGAGATGTTTGTTTGCAGGACACGTTGGTGTTGCCGGTTGCGTTACCATTGAAGATGATGTTACTTTATGGGGACAAGTTGGTGTGATCAGTGACGTCACCATCAAATCCGGAGCGGTGGTTTACGGACAAAGTGGTGTAGGAAAAGATCTTGAAGGAAATAAGAAGTATCTGGGTAGTCCTTGTGATGATGCCCGAACCACATTTACAGAACTGGCTTCATTGAAACATTTGCCGGCTTTACTTAGAAAAATGAAAGACTAATGCCTGAAAAAAGAGTCAATAAAATGATTGAAAAACTCAAGCTTCATGAGTTTAAACTTCAGTCATTGCTTGATATTACAAAAGGTATTAATGAGAATTACTCCGTCTCCAAATTACTAGACATCTATAAGTACATTCTAAGAGATCAGTTAGGAATTAGTCGTTTGATGCTCTACAATAAAGGAGAAGAGTGGAATTGTATATTAAAGTACGGATCAAAAGCACGATCTAAGGACATCAAAATAGAAGAAGACCTTATTCATATTTCGGAGATCACCGTGATTGAGTCATCTTCAAAGAATACCTTAAACTCATTTGATGTTGTCATCCCTGTCTACCACAAGGAACAAGCTTTGGCCTATCTGCTTATTGGAGATTTGGATGAGGAAGAGATTAGAATCAGTCCTACCATTAAGCATATGCCTTTCATTCAAACGCTTACCAACATTATTGTGGTAGCCATTGAAAACAAGCGTTTTGCCAATGAAAGCATCAAGCAGGAAAGAGCCAAAAGAGAGTTAGAGGTAGCCAGTGAAATGCAAAAATTGCTATTTCCTACAGACATGCCTTCAAACGAGAATTTGGAGATAGCAGGACACTACAGAACCCAGCAGTTAGTTGGCGGGGATTACTACGATTACATCAGACTCAATAAAGAAGAGTTCATCATCTGTATGGCAGATGTGTCGGGAAAAGGTGTTTCTGCAGCCATGTTGATGTCTAACTTCCAGGCCAATGTAAGGGCCATTTTTAACTACAACAATTTCAGATTGCACCGATTAATTGCTGAGCTGAATACCAAAGTGATGGAGGCAGCACAAGGAGAAAAATTCATCACTTTCTTTGTGGCTAAATACAACAGTACAACCAGAGACCTTCATTACATCAATGCGGGACACAACCATCCCATATTGACAGATGGAGAAACTGCCAGAATGTTGGGCACAGGTTGCACCGGATTGGGGATGTTTGATGAAATTCCGTCCATCAAAGAAGAATTTGTCACTGTAGATCCCAACTCAACACTCATATTGTTTACAGATGGATTGGTTGAACTCGAAAATGAGGACAATGAAGCTTATGAGACCGAGCGTTTGATAGATTTGTTGCACTCAAACTATACCCTGGGTATGGAAGAATTCAATTCATTGGTTTTTGACGAACTGGAAAAGTTCAAGGGCGCCAACAATTTCATTGACGATACTGCCATTTTAAGTTGCAGGTTCAAATAGACGCTTCTTTATCATAACTCCGCGCTATTGTTGAAAAGTCTGCTCTGGAAAAGCCACATTTCGCCGTAGATTTGCATTTATGTTAACTGTTGATCCAAAAGAGATTCCCGTTCCTAAACTGCACCACTACTTGTTAGGTGCTGTTGGACCAAGGCCAATTGCCTTTGCCAGTACGGTAGATGAGGATGGGAACAATAATTTGGCACCATTCAGTTTCTTCAATGTATTTAGTGCTAACCCGCCAATTGCCATATTTTCTCCGGCAAGAAGTGGGAGAACCAATACCACTAAGGATACTTACAATAATGTCAAGAAAACACCGGAAGTAGTTATCAACGTGGTAAACTACAATATGGTACAGCAAATGTCTCTGGCAAGTTCTCCTTATCAACCTGGTGTTGATGAGTTTGTGAAAGCTGGGTTCACGCCGGTGGATTCTGAGACCATTCAGCCAAAACGAGTAAAAGAATCACCAGTTCAACTCGAATGTAAAGTAAATGAGGTAAGAGAACTTGGTCACGAGGGTAGTGCAGGTAACCTGGTGATTTGTGAGATTCTTAAAATTCATATTGATCCGGCTATCATTGATGAAACAGGTAACATTGACCAGAAGAAAATTGATCTTGTGGCCAGAATGGGTGGAAATTGGTATTGCAGAGCAGATGAAAACTCAATGTTCGAGATTACCAAACCAATTACAACCTGTGGAATTGGTGTAGATCAAATTCCTGAAGACATTAGATTGAGTAAGGTGCTTACAGGAAATGATTTGGGCCAATTGGGAGGAATTGAAGAGTTGCCAGACGAGACCGCAGTTAACGAGCATAAACTCATTGAACTCAGTGAAATTTTCATGGAGTTTGAGGATGATGCCACACAGCTAGAATTAAAATTACATGAGTTGGCAAAACAGCAGCTTCAGGACAACAAACTTGAAGAAGCCTGGATGACCTTACTCGCATTTAACAATCAATAAAACCATACATACTATGTATCAATTAACCGGACTATTAAAGGTAGTGAACAACACACAAGAGATCAGTGAAAAATTCAAGAAGAGAGAATTTGTAGTAACCGATAACAATGGGCAATACCCACAAGACATCCTTTTCCAGTTAACTCAGGATAGAGTAAGCTTGTTAGATGGATATGAAGCAGGTCAGCAGGTAACTGTAAACTTTAACTTAAGAGGTAGAGAATGGACCAATAAAGAAGGAAAAGTAATGTACTTCAATTCTTTGGATGTATGGAAAATTGAAGCACCAAGTAGTGCTGGTGGACCACCTCCAATGGAAGCTGCACCAATTGAAGCAGTTGGTGGAGATGATGAGTCAGACGACTTGCCATTCTAAGAGAATCAAGAATTTTATAAAAGCCGTTCCATCAATTGGAACGGCTTTTTTATGCACTTAATTTTTTTGTCATTGATATAGAGATGTTCGTCAAATCACAGATAATTTGCCCCAATCACCCACGTTGATAGTAAAAGGACAGGATTTTCAGGAAAATGCACTTTTGAAAACTTCATTTTCTCGAATAAAATGTTTTGTCCATTAATGATAACGGAAATACATTGCATATATCCAAAACGATTGGACATGATTAAAACAACACCATTTCAGGCATTTTTTAAGTCAACGTTCTTGCTAACGATGGTTGTTGTTACACTAAACTTTAGCTCAAGAGCTCAGCTGGTTACGTCAACTGCCATGACCCCTCAGCAGCTCGTTAATAATGTCCTCGTTGGAACCGGTGTAAACGTGTCTAACATTACATATACTGGAAGTGCAAATGCCATTGGAGAGTTTGACGGCAGTAATTGTAATGTAGGCATTGCCTCCGGAATTTTATTAACCACAGGAACAGTATTAAATACCAATACTATGGGGATCCCTGAGGGGCCTCATGGACCAAATAATGAGCCAGGAGCAGGAATTGATAATAATGAGCCGGGAGATCCGCTCTTAACAGCTCTGGGAGGTGCACCATCATTTAATGCTGCCCGTTTAGAATTTGATTTTGTACCAACCAGCGACTCTATCAAATTCAACTTTGTATTCGCTTCAGAAGAATACCTTGAATTTGTAAATGCAGGCGTGAATGATGCTTTCGGCTTCTTTGTATCAGGACCTAATCCAGCCGGAGGGAATTATGCCAATCAAAATATCGCATTGGTTCCGGGTACAACCACTCCTGTTACCATCGATAATGTGAATTCCACAGTTAACTCAGCATATTATATTGACAATGGAGATGGCTCAACCGCTCCTTTTAATGCATCAAATACTTACATTCAATACGATGGTTTAACAACGGTGATGACTGCAGAGGCTCATGTGATCTGCGGTCAGACCTACCATATTGTAATTCTGATTTCCGATATCGGAGACGGTGTTTTGGATTCAGGCGTGTTTCTTGAAGCTGGTAGTTTTAGCAGTAATGCATCTGTTCAAATCTCATCGGAACTGTCTTTTCAGGGAAGTGTTGCCAACGATTCAACTTTGTACGAAGGATGTACAGATGCTACTTTATGGTTTGTACGAAACGATTCGTTGAACTATACGCAAACTTATACCATTGATGTTTTGGGATCTGCCACGAGCGGTGTTGATTATAGTGGTGTTCCGGGAAGCATTACTTTCCTGCCTGGAGAAGATTCAACTTCCATCACTTTAAGTACAATTTTGGATTACCTGACAGAAGGAACCGAAACGGTTCAAATTGGAATTACTGTTCCATCAAATTGTGGAACACCTAACAGGGACAGCGTGATACTTTACATTGAAGATGTTGACTCACTTGACGTTAATGTCAATGCTTCACAGGCGTTTTGCCCGGGTGATACCTTGACGCTTAATGCGAGTGTAACAGGCGGAAGAATAGGGTACTCTTACTTGTGGCACAATGGAACCACAGGTTCAACCACAACCGTTTGGCCAACCAGTGATACCACTTTTTATGTGACAGTTACCGATACTTGCGGTTCTTCCAAAACGGATACCATACATATCACCACAACACCACCGCCCCCTTTAGCTCTGGTTGTGGACGGAGATACAACACTATCCTGTAAAAATGTACTTCTTGATCTTCTTGCCACAGCTACAGATGGCTATGGAGGCTATGTGTATAACTGGAGCAATGGCGGTTCGTCAAATCAAATTTCGATTCAAGCCATAGTTACCACAACTTATACAGTCACGGTTACGGATGCATGCGGATTTACAGTGACGGATTCCGCAGTGATTACGATCAATGAGCCACCACTTTTTTCAAGTATTACCGCGGATACGACCATATGTTTGGGTGATAGTGTAAAATTGGTAGCAACCGGGATAGGTGGAGTAGGATCCGACTATGGTTATACATGGTCTACAGGACAAACAGATTCGGTAATATATGTGTCTCCCAATACTACCACAGAATATCATGTGGCCATATCGGACTTATGTGGTTACGATAAAGCCTGGGACACTGTAACTGTAAATGTGATTGAAACTCAAGCTAGTTTTCACCCGAATGGCAGTTTCTTCGAAGAGAATATTCCAATTCAATTCATCAATACATCCACTGCAGCAGATGCTTATTTCTGGGATTTGGATATTGAGACATCAACATTAGAAAACCCGGAAGCAGTGTATCCCGAAGGCGGTTTTTACAATATTTTGCTGGTAGCAACAAACACACAGTATGGATGTGTTGATTCTGCCACACTACAAATCAAAGTTCAACCGGAATTTTTCTTCTACGTGCCTAATGCATTTACCCCTAATGGTGATGGTTTAAATGACCAATTCTCTGTTGAGTTTACCGGAGATTTACAGCAATACGAAATGCTTATTTTCAACCGGTGGGGAGAGGCCTTCTTTCAAACCAACGACCCGAATGGATTTTGGGACGGAACGTATAATGGAAGTCCATCACCAATTGGGGTATATGTGTACAAGATCAACCTCACCAACCATAGAGGTGAATACAAAGAGTACATTGGTCATGTTACCATTGTTAGGTAAGCGACTCAATATTCGATTGGCGAATTCTTAAACGCTTCTTCCATCGTGTTTTGCTGAATAAGAGATCTCAACCATGTGATGATGTCAAAGTAGAACAAAACTATTCTTGAATCATTCTCTTCAATCAATTTTTCCCATTTTTCAAGTTCTGATTTATATATCGATATGGATTTTGGGTCGTATGGAGTTGTCAGTTTTTCTAGTGCGAACTTTAGGAAAACGTCAATAAGAGATGAGTAACGATCATGTTTTTTCATGAAACGTTTGGTTCTGGGAACCAGAGATTCTACCAGTTCGTAATTGCCAAGAGAGAAGTGAATGATAATTTCGATCACACGACCATAGCATTGTACATCATAGCGAATTGATTTTGTAGAATCGTCATTCATTAACCTGTTCATCCAGAACAAGGCTCGTTTTGGATTTTGGTTTGCCAGATGAATGTAGCTGATATTATAGCAAAGCACCATGAATAAGTTGGTGTCCACATGATGAATATCTCCTTCTAATCTTTCTTCAATTTCTTTCTGATATAAAGCAGCTTCTGTAAACTTATAGCTGTCGATGGCTCTGTTCAACTGTACATTTCTTATTGTATACAAGAGTTCAAGAGAAGCGGCAGAATTTAATTTACTCTTAGGAATTTTTTCAATTCTGCTCATAATTTTAGCAGACAATTCATCAAACAAATCAAACTTTTTGAAAATGGATAAAGTGGCTAACAAGTAACGAGCATGAGACAGCCAGGTTCTAAAACCAACGTTATTCTCCTCAGCCATTTCAAGTGCTATTTTTCTATGATAATAAGCTTCATCGCTGTTGCCAATAGAATGGTGGTAATTCCCCCAAATAGTGTGGTAGTCAAGTTGACATTTCTTTGGCAAATCTTCAGGGGAAGCTTGTAGAAGAGGATGGCTTACAATTTGTTCGAGTTTTTCAACCTGATGAGCCGACCATGCACTTGTACTTTGCGTCATATTCAATCGAATCTGTGCATGGAGAAATTCGAAAGTTTTGATGATGGTGAGTTTGTGACAAAACTCATCTACTTCTGGCCCCGTAACAGACAAGTAGTGTTTGATCTCGTCTCCGTCAGACATTTTAAAGGCAATCTCAAGTTTCTTGGATGCCAGACTATTGAGGACGTAAAAATTCTCCTGCTCAATTGCTTTGTCCCAGGTTTTTTGAATCAAAGCTTTACACTGATCATACAAACCCTTTTCGTACAGAATATCTATGAAATCTAAACTTTCTCTTAGGGCAATTCGCTTGTTTTGTAGAGAAGGGTTCTTCCTGATTGAGGTCAGGATCATATTCCTTAATTGGATTTTTAACGTTGGGATATTTCCTTCTTTTATCTTGTTTTTCAGCTTTTCAACCAGAAGTTTGTTATTTGGGCGATCCATTTGGTCGATGGCATCAAAAATCAGAATGTAACTGCTGGTATCTTCTTTCGAATACTGATTCGCAAATAACTTAAAACTGCGCTTTTCAGACTTACTTAGCGAATGAATTAGGTAATGCAGATACTCCGATTTCTTCATAAATAAAAACCTGTATTGGAATAATTAAGATAATGAAAAACACCCGAAATGTACAGGAACACATTGGCTCAAAATTGGTATCCCAAAGCAGCTGTTTTCTGGTGTTTTTTCGTAATATTACTGTATGAGTTTCTCAGATAAATTCGCTCATTTTTTCAAGAAGGTTTTACCTTCTCCATTTACCATCGCAATCGTCTTAACATTGATCGTTTTGAGTATAGGTTTGTTGATGCCAAACAATATTCCTGACGGTAAGATTGAGTCTGCGCATCTGAACGAAACGGGAGATTCTTTGATATTAAAAGCTGATGGTGCAGATAGCTATAAATGGAGCAATGGCTCAAAAGGCAGTGAAATCAGAATTCCGTTTTCCGGAGAGGATATTCATTTGACGGTTGAAATGGGAAATTCTGGAGATGGTTATGTTTCCAGTGCAGCAGTTTCTTACACATCCGAATCTGGCAAAACAGCAATTGAAGAACCCGAATCTCAGTCTAAGTTTTTGCAGCTTCTCAAGGCATGGGAAGGTGGAATGTGGAACAATAACCTTCTGGCTTTTTTAGTACAGATGATGCTGATGTTAGTTCTGGGACATGTATTGGCTTTGTCTCAACCAGTTGATAATTTGATTCGGCGACTCACGCAATTTTGTACGGACAATGGTCGAGCTGTCGTTTTGGTCTCCACATTGACCATTGCGGTGAGTTTATTTAATTGGGGACTCGGACTGATTTTTGGAGCCATTTTCGCCAGAAAAGTAGCAGAACATGCGGCATCTAAATTGATCAAAATCAACTATCCCTTAATCGGAGCTGCGGGTTACTCAGGCCTAATGGTTTGGCATGGAGGAATCTCCGGTTCCGCACCTATAAAAATATCGGAAGATGGGGCAATGGGGACCTTAATGGCCGGAAAGATGTCTTCAGCAGAAATAGCTGCACTACCTGATTCCATTGGTTTTGGAGAGACTGTTTTCTCTACAATGAACCTCACAGTATCCGCTATGCTATTGGTCTGTATTCCCTTGTTTTTATTCTTTCTTGCGAGAAAAACCAGCGAATCAGTTCCTAATATTGTACCTCAAACTGAAGACCATAATGAAGATAAAAAGCTGGTTGGAGCTGAGAAGTTAGATCATTCGATGATCCTGAGTATCGGGCTGGGAATATTAATTGTTTTGTATGCCATTTTTAATGCTGTAGAGGCTCAAAACGATGGATTAAGTTTCAAGTTCATCAATCCGAATTACATTAATTTGCTCCTGTTAGGACTTTGTTTTATCCTGCATAAGAACTTTAGTCGGTTTCTTAAATCAGTTGAAAAGGCCATTGGAGGAACTACCGGGATTTTACTTCAGTTCCCGCTGTATTTTGGGATTTTAGGGCTTATGAAAGGCTCTGGACTCATGACTGAAATCTCTGAGTTTTTTATTGCCAATTCCAATGAGGTCACATATCCTATTTACACGTTCTTCAGTGCAGGTATCGTCAACATATTTGTGCCAAGTGGAGGAGGGCAGTGGGCTGTTCAGGGACCAATTGTTATAGAATCTGCAAATGCTTTGGGTGTTCCTTTGAATAAGAGTATCATGGCTCTGGCTTATGGTGATCAGTTAACGAATATGCTTCAACCGTTTTGGGCTTTGCCGTTGTTGGGAATTACAGGACTTAAGGCTAAACAGATATTGCCGTATACCCTGATGATTATGTTGGTAGGAATCGCAATTTTCCTGACGGGATTGATGTTGTTCTAGATTAGCTACCGCCCGAATAAGCATCTGAAGGATCAACCGGAGGAGCAGATTCAACTGCTCTGTTATCAAAGGCATCTCTGATACCATTTCCGATTAACATAAATGCCAGAACCAAAATAACGATCATGGCAGATGGCAAAATGGCCAAATAAGCTTGCTTTTCGTTTGTTACATAATTTCTATATTCAGAAACCAGTGCTCCCAAAGACGGTTGAGGTGGTTGTGTTCCAACTCCCAGAAAGCTCAAGCCGGATTCGATTAGAATCGCAGAAGCAAAATTGGCGGCAGCAATCACAATAACTGGTCCCATCACATTTGGCAGAACATGTTTAAATATGATTCGTCCGGAACTATAACCAAGAGCTCTGGAAGCTTCTACGAACTCCTTTTCACGTACAGAAAGAACCTGTCCCCGAACAATTCTGGCAACTTCTACCCAAAGAACCGCTCCAATAGAAATACACACGGTTTGTAAGCCTTGTCCCAAAGAAATGGACAGTGCAATTACGATCAAAAGCAAAGGAATGGACCAAATGACATTCACGAAATACATGATTACATCATCTACCCAACCTCTGAAGTAACCGGCAATGGCTCCCAAAGTAATTCCAACAGTCACAGAGATTAGAACGGCGATCAATCCAACAGTCAGAGAAACAATGATACTGGCCATTATCAGACTCAACATATCACGTCCATGTTTAGCAGTTCCTAACCAATACGTTCTTTCGAAAATATTCTCTTCTTCAAGCTGTTTCTGCATGTCTTTTACAGATCGTATAACCTCACCTTCACCGATTACAATGAAGCCAACAGAATCGATTTCGCCTTTTTCATTTTTGATGTAAACGTACCTGTTGTTATAATCCAGAGGGTATAGAAACTTGGCAATATCCTCTACTTCTGTCTCCGGATCTGTTTTTCGGGTATGAAACTCACGAAACTTGATGTAAGGCCCGTCAAATTCATAATCATCATAGATTGCATAATTCTTATACTGCTTCACTTTACCGCCAAAAAACATGCGGTCGAAAATGGTGTTGTATTCTGGAATGTGGTCTAACCGTTCTTTAAGAATGGTGGTTTTGAAACCCGGAGATTGAAATTCGATACTTGGAATTTGTTGCGCCACGTCCTCAGTTTGATCTGGTCGAATCAAAGAGCCCGAAACTGCAATGATAATCGACAAAACCAAAATGATCATTCCGAACATGGCCATTCTGTCTCGCCTGAATCTTCTCCAGGCTGTTTTACCAATCGAACTGGAAGAAGAATCAATCTCTTTTATTTTACGTCTTTTAAACCACATGGCGTTCATGGCGTTTCCTTACCTACCTTTCCATTTGGTCCGGTAGAATAATGGAGCAAAAGCAACGAATATCGCATACAATGGATACACAATTGATAAAATCGGATATGCCCATAGTAAGCGGGGTAAGCCTGCTTTGATGGATACCAAAAATAGTAAACTAAAGTCAATTATATATTTAATTGATAAGATTAGAATGAATGCCTCTGAAAATGAGTTGAATAGAGAATAAATCAAGCCGATAATCAGGGACAAATACATGGTGATTGTGGCCATTCCAAATAAAATCATAACGGGATCGACGAGCTTGGAAGATTTTCCCGCCCAACGGATTCTTTGACTCAAAAATGTCTTCAAGGTAGGAGGAGAATCAACCATAACCAAAGCATCATTTGTCAACTCTGAACTGAAACTTGTTCCGGACTTTTTGAATGCCTCAAGTGTGAAAATATCATCTCCGGAAGGATGATTCAAATGACGGATTTTAAGATCCGACCAATCTGATTTACGAAAGGCCCATGCCGCTCCATTGTTCATAATGGGACTTTGAACCTTAGCCATCCCAACGGTTAGCCCACATAATGCATAGCTTTCAAGAGACCAGATAGAAGACCAAAAACCTTTTGCTTTGATGATTACAGGGCAAATATGAACCCGAGAAGTCCAATGTTTATGCAGTGAATTGAAGAAACCTTCGTTCAATTCAATATCCGCATCTAAACAAAGAATATGCTCATATGAAGCATGTTCTATTCCGGTTTTAATAGCGGCTTTTTTACCAGTCTGCTCATGAGACAGATCTAGTTTTATTTGAGGTGAATTCGAATCAGGTTCATAACCATCAGAAGAATGATCATTGACCCAAATAACCTCATGTGTATGGATTGATCCAAGGTACTTTTTGAGTTGTTCCTGAAGTTTTGAAATATGCTTCCCTTCGTTTCTGTACGGAATGATGATGCTGACTCCGGAATTATATGGTGCTGAGTTGTTGTATGGCACTTTCTTTAAAAGTCCACACATGCTTACGATCAAAAAGCAAAGGTAAATGAAGGTACTTATAGCCAATATGGATATGAGGACTGTCATTTGGATCTGAGAGATTTTACTTTTAAAAGAAAAACAGAGCCAATAATGGCCGGAATGAACAAGTTAATGAACCAAATGAGCAGAGAAGCAGCAACTATGATCTCAGAGCTTTCAAATGGACCAATCAGAAACAAAGCAACCGACTCTCTTACCCCTAGTTTGCCCAGAAGCGGAGAAGGGATAAAGGTGATGAAGAGATACAGTAGACTGATTAAACTCAAGAGCAATAAACTGTCTATATCGGCTCCGAAAATCCGATAAGCCAGATAAAATTGAATCAGAAATATTGAATAGCGAATAAGCGATAAAGCAGATATGCTCAAAGACAGCTTTTTGCTGATTAAGTCCAGACCAAGGTCAAACTTCAGCCATTCCTTAAGTTTAAATCTCTGAGCCATTTGCTTTGGATACAGAATAGTGGCGTAGCAGAATATAAGCAGACAGAAACCAACTATGATAATCAGTAAATGAATGTCTTTGTGAAGGTTTAATGCCTTTTCCGGGATTAAGGCGAGTCCCACTAAGCCAAAAAGAAGAGTGGCCATTAATTGCGTGAAATTGCCATAGAAAGTAAGAATGGAGGCCGTTTTTTTATGAGAATCCAGATGAATTACCCGCCCTACGAAATCGCCTACTCGAAATGGTGTTACGAAACTTGTAGCAACGCCTGACAATGTGGCTTTCACAGCAGCTTTAAATGAAAGTGGTTTTATAAGTTGAATAAGCTTTTGCCATTTTAATGATTCTATTCCCCAGTTAATGACAGATAGAAGAAGAATGGAAGGAATTATCCAAAAAGCATTTTGGTTGAGCTCAAGATTGCGCCAGTCAGCCTCATGTTTTTGTAAATATCTAAAACCAATGAACAAACAGGCTGAAAAAACAGTAAGTTTGAGTAAGGTGATGGCTATTTTGGAAAGATTCCAAGCTTTCATAACTATGCAAATGTAAGAAATGAAGAAAGAGCAGATTATTTTGGGCATGGATCCTGGTACCAATTTGATGGGGTATGGGATTATATTGTGTGAGGGCTCCAAAATGACCATGCTCGATATGGGGATCCTGGATATGAGGAAGCTGGACGACCATCACGTGAAGTTGAAGGAGATATTTGATCAGACTGTTTCCCTTATAGATAAGTATCATCCAGATCATTTGGCCATAGAGGCACCTTTTTTCGGCAAAAATGTACAATCCATGCTGAAACTTGGAAAAGCTCAAGGCGTGGCCATAGCAGCTGCATTATCGAGGGATATTCCAATTACTGAGTATTCACCAAAAAGAATAAAGCAGGCGATCACTGGTAGGGGAGCTGCTTCAAAGGAACAAGTAGCTTCTATGTTACAATCCTTATTAAAGATAAAGACACTTCCTAAGCACTTGGATGCTACTGATGGTTTGGCGGCAGCTGTATGTCATTTCTTTCAAAGAAAGCCTGGTGGGGGAGACAAGAAGTATGGTAGCTGGAAAACTTTTGTGAGTCAGAATCCTGGAAAGCTCAAATAATTAAGCTTCAAGAATGCTGGTTTGAATGGCTTGCATGGTCTCCGCGTCTAAATTAAGCTTTGGGTTTGCAAAATTCATATCACCAACTTCATTCATAGGAATGAGATGAATATGTGCATGAGGAACCTCTAAACCGATCACAGCAACACCAATTCGTTCACAAGGGATGACCTTTTCAATTTTTTTGGCTACTTGCTTGGCAAAAACGTGAAGTTCTGCCAGCAGGTCATCATTTAAATCGAAAATATAATCGATTTCCTGTTTTGGAATAACCAGTGTATGACCTTTGGCCAACGGGTTTATATCCAAAAAAGCGTAGAACTTATCGTTTTCAGCAATTTTGTAAGATGGAATATCTCCGGCAATTATTTTTGAAAAAATGCTGGACATTATCTAGTTATTTCGATGATCTCGAACTGCATGATGCCATTTGGCACTTTAATGTCTGCAATATCACCAACAGATAAGCCCAAAAGCCCTTTTCCAATAGGAGAGTCAACAGAAATCTTTCCGGCTTTAAGATCGGCTTCATTTTCTGCCACAAGTGTGTACATCATTTCTTTGTTCATTTTGATGTTCTTGATCTTCACTTTTGAGTGAATATATACTTTGGATGCATCAATCTGAGACTCATCAATGATACGAGCGCTTGCGATAACCTCTTTTAGTTTTGAAATTTTCAGCTCTAATAAACCCTGAGCTTCTTTTGCAGCATCATATTCTGCGTTTTCGGATAAATCTCCTTTGTCTCTGGCTTCTGCAATTTGCTGAGAAATTTTAGGACGTTCAACTTGTTCCAGTTGTTTAAGTTCATCCTTAAGGTTTTTCAACCCTTCTTCCGAAAAATAGCTTACTTGAGACATGGCAATAAATTTTGAGGTATAAAAAAACTATCCCGCTACGTTTAACGCAGCGGGACAAATACTTATTATGTATTCAGTACAAATATATAAAAATACTGTACTTACTTCAAGTTGATGTGTAGGCCAATGTTGTGAACACCAGCAAATGGGTTGGTAGTTCTGTAGCTATAATCGATACCGATAGCACTTTTACTTTCACCGAAAGCAAAATCAACAGATACACCAGCAGATGGTCCGGTTAAGGCTGTAGTTCTATCAGTCTCAGAGAAGATACCTTTTTCGTAAGTGTATCCAGCACGAGCTGTAAATAAAGCTTTGCCTGTATCGAACACGTAATTTGCACCAAGTTTAATTTGATCTTTAGTAAAGGAGTTAGATACAAATGCACCAGCAACAGTCAATGTATGCTCTTCTCCAAACATGAAATCGTAAGAAGCTCCGATATTAACCAAAGATGGCAACTCGAATTTAGCAGACTTTTGCTCTACGCTGATATCCTGATCAATACCCAGGAACTCCTGGTTGATTGTAAATGAAAGACCATCACCGCTAAAAGTAAGAGGTGGGCCTACATTCTTCAATGCAATACCAAATTTGATTTGATCGTTTTCTCCGGTTACGTAACGAATACCAGCATCAAAAGCAATTCCTCCTGCACTGGCATCAGTGATTCTCTCAGAGATAGCCTTTACAGTAATACCACCATAGATACTGTTAGAGAACTCTTTTGCAAAAGAGATTCCTAAATTCATGTTTCTTGGAGAGAAGGTACCAATATTACCTTCAGGGTTACTTACCGTGGTAATTGCAATTTCACCATAGTTCATAGACATTACACCAAGTCCGATAACAGCTGTTTCTCCAACTCTCTGAGCAAATCCAACATTACTAATGCTAATGTCAGAACCGCCTAACCAGTTAGTTCTTGAAAAAACCAATTCTGTTTTAGGTGTAAAAGCCATACCTGCTACGTTTACAAACATAGCCTCTAAACCTCTTGTTGAAGATACTCCTGCACCAGCCCATCCTGAACTTCTTGCCCAAGGGTTGATAAGTAGTTGGTTTGCACCAGCAGAACCAGCTCTGTCTTCATTTCCGGCGTAAGTGTTAGAGGCAAAAAGCATCCCTCCAACTAATAATACGCTAACAATATTCCTTTTTATCATGAGTACAAATAATTCCTAATTAATAAAATAATTCAAATAACGGTTTAGAAGTTCTCCAAATCTGGTGGTCTGGTGATTCCGAACCATTTGATCACTCTTTCGTTAGCACGTTTCTTATCATCTCCATAAGAGTCTGGTAAGTTATCAGCCTTGATGTGGATAATGTAAGTACCACCGGCGATTGGAATACCTTTGAAGTTCTTCAAATCCCAATCGATAGAAGTTAATGGATCATCTTTATCAAACTGTCTTACCAAAGTACCATTAGCCGTGTAGATTGTTACCACACACTGCTCTGGAAGGTTTGTAATCTTCACTCTGTTATCCAACCTGTTTTCTTCATACTGAGAGTATGCGTAGTATGGGTTAGGAACAATGTTGATTAAATCCAGTGCACTTGTAGCAGTATCTACGTTATCAGTGATAGTAGCAATGTTACCTGTGTTGAATTCATAAACCGGAGCCCAGTTGTTTTCACTAAGAGCTGCAGAATCTGCAAGTGTTCCCTGAGTTGGGAATTCGTTGTATGCTTTCTTAACTCTCAATCTAATTCTTGCCTCAGTTGGAATTTCTGATGGTGAATTGAAAGAGTAGCCATCTTCTAACATTGGCATACCAACCCAAGTACAGAATTTGAATGCACCAGCCACGTTGTTAACACTTACTCTTGAGTGAGCCCATGCACATGCGTCATAAGCAGGAGAGTTGTTAGTTGACAAGTGATCATTAGCAGTAAATACATATACGTAGTGCTTACCACCAAAGATTGGCTCACCAAATCCAGAGTATAGGGTAGAAGTTGGGTTCCATATCATGTCACGTCCGTTATCAACACCTAACCAAGAATCTTCAGCAAATGCCATATTCAAACGCTTACCAGTCTCAAGGTCGATTGCATAACCTGGGAACCATCCCATACCAGTGGTAGCAGTTAAGTCACCATCGGCAGCATTGTAACCAGCATCACCAGCTTTACGTCCGTCTTTATCTACAGATGGAGCTTCTCTCAACTTCATCTTATCCGCACCACCTTCTGAAAGGTTGTCGTCATCAGACATTTCAAGAACCATACATCTTGTCCATTTGCTCTTATCATTTGTGAATACGATATCAACGTTATTCAAGTACTCTAGTCTTGCTTGAGTTTGACTTGATTGTTGAGCCTTCGCAATTGGCATGTTACGTACACAAGGATACTGAGAAGTCCCATTTTCCTGAATACCTACCAATTTAAATGGAGCCCATGTTCCATTGATAGAGTTTTCATGGTGTTCTTCAGGATCGAAATCGTTATCGTTATAGTGTGCCGGATCACATCCGTTACCATCAGGTTCACTTGCGTTAGACACAGTACCTGAACGAATCCAGTTTTGGTTACTTTGTCCGTCAGCATCCTGAACACCACTCAACCATTGTTTAGATGAATCACCGTATTCAATTGTAGCTTCAAGGAACTCGATATACTTCTGAGAAATAATAGTTTCATAAGCAACCTGCTCAATCTCAACCGAGATACCCCATTCAGGGATTAACTGCTCATATCCAACATCAATTGATTTGTCAGAGAAGATAGTATCATTGGTTGTGCTATATCTAATTAATTCCCACTCAGCTCCAGTACCAATAGTTTCGTTATTGAATGGAAGAGATTTATCTTTTTTGATGATCAATTTGTATTGACCGTCAACTACATTAAGTGGATCGATTACTTTGATGTTAACCGGACCAGCGTTTTCCTTATAAGTAGGGTAGCGAGAGAAATTGTTCGCAAGGATAGCGTTCTCAGTTTCTTCTGTGAAGTCAAGAACTAAACCACCGTTACCCATACCTTCTCTTCTTGTAATTTCAGGAGAATCACCGTAGTTAGACTGGTTAATTGTACCATTTGCTTCAGGAGCCTGAATGTGTGGGATACCAGTATATACTTTAATCTCACCACCCTGACCATTCTTACGAGAAGCAATGTAAGGTTGTTGCTGACCATCTAGTGAATCAGGAAGTAAAGAGAAAGTCTTGTAATTGTTGTAACCATAAGCAATAGCCATGTAGTAGTATTTCTTATGATTAACAAGAGCTCTGTCTCCTTCAGCAAACTCATCTTCAGTAATTCTGAAAGAGTGCTTGATTCCTTCATCAGTACCATTTACCATTTCTTCTGGTTCTGGAACACCTAAACCTTCGTTGTAAGTCCAGTTAATCAACTGAGTTACTCCGTTCTTAAGGTCACACTGAGCAACTAATCTTGCCTTATCAATGTCAGTCAATTCAGAAGGAGAAACATCTTTGTTTTTAAGTTGGAATACCTGGTAACCTTCGAATCTGTAGATGTTATCGTAAGTAATACCTTGATTCAATAGAGAATCTGGTGTAATGATAAATGGATCTTCAATTTGGTAATCCTCAGGTGTGTCAACATAGTTGTTAGACTGTCCTTTAGTGTTACCTAAGTAGATGATGATCTCTTTATCCATTTCCTGGATTACTACATCCGGTGCATCCGGACCTTCCAAGATTTGGAAACAGTTATCAAACAATGCCTGAGCTTTATCATCTGCTAATCTCATCGCATCAACAGAAGCGAATAATCCACCAGCAGAAGATCTTGCATAAACAGCACCCACTGTAATGTTGTTAACTGCACCTGGTTCCAATGTAAATGGACCTGCAGACTGCATAAAACGTCTATCTCCTTTCGGGTTGGCATTAGTTACCTCAGACCAGTCGAATAATCCGCTTACACCACCAGCACCAAATCCTTGAGGATCTGAATCACCTGGGAATGCATAGTCACAAGGGATGTTTGCATCAGCACCTGGGTTAGTTTGGTAACCACCACCACCATATACAAGTGGGTCACCATTTTGCCAGATACCTTGTAAGTATCTATAGTGTTGGATTGCGTTGTCAGGATCTGTTTGAGGGAAACCATATACACCAGGAGTAGAACCACCTGTGTAGATCATGAATTTTCTCATACCGAAACGCTCATTGTCAACTACCTGATCTCCGTATCCGATACCCATTCCTTTATAGGTAATCCCGTCTCCGGCAATTGCATCTCCATAAGATACGAAGAAGTTGTTGTCGGCAGTAGGACCAGGGTTATCAATACCATCATTATCTTTATAAGGACCTTCGAAGAAATCGATTCCGATTGCTGGTGGGTTAGCTCCATAAGGAAGTGCACCAGAACATACATCATCATCAACAGCATCTGCGTTGTAGCAGTATCCTAAACCTCTTTTTACGTCACATCCAACGTAGTCATCACCAGAACATCCCAAATCCGGATCTACCCACTGACCAAAGTATGTGTTGCTCAATGTTTGTGTAGATCTGTTGATCAATTCATAGTTATAGAATGTCATGTTGTTTACCTCATCATTCGTAGTAAATGCGAATGCCTGAGCTCTGATTTCCATACCTACAGGATCACCTCCTGTTTCTGTATGGATGTTTCCTTTATCGTTGAATACCCACCAGTAAGTTTGATCTCCAAATAGTCTAACGGTTCTATCTGAAGGATCACAACCATCACCTCTGATATCAAAGTCAGGGTAATCACCTCTTGATGGTTCGTAGATACCATTTCCATCTCTATCGTAGAACGGTGCTAAATAGAAATCCTGATCTTTTGTAGGATCTCCGTGAGCAGGCCACTCGTTAATGATTGCCGGAATAGTATAGTTTGGAAACAATGCATTAGGGTCACAAGCACCTGTTGGATCGTTCACACACTCATACCATGCGTTAAACTGAGATACTTCTTGTCTTGTAATTTCGAAGAACTGATCGTATTCAGTACATACGTCAGGCGTAATCTCAGCATCACCAGATACGGTTAGAGGCCCAGGCCAGAAATCGTTTCCAGATTCTCTATAATCGACGGCTGCAATTTTAAGCTGACCATTCACATCTTCACCTCCAAGCCAAAGTGCACCTGCGAAAATTGCAGTTGTACCAGCTCCGGCAGGAACTTCATATGATGCATTACCAGTAGATCTATCTTGCCAAAGGTTACCCCCTGTCTCGATCAATGCTCTTACGTTGTTAAGCGCAAGGTTGGTTCTCGAAACGGCAGGAGCACAGTTAGCTCTTGAGCTACCATTATTAATAGTTTGGTTGCCTTTCGATCCAGACTTACTGTAGTCGTGCCAGGCAAAAGATTGCGCTGATCCAACAACCAAAAAGCATAGTAGTAAAGAAATTTTCTTGTTCATTTCTTTCATTATTATAGTTTACCGTTAGTTTATCTATTAAAAATCAAGTCTTACACCTAACCTGATTGTTCTTGGAATACCGTAGTTAAACAGGCTATTCACTTTCAATGCATACATCTCTCTATAAGCCTGAGCATCTAACTGAGACTGAATAGAAGTTTGAGTTACAGCAGCATCTAAGTAACCATCGTCATCAGCGTTACCTGTAGCTCTGTATACATTTACAATGTTGTTTGTGTTAAACAAGTTGTTAACCAATAGGTAGATATTAAGGTTTGCAGATTTCTCAGCATCTCCTTTGCCCATTTTAAGTGTGATGTTTCTGTCAAGCTGAGCATCCATTCTGAACTGACCTGGTTTTCTTGAACCGTTGATTTGTCCATTTAATACTCCGTTTCCACCACCTGAGATATTTCCTTGAGGCGTGATGTTGCTCTGAGCACTGTAAGGTGTTCCAGATCCCATGTTAGCTACAAAGTTGATACCTGTATTTTTGAAGATTTGCTTTCCTTTAATAGTAGGACCGTTGTATCTGCTTCCTTCACCGTATCTGTAATCAACAGTTGCTGTGATCGCATGTCTTTGGTCGTAGTTATAAGGATAGATTGTTCTTAAGTTAGGCTGACCAGAGTTAACTAAGTTCAATGCAGAACCAGCATCAGAACCAGTACCTTCAGCAAACTGAAGAGTATAAGAAGCTCTCATCCAAAGGTTACCTGTTTTTCTCAAGTCATAAGCTACTGTGATTCCTTTTACAGTACCGAAATCGATATTACCCCAGCTTCTGTATGTTCTTGGGTAAGCTCCGGTTACGTTAAGAAGAGCCACCTGATCTCTTTGCTCTCTATAGAATGCAGAGATTTTAAGAGATGAAGACTTAGATAATACTTGTTGGAAACCTAATTCGTAATCGATTGTCTTCTCAGGCTTCAGGTTAGGGTTGTTAACGATAACGTTTCTATTCTCCATGTAGAAGTAATCAAGAACGTCTAATCTGTTACCAGAAGTTGGTCTTTTAGAAAGGATATCGTAGTGAGCAAAGAATAAAGCCTCATCCGAAATAGGGAATGAGAAAGCTACCCTTGGCATTACGATGATTTGTGGAGTGTAATCCTCGAATGCAGCAGAGCTTACTTCATCATCAGGCTCTCCTACTAAGTAAGGAGCAATACCACTACCACTCTCAATAGAAGATGGATCAGTGATCTCAACACCATCAGCGTTAAACCAAGTAGATGTTCCGTCACCATTGTTTCTTCTATATCCGTTAATTCCTGTTGGATCGTTAATATCGTTAACATATACAACGTAGTCGCTACCAATGTTAGAAGGGTGAGTTACAGCATTACCTCCTACATCAGTTACTTCACCAGCAGTTCTTGCTTCATGCAACAACCATGGATCTTTCAATACTTGTTGGTTGGCATCAAATCTGTCAACACGAACACCTACGTTGAATACTAAATCATCGAAAGCGAATTTATCCATCACGTATCCAGCGATATAAATAGGCTCAAATGCTCCGATAGATCTTGTGAAGTTTCCAAACTCATCTTGCTTAGTGAAGAAGTCGTCGAAACTTGGTCTGTCAGAAGCTTTCAATTTGTTTCCTGCGTGATCGTAACCGTAGTAAGTCACGTAGTTGTTACCATCATTTAATAATTCGTCTGGGCTGAACCACTCCAACTGCATAATTGAAGGATCTAATCCATCTACGTTAATGAAGTCAACTCCATCAGGATCTAAACCTGCATAACCAGTATGGTTTTCGCTCAACCATTTTCTTAGGTTATAATCAAAGTATGATTGTGCATCCTGACCGTTGAAATCACCAGGAGCTGCATTTAATCTGTTGTAGCTATATCTTGTGAAAGAACCAAACTGATCAATAATTGGGTTGTCAACGTCAAGCTCCAAGATGTGGTTGTTAGTTAACTGACGCATTCTTGTCCAAAGACCAATTGGAGCAACGCTGAAGAAGTTATCAGATCTTTGCTCGAATTCGAAACCAAGAGATACTGCGTGGTCTCCAATATCAGCAGAACCAGTAGCAGTAATTCTAAACTGGCTGTTGTCAGTTCTTGAGAATCCATTGTAGTTGTAACCAATGTTTCTCCAAAGACCGTAAACATCCTGAGGTAAATCACCATTTCTTAATGCGTTACCGGCCAAAATTTCGTTAAGGTTAGTGTAGTTCCCGGCAGGATCATCATATAAAGAGAAGTACTGCTCAGTTTGTGCAGCCATAGAAGCGTTAACCGGAGATGGAGTGAATACAACTAAAGTATCCTGGAAACCATCCTGAACTAATCTGCTGTTTTCTTGCTCGAATGAGTAAGTTGGTTGCTGATAGATATCGAAGATACCAACATAACCATAGTTAAAGAAGTTTTCACCATGTCTGTCATCCTGTACTCTTTGGTTGTACTTAGAGTAATCTACCATTACAGTATAGAATGCGTTTTTGATCAAAGACTTGTCGTCTTGCTTTTGATCGTAGCTGAAGAATCTTTGAGTAAATCTACCATAAACCCTCCATGTTAAGTCTCTTACATTAGCATTGTTTTCCCAGTTGAAAAGTGCGTTGTTGTAGTCAAAGTTTGCATAGCTGTTCCAGTCGAACTGACCACCAAAAGTTAAGTTAACTGAAGGTGTTGTGTTTACATCAATCTTACCAGCAGCAGAGTATCTTGTCTGACCAGAGTTTTGTCTCCACTTAACGTGCTCATAAGCACTGTTGTCCAAGAAAGCAACGTTTGGAATCGCACCAGAACCAATAGAAGAAGGTCTTAGTGGTCCTAATAATTCAGGATCAAGTAATGAATCTCTTACTTCTTTTCTAATTCTGTAGTTTCCGATTTGAGATGGACGCGTATCCAACTGGCTTAAAAGGTTACCAGATAAGAAGAATCCTAAAATCGGCTTAGTTTTCTTTCCTGTAGAATCTTTTTTCATTAAAAGCGGACCAGAAATAGATCCTTCCGCAAGGTTATAAGCATAAGAATCTAATCCGTATACTTTTTTACCGTAACCTAACTCATCACCACCGATTGCAAAACCAGAAGATAATAAGTCAATACCACCAAAGTAAAAGCTTGAAGGACCTCTTGTAGTTACAGAGATAATACCACCAGTTGCATCACCGTAGTTTGCAGGAAGACCACCAGTTACAACGGCAACTTCTTCAATCGCAGCTTTTGGAAGGTTGGTAGACCCTCTTACCTTAATACCATCAATATAATAGAAAGTCGCATCTGATCTGGATCCTCTTACGGAAATTCCTCCCTGAGAACCTGCATCCTGATATACACCACCTACTGTGGTTGCAATAGAAGTTGCAGAACGACCAGGCATTTTTGCAATGTCATCTCTTGTTACAGTTCCACCGGAAGCTCCCCCTCCCTTATCAATCAATGGTACTTCATAATCTTTTACGACGATACCATCAAGTACTGAAGCATTGTCTGAAGGCATTTCCAAATCAAGGAAAGTGATTGCCTGATCACTTACAATTACACCAGTTGTTTTGAAATCCGGATATCCGGCATACTTTACAATGACGTCATATTTACCTGGGGTAAGCGAGCTCACCTTATACTTACCGTCGAAATCTGTTTGAACAGCACTTTTTCGAGTACCATTCTGTTCAACAATAATACCGGCAAGAGCCATTGTCTCTCCCTTCTCATCTTTAACGGTTCCTTTAATAGATCCAGAACCCTGTCCAATACCTGATAATGAAGTAGTTAATATTAAAACTACTAACAGTTTAATTCCCTTTAGCATACTGCAAACTTTAATTTAGTCGTAAACCTAATCGCAACAAAGCCCGTAAATATATATATTTTTTTCATCTTACAAGCACTAGAAAAGATATTCGCACATATTTTAAAAGCCTCAATTGAAAAGCCAAATTAAATTTTGGTCCTTCCACAGTCTTAGCAATCAAATATAAATGATTCAGTCTCTGCTATATCTTTCCAAGTGGATCAAAAAACTACATTTTTATACAAGTCTATACTCAAACATACGACATTCTTTGACTTGTGAAATAGTCATTTTTTAAAAGGTGGTAATTATTGATTTAAGTGCAGAAATCTGAAAAGTCGGGGGTCAGAGCTCTATGGCTTTGTCAGAATCTTGCTTACGAGTAGTGATCTCAGTGGCAACCAGAATAGCGATCATGCCCCATACAGGAACAGCAGCTTTGTCGGTATCGAGATAGTTGTTTAGAGCACTATGTGAGAAATATGTGCTGAGGGCTACCAGGATCAACATTACCAGTTTTCTGTCTTCTCCGGGTTCCAACCTGTTGTAAAGCAAAACACCTTTGTAGAAAACCATAATAACGATGAGTGCGAAAGTAATGGCGCCCAATAAGCCTGCTTCAGAAAGATGTCCAAGGTATTCGCTGTGCGCATTTCCCATGTCACCAAATCGACTTGAAATAATTGTCATGTCCTTTGGATGCTGATGAACACCATACTCCATGGCGTAGGTTCCCGGACCGTATCCTTCAACCGGCTTTTCTCTCCACATAGAAATGGCTGAGTTCCATCGATTGATGCGCTCCAGGTTAGAAGCGTCTGTACTGATGTTGGACACTGATTCCAGTCTTTCCTCAAAATCTTCTGTGGTATGTTCGGATTTGTTGCGTTCGAGATCCATCAGAATCTTATCTCTTTCATTGAGGAAGAAAACAACCGCGATCCCTCCCAATATGAGAAGGTATTTGAATTTTACCTGATAATACAGAACGGTAGCAACCCCCAGTCCCAAAACCAAACTTAACCAGGCAGCTCTTGTAAAGCTAAAGTAGAGTCCTATTAGTAGCACCAGAAAAATGAAGTAATTAGTATAGCGTCTCCAAAACGGTAAATCCTTTTCCAGGATAAAGCCAACTATAAATGGAAAGAACAGTGCAATGAGTGCTCCATAAGATGTGTGGTCTTTATAAAAAGGTGTCATTACCCAGTGTCCGGGGTCTTCTTCAAAACCGTGAGCAGCATGTCTAATCAGGGTATATATGACTACCCCTGTAAGAGGAATCATATAAAGCCATATAGATTGGATTCTGAGTTTTTTCTTTTTGAACAATTCGGAACCATAAAAGTAAATGGGGACAATGAACCAAATTCTACTTAGTAAGAACTTTACCGATACGTCTGGCCTCACACTCGTGATACTTGTGATCACTAACCAGATTAGGTAGAGGTAGATTGTAATGGATATGGGATGGAATATGATGCCTTTATCTAAAGACGGTTTTCTGAGCTGATCAAATAAGAAGAGAATGGTGAGTCCAAATAGAATAGGCTCGGTTGGTAAGTACATCCCGATACCAAAATCTCCCATGTCTTCCAGATTCATGGAAAGTGGCGCACAAAAGAAGATGAAGAGCAGTACTTTTTCTGTTTGAAAGAAACTAACGAGTATCAGATAAAGTGCAATAGGCAATGCAGCTATTACAACACTTTCATAATTTAGAAGGAACCACGCGTTGAGTGCAATGAACAATGCACTGAATAAGTAAAGAAGTTTGTGGTTCAGGCTAAACATGCTATCAAGCAGTTCTGTCTTGTGTAGAGCCCTGGGTTCTGATTTCTTTGAATCGTTGCATCAGGATTACAAACAGGCAGGCAAACAAAAATGACGCTATGGTGGATATCCCCACAATAATCATTCGTTTCGGTTTGAATTTTTTATCTGGCAATTCTGCATAGTTTCTGATGTGAGATTGTCTCACTTCATTTTTTGCAAAAAGTTTAGCCTGTGCATTGTCCTGAAGGAATTCCGTATACTGAACAGTTAAACCTTTGGTTAACTCAAGGTAAATGTCGTAATCACTTCCATATTTTTTCACGGCATTGATGGTGCGCTCCAGTTCGGCAACTTTTTCGAGGTCGTTGTTGTTTTTAGCATTGGCAAGATTCGTCTCAAGGTTTTCACGTTCATTCTCTCCAACCACACCTGAGTCTCTAAGGGCGCCAAGTTTGTCCTGGTAGTCTGCCATTTCCTGCTTAAGTAACGCCATTTCTCCCTGTACTGCCCATAATCTTGGCTTGGCACTGTTTCTAATCATACGATTCATAACCGTATCTGCCAATCGAACAATGTCGTTGGCCATGTCGCGGGCAATTTTTGGTTCACGATCTAAGACACAAACTTCAATGGCGTTTTCACGGGTGCGCTCAAAGTAAACGTTGTTGTTGTATTCTTTTTGGAATTTATATCTGAAGTTCTCCTCTTTTGTTGAGTCAATATCGTAGTGTTCGTAGAGATTGTATTTCTTAGTAATGCTGTCTCTAATTTCCGGAGATTCCAAAATAAGCATCAATCTTAAGGCATCTTCTTCATCACCAAATTCACTAATGTTGTTTTTGGCATTGGCACCCAGCTCTACGGAAGTTGTTTTTGTTGGTGCAATGGTAGCAGTGGCTTTGTAATAATCTGTCATCATCAGAGAGACTACAATGGAAGTGATCATTCCGATTGAAGTAATGATGATGATGTGTTTACGCCAAGTCCATAGAAAGGCCAATAGGTCCTTCTGGTTAATCACGCTTTTTTCTTCCCCAGCCATAGTGTTCAATAATTTAAGTCGACAAAAGTAGTTATTTACCTTTTATTCTTCAGGTCCTCTATAAATGGTTTGATTTGGATATTGCCAATTAGCCATGCAAATAGCAAGCACACAACAAAACTGCCTACAACAATTATTGGTTTCCATTCAAGTTGATCATGAATGATATGTACCAGTCCTAAACAAACAACAAAGTAGATTCCCAAAGGAAAAAGCAACGATCTGATAACTTCAAGTTTGAAGAAATATTGTGCAAGGAATAATTGAATAAGGCCAGTCACTATCTGAGTGCAAAATGTGGCAATGGCTGCTCCTTCCGCACCATGGTTCGGAATCAGGACTAAATTGAGGACCACATTTATGATAATGCCTGAGAGCGCCATGTAGTTCAAAGCTTTCATGTTACCGTTTGCGGTCAACAATGTGCCAAAAATATAAGTGAAACATACCCCCAGAAAACTTAGCATCAACCAGGAGAAACAAAAAGCTGCATTTGAGCTGACAGAATGGTAACGTAGTTCAAGGATTTCCTGTCCGAAATAGAAACAAATCAAAGCTAGAGGAATACCGAAACTCAATAGTAGTTTGAAACTGACGTTCACCAAATCATGCACCTTCTCGTTTTGCTTAATCATTTTGGATAGCATGGGGAGTAGGATGACTGCAAATAGCATGGCAAACATATTGACTGCATCAAACAGACGGAATCCCAGGGCGTATTCTCCGGCTTCTTTTTTTCCATTGCTCAAAAGTCGCTCCAGCATCACAGAATCTGTGCGGTTATAAATCATCATTAGAAGAACAAGCAGGGCAAAGGGAAGACTCTTCTTCAGGATGATTTTGCTTTTATCAAAGTTGATCTTTGGAACCACAAAGCGGAAATCTTTTGGCATAAAGATGAATGCGGTAACCAATGTTAAACCGTAAGCGAGTGTTTGTGCGTAGATGAACCACTCTATTTGAAAACCTTTATCTGTCACGCCACCCCAGAGTAATATTGAACAGAAGATGATCAATAAGGTTCTGTCCAGCACAGAAATAATGCTGTCATGTCTGAACCTCTGCAGCGCGGCCAAATTGGATCTGGCATATAGCAGAAGGCTGACCAAAAACTGATTAAAAAATAAGACGAGTAGAAGCTCCCATTGAGCTTCACTGAAGTCAAGTACCAAAGCTATTACTGAACAAACGGCCAGATATAAACCGAACAGTGCGAACTTGAGTCCGAGAATAACCGGATATTCGTCTTTGAGTTTGTTCGAATCTCTTGAAACCGATCGGTTGTTGTAATTGGTTAAACCCAGATCGAGAAGAATGTTAAACAGAAATGTGAAGTTGAGCAAGGCAAAGTAATTTCCGTATGCTTCTGACCCCACCTGCAATTGAACCTCAGCATCTATCCCTAAAATGAAGAATGGCTTTACCAAAAGGTTCAGCAAAACCAGAAACAATAAATTGGATAGGAATTTCCCTTGCATAAATTGGCATTACGACACTAAGTGAAGCTTGTCATTTGGGATAAAGATAAAATTCTGCGTGGAATGGGTTTTTGGATCGAACTGTTCCAGACGGTTTCCGTGATTGGTAAAGCAGGTGTAATTCTTGGTTGCCATGAAATTCATACAGTCATGTCTGTTTTGATTGTCCCATAGTTCGAGAAATACAATTGGCTTATGGTTGTCTATAGTATGGGCTGCTCCTTGAAGTACAAAGTGTTCGTAGTTTTCGACATCCAGTTTAATTCCGCGGATGCTTTTGATTTGGTTCTCAACCATCCAATAGTCGAGAGTCTGACAAGTGACTTTAAATTTAAGACCTTCGTTAAAAGTGTCGATTGATTCATGAACAACATGGGCCAGACCATGCATAGTTACTTTGTGTTCCTTGGGTAGGACCATTTGGATGTTTCCGTTTCTTTCAGCCAGTGCAATTGGATGAACCTCTACATTATCCAGTTGGTATTTGGAAACGATTTTTTCGAGAACGTAAATGTTCAGCGGGATCGGTTCGAATGAAAAGATACTGCTGTTCGGAAATCTTTTAGACGCATGATAACTCATGACACCAATGTTGGCACCAATATCCAGAAAGTCGCCACGTTCTTTTTCAAGTAAATCAAGGAACATAAAAAAGGCCGTTTCTTTTTTGTCCTTTTTAATGGTTCTAATTTTGAATTTTGAGAACAGGTATAAATAACGTCTCAGACCGAGCGTTTTTTGCAAGATATATTTGATCCCGTTTTTCAAGAATGGCAAAGGTAAAATAAAGTATCGAAGGTCCGGTTTAAAAAAGTGATCCCTGATCTTGTTTGGAATAATCTTTTGGGATGCTCAGTTCAATATTTGGAAATGCCTTTTTGAGTTTTGGAATCATATAACTGGCAAGGTTGGCACTCATAAATTTGTTAGGTGCAGGTTGATGCATGTAAAAATAAACCGTGTTGAGTCCCTCGTGAAGCATATTTGTAATGACCTCACACCACTCATCTATTCTTGTGAAATCTGATGGGTGAAGAGTACCACCGGCAAATCGAACGAACAAAGTATCATTGGTAATGGTTTGGTGAATGACGTCTCTTCTTCCTGGCGAATCAGTGATAACTAAACTGTGTCCTTCTTCTCTCAAAAAATCATGAAATTCTGAATTATTAAGCATCTCCAGGTTTCTAATTTCGATTGCCAGTTTTACTTCTTCCGGCATGCTCGAGATAAACTTAATAAGCTCGTCGAAACGTTTGTTGCCCATGTAATGTGGGACAAGCATGAAAGGTGTACCTGCCCGATCGCCGAAATAATCAATGGCTTCAAAAAGCTGATTGATATGAGATCCCGATTGGTCCAGCAGATTCTTTCTGATCATGATGTTGTCCGGAAACTTGAAAGAGAATTTAAAACCTTCCGGAGCACAAGCTTTCCATTGTTCCCAGGTTTCTCTGGTTTTCATTCCGTAACGTGTGGCATTAACCTCTATGCTATTAAATTGTTTGCAGTATTCTCTCAGGTAATTCTTGGCAGAAGTTTTTTCGGGATAAACTTTCCCAACATAGTTTTTATCGCTCCAAACCGGACAGCCGATATAGATGTGTTTTTTGTTTGAAGGGAACTTGGCTAAAAACGCCTTATTTGAGTCCGACATTCTGCCCAGAGAGAATTCCAGACCATCTAAATTATCCAGCTGACCAAATTTCATAATCTGAAAATACAATAAATAGCTTATCCTGTCTCAAAAGTGACATTTATCACATTTCCTCGACGGCTTATTGCCTATCTTTGTATCAATGAAAAAGCTGAAAAGTATATTTAGATTCAAATGCCCACGTTGTCATCAGGGTGAGTTTTTGGATACCAGAAATGTGTATGACCTTAAAAAGGCAGGTGATCTTAAGGAAAACTGTTCTCATTGCGGCTTAAAATACGAGCGTGAAGTAGGTTTCTACTTTGGTGCTATGTATGTAGCCTATGCATTGGCAGTTGCCTTATTTGTAACATGCTGGGTAGCTACTACAGTGCTTTATCCTAATTATGAAGCCATGACTTTGGTTTGGATTGTAATTGGAGCGTCTTTGCTCACCGGACCAATTTTGTATGCTTTGTCCAAAATTATTTGGATTAACCTCTTTGTACACTACGATAAGCAGTATGAAGAGAAAGGAAAAGAAGCCATAGCTGAGTAGTGGGTTAGTTCGTTTCGAACAACACTTTTCCAGTCTAAAACTAACGTCCTTTTTGGGGCGAACAGATTATATTTTCTATAACTCTTCGAAGGAACACACAAGCCTTACAGGTTAAATCTGAATCCTTCCTATTCAAAAAATATGAGGACAAAAAAATACCCCATCTGATGTTTCAGACAGGGCATTAATAATGTGATTAAATCCTTTCTTAGTTTTCGAAAGGCTCTATAGAAACGTAAGACTTGTTGTCTTTTTTCTTCTTGAATGTAACGATACCATCACACAACGCAAATAAGGTGTGGTCTTTACCCATACCTACATTTCTGTCTGGATTGTGTTGAGTACCTCTTTGTCTAACGATGATGTTACCAGCGATAGCAGGCTGACCTCCAAAGATCTTAACGCCTAATCGTTTACTTTCTGATTCTCTACCGTTTTTCGAACTACCGACTCCTTTCTTATGTGCCATTTTATTATGGTTTTATTCGTTTAACTATTTACTTAATGCTTCAATTAATTCGGCTTTCTTCATTGAAGTGTATCCTTCAATTCCTTTTTCTTTAGCCATCTCTTTTAATTGAGCAACTGTATTTGAACTTAAGTCATTAGACTTTTTCTCAGCCTTAGGAGCCTCTTCTTTCTTAGCTTCAGCTTTTGGAGCTTCTTCTTTTTTAGGAGCTGCTTCCTTCTTGGCAGGTTTCTTAGCGCCTTTCTCAGAAATGCCACTAATCTTAATCTCAGTGAAGCACTGTCTGTGACCGTTTTTCACTTTATAACCTTTTCTTCTTTTCTTTTTAAAGACAATTACTTTATCGCCTTTAAGGTGACGAAGGATTTCTGCGCTAACCTTCGCGCCTTCTATAGCCGGGGCGCCAACAGCTACTTTTCCACCATTGTCAATCAAAAGAACATCATGGAAATCTACTTTGTCTCCTTCCTTTCCTTCTAACTGGTGAACAAATACTTGTTGATCTTTTTCAACTTTGAATTGTTGCCCTGCTATCTCTACAATTGCGTACATAACAGTTAAATTTTAATTGTTTTACCCAAAAATGGGGGTGCAAATGTATTTAAACTAAGTTGAATATCAAAACAAGAGGGCACTTTTTTACCGTACAAGCGTGACATGTCCGATTTTCTCTTCCTGAATCTTGTTCATTGCCCTGTAACGTAGCTTGTACACGTAAACATCAGAAGGGGATTGTTTGCCCTTAAATGTTCCGTTCCACCCAGCTTCCTGGTCTTCTGAATAGAAGATCAATTCTCCCCATCTGGTGAAGACGAATACCTGATAATCGTAAACATCCCTTACAATGGGTTTCCATATATCATTTTTCCCGTCTCCATCAGGTGTAAATGCATTTGGAGCATATACCGTTGTGATTGGTTCTATATACACGAGCCGTGTAGAGCTGTCAGGACACCCCTGTTCATTAAATACCCACTGCTGAACATTTACCCAACCTGTGTCATCAACAATATGGTAACCGACATGTCCGGGTAAAATAGTGTCGTTTTTGGAATCCAGATAGAACATGTCTACAACCCCTCCATAACTCTGATCCGTTATGAAAAAGAATGGTTCAAATACATCTGTTTCTTCAGGACTGATGGAAAACTGAGATGTAGGTGATGGCAGAACATGAATCAAATCATCCATCGTCAATGTTTTTGTTGTTGTACAGCCTGAATCGGAGAAAATGGTTAAAGTCACATCATAGTAGCCTGTATCAGCGTAATAGGTGGTTGGATTGGCCTGAGTTGAAGTATCTCCGTTTCCAAAGTGCCAGAAATAATTCAATGGAGTCCAACTATAACTTCCGTCTGTAAATGAAGCTTCATAAACCTGACAACCCTCTTGCGCCGGGAAATCAAAATCAATGATAGGTTCCGGAATAACGTAGACCGTATCACGGAAATCAGCGGTACATCCATCCTCATCCACCAAAACGCTCACAATGTATTTGCCGCTGTCGTTGAAAACAACATTATTGGGGTTTTGTTGAGTTGAATTGATTGGATTAGCGTTTGCGCCAAAGTCCCAAAAGAAATTAGCACCACCTCCATAATTACCGATTGCCTGAAAGTCGAAACTATTGCTCGTGATACATTGAGGATTCGGGCGAGTAAAATCAACTGATAACGGCTCTTTTACCTGATAAGTTGTAACGGCAGTATCTGCGCACGACCACCCTGGATTGGCTATTAAAGTGATTGTATAGTTCCCTTGAGCGGCATAAGTGTGCGTTGGATTTGGCTGAGTTGATGTATTGCCATCTCCAAAATGCCATTCGTAAAATGAGGAGCCAATGCTGTTGTTACCGAAATTGATGGTATAACCTGCACAAGAATCGGTTTGAGTTGGAATGCCCGCTACTAAAAGAGGATCACAACTGGTTACCCAGAACTGGAAATCTCTTCGTGATTCACTCAATAAAACACCATTCCTGTATTCCTTCACACAAACGCCAAAGGTGTAAATTCCATTGATAGTAGGTGTTCCGGTAAGTTCTCCTGTGGTAGAATTGATAGACAGGGTTGGGCTGCCAACAACCTGCATGGTATTGGAAAAACCTGTGTTCCAGGTTACCGTGGCAAATGGTGGAGGAGAAGGATTGGGGGCCGGATCGGTTGGCGTACCACCATGAAAGGGCGTACATAATTCATATACCAGTTGATCTCCATCTGCATCTGTTGCAGAATGATCAAAAGTAAATGGGTTTGAAGAACACAACACCGTTGGTGGGTAATTCAAAAATCTTGGCGAACTGTTTTGTGCTTCAAGAGGATCTTCCGGAATATGCGCCAGATAGGACGAACCTTGAGAATTGGGATTTAGAATATTTTGTGTTGAAGGGTTTCGACAACATCTTTGATAAACAATGTCGTAACCGCCAACCTTAGGTGGTAAAGTTACCGTTGTGATGTATCGAGCCTCTTCAATACAGGCGGAAGGAGGCACTACCAGACATGGATTATTGATGTTGATAGGCACATTGGTTGTTGGGCTTTTTGCCACATTTAGCTGTGTCTCAAGGTTGCCATTGTTGAAGATTCCGATCTTCGCCTGATTGTCGAATTGAGTGTTATTTGAGTTGGTCGGACCACAGTCTCTGTAGATGATACATGTGATGCGATATTGATAACCTCCCAGATGATCGTAATATATTTCTCCGCCCACCAAATGGGTTGCCTGACTGAATAGCGGGCTTAAGAAAAACAATATGGCGAAAAACTGTTTCAAGGTCAGTAGGTTATAACATACAAATATATGAAACGAGTTAGTGCAAAAACCGTTCCCAAAGTTAAGTGTATGTTTTATTGAGTTAAAGGTTTAATTCAACTCAGTATCCCGTTCTCTGACCAGCATAAATAGTGGGCATCAACCACCATCACCTGAGTCTATAGCTTTAGGAGCACTCTGGCTCGAAACTTTTCTTGTACCTACCTGAAAGGCCAGACCAAAACTGAACCTTAATTCATCCAAATACTTTGGCCAACTATTGGACAGGTGAATACCTCTGGTATATCTGGTTTCTACAAATAAACTGAAGTGTTTTCCTCCAAAGTAATTGAAGCCGGCAACAAAGCTGGTTAAAGGATTGACACTTGTTCCCGAAGGCTCTGTAAATGTAGGATCGAAAGACTGTATGGTGTCGGTTCTTGAAGAGATCGCAATCCCGGGCTGAAAGCCAACATATGGGTCTATTTTTGCTGATTTAAAATGATAAAAGCCACCAGCATATACCTGATGATTAGATGCCAGAGGTTTGAGTTCACTTAAAGAATTGAAGAAATAGTATCCATCTCCTCTTAAAGACACGTTTTCCTCAGGGAAGTAATTTAAAAAACCGTGTAGATAAGCATTTTGCACATTGTCTCTCATCAAACCAATAGAAAACGTTGTTGAGGCTTGAATTTGATGCTTTTTTTGGAAATCTGATTGCGTTAATCCGGTCAAGGGCAAACAGAACATAATCGTTATTAGAATCTTCGTTGCCATAGATCTGCAATTTTGTAGTTAACACTAAGCGTAATTAGTAAATGTCCTTCTGCACTGGTGCCATCATGTTCTTCAATTTCAAGAGTTGGATAGCCGCCATCTTCTTCAATGTGCGCATGAATATCGTTCCCCAGATGAAGCATGTACTGAGCACTCAAAGAGAAATCAAATCTTTGGGTTAGGTTTAAATGTGTTCCAAATCCCATTTGCACAGCAGAACTCCATCTTTCGTCAGAAATGTTTTCTCTGTTCTCGAATGGGGTGCTAAAAGCACTGATTTTTGTGTAGTCAAAACAATGTCCGGCCAAAACATATGGTTTAAATCTTGGGGTTGGATTTGGGCTTAGGTAAAACATCACAGACCATCCAATATGTGCATCTGTTCTTCGGCCTGCATTCGACAAGTTTGTAGTAATCAAATCGGCAAACCATTCTGTGTTGATTCGTTCGCTTAACTGAAGACGGAACTGTCCGCCAACACCGCTCCCAAATCCACCATCAGAGTTGAATAAACTTGCTGTGGATCTTAGTCCCAGACTGAAATTTCCACTTGAAGGGTATTTTAATGCAGGCATAGGAATTACAAGGCCTGCGAAAGCCGATTCATCAGATTCCTGAGTAATTGGAGTCTGGGGATCAGCATTGTCTTGAGACTGGACTTTTTGATGTGGAGCAATGCAGCAAATCAAAAAGAAGCCAATAAAAAAGCTGTTTGATTTAAACATGTATATATTTTTGTAGGATATATTATGAACGATCATAAATTTAAGAAAATTGTTCGCATTACCTTAATATTTGTGTTTTTGGTAATTGTAGCAGGGTCGGTTGTTCGCATGACCGGTAGTGGAATGGGCTGTCCTGATTGGCCTAAATGTTTTGGATCGTGGGTGCCACCTACGGACGACAGTCAGCTTCCTGAAAATTACAGAGAAATTTACACGGAAAAACGCCTTAAAAAAATCGAGAGATTCGCTGGATTTCTTGAGAGTATTGGGAGTAAAGATCTGGCAGATCAAATAAGAAATGATGAGAATTTGGCAGAAAAGGAGGCGCCCTTTAATGCGGCCAGAACCTGGACTGAGTATATTAATAGATTGTGTGGTGTTTTTGCAGGGCTGTTCATGCTTCTTCAAACATTTCTGGCATTTAAATGGTATAGAAAGCACAGAAAATGGGTGGTGTTTCTGGCAGTTTTAAACCTCTTTATACTGGTTGTTGAGGCCTGGTTTGGATCCATAGTAGTGGCCAGTAATCTTATTCCGTGGACAATTACAGTACATATGTTATTAGCCTTGGTAATTGTAGCGATTCAACTGCTTATATTGAACATGTTAAGGGAATCGGCTTTGCCTATAGGAAACAATGTTTGGGTAAAAGTGCTACTTGGCCTTGGAATCTTTATTTCGGTATATCAAATTATGGCCGGAGCTCATTTGCGACAAGGCGTGGATATCATGCTTGATAACGGTGTGTCAAGATCTACAGTTCTGGAAAGTTTGGGGATTGACTACAAGCTGCATAGAAGCTTCTCCTGGGCTGTTTTGGTAAGTTCTTCTGTGCTAACTTATCTGCTGTGGACTAATGAAAAACTCAAACCTTATGTGCTTGCAATGATGGGCATTTTGGGTGTAGAGATTTTGTTGGGAATTATCATGGCCTATGCCGACTTCCCAAGATGGGCACAGCCAGCACACCTTTTATTAGCCAGTGCTTTTTTTGCCGTACAGTTTTATATGGCCCTGAGTCTATTTAATAACAGACAGGCGCTTCACTCCGCTGATTAAGTTTCCTGACTGAATTCTGTAATTGTAAACGCCTGCGGCTAATCCGGAGGTGTTGATCTGAACTTGTTTGTGATCATTGCTTAAATCAACAATTTTAACAACTTGTCCGTGACTGTTGCTTAGAACAAGTTTGGCATCATTTGCGCCATTCAGATTGTAAGGAATGTAAGTTGTTCCGGTCGATGGATTTGGCATATTTTGTCCAAGATTGATAGCAAATTCTTCAATAGCATCTGGCGCACTTTCAATGGTTGTGATTTTAAAATCATCGAAATAGTAGCCGTCTCCAGTTACAAAGTTGTCGCTTCTTAATCTGAATCTTATCTGGATTTGCTGACCAAGAAAATCATTGAGGTCGATCTCTTCTTCTACCCAAGTGCTCTGAACACCATCGTAAACCGGTTCGCCTGCATCCTGATCATTTGTTCCTGTTTCTGTGTAAAGTCCACACATTGGAATCCATGAAGATCCGCCATCGGAAGAGACCATTAACTGGCAGTAGTCATAGTTATCTTCAATGTCCCATTTTGCATGAAAATTAAGCACAGCCGAAACAGAGTTTGTTAGATCAATAGTTTGATTCAAAGTCACAGAGTTGTTAGCCGCATTTGGGTAATCATTCCCATTTCCGGGAGAGTCTGTGATAGATGTTGGTGCGCTCACAAAATCCAATGTGGTGGTGTTCCAGGTACTACTGGTCCAATCCGTCATAGAACCGTTTCCGGCATAAACAACCGTTCCCTGGCCATAAATTTTTGTCAAAGTATCAATGATTGTATAGGATCCGTTTGAAACTCTCAATTCGTATTGGAAGGATTGCCCGGCTTGAATTCCCGGATCTAAACTATAAGCGATTGAATCATACTCTGTATCTAGAACATTTGGAAGGTTGTAATTTTTACTGCCTCCAATGCTGGCAATTTCAGTTCCAATAGGGTTGATCGATACGGTTAAATTACCCGGTTCCTGACCCATTCGAATCAACTCGAATTTGAAATGTCCATTCAAATCACCAATTACCTGTGGGTTTTTGTCGGACACCAAACCATAAATCCAGGTCAGGTGTGCCGCAGATAAATTCATAAAGACCGTGCTCTTGCAGATGTCAATGATTTCGCTGGTGGCTGGCCAGAAGCCATGCGAATCTGCACCAATTTCCGGTGTCATAGAAAGTACCTTTGGTTTTAAGGCAAGATCGTCTGCATACCCCCAATCATCAGAATCTCCGGCTGCAGGATAAAGTCCGGCACTCAAAATATTAGAGAAGCCATTCTGGCTTACCATGTGATCGGTATAAACGGTGAACAGATTATGGTCTGCCGTTTGAACGTTGTCATATCCAAAAGGATGAAGTAACAAATTCCCATAGGTATGCGCATTCATTGCGATTCTAAACTCGTGGTCGAAATGAAAAGCACGCATACATCTCGTTTCAAATTCTGAGAACGGATACCCTCCGTGATATGTATTGTCGGCCGGGTTATTTGATGTTCCACTCACGCCAAACTGATAGGAGTAATTTCGGTTGAGGTCAACGCCATATTCACCACCACCATTGTTTCTTCTGTTCTTTCTCCAGAGGCCACCGCCCCCAGGACTGTTCTGTTCGTTGTAGATATAACCATCCGGATTAATCATTGGAACAAAGTACATTTCTACGTTGTCAACCAAGTGTGTAACCTGATCGTTAGTGCCATAGTTTTCCAGCAAGTACCACATATAGTAAATCAACTGGGATAAACTGGCTGGTTCACGAGCATGGTGAATAGCCGAATACATGATTTCTGATTCAGTGGTTTCATCAGTATTTGGATTGTCAGAAATCCTGACCCAATAAACCGGGTATCCATCAACCGTTGTTCCTGATCCAATTTGATTGCCTGACGAATCGATTGCTTGCTTTGCTGTAATCAAATTTGGATACTTTGATACCATACTGTCTAAATTATCCACGAATTCCTGATAAGTGAAATAACCTCCCATGCTTCCAAGTGCAAAGTTGGTGGGCTGTGGGTAATCAACCGGGGTATTGCCTCCTGAATTCCCACATCCGGCGCCTCTGTGGTGTCTTAGGTGAGGATCTCCAAACTTGTATACATCATGTGTTTGGTGTTCATTACTCAATCTGGATTGGTAATATTCCTGAACGTTGGTGTGAAGAATTTCGTAATCGATCCCACTCGCTTTGATGGTGGCGATTTCATCTTGTGAGAAATCTGAAATGATATAGGTGTCAATTTTAAATTTACCATGGTCAACAGCAACGCCTTGTTCTGCCAAATATTGGAGTTCCGAAGAGTTGGCATATACTATGGCTTTAACAAAGTTTTGTGCAGACACAGTATAGCAAGAAAGGCACAAGAATGCCATGCAGAGCAATGATTTCATAGAATAACAATGTGAAATTATGCCTCCAATTTACGGAATATTGTGAAAAAGAGCTAACTAAAGATATTGGTAAGCTTGAGAAGCCAAATCAATTTTCCCACTTCAAATTGTCCAGTAAATGATAGACGTCCTGCTCAAGAATGTTGAGGTAGGGTCTCAGAGAATCGTAGTTCGGACTGGCATAAAAATAAAGTGCGCCTCTCAGGAGGTTGTCGGTAGAATCTGTGACAATGAATTGCAAGTTAGAAGCCACATTTCCTGTTAAATTGAAAACCTGACCATACACCTTGTTTTCAGGTTTGAGTATGAGGGTGTCGTAAAAATCATCTGCTTTAACCAAATGTTGTTTGGTAATGTCATGAGAGAGTTCCATCCTTTCTCTTAAGTCGTTCTGAAGCGAAATGTGTGTCATGTACAAAGTTGCCTTATATCGATCTATTTTAATCTCAAAATTGCTAACTGTGTCGTTTTGCTGTTTGATGTTGACAGATGCGTTTTCGGGCAGAGCCAGATAGGAGTGCGCAATTAATTCAGGCGATTTATACGTACTTGGAACCAAGTCTTTTTTGATTCTTAACTGACCAAATTTCTTAGGCGTGTATTTCTCTTCTTCAGAAGAGCAGGATGTCAATATTAAAACCAAGCTAATCAGTACTGTCAGAACCTTCATCTTCTATCTTGTTAATGTTGATTTTTACTTGTTTTATGCGCTTTTTATCTGCTGCTTCTATGGTGAATGTGTAATTCTTGAAATCCACTTTTTCGTTCTTTCTCAAAATCTTACCGGATAATTCGATTAAGAAACCGGCCAGTGTATCGGATTCACCTTTCTCTCCTTCAAACTCTTTTCCATCAATGTCAAGTACACGGTACATATCATTTAATGGTGTTTTACCTTCAAATACATAGGTATTCTGATCAAGTTTTGAGTAAATAATATCTTCATCATCAAACTCATCAGAAATATCGCCCACGATCTCTTCAATAATATCCTCAAAGGTAACAACACCTGAAGTGCCACCATACTCGTCAACCACTACGGCCATGTGAACTTTGTGTTCCTGAAATTCATTTAAGAGATCGTCAATTTTCTTGTTTTCCGGAACGAAATAGGGTTTTCTAATCAGGTTTTGCCAGGCAAAGTCGTCCGGCTTATCAAGATGGGATAAAAGATCTTTCACATAAAGAACACCACAAATCTTATCAATGTTCTCTTCAAAAACCGGAATTCTCGAGAACCCGCTTTCTATGATCATACTAATGGCGTCAGGGTAACTCGACTGATTGTCCAGACTGATCATGTCCATTCTCGGTGTCATAACCTGTTTGGTATCGGTGTTCCCGAATTTCACGATTCCTTTCAGGATTTGTACTTCTTTGTCTTCAAGGTTGATTTCTTCACTGGTGAGTTCCAAAGCTTGCTCCAGGTGATTCACCGTAATGTCGGGAGATGCTTTCTTGATGCGTTTGTCCAGAAAAGAAGTGCTACGAACCAAAACACTGGAAAGGGGCTTAAAGATGAAGCGGATCGTTAGTAGTGGAGACGACATCATCTTGCTGAATTTCATACTGTTTTTAGTGGCATATACTTTCGGAATGACTTCTCCCACCAAGAGAATAATGAAGGTAACCAGGGCAATCTGGATCCAGATTTGAGCATCTTCATTGATGTCCGTCATGGCAAAAATCTTATTCATGAAGGCATCAGACAGTATGACTATACCAATGTTGATGAAGTTATTGGCAATAAGTATGGTAGCCAGCAAAGATTTCGGTTTGTCCAGAAGATTTACCACTTTGGCGCCTCTGCCATCCTGCGAATCATTCTCCAATTCTTCTTTGTCGGCCGGACTCAGGGAAAAGTAAGCCACTTCAGAGCCAGATACTAAGGCTGACAATACGAGTAAGATCAATATAGCACCCAGAAAGAAAAAGAAGGTGGCATCTGTTGAGGCACTGTTAAGCAGTGCAGGCAGGGGCTCAGGGTCTGTGTCGAGTAAATTGGGCATAGTGCTTAGAACGGTAGGTCGTCTTCCTCAGAATCTTTGTTAAGGTCGTTGGAAACGTCTCCCATTGGCTTTGGGTTGGCTTCTTCAACCGGATTTATTCTTTCTTCAGGCTTCACTCTATCCAACATGGTCATCTGGTCGGCGACAACCTCAGTCGCATACCTGGTTTTTCCTTCCTGATCTTCCCATGTTCTGTTTCTTAACTTGCCCTCTACGTATATTTTGCTACCCTTTTTAAGATATTTTCCAGCTATTTCCGCAAGATTTCTCCAAAGGACAACATTATGCCAATCAGTAATTTCTTTGAATTCGCCAGTGGTTTTGTCTTTGTAAGATTCACTGGTGGCAATTGGTATGGTGGTCACCACAGTGCCATTACTTAAATGTCTTAACTCCGGATCTTTTCCAAGGTTACCAATTAAAATTACTTTGTTTACGCTTCCTGCCATGTTATAACAAATATGCTACTAATCTTTTAATTCCGCAATAAATTTTTCGATAAGTCTGGGTAAGGGAATGTTGTCCAAATCTTCGAGCGAAACTTTCTGCTTATGAGAGTAATCCGGAGATTTTAAGTGAAAGAATCTGGCAAAAATCGTTTGGTGGGTGAGAATATGTTTATGATCCACCACATCAAGTAATTCTGAATTGTTGAGCAGTTTCTTTAGCTCAGAATCTTCAAACTGCAGTGAGGTGTACTTGTCAAACAGTTTGTCAGATATGTTCATAGGAAAGTCGTACAGCCCTTCCCAAATATCGCCCTTCAACCTTTTTTTTAGAATAATACCCTGCTTATCCTGAAAGCACACATAATTAAAATAGCGCGTTTTCTTCTTCAGTTTTTTGATCTTGACGGGTAGGTCATTCACAGTATTGTTTTGAAGAGCCAGACAGTTATCACTAACTGGACAATCGTCACATGATGGATTGTGTTTGGTGCACACCAGGGCACCGAGTTCCATAATTCCCTGGTTGTATGTGTCATGATTTTTGTCAGGAAGACTCTCCAGCGCCAGCGACTTGAAATGTTTTTTTCCTGTTGTTGAATTGATGTCGAGATCTATGTTGTGGAAACGAGATAGCACACGAAACACATTGCCATCAAGGACGGCCTGCTTTTCATTGAATGCAAAACTCGCAATAGCAGAAGCCGTGTAATCTCCCACACCTTTGAGTTTGATAAGTCCGGCATAGTTTGCCGGGAATTGTCCGTTAAGTTCCTGATGAATAAACTGTGCGGTTCCATGTAAATTTCTTGCTCTCGAATAATAACCCAGTCCTTGCCATAGATTTAGGACAGATTGCTCATCAGCATTTGCCAGATCTTCAACGCTGGGAAAGTTTTGAGTGAATGCTAAATAATATGGCAGTCCCTGCTTAATTTGGGTTTGTTGTAAAATGATTTCTGAAAGCCAAATCTTGTATGGGTCCTTGGTGTCCCTCCAAGGCAAATCTCTCTTGTTGCGCTCGTACCATTTTATGATTTGTGTTGCAAAATTCATCATTTCATTGGGTAAATTCGGCTTCCCGTCTAAAATTCCAAAATTAATGTGAAAAATTGGAACCTGTTCACTAGAATTAACTATATCTTTGCGGCCCTAATTTATTGATTAACAACAAGAACTTTTAAAAGCAAATAGTAATGACAAAAGCGGAGATAGTATCAGATATTTCAGACAAAACAGGAATTGAGAAAGTAGCAGTATTAACAGCAGTTGAAGCTTTCATGAATTCTGTGAAAGAATCTTTGGAGAAGGGAGAAAATGTATACTTAAGAGGTTTTGGTTCTTTTATCGTTAAAGAAAGAGCAGAAAAGACAGGAAGAAACATTTCTAAGAATACAACCATCATTATTCCGGCACACAACATCCCAGCATTTAAGCCGGCAAAAACTTTTGTTGAGCGTGTGAAAAACAACGTAAAAGCTGGGAAATAAACCCAGTTTTTGGTATTTCTGTTTCTATCTCGTATCTTTGCAGCCCTTATTTTTTGATATAGAGATTATTAACACGCCCCATGGGGCTTTTAGATATTTAAAAATTTATAATTATGCCAAGCGGAAAGAAGAGAAAGAGACATAAGATGGCAACTCACAAGAGAAAAAAGCGACTAAGAAAGAATAGACACAAGAAGAAGAAGTAATCTTCTGTTTGTGCTGACTTTATTAGAGTTTTTGTCAAACAAAATATAACATTGTGAGTTTAGAGCTAGTCATTAACTCCACAAAAGAAGGTGTTGATGTCGCTCTCTTAAGAGAAAAGAAACTTGTTGAACTTCATCAAGAGAGGGGCAATGACAGCTACTCTGTAGGAGATATATATCTCGGAAAAGTAAGAAAGGTGGTACCTAGTTTGAATGCCGCCTTTGTTGATGTGGGATACACTAAGGATGCATTTTTGCATTATTTGGATCTTGGTCCTCAGTTCAAGTCTTTGAACAAGTTTGCAGGACAAATCCTCAACAGAAAGGGTGGTAGAGACCTCAGCAAATTTAAGCTGGAACCAGACATTAATAAGGATGGTAAGATCAATGATATCTTATCAACCGGGCAGCAAATTGTTGTTCAGGTAGCCAAAGAGCCGATTAGTAGTAAGGGCCCTAGATTAGGGGCGGAAATTACTTTAGCTGGTCGGTACGTGGTGCTTGTCCCTTTCTCTAACAAGATTTCCGTTTCTCAGAAAATTAAAAGTGCTGAGGAAAAAGCCCGTTTAAAGAGGCTTTTAACCAGTATTTGTCCAAAGAATTTTGGTGTCATCATCAGAACGGTTGCTCAGGACAAGAAGGTGGCTCAACTAGATCAGGATTTACGTGACCTATTGGCCAAATGGGATAAAATGACCAGTGCTTTGAAAACTGCCAAACCACCTAAACGTGTGTTGGGAGAGTTGAATAAGACGTCTTCAATTTTACGTGATCTTCTTACACCAGAGTTTACAGGTGTTCATGTGAACGAAGAAGGGCTTCACACCGAACTTCTTGATTACATTCAAACAATTGCTCCGGGAAGAGAAAAGATTCTCAGAAGATACAGTGGGCACAAGGATATTTTCGAACATTTTGGAATCCACAGGCAGATTAAAACGTCTTTTGGAAAACAGGTAAATATGCCAACTGGTGCTTATCTGATTATTGAGCATACAGAGGCCATGCACGTTATTGACGTGAATTCAGGAAACAGGGTATCCAAAGGAAAAACCCAGGAAGAAAACGCACTGGAAACCAACATGGAGGCAGCCGAAGAAATTGCAAGGATTTTAAGGCTCCGCGATATGGGAGGAATCATTGCTGTGGACTTCATTGATATGACCAGACGGGAGAATCAGAAAACTCTGCATAATCACCTTAGAGAATGCATGAAGTCTGATCGTGCCAAGCACAACGTATTGGCTCCAAGTAAATTCGGAGTAGTTGAGATTACGCGTCAAAGAGTTCGTCCGGCAACAAAGATTGATACGGTTGAAACCTGCCCATGCTGTGATGGCAACGGAAACGCAAAGCCTACCATGCTGATTCTTGATGAGTTGGAGAGCAAGGTTAATTACATTGGTAAAGAATTGAAGGTAAAAAGCTGTAGAATGGTGGTACATCCTTTCCTAGCTTCTTATCTGAATCAAAGCACCGGCCTCTTTAAGAATTTAAGCAAGGATTGGTCTAAAAAATATGGTGTAAAACTAAGAGTGGACGGAAATGCGTCATTGGACTTGGTGGGATCTATATTTGAAAGTGCTTCGGGAGACGTAATTGATGTCTAATCAATCAGAATATCTCAAAAAAGTCATTCTCAAACTTGAACGCTATTGTGCCTATCAGGATAGGTGCGAATTTGAAGTTCGTCAAAAGTTGAAGAATTTTCATGTCACTCCTGAACAAGCAGATCATATAGTTGACAGACTGATTGATACCTCCTTCCTTGATGATAGAAGATTTGCCGAAAGTTTTGTGAACGGAAAACTCAAAGTTAAAAGGTGGGGAAGAATCAAAATCAAAAGCAAACTCATCGAAAAACGAATTCCATCTGGTTTAATTAATGAAGCATTATCCGGGATAGATTTGGAGCTATATAATGACATTATTCATGAGTTGATTTTAAAGAAAGAAAACCAACTACGAACTAAGGATCTTTCTTCATTCGAAAAAAAGCAAAAAATCAGTCAGTATTTATTGTCGAAAGGCTTTGAATGGGAGGCCTTTGCCGACCAATTCTAGCCTGGATTCTGATAACATGTCTTTTATTCTACATATGCGGTCATAATCCTACATCAATTTATTGACACTAAGTGTAAAATGTGTTAAATTTGAGTTAAAATAAATAAATTGATATGAAAAAGATTTACCTATCCTTTGCTGCAATGATGTTGGCATTTGGAGGTTTTGCTCAAGTGAACTTTTCTCTTGAAAAAGCGCCTTCAGCTGTTAACGTTAAGCAAAAAATGACAAAAAAAGATGTAGATCATTCTACAAACCCTCGTAAGAGAAGTACAACATTGTGGAGTGATGACTTCAGTGGTACCGCTACTTGGCAAACAACCAACACCGGTAACCCAACTGCAAACTGGACAATTGGTTCTACAGGACCAACCGGTTCTTTCTCTTCTACATATGGTACAATTACCAGTACAGGAGATTTCGCAATGTTCGATTCTGATGCTGTTGGAAATGCAACATCTACTCAAGATGCTTTGATCTTCACAGGTCCTATCAACCTTTCAACTGAACCAGCTGTATCTATTGAGTTTAACAACTTTTACTCTAAGTATCAGGGAACTTGCTACGTAATTGCAAGTACTGATGGAACTAACTGGACTCAGTTTGAAGTGAACTCTAATATTGCTGTGAACTCTACATCTGCAGTTAACCCAGAATTGTTAACTGTTAACCTGACTTCTGTAATTGGTAGTAGTGCTACTGCTTATATCGGTTTCCAATATGTTGGTAACTGGGATTACGCTTGGATGGTTGATGATGTATGTTTGACTGTGCCTGCTGATGATGAATTGGTATTGACTCAGCCAGCATTTTCTGATGATGTTACAGGTGTGAACTACTATGGTGTTCCTAACGAGCAGTCTGGTAGTGTAAACAACTCTTTTACAGGTTCTATTACTAACGTTGGAGCCAACACTCAGGCTGGATCTAACCTTGAAGTAACTATTTTACCTGCAGCTGGTGGAGCTGCAATCACTACTTTGAACGGTGTTGCTACTAGCCTTGCACCAGGTCAGACTTTAGATGATTCAACTACAACTTCATGGAACCTTGGTACTACAATTGGTGACTTTGAAGCAATGTGGCAAGCGGACTATCCGAACTTTGCTACTGATGCTACTCCTAATAATAACCTGGATTCTGTGATCGTAAGTGTAACTGACTTTATCTACAGTAGAGATAGAAACGACTTTGATTACCAAGGTGGTGGTCTTTGGAATGGAGACGATGGTGCTGGTAACACTAACGGGTACGTTATGGCGAACTTGTTCGATATCTACGCAACTCAGGATTTAACTGCTATCTCTATTGCGTTTAACAGTAGTACTGCTGTTGGAGCTTTAGTTAAGCCTCAGGTTTATGAAGTTGATGGTAGTGGTAACTTTAACTTGATCTATGATGCACCAACTGATTATGTTGTTGCAACTGGTGACTTGAGTTCTGGAAGCGCTAACTGGATCAACATTCCAATCGATCCTTCTGTTGGAGGTGGTAAATTGACCTTGAACGCTGGTACAAGCTACTTAGTTGGTTTCGAGCACTACGGTGGACCTAACGGAGTTTACCCTGTAAGCGGTGGTCTTGCTCCAGAGCAAACTGTATTCTTGTACGATCCAACTGCAACTTCAGGTGGTCCTTGGTTCTTCATGACCAGCACACCTTCTATTAGAGCTAACTTTGATCCTACAATTGGTGTTGGTGAAATTGAAGCTTCTAACTTAGAGTTAGGTCAAAATGCACCTAACCCATTCAACGGTGCTTCTATCGTTAACTATAGCTTAAAAGAAGCTGCTGTTGTAACTTTTGAAGTAACTGACGTAACTGGTAAAGTAATCTCTACTCAGAGTATGGGTAAAGTTGCTGCTGGTGACTACACTTTAGACCTTAACGCTGATAACTACGCGAAAGGTGTATACTTCTACAGCATGACTGCTGGTAAAGAGAAGTTGACTAGAAGAATGGTGATTACTAAGTAATCCAATCTAGATATACTAAAACCGGGTTTCGATTTTCGGAACCCGGTTTTTTTATGCCTTAAATTTCCTGATCATGGTAATGTGGAGTATGCCGCCATCATCATATGGCTCAGAACTCTGAACGAATCCAAAGCCTTCGTAAAAACGTTTGAGATAAGTCTGTGCTCCAATTTCTATGTCGCACTTCCAATTGGATTCAATGTATGCAATGGCATCAGCAACAAACTGTCTTCCGAGTTGAATGCCTCTTTTGTCAGGATGAACCGCAATGCGTCCAATGCTGGCCAGTTCATCGTTCATCTTGAACATTCTTAGGTATGCATCCACACGTTCCTCAGAACTCCATGTAAACATGTGCATTGATTTGTAATCTATCCGATCATGTTCTTCATAAATGCTATCCTGCTCAACTACGAAAACATCAAACCTGAGTTTGATAATTTCATAGAGCTGACGATTGCTTAATTCTTCAAATGAAAGTATATGTGTTTCCATGACCAAATATTAATTCCCGGAGGAAATATTCAGTCTAAAGATAGAGTTTGATTTTGTTTTCCAGATACTCAACCCAGTCATCATTGGCATTTAAACTTGGAACCAAATCAACCTTTTCACCACCAAGTGCTTCAAAATCTTCCTGATATTCTGAGCCAATCTCAATTAAGGTTTCCAAACAGTCTGCCACAAAAGCAGGTGAGAAAACAAGCACTCTTTTCTTTCCGGCTTTGGCCAAATCTTCCAATATTTTATCAGAGTATGGTTTGATCCATTTATCATCTAATCTTGATTGGAACCCAACAGTATAATGTTCCTCCTTAAGATTAAGATGTTTCACAAGTGCTCTTGTTGTGGCGTAGCATGTCGCTTTATAACAAAGGGCGTTTTCTTCAGTAATTTCGTGCGTGCAATCTCTGTCAGTACACAAGCCACTATCGTATACCTTGTCTACCTGACGTTCCGGAAGACCATGATAACTAAAGATGATATGGTCATATGAGTCCAAATCAAACTGTCTGGCATTATTTACAAAGCATTGAATAAAGCCATCGTCATCATAAAATTGTCCAATCACTGTCACTTCAGGAATTACCCACCATTTGGCCATGATTCTGAATGCCTTTTCAACACAAGATCCTGTAGAAGCACTCGCATATTGAGGGTAGAGTGGGAACATGATGATTCTTTCGTAGCCACCTTTTCGAATTTCTTCAAGCACAGAATCCATTGATGGATTACCGTACCTCATGGCAAGGAAAAAATCGGCTTCATCTCCGAGTTTGTTGTTCAACTTAGCAATCAGTTCTTCTGAGTATACCATCAATGGAGATTTCCCATTGGATAAATCCCATAGTTCCTGATAAATCTTAGCCGACTTAGGCGCTCTAAAAGGCACAATGATACCGTTAACCAAAGGTTTTCTTTTATAAGCTGGCAAATCAATTACCCTGGGGTCGTTCAGGAATTCGGAAAGGTATCTTCTAACGTCTTTAGTTTTTGGACTATCAGGTGTGCCCAATTGCAACATCAAGACTGCTGTCTTTTTTCCCATATGATGACAAACAAAAAGGACCGAAAAAAGTTCGGTCCTATGAAATTTTATAAATGTAAAGGTCTTTTAGCGGTAGCATCCAGAGCCGCTTCTTTAACCGCTTCTGTGAATGTAGGATGTGCATGACAGATACGTGAAATGTCTTCGGCACTTGCTCTGTATTCCATTGCGACAACTGCCTCAGCAATAATGTCGGCTACTCTTGGGCCAATCATATGTACACCAAGTACTTCATCGGTTTCTTCATCGGCAAGAATCTTCACCAAACCTTCAAGGTCCATACTGGCTCTTGCACGACCTAACGCTTTAAATGGAAAGCTTCCCACTTTGTATTTGGTGCCTGCAGCTTTGAGCTCTTCTTCGGTTGCTCCAACAGCAGCTACTTCCGGCCATGTGTATACAACTCCAGGAATCAAATTGTAATTGATATGAGGTTTTTGTCCTCCCAACATCTCAGCCACGTAAACACCTTCTTCCTCGGCCTTGTGGGCAAGCATAGCGCCTTTCACAACATCTCCAATTGCATAAATACCTTCGACATTTGTTTTAAGGTGATTGTCGGTTTCAATTCTACCGCGTTCATCCATTTTAACACCGGCATTTTCCAATCCAAGATTATCAGTGTATGGCTTTCTTCCAACAGCAACCAAACAGTAGTCGCCTTCCATGGAAACAGCTTCACCTTTCTTGTTGTCGGCATTTACCACAACTTTGTCACCGTTTCTTTCAATGTTTTTGACTTTATGGCTTAGGTGGAACTTCATGCCTAATTTCTTCAATGACTTCAAAAGTTCTTTCCCCATAGACCTGTCCATGAAACTGATGATGCCATCCGCGTATTCAACCACTTCTACTTGCGAGCCAAGTCTGGCATAAACGGATCCTAACTCAAGTCCAATCACACCAGCTCCAATGATCAATAACTTCTTTGGAATCTCTTTTAACTCCAACGCTTCTGTTGAGCTAATGATACGTTCCTTATCAATATCCATTCCTGGAAAAGCAAAAGGCTTAGATCCGGTAGCAATGATGGTGTTTTTTGTGCTGATGGTTTGTGTTTCACCTTTGCCATCAATCGGATTTACTTCAATTGTGTTTTTGTCTTTGAAGCTTCCGTGACCGGTGAATACGTCAATTTTATTCTTGTCCATGAGGTACTTAACACCATCACAAGTTTGGGCTACAACGTCATTCTTTCGCTTGATCATTTGCTCAAAATTTGGACGTAAATTGTCCAATTCAATCCCGTGCTTGGCAAAGTTCTTATGTGCATTGTGGTAGTGTTCTGAAGAATCTAAAAGTGCCTTTGAAGGAATACATCCCACGTTAAGGCATGTGCCTCCCAGGGTGTTATATCTTTCAATTATGGCAGTTTTTAATCCCAGTTGTGCGCATCTTATGGCGGCAACATATCCTCCGGGACCTGATCCTATAACGGTAACATCATACGTACTCATGTCAGTCTTTTAAAGTTGAATTACGAATTTAGCAAAACCTAACGATTAGCTAGACTTAAATAGAAGATTTCTCTGATTCAATCTGTGCAGAGCATAGTATCTAAATGCCAAAAGTATGACAATGGCTCTGCTGGCAGGATGAAACTCTTGTGGGAGTAGCCAAAATCCAATTACCTGAGCAAATAAAATGATGGCCATTATGAGCAAATATTTAGGTAAAACTTTGTTCAGTTTTTTACTGAAAATGAATGCAATACTGAACAGGTGAAGTGGGTTTGCCCATAGAATGTTGTAGTTAGCTTTTGTGCCCTGATGGTCAGTTCCGAACCACATGAACAATACAAAAATTCCAAGGGCACCGAAAATCGTAAACCAGGCAACATCAACGTACTTGATCCATCTTGTGTTGTTCTGAAAAATGGTTAAAGCAAAGATGATAATAAAAATGCTCCAGAATAAAATTGTTGGCGTAAACCATGGGGCTTCATCTTGTTTGAATTCAATATCGTGAATGTATTCTTTAGGACCAAAAAGCGGTTTCCCATTAGCCTCCGTCTCAGCAGCAATTTCTGCAAGGTATTCAGGCAAAAACATCAATTCTTGATTGGTGACGGGTCTGTCTAATCGACTTCCCAACACAATGTCGATTCCAAAATCCACCCATGGGGTAGCTGTGAATCCTTTATCTATCAAGTCCCTGAAAGTGTATTCCTCCGCATCTTTATGGGTGGCCCAGTTAAGGTCTGTCACGATTTCTATTTGATCTCTTGGTTTTGTAGCACAGTTGTCGAAGAAAAATTCATACAAATAAAAACGCTTTGATTTATCCCTGTAGTTCTCGATCAAGTTCTCAAACAGTTCATTTCTGGTGGATTTGTCAAGTAAAATTTCCTGCTGATACACGTAGCGTCCTTCTGCAATATATGCTTGCGCAAACATGTTAAAATCACTAATCGCAAGAGAATACATCAAAGTTCTTTTGGAAAACTTCCAAACAAAATCAGGGTCTGTGCTATCGAACATCCCATAGTTAAAAGCCTTATCAAACCCTTGATCTGGATCGGTGACTCTAATTGCGGTGTGACCAAAGTGACTCCAGATTTCATTTCCTGGTCCGCAGGTCACCAAATAGATTTTAGCATTGTCGCCTAAATGCACCTGACCATTTCTCTGGGCTGTTGAATTTTGCAGTCCGAAGACTACAAACAGAAGAATTATAAATAATCTCATTTCACTACAAAATTAGATTATTATTGCTTGTTTTGTAGAAGGATTAAAGAATAATGTTATGATAACTTCAGATCAGATTAAGGAGTTGGTAAGGCGCCAGGATGCGTTGAGGAGGTATCTTTGACGTAGATGTCAAGCTACAGGAAATTCAGGAAGAAGAATTAAAGACCCAGGATCCCGGGTTTTGGGACAATCCCAAGGAGGCAGAAAAGCAAATGAAAAAAATCCGGAGTCTCAAATTCTGGACAGATGCTTTTCAGGAATTACAAACCATGCATGACGACCTATCGGTTTTAATTGAGTTTCACGCAGAAGGTGAAGCTGATGAATCCGAAATTGAAGCGCTTCACGAAAAATTACTTGAGGGCATAGAAGAGCTCGAATTCAAAAATATGTTGAGTGCCGAAGAAGATAGTTTAAATGCTGTTCTTCAAATTACTGCGGGCGCAGGTGGAACCGAGAGTTGCGATTGGGCATCCATGCTCATGAGAATGTACATCATGTGGGGTGAAAAGAACGGCTACAAGGTTAAAGAACTCGACCATCAGGGAGGAGATGTGGCTGGTATAAAAACGGTTACATTGGAATTCGAAGGTGAATTTGCCTTTGGTTATCTAAAAGGAGAAAATGGCGTGCACCGTCTTGTGAGAATCTCTCCTTTCGATTCAAATGCAAAAAGGCATACTTCTTTTGCTTCAGTATATGTTTATCCTTTGGTAGATGATAGCATTGAGATTCAGGTAAATCCCGGAGACATCAAATGGGATACCTTCAGAGCAGGAGGAAAAGGTGGACAGAATGTAAACAAAGTGGAAACTGCTGTTCGTTTGCACCACGAACCATCCGGAATTGTGATTGAGAATTCGGAGACGAGATCTCAACTTGGAAACAAGGAAAAGGCCATGCAGCTTCTTAAATCTCAGTTGTACGAACTGGAAATGAGAAAACGTCTGGAGGCAAGAGCAGAAATTGAAGCCGGCAAGATGAAAATAGAGTGGGGCTCGCAGATTAGAAACTATGTCTTGCATCCCTATAAAATGATCAAGGATGTGCGCACCAACCACGAAACAAGTAATGTGGACAATGTTCTGGATGGAGATTTGATGCCCTTCTTAAAGGCCTTTTTAATGGAGTATGGCAAGAGTTGATCAATATTCTTAACTTGCTCTTAGTTTTTTGAAAACATACTATTATGAGACTTAGCCTAATCTTTTGTCTGTTGGTCAATATGGCTTACGGACAAATTACTATTTCGGATTCCGATATGCCTTCGGCAGGAGATATCATAACAACGTCAATTGCGAATCCAACAAGTGTGAGTAATCCCGAAATAACGGGTGCAAATTATAGTTGGGATTTTTCAATGCTGACAGCCATTCAACAAAGAGTGGATACTTTTCTAAGTGTGGGATCTACCCCTGTGGCCTATCAATTTTTCTTTAACAATTCGATTTTATATCCGGATAATGTGGCTGACTTTGCCTTAAAAGGCATTGACCTTCCGAGTGTGCTTCCTCAGTTAACGGTTTCTGAAGTAATTAACTACTATGCAGTAGATAACGGATCCTACCGTTTGGTTGGTTTTGGAGCCAACATCAATGGAATTCCGGCATCAATCAGATATCAACCAACAGATACCAACTATGTATTTCCGCTTCAGTATGGAAACATGGATGCAAATATTTATAGTTTTAATTTAAGCGTGCCGTCAACCTTGTATTATGGACAGGATGGCGTTAGGGCAGATACTGTAGATGGATGGGGAACCATTCAAACACCATTTGGAACATTTAACGCCATTAGAGTAAAATCTACCTTGAATAAGACTGACACTACCTACATTGATTTGTTAGGTACAGGAACGAGCATTAACAGACCTGTTGAAATTGAATACAAATGGCTGGCCGCCGGAGAGAAAATACCAGTACTTAAGGTAGTGACTACCGCCGGGCAAGTCAGTACAGTTGAGTACAAGGACAACTTTCTGGGATTATCCACCAAAGATGAATTTGTAAACCTTGATTTTGAACTGTATCCAAATCCTGCCAGCGATATTGTGAACCTGAATATTGAAGGGAACCACGAAGATCTTCAGTATACCATTTACAACATGCAGGGGCGTGTGGTTCTAAATGGAAATTTGGATAGACTGAACTCCGAAATCAATGTACAGCACCTGGAGGCTGGACAGTATATTATCCAGTTATTAGGAGATCGTACTTCCGGAATCAAAGAATTTCAAATTGTAAAATAACCTTCCCGTGATTGGCTATATTTTCAAGCCAATCACAGTAACGTCATCTATTTGCTCTTCTTGCTGCATCCAGTTCTTCAAAGTGTATTCCAAATACCCCTTTTGTTCTTGGGCGGGCCATCCATTTACCTCCAATAAGGTTTGTCGGAAGCGTTTTCGATTGAATTTTTTGCTTCTCTCCCCACCAAATTGATCAGGATAACCATCGGAAAACAGAATCACTTCATCACCATCCGACATGGTTTCACAATGTTGGTCAAAGGTCTTGGGTAAATCGTATTGAAATCCGATGGAAAATTTATTGGGTTTCCATTCTTCAATTTCTCCATTGGAAATCTTCAGAATAGGACGGTTTGCACTACTATAGCATACTGTTTTGCTATATGCATGGTATCGAACTATGGATATATCCATGCCATCCTGAATACTTCCTTCGCTCAGATTTTCATTTAAATAATCCGCAAACTCCTTGTCCAAATGTTTGAGAATTTTGGCCGGTTCAAGTATTTGTCGTCTGATAATGATATCCTTCAATAAACTATTTGTAATGATTGACAACAAAGCGCCAGGAGCTCCATGGCCAGTACAATCAATTAGGGCAACGAAAATAAAATCGTTTACCTCTTCCAACCAGTAAATGTCTCCACTGATATCTTCTTTTGGTTGATACAATACAAAGGCATCCTGAAAATACTTATTGAGCACTTCAGGGTTTTTAAGAATGGCTTTTTGTAGCCGACTGGCATAATTTAAACTATCCTTAAGGTCGTTAAACAACAAACGTAATTCCTTATTGGTATCCAGTAGTTCCTGCTCAGTTTTTCTTTGAGAAGTCACATCTTTACCTATGCCAATGATCTGTTCACCATCAATTTTAATCGCATCCCACTGAATGTATTTGTTGGTTCCCCATTTTGTCTCAAGACAATCTTCATATGGCATCACAGTCTCGTCCCGATCGTCCAAAAAACGGATAATTTTAGCTCTGATTTCTTCAATATCAACAGCATTCGTTCTGGTGATTTGCCACCAGTTTTTTCCGAAGAGTGACTTGGGTTCATATCCAAGAGTGGTTTTAACCGAAGGTGAAGCGAAATCCAAAATCCCCTCACGGTTGATCACTACTACCAATGAGGAAGTATGAGACAATACGGTATGAAGCAAACGGTTCATGACATTTGATAATTTGGGCTCGTAAAAAAATGATTAGATGTTAACGACTACCCAACTGAAATGCACATAAAAATGGCATTGGGTCTTAGAAAAGTAATATTTGTCGTTCTTAACATGAAGGACCAAAGTAAAATCTAATATTTTAAATACACAAATCAGCGCAACAATAATTACTTTAGCGTTTCGTAATAAAGCATAGCTGTATGAAGATTTATCATAACCCTAGATGTTCCAAAAGCCGTGAAGCACTCCAGCTTCTGAAGGATAATGGTGTTGAACCTGAGATTGTTGAATACCTGAAAGAAGTGCCAACTAAGGCTGAGTTTAAGGAGCTTTTGGCCAAGCTTAATTTAAAACCAACGGACATTTTAAGAAAGGGAGAAGCTGTGTATAAGGAAAAGTTTAAGAACGTGACTTTTTCAGATGAGGAGTGGATCAAGGTAATGTTGGAATATCCAAAATTAATCGAACGTCCTATTGTGGTAAAGGGATACAAAGCTGTGGTTGGAAGGCCGCCGTCTAACGTGCTAGATTTGATCTAAGTTGAAGATAGACAAGCGTCTCATATTAAGTTTGCTGGGCTTTATCGGAGTCCTCTTTGCCGCCTATAATCTGCATTACTTTCGGTCTTTGCTGAAGGCGGATGTACTCATTTTTATCAATGTGAGCATCCTTCTGGGATTAATGGCTCACTTGTTTAGGGCCAACAAGAACATTGTATTTGCCTCAGCATCCTTAATCATCACAGGGATCATTTACCTGTGGTTTAAGAACATTTTTGTAGATGATACCGGTTTTGTTGTAAGGTATTTGAGACAGGCAGCAGATGGCTGTTTTTATTGTTACAATGGCAGTGAAGGCCCAGTCTATGGCATCTCCAGTTTCCTGTATGGTTTCGTGAGTTCAATTTTGGCCTTGCCTAATTTGTTTAAACCGGAACACATCATCATTGGACTTAATTTTATGGGGCTTCTGTGGCTGGTGTTCATTCTGCTCAAAACGCTCTATTTACTTTGCAAAAATGTGTTCTTATCCATCGTTGGTTTGATGTTAGCGATTCTAATGTCATCCAAGTTTTTAGCGTCTACCACAATAGGATTGGAAACGAATTTTCATTTAGCCATCGTCTTTACGGCTGTGTATTTTTTCTTTACTCAGGACAAGAAAAAGATGTGGCTGTTTCTCGCATTATCAGTCATTTCCAAGCTGGACACTGTGCCTTTAGTTTTGGTGCTGTCAGGAATTCACATACTTGAAAACTGGTCCAACTATTTTAAGACTGAGTGGAAACAAAACTGGAAGATTATAGCACTTTACGCTATAGTACCATTGGTTGTTTTTATTGGATTAACATTTTTGTTGTTTGACGGACCAATGCCTCAATCGGCGTATGCCAAGGTCAATTTTCATAAAAATCCATCGGAACACTGGTTTCCCTTTTGGGAATTGATGTATGACAAAGGAGAACGAAAATCAATCGTGAAACTGGCACTTGGTCTCATCATGCTTCATGGCTTGATCTCGCTGTACCTTAAGCAGTTTAAATTAAGAGATTTCGCCTTATTTCTTGGATTCATTGGTACCATGGGACTTTTCTACCTCTATAATCCCGCAGAAAGAATGTTGTGGTATTATGCCATGCCGGAACTGCTTCTGTTTGTGCAGGCAGTATATAGTGGACAGAAATTGGTACAAGGCTTTGATCAAATAAAACAAGAAGATTGGGTGCTTATGACGAAATACACCCTTTTATCTGTTGGATTTGTTCTCGCCGCCTGGCCCTTAACCAGCAACGAAAAAGCCTGGATGGATCAGTCTCTTATGACGACGGAAAAGGAGCGCTTGGAAATAGGATCTTATATAGCAGATAGGCTGGTTGAAAGTGATACTCTGATAGCAAGTCATGGACATTTTGGAGCACACACAGATGCCTATGTTTTAGATATGAGTGGTCTTAATAGCAAACTGGCTACAGACTACGAAAGAAACATGGATGAAGTTCTGAAAGACTTCAGACCTGGTTGGTACATTCACCACAGCCACGAACAGTTTATTCATTTGGCTTATATGCACGGTTACCATGTCGACAATGCCTGGTTTAACATTAATAAATATGGTTACCCGAGTTGGGTGTTGTTTAAGAGAAATGAGCCAGGAGAAACATTATTCAACAAACGTCTTCACAATGAAGGCTGGCAAGCCCAAACTCAAAGCTTCAAAGAAGTGATTGAAGTAGATTATGACATTACCCGATTGATTTTTGGAATTGAAAATCCCGATCCTGAGAATGATACAGATGTTGAAATTCTGGTCAACGGGCAGTCAGTAAAAATATTCCTGCCATCGGCTAATAAATTGGCAGACACACCGCACGAAAAAGTACAGACGATAGACATCAAATTAGATAAGCCGTCAAAGAAATTAGAGTTCCAGATCGTTCAGGACTGGATGGTTGTATACGACCCGATCATTGAGATGATCCGACCAGAATAAATTCAGAAAAAAATAGAAAGGGGAACTAAAGAAAGATTAAGCTTCAGCAGATTCTTCGTGAGCATAGTGTTCTTTCATGCCCAATTTATGGCCGAAACTTCTTACGAAAAGTTCTCTTGCTCCTAGCATCACCCATCCCTTAACAATAAGGATAACAGTGATTAAACACCAAAATGCCATTAACAAAAAGCCAAACAATAAAAGGATTCCAATAACTTCCATTCTCTTTAATTTGGGGATAAAGATAGAAATATTTCTATTTACATCCCATGCTAAATTTCAAAGCTTATTTTTGTGTAAAGAATTTTACTGATTATGGATTACAGAATAGAAAAAGATACGATAGGTGAAGTAAAGGTTCCGGCTGATAAATATTGGGGACCGCAAACTGAACGTTCCCGAAATAATTTTAAAATTGGAGCTCCGGCTTCTATGCCACTTGAAGTAGTATATGGATTTGCTTATTTGAAAAAAGCGGCAGCCTATACAAATTGTGAATTGGGTGTGTTAGATGCTGTGAAAAGGGATGCTATTGGTGCTGTATGTGACGAGATCATTGCAGGTCAGCACGACGATCAATTTCCGTTGGTGATCTGGCAAACTGGTTCCGGGACACAATCAAACATGAACGTCAATGAAGTCATTGCAAACCGTGCACATGTCCTGGCTGGTAAGAAAATAGGTGAAGGAGATAAAACACTTTTGCCAAATGATGACGTGAATAAATCTCAATCAAGTAATGATACTTTCCCAACCGGAATGCACATTGCATGCTATAAAATGGTGGTTGAAACGACTCTTCCTGGTCTTGAAAAATTGAGAAACACTTTGGCTGCCAAAGCGGAAGCGTTTAAGGATGTTGTGAAAATCGGAAGAACCCACTTGATGGATGCAACGCCTTTAACTTTAGGACAGGAATTCTCTGGTTATGTATCTCAACTGGATCACGGTATTAAAGCTTTGAAGAATACCTTGCCTCATTTGTCTGAATTGGCACTTGGAGGAACTGCTGTTGGTACAGGGTTAAATACACCAAAAGGATATGATGTATTGGTAGCTAAATACATTGCAGAATTTACCGGTTTCCCATTTATAACTGCAGAGAATAAATTTGAAGCGTTGGCAGCCCATGATGCCATCGTAGAGACGCATGGTGCCTTAAAACAACTGGCGGTGTCTTTGAATAAAATAGCCAACGATATCAGATTAATGGCTTCCGGTCCAAGATCAGGAATTGGTGAAATTATTATACCGGCAAATGAGCCTGGATCTTCTATCATGCCAGGTAAAGTTAACCCAACACAGTGTGAAGCAATTACTATGGTCTGCGCTCAGGTAATGGGTAATGATGTGGCTGTGACTGTTGGAGGAACACAAGGTCATTACGAACTCAACGTTTTCAAACCAATGATGGCTGCTAACCTGTTGCAATCTGCAAGATTGATTGGAGACGCTTGTGTGTCGTTTGCAGAGAACTGTGCCGAAGGAATTGAGCCTAATCAGAAAAGAATTGAAGAGTTATTGAATAACTCACTGATGCTGGTAACTGCTTTAAATACGAAAATCGGATATTACAAGGCAGCAGAAATTGCCAATACAGCTCACCAGAACGGAACCACTTTGAAGGAAGAAGCCATTCGTTTAGGCTATGTACCTGAAGAGAAATACGAAGAGTGGGTTGATCCTAAAAAGATGATAGGATCACTGTAGTATGAAACTATTCGGAATTATTGGATTAACTGCATTGGCAGTAACGATTTTAGCTTGTGGAGAGGAGTCTGACTCCGAATCCACAGGCGAATCCGATACCCCAAACAAGGAAAAACAAGTTCAGGAAAAGAAAGTACTTGAGCCTCATTTTCATATTGAAAAACAAACCCAACTAGTTTTAGACACTAACCTAAGATGGAGCTACCGTGGCATGCACGTTTTGTCTCCGCAGGTTGTTTGGCTGAGTGGTACCAACGGAACGGTTGCACTTAGTAAAGATGGCGGAGAAACCTGGGACATAAATACCGTCTCTAATTGCGAAACATGTGATTTCAGGGATATTTCGGCTTTGAATGACTCTACCGCCATTGCAGTTTCTATTGCATCTCCGGGATATATTTATAAAACCACCAATTCCGGTAAGGACTGGAAGTTAGTCTACAGCAATGATGATTCATCTGTCTTTATGGATGCCATTGAATTCTGGGACGAGAATAACGGATTGGTATTCGGAGATCCGGTTGATGACCTGGTTTTTTTACTCAAAACTACTGACGGTGGAGAAACCTGGGAAAGGGTCAATCACATTGCAGTGCCAAAGGCTCTTGGGACAGCCGGATTTGCAGCAAGTGGAACCAGCATAGCGCTTGGTGAAAATGGCTTGGCCTGGATCGGACTTGGTGGAAAACATTCCTTTGTTTTAAAGAGTAAAGACTACGGTGTGCAGTGGCAGGTACTGGAAACACCAATGCCTCAAGGTTCTGAAGGTAGAGGAATTTACTCCCTGACTTTCATGAATGAAAATATCGGAGTGGCCGTGGGAGGTAATTGGGAAAAGGAGTTGTCAGACTCCTGTGCAGCCTATACAAGTGACGGTGGAGAAAGCTGGCAATTAATCAGTGCAGGTTCTCCTAACGGATATAGGTCCTGTGTTGCAGTTGGAGGAGAGTCGTGTGAAGCACTTGATCCATTTTTTGTGACTTGCGGTAGCTCAGGAATTGATTTGTCTGTGAACAACGGCCAAAGCTGGGCACGTGTTGATTCTACCAATCTTAATGTCATCGAATTTGCCCCGGGTACAGGCATAGGGTGGGGAGCAGATAGTTGGGGAAATGTCTATCGGCTTGAAGTCAAATTTGAGTAGAAGAGAAGTCATTTAATTTTCTTATTTTGGAAGCATAAAGCCCCGGAAAACAAATTTGTATTAAGCCATTATCTCGAAACAGTGACCAATCAAAGCAATGACATTCTCTCTTTTCTAAGAGAGCGTAAAGATTATATTTTAACATCCGATATCCGTTCCTATGACCTGCAAGGCTTGGATGAAATTACCTTGGGAAAAGATCAGGCGGTTTATGTGTTTGACATAACTAAGAACAAGATTGTCTACTCTCGGGGAATTGAAGATTTGCTGGGATATTCTGCCGCCGATTTGAGCCCGGGACTCATCACAAACTACTTTCATCCGGATGATCAGCAAAGGATGGAGATTTTGATTCGAGCGGCTCTGGACTACGCTACAAATAATAGAATGATAGACCTATCATGTAAGTTGTTTCTCAACAGTAGGGTGAGACATAAAGCTGGTCATTACGTCCATATCTTTAGACAGACCACTATTTTTAATACCAATGTGCGTGGAGAAATGGCGGCCAATTTTTCAATTCTGAGCAACATAGATTCCATTCCTTTTAGTGACGTTGCATATGCCCTGCATGCCAATGGAGAGTCGGTTGAGGCATTTGAAGAAACTGTGAGAAGAACAAGCTTTCGAGAACTGACCGTTCAGGAAAAACAAGTTCTGGCTGATCTCAAGTCAGGACTATCAAATACGGAAACATCTGAAAAGCTGAATATTTCTGAAAATGTTGTAGAAGAACTTGTACAAAGTATGCTGAAGAAGACAGCTTGTAGAAATGTCACTGATTTAATCACTCAGTTTGAGCCGTTTTTGGAATTGTCAAGTTAGGTTTTAGATTCGATAGTTGTTAGATTTGTGTTTCACAAAAACCAACAATATCCATTTTGCGAAATCTACTTTGGTCCTTTTGTTTTATTCTGGGAATGACAAGCTTACCGGCCTTGTCTCAAACCCTGATTGAGCCTTCTCTTGGACTCAATTATGCATGGATCAACTATGACAGAGGTGCAGGACAACAATACAGGCCGGGGTACAGACCGGTAATAGGCGTTGGATTCGATTTTTACGTATCGAGCAGAACAAGCTTTAACCCAAAAGTATTGTATACCGTCAAAGGTGTTTTTGTAAGAAACGGGACTGCAACCAGCCTTCAACGTGCCATCTGGACCAACTACTTGGGAATTCCTCTTGAGTTTAGAGTTGCTGTAAAAAGTGGTGACAAAAACAGCCTTAAAGTGTCTGCAGGCTTGAATACCGGATATTGGATTAACCAAACATCTATTTCAAGATCACCTTCCGGTAATATCAGTACGGCTAAGTTGGATTTCAATGATCCTTCGTACACCAATTTTGGAAGATTTAACAGACTGGATTTAGCGGCCAGAGTAGGTATTTTAGTGGAAAGCCCGTTTGCAAAAGGAAAAATGCTTTGGAGTGTAACGTACAACCACGGATTTGTGCCATTGTACCAACCGAATAATCCTCCAGACAATTACCATTATGACTATCACCGCTGGTTTCAATTGATGCTGGTTTATCCCTTCAAGTTTTAATGAGGTGGATTCTGTCTATACTTGCATTGCTTATTTTAGGAAGTGTTCGGTCTCAGAATCCTTCTGATAGAATTGATCTGAGGAATTTCGATACACAGTTCCTTGAACACCTGATTAAATCTAAAATTGACAGTGTTAGAAAAGACCATGGATTGAAGACTATGGCCAATGATTCAATACTGTTTATCGCTGCAAAAGACCATGCAAATTATCTGATCGAAAACAAAAAACTGAGCCACAAGCAATATGGAAATGATCTAAAATATCAACCGTGGGATAGGGTTAAATTCTATGGGGCGAAAAACTACATAGTCGGAGAAAATGTGGCGAAAGGTTTTGTACACAAGCGCATTCTGGACAAAAAAGGCAATGTGAGCTATGCCCATACTTATGAAGATGTGGCCAATAATTTTGTAACTGGTTGGGTCAATTCGCCCGGACACTATGCTAACATGATCACCCCAAATTATGAAGTAACCGGTGTGGCCATTCAGTTTGACTCTGCCAGACAAGAAATCAAGGCAGTACAGAAGTTTGCTGAGGTAGAGTTTAAATATGCTTTTGAGGAAAATAAAACCATGTTCCCATATTCGGATTGGACGGCTCCTGATCAGGCCACTGGTTTTGATCGGTCACAAAGCAAGACAAAACAAACCTTTGAATGGGGCATTAAAGTACCGGAAGATTCTATTGAGTATTGTAAACATTGCAATGTGGCAGTGGATACGAATGCCTTTAAAAACCGACTCAGAATTAAAGGTTCCAGAGTGTTGTTCACGTCTCCTAATATTGATATGATGCACGCACTTATGACGAAATGGAAAAGTGGATTGGCTCTTGAGTTTGTACCATACCGTCCGGTTGATTGTGGAAACCCTGAATACTATACCATGCCTTCAAGACGGAACGACCAATCTATTTATAACGGAACCATTCTTAAACCAATCTACAGAAAAGACCTGAAAAAAGGATTTAAAAGAAGTGGCTATAAATGGTATTACCGCATCAAGAAGAAAGGAAAACCTACTCATTTTGAGTATTCTTTGGGAAAGTTGCCTAAGGATATTCACGGCTATTATGAGATGAATGTGCTGGTGATTCACAAGAAGAAAATATGCAGAGTCATGCATTTGAGTGATGTGTGTGGAGAACCAATGGAGTTATTCTACGACATTCCTTACCTCACTAAATTGAATAAGTATCAATATGGTGTGAATCCAAGTCTGCGTGAGTTGAGTTTCACAGTGCCTTTTGAACAGGGGAAGTTTAGGTACGATTATGAAGATATTAAGCCTTTGATCGACTCCGTGACTTCTGATGCTTTCACTGTTCAATCTGCGAAAATTGAGGCTTTTTCTTCACTTGAAGGAAACCGCTCCAGCAATGAAAGGCTGCAAAAATTGAGGGCAAGAAGTATCATCAATGCCATGGAATATAACCAACGTTCCGAAATTGAATCTGAGATAAAAACCAATGAAAACTGGGCCCTGTTTCACCAACAAATTGAATCCGAAAATGCTCTGAAAGATTTAAGAGGACTTGATGAAGCTAAAATCAGACAGAAGTTGGCCAATAAGGAATATGCAAGGTCTATAGAGCCTTTTTTAGCAGAGCAGCGTTATGCAAAAATCAAGCTAACGGCAAAAGTTGATGTCACGGGAAAAGAAGTTGGTAATTTCCTCATCTCGGAATTCAGTCGATTGAGAGATTCCGTTTCCATGGACCTGAATTCTGTGGGGATGCGCAAGGAAACCAAACGAAACCTGGATACTTTGTCGAGCATCCAGTGGTATATGTACCGCCTGATTAAGCAAGGTAAAGTTGATACTCTGTTATTCGAACAGCTCACCGTTCCCTTGTCTCAGGATTATTCAAAACTGATCAAAGATCACTTGTGGTACGATCTGGATATTCATGGGACCGGTGAAGGCAATGAAAAGTGGGAAGGTCAGTTTTATCAGCAGTTAAATCAACTCGACAGGTTGGGGATCTCATCTTTCGAAATCCGTTATGATGTGAGCAATTATTTGATGAGAAATTGGCCAAAAAGAGTACCATACAGAGGAGATGTTGGTCGTCTGCTCGAAAGCATTGAAGTGCTTCAGGAAACTGCTACAAACGATAGCACAAAAGCCATGGCCGATCGTTTATGGGTGAATTACCATTTCGCCAATGCCAACTACCGTCATTTCTCCAAGAGATCTTCCAGAGACGATGAAGAAATGAGAAAAAGCATGGTTCTGCTGGAAAAATACTTCCTAAATAATCAATTGTCTGATGAAGACAACCTCAAACTGGCTTTGTTCTTTACATGGGGAGAGCAGGAAGATTTGGCATATAATGTCTTGCACCCAAGAATGCTGGCCAGTACGACTCATGGACCAAGCATTGCCTTGTATACAAAGTTGACTTTCCGTCATGAAGAAGAGTATCACGATCAGGATTACTACACATGGATCAAGAACACCCGCAAAGTCATGAGTAAAGAAGATTGGTGCGGGATGTTTGTTGGTCCTTGCAACCTGAGTTTCCAACTTTTCGACAATGAAGAACTCAGGGATTTGTACTGTACGGAGTGCGCAGGAATCAAGAATTACGCTCAGAGACCTGAGGACTGGGAGTAAGCAGACTTATTATGCAATGGGCGTTTTAATTGTTACTCGCGTGCCCTGGTCCAAATCTTCATAGGTCACACTAAAATCTGTTTTGTAAATATTTCTGAGCCATTTAATTCTATCAGCAGTAATACTCATACCATGAGAAGTACCAGTATGTGTTTGACTTATTCTGGCCGCTTCTTTTCTGCCGATACCATTATCTTCAATCACCCAGATGATATGATTGACTTCAGGAGAGACTTTTACTTTCAGTATTTTCTGGCCATGTGTTTTATGGTAAAGCCCATGCATAAGAGCATTTTCGATAAAGGGTTGAATTAACATAGGTGGCGTATTTACAAAATCATCTACCTCTTCTTCATGATATATAAATGAGCAATCTATGGCGCTATCGGCTTTTAGTTGATATAACGCCACATAGTCTTTCAGGTAGTCAATTTCTGAAGTCAATGAGATAGAGGACTGCCTTGAATGGTCCAGAGTTCTTCTCAGAATTTTGGACAATGCATGGATATATCTTTTTGTGAATTCAGCGTCATTTGTAGAAATGCCAGCTTCAACCGTGGTGAGGGCATTGAAAATGAAATGGGGATTCATTTGTTGGATCAACATCTTTTCCATGCTCCGGGCGTAGTCTGCAGAACTTAATATGGCCTTGTTTTGGATTTCCAGTTGGTGGGTTTGATCTGATAGCATCTGATTCATTCGTTTCTTTCTTTTTATGCTTATTGACAAGAAAATAATCAGGGATGTCAGGGTTAAACCCACTAAAACTGACAGGATAATAATGGTTTGATTTTTAGACTTTAAATAGTCGTTTTTAGCGGAAATTTCCTCGCGCTCGGCGGTCGCAGTATTGAGTTTTTTTTTGGTGCTGTTCAGACTCTTTTGAATGTTCAGGTAATCCATGTTGTTTTGCAAGGCAGAGAGTAGACTTGAGCGGTCTTTTTTGTAGATAGAGTCTTGAATTGAGGCCATTTTAAGGTGGTACATCAATGCGTTTGATGAGTCTCCTTGGCTCAGGTAGTTTTGACTTAAATAAGTGTATAAATCAAATTCCAATCTTAGGTCAATGCCTTCTTTGGATGCTTTAAAAGCCAGGTTTTTATGACGACTGGCTTCTGTTTGATTACCAGAAAGGAAGTAGCAATTGTAGAGATTGACAAGACACAGTCCAATACCATATTTGTCGTTGAGATGAGTTTCGATCGCCAAGGATCGGTTTAAGTTTACAATGGCACTGTCATATTGCTCTAGATCCATATAACATAGTCCGCGATTAGAATAGATATCTCCCAATAGGTGCTTTTTCTTGAAAGAATTCGCAATAACCAATGCACTGTCCAAATAGTTTAGAGCCCTTGTATAGTTTTCCTGATGATAATGAACCAAAGCCATGTTGTTATATATCAGAGCATAGTCTTCTTCAGAGTTGTCTTTTCGAAAACCTTTTAGTGCATTCAAGTATGTCCTTTGCGCCATGTCATAATCTTCTATGCCCAAAAAAGCATTCCCTGAATTGAGCTTGGTCACATTCATCCCTTCTTGATCGTTAAGATCCGAATAAATCTTATGAGCCATGGAGAGGACCTGAAGCGCCTTAATATATTTGTTTTGAAGTGTATAGTTTAACCCTTTTTCTGTATAACAATCTGCCATTAAAATGGAGTCGTTTAATTCTCGGTTCAAACTGTCTGTGATCGAGAGAAGTGCCAGCGCACTATCCGGATTGGCCATTAACCGATACTTCATTGCATACCATTTATGTGTTTTCGCCAATTCCTCGGTGGAATGTGTCTGTTCAAATAGATCAATGGCTCTATCATAGCATATTTTCGATGAGTCATGTGCTCCCAAATGGTCGTGCATGAACATGAGATATAAAAATGTCTTGCCCTCTAGTTTAGGAATGTTCGATAGATGAAAATGCTGTTGCATGGTTCTTAGGGTCGATTTTCCTTCCTCTGATAATCCCAAAGAGACGTAGTGCCATGCCAGGACTGAATTTGTTTTAACCAACCATTCATGATTCTTTTGTTGACGATAAGTATGGGCCAACTCGGATAACTTTTTTAAAGTTTTAGCGGAATCCAATAGAAGCTTGTTCTTAGTGAAGTATTCAATAACATGTTTGAATTGACTGGTGTCTGATTGGGCATGATTTACAAGAATGCCGAAAGAATCATCTACATCATGATAGTGGTCTTGACCCCAGTTTGTGAATGGGCACATCATGACCACACAAAGACATATATGGACTAAGAACTTCAACTTATTTGCTGATTTAGAAAGTCTAAAAAATCTTCTTTTTTTCTTCTTGAAATCGGGACCTGATCACCATTTTTGAGTTGAACAAATCCACCATCGGTCTTAACCACTGCTTCAACCGCATGGATATTGATGATGTGGGAACGGTGAATTTTACTAAAAGCATTATCGGGCAATAAACTTTCGTAATGAGCCATGTTCTTAGAACTCATAATCACCTTGCCATTTTGCAAGACTATTTTACAATAACTCCGTTGCGCTTCAAGTCGAATGATGTCCTGAATTTCTATATAGGTGACAGAATCAAGGCTACTTACCCCAATTTTTTTGTTGTGGACCCCTTTCAATTCATTGAAGAGCAGTTCAAATTTTTCCTTGTAATTATCTGATATTACTTTTTGATGAGTCAACTTATCCAGCGTTGCATATAGTTCATCAAGGTCAATTGGCTTCAAGAGATAGTCAAAAGCAGAATATTTAATGGCTTTGATAGCAAAATGTCCGTGGGCGGTGGCAAAAATGATTTTAAAATTAATGTTGGGAAGGGCGTCCAATATATCAAAACTGGTGCCTTCAATGATTTCTATATCGAGAATGACCAATTCTGGTTGGTGCCTAACAATCAGTCCTATGCCCTCAGTGACACTCCCCGCACTGGCAAGCACTTTAAATCCGTAACCGTAAGCATTGATTTGTTGAACCAAGCTTTTTCGGAGCTGAATCTGATCTTCAATCACAATAGTTTTCATAGGCTAATCGAAAGCTAAACTATTTAAAAAAAAGAAGTGTGCCTAACCACTGGGAAATTTAGAACCACCATTGGTAAAAAGCATGTACTTAGTGGAAAAAGGGACTCAATTTTAATTGTTCATCAGGACTACTTTGGTCGAAAATAATCAAACTATGAGAAGCTTTTTTTTGAACCATTTACTCGTTATTCTTGTCATCATTAGCCCTAATCTTGTCTTCTCTCAGATTCGTATTCAAGGAATGGTGAGTGGTGATGAGGATACCACAGAGTTGTCCGTAGCGTCATTGCATATAGTGTCAAGGATTCCAGTCTGATTAAAGGGGCATTTATCGAAAACAGTCGGTTCAATTTGAATGTAGATCAAGATGAGGTACGAATTGAAATATCAGTCATTGGTTACGATACCTATTCAGAAATTGTATCCCAATCTTCGGACAATTATTCGGTTAAGTTAGTGCCCAATGATGTTCTTAACGGTTTGTCAATTAAAAGTGTCAGGCCCATTTTTAATCAAGTGAATGGTAAGACTCATATTAATGTGGATCAAACCATCTTAGCTACCATGTCTAATTTAAGTGACTTGTTTCAAAAGTCTCCGGGCTTGATTTATAATAATGAAGGGGTCACAGTTGTGGGAAAGGGCTTGGCAAGCGTGTATTTAAATGGCCAAAAAATCTCTTTAGACCGCTTGTCATCTATTCCAGTCGCTCAGATAGATTATATTGAAGTAATAAAAAATCCGGGTCCGCAATATGATGCAGAGTCGCAAGCAGTAGTTGTCATTCATCTCAAAGAAAATGGAGCCCAGGGGTACCAGGCTTCTATTCTGCAACATTATACCAAAGCGTTCTACCATTTGTATTTTTTAGATGCCAATTTGAACTTTCGAAAAGATCGTTTTTCCCTAATGCTTAATTACAATGTCAATTTAGGAGGGACTGGTGTGCGCGCAAAGAACGTTTTAGACATCAATAGCACCAGTCAACCATATTTGGGTAAGACCAACTATCTTGAGAAAACGACACTTAAAAATGTATCTAATTATGCCATTGGAATGAGTTATCGTTTATCAAATAAATCTAAGCTGTCTTTTGAATATGGTGGGAACTATAGTGACAGTTTTGTAAAAGGAGATAATACCATAGATGTCAGTTACGACGATGGTCAGCATAATAGGATATCGGCCTTAAACGATTCTGAAAATTTATGGAAATTAAACACTGTCTCTGCCAATTATAAACTGAATACAGACACTTTAGGACATTATTTGTTCATAGGCGCCAATGCCACTATAAATCAAGTGCTTTATAGCGATTTAATCAATGAGATTCAGAAAGGAGACAATGGTATTATTGGTGGTGTGACAAGTTCTAAGGGGGATAATAAGAACGAACTTTACACCCTGCAAATTGACCAGACCAGTCGTTTCTTGAAAGCGTATGAATTGGGGTTTGGCGTTAAATATAGTCAGGCAGAATTAAACTCTACCATTGATGTGAACAGTTTGTTAGACAATTCTTTGGTATTGTCTGAAATAGGGGCTTTTGTGTACGATGAGAAACTGTTTGGGTCGTATTTTTCGCTTAAACGCACCTATAATAAATTGAATTATGAGCTTGGTTTGAGAGCCGAACATGTGAATGCATTGGCAGAAAGGTTGGGAGAATTAGAACCATATTACACCCTCAATCAATGGAATCTTTTTCCAAGTGCTGAGATAAATCTCGTTGGCAAGAAAATATCATGGCATCAGAGTTACTCAATGCGTATTGCCAGACCTAGTTACAAGAATATCACGCCATTCTTTTACTATATGAATTCTTTAACTTCCATTCAGGGCAATCCCGCTATTACGCCTACATATACCCATGCTTTTGAAAGTAAGGTAAGTGTGCAAATGGCGAGCCTGGCTTTAGGTTATAACCATTCAATTGATCCTACTGTGTTTTTGAGTAGGGTAGATGATGTTACAGAAAACAACGTTATCCAAAGAGTCAATGTGGACCGATTAAATAGTGTGTATACGCAACTCGCAATCCCGGCAGGTTATAAATTTTGGGAAAGTTATAACATGGTTAACGTGTCACTTGACAAGTATGAAGATTCGAATATCAACTTTAGTAATAGTATGAGCAGACCTAAATTCTATGCCTATACTTATAATAGTTTTAATATTAAAGATTGGATAAAGTTGGAAATGATTGCAGAGTATCAGGGGGCTTATTCTGATGGTAGTCGGAGTTTTTTGCCATCTGGAGCGCTCAACATGGGAGCGTCCAAAACTTTTGGTAAAACCAGGCAATGGATGGTACAATTGTTTCTAAATGATGTGTTTCAAACAAGCCTGTATAGAGTGTCATTGGAAATAGATCAGAATCAGACTGATTGGCATCAGACAAATGATACGAGATTCTTCAGGTGTTTGTTGAAGTATCAATTTGGTAAACTCAAGCAAGTGGACTATGAGCATAATAAAGTGAATGATGATGCGGTTAACAGAGCCAGATAAACTTCATACACGTATTGAAGATTGGCCTAAAAAGTAATTTGCGGTTCTTTTTTGATTCGGTATCATTTTTCTGTTTAACTTTTTACGCGTGAAGCAGGTAATCCCTCAATATGAATTTAGTTCGGATGATGCGAATAGCATTCCCTTTAAACTGATTCCACTTCAGGTGAAGACGGCGTATGATACCTCACAACCTCACCGCCACAATTATTATGAGATTTTCATCTTTTTTGGAGAGGGTGGCACGCATACCATCGATTTTGAAGATTTCGAAATTAAAAACAATGGGGTGCATTTTGTGTCTCCGGGACAGGTACATCTTGTGGAAAGAGGACTTGGGACACACGGCTATGTGATTTTGTTTTCCAGAGAGTTTGTATCACTTCAAAAGAGCAATCATGCTTTATTGTACGATCTGCCTTTTCTGCACAATGCCAAGTTTCCGGTAATCAACAACAGTGATGAGGATATTGCGGTTTTGAAATCTGTCATTGAAAATATGGAAACAGAGATGTCTTCTTCCGCAAGGCACAATGAAGAGATGATTCGATCGTATCTCAAGATTTTTCTGATGCATTGTGATCGTTTCCATAAACAGGATTATCCCAATGATCAGAATATTTATCGCTCATCAGAGTTTAGAGATTTCCGAATCAAACTGGAAGAACATTTTGTTTCCAAACACAAGGTTCAGGATTATTGCGACATGCTGGGAGTGAGTGAAAAGAAGCTGAATGACCTGTGTAAGCAAATTACCGGGATGAAGGTCAGCGACATCATTAGCCAACGAATTTTATTGGAAGCCAAGCGTTTGCTGCTACATTCTGACCAATCAACTAAAGAAATTGCTTACTATCTCAACTATACAGATCCAGCCCATTTTAGCAAGTTCTTCAAGCTCAAAACAGGGCAGAGTCCTACCGATTTCAGGCAAAATATCTGAATTTTACATCTTATAGGCGGTTTTTGACATGGCGTAGCACCGCACACCTTCATAAGTTTGAGTATGAAAAAATTAATTCAACTCATTATGTGCGTAGCTATTTTTCCTGCAACCAGTCTTTCTCAGTGGAACATTAGCTACAATACCGGGAATTTTAATTCCAATGCCATCGTAGTAACTGGGGCAGATACCGCTATGTTGGCTGGTAATGATTATGGCAGAATATACAGAACCTCCGATGGTGGAAATAGCTGGCAGGCGTTTCAAACCCCCTTTAATTCATCCTGGTTTTTTGATATAGATTTTGTAGATCAATCAGTTGGTTATGCAGCCGGAGGAACCTATTTTGGTACCCATACAGACCTGCTTGTCAGAACAATGGACGGAGGTGTCACGTGGGATTCAATCACTTCCAACTCTGGTTTGTTTGGTTATACCATTGATCACATAGATTTTGTGGATATGAATACTGGTTTTTTAGCAGGACACTCCGGACTACAAAAAACTGTGGACGGAGGCAGCTCATTTACACCTGTTGCACACCAGTTTGAACATATTTCTGAAGTGTATTTTTATGACGAGAACTTAGGCTTTGTAGCTGAAACAAAAGCACTACCCAACAACCATCAGGGATATTATATTTGGAAAACACTGGATCAGGGGAACAACTGGACCTTGGTTTACTCGGATTCACTGCACAATGCCGATGGAGTCAATCATAGAGCAATCCAAAGAATTCAAATGCTTGACCCGAACAATGGCTACGCTTCAGGAGGAAACAGTACCATACTGAAAACCACAGATGGTGGAAATAGTTGGGTTCGTTCGAGCATAGCGCCTCATTCAACCAATCTGACTGGTATGTGGTTTACAGATATAAATACTGGCTATGTGAACAATGCCGGAGGAATCTACAAAACAACGGATGGTGGACAGACCTGGCAAGTGCAAACAATTTCTCCCACAGGTGTGATTCACCATATTGCTTTTGCAGACAATCAGGATGGCTATGCCGGCGGTACAACAGCCATTTACACAACAAAAAATGGTGGTGCACCAACGAACATAAACGAGCTGAAAAATTCGGATTTATCATTATTCCCAAATCCTGCTCAAAACATCCTAAATATTCGATTGGAAAAAGACGAACCTTATGGAATCCAGATTGTGGATATGAGCGGTCGCATCATGTTTCAAGGCTCTAACGAAAAAACCATAGACATCAATCAATTAGCTACAGGTACTTATATACTCAAACTACACACTAAAGGACAAACGATTAATAAGCAATTTGTAAAACAATAGTGATATGAAAAGAATAATTTTTACCCTTTGCCTTTGTGCTGGTTTGACTGTGAACGCACAAAACATTTTAAATCCCGATTTTGAATCCCATAGTGGAGGTGTTCCGGATCATTGGATGATGGATAATATTGGTGCTGATATCGATCTCACCGGAGGAAGCAATGGGAGCAGTGCTCTGAGAACCTGGACATGGTATTCGTACGTGACCGGTGTTAACGTAAACGGTTATAAGCAATACGATTATTCCAGTTTATTGGGAGTGGGAACACCCTATACTTTAAAGCCAACCATGTTGACAGGCGTATATAAATATGATACAAGTGCAACGAATTCGAGCAATGACTCTGCCATGGTTGAGGTTTACCTTAAAAAGTACAATAGCTCTTTGAATGAAGTGGATACTGTTATGACCGGAGTGGCTCATTTGGCTCCAACCAGCGGAACAGATTTTTCAACTTTCTCTGTGCCAATTTCTGATTTAATGTCGGGTGTATCTCCGGATTCGCTGGTAATTGTGTTTAAATCAAGTATTGGAAACGGGCTTTGTTCCGGAGGGAATTGTCTTTATTTAACCGTAGATGATCTTGCCCTGAGTTTTGGCAATGGGATAGATCAACCGGATCAAAAAAATAACCTGACATGTTTCCCAAATCCGGCAAGCAATGTTGTCAATATTGAAGCAGTTTCGCATAAAACCAATATTGAAATCTATAACTTGTCTGGAGAAATGATGGAGCAATTTGTTTTACAGGCAGGTGAATCCTCTTTCTCAACCCAAAATCTGAGTACAGGAATTTACCTGATTAAAACCATTCAGTCAACCGGTGAAACACGATTCGGAAAAGTAGCTATTCAGCGCTAGTTCAGACTTAAACGAATTCGTCTTTTTTATCTGACTTCAAATCCGTCACAAACTCTTTGATCTTTTGCTCGTCATGTTTGCGAACGATCAAAAGAGTTTTTTCAGTATCTACAACAATGTAATCGTCTAAACCTTGAAGTACGGCTAATTTACCTTTGGGAACGTTCACAATGTTGTTGCTGGAATCGTACATACGAATCTCGTCTCCAATAAGTCCATTCCCATTTTTATCAAGGTCAAGGTGCGTGTATAGAGACCCCCAGGTTCCTAAATCGCTCCACCCAAAATCACTCAACACCACAAAAACATTTTCAGCGGCCTCCATAATACCATGGTCGATGGAAATGTTTTTACAAACTGAATAGACGTCTTCAATGAACGATTTCTCTTCAGCTGTGTTGTATTTTCCGTCTCCGGCAACAAAAAGATCTCCAACCTCAGGAAGGTATTTTCTAAACGCCTCCAGGATAGTTTTTGCAGAGAAAATAAAGATCCCGCTATTCCAGAAGAAATCACCACTATCAAGAAAAGTCACGGCCAAATCGTAAGCCGGTTTTTCAGTAAAAGTTTTAACTTTTTTGACGTCACTATTTGTTTCGTCGTCAATAAACTGGATGTAACCGTAGCCGGTATCAGGTCGACTGGGTTTAATCCCCAAAGTCACTAAAAACTCACCTGAATCCGCTTTCTCCAATGCCTTGCGCAAAGTTTCAGTATACTCTTCAGTTTTTAAAATCAAATGATCCGATGGTGCCACAACGATATTGGCTTCCGGATTGAGTGCATTAATTTTTGAGGCGGCATAAGCTATGCATGGAGCCGTATTTCTTCTGCTTGGCTCACAAAGTACCTGTCCTTCGGAAATTTCAGGCAGTTGTTCCAAAACCAAATCTTTATACTGTTCGTTTGTAACAACAAAAATGTTCTCTTTTGCACAGGTCTTCAAAAACCTTTGATAGGTCATTTGAATCAGCGTTTCTCCGGTTCCAAGAATGTCTAAAAATTGTTTTGGAAAAGAGCTTTTACTCATTGGCCAGAATCTACTTCCGATTCCTCCAGCCATGATTACGCCATATGTATTTTCTTTACTCATGATAGTTTGATAAGTGCTTTTTCTAGTCGGTCAATAATTACTTTGATGTCCTCCATTTTAGCGGTTCCCACAGACAGTCTGAACCATGAAGAATCTCGTGAAGCACCAAAGGCATAGAAAGGAACGATGGCAAGTTGCGCTTCATTTAAAATGTAAGCAGTGGCTTCTTGTGTATTTGCAATTTGAGTTCCATCTTCTCTGGTTTTTCCAACCAAATCAATTTGAATGGTAAGGTACATGGCTGCCTCAGGAGCGATGGAATCAACTGGTAGGTTTTTAGCCTTTAATTCCTGAAATCCTGCATGAAAACCATTTAATCTGTCAGATATTTTTGATTTGATGTCGGTCATGTAAGTATCTACAGATCCAAAATCATTGATGTAGTGAGAGCTGGCTACTTGTTCTGCTTTTGGCGACCAGGCACCAACGTGTCCCAAAATGGCTCTCATTTTATTGATGATCTTATCTGGTCCAAATGCCCATCCAACACGAACACCAGTTGCGGCAAAAGCTTTCGAGATACCATCAATATAAATGGTATATGCTTTCATTTCTGGTCTTAAACTTACCGGATCGTGGTGAACAGTTTCGCCATGTGTTAGCATCCAGTAAATCTGATCGTATAAAAGATAAACCGGTTTCTCATCGGCTCCACGTCTGGCATTTTCTTCAAGAATGAGGTCACATAAATCGCTCAACTGTTGTTTGCTGAAAGTTGTTCCGGTTGGATTCAATGGAGAACAAACTGCCACCAAAGTTGCGTCTTTGATGTAAGGTTGGATCTCACTGGCTTCCGGCATAAATTTGTTCCCGGCATGTGTTTCAACGAATACAGCTTTACCGTGTGATAAGTGTGTGTAATGGTTGTTATTCCAAGATGGAACAGGGAATATAACTGTGTCCTCCGGATCAATCAATGTTTGATACACTGCATAAATTAACGGTCTGGCTCCACCGGCAATCAAAACCTGATCTGCAGAGTAATCCAAATCCCCATAATGCTTTAAATATTTGGATACTGCCGTTCTTAATTCAGCAATACCATTGGCCGCAGGATAGTTTGTATGGTCATCCTGATAAGCTTGAATGATATTCGATTTAAGTTCTGCCGGAATTGGGAAAATTTGCGGATTAAAGTCACCAATTGTCAGGTTTTTGATGTCTTGCCCGTTAGCAATAAGTTGCTTAACCTCTCCGGCTAATTTGATAATTTCTGATCCAACAAGCTTCTCTGCCATTTGAGAGACCTTGAGTTCTTTTTGAGATGTAGTTTCCATGGTACGACCGTCTTAAATCGAGCGCAAATGTACACATAATGAAAGCAATAGAAGCCCGGAAAGATGAATAAATTGTGACTTTATTTGAATCCTTATGTAAGATTTGGAAACTGAGACCTATTCGCTCAATTGAACGCAACCGCATTTCTTTTGACGCCTTTTTTTGAAAAGCTTACAAGATTGAAGAGAGCCAAGAAATAAAATAAGAAGGGTTATGCTAACGATTTTCTTTCGATTCATGCTGCCTGTGTTTTAATCTATAGGGCAATAAATCGTCATTTTCCATAGAAGCATTGGCAGCCGGCTCGTCATTCCACTTAGGACAAGTGTTGCACTTATTTTTCTTTCTGAACAAACCACAGGAACTTAAGCCGATGATCAATCCGAGCATGATTAATTTGGCAGAATGTTTCTTAATTAGGTTCATTTTTATACGTGCTTTGTTCAAAAATACGAAATTTCATACGGAATACCCAAAGTATAATCCTTAATTTCGCTATAGATATAAAGCCCTGCTGGTAACTTTTGGATATTATTTCGCACATAGGACGGTACACAATGATGCTTTACGCAACGTTTAGCAGACCAGATAAACTATCTGTTTTTTGGAGGAGAGTGCTTACCGAATGTGTGAACATTGGGATCAGCTCCTTAATGATCGTTTTGATCATCTCTCTTTTCATTGGTATTTCCGTAACCACTCAGGTGGGAGAGCTACTTTCTGCTGCATGGATACCGGATTATACTTTGGGCTATACGCTCAGACAAATGGCGATTTTGGAATTTTCACCAACCATCATCAGTTTGATTTTGGCCGGAAAGGTGGGCTCGAATATTGCAGGGGAGATTGGAACCATGAGAGTCACTGAGCAGATTGATGCACTTGATATCATGGGGGTGAATTCTCAGAACTACTTGATTCTACCCAAAATTGTGGCTTCCATGTTTACGCTTCCATTGTTGGTGATTTATAGTATGGTGGCCTGTATTTATGGTGGATATTTTATTTGTGAGTTAACCGGACTTAGGGCCACAGATATCTATATAGACGGGATTAGAACGTTCTTTTATGATGAGTCATTTACTGTTTGGTGGGCATTGCTAAAGCCGATTATTTTTGGGTTTATCATTGCGTCTATTTCCGCTTATTACGGTTACTACACCAAAGGTGGCGCACTGGATGTAGGAAAGTCAGGTACAAAATCGGTTGTAACAGCAAGTCTTCTTATCCTCGCATTTGATGTGGTTATCTCAAGCATGATGTTCGGATGATAGAGTTGAGGAACATATCAAAAACCTTTGCGGGAACTCAAATTCTGCATGACGTTAATTTCACTTTTGAAACGGGCAAAGTCAACCTGATTATCGGTCAAAGTGGATCTGGTAAGTCGGTTTTAACCAAATGTATTGTTGGTCTACACGAACCGGATAAGGGGGGAAGTGTACTATATGACGATCGGGATTTTACGGCCATGAAACGCAGGAAACGTAAGTCGATTAGAAAGGAGATTGGCATGCTGTTTCAGCACAGTGCCTTGTTCGATTCTTTAACGGTTGAAGAGAACGTTGGATTTCCTTTAACCATGTTCACCAAGATGAGCGTGGAGGAAATTGCGGATCGTGTGAACTTTTGTTTGCAGAGAGTTGAACTGGAAAACAAGAATCATTTGTTTCCTTCGGAAATTAGTGGTGGGATGCAGAAACGGGTGGCCATTGCACGTGCCATTGCCATGAAGCCTAAGTATTTGTTCTGTGATGAACCTAACTCTGGTTTGGATCCGAAAACTTCTATTGTAATTGATAACCTGATTAAGGACATTACCTACGAATACGGAATGACCACCGTGGTAATTACCCACGATATGAATTCGGTAATTGAGATAGGGGACAACATCATGTTTATTTTTGAAGGCAAGAAATGGTGGGAGGGAGATAACAAGTCCATAATCCAAACAGACAATGAGGAAATCAATAATTTCGTGTACGCCTCAGAGTTTATGAAGACTTTGAAGGATAAGTTGGGAGGGTAACCCCGCTCATTCTGTACGCGTGTTTACGTATTAACTACGGGCATCTCATTCAAGTCGTACTGAATGTCTTTTATTTTCAGTTTTAACCAAACCCACTGGCCACTTTCTAATTCCCAGCTGGCTTCACATTCAACAGGTATTTTTATTTCATTGCGTACTTCTGATTTTGTTGCAAATACAGTCCATTTGGTGGGGCTGGCATCTTTTGAATCCTTATACCTCATTGCTACGAACTTTAGAAAGTTTCCGTCTTTATCAAAATGAAATTCCCCTGAGCCTTTAGTGCCCTTATATTCCATTGTTGCTTTGGCGGAAAGGTTGTCTATAGTTTCCCAACTTATGTATTGACTCAAAGCGCCCGAAGGAAACCAAACCATTTCAGCTAAATAACGTTGTAAGCTTGCCTGATCTACTTTTTCTTCATTTTTTGCATTCGCTACAGGAATAAGTGAGAGCAGTTTAATCAGCATTTCGCCTTTACCAGCTTCAAACTTATCTCTACCAACAACATCCAATGCCGACATTTTAGTAGTGATGTTCCAATTGAATGCGGGTGGCTGAATAGTAAAATATTGTTCTGCTGCGCCATAATTCCAGCTGGTTTGTTCAGGTTTCATTTTGAGCTGTAATTCCTGAATCAAGTGGACATTAGAAACTCTTTTTTTACCAATTACTCCGCTATTGCTTAGCCATTTTTGAACAATTGGTGGCAAATCAAGCAACTCGTTTTCTGTAATGAAGTCCTGGTTTTCGAGTTGAGAATTTTTGAACAGATTTGCTCTTTCAGCTCTTATTTTTTGCTTAAAGCTGAAATCTGAGTATCCAATGATTGTTGCCAATAGAATACATGTATTCGCAATGGTGCCGAATTTCGCATCAGACCAATAGTTAAAAATCAAAATCTGTGATACAATGACGGCCAGGACCCCACCAAGCCACCAATAATTCGATCGAATCATGCGTAAAATGATGGTCATAGCAAAAAGAATAAATGCCAATAACCAAACTACTCCATGAGCTTTAGAAATTGTTTGTGAAATGGCATCAAATTCAATTATGCCAAACGCTTTAAAAAATCCTGGCAAATGAATAAATCCATGTATTCCAATCAATATGGTTAAAATTGCTCGCATTTTTCAGAACACCAATATTCGATTCATTAAGGTACGGACGATAAGTGTTTTCCCAAGCTACTTCATTATGCGCTCTGGTCTATCTTTCTCACCATGGTTAGAATCGTTGCCAAACCAACAGTCTCACCAGTTTCATCATAGATGTCTACAAGGAACTTCACAATTCCTTTGGCAATGTCGTCTTCAGATCTTTTTTCCTGATCAATTTTTTCCTTCACTGTGAAACGGACACCAATGGTAGCACCTGCATACACTGGTTTGGTGAAACGACACTCATCGATACCGTAATTTAAAAGAACCGGCCCTTTTTTAGGTTCAACAAACAAACCAGCTGCTTTGGACAAGATGAAATAGCCGTGAGCCACACGTTCTTCAAAGATGGTTCCGTCTAAAGACGTTTCATCCATGTGTGCATAGAAATTGTCGCCACTCACATTGGCAAAGTTCACAATGTCTGTAGTGGTTACGGTGTGCTTATGAGTAAATACAGTTTCTCCGATTTCCAACTCTTCAAAATGCTTTCTAAATACATGTGGATTGGCTTCAGGCATATCTGCACCTACCTGGAATTGCTGAGTGATTTGCGAAATGGTTTGTGGATGTCCCTGAATGGCTGTTCTCTGAAGATAGTGCAATACACCTCTTTTTCCACCCATTTCTTCTCCGCCTCCGGCTCTTCCCGGACCACCGTGTGTTAACAATGGCATTGGAGAACCATGACCTGTACTTTCTTTCGCACAACGCTCGTTTAAAACTAAGATACGACCATTGCTGTGTGCTGTATTCACCACAAATTCTCTGGCCAGTTTATCATCTGCCGTTACGATGGAAGTTACGAGAGATCCTCTTCCCATTTCAACCAATCTGCTGGCTTCATCTAAATCTTTGTAAGGAATGATGGTTGACACAGGGCCAAATGCCTCAATGTTGTGCACATCAGTTTTATTAAACGGATCAGAATTTCTGAATATAATAGGGGAGAAGAAGGCTCCTTTGTCTTTGTCGGCACCAGTTACTTCAAAATTATCTAAGTCACCATATACTACTTCCTGACTTCCCATCAAGGTTTCAACGCTTTCACGAACACGATCTACCTGAGATTTGGTAGCCAATGCACCCATTCTAACACCTTCTACGGATGGATCTCCAATCACGTTTTTATCCAATCTTTTTGACAAAGCAGTCTCAACATCTTCTACCAAATTCTCTGGTACAATGATTCTTCTGACTGCCGTACATTTCTGACCGGTTTTTACCGTAATTTCTTTTTGAACTTCCTTAATGAACAGATCGAATTCCGCGGTTCCGGGAACTGCATCTGCTCCAAGAACGCAGGCATTTAAAGAATCTGCCTCAAGGTTAAACGGAACTGAATTTTCGATGATATGAGGAAGACCTTTTAGTTTCTTACCAGTATGCGCAGATCCTGTGAAAGTGACGACATCCTGAAGGTCAACGTGATCAATAATGCCTCTACCAAGTCCACAAACCAGCTGTAAAGACCCTTCCGGCAAAATACCTGAAGCGACAATTTCTCTTACCATCAACTCTGTTAGGTAACAAGTATATTCCGATGGTTTTACAACCGCTGGAACACCAGCCATTAAGTTAACCGCAATTTTTTCAAGCATTCCCCAAATCGGAAAGTTGAAGGCATTGATGTGAACGGCAACCCCTCTTTTTGGCACCATGATGTGGTGACCGATGAAAGTACCGTTTTTCGATAAAGGTGCCGCACTTCCGTCTACGTAGTACGGTAAATCCGGAAATTGTCTTCTCAAAGAGGCATTGGCAAATAAGTTACCGATCCCTCCTTCAATATCGATCCACGAATCAATTTTGGTTGCTCCGGTTGCTGCACTTAAAGTGTAGAATTTCTCTTTGATTGAGATAAGATGTAAAGCCAAAGCCTTTAACATACGTCCACGCTCCTGAAAGGTCATCTTTCTTAAAGCGGGTCCACCTACATTTCTTCCATATTCAAGAATGGCTTTGTAGTCTAAGCCTTCACTTGAGCAAGTACCTATCTGATCGCCGGTAATTGCATTGTGTAAAGCAAAGCCTTCACCATCTCCTAAAATCCACTTTCCCTGAACGTAATTTTCGTATGTCTTCATCTTAAAAATCTTTGGATTTAAAGATACATAGATTACTGATAATAGCGGCTTATTTATGTCACGACTTTTGCTTTTTTGTCGTGGAACTGGCTACTTACTTTGTTCTCCTTTTCTGCGTCTCCTTTTAACAAATTGATACGCATATACTGAGGCGCTTAAAATGAAGATGAAGAGGAAAATATTTCGGAAGAAAAGCGTTCTGTCAATGTCATCTTGCAATTCTACTGTGGCAGGGACATAAACGATTTTGTCCATCTCTTCCTGAAGATCGTTGACCCGCATGGTATAAAAGAAACATGCGAGTAACATAGCAAAGCCAAAAATGACCAGAGCGAAAGCATACTCGTCGAACCAATGGTAGTTCAGGTTTTCCTTTTTGAAGTCATTGTAATTCATCTGAGCCTCTCGTCTGGCTTCACGTTGTGCTCTTTGCCCCATTAAATCCGACCACTGTTCATAAGCACTTTGAGATGTTTTGGTGCTCGTGTAATTTGGTTTAGTTGAGGTCTGAGTTGGTCGTTTCCTGTTTTCCCCACCTTTATCGTACCTGAGTCGGGAAGCCGGGTCACATAGAATTTTATAGGCTTCCGTTATTTTTAGGAATTTTTCTTCCGCTCCAGGCGATTTGTTTTTATCAGGATGCCATCTGAGTGCGAGTTTGCGGTAAGCCTTTTTAATTTCGGACTCACTGGCGTTTTTGGCAACACCCAATATTTTATAGTAGTTCTTCATCTCAGCCAGTGAAATGCTTTTTATTCTTTTGGTAACGGTAAACGAAATAACTCACCAGAACTGTTAAGGTAATAAATAAGATGTTTCTTGTGCGAATGGCTTTATTTAAAGCCTCTCTGGCTTCTTTGATTTTTTCTGAAGTGACTTCTTTGTGCATGGCCAACCTGAGATTCCCTACTTCAGCAGCATAAAAAATGGTTAGAAAAGTCAGGGTGATGATAAAAAAGAACAGTGTTCTGGAGTCTTTCTCGTACTTGAATTTGGCACGTTTGAAATCTTTGTACTTCATCTGTGCTTCTCGTTTGGCCTCTTTCTGAGCGCATTCGGCCATAAAATCTGACCATTTTTTATAAGCGCTTTTGTCCTGAGTTTTTTTATGCTGTTTTCTGGTACTGGATGATCTGGTTTTACGTGACCTGCTCTTTCTATTTGTATCCGGATTAGAAAGAACTTTATAGGCTTCCGTGATTTTGATGAACATGGCTTCAGCATCAGGTGATTTGTTTTTGTCCGGATGCCATTTAAGTGCCAATCTTCTGTAGGCTCTCTTTATTTGAGCTTTGGTGGCGTTTCTTTTTAGACCCAATATTTTATGGTAGTCTGTCATCTACGAAATGCGACTCCAGTTAGGTCTGTTTTTCATTTTGTACATGAGTTGGATGCCCAATTCACGGTTTTCGATTTTCTTCAAAGCCGGATCATCCTCAAGCAAACTAATGGCAGCTCTTCTTGCCGCACTTAAAATAGCCTGATCTTTTGCCAGGTCAGCAATTTTTAAATCGAGAACACCACTTTGCTGAGTTCCCATGATGTCACCGGGGCCTCTTAACTTCAGGTCGACTTCAGAAATCTCAAAGCCATCATTGGTTCTCACCATGGTTTCAAGCCTTACCTTTCCTTCCTTGGATAGTTTGTAGTCACTCATTAAAATGCAGTAAGATTGTTTGGCACCTCTTCCCACGCGTCCTCTCAATTGGTGCAGTTGCGATAAACCGAAACGCTCGGCATTTTCAATGATCATTACGGATGCATTGGGTACGTTAACACCAACTTCTATGACTGTGGTGGCTACCATGATATTGGTTTTACCCTGTGCAAACAATTGCATTTCGTAGTCTTTGTTCTCGGCTTTCATTTTGCCATGGACCACGCTTACCTGGTATTTTGGTTTCGGAAAGCGTCTTTCGATCGATTCAAACCCTTCGGTGAGATTTTTCAAATCCAGTTTTTCAGATTCTTCAATGAGTGGGTAGACAATATAGACCTGTCGTCCCTGAGCAATTTGTTCATCAATAAAACCGAAGAGTTTTAATCTTGAATTCTCATAGTAATGAACTGTTTTGATGGGCTTCCTTCCTGGAGGCAGTTCGTCTATAATGGAAACGTCCAGATCTCCATACAGTGTCATGGCCAATGTTCTGGGGATAGGCGTGGCGGTCATTACCAGAATATGAGGAGGAATGGTGTTTTTATGCCATAAGCGTGCACGCTGGGCTACCCCAAACCTGTGTTGTTCATCTATGACTACCAATCCCAGATTCTTGAATTTCACGGCATCTTCCAGCAGTGCATGTGTCCCGATAAGAATGTGGATCTCTCCATTTTCGAGTCCCTCATGAATAGGCTTTCTGGCAGATTTTTTAACGGACCCGGTCAGTAGCTCAATTCTAAGATTCATGCCTTTGCACATCTCAGTTAAGGTTTCGTGATGCTGTTGAGCGAGAATTTCGGTTGGGGCCATTAAGGCAGCCTGACAATTGTTCCCAATGGCAATCAGCATCACCATAAGAGCTACCAAGGTTTTACCACTTCCAACGTCTCCTTGCAAAAGACGGTTCATCTGGATTCCTCTGCCCATGTCGCGTCTGATTTCTTTAACCACACGCTTTTGTGCACCGGTGAGTTCGAAGGGGAGGTAGTTTTCGAAAAAGTCGTTGAAGAGTGGGCCCAAATGCTCAAATACCTGACCTTTATATTTCCTTTGAACCAATTGCTTGGTCATTAAAAGTTCCAGTTGAACGAATAGGAGTTCCTCAAATTTTAATCTGAATTTCGATTTGGCCAGAATGGTTTCGTCCTCAGGAAAATGAATTTGCCTGAAAGCGGTTTCCCTGCTCACCAGATTATATTCTTTGATGATACTTTGCGGGATGTTTTCGGAGATTCTGCCGTGAACTTTCTGCAGACAATTAGCGATGACGGTTTCAATGCCCTTACTATTCAGTCCTTTGGCGGTTAGTTTTTCTCCCGAATGGTAGATTGGTTGAAGTCCTTTGGTTTGAGGCTTTCCGGTTTGCAGGTTAATGTCGGGGTGTGTCATATTAAACTTTCCACCGAACTGAGTAACTTTTCCGTAGATCGTGTAAGATTTTCCGATTTGAAGTTTCGGTTTAATCCATTTAATTCCTTTAAACCAAACGAGTTCCAGTTGACCAGACGCATCTTCCACTTTAGCAACCAGGCGTTTTTTGTATTTGACGCCTACTTCTTCATGCCCAAGCATTTTAACCACAATTTGAACCGGGAGTTCACTTTGTCTGGCTTGCGCGATGGTGAAAAACTTTGTTTTATCAATGTATCTAAACGGAAAATACCGCAGAAGATCTCTGATGGTAAACAGGTGTAATTCCTTTTTGATGATATCGGCACGTTGCGGACCAACTCCTTTGAGATATTCAATTACTGTATCAAAGATTGGGTCACGCATATGGATAAAAATAAAATGCCATTATAGTAATCATCTCATTTTGAAATAGATGAAACAATTGCCTCAATGACAGGTACATAAAGTTATAATCTTCTGCTGAATTTCGACAGAATATGACCATTTATCTATTCTGGCATGTTTTTAGTCGAATAAAGTATGCGCGCATAATAAAATGCAGCAATTTTGCATTGTGATTCTTTGATTAACAGAAAGATAAATGAAAATTGAAAGAAACAAATACAATCATGTTGTCATAAAAATTGAAGATTTGATTGATCTTGATAAGGAAGATGTTGCATGGGCTGCACAGGCAGTTTTGAAACTTCAGGCCAAGGCCATTAAATTGATCATTGACCTGAACAAAGGTTACGTCAATTTAACTCAGGAAGCCATCAATTATTTGTCAACTCATGCAATACACAAAGAGATTGCAGCTATGGGTATAGTGCTAAAATCTTTGCCTAACAGAATTTTGGCCAACTCCTTTGTCAGAAACAATAATTTTCAATATCCGGCAATTGTATTCGAAACCAGGCCGAAAGCTGAAGATTGGTTACAGACTATATCTGATTCTCACCTAAAAGCAGAATTGGATTCTCCATGTACTCCTTAAACGTGGCTAAGAAAGCAGATCCAACTGCACCATCTACAACTCTGTGGTCGCAAGACAAGGTTACTTTCATCACATTACCGGGAACAATCTGTCCGTCTTTTACTACTGGTACCTGACTGATTCCACCAACGGCTAAAATACAGGCATCTGGTGAGTTGATAATGGCCGTGAATTCTTCAATTCCGAACATACCCAAATTGGAAATGGTAAAGGTATTGCCTTCCCAGTCTTCAGGTTGCAGTTTTTTAGCTTTTGCTTTACCGGCATAATCTTTAACCTCAGCACCAATTTGAGTCAGCGTTTTGCCATCGGCAAATCTCACTACAGGAACAAGAAGTCCTTCATCTACAGCCACAGCCACACCAATGTGCACGTGTTCGTTATATCTGATTCTGTCGCCCAACCATGAAGCATTTACATTAGGATGCTTGGTCAATGCTTTGGCAACCGCCTTAATCACAAGGTCGTTAAACGAAATCTTAGCTGGGGCAATGTTCTTATTAATGGACTTTCTGGCCGCGATGGCATTGTCCATATCAAGAGAAATTGTCAAATAGAAATGTGGTGCTGAGAATTTACTTTCTCCTAATCGCTTGGCAATGGTTTTTCTCATTTGAGAAACAGGTACTTCACTGTACTTTTCAATACCAACAAAAGAGCCGCCTCCCTGATAGTTGTCGATATCTCTTTTGACGATTCTGCCACCTTCTCCGGTCCCTTTAATCAGAGACAGGTTGATGTGTCTTTCTTCAGCCAACCTTCTTGCCAATGGAGATGCCTTTACTTTTCCATTTCCTTCTGGAGTAACAATATTTACTGAGCTGGCTACACTTGTACTTACCACTTTAGTTTCAACCGGAGCGCTTTTAGTCTCAACAGGCTTTTCAGCTGCTTTCGGAGCCGGAGCCGGTTTAGCCTCTTCAACTTTTTCTTCAGGCTGAGCTTCTGCCGCTTCAGCAATGATTTTAGCAACGTCTTCTCCTTTCTCACCAATGATGGCAAGAATATCATTTACAGGAGCTGCATTGCCCTTTTCAACACCAATGTGAAGCAATACACCATCATAGAAGGACTCGAATTCCATCGTTGCCTTATCTGTCTCAATCTCGGCAAGTAATTCACCGGAAGACACTTCATCTCCAACTTTTTTGTGCCATTCAGCCACCACACCTTCGGTCATGGTGTCACTCAATTTTGGCATTTTTACAACCTCAGCCATAGCAATAAATTTTATTCGTATTCCTTAATAAATGGATAATTCGGTTCTTTATAAACATCCTCGTACAACTCGCTGGCCTCAGGATATGGAGACTCTTCAGCGAATTTCACAGATTCAGCTACAATTTCTTTAACTTTTTCATCAATCTTCTTCAATTGAGCAGCAGTGGCCAATTTATTGTCTAAGATTGTTTTCTTAACCTTCTCGATTGGGTCTTGACTTTGATATTCTTCAACCTCACCTTTGGTTCTGTATTTTTGCGGATCGGACATAGAGTGTCCTTTATAACGGTAAGTTCTTACATCCAATAATGTAGGTCCTTCTCCTTTTCTTCCACGATTGGCAGCTCTTTCTATGGCTTCATAAACAGCCTCAACAGTCATACCATCAACTACCTCAGAAGGCATGTTGTAAGATTCTCCGAGTTCCGCCAGATTGGTAACGTTAGATGTTCTTTCAACAGAAGTCCCCATCGCGTAGTTGTTATTTTCAATCAGGAATATAACTGGTAATTTCCAAGTCATAGCCATATTGAAAGTTTCATGCAAAGCACCTTGTCTTGAGGCTCCATCACCAAAAGAACAAACACAAACGTTTTTGGTGCCTTTGTATTTTTCGGCAAAAGCAATTCCGGCTCCCATTGGAATTTGAGCGCCAACGATTCCATGTCCTCCCATAAGGTTAGTTTCCTTGTGGAACATATGCATGGATCCACCTTTTCCTTTAGACATACCAGTGGTTCTACCGTAAAGCTCAGCCATCATATATTTCGGATGTACACCCAGAGCAATCGGATGTGCATGATCTCTATATGCGGTGATGTGCTTATCGTCTTTCTTACAAGCAGCCATGGTTCCAGCCACAACGGCTTCCTGACCAATGTACAGGTGACAGAATCCACCAAATTTTTGTTGTATGTATAATTGACCAGCTTTTTCCTCAATTTTTCTCATTACCATCATGTCCTCATACCACTTAAGGTATTGAGCCTTAGAAAATTTGAGCTTCTTAGCGCTGGAGGTCGATTTTTTTGCTTTGGTCGCCATAAAATTCGTTTAGTAAAAACAAATATATATTAAAAGATAATTCTACGAACTTTTAAGTCCGGTAGCATCAAAAATAAATGGTAAAAGGTCAATTGCTTTGTCTATGACAATGGCTTCTGTTTCGTTTACCAAAATCACTTTTATGTTACTGGATTGTTTGATTTCATATTCGCACATAACCTGTCGGCAAGCGCCACAGGGCTTAACAATGTCCTTAAATTCAAAATTGTCTGAAGAAGCGTAAACCGCAATAACTTCAATAGGTTCATTCGGGTGGTTGGAAGCGGCATTGAATAAAGCCACGCGTTCGGCACACAATCCGGAAGGGTAGGCAATGTTCTCCTGGTTATTTCCAACTACGGTTTGTCCGTTTCCAAGTTTAAGTGCAGCTCCAACGTTAAATTTAGAATAGGGAGCATAGGCTTTTTTTGAAGCTTTTTTGGCTTGTTCAACCAACTCCTGTTCCTGTTCACTCAAAGATGAAATGGCCAGTTGTTTGTAGCTTATATTTATTGACTTCTCCACAGATCAAATGTAGCGAGTTTTCCTTAAACCGAATACTATTCGACAAAAGGCGCGTTAATATTAAATAAAAGTTAAGGAATTGTATTATTTTTAACGTTTTAGTCATTGATATTGTCTTTTTGGATGAAAGGTGTGTTGTTTAGGGGTATTGTACTAGCAGGAATTTGTTTGGCCTCATGTGGAGATCAAGATTCCAATCAGGCTCAAAGCAATTCTGAAGAACACCAGTCCATAAAGGAGGATGTAAAGGTTCCGTTACCTACTCAATTTGCTTACGAAATACATAGTTCTGAAGAAGGATTTGGCTATTCCATATCGTCTAAGGGAAAGAAAATGATTATTCAGGATTACATTCCTTGTATACAGGGAAGAAAGGCTTTTAGGACAGAGGAAGACGCTAAAAAAGTGGCTGAGTTGATGATAGAGAAAATGGAAAATAACATAATGCCTCCCAGTGTGACCGAAAGTGAGTTGCATCAGCTGGGAATCGAAATAGATTAATATGAGAAATTTAGGATTTGTCTTACTAATATTGGTGTCGCTGGCATCTACTTCCTGCAGAAAAGGTCCCGGACCAGGTGGGAAAGCCAAGATCACAGGAAAAGTATATGTGCAGGAATACAATGCTACGTGGAGCGTGTTGCTCAACGAGTATTATGGTGGAGATGTTGATGTATTTATCGTATATGGAGATAATGCCGTTTACGATGACAAAACAAGCACCCACCATGATGGAACTTTTGAGTTTACGTATTTACTTCCGGGAGATTACACCATTTATGTGTATTCAAAAGACAATACAGGAACCAGTCCATCCGGAGATCTTATTGTCTCGAAAACGGTTACCATTTCAGATAAAAAAGAAGAATTGGTCTTGTCGGATCTCATTATTTTAGACAACTAAATTTGAGACAGGTTGATGACATATTAACTGAACTGGCGCCGATTACTTTGGATGAAATGGATTCGGTGAAACTGATGAACCGAACGGACACCAAGTTTTTGATCAGCAAAAGACAATTGAGTGAGTTGCTCGACATGATAAAACACGACTACAGTGTTCTTGAAGTAGATTCTTTGAGACAAAGCAGGTATAAGTCACTCTATTTTGATACCCCCGATCTTCAGTTTTATTACGACCACCATAATGGCAGAAACAACCGTCATAAGGTAAGAATGCGGAAGTACGTTGAGTCCGATTTGGTATTCCTTGAAGTTAAGCACAAATACAAAGGCAGAACTAATAAAAAGAGAATTAGAATTGAGGATTTTGAATCTGTGTTGAGTGAAAAGTCAAAGTTGTTCCTTGAGGAGTCCAACGGTTTAAAAATGGATCTTGAGGCAAGTATGTGGAATAGCTTTTCGAGAATCACTTTGGTCAACAAACATTCGCCGGAAAGGATGACCATTGATTTGAACCTGACCTTTGAATGGAAGGATTGGTCTCATACCGAATCAGATCTGGTAATTGTTGAGGTGAAGCAGGAGAAACTAGACAGGTCTTCTCCTTTTATGAAGGCAGCAAAATCGAAATTAATCAGACCTTTGCGTGTAAGTAAGTACTGCATAGGTATGGTGATGAGATCACCAAATGAAATAAAATACAATAATTTTAAGCCCAAATTGATGGCAATAAAAAAAGTGACGCATGGAATGGCTAGTTAGTATATTTGAAGGAATGGGGAACGTGGTGAGCGGATCATCTTTTGGTAGTTTCAGCATGCAAATTCCGTTTCTCAGCAGTAGTGAAGGACTTCTTGGAGTTGCCTTTTATGATGATGACTTCCTGAAACTGTTGATGAGATTCAGCATCAACATTGTTTTTGTTGGCCTCATCGTACGTGCACTATATTACCCGGTTGCGAAACGTAAGGATTACCTCTTTACTTATTTAATGATTTCAGTCATTACCTTTTTCATCTGTTTTGCATTGAAGAAGTTTGATTTAGGGACAGGAATGGCTCTCGCACTTTTTGCCATTTTCGGAATTATCAGGTACAGAACGGATCCAATTCCAATTAAGGAAATGACTTATTTGTTCATTGTCATTGGTGTATCTGTGATCAACGCTTTGGCCAACAAGAAAATGAGTTATACGGAATTGCTGTTCGCGAATTTTGCAGTGATCGGTGTGACTTATGGACTTGAGAAAGTCTGGTTAATGAAGCATGAGGCTTATAAGAGCATTGTCTATGAAAAAATTGACCTGATAAAACCAGAGCACTATAAGGAACTTAAAGGTGACCTGGAAAAGAGAACCGGACTTAAGATTAACAGGGTAGAGGTTGGCAAAATCGACTTTTTGAGAGATGTGGCCAATCTGAAGATTTACTATTTCGAAGAGGATCAGGAAAGCCCACAATTTGAAGACCGTTCTGAGTGAGGAAACTGTACTTAATAGCGTGTTTGTTGTGTGGTTTGAACGCTCAGTCTCAAACCAGGAGTTTTGATGTGTGGACATCAGTATCTACTGGTAGTGAGGTATACGAAAACCTGAGTCTTTCGATTGAGGAGGGGGTTAGATTCTCAGACTTTGCACCTTCATTATGGTATCAGGATTTAACCGCTAAGTATGCTTTCAACGACTACTTTAAAATGGCAGCTACCTGGAGATATGGTGGTCGTGGGAATCTGTTTGACGTGAATGCCATTGACAATCGTTTCCAAATTGATGCCAGCGGCAAGTATGAAATCATAGACAATGTTAAACTTGGTCTCAGGGCACGTTACCAAAAGAGGTATAGAGATATGTTTGTGAGCGAAAACGGCTTGCTATCGGCAGATTATCTGAGGCTGAGACCGGCTGTTGCTGTTAAAGTGACTAAAGATTTTTCTGTGGATGTTGGTTTCGAAACTTACCTTCAAACAAACAATGTTGAGGGGAACTTCATGGATAAATACAGGGTTTACGTTGGTATGGACCACGATCTGGGAGATTATCACGAAATAGGTGTTTCCTACATTCTTCAGCAGGAAGTTCAGGTGGCTAATCCTCATACAAGACACATTGTAAGTGCAGCCTACAGCTTCAAATTGGACAAGTACTTAAAGAAAAGAAAGGAGCCTGTTAAGAAACTCGAAGAGCAGATTATCAATTGGTACCGATTACCCCGTAATTAAACACACAGCATAAGCGCTAACGCCTTCCTCTCTGCCAACGAACCCTAACTTCTCAGTGGTGGTTGCTTTAATGGATATGTCTTCAATTGAAATTCCCAAAGTATCTGCAACGCACGCTTTCATGGCTTCAATATGCGGTTTGATTTTAGGAAGTTGAAGACAAATGGTGCAATCAATATTGGAAATGGTAAATCCTTTTTCTTTCACCAGTTGATAGGCGTCTCTAAGAAGGATTTTGCTGTCTGCGCCTTTGTAAGCCGGATCTGTGTCGGGGAAATGAAATCCAATGTCTCTCAAATTGGCGGCACCTAATAAGGCGTCTGTAATGGCATGAAGAAGTACATCTGCATCAGAATGACCAACCGCACCCTTCTCGTGTTCCAGTAAAATACCGCCTAAATAAAACTCTTCACCGGCTTCAAGTTTATGTACGTCAAAGCCAAATCCTACCCGCACTTTCATAGACTAATTAACTTTCTGATGGATCAGCTGCTTTTCCGCCTCCAAAAGATTCAAAGTTGAACTTAAGTGTGAATCTTAAGGTGTTTGCCAATGGATGTCTTTGAGTAAGCGCAACCAAATAAGACAAGTCAAGTCCGAAAACGCTGTATTTTAAACCAGCTCCAAGTGTAACAAATTGTCTGTTACCTTTAGTTGGGTGCTCATAGAACATACCCGCTCTTACAGCAAATTGCTGAGAGTACCAGTATTCCATACCCAAGGACAAATTGATTTCTCTCATTTCCTCTCTGAATCTACTCCCATCTTTAATAATGGCATTGCCTTCGGCATCTCTGGCAATCTCACCATTTTCATCAGGGATTAAGAACCCAGGTGCATCAGTGAAGCTCTGGAAAATTCCGGCAGCCACACCCACGTTAGGTTGTTTCCCGGCGTCTAAGGCATAAGTTTGAGTACTTGCATTGTAGACTGGTCTACCCAAAGAATCTGTTGCATAAATTGGAGGAGTTGGAACCAACAACTTGTTCGCATCAAGTGCAATGGTGAATTGGTTGAACTCGTCAAAATCAATTGTCAATGCCGTACCTAAACCAAGGTTAGCAGGCAAGAAATCTCTGTCGATGGTGGCATTTGTGTAAGACATTTTGTTACCAATGTTGCTCACATTTGCACCAGCACTAATGATGGCATTCTTTCCACCTACGCTCAAATCGTTATTGGTATAGAAGAAAGATACATCTGCAGCACCTGCGTGTGCAGCTTTGGTCTCCTGACCAGCGGCCTGAGTTCCACCTGTTAGGTTCGAGTAAATATATTTTCCTACAATTCCTACAGAGAAATACTCCGATAATTTTCTGGAATATGAAGTAGAGATGGCAAATTCGTTTGGTTTGTAGTCTCTGATTACACCACCTGTCTCGTTGGTAAACGTAATACTACCAAGTGAGAAATATCTTAAAGAGGCACCAATTGTTTGGTCCTTATCTATTTGCTTGTATCCGCTTAAAAAGGCAAGGTCGATATCCGGAACCAACTGACTCAACCACGGTGAGTATCCAATAGAGATTTCGAAATCGTTATTTGTAAAATCCTTTGCAAACGCCAATTTTGCCGGATTGTAGTGAATTGAATTTGCATCCGGAGATACAGCTACACCAGCATCACCCATGGCACCACCTCTGGAATCAGGGGCAATTAGCATGAATGGAACAGCGGTTGTGATTGTATTTAATCCTTTTCCAACTTCCTGCCCGTTGGCAAACGTTCCTGATATTCCACTGTTCTGAGAAACAGCAATTGAAGAAACAAGTGTTAAAGCTGAAAATAAACTGAATTTTTTCATTAAAGTGTAATTAATTGACTAACAAATATACGGGGATAATGCTATTATATTGTGCCTTACTTTAAAATAACGAGTTTTTCCGTCTTTTTGGCCAAAGCACCGTCCGGAGCACGCACTGATAAATTGTAAATATAGACACCTCTACCGATCTGATCTCCGAACTCATCCCGGCCATCCCAGGAGATGCCTTCAATTCTATATCCGTCCGTAAACACGGTTTCATCAAAGGTCTTCACCAGCTTACCAGACACAGTGTAAATCTGCAATTGAACATCTAATGTCTGACACACCTGGTTGTGTTCAAAGAAGAAGGTGGTATTGGTTGTAAATGGATTTGGATAATTCAATACGTGATCCAAAGCCATTTCTCCCGACTGAGCCACCACAAAATCGAGTTTCTCTTCACTAGAATTGTTGTGAACATCCCAAACCTTCAATGTTAAAGTATGCTCGCCTTCTTCCAGTGCAGATAAATTGTAATTGATTCTTCCACTCTGATAGGTGTCAAGATCTGATTCGTAATACTCATTCAAAATGATTGCATTACTGGTATTGTCGTCTATTACCGCAGAAATATCATGGCCAATTCCATTTCCAACTGTATTGATCCCGTTTTCATCAAATACCTTGGCCAATAGTTTTGGCGTTTCATCGGTCATACCACCATTCACAAATTGCTCATTATTCATGAAAAGTTCGATTTGAGGACCTTCATTGTCGGCGGTAATACCTGAACCTGTTCCTCCTATCATAAATGACTCAGTGAATCCGTGAGCATCAATGGTTCCGTTATGGGCATAGTATGAAATTCTACCTGGACCAATTTGATAGGCAATGTCCTTAGGTACCACAAAAGTGAATTGGAAATAACCATTCTGTACACTCGCTTTCCCCTTGTAGATCACGTTTCTTCGAGAGTTAAAAGTGTGCGTTCCTGAGCTGGCATTGTTCGCCAGAGTGGTTAACTGTGTGCTTTTGTCGAACACAGTTGGGAAAATGTATCCATTGAAATCTGATTTAACAGTTCCGGCCGGGTTGTCCTGAATATGACCTTTTACCGTCACTCTGCTCAATGCGCCAAGTGTATCTGTAGTACTAATATGAATGCCATTAATTGAATCTGTAACAATGTTGTGCCCTGGAACAGCCAATACCAATGCAGGGTCACCAAGAACCCCAAATTTTCTGTGGTTATTTCCACCACTTACCACGGTAGAGGTATTTTTTACTGCAATCAGGACATCTCCCAAAGGCTGAGTTGTTCCGGCAGGTTCAAGGAAAATATTTTCAAAAAAGGCTCTGTTTACAGCCGTATTTCCACTTGAATAAACCAGTCTGGTTGTAGTAACAAGTGCACATCCGCCTCCATTTTTATTTAAAAGAACGAGTTCTCCAGCTGAAGTTCTTCCCGGATCATCAAACCTACTGAACTCACAGGTTGCTGTTACGAAAAGAGGCAATTGATTGTAATTGGTCCACGCGTTAATGGTAGGAACATCCAGAATTCTCTCATGAGCCCATCCGGCTTCACCGCCGTGTCCCATGTAGTTAATGATTAAACAACCTTGTTGAACGCGTTGTTGAATCTTGTCTTCAACTGCATAGAAACGTTCACCACCCGGAGTAGATTCCTGAACAAAGGCATCAATGTATATCTTATCGAGATTAAACTCGTTATGATTGGCATTTAGTTGATTGACAATGGCACCTTCTGTTGCGGTTACATATGCGCCTCCGTCTTCATCATCAGCCACAAAAGAAATGATGTTTCTCCAGTCGCCCAATGTAGCTGCCCCTTCACTGAAATCGCAACTACTGCCATCTGCAGAGCTTGTGTTTGTCATGTAATGAATGGTCTTGTCTACCACAGCTGTTGCTTCACTTAAAGTACTTACCGGAAATCTCCCAACGCCTATATCAATCAGATCGTTATTGCCCATGCCTTCACTTTGGTCCAGAATGGCAAAATAATCGTCACTGGTATAAGAGGCGGTAGAGTAGAGTGATTCGGTAGACTGGAAAGTCGGGATGAAAGCCTCATTCGTTGTTAATCTGTGTTTGTTATCGTAAGAACCGTCTCCGAAAAGAAGTAAATACTTAGGCATTTTACTTGGATTTCCATTGGCACGTTCGTAGAACATTCTTGTGAAATCTTTGATGGCGGTAGCATCTACCATACCGCTGGAAAACTCGTTGAATACCTGATCGGTTGTTACCACATGAACACTCAATCCTCTTGAACGGTGAAAATCTGCCAATCGATCGGCTTCCGATTTAAATTCAATTGGACAGACCATGAGATAATCTACCGTGCTTAGAGCATGAAGATTCTGGTTAGGAACCTCCTTTATATAGGTAGGGACGTAAAAACCATTATTATTAAATGCAATAAACTCTCTTAAAGAATCGGCATTTGCACTGAATTCGGCAGCCGTCCCATTCACATTGAATTGAACAGATGCACAATTCGAAGGATCTGTGGTTTCCCAAATTTCATCGATAGAGTTAGCACCTTGTACACTGTATTCAAACAAGTTTCCTGGATTGAGGTTGCTGAATACTCTAAAGCTCATTTGTGAAGAAGACATGCTAAGTTCACGTTGTGCATTTACGCGGATGTAATTTAACCAGCCTTTTGCAGTCGCATCTGGCTTATTGTAGTTGAATTGCAGATTAATTTGATCTGAAGACGTGGTATAAGCCATGGAGAAGTTTTGTGCCTCAGCTGGTGGATCGTATTGATCGCAACCGGAATCATCTACTGTTACGATTCTGTTCTGACCATTGGCTGCATCAATTATATTATAGGTACTGTTTAAATAACAGTGAGCCGCCAGTACCTGACCTTCAACCAAAATACTATCGCCGGTTACATTTGGAAAGTTGAACGAATAGTTTTTGGTCGTTTCAACATCAAACTCATCACCATACCATTCTGATCCTGACTTAATCAAATTAATCTCATCTCGCTCTATATATTGGTAATCGTTAAACTTTGTGATTTGATGAGTAGGAACTCCCGGATCAGAGTTTTGAGTCTGAATTCTTTTTGGTGTTTTTCCTGATTCTATATTAATAAAGTAATAAGACGTGTCTGAGTACATATTATTTACGTGATAAAATCCGTTTTGTCCCACTTCACGATTGTCAGATCCCTTTGCATAAAACACAAAATAATCGTTGTCATCAAACACACCATCACCACCGTCATTCATCTTGATGGCATTTTCCAGTAAATCATCTGGTCGATAAATGCTGTTATGCGTAGGTAATAAACCAGCGCTGTTACCATATAAGTGAATGTCGCTTGAAGCAATGTCGTTTGAGCTTCCCAGGATAGAAGACAGTAAGTTTTTGTCTACCTTATATAAACCTGTAGTTGTGACACCAATTTTGTACCATTCGCCTGTTGCCATAATGGAGCTGACAGCAAAAGAACGATTCGATCTTTTATTTGGCTGATTGCTCGAAAAAGTCTCAAAGTTTAAATCAAAGCTTGTCAATTGTTCAAAACCACCTGAAGCATTTTTTCTGATAGGTGTTACCACAATGGTTGCCATTTTTTGCCCGCGCTGATAACCTTCTGCGGATTCCAGCTTAAACTGATTGCCAATATTTAGTCTATTGGTTGCAGCATTCCCATCCAATGGTTGCCAATGCTCATTACTAAGAGAAACATTGAAAGACTGATTGTTTTTAATGGTTTTTTGGATAACATATACCGGAGTACCATCATCCAGATAAGTTACACGATCGAAATTGAGAAGCTCAATACTTTCATTTTCATTGATGGCTTGCTTCACGTTCTTACGCCAGGTCAGCTCATAATCTGCCTTAGGTGCAGATTGTTGCTTAGTTGGTTGAGCAAACAACACAGAGTTCAGACATAGTCCAAGTGATAAAACAAGGGTTCCCAATTTCATAGTACAACAAATATAGAGTTAGTAAAGTAAAATTCTATGTCATGAAGGCGACTTAAATGCAACAATTGTCGAAACCCTAACGTAAGTTATACTATATATATTGTGTGGCTCACCGAACGAATTGTTGATAACTGTGTTAATATTGTAACTAAATGAAAAAAAATTCGTAACATTGGGTCTTAATTTTGGATAGAATCTACCTCTATGGTTAGAACTTGTGTAAAAAAATTATTGCTTGCTGGCTTTGTAATGCTAGGGTTTACGGGGAATGAAGCTTATGCTCAGGATCCTGAATTCACACAGTTTTACGCCAATCCTTTATACTTAAATCCGGCATTTGCGGGGACACACAGATGTCCTAGAATTTCTTTAAATTATAGAAATCAGTGGCCTGCTTTATCAGGAACATTTGTAACGCAAAGTGCGAGCTACGATCAACATGTTGATGCATTGTATGGTGGATTAGGGTTAATGATTGTGAGTGATCAGGCTGGAAAGGGTATTTTAACAACCAACAGAGTAAGTGGAATTTACTCTTATCAAGCTAAGATTAGTAGAAGCTTTTCCATTAGAGTTGGTGCAGAAGCGACTTATTTCCAAAGATCATTAGACTGGTCTAAACTGACTTTTGGAGATATGATTGATCCAAGAAGAGGATTTATTTATGAAACTGGTGATGTTCCAAGAGGTGGTTCCGTAAGTGGAATTGATGTCTCTGCGGGAATTCTTGGTTTTTCAGATGTCTTCTATATTGGTGCGGCAGCACATCATTTAACTGAGCCAGACGAGTCAGTGATTGCAGGAGCAAGTCCAATTCCAATGAAATTAACCGGTCATGCCGGAGCAATTATCCCATTAGGAAATTCAAGATATAGTGATGTGGCGTCAATTAGCCCTAACATATTATATAGACAACAGGCTGGGTTCAGACAGTTGAATATGGGAATGTACATCAGAAAAGGTGCTTTAACCGGTGGTGTATGGTATAGAAATAAAGATGCATTTATTGTAACCTTAGGGTTCCAGACAGATATTGTAAAGTTTGGTTATAGTTATGACGTGACGGTTTCTAAATTGGCTAATGCCTCTGCAGGATCTCACGAAATATCATTTCAAATGACCTTCGACTGTAAACCAAAAAGAAGAACTTTTAGAACAATTACTTGTCCTAGTTTCTAAAAAAGTGTAACCTTTTTTGATTAGGACGTTATAAAGGAAGCTAAAGAAAATTAAAAAGAATGAAGATCAAAGAGTTAAAGTTGGCACGGATTCTTATGGTTGTATTGGCAGCAGGCTTGGTAGCCAGTTGTAAGTACGAGACTTCAAATAATACAGGTTGGGATTATAACAATCCTGGCAACGGTGGATTCCAGAAGGTTCCTTTTGAGGAGCAAGAGACTGGTCCTGGTCTTGTATTGATTGAAGGTGGTACGTTTACCATGGGTAGAGTGGAACAAGATGTCACTTACGATTGGAATACAATTCCAAGAAGGGTAACAGTATCATCTTTTTACTTGGACCAGTTTGAGGTAACCAACTTTAATTATTTGGAATATCTATACTGGATTAGAAGAACTTTCACCAGTTTCCCAAGTATTTATAAAAACGCATTGCCAGATACATTGGCATGGCGTGAGAAGTTAGCTTACCTTGAGCCTTATGTAGAATATTATTTACGTCACCCTGCCTATAGAGATTATCCTGTAGTAGGAGTTAGCTGGTTACAGGCAAATGATTACTGTAAGTGGAGAACAGATAGAGTAAATGAGTTTATTCTTATTAGAGAAGGTGTATTACAATGGTACCCGGCTCAGGCTGATGAAGAAGTATTTAACACAGATACTTATTTAGCAGGTAAATATGAAAATGACCAGGAGATTCAAAAGTTGCCAGATTTGAATCCAAGTAACCCGGGTCAGGGAAAAAGAGGAAGAAAATCTTTGGGACAAAGAATCGTTCGAATGGAGGATGGAATTCTTTTACCTAGATACCGTCTCCCAACTGAAGCTGAGTGGGAATATGCATCTTACGGTCTAATTGGTAATACCTATGATGAGCGTATTGTAGAAAGAAGATTATATCCATGGAATGGTCACTGGGTAAGAAACCCTGAGGATAAATTCCAAGGTGAGATCATGGCTAACTTTGTAAGAGGCCGTGGTGATTATATGGGGGTTGCCGGTAAATTAAATGATAACGCTGATGTGACTGCACCAGTTGATGCTTACTGGCCAAACGATTACGGTTTATATAACATGGCAGGTAACGTGTCAGAGTGGGTAATGGATGTATACAGACCATTGTCTCATGAAGATTTTGACGAGTTCAGACCATTTAGAGGTAACGTTTTCAAAACTAAAATCCTGAATGCTGACGGTCAGTTAGAAGACAAGGCAACTTATACTATGTATGATTACCATGCCATGTTCGAGTACCTTTACGACTTCAGAAAAGTAAGAGAAGAAAATACCTGGCCTAGATTCTCTAAAGAGCAACAATTGGCAGAGGATTCAATGATCTATGACATTCAAACTTACGTTGCCAGAGCAATTGAGTTTGAAAAGAATGGAGATGATGAAAATGCATCTTTAGAGTTGGATGAAGTATTCAACAACGTATTGACTGATGCTAAGTATTTGGATAAATTACCTGACTACCACGAGGAATTACCTGGTATGTTAAGACAAGGTTTATCTGAGTTCGTATTGCACGGTGAGCAGGAAAACGGAAACAGCATCCCTGGTAGTATGAGATGGAGAGAGGTAACGGCAGAAGAGAACCTGCAAAGAACCAACTATACCATTTCAGATAACATTAACTATAAGGATGGTGATCTTGAGTCTTCACATTATTATGAAGCCAGAGGTTCAGCCAGAGGAACAATGGTATCTGGTAACTTTAACCAGCAATATGCCAAGAGCCCTGAAACAGGAACTGGTAAGGTAATTCAGAGAATTAACAACGAAGAATTTACTTACACAACTGATTCAGTAAAAGCAACTGATACCTTGGGTAACGTACTTACAAGTGTATTTGGTGGTGATAGCTTATCATCTCTTAAGTACAAGTACACCAACGGTGGATATGGCTGGAAGAAGTACGAGAAAAACGTAATGTACCAGTCAATGTGGGATGCTCAGAATACTGGAATTGAAGGTCAGCCTACAACTTTGATCTCTGATAGATCAAGAGTATACAAAGGAGCTTCATGGAGAGACAGAGCTTACTGGATGAACGGTGGAACCAGACGTTTCCTTGATGAGGATAAAGCTAAAGCAACCATCGGATTCAGATGTGCTATGACCCGTGTGGGAAGCCCTTCAGGTCTTGGTGGCAAGAAAAGAAAGAAAAAGAAATAATTGATATTTGATCAATAGAAACCCCGGTGATGAGCCGGGGTTTTTTTATGCCTTATGTTAATTACTTTGAATAGAGCACCGGTATTTGAAACCGTGAATTGTATAGCTTCATACCATGATTGAGGACTTACATAAACAGTTTAAGACATGTTCGGGCGTGTGTACCGATACAAGGCAAATAACACCAGATTGTATGTTTTTTGCGCTTAAAGGCAACAATTTCAATGGGAATAAGTTTGCCCTTCAGGCCATTGAAAACGGTGCTAAATATGCTGTTGTAGATGAAGTGTTTTCTGAACATGAAAACCTCATTAAAGTGGATAACGTCCTTGAGACCTTACAAAAGCTGGCAAGATACCATCGAGATCAGTACAGTATTCCCGTATTTGCCTTGACCGGTACCAATGGCAAGACAAGTACAAAAGAGTTAATCAATGCCTGTTTAAGCCAAAAATACAAGGTGCTGGCAACCATTGGCAACCTCAATAACCATATAGGAGTTCCTTTAACGGTCTTACGATTAAACGACTCGCACGAGATGGCAGTGATTGAAATGGGAGCCAATAAGCCGGGAGATATTGATGAATTGTGTCAAATAGCCAATCCTGATGTTGGAATGATTACAAATGTTGGGATGGCTCACCTGGAAGGTTTTGGAAGCTTTGAAGGGGTGAAAAAGACCAAAGGAGAAATGTATCGTTTCATTGAGGCCAAAGGAGGTGATATTATCATTAACTCTGATGATCAGGAATTGCTAAAGATTGGAGAAGGAGTGAGCCATTATTATTACGGCTCAAAGAATGTGGTAGGAGAATACTGTGGAAGTAATCCTTTCATTAAATTAAAGTGGTCGTTTGAAGCTTATCACTCAGAGGAGCTAATAACAAATATGTTTGGCTCATATAACTACATCAATATGATGGCTGCAGTGGCAGTGGCATGTTATTACAATGTATCTCCTGAATCGATCAATACAGGCTTAACGGGATATACGCCCAGTAATAACCGTTCTCAAATAGTAGAAGGTCGGAATAGATTGATATTAGATGCCTATAATGCGAATCCAACGAGTATGAAAACGGCTATTACAACATTCTCTGAAGTGGAAGGGGAGAAGCTTTGTATTCTGGGCGATATGTTGGAATTGGGAGACTATGCTCAGGACGAACATCAGGCCATAGTTGAATTATTACAATCTCTAAAAATAGAGGCTTATCTGGTAGGACCAATATTCATGGAACTAAACTCTGTGTTCAAGTCTTTCCCGGACAACCAAACGCTTAAAAAGTACATTGAAGAAAACCCTTTAGAGAACACAAATATCCTGATCAAAGGTTCCAGAGGTATTAAATTGGAAGTACTTGAGGAAGTACTAGTCTAGATTCTGAAGTAAGTTATTGTCAACCATATTTGGAAGCGTTACCGTCAGGTTTGGCGTTCGTTCCATTTCGCGTTTTATAGCAAAAATGGCTTCATCATTTCGCGCCCAGCTTCTTCTGGCAATTCCATTATTAACATCCCAATGCAACATCATTTTCAGACGTCTGTCTGCTTCCGGAGAACCGTCCAGAAGCATTCCAAATCCACCGTTGATAACTTCACCCCAGCCAACACCACCACCGTTGTGCAATGAAATCCATGTGGCGCCTCTAAAGCTGTCTCCAACGAAATTTTGAACGGCCATATCAGCAGTGAACTGAGAACCATCATAAATGTTAGAAGTTTCTCTATATGGAGAGTCTGTTCCGGATACGTCATGATGATCTCTACCCAGTACTACCGGACCAATGATATTTGCAGCAACGGCTTTGTTAAATGCTTCAGCAATCTTTGCTCGCCCTTCGGCATCTGCATATAAGATTCTGGCCTGAGAGCCAACCACCAGCTTGTTTTCCTGTGCACCTTGAATCCAACGAATATTATCGGCCATTTGTTGCTGGATTTCTTCCGGCGATTCGGCCATGATTTCCTCCAAAACCTGACAAGCAATGTCATCTGTTTTTTGTAAATCTTCGGGCTTACCGGAGGTACACACCCACCTAAATGGACCAAAACCATAATCGAAACACATAGGCCCCATAATATCCTGTACATACGAAGGGTATTTAAAAGTAATGCCGTCTTCAGACATCACGTCTCCTCCTGCACGAGAAGCTTCCAATAAAAATGCATTTCCATAATCAAAGAAATAGGTCCCCTTGGCTGTGTGCTTATTAATGGCGTCTGCATGTCTCTTAAGTGTACTTTGAACAGCAGTTTTAAACGCCTCAGGATCATTAGCCATTAATTCATTGGCTTCCTCAAAGCTCATTCCTACCGGGTAATAGCCTCCAGCCCATGGATTGTGTAAAGAAGTTTGATCTGATCCAAGGTCAACATAAATGTCATTTTCATCAAACTTTTCCCAAACATCCACAATATTGCCGTCATAAGCAATGGATACAATTTCTTTGGCAGCTTTTGCAGCTTTTACACGGTCGCATAGGGCGTCAAGATCGTCAATAACTTCATCTACCCAACCTTGTTCGTGTCGTTTGTAAGTAGCTGATGGATTAACTTCTGCTGTCACGGAGATACATCCTGCAATGTTGCCCGCTTTAGGCTGAGCACCGCTCATTCCACCGAGTCCGGCAGTTAAAAACAACTTGCCAGCCAGACCTTCTCCATTTTTAGAGATCTTTCTTCCTCCGTTAAGAACGGTTATAGTTGTGCCATGCACGATTCCCTGAGGGCCAATGTACATGTAAGATCCGGCAGTCATTTGTCCGTATTGAGTAACCCCCAATGCATTAAACTTTTCCCAATCATCAGGTTTCGAATAATTAGGAATCATCATACCATTGGTAACCACAACCCTTGGAGCTTCCTTGTGAGAAGGGAAAAGCCCCAGTGGGTGACCGGAATACATGACAAGTGTTTGTTCATCAGTCATCTCAGCCAAATACTTCATAGTTAATCTGTACTGAGCCCAATTTTGAAATACAGCTCCATTTCCACCGTAGGTAATCAATTCGTGGGGATGTTGAGCAATGGCATAATCCAGGTTGTTTTGAATCATAAGCATGATGGCCTTTGCCTGTAGACTTTTACCTGGGTATTCTTCAATGGGTCTGGCATACATTCTGCTTTGCGGTCGGTAACGATACATGTAAATCCGCCCATAAGTTTTTAGCTCCTCCATAAATTCCGGAGCCAAAGTGGCATGTAAATGCTCAGGGAAATACCTCAAGGCATTTTTTAAAGCAAGTTTCTTCTCATCTGCAGATAAAATGTCCTTTCTCTTAGGCGCATGACTTACCTCATTAGAATAATCTGCTTTTGGAGGGAGTTCATTCGAAATGCCTTCCAAAATTTCCGCTTTAAAATCAACCGTTGTATTCATAACTATGTTTTCTTTTTCTTTTTGTTGAAGCCATAGGGACAATGCCTGCACCCATTCTTACAACAATACCCTCTTTTTAAATGATACTTTTCAGTGAAGACTTTATATCCTTCCGGGCTCAGATAGTAATCATCTGGCTCGAGTTCTATTCTTGAGAAACCGGACATATCGTCTGCCATAAGTATCTTAATCGTTGATGTTCCAGGTGAAATTCCCCTTCAACAAGTCATTTAAATTTCCTGCACCCTTATTGGTTTTTGCTTCATCAATTTGAGCAATAACACCATCTTCATATCTGGGTTTGTCTGCCTGATAGAAGATGCCAAATGGACGTGGTAAATCTGTATGCTCAGGATGCTCAAACATCTGAGTTAACAAAAATGCTTTGGTCTTATCGTGCTGATCATGAATCCAAAGATCGTCATCAGAATAATCACTGCTGTTGACCAATTGTGGGCTGAGTCCATCCATTCTCAGTGCAAATTCTTGTTCTGCACCAAACTTCAAAGGACTGCCATGTTCCATGAAAAGCACATTTCTGGCCTTCGTGTCTTTCTCCGTAAAAGTGAAAAAAGCGCCATCATTGAAGACGTTACAATTTTGATAAATCTCTAACAGTGAAGTGCCTTTATGATCGTGAGAGGCTTTAAGCAAACCACGAAGGTGCTTCACATCTCTGTCCATTCCACGGGCAATGAATGTTCCGCCTGCACCAAAAGCCAAAGCAAGTGGGTTGAAAGGCTGATCTACTGAGCCCATTGGACTCGACTTTGTCATTTTTCCAGCCGGAGAAGTGGGAGAATACTGACCTTTTGTTAGACCATAAATCTCATTATTGAACAAGAGGATATTCAGGTCTACATTTCTTCTGAGTACATGGATTAGGTGATTCCCTCCAATACTCAAAGCATCACCATCTCCTGTTATAACCCAAACGCTTAGGTCAGGATTGGCTACTTTTAGGCCAGTTGCGACACCTGGTGCACGTCCATGAATACTGTGCATTCCATAAGTGTTCATGTAATATGGAAATCTCGAAGAACATCCAATTCCCGAAATGAATACAATGTCTTTCTTATCAACGCCAATGTCAGGCATCACAGATTGAACTTGTTTGAGGATGGAATAATCCCCGCATCCAGGGCACCATCTTACATCCTGATCTGATGAAAAATCCTTCGCCGTTAGGGGCTTTTTTTCTGTTACGTCCATTATGCCAGGCTTTTGATCTTGTTAATAATTTCTGTTGAGGTAAAGGGCAAACCTTGAATTTTGTTCATTGGAATTGCGTCAATACCAAATTGAGAACGAATGATCTGAATCAATTGTCCATCATTGATTTCCGGAATCAAAACCGTATCGAAAGATTCGAGAATGGATTTAAAATTCTTTGGAAATGGGTTGAGGTGCTTAACCTGAACATGGCTAACGTCCAGACCTTCTTCCAAAGAAGCTTTAACGGCTGTTTTTATGGCGCCATAGGTAGATCCCCAACCAAGTACTAATAATTTCCCGGTTTCATTTCCGGCATCAATTTCCTGAAGCGGAATGTGGTCAGCTATTTTCTCAACTTTCGCTGCTCTTGTTTTCACCATGAATTCATGGTTCTCCGGATCGTAACTCACGTTACCTGTTTCGTGTTCTTTTTCAAGACCTCCAATTCTGTGCTCAAAACCTTCCTGACCTGGAATGGCCCATTTTCTTACGAGATTCTCATCCCTTTTGTAAGGCAGATAATCTTCACCATTGCCAGTGGCAAATTGAGGTGTGATGGTCGCCAAAGATTCTTCTGTTGGAAATGCCCATGGCTCTGCACCATTGGCAATGTATCCGTCAGACAAGAAGAAGACGGGAGTCATATGCTCTAGGGCAATTCTGGCAGCTTCAAAAGCCATGTAGAAACAATCTTTCGGTGTTGTAGCGGCTACAATAGGAACCGGACACTCTCCATTTCTTCCATAAAATGCCTGAAGTAAATCAGCTTGTTCTGTTTTGGTTGGCAATCCGGTTGAAGGTCCACCTCTCTGAACGTTCACAATGACCATTGGTAATTCCAAAATGGCTTGTAAACCAATGGCTTCTCCTTTTAAGGCAATTCCAGGGCCTGATGAAGCAGTAACGGCCAGACTTCCTGCAAATGATGCACCGATAGCCGCACAAATGGCTGCAATCTCATCTTCCGCCTGAATGGTTTTAACTCCAAAATTTTTGTGTTTAGACAGCTCGTGAAGAATATCTGAAGCAGGTGTAATAGGGTATGAGCCATAAACCAACTCTAAATTCGATTTCACAGAAGCGCTGATTAATCCCAATGCGGCTGCATGATTACCCGTAATACTTCTGTATTCTCCTTCATCCAGTTTGGCTTTTTCTACCTTGAATCTGGAGGTGAACTCTTCATTCGTGTCTCCAAAATGATATCCGGCATTGAGGACTTTAAGATTGGCCTCAAGTACATCTGGTTTTTTGGCGAACTTCTCTTTCAGGAAAGTAATGGTGCTGCTGGTATCACGACTATACATCCAGTATAGATACCCTAAAACAAACATGTTTTTACAGCGATCCTTCTCTTTTTGACCAAGAGGAGATTCCTTAAGCACTTCTCTTGTCAGTTTGGTAACCTCAAGCTTAATGAGATTGAAGTCCTCAATTTCTTTGCTTTCCAGTGGATGTTGTTCCACATCAATTCCTGCCAGCCGAAGGTTCTTTTTGTCAAAGCCTTCGATATTAACGATCAGTTCACCACCAGGTTTGAGCTTTTTAATGTTGGCCTTCAAAGCCGCTGCATTCATGGCTACCAATACATCACAACGGTCGCCAGGCGTATATAACTTTTCGCTACTGAATTTGAGTTGAAAACCAGATACACCCGCAACAGTTCCCTGTGGGGCGCGAATCTCTGCCGGGAAATTTGGGAACGTACTGATGTCATTTCCAAATAAGGCACTTGTTTGAGTCAACTGTGACCCTGTAAGCTGCATACCATCACCAGAGTCTCCGGCGATCAATACAGTGATATCTTTTTTGTCAATTATTTCCATAAAACATACTCGGTGCTTTAGCACACTTTTGAGTCATAACAAATTTGGGAGGTAGGATGTTGCAAAAAGGGCTAAACAGTTTCGGTTTCAATATTGATGGCTTCAATTCCAACAATCTCCGGTGCTGCTTTTTTAATGGCTTCTTCTCCGGCGCGCAGGCTCATACTCTTCATGCTACAAGTACTGCATGCACCCACCAAACCAATTTTGGCGATCATGTCATCAGTCACTTCTATCAGTTGCATATCGCCGCCATCAGCTTTAAAAAAAGGTCTCATTTGTTCGAGGGCCTCTTCTACGCGATTTTCTATGTCCTTATTGCTCATGAGATCAAGCTTATTGTTCGTTATCAAAGGTAACCATTTTAGTTGGTTCAAGGTTGTCATTTCTCCATTTCAAACGCTCCAAAAAACGATTCACCATTTCATTCATGGCCTCAGATACTTTTGTGTGGTCCTGAAGCACTGCTGGTCGGCCCACATCACCACTTTCACGAATGCTTTGTACCAATGGGATTTCACCCAACAATTGAGTGCCGGACAGGTCGCATAATTTGCGGCCTCCACCTTCTCCAAAAATGTAGTATTTATTGTCTGGTAGCTCTGCTGGCGTGAAGTAACTCATATTCTCTACAACACCAAGTACAGGAACGTTGACGCTATCCAGTTTAAACATTCCAATTCCCTTTCTGGCATCCATTAAAGCCACTTCCTGTGGAGTGGTTACGATAACAGCACCAGTAAGTGGTACAGCCTGAATCAGAGATAAATGAATATCTCCGGTACCTGGAGGTAAATCAATTAACATGAAATCAAGTTCTCCCCAGTATGCATCTGTGATCATTTGAGAAAGTGCTCTGCTGGCCATTGGTCCGCGCCATATCACAGCCTGGTCTACATCCGCAAAAAATCCTATGGACAATAGTTTAACGCCATGAGTTTCTACAGGTTTGATATACTGTTTATCGCCCACTTTAATGCCATCCGGCTTGTCATGAACACAGTCGAACATAATTGGCATTGAAGGACCATAGATATCGGCATCTATCAAGCCAACTTTAAAACCTCTTTTTGCAAGTCCGGCAGCCAGGTTACTGGTAATGGTAGATTTTCCAACGCCTCCCTTACCGGAAGCCACTGCCACAATGTTTTTTACACCCGGTAAAACCTTTCTATGCTCTGGAGCACGGTCCTTCTTCATGCCCTCAATTGTCACATTGGTCTCGATATCGTTTCCAAGGACTCTCTTCAGGTTGAATTCGCAGGCTTCCTGCATTCTTTTTTTACTGTGCATGGCAGGATTACTTACCTGAACAGTTAAACTAATCCGATTGTCTTCTATCTGGATATCTTTTACCAGATTTAAACTGATGATGTCCTTTTTGAGATCTGGCTCTATCACATTGGATAGTGCGGATTTAACGTTTTCCTCATTAATTTTTGACATAACTTATAATGCTAATTCCTCTGAGGGATCCCAGAAGTGTTTTTTAAATTCTTGAATTTGATCTTTTTCGACTTTAATGCCTTCTGCTTCCAGTCTGTTTTGCATGGCTTCAGGTGGTGAAAAATGCATTTTTCCTGACAACATGCCATTTCTGTTAACCACTCTATGAGCTGGCACTCCCGGATCTTTATGGGAAGCATTCATGGCCCAACCAACCATTCTGGCTGATTTGGCAATTCCAAGGTATTTGGCAATGGCGCCATAAGAGCTCACTCTGCCTTCAGGAATGAGTTTAACTACTTCAAATACATCATTGAAAAAGTCTTTATGCTTCTCGGATAAGGGACGTGTTTTAGCCATGAATTTGAAATTTACAGTATTTAATATTCTTACCCAGTTCCAGCCACATTTCTTCGTAGTATGTGCGGATGTTGAGAATCTCGGCAGTATCCTTGTCAAGGTCCTTGATGGCTTCACCGTACAAATCCCAGGTGCTGAAGGTACTGTTGTAGTTATTCTCTTCAATTTGTTCCAGAGTGTATTCAAATAGCAGATCACTATCTGTTTTCAGGTGGACCAAACCATCTGACTTCATAATCTTTCTGTATCGGCTAATGAATAAAGGGGAGGTGAGCCTTTTGCGTTCCTTTTTTCTTTGAGGATCGGAGAAGGTCAACCAGATTTCTGACACCTCATCTTCATCAAATAAGTGCTCTATAAAATCGATTCTTGTTCTTAAGAAACCAACGTTTTCAATACCTTCTTCCAAAGCTGTTTTGGCTCCGCGCCACATCCTGTGACCTTTGATGTCTACCCCCAGAAAGTTTTTGTCTGGATATTTCCTCGCCAGTCCAACGGCATATTCCCCTTTTCCACAGCCCAATTCTACAATGATGGGATTGTCGTTTTTAAAAAACTCCTTGCACCATTTTCCTTTCATGGGAACACTATCGTTCATGATGTCCTCCATCTTTGGTTGAACAACATGAGAAAAAGTCTCCATTTCTGCCCATTGAGCGATCTTATTCTTTGCCATTTTGCTTGGAAATCACACAAAAATACTAAGCTCTCAGAATTTAGAGCTGAAGTTTCGTTATTTTGTTACGTGCCGATTAGAATCATATACGGAGTATTGGATTGGGGTTTGGGTCATGCAAGCAGATCCGTTCCTGTTATCAGAGAATTGATTGCACAGGATTGTGAACTTCTGATAGCTAGTAGTGGGCTGGCAATGAGTTATTTGAGAAAAGAATTTGAGGGAGTCGAATTCATCGATTTACCTGAACTGGAAATCACTTATTCAAAAAGTGAACGTCCTTCAAATTGGAATTTTATCCTAAAGGGCGTTTTGAATTATACCAAACTGAAAAAGCACTTTTTGACTTGTGAGAAATTCTTGTCTTCTGCAATTGGGGAAAAACAGATAAATCTGCTCATATCTGATGGTCATTTTGGCGTGTATTCATCGGATGTAAAGAGCGTGCTCATCAGCCATCAATTAAATCTAAAAGCGGCATTGTTTGGTAAACAAATCAATCAGGTTAATCGTGAATATCTGCGGAGATATGACCAAATCTGGGTTCCTGACTTTGACAATGAATTATCATTGGCGGGAGAACTCTCAAAGAATGAGAATTTTGAGAATGTACATTATCTGGGGGCTCTGTCGTCGTATCAACTTTCTCCAAAGAAGGAATCGCCTAAGAAACGTTTATTGTTTTTGCTGTCCGGACCTGAACCTCAAAGACAAATGCTTCAGGATAAAATTTGCGAACAGTTGATACAAATGCAAGATGAACTCAGCAAATATCATGTGGATTTGGTATCTGGAAATTCAGCTGCTTCAAAACCGGAAATTTCATGGTTGAATCATCATCCTATGTTGAATTCTCCTGAGCTTAATGAACTTTTGTGTCAGGCCGATTTGATCATCTGCAGATCAGGTTATTCCAGCATTATGGATCTTGTGAAGCTTGGAAAACAGGCTGTCTTAATTCCTACCCCTGGACAAGGAGAACAAGAATATTTAGCTGATTTTCATGAGAAGAAAGGCCGATTCAGGGTGTCTACTCAAAGGAATCTGCATCTCCGTCAGATTCTGGACGAAAATGATGACTTGACTCAGGAAACGAAAGCAATTGATTCAAGCATCCTCCATGGGAAAATCACAAGCATCATAAGCGAGTTGTGACATACTAATGGGTAAAAAAATGCGTTAAAATCATGGATGAAGCTACTTACCCTGATATGCGTTTGTTTTTTGGGAACGGCAGGTTATGCCCAAAAGTCTTCAATACTATTCGTGGTGAACGAATCTTTTCCGGTCTCTCACTCAAAAATATCGTACAAAATCATTCGAAATAGTGAGTTTGAAACCGATAGCATCAGCAAAGGGATTCTTAATAATTTACTGGAATTCACTTTCCTTAATGTTGATTCCAATCATTATCAGGTCAAACGAAAGTTGGTTTCTCAAACCAGGGTAAATGCAAAAAAACTTTACAGTTTCAACGATTTTGAATCGAACAACAGCCCATTCTCGAAACCAAATTTTGAGGTCTTTAAACCCCATGTTGAAAGACAGTATGATTATGTGGTTTTCATCAATAAAGTGGACATTTTAAGGGAAATGAAAAGATCCAAGTTGCGATTTTGGTTCAGCATTTTTTCAGGAGATGGAACAGAGTTGATGAGCGCCAAGCATGTGAGCAGGTATAACTTGTCCGGAGGGATGTCGGCATTCGAACTACTTCAGAATTTGGCCAGACCGGCAGAGAGTTTTGAGGAGCGAATGTTGAATACGGTTGATATGCACAAAATGGAAGGGAAGGTGAGTGGCACCTATGAAGGCGAGAGTTATGCAGGTCACTACAGAAACTGGAGAAATGGCTCTATTATTCTTCTTAATGGCGATACACTTCACGGCCAGGTGAAGTACGTAGATCCATATAAAATTAACTACCGGAGATTGGAAAGCACAGATTCCAGAATTGTGTTGTCTAACCAAATTGACAGAATAGACATTGGCAACTACCATTACAGGAGTTTATTTATTCATCAAATTCCCGGAGGAAATCTGGGGAAACATGCCATTATGAGGGTTTTGAATGATGGGAAGATCTGTCTGTATCGATTAGGGGAGAATGAAATGAGTAAGTTTTTTATCTGCAAAGGAGATGTGCACAATAAAGTGCATTTAACGCCTGATAAACGGAAAATAACCAACCCTAAAACAGTATCTCAGTTTTTCAAAGAGAATGAAGAGTTCTCAAAAAAAGTGTATAATCGGGACTTTGGAATCAGGGACTTACAGAAACTGGTTTTCCTATACAACCAATAGATTGCAGCCCCTTATCTGACTATTGTCCAATCTGCCCTGTACTTCAAAATTTCCATTTTCATCAAGTCGACCAAGATCATCTGTTGCAATAAAAGCACAACTATAAATATTGGCCAAATCAATCACGTTGATAGCTCCTCTTCCTGATGGTAATAGGTTAAACGGATCGCTTGACTCTCGGATCAGAATCTTCATCCAGGGCGGACATTGGAAAACGCCATCTCCCAGAGAGTAAGCCTGACTTAACAGTTCGGTCATGCCGTATTCTGAATGAATCTTCTCCAGATTAAATCCCTTTTTCAGTTGTGCATGCAGTTGATCACGAGTCATTTCCTCTTTTCGTCCTTTCATGCCTCCTGTTTCCATCACAATAAGATTCGGATGAGAGACAGAAAACTCTGCAACAAAATCAAGAAGCGCAAAGGATACCCCTATGAGGAGCGTTTTCTTGTTTTCAGCTGCCAATCCTTGTAAGGTATCTGCCAGTTTTTGATGATCGTACAAGTAAAAATCAGATCGTTCGTCGTTCGACAGTTGAATAAGACCATTGGCCATATCAATCAAAGAAGACCCGGTACGTTCCAAATAATTCGGTAACAAACATAAAATACACATGTCTTCAGGAGCACCTATCATAGTTCTGAAACAAGTTTCCCATGAGGTTTGATAAAGTGCCTTGTGCTGAACAAAATGACGACTGGTTTGTTGACCCGTTGTCCCACTACTGGAGTAGATTACCTCAGCTTTATCGGGACTTCCTACAAGCACATCATGAGTCTTGAAAAATGAGATGGGCATGAAAGGAATTTTACGAATGGAGTTGATAGAATCTGAATCTATTTCAAGAAAATGAACGTACTTATTATAAACAGCATTGTTTTTTACTTGAAAATGAAATATTTCTAAAGCAATTTCGTTGAAATTGGAAGGACTTATGTCTGATATTTTATGAATTGCCTGCGAAACTTCCATCACTTGATGTAGATTTTGTAAATTTAACACTGAAAATGTTACCAACGAAACTAAAAATAATAGGTGGACTGCTTTTGGGATCGGTTTTTTTAACCGCTTGTCCCGACCCGCCGTCTTACCCTGAAAGACCCATTATTGAATTCAGTAGTTTCACAGTAGATGCCTCAGATCCAAATGTGGCGTATTTATCGATTGGATTCACGGATGGAGATGGTGACATAGGTTTAACAGAAGGAATGGTAGATCCACCTTTCGATACCAGCAGTGTTTATCATTTCAATATGTTCGCAGAGTATCTGACATACAACAGTGCAACAGATTCCTGGGATTATGTTTTGGTTCCCGGACCTGGAGGGACATTGGATACAGTTGTATGGCGTTTCAGAGTACCATACATCACCCCTGAAGGCAAGAATAAGGCACTCAAAGGCACAATTCAGGTGAAACTAACCGATTGGGCAGAAAGTCCTACGGATTCTATTAAATACAGAATCAAGTTATTGGACAGAGCTCACAACGAAAGTGTATGGATAGAATCTCCGATTATCTATAACGGAGTACCGATTCAATAACAGTACAATATCAAAATGTCAATGAAACCTGCGGTTTTAGTATTGGTTTTTGCACTGAAGATATTTATGTGCATTGGACAAGTACAACATCTGAAACCAGCAAGAGATTTTGAGCAATATGAAGGTATGTTGAAAGAGTACTATGACAATGTATTTCCATTGTTGTATAAAGGTTATTCTGAAAAACCAATTGCGAGATACACTTCAATGCCTTCCTTTTCCAGGGAATATGCATTTTCCATAGAGTTGGTAAATGGCAAAAACTATGTTGTCAGTAATAAAGTGTCAGAGAATTTTTGGTATGCAAAAAACAGAAAGAAAGTTAAGATTCTTTCGAGTAAGGCGGAGTTAACTGATAACTTGTACTTGAAAATAGTTGATCTATTTGAGTTAATAGAAGAACAAACTAAGGAGCCGAAGGATGATTTAATGGGACTGGATGGAGTAACTTACTTCTTTGCAACTACGAACAAAAATGGACAGATAAAAACCGGTGAGACTTGGTCGCCTGAGGACAATTCTTTACTAGGAAGACTTGTTATGATTTGTGATAGTGTTTATGCTTTGGGCTCTGGAAAAAAGATGATCCAAATAGACCTTGCGAATGATATTGATAAGTTATTGAATGACTTTAAAAAGTTGTAATACTGAAGTTAATAGGCGTAGGGCTATACCCACTTCAATTTGATAAGCATATTGTGGAAGGCCACGGCAAGTCCGGCACCAATGAGTGGTCCGATTACGTAGCTCAGTATCGCACCTCCATTGGGAAGGTCAAACGAAGATTTCCAGCCGAATAAATACGATACAATTCGTGGCCCTAAATCCCGGGCAGGATTAATACCACATTGGGTAATTGGTGCAATAAACATGATGATAAGGCCAACGGTCAGTCCAATAAAACAAAAGCTCAGGTACTTGCTTTCCGATAAATGTCTTACAAACAGAAAAATCATGAATACCAAGATGAAAGTGCCAAAACCTTCTACAGCCATCCCTTCCCACACACTCACAGTATTCGGATCGTAAAATTCTCCAAACATTTTGGCAGTTCCACCAGTCAATTCGCTGCGTTCCCAGTTCATCTCGCTTTCTATGGCTTTTAACTTCTTATTGAAGATGAAGAAAAGGCTTACTGCGGCAAGCATGGCTCCAACAAGTTGGGCGAGACTTTCAATAAAAAAACGTTTCAGATCAATGTCTTTTTTTAAATAGAAGGCAAATGAAACTGCCGGATTCAAATGTGAATCTGACCATTTTTGAGAAGCGATGATGCCCAAAAAAACACCCGCAGACCAAATTAAAGCAATGTTGATTAAGCTAAACTCTGGGTTGATGAGTGAATAAGCGACACTTCCGCATCCAATTAAAACCAGAATGTAAGTGCCAATTGCTTCACCTATGACGTAAGTGAGTTTATGCTCTGTCATAAGTGCTGTAGAATTTACTTGATAGCTCTGGCCATTTTCTTCTCATCCTGATCTGCTTTATCGAACAGATACTTCAAAGATATATTAAATGTTCTACCTCTGGTGTAAGATCCAAACACGTATTCAGTGCCCTTATAGGTATACGTTTGTTTGTATTCTGGATTCAATAAATTGAGTGCAGAGAACTTGATGTTAAATTGATCGAATTCACCTAGTTTCTTAGAGATATTGAAGCCAAGATTAGGTCTTGCGTTTTCGTATACATTTGGAGTTGCACCTACAGTAACCACCGATAGTTTTTCTCCTGATACACCAAAGTTGATGTTGGCTTTGATACCCAAAGTGTCGTTTTCATATCTGAAGAATCCATTGATGATGTATGGCGATTGACCAAACATCTGTCTGGTTGTTTCTGCGTTAGGGTCCTGAGCCTGGATCACCACCATTTCCTTTTCCGGGATCTGAACCTCAGAGAATACGTAGGTAAAGTTTCCTCCAACTGTCATGTGTGTATGCTTGTTAGTTCTGATCAATGAATCTAATCCAAGTCTGAAATCAATCTCTGCACCGTAGGCAATGGCTTCATCAACATTTCTCCATGTCAACTCCGCATTGGCTGCTTCCGGGTTGAATGCACGCTCAATTGGATTTGTAAAGTTCTTCATGAAGGCACCAACCGTGAATTTTTGAATGGGTGAAGGGTAAAACTCGAGTCGGGCATCCAGATTGTCAATCAAAGTTCTTTGAAGGTTTCTGTTACCTACAAATACGTTACCTCCTACGAAATCGAAAGAAGAGAATGGCGCCAGCTCTCTAAAGGTTGGTCTGGCCAATGTTCTGGTATAAGCAAATCTTAACTGAATGGTATCTTTCTTGATCTCGTAAGTCCCGTTGAATGATGGTAAGATGTCAATTTGGTTGTAGCCACCGGTAGAATCTCTAAGCGCAGGACTCTTACTAAGTGAAAAAATGGTATCTGCTTCAACTCTTGCACCAGCAACAATTCTTAACTTTTGTGATGCATATAAGTCGGCCATAGCGTATCCCGATATTGTTCTCTCACTTCCTATGTAGCTGTTTCTTTTTTCAGTAGCATCCTGTAAGTAAATGAATCCGTTTACAAAATCACCTGCTCTAAAGTGTTCGTCTGCCATGAAATCAGATACACTACCATTGTACTCCAGATCGTTCCCTGATTGCAGAACGAAATCGTATCTTTTCTCACTAAATACCCTGTATTTATCTACGTAAGAGGCTCCCCATTTAATTTTTCCTTTTAACCCTTTGCCACTGCTATCTCTATAGGTCTGAATTGGTTTCTCAAAGTTGATTTTTATATCAAGATTTGATTCGTTCATGTACCTGTAGTACTGTGATGGGTCAGAATATAACTGAGGTTGAATATCGTATAAGGTATCTCCATTGTCTCTAATAGAATAGTCATTGGTGAAAAACTTAAGTTCAGGAGTTTCTTGCTCTGAAACAGTGTATGAAGCAATCCAGGAAAACATGACATTGTCTTTATTATTCTTAGGATTTGCGGTATCCTTTTTCCCAAGAACGTGAGATCCCTTTAATTGTGCTGTTGTTAAAGCTCTCTGTTGATACATCAATGTACGTGTCTGAAAAATCTGGTCGGCAGCGTCATTATAGTTGTTTCCTTCCAAATACCTTGTTGATGTAACGCCATTTTGAAAACGAGCTGTCATTATACCAACAGAATTATATGGGTTAAGCTTAACAGAAACATTACCCAAGGCACCCCATAAAGCATCTTCATTGGATTTCGTATCTTCTAGGTCCAACTCTGGGTTTAGAGTATTGTTTGTTTCAACATCTCCAACCAAACTGTACCTTCCTTGAACACCTCCATCATAGTGGTTGTAATTTTTTCGGTAAGAGATTCCTGCTATATATCCAATCTTTGGGTAAGATTTAGTTGAATCACTTGGGTCTATCTGGTTGCCAATAGAAAAAGTATAGCTTTGATTAAACAAAGAGCGTCTTTTTATAGGATCAAATTCTCTTGAGAAGGATTTTCCTAATTCATCCAGCTTGGCATTGTCATCCAGATACAAGTTATTCAATCGTGTTGTACCATATCTCTGAACGTCAGTAGGGATCCCCCTACCCAGTAAATCGAATCCCAGGTTATCACCAAAACCTCTGGTTTCCTGACCTAGGAAATCAGCGTTAAATGCACTTTGCGTATTGAATCCGAACTTAACGGATGCGCCAACAATAAAGCTTTCAGGAAAATCGCGTGTTGTGATATCTACCAAACCACCGGTAAAGCTGGCAGGAAGGTCCGGCGTGAAAGACTTATAAATTGTCAGTTTGTCAATTAGGTTCGCAGGGAATAAATCCATTTGAACTGAGTTTCTGTTTGGATCTAGTCCTGGTACTTCTGCTCCATTTACAGTTGTTTTACTATATCTGTCGCTCAAGCCTCTTACAAAGACGTATTTCCCGCCTTGAACACTTACACCACTGGCCTTGCTTGCTGCGTTCGCTGCATTGGACACATCTTGGTTCTTCATGTCATCACGACTCATACCTGTTGTAGTACCTCCCTGATTGATTTCATCTTTGATGGTAGCCACAGCGCCACCAGTTTGAGCTTTACCTGTAATGGTGATTCCGCTTACAAGAGATTTGTCACGTAGTTTGAAATTCACAGAAATGATTGCTCCCGGTTGTAGGTTAATCTTAATCGAGTCATCTTGATATCCCACATATGTACAATAAATGTATTGTTCCCCGGATTTTAGCTTAAGGGTATAACTTCCATCAAAATCGGAGCCAACCTGAGCTGATTTATCCTTGTTGAAGACTCTTACTCCCATCAAAGGTTCGTTGTCTTCTGAATCAAGAACTACACCTCTAATGGTACCCGTTTGAGAGAATGAAATAATGGAGGATAGCAGCAATGTTAAAGTGACAAGTATGCGCATGTTTTATTGTTTTGTGCAAAGGTCAATTTACGGTTTGACTCACCGTTTAATTAGCTGTTATTTTAATGTTAATTCAGTGTGAAGTAGGGTTATTTCTCGCGAATGCCTTTTACTGATGGTAGATTGATGGAAGCAGTGGTGGTGGTCAGCATTTTTTCTCTTAACATAAAGTTAATAGTCGTGACTGTGTTTGCTTGAAGATTGACTTTGATAGAATCTTCTTCGTATCCAACATGGCTCACATAGATATATTGCTCACCTTCCTGTAGTTCAAGCTTGAACGTTCCGTCGAAACTTGTCATCTTCCTGGCGGCTTTGCCTTTACTGTATACACGTACACCAACCATAGGCTCATTGTCTGAGAAGTCTTGGATTCTTCCCTTAACTGTTCCGGTTTGTGAGAACACAAATGAACTGGTAATGAGTAATGCTAATGTGACAATTGTACGCATGTTTAATTTTTTTACAAAGGTCATTCTATCACTTTAGAGACCCCTTAACTGGTTATTATTTTAATGTTAAGAGAATGTAAATAGCCCAAGTTTGATTTTTTGGATGCAAAAAAGGCTGCCCGATACGAGCAGCCTTTTAGTCTTGTTGATAGTGTTTAACCTTAGTTGAATAGTCTGGTCCAATCTGCCCAGTTTGATCCTGCAGGATCAAAAGCGCCTTGGTAAGTTACATTTGTGAACCAGGAATCTGTTGGTGCAACACCACCTGTTACGTTTGCACTATTCGACGGAATTGGGTTAAGTGGTGTGTAAACAATTCCAGGATCAGCTACTGTGTTACCCCATGTAGTGAAGTCTCCCTGGAAAGTACTTTCTTCAGAAGCAGAACCTCCAGATACTTTGAAAAGGTCTGCAGCAGTTGCAGCCGCACCGGCAACAACCACATCATAGAATACGTTGTTTCCGAAAGTCAATTCATTGTTCACATATCTGTTGTAAGAATCTTCACCAGAAGCTAACTTCTCAATGTCGATACCTTTCTCCTGATTCATGAAGATAGAGTTGTGGTAATGTCCTCCAGCATTATCTCTCATAGTGATCAATCTCTTACCAGCACCAATACCTCTACCAATGTAAGTCATATTGTAGAAAGTTGGGATAGCATATGGAGAACCATCTTCAGGAGTAGTACCTCCATCGTGCTCACCAATTCTGTCACCATCGTTAGGATCCTGGTAAACCAAACCAAATTGGATATTACCTCTCCATCCTTCATCGTAATCAACTGCATCATCACCACAGTAAGATACTACCAGGTTTTTGATGTTTGCTGTTCCACCGAAGAATTCAACACCGTCATCCGCATTAGCAATAATTTCAATGTTGTTGATGGTAGTTCCTGAGCCAACACCTCCTAAAGTAAAGCCATTAATCTCATTTCCAGCTCCAATATCTGTGCCTCCATGGCGAATTGATACATAGTTAAGCGTTCCTGAATTATCAGTGTCGTCAGTTCCTCCATAAAGTCCACGAGTTTCACTGGTAGCAATACCTTCGATTTGAGTTACTCCCGGAGATGAATTTAAAGAAGCTTTACCCAAAATAATGAGTCCACCCCAAAGACCTCTGGTTGTCAATGAAAGACTTCCGTTATCCGACTCGCTGGTCATGATAATAGGTTCGGCTGCAGTTCCATTTGCGTTAATTGTTCCACCACGAGCAACAATTAGAGCGGATGCATTTTCTCCCTGTCCGAATTTTCCCTTAATTGTAGTACCAGCACATATGTCCAGTGTTTGACCATCGTTTACAAAGACAAATCCGTTAAGAATGTATGTTCTGTTGTTACACATGGTATAGTTTCCGATCCCTTCACCTTTATCAGTAATTTCAATAAGCGTGTCGGATCCAACAACAGACTCGGAAAATACCGTTTTGGTATCATCTTCACCAGTGTCTTCATATTCACAACTACCGTTTTCTCGTTGTGCATCACTGTCATAATTGGTAGCCTCAGGATCAGTGCATCCTTTTTTCTTACAGCTTGCCATTCCTAAACCCAATCCTAAAATAGAAGCGGCCAAGAGTAAATTTCTTTTTTTCATTTTTTTTCGTGTTAACTATTTGTTTGATGCAAAGGTTGGGTATGTTTCTTAAACCACACTTATCGACAGTTTATATAAATGTTAAGTGATTGTAAAATGAAAAACTTTCAAATCACTATAGATAAACTCTATATATAATAAAGTGTTTTAAGCCAAATTGTACCATCTAAATTTCCACTATGTATGGAAGATATGGTCGTTTTCTTATCGAATTAATTTTTAGATAACTTGATACTTAGATTTAGGAGCAGTAAATTTATTTTCAATTAAAGTTAAATTAACCTTGTAGGGCGTCATTAAAGTTAATTTTACTTTCGAATTATATAGAATAAACGACATGGACAAATCCGCAAAAATATTATTGGTTGATGACGAACCAGACATTGTAGCAATGATCAAGTATAATCTTGAAAAGGAAGGCTATGAGGTGGAAACAGCAAACAACGGAAGAGAAGGCCTGGAGAAAGCAAGGGAGTTCTTGCCAGATGTGATTTTGCTTGATGTGATGATGCCGGAAATGGACGGAATGGAAACATGTGTTCAGTTGAGGGAAGATTCTAAATTCGATAATACCGTGATCGCTTTTTTAACTGCGCGTTCAGAAGATTATTCTCAGATCGCAGGATTTGATAGTGGTGGAGATGATTACATCACCAAGCCAATTAAACCAAGAGTATTGTCTAGCAGAATTAAGGCATTGTTAAGAAGAAAGCCTTCAAAATCGTCTTCAAAGTCTAATTTACAGTATGGAAAAATTAAAGTAGACAGAGAAAGATACCTGGCGATTATCGATGGAAGAGAGCATTCTCTGCCGAAAAAAGAGTTTGAACTGCTCGCACTTTTAATGTCTAAACCAGGTTATGTATTCACCAGAGAACAGATCCTTGGGGATGTTTGGGGACACGAAATTGTGGTTGGTGATAGAACAATTGATGTACATATTCGTAAATTGCGTGAGAAAATAGGTGACGATTTGATCAAAACGATCAAAGGCGTTGGCTATAAAATTAGCGCGGATGCGAATTAACTCACCCAAACAGGCAGCACTTTATTCAGCACTTATTATTGCAATTGTTTCCGGTACTTTAACCGGAGCTTTTTCGTCGTCTCATGAACTTTGGCCACTCTATGGTGGAATCGGTTTTGTAGTCGCCTTTATTGTATCCTACTTTCTTGTTTTTTACATGATTGAACGCTTTTTGTACGGGAAAATCAAGCTCATTTATAAAAATATTCTGAACCTCAAGACTCAAAAAGATCAGGACATTAAGATCAATATGAGCACGGATGTTTTAGGAACAGTATCTTCAGAAGTAGAGAGCTGGGCTGATGTTAAAACAAGAGAAATTAAGCAGCTAAAAGATCAGGAAGCATTTAGAAGGGAATTTATTGGTAATCTGTCTCATGAATTGAAGACGCCCATTTTTAGTATTCAGGGATACATTCTCACTTTGCTGGAAGGCGGATTAGATGATCCAACTGTGAACAAGGAGTTCCTTATGCGAGCTGCCAAGGGAGTAGATAGAATGACGCATATTATCGAAGATTTGGACATGATCAATAAGTTTGAATCTGGTAATATCCCATTAGAAATTCAGAAAGAGAACATTGTTGACCTGGCCAAAGAAATTTTGGATTCTGTTGAATACAAAGCCAGAGAAAAAAATGTTGAATTGAAGTTAAAAGGCAATGAGGACCGCCCGATTTATGTAATGATGGATCGACAAAGAATTGGTCAGGTCGTAACAAATCTCGTTAACAATGCGATCAACTACAGTAAGGAAGAGGGCGGAAGCATTGAAGTAAGGTTCTATAAAATGGATAATGCACTTTTGGTTGAGGTCGCTGACAATGGTATCGGAATGTCCGAGGAACATTTACCACGTTTATTCGAAAGATTCTACAGAGTAGATAGAAGTAGAAGTCGTAATGCTGGTGGAACCGGACTTGGACTCGCCATTGTAAAGCACATTGTTGAAGCGCATGGCCAAACCATCAACGCCAGAAGTACTAAAGACATTGGCTCTACCTTCTCTTTTACCCTTGAATTGGCTTAAGAAATGATCACGCGATCTATGTGATCTGAACCAAAGGCGTAAGGAATGTAGTTCAAACTAGTATGTTCCTTCGTAATAATAATATTAGCCTGCTTTCCTCTACAAATAGAACCATGAGTTTGGGATAAGTCCATTGCGTAAGCACCGTTTATTGTCACGGCATTAATGGCTTCCTCTGGCGTTAGTTTCATCTTGATACAAGCCAAAGACAGTAAAAACGGAATGTTACCCGAAGGTGTAGATCCCGGATTATAATCGGTGGCCAACGCCAAAGGCATGCCTTCGTCAATCACACGTCTTCCCGGTCCAAACGGAATTCCAAGGAAGAAAGAACAAGAAGGCAACATGGTAGGGATGGTGTCACTGCCTCTTAAAGCGTCAAAGTCCGCTTCTTCCATCACTTCTAAATGATCTACAGATAAAGCACCATGATCCACACAGGCTTTTACACCACCTAAGGCAGTAAATTGGTTGACATGAATTTTGGGTTTTAGGCCATGTTTGGCACCGGCTTCCATGATTTTCTTGGTATCGTCAACAGAAAAATAATTGGTCTCACAAAACACATCTATATAATCCGCTAAACCTTCATCAGCCACTTTTGGCAACATGTCATTAATTACTAAATCCAGGTATCCTTGCTTATTAGATTTGTACTCCATCGGATAGGCATGTGCACCCAGAAAAGTTGATTTAATGGTCAAATTGGAAGCTTCTTTGAGTTTTTTCGCAACTCTAAGAATTTTTAGTTCCGCATCTAAGCTTAATCCGTAACCACTTTTAATTTCTACAGCCCCGGTCCCTAATGCTTTAATTTCTTCAATGCGCTTCATGGCCGATTCGAAAAGTGCATTTTCATCAGTGTTCTGAAGTTTCTTAGCCGAGTTCAAAATGCCACCACCTTTTGCGGCAATTTCCTCATAACTTAGGCCATGAATTCTGTCTACAAATTCATCTTCTCTGGTTCCGGCAAATACCAAATGCGTATGCGAATCACACCAGGCCGGAAGTACCAGTTTGTCGCTGGCGTCTATTACCTCAAGGTCTCGCCAGTCAGTAATTCCCGGCCAGTCGCTCATCTTACCATAATCAGCAATCTTCCCATCTTCAATGGCCAGATAGGCATCTTCAATATGCGGAAGAATCGCCATGTCTTTGCCCGCCACCCACTTTCTTGGAGTGTCTTCTACCTGATAAAGCGTTTTGATGTTTTTAATGAAGATTTTAGAAGCCATAGCCTGAATTTTGCGTAAAAATAGAAATTTGCCTTCGATAATCTTACCTTTGATACATGGCAGGCAATTCTTTCGGACAATTATTGAAATTGAGCACTTTTGGAGAGTCGCACGGTGAAGCCATTGGCGGCGTAATCGACGGTTTTCCTGCTGGTGTAAAAATTGATTTAAATGCGGTCCAATATCAATTGGATAGAAGAAAACCTGGTCAATCCAGTATCGTGACCCAAAGAAAGGAAAGTGATACAGTCCGGTTTTTATCAGGCATTTTTGAAGGAGTCAGTACCGGTACTCCGATTGGTTTTCTGATTAAGAACGACGATCAGAAATCAAAAGATTATGATCACATCAAAGATGTTTTCAGACCTTCTCACGCAGATTATACTTACGAATCCAAATATGGTCACAGAGACTATAGAGGAGGCGGGAGAAGCTCAGCCAGAGAAACTGCCTGCAGAGTTGTGGCCGGTGCTTTGGCACTGCAGGTGTTGCAGCATATGGGAATTCAAATTCACGCTTACGTATCAGCCGTTGGAGATTTGGAATTAGACTCGGCAAATGAGGCGGATTTCGATTTGATTGATTCAAACCCGGTTCGTTGTCCGGATGCAGAAATGGCAACGAAAATGGAGGCCCTGATCAAAGAGATTCGAAAGGAAGGCGATACCATTGGAGGTCAGGTTACTTGTGTTGTGAGTGGTGTGCCGACTGGACTGGGAGAACCTGTTTTCAATAAACTTCATGCTGATCTGGGAAAAGCCATGCTGTCTATCAATGCGGTGAAAGGTTTTGAATACGGAAGTGGCTTTGAAGGCAGTAGAATGAAAGGCTCTGAACACAATGATGCTTTTGAGTCAGGAGATGGAATTCGAACAAAAACGAATTATTCAGGCGGTATTCAAGGAGGGATTTCTAATGGTGAGAATATCTATTTCAAAGTCGCGTTTAAACCTGTGGCTACCATTGTCCAATCACAAGATTCCGTAAATAAGGATGGCAAATCTGTAAAAGTTGAGGGAAAAGGTCGTCACGATCCATGTGTAGTACCTAGAGCAGTCCCCATTGTAGACGCCATGACCGCTCTTGTGATCCTGGATCATTATTTATTAAATAAAACAATCAGAATTGATGACTAAGTCGAAAGGAAAATTAGCACTGCATTGGAAAATTATCATTGGAATGGTACTGGGTGTTGTCTGGGCCATGATTTCCGTGGGAGCAGGTTGGAATGAGTTTACAGCCGATTGGATCATGCCGTGGGGTGACATTTTTATCAATGTACTCAAATTAATAGCCCTTCCCTTAGTGTTTTTGTCAATTGTCTTGGGTGTTTCTTCTTTAAGCGACATTGCCAGATTGGGAAGAATTGGTGGTAAAACACTTGGTGCGTATTTAGTCACAACGATATTTGCTGTCGGAATTGGTTTATTATTGGTCAACCTGATAAAACCTGGGAAAATTGCCAGTGAAGAGCAACTCCAAACCAACCGAATTGCCTATGAATTATGGGTGAAGTCAAAAGATGATATGGACTTCAGAGAAGGAGATGACATGCGCTTGTCTGAGGATGAGAAGTACGCCCATCTGAAGGAAAAAGCCATGGCAGAAAATGCTAAGAATGAAGAAAAAACCGGGGCAAAAATAGCCGGAAAGGAAAAGGATATTGAAAATCAAAAAAATGCTGGCCCTTTGGATGCTGTGGTTGATATTGTTCCGAATAATTTCTTTGGAGCTTTTGTGAAAAGTGCCATGCTGAAGATCATATTTATTGCCATTTTCTTTGGTATTTGTCTGGCTCTCATAGAACCTAAAAAGAGTGCACCCGTGATCAGTGTGGTAGATGGCTTAAACGACACCTTTATCATGATGGTGAATGTGATCATGAAGGGAGCACCTTTCTTCGTTTTTGCACTTCTGGCCGGGAAAATGTCGTCAATGGCAGAAACTACTGATCAATTGATTGAGATCTTCGAAACTCTCGGTTGGTACTCCTTAACCGTTATTCTCGGTCTTGGAATCATGATCTTTCTGGTCTACCCATTCCTGGCTACATTCTTTATCAAGAAGATGAGCTACAAGAAATTCTTTAAGGGAATTAGAAATGCCCAGGTAACGGCTTTTTCAACCAGTTCCAGTGCCGCAACTTTGCCAGTAACCATCGATTGCGTCAACAATGGTCTGGGAGTTTCTAAGAGAATTTCGGATTTCGTTTTGCCAATTGGTGCCACGGTCAACATGGATGGAACCAGCCTATATCAGGCGGTAGCTGTCATCTTCCTGGCTCAGTACCATATGGTGGATCTTGATTTCGCTACACAAATTACGATTGTGGCGACTGCTACTTTGGCCTCTATTGGGTCGGCTGCAGTGCCAAGTGCAGGACTCATTATGTTGATTATGATCCTGAATTCTGTTGGATTAAATGAGAATTGGATCGCAATAATTTTCGGTGTGGACCGTATACTAGATATGTGCAGAACGGTTGTGAACGTTACCGGAGATGCCACAGTATCCAGCATTATCGCACAGTCAGAAGGAGAATTGACGTAATAATTATTGAATAAGTGAAGCTTTTCGGAAAGAAGAATAAGGAAGACAAGCCTAAGAAAGCCTTGTGGAAACGAATTTTAAAATGGACAGGGATCAGTTTTTTTGTGCTGCTCATTTTACTGATTTTAGCCCCATTTCTCTTCAAACCACAGATTATTCGCCTTATAGAAAAGACGGCTACCGAGAATTTGAACGCTAAGGTTGAAATTGGAGATGCTGACCTGAGTATCTTTTCCAGCTTCCCAAATTTCACACTCACTTTGCATGATGTGAAGGTAGAAGGTGTTGGAGAATTCGATGGCATTACTTTGGCCGATTTGCCGGAAGTTGAAGCCAAAATGAATTTCTGGAGTGTGGTTGGTGGCGGCCAATACACGGTCAAAAAACTCAAGCTTATAGATCCTAAAATCCACATTGTAGTAACAGAAGAGGGTAAAGCCAATTACGACATTGCCATTCCGGATTCGAGTAAGACGGAACCGGAGGAAGAAGTTCCGTTCCAGTTGGCACTGACTGATTACAGTATTGAGAATGGCCAGTTTATTTATGATGATAGGTATTACGATACTTATGTCGAAATTAAAGACATGAATCACAGTGGTGAGCTAAGTATCAATGGAGATGTATACGACATGTCAACTCATACCGACATGAAAGAGTTTACCTTGGAGTATGATGAAGTAGCTTATATCAACAAGGCAAAAACTGATATGGATGCGGATCTTCAAATTGACATGACAGAAGATTTGATTCTGAGATTTAAGGAAAACCAAATCATGCTCAACGCGCTTAAATTACATGCTGATGGCGCGTTTGTGATGGATGACAGAGGTTATAAGTTTGATGAGTTTGACCTGAGTGCAGATGAGTCTTCCTTTGCCAACTTCATGTCTATGATTCCAACGCCCTATGCAGTCGATTTGGGAGATTTAAAAACGGATGGGACTCTGGCTTTGAAAGTGCATGTCAATGGATATTATGCAGATGATGCCATGCCTGCCATGGCAATTGATATGATGGTGAACAATGCCATGGTGCAATACCCTGGAATGCCTTCGAACATCAGTAATATTAATGTAGATGCGCACATTAATAAGCCAGACGAATCTTTGAGTTTCGATGGAATGGTGATTGACGTGAAACGATTGGATGCTGATTTTGCCGGAAATACCTTGCGCTCCAGTTTAAATGTTAAGAATCCCGAATCTGATCCGAATATTGCAGCTAAGTTATTGGCAAATGTCGACCTCACAAGTTTGAAAACAGTTATCCCAATGCCTGAAGGGGAGGAATTAACCGGGAAGATCAAATCTGACGTTGAGATGTCCGGAAGACTCTCCAGTATTGAGAACGAAGAATATGAAAAGTTCAATGCCAGCGGAGATTTGTTGATTACCCGGATGCATTATAAATCGGCTGACTTACCTGATGCGGTTGATATCGATTCATTGGATTTTCAGTTCTCACCTCAATTTTTGGCGCTTAAAACCTTCAATGCCAACATAGGTAAAAACGATTTTCATGCAGACGGTAAGATTGATAATTATCTGGCCTACTATTTCAAAGACGAATTGTTAAAAGGTGAATTTAACCTGAGATCGAATTATTTGAATGCAAACTACTTTATGACTGAATCTTCAGGTGAAGAAACTACTGAAACAACGGAGACGGACACAAGTTTTAATCAGGTTATTCCGGTTCCGGCAAATGTAGATTTTCAATTGCACACCAGTTTAAAAGAGGTTATCTATGACGACATTACCATCAAGAATGTACAAGGCGATATTCATGTGAAGGATCAAACAGCTGATTTACAAAATTTATCCCTCAATGCCTTGGGAGGTTCTGTGGTCATGAATGGACTTTACGATACAAAGAATGAAGCCAAACCGCATATTGAAATGGGATACGAGCTCAAGAGTATAGATATTTCTGAAGCCGCCAATGCCTTTGTAACGATTGAAAAGTTAGCTCCGGTTGCCAAATATTGTGATGGCTTGATCAATTCCAGCTTCAAGTTTAATGGTGATTTAAGCTCGAGTCTTGAACCTATTTACGAGAGTTTAACCGGAGATGGAACCTTAAGCTCAACATCTGTTGAAGTGGCAGGCTTCAAGCCATTGGAAAAACTGTCAACAGTCTTAAACAGATCGGAATTGGCTCAGCAAACCTTCAACAATGTTAAGCTGGCTTTCGAGTTTAAAGAGGGGAAAGTACATGTCAATCCGTTCAATATTAATTTAGGTAAGGCCAAAACAGAAGTTTCCGGTAACACATCTTTTGAGCAGGACATTGACTATAAAATGGCGACTTTCATCCCCAAATCAAGTGTGCCAAAAACGGCAATAGCGGCAGCTGAGAAAGCAATGGGGGCAGCCAATGGTTTGGGCTTAAACCTTGGGGAGTTACCAAATGAGATTCCTGTAAATGTGCTTCTGAAAGGTAAGGTTGCCGATCCTGAAATAACAACAGACTTACAGGAGAAACTTTTAGAACTTACTGGTAACCTAACCGATCAGTTGAAGGATAAGCTTAATGAGAAGAAGGATTCTATCATCAATGAGGTAAAAGACAAAGTTGATGATAAGATAGATGAGGTAAAAGATGATTTAAAAGAACGACGGGACAAAATTTTGGCAGATGCACAAATTCAGGCGGATAAGGTAAAAGCTGCCGGAAAAGAAAGTGCTGAACGAGCCAGAAAGGAGGCGGATAAGGCCTATGATGAAGCCATTGCCGCTGCCGGAAATAATCCCATTAAGAAAAAGGCTGCTCAGGTAGTCGCTCAGAAAGCTAAGGATAAAGCTTATGCCAAGGCCGATCAGTTGGAAGAAGAGTCTAATAAAAAGGCCGATAAGATCATGGAAGAAGCACATGAAAAAGCGAATAAGCTGGAATAGAAAAAAAGTGTTGTGATTTTCCGAAACATTTTGGCAAGATTCTAGTATAGACAACTGCATTATAGTAAAGCAATGAGTAGTAGAATTATCCTTTTAGCGATTGCATCTCTGTGTTTTCAAATGAATTTGAGTGCTCAGGATGAAGATTTTTGTGGACCAAGCAAAAACAAAAAAATCAAAAAGATTTATGAGAAGTTGTATGAGCGTGAAACGACCGATCAGGAACGTTTTAAGCTATTAGTGGAGGCATTTAAGATCGATGAATATTGCACGCAATGCTACTACGATTTTGCCAATTTATCTTTCTATAAAGCAAATACCAACAACACTTCTTACGCCAAAGCCAAAGAGTATTTCATTAAGAGTATAGAAGTTTGTCCAACCTATAAAGCGGACGCTTATTTCCATTTGGCAACTATCTGCAGGTATGAAGAGGAGCGTGCAGAAGCTTTGGAATGGATAGAAAAGTTTGAAAATTTTGGGTCTGATGATCCTAAAAGAAAAGGCGCTCAATACGATGAGAAAGTGGCCTATTTACAGCCTATTAAAAAAGATCTGGAGTACTGGCATAAGTGGCACACAACGGAAGTGAAATTTAATCCGGAACCTGTGAAAAATGTGTCTTCAGGAGTGGATGAGTATCTCCCAATGTTGTCACCAGATAACGAGTTGTTGTATTTCTCCAGAAAGGAAAAAATTGGAGTTCCGGGCCCAGGCCCATTTGGGGATTATGAAGAGCCATTGTATCTCGCATATCGTGAAGATGTTTTAAAGGATTTTGATGGCGGGAAACGAATGAAAGCACCTTTCGACAGCGACATGTTTGTTGGACTGGGAGGTGTGACCATATCTGTAGACAATCATGAAATGATCATTTGTGGTTGTGAAAACATCAAAGTAGATATGAATGGAGATGGCCGAAAATCTGATGGAGAGGTCTATAAGAATTGCGACTTGTTTTCAACTACCTACGAAAAGGTGTACGACTCCAAGAGCAAGAAGTATTTTTTAGAATGGACAGAGTTACAACGTCTCGACGATCGCATTAACACACCAGATGGTTGGGAGGCAACACCAACTTTATCAGGAGATGGGAAAACCCTGTATTTCGCAGCCATTAAACCTGGTAAGTACGACATTGATATTTATTACAGTAAAAGACAGGAAGACGGTTCCTGGTCCAGAGCCAGAAAGGTAAAAGGCATCAACACCAATGGAGATGACAAGGCCCCATTTATGCACGCCGATAGTAAGACCATGTATTTTGTGTCGGGACCAAGTAAAACTGCAGCTCAGTTAAACAATGAGTACGAATATGAAAAGCAGGGTGCAGGTGGATTCGATTTGTATTTCTCTAAACAGAAGAAAGACGGTACCTGGTCTACACCAACCTTAATGGCAAAACCAATTAATACACCAGCCGATGAATTGGGCTTAATTGTAAGTACCGATGGTCATTGGGCTTATTTCTCCTCAAGCAGATATGGGAGTAACGGAGGAACAGATATTTTCAGATTTGAGTTGTATGAAGAGGCCAAGCCTGAGAAAGTTAAGCTACTCAAGGGAACTGTAAAAGATGAAAAAGGAAATCCTGATACAGAAGCCGTTGTTGAGATTAAACGAAAGGGATCTGATGAGAAGGTGACAACAAAAGTGAACGATGAAGGAAATTTTGCCGTGATCATTGAAGATGAGGGTGAGCCAGAAGATATTATTGTAACTACCAAGAAAAAGGGACACGCACCAGCTTCCAAACTCATTACGGTTGAGGATCAGAAGGAGATGGAGAAAAAGCATATTCCTGCTGTGAAGGTGAAAGAAATGACACCAGTTAAAGTGAAAACGGGTGCTAAGTTTACCATTCAGGATATTCGATACGCTACAGCTTCATACGATCTAACGGATCATTCCAAGTTTGTATTGGATCAGTTTATTGAGTACCTGAAGGAGAACCCTACTATGAGAATAGAGATTCAGGGTCATACAGATAATGAAGGTATTGCGGCTAAAAACAAAGTGCTGTCTCAAAATCGTGCTGATGGTGTGAAAGCCTATATGGTGTCTAAAGGCATCAAGGCAAGCCGCTTAACTGCCAAAGGCTTTGGTCAGGAAGACCCTAAAGTGCCTAATACGTCTGCAGCCAATAAAGCTCAAAACAGACGTACTGACTTTAAGGTATTGGCGCTGTAGGGTTATTCGGAACCAACAGTGATGGTAATAATTCCGTTTTTACTTTCTGCGCCGTCTTTTCCATCTTCGGGCCAATCCACAGAATTTGGATTGAGTTTCCTAATGACTTCAATTTGGCGCTTACCACGCTGACCGTTTCCAAAACCTCCTCCTTTTCCATGTTTTCCGGCTTCAGCAGAAAAAGTAACAAGATGGGCATGTTTGTGCGCAGTTTTAGTGAAATTAACAGAGATATTACCTCCGCGTCCACCGTTTCCACCTTCACCTCCGCTGCCACCATTTCTGTCTCTTCCCCTTGAATCTTTTCCGCCATTGGCGCCTCTACCACCATTTCCGCCATCACCTCCATTGGTGCTGATATGCATACTCCCATATTTTGTCAAAAACTGAAACCTCTGATGGGTGCTGTCAATTAAATCGTGAATGACTACAGTTAGCAGAGAATCACCTTTTACCAAAGTGTCGCTGATAAAAACCTCTAAATCATGCCCGCCATGACCATTGCCTCCATCTTCTCCCATGAGCGTTTCTGGAATTCTTGATGGTGGGGCAGTGCGATATGCGCTTGAATCGCCATCGGAACCTTCAAAACCGTCTCCACCACCAAATTGAAGATTTTCTTTTCCTTTATAGTTGACTAAAAAAGTTGTCTCAGTAAATAATGTCTCACTCCCAGGGTATCGCACTTTAACCCAAGCTGTGTCTGGTTTTCCAGTATAGCTTAAGCTTGGGGCTACCACTAAGCTTCCATCAACAATAGTACAGTTTTTAGCTTCTACCAAACGAAAATGGCCAAAGTCCATAGGAACTTCTTCTCCTTTTTTGGTCATAATATAGGCGTCTACATGAACTTTACTTGAAGGCCCTAGATACTGAGTTTCCTCGGTTTCTTTAACTCCAATGTGAGCGACCTTTTTTTCATAACGACTCCAAGTCCAACAGCTGGACAAACTAGGTGCTAAAAGGAAGACCAGGAAGATTTTGGCTAGAAGACTTTTTGTTCTGAATGGTCGTAGCATTAAGTTTGGTTTTGGTATATGGAATGGCACAAAAACCAAGCCAAATAAATAAGAAAAGAGGCTAATAAATCGGACCATTTTTTATTTATTTGGCTTGATGGCGCCACCTGGTCTTGGGGTCGCTTATACCGATTTATGTCCATTGAGACATACCACGTGTAATTACCCAGATTAGACAGGAAGTCTTGATAAAGCTATCCACGGCCTTACAAAAGACATATAGAAACATAACAATCATACCCAAAATCTCAAAACCGTCTTCAATTTTTCCGGGGCGACTTTTCTAAAATCAGAAAGGTAAATTTCCCTGTGATCTTTGGATTTACGAGTTAGACCCTGCTCTTTTGCAAAGGCTTCCATCATCTCGAAACTTGCCGGCTCATCGTCATAAGGACCAAGGTGCATCATTTGTACACATGGGCCGTCTTCAATGGTTTCAAACTTCAAATTGGCAAGTAACTTATGCGGCTTTTTCTTTTTGGTAAGTTCCAGCATCTCTTCAAAAAAATCTTCGGTGACAAATTCCGGTTGTCGTATCATCAGTTTAAACACCAGGTCATCCTTGTTGAGTTGTCCATTGTAGTTCTGTTTGGCGTTTTCGTTAAGATCCCAAATCCCTTCTAATGGATAAGCTATGTAGTCCTGATAACCTTTTGGAGGATGCTCCATCTTTTTAGGGGTCATTTTAATGGCATAAGAAATAGGATACAAGACCGATATATACTCTGCAAAATGTGGACTGTTAGGATTTCCTTCTCCTGAAATGGTGACGAACTTTAAAGGTGGTATCGTAACGAACTCTGGTTTCGTTTTGGGCAGGTAAAGTGCTTTTTCTTTTTTTCTCCATTCGTGTTTCATGTTGCTGTTTTTTTATGACTCTGAAACAAAAGTAGGAGGGGAGAGTGACAACCCTATGTCAACTTGGGTGCATGTTTTTCTGTAAAATATTGCATGAGGTTAAATTCTTCACGAAACTCAATCGGATCATCTACGGTTTGAATGGTCTGAATTTTATCTAATCTGAATTCTCTTTTGTCGTTTCGCAAAGTGCAATAAGCAATGAGTACCCAGGCCACGCTTGTGAAGTAAATACCGAGAGGTTTTACTGTTCTGTTTGTCACCTCATCTTTACCAAGCGATCGGTAAGTGATTCTTAGATTTTTCTTGTTGGTGATGGCTTTTTGCACAATGGAAAGAGAATCGCTGGACATTGAGATTTTCGGATAAGACGGGGAGATTCTGTTTTCCAATACAGAGATGTTGTCCTTGTCGCGGGATTTAAGTACCGCTTTTATCTTGAAGAGCAAGGATGAAAAGTCCCGTTTTAATGAAGAGTCACCTTGGTTCTGGATGAATTTCTCGGAAATGATGAGTGCATTGGCCTCTTCTTCCGTTACCATGATGGGAGGTAGTGAAAATCCATCAACCAAATAGTAGCCCATGCCATTTTCAGAACCAATGGGGACACCAGCTTCCTGAAGGGTTTTGATGTCGCGATACACTGTTCTCAGGCTTACTTCAAATCTGTCGGCAATTTCTGCGGCTGTTATAAGCTTCTTTGATTGAAGGTGGGTGAGAATGGCGGTTATCCGGGTAAGTCTGTTCATCTTATCTTTCTACAATCAGTGTTAGGTTAAGTATGCGATTATGTCCAAACTCCTTTGCTCCAAATCTTGACTCCCGAAAAATATTGATGCCGATTTCTTGGTCATCTATGGTAAGTTCTGTGTGGCCCTTCATTTCTCCGGCAAACAAATATTCCAATTGAAAGTGGTTTTCATCCAATTCGATTTCTTCCCAGGGCTTTTGAAAATCGATTCCAATATCAAGAGAATGTCTGTCAACAGCTTTGGTAATGGTTTCCAGGCAAATATCCCGAATACCGGAGTCACTAAAACCATAATCCAATCGACTATAAGTCAACTCAGTGAGTTCTTCGTCAAATAGAAATTTACCGGAGCTATGTTGTTTCATGTGGCATTCTAACTATTCAGTTAACAGACCACAATATAATGAGAAAGGGTGTTTGTTACCTACTTGACGATTTTATTCGTTAGATCTTTGTCTTTGGTTCTCATTGTAACACCAGTCTCTTTTTTGCTGAGAATCAGGATTTCATTTTCAGCGGATAGAAAAAGTCCGGAAGCCCTATGTTTGATACTAGGTACGCCATCTGCAAAATCGAATGTCCATACCGCAAAGTTGTCAGGTTGACTCGTTAAGCGAATTCTGGCGTTTTTGCTATCATGCCCAGCGTTTGTCAGGAACAGCAAGTTTTTTGTGTTCTGTATTTGATAACCATTTCCGGTTTTAATTAGCTTCCAAAATGCATACTCCATGTTGGAGCCTGAGTGTAATTCAACAATGTCTCCGGATCCGATTCCCGGACTTGAAACTATCTTTTTAGATTGTCCATGAGGATGCAGGTAAACGGTTTTGTTCGGTGTCATGCTTGGCGATTTGACCTTTTGACCTTTTTCAAATATCTCAAATTCCATGGCTTCATTAAGGTTGGTTGTTCCGTAAATCACTTTGTTGGAACTTGCAATTAGGTACAATTCAGAATCAAGGTGTTGAAAGCACACTTTGCCGTTGGGCGATTTTATCATTCGCCAGAGCGGATTGTCACTGGATTTTGGTTTGAATCCTTTTAGCTGATGCGCCTTGCCTGCTACTTCTATACCCAGAAATTCGTAGTTGGTTCTGAGTGTGAATTCATTGTTCGACAAAACGTCAACTCTCCATCCTCCATTTGGTGCGCGTTCAGAAACGAGTTTGGGAAGCCAAAGCCCTCCTGAGCCATCCTTAATCATTGTGAGATAATCATTGGTCCCACTTCTTTTAAACAGGTAGTTCCCGGACTCAATGGAGAGTGATTGACTTAATACATTGAAGTATAATGTTGAGAACAAGACGAGACTTAGCAGAGATTTCATGTAATACAGTTTAAATGGATTAATACACACCGTTATTGTTGGCTATTTTTCCTCCAATCAACCAGAAGTAAAACCTCATGAATCCATTCATGGGTTGAAGAGAATCCCAGTGTTCAACTATTTGATTGTCTTTAATTCTCCATGTGTCTGAGGCGTTGAACCCCTTTTTTTCGTTTCCACGATCCTTTTTCTTTGTTGTAATGTGCGAGTGGAAAATGACGTAATCACCGTCGGCGTGAACGCGTTTAACATCATATGCATAGTCTGGAAACCTCTTCGCAAAGGTTCTGACATAATCAACCAGGTTTTCCATTCCATCGGGAATGCTTCTGTTATGTTGTTTGTAATGTGAGTTCCCAAATGTTTTCAATACATAATCAAAATCGTGGTCGTTCATCAAGGACTGCATGAAGTGAACTACCAATTGGACGTTTTGACTTTCCTGCTGAGACCAACTGCTTTGTTTGAGAAGTTCGTAGTCTATTTTTATTGTATTCATACCTGATATTTTCATTAACTTGCAAAAAACAAGTAAACAAATATATTAATTAACTTGCAAAATGCAAGTGAGTAATCTTGAATTTATGAGATCGGACTGTCCAGTAAGCTACGCTTTAGATTTTTTTGGAGATAAATGGACCTTTTTGGTCATAAGAGATTTGATTCAGGGCAAGCGGTTTTATAAGGACTTTTTGAGTTCTAAGGAAGGTATTGCCACGAATATTTTATCGGATAGATTGAAGAAACTGGTAAACGATGGTATCATTGAGTCCAAAGTCTACGAAAAGCTTAAAACCAAGAAAGAGTATACCTTAACCGAAAAGGGAAAGGACCTCATTCCTGTTATGGTTGAAATCATGATTTGGTCGGATAAATATCAATCTGGTTTGGACTTGCCGGAGGGTTTTGTTGAGAAAGCCAGAGTGGATAGAGAAGGTTTGATTACCTTGATTAGAGATAACATAGATAGAACCTAGGAAATGGAATTCCATAAAAAAAGCAGCTCCAATCAGAGCTGCTTTTTCAATTTTATAAAAGAAGATTTTATTTAATCTCTATCAATTCAACCTGGAAAACCAAGGCGTCATAAGGTTTGATAACACCACCTGGTCTTGGGTTAGCTCCATAAGCCAGTTCCTGAGGAATGTAGAATTCAAATTTATCTCCAACAGACATCAACTGAAGACCTTCGATCCATCCTTTGATTACCTGAGTTACCCCGAATTCGGTTGGCTCACCACGTTCTACAGAACTGTCGAATACAGTACCATCAATCAAAGTTCCGTGATAGTGCACTTTTACTCTGTCGTTTGGAGTTGGTTTGCGTCCACCGGTACCAGACTTAAGCACTTTATATTGAAGTCCTGAAGCGGTCACCTTCACACCTGGTTTCTTAGCATTGGCAGCCAGGAAATCCTCGCCTCTCTTTTTAGCTAAATCAGTTAGGTAGTTGTCATGGTCAGCAACCGTCATTTTTGCTTCATTTCTCAAAAGAACTCCTGAAAGACCATCCATGAAACTTTCTTTATCGATTTTATCAATGTTGAACGATTTTGCCTGAGTTTCGATAGACTGTACAATGGTATAGCCAATAGAAGTAGTGAATTTATCTTCTACTTCTTGCGGCATGTCGCTTGGGTTTTTCTCATAATTGAAAAACGCCTGCATATTCTGTTGGTACTCTGCATTGTCGATTTCAATGTTCTTACCAAAGTTATTGTCAACGATTTCAACCAGTTTTTCCAAGTTGATTCTTGCACCAAATTCCGGAGACAGGTTGCCAATATTCTGAGATAAGTTTAAACCATTGTTCATTCCAACTACATAAGAAGCTTGCTGAGAACCTTCATAGTCGTCTATGCTACCAACAACAGTAATTGGTTCAGGACCTGTACTTGGTGTAGTAGCTTTTTCGCTTCTGTCTTTTTCAAGGTTCGCCAAAAACTCCTGCATGTCTTCTTTTGAGATAGCTGTTGGTTGATCGTTGAATTGGTGTTCGGCACCAGTAATCATGGCTTGCTTATTCAGCTTATTAGAAACATTTAAAGCAGCCATTTTTCTTAGAGCACCTTCGGCAAACATAACACCCTGAGCGTAGCTCAAGTCATTCAGTTCTTCATCGCTTAAAGTTTCCTGAGAGGTTACCTTTTGATACATGGTTCCAACAACTTCCTGACATTTATCAAGCCCCATAGAGCTGGTTCCATTCAAGTGATCCGAGAATCCTTCGAAAGCTACTTTTGAATCAACCTGACCGCCGTCCAATTTAAGTTGAGCCATGGTTTCTTCAAAAGAAATCCCGGCTCCCATACCAATTGCGTAATTCAATTTGGTATCCGGATTGGCCAAATCAAGTGCAGGTGCTTCCGTTACGGTAGACTCTGCACTTTGTTCTTTTTTGTCGTCTCCGCAACTGACCAACAGGGTCGCACAAATTCCTAGTCCAATAAAGTGTTTCATCCTAATCGATCGAAATTAATTCTACTTCAAAAATCAAAGCGTCATAAGGCTTGATTGCACCACCTGGTCTTGGGTTTGCTCCATAGGCCAGATCGTAAGGAATGAATAGTTTCCACTTAGAGCCAACAGGCATTAACTGTAAAGCTTCTGTCCATCCTTTGATTACCTGGTTTACGCCGAAAGAAGCAGGCTGACCGCGATCTACAGAACTATCGAAAACAGTACCGTCGATCAAAGTTCCGTGGTAGTGTGTTGTTACTTTAGAAGTTGGGCCTGGTTTTTCACCTTCTCCCATTGTCATCACTTCATATTGAAGTCCGCTTGGAAGTGTTGTTACCTCTTTTCTTTTTGCGTTTTTCGCTAAAAAGTCTTCACCCGCTTTCTTGGTTTTCTGACCAGCCAATTCTTTTTGTTTCGTGAAATAAGCATTCAAAATTTGGTTGGCTTCCTCATCGCTGATTTGCTTTTTATCTGCCATCACATCTTGTAATGCCGCTGCAAAAGCTTCTGCATTTAGACCTTCCACACCTTGATTTTTAAGTTGGTTTCCAACATTCACACCAAGGCTGTAGCTCACGCTATCCATCTCTGTTTTAAACTTCATCTTCTTATTTTTTTGTGCCGATACCGAACCGCATAATAATACGAGACTCAACACAAGTACTGATTTATAAATTGTTTTCATATTTCTGTTTTAAGCATCTTAACCAAATACCTTGCCTAGTTGTCTAAATGACTAGCAAGGGCGTTAAGATACAAGCTTTTTTGTTCTTCGATGAAACCGTAGTGAACATCATCAATGACCATCTTACCTCTGGTTACGTGTCCAAGTAGGGTAAATGGTACATTATTTTCGTTCAGGTAATCGATCAAGCCAGCTTCCTGATCTTCGTTAACAGTAGCAACTACTCTGCTCTGACCTTCTCCAAATAGGAAAGCATCTTCTCTCACCTCAGCATCAGTAACGATATCAAAACCTAAGTTATTATGTAATCCCATTTCAAACAAGGTGACGAACAAACCACCGTCAGCGCAATCATGAACAGCATTCACAGATTTGTTCTTGATCAAACCTTTTACAGCTTCCTGGATTTTAAACTCTTCCTCCAAATCAAAGTGAGGTGCAGGAGATCCTTTTACACCATGATAACTGTACAGGTATTCTGAAGAATTGATACAATCTCTTGCTTCACCAATTAGGAAGATTAAATCACCTTTTTGCTTGAAATTAAGCGTTGTGAAGTCATTTTTATCTTCAACGATTCCAATCATACCAATAGTTGGTGTTGGGAAAACAGGCTCTTCTTTATCTCCAATCACTGTTTGGTTATAGAAAGACACGTTTCCACCAGTTACTGGTGTTTTAAATTTCTCACAAGCCTTGCTCATTCCTTTGATCGCTCCAACAAATTGCCAGTAGCACTCAGGATTGTTAGGATTTCCAAAGTTCAGGCAGTTGGTAATGGCAGAAGGTACACCTCCGGAACAAACAATGTTTCTGGCAGCTTCCGACACAGCAATGGCAGTTCCAACTTCAGGATCAGCATTCACATATCTTGAGTTACAATCAACAGTCATGGCCATTGCCTTATCTGTCCCCTTAATGTTTACCACACCAGCATCAGAAGGACCGTTGGTTGTCATGGTTTTGGTTCCAACCATAGAATCGTACTGCTCATAAACCCATTTCTTTGAAGCGATATTTGGATGCTTCAGTAAGAAATTAGCCACATCTACCAGGTTGTCTGGTTGAGCAATAGAGTTGATATCAAATTTCTTGTATTCCTGATAGTAAGCAGGCTCTGTATATTCTCTTTCGTAAACGGGAGCGCCGCCACCAAGCACCAAAGAATCTCCAGGTACGTCAGCAACCACTTCACCATCTACAAAGTAGCGGATTCTGTCAGAATCGGTCACCTCACCAATATGTTCAGCATGTAAATCCCATTTTTTGAAGATGTCTTCAACGATTTGTTCTTTTCCTTTTTCAATCACAACCAACATACGTTCTTGTGATTCAGACAATAGAATTTCGAAAGGTTTCATGTCTGCCTGACGGGTAGGAACTTTGTCCAGGTGAATATCCATACCTAAGCCACCTGCTGCACTCATTTCACAGGTAGAGCAGGTAATTCCGGCTGCACCCATATCCTGCATCCCAACAATGGCATCAGTTTCTGCCAACTCCATAGTGGCTTCAAGCAATAATTTTTCCTGGAAAGGATCTCCAACCTGAACAGAAGGCAGATCGTTTGCAGAATCTTCTGTAATATCTCTTGATGCGAACGCAGCACCAGCAATTCCATCTTTTCCTGTAGACGACCCAACAATGTAAACCGGGTTTCCAGGTCCGGCAGACGTAGCCGAAATGGTTTTTCCAACTTCTACAATTCCGGCAGAAAATGCGTTTACCAAAGGATTGGTATTGTAGCAATCATCAAAAAAGACTTCTCCACCGACAATTGGAATACCGAAAGAGTTTCCGTAATCACCAATTCCTTTTACCACACCTTTTACCAGCCATTTTGTTCTGTCAGATTCAATGTTTCCAAATCTCAATGAATTCAACTGAGCAATTGGTCGTGCACCCATGGTAAAGATATCACGGTTGATACCTCCAACACCTGTAGCAGCTCCCTGGTAAGGTTCAATTGCTGAGGGGTGATTGTGTGATTCTATCTTAAAACAACAGGCCAATCCATCGCCGATATCAACCAATCCGGCATTTTCTTCTCCGGCTTTTACCAGCATGTGTGGACCATCTTTTGGCAATTTTTTAAGCCAGAAAATGGAGTTCTTGTATGAACAGTGTTCAGACCACATTACCGAGTAGATACTCATTTCCGTAAAGTTTGGTGTTCTCCCAAGGATGGTTTTAATCTGTTCGAATTCTTCTGGCAGTAGTCCCAATTCTACTGCTTGATCTAGAGTGGCTAATTCGCCTTTAATTGTGCTTTCCATTCAAAATTGATTGTCAAATGTGCATTCTAATATTTGCTGCAAAAATACTCAATTGAAAGGGCTTAGCAGCAATAATCTTCTCACTATTTTTTAACAAGGTACATTGGCTATATTTGTTGATACAATGACGGCTCTCTTGCCCATAGCGTATGCCCTGTTTTTTGTGTATCTCATTATGAAGATGCCTGTTTTCGGTCATTTAAAAATGAAACGATCTGTTTTGGCGACACTTTTTGCGCTCAAAATTGCCTGCGGGATTTTGTTTTTGTGGATGTATAATGGTCGTTTTGAAGAGCGGAGCAAGGCGGATGTGTATAAGTTTTTTGATGACAGTGAAGTCTTGCACAGAGCAGCGAGTGAGAATTTTTCAGAATATACCCAGTTGATGTTCGGTTATGGAGATCAAAGCAGGCTTCATAGGTATCATGATGACATGCAAAACTGGATCCGCCAGTATGATCATGGCTTTTCCAATGACAACCGTTTCATGATTAGATACAATGCTTTATTAAGATGGGTGTCTATGGGAAATGTGTGGTGCCATATGGCAATTACCAATTTTATTTTGTTCTGGTCTTTAACCCTTCTGGTGTTGGCTCTGAGTCGTGAGAAAAAATATGTCTGGCTTTTGTTTTTGGGCTTGTTTATGCCCTCAATGCTTTTTTGGTCGAGTGGTGTTTTAAAGGAAACCCTGGCCCTGATTGGAATTAGTCTTTTAATCCATGCTGTGGTGCATGCTAAAAAAGGATCCAGCATTGTGTTAGGACTGCTGGCTTTGTTGATTTTGATTAATCTGAAAATCTATTTGCTATTGTTCTTACTGCTTGCCATGGTGATGCATAGTTTGTTTGTTGCCAGACAAAGTTTGGCATTTAACCTGAAGAAGTACGCGTTTTTTTTAGCAGTAGGAATTCTGGCTGTTGTAGTGCTTGGTCAGACCAATTTAGGCAGAAGTAAAATGGAAGCCATTGCCTTCAAACAAAAAGATTTTAAGAACATTGCCAATGGTGGTGTGATATGTAAAAACGACACGGCCTATGTTTTTGTGCCGGATCAAAACAGGGACATTTGCATCATCAAAGACCAAACAGTTCAATTTAAACCAGGTTCGGATTTTGTCTATTTGCCTCTGCCCAACACCAAGGACACCATTCAGCTTACAAATTACCAGGGTAACGCCAGCTTTGATCTGGTTTTTGAAAATAAAGAATCCGGTTCGCAGGTCTATGTGCCAGATCTGGACAAAAACGTGTCATCTTTTGCCAAAGCAGCTCCCTATGCATTTTGGAATGTGCTTTTCAGGCCGTTGCCATTTGAATTTTCTTCGGCATTACTCAATTTGTCTTCAATCGAAATTTGGTTGATATGGTTGTTAATCGCATTTTCAATCGTAAACTCTAAAAACAAACAGAACATAGAATGGAACCGCCTTTTCGCTGTGTTGTTCTTTGTCTTAATGGTGTATTATTTAATTGGGGTGAGTACGCCGGTATTAGGAGCAATAGTTCGGTATAAAGTGCCTGTTTTGCCTTTTGTTCTTTATGTTTGTTGTTTGATCATTGATTGGGAAAAAATCAAACAAAAGAAAGCAGTATTATGGCTAAGATCATTTGTATTACAGGCGCCACATCAGGAATAGGAAAGGCCTGTGCAGAAAAATTTGCTCAGTACAATCATCAACTCATCTTAATGGGAAGACGAACTGAGCGTCTCGACGAGTTAAAACAGGATTTGGAGCGTAATACTTCAAGCAAAGTACATTGTGTTGGTTTGGATGTAAGAGACCGGTCGGCTGTGGAAAGTGCATTTGAGAATTTACCGGAAGATTTAAAAAGCATAGACATTTTAATCAATAACGCAGGACTGGCTGCTGGTAGAAATTCCATTGATGAAGGTGATGTAGATGATTGGGACCGCATGATAGATACCAATGTTAAAGGTTTGTTGTATGTGTCTAAAGCAGTGATGCCCGGAATGGTTCAAAGGCAATCAGGACATATTTTTAATATCGGATCTACTGCCGGAAAGGAGACTTATTTGAATGGGAATGTTTACTGTGCTTCTAAACATGCTGTAGATTCATTGACCAAGGCCATGCGAACAGATTTGTTGCCTCACGGAATTAAAGTAACAGGCATTTGTCCGGGAATGGCGGAGACGGAATTTTCTGTAGTGCGTTACCATGGAGATGAAGAAAAGGCTAAATCAGTTTATGATGGTTTTACACCCTTATATGGTGAGGATATTGCTGATATCATTCATTTTGCTTCTGAGCGACCTGCCCATGTTTGCATGAACGACATTGTAATCACACCGACAGCTCAGGCCAGTTCTTTTTATGTACATAAGTCATGAGGATATTTTTGATTTTCATATGCATGAGCTTATTGTCTTCATGCGCCTACAAGCATGAAGATGCTGATGTGGTTATCCATAATGCCACAATTTACACATGCAATAAACGATTTGAAAAACATCAGGCTATGGCCATCAAGGATGGGGAAATTCTTGAGGTGGGACCAGAGCGTCAGATCAGGAATAAATACAGTGCAGATAAAGAAATCGATATGCGTGCAAGGCCTGTTTATCCCATGTTTATTGATCAGAAGAATCCTGTTAAAGCTTTCATTGCAACACTAAAAGAATTTCAGATTAAAGACGGTGACGACAGGCAAGATGTCTTGCTCACCTTAACAAAGTTTAAAGCACTTCAGGAAATGATGGAAGATGATTTGGGAACTTTGGAAGAAGGTAAAAAAGCGAATTTTTTCGTCACAAATTCAGACCTTATGACCATCAAATGGTCGCTTCTCAATGAAGTGGAAGTCCAAGAAACATACATCTTAGGTGAAAAACAATGACCTCCAGATAGATTCAAAGGGCATAGAGCTTATATGGAAAATATTGGGTTTTCTGTTCGTGCTGGGAGTGGTCATTTTTGGAACCTATCTGGCCTGGCTGATCAATAAAGAACCATCCACCGGAATTGATGATGCCGACATCTATCTGGTTTACATGCGCAATTTATCCGAGGGACACGGATTTGTTTTTCAACCCGGAGGAGAACAGGTGGAAGGTTTTACCTCATTGCTCTGGACATTGATTGGAGCATTTGGATTTATGATAACCGACCAGATTGAACGATTTCTACTTTTCTTAAACGTCATTTTAATTGCAGTTGCTCTATGGCGATTGGTTCTGTGCATCAATAAACTAACGGGTTTGACTTATGTAATTGCTCCTGGAATGGTATTGCTTGGGAGTTTGGTCTTGGTGCCTGGTTTTTTTGATTGGACCGTATTGTCGCTAATGGAGACGGGTTTGTGGTGTGCTTTGTTGATTTTTACTGCCATCAATATTCTTGATTGGGATCGGGTTGATCGGAAAGGGCGGTTAAATCACAGTTTTATTCTCCTATGTAGTTTGCTGGTGTTGTGCAGACCGGAAAGTTTGTTGATTGTACCAGTTTTTATGGGAATAAGGTTGTTGCAAATCTCTCAATTGAAGGATAAGAAAGTGTTGCTTTTGAAGACGATTCTTTTTCCTGTTCTAACCATGATTCTACTAGTAATTTGGCGCTTGAGTTATTTCGGCTTCCCATTTCCTAATACCTATTATGCGAAGGTGTCGTCGGATTTAGCGAGTAATTTTAGTGCTGGACTCGAGTATTTGAAACTTTACTTTTTTGAGGTAAATCCTCTGGCTCTCTTAGTATATCTGGCGTGTCTTATTCCTCTTGTTAAGATTTTAATTAAACCCAAACAATGGCGAGAAAATTACTACCTGTTTTCAATCTTAGCCCTGTTGAACTTGTTCATGCCCTTGTATGTTGGTGGTGATCATTTCAAATTGGGACGTTTCATGCAAGGTATGTTTCCTATCCTTTTGGCCGGAACCTGGCTGATTCTGGTTAAGAACATTCAACTTCAAGCGTGGAGACAATATGGTTTAGCAGCATCATTGAGTGCTTTGGCTATGTTGATGCCGGAAAGAACAATGAAAGCATCTATGGATGAACAGGGACATTTAAAAAATGAGTTTTTCATTGCGGAAAAAGGACGACTCAACTCTCAGACGCTTAACAATTTTTTTGATCAGAGAGAGACATTGCCATCTCAGGGTGTATTAATGTCGGGGGGAACGGCCTACACCTACAAGGGAGAAACCATTGATCTTTTGGGACTCAATAATGTAGAAATGGCCCATGCAGACAAAGTGAAAAACAAAGGTGTTCTTAAAAATCATGCAAGTTTTAATCAGGTCGTATTTTTCAAACAATTGCCTGATTTATTTTGGTTAGATGCAGATTTCATGTCGGTTTCCAAGTTCAGATATTTCGAAGGTTTGCCTGCTGATGAATTTCAATCTCAGGTGTTCCAACATGTTAACAGAACAGAGCAGTTTAAAGAGCTCTATCAACGTGTGTTTATTCAAAAAGGAACCAGTGATCTTGGCCTGGTGATTTATGCCAGCAGGGCGTTTTTAGAATCCTTAGAGGGGACTGTTTACAGTGTTCAGATTCTAAAAGACGCACCGCTGGATCAATGACAAACGTTTGATTAATGTTTGAAAAGAAACTTAATCATTCGAACGTTTTGTTTCGTATAGATTTTCAAAAAGTACATGCCTTCATCTACGATATTCAGGTATAGTTTTGAGGAAGCAACAGAATGCTCTGAAATCAATTTTCCATCAAGCGACAAGATTTCAATCTTCTTAAAATCATGAAGCGACTCAATTCCTGAAATATTCAGGTAGTCTGTGGTTGGATTGGGATAGATACTGAGGTTTCTTAAGATATCATCCGGTGTTGACAAGAAAGTAGATACACATGGAGACGTGCCGGAACACCCTGCTTCAGTAACCTGAACCGCATAGTTGCCATTGCTCACTGGTGTAAAGGTTTGATTGGTTTCACCAGAGATGGGCATATTGGAATTGTCGCAGTCAATCCATTGATAGGATGCATTTGACAGGCTTGCCACCAGATTTCCTCCCGAAGAAAAAACACTGTAAGAAGGTGTTGCTGAATATGTACACGTTCTTAGTTTATACTGTTCCAGTTCTTGTTCGGTCATTAAATGAATGCCATTTGCCGGAGCCGCATTGATGGTAAAATAGTAGAAATCTTCAGCTTCTGTTTGGCTAAAGCCCATAGAAACATAGTAGTTGATATAAGGCATATGATAAGCATGTCCAACAGGGTAAAAGGTGGCATCATTTGATCCGTCGCTCCATGAATGCACACCAACTTCAGCACCTTGATCAATGACTCTGAGATCACCAGACAAGAACATATCAACGGCACCGGAAGCAATAAAGGCATCCTGAGAATATGCGTTCACCGAAGGTAAATAGGTTTTAAATCCGGCATTTTTAATGGCCTGTGCAGCCTGAAGGTTGGCATTGTCGTCAGCACTTCCGGGCATCTGCATAAAAACCAGGGTGGTCACATTTGGGTAATTGCTAATGAAGTTTTGTACTACAGTTGGTGTGCCCGTATTGATTACACCGTGCAGCACTGCGAAGGTTGAAGAGGCTGATGGAACGCTGAATTGAAGATTTCCGTTTTCATTCAGTGTGGTTACGTCCAGATAAGCTTTTAGTCCGGTTGTATCAACTTCACAATCGCAACTCTCTGGTGTTTGGGCATGCGCGCCATAAGAAAATGCAATGCAAAGTGCAGTAATGAAGTTTCTTTTTAAAGTTAGGGTAGGGAATTTGTTCATTTTAGATACCATATCTATTCATTTTTAATGCTTAGATATGGTAACAGAACTCTTCTGTGGGTACTATACCGGCCTCCCAATGTCTTCCATATGTTAGATGACCAGCACTACAAAACTACTGGTTTTTTACTGATCTTCAAAATTGGAGATAACCATCAAGGTGCCTAGGCGTACTCTGAGAGCTCCAGCCAGCGCATGCTTTTTTCGTCAATCAGATCGCCTAGTTCAGACAATCTTTTGTAGAATTCTTCAGGATTATCAATGACCTGTCCTTCGGAGATGATGGCATTCATATCATTTTGCTCAGCTTCCAGTTTCTCAATTTCTTTGCCCAGCAAATCATATTCACGTTGTTCGTTATAGCTCAGTTTCGTTTTTTCCTTTTTTACAGGAGCTGTTTTTTTAGCTTGAGCAGGTTTCTGAGAACTCTTATTGGCCTCCTTAAAAATGTCCTTTTTCTTCTCGAGATAACTGCTGTATGCACCAGGATGATCTTTTACATTTCCGCCACCCGTGAAGACAAATAAGTGTTCTGCAATTTTATCCAGAAAGAATCTATCATGAGAAACTACCATCACACAACCTTGAAAATGATGAATGTAATCTTCCAAAGCAGCCATGGCGTAGATATCCAGATCGTTGGTAGGTTCATCCAGAATTAAAAAGTTCGGATTCGACATTAAAACGGTGAGGAGATAAAGTCGTTTCTTTTCACCTCCGCTTAAAGTATTGACGTACTGCCAGTGCATGTCTCTCGGGAATAGGAAGCGTTCCAGCATTTGAGCGGCAGATAAGGTTTTACCTTTTTCCAATGGAATAAATTCGGCAATGTCTTTAATGACTTCAATAACGCGTTTGTCATCTTTAAACTGAAGACCATCCTGAGAGTAATAGCCAATCTTCAAGGTCTCACCGTGTACCACCTTCCCCATGGTAGGTTCGTACTTTTGAAGCATCAGTTTCAGTAAACTTGTCTTACCAATTCCATTAGAACCAATGATGCCTACGCGCTCATTTTTCTTGAAGATGTAGGTAAAATTTTTGAGCAGAATGAGTTCATCAAACCCGAAGGAAACCTTGTGGAATTCCATGATCTTTGACCCCAGACGTTCTGGTTTTATGCGGAGTTCCAGTGTTTCTTCTTTGACCTTTTTAAGTGCAATTTTCTCGGTTTCGTAAAATGCATTTTGTCTCGATTTAGCCTTGGTTCCCCTTGCTTTAGGCATTCGTCTCATCCATTCCAACTCGGTGCGGTAGAGATTTTTCGCTTTGGTGATAGTGGCTTGTTCGATTTGGGCACGCTCCTCTTTCTTCTGCAGAAAGGTCGAGAAATTCCCCTGATACTTAAAGGTCGTCTGACGATCTAATTCAATAATGGTATCGCACACCAATTCCAGAAAGTATCTGTCGTGTGTGACCATTAAAATGGTGGAATTACTCGTTCTTAATTTACTCTCCAGCCACTCTATCATTTCCAGGTCCAGGTGGTTGGTAGGTTCATCGAGAATCATGAAGTCCGGTTCAGCTGCCAGGATTTTAGCCAGAGCCAATCGTTTCTTTTGTCCTCCGGATAATTCGCCAATGATTTTGTCAAAATTGTCCAGTTTCAATTGAGTGAGGATCTCTTTGATTTTTACATCTCCATCCCAGGCATTGAGTTCATTCATTCGCTCAAGGGCCTTGTCCATATCATAATTCCCTTCAACTGCTTTTTGGTAGTTGATAATGGCCTGATGATTCTTGTTGTTAGGGTCTAATGCGGTTTGAAGAATGGTCTTTTTTGGGTCGAACTTATCCTCCTGTTCAAGAAAAGCCACCTCAATGCTTTTTCTGTAAACGATTTTTCCGGTATCGGGTGTGTCGTAATGACTGAGAAGTCCGAGCAATGTCGATTTTCCTGCGCCATTTCTCGCTACCAAAGCTACTTTATCTCCTTTGTCGATACCAAAAGTGACATCAGAGAACAAGAGTTTTTCTCCGAAACGTTTACTGATATTTTCTACTGATAAATAATTCATTTAAGAATGTACCCTTCCCAATCTCTCCAATAAATGATCTGCTACTCTGAAACTGTTGGCGTAGATGGTCCATGTAAAAGTAACACTTCCTCCGGTTGGCATAAAGCTGCCATCTGTGACGTATAAATTATCTACATCATGTGCCTTGCAATTAGCATCCAGTACAGAGGTTTTAGGATCGTCTCCAAAACGACAACCTCCGGCCTGAAGGTTAAATGGCGGATTGCCACCAACTCCCCAGGATACATTTTTACCACCAACCTGTTTGAGAATTTCAACTGCTTTTTGAGACACATAGCGTCCAACTTTAATGTCCTGTTCATGGTAACCAAGCTTCACATTGGCTACGGGATCATTCCATTTGTCTTTGACATTTTTCGCCAAACTTACATGGCAATTATCGTTGGGATTCCAGTCCACGAAAACTTCAAATTTGAGCATGCGTTGTTTGGTGAAATGGTTTTTCATTCTCTCTTTCAACTCATTTCCCCAAATTAGCTTGCCGCTCTTCTTCTTTAGTTTAACTGCTTTGGTGATGGGGTTGGCGTGTTCCCATACAAAATCTGCAATCCCACCTTTTACTTTTCCGCCCATGTCCGGATCGTCTATCTCGTACCAATCATATAGAGCACGGTTGATGAATAGTCCAGGCAGAGATAGTTTCATAGCATCACTTTCCGAGAAATCATCATAGAAAAGATTGCAGCTACCAACACCTCCGGCTGAAAAGACCAGGTTCTTTCCAACCTGATCATAATTGTTTGCCAATCCGTATTCAAATTCTTTGTTTTTGCTCATCAGGAGAAGTCTGGAAGATTCAATGGCCTGGCAGGCAACCACGAATATGTCTGCCTCAATAGCTTGTTTCTGACCTTCGGCGTCATGATACCAGGCTTTTACAAGTTTCCCTTTTCCATTGGTTTCCAGATGGAAAACTTTGGCATTTGGAATTAACTGACAATTTCCTGTCGCAAGCGCACCGTTGATTAGTGCAGCTCTCGAACTTCCTTTGGCATCTGAAGAACAACCATAACTTCCGCAATAGTTGGACATGTAACAAGAGGATCTGTCGTCCTTGGATCTGGATAGAATTGCCCTCGGTACTGGTACGAGATTGTATCCCAATTCTTTTCCGGCCGAGTCCAGTTTTTCAGCAATGATGTTTTCAGCTAAAGGCGGGTAGGGGTAATCTTCTGTTGAACGGCTTTCCAAAAATGGATGACTCACTGCTTTTCCGGAAACACCTACTTCAGTTTCTACTTTGGTATAATACGGCTCCATGTCCTCATATGAAATGGGCCAGTCTACGATATTGGCACCTTCTATGGGGCCATAGCTACTCAGAAGGTTAAAATCCTTGGGTTTCATTCTGTGGAAATAACCACTCATGAAATTTGAGGAGCCTCCTACGACATTGCCTTGCCAAATATCTTTGCCAATATCGTAGGTGTTTTTTGCTTCAAAACCATCATCTTTTGGCCTGGTGAGTACGTGTCTTTCGTCCCTGAGGTCCGGTGTGTAAACAGATCTTCTGGTAGCCACCATTTCATCTTTAGAGAAGTGTTCGGTTTTAATCCATGGGCCTTTTTCCAGGACAATAACTTCATGACCTGCCTTGGACATCTCAGAGATAATCGGTCCGGCACCAGCTCCACTTCCTATGACACAAATTTTAGCTTTCATGAATGGTGGAGAATATTTTTGGATACATGATGTTTTCGTTGGGCTCTGGTTGACCTGGTGTATGTTCCAGCCACTCCCAGCCAATTCTTTCCGGATTTCCTTTGTATAGAGGGTGGGTCAACATGGCCTCAAAACTCAATGTCATGATTCTTGACAACCAGGATTTCCCCCAGGATGTATCGTAGGCTTCCTGAATGATGGCTTCTCTTTTGGAGGCATTCATATCTTCAAAAGCCTTGGTGTCGAATTGGTCTTCAAATTTCTTAAATCCATTGGCAACATAATCTCTGTCCGAAGGATCGATTAATTTGTCGTTGAGGTACCAATCGATATACTTATCAGCTAGAAAGTCTATTGCTCCCGGACCGTGTTGGTCTGCCGGAATCAGGTGATCCAGAATGGCCTGTTTCCAAGTTAGTTTGAGAGGAGCTTCTGTGTCCTCTTCAGAATTTTCACAAGATATAAGCCAGGGGAGTTGTACGGCCACGCCGGCCAGAATAACTCTTTGCATAAATGCTTTTCTTGATATGTCTCTGGATTCTTTGATAGGGACAATGTTAAAAAAACTAATTACATGATGAACTTTTGGAGCATAAAAAAAACCCTGATACAATTACCAGGGTTTTTTTATATCGTTAAAGAGAAAGATTACTCTCCACCTTCACATTTTCCTTCCTCGCACTTACCTTCTTCACATTTTCCCTCTTCACACTTACCTTCTTCACATTTTCCTTCTTCGCACTTACCTTCTTCACATTTTCCTTCCTCACACTTACCTTCTTCACATTTGTGATCTTCTTCCGGAGTGTCAGCTTCTGGAGCGTCTGCCTCAGGAGCATCTGCTTCTGGTGCATCAGCCTCAGGAGCGTCAGCTGCAGGAGCTTCAGTCTTCTCTTCGTCTTTCTTTTCTTCGTCTTTCTTTTCGTCACCACAGCTAGTCAAAGTAGCAGATGCAGTGAAAGCTAATACAAGCCCTAGGCTTAATAATCTTAGTGTCTTTTTCATCTTAATTAATTTCACGTTTGCGGCAAATATATGTCAATTCCTAATAATATCAAATCATGCAGAGTGTATTTTCTAATAAAATGGCGAATAGTGTCCACAAAACGACAATAGTTTTTCACAGTTTTGTGCGTAGATCAGATTTTAACTGTTTCTTGTGCCAACTCTATGTATTGTAGAGTATTAACACAAAATAAAAACTAAAGTACCATGAAAAAACTACTATTTAGTGCTACGTTATTGAGCATGATGGCGTTCGTGTCTTGTGGAGATGACAAAAAAGATGAGGAAAGTGAAGAAGCTAAGGGTCCAAGCCTATGCGAGTGTGTGAATCTTGATGAGTCGACTGAAGACAAAGATCTTAAGGAAGCTTGCAAAAAGATGCAGGATGAAATGATGGAGAAGTTCAAAGATGCCTCCGATGAAGAGAAAGAAGAGATTATGAAAGAAATAGAAGCGTGTAAATAATCTTTACCCGTATATCTTTTTAATAAGGTGGTCATATTTATTTATGATCACCTTTCTTTTTAGCTTTAGTGTGGGTGTGAGTTCACCTGTTTCAACGGTCCATTCCTGCGAGCACAATTCGAACTTTTTGATTTGTTCCCAATTTCCAAAATTGGTGTTGTAGGTGTCTACCTCTTTTTGAATTCGTGCTACTAAAGCTTCATTTTCCGATAGCTTATTTTCGTCAAGCGCAATGCCTTTTCTTTTGGCCCATTCCTGCACAAATTCAATGTCGGGTACAATGAGAGCTGCAGGATGTTTTTGATGTTCTCCAATGACCATAAGCTGAGCGATGAATCTGGATTCTTTAAACTTGTTTTCCATCACCTGAGGTGCAATGTATTTACCTCCGGATGTTTTGAAAATCTCTTTCTTTCTATCCGTAATTTTCAAATACTCTCCTTCCTGGAAAATACCGATATCACCTGTATGAAACCATCCATCTTTATCAATCACTTCAGCTGTTAAGTCGGGCTGTTTATAGTAGCCTAACATTACGTTCGGACCTTTGACCAGAATTTCACCATCATCTGCGATTTTTACCTCAACATCATCTACCAACCGTCCCACAGTACCAATTCTCAATCCATCATCCTTAAAACAATTCACACTGATCACAGGAGATGTTTCTGTCAGGCCATACCCTTCATAAATGGGGATACCTGCGGCAATAAATACCCTTGCCAATCTTGGTTGGAGTGCCGCTGATCCGGATACCGCAGCCATGCAATTGCCGCCAAGTGCTGCCTGCCACTTACTAAAGATCAGTCTGCGTGCTATTTTTAGCTTAAATTGATATAAAGAACTTTTGCCTTTTACGTCATATTCCTGACCGAGCTCCAGTGCCCAAAAGAAGAGCTTTTTCTTGACGCCGGAAAGTTCTGAACCCTTCGCAACGATTTTGTCATACACTTTCTCCAGGAGCCTTGGAACAGCCGTAAATACTTCTGGTTTAACGTCTCTCAAATCATCACCAATGGTATCCATTGATTCAGCAAAGTAAACCTGAACACCCAAAGATTGGTACAAATACAAAAGCATGCGCTCGTATACGTGACAAACCGGAAGAAAGCTCAATGATTTGTGTCCGTCTCGAACAGGAACACGTGGCGTACAGCTGATGACATTGGACACCAAATTACGATGAGAAAGCATCACACCCTTTGGTCTGCCAGTAGTTCCTGAGGTATAAATAATGGTGGCTAAATCTTCAGTTTTGATCTTTTCTCTGTGAGGATCTAAGTCTTCATTTGAGGACTTTCCTGCTTCTACAATTTCCATCCAGTTTGGAGTGCCCGATATCTCGTTAAAAGTGTAAATAGATTCGAGTGGGGGGACCTCATTTTTAATTTCGTTGACTTTATCCAAAAGCTCCTGATCACTTACGATTACCATTTTTACTTCTGCATGGTTGAATATGTAAGCAAAATCTTCCGAAGAAATCGTTGGATAAACAGGAACATTGACCACGCCAATTTGAAGCATGCCAATATCTGAAATGGACCATTCACTTCTGTTATTGGAAATCACGGCAACTTTATCGCCTGCACCTAACCCCTTTTTTAGCAAACCACGGCTAAATTGGTCGGCCAATTCAATGACGTCAGCCGTTGATTTAGTTCGCCATTTTCCGTCAATTTTATCTGCAAAAGCAACCGGTTGGGGAAACTTTTTATTCTGGAAATGAATGATATCGAAAAGTCGTGAAAAAGATTTTGGTTCCATGAATGGGTTTTAAATAAAACTACGAAAAACTTAGCGGGATCGTTTCAAAAATGAAAAACAAAATATCTAAACGCTATTTCTACCAAAGATATAATTTGAAATAATCTAAATAAGATGTAACTTTTATATAGTGTTAATTGTTTGCCTAATGAGACTGAAAAAGCAGTGACTAAAGAGGAGTATAATATCTGTGTTAAGGATTTGTCGGAACGAGTGTATCGTTTCGCCTATAAATTCATGCGTAATGATGTTGACGCTCAGGATGTTGTGCAAGATGCTTTTGAGAAACTCTGGAAGAATTTAGGCAAGGTTGAGCCGGGAAAGGCACGTTCGTGGTTATTTACTACTGCACATAACGCCATGATCAATACGATCAAAAAGAACAAGCGAACGGAAAGTACCGATGATTATTCTGCCTTGGAACCGATGAGTGCTAATGATGCCCGTCGATATGAAATGAAGGAAATACTGGATATGTGTCTGGAGAAATTGCCTTCAACCCAGCGTTCCATTATACTTCTTAGAGATATTGAAGGCTATTCTTACCAGGACATAGGAGATATTCTGGACCTCAGTGAATCTCAAGTCAAAGTTTACCTTTTCAGGGCTCGAAAAAGAATTAAGGACTACATAAAAGATATAAGACTGCTATCATGATAAATGTTGAACACATAGAAGAACTGATGTTCGATTATTTTGAAGGGAACCTCTCTCCTGACAAAATGAAAGAACTCGAAAAATTTGTTCAGGACAATCCGTCCTATCAGGTGGATTTTGACGCCTGGAAGGATAGTTATTTTGTTCAGGACGACAAGAAAGTGCCATTTGCTTACACCTCCCTTTTGGCTGGTACCGGAGCGGCATGGTTAAAATGGGCTGGTCTGGGCTTGATTTTACTCTTTGTTGGCTACGGTACGCACGCCTATTTAAATTCTGATCAAACTGAACAGGATGACAAGCAACAAACTGAGTTGGCTGAGAATGCAGGCACAAACTCGAATATGGATTCGGAAGTTCAGGGACCAAAAGGATCAGGAGAGATATCTTTTTCAGATACTGATGGCAATGGTTCAGGACATGGAGAAATTCAGGACGATTCAGGGGAAACGAAGAAGGGTAGAGGAGAGGACTTTGGATTCGGACAAACTGAAACATCTGGTGGAAATGACGATCAAGGTACCATGCAGTCTGGTACTCAGAAATCAGAAAGAGGTCATGACTCACGAAGAGGATCGAATGACAAAACTCAAAAACAAAATAGATCTGTTACCGGAACAGCCGGAAGAAAACCTGGCAAAAAAGACAGATCGATCACAGCTCAGGCATTCTCAAATCCGAATGGAAAAAGTGATGATCCAAAAGGAAAGACGAAGAGATTTGCATTTTCCAAAACTAAAAATAACCAGGGCGACCATAAGAATTTGGCCTTAGCACAAGCGGTTAACTTCTTTGATGATGGAGGCAGAGGTGGCGCCAATCAATTCTCATATGATGGTAGCTTCCCTTCATTAACTCTGTCTAACAGAAACAGTAAGAAAACCGGACGAGAGTCAGGACTGGCAAGATTGATCAGAAACATTTCTAACGGAATTTTACCGGTTCAGGAACTTGGATTGAGAAACTTCAGAGATCCATATTTCGTGATTCCTGAATTCAAATCTGCAATCGCGCAGAATGGTGGATACGCTGGTTCGTTTAGTGGTTTAAGAGCTAAACTGTCGTACAGAATGATGGGAGATGTGCATCAGGCGAATGCTTCTTTCGACGGAAGGTTTGGAAAAAACTTCAGAATAGGAACCGGAGGTATGATTAATCAACTGTTCTATGAAGATGCCAATATCAAGTCCAGCAAGACAGACATTACGGTAATGGTATCACCTAAAATTGAAATTAGCCGTGACGCGACTTTCTCGCCAAATATTAGTTTAACTGCCGGGAGACAATCACATATGATTAAAAATGGCAACTTCCAGCAAGTTGAATTGGAAAGAGGTTATGTGTTTGGTGTTAGTAACCGATTAGAATCAGATACGATGAATATTGGTACTGTGAGTCATGACTATTTTGACTTTAGTGCTGGTGGATTGCTTCAGGCTAAATCCTTCCACTTAGGCTTCCAGTTGAACAACATCCTGGCAAGTTCAATGAATACGGATTATGTGAATCTCGGAGGAGCTGCCTCTACACCGCTTGACTTAAGAGTTGTGTTAGGAACAGATTATAAGTATAGCGACTTCTCGTCTACAACTTTCTCACCAAGTATCGTATTCAACCAAAGAGGTAATTATACGGATGTATGGGCTGGTGCTTATATGAAAATTGGTAGCTTCCTGATTGGTGCAAACTATGGAAACCACGGAGAAGGAGCAGCAATGATTGGAATTCAAACACCAAGAATGAGGTTTAGCCTGTCTGGTGATTACACAAAAAGATATTTGTTGAATGAGAAGGCGTTCTCTTTTGGAACTTCTTTGAGACTATTCCTTGGGAAGAAGTCTAAATCAACCGATTTACCACAAACATAAACTTAGGATCATGAAAAGATTACTACTACTTGTTGCAGTTGGCTGTTGCGCATTAGGATCTCAGAATGCATATGGACAGGATCCTGAGTTTTCACAATTCTACTCTAATCCACTGTATTTGAATCCAGCATTTGCCGGATCTCATATGTGTCCCAGAGTAACTTTGAACTACAGAAATCAATGGCCTGCATTGTCCGGAACTTTCGTAACGCAGAGTGTAAGTTACGATCAGGGTGTTGAAGCTTTGTCAGGAGGTCTCGGTTTAATGATTGTCAGTGATAAGGCCGGAAAAGGCATCTTGACTACCAACCGAGTGAGCGGTCAGTACGCTTATCAGGCAAAAATTACCAATGGCTTTAGCCTTAGAGTCGGTGCAGAGGCTACTTACTTTCAGCGTTCTCTGGATTGGAGCAAGCTTACTTTTGGTGATATGATCGATGAAAGAAGAGGTTTTATTTATGAAACCAATGACATCCCAAGAGGAGGGAGCACCGGAGGAATAGATATCTCTGCCGGAATCCTGGGCTTCTCAGATAACTTCTTTATTGGGGTGGCCGGACATCATTTGAATGAGCCAGACGAGTCTGTGATTAAAGGGAATAGTCCTATTCCAATGAAATTGACAGGTCATGCCGGAGCCATTATTCAATTGGGAGGTCAGTATGCCAGTGGAGCGACTTTGTCGCCAAACATCATGTACCGTCAGCAAGCCGGATTCAGACAACTGAACATGGGGCTGTACGTTACCCAAGGTGTTTTAACCGGTGGTGTATGGTACAGAAACAAAGATGCATTTATCGTGAGCCTTGGTATTAAAACGGATATGTTCCAGTTTGGCTATACGTATGATGTTACCGTGAGCAAATTGGCAAATGCTTCTGCCGGATCACATGAAATAGGGATGATGTTCAACTTTGACTGTCAACCTAAGACAAGAAAATTCAGAGTTATCCGCTGTCCTTCGTTCTAAATGATGCTTACCTTTGGGTATGGCATTTCCGGAGCTATTCGAAAAACGTTTAGAGATTTTTGGAGAGAAATCGGCTAAGATTCTGGCTGCTCTTAAGGACAATCCTATTCTGTCCATTCGCTTAAATCAGAATAAGTTTCAGAATGATCTTCCATTAAAGAAAGTCTCCTGGTGTAATGATGCGTATTATCTGCCCGAACGACCATTATTTGCGGCCGATCCTTTGTGGCATACAGGGCATTACTATGTCCAGGAAGCGAGCTCAATGTTCATCTGTCATATCTTGGAAACATTGGATTTAAAAGATCCTGTGATGCTGGATGCGTGTGCTGCACCCGGAGGAAAAAGCACCTTATTGCAGGAATTTACCGGAGAACAAGGCATCTTGGTGTCCAACGAAATCATTCAATCCAGAGTAGGTGTACTGATGGAAAATCTGACAAAATGGGGAAATCACAGAAGAATCATCTTATCACAGGATACGGACAAATTCAAAACACTGTCGAGCATTTTTGATGTGGTGCTGATAGATGCGCCTTGTTCTGGAGAAGGCATGTTTCGTAAAGACAAAAATGCGAGTCAATATTGGGATGAAAATCTGGTGAGCTTGTGTTCGGCCAGACAAAAGAAGATTTCGCACAACTTAGTGGACTCAATTAAGGAGGGCGGATATCTGATTTATTCAACGTGCACATTTAATGAGGATGAGAATGAGTTGGTCGTTAGAGACTTGCTTGAGAATTATGACTTTGAGCAAGTGGAGTTGGATATTTCAGGGTTTGATGGCATAACGGTTCGAGAAGAACAAGGACATCCCATTTATAGATTTTTTCCGGGTATTAGTGAAGGTGAAGGCTTTTCATGCACCGTTCTTCGAAAAGCTTTTGGAAGTCGATCAAAGAAAGAGAAGTTACCCAAAGTTTCGCTTAGAAATTACAGAAATGCATTACCTGGCATGAATTCAAGCGATTCAATATGGCAGGATAAGGATGGGAATATCCTTGCATTTCCTTCCGGACAGATGGATTTACTGTCAAAGCTCATGTCACACAGTAAAATTGTGTCATACGGGCATTCGGTTTACAAAGAGATTAAGGGGAAGTGCAAACCAGCGGATGACTTGTGTTTTTGGTCAGAATTGAATCTGGATACCATAACATCCAGGCAGTTATCGTATGAAGAAGCCATTCAGGTTTTAATGAAAAACAATATTGGTCCTGACCAGAAAGGATTTCAGGTGGCGTGTTTTGAAACCTATCCAATGGCGATTTTGAATGATCTGGGAAACAGAGTTAACAATAACTTTCCCAAATCATACAGACTAAGAAAGCAACAGGGTGGCAGATTTACAATTTTGGATTTACTTAAACTTTAAGGCGTTTAGCACATCTTCTCCAAGTGCAACGTGAGTGCTGTCCGTCCAGATTCCAATTTGAATAATGCCTTCTTCTCTCACCTGATAGCGAAGAAAAGTGTAGTTACCATTTTTATCGTGGCCGTTGATTTTTCCCACTGACTTACTTGAATTTTGAGCTTCAGAAAAATCTACTTTGACGAGTCTGCTGGTATTGATAAGGGAGTTTACGGAACCTTCATGGATTCTTTGGTATAGAGAATCGTTTAATTGAGGTTTACTGGTCAGATAATCAATTTCCTCAATCGCAATATCTAGGCTGTCGGTGTCAAAAACATGAGTAATCCTCATAAAATCGGAGGTCCTGATGGTGTCGGTTTTGTATTCTCCGGGAAAGTCTACCACGCAATACTCGTCTTCAAATGAATAGAGAGACAGTTCGGATGAACCATGTGTTTCATTTGGATCGGTTTTCTTCTCGACTTTTTTTGTCTCAGAGCCACACCCAATTGAAATGATTGCTAATATTACAGTATAAATAACTAAACGTCCCATCATGGAATTTCTAGACCCAAAATTAGATGAATTTGTGTGTAATCATAGTGAAAAAGAACCTGAATTGCTGTATGAGCTTAACAGGGACACGCATTTAAATGTGTTGCAGCCAAGAATGCTGTCGGGTCATCTTCAGGGACGAGTTTTGAGTATGTTGTCTCATATGATTCGTCCGAAACGCATTCTGGAAATAGGAACGTATACTGGATATAGCGCCTTGTCAATGGCAGAAGGACTTCAGGAAGGAGGAGAGATCATTACCATAGATATCAATGAGGAATTGGAGACGCGTATTAAATCTTATTTCGATAAATCTGGTTATGGAGATGCGATAGACCTCAGAATTGGGAACGCAATGGAGATTATTCCAACATTGGATAAGAATTTTGACCTGGTGTTTATTGATGCGGATAAAGACAACTATCTGAATTACTATAAAATGATCATTGATGATTTGCCTTCAGGTGCTTATATTATTGCAGACAATGTCTTATGGAGCGGAAAGGTAATCGATGAGAAGGAAACGATGGATTTGGATACAAGATCTTTAGTTGAGTACAACGAATTCATGCAAAATGATGAAAGAGTACAAAACGTGCTTTTCCCTGTGAGAGATGGTTTGATGATTTGTCGGAAGTTGTAATCAGGAATTGAGTATCTCCTGATTGCTTTTGAAACGGTTCAGTCCAAGAAGTTCGAATCCCTCGATATCGGACCGTTCTTTAAGTCCAATTTGGTAGAGGATAGCATTGATGGCGTCTCGAGAGTCGTGTTCTGAATTTTGTGTACCCCACGTGTTTTCTGTTAAGCATGGTCCTTCGATGATTTTGCCTTTCAAGTATCCTATGGCAGCTTGAGTACCCTCTCCATGATGGTAATTTGTCTCAAAATATCCAATGGGGCCTGAGTATGAGATTTCCTTCAAAACGTCTTCAACGGATGCGCTTAAGCGATTAAACTCTTCATGGGTCATGTGTTCTCCTTTGTCGGCCAACTCCTCCATATCACAAATCAGATCAGTATTCAATGGAATCACACTAAAACCAGCTTTCAATTTCAGTTTGTGTGCATGTATCCAGCGATTTGACAACTCGTTGATCACCTGTTCAGGACCAATAATGCATTGAAGATTTTGATGTAAAATCATTTACCCATAAATCTTAATTCCAAATACGAATCTGGGTAGTTCAGGATAACGGTAACCATCATTTTCTTTGAAGTGGTTACTCAATCTGTATTTGCCATACAATGTAATGCCGCCTATACCGAATCTGAATTCCGGTCCGAATTGCAGTTTGTTGACATACTTCAGATTTCGTTCAACGACTTTACTTGATGTATTGTCTGGCATATTGGAATCATTCACCCTGTAAGATCGCCTTGTGATGAATTGATAAGATCCGAAAAAGGCAAAATCTGTAAAAACACCATGAGCGTCACCTCTCTTTATGGTATATGTAAGCCTAATGAAAGGAGAAATGGTGTAGTCAAACGCCCAAAACTTTTCACGTTTGTATTTAATTGAATTGGCGTAAGCCTTATTGTCGTTTTGCTTTATGGAGTAGTGATTAAACCCAAAAATACTTTCTAACCCAAGCCCAAAAAATCTGGTTGGCTGAACCTTTGAATAACCACCATATTGCAGCTGAAATGAATTCCCAAAATTGATTTGAACTGAATCACTGATATTAGGGCCTGTTAAAAAACCAGCACCGAATACACCACTTGCATGCGAGAGTTTTCCAGGTCCCATTTCGGTGTCAACGTCCTCTTCAACATTGTGCATTAGCAACACAGTTTGAGCAAACAATAGACCCGGCAGGCAAAACAATATTAGAAGGCTCAGCTTTTTCATAGTTTAATCACCTCCGTATAACCTTTGTAATGCATTCTTAAATATTTCCCCTTCATTGATTTGCTGATAGGAATGTCAAGAACTTCTGTCTCTTCAACACCAATTACATAGTAAATGTCCAGTAATTCTTCACCTCCAATCGAGTAATAAAAATACTCTGGTGTGCCACTATGTATGCCAGTACTCAATTCATTGTAATGACCATCACCATGATGTAAAAAAGCTTCTCCGCCTGTAGAAATGGTCTCATCTCCGTGTTCATGACCATCGAATATAAAACTACCTTCACTGTAGTAATTTAACATGCTTAAGGAAGCTCTTGAGAAAAACTCTTTTTTGATGTTTACCTTAAAATCGGTGCTGTCGTAGTCAATTTCAAAAGGGTTTTCAATAGCGGTTTTAGGAATGGAGTCTATAAAGTAAGAAGCTTGAGGAACGCCATGTCCATGTGCATAATCATAGTAAGGATGAAGATCACCAGAGGCTTCCAGAGCATTAAAAAGCTCCATGACTGATCTGTCTACGTTACATTGCCAGGCACAAGCGGCAAATCCACATGTTAACGGACTGGCAAATGAGGTTCCGGTAGCCATTTCCGGACCAGATTTCGTCATGACAACGGCATAACCATAAGCAGATACATTTGGTTTGGTTCTTTCATCAGCGGAGGGACCGTAGCTACTCCATGAAGCCTGAAGATTTGTCCACGGATTGATTGCGCCAACTGCCAATACAGAATCTGCATCAGCTGGTGCTCCAATGGTTCTCCAATCCACATCATCTCCTTCGTTTCCGGCAGAATTCACAACCAGAATTCCCTTTGAGGCCGCTAAATTTCCTGTTCTGGTTACCAAGGCACTTACGCCATCCATGTCTTTTCTAAAGTACATACGTTTGGTGTAGCCAAGTGAACTATTGATCAGCTGAGCCCCATTTTTATCGGCCCATTCCATTGCAGCAAGCCAGTTTTCCTCATCTGAAATCCCATCACTGAACACATTTTCGGTTCTGGCCAATAAAAATTCGGCATCTGTTGCCATTCCAAGAGGAATGCCATTTAGAATGCCGGCAATATTGCTCAATACCATGGTGCCATGCGAATGACCTTTATAGGTGTCGTTTTTCTTCTTAATGAAATCTCTATGTGCAATGATGCGTTTTTTTGCGCGAATATGTTCAAAGGCTTCCAGATATTCAACCCCAGGGAAACCCGCATCTAAAATGGCAATGCGCATACCCTTTGCGGTGATATTTGCCTTTCTGAAGAGTTCGCCCTGCATTCGTTTTATTTGGGCCTTAGCCAGCTTTAACTGCCCCTGAGTAAATTCGTCATTTTTGGCCAATACGGCTTTGCTTTCTCCAAATCGAAGAACTTGCTTAACATGCTTGAGTTCTTTAATTGAGGAAATGGAGCTCTCATCAGCGAAAACAACCACACCATTATGCCATCTTAATGTCCTTCCGGTAGAATCGACAAATTGTTCCAAAGAATTCACGTAATCAGCTCGTACTGGTCTGTCTGTATAGTGATTCAGATTGTAGTCATGACGCTTTCTTCTTTCAATGGCTTTGGCGTCAAAGTAGGTATGTGGATTAAACTCAACACCATCTTTATCGGTAAATACCACAAGATATTTGTCGTCATGCTGAGCATAGGAGATGCTAAACAAGAGTGCAAAAACAAGTGATAAATGGTGTCGAAACATAGGTGTAATCCAAAAAGATTGCTTAAAATTAACGAAACTTTTCCTGAAACTATGATGAAAGTCGATCTAAGAAGTGATACGGTAACCAAACCATGTAAGAACATGCTGGAAAGCATGCTGTTAGCTGAGGTGGGAGATGATGTGTTTGAAGAAGACCCAGGCATCATGTCATTGGAGAATTATGCTGCTCAGTTGTTTGGAAAAGAGGCGGCTATCTTTTGTCCTTCAGGTACCATGACCAATCAAATAGCCATTAGATTGCACACTTTCATTGGAGCTGAGGTCATTTGTCATGAAGACGCACATGTCTACCAATATGAAGGAGCTGGCATTGCAGTAAATTCAGGTGCTTCAGTGAAGCTTCTCAAAGGAAATCGGGGCAGAATAAGTGTTTCAGATGTCGAAAAAGGCATCAACCCGGATGATATCCACAAAGGAATTACCTCTTTAGTGTGTGTGGAAGATACGAGTAATCGTGGCGGAGGATGTGTATATGATGTGGAAGAGCTTAAAAAAATCAGGTCGGTTTGTAATGATCATAACTTACCTCTGCACTGTGACGGTGCCAGATTGTTTAACTCGCTTGTTGTGAGAGGTGATGACTATCATGAGTATGGCAGTTTGTTTGATACCATTTCGATCTGTCTGTCTAAGGGGCTGGGGGCACCAATTGGATCGTTGTTACTTGGCAATAAAGAGCATATAAAGAAAGCCAGAAGGGTGAGGAAAGTTTTCGGAGGAGGAATGCGTCAGGTTGGTTTATTAGGAGCAGCCGGACTCTATGCCCTTAAAAACAATGTGGAGAGGTTAAAAGAAGATCATGACAGAGCTGCAAAAATAGAGTCTCATTTAAAAGAACTACCGTATGTAGACTCAGTTCTTCCGGTTGAAACCAATATTGTGGTATTTAATCTAAGGGAAGCAGTAAGTCCGAAATCGTTTTTAGATTACCTGAGCAAAGCAGGCGTTTTGGCAGTTCCGTTTGGTGGCCAATCTATTCGTTTTGTCACGCACAAAGACTTTACTGACGAACATTGTAATCGTTTAGTTGAGGTACTTAAAAATGCTTCTTTTTAGTGATCATTAAGCACATCATATGGATTTGTTTTTTCGCGACATTTTTGTTTGCATGTTCTGGAGAATCTCATCCTGAGAAAGTGGATGTGACAGTTGAACCTGAAAACAGCATTAATCCAAAAAGAGCTGAGCAGGAGGTAGAAATGCTTGAAGATCCGGCTCCAATTGAAAAAGGAAGTTCAAAAGAGTTCAGTGGATTTATAAAACACTATTCAGAAGTTTACGACACGGTGATAAATACGTCTTCACTACTCTTGGATCGGTTCACAAGTGAGAAAAGCTTCAAAAAGTCAATTAAAAGAAAGCAGGAGGTTTTCATGAGAGATAGTTCAATGTCTGTGCCTGTTGCGCATCTTTGGCACTACGAATATCGAGACAGTGCACAGTTGGGAAATGTCCTTCGAAACTGGTTCCTCGAGTTTGGGAACAACAGGAGTGAAATTAAACCTGGTATCAATCAAAAAGTAGCTTCAGAAGCTGGTGTATTCATTATCAATGAGTTTTCAATTGATGTAATTTATGTGGACTGTGGATATTACGATAGTTTTTCGTGGAATGACAAGACTCAAAGCTATAGATCCTCTATCGTAAAAGAGAATTCTACGGTATTCAGGGTTGATTGCGATGGTGAATTAATCTGGGAAAAATTCTCACTGCCTGAAGAGGAAGTAGAGGAGACTGAAGCAGACAACAACACTGATGAGGATGTTGGCGAAGACCAGGCCCCATGATCCGGCCTGAGCCAACTCAACTGTTTCCATACTAAAGGTACTGAAGGTGCTATATCCTCCACAGAGTCCAACTGCCATAAAGTAGAACCAGAAATTGTCATGCTTAATTTGATCTTTGAACTGATAAACCACCAGGCCCAGAATAATACAGGCTGCAATGTTGCTTACAATGGTGCCCCAGGGAAGGTCAGATTTTATCTGTGCGTTAACCATGCGACCGGTTCCATATCTTAACAGACTGCCAATTCCTCCTCCAAGAAAAATGGCCAGGTACATCATTTTTGAAGCTTTTTTAGGATGATTTTGGTGTACAACAGTGAGAATAAATAGCCAATCGTACCACCCAATAGCCCTCCAAATATCACATCAGCCGGGTAGTGTACACCCATGTAAATTCTGCTGTAGCTAATAACTAATGCCCAAAAGACCATTACCGGAAGCACCCAGGAAAATTTCTTTCTTAGAACTTGTCCTGAAAAGATGGCAATGGCAAAACTATTGGCCGCATGACCAGATACGAATCCATATTGTCCACCTTTATATTCATTGCCATTAAAATCTTTTACAAGATGCACCAGATGCTGAAAATCTTCATTGTGCGAAGGTCGGTAACGCATCACTGTTTCTTTTAGACCATAGGTTGCAATCAAATCTGTAAGCCCTACTGTAGCAACTCCTGCCAAAAGTGCAATTCCGGCGCCTTTCCATCCATGAGCTCTGAAAAACAGAAATACAATGAGAAGGTATAGGGGAATCCAGAGGTACTTATAAGAAACATACCACATGACGGTATCCCACATAGGGGAGTGCATGCCATTTATCTGTTTGAACAAATTGACATCAAAATTCTCTAAACCTGTTAGTAATTCCTGCATCACTCGTTAATTGCGTTCCAAAGCATGTCTTTAAGCTCAGTTAAACCAATTTGAGCTACGGATGAGATAAATATATGAGGAATTTGTGGTAAATCCTGCTTCATTTCATTTTTGAGTTCTTCATCCAGCATGTCAGATTTTGAGATGGCCAGTATTTTGGCTTTGTCCAATAATTCAGGATTGTACTGTTTGAGCTCGTTTAAGAGTATCTTGTATTCTTTGTGGATGTCGTCACTGTCTGCCGGGACCATAAAGAGAAGTATGGAGTTTCTTTCTATGTGTCTCAAAAAACGAATTCCCAAGCCTTTTCCTTCAGAAGCTCCTTCAATAATTCCGGGAATATCTGCCATTACAAATGAACGATGATCTCTGTATGCAACCATCCCCAGATTAGGAACCAGAGTGGTGAAAGGATAGTTTGCAATTTCAGGTTTGGCAGCTGATACGACTGATAATAAAGTAGATTTTCCGGCATTTGGAAAACCAACCAGACCAACATCAGCCAGAACTTTAAGTTCCAGAATTTTCCACTCTTCTTTCCCAGGAAGACCCGGTTGAGCGTAGCGTGGTGTTTGGTTGGTAGGGGATTTGAAATGAGCATTTCCTCTACCACCTTTTCCACCTTCTACAAGAATATGAGTTTCACCATCTTCAGTGATTTCGAAAATGACTTCATTGGTTTCAGCATCTCTGGCAATGGTGCCAAGCGGAACTTCAATGATTTCATCACTACCGGTTTTTCCGGAACTATGGCTTTGTCCACCACTTTCACCAGCTCCGGCAATGACATGTTTTCGATACTTCAGATGAAGCAAGGTCCACAACTGGGAGTTGCCACGTACAATGACATGTCCTCCTCTGCCACCGTCTCCACCATCTGGTCCTCCCTTAGAGTTCAGACGATCTCTGTGAAGATGTGCAGAACCTTGCCCGCCTTTTCCAGACCGACAACAAATTTTGACGTAGTCAACAAAATTGCTTCCGGCCATAACGCTTTAAGCTTCTACACCATCAATGGTGGTGAACAATCTTTCAGTAATGTCATCAATAGAACCAATTCCGTCGATTGCTTTGTATTTCCCCTGACCCTTGTAGTGATTTGCTACAGGAGCAGTTTGTTTGTTGTAGACGTCAATTCTGTTTTGAATGATCTCCGGATCTGCATCATCTGGTCTACCACTATCGATTGCACGGTTTTTCAATCTGGTTCTCAATTCTTCTTCCTCAACTTCCAGAGCCAGCATGAAGGAAACTGAAGTGCCTTTGGATGATAAGAAGGTATCCAAAGCTTCTGCCTGAGCTGAAGTTCTTGGGAAACCATCGTAAATAACACCTTTTGCGTCAGGGTATTTTTGAACTTCAGATTCCAGGATCTTAATGGTGATGTCGTCTGGTACCAAATTCCCTTTGTCTGAGTAACTTTTTGCCAACTTGGCCAGATCAGATTCAGGATCTAATCCTCTGAAAACATCTCCTGTGGAAATGTGAACCAAACCGTATTTCTCAGCTAATTTTTCACTTTGAGTGCCTTTACCTGCACCTGGAGGTCCGAATAAAACAATGTTTAACATGTTGTTTTTTGTTTCTGAAAGTTTAAGGATTTCATTGATGTTTCTTCCCAATCCATCGTAATCAAGCCCATAGCCAACTACGAATTTGTTCGGAATCTCAAACCCTACATATTTCAATTTATAGTTCTTTTGGTAGGCGTCTTTTTTGAAAAGAAGTGTTGCTATCTCAACACTTAGTGCGCCTTTTTCTTTCATGTAGTTCTGCAAATACTCGAGTGTAATACCGGTATCCACAATGTCTTCGATCAACACTATGTGTCGACCTTCAATTTTATCTTGTAAACCAAGTACGCTTTTCACTTCTCCGGAAGTTTCCGTACCCTCATAAGATTTTACTTTGATAAATGTGAGATCGCTGATAATGTCAATTTCCTTAAGTAAGTCAGAGGCAAACATGAAGGCGCCATTCAACACGATAACGAATAAAGGATCCTTGTCTACATAATCCTGCGTGATCTCAGCACCCAATTTTTGAATGCGCTCAGCAATGGTTTCCTTGCTTAAAAAGGGACCAAATTGCTTGTCGTGTAATTTAATCAATGCCATGATTTGGACTGCAAAAATAGGAAAAATGGAGAGGATGGAGAAATAATGGTGAACAGTGGTTGATTTTGTGAATAATTAATTGATTTTGAATGCACAGACAGTATTGAGATTTGCGATTTGTTGATGGTTTGAACTCGATCAAAAGGCAACCACTTTATGAACTGACCGTCTTGAATTCAACTACTTATCCAAAAGCCTTATTTGCCATGAAAAAAACCTTATTACTTACTTTCACCCTACTCAGTTTTCTGTTTGGTGCACATGCTCAACAGTTTTCCTGTAGCAATGGAACCGACTCGGTGGTTTACGACATTTCTCCCACAGATTTGACTTGTGCCAACTTCTGCGATGGGTCTGCTTTTATTCAGGTATCCAGCGGAAATGCTGACTATGTGCAGTGGCAAGGACCAAATGGTTTTAGTCAAAGTGGCCTTAACATGACTACTGTAAACGGACTCTGTCCTGGTACATACACGGTAGTGGTAAACGACTTTACTTCCGGAATAGCTTGTACAGGACATTTTGTGATTAATTCACCAAGTTTTCTAATAGTTGCCGGTACCGCGATTAACGAAACGGCTCCAGGAGCCAACGATGGAAGTGTGATTGCCACTGCTACCGGAGGAACACCAGGTTACATCTACGATCTTTATTTAAATGGGAATATAATCGCCACAAATGGTTCCGGAAACTTTACGGGATTGACTCCTGGCAATTATATGGTATGTGCTACTGATGTTAATGGATGTCAGTTCTGCGAGAATAATCTATTGGTTCAGACCTCTTGTAACTTTGTGAGTACAGTCAATTCGATTGATGAGGTTTGTTCAGGAAGTTGCGATGGAGCTATTTTTCTAACCACTTCAGGAGGAACGGCTCCTTATATGGCGACCATTGATGGTGGTGCCACGTGGATTACGTATACTTCAACCTATCCTTTCCAAAATTTATGTTCAGGAACCTATGTAATTCAAATCATGGACGCCAATGGTTGTACAGATATGATCACGGCAGTCATAGGTAGCGGATCAACTTTTCAGGCTCATGTTCAGGTGGATGCCAACGACACATCAGCTAACTGTACGGGTGCATTATCAGCATATACAACAGGAAGTCCCGGGACAATTGTTTCTTACGAATGGATAGATTGTAATTCAGGAAATTCTATTAATACTACACCAAGTATCAACGGTTTATGTGCCGGAGCGTATCAGGTTGCTATCACCAATTCAAATGGATGTGTAGACACCAGCTCATGTGATTCAGTTCTTGCCGTGAATGGAGGGTGTAACATTGTCGCAAATATTGATCCTTTCGATGAAGTATGTTTTGGTTCATGCGATGGAAATATTTTGGTGAGTATTGCAGGTGGGACTGCTCCGTATACTGTGATATTGGATGGTACCATAACTCTTATGGCAAGTACAACGGCACATTTCAATTCTCTGTGTCCGGGAACTTATCAGATAGAGATTATTGATGCAGTTGGTTGTACTGTTACTTACGCGCCAATTACCATTTCAACTTTGTCCTTTCTTAACTTGAGTCAGACAGGAAGTACTAACGAAAGTGCACCAGGTGCGGGCGATGGAAGTTTGTCTTTTACTGCTACCGGAGGAACGCCAAATTATATATATACCCTGGGAGGTACAACCAGTACCACCGGCAATTTCACTAATCTGTCAACGGGGTGGTATAATGTCTGCGTTCAAGATGTGGCTGGCTGCCAGGTATGCGATAGTGCCTATGTTGGTCTGGATACAACGTCTTGTAACCTCAATGCGGTCTCTACTTCAGCGAATACCAGTTGCGATGGCATTTGTGATGGGTTAATTGTGGTTGATGTATTTAATGGAACGGCGCCTTTTACATACATTCTTGATGGAACAGTTACTGTGATGGGAGGATCTTCCGGGACATTTGCGAACGTGTGTTATGGGCCTCATACCATTGATGTGATTGATGCCAACGGTTGTTCAATAGCTGTAACGGCCTTCGTTTGGGCTAATCAGAATGTTACAGTCAATCATCTGGGAGCTACAAATGAAACGGCTCCAGGTGCATCTGATGGATCATTAATTTTCAGTGGAAGTGGGGGAATTTCACCATATACTTTTACGCTGACGGATAATGGTGGCTCTACATCCAACACCACTGGAAGCTTTAGTGGCCTGTCTGCCGGATGGTATGAGATCTGCGCTGTAGATTCTATCGGTTGTGAATCTTGTGACAGTGCTTATGTTGGGGTGAACAACGGAAGTTGTAATTTAGCTGCAAACCCTACTGTTCAGCCAGAATCTTGTCCTGGTTCTTGTGATGGTGTTATTATTGTCGACATCATAGGAGGTACGCTTCCATATATCGTAACACTTAACGGCACCATCACGCAAACTGTGACAAGTGCTGCTTTCTTCTCAAATATTTGTTCAGGTGTACATCAGATTGAAATAATAGATGGCAATGGATGTACTTTCATGCTGCCAATAACTGTTTGGAGTAACTCAAACTTAACTATGGCTCAAACCGGTATGACCAATGAAAGTTCATTTGGAGCAAATGACGGTACATTAAGTTTTACAGCTACCGGAGGAACAGCGCCATATACTTATAATTTAAACGGAACAAACAATACTACAGGAAATTTTGCGAACCTATCAACTGGTTGGTATAGCATCTGTGTTGAAGATGTAGCTGGTTGTGAGGTTTGTGATAGTGCATATGTCGGACTGGACACCACCACATGTAATCTGGTTGGAACTGCATTGCCTTATGGTGAGTCTTGTCCGGGTTCTTGTGATGGCGCAATTCAAATAGATATAACCGGAGGAACTCTTCCATATATTGTAACACTAAACGGAACTGTTTCTCAGACAGCAACAAGCGTGGCGTACTTCTCAAATATTTGCTCTGGTGTCTATCAGGTGGATATTGTTGACGCTAATGGATGTAGCTTCTTTATTCCGGCTGTCACAGTTTGGAGCAATTCGAACTTGTCTTTAACTCAAACGGGTATGACCAATGAAAGTTCGTCAGGAACGAATGATGGAACTTTAAGCTTCACGGCTTCAGGAGGTGCTTCTCCCTATACCTATAATTTGGGTGGAACAACGAATACAAGTGGAAACTTTGGAAATCTATCAACAGGTTGGTACAGCATCTGCGTGAACGATACTTTAGGTTGTCAGGTTTGTGACAGTGCTTATGTTGGTTTGGATAGTGCGGTATGTAATCTTCAGGGAACCTACACACATCAGGATAATTTGTGTCCAAGCACTTGTTCCGGAAGTATTACTGCAATTGGAGTAGGAGGAAGTGGTACATATGAATATTCTCTTGATGGAATATCTTGGGGAACGGCCAATACATTCTATAGTCTGTGTGCAGGGGTTTATGTGATATACATCCGTGATGTGAATGATCACAACTGTATGACATTTCAAACCATACAAATAGTGAACTTAAATAACTTTAGTGCGCAGCCATTTGTTGTTCAAAATTCTAATGGCAATTGTACGGGAGAAGTTGATGTGACGATTTCAAATGGCGTTGGACCATTTGTAGTTGAGTGGTATGATTGCGCAAACGGAAACCTTGTTGGAACTGGTTCATCGAGTCTTGGAAACCTTTGTGCAGGTTCATATTTTGCCATGGTAATAGACCAGGGATTAGGAAACTGTATTGATACAACGAGTTGTGTGACATTGGTAGACAGTGGTTCCGCACCTTGTAATATCAACATCACTACATACGTGACGAACTCTCCAAGCAATGGACAGTGCAACGGCGGTTTGAATGCTGTGATTACAGGAGTTTCAAGCAACTATAACGCTTACTGGATTGATTGTGCTACAGGTAATATCGCTTACACGTGGTATCAGTGGCCAGCGGCATGTCCTGGAAGCTATGCTTTGGTCGTTCAGGATTTTGGTACTGGTTGTTCAGATACATCAGATTGCATCAATTTATTGGACAGCACATCAAACTGTAATCATTTGGTGGCAGAGAACATAGTTCATGCGTCTTGTGGTGGAGCTTGTGATGGTATGATAGTACTTACATCTAATGGACCTAATCCATCTTATTTATGGAATAATGGAGCAACTGGCTCAACCTTGACCGGATTATGTCCTGGTAATTACTGTGTCACTGTTGTTTATTCAGATAGTTGTACGCAAACGTATTGCTACACTGTTGGAAGCAATTCTACCTTGAGTATGTCTGTGCAAGTGAATAATGAAACATCTTCTGGTGCAGCCAATGGTTTAATTGTGGTAGATGTGACCGGAGGTACACCAGATTACGAATATTCAATCAATGGAGGTACGTATTCATTAGGAAGCAGTACACATACTATTGGAAACTTGAGCGCAGGATTCTATTGGGTATGTGTGAGAGATTCACTTGGTTGTGAAATCTGTGATTCTGTTCAGGTTGGAGTAGGGACTGGTATAGCCACTCAATCTACTTTTGATGTTGACATATATCCGAATCCAAACAACGGATCGTTTACTATTGAATTGCCGGATAACTTAACAGGAAATAGCCAAATTCAATTAATGGATGTGTCCGGAAGATTAATCTGGCAAACGAGAACATCAGAGACAAGAACTCAAGTGAATCTTGGAGACAGAAACTTAAGCAAAGGCGTTTATTTCATCAACATTACAAACAATAACCGAAGAGCAGATCAACGGATTGTAATACATTAAACACATCATATAAAGATTAAAAGCGTCTCAGTCTGAGGCGCTTTTTTTGTTCTAAGACATAAAAAAACCGTTGCCTCTCAACAACGGTTTCCAAATAGACAGAGATAGGTACGTGTATATAGGTCAGGAAAGGAACAATGCCTATTTAAAACTAGCTCTACTCCCTTTCCATAAGTAAGGATTAGGTGTTCTGAATTTTAAATTCACTTCAAACCCTCCATTGCCACGTGAAGCAGCCCTTAATTGTGAGATATTTGTATCATAGCTAAACCCGATAGAATATTTATCAAAGTCAATTGCAATGGAAGGAATGAAAGCATCCCCTAACCTTAGGTAGGTGCCCAAAGTGAGGTAAGCACCTTTAACATAGCCAGTCACTTTTGAAGCTTGTTGCAGACGATATCTGAACAAAGATCCAACAGTAATTTCTCTGGATGGTCCCTGAAACATCATTAAATACCCAGGCACCAAAGTCAATCTTGAGTTACCAACTCCAATGGTAAATTCTCCATTAGCCACAAAGTTATGATACAAGGTGTCTGTATATAAAGAAGTCCATTCGTGTTTTGGTCTCGTTAAATGGTTGACGGCAAATCCAACCTTAATACCAAATTGATCGTTGGCGGTCATGTAATTTTCGCTCGAATGATAAACGTAAACAATACCTGCAGAAACATCTCCCTTAAATCCCGGGTCCATATTAATGGTTTCTCCGGGATCTAAGTTGCTGTTAAATGATCCTCCCTGATATTGATTGCCCCACTGAAGTGCGGATGGGTTTAAGCTTTTTTGTAAAAAGCCACCATTCACACCAACGGAAATTTTATTGTTTCTGTCTAAATCTATGATTCCGGATAAGGACAATAGAATATGCGTGGTTCCAAATTCCGTGTCACCGGCAACATCTTTGTACACCGATAAACCAGTTCCGATTGCAGCACTTCCTCCTGGTTCGAAACGAGCATCCCCATTAAATGCATACGTTTTGTAAGGAGAGGCCACACTGGCCCATTGAGTTCTGTAACTGGTGGAGAGTCTAAGGTTTGCAGGAATCACACCTGTCATAGCAGGATTGTATTGGATGCCATTGTTCCAGAATTGAGAAAAGTGAACATCCTGTGCCTGAAGTTGTGTACAGGCTAATCCAAGTAGAAGTAAGCTAAATTTTCTCATGTCTATCTTAATAAGGTTACGTTACCAGAAATTGTTTGCTCATTGCCCGCTGAATCTGTGTAGCGGACCATGTAAACAAATACTGCATTATTTAATCCCTTGCCGTTTTGTGTGCCATCCCAACCTGTGTTTTGATCAGAAGATTCGAATACCAATTCTCCCCATCGATTGAAAATGCTTAGGTTAAAGTTGTTCAGATTTGAACCTTCCACATAGAAGACGTCATTGTTTCCGTCTCCATTTGGTGAGAAGATGTTTGGAACGAATATGTCCTGATCTTCTTCGATGACATAAACCGTTACATTGTCTGAAGAGGAACAACCGTTGATGTCCGTAATGGTCATCACGTAGGTTGTGGTTGTGAACGGAGAAGCATTCGGGTTTGAACAATTTGTACAACTCAAACCATCCGGCGGAGTCCATGTGTAGTTAACGCCTCCCTGGCCGTTTAGTCCAACTACTTCTCCAAGATAAATGGTCGTATCCATTCCTGCATCAGCTATTGGGTCGTCATACACCGTTACTTGAATAGTATCAGCGTCTCCGCATCCACCTGCAATGGTGTAGATGATTTCCCATGTGCCCGGACCGGCCAAACTTGGATCAAACAGACCTGTATTAGGGTCAATTCCGGTTCCTGACCATGTACCTCCCGTTCCATTTGAAGTGAAGGTCACTGCCGGATCACTCTCACAGAAAGGTCCAGCCGGATCTATCGTGGCATCAGCCTGAGTAGTGATTGTGATGGTTGTGGAATCGATTCCCGGACAAGGCCCGTTCGTAGTATAATATACCATGTACGCACCATTTCCTGTGGCATCTAAGTCAATTTCACCTGTAGTTCCATTGATGGTCCCGGAAGGTGAGATTGTAAATGTACCTCCAGCAGTGGTTATTGAACTTGGTGTTGGATCCGGATCCGAAATACAGAATGATGTGGTTGTATAGGAGAAACTCGCATCATCAACCGCATTTACGGTAATGGTTTCAGTATCTGTATCTCCGCATGAACCACCAATTGTGTATGTAATGGTATGTGTGCCAGGTCCGGCTACAGCAGGGTCAAATTCCCCTGTCGTTCCGTTAGTGATTCCGGTACCTGTCCATGTACCACCACCATCAACGGCGGTCAAAGTCTGGAGACCATCATTTGCACAGAAAGGTCCTGCAGGATCAATAGTAGCATCAAATGCATTGCTAATGTTAATAGGGAATGTTGCAGTATCAGGACATGTTCCCGCAGTGATATAAGTTACGGTATAAGATCCAGAACCTGTTGCTGTGATGTTAATTTCGCCAGTTGAAGGGTTAATCGAACCTGAATTGTCAATACTAAATGTACCTCCTGCAGTTGTTACTGAATTTGGTGATGGGTTAGGATCTGTTAAACAGTAACTGTTAGACGCATAGGTAAAGGAAGCGTCATCTTGAGCAAGCACGGTAATGGTTTCTGTATCCGTATCTCCGCAGCTTCCTGAGATGGCATAAGTAATGGTGTGTGTGCCTACCCCTGCAATGGCTGGATCAAATTCACCAGTTGTTCCATTCGTAATTCCTGTTCCGGACCATGTTCCTCCCGGATCAACCGCGCTTAGAGTGATTGGTGCCTCATTCTCACAGATTGGTGTGGTTGCTGTGATGGTAGCATCTGCACCGGCAGTAATAATGATTGTTACTACGGTTGAGGTAGGACAAGGTCCATTTGTTGTATACGTCACATCATAAGAACCACTTCCGCTAGCTGCAATGTCAATTTCACCAGTTGTAGTGTTAATAGTTCCTCCATTGTTTATGCTAAACGAACCTCCTGTAGTTGTCACTGAGTTGGGAGATGGATTTGGGTCACTTAAACAGTAGCTGGACTGAGCATATGTAAATGCACTGTTATCTAAGGCATTTACGGTAATGGTTTCAGTGTCTGTATCTCCACATGTTCCTGAAATGGCGTAAGTAATGGTGTGCGTACCAACTCCAGCTGTAGCCGGATCAAACTCACCAGTTGTTCCATTTGTAATACCTGTTCCGGACCATGTTCCACCACCGTCAGCGGCAGTTAAAGTTGTGGCTGGATCGTTCTCACAGAAAGGTCCTGCAGGATCAATCGTGGCGTCTGCACCTGTCGTAATCGTGATTGTTACTATGGTTGAGGTCGGACAAGGTCCATTTGTCGTGTAAGTCACGTCATACGTTCCACTTCCGCTCCCTGCAATATCGATTTCACCTGTGGTCGGGTTGATAGTTCCTCCATTGTTAATACTGAACGTACCTCCTGTAGTTGTTACCGAGTTCGGTGAAGGATTTGGATCCGTTAAACAGTAACTATTGGAAGCGTAGGTGAATGCACTATTATCTAAGGCATTTACCGTGATGGTTTCGGTATCCGTATCTCCACAAGACCCGGCTATTACATAAGTAATGGTGTGGTTACCGGCACCAGCCGTTGCAGGATCGAATGCTCCGGTGGTTCCATTCGTGATACCTGTTCCAGACCATGTTCCACCACCATCGGCGGCAGTTAAAGTTGTTGCAGGATCGTTCTCGCAGAAAGGTCCAGCCGGATCAATCGTAGCATCTGCACCAGCAGTAATTGTAATGCCAAGGGTGCCGGTAGCAGGACATGTACCTCCTGTAGAATAGGTAATGGTGAAACTACCAGCACCGCTAGCTGCTATATCAATTTCTCCTGTTGTAGGGTTAATGGTTCCCCCGTTGTCAATAGAAAATGTTCCTCCCGTTGTTGTAATACTATTTGGAGTCGGATTTGGATCCGTTGTACAATATGTCGTTTGTGCATAAGTGAAAGAAGGATCATCCAGTGCAGTAACTACAATGGTTTCTGTGTCGCTATCTCCACATCCTAAAGTATAAGTAATGGTATGCGACCCTGGTCCGGCAGTAGCTGGGTTAAATGCACCTGTAGAGCCATTGGTAATTCCGGTTCCTGTCCAGGTACCTCCTGTTGTGGCTGCAGTTAAAGTCGTAGCCGGGTCGTTTTCACAGAAAGGTCCAGCCGGATCTATTGTAGCATCACACACTGCAGAACAAGGTGGAATGGTAGAGATATCATAGAAAACCACATTGGTTCCATTATTATCTGTTACCTGTACCGTATCAGCACCAGCTGATGGCGTATAGGTACCACCTGTCCCCATGTTCACCCATCCGGCCGGCGTGTTACATGAGTTAAGCGGAATAGGAAATGGATTGTAACAGTTTCCGAAAGTCCACGTACCTCCACAGTTCTGACATTCTGTTTGGTTGGTAATTGGCATGTTTCCTCCGGCAGACCATTCATCCCATGAATAAGGTCCGGTACCTCCGGTTACAACCAAATCACCATTGGTGTCAACACAAACACTCAATGGAGAGCAGTTAACAACCGTAATTTCAACTGAATCAGTTCCACAAGCTAATGAGTAATACACCCAAAAAGAACCAATTCCCGCAGCGGCCGGATCAAATGTTCCGGTAGTTGCATTGAAGCCAGGTGCAGTAGAACTCCATGTTCCGCCAGTTGTTTCCACCGTTAAAGTAACAGGGGCATCTGTAGAACATAAGTTGGGCACGTTACAAATGGAAGGATTACAGCAAATAGTGGCCAGCTGAGCACATGCTGATGCGGCAAAACTTTGAACACTTCCGGTTCTTGTGTTGTCTCCAGAGTCACCTGTTGACCCTGCTGCGACCACATCACCTGTTGATGTGATGTCGACATCATAGACCGTAAATGAAGTGGGGAACGTAGCCAATTGATTCAGGTTTTGATCATATTTGACCACTCCGGTTTTAGAACCTACGTAAACGTTTCCACAATCGTCTATGATAATTCCACTGTTTTCAACTACGTTTCCGCCCAGAAATACATTCGTATATACACCACCAGGAATATTAGCCGTTGCAATAATGTTGGCTGTGTTAAAATCTCTTTTGTGAACCTGATCACCTCTATGCGTATAAATGTAACCTCCATAGTAGGCGATGGCTTCCATTCCGGTGTTGTTATATCTCCAGTTTTCACATTTGTAGCCTAAATCATAGCCGCCATTTTCAACGTGAAATGGAGCAGAGTTCCCAGGACATAATGTTAGATTCTGACTCACATATCCGATGGAATCATGTGTCAGGAAATAATATTTTTCGTTAGCAGTTGCAGTAATTGATCTCACCTCTTGCGTGTTAGGTGGAATTCCTGCTATGGTCGATCCGGTTACCTGAACACTACTCAGTACGTTTCCGGTAGCCATATCAATGTCGTAGATGTAAGGAAGCGGGGGAAGTGATCCACCCGTTCCTCCAACAACTAATTTTGTTTGATCACAGTTAAAAGCAATGTTCCAAAGCTCGGTACTGGTTAATAAACCACCCGGACTTGGGTTGTTCCAGTCGACGGCTCCATTCGTAAAGTGTTTTCTGATTCTTGCAGTACTACCGTTGGTAACAAAGGAGTTTCCTGCATCATCAGTAGCAAAAGTTCCGAGCCATTCGGTAGAATCGTACGTGGTGGTGAAAGTCCATTGTTGAACACCGGTTGCATTGTATTTGGTTAACATCAAAGGAACAACACCTCCAATGGTATAAGTATTTCCGGCGGCATCCGTTTCTACTTCCCACACACAATCCCAGTTGGTGTTGTATGCAGGAGTTTGTGTCCAGGGGTCAATAACTATTGTTCTGTTTGGATCGTAAAACCCTAATTCAAATGAAATAACGTTGTCGTCTAACTTATACTTAGAGTCAATAATCTGCTTGGTGTCATCTTCATAAAAGGTCACAGGTTTATGATCAATGATTTCTCCATGAGAGCAATTAGTAATTAAAGTTCCATTGGCTTGAAGAATTGGTTTCTTTGAATAAGCCAGTTTAACCTGACTCAAATCTCCTCCGGGTCTCACTACTATAGAGTACTTAATGCCTTCAACACGATGGATTTCGTAAATGATATCAATGTTTGGATATATGTCTTTATAGACCAATGTTCTATATGAGGGAACGTGATCTACAAATTCTTCAACACCATTTTTCTTGTAGCCGAAATTGTGGTAGAATGAATTTTTGTCCTGAACTTCAATCGTCACATTTGGATTTGATCCAAGCCAATAAGCAGTCATTACATCTGATTCAATCACCATTCTTTGACCTTCATCTTCAAAATCCTGCCATTCTTTTAGGGATTTAAACTCTTGTTGCTTTCTGGCTTTTCGTGCTGCTTTTTCAGCTTCAGACTTAACTCGTTTCTTGCGATCAACAAATTCGAATACGATTCCATCCTTAGTGAAGTAGAAATCTTCATTGAAACCGTCGTAAACAAATTCCACCTTAGATTCAAAGTTTCGTCCCTCTGGTCTGTTGAACTGACCAACGTTTTGAATAAAACCTTTGCTTGGTTCCATATTCTTTAACCAACCATCCTGAGCATGGGCGTTAAAAATGGAAAATTGAATACCAAATAATAGTGCGATTGTGTAAATTCTAAGCATTTAATTAAAATTTTTACAAATTTGAGGATTGATTGTAACTAAAAAAAGAGGGCTACCCCCCCAATTTAAAATGCGCCTTACTAGCTTTATATCTGTTGTTTATGTCTTGGTTTGCCTTGGTAATACTGGGTTTTCTCAGGAGGAAATCTATCATCGACTAGAACAGGCGGCATACAGAGATTCTATTTTGATGCACGAAATGGGAGATTCACTCATTTTGGCTGATAAGGAGAAGCATTTGGCCAAAGTTTTCCTTGAATATGCTAATCATGCCTATTATATGGATCAGTTTGAAAAAGCGGATTCCATTTATCGGATCACCATTAAACATGCCCATAAATATGAAGACCGGTTGAGTGAAAACAAGGCACGTGTGCGCAGAGCCATTTTATTACGAGATCTCAATAAACTTGATGAGTCATATAGTCAGCTAAAGTATCTCGAAAAGAGGTTTAAGAGGCAGGGAGATTATTACAATAGGGTGGATGCTGTTAATAGCATGGGACACATTAAAATGGACCAATATCAGCCGGATAGTGGTCTGTACTATTACCGAAAGGCACTTGAACTGGCCATAGAGAATAACTCAATTTTTCAGCGTGCCTACGTTCTTAACAATATTGCGCTGTTTAAAATGGACGAAGGCATGATAGATGAAGCTTTGGAAGATTTTAAAGAAGCTTATAAGTATGCCAGAAAAGTAAATGAAATCAGGCTTGAATCAACTTTAACAACCAACATAGGTCTCATTCTTATGCGTAAGGATAGTCTGGATGCTGCCATGGAACATTTCAATAAGCTGTTGGTAAGTGCAAGAGAAGCTAATGCCCCCATGCCAATGGGGATAGCCTATATTAATATGGGGACGGCGCAAACCAGTGATGAAGATTACGAAACAGCTCAATTGTACTACGATTCTGCGCTCACACAGGTGAGAATTTCCAACGATCCTCTTTTGATGAGTAAAGTCTATAATGCAATTGGTAATCTATATGTAAAGAAGCAACAGTATGAGGAGTCTTTGTTTTATTCAGACAGTGCTTTGGTTGTGGCGACTGATTTTGGAATTCTGGGAGACCAGATGATGGCGCATCTGTTGATGTCAAAGGCATGGGACAGTTTAAGATCTAAAGATTCGGCCTTGTATCATTACAGGATCTACAAGTCGCTATCGGATAGCTTACGAGACCTGGGAAAAGAAGAAGTGATCGCAGAAATGCAGGCAAAGTATGAATTAAAAGACAAGGAAACCGAATTGATCAAGGCAATGGCAGAGAATGAAGTTCTTAAAAAAGATCAGGAAATTCATGCCATTCAAAGGAGGAATTACCTAATAGGTTTTGTCTTCCTGATAGTTGTTTTAATAGGAATAGGGTACATTATTTATCAGAGAATTGTTAGGAAACAGAAGGAACAATTCGCCCAGACTCTAATTAAAAACATTGAGGAAGAACGAGGGAGAATTGCAAGAGATCTGCATGATGATGTTGGGCAGACTTTATCCATGCTTAAAAATAGAATTGAGAGTAAGGAGAGTTATGATGAAGATAAGGTGGTAACTGAGTCCTTGTCTTCCGTAATCAACCAAACAAGAGAGATTTCAAGAAACTTGTATCCCAACTATTTGAAAAAGGTTCCGGTTGAAGAGGCGCTGGAAACTCTTTTTTCGAAAATTGAGGATACCACAGATATGACGTGTTCTCTGGAATGTGACAACATAGATCAGCAAATTACTCAGGATCAAAAGATGCATTTGTATAGAATTGTTCAGGAATTAACTAACAATACACTTAAGCACAGTCAAGGAAATGCACTTAAGCTCAGCATCACAAGATTCAGAAATGACATTAAATTTACGTATCTTGATAATGGTTCGGGGTTTCGATCCAAGCAAGACTTATCCGGAATTGGTCTGATGAGCATCAAAGAAAGGGTAGGCTTGATGAATGGATCGGTGTCAATGACGTCCAATAAACCAACAGGAATTAAGGTGCAAATTAAGTTCAGTGGAGAGCAGGTCTGATTTGAAAATATTGATTGCTGATGACCATCCTATTTTTAGAAATGGGGTCAAAGACATCCTGACTGCTCATCTGGAAAATATTGTGGTCACAGCAGTAGCAGATGGTAAATCTGCCTGGAAGGAAATTGAGAAGAATTCGCCCCATATAGCTGTACTGGATGTTGATATGCCCGAAATGGATGGCCTGGAGGTTTGCAAGAAAATGAATAAAAATGGTGTGCTCACTAAGGCCATTATTCTGACCATGTATAAGGATGTTGAAATCTTCAATTCTGCAATTGCCAATGGAGCCAAAGGCTTCTTGTTAAAAGATCATAGCGGTTTGGATATGGTTGAGTGTATTAAGAAGGTCTTGAAAGGTGAGGTGTACATTGGAAAAGGTTTGGAAGACAGGATGGGGGATCATTCCGAATATCTGAAAAGGGTGAAAAAACTGGAAAGTAGTCTTGAAACTCTAACAACGGCAGAACTGAAAACGCTCAAGCTGGTTCAGAAAAACAACACCAGTAAAGAAATAGCGCATAAATTGTTTGTAACGCAAAAGACAGTTGAGAATTACAGATCAAGAATTTGTAAGAAATTGAACATTCCCGGAGGGAACAATTCTTTGATCAGATGGGTGATGGATAACAAGGATTTTCTCAAAGAATTAAAGTAGATAAGTAAAGGCGTTTTCAAATACTTATGCAACTAAAACGTCTTAAAGTGTATCAAATTACATGGAATAACCCCATGTTGAGTGATAATTTAGTATTTTCAACCTCCGAAATTAGATTTCAACAAACAAGAACAAAACAAAACTTTATAATATGAACTGGGAAAAGGAATTTAGATCTTACGCTACCAAGCATAAAGGAATTAGCAGTACGAGTTATGACAAGTACATGTCGGCAACTCACGGACCAGAGAACATGACCAGAACCGTTATCGAAGAAAGACAAATGCCCTTTAGAGAGGTAGATGTGTTTTCAAGATTGATGGCAGATAGAATCATTTTCCTGGGAACTGGTATTGATGACTACATTGCAAACATCATTCAAGCGCAATTGTTGTTCCTTGAATCAGTTGATAACTCAAAAGACATTCAAATTTACCTGAACTCTCCAGGAGGAAGTGTATATGCAGGATTGGGAATCTATGATACCATGCAATACATTCAGCCGGATGTGGCAACTATTTGTACCGGGATGGCAGCTTCTATGGGAGCCGTTTTACTTTGTGCGGGCGCTGAAGGAAAAAGAACAGCATTGCCCCATTCAAGAGTGATGATCCACCAACCACTTGGTGGGGCTTCAGGACAAGCTTCTGATATTGAAATCACGGCAAGAGAGATTCAAAAACTTAAGAAAGAATTGTACGACATCATTGCATCACACTCTGGTCAGACTTACGAAAAAGTATGGGAAGATAGTGACCGTGATTACTGGATGATTGCCGAAGAAGCGAAAGCCTACGGTATGATTGATGAAGTACTTACCAGATCCAAATAATGAGTGATAAGGAAAATATCAGCTGCTCCTTTTGTGGGAGAAAAAAGAGTGAAGTCAATGTTTTAATTGCAGGGATTTCCGGGCATATTTGCGACAACTGTATTGCGCAGGCAAATAACATTGTTCGGGAAGAAGTTTCCCAAAAAGCAACCAAAAACCTTGAGACGAAATTGACACTGTCCAAACCAGCCGAATTAAAGGTTGGTTTGGATCAGTTCGTTATAGGTCAGGATGATGCCAAAAAAACATTGTCTGTTGCCGTATACAATCATTATAAAAGATTGCTTCAGGTTGATACTTCCGATGAAGTTGAGATTGAAAAATCCAACGTTATTTTTGTGGGGAAAACCGGTACAGGAAAAACCCTTATGGCGCGTACCATTGCAAAAATGCTAAACGTGCCTTTTTGTATTGCAGATGCCACAGTTCTTACAGAAGCTGGTTATGTAGGAGAGGATGTGGAGAGCATACTGAGTAGATTGCTTCAGGCGGCTGATTATGATGTGCCGTCCGCTGAAAGAGGCATTGTGTTTATTGATGAAATTGATAAAATTGCTCGTAAAAGCGACAACCCGTCTATCACCAGAGATGTGTCTGGAGAAGGTGTGCAGCAGGCTTTATTGAAACTTCTTGAGGGAACAACGGTAAATGTACCCCCACAAGGAGGCCGAAAACATCCGGAACAAAAACTGATTCAGGTTAACACAAAGAACATTCTCTTTATCTGTGGAGGTGCCTTTGCTGGTATCGATAAGTTGATTGAGAAACGAGTGAAAACAAATTCCATTGGATTTAGTGTTGAATCTAATGAGCAGATTGATGAAGACAATCTTTTGGAGTACATCATCCCAACCGATCTTAAAGATTATGGTTTGATTCCCGAATTGATTGGACGTTTCCCGGTTTTAACTCATTTGAATCCATTGGATGCCAAGACTTTGAGAAGAATTCTGACTGAGCCTAAAAATGCCTTGATCAAGCAATATGTGAAGTTGTTTGATATGGATGATGTCAAATTATCTTTCGATAAAGAGGTGATGGATTTCATTGTTGAAAAGGCAATTGAATTCAAGCTTGGCGCACGTGGTCTGAGATCAATTTGTGAAGCCATTTTGAATGATGCTATGTTCACACTTCCGGGAGACAAAGCAACCAAAGAATTAAAGATTACTTTGGACTACGCGAAAGATCAGTTTGGAAAATCAAAAATGAGTAAGCTAAGAGTGGCTTAATCAAGCAATCACCAAATTAAAGTCTTCAGAAAATTTAAATTGCTTGCCATCAAGGTCGGCCATAGTTTCCGTTGCGCCTTTTTCTATTAGGTCGTGCACATGCTTGGGTTTAACTTTTACACCCTTGATGATATAAGGCACAAGGAAATTACATCCATTTTTATAGTTTGAACAGCCATAGGCCGTCTTTCCTGTAAGTATTCGCCCTTCTTTACATTTGGGGCAAGTGGACTTGTTGAGATCAACACGGTTATTGTACAAATGAATGTCGTGTTTCACCTCATGCACCAGCTTGTTTACCATTTCAATCAATTCTGCTTTGAAGGCCTTTACCTGGTAGTTTCCTAATTCAATTTCTCTCAATTTGCGCTCCCATTGTCCGGTTAGTTCAGGTGACTTTAGCAGATCATTATGAATCAAACCTATCAACTGTTTGCCCATGTCGGTTGCTTTGATGCGCTTTTTTTCTTTGATGATGTATTTTCTTCTGAATAAGGTTTCAATGATATTTGCCCGGGTTGAAGGTCTCCCAATTCCATTGTCCTTCATCAGTTCTCTCAGCTCATCATCATCCACGTTTTTTCCAGCGGTTTCCATAGCTCTCAAAAGAGACGCTTCCGTATAGTAACTTGGCGGTTTGGTTTTCTTTTCCAGGATTTTGGGAGTATGTTCCCCCTTTTCACCTTCCTGAAAATTGGGCATGAGGTCTTTATTGCTGTCGTCATTTTGATCATGACCATATACCACACGCCATCCAGGATGAAGAATTTGCTTTCCGGTAGTCTTGAATTTGTGTCCGGCACTTTGACCAAGAACCGTGGTATTACTCACTTTACATTCCGGATAGAACACAGCAATAAACCGTCTTGTAATGGCATCATAAATGCGCTGTTCGTTGGCATTGATACCAGATGGATTAACTCCTGTAGGAATAATCGCATGGTGGTCTGTCACTTTCTTGTTGTCAAATACCCGTTTGGATTTTTTAATCTTCCCACTGAGCAGTGGTTGTACAAGCGCCTGATAATGTCCCAGTTTGCTTAAAATTCCTTTGACCTTTGGATAAATGTCATCAGATAAGTAACGCGTATCTACTCTGGGATAGGTCACCAGTTTCTTCTCATACAAACTCTGAGTCATTTTGAGTGTGTCATCCGCAGAGAACCCAAATTTCCTGTTACACTCAACCTGCAAAGAAGTCAAATCAAACAATTGAGGAGCCTGTTCTTTGCCCTCCTTTTTGGTAAAAGAAACAATCTCAAATTCCTGACCTGTTATGGTGTTTAGAACTTTTTCAGCAGCTTCCTTTTTAGTGAACTTTCCTTTAGTACTGGCAAATTCTGTGTCTCGATAAACAGTCGCAATTTCCCAGTAATTCTGAGGTACAAAATGGTCAATCTCGTTTTGTCGCCTCACAATCATGGCCAGAGTTGGGGTCTGCACCCTTCCAATCGATAATACTTGTCGGTTACGCCCGTATTTAAGGGTGTAGAGTCGAGTAGCATTCATCCCCAATAACCAATCACCAATGGCTCTGGAACTGCCGGCTGCGTATAAACGGTCGAATTCTGTCCCTTCTTTGAGCGTCTGAAATCCTTCCTTAATAGCTTCTTCGGTAAGGGAAGAGATCCACAAACGTTTCAATGGTTTTCTGTTTTGTGCTTTGGCCAGAACCCACCGTTGAATGAGCTCTCCCTCTTGTCCGGCATCCCCGCAATTGATGACCTCCTCACAAGATTTTACCAACTTTTCTATCGTTTTAAATTGCTTTTTAACGCCACTGTCGGGTATCACTTTAATTCCGAATTGTGAGGGGATCATGGGAAGTGTATTCAGGTTCCACGACTTCCACTTTTCAGTATAATCATCAGGGGTTTTGAGTGTGCACAGATGACCAAAGGTCCATGTTACCTGGTAGCCATTGCCTTCAAAGTAGCCATCTTTACGAGCGTTTGCTCCCAAAATGGATGCAATCTCTTTGGCAACACTTGGTTTCTCGGCAATGCACAACTTCATACCTTAAAAATACAGCTATTCTGGACAAGAATGCAGTAGAAGAGGGGAGAGAATATGAACAATTTCAGAAGAATTCAACGCTATCTCCAGAGTACATAGATGATGATGGCTGAAATGATGACAATAATTGGAAAGCCCGCCGAAAAATATGCCAAACCGTAATAAGAATCCCGTTTTGGAGACACAAAGTACAAGGCAAAAGGCAGCATCAGGGCAAAGATGATGATGTTGATGGCAGAATATATTGACCAGGAATTGGAATGTTTGATGATTTTGCCGGATGAGGTGGTGAGTTCAACGTTATGGACCACTCCTGAAATATGAGAGATTTCTGACCTGATCTGAGTATATGCACCATGCTTAAAAAAAGATGGATCATCAATCAGTACTTCTACTTCTTCTCCTTTATGATCTACTCTAAGATGAATGTCGTCCACAGATTGACTGCCCAAACGGTACATAAATGGGTCTGTATGTTGGTATGTATAGTTGTAGTCTATCAGAATAAAAACCATAAGAAAAGCATAGAAAAATGCCATTTTCTTAGTGAACTTAACCAGCTTTGAGTTGGCAAATTGTCTCAGTTCTCTTTTTTCTTCTTCTTTATTCTTTCTGGCGTATTCTCTGGCTTTTTTGAGTCGTTCTTCGAAAATGGCCTGCGCGTCCATTTTAGCATAATGCGCATCTTGCTTTACTGTATTTTTCCTAACTTTCCTTGGATTCTTTGAATGCTCAATAATGGCATTGTAGGCATCATTGATCTCAATAAATTTGGTCTGAGCTTGCTTTCCCGGATTGATATCGGGATGGTATTTCATAGCCAGTTTGCGGTACTGCTTTTTAACCTGATCAAGATCAGTTCCTTCACTTAAACCTAAGGTTTTATAGTATTCACGCATTTTAAGGCTGGGTTGCAGCGTGCTTGGTCTGACTGATGGTGATCACAATAAGGGAGTCACACTCTGCCGAGCCGAAATCTAAGAATCTGGGAACGAGATTACCCGGTGTTACGGTCATGTTTCCTCCGCTAATGTACTTACAACCATGTTCAAATGTCAAAGGAAATGTAGTTTCTGCTTCATAAATATTTCCGGAAACACTTCTTCCACTAAAGTTACCAGTGATCCAATAAATATCATCATTGCTGCTTGCTGTGCCCAGATCGTCATATAAAACACGGGTTCCGTTTCCGTTGAAAGTCGCCGTTTTTTCAGGGTTGTATCGTGTGATTTTGAGATCGTTATACGAATAGGTATAATGGAGCTTGCCATTTGAATTATTTCCCATATTCGTGATTTTTACAGAACCATCAAATTTAACATCATCTACGTAATAGTTAATGAAACTGGCATTGACCACAGTTGCAGAATCACTGTAATTATCATCTATTGTGCAGTAGATTTGCCCCTTTCTGGTTCTGCCATCGGTCCCGGAACATCCCGTGCCAAAATCAATGCTGATGGTGTTTGGAGAACCGATCAAATTCTCTATAACTGTGGCGCAATCTAATTGTCCACTTGTGTGTGATGGAGTCATGCCATATGCTTTTCGTGCTGCATCATCTATAATGTGAAAAGCATTGGAAAGGTACAGTTGGTTGGCAATTTCATCTTGTGAAGCGAGAATACTCTCGTCAAAATCACGATCAGATTTTCTACAACTACCTAGAAAAACAGCACAAAGCAGTATGGGGATTACAAAATTCTTCACAGCACTTATTGAACGAAAATATACAAAAAAAGTTCCGTGAATTAATGTGGGAGTTAAGTCTTTAGACAAATAAAGGTGGATAACTTGAATAAAAGGGGCTTAGATTCAGGAATCCTTTCTTACATATTGAACAAAGTCAAAGTCGTATCTGTTCTTGTCGTCAGCTGGATTTTTTATTCTCGAAATCTCTGTCCATTCATCTTTGTTCAGTTCCGGGAAAAAAGTGTCACCATCAAAACTTTGTTGAATCTCAGTGATGTAAAGTTTGTCGCAAAGTTTGTTTTCCAAGGCATACCGATAGATCTCTCCACCACCAATGATGAAAATTTCGTCTTCAGATTTCGTTTTTGCCAATTCGATGGCTTCTTCAACACTGTAACAAACATCAATGCCCTCATCCGTAAAAGACTTATTTCTGGTTACCACAATGTTTGGTCGTTTAGGAAGTGGTCTGAATTTTTGCGGAATGGAGAGGTAGTTTTTTCTACCCATTATGACTGGCTTTCCAAGGGTGGTCTCTTTAAAATAAGCCATATCTGCAGGTAAATGCCAGATCAGGTCATTGTCTTTACCTATGACTCTGTTTTCTGCAATGGCAACTATTAGTGAGCATTGGATCATACCGAAACAGCTGCTTTGATGTGTGGATGTGGATCGTAGTCAACCAACTCGAAATCTTCGAATTTAAATTCGAAAAGATCCGTCACATCTGGGTTCATTTTCATTTTTGGAAGTGGTCTTGGTTCTCGCGTCAATTGTTCTTTGGTTTGCTCGATATGGTTGCTGTATAAATGAACATCTCCACCAGTCCAAACAAATTCTCCGGGCTCATAACCGCACACTTGCGCGATCATCATGGTCAACAAGGCATAAGAAGCAATGTTAAACGGAACACCAAGGAAGGTATCCGCACTTCTTTGATATAACTGACAGCTCAATTTGCCATCTGCCACATAAAATTGGAACAGGCAGTGACAAGGCGGAAGTGCCATATCGTCAACTAGGGCCGGATTCCAGGCAGATACGATATGTCTTCTTGAGTTGGGGTTGTTTTTCAGTGAATTCAACAGATTCTTGATCTGATCTACAGACTCACCGTTTGGTGCTGGCCAGGAGCGCCACTGGTAACCATAAACCGGACCTAAATCTCCATTTTCATCAGCCCATTCATCCCAAATACGAACGCCATTCTCTTTGAGGTACTTGATGTTAGTATCGCCTTTTAGGAACCAAAGCAATTCGTGAATGATGGATCTAAGGTGAAGTTTTTTTGTTGTAAGACAAGGGAAGCCTTCTGACAAGTCAAATCTCATCTGGTAGCCAAAGGTACTTATGGTTCCGGTACCTGTTCTGTCTCCCTTTTCTGTTCCATTATCAAGAATGTGTTGTAATAAGTCCAAATAAGCCTTCATACTCCAAATATACAACGCAAATGACCGTGAAGTATCAGGTAGTTAATAAGAGTAAACAATGTTGAAAATTACATGAGCATACCTACCACAACTGCCGTCATCAGACAAGCAATTGTTCCGCCAATAAGCGCTTTAATTCCAAGGCTGGATAGTAGTCCTTTTTTTGAAGGGACCAGCGCACCAATTCCACCGATCTGAATTCCGATTGAAGCAAAGTTGGCAAAGCCACATAGCAGGTAAGTACTCATGAGAATGGCTTTGTCAGATAGTAATCCCATCTTCTTCATTTCACCAAGTCTCATGTAACCAATGAATTCATTAATAACTGTTTTATTTCCCAACAGTTCTCCAACGAGTACCACATCATCTGTTGGAACGCCCATTAGCCAGACAATAGGAGCACATAAATACCCAATCAGAAAGTTAAAGCTCAATCCGTCATAAGGTGTCTGTTCGGCGATCCATTCATTGATGTTGATGAGTCCGCCAAGTTCCATCAACAAGTGATTTCCGAATGCAACCAGAGCAGTAAAAACCAAAAGCATGGCTCCAACGTTCACAGCCAGTTTAACGCCATCGGTTGTTCCATTGGCAATGGCCTCAAGAGCATTGGAACCAATTTTATCCTTAGGAACACTCAGGTCCTTATTAAAGTCTTCTTCTTCAGGTACCAGTATTTTGGCTGCCACAATCGCCGCTGGAGCTGACATGATACTGGCAATCAATAAATGCTTGGCAAAGTATAATTCCTGAGCCGGGTCGCCATCTCCCAAAAATGAGATGTATCCAGCCAAGACACCACCAGCAATGGTAGCCATTCCACCAGTCATGAGAGTCATGAACTCAGATTTTGTCATCCCCAATAAGTAAGGCTTGATGAGAAGAGGCGCCTCTGTTTGACCAAGGAAAACATTGCCTGCTGCTGCCATACTTTCTGAACCTGATAAGCCCATAATTTTCTGCATCACAGAAGCAAAGAATTTGACAATGATCTGAAGGATGCCCCAGTAGTAAAATAAGCTGGTAAGTGCCGAAAAGAAGATGATGGTTGGCAATACTTTGAAGGCGAAATTTACATAAGCATTGTCTACCTGCCCATCTATAAAAGATCTCAGAAGAAAATCTGTTCCTTCCTGGGTAAAGCTAATTATCTGAACAAAGCCTGCGCTTATGGATTCAAAGAAATCAGCAATGAAAGGAATTTTTAACAGGGCAACGGCCAGAATGATTTGTATAGAGACGCCCTTTAGAACAAGCATCCAGTTGACTTTTTTTCGATTCGATGAAAACAGCCAGGCAATGCCTAACAGGGAGATAATTCCCAACAACCCTCGCAGAATAGACATAAAGGAGAATTGGTTTTCAATTAGCTCCGGTTTGTAGTTGAAACTAAATTCCTCACCTTCTGAAGAACGTGTAGCTAATTTTGAATCGGAAATCTCTTTGATGTTAAGCGAAACTGCATGCCTGGTAGGTAGCAATTCATTGTTTTTGAGTTCACCAATTTTTCTGCCTGCGTTGTAGTATTCAATGGTGGCTTTATCCTGCTCACCAACGATTACCGTTGAATCTATTTCGCTGACATCAAAGATGGGAGCGCCGGTTAGGATTAAAACAGAATCTCCAAGTAACCTCCAGTCACCAGTAGTGTCCGGTAATGATTTAATGTTGGTGTAAAAAGTTTTTTTATTGTCTTTATCGACAAGGGTGAGGAAAAGCGGGACTTTATTGTCAGGATTGTTGTTGTCACTGATCCACTTTCGTTTGATAAGGTCTTCAACTGGTGGTTGACTCTCTTCTTTTTTGCAGGAACTAAAAATAGCTGCAAACAGGAGTCCAAAACATACCAGTTTTAAAATCGACTTTTTCAAACAATATTAATTTGTGTTTCTTGAATTTATTTCGTCCCTGATTTTAGATGCTTTTTCGTAATCTTCATTTTGGATTGCCTCATTGAGCATGGCATTGAGCTCGTCTACAGATTGTCCTGAAAATCCGCTTCCACCAACGCTGACATTTACGTCAGAAATATTGTCTTCTGAAGATTCAACCGGATCATCGTCATCCTCATCATCTTCTTCATCCAGAATAATTCCGGCAGAGCTTAGGATGAATTCATAGGTAAAAACCGGACAATTGAACCTTACAGCCAATGCGATGGCATCTGAGGTTCTGGCATCAATTTCTTCTTCAACACCATCCTGAACACATACGATCTTCGAAAAGAAAATTCCCTCAACCAAATTGTAGACGATCACTTCTTTTACTTCTACATTGAATGTAGTTGCCATGCTCTTGAATAAATCATGAGTCAACGGTCTGCTTGGTGTCATGTTTTCAAGCTCAATGGCAATGGCCTGAGCTTCAAATCCACCAATAATGATCGGCAATCGTCTTTTCCCGGAAGCCTCTCCCAATACCAATGCATATGCTCCGGACTGAGTCTGGCTATAGGATAATCCAACTATTTCAAGTTCTATTTTTTCCATCTAAAAACAAGATGGGAAGCAGAAAGCTTCCCATTTCGATTACTAATATAATAATTCCAATTTAGAGGCTTAGTTAGATGCCTTGAATTTTTTTACTGCCTCAGTTAATCTTGGCAGTACTTCAAATGCATCACCAACTACACCATAGTCTGCAGCCTTAAAGAATGGCGCTTCAGCGTCTGTATTGATGACCACGATTGTTTTTGAACCGTTTACACCAGCCAGATGTTGAATTGCACCACTAATTCCGGCAGCAATGTATAGGTTTGGTCTGATGGCCACACCTGTTTGACCTACGTGCTCGTGGTGAGGTCTCCAACCAATATCAGCTACCGGACGGCTACAAGCTGTAGCTGCATCCAAAGAGCTGGCAAGGTCTTCGACGATTCCCCAGTTTTCCGGTCCTTTCAAACCTCTACCCGCAGAAACTACTAACTCAGCTTCTGGTAACGGAACGGATCCTCCTTGTGACTTCAAATCTTTGAACTGAATACCAGCACTTCCACAATCTCCACTAAAATCTTCAACGCTGGCACTGCCATCACCTAATTCCGGTTGAAGAGAATTTGGCAACAATGAGATCACCTTTTTATCGGAAATCAAGTTAACATTGGCAAAAGCTTTTCCAGAGAAAACATTTGTCTTAACCACGAAACCGTTTGAGGTATCTGGCAATGAAATGGCCGGTGAAGCATTTCCTGCTTTTAACTTGGCAGCAACTCTTGGAGCAACCGCTTTTCCAACAGGATCCTGAGGGATTACAATAACGCTTGATCCTTCTTGTTCAGCTACTGCCGAAATTAATCTGCTCAACTGCTGAGGATCTGCGTTCTGAATATTTCTGGCTGCAACAACTTTGTTGGCTCCGGCTTTTCCTAGGTCCGCCAAAGCTCCTTCGTTGCCAAAAGTTACCACAGTGGTTGACCCACCAATCATGCCAGCAACTTTACTTCCATAAAAACTCGCTTCTAAAGCGGCTTTATTTACACCATTACTTGTATCTACGAAAACTAAAACTGACATATCTTAAATAACTTTTGCTTCATTATGTAATAACTCTACTAATTCGTCCATGTTTGCAGGATCGATCATCTTACAAGCCGCCTTTTCCGGAGGTAATTCGTAAGATACAACTTCAGAAGTTGCTGCCACATCCACTGCAGGAATTACCTGAAGAGGCTTGGTTCTTGCAGCCATGATTCCTCTCATGTTAGGGATGCGTTGCTCCGCCATACCTTTAGCACAACTCAAAGCAAATGGCGTGTTAACTTCAGCTACTTGCTTACCGCCTTTAACGTCTAACTCTACAGTGGCTGTAGAACCGTTCACGTCCAACTTACTAGCTAAACTTAAATATGGCATGTCAAGCAGTTCTGCAATCATTCCGCCTACCTGAGAACCATTATAGTTAATGGTTTCTTTTCCTGTAAGAACCAGGTCAAATCCTTTATCTTTAGCGTACTCGGCAATTTGTTGAGCTACAAACAAACCATCTTTCGCTTCTGTGTCTATTCTAACCGCTTCATCTGCTCCGATAGCCAAAGCTTTTCTCATAATTGGCTCGTCTGCTGCTGTTCCAACCGTAATAATGGTTACTGAACCACCGTTGGCTTCTTTCAACTCAAGACCTCTCACCAAGGCATACCACTCGTCGTAAGGATTCACAATGTACTGTACGTTGCTTTCATTGAAAGACGTATTGTTGTCTGTGAATTCAATTTTAGAGGTTGTATCCGGTGCTTTACTGATACAAACTAGAATTTTCATGTATATATAAATATGTGATTGAACAATAATTTAAGGGTAGCAAATTTATCAAAAAAAATGAGCCATCTTACGCAAAAATTATCCTATTTATGTAATGTGTTAAAGATGTATTGCGCGCAATGTCTATTTTTATATTTTTGTTGACATAATTTGAATTCATTATGCGAGAAGTCCAGTTTAGAGAAGCACTAAGAGAAGCCATGTCTGAAGAGATGAGGAGAGATGAGAACGTCTATTTGATGGGAGAAGAAGTGGCCGAATATAATGGTGCCTATAAGGTTAGCCAGGGGATGTTAGACGAGTTTGGCGCTAAACGTGTGATCGATACACCAATTGCTGAACTTGGGTTTGCAGGAATCAGCGTGGGCGCTTCCATGAATGGTTTAAGACCAATTGTGGAGTTTATGACCTGGAACTTTGCCATTCTTGCAGCAGATCAAATTATCAACTCGGCAGCAAAGATGTTGCAAATGAGTGGTGGTCAATACCATTGTCCAATTGTATTTAGAGGTGGAAACGGAACTGCCGGACAGTTGGCAGCAACCCATTCTCAGAGCTTTGAATCTATGTACGCTCATGTACCAGGCTTAAAGGTAATCACACCTTCAAATCCATATGATGCAAAAGGTTTGTTGAAAGCGGCTATTAGAGATAATGATCCGGTTGTATTCTTAGAATCTGAGAAAATGTATGGAGATAAAGGTGAAATTCCTGATGGAGAGTACCTATTGCCAATTGGTAAGGCAGATATCAAACGTCCGGGTGATGATGTGACTATTGTTTCTTTTGGAAAAATCATTAAAGTGGCCTATGAAGCGGCAAATGAATTGGAGAAGGAAGGTATTTCTGCTGAGATTATTGATTTGAGAACCATCAGACCAATTGATTACGATACTGTTCTTGAATCTGTAAGAAAAACCGGAAGGTTGTTGATTTTGGAAGAGAGCTGGCCGTTGGCGTCTATTTCTTCTGAGATTGCTTATTGGGTTCAGAGATATGCATTCGACTTTTTGGATGCTCCTGTTCAACGTGTTACACAAACGGATACACCATTCGCTTTTTCTCCAACATTAATAGATGAGGCATTGCCAAATGTGGATAGAGTTGTACGTTCTGTGAAAGACTTAATGTACCTTCAGAAATAGATAAAAACATTTTAAAGTTAAGAGCCTTGTTATGAGGCTCTTTTTTATGCAATAAACTTTAATGTGCAATCATTTGCACAATTATTTTTAAACACATACTTTTGCCGTCCGAAAAAACGGACATTAATATCATATAATTATGAAAGAATTGATTTATATACTGCCTATTTTTGGATTGATTGGATTGATCTATATGGCGGTTCTGGCCAAGTGGGTGAACGCACAAGATGCAGGTGAGTCTAAGATGAAAAAATTGGCTGGTTACATCCAGGAAGGTGCGATGGCCTTCTTAAAAGCAGAGTATAGAATTTTAGCCATTTTCGTGGTTGGTGCAGGTATTGCATTAGGGGTAATTTCCGGAATGGTAGAACATACACACTGGTTTATTGTAATTGCCTTTGTGATTGGAGCTGTTTTCTCAGCTGTAGCTGGTAATATCGGAATGAGAATCGCAACTGCGGCAAATGTTAGAACAACTCAGGCAGCAAGAACAAGCTTGCCAAAAGCACTTCAGGTAGCTTTTAAAGGAGGAACGGTAATGGGACTTGGTGTTGCAGGTTTGGCTGTATTCGGCTTGTCTGTATTATTCGCACTATTGTTTGTTTGGCTTGGTGAAGGAGAGTATAAGCCACAAAGCATGGTTATAATCCTTGAAACATTGGCTGGCTTCTCTTTAGGAGCAGAATCAATTGCACTTTTCGCCAGAGTTGGTGGAGGTATTTATACGAAGGCTGCGGATGTTGGAGCTGACTTAGTAGGTAAAGTAGAAGCAGGTATTCCTGAAGATGATCCAAGAAACCCTGCAACAATTGCAGATAACGTTGGAGACAACGTAGGTGATGTTGCCGGAATGGGAGCTGATTTATTTGGGTCTTACGTAGCAACTATGTTGGCTGCTATGGTACTTGGAAATTTCGTGATTTTCCAGAATGGTGGTAACATGAATGATGACTTTGGTGGTTATGGTCCAATCTTACTGCCAATCTTAATTGCTGGTCTTGGAATTGTTTTCTCTATCGTAGGAACTTTCTTAATTAAGATTAAAGATAACAGCGCTAAGGAAGCTGAAGTTCAAAGATCATTGAATATGGGTAACTGGGTGGCACTTGGTTTAACCGCTTTAGGATCTTTAGGAGCTATTATGTGGATACTTCCTGAAAAGATGTACATGAGCTTCTTCGGTGAAAGAGAGCCGGTAGAAGTAACCAATATGGAAGTATTTTATACTGTATTGATTGGTATCGCTGTAGGTGGTTTAATTTCTGCTTTAACAGAGTACTATACAGGAATTGGTAAGAAGCCTGTAACTGAAATTATTCAAAAATCATCAACTGGTGCAGCGACTAACATCATTGCTGGTTTGGCAGTTGGTATGATGTCTACTTTCGGATCAGTTATTCTGTTTGCGGTTGCCATTTGGTCTTCGTATTACTTTGCAGGATTCTATGGGGTGTCTATTGCTGCTTCTGCCATGATGGCGACTACAGCTATGCAGTTAGCGATTGATGCTTTCGGTCCAATTGCAGATAACGCAGGTGGTATCGCAGAGATGAGTGAGCTACCAGATGAGGTAAGAGAAAGAACAGATATTTTAGATTCAGTTGGTAACACAACTGCTGCTATCGGTAAAGGTTTCGCAATTGCATCTGCTGCATTGACGGCATTGGCATTGTTTGCTGCCTTTGTATACTTCACCGGAATTAATGGAATTAACATATTTAAGGCTGATGTACTGGCAGCTCTATTCATTGGAGGTATGATCCCAGTAGTATTCTCAGCATTGGCTATGAATGCAGTGGGTAAAGCAGCCATGGAGATGGTAAAAGAGGTAAGACGTCAGTTCAAAGAAATTCCTGGTATTATGGAAGGTAAAGCTGAGCCGGAATATGGTAAATGTGTAGACATTTCTACTAAGGCTGCCTTGAGAGAAATGATGTTACCGGGAGCGATCACTATTCTTGGGCCACTAATCATTGGATTTACAATGGGAGCAGAGCCATTAGGAGCTTATATGGCAGGTGTAGCTGTATCTGGTGTGATGTGGGCGATCTTCCAAAACAATGCTGGTGGTGCTTGGGACAACGCTAAGAAATCATTTGAAGCTGGTGTTGAGATTGATGGAGAGATGACTTACAAAGGTTCTGACGCACATAAAGCTGCAGTAACTGGTGATACAGTAGGTGATCCGTTTAAAGATACCTCTGGTCCATCTATGAACATCCTGATTAAGTTGACTTGTTTAGTTGGTCTTGTAATTGCCCCAATCTTATACGATATGGAACATGACAATGCCGGAGACGACCACGGTCAAATGGATGATAGGAACAAAATTGAAATGACTCAGGAAAATCCTGATGCTCATGGGAAACTAAGTCTTCTGGAAGACTAGATTTATAATAGTATTAAAATTTGAAAAATCCGTGAAGAACAGCCTTCACGGATTTTTTGTATTATAGTGTAAAATTTATGACTATGGCCGAAAAGATTTGGTTCAAAAGGAATTGGAAAATGCTCCTAATCGTTGGAGGGGTTATCACGATTGCAGGGTTACTGTACTTGTTTTTAGTTGTACTTGCGGGTAATGCTGAAAGTGACGTTGATAAATCTGAAGTAGAAAAAGGAGATTTGGAAAGCATTAAGGGAACCTGGGTTTCTACCGGAAACAGTAAAAAACAGGAAATTTTCTTTGTAGCGGAAGGACCAAAAACGGCCAAGGGTAAGTTTAAGAAGTTTGATGTTGAATATTCGAGTGAGGGAAGCCTGGAAACAGCTAAGATCAAAGTAACGGTTAAGGCGTCTTCAATTTTTACTGATAATGATACCAGAGATGGTCACTTGAAAGGAGAGGATTTCTTCAATGTAGATAAGTACCCGGAAATTGTATTTGAGTCGAGCAGCATTGAAAAGAAAGGAGAACAATTCGTGGCGAAAGGAACCTTAACTTTCTTGGGGAAAGAAAAAGATTTTGATTTCACATTCACATACAGAGGAAAGGCAAAAGACAAAGAACTGATTTCGTTTGAAGGTAAGTTCGGCTTCAAGCAATTTGCTTTGGGCATGCCTGATGATGATAGCATTGGGAAAACCACGGATGTGACATTCTACGTAGATCTGGTACCTTCAGGAGATGCTCCGGGTGACGATGAGGACGATTGGGAAGATGATGATGACTGGGAAGATGAAGAAGAAGGTGGTTCTGAAATGGAATTGAATCAGGAGTACGACGATCTTCTAAATAAAGTTGAAGAGGAAGCAGAGAATCTGTAAACGTTCGTTATCTGACCATGCGTTGGTTAAATTGGCTTTTTGGAAAGTCCTGGAAGAAACCCGATTTCGTTTTTCCTCAGACCTGGCTAAAGGTATTGCAAGAGAAGGTGTATTATTACAATGCACTTTCAGAACAAGACCAAGCGCATTTCAAGTATAGAATTCAGGAGTTTTTATTGAATCACAAGGTCACTGGCAGATCTGTTGATGTGACCGTGCAAGACCGGATTCTGGTGGCTGCCAGTGCGGTTATACCAGTATTTAAATTTCCGAACTGGCGTTATACCAACTTATCTGAAGTTATTCTTGTACCGGATAAGTTTAACCATGAACTTGAGCATACTGGAGATCATGTTGACAGACATATCATTGGTATGGTTGGGAATGGCCCGATGGATGGGTTGATGGTGTTGTCGAAACCAGCTCTTCATCATGGCTTTAAAAATGAGAGTGACAAGCACAATGTAGCCATTCATGAGTTCGTCCACCTGATAGATAAAATGGATGGGAGGATTGACGGTCTGCCAAAGGTGATGATGGACAGAGATCACTTACTACCCTGGATTGAATTGGTTCAGCATAAGATGTCAGAAATCAACCTGAATAAATCTGACATCAATCCCTATGGAGGAACAAGTGATATCGAATTCTTTGCGGTGAGCTGCGAATATTTCTTTGAGCGCCCTAAGTTGATGGCCAAAAAACACCCTGAAGTTTATCGTTTCCTTGAAGAATTCTTCAATCAAACCATGCGGGAGATGGATCTCAAGAAAACAGTAAAAGTACGTGTAGGCAGAAACAGTCCTTGTCCATGTGGAAGTGGACTGAAGTACAAAAAATGTTGCCTGGAATAACTACTGATTGCTCTCTACAATCTCAACTTTCTTCATGACAGCTTCAGTCATGTTTTTGTTGTATGCCATGATGCTTTGAGCCACCTCATTATCCGAGCTACCCAAAATACGTGCAGCCAAAATTCCGGCATTTTTCGCACCATTCAATGCTACTGTAGCAACGGGAATGCCATTAGGCATCTGAAGTATCGACAAAATTGAATCCCAACCATCAATAGAATTGCTGGATTTAATTGGAACACCTATCACTGGCAGGTGCGTAAGAGAAGCGACCATACCAGGTAAATGTGCTGCTCCACCAGCGCCGGCTACAATCACCTCAATACCGCGTGTGTGAGCGTTTTTCGCAAAATCTACCATGCGTTCAGGTGTGCGGTGAGCAGATACCACAGTCATTTCACAAGCAACTCCTAATTCCGTAAGAACTTCCTTGGCTTGTTTCATCACTGGTAAATCAGAATCTGACCCCATTATAATGCTTACTCTTGTTTTCATTTTGACACTACTTTTATAGTTTTATTTACTGTATCTGCAATCTCAATTGCTTCATTAATGTCTTCGGCTATGATGGTCGCGTGGCCCATTTTTCTGTAAGGTTTAACACCCTTCTTTCCATAAATGTGTACATGCACACCAGGTAAATTAACAGCTTCCGTTAAACCTTCATACTTGGCTTCTCCATTTGCTTCAGGACTCCCCAACAGATTAATCATAACGGAGGGGCATTTGATTTTTGTGCTGCCCAGTGGCATGCCAAGTACCGATCTTAAGTGTTGTTCATACTGAGAAGTGAAACAACTTTCTATGGTGTGATGTCCACTGTTATGTGGTCTTGGAGCCGTTTCATTGACAATGATATTGCCCTCTCCGTCTTCAAACATCTCTACTGCAAGTAAGCCTCTAACGTCCAACTTTTCCGCAATCTTCAGTGCCAAATCTTCCGCTTCCTTAATCTGTTCTTCATTTAACTGGCTTGGACAAATGAGTTTCTCAACCATGTTTTCCTGATTGAAAACCATTTCAACCGGAGCAAAACAGGCAATTTCACCGTTCGCTCCTTTCGCTGCAATCACAGCAATTTCTTTTTTGATATCAATGAGATCCTCAATAATAGAGGGGCAATCAAAGAGCTTGTCGTGGTCATGCTCTCCCTTAACCAATTGAACACCTCTGCCATCGTAGCCACCAATTCTGCTTTTTTGAATAAACGGATAGTTCAGTTTACCTGAGTTAATGGCTGCCAGTAGTTCCGCTTTATCAGCAACATGAAAATATGGAGCTGTAGGAATGTTAGATTCTGCATAAAAATCTTTCTGAAGTCCTTTGTCCTGAATAATGGCAAATCCTTCTGGATCCGGGTGAATCGTTTTTCCGCGCCTTTTAAGTTCTCTTAAAGCCTCTATATTGATGTTCTCCAGTTCGCAGGTAATGACGTCAACTTGTTCGCCAAATTTTAAAATGGCGTCATAATCATTAAATTCTCCTATGGTTAAATGGTTGCAAACTTTGCTGGCTGGACAAGAATCAGAAGGATCCATGATATAAGTAGTCACGTCCCAACGATGAGCACTTAACACCAACATTTTACCCAACTGCCCTCCGCCTATAATTCCAAGCTTAAAATTGGAAGTGACCAAGTTTTCCATGGTGCAAAAATATGTCTTTTTCAAAAATATTTATTGGCAATCGCCTTTTTGTTTTGATTCATATGATTAATAAATGCGTTTGCGGCCGGACTGTATGTTTCTTTTTTGTTGTATACAAGTTGCCAGTCGGTTACAAGGGGCAATCCGGGCATTTGGATAATCTGAATCTCACCATGAGCTAATTCGTGCTTTAATCCGATGATGGGCATGATGGATAACCCCAATCCGGCTTTAACTGCTTGTTTTACGGCTTCATTTGAGACCAGTTCCATCTTGTTGGAGGCATGTATTCCATGAGTTTTGAGGTATCCTTCCATAGTGTACCGAGTGGCCGAGCCCTGTTCCCGATAGATCATTGGCAGTTTGGCCAAATCTTTTGGCGATTTCACCTGACTTGCAAAATCTTCTCGTCCAACTAAAACCAATTTGTTCTCAATAAGAGATAATGACTCAGTATTTGGCATGTCCGGCAGAATTGATACCATACAGAAATCATCTTCATTATTGGTTAAACTTTTTAATACAGTTTCTTTATTGGTAACATTGATCTTAATTTCAATATCCGGGTATGCCGATTGAAAATCACTTAAGAAATAAGGAATCACGTACTTGGCAGTAGATACTACCGAAAAATTCAAACTGCCTGTAATAAGTCCTAAGTAGTTGTCAGAAGTCTGTTTTAATTGCTCAGCTTCCTGTAAAATGTTTTTACAAACTTTGCCAATCTCTTCACCGAATTTAGTGATATAAATGCCCCTTCCTCTGTTCTCAGTTAATGGGATTCTAAACTGTTCCTGAAATTTTTTGAGTTGTATTGAAACCGCCGGTTGAGTCAAATTAAGTTCTTCAGCTGTGAGCGTTATGCTTTTGTTTTTCAGGATGACTGAGAATATTTTGAGTTGATGCAAAGTGTAATTCATAATCCAAATTTATGATATTTATAAAAACATTAAATAAAAACTTATGGGAAGAGGTCCGAAATATTATCAGCATGTTTATTATCCAGATTGATGAACAAAGTATTGAGTGATATTGTTTATCTAAAATGACTATCCGTTTCCTAATTTTTCTAGCCCTCAATTTTGGTGCATTGGCCATTGGGGGCTTTTTTACGGGTGATGGAGTGCCTTCAGATTGGTATCAGGAACTAGACAAAGCGCCCTGGACACCTCCTGGTTGGGTATTCGGTTTTGCCTGGAGTCTTATAATGGTTTGCTTGTCGATATTTATGACAAAGGCCTATAAAGCTGTACGACACGGGAAAATTCTGTTATCCTTGTATGCTCTACAGTTGATTCTAAATATAGTTTGGAACCCAATTTTTTTCTATTACCATGACGTTGTTTTGGGCTTAATGGTCATTGTGGCTTTAACTATTCTGGTCATGTACATGTACATCAGGTACAGAGAGAAACTAAAACCCTGGTCATACCTGTTGCTTCCGTACGTAATTTGGTTGTGTATAGCAAGCTCCTTAAATGCTTACATTCTATTCGAAAACTAGAGAATCAAATTAAAACAGGCCGTGAATTTCGGTATCAATGGCTTGAATGATCTTACCCAGGTCTTCTTTGTCTTCATGAAAAGCGTTGTCATCAACATCAATCACCAATAACTTGCCTTTGTCATAAGTTGAAATCCAGGCCTCATAACGTTCATTAAGACGCTTTAGATAATCCAAACGAATAGACTCTTCATAATCACGTCCTCGTTTTTGGATTTGGGTCACCAATTTCGGTACAGAAGCTCTCAAATAAATCAAAAGGTCCGGTGCAGAAATGAATGATTCAAGCAAATTGAACAGAGAGAAGTAGTTTTCAAAATCTCGGGATGTCATCAAGCCCATGGAGTGGAGGTTAGGCGCAAATATGAAGGCATCTTCATAAATGGTTCTGTCCTGAATCACATTTTTATCACTTTGTTTGATGTCCTGAATTTGAGTAAATCGACTGTTCAAATAATATATCTGAAGGTTAAAAGACCAACGTTGCATCTCATTATAAAAGTCATTTAAGTATGGGTTGTCATCAATACTTTCGTAGTGAGCATCCCAGTTGTAATGTTCAGATAACAACTTAGTAAGAGTGGTTTTTCCGCTTCCGATATTTCCAGCAATAGCAATGTGCATTCTTCCTTGGTTTTTGAAGATTCTAAAGTACGAATTTGTATTTAACTCAGGTGCTTTTGTTAATAAAACTTACTTCTTAAAAGTAAAAGCGGTCAAAATCCCATTTTTTAGGGTGTACATCATTTCAGAATTCACTTTGACCTGATCGTATTGAGCCAAAGTTTGAATGTGGGATTTGGTGAAATCCATACTCGAATAGAAATAAAAACCGTCTTCCATTTGAACAAGAATAATCTCATCATACACTTGAAAGGAACGGCAGTTTTTTATAGGAATGGTTTTAACATAAGTTCCAAAAATGTCGAAGACTAAAATGCCATTTTCAGGACTGTTAGCGTAAAGTTTGTTTTTGTACTCACGCATGCTGGTAATGTCAACACCTTCATTAATTTGAAGCTTCAGATTGCCTGATTGATATTGGACCCCAAGTTCACTGTTGATCTTAAACAATTCGTAGTTGTCCTGATTAAACACCCAGATGGTATTACCCGAGTAGCTATTACATACGGCCTTTGGCGTATAGATATCGTGATCGTCCAGATTGATGATGCTTTTTTGCTGACTTAAAGTATTGTCAAGAATGCTAATTGAGTTTTGATCCTTGTGGAAAACCAAAGGTTTTAGGGCGAAATTTAAATCTACCTGAGAAATATCTCCGGTAATCTTATTGCTGCTCACAAACATGGTGTCTCCCTGTTTATTCAGTTTTATAATTTGATCGTCGGAGATCAGATAGAGGTTGCCTACATTGTCTGTTTCGATGAATTCAGCCTGCGTCTTAAAAGAATACTGCTTTGCAAAACGGCTATCTCTCACCAAAGTATCCGGAACCGCAGCATGAGATACAGCTGTGACAGCAATGATTATCAGTAGGCAAATATGAATACCTGTTTTACGAAACATCTTAGTTGGCCTTTACGGCATCTTTTTCATTTATAAATTCAAGGATAGAGTCAATGTGGTCCCGATTGTTGCTAAGTCTTGGAACTTTGTTTTGACCACCCAGCTTTCCTCTTTTCTTCATCCAATCATAAAACGTGCCATTTGGAAGGGACTTGATAATGGGTTGTTTTAAGATAAAGTTTCCGGAGCGTTTGGCTTCATAATCCGAGTTCAGTGATTTTAGTGCATTGTCCAAAATCTCCGTGAAGAAAGTCAGATCCTCAGGAGGGTTTTTGAATTCAATTAACCACTCATGTGCTCCCTGATCGCCTTTGGAATCCATGAAAATTGGACCAACACTGTACTCCGATATTTCCGAATTCGTTCTTGAACAGGCGGCCTCCAAAGCCTTCTCGGCGTTGTCTACAATCAGTTCTTCTCCAAAAGCATTGATAAAGAATTTCGTTCTTCCCGATATTTGAATTCTGTAGGGCGCAATGGATGTAAACTTGATTGTATCTCCCAGTAAGTAACGCCACAAACCTCCATTTGTTGAAATCACAATGGCATAGTTCACGTCTTTTTCAACTTCTCCCAGAGTCAGTACCTTTTTAGAATTGACGCCATCGTATTCGCTCATTGGAATGAATTCGAAGAAAATGCCGTAGTCTAACATCAGAAGCATCTCATTGACATCCGGTTGATCCTGAATTCCGAAGAAACCTTCTGATGCATTGTAGGTTTCAACATAATTCATGTCGTTTTTTGGAATCAATTTTTGGTATTGAGATTTATAGGGGCCGAAACTCACACCACCATGCATGAAAAGTTCCAGTCTTGGCCAGACTTCAAGAATGTTATCGGCACCGGTAATTTCCAGAATTCTGTTAAGCAGTACCAACGACCATGAAGGCACACCTGCCAGAATATGTACGTCCTGATTGATAGTAGAATGTGCCATGGCGTCCAATTTCTCTTCCCAATCATCCATCAGGGCAATTTTACGTTTGGGCGTTCTTCTGATCTCGCACCACCATGGCAAATTTTTCATGATAATGGCCGACAAATCACCTGTATACGACCCATCGCTCAAAGTGTTGATCTCCGATGATCCGCCCACAATCAAGTGCTTTCCATTAAAAAGCTTGGTCGTTGGATGATGATGGTAGTAAAGTCCCAGTAAGTCTTTTCCGCCTTTATAATGACAGTCCTCAAGCGCTTCTTTGGTAACCGGAATGAACTTACTTTTTCCACTGGTCGTTCCGGAAGATTTTGCAAACCATTTTACCTCCGTTGGCCAAAGAATGTTTTGCTCATTGCGCATGGTTCGCTCAATAAATGGCTTGAGGTCTTCATATGTTTGGAGTGGTACCTGATTTTGAAAATCCTGATACGATCTAATGTCTCTGAAACCATGTTTTTTCCCCCATTCTGTATCGCGGGCGGTTTCGATTAACTTAATAAATACCTCATCCTGAACATCAACAGGGTATTGTCTGAAAAGATCAATTTGATGAAGTCTTTTCTTTATTAGCCAGGAAAATATTGAATTAAAAGGCATACTATCTCAATCTAAGATAAAGATACGCCAAATAGTGAAGAAAAGTATGTGCGTTGAATCTCTTAACGCAAATTTATCTTTTCGGGCAGACTAGCAGGCAAGAAGACCGATGATGACACCAATTGCTACGATTACATAGATATATCCAACTGGGGCAACATTTTTATCAAAGAATTTGTCTGACATTGTTTTCAATTTTTCGTAAAATTAGAAATTATTACAGAAATAGAAAATTAGAGGCGTGGATTTATTTAGTAAAGAAGGAGAAACTGTCTATGAAGGCAATTTAAAGAAGATGTCGACCACCTTGTTGGACCAGGTAAACTATGTGCTTGGTTGCGGAGATGATGCTGTGTTCATGAACGATTTAATCGGAAAGGAGATTAAAATATCTTTTGACGGAATTATCAATTGTACAAGTTGTGGAAAGGTGACTAAAAGTAGTTTTGGTCAGGGGTTTTGCTACGATTGTTTTGTAAATGCACCTGAAGCTGCTGAGTGTATCATTAATCCTGAATTATGTCGTGCACATCTGGGAGAAGGTCGAGATCCTGAATGGGAAAAAATCCACCATGCAAAACCTCATTATGTGTATCTGGCCGTATCCAGTGCGGTTAAAGTTGGAATCACACGCCATGATCAGATTCCAACCCGTTGGATAGACCAGGGAGCCAGTTATGCCATTAAGCTGGCAGAAACACCCTACAGACAACTGTGTGGTGTCATAGAAGTTGCCTTAAAATCGGTATATACAGATAAGACCAATTGGCGAAAGATGCTCAAAAATGAGGTCATGGAAGATGTCGATTTGGTAGAAGAGAAGTGGGGTCTGGAAGAAGTGTTGCCAGCAGATTTACTTGAGTTCATGACAGAGGATGATGAAGTCACACATATTTCGTATCCTGTGCACAGATGGCCAGATAAGGTAAGTAGTATTAATCTGACCAAAGTGCCGGAAATCTATGGTACTTTGGCAGGTATCAAAGGGCAGTATCTTATTTTCGATGATAACCGGGTAATGAATGTGAGAAATCATTCTGGGTTTAAAATAAAACTGGACGTATGCGAATAGCTTTACTCATTTTGTTGTTTGTGGCGGGCCATGTTCATGCACAAATTGGCTGGACTTGGACTGAATTGTCACAAATGCCTTTTAGAACAGCCAACAATTCTGTGACGCAAGCAGTAGTTGGTAACGACACTTATATTTATTCTTTTGGCGGAATCGATACGACAAAATTGTATTCAGGAATTCATCAAAAAAGCTTCAGGTACAATGTGACAACGGATGTATGGGATACGATTGCACCTTTACCAGACACTCTAGGGAAAATAGCCGGGGCTGCCAGTACCGTCAAAAATCAGATTTACATTTTGGGTGGTTATCACGTTTTGGCAAGTGGCAATGAGTTATCTTCAGACAAAGTTCATCGCTATGATCCTGTTTCTAATACTTACTTGAGTGATGGAGCACCAATTCCAGTTCCCATTGATGACCATGTGCAATGCGTTTGGCGTGATTCTCTCATCTTTGTGGTGACAGGCTGGAGTAATAACGGCAACAAACCTGATGTTCAAATCTACGACCCGGCTAACGATTCATGGCAGGTAGGAACTTCCTTGCCTTTCAACAATAATTACATTGCTTTTGGAGCCTCCGGACAGATCATTGGAGATACAATTTATTACCACGGTGGTACAGCCGGGAGTTTTTCATTCACCGCCAGAAATCATTTAAGAAGAGGAATCATCAATCCAAATGACCCTACTGATATTACCTGGGACTATCTGGGAGACAATCCTGGAGACCCTAATTATCGATCTGCCTGTGTGACTCATGGATCGAGGGTGTTCTGGATCGGAGGATCAGGAATTGCATATAACTATAATGGGATAGCTTACAACGGGTCAGGAGGCGTGCCGGCACTCGATAGAATTTTGTTTTATGATTCTGACGGACCACCCTGGTATGAAGGAACAGGTGCGCCCTATTCGGTAATGGATTTGAGAGGTGTTGGACAGGTCTCTCCTACATCATGGATTATTTGCGGAGGTATGATGGGGGCTCAGGAAGTTACAGACAGGGCCTTTTTATTGGAATATGACCCCATTATTGCTGGTGTGAATGATCAGAAAGAAGATGATTGGATTCTGAGTCCAAACCCAGCATCTGATGTGATTCGTTTCTCAAATTTGAAGCCTGTTAACGAACTGGAAATATATTCTACAAGTGGAAGTTTGGTATATCGAACCAACCAACTCACCCAAAATCAATTAGACGTATCTTTTCTGGAGGCAGGAATGTATCTGGTAAGAATTAATAAAACCGGAACAAGACTGCTCCAAATAATGGCAAAGTAAATTCACTCTAATCCACAGAAATCAGGAACACATCAGTACCTTCAGTTCCGGTGAAGCTTGTTCCGTTTAAAACACAGGTGTCGTTTCCGCCAGAACCTGTATAGTTGTTAGAGCCAATTGTGCATGCGTGCGCATGACCAAACAAAACCACTCCCGTTGGTGTAGCTGATACGCTTAGTAAATGAGGATTTTTAAGATCAAAACTGCTCACACTCTGAGTTGTGCCATTGGCATCCGTAATCATTACAAAACAATTGCCACTAAGTGTTTGAGACATGGCACCAAACTGACCTGAATTGCCATCTGAAGTTCCGATTAAACAGAAATTCCCGTTTGTCATATTACAGGCATCAAGTACCATCGGACCATCGTGACCATCACCACTAATTTGTATTGAGTTTGTCACACTAAGTCCTGAGTTAAGTCCAATTAAAAAGCTGATGTAATGCCCGTCAATTGAAGCGCTATTTGCTAAAGATGTGCCTGTAATGGTGTTACCGTTTGTTCTTCCCGAAATCCAAATTTTTCCCGAAGGATCAATATGAAGAGCAGTTGGCAGATCGTTGCCGGCTCCTGTCAAATGATTCATGGCAATGTAATTCCCGCTTTCATCAAAAATACCAACTACCATGTCCATTTTTCCCTGACTATGAACCGTGTTTCCCGCAATATCATTGTTATAACCATAACAGTTTCCCAACCAAACAATGTTGTCAGAAGCATCTATGGCAATGTCCTGAGTTGATACGGATCCGTTAAAGCTTTTGAGCCAACTGGTTTGTCCACTGGTGGTATCCATTGATCCAATGAAAGATGCGGTTCTGTCAGTTCTGTTAATGATGTTGGAATTCCAGTTTATTTCTGGGCTCCAAAAAATTCCTGAAACGATCAACTTTCCGGAACTGGTCACTTCCATTTCAACTATTCTGTCTGACCCACTGGCTGTTTCATATTTTCTCGACCAAAGAACTGCTCCGGTGGCACTGTATTTTACTATGAAAATGGCTCTGTCAGTATTACATGGTTTGCTTAGAATTGCCATGCCGCTAAATGAAATGTCTTTGTATTCAAACCGTCCTGCAACGAAAACCTCACCGGTAGAGCTCATAGTAATCGCGTCTACAAAACTGTTTTTGGAAGTACAGAATGGAGGCACTGCCTGTAAGCCAATTTTACTTGCCCATTGCAAGGTGTTATTGTGGTTGTATTTAACCACGGCCAGTTCTGTACAGGCGTTAGGCGTTTTTGCCGTATTTCCTCCGTTGTAGAAAACATTCGTACCAGAATACTGGTAAGCGGTAACCACTCCTGTTGAATTTGAACTTATTGGACCAGCTATATCACGACCATTGCTGCCAGCCTGATCTTTAAGAGTAATGGTTTGCGTATGCCCGGTTAAATGGATTACGCAAAGCAATAATGAGATGTGTCTTAATAAGCTTTTCATGCTATTCGATCTCCCAATGCCAGAGCATGCCAGCTTTAATTTTTCCGAGTTCTTCAAACTCTTTGAGCTGCTCAACATGGTTTTCTATAAACGAAGGTAAGGGATTTTCATTTTTAATCATAGCGCTGGCCTGAGCGTCACCTTCCAGCATTTTAATGAATCTCATAAGACCAGAATCATTGAGACGTGGATATCCTCCTACCACAGTTTCTTTAACATCAGCCAGATCTGCCGCATACCTAATGGCATCTTTAAGTGTGCCCAAGGTATCTACCAAACCAATTTCAAGCGCATCTGTTCCGCTCCAAACTCTTCCCTGACCAATGCTGTCTACTTCTGCAGTGGAGGAGAATGTGGCTCTGCCTTCATCTACGCGACTTAGAAAATCCTGATAAGTCTCATCTACACCTTCCTGAAAGATTTTCTTCTCTTCTTCAGTTAAAGGTCTCGAAAATGAGTTGAGGTTCATTGAAAGGTAAGACATGTCTGCATGCTCTGCCGTTTTTACCCGACTGTAATGGATACCCAAATCGTTCTCAAACAATTTACCGGTATGAGGAATAATTAGAAAGACCCCAATAGATCCGGTAACCGTATTTGCATCAGCGAAAATCTTATCTGCCATGCAACTGATATAATAACCTCCTGAAGCAGCTACATCTCCCATAGATACCACAACCGGTTTTTTCTCCTTTGCAGCCATCAATGCATCCCAAATGAGGTCTGAGGCAAGGGCATCTCCACCTGGTGAGTTAACTCTGAGTACAATGGCTTTGATGAAAGGATCTTCGGTGGCTTCCTTAACCGCTTTTACAAGCGTTTCATCTCCAATGCTATTCGGGTTACTTTTCCCACTATGAATACTTCCACTGGCATATACAACCGCTATATTCGGGAACATGGCTGAGATTTCTCTTTTGAACTGATGATCTTTTCGGTTCATGTAATTTTTAACGTGCACCAATCTTGGTTTTTCATCTTCATCAAGATCTGAAGAAGTCAGAAGAAGCTGGTCCAAATCTCCGGGATACATCAGTTCATCGATCAGTTTGTGTTCAACAGCATCTTTGCCGTTCCTAATCAAAAGAGAGTCTGCAATTAATTGAAGTTGTGGCTTGCTCACACCTCTGGACTCAGAGATGTCTGTCAACATATTGTTCCAAAGACCATTTAAAAAACGTTCTGTCTGGAGCCTGTTAGACTCGCTCATTTCGTTGGCAAGGAAAGGCTCAACGGCACTTTTAAATCGATTATTGCTCCCTCTGATTACCTGAATTTCAAGGTTGAATTTTTCCAGAAAATCCTTGTAAAATGAGATGGTAGCACTTAAACCCTTGAATTCCATATGTCCGGTTGGATACATGAAGACTTTATCGGCTACAGAAGCAATGTAATAAGACTTTTGAGTGTAGTTTTTGCCATAAGCGTAGACAAATTTTCCAGAAGCTTTAAAATCATCAATGGCAGCTCTTATCTCGCCGGCATTGGCCAACCCTAAGGAAGTGGAAGACACATCAATTAAAATACCTTCGATTTTTGGGTCCGTCTTGGCATCTTCAATGGCTTGAATGATATCGTATAAACCTTCATAAGCATTCAAGCCAAAACTCATTTGGTTGAAATTGGCATACTTACGTTCCTTAATCTTCATGTTCAAATCCAACTTCAGCACAGAGTTGTCTTTAACCTTCGTTTTTGGTTTAGGACCAAAAGCACTATAGAATTCGTCACTTAGACCATTGAGAACAGAGGTAAGGGTTGCCGCTAAAATGAAGGTGATGATCAAACCCACTACCAGAGTTCCTAATCCGGTAGCGGCAAAAATTTTCCAAAAACTTGCGGGTTTACGACTTGTGCTCATAATGCATTTGTATGTTTGTCAAATATACGCATAGGAATCCATTATTGTACGGAATAGTTGTTTGCGGTGAAATAGGTGTTTGTAAGGTATGCACACGGTTTATTTAAGCATTGGAAGTAATTTGGGAGATAAGAAAGCACACATTAAGAGTGCCTTAGAACTGTGCGGTTCGCTTTTTGGGACGTGTTGTTTGTCGGCTTTCTACGAAAGTGAAGCCTGGGGTTACGAATCAAGTAATACCTATTACAATGGTGCCTTGAGTTTTAGAACATCAATGTCTGGTCAGGATATTTGGAAGAAAATTGAGGCCATTGAAAGTGAATTGGGACGAACTCGCTCCGGTTTGGGCTATCAGGACAGGCCAATAGATTTGGATGTTTTATTGATTGAAGACCTTGTTGAGAATGGAGAATTAACCTTACCGCATCCAAGAATGCATCTGCGAGACTTTGTCCTCAAACCTTTGGTTGATTTAGGAGATCCCGTTCATCCGGTTTTAAATGAAAAAGCGAGTATATTGCTCGAAAAAATCAGCGATTCGTCGATTTTAAGGGAAGTGAGGATATGAACCAGTTTATTGTCATAGAAGGGAATATAGGAACAGGGAAAACATCTCTGGCCAGCATGTTGGCCTTGAGGTACGGTGCAGAACTGATGTTGGAAAATTTTGAAGACAATACCTTTCTCAAAGGTTTTTACCAGAATCCTAAAAAGTACGCCTTTCCTTTGGAATTGTCTTTTTTGGCGGATAGGTATCAGCACTTGAAAGATTTTGAATTGAAAACAAAAGTGGTAGCTGATTATCACCTGTCAAAATCCTTGTCGTTTGCCAGTCATACACTGGATGCCGATGAGTTTGAGTTGTTTAAGCGCTTGTTCGATATCATGGTGCCAAAGGTCAGACAGGTCGATTTATTGGTTTATTTGAAGCGATCCCCTGAGATTTTGCTTAAAAACATAAAAAAAAGAGGTCGAGAGTACGAACAGAATATTGATATGGCCTATCTTGCCAAAGTTGAAAGCAGTTATTTGGACTATTTGAGTCGGTCTGAAGCCAAGCGGGTTCAGGTCATTGACTGCGGTGATATCGATTTCGTGAACAATGCAGCAGATTACCTTAAAGTGCTGAATGTGATCGAAAATAATGAGGATAAACCGTATGCCGAATTCAAATTAAGTGCATACTAAACAAGTATTTATTTTAATAATTAAAAACAAACTGCTAATATTGCAGCTTTAAAGGAAATAGGAGAAAAAACGTTAAATCAATGAAAACTCAAAGAATACTAGGAATTGCAGCCATTGCTATCACTGGTGGATTTATTTCATCTTGTGATATGTTAAAGGATGTAACTTATGAAGTTACCCCATGTCCACTAGAAATGCATGGTGACTCTGTAGAAGTAACTATTAATGCCACCATTCCGGAAAAAGGAATGCACAAAAAGGCTTACGCTGAATTTACACCAATGATCGGTGAAACGGCTTTAAAAACCGTAGCTTATCAGGGTGAAAAAGCAACTGGTAACGGAAAAGTAATTCCTAAAACAGGTGGTAAGATTTCTTACACTGATAAAGTAGCATACGTTGATGCTATGGAGAACACTTCATTGATGATTAAAGTGAAAGCTTCTAAAGGTGAAGGTGCTTCTAAAACTAAAGATTACGATACTGATGAGTTATGTAAAGGAACCATCATCACTTCTAAATTGGTGAATGTTGACGGTAAAGTAATCGCTGGACAAGACAATTTTGTTCGTCCAACAGAGCACGATACTGTTGCACAAATCAACTACTTGAAAGATAGATCTGAAGTAAGAGCTTCTGAGTTGAGAGAAGATGATATCAAATCTTTCCAGTCTTTCATGGAGTGGGCAATGGAGAACCCAAAAATTGAAATGCAAGGTATGGATGCTTTCGGTCACGCTTCTCCTGAAGGTGAAGAAGACAGAAACAACGGTTTATCTGAAAAGAGATACCAGTCTGCTATCGCTGCTATGAAGAAGATCTCAAAGAAGATCAAATTTGAAGCTGGTGAAGGAGATGAGTTCTACAACGGAAAAGCACTTGGTGAAGATGTTGACGGATTTAAGAAGTTAGTTTCTGAATCTGACATTGAAGAGAAGAACACCATCTTGAGCATTATCAAGAACTACAGTGATAACGCTGACCAGGAAATCAAAAACTTGTCTGCTACTTACAAAGAGCTAGAGAAGGATATCCTACCTAAGCTAAGAAGAACTAACCTAATCATTCACTATAAGAACTTAGGTTTAACTGACGATGAGTTGGTTGCTGTATCTAAGTCTGACCCAGATTCTCTTGACGCTGAGCAATTATTGTTCACTGCTGGTTTAACAGATGACATGAACGAGAAGTTGAGATTGTACAATGAAGTTGTAAGACAATACCCGGAAGATTGGAGAGGTCATAACAACGCTGGTTACGTTTTATTCATGAAAGGTGAAATTACTGACGCAGAAGCTGCTTTCCAAAAAGCTGCTGAGCAGGAAGAAAACGAAATCGTTAAGAACAACTTAGGTGCTGTTGCATTGGTTCAGGGAGACAGAAGAAAAGCAATGGATTTGTTTAAGCAATCTACATCTGCTGGTTCTGAAGTAAGCTACAACATGGGTATCGTAAACATCATGGATGGACAGTACTCTGAAGCGACTACTAACTTTGGATCTGACGCTTCTTACAACAAGGCATTGGCTCAGTTGTTAGCTAAAGACAACTCTGGTGCATTGTCTACTGTTGACGGTTCTGACGATAAAGAAACTGCAAGAGGTTACTACCTTAAAGCAATTATCGGAGCAAGAACTAACAACCAGGATGTGTTGATCAACAACTTAAAGTCAGCAATTGCTAAAGACGGAGCGCTTAAAGCAAAAGCTGCAAAAGATATGGAGTTCCACAAATTCTTTGAAATTGAAGCTTTCAAAGCAGTTGTGAACTAATAAAAGTTTTTCCTTATTTCTAAAAAGCGTCCCGATATCGGGACGCTTTTTTTATGCGTTGATCTTATGTTGGTCTCCTTCTGTCATAAAAATGTCAGAATTGATTCAAATTTCTTACTTTAGGCATCTATACTTAGATTACTATGAATTTGAAAAACAGCTTATTTACCGTCTTACTTGTTGGAGCGGGAGTCTTCCTGGCCATTTCGTGTTCAAAAGACAAAGCCGAAGAACCTTCTGAGTGTTATCCGGGAACCTTTCAGATCTCGTATCAGGATCACATTGTTCCAATTCTTAATAAAAGTTGTCGATCAGCTACAGGTTGCCATGCAACAGGAGCAAGCCCACAACCCGCATATACAGATTACAATGCCTTAAAAGCTAAAGTAACCGATGGTACCCTGGAGAACAGGATATTGGTTGCCAGAGATATGCCGGCACTTTGGGGACCGGATTCTGTGGAAATTACAGATTGCGAAAGAGAGATGTTTAAATTATGGATAGAGGCAGGAGCGCCAAATAACTAGAATTATGAAGAAGTTTTTAATTGCTACACTTTGCTTAGGAACAATAAGTGGATTTGCACAAGACGATTGGTCTGATGACGAGTGGGGAGATGAAGGAGATTCTGACCTTCCTATTCATGCTTTTAACGACACCAGAGTGATCAATGGACACAGTGCTGAGGTTTTAAATGCGAGAACTCTGGACATGAGAATCACGCATAGATTTGGAAATATCGGGACCCAGGGATCGGGAAGAACATTGTTTGGATTGGATAATTCAACCGATATCAGAATTGCCTTTGAATACGGAATCACAGATGAATTAACTGTTGGATTTGGTAGATCTAAGGGAGCCGGACCGTATAAAGAGTTTTGGGATGGATTGGCTAAGTATAAGATTCTTCAGCAATCCAGCACAACGCCATTAACTTTATCTGTGGCTTTGAGTGGGTTTTATACTTCTATGGCAGCAGATCCAAGTATTACTTCACCAGTTGGGTTTGACAAATCAGCTCACAGATTTTCATATTATAGCCAAATAGTAGCTTCAAGAGCTTTTGGAGATAGAGTATCAGTAATGATTGCGCCAGGATATTCTCACAGGAATCTGGTAGCTTATGAAGATGAAAACGGATTGATAAGTGTTGGAGCGGGGTTCAAATACAGATTCCTTAAAAAGATGAGCCTGATAGCAGAATATTACCATGTATTGCGTTCTGGCGACCCAGTGTTGGGTGTAGACTATTACAATCCTCTTGGATTTGGTGTGGAAATTAAAACCCATGCACACATATTTCAGCTTAATTTTATGAACTCTTCAGGAATTGGAGAGGGACAGTTTATACCATATACAAGCTCAAATTGGTCTGATGGAGAATTCAGATTTGGGTTTACAATAGCCAGACAATTTTAAACTTGGCAGAATCTTTGTAATAAGCATTTTTATAAAAACAATTAACTCACAATAAATTACTTAAACATGAAAGCAAAAGCGATATTTTTTTCTTTATTCTTTGTCTTGGGAGGGTTTGCTCTTAACGCACAGGATTTGTCTATAGATGCAGATAAGGCAAGTATGAAATTTTACTTTGTAGCAGAGAAAACTTCTGGTACTGTATCTGGTTTAAATGCCAAAATCTCATTCGACCCTAATAATCCTGGAAAAGCATCTATTAGTGGTTCGGTTAACGCAAGTACTCTTTCTACAGGAAATGCAAAAAGAGACGAGCACTTGAAATCTGCTGATTTCTTCAACGTAGCTAAGTACCCAAAAATGTCATTCAAAAGCTCAAGCGTAACTAAAATTGATGGAGGTTTCTTACTTAAAGGACACATGACCATTAAAGATGTTACTAAGCCTGTATCATTCAAATTTAGCTTCAATGATGGTAAGTTTGAAGGTAAAGGAAGCATCAACGCTAAAGATTTTGGTGTATCTCCTAAGAAAACAGATAAGGAGAGCCAGGTGAAGATTAAAATCATGATTCCTACGACATAAGAATCAATCACATTATCATTATTAAAAGAAGCGGCTCGAATTATCGGGCCGCTTCTTTTATTTGTGGAATCATAACGATTATACCCCGTATTACCACTTTGGGATAGTCGGATAGTCTGTGAAGACCAGGATTCAATAAATTGTAAGTCACGTTACTCACTAAAATTTATTTAGAATGAAATACTTGACTTGCATATTGCTGTGTATGCCGTTTAGTTCGGTTATGAGCGCTGATTACTTTTGGGTAGGAAATGGCGGAAACTGGAGCGACCTTTCACATTGGGCTTCTACTTCTGGCGGAAGCGGAGGCGTTTATGCTGTCTTGCCTGGTAGCGGAGATCATGTCTTTTTTGACGCCAACTCTTTTACTACCAGCGGTCAAACTGTCACAATTGATGTAGATGCCGTTTGTGCCAATCTGGATTTTACCGGAACCAGTAACTCACCAGGTTTTTCGAGTGCTGTTACTGAAGACATCAATATTCATGGCAATCTTACTATGATTGGAGCCATGACCTGGAATCATTCCGGAGATGTTAATTTTCTGGGAACGGCGGCACATACCATAAACTCTGCAGGAAATACTTTCGGTCAGGATATTCTATATAATGGAGCAGGAGGTTCTTGGACACTTCTGGACGCTATATCTGTTACTGGCGAAATTGGCATTGAAACCGGAACATTGGATCTGGCAGGATTCGCAGTAAACGCAGGAAGCATTAATTCTAACTTGTCGACCAATGTGCGTAGTCTGGATTTCGATAATTCAAGTATTACCATTTCCGGAGGAGGCACTTCATTAGATCTAAGAGGAAATACGAGCAACTTTACAATCATAGATGGCGGAGCCAACATTACCTTTACAAATGCAGCGGATATTACGGTTGAAGCGGGGGATGAGATTAAAACCATTCCCAATATGTCTTTCCCAAATGTTGCTAATTTGGTTAGAATAAGAACTGGTTCGTCCGAAAACAATACAAAGAGAATCACTTTCGGAGATATTTCTATTGGTCAGGATGGATGCGATTTTAGGGTAGATGGGAACAATGATGATAGCAATATCAAGACTTATGGAACGATCACATTACCGTCTAATTGCGATTATATATTAGGGTCAGGAGATGGAACAGGTGGTTATGCCGGAACCAACCATACAGTTATAGGCTCTTTGGTGGTTGCCAATGGGGGAGATGGAACGATAAGAGGACGCTTTTTAGAATTTTCAGGTCCGGTAGATTTTGATACCAATACAGACTGTAACTTCACCCATGAAACCAGATTTCAATCAACCTTTAACGTTGCGTCAACCAAGGGAAATCATTTGATTATGAATAATGACGCTGAGTTTAATGGATTGGTAACTTTTGAAGGAGATTCTGAAATAAGATTAGATGTCGATATTGATTTCAACGCAGGAATAGTTGTTGGAGCTAATTCTGATGTTGTTTTTGATCACAATGGCGCAAGTGTGACAGTAGATATTGTAGGAGGCATTTCGATTGGCGTGGAGGCTACGGTCGACTTTGGCGAAGGAGATGCTGCTACATTGGTTATCGATGATATTTCAGCTGCTTCAAAAGCTCAGTTCGACATAAACAACGGAACCGGATCTACAACCGTAGGAAACATCAATCTGATCCAACATAACGTTGTCAGATTCAATACATCTGCTGCAACAACGATCACTGGAACTCTGACTTCTCCCGGTGATTGCTCTACCTGGTTATGGTTGAAGTCTCTATCTGATGGTGTTCAGGCAGATGTTTCATTTTCATCAGCGCAAACGGTAACATCTAATTTGTACCAGGACATTAATTGTACAACTTCTAATCTAACGAATACGAATGGCGTTGATTTGAGCAACAATGTAGGAATCAACTTTCCTTCGAGTGTAGTAGGTTTGACCTTCTATTGGGTGGGAAATACTTCAGGAAATACCAAAACCGGCTCTTTCAGTACAGGGAACAATGATAACTGGTCCAATCCAGATAACTGGTCAACTTCATCAGGAACTTACACCGGAAACAATCAATGTATTCCCGGAGCCCATGACAATGTCATTTTTGATGTCAATTCGTTTAGTTCAGGAGCCGGAACTGTCGATTTGGATTTAATGGTTCAGGCATGCAACGATATAACCTGGACCGGTATACCTGCGGGCTGTACCATGGATGGAGGACTCTCTGGTAGTCATAGAGACATTATTGTTTATGGTAATGCAGTGCTTCACGCCAATTTGGACAACCAGTACGAAGGAGCAGTGGTTTTTTCAGCACATGACGGGATCAGCAGAAGTATTGCCTCCAATAGTTCCAATTATTTTGGTAATGTCATCTTCGATTTTATGGGGGGTAATTGGGAATTGATGGACAATATAGATCTTAATGGTGGGCAGGGGGCCGACTTGACCGTGCGAAATGGAACTCTGGATGCAAATACGCATACATTAACATTGGAGGATGATTGGACAATTCAAAGTGGAGGAGTTTTTGTGGCTGGTACATCCACTGTTGAATTTGATGGACCAGCATCACAAAATAGTCGACAAGAAATTAAACCCAACGGAAGTGCTTTTTACAACTTGCATATCAATAGAGGAACTAACGGGGGTGGTTCAAATGATTTGGTAAGTTGTCGAGCTCCAATAACAATCAATAATGACCTCCATATTCGTAAAGGGGGGCTAGAGGATAATGGCAACCAGATTACAGGAAATGCCACAGGAATTTTACATGTTGAGAATGGTGCCAGACTAATGATCGGAAAGGACAATATCTCTACTGTTTTCCCTGCCAACTATGTCCATTCCAATATAGACATGCACGAATCGGGACAAACCCGCTACAATTCAGATGTTGCACAGGTAATTTCAAGTGAACCTGATTATGGTCGCTTATACCTGGTAAACAATAAGGGGACATTGGTAGATAAAACATTGGATGGACCTATTACTATTAACGATCTTCTGCATATAGATGATTACCAACATTTTGTTGATGGAGGTTTTCAGGTAACGGGAGATGCAGGAGCGAGAATTCGGATGGACGCTAATTCGCAAATGACTATTGGGACAGCAACAAGCTCAACACAGTTTCCAGCCAATTTTACTTTGTTCGATTTTAATCAGCCAAGTACTGTCGTTTACAATTCTGGTTTGGCGCAAACTATTAAAGGAATTAGCGGAACCGGAGATGCACAATATGATTTTTTAACCATATGTAATTCAGCTGGTACGGGAAGCCCAAACAAAACCCTGGATGGCAGTATTATTATGAGAAGCGATTTTGTGATTAACGCGAATAATACTGTGGATGTGGATGCAACTTCTAATTTTAGCATTGAATTGCAAGGCAATTGGACCAACAATGGAACATTTTCTGAGCAGCAAGGTCGAGTTTCATTTACAGGAAATGCTACTCAAACCTTAACATCCGGAGGAACAGTTGAAGGTTTCTATGATCTGGTGATCAATAACACACATGCGGATGGTTTGATTATTAATGATGATATTGAAATAAGCAATTCGGCTACTTTTACAGATGGTGTCGTATATGAAGGCGGAACTTCTGAGGTTGTTGAGTTTTTGGATGGCGCAAGTGTTTCAGGAGCTTCTGATGCCAGTCATGTTGATGGCCGTGTAGAAAAAACAGGGACGGATGCTTTCGAGTTTCCTGTTGGAGATTTGGGAGTTTATCAAGCTATTTCTATCACTGCTCCTGCCAATGCGGGAACAACATTTAGAGCTGAATATCTTAATTTTGATTCTGCACCAACCTATGATGATACGCAATTAGACCCGACCATTCATCACATATCGGATTGCGAGCATTGGATTTTGGATCAAATAACTGCCTTTGGAGATGCCGTATTTGTAACACTCAACTATAAATCTCATACCGGATCTTGTAGCGGAGTTACCGATCCATCCTCAATAGTGGTTGCCAGGTGGGATGGAACGCTTTGGCAAAATGAAGGAGGGCCTGGAGTGGGAGGGGCTTCAGGAAGCGTGACAAGCGCGACCGCAATCTCAACTTTTAGTCCTTTTACCATAGCCAGTACAATTGGTTTTCCAGGGAATCCCTTGCCTGTTGAACTGCTTTTTTGGAATGTACAATTGGTAGATGGGAGCTCCCACATAGATTGGTCAACTGCAAGTGAAACCAATAACAGTCATTTTTTAATTGAGAGAAGTTCTGATGCGGAGAGGTTTAAACCATTTGAGTTTGTGGAAGGAGCGGGTAATAGTAATGCAGTTACTAACTATCAAGTTCTGGATGATATGCTATTTTCAGGATGGAATTATTATAGATTAACTCAGTACGATTTTGATGGAACCGCCACCACATATGGTGTTAAGGCCGTATTCTATGATAAAAACTCGGAGGTTTTGATATACCCAAATCCCGCAACTGACCATTGTGTTATTGATATTGGTAATCAAGCTGCTGGTATACTTTTACATGATGTAACCGGAAAGCTGGTTTATCAAACAAATCAAAACTCGGGAATGCATAATTTAAATCTGTCGCAATTCGAAAAGGGAATGTATACGATATCATTGAAATTTGAAGATCGAATGGAGTCTTACAGGTTGATAGTGAAATAGTTCAGGATATTTTGGGTGAAATGTTGAAGCAGCGCTTTATTTCTCTATGTTTGCTTCATTATTAATTTTTATTTATTACGATGAACGGAACAGTTAAATTTTTCAATGATGAAAAAGGATGGGGTTTTATTACTCCTGAAGAAGGTGGAAAAGATATTTTTGTACACCACTCAGCATGTCCACAATCATTAAAAGAAGGTGATACAGTTACTTTCGAAATTGAAGATAGTGACAGAGGACCTAAAGCAGTTAATGTAGATAAGCAGTAACAGAATATAAAGGTTTAAAAAAGGGAAGCTTTTGCTTCCCTTTTTTTATGCGCTTACTTTAGTTCTTTCTTAAAAATGGTTTGAGTTGGGAAGGCAAACTCTAGTCCCGCTTCATTGAATCTTCTCAATACTTCCAGATTGATTTTTGTCTGAATAGTGGGGATGTCTTGCTCTTTTCTAATGTTGTAAACATAGTTTAGGCCCAGAGCAAAATCACCATAAGTATCAAACAGGGTCCAGGTGTCTTTCGTCAAAACGTCCTGATTTTCATCCAATATGCTGTGTAGGATTCCCAATGCTTTTTCTATTTCTTCTGGTGTGGTATCGTAAATCAATCCCAATTTCAAAGTCACTTTTCGGGCAGGTTCCGCAGATATATTCTCTACACTGTTGTCGGAAAAAGTCGAATTTGGAATGGTTACCAATCTGCCATCAAGCTTACGCAACCTGGTACTTCTTAATCCAATCTCTTCTATCATGCCATCATAACCAATGATGTTGATTCTGTCTCCCATTCTAAATGGTTTATCTACAAAAATCATGATGCCACCAAATATGTTTTTAACGGTGTCTTGAGCAGCTAAGGCCAGGGCTAAACCACCAATTCCAAGTCCGGCAAGCAAGGCACCAACGTTGTACCCCGCATTGTTTAAGGCAACAATAATTCCCAAAATCCAGATGATTGAACGAACACCTTTCCTTACAATTGGCATAATTTGATCATCCAAATCACTGTCCGATTTCTCTACCAGTGGTACCAGATACTCTTCAATTAAAGCATCCATGGTACGTGCCAATAACCAGGTAATGTTAATGACAATTAGGATGTGAAACAGTTTTTCTATCACATCATCAGCAGCATCAGTAAAATGCAATCCACCCTGATGCGCGCTTAGGGCATACCATGTGAAGACCAGCCCAACTGCAAAAACAACCGGCTCTTCCAATTTGTCTACCAGAATGTCATCCAGCTTACTTTTGGTTTTGGCGGTCATTGTTTTGATGAATCTTCCACTCACCCAGTACAGGATTTTGGCTACAACAATTCCCGCAAGAATTAAGCCCAGAGCAATTGCCCACTCTTCAACTGTATTATGATAAAATTTCTTGGACCAAAAACTGGTTAACAATACCATGACTTCAAATTTTGTGCGAAGATAGCATCATAACTTAACAACATCAAGTCTAATTACCTGTTCTTTACCACTCAAAACGAGATGGTATTTTCCTGAGTTTAGGTGGGCGATATTCAAACGGATGTTCTTCTCCGATTCATGAATTTCTTGTTTCAACACCAGCCTTCCGTCAATTGTGAAGAGTTTTAAATCCAGTTTTTCATTGGCGAAATCACTTAACTCCAAATTCAGAATATTGGTTGCTGGATTTGGAAATACCACGGCTTTTATAATTTGATTTTCTGAAATGCCATTAGGGTTTAATAAAATCTGCCCATCAGTTGTGTAGTTGTTAGATATGATTCCGGCACCATTCTCAGATCTCACACTCACGTAGTAAATCGTGTTGTAGTTGAGACTCAGCCCGGTTTCCGTGAAAATTGTGTTTAAACCATTGTTGGTCCAGGCCACAATGTTCGAATCACCAGGTGCATCTCCAATGGCGTAATAATAAGCCATGGTTAGGCTGTGAGTGTCCTGATAAGCTTGCCACTGACCGGTTATTTCAGTTGGATCGAAGAAGGTGTCTTTATCCACAGAAAAACCATCTATAGGAACCAATGGACCTGCTTCTGTCCAATCAATGTTGATTAAATCAGAGTCTACCGCAGACCAAAAATTGGCTGAATCAAGACAGATTGAATAAACCTGACATGAAGGTGTAGATGGATTTTGGTTTTGAAAACGAACATCAGCAGAAGGACTTCCCATACTCACCAAAGTAGAAGTTGATCTGGATTTGTACACTTTTAAGTTATCTGTGGCCATCTGACAGCCTCCTGTTCTGTATGAGACTGAGTTGCCCGACTGATGTGGCGTTGGATCTGTATATGTTGAGATTAACTGGTCATCTACATAGGTTTTAATTAAACCAGTAATTGGGTCAAAATAGACTTTGTAATTGTACCAATTTCCCGGATCCAATGAAACGGGATCATCACTTACCAGGGTCCAAACATCATTCACCACTTTATAGATTTGACTTTTATCACTGTCAACTCTGAAGTACACAAAATAGGAGTTACCTCTATTGGGTAAAGTTGGGTCGTCACAGAAGAAATGAATCCCGGACCTCCTGTTTGTCAGGTTTCCAGCCATCAAAGCGTCCCATTCATATAAATACTGACCACTGTTGTCTTGATCAAGGTTCATCCATAGGTTGGAATTGCTCTGGTTCTCGTCACCTTGCTCCAGAATTCCTCCAGCAGTTTGCCAAACGCCTGTTTGATTTGTCCAATTGCTGCTTAAGTTGTCAAAATTGTCAAGAGCAAATCCTTGTCCCGAATTAGCTGACCATTCATTGCCATCAAAATCACTTACCAGATAAAAGCGTTTGTCTACTCCCATACCAATATCGGAGTCGGTATAAGTCACGTTGAAATCCTGCGTTTCCCAGTTGTTTCCAGGGTTGATGCTTGTGGTTGGTATTTCAGTATCCTGATTACACGTGTAGACCAGCTTCCAACCTGCGTTATTAGTCGCGCCATCAGAAGTAAAGTGAAAAGTAACAGCATTACCTGAAGACGTCCAGTTAAAAGCCGCATATTGCCCCGAAAAAGGACTGCCCGGTATTTGTGGAGAAGCAGTTGTAGGGCCATCATACACATAAAGGAAATCGAATGTGGCTTCAATGTCTATGGTATCAAATGCCAAATTGATAGATGAAGCATTATCGGCCGTAATTGTATAGGTGTACTCTTCGTCATCATAATAATCTCGGGTTGGTCCTCCCATGTCGTACAAAGTGTCAGTACAAGGGTGAATTGCGCAGTCTGTGAAATTGTCTTCAATTGCATCCCAATAATCTGTATAGTTGTAATCATAGCCTAGCGCCCAAATAGCCATGCCGGCTATGCCTCTGTGGTTAATGAATTCGAGCCTTTCAGACATGTCAAACTCATCATTGATAAATGCCTGATGTGTCCCTCCGCTATTGAAAGTGTAGTTGGTAGAAAAGGTGTTGTATTCCCATGTTTCGTTTGCGGCACTGTAGTTCCCACTGGTATTGTTCATGATTTGCTGGAAAGTGACAGCATATCCATTGCCGGATGTCGCAGAAGGAATGGATGTAGATACAGTAGGGTATTCATAACCATAATAAGGAAGTCCAAGCACTAATTTATTTGGATCTGCACCCTTTTCCAGATATTCTGTTACTGTTCTTGAAAGTGTGTAGTTATAGGATGATCCAAAGTGGTATAAAGGATCTGTTGGTCCCGCATTTCCACTATTTGAATAGTAATAAGCGTATCCCATAATTGTATACAGATCTACATATGGATCTAAAGCGGCTATGTCGAATATGTTGTTCCAGTCAACTGCATACAGAACTGTACTCACTTGCGAACCTGGGATGGCAGTGTGCATCTGATTACAAAGATCGATCATGAAGTTGGTGAAGTTTGTTTTCTGTGAGGCGGCTATGCCTTCAAAGTCAATGTTGACTCCATGCGCTCCACGACTTTGCACAAGGTTGATCAGATTGGTAATCAATGTTTGTTGCGCACCGGGTGTATTGAAAAATGTTGAGTGATTGGAAAACAAGGTCACACAAAGATTAACCCTTAGCCCATGGGCCAGTGCGGAATCTACAGCATTGTTAGTAGCCCAGCCATGAGTACTATTCGCGTTACCTGTAGCAGCATCTACTTCATATGAGAAGAATGACAAATCACTCATTAAATCCCATTGATATTGATCTTCTTTTCCGTTTGACCAATATGGATGCCATCCGAAAACAATTTTGTTCAAATTACATCCCATTCGATGGTTGTTGTGCTTGGTTGCCAGTGTGCTTTGGGCCTGATTTACTTGTGTATAGTATTCAGGTGAATGACCAAGGTTGTTGTAGTAATTTAGTTGCGATTCATGAATGGAGGTCTGTTGCGCATTCAATGAAAGCGCAAAGTGTATGAGGGCAAGTAGCGTTAAGTATTTCATCGTTGAAAAAATAAGTTTAGTGCATGATGAGCGGGTAGCGCTCTTTTTGATCGCCGGCCGAAACCAAGATCATGTAGTGGCCTGCAGAGAGGTCTTCCAAATTATATGACAATACCTGATTTCCTGAAGCCAATTCAGCAGCAAATAAGGTTCTCACCAATCTTCCGGTGTTGTCAAACAATTGAATCGTCATTTGGGTGTTTCGCTGAAGTGATAAGACCAATTGCAATTGACCGTCGGTTGGGTTCGGATACAAATGAGCATGGAAATCTTTAATCGTCTCAACAGAATTGGTGCCATCCACAACAATTGTTTGGTAGATAGTGTCGTTAGGACAAGTACCATTGATGGCAATTAACATAGCCTGATAAGTACCTGCTGTGGTGTAAATGTGCCATGGGTTAATGTCAGAGGAAGTATTGCCGTCACCAAAATCCCAGAAATAACCATTGGCATTGCTCGAATTATTGGAGAAACCTACAAAAGCATTCGGAAGATAGACCAGGGTGTCACTTGCCGTTAGATCAGCGATAGGTTGTTGTTCAACCGTGATAATGATATTTTGTGTTGTATTATCTGTTCCTCCGGGACCTGTTGCATCCAGAGTAATATTATAGGTCCCGGAAGTAGGAAAATAAACCATAGGATTTGGATCTGTATTGGAGTTCATACTTGCCCCCGGAATGTTCCAAAGGTAGGTCGTTGCATTGCTGGAGGTATTCGTAATTTGAATGGAATCACCTGCACAAACATAGGTGTTGACTATGTTGAAATTCGCAGTTGGTACCTGGTTAGGAACGTCCAGATATTGCCCATCGGATGTGATGATGTTCCCTAATAAACCAGCACCATTTTCCGCTCTCACAGAAACGTAATAAGTAATCCCGGATGCCAGACTGAGCCCTGAATGCGTTAAGGTATCGTTGAACCAGTTGTCTGTCCAGTTGATGATGTCCGTGGCGCCTGCACTTGTTCCAACCGCATACCAGTACCTTGCCAGGTCAGAGTGCGTATCTGCAGAACTTGTCCAGTGGGCTGAAATTTCTGTATTGGTGTAGAAAGTATCAATATCAACTGCCAAACCATCTTCGATTTGTAAGATATTATCGGGGGTAGTCCAATCTACATTGACATCCTGAAAGTCGATTGTGGAGACGTTGTCTGCTGTGTCAATCGCAATTGATTTTACCCTTCCTGACGGCGTTAATGGATCCTGGTTTTGACTATAGATGTCGTTTCCGATACCAACAGTTACCAATTCCGTGGCAGATCGGTTGATGTAAGTCTTGATTTTATCAACTGAGTAAAAAGAATCTCCACTTCTAAAGGAAATATAATCTCCGGTTTGATAAGGGCTCGGATCTGTCCAGCTTGCCTCAAGTTCATTGTCTATCCAAACATCAATAGCTCCTGAGACTTTGTTGTAGACAACTTTGAAATCATACCACTGACCATCGTTTACTGTATATGGTTGATCAACTTCCAGATTAAACACGTCATTGGTCACTCTGTAAATTTGGATTTTATCATTGTCAGTTCTGAACCAAACAAAGTAAGAATCCCCTCTGTTGGGCAAACTACCATCACTACACATGAAGTGGAAGCCTGCTCGTTTGTTATTGCCCGTTCCGTCTATACTTCCTGTCCAGTGATATAAAAACTTGTCGGAATTATTCTGGTTTAATGAAGCATATAGATTACTGTTGGTTTCGGATTCATCTGTTTGCTGCAGCTGCCCTCCGGAAACCTGCCAGGTTCCAACAGCATTTGTCCAATCTGCATGAATGGCCTGATCAAAATTGTCGCTGAAAAAACCTTTATTGTCGTTTGCTCGCCATTCAGTTCCATCAAAGTTGATCACTTGATAGAATTGGTGCTGAATTCCACTTCCCCCAACATTATCGGCGTCTGTGAAATTAGTTGCGAAATCGGTAGAAACCCAGGTAGAAGGTGTGTTAACGGTTGTGTTTGGTGGAATGGTGTCTCCGGCTCCGGGAACCAGATTTGTACTCCAGTCCATCGCCCATCCTGATTGGTTCGTTGCGCAATCGGACCTGAACTCGATTAACATAGAACTTCCGGTACTCGTTACTACTCCTGGTGTATTGGTGCCTGTATATTGACCGATTAACGGAGAACTGGTTGAGTTACCGTCATAAATGAATAAATAATCCCAGTTCGCTTCAATATCAAAACTTGTAAAAGTGGCTGTCACAGTTGCGGCTCCTGCTGGTTCGATTAAATAAGTTTCTCTTTCATCGTCAGAATAGTTTCCGGTAGGTCCGCCACTGTCATATAAAGTCCCACTCGTAGATGTGAAACTTGTAACCGGAGCCGGGTTGTTGATGAGTTGATAATAGTTCTCCCAATCCCAATTAATGCCAGGATCTGTATGGCTCTGACTAGGGTAGTGCTGATGTCCTTTAATTCTAACACAGCTCCCAAGCGTATTGATACCTGAAGAGGATGCGCCAAAATAAGTTCTTAGAGGATTGATGCCGTACCCACTTTGCGTAACATCTCTTGATAAATCGGCGGAACTATTGATCATGGCAGGTGTGTACCAGCTTGGATCACTTACATACCCTTCATGCTCGTACCCAATAGTGTATGGATTGGCAGAACCTACATGCCAGGCCTTATTTGCTTCCAGTACCATTTGAGTCACCTGTCCATCCGAAGATCTTATAACATAGTGATAAGACACGTTGGAATTACAGTTTTGCGACCATGAAATAGCACCAGCATATGATCCCTGAATGGTATGGATTGTAATGGCCGAAATGGCTGTGCCTGATCTCGAACTGTAGTTACAGGATGGAGCTGCATTCCAGATTGCAGGACCATATTCAGACGAACGGTCAATGTTCTGGTAAATATTTCCGGCTGCATCAAAAACGGTTGAATCTCCCAAAGTGATTTTTGTCGATCCCAGTATTTTAGCATTGGTTTCCCCAAAAATGTAGGCCAAATCTATGGTGCGACTTGGAAAACCACATTGTAATTGGTGGTCTGGGTTTTTAAGGAAAGCAAAAATTCCGTAGAGCTGAGCATTTAATGCAAAGTTATTGACTGAATTATGATCTAACGGGATTTCACTGAGAGCGACGAGAACATTGCAGTGTTCCTTAAGATCATTACCAACCTGAAGACTGTCCATTATTTTATCGTAGGCAGCAGCATATGCCAGGATCGCTGTTTGTGGTGACGCCAGAATATCATTTTTTGGGTACGTTGACAGATAAGCAACAGTCTCAAGATTGCTTCTGAAATAGGATTTTCCATCATCTGTTAATCCCATTACGGTGAGAGCTTGAGGAAGTCCGGAACAACTTGGCTCTTCGAACATGCCTATGTGTCTGAAATGAGTCTGTGTATAACTTACAGCTTCTAACATCCCTCTTGGAATGTCGGGATACTGCTGATAGGCCAAATTAAATTCCGATTGGTATGGATTCTGTGCGCGCAAAAAAAGCGTCACCAGAAGTGAGATGAGTAGTGTTGTGAGTTTCATGGTGTGTGCAAATATCGGTCGACAAATATACTTAATTTATCGATAAAATTCACACATAGATACTAGAGTCCTATGATAAAACCTCCACGAATAAACAGGGGAACTCCGGAGCCAAAAATGTATTGATTTCTGTATGGAGAATTGGAGTCATCGATCAAATCATAGAGTACCATGAGTTGAGCATAGGTCTTGCCATTTCCATATTTATAACCTGCTCCAACCAGACCAACATGAACATTGGTTCTGCCACCGTAAGTTGGTGAGAAGACATTGTAGTCGGTCACATTTAAAATTTCGTATTCAGCATGAAGCAGAAGTTGATCAAACAGTTCATATCTTGAGAAAACACTTCCGCCGTAAATATGGTTGCTCGGTGTGAAATCTGTACGGAACCATTGATATTTGATGCTGGCCCCGACCGAAAATTTTTCCGTTAAGCGATATCCTACTAGCGGAGATGCGCTGAAGAAAGCAAACGAATTTCCAAGGTTTAGACCAATGTCACCACCCACGTATATGCGCTCTCTCAAAGGTTTGTTTTTCATTGGATTGTTATTCCTCAAAGTGTCTCTTTGGGCCGAAACCTGAGAAAAAACAGACAGAAGTAATATGCTTAACAGAAACTGCTTCATAATGCAATTTAATCAAAAATCATGCTAGACTCTAATTTTTTAAGTGGCTGAGGGTAAATATTATGGTCCCCTTCAAATGGAATTTTAGTGAGTTGAATCCCATTGCGCTCAATTTCATCAAAGTGTTCATTAAAATTATCTAGGCTCATGTATTCGTCCGAATCACCATACACAACCAGAGACTTCATCTTTTTGGTTATTTGAATATCGGTTGAGAACTCTAAATCCGGAGGGAAGGTACTAGACCACAGAACCAGAAAATCGGGGTTAATATTTCCTTGAAAAACCCATCTTGAAGCAGTGGCAGATCCTTGAGAAAATCCAAGTACGCAGATTTTCGTTTGTTTAAGATTGCTTCCGATACTTTCGTGAAGCCGATCCAGGTAATGTACATAGTCTTTGATGTCATTTAAGCGATCGTCTTTCGTCATCCAGGACGCACCAACTCGTCCCGCACTTCCGGATAAATAGAACCTATGGAGTCCTTCTGGTGCAACTACCAAATGTTTGTTTGGATCGAGACTGTTGAATTTTCGAATGAAAAACTTACTGAGTTGGCCGTAGCCGTGAAGAACGTACCAGATCATTTCAGGGCTTTCGGTATTTCCCCAAAGATGATATCTGGCTGTTTTCTCAATACTGATATGACGTTCATGAGTCTCCATACTGCTTCAGAAATTTAGTAACGGCATTCAAAACAATTTGTTGTTGTTGCTTGTGTGGAGCATGGCCACACTCTTTAATGAAAAGTTTGTCAGTATTTCCTGAACATTTTTCTACGATGAGATCCAGCTGAAGCTCGGTGCCATATTCATCTTCTACTCCCTGGATTGCCAAAACCGGATTGACAATACTCTTAAGACCTTCAGTAATATCCCATTCTCTAAACCTCTTCAAATGCCAGGTGTCGCTCCATGCATAAAAAATCTCTTTCGTTTTATCTCCATGGTAAACTTCAAGTTTGGAAGATAAACTGCCCTGTTCAAACAATGTAACCACCGGTTTAATGCCCGCCAGCGTGATGTCTTCAACGATGACATGTGCGGCTTCTGTAATGACACCAGAGACTTTTTCAGGATATTGAGCAGCATAGATTAAAGCAATACTACCGCCATCACTATGACCATAGATATACAACTCTCTTTCCTGTGAAATAAGAGAGTCAATAATAACCGGAAGTTCCTCCAAAGCGTAATTATGAAGGTATCTATGATCTCTTTTGGAACTTAACTTGCTTGATTTACCATAACCCTGTCTATCGTATACCAGACCAGAAAATCCACTGAGCTCACAAAGTTTTTCAGGAAAGGATTTCCATTGAGCTATGCTTCCCAAACCTTCATGAAGGAATAAAATAACAGGTGAAATGCCATCGTCATTGATCCATTGATAAGCCCATTTTAAATCATGTTTGTGCAGGAAATTGATGGGCATCACATGTTTGAGAATTTGTTGATTCTGTACTTGAATAATGTGAGTTGAATGGCAATGCGGTGTGCTTTCCAGGTCTCATCCGGATAGACATCAGTTTTCATATAACTCGAGAGTCCGTGTTTATATATCAAGTCGATATGAAAAGACCATTTCTGGTTGTTTTTTGATCCGCCACTTCTCGAAGGAACGAGTTGAAGTCCTGCGTCAAGAAAGAACTCATTGCTAAAGCCATAGTATGCGGGAGGATCACCAAAGTTGAAACTGTATTCTGGCCCAATGATAAAGCCAAGGTCAACGCCTTTACACTCGTAGCGTTTAGATTTGCCTAGATAAATTCCCCAGAATGGAAGTTTGGCTAAAACAGGCAGGCTCACGGAATGGTAGAGTCCGCTGGACTTGTTGTCAGTGTATTTGTAAATAATACTTGGGTATACCACACGGAACAAGCGCTTGCTTAGACCAGCATTGAAAGAATAGCCATTTTCTGAAGTGAAGTTTTGCGAATTTGTGTTTACCAAAGTATTTGCACCACCTATGGTAAAACCGATATTCTTCTTACCCCTTGTGTAGGTCTGAGCGTTTAAAGATGACATTCCAATCATCCAAATTGTGAGTAAACCAATAACTGTGATTTTCATGTCTCAAATATACAGTTACAATTCAGAAGATCATGAAGTTATAGAAGTGCTTGACTGCCTAGTAATTTAACAGGTTTGAAATAGCTACTTCAACTTTATCTTCATTAGGCAAATAAGCTTCTTCTAAAGTAGAGTTCAAAGGTGGTGCCGGAACGTCCTGAGAAGCAACTACTTTTACAGCAGAGTCAAGGTGTTCGAAACATTCGTCTGTAATTCTACCAGCTATATTATAAGCAAATGAATTGGTCACAGGCTCTTCAGAAACCACCAAACATTTTCCATGTTTTTTAGCAGTTTCATATGCCAATTCCTCATCCCATGGAGAGATGGTTCTCAAATCAACAATCTCGATTTTACCCGGATGCTTTTTAGCAGCTGCCAGAGACCAGTAAACGCCTCTTCCGTAAGTCATGATGCACATACTCTCACCAGATGCTATCTTGTCTGCATCAGCTTCAAGCACTACGCGCCCTTTTCCAAATGGAATGACATAATCTTCATCTGGTTCGATGGTTTTGGCACCTTCTGTGCCTTTGATCTTGCTCCAGTAAAGTCCTTTGTGCTCAAGAATTACAACAGGATTTGGATCGTAGTAAGCTGATTTTAATAAACCTTTTAAGTCGGCTCCGGTACTAGGGTAGGCTACTTTGATTCCTCTTATGTTTGCCAGGACAGACTCAACACTGGATGAATGGTAAGGACCACCACTTCCGTATGCGCCAATAGGAACTCTGATAACGGCACTTGCCGGCCATTTTCCGTTCGATAAATAATAAGATCTACTTAACTCAGTGAATAGCTGGTTGAGTCCTGGCCAGATGTAATCTGCGAACTGAACTTCAACAATAGGCTTACAACCAACGGCTGCCATACCAACAGTTGAACCGATAATAAACGCTTCCTGAATTGGTGTGTTGAAGACTCTCGAATCACCAAACTTCTGAGCCAGTGTGGCTGCTTCTCTAAAAACACCACCAAGTCTGCCACCGACATCCTGACCATATAATAAGGCTTCCGGATGCTTGGCTAAAATTTCCTGTACAGCAAATAGTGCGCTGTCTACCATAACGGTTGCTTCTTTTCCAGCAGGCTCACGTTCACCGACTTCCTCCGTAATTGGAGATGGCGCAAAACGGTGGGTCAACAGATCGTCCGGACTAGGATCTTCAGCATCTCTTGCTTTATCAAAATCTGATTGAACCAGAAGCTTTACTCTGGTTTCTATGGTTGAAATATCTGAATCAGAAAATCCGTTGTCACTTAACAGTTGTTTTAGTTTTGGAAGCGGATCTCTTTTAGATTGTTCTTCAAGATCGTCTCTGTACCATTCTTTACGTACACCAGATGTGTGGTGATTTAATAGAGGCACTTTGGCGTGAATTAGGAATGGGCGTCTCTCTTTTCTGATTAAAGACAATACTTCTTGTATGGTCTCATAACTCTCTTCAAAGTTAGTGCCATCAATAGTTCTTACTTCAATGCCCTTAAATCCTTTGGCGTATTCTGTGGCATCCTGTGCTCTGATTTCAGAAGCGTGGGCAGAAATATCCCACTCATTGTCCTGAACCAAATACAAAATAGGCAATTGCTTAAGTCCGGCCATTTGAAAGGCTTCCGAAACTTCTCCTTCCGTAATAGAAGCATCTCCAAGAGAACAAACTGCCAATGCATTTCCGCTTTCATATTCTTCCGCTAAACCATGGTCTTCCATATATTGAATTCCCATGGCAACTCCTGTTGTTGGAATGGCCTGCATACCAGTGGCTGATGACTGGTGAGGAATTTTAGGCATGTCGTCTCTTCTCAAACTTGGATGAGAGTAATAGGTTCTTCCACCTGAAAAAGGATCGTCTTTTTTGGCAAATAATTGAAGCATCAATTCATATGGCGTCATACCAATTCCCAATAGAATTGAGTCATCTCTGTAGTATGGTGCAACGTAATCCTGAGGTAACAACTGCATACCCAAAGCCAATTGAATGGCTTCATGACCTCTGGAAGTGGCATGTACATATTTAGAAGTCAATTTTGCATTTTCTTCGTAAATATTGGCCATGCTATAAGCCGTGAACATCAGTTCATAAGCGCGTTCCAGTTTTACAGAACTCAATTTGCTCTTTTTCTGTTTCTTAGTTTTTTTGGTACTGTCTTTTGCTTCAATATTCGCTGCCATACTCAATATAATAGAAAAGCAATTTAAGAAAAAACCACTTAATCTCTCGAGTCTGATAAGGATTACGGTAGATTATTTTGATTTCAAACAAAAAGCCGATATAAAATATGGTTTGAGTTCGTTTTGCTGATTTTAAACCACGTTTGGCGCTGAAATGCCGGAAAATATGTTTAGCATTAAAAGCTCCTCAGAATTTTGGGTTTTATTTAGAACCAATTGGATCGTATATTTGGGTATGATTCAGTTGCTTAGGAAATCTTTTTTTGTTGCCCTCTTTTTTCTTCTTTCCCATAGTTCTATGGCTCAGGTTGATACGTCCAACGTGCCTGTGTGGATTGATATGATGAAGTCGGGCACCAATCTCAATCAAACATCTCGCGCATTTGAGCTTTATTGGCAGAATCGCGAAATAGAGAAAGGATCGGGATACAAACCATTCAAAAGATGGGAATACCGTATGAGAAAACGTGTGGATGATCAGGGGAACCTTCCTCCAAAACATCATGTTTTCAATACCATGAGCACATACCAATCGCTCAAATCTACTTCCGGAAATTGGAGGCCTCTTGGTCCGAATCATAATCAAACAACGAATTACGGAGACATTGCAGGTGTGGGAAGGTTGAATACCATCGGTTTTGATCCGAATGATCAGGACACTTATTACGTAGGGGCTCCGGCAGGGAGTATTTGGAAGACGACTGATAATGGTTTGTCGTGGACAATTTTAAGTGATGATTTGCCAACAATGGGCGTGTCGGCCATATTAGTAGATCCTAATGATTCAGATAGAATTTACGTTGGAACCGGAGACAGGGATGCTAATGATGCAGAGGGACTTGGAGTTTATCTTTCTACAGACGGTGGTCAAAGCTGGTCCGTTTCCAATACAGGCATGGGTAATATCAAGGTGAATGAGTTTAGAATTCACCCGGATAGTTCCAACATCATTTTTGCAGCGTGTCAGGGAGGTGTGTACAGGTCAGACGATTCAGGAGTTAACTGGACTAAGCGTACAACTATTAATGGCTTTTTCGAAGATTTGGAATTCAAGCCAGATGATCCAAGTGTGATGTATGCTGTAGGTGGACGAATTTACAGATCAACTGATTATGGAATGAACTGGCAGATAGTCACCGGATTGCCTCAACTTGTGAGGACTTTTATTGCAGTTACTCCTGACGATCCTAATCGTGTGTATGCCCTTTTATGTAACCAAAGATCTTTATATGGTTTCTTTAGATCAGATGATGCGGGACAGTCATTTTATGAAGTGATGGACTATCCAAATATTATGGGGTACCAAACTGATGGAAGTGACGTATCTGGCGGACAGGCCTGGTATGATGCAGGCATGACCGCAGATCCGAATGATGCAGATGTGGTTTACGTTGCTGGGATTCACGTCTTCAAAACAACTGATGGGGGCCTTAATTGGTCACATAATTCAACAGGTGTTCACGTGGATATGCATTACATCACGGTACACCCTCAAACCAACGAGATTTATTTATGTAATGATGGAGGGCTCTACAGATCAGATGCTCAGAATACATCATGGACCGATATTTCTTCTGATATGGTTGTTGGGCAGATGTACAAAATGGGACAGTCTCCAATTACTGCCAATACTGTACTAACTGGTTTTCAGGATAACGGAACGGCAAAGTTTGATGGTGTTGGATGGGAAAGAATTTCTGGCGCAGATGGCATGGAATGTCAGGCAGACCCCATAGATCCAAATTATCTATACAGCACTTATCAGTATGGAAATATCAGACAATCTGTGAATGGTGGACAGAGCCATAGAGGAATTTCGGGAAGTGACCATAACATCACTGAAGATGGAGATTGGGTAACTCCTTTTACTTTAGCAGAACATAACAACGGTACCATGTTCGCTGGTTATCAAAATGTTTGGAGAACAGTTCGGTTGAAAGAGTCGGATGGCGACAGTGTGCTTTGGGAAAAAATCTCCAGCGGAATTGGAAATGGCGCCAATGAGTGTACGGTAATCGAGCATTCACCGGTGGATTCAAATTTGTTATACGTGACTAAGCCCGGGAACAAAATCTATCGTTCTCTTAACTGTAACGACCCGGCAGGATCTGTGACCTGGACAGAGTTAACGGTTTCCGGAGGTTCAGGAAATGTGAATGATATGGAGGCTCATCCTACTGCGGATAGCGTGCTCTATGTTTGTAGAGGAAATTATGTTTTGAAGTCAGTGAATTTTGGTGCCGGATGGACAGATATTACCGGTAATCTACCAAACATCACTATGACGGATATAGCTTACGATACTACCACCAATGAAGGTTTGTATGTAGCTACAATTGCCGGAGTATACTACAAAGATGCAAGTATGACGAATTGGGTGTTCTTCGGTGATGGTTTACCAGCGACGGTTGAGGTGTCGGAGATAGAAATTTTCTATGGAAACGGGACGGATAAAAGAATTCGAGCTTCCACTTATGGTCGTGGATTATGGGAGTCTGACGGCTATGGTACAGGAACAACTTATTTTCCGGCAACAGCTTTGATCGATTTTGTGACCCCCAACCCTAAGAAAGTCGTGTATGAAGATGTGGATCTTAGAATTGAGTTTTACAAAAACCTAAATGTTCAGGGAGTAACCGGATTTACCACTTCTGATATCATTGCTACAAATGCTACTTTGAATAGTTTGACACCAGACGGCGACGGATTCATTCTTAATGTGACACCAAATGCACCTGGGGTTGTGACAATTTCCGTTCCTGATAATGCTGCTCAGGATGTGGATGGTGTGAATACTTTAGAATCTGAACTGTTTGAATTCTATTTTGAAACAGATATCGTTCAACTTGGCTACCATGGTCCTGGAGGTGTAGGCAGTTATACAGAAATGGCTCTGTGGTTGGACGCAGCTGAAGGTGCAAGAACATCTTTTGGAAACCATCCGGTTAGTACTGGTGAAAATGTTGCTGTTTGGGACGATAAGAGTGGTCAAAACAGAACAGTAATTCAAACGAATGGCATTTCATATCCTTATTTCGCTAAAGGATCAGATGGAATTAACGACATGGATGCTGTAGCTTTTGCGCCAGATACGGCTAACGGAACGGGAGATTACCTGGTTGCACAGGATATTAGAACAGGGCAAAATTTTGCAGGATTCTGGGCTCTTCAGGCAACCGATCCTTATAATCATCATGGCTGGGTAATGAGCGGAAGAAGTCCGAATGGTTTCATTTTACATCCCGTGAGAAATTCAAGAAATATATATGTTACTGTCATCGATCAAAATCAAGATTACTGGACGGCTCATACCTTTAATTCTCAAACACCTCAGGATCCACATATACATAGTTTTGCTTATTGCGAGAATAGCATTGCACGCTATGCTTTGTCCGGTTTTGATGGAGCAGACGAAGAAGATTATTCGTATTACGTTCCCGGACGAGATGATGCAGCTACGGTAAACTATCGCATTGGATGGGATTACAACAACAGATATGGAGAGGGGAAAATAGGCGAGAAGGTCATTTATAACACTGCTTTGGGTAAGTCGCACTATAACATAGTAAGAAATTACTTTGGTGCTAAATTCCAAGTGGATCTTGGTGTCAGTGATTTGTATAGTCATGATGAATATTTCAGATATGATTTGGCAGGTATTGGAAGAGACAATCAGTTTGATTACCACCTGGAAGCTTTGGGTAGTGGGGTGGTAAGAATGGCTGCCAATAGTATAGATACGGATACAACTTATATGTTATGGGCGGATAATGGAGGAGGCCTGTCCATGTGGAATAGTGCAGAGCATATTTTCAGATCTAAAAGAGTGGCCAGAACCTGGAGAATAGATGAGACCAATACGGTTGGAGATGTTGAGGTATTTGTATCGTGGCAGGATTACCCGGCAACCAATGATTTAGTTGGAATTTTGGTGTCATCTAACGCACAGTTTAGTCAGAATAACTATGTGTATACTTTGTCTGCTGTAGGCGCTGATACTTTGTCGACGACCATTGATTTTGAAGACGATCAATTTTTCACTTTAATCTCTGGTTCTGAAGAGGACTTTAAACTCATTAATGAACAGTATTCTGGTTTAAGCATTGCAGCTTATCCTTCTGTGAGCAATGGTGAATTTGAAATTCATGTGAGAAATATATCTGATTTAAACGGAACCTTGTCCATTCATGATGCCAGAGGGCGTCAGTTGGTTAAGGAATCTTTAAACGGAGCAAGAACGGTCAAAAGAACCTTCGAAAACTATGAATCCGGAACTTACACGGTAAGTTTTGACGACGGGAGTAACAGAGTGTACACCCGAGTAGTGGTAGTAAGATAAGAGGATAAAAAAAGCCCGATCTCGATAAGTCGGACCGGGCTTCAATGTATTTCTGAAATAGTCTTATTCCATTTCTTCCATTTCTGTAATCTGGGCAGTTTTTACAGATTCAAACATCAATTTAGCTTGCTCCAGAGAATATGAATAACCTTTTTCATTTTCGAAATAGTAGTTCATTTCTTCTCCTTCTAAAACATAGAAGAAGTGGTATTCAATTTTGCCCATTACTTTGGTCTCAGCAATGAAACCGTTAGGTTCATCAACCACATAGCTCTGAACAACGTTTACATCATTGTCATTCCATTCCTCTTTTCTTTCTTCAAGTGAGTACAAAGATCCATCGTCTTCAATCACTTCATAAGAGAATCCTTCACTGTGAGTGACGTAAGTGGCAAAGCTCTCATCTTTAATTTCAGTTCCTTCAGGTACAGTAATCGTCAAAGGAATTTCGATTGAACTTAAATCAATGCTTCCGTTCAACTCTAAAGTTGGAGCAGATGATTCTTTGTCTTCGCTTTCAGGAAGCTTTTCATCGTCTGATACCTTTTCCTCAGTATTCTCTTTTGAGTCTTTCTCTGAGTCCTCTTCTTTTTTCTCATCCCCGCAAGAAGCAACGAGTAAGCCAGTCATAGCAAGTAATAGAAATGTCTTTTTCATTTTTTCATGGTTTTAATTTGTCCTCAATATAAGTCAAAACTTTTTTATACAGGTGTACACGATCCTTTCCGCGAACATTATGGGGGTGGTTTGGATAAGGAAAGAAATCTACTAAAATACCATGGTCAACAAAGGCTTTTACCAATGCTAAATTGTGTTGCATCACCACTACGTCATCAACCGTACCGTGAATGAGCAGTAAGTCATCCTGTAATTTATCTGCATGGTTTAACAAGCTGGCGTCCGCGTATCCTTCTTTGTTTTGTTCGGGACGATCCATATAACGCTCTCCGTACATGATTTCATAAAACTTCCAATCTGTTACCGGTCCGCCAGCAACTCCAACTTTAAAAGTGCCTGCTTTTCTCAACATCAAAGAAGTAGTCATGAACCCTCCAAAGCTCCAACCATGAACGGCCATTCTGTTTTCATCCACATAGTCCTGAGATTTTAGGAAATTAACCCCTGTCATTTGGTCTTCCATTTCAACTGTACCGAGTTGCCTGTGAATGACATTCTCGAACTCAAGACCTCTGTTGGCAGACCCACGATTGTCTAATGTCCAGATAATGTAGCCTTTGTTAGCCATGTAGTGCATCCATAAAGAGGCGTGAGCTAACCAACTGTTATTTACCATTTGAGCGTGAGGACCTCCATAAACATAAACCAGTACAGGATATTTTTTACCCGGATCAAAATTTGCAGGTTTAATCATTCTGGCATGAAGTGGTGTGCCATCATTGGCTTTTAAGGTCACTAACTCGGTGGTGCCAATTTCTCCGGGTTTAAATGGAGATTCGGCTGAAATTATCGGTTCAACCAACTTGCCTTTGGTGTCTATTACCTGCTGAATGCCTGGAGTTTTAACATTAGAGTATGAATCGATTACGTGAATGCCGTTCGAATGTAAATCGAAATGATGAACACCTTCACCATGAGAGATTGTAATAGATTTTCCAGATTTCAGGTTAACCGCTCTGGCAACTGTGTTTAAACCTGATTCATCTGTCGTTTCAATAATGATGGATTTCTTTCTGCTATCCATCCCAAGGATTTGTTTAACGACCCACTTCCCTGAAGTCAGTTGCTTAATTAATTCTCCGTTGGTTTTGTAGTGATACATATGCATGAAACCATCTCGTTCACTCATCCAGATAAACTGATCGTCTTTTCCGGGAATGAACCAAACCGGATTTTCCGGCTCAACATATTTCGGGTGTTTCTCTTCGAATAAGATGTTAGCCATTGCGCCTGTTCCTGCATTGTACTGAACCAGTTTCATATGATCCTGATCTCTATTTACGATAGCCACGTAAACGAATTCTTCATTCGGACCCCAGGCAAAATTTGTCAGATACTGTTCAAGATCTCCTTCAACTTTTAAATAAACCGTTGTTTTGGTTTCGATATTGTAAATCCCGATTCTGGCATTTTCACTTTTCTGTCCGGCCATAGGATATTTGATGGATCTCAACTCACCTGGTGTGGTAGTCATATCCAGTAAGGGATAGTCTGCCACTTCCTTTTCATTCTTTTGATAGAAAGCAAGGTGTTTACCACTTGGCGACCAGAAAATTCCACCTGAAATTCCAAATTCAGATCTTGCAATGGCTTGTCCGGAAACTATATTTTTGTCTCGAAATTTGGTCACCGGAATTTTAGTCCGTCCGGCATCTGCCAGATACAGATTGTTCTTTAGGGTATAAGCCAACAGATTTCCATGTAAAGCATGGTTTTCAGCATTTGCCGGAAACCCCAGAATCTTTTTCGCTTTCTTTTCTTCGAAATTGTACTCGTAGTAAGCAGATTTGGCACGAACAATGGCCGTCTTTTCATCCTTAAACTCAAGTCCCCAGAAATGCGGGATTTCAGGATCAACATTGGTTCTCAATTCCTTGAGGTCAAGAATTTGCTCGGCTTCTTTTTCACCAGCTTTCAAACGGTGTACTTCAGAATATCTGTTAGCGAAAAAGGCCTTGTCCTGAGAATCTCCGATCCATTGAATTCCCTGATGTGTCTTTGGACGATAAACGCTTCCCTGGCCGAGAATGGCTCCTTCCAGAGTGATGCTTTGTGCACCAAGTTGTCCCAAAGATAAACCAAGGAACAGCATGCTTACTATGTATTTCATCTGCTTATAATGTTGATGATCTTAATTTTTGAATTGATTTTTTCAATTTCTTTCTTGTCGTCTTCAATTTTGGATTTAACACCTGCCAATAAACCTTCAGCACCTTTGGAAATATTGAAGAATCCAAGGTTGTTTTCCTGCTTGTTGATTTCGTCTTCGATTTTGCGTTTCGCTTTCTGCAAGTCTCTTCTCAAATCCGCAATACCTCTGTCGTCACCAGCGTCTTTCATACCCTGAATTTTGGCTCTGAACAACAAGCTTTTCTTATCAGCTTCCGGTAAATCTAATTGATTGACTTTGTCTTGAAGTGCTTTATTGTAGGCTCCATTGACCTTTTTTTGCTGAGAAGATGGTATGTCTCCTAATGCCGCAAATTCCTGACCAATGGATTTGATTTTCTCAAGAGCTTCATCAGCGGAGGCAGGCAATTCAACAGAGGCCAAATCTTTAATGAAGGCTTCCTTTTTGTCCACGTTTTCTGCGAAGGCGGATTCTAGTTCCTTGTAATGACCGTCTTTCGCATTGAAAAATTCATCACAGGCGGCTCTAAATGCTTTCCATAATTTATGTTCTGCATGTGGACCTGCATGACCAATTTTCTTCCATTGCTTTTGAAGCTTGATCATTTCCTCGGTTGTGTTACGCCAATCTTTACTTGTTTTAAGCTCATTGGCTTTGTCAACCAAAGCCTGTTTTTTATCTCGTTGAACTGAATCTTTGTCTTTTTTCTGCTCAAAGAATCTCTGCTTGGCATCAAAGAAGCGGTTGCAAATGGCTCTGAAATTCTCCCAAACCGGTTTGGTTTCTTTTCTTGAAGAAAAACCAATTCCTTTCCACTCTTTTTGAATGGCTAAAACAGCATCTGTAGTGCTTTTCCATTCTTTCACATTTTCCGGCATTTTTGCAACGGCTGCTTCTAATTTGGGAATCAAAGCTTGTTTGGCTGCCAGGTTTTCTGCCTGAACTTTTCTTTGGTCTTCATAGTGCGCATTGATTTTATCGTAACACGCTCTTACACCTTCCCAATATTTCTCCTTGATGATTTCCCACTTGTCTTTGTAAGTACCACCAATTTCATCCCATTCGTTTCTTAAACGATTCAGTTCCTTTTCAACGACTTTGATGTCTTTTTCCTTTTTGAGATCATTGATTTTATGAACGATTTGATTCTTCAAAGAGAAATTCGTCTTCAAATCATGCTCCTTCAATTCTTTGTAAATTCCAATGTTATAATTAAAGGTCTCACTAAGCTTTCCGTACTCATTTTGAAGCTCGAGATATTTGTCTCTGGAAACATCACCAATAGCCTTCCAGTCTTCACGAATTTGTTTGATGCGCTCAAAAGCTTTTCCTATGTGCTCTTCGTTTTGGATGAGGTCTCTGAAATCTTCAATGACTTTCTTTTTAGCCTCATAATTGGCTTTTTCGGTCTCCTTTTTTTGTTTAAGGAGTTCATCTCTTTTGGACTTGTACGTATTGATCAGCTGGTCCAACTCTTCAATTAAAGCAGTGTCAACCTGGGTTTCAACGACCGTCTCCGTTTCTTTGGCTGTTTCCTCTGCTTCTACCGCTTCTCCTTCTTTTGATTCTGTTTCATCTTCGGCTTTTTCAAGGCTGGCCTTGTATGCTTTAAATGAAATATCAATTTGTTTAACATCTTCCCGGTGTTTTAGAATGTCTTCTGCTCCCAAAAAACCTTTCAATTGCTCAATATGTGTACTTAAGTCCATTTTAGTAAATGTCGTTCTAGATTATTTTTTCTTAAATGCGTTGATGGCATTCACTGTGAAGTCAGATAAAACCAACTCTCCACTCATGGCAGCTCTTTCAGCCAAAAGTTCATCCCAGTGCTCGGTGCCAGACCAGAAAATTTGCTTTAACATGCGCATGGCCTCAGGATTTGATTTGGCCAATTTCTCTGCATGTGCCTGAAGCGCTTCATCCATGTCTTCTGTTTCTTCAAAAACTTCTGCGTAAAGACCTTTTTCTCTTGCCCATTGCGCTGGATACCAATCTGTGGCATTGATAGCCATCATGCTCATGGCAGAAGTGCCTACTTTTCTTTCTACTGCAGGACCAACAACAAATGGACCAATTCCTACGGCCAACTCGCTTAGCTTAACAGATGCGTGCGTGGTTGCATAGCAAAAGTCGACCGCACTGGCCATTCCAACACCACCACCCACGGCTTTCCCGTGTACTCTTCCTAAGATAAATTTTGGGCATTTTCTTGCCGCATTGATGACATTGGCAAATCCGGAGAAAAACTTCTTTCCGGTGTCTATGTCTTTAATTGAGATCAATTCATCAAAGCTTGCTCCTGCACAAAATGCACGGTTTCCGGCAGATTTTAAGATGATCACTTTCACTTCATCGTTTTGACCAAGCTCGGTAATTGTGTCTGCCAATTTAGCTAATAACTTCCCTGGCAGGGAGTTACTCATTGGGTGAAAAAATTCTACGGTTGCAATGCCCAGGGCATCTATTGAACAGTCTACAGTTCCTTTATTAATGACGGATTCTTCCATTTCTATCAGATTTTTGAAAAACAAAGATATAATTCATGCCATGCATCACTTCATGGTCTTCTATAAATTGAAATTTATTTGAGACAATTGAGTTAACCAGATCATCTTCGGCTGGAATGTAATGAGCCTCATCTTCATTTCTGGCCAGTGGTGTTCTCACGTAAAAATAACCACTGTCTTGCAATAATAGATGCATTTCCCGCAAAAAATCTTCTTTGCCTTCGTCAGGGATATAATGGAATACGTTATTGAGTATAATTTTATTGAATGTGTTGGCCGGTAGATTAGTCGTGTCGTATGTACCTGCTACGTATTGAAAAGAGTTGGTGAAATTACGGCCTTTGAGTTTTTCAAAGTGCGGACGAATGTTCCCTTCAAAAACATGGAAGTTAGACGTGTCCACATCCTGAATGTAAATGGTAGAGCTGTCTGAATACATTGAAATTAATGCGGCAACCACACCATCGTAGGAACCAATATCGGCTACAACATCACCTCTGTGTACATCCCAGATCTCTAACTGCTCACCGTACAACAACTGCACAGCTTCCTCAGACTTAAAAGCCTTTTTTAGTTTGCGTTCTTTTTCGAATCGTCCTTCCCAAATATCTTTCTGGCAGGCACTGATAGAAACTAACACAAGCAGATATAGAATGTATTTCAACATGCAGACAAATTTACGGTTTGATTTGTTCTAAATCAATAGCAGCAAGCCCTCCTTTCAAAACAGCACACTTCTGATCTGTTTTCTGAGTCAATAAATGAAATAGTCGGCGACTTCTTAGACCCGTGTTACAGTAGAGTAGAAGTGTTTTTTCTGAATGGATATTTAATAAGGACTCCAGATCCGGGGTGTGTAATTCCGTCAATCCATTGGTGTCTGATTCTTCTCTGGTATCCACTAATAAATAGTTCTCCGGGGCATGGAGATAAGCCTGATAATCGATCTCTTCATGCGAGAATGCACAATCGATATCGTAGTTGTCTTTGAGTTCAGTGATCTCAAAGTTGTGAGCCTGTCTTTGAACGTTAAGTACGAACTGATTGGACGTCATGGTGTTGTAGCAAAGAAGTTTGCCGCTTAAAACGTGGCCCAAATCACAAATAAGTTTAATGGCTTCATTGGCCTGAAGCATGCCTATGATTCCGGCTGTGATACCCAGTACGCCTTCTTCTGCACAGTTTGGAATGTCTTCGGGTGCGGTAGGAAACAGGCAACGATAAGACGGCCCGTTTTGATAGTTAAAGACAGTAAGTTGTCCTTCAAAACGCCTGAGTGATGCGAAAATGAAAGGTTTGTTTTTGATGACACATGCATCATTTACAAGATATCGAGTGCTAAAATTATCGGACCCATCGAGAACCAAATCATGCTGAGAAACCAGGTGTAAGGCGTTTTCAGGCGAAAATAAATCCGTTACCGGGGTGATGGAAACGTCCGAGTTGAGTATGGAGAGCTTCAATGCGGCTACTTCCGCTTTCTTTTCGCCAATGTCTTCAGGGGCAAACAAAATCTGTCTGTGGAGATTGCTGTTGTCTACTGTGTCGTTATCAATTACCGTGATGTGTCCGATTCCAGCAGCTGTTAAATACTGAAGAGCCGGACATGACAAGCCACCAGCGCCTATGACCAATACTCTGGCCTTAGACAGTTTCTCCTGACCTTTTTCGCCAATTTCCGGCAATGTCATTTGCCTCAGATATTTCTGATTCTTAATCAAGATTGAAGCGTTTTATCCCAGTTTTTGAACATAGGATCGTATCCCTGAGCTTTGATGACATCTACAAAGTCTCTGGTTGCCCGGTTGTCATCGATTTCAAATTGCTCTAAATTCTCTTTTGGGTTGGCATACCCTCCGGGATCGGTTTTAGAATCGGCACTGATACTGGTGATTCCCAATTTAATGATGTTATCCCTGAAATTAGGGGATTCTCTGGTCGACATGGAAAGTTCGAGTTCTTCATTAAACAATCTGTACGCACAAATGAGTTGTACCAGTTGCTTATCAGAAATCACCGATTTGAGATTCGGCCCTCCCGCGCAAGGTCTAAGTCTTGGGAATGACATGGTAAACTGAGATTTCCAGTAGGTTTTTTCAAGATAGTCCAAATGCATGGCACAGAAAAAGGAATCAGTTCGCCAATCTTCCAATCCTAATAAAACGCCAAGCCCCATTTTGTGGATGCCGGCTTTCCCCAATCTGTCGTGTGTGTCTAAACGATAGTCATAATTTGACTTGCGACCTTTTGGGTGATGTAATTTATAGTTCTCCTCGTTATATGTTTCCTGATAAACCAAAACCGTATTTAAGCCGTGATCTATCAGTGTTTCATATTCTTCCTGCTGAAGAGGTTGTACTTCCAGAGAAATCTGACTAAAATGCGGCTTAATAAGTTCGAGTGCATGCTTGAAGTAATCCAGCCCAACAGTTTTATTGGCTTCTCCGGTTACTAAAAGCACATGATCGTATCCAAGTGATTTAATGATCTCAACCTCTTGCAGAATTTCCTGATCATTCAGGGTTTTTCTTGGGATTTTAACATCCAGACTAAAGCCACAATAGGTACAGATGTTTTGGCATTCGTTGGACAGGTACATGGGGATGTACATCTGAATGGTTTTGCCAAATCGTTTTTGAGTAATTGCCTGACTAATTTTAGCCATGGGCTCCAGATAAGATTCTGCTGCCGGAGAAATCAATGCCATGAAATCGGAGAGAGAACGCTTTCTTTTTCCAAGGGCAATCTCCACATCTCTGGAGGTCTTAGAATTGATCTCCTGGGTGATTTCATTCCACTTAAGGTGCTTTATTTGATCATGAAAACTCATGCTAGAGATTTAAGAATTCTGTTAATGGACTGCTGGCTTCAGCTTCTGATTTTGTTTGTGCCAATCCGGATTCATAGGCCAAGCGTCCCGCTTCAACTGCATTTTTAAAGGCAATGGCCATGTTCCCTGGATTGCTAGCCACGGCAATAGCTGTATTTACCAATACGGCATCTGCTCCAAGCTCCATGGCTTCTGCTGCGTGAGATGGTGCGCCAATTCCGGCATCAACTACCACTGGTACCTTCGCCTGATCGATGATGATCTCGAGAAAGTCTCTTGTTTTTAGGCCTTTATTACTCCCAATCGTAGATCCCAGAGGCATTACTGCAGCTGTACCGACTTCCTCTAATCGCTTGCACAGGACAGGATCTGCGTGGATGTATGGCAATACGATGAAACCACGTTTTACCAATTCTTCCGCAGCGTTTAATGTTTCTATTGGATCCGGCATCAGGTATTTTGGATCCGGGTGAATTTCCAGTTTCAGCCAGTTCGTTTCAAGTGCTTCCCGAGCAAGTTCAGCAGCAAATATAGCCTCCTGAGCTGTTCTGACTCCAGACGTATTTGGCAATAAATTGATGTGATCGTGATGTAACCTGCTTAAGATGGAATCGTTGTTTTCTTCGCTGTCCACTCTTTTGAGTGCCACGGTTACCAACTCAGATTCGGAGGCCAATAGAGCTGACTCCATATCGTCCATGGATCCAAACTTTCCGGTTCCCGTGAATAATCTCGACTTAAATGTTTTATCCGCTATAGTTAACATACTGCTTGAGTTATGGATTCGTTTATCGCTTGAACTGTGTGTTGTTTGTTTTGAGAATTGCCAATCAATCCCGATACAGCAATGCCATGCACGCCCGTTTCCATGATTGTACTGATATCTTTAAGCTGGATTCCTCCGATAGCTATAATCGGGAGATTGATGTTGCGTTTATCCATCTCCGTGATGATCTTTTGATATCCTTCGATTCCTAAAATCGGACTCAGCTTCTTTTTAGTTTCTGTAAAGGTGAATGGTCCCAAACCGATATAGTTAATGGGTTGTTCGGACAATTCAATTATGTCTTCAACTGTGTTGGCTGTGGCGCCAATGATGGCCTCTGTTCCAAGAATTTCCCTTGCTTTTAACGGGGACATGTCTTCTTTTCCCAGATGCACTCCGTTGGCCATTACACGATTAGCCACTTCCACATTATCGTTAATGAGAAAAGTCACATTGTACTGATCGCAGATTTCTTTGCATTCTACAGCTTCCTGTTCCCAATCAAAGTCTCCTGCATTTTTCATGCGCAATTGAATCCAGTTTACACCGGATTCACAGGCTTCTTTGCACTGGTCGGCATGCGACAGTGTTGGATGGTCGTGGGTGATATAGTGAAGTTTGCTAATCAATGCCATGCCAGTTTAGTTTTGTTAGAGTTTAATGCTTTTTCAACGTGCCTTTTGGCTTTGAGGCAAGCTTTTAACAGGGGAAAGCCTTTTGCAAGATTGGCGGTTATCGCGGCAGACAGGATGCATCCGGAGCCGTGTTTTTCCCAATAGTCTCCTTTTTTCGGGTTGATGGCAGTCACTTTTGAAGTGATGAGGTAATCCTTTCCCTTCGCCTCTTCATTATGACCTCCTTTTAAATAGATATGGCAAGGATAATTTGGAGTGTTTTTTGAATTAAAAGGATATCCAAATATGGCTTCAAATTCAAGCCAGTTAGGAGTTAACAAGAATAATTTAGGGAGAATTTCTTTGAGTGCATCTATGTCATGACCAAAATTGAAACCAGAACTGCTCTTTAAAATGGGGTCCCAAATGATTTTGATCTCATTTTCGGAAAGCAGATCAAGCACTTTTTTTAGTACAGAAATATTCTCTATCAGTCCTACCTTACAATACTTAATTGGATATCGTTTAATCAGAATCTGAAGTTGAGCGAGAATAAGGTCTTGTTCCGACCAATTCACGTCTTCAAAATGGTCTTCATCCTGAATGGTGATGCCAGTACATACACTTAAGTCCACAGTTTTGTGTGCCTGAAACACTTTGATATCGGCATTTAATCCCGCACCACCGGAAGGATCGAATCCGGCAATACTCAAAACATATGGTCTTAGTTTAGGCATACATGTCTTTTAAAGCTCCCTTGTAGCACACGCCATCAAATCCCAGATTTAACAGATTTTTTTCTCTGTCTGGAGTAATGCCTCCCAATGCAATAATCTTGGTTTGAAAATCTGCTTTTTTAAGTTCGGAAATGGCTGATTTTAGCTTGTCCAAATCCCGAAAATTAGACAGATGATCTTCTTTAGAAATGCTATTGAAAATAGGACTTAGAAATACATATTCACAATCAGATTTTTCCTTGATTTCATGAAAACTGTGGCAAGAAAAACTATGAGATCCCTGCCAACCGGATAAGCACTCATTCTTTTTGGAAAAATGAGCTGACCGCCAGTTAAATTCATTCCATAAATCTATGTGACCATGGTTAACCAGTTTAGGGTGGAATTCTGTAGGAATATGTTGCATCAGGCGTTTCACTTCATCTGAATTTGCAAGTGGTTTTCTAATATGAACACAATCAAAATCGGGAAGAAGCTTTTGAATAAAATCAGCTTCTCCTTCCCAATAAGATTCGGAGCTCATAGCTATCCTCATTTACAAATAAATTTCGCCTCCCTTGCTAGCGAACTCCTCAGATTTCTTGTTCATCCCTTCTTCCAAAGCTTCCTGTTCGGTTAAGCCGTTTTCTTTGGCATAATCTCTCACATCCTGAGTGATCTTCATTGAGCAGAAATGTGGTCCGCACATAGAACAAAAATGGGCCACTTTGGCATTTTCTGAAGGTAGAGTTTCATCGTGGAATTCTCTCGCCGTATCAGGGTCTAATGACAAGTTGAATTGGTCTTGCCATCTGAATTCGAAACGTGCTTTACTCAATTGATCGTCTCTGTATTGCGCACCAGGGTGTCCTTTGGCCAAATCTGCAGCGTGTGCCGCTAGTTTGTAAGTGATCACACCAGTTTTTACATCATCTCTGTTAGGTAAACCAAGGTGTTCTTTTGGAGTTACATAGCATAACATGGCAGTTCCAAACCAACCAATCATGGCAGCACCGATTCCGGAAGTAATGTGGTCATATCCCGGGGCAATGTCCGTGGTAAGTGGTCCAAGCGTGTAAAAAGGCGCTTCATGACATTCCTTTAATTGCTTGTCCATATTTTCCTTAATCATGTGCATTGGAACGTGTCCAGGGCCTTCAATCATTACCTGACAGTCATGTTTCCATGCAATCTTGGTCAATTCACCCAAAGTCTCCAATTCAGCGAATTGAGCTTCATCATTAGCATCTGCAATAGAACCAGGTCTTAAGCCATCTCCAAGTGAGAATGCCACGTCATAAGACTTCATAATCTCACAGATTTCTTCGAAATGAGTATAGAGGAAACTTTCTTTGTGATGTGCCAGACACCATTTTGCCATGATCGATCCGCCACGAGATACGATACCAGTTACTCTCTTCGCTGTCATGGGAATATACCTTAATAATACACCAGCGTGAATGGTAAAGTAATCTACTCCTTGTTCTGCTTGTTCGATCAAAGTGTCACGGAAAATCTCCCAGGTAAGGTCTTCAGGCTTACCGTTTACTTTCTCCAAAGCCTGATAAATAGGAACGGTTCCTACAGGTACCGGAGAGTTTCTAATGATCCACTCTCTGGTTTCGTGAATGTTTTTTCCGGTAGAAAGGTCCATGATATTGTCGGCTCCCCATCTTGTCGCCCAAACCATTTTTTCTACTTCTTCTTCAATGGTTGAACTCACGGCAGAGTTCCCAATATTGGCATTGATCTTAACCAGGAAATTTCGTCCAATGATCATTGGCTCACTTTCCGGGTGATTAATGTTGTTAGGAATAATTGCTCTTCCTGCTGCGATCTCATCTCTTACAAATTCAGGAGTGATTTTTCCTTTAGGTGTATTGGCACCGAAACTATTTCCCGGGTGCTGACTTTTATACTCTTCCAGTTTTTGATTTTCTCTGATGGCAACGTACTCCATCTCAGGTGTAATGATGCCTTGCTTAGCATAGTGTAATTGAGATACATTCTTGCCTGGCTTTGCGCGTAAAGGCTGTTTGATGTGTTCGAATCTCAAGTGATCCAAATCGCTGTTCATCAATCTTTCTTTTCCATATTCGGATGAAATGCTATCCAGTCTTTCAACATCTCCACGATCGAAAATCCACTGTTCTCTGATTCTTGGAATCCCCTTTCTAACATCAATTGAAATGTTAGGGTCTGTGTAAGGACCTGAAGTATCGTAGATAGTTACAGAGGGGTTATTTTCTTTAACAAACTCCCCATCTGTGAACATGGGTTTCGATTCGGTTTGTTCAACTTCTCTCATGGCCACGTGCACATCTTTGTGCAAGGTACCCTGAACGTAGATTTTTTTTGAGGCAGGAAAAGGATCTCTGGTGATCTTTGAACCTTGACTTGGGATAGATTCTTTTTTAGACATAATCTGGATTTAGCCGCCTTGAGTAGCGGTGATGATTAATATTTGATCTTCGTTTTTTAGTGTGGTGGCAGACCAAAGATTTTTGGGAATTACGTTTTGATTCACGGCCACAGCGATTCCTTTTTCAGGAATGTTGTTGAGTTGTAAGAAAGCATCCAGTTTTGTTTCGTTAGAAGCGGACACCTCATTGCCGTTTAAATGTAATTTCATAGCCATCACAAAAGTAGGGATACGGCACACCGCTTGAGAATACTTTTCCTTATCGCCGGCATTATCCGGTTCAAGTTCAAAGGGTATTTCTCAGTCATCCCACATTGCAGGATAACACCCCTAAAGTTTGAAGTAAAGTTACAATATTATTTTACTACTGGGTAGGCCACAGCACTTTTTTTGAAGCCAGACAGAATAAATATTTCTGCCTCTTCAAAATTGGTGTCTTTTGGTAGGATGATCTCAACAACATCACGTCCTTGCTCGCTGTAAAACATGCCGTATGAATGACTGGATTCACCTATGAGTTCGCCTTTTGCATTGTACACGGCCATGAAGGCATATGGCAGATTATGGGCAGCCTCACCTTCTTTCGTCGTTTGATTAATGTCGAAGAGAAAGCGACCTAAAGTATTGTCTTTTAGTTTTCTTTCCGGCCACATCTGCATAGATACAGAGTAGAGCTTTAAATCAAAATCATGTTTTTCAGATAGCTGACTCTTGACCTCTTTCAAAGAAAGGTTGTTGTCCTTGATGGTCTGCGCATTCAAACCTGTAAAGGCTGTTAAAAGTATTGCGATGAGTAGTATGTTTTTCATGACTTTGAATTTTAATGGATTAATTCAATTCTTGTGCCAAGTTAAGCATTCCAACGGAGTCCCTCTTTTGTGTTGAAAGAAGATTGTATTAAATCTTATTTTAGTCGAATGAAATTCCTTGTGACAGCTTCTTTATTGGTGTATTCTGCTCTAATTAACGCTCAAACCTGGCAACAAGTGTCAAGTTTCCCGGGCCCCGGAAGAAATCATGCCGTTTCGTTTGCAATTGGGGACACGGCATATTTGCTGACCGGATCAAATACGGATGATTTTTATAAATACCATATTCCGTCGGATACCTGGACTCAGGCAAATAATTTCCCGGGAGATGAACGGGGATATGCTGTAGGCTTTGAAATTAATGGTAAGGGATACATTTCCATGGGAGTAAATAGTAGTCAGGCATTTAATGATATCTGGGAGTATGAGCCATCCACCGGAACCTGGACAGAGAAAACACCATGTCCATGTTTGGAGAGATGGCACCCGGGATTTGCTGTAACAAACGGCAAAGGATATATCGGTATGGGAGGTTCCTCAATGGGAGATCTACAAGATTGGTGGGAGTATGATCCTGCAACTGATACCTGGACCGCTAAAACCGATTTTATTGGTGTACAGAGGCATCATCCAAGCGGAGTAGGGATCAATGGTAAAATATACATGGGCTTGGGACATCATACCAATGCTATGTATGATGATTGGTATGAGTATGACGTGGCAACTGACTCGTGGACTGTGAAAGCCAACTTTCCGGGAGATGCCAGATCCGCTGCCAATGCTGTAGAACTTAAGGATAAAGTATATGTTTTGGCTGGAGAAGACGAGTTTACCTTTCAGAGATATGCGGACTTTTGGCAATACAACCCCGTGACAGATAGTTGGAGTGCCTTTCCAACTTTTCCGGCAGATGGGAGGTGGGCGCCTCATATGTATGTGTCAGGAGATATTATATATGCGGGTAGCGGACAGAATAACGGAAACATTGATTTAAATGATCAATGGAAGTTTGAACCTGATTTTACCGGAGTTAATGACATTTCGGAAGAACACAGACAGATTAGGATTTGGCCTAGTCCAAGTAAGGATTACATTCAATTTGATTTGAAAGGAGAAGTGCCCGTTACAATAGAAGTTTACGATTCTCACGGGAAATTGTGTGTAGCAAAAAGATCACAAAACTCTGCTGACATCAGTCATTTGGATGCAGGTATATACTTACTGATTGCTTATACCTCAAAAGGTACTCTAAGTGGCCGTTTCGTAAAGAACTAATTCGGTCTGACTTAAAAATCAATGTCCAGATTAAACTTGTCTCTTAGTGTGTTGAGGTGAGGATTGGTCTCAGCCATTTTATTGAACTTTTGTGTTGGTGTGTAGAGGTTGGCCCCTACTTCAGCTTTGTCTAACTTCCATTCTATTTGAAGCTGGAAATTATTGAGTTGAGTTCTTAAAAATTCCAGAATTTCAGCTTTTCTTATCGAGAAATCCTGCTCCTGAACAGCATTACTGATGCTAAAATGGATGACGTTTTTCTCCAGTTTCGGTTTTCTGGCAGACAGTGTTGTATAAAAGCTGAGATTACCATCTGTTTTAACCTTATAAGCAAATTTATTCCATACACGTTCAATGTCTCCCTGGTTAACCGGGGCAGCTTTGGTTTGCATGAAGCCTTGTGCATTTTCGGCTGCCGTTTGTTTCTCCTGAGTTCCTGAAATGGCTCCGGTTATAGAAAAACTTGGCTTTTTAACTCTTTTCTTATCAGGTTTTGGTGCGGCTTGCATAGGTGCCGCCTGTTTCGGTGTTGCCTGAACTGATTTGGCGTTGGCAACCTGACGGTTCACTTGATTTGGCAATCCTCCCGGAGTAATGTTTTCAATGTTTACTGCAGGTGGATCAATCTCAATGCCATTTGGCGGGATGATGGCTATGCTACTGGACTTTTTTTTTTCTTGCTTATCGTTGGATAAGTGCATGGCTTTGATTGAGCAAAGTTGCATGAGTGTTAACTCCGACAGGAGACGTTTGTTTTTACTCTGTCTGTATTGACCGTCGGCATTGCCTAAAATTTCCAAAGCGTCCAGAATAAAACCCGTATTGGTTTTTTGGAGCTGTTCTTTATAGTTCGCCTTTAACTCCGCACTTGATTCAATCAAAGTCAGTGTTTCATCAGAGGCAGACATAATTAGATTTCTGAAATGTTCTGTCAGCCCCAGTAAGAATTGCTGACTGTCAAAACCTCTATTGATCACCTCATGGTAAGTCAGCATACAGGTCTTGATGTCCTCATTCAAAGTCGCATCAACTATTTTAAAGTAAATGTCCTGCTCAAGAATTCCCAGATTCGATACCACCATTTCCATGGTAATGTTTCCTTGAGAAAAACTGGCTACCTGATCGAAAATAGACAGGGCATCTCTCAGTGCACCATCCGCCTTTTTAGCGATAGAGATCAGTGCCTCTTCTTCAAACTGAATGTTTTCCTTTCCAGCAATATTTTTCAGATGATTGGTGATGTCTTCAACCGAAATTCTGTTAAAATCATAAATCTGACATCTCGATAAGATGGTTGGCAGAATTTTGTGCTTCTCTGTGGTTGCTAAAATGAAAATAGCATGAGAAGGTGGTTCTTCCAAAGTCTTCAGAAATGCATTGAAGGCTTGCGTGGACAACATGTGAACCTCATCAATGACGTAAACCTTGTAGCTTCCTTTTTGAGGAGGGATACGAACCTGCTCTGTCAGACTTCTAATGTCTTCAACCGAGTTGTTAGAGGCGGCATCCAGTTCAAATACATTGAATGCAAAATCTTCATTCGGATCGTTGAGTTCCTTTTGGTTGATCTTCTTTGCGAAAATTCGGGCACAGGTAGTTTTACCAACACCTCTCGGGCCACAAAACAGGTAAGCATGTGCCAGTTTTTCACTGGCAATGGCGTTGTCCAAAGTGTCTGTGATAGCGCTTTGACCAACCACTGTTCCCCAATCCTGAGGTCTATATTTTAATGCAGAAACAACGAAATCCGACATAGACAGACAAAGATAGAAGCTTCTTTGGTACTATTGCACGAATGTTGAAAAGTAATGTGAGGTCTTTATTTTGTAGCGACCAATACTTTCAAACCGAAATCTTTCGCAATTGTCGCAAGCTCAGTAAAAAATTCAAAGCTGGAGTTTTTGTCAGCATCAATTTTGATGGAAGTATATGTTCTATCAGAGCTATCGGCTTCAAGATACTTCCTGACATCAGCAAACTCCATTTCTTTTCCCTGAAGATAAATGTGGTTATTACGATCTAATTGTATCTCAAGATAATCTCCAGGCATTATTTCAACTGATTCAGCTTTGGGAAGATCAACGGTTGTCTCTGTAATAAAACTAGTCGTTTCGGTATTTTGGGTTTCTTTTATTGCTTCATCTTTATCGCCTTCCGATTTGTTCTCTTTTGAATCCGAGCAAGCGTTAAGAGATGCTGCCAAAAAAATCAGTGTAAACCATTTCATTTCAGTAAATTTACCACTCATTTGGGCAGAAAACAAGCCTTAAATTGGTCACATGATCAAAAAAAGTGTGTCCAGAATTGCGAATAAACACCCGATACACTATCTTCGCGCTCCATTTTAAATTACTTTAAAGCAATAAATATGAGTAGAAGTTACGAAACTGTTTTCATTATTACTCCCGTTTTGTCTGAGGATCAGGCAAAGGAAACAGTTGAAAAATTCAGAAAGGAATTGCTAAATGGTGGTGCAAAAATCCGTCATGAAGAGCATTGGGGCCTAAAGAAATTGGCTTACCCAATCCAAAAAAAGACGACAGGTTTTTACCACTTGGTTGAATTCGAAACAGAAGAGGGAGCACTAATCAATAAGTTAGAAACTGCCTTCAGAAGGGACGAAAGAATCATTCGTTTTCTAACCATGAAGATGGATAAGCACGCTATCGCGTATGCTGAATCCAGACGTTCAAAGGCGAAAGCTTAAGTTAAACAAGAAAACTAGCAATTATGGCTGATAACAGTGAAATTAGATATTTAACTCCAATTGACATTGAGGAGAAAAGAGAAAAATATTGTCGTTTTCAAAAGTTGGGTATCAAGTATATCGATTACAAAAACCCAGATTACCTTTTGAAGTTTGTAAATGAGCAAGGTAAATTACTTCCAAGAAGAATTACTGGTACTTCTGTAAAATATCAGAAGAAAGTGGCTCAAGCAGTTAAACGTTCACGTCACCTGGCTTTAATGCCTTACGTTGGTGATATGCTAAAATAAGGAGGATAGATCATGGAAATTATTTTAAAGAAAGACGTTGATAAACTTGGTTACAAGGATGACGTTGTGAAAGTAAAGCCAGGATACGGAAGAAACTTCCTAATTCCTCAAGGATATGCTGTACTAGCTTCTGCTTCTGCTAAGAAAGCGCACGAAGAAGTATTAAGACAGCGTTCTCACAAACAAGAAAAAGTTAAAGCTGAAGCAGTAGAAAACTCCGAGAAATTAGCTAAAGCAACTGTTAAAGTTGGTGCTAAAGTTGGAGAGAACGGTAAGATTTTCGGATCTGTAAATACTGTTCAGGTTGCTGACGCTCTTAAGAAATTAGGTTTCGATATTGATAGAAAGTCTATTTCAATCAAGAATGAGCCAATTAGAGAGGTTGGAACTTATACTGCTACTGTGATCCTTCACAAAGAAGTGAAACAAGAGATTACATTTGAAGTAGCTGAGGACTAATCCTTACTAAATTATTGTAAAGCCCCGTTTCTTTTGGAGTGGGGCTTTTTTTATGCAAAAAATTACGGTATTTAACGTAGAAGCATTTCTGACATACAACCGTATAATTGATCAAAATTGAGCCTATGAAATATTTTTTGATCACAGTATTGCTTGTTGTCTCAGCTGGAATTATGGCACAGGAGGTTGATAAGTCAACGTGCGAATATTACGCTGATTCCAGAGATGGATTTGAAATATGGAAACATAAGAAGACTAAGAAATATGGGGTGGTTTATTATGAGTCTAAAGGTGAGACGCCCAAGATTAAACACCCTTTTGAATATGATGGAATTGAGGAGGAATTGTACTATGACCGTGGGCTCATTGGAGAAAAAGATGGCAGATTTTATATTCTAAATGCTGAGGATGAAATAGCAAATTATGGCTACGACGAGATCTTACTTCCTGCAGAATTTGGAATGCAGGAATTTGAAGAGCAAATCCTGTTTCTAAGAGATGCTGAGAATTATTTGGTGTACAAAAAGGAAACAGGTTTGGCCAATGAATTATTTTCTGAAGTGATCCCAATTAATGGTGGGAGCTATTATCATATTGCAGTAGTAAGACATAATGAAGTCATGGGACTTTATGATTTTACCAATATGAAATATGTCTATGGGCCATTTAAACTCAACAAAATATACTACTCTGAAGAAATTAATGAGCATTGCTCCCGTGAAGACTTGTTGGTATTTGAGAAAGCTGGCAAAAAAGGACTTTTGGGAGATGAAAGACTTAATGTGAAAGAGCTTTTAAGTCCTGAGTATGATGAAATTTCGATTTCTTACCTCAGCAATGCCAGCGACTTCCCGGTACTTAAATTGGTTAAAGGTGATTTGATGAACCTCTTTGTTCCTGATAAAAAAGAATTCATACTTTCTAAACTGGTTCCAGAATCTGATGTGTATGAATCGACTTACATTGGAGACAGGCAGTTTTTCTTCACCGTAAAAGACAAAAAACAGGGTGCATTTTCCCGAGACATGAGTATCATGATTCCCAACGAGTATTCCAGAATTGATATTCATGAAGATGCCCCTGAAATGATCACAGTTCAAAAGAAAGGAAAGCAAGGGGTATACATGCATGGTAAGCTGATTTTACCGTGTGAATATTCAGAAATCGATCCACAGGGTGATGTGACAGATTCGGAATTAATTCGTGTCTTTAAAAAGAAAAAGCAGGGCATGGTGATGAATAACAAGTTAGCTATTCCCTGTGAGTATAATCAAATTCACATTGATTATGATGGCCAATGGTTTATCGTGGCTAAAGGAAAGAAATTCGGTCTGTACCATCAGAATCAATTGAAGTTACCGCTTGAATATGACCGTATTGAATTCATGAATGGAGACCTTGGAAAAACAGCTTTTCTGGTGAAAGGAGAAAAAGCCTGGTACTATTCTGAGGATGGAAAAATGGAAGAAACAAACCCTTCTGAGCGTTAAGTGGATATGATCATTTTTGTGATCTGGTAAATACTTGCGCATTCCTGCCCGAAAATCGGCTGATTTTATTAAATTCGCTACCCTCAAAACGCATTAAAAATTTAATAGTTCCAAGTTTATGGCCTTTGATATAGAAATGATTAAAGCTGTATATGCAAGATACCCAGAGCGTGTTGCAGCAGCTAGAAAAGCAGTTAATAAACCTCTTACGCTTTCAGAGAAGATTCTTTATGCCCACTTATGGCAAGGAGATGCTACTGAAGCACACAGCAGAGGAGAGTCTTACGTTGATTTCGCACCAGATAGAGTTGCTATGCAGGATGCGACGGCGCAAATGGCTTTACTGCAATTTATGCAGGCCGGTAAAAAGAAAGTAGCAGTACCTTCTACTGCTCATGCAGATCACTTGATTCAGGCAAGAATGGGGGCCACTGCTGATCTGCAGGATGGAATTAACAAGAACAATGAGGTGTTCAACTTCTTAAGTTCTGTTTGTGATAAATATGGAATTGGTTTCTGGAAGCCAGGAGCCGGGATTATTCACCAGGTTGTACTTGAGAACTATGCTTTCCCAGGTGGAATGATGATTGGTACGGATTCTCACACTGTAAATGCCGGTGGACTTGGAATGGTTGCAATTGGTGTTGGTGGGGCAGATGCCGTAGACGTTATGGCCGGAATGCCATGGGAGTTAAAGTTCCCAAAACTAATTGGTGTTAAGTTAACAGGTAAATTAAGTGGCTGGACAGCACCAAAAGATGTGATTTTGAAAGTAGCCGATATCCTTACTGTAAAGGGAGGAACTGGTTGTATCGTTGAGTATTTTGGAGAAGGTGCCAGCTCTATGTCTTGTACAGGAAAAGGGACCATTTGTAATATGGGAGCTGAAATTGGAGCAACGACTTCAACTTTTGGGTATGACGAATCTATGGAGCGTTACCTGAGAGCTACAGGAAGAGATGATGTGGCAGATGCGGCTAACGCTGTGAAGGAACACTTAACCGGTGATGCAGAAGTATATGCTAATCCGGAACAATATTTTGATCAGGTGATTGAGATTGACTTGTCGACTTTACTACCACATTTGAACGGTCCATTTACACCAGACTTGGCAACTCAGGTTGGTGAAATGACTGAAAAAGCAACTAAAAATGATTGGCCTCTTGACGTAGAGTGGGGATTAATTGGTTCTTGTACAAATTCTTCATATGAAGATTTATCAAGAGCTGCTTCCATTGCCAAGCAAGCTGTGGATAAAGGATTGGAAACAAAAGCCAAATTCGGAATTAACCCGGGATCTGAGCAGGTAAGATACACTGCTGAAAGAGATGGCTTGTTGAATATATTCGAAGATTTGGATGCGACTATATTTACTAACGCTTGTGGACCATGTATTGGTCAGTGGGCAAGGTATAGTGATCCTAAAAACGCACCTAAAAACAGTATTGTCCACTCTTTCAACAGAAACTTTGCGAAAAGAGCTGATGGTAACCCGAATACTCACGCATTTGTATCGTCTCCGGAAATGGTGGCTGCGATTGCTATTTCGGGAAGACTTGATTTTAACCCAATCACTGATACTTTAACGAATAAGAATGGTGAAGAGGTTAAGTTGGATGAACCTACAGGATTTGAATTACCGCCTAAAGGTTTTGATGTTGCTGATAATGGCTATCAGGCTCCTGCTGAAGACGGAAGTGGAGTAGAAGTTATTGTGAAGCCGGATTCTGAAAGACTGCAGTTGTTAACACCGTTCCAGCCAATTGGAAACAGTGTGACAGGTGCTAAACTTCTGATCAAAGCATTTGGTAAGTGTACAACGGATCACATATCTATGGCAGGACCATGGTTGCGTTACAGAGGGCACTTAGATAACATTTCAAATAACTGTTTGATTGGGGCTGTAAATGCGTTCGGTAAAGAAACCAACAAAGTAAAAAATCAGCTGGATGGATCTTACGGAGAGGTTCCGGCAACGGCCAGAGCTTACAAGGCAGCTGGAGTACCTTCAGTAGTGGTTGGAGATCATAACTACGGAGAAGGGTCTTCCAGAGAGCATGCGGCAATGGAACCAAGACACTTGGGTGTGGTTGCAGTGATCGTTAAATCTTTTGCAAGAATTCACGAGACAAACCTAAAGAAACAAGGTATGTTAGGTTTGACTTTTGCAAATGAGTCTGACTACGATAAGATTCAGGAGGATGATACATTCAACTTCACAGATTTGGATGTTTTTGCTCCTGGTAAGCAGTTAACTTTGGAAGTGGTACATGCCGATGGTTCAACAGATACCATCATGCTTGATCACACCTACAATACTGCACAAATTGAATGGTTTAAAGAAGGATCTGCACTTAACCTGATTAAGAAAGAAGCAGGGCTTTAAAACAAAAAATAGATGGATGAAGGTCCCGGCCTCCGAAAGGAGCCGGGATTTTTTTGTGCAAACTTGTTTCTTTAATGCAAATAATAGTTTTCCTGATCTTTCAGATTATTGAATCGTACATTTAGTTTATAATACAGATTCATGAAGAGACTGACCATTTTTACAAAATTCTTATTTACGTTGATGCTGACAACAAATTATGTTGGTGCACAGGATGATGAAACGAAACTGAATCTTGAACTTCAATCAATACAAAAAGACTTCCTCTTACACTGTGAGAAAGGTGACTTTGATTCTGCACAAGAACTTCTGCATCCATGGGGATGTTATTTCTTTCATCATGGAAAAGTGCCTCCCTGTATGTTTGATCATCGATCGCTTGAAAAAATTGCAAATCCTTTGTTCAAATGGGGAGAAGGAGATTGTCATGAAATGGGAAATGACATCATCTCTTCCGCAGAAATTGTCAATGGACTTTTTTGGATAGATACCTTGCAGAGTTTTACCAGGAATACGCCAAGGGTATACGACAACTATGTTGTAATGGGATATGGATTCTCAGGACATTATTCCAGTGACCATATTGATGAGGATAAAATTCTGGACAATCACCCGAATGAATTTGATGAGAAACCGATAAGGGTATTATACACGGATCACAACACCTTTCAAGGGCATGAAGTCCTGATGATGGAATTTTTTCAGGACGATGAGGGCAATTGGAAAATCTATGCGATAGGAGAATTGTATTGGACACCTTAAAATAAAAAAGGGTCGGCAAATCGCCGACCCTTTTTATAATTCAATGTTCTAATTATTGATTTATAATTCGTTGATTGATAGTTCCGTGTTCAGACATGTATCTTAAAACATACACACCTTTGGCAAGGCCTTCAAAATCTTTAATCAATCTTCCTACAAGAACTTTTTCAGACCAGATTAGTTTACCATCGTTGGCAAACAACATCAATGTTCCGTTTGCTTTCAAGTCAATATTCAGAATTCCGGAAGTTGGGTTAGGATATATTTTAATGAAGTCACTTGCAACCAGATCATCGATACCAACAGTTACGATTGGAGCACATGCTGAAGTATCTGTACATCCGTTCTCAGTTACAATAACAGCATAATTACCATTGGCAGTGGCTGTGTAGCTGACAGAAGTAGCGCCTGCAATCACAGCATTACCGTTGTCGCAATCAATCCACTGGTAGCTCGCTCCAACACCACTTGCATTAGATGTCAAAGTAGGGTCATTAGATGTAACGGAAGTATCAACCGTATTAATTGTTAAGTCAAGAGTTACCAAAGAATCACATCCACTGGCAGCACCACCTACAATGTTGAAAGTAGCTGTGTTGTTAGAAGCCGTATAGGTGTTTCCATCAATCCATGTAAATGAACCACATGCTGTCTGAACATCTGTTCCTGTTGCGGAGTTGTTGATAGTTAAGTCAAGAGTTACCAAAGAATCACATCCACTGGCAGCACCACCTACAATATTGAAAGTAGCCGTATTGTTAGATGCGTAGTACGTGTTTCCATCGATCCACACTAAAGAGTCGCAAGTTATTTGTATATCAGTTCCGGTTGTCGAGTAGTTAACAGTTAAGTCTAATGTTACCAAAGAATCACATCCACTAGCAGAACCACCCACAATGTTGAAAGTAGCGGTGTTGTTAGATGCCGTATAAGTATTTCCATCGATCCAGACTAAAGAATCACACACTATTTGTGTATCAGTTCCTGTTGTCGAGTTGTTGATAGTCAAGTCAAGTGTTACAAGAGAATCACATCCGTTAGCCGCTCCACCCACAATATTGAAAGTAGCTGTGTTGTTAGAAGCCGTATAAGTGTTTCCGTCGATCCATGTGTAAGTATTACAAGCCGTTTGAACATCCGTGCCAGTAGCAGAGTTGTTGATAGTCAAGTCAAGTGTTACAAGAGAATCACATCCGTTAGCCGCTCCACCCACAATATTGAAAGTAGCTGTGTTGTTAGAAGCCGTATAAGTGTTTCCGTCGATCCATGTGTAAGTATTACAAGCCGTTTGAACATCCGTGCCAGTAGCAGAGTTGTTGATAGTCAAGTCAAGTGTTACAAGAGAATCACATCCGTTAGCCGCTCCACCCACAATATTGAAAGTAGCTGTGTTGTTAGAAGCCGTATAAGTGTTTCCGTCAATCCATGTGTAAGTGTCACATGCCACCTGAGTGTCAGTTCCGGTAGCAGAGTTGTTAATCGTTAGATCAAGTGTTACAAGTGAGTCACAACCGTTGGCCGCACCACCCACAATGTTGAAAGTAGCTGTGTTGTTAGAAGCTGTGTAAGTGTTTCCGTCAATCCATGTGTAAGTGTCACATGCCACCTGCATATCAGTTCCAGTAGCAGAGTTGTTGATAGTCAAGTCGAGTGTTACCAAAGAATCACATCCGTTAGCTGCCCCACCAACAATGTTGAAGGTAGCCGTGTTATTTGAAGCTGTATAAGTATTCCCATCAATCCATGTGTAAGTATCACATGCTGTTTGAACATCCGTTCCTGTAGTTGAGTTGTTGATTGTCAAATCAAGTGTTACAAGAGAATCACATCCGTTAGCTGCTCCACCCACAATGTTAAAGGTAGCCGTGTTGTTAGAAGCAGTGTACGTGTTCCCATCAATCCATGTGTAAGTATCACAAGCCGTTTGAACGTCAGTACCAGTGGTTGAATTGTTGATTGTTAAATCAAGTGTTACAAGCGAATCACATCCACTGGATGAACCACCTACAATGTTAAAAGTAGCTGTGTTGTTAGACGTTGTGTATGTGTTCCCATCAATCCATGTATAAGAGTCACATGCCACCTGAGTATCAGTTCCGGTAACGCCTCCAAAGATTAACTCGAATACAAAGTTGTCACTTGTACCTGGTACCCAAGGACCAGTTGTATTGGGAGCATTGAGGCCATTGTTGCCATATGGAGAACCTGTTTGGGCATTTACCCAGTAAAAGTCGCCAGTCGTTCCTGTAGAAGTGTTAAAAACCTGTGCCGAGAACCAGTAAGTTGTTCCTGCACCACCACCACAAATATTGATAGGTGTGTTAAGGGTCATTGTGTACTCATGAACATCAATGCTATAATTGTTTCCAATCAAAGTGGTTGTCCAATCAGCTGGCTGAATTACTCGGGTTTGTAATATAGCACCTGGAGAGCCAGGGGCATCAGCGAAAATTCTTAATGCAATAGAATCAGCCGCCAAAGGGTTGTTCGTAAAGAAAGGAACGATTACCTCTGAGATATTCCAGCAGTCTGATCCCGGAACGATAAAATCGTCAGCACAAATTAGCGGAAAGGAAACATTACTGACCCTTCCATCTTCCAGCGCATTATTTTCTTGCAAATAAGAGCAGCTTGTATAGGTTTTATTTTGGTTAAAAACTTGAGGATCGTTTTTCGCTCCGGAGATTGATTTTAGTGATGTCTGTCCAAAACTCATGGAAGACAATAGCAGAGAGGCTAGCAATAGCAGGCTATTTTTCATGGCTTTAATAAATTTTAAATTTTGTGCGAAAGTAGAACTTAAATCACAGAAAAGAAAAAATAGACAGATGTAATTGTCTGATGTAGAATAAAATCACTGTTTTCAGTGGGGACAGAACTTATATCTCATACCTTCATAAATCTCATCAAGATTCTTTTGGAGAGCTTTGAATCTTTTAGATTACATGCTCTCTTTAATTCAGAAATATCCAAATAAACACCGGTTTCCTGATGGTAATAGGCATAAGTCTGAATTTGTTCTTTCATAGCTTTCAAGAGTCTTTTTCTGGAACAAATAATACTGCGGTGAGATTCATGTTCTATTGACTTACCCTCAATGGATAGATTAATGATAATCTTGTGCTCATAATCGCCATCGTCTTGTTTTCTGGATTTAATTTTACAGTTTTTATAAAACACTTCATGTGCTTTTCCATTTAATTGAATCCATTTTAACTCTTCATTACTTTTCTTAGCAAGAATCCTGACACATATAAGTCCGCTTAATATCGCCAGACCTACTATTATTGAGCCTGTTAGCATGTGGTTTTCTATGTGGATATGGCGACCTATAATCATTACTATAAGGCCAATTGAGATCATTACGATGGATGTCTTGAACCATATGTTATAGCCAATATGCATCTTAGTTTTTCTCAACTTCTATCACTGCCATGATTACATGCTTCCCGTCGGTCTCTGTATCAAAACTAATTCTGTCTCCACGTTTAAACCTAACGTTGCTATGAAGCAATGAACCCAGCGCATCTTTCATCTTACCTTCATAAGTAGAAGCAGAGCTTTTATTGATTTTGTTATTGATATCGTCATAATCCAAAGGCTGTTTGCTTACAACAATGGCCATGTAGTCTTTTGTACCAATGTTGTCTGCCTGGAAAGAATGATCCCTTGGAAATAGTCTGGTTCCGGTAATTCCGCAATAGGGAGAGTGTTTTTTTGTGTAAGGAAACAACATGTAGCTGCTCTTGTCTTCTTCCATTCCAAATGCATAGACGTAGCACTCAATATTATTGGTGATTTCCAGTTTAAAAGTTGTGCCTTTTTTCATCGGTCTGTCAAGCTTGAATGTGTGTCCGCCAGTATACTCAAGCACCAAGTCCTTTTGCTTCTCACTTGCCTGATCGTACTTAACAAGATTGCAATTCACAGAGAAGTTTCTAACCTTTTCTTCTTGCTTACTGTATGGATACATGGCATAAGCCTCCTTGGTGAAGTATTCAAAGTCATCGTAGCGAACCCAGGCAACACCATCTTTTCCCCAGTCATCGCCCCAGGAGTTCATAATTTGGAAACCAAGTCCGTTCTCACTTCCAAATCTGTAATCGTCGTAGCCAATTACACACATGGCATGTCCACCAAAACCACGCATTTTATCGTCGTCACTATTTGCTCGCCATTCAGACTCTCCTTTCATGGGCTGCATAAAGCTACCACCTACCATCATTCCGATCACAATAGGGTTACCCTGTGCCAAATGTTGTTTCATAGATAATAAATCGACCTTGCCGGTGGCATTCTCCGAGAGTCTTTGGAAACCTTTGATTCTGTATTGAGCCGCTTCTCTTTGCTGAGCATTGCTTGGTAATCTGTCGCAACTGTTTTCATCATACCTAAACTCAGACAGTGGTAAATCCCCATCTTCTTTGAGCGTTTCCATTGCTTTTATCAGGTAGGAGCCCTGACAATTTTTAAGCGCAATTTGGTTGTATAAATACGACGGACTGAAACGACTTCTGTTTGGGTTTTCACCGGTTTCCTGAGTGTACAGAATTGTTCTTGCTGCATAACTGCTTGCCCAACCAACACAGGACCCTTGTCGCCCTTGATTTTTTCTGTCCGGAGCGTACTCTAAAAGTGAAATTTTTTCCGGCAAAGGGTTTTTAGTGTTATCGGCCAAAGGTTCGTAAATGCTGGCTTTTTCATATTCTTTTGGGTCCAGATCTGCACCTCTGGTAAACAAGCTTCTGACTTTGTCCGCAATACCACCATTGTCATCTCCGCCAATGCCTCCTGAACAACCACCTTGTCCCAGTACCAGATAAAGTATCACACCAACAACAATTACAATAATCAAAGACTTGGGATTCTTGCGAAACATGCCCAAAATAAGTGGTAAGAATTTGGCCAGATTTGCGCCACCTCCGGCAGAGTTCCCAGAGCGTCTTTTTCTTGGAGAACTGCTCTTTTTCTTTTCAGGATCTTTGACTACTCTGATTGGCATGTTACTTTATTTTAAATCCGTTTTTGATGAACTGAAGGAACTCTTTAAACTGTCCTTTTTTCGTAAGAGTATCTTTGATGATGCCCGCTTTTCCTTTGGACTGTAATTCGCGATTTTCTTTATTGATTTCTCTTTGAACGTTGATTGGAGGAACGATTTTTTTCTCTTCTTCTTTTACTTCCTCAACTGGCTCAAGAATGTCTTCTTTTGGCGTTCCGTTCTTATTCTTTCTCAATTCGTCTGATCTTTCAAACTGACGTTTGGCTGCCGTTTTTCTTCCCAGTTTTTCCAATAAAAGCCCTAGGTTATTGTAGGCAAGGTCATCTTCAGGATCGAGCTGAACGGCTTTTTCATAATCTTTAACCGCACCACGGATGTCTCCCAGCCATTCTCTGATATAAGCTCTACTGGCATATCGATAAGAATACTCAGGATCTAACTCAACACTTTTGTTAATGTCGGCAAGTGCATTTGCCCTGTCTTCCATATGAAAATAAAGCACAGCCCGATCGCTCACAATATTGGGATTGTTTGGTTCCTCCTGAACGGCCAGATTGTAATACTTCAGCGCTTCTTTAAAGTTCTTATCTTTGAAAAAAGCGTATCCTTTTTGGTGATTTGCGTTAGGCATAACGCGAAAATAAAGAGAATTGATGGATAAAGAATTTCCAATCTACCGAAAATCGTCAAATGACCGTAACTGGTACAAAATTATAGACGAGAAGCATTTCATAGAAGTGCAAAAAGTAGGGGAACGCTATTTCTCCTTCGAAATAGAGGCCCAACAATATCCGGAGTTATTAAGAATTCAGGATATGATTAATTGTGAAGAGGGATTTGAGGAAAGCAATTCTCACAGCTTTGATCTTGTCAATACGGCCAATCACTAGTCCAAATCGTCTTGCTCCAAAACGTCCCAGGTGTGATCAGCAAGTAGTTTTACCGTTGCCATATATTGATAAGGGCAACCACTGCGTCCCCAACTGTCTTTGGCAATCATAGATAAAACGGTTTGCCCATTTTCTCTTTTGTAAAGATGATACACATGATTGATCAAAGGTTCGAATCGCATTTCTGCCAGATAGATGCTCTCAGAAACTTCCTTTCTCTGTTGAATCTTCTGAGCCTGAGCAGCCAGTAATTCCATTTGCTCCTTTATTTGAAGCAATTGCTGATCTGTTTGGTGCTCCATCGCGTTGAGAGAGCGACCTTTGGTTTTTCCCAGATCTTCTGGTTTCACAATCTGGCTTCCCCTGTGATGAGGGTATTGCAGATTGTGCGGATTTTCCGTGATATGGTCTTTATCTATTGGGTTGTCTTCTTCCGACATATTACCAAATTACGGAAATTTTGTCTGGAGATTGTCTCATTGGACTACCTTCTTTTACATCAAATGCTTCAAAGAATTCAGGCATATTGCTCAATGGCCCAAGAACTCTGTATCTGCCTGGTGCGTGAGGATTGGTGTTTACCTGCATCTTCATGGCACCATCTGTATAGTTTGTTTTCCAGATTTGTGCGAAAGAAATAAAGAATCTCTGCTCATTAGTGAAGCCTTCAATGGTCGTTTTCTTTTTGCCTTCAAGACTTTTCTGATAAGCGTAATATGCAATCGTTAAGCCGCCAAAGTCAGCAATGTTTTCACCTAAAGTCAATTTCCCGTTTACGTTCAAACCTGGAAGGGCCTCAAAATTATTGAACTGATCAACCAGTTTTTGTGTTCTTGCTGCAAACTGTAATTGATCTTTTTCTGTCCACCAGTTCTTAAACTCTCCCTGAGCAGTAAACTGTGCTCCCTGATCGTCGAATCCGTGGGTTAATTCGTGACCAATTACTGCGCCCATTCTGGCGTAGTTTACAGCGTCTTCTTTCTTAGGGTCGAAGAAAGGTGGTTGCATGATTCCTGCAGGGAATACGATTTCGTTCAACAATGGGTTGTAGTATGCATTAACAATGTGAGGCGCCATTGCCCATTCACCTCTGTCTATTGGCGCATTCAGTTTTTTAGTGTTCTTAGCAATGGTGAAACGTCTCATGTTGATCTTGTTCTGGAAATAGTTATTCCTTGTGATCTCTAAAGAAGAGTAATCTGTCCACTCATCCGGGAAGCCTAATTTTCTTGTGAATGACGCTAATTTTTCCTGAGCCTTGGCTTTGGTTTCATCACTCATCCAGGCAAGGTTTTCAATACGATCTTTGTAAACAGCCATGATGTTGTCTACCATCTCATTAACCTTTACTTTAGATTCAGAGCTAAAGTTCTTGTTCACGAATGCGTGTCCCAAAGCTTCATCAATTGCCGAATGAGAAATTTCCTCGATGGCACTTTTCCACTTTGGTTTCATTTCTTTCTGCCCGCTCAATACCTTTCCGTAGAAATCAAAAGCCACTTCTTCCATCTCAGAAGTAAGGGAACCGGCAGATGATCTGATCACACACCATTTAAGGTAGGTTTTCCATTCGTTTGGCCCAAACTTATTGATCATTTCCGGGAAGTTTGCGAAGAACTTAGGTTGAGCAACAATGATGGTGTCTACTCCTTTAAGACCTCTGACTTCCAGATAAGCATTCATGTGAATCTTTCCGGTTGTCTTGTCAAGTTCCGCAACAGAAATGGGATTGTATTGTGCAAAGTAGTTACGCAATTCAACTCTGCTCATAGACACATCTGCAAGTGCATATTCAAAGTTGTAAACTGTGTTGTCCCAACCAGATTCGTTGCCTTCATCGCTTTTCAAAACAATGGTCATCAAACGGTCGATATAGTTTCTATACGCATCCTGAATTTTCTTGGACTCATCATCCGTCTTGGTGTAGTATGATTTACTTGGTAAACCAGTACCGCCCTGACTTCCATACAAAGCATTTCTTGAATTGTCCTTAAGATCTTGCTCAACGCCCACATCAAAAAGAGCCGGAATACCATCATTGTGCAGTTCTCCAATAATATTAGCCAGACCATCAGGGAATTTCAGGTCATCAATTTTCTGCAAGTAGTTTTTGATAGGCTCAGTTCCTACTTTGTCTCTTCTGTTAGAGTCCATTAAACTGAAGTAGTAATCCCCAATTAACTGCTCAACAGTTCCTTTTTCATTTTTTTGTTTGGCTGCTTCTTCCAGAATACGTCTAAGCGCTTTGTTATTATTCTTTTGAAGTTCGTTAAAGCTGCCCCATCTGGTTTCACTTGATGGAACAGGATTATTTTTAGCCCATGTGCCATTTGCGTAGTCGTAAAAATCAACAGAAGGGTCTGCAGACTTGTCCATATACGCAAACTCGACGGTTTGTCCTTTGTCTTCCTCTTTCTCATAGTCAGAGCTTGTTGTAGAAGTTTTAGGCGTACATGATGCTACTAATACGGCAGCAGATAAAACGGAAATGGCCTTGATCATAATTAAGTACTTTAAAATGTTTTAAGTCGTGCAAAAATAACAATTCTCTGCACAAGCAATTTTGTTGAAGGTATGAGCGGTAAAAAAGCGTGTTGACTATAGGGAAATGGTCTTGTACAGGTAAAGCACAAGGACAATGTATGCGGGGAATACAAATCCACCCCATCTCGCCAATTGATCCAGTGAATTGGGTTCAAACTTCTTTTTTCTGTTGAAAGATTTTAGTCTCGACTTGATATGCGGCCTTAAAGCGTAGGTAAGAATAATTCCCAGGCTCAGGTTAAAGACAAAAGGAATCAGTCCGTTTTTGGCAGCACTTAAGAAGGTGATGTTTTGCTGTAGGTAGAACTGTAAGAAAATGGTTAGAATAGGCAGTACCGTTAAAACAGTCAATACATTTAATCTAAGGAACCCGTAGTATTCTTCATATGCCGACCTTGTCTTAATTCGTCGCCCTTCAAGAAGCACAAATATGATTGCCGGAGTATAGCACCAAATTAATCCTGTTGCGGCAGGTGCGTAAATGTGAAATTCCCTAATGATTAGCCCATAAAACAAAATACAAACGCAGGTATAAATCAGGAACCTGAATGCACCAATGATCTTTTCAAGCAGGGCGCCTATAACGATTAGAAAATAAACATCAATGGCAAGGTGTACAAGGGCTGACGTGTCATCAAACCCATGGTAAAAGATGAAGGTGAAATGTGTGAAAAGTTTATCCCCTTCTTCATAGTTGATTGCAAAGATGTTGCTCAGATTAGAAAAAAACATACAACCTATGGTCACAGCCGCACAGCATAATACAAAAGCAAAGCTTACTAGTGTGTTGAGGTTGTTTTTATCCCTTAAATCATTAAACATGAGCTTACAGTTTTAATACTTCCAGTGGATCCAGGTATATCAGGTACAAGTCTACGTTTTTTTCTGTAATTGAATTCAAAACATGCCCGTATTCCAAAAGTTGTTTGTCGTGAGCTGCAGATTTTTTGCCCGTTTTAAACTCTAAAACCACAAGTTTTTCGGGGGTTTTTATCACTTTATCTGGTCTCAACAACTTTCCTGATGGAGACGAGAGATTCGTTTCTGAATAATGTTCAAAGTCCTGATGATAGAGTGGAGCAATGTCTTCATGATTCATTAAAGAAGTGATTTTTGACTTCAATGTTTGCTGATGTTTTCCGGTAGATTTATCCATGAAAATCTGGTCAACAACAGGTTCTATGTCTTCAAGAGACCTGATTTTCGACAAGGCCAGATGCATCAGCTCTCCGAAAGTTTGTTCATCAATCATGTCATCATCAATCCACTTATCGGGCGCCTCAGTGCTATATTCAATCACAGGGTTTTCACTGATTTTATAAGCAATGCTCAATGGCTCACGTCTTTCAATAGATTCATGAGTTTGTTGCTCACCATAAAAGTAAACGGAAGATTTTTCTGTCAAAATAGCTTCACACCCGGTCATGATTTTCGCCCCCAAATCTTTGGAAGTGAATAAATACATTTCTTTTTCAGCACGTGTTAAAGCCACATATAGCAGATTGATTTTATCCAGCTTAACTCTGTCCTTTTCCAGTTCATATGTTGGGGCGTAGGACTCAATTTTAGTTTGAGCCGTTCTGTACGGCATGAGAATTTGAGGGATCTCTGTTCCTTCCGAATCGACCCAGGCTTCTCCTTTGACATCATCTTTCCAATTGAGGTAGGGGATGATACAAACCGGAAATTCGAGTCCTTTAGATTTGTGCACGGTCATAATTTTAACCGCATTGTAATCTTCCGGCAAACTCACATTGAGGTTCTCTCTATTATCTTCCCACCACTCAATAAATGCCTTGGTGCTCACCATCTGATCGCTTTCAAATTCTATAATCGCATTCAGGAAGAACTGCAGATTGATTTGGAAAATATCCAGGCCAAATGCGCTCGATACCTGGCGAATGAGCGCAGAAATACTGATGTCCTCTTTGTGACCTAATCTTAAACCAAATTGACTGAGGAATGCAGAGATGTCGACAATGAGATGCTTGTTCCGGGTAACCGTGTATTTCGAAATCAAATCCTGATAAGAGACGTTTTTGGCGGCAGCATAGTACTTTAGAATGCCAAGCCTGTATACGTTCTCACTTGGATTAATGCCATGTTTTAAAAACGAAAACAGCAGTTGTATATTGGGAGAATTGTCTATTCGTAAGCTTTCCGGCGAGATGACGGGAATTTGATGTTCTGTTGTCAGGAAATTCGCTATGGCTGTGGCTTCCTTTTTCTGACGTACCAGAATGGCAATGTCTGAATAGGCGTAATTCCTGTTTCTTAAGGATTGAATGGTTTCAATGATAGCAGTTTCATTGAAAGCTTGTTCGTTCCTGGATTTTAATGATTCCCTGTCTGCATACCGCACTTCAACATAACCAGATGATGTTTGGTTGGGCTCCGCAGTAAAATTCTCATAAATCTGTCTGTAGAAAGGAGTCAAATCTTCTCTCAATGTCTTAAAAAGAACGTTGTTGAACGCTACAATGTCTTTCCCGGATCTATAGTTTTTAGGTAAAGTGATGTTCTTTTTTAGGTGCCTCTCCAAATTAAAAGTGTGCGGATCAAGTTCTTTTGGTAAGGACAGCTGAGGCAGATTCATGAACTGCTCTACATTTCCGTTTCGCCACCTGTATATGGCTTGTTTTTCATCTCCAACAATCAATCCTAAACCGTTTTTCGATAAGGCTTCTACCATCAGGGGGAGCAAATTGTGCCACTGAGTTTCGCTCGTGTCCTGAAACTCATCCAACATCAAATGATGGTATCTGGTTCCCGTTCTTTCGTAGATAAAAGGCACAGGTTCATTTCGAATAATTTCACTGGATAAACGATTAAAATCTATAAAGAACAGAAGGTTCTGTTCAGTTTTAATGCGTTCAATGATCTTGCTGATTTCACTGATCACAGCAGTGTTGTATAGGGCCGGAATGGCGAGAGATAACTTTTCGTACTCTCTTATTAAAGCCTGACTCGATAACAATGTTTGAGATAACTCAGGGAAGATTTCATCCAACAATGTGGCAGTTCCGCTTGAAGTTCCCGTTTTAGGATACAGTGGTCCGGTTTCAAGGGCGGCCAGTTCTTTCTCTGTGAAGTTGTATTTTTTCGAATCCAGAAATCTGGGGTCTCCCATGTTGTAGATTTTCCTGAATCCGGTTTTAATGTCGCGGTACGATAAGCTTTTTGATGCGAGAATCTGACTGAAATTACGGGCGTTTTGTTTCAGTTTAGCCAATACCTGATCCAACTCAGATTCTGCTTGCTTTAGAGCATTGCTAAAGTCGTGAATGGAAAATTCAGAAATGTTTTTGATGGCTTCATTGCTCGATTCAACCGACAGGTGGCGTGTAGCCATCATAAGATCATCTTCTGTTTTATAGCTTTTACCAGATAGTGCTTTATGAAGACTGTACCCCTTAAGAATTTGACTTAGCTCATTGTTCCATTCTATATTATTGAGTAGTTCATCAATGGCCTGTTTGTAAATAAGGTCACTGTTTGAGGCGATTTTGAATTGCTTGGTGAAATCTAATTCCTTGGAAAAGGATCTGATGATATTCTGAATAAACTTGTCCAGAGTTAGAATAGATAAGTCAGAATAGTTGTGAAGAATGTGGTGCAGACATTTTTTTGCCCTTGCAGAAATGATTTCAGGAGGGGTTTGAATCTGTTCTGACAATTGTGACATTAAAGCCAAATCATCGCCTTTTTTGAATTCGGCCAGTTGTGAAAGAAAATCAAGGATTCTGTCCTTCATCTCTCCTGCAGCTTTGTTGGTGAATGTCATGGCCAGAACCTCACGATAAGCGTCTGGTCTGTCGTGTTGCAGAATAATTCCCAGAAAGCTCAATCCCAATGTATAGGTTTTCCCCGAACCGGCACTTGCCTTATATATATGTAGTCCATTCATCAACGAGAAAACAAGATAAGATTTATTTGAGACAGAACTGATTAAAAAAAGAGAGTTTATCAGACAACTTTTACATGTTTCCATACGTTATATATGTGTAACTTTACCCATTATGAAAACCTTGTTCTCCCTATTGTTGCTATCTATTTTGGTTTTATCTTCCTGTAGAAAGGACGAGCCAAATGATCATGCTACCACTTCAAAAGTTTATATCAACGTGGTCAATAAGTTTGATGGCAATCCATTAGCGAATAATGATACACTGGTTGACGGGCACGGACATTCATTTTACTTAAATCCTGTGGATCTGAAAATGTATTTAAGTGGAATTACTTTCGATAACATAGCTGTTGACGGTCAGGCATTGGTAGGTGCGGATGACGGACAATACTACATAGGAGAATTGCGTAGCGGAGATTATAGCAAGATTTCCATCGGCATTGGTCTGGATTCTGTATTGAACGCATCAGATCCGGTTACATTTGAGAGTTCTCACCCTCTGTCCTACAATCAGGGAATGTACTGGGTTTGGGCAACTAAATATAGGTTTTTCAAAGTGCAGGGTGTTGCGGATGTAGATGGTGATAATGTGTTTGATGATGGCGTTGTATACCATATTGGTACAAACCAACTCTACCGAACAACTGAGTTTACTAAATCAATAACAGCTAAAGATGGCAAAGACGTTGTCATTAATTTGGAGATAGATTGGTACAGATTTTTCGATGGATTAAATCTTTCCTCTGAATTGAATACACATACTACCTCTGATTTACCTTTGGCCACCAAAGTAGCAGACAATGCTCCCGGAACTTTGTCGATTCAATAAGATCCTTTTTGGCCTGATAGTATTGATACTATGCTCTTGTTCTGATCAACAGGAGCAAAAGCACGAAGAAATTTCTCCCACCCACAACGACTCTGATGTCCTTGAAAAACAGGTGTTGTTAGGCAGATACCTTTTCTATGATAAAGCTTTGTCGATAGATTCGTCCGTATCCTGCGCAAGTTGTCATCAGCAACAATATGGTTTTGCAGATAATAAACCTATCAGTCCTGGCCATCATCAAAAAAAGGGAATTCGAAATGCCATTACATTGGTAAATCTTGAAGCGCATCCATACTTGTTATGGGATGGAGCCGCTTCCGGATTGGAAAAGCAAGTCTTGATTCCTTTGAATGATTCTTTAGAGATGAATCTGGACGTGATGGATGTGGCTGAACGATTAGCCGATAATTCATTCTATCAAAATTTGTCACAGGAAGCCTATCAAAGACCTTTAGATCCCTTCGTAATCACGAGAGCCATTACCGCTTTTGAACTTACTTTACAAAGTAAAAACTCAAAGTACGACAGATATTTGGCCGGAGAAAAGGATATTCTGAATGAAGAGGAATTAAAGGGGATGACGCTTTTTTTTGGCGATCGTTTGAAGTGTTCTGAATGTCATTCAGGACCAGATTTTACAGATTACTCTTTTCAAAATAATGGAGCTGTCACAAACTATGAATTAGACAGTGGGAGAATTCGGCTGACGTTTAATGAGGCAGACAGGAATTTATATAAGGTGCCGAGTTTGAGGAATTGTGAAGTGAGCGCACCCTATATGCATAACGGAAGTATAGCCACCTTGAGTGAAGTGATTGATCTTTACGCTAATGGAGGGCATAGTATTCCTCAAAAAAGTAATAAAATCGCCGGATTTGAGTTATATTTGGAAGAGAAGACTGCTTTAATCTCGTTTTTACGTACCTTAACTGATACCGAATTTCTAACAAAAGAAGAATTAGATGACCCTTTTGAAGAATAAATATGTCGTTTTCGTTTGTCTGCTGGTAGTAGGCTTATCGTCTTGTCGCAAGGATCCCGTTAGACCAACAGAGGGGCCAGAGGCTTACACAATTGTTGTTCCCCAGGGATTCCCGGCAGTGGAGTCGCCAGCAAATAACCAACCTACTGTTGAAGGGATTGAGTTAGGAAGACACCTTTTCTATGAGGAAATGTTATCTGGAGACAATACCATGGCATGTGCCAGTTGTCATTTTCAGTCTAAAGCTTTTTCGGATACAGTGGCGTTTAGCATTGGTATTGATGGAGATTCTGGTTTAAGAAATGCCATGCCGGTCTTCAATTTGGCCTGGAGTCCAACCTTGTTTTGGGATGGCAGAGCAGAGTCTTTGGAAAGACAAGCACTTTTCCCGGTTCAGGATCATTTGGAGATGAATGAAACCTGGGGCAATGTTGTGGCAAAATTGCAAGGAACCACCAAATACCCGTCTATGTTTGAAGCGGCTTTTGGTTCACCTGGAATAGATTCTGTTAGAGCTTCCATGGCACTTGCTCAATTCATGAGAACTTTGATTTCGGGAAATAGTCCATTCGATCAATATTTGAATGCAGGTGCTTTTGATCGTTCGTATTTGCATCCAAATCCAACTATCGCAGATTATATTTACGAAGGCTGGCAGATTTTTAACAGAGATTATGCGGGACCTGGAATTGATGCAGGATCATGTTTCCATTGTCATATAGATCCGGCAGCTACTCGCTTAACCACAGATTTCAAGCTTAAAAACAATGGTTTGGATGATTATTCTGCAGATCCGGGATTGGCAGGTGTAGCCGGAGCAGATCCGGTTCAGGATCATGGTAAATTTAAGACGCCAAGTGTCAGAAACCTGGCCTACACGGCACCTTACATGCACGATGGCAGATTTGCAACCATTGATGAGGTGATTGATTTTTATGCAGACAGTGTGCAGGCACCTACTAACCTTGATCAGGATTTATTCCATGGAAGTATTACTGGCAAAAGAGGTGCAGTTTTGTCTCCGATTGGACGATATAAGATTAAATTATTCCTAGAGTCACTGAATGACCCTTCGTTTATCAATAATCCTGATTTTTCAGATCCGGGCTAGAGTCTTTGTAGTGGAGTGCAAACACGATCTGCATAACTATAACGTTGAAGTTTGTTTTTAATACAGAAGAGTTAAGTGGGCTTTTTGAAGAATAAACATATTGTACTCATCTCCCTTTTTATATTGGGCTTACTGTCCTGTCGTAAAGACCCTGTTAGACCAACTGAGGGACCGGAGGCGTATACAATTGTTGTTCCTCAGGGATTCCCTGCAGTTGAGTCACCAGCAAATAACCAACCGACAGTTGAAGGTATTGAGTTAGGAAGACACCTATTCTATGAGGAGATGTTGTCTGGAGATAATACAATGGCATGTGCAAGCTGTCACTTCCAGTCAAAAGCTTTTTCCGATACTGTGGCCTTCAGTATTGGTATTGATGGGGATTCTGGTTTAAGAAATGCCATGCCAGTATTCAATTTGGCCTGGAGTCCAACCTTGTTTTGGGATGGAAGAGCAGAATCATTAGAAAGACAAGCACTTTTTCCTGTTCAGGATCATTTAGAGATGAACGAAACCTGGGATAATGTTGTGGCAAAATTGCAAGGGACCACCAAATATCCAACAATGTTTGAAGCAGCCTTTGGTTCGCCAGGAATAGATTCTGTGAGAGCTTCTATGGCTTTAGCTCAATTCATGAGAACATTGATTTCAGGAAATAGCCCATTTGATCAATATCTGAATGCAGGGGCCTTTGATCGATCATACTTACACCCAAATCCAACTATTGCAGATTATATTTACGAAGGGTGGTTAATTTTTAACAGAGATTATGGAATTAATGCGGGGTCTTGTTTCCATTGTCATATAGATCCGGCGGCTACTCGCTTAACCACAGATTTCAAACTTAAGAACAATGGCTTGGATGATTATTCTGCGGATCCAGGTTTGGCCGGTGTAGTTGGAGCAGATCCGGTTCAGGATCATGGTAAATTTAAGACACCAAGTGTAAGAAATCTGGCTTACACAGCACCTTATATGCACGATGGTAGATTTGCTACCATTGATGAAGTCATTGACTTTTATGCAGACAGTGTGAAAGCGCCTACCAACCTTGATCAGGATTTATTCCATGGAAGTATTACAGGCAAAAGGGGAGCTTTTTTAACACCTATTGGGCGTTATAAACTTAAGCTGTTCCTGGAGTCATTGAATGATCCTTCCTTCATTAACAACCCTGATTTCTCAGATCCGGGTTAGAGTCTTTGTAGCGGAGTACAAACACCATCCACACAGCTATAACATTGAAGCTTGTCTTTGAACACAGAGGACTTAAATACTGATGTGTTCATCAACATTCTCACACATTCCTGAATTCCCTCAATAATTGATGGGTGTGGGTGAACAAGTTCTGCAAGTTCCTCAATCCCTCTGTTCATTTTTATCAGTAAAGCAACTGCCTGAATGGCACTGGAAGCATGTTCACCAATGGCGCGCATTCCCAAAATTTTCATCTCATCATCATTGGTCACAATAATTTTGAAGAATCCCTGAGTTTGGCGCATGGCAATGGCCCTTGCAATACATGAGTAGTCAATTTTAACTACTTTAATTGGAATGTTGTCCTTACGGCATTGCATTTCATTTAACCCAACTGCAGCTACTTCAGGTTGAAGGAACATGATGGTGGAAACGTTGTCGTAAGATAACCTTGGAGGAGGGGTTGGCAGGAACATTTTCTCAACGGCATGCCTGGCTTCAATTTCGCCCATATTTACAAGCGCAATTCTTCCGGAAGCATCACCAGCGGCATAAATGTTAGGAACGTTGGTAACAGTATCATCATCACCAATGTGTCGACCTCTTTTGCTCATCTCAACGCCGGCATTTTCCATTCCAAGTTTCTCGATATTAGGAACCCTTCCAACTGCCAGCAGTGCACGTTCAACTTCAATAGTTTCTATACTTCCATCTAAGTTTTCAATGTCATATTCAACTCGGTCTCCTTTGCGTTCCAGTCTTTTTAATTGAGCATTGTGATGAATAACAACGCCTCTTTTCTCAAGATTGCTCGAAACCATTGAAGAAATATCATCGTCTTCGAAAGGCAGAATTCTGTCGGCCCTATCAATCAAATGCACCTTTGTTTTTCCAAAGTTTGAGAAGATAGTGGCGTATTCACAACCAATAACACCTGCTCCCACAATCACTAAACTCTCAGGGTAATCGTCTAAATGATGAATGTGATCGGAGGTCATGATAAACTGGCCATCGATTTCCATGTTAGGTAGCTCTCTTGGACGACTTCCTACTGTAATCAGAATATTCTCGGCCCAAATCGTTTTGGTGTTGCCATTTTCTTTGCTGATTTGAACTTCATGCTCATTGAGCATGGTCCCAAAACCTCTTTCATAGCTGAAAACCTGACTCATGGTTTCGTTCTGTAAGAGTTGCATGTGACAACTGTATTGAAATTTGCGGTCAAAGATGGCTTCATCTTTTGTTTTCTTCACCTCTTCCCATGACAATTCGAAACGGTTTCTACCAACAGAAACGATTGTTTCATTAGCCGCCCTAACTTTTTGCGAAAGTTCCCACAGTGTTTTGGAGCCCAAAGCTCCGTTATATACACCAGCACCTCCTACACGGTTTTTCTCGATGAGAAGTACCCTTTTTCCAAAATCAATTGCCCTCATGGCTCCGGCGTATCCTGCAGGTCCGCCGCCAATTACGCATAAGTCGTATTTTTCCATCATTCAATAATGAGAATTAAAGTTAAGTAAATTATTTGAGCATCATATTTGGGGAGTTCGTAAAGGAATGTTAAGCTTTCGAAATATCATTTTTGACAAGTACTATAAAGCTGGTAATTTGAGCATTAAGAATTCAAGCAAATACAGGTTTTTAGCCGGTTCATGCAACAAGAAATTGATTATGGACGTCTTGTATTAGCTAATTAAAATGTATTTTTGGATATGTTGCGAGCTTTTATTTTGATTTTATGTCTTGGTTTGATTTCCGAATCAGTTCAAGCACAAAAGGGCAAAGATGGTACTTATACCAACTCCTCAAACGGAGAAATTTTAAACGCCTATACCAACCTGACAAATGATGCAAATGCCGGAGCCACAAGTTTAACGGTTGCTTCAAATGCATTAAACTCAGGTTTCTTTTCATCAAATCTTCAGCCGGGAGACTTATTGTTCATTGTTCAACATCAGGGAGCTACTTTGGAAGGCGCGCCTTTTATCATAGCCAATGGTCCTGGAACAGCAGATGATGACACTATTAGTACTTATATGAGTTCTGGATTGGGAAGTATTCAGAACTATAACAATTGTGGAAACTACGAGTTTGTTGAGGTGATTTCAGTCACCGGGGGAAACACCATCAATTTAAGATGTGGTTTGGAGTTTTCATATACGGCTTCAGGTAAGGTTCAGGTTATCAGAGTACCAAGGTTCACTGATTTAACGATCAACAATAGTGTTACAGCACCTGCCTGGAATGGAACTACAGGTGGAATGGTAGTCCTTGAAGTAGAGAATGATTTAACCCTCAATGGTTCAATTGATGTCGACGGTTTGGGCTTTAGAGGAGGTACAGTTGATAATGTCAGTTCTACGGGACCAAGTCAGTATGCCGCAACCGATCCTAATAATGGAGCACGAAAAGGTGAAGGTGTTGGAGGATATAACTACGATTACAACCCATATGGGGGAATGTATGGCCAGGGTGCCTATGGAAATGCCGGTGGAGGAGCCACTGCGCACAATGCCGGAGGCGGAGGTGGAGCGAATGCATCTACTTTAGCTTGGGATAATGGTTTAGGAATCCCTGACCCGGCTTATGCGGCAGCTTGGAATCTTGAAACAGGTGTGGCCATTAATTATCTGATCTCAAATATGTCTGCTGCTACCAATTCCGGTGGTGGAGGTAGAGGAGGTTACTCATGGGGTAATATCAACTTAAATGCCATTGTAGATCCACCAGACAATGCCGCCTGGGGTGGAGATAACAGAAGAATTCGTGGAGGACTTGGTGGTCGACCACTTAACTATGCAGCTAACAAAATATTTTTTGGCGGTGGCGGTGGTGCCGGAGACATGAACGATAACCAGGGAGGAGATGGAGGTTCTGCCGGAGGAATTGTTTTCTTAAGAGTTTACGGAAATGTCGCTGGGACTGGAAGTATTGATGCGAACGGTAACGACGGTCAATCAAGTGATTCTTCAAGTCCACCATTTGGTGGTTCAGCTGGTATCGATGGAGCTGGTGGAGCTGGTGCTGGTGGAACCGTGTTTGTAGAATCAGCAGGAAGTATTTCGGCAATTTCAATCAATGCGAATGGAGGAAACGGTGGAGATCAGTTTATGGTTGCCGGAGCCTTTGGAAATATTTCAGAAGCCTATGGCCCTGGTGGTGGCGGAGGTGGAGGTTATGTGAGCACAACTTCCGCTGGCCCAACAGTAAGTATTATTGCCGGGGTAAATGGAACTACAAATGGAACCACCATGACAGAGTTTCCTCCTAATGGTGCAACTTCAGGAGCACCAGGGGTATCTAATAACTCACTTACAGCATTTGGATTCACGGTTGAAGATGATACAATTTGTGGAGGCGGTTCTGCTTCCTTATCAATTACAACCTATGGTACTGTTCCTGGTGGAACCACAGTTATTTGGTATTCTGATTTAGCTGGTACCATTGTCGGAGTAGGAAATACATTCAATACACCGGTACTTGCTGCAAACACAACTTACTATGTTGGAATGTGTCCAGAAGGGAATTTAACTGAAGTTAATGTGGTTGTTTCTCCAGCCATTACTATTGATCAAACAAGTTTAGTTGTAGCAGATGAGAATTGTGGCAATGCAGATGGGTCAATTACTGGTTTGGCAGCATCAGGTGGAACAGGAACTTTGACTTTTGATTGGAACGGTAACGCGTCTGTGGATGAAGATTTATCTAATGTTGCAGCCGGATCATATACATTGACAGTTACGGATCAAAACAACTGTACAGCAACTGCTGGTCCTTTCACGATTAATAACTCTGGCGGACCGACAATTGATGCCAGTGGTGTGACATTAACCGATGAGAACTGTGGAAATGGCATGGGATCAATTACTGGTATTACTGCCTCAGGTGGAACTGCACCATTGTCGTACAGCTGGAATGGAAACTCAACCCTGGGACCAGATACTGTCAATATAGGTGCTGGTAGTTATATCTTAACTGTTACGGATGGCGCCGGTTGTGCAACAACTTCAGGACCATATACCATTAATAACATTGGCGCTCCAACCATAGACGTGACCGGGATGGTGATCACAGATGAAACTTGTACAGGAACCAATGGGTCTATTACAGGAATTGTTGTGACTGGTGCCACAAGCCCGGTTTTCGATTGGAATGGAAATGTGACAGCAACTACCGATCTAACAGGTGTTGGTGCCGGAAATTACACATTCACCGTTACTGACGGTGCGTGTACGGCTTCAGTAGGTCCCTTTACTATTAATGATCAACCTGCGCCTGTGATTGATATCAGTGCGATGGTCATTTCTGATGAAAATTGCGGGCAGGTCGATGGATCTATTACCGGGATTACTGTGACAGGGACACCAACATTGTCATACGCATGGAATGGAAATGCTTCAGCAACACCAGATTTAACCAATGTTGCGGCAGGTGCATATACTCTGGTTGTGACAGATGGTAATACCTGTACTTCTACTGTTGGACCTTTCAATATTGGCTCGTATACCGGACCAACAATTGATATCACTAACATGGTAATTACACCTGAAAGTTGTTTTGGAAATGATGGTTCTATTACTGGTATTACAGCAAGTGGAAACGGAACCATGTCATACGATTGGAATGGAAGTGCATCAGTTACAGCGGATACTACCATGTTAACAGGAGGGGCTTTCACGCTAACCGTTACAGATGGTGTTGGTTGCTCTGCTACCAGTGGACCTCACACAATCACAACCAATACCGGACCGATCATTGATGCTACAAATGTGTCTCTGAATGATGAGAATTGTGGAAACGCAGATGGATCAATCACAGGAATTACCGTAAGTGGCGGAACAGGTCAGTTGTCTTACGACTGGAATGGCACCAATACTTTAGGAACTGATACCGTAAATATTGGAGCGGGAACTTATACATTGACCGTGATGGATGCCGCAGGTTGTTCTGCTACTTCAGGGCCATATACCATTAACGGGGCACCACCGGTTGTTGTTGGTCAGACTGGAACCACCACTATTTGTGAAGGACAAAGTACGACCTTAACTGGTACAGGAGCTACTACTTATGAGTGGATTCCTGGGGGAACCGGAGGCACTTTCAACTTCAGTCCAACAACCACAACAACCTACAGTGTGGTAGGAACAACGGGTCCATGTACCGACACCTTAAGTTTCACAATTACTGTTAATCCACTTCCGGCCACCGGAATTACGGGAGATACGGTGATTTGTGAAGGAGAAAGTACGACTTTAACGGCGACAGGTTCATTTAACTTTACCTGGTCGGATATGAGTACAAACCAGACGTTGACCGTTTCTCCGGGAACGACTACAGGATATCAATTGGTAGCGAGCAATACCTGTGGAAACGACACGGCTAACGTAACGGTTCATGTTAACCCACTCCCGACTGCTGATGCAGGACCTGATCAAACTATTTTGCTTGGATCATCTGCAACACTTGATGGGTCAGGAGGAACCAGCTATGCATGGACTCCACCTGATGGTTTAAGCTGTACGAATTGTGAAGATCCATTGGCCTCACCAACGCAGTCAACAACCTATTACGTAACAGTGACGGATGGAAACGGTTGTGTAAGTACAGATTCTGTGAGAATAGAGGTAGATGAATCTTCTGTACTGTTCATTCCGAATGTATTTAGCCCGAATGGAGATAACCTTAATGACATCTTGTATGTGAGAGGAGGAGGCATTGAATCTTTTGTATTTAGAGTCTACGATAGATGGGGAGCATTGATGTTTGAAACCAGCGACCTAAGTGTGGGCTGGGATGGAACTTATAAAGGAGAGCCCGTAGTGCAGGGAGTCTATGTCTATGGAATGACAGGAAAGTACTTTGATGGAAAGGCCATTGAAGAAAAAGGAAACATAACTGTAGTAAGATGATGAAAAGATATTTAACCATACTCGTTTTCTTGTTGGGTTCTGCCATGTCTTTTGGTCAGGATTTACATTTTAGTCAGTTCAATAGAAACCCGGTTTATCTGAATCCGGCCCTGGTTGGTCAGATGGATGGCTATGGGCGTGTTGCTCTCCATTACAATACCCAGTGGTCTGTTTTGGGAGAGGCTTATGATACTTATGGTGCTTCAGTAGATTTACCTCTGCTCAAGAATAACCATGGGGCGTATTTAGGATTGGGAATTAATTTCCTGCGAGATAAAGCCGGAGATAGTGAATTTGGATTTGTAAATGGTGGCCTTGGTTTGAGTGGAATTTTGCCAATAGACGATAGATCTGAGATTTCTGTTGGGGTAAAAACAGCCTTTGTGCAAAGAAGTATGACTACCGGTAACCTGCAGTGGGATAGTCAGTTCAATGGTTCTTCTTACGATCCTAATATTGCAGGAGAAGGTGTTTCAATTCCATCTTTTACATATTTTGATTTGGGATCAGGGATCAACTATCATTTTAGCAATCAATCTTCCACTTTGTCCAGCAATAACAGCATGACATTTGATGTGGGCTTTGCGTATTCTCATATCACCAAGCCAGAGATGAATTTTAAAGGTTCCGGAGATAGGTTGCCGGCAAAAATGGCATTCTACGCTCATGGTAATGTTGGAATTTCTAATTCGAGATACTTTCTGACACCGGCGGTACTTTTTCAGAAACAAGCTAAGCAAAGAGAGCTGGTTTTCGGAACATATATTGGCTATAAAATCGTCGAAGATACCAAGTATACCGGGTTTTTAAGAAAGTCGTCAATTGCCTTTGGAGCCAAGTACCGTCTGGGAGATGCCATCGTTCCGGGGATCATGTATGAGATAGCAGATTTTTCATTGGAAGTGTCTTATGATATTAACTTGCCTAACCTAAGCGCATACACCAATGGGCGTGGAGGTTTTGAGATTTCTCTGGTTTTTACAGATGCTCAGGGAAGTCTTTTTGGAAATAGCAAAATGCATAAGTCATTTATGTAACTTATTTCGACCAATTCCGTATTTTCATACCTGATTAAGCTTTTTTGGCAAACAAACGCTAATTTGACATTTATTAATTATATTGCAGCTTAATTTTTGCAAAAATTAAAACATAGCTCGTAAGAGTATCTATGGCTACTGACGCAAATAAAGTATTAGAAATATGTAACTCCAGATATCAGGAGATATATGGCAGTTACAATTCCAATTCCGACAAGAGAATCGTGATCTCACATTTCGGTGAGTTTACTCAGGAGTTGGTGAATTCTATTTCTAATGGCGTTGAGGAGATGATGATCGACTCAGGTGATAAAAAAGGCGTTGTCAAAAGAATGTTCAGTATTCTGGTTGAAGGACTTCAAAATATCAGGATTCATGGAGAAAAAGATGAAAGTGGCAATCAAACATCTTTCTTAATCATCGCTCAGGACGCAGACGTATATCTTGTCACAATAGCCAACCTCATTTACAATTCTAATCGTGAAACCATTGAGAGACGAATCAATGAGATCAATCAGCACGATGAGGCTGAGATTAAAACTCTGTATATGGAGGTACTTACCAATGGAATCATTTCCAATAAGGGTGGAGCCGGATTAGGTTTCATTACGATGGCTATGAAGTCAAAAAACAAACTGAGTTATAGAATCGAGGAAATCGATGATAACTTATCCTGCTTCTCACTTGAAATTAGGTTGAATCGTAAGAAGAAAGAGCAAGCATGATTTTGCAAGTTGAAGAAGGTAGATTTACGCCCTATATCTGTTTAGATCCTACTAACAATCATTATGACATTAGGGGAAAGTGTTTTCCCGAGAATAGTAAGAAGTTCTTTGAGCCCATCATCGAATGGATTGGAGATAATTTATCCGGTTCCAATGAGGTTGTTTTAACCATTGATTTGGATTACGTGAGTTCTTCGTCTAACATTGGACTAATTCTGATGTTTAAAAAGCTGTTGGAAGTAGTAGGTCATGAAAACCTAAGCATTCTTTGGAGGTATGAAGATGGGGATGATGAAGGACTAAAAACCGGGGAAGCTTTGTCTGAAGCCCTGGAATTCACATTTCAATACGAATCGTATCAGGAAGACTATTAAGTTGTCTTTTTCTGGATTTACAGCTGTCGTTCCTTGTTGGAATTGATGCATCTTGTCCTATTATCTGATGTTATTCTAGCTGAAAGATTTCTAACGGTATTCTATCTATTGAGAATGCCTGCCGTATCGTAAAATTCAGGGCACAAAAAAAGGGCACCATTTCTGATAACCCCTTTTTTTCATGGCGTTTCTTTTACTTGAGCAAGGTCACATGCCCAACATATTCTTTTTTCTCACCAGTGTATTTGTCGGCAGTAATGATCTTCCAAACAAAGATGTCAGACTTATTATCGGCTTGAATGCCTTTAATACTACCATCCCATCCCTGGTACAGATCTTTTGTTTCAAATACACGTTGTCCCCATCTGTCAAATACATAGAACTCGTACTTAGTTTCGTCTATGCCTTCTCCTTTCGGTAATAAGATATCATTGATACCATCACCATTTGGAGTGAACGAGTTAGGAACATATAGAGTAAAGATTCCATCAATAATGATTGTGTGAGGAATAGAATCCTGACAACCATCAGCATTTGTAACTAATAATTGAACCACATACTCGCCCGGACCGTTGTTCGGGAATTCGAATTCTGGGTTTTGTTCATTTGACGTTCCAAGAATATCTCCTAATCCAAATGTCCAATCCCAAAGAATCGCATCTGTAGATTGATCTTCGAAAGTGATTACAGGATCAAAGAATGTTGTTGGCTGTGGACCAAATGTAAATGCTGCAGTTGGGTAATCGTAAACCTGAATCATTCCAGTTGCAGTTGAATCTACAATACATCCGTCAGGTGTAGTGACTGTTAAAGTAACATCATAAACTCCCGGAGAAGTGTACGTGTAAGTTGGGTTACAGTCTGTAGACGTACCTCCATCTCCAAATACCCATGCACATGTTCCGGTTAAAGCTGGATCTGTATCGTTGGTGAAGTTAACCGTAACAGGGTAACAGCCGTCAACTACATCAGAGCTAAACTCTACCGAAGGAACAGGGTAAACAAATACATCAACACATTCAACGTGCGCAGGTGTTTCACAACCATCAGTTACAGTAACACAGTAAGTGGTAGTTGGGTTAACCGGATTTACAGTCACGTTAGAAGTCATTCCAACATTACCTGTACCATCATCCCATGAGTAGTTGTAAGGTCCACCGTCTCCACCAGATCCTGGGATATCCAAATCAACTGTGAAGCCAGGACAAACAGAAACTACAGGCGCAATTATATTGCCTTGAATACTGTCATTCACATTGACACACATGCTATCAGGTGTAGATGCACATCCATTGACATCCGTGATGATCAACTCGTAACAAGTATCAACCACAGGCATCACATTTTGGTTGCCTTGACCAAGTCCGGTCCAATCGAAAGTGTATGGTCCACCGTTTCCACCAGTTGCAGTTGCAGTTAAAATAGCAGTACCGTCAATACAAATAGTAGTATCAGTGATACTGGCAACGATGGCAGGTGGTTCAACTAATGTAATGGTTGTGTCTCTGCTACATCCTGTGGTGTCTGTAAGTTCTAAAGTATAGTATCCAGGTCCAAGTCCGGTAATTACGTCTGTTAAACCATTTACAGTAGTTGTTTGCAATACTGTTCCGGTTAAGCTATCAGACCATGTGAAAATGAACGGAGGTCCATCAGTACCAGCAATTGCAGTTGCAGAAATAGAACCATCGTTTGCACCAGGACAAGAAATGTCGTTGATAGCAAAAGTTGGTAATTCACATGGAGGACAAGTTTCAATGAAGATAGAATCTTGTGCTGTACATGAGTTTTGGTTATCTGTAACAGTTACATAGTACCAGCTACCATTTGTAGGGCTCACCGTGTTGATAGAATCAGCAGGGTTGTTCATAGCAGGTCCTGTCCATGCATAGTTGTAAGTACTGGTTGAAGCACAGTTAATCTGTACATCATCCAAAGACCAGTTGTCACATCCTGCACAAGCAGAGTATTGTGGTTGAATCCATTGGAACATGGTATTACCAGTTGCTGCACCTGCAGGAATCGGAATACTGAAACATGCCCATGCATTACTATATGGTCCTCCTGTATCCCAATCGGCATCATCAAATACCTGAATAGTTGTCCAGGTTGCTCCACCATTGGTAGAATATTGTAGCTCGACATCTTCAGCAGCATCCGCATTTTCACATGGTGCCGGCGTAGAGGTGTTGTTTCCAATAAATAAACAGAAGTCAATAGTCGTACAAGGAGCTGCATTAAATGCAATTGTTGTTGCTGCCCTGTCTCCGGAGTTTCCATCGAAATAAAGCGCATCTCCGGTACCAGTTTGAGTACCACAACCTACCTGACCACAGTTTCCATTTGAAACAGAGTTCCACATGGTAGGGTCAAAACAAGCATCAAAGTTATCTTGAATTCCGGCTGAAGTAACCGTTGTATCAAACCAAACTGATAGGTCTGCTGAAGTATTACAAACTGTATCTTCAGTTGTTAACACATCAATTACAGGAGATACTGCACTTACAATTGTAAAGCTGACACTATCCGTTTTTACACAACCTTGAGGACTGGTAATGTCTACATAGTATGTATAGTTGCCAGGTGTGGTTATGTTGGCAATTGGATTGTTAACTGTCGTATCCGACAAGAAAATGTTGTCGTACCAAGCATACTGGAACGCTCCAGCTGTCTGAACATCCACGTTAAGTGGAATTGGATCATACAAACAAGTAGAACTGGTTACTGCACTCATTGTGTATGGGAAATCAGGTACCACATTAATTGTAACAGTATCTGTATTCACACAGTTACCAGTTAAGTTAGATGTTACAAGGTATGTAGTTGTCACTGATGGTGTTGCCACAGGGTTATCACATGGGTTACATGAGAAGTTAGTCCCAACTACAATTGGATCTCCGGAAATAACACTCCAGTTAAATACTGTACCATTAATGGCTTGCAATTGGGCTTGTTGAACACCTAAACAAATGGTTTGATCAGGTCCTGCATTGGTTGACCCAACTACATCAATATTGTATACAAAGGTCTGTTGTCCCGAAACCGGACAAGCATTATCATTCAAGGTGATGGAGAAAATCGTATTCAAACTTGAAGATCCTGGTGGTGGTGTCCAGCATATGTTAATGTCAATTGCCGAGTAGTCTCCGGTTCCTGCATTTGGATAATTAGATGTAACGACCGCTCCCGGAAGTACGGCAGCAATGTTAGAAGTAAATGTCAAAGAATCTTGTTGATCCGGATCGTCATAAGAAATGTCGAAACAGAATGAAGCTCCTTCACACATTTGTAATGAGTTAGGTCCTGTTTGGAAAACGGCCCCTGTAATGTTTGCGACCTGACCGGATGAGTTACAATCCAGAATGGAGTTGTTACAGTTGATTACCTCAAACTGGATATCGTGAATTACACTACCAACCAGGTTACCGTTATTGTCATATTCTTCAATCAAAACAACCACAACGTAGTTACCTGCAGTTCCAGGTGTAAAGTCGATTTGACCTGTTACCGGGTCAATTGTAATACCAGGGATTGGAGTTCCTCCTGTGAATCCACCGTTATAAGTAATGTTAGTTCCTGCAGCAGACTGTCCACTAATAAGAGAGTAAACCAAAGTATGTCCATCTGGCTCTACTACACCAAGGTTATAACATACAGCTTGGCCAACACATACGTAAGGTACTGCCGGGTTGGTGATTTGAGGACTTGTATTACAAGGCTCTGTTTGGCTGTTTAAAACTGCTTCCCAGTAGTATCCTGGTTGACCACTAACGTTAGTAGTTGTGTTTCTACAGCAGCTGCTATATCCAAAAGTCCAGGAGTCACATGGACCAGGCAATGTAATAACTGCTTGCCATTGGTGCATGTAAATACCTGGCAGGTTTCCTCCGTTACACTCACTTTGTCCCATTGATGCAGGACACAATTGAGAAATATCTTGCTGATATATCGTATTTGGTAGTGAGCCGGAAGGATTTACCAAACCACAATCATTTGTGATGGTAATGTTTTGGTTTGTTTGACCGGTGAAGGCTGTCCCACAATCTTCAAATAAAGTTAAGGTAACAAGGTATTGGTTTGGACCAACACATTCGTAAGTCACATTTCCTCCAGGTACGTGTGAAGCATACGAGCTCAAAATTCCGGTGATTAACGCAAAAAATAAAGTAAGAGTCTTTTTCATTCTACAGTTGTTGTGAGTTAATATAGCAGTCAACTCAAGTAATTACAATGTAATTGACGCAAAGGTACAATCTTTACGCTGTTACTCAGACGAGGGAAACTTAAAAGGGATGCCTGTTGTTAAATAAAAATTTATTGAACGTTGGAAAGTTATAGATTTAACAAGATTTTAACTCAAAATGTACCCAGATGCATACAATTCTTTGATATGAGGAATTATTTAATTTAAATTTGACAGCATAAATACTGCATATATGAAAAGAAATCTACTCACCTTACTGGCATTTACATTATTTGGACAAGTGTCTATTGCACAGCAGATTCCGAATGGCGATATGGAAAACTGGACTATTTCCGGAGCCTTATCTCCTGATGGAGAATATCCTACAGATTGGTCCACAGTGAACAACACAGTCCCGGATGCCCAGGCCTGGCTTTTGAGTGAAACATGTTTTGAAGAAACTACTGATGTGCACGGAGGAAGTTCTGCCTGTAGATTGGAAACGGTTGCTCCTCCCTTGGCAGGTTTTCCAAATGTGAACGGAATTACCACTAATGGAACAGTAAATGAAACAACTTATGCCATAGAAGGTGGTATTCCTTATACTTTCAGACCGGATAGTTTGGTAGGATGGTTTAAAGCAACTCCCGTTGGAACAGATTTCGCTACAATTGAAATAGTTCTAAAAGATGCAGCTGAGGATACCATCGGTTGGGCTCGTTTTGAAGCACCAAATTCAACGGTGTCTGCTTATACAAGATTTTCTGCTCCGGTAGTTTATCAAAATGCCAATACTCCAACTCAGGCAGCTGTTTTATTATCGGCGTCAGACGGTTTCAATAGTGTTGTTGGAAGCCAGTTATGGGTGGATGACCTTGAGTTGATTTTTAACCCTGTCGGCATTGAAGAAGTTGACTTTGATCAGGTATCTGCTTATGCATCAAACGGAAGGATTTTCATGCAGAATGCATTGCCAAATCAAGTGGTTGCTTATGATATCATCAGTTTATCCGGACAAGTCATTAACTCAGGAAGAATTGATGCCAATTCAAAAGGAATAGTTTCTGAGAACCTGGCAAACGGAATGTATTTCGTTCGTTTCATGAGTGGGGGACAACAAAAAACTGTGAAGCTTTATTTTGCGAAATAGAAGCTCAAAAATATTTTGGTCTTTAATAGCCGTTCTCGTTTTTAACGTGAACGGCTTTTCTCAATCTGGTGTTGAGGGATTTGTGATTGATGTTGAAACTGATCAGTTTTTACCCGGAGCCAGATTGTATCCGGCTTCAGACAAAAGTAAAGGGGGGATTTCTTTATCAGATGGATATTATAAATTGAATTTGCCTGCCGGCGACTATCAAATCGTCTGCTCCATGATAGGTTTTGCAAATGATACAGTGTCCTTAACTGTTTCTGAGAACCAATATACCAAGCATGATTTCGTTTTGGGAGAAGATCCGGAAAAATTAAAACTACTGGTGGTGTCCGCCGGAAAATTTGAGCAGAACATTGACGAGTTAACCGTGTCAATGGAGGTCATTAACCCCAATTTGATTGAAGATAAAAACACCACCAGTATCGAATCTGCCTTAGAACAAGCTCCCGGATTAACCATTTTAGATCAGGAACCTCAAATCAGAGGAGGAAGCGGTTTTACATTCGGTGTAGGAAGTCGGGTTGCCATCATCATTGATGATATGCCCTTGTTAACCGGAGATGCTGGTCGGCCGGAATGGGGTTTTATTCCCGTAGAAAATCTTGAGCAAATTGAAATTATCAAAGGTGCATCATCCGTACTATACGGTTCGGCTGCTTTAAGTGGTGTCATCAATATTCGCACAGCTTTTCCAAGGTCAAAACCTCAGACCAAATTTAATGTCACAACTGGTATATATAATGTACCATCCAACCCGGAAGCCAAGTGGTGGAACAATGCACCTATATATACGGGCTTTAATTTTCTGCACTCAAGAATCATAAAAGATAATCTGGATTTGGTTGTAGGTGGGAATGTGTATTATGACCATGGTTATATCGGTCCGCCCGTTATAGAAGAAGGCTCAATGGTTGTGGATACGATTTCAAATTTTACTGAGGAACAGGTTGCCAAGCAGAGAGCCAGACTTAATTTTAATCTGCGTTACCGATCCAAAAAAGTAAAAGGCCTCAACTATGGGGTAAATGGAAACGGTATGTTGTCGCATGGAAACTTTGCACTGGCATGGTTAAATGACACTTCAGGAATTTTTAGAGCATATCCAGGTGCGATGGCGCTTCAGGATCAGGTGATATTTAATGTGGACCCTTTTATTGAGTATTACACAGAATCGGGAGTAAAGCATTCCCTGAGAACCCGCTTTTTCTATGTGGATAATGAGATTACGAATAACCAGAGTAACTCAAGTACGGTGATGTTCGGGGAATATCAATTGTCCAGAAAGTTTGAACACATCCCGGACTTTAATTTTACAGGAGGTGTGGTAGGGTCAGCGACACAGTCCAAGGCCATCTTATACTCAGGTTCTGGTTTGCCAGACAACCAGGTTAAAAATGTGGCTGGGTACGCTCAGTTGGATAAGAAAATGTGGAAGGTTTTGAATATTTCTGCCGGACTACGCATGGAGTATTTCAAAATGAACGATAGGGAAAGTGTGGTAAAACCAGTTTTCAGAACAGGGATTAGCTTGAAGGTTAAAGAAGGGACAACTGTTCGAGCTTCTCACGGTCAGGGCTTCAGATTCCCTACCATTGCGGAGCGTTTCATTTTAACGAATACAGGAACCTTTGGTGTGTTTCCGAATCCGGACCTTGAACCGGAGACGAGTTCAAATTCAGAAATTGGAATTAAACAAGGATTTAAGTTTGGGAATTTCATGGGGTATCTGGATGTGGCCGGATTCCATCAGGAGTATCACAATACCATCGAATACTTATTTGGTGGTTGGGACCCAACGATTGCACCTGCCGGATTTAAATTCATCAATACCTTTGATACACGGGTGAGAGGATTTGATATTTCTATTATGGGAGTTACGGATACTTCCAAAGACTTTCAGGTAACTGTTTATGGAGGATATACTTATGTGGTGCCGGTTGCCCTTCAACCAGATTCCATCTATGCGTATGCTAAAAACCGTCCTTTAAGTTATAACCTTACCAGATACGATACGACCAACAATATTCTGAAATACCGTTTCCAACATACAGGAAAAGTAGATGTTCAGTTCTCGTACAAAAAATGGAGTGTTGGCTATAGTGGAAGAATTTATGGACCAATGATGAATATTGATCTGGCATTTAAGGAACTTGAGGAATTAACACATCCTTTTCCTCAATTCTCCAATACATATTATACAGACTACTATTCGAACAACAACGGCTTCCGTTACATTCAGGATGCCAGAGCAGCTTATAAGATCAATGATCAGATGCGTGTGAGTCTGGTGGTGAATAATCTGGCTAATAAGCTTTATTCACTAAGACCAATGAAAATTGAAGCACCCAGAACCACCGCCATTCAGTTTATTTATAAGATGTAAGTGATGAACCTGGCAAGGAGTTTTTTGCTGATTTCAGTGATCCTATCTCTTCTATATACCTATTATACAATGGTGGGATGGGGAATGATTCTGGGAACTCCGGTGCTGGTTGGTTCTCTCATACATTTGACATATTTATATTTTGAATCTCGTGACTTGGAAGAAGAGAACAGGAAATTCGTTTGGTTAAATTCCATTTCCTTTCTGCTTATGATAATCCTTAGACCAGAATTTGATGATATGTGTTCTTATGATGCTTTGACCGTTTTTCTAATAAAAACAGGATTAACAGACTACGTTCATTGTGGGAGTTTGTTAGGGAATTATGTTTGGCACTGGTCGGCCTTCTTTCTTTTTGTTGGAGTAGCGGTGTACACGATAATTAATATGGACATAGACCCTACCGAAAGATCCTAGTTTAGTGAAAATTAAATATCAATTGTTAATAGTTTAAACAATTAAGCAAAAAATCTAACGCCCGTATTTCCTAGTTTTGAAGCCTTATTTCAGTCGAAAAGGAAAAAAAGTAAATTTTTTTTATGGAATTTATGCAATTGACTCCCTATTAAACTGAACAACAAAAAAAGGTCATGAAAAGGAAAAATTTAAAAAGAACGGCATTGCTTGGAATCTCTGCCTTGGTAGTATCAATTGGAATGTCTTCTTGCAAGTCTCACGGTGGCGGACCATGTCCAGCGTACGGAAGCAAAAAGCACTATAAAAAGAGAAGTTACGCTTCTACTAATATTGTAATTACTACAGACGAAAACGTCTAACAAAAGTTATACTGCTTCATTTGAAGTGATCTGCACAATTCGGAAATCTCCTCTCTGTCTTGTGTGGTAGCGACGACAAGCGCTGAATTTGCTTCAAAATTAAATGAAGTCACATCCTGTAACTCATGACCGTGTATTATATGCCCGGTCTTTTTTTTGTTATTACTTAACCAGGTAAACTCAACTCCCAGCTCATTGAAGTACCGGGCCAATGTTTTGCCCTTCTTACCAGCACCCATAAGAATAACGTGCTCATGTTTGTTGCTCTCCAGTAACTTAAAGTAATGTGCCTTGATGTGTAAAAAGGTATTATTTCGATATAAGTCAGACGTCCTGGAAGTTCTGTCGTCATGATCCCGCCATAAGTGGGTTACCTTGTCTATACCCACAATTTTCATGTTGTGCAAACACCACCTGAAACACAAATCGTAATCTTCAGGGTAACGTCCATCGCAAATACCACCACACAATTCTAAATCCGATTGATGAATCATCCAGTTTGGAGAAGCAATCACACACTCTTTGTATAAATCCTCCCAGAATTCCTGCTTGTCTACAAGAGAATTCAACCATGATTCATATTTCAGGTAGCCATCGTTGAGAGATTTTCCACTCGAAAAGTAAGAGACTTTTCCTGTAACAACGTGTCCGCGCCCAAGAGAAGACAGCTTTTCGATCATGTTCATCAATTTGCCCTCGGGCATAATGTCATCTGCATCCATTCTGGAAATGAAGCTTCCGTTTGCATGACTTTCAAGGAACGAAAGTGCCTCAATCAAGCCTTTTTTAGGATGTTGTAATACCTTGATTCGTTGATCCTGCTCCGCATATTTCAATAAAATGTCGCGACTACGATCATTGCTAAAATCATCAGTAACAAGTAACTCCCATTTTGTATAACTTTGAGATAGTACGGAATTTAAACATGCTTCCAGGTAGGGTTCAGCATTAAAAACACTCATCAATATGCTCAATTCCGGTACGTTTGTCAAAAGGAAGCTTTAGTTTATTGTCTGGTTCTGTTGGTTGATCAAAGCGCGAAACACAAATACTATTTTGATCGTATCATATAATAGAACCCCTGTTACATTTATAGATTTTGGTATTATATATGTAATTAAAACTATAAAATTAAGATATGAAAGGAAGAAAACTCACATTTGGCAAATTTTTGGAATATCTCATGATAGTTTTAGTGATTGTGAATGTAGGTATTGCACTTACCAGTACTGATTTGACAAAAGAGAGTTCTTCAGATGAGGACAGGGAGTTTTCTGAAAATTGTGATTCTAACTGTCACGAAGAAAGAATCAAGTTGCAACTACTTGAGGAAGAAGATTAGCACATTGGTGTTGATAAACAATCATATCTTAAGACAAATCCATTTAATTTTCAGCTAGTTTCGATACCATGAAATATTTTATTCTGGGACTACTTTTCTTGTCAAGTGGCCTCATTCAAGCACAGGACAAATACACTTTAGAAGATTTTTTCATCTATAATCCGGCCATCGAGTCAAAAATCAATGATTTGATTGATGGCATGAGCGATACCGAAATTGCCGGTCAGTTAATTGTAGCTGCTGCCGGTAGATTAGGGAAATCAGATGCACATATTGAAAAACTGGTTAAGGAAAAGAAGGTTGGAGGCATTCTTCTGCTTAACGGAGAGTTGGAAGAATTCAAAGGTCGTGTTGAGAAACTTGACTCCATCACAAGAGCTGTTGGCGGATTGAAATTGAGTTATTCGGCAGATGCAGAACCTTCCCTGATTAAGTATAAAATCAAAAATTCAACCCCGGTTAAAAAGGCAGTAGACCATACCTCAAGATCGGAGGTTAGCGAAACGGCTAAAATCATTTCTAAGGACCTGCAATACATTGGTATTACTCAAAATTATGCTCCGGTTATAGACATCTCTACCAGCAATGCTGCCATTGGTAACAGAAGCTTTGGAGATGATCAGGATTCTGTGATTACCTGGAGTAAAGAGTTCGTAAAAGTATCTCAGGAAATGAACATTGTTGCTACGGTTAAGCATTTCCCTGGCCATGGACAAGTGGTGGGAGATACACATCACAAATTGGTGTACATAGATGGAGATATGACTGAGGTGGCAAACTATCAGCCAATGATAGATGATGGTGTTTTGTCTGTAATGGTAGCACACATAGCGATTAAGAACAATCCAAAATACAATTCAGATCTTCCGGCTACTTTGAACAAAAAGCTGGTGACCGATTTGCTTCAGAAAGAGATGGGCTTTAAAGGAATCATCATTACTGATGCAATGGGAATGGGAGGTGTAAAGTCTATTGATAATAGTTGTATTAAGGCTATTGAAGCCGGTGTGGACGTATTATTGATGCCTGTGGACGAGTTTGCGGAAGTTGAAGCCATCGTTAAAAAAATGAATGAAGATCCTGAGTTCAAATCCAGAGTAATTAAGTCCGCCAGAAAGGTGCTAAAACTTAAAATTTGTCAAGGTCTAATCTAAGCTGTATGAATCTTAAAGGAATCTTATTCTGTTTGCTCACCATTTCCAGCTTTGTTGGGTTTGGTCAGGATGCCGATTTTCTAAAAAGTCTTGAAGGAAAATATACCTATGGTGACCTTGATCCCATTTATCTGGAGGACGATGACGGAAAAATAGACAGCTCCTTTTCTTACTGCAGCTATGGAGAGTTAGACCTCTATTATATCAACGATACACTTTTCTTTCAGATAGATGTGTGCAACGCAACCTACCACATTGGAAGTGTTGCCGGACATTTGAAATTTGAAGATGAAACTCACGGTCATTTCAAGTATCGCGAAGAAGGAGATGAGGAAGGTATCATGGATTGTGAGCTTGAATTTACTTTGGTAGGCGACACCATGAAGGTAGACGAAATTAAATGCAGTGCATGGCATGGCGCAAGAGCAGGTTTTTCCGGCGACTATGCCTTTGTGCTCGAAAATGACATAAGTATCTTACATGAAAGAGATGAGATTGAGCAATTAACTGAAGTCTTTTTTGAAAGATTCAATGCATTCAACACAGAATCTTTAAAAGAACTGGTGCATGAAGATTGCGAACTGGAGTCTTATGCGCTTACTAAGAAAGGATGGATTTCAGGTGAAGGAGACATGGCTGCATTGTATCATATGCTTGATCAGAAATACCCAATAGAAGAAAAGATTTCTAATATCAATGTGACTACAAACGGTGTGTTTGCCACTTCCTGGATGGACTATTCGTTCTACATCAAAGGAGAGATCGATCATTGCGGTAAGAACTGGTTCTTTTGGAAGAAGGTGGATGGTAAATGGCAGGTAATGTCTTTGAAAGATGATGTGAGAAAGAGTGGTTGTGAAGAATATGACGTCACCGGAGATGCAGAAATTCCATTGAAGACTTATCTGACGAAAGAGGTAGATTTAGCCATGAATAACTGGCACAAAGCTGCTGCAGATGCCAATGCAGATGTGTATTTTGGCCTGATGGCAGAAGACTGTATTTACCTTGGGACAGATCCTGGAGAGCGTTGGACAAAGCAAGAATTCGTAGAATTTGCAAAACCTTACTTTGATAAAGGAAAAGCTTGGGCGTTTACGGCAAACTGGCGCCGTGTTTACTTTTCAGACGATTATGAATATGCCTGGTTCGAAGAATCTTTGGACACCCACATGGGGGAGTGCAGAGGTTCGGGAGTGTTGGAACGTACGGACAATGGTTGGTCTATCAAGCAATACAATTTAACCGTTACCATCTTAAATGAGCAAATGGATGATTTCAGAGTGCTCACAGGTGTGAAAAAATAACAGTGACTTAAACTTAGAAGCGTCAGAAAGCATATTTTCGCGCTAAATATTTTTTCAATTGAAGACGCGGTATATAGACTTAATTCATCAGGTATTCGACTTTCCTAACGATGAATTCCAATTAAAAAATGACGAACTCCTCTTTCACGGAATAGACTTGATGTCTCTGGTCAGGGAGTACGGTACGCCTCTTAAATTTCATTACCTGCCTAAAATCGCCACCAATATCAACAATGCGAAAAGGTGGTTTAAAGACAGGATGAAAGCATTGAACTATGATGCCGAGTATCATTATTGCTACTGCACAAAGAGTTCACATTTTTCGTTTGTTTTAAAAGAAGTTCTGAAGAATAACGCACATATCGAAACTTCCAGTCCTTACGATTTGGACATAGTGTCTGCTTTGTTAGAGTCTGGAGAATTGAAAAATAAACAAGTCATCTGCAATGGCTTTAAGACGGCTTCATATTATTCCAGAATGATCGACTTGATTCACGATGGGCATTCGATTATTCCGGTTCTCGATAATTTTGATGAAGCACGTGCTTTGAAGGAGCAGGTGAATACCCCGTGTAATGTCGGAATTAGAATTGCAGCAGAAGAGGAGCCTAAATTTGCTTTTTATACCTCCAGATTAGGAATCGGTTATAAAGACGTGAAGCGTTTGTGGAGAGAAGAGATTCTGGCCAATAAGAATTTAAAACTGAAAATGCTGCATTTCTTCATCAATACAGGGATCAAGGATACTGCTTATTACTGGAATGAATTGAATAAATGTATTCGCTTGTATTGTGAGCTGAAAAAAGAAGCGCCTTATCTCGATTCTTTGAATATCGGAGGCGGCTTTCCGATTAAACACAATCTCAATTTCGACTACGACTATAGTTATATGATTGAGGAAATTCTGACTCAAATTAAAAAGGAGTGTGATGAAGCAGGCGTGGAGGTGCCCCACATTTATACCGAGTTCGGAACATATACGGTAGGAGAGAGTGGCGCCACTATTTTCGAGATCATATCTCAGAAGAAACAAAACGATCGTGAAAGATGGAATATGATAGATGGCTCTTTCATGACCTCACTTCCGGATACCTGGGCAATCAATCAACGTTTCATTCTTTTTCCAATCAATCGATGGAATGAACCTTATGAACGTGTTCTGTTAGGAGGTTTGAGCTGTGACTCTGATGATTTTTATAATTCGGAACAACATACCAATGCCATCTTTATGCCTAAATACAATCAGGAGGAGAAGCAGTACATTGCTTTCTTTAATACTGGGGCTTATCAGGAGAATATTGGTGGTTATGGCGGACTGCAACACTGCCTGATTCCAACTCCAAAACATCTTGTAATCGATAAGGATGAGTCAGGAGAACTAAGTGTTCGTCAGTTTTCGGACAAACAAAAAGCCTCAGACATGCTGAGGCTTCTCGGATATTAATGTTGTTTTAAATTACTTCTTGAAACCAGTCAGGTCCGTGGTAAGCATAAACATATTGCCAGCCGGATCGGGAATAAGATAATTTCCTGGAAACGCCTGACCTGCATATTCCATTGGTGTTACACCTTCTGCAAAACCAGCATCCTGTAAAGCCTTTAGTGCAGCTTCATTTTCTTCAACACCATGACCACTGTATGTAAACGTGAAACCATGCCATAGCCCTTTGGTTTCGTGCAGACCAAGAACTAAAAGGCCATCATACATATGTGTGTATCTGTACATACTTTGCTCAACACCATGCGTATCGAAACCAAGATTACCCCAGAATTCCATAGATGCGTCCAAATCTTCAACTGTTAAGGCCAATTCCTGGAAAGTACCAACTACCGGGTTAGGGAAGTCAAGTTTTGTTTCCATTGGATGAGCCCACATATCTCCCGCATGGTGTATTTCCATAGTTTCCTTGGCTTCATTGGTCACAGTAAAGGCCATGCTGTCCGGAGAATCATAAACTCTAAACCAATCACTCCCGTCTTCTTTCGGAAAACTCATGAAACTTGGTACGTGAAGAGATTCAAGTTTAGCGTATACTTCTTCGGCATTAGAACTGTAGTAATCTGGTGCAAAATAGCTCGCAGTATCTTCGTTGATTGTCAGCATGGTGCTGCCATCAAACATAGAAGTCCAGTTCCATGGCTCTTCGCCGGTAGCCTGAATTTCCCAACCAAGAATGGAATAAAACTCCACCATCTTGTCGTATTGAGGAGATCCAATCACAATGGCGGTAGCTTCTCCCAACATTGGTGTTGGCATGGCGTGTTCGTGAGCATGCTCCTCATGAGTGTCTTCTTCATGGTGATTTTCTTCATGTTCATGAGAGTCATGAGCATGTTCTAAAGTCTGATGTTTCTTATGTGCTTCAATGGTAGCTTCATCTGTATGATGTCCGCATGAACTCGCTAAATAGAGTCCCATCGTAGCCAGAGTAAGTTTGTTTAATTTCATGATAGATAGTATAATTTTGACTAAAATAGTTATTTTGTGATCTTCTAATTATGTTGGTCAACTCAAAAATATTATTTCAAAAGGATTTTTCTAAAATGAGCATGACTATTTATGAGAATGGCCTGGCTCATTACCACATAAAATTTGGCGAAACCCTTGAGATGGATGATGTTCAATTGATGTTGGACGAGATTGAAAAACTGGGTCCCGAAAAACAGTATATGAATTTGTTTGAGTTTTCTGAGAATGCAGACGTTGACGAGAAAACCAGGCAGTGGGCCGCTGACGGAGATGGTAACAAACAAACAATTGCTGATGCCATTGTTATAAAGTCACTGGCACAAAAGATCATTGGAAACTTTTATCTGAAGTTTAACAGACCGGTAAAACCAAGTAAGATTTTTAATTCCCCCACTGAAGCATACAATTGGTTGCTGGCCCAAAAGGAAGAGACAAAATAATCCTCAAAAAAATTTAGGCACAAAAAAAGGGAATGCTGAGCACTCCCTTTAATTTCTAAAAGGTAGAAAATTAAGCTACGTCAGTGATAACATAAGTTACTGCACCTTCTTTCTCTTCTTCACCTTCACCTTCTTTTTCTTCGTCTTTTTTCTCATCTCCGCAAGATGCAAGAGCGATCATACTTAAAGCAAAGAAACCTAAGAAAAACTTACTTAAAAACTTTTTCATCATATTAAGATTAAATGTTACTAATGACTCAAATATAGACATTAATTTTAAAGTTGCAAATTGAATTATTTGGGTTTCTTAACATTGGATTCTTAAGTACTTACAAATCAGTTGTCAAGTCCGAAATCATTTCAATACAGTGCCCTTTGCTCCCCACCAGGGATGCGCTTCAATGATGAGTCGCCCGGCCTTTACCGCAGGATCTTCAGATTCAAGCTTAACGGCCTCTTCAACCGTATCCACATCAAATAATAAGATTCCCTGATACTCAGTATCGTCTCCGAAAGGACCAGCCATGATCACATAACCTGCTTCTGCCAGTTTATTGATGTGTGCCATATGACCTTCCTGTATTTTGGTTCTCTCTGTCTCATCCTGATCGCGTTTGTCACCAGCCATTAGAAATACCATGACGTATTGTTTCATCACATAAGTCGTGTCTCCTTCCTGAATTTCGAATTCACGTTTTTTTGTAGCTGAGGAATCGGTTTGACAAAAGCCTTGTAGTCCGAACACCATTAAAAAGAGCAATGCCAGGTTTTTCATAAAAATATCTTTTCGTAACAAATAAAGGAATCCGTTAATCTGCTGAAATACACTTCCCCGGTTTCCTTGTAATTGAGTTTTTTGTAAAAGTAGAGATTCTTTGGATTCTTTGAATACGTATCAAGTCTGATGCCCTTATAGTGATGTTCACGCGCATACTCCTCAGAAAAAGCCATGATCTGTTTGGCCAAACCTTTGTTTTGATGGAGCGGGTGCACAGCCAGTCTGTGAACAATCAAATAATCTTCTGTCGGAAGGCTCCAACTGAGTGCATCATATTGTGGGGAGTATTGTTCGTTTAAAGTGACAACTGCAATAACCTTTTCGTCCTGAAGTATCCCAAACAAAGTCCCCTCCTGAAGATCATTCATTATGGATTGATTATCAGGATAGTTATCATCCCACTGATTAATGCCATCTTCCTGCATTTTTTTTATGACTTCAGAAAATAATGTCGTAATTTCGGTAAGATATTGAGCATTTAGTTTAATCAGTGTCATTAGGCACGGTTTTTGCTTAGTATTTAGCAATTGTACACAAAACCAAAATAAATATGAAAAATTTACTCTTATTATTCGCTTTGGCACTGGCCTTTACCAGTTGTAAAAAAGCGATTTTGAAGCCTACCTCAGTGAGGATTGTTGCAGATGACGCAACTGTTTCGGTGGATTTCCCAAATGATGGAGAAAAGCATTTAGCCGGATTAACTGATGAAGAAATTAAAGCAGTTTACCTTAGAGAATTGAAAAATACCTTGAATTCAGGTAAAATCAGTGTAGTTGAATCAGGTGCTGATTTCACAATCATTGTAAAACACATTGATGTGGCTGAGACCGTTGAAGCTAAATATGAAGACGGAGAATGGTTCAATATTTCCAGAATTGATACCAGAACTGTTCTTAATGTTAATAAAGTGAAAGAGGACCTTCCTCAGGAAGTGGTGATTGAACATCATTCTGAAGAGTCTCTTGAAGAAGACAAGAAAGGAAAAGGTTCTAAAGGAAAAGGTAAATCCTGGAACGATGAGTACTATATTTCAGGTTTCGGTGGTCTTGAAGGTGCTTTCAGCAGCCACAGTGGACAAGCCCGTACTGAAATCAAGAAAATAATTAAGAGTAAGCAGTAGGCTTATACTCTGAAACGATCTAATAACTCACTGAGCAGTTCTAATTCTTCTTCGCTTAGTGAGTTATTTTTTTTGTGCAAACTATCCATTGCAACTGAAGCTTCTTCTACTAAATCCAGCCCTTTCTTAGTGATGCAGATATCTACCTTGCGTCTGTGATGTTCGCAGATCGCGCGACTCACAAGTCCCTTGTCAACCAGTTTGTCAACCAATCGACTTGTATTAGACACACGGTCTATCATGCGTGAGGTGAGTAGCTTTAGGTTCACAGACTGGCCATCCTGACCTCTTAGTATTCTCAGAATATTGAATTGTTGAATAGAAATACCAAAAGGCTTTAAGGCTTTGTAGTCTTCATAGTTCAGCTTGTTTGCCGTAAATAAGATATTTACGTGGGCTTTTACCAATGGATTGGCGAACTTACTTTTTAATTCGTCATCAATTTTCATATTGTAAAAGTAACAATTGTATCCACATCAATTGAACTTTGTATCTGAAAACTGATTTTAATTGACATCTATAGTCTTAGAATAGATAGTTTTACCATTGATTTGAATGGAAAGTTTGTGACTTCCGGCATAAATTTTTCTGGTCGACTTTTCCTCAAAGTCCAGTTTCCCTTTCAGCTCAATACTCTTATTTGATTTGAGCGTACCTTCTTTTATGTAAAAGACTTTTTGGTAATCTTCAGAGCTTTGCTTTCTGGGATAATGAACAATGTACTCTGCCCTGAAGTTTAAATCTTTGCTGTCAGTATTTTTTAACTGGCCCAGAAAATGCCCTTTATCACCAACAGTAAAAGTATTAGGTGTAATGCTAACCGCGTCAATCTTTAAATGCTCGCTGGGTTTGTAGCCAAAGATTTTCAAAATTTCCTGATTGCCCTGCTTTAACATGGTTCTTGAAGCATGTTTTAAAATCCAGGCTGTGTTCTTGTTTTTAAGTCCCCAACGTTTTACCAGGCTAATAACTTTATCCGGGTGGTCTTTTGAAATGTCGTTTAAATTATTGGCAACACTTTTCTGAACATATTTGCTGTCATCATTCTTAAGTAGCTCCAGGATGTTCAGGCTGGGAGTAGGATCTTCAACAAAATCTCTGAGCACTGCTCCCCAGGGAAGTCTTGGTCTGCAACCTTCACTGGCCAATCTACGGTGATGTTCATTAGAAGATTTTGTCCAGGTTTTCATCATGTCGAGTGCCATATCCCTATGATGAATCACTAATGGTCTAATGGCAAATTCCCCAGTACTGAATTCTGTCAAATACTCAAGAGCCTGTAAAGATCTTTTCGGATGATCTACACCGAAAACTTCAACGAAATCAGGAAATAACATGCCCTGCAGTCCTCTGAATTCTGATCCGGCTGGTTCAAGGATGTCCATTTGCTTTGAGTAGTCAAAAGGCAATAGTTCATTTATCTTGAGTGTGCTGGCGCGCATGCGTTCCTTCAGGCCAAGGTCTGCCCAGTTTTTTGTTTTGGAAATGGTCACCAGGGACTTTGTATCAAAATCAGAATACTGTTTGCCTATTGATTCGCCAACAGATTTTAGGAAAACCGGATTAAATTCATCTTTCAGTAAAGTAGCCATTATGAGTCTTTAATAGAGTTCCAGGTACTGTATAGTGCTTCTTGTGTAGGACGATTGGCTTCCTTTTCTCTCAGTGGTTCACAGGCTTTTAAAGTACCGTAACACTCTTTCGGCAATTGTTGATACAACTGAGTGCCTTTGGTTTTCCAATCAATCATGTCATCGCTCACCTCTTTGATGATTTTAGCCGGATTTCCAACCACCAGGCTTCTTTTCGGAATGTTCATTTTTCCAGGAACAAAACAAAGGGCGCCTATGATGCATTCGTCTCCGATTTCAACATCATCCATCACCACACTATTCATACCCACAAGACAGTTTTTACCAATAATGCCTCCGTGAATAATGGCACCATGACCAATGTGTGCAGCTTCCTTCAGTAAAACTGTTGTGCCTGGGAACATATGAATGGTACAATTTTCCTGAACATTACAACCGTCTTCAATGATGATTTCCCCCCAGTCGCCTCTAATGGCTGCGCCTGGACCGATATAGACATCTTTACCAATAATGACATTACCGGTAACAGCAGCTTGCGGGTGAACGAAAGCACTTTCGTGAACAACGGGTTTGAAGCCTTTGAATTCGTAGATCATCTTATTCTTCCTCTTCTTTTCTGTAAGATTCGCAGGAACATTTGTGGTCGCAGCCATAATCATACGCTTCAGCTTTGCAACGTAGTTCCATATTATGCACGCCACCACCACATTCGTCCTCAGACCAAACAATGGTGCCCATATTGTCTATGACCTCACACTTTTTACAGGAATTTGGAGCCACGACAGATCGTGTCATATAAGCACAAGAATTTAATGAAACGATGATGCCAATATAGGATACTATTACAGCGCCAATACCTAAGGCCAATTTTACTTGTGAACTCATCATACTCTTTCTATTACAGTGGCATAGCCTTGTCCAACACCAATACACATGGTAACCAACGCGTATTGCTTATTCGTTTTTTGTAGTTCAATTGCAGCGGTGTGCAGAATTCTTGCTCCGGACATGCCAAGTGGATGGCCAATGGCAATGGCACCTCCGTTAGGATTGATACGTGGATCGTCATCTGCCAGCCCCATTTTTCTCGTACAAGCCAGAGATTGAGCTGCAAAAGCCTCATTTAATTCAATAATATCAATTTGATCGAGTGTGAGACCAGCTCTTTTTAGTGCTTTTTCACTGGCATAAACTGGTCCGATTCCCATGATTCTTGGTTCTACACCGGCCACTGCACCGGAAACAATTCTGGCCATAGGCTTAAGGTTGTGGTCTTTCAATCCTTGTTCAGAAGCAATCAACATGGCAGCTGCGCCATCATTTAAACCTGAAGCATTTCCGGCCGTTACACTTCCGCCTTCCTTCTTAAACGCAGCTCTAAGCTTTCCTAGCACTTCAAGACTTGAATTTGGCTTAATGAATTCGTCGTGCTCGAAAATAATTGGATCTTTCTTCCTTTGCGGAATGCTTACAGGTACAATCTCTTCAGCCAAACGGCCAGACTTTTGCGCTGCCGTTGCTTTCATCTGTGACCAATAAGCGAATTTATCCTGATCCTCACGAGAGATGTTGTACATTTCTACCAAATTCTCTGCAGTTACACCCATGCCATCGGTGCCATATAATTCCTTCATTTTAGGATTGACAAAACGCCAGCCAAAAGATGAATCGTGCATTTGAGCATCTCTGCCAAAAGGCTTGGATACTTTGGAAATAACCCATGGTCCACGAGTCATGTGCTCAACACCTCCGGCTACATAAATATCGCCATCTCCATTCTTAATGGCACGCATAGAGTTAATGGCCGCAGCCATTCCTGAAGAACACAATCTGTTTACGGTTTCACCGGGCACCGTAAAAGGCAGTCCAGCTAATAAAAGAGACATCCTGGCTACGTTTCTGTTGTCTTCTCCTGCCTGGTTGGCACATCCCATAATCACATCTTCGATCGCTGCCGGATCCAAAGATTCATTTCTTGACATCAGTTCTCTAAGGACATGAGCACCTAAATCGTCACATCTTACTGGTGCAAGGGTGCCACCGAAATTTCCTATGGGAGTTCTAATCCCGTCTACTATATATGCTTCACTCATATTGCTAAATTAATGCTTTATACCGACCAGTTTTTTGATGTCCTGTATACAGTGCCTTTGAACAAGGCTACAGTATCACCATTCTGGTTGCTTATTGTAATTTGATAAATACCAATTTTATTGCTCAAACTCATTTCTTTCACGTGGGTCGTAAGAATGTCTCCTTCTTTAACCTGTTCGGTATGCGAAATGGAGGTTTCTACTGATACACTCATTCTTCCGTGACCATTTGAGGCAAATGCCAAAGCACTGTCTGCAAGAGAATATGTAATGCCACCATGAGCAATTCCGAAACCGTTGAGCATTTCTTTTCGGACAGTCATTTTTAAGACACTTTTACCTGCACCATCCTCAATTCTTTCAATCCCCAGCCATTTGCTAAAAGGATCATTGTTGTACATTTTGTCTACAACCAGTTTGGGATCTATTTGAGCTTCATTCATGTGCCTTAAAAATAACAATACTTTGTCGATCTGTGTTGAATTTATTCAAAAAAAGAAATCAGGTTAAATATAGAATTGCTTAACTCTCCAAGAGTATCTGTTTTTTAATTTTACGATCTTGATAATACATAATATTTTGCAGTAAATAGAATGCGCATGAAACACACTTTACTAGGGTTAACATTGGCTTTCGGGCTTAATGTGAGTTTGGCACAAGATACCACGGTTGTGCAAACTCTTGATTTTAATGATATTACAAAAAGGAGAGGCTGGTACGTATTTCCTCCTGACACAGGAAATGTTCGTCAGGTTCTAATGTACTACACACTTAAATGCGATCCGCAAACCACTCAGGATGGATATGATTGCGGAGAATGGGATTACACAACGCTTACAAATTTGTACAATTATGATGGCGTAGGAACTCCAGTTTATAGCATGAGTGGACAAACGCCGGATACTGTAAGATATATGAATCAAGCAGTGTACGATTATTACCAATCTTACCAGTATTTCCCAAATTATTCGAGTACTTCAGGAGAAACTTCTCACACGGTTGGGGCAGGAACTTTAGATTCTCCACTGCCATTGAACACATCTTTGGTAAGTTCAAAAGCGCAATACATATATACGGCAGCAGAATTAAATGCAGCTGGAATCACAGGAGCAGGAGATATCCATAAATTAGAATTGGATGTATCTACTCTAGGTTCGCAAATCGGTGCATTAACCATTAAAATGAAGAACAGTGCACTTACACAATTGACGTCTACGTCATACGAGACAACAGGTATGCAGGAAGTATATCAGATTAACTCAACCTTGTCTGCCGGCGTGAATACTTTTAACTTCCATACACCATTTAATTGGGATGGAACATCAAATGTTGTTGTAGAACTTTCTTTCACGAATGCTACTAGTGGTGGAGCTGTTCATACTGTTGTGTCAGAAAACACTGCTTTCAGTGCTGGTGTGTATACCAATGACAATAATGGTTACTTAGATTTTAGCACTGCTGAGTATGTGGAGATCCCAAGTTCAGTTTTCGCACCAATTGATTCTTTCATTACCATTAGTTTTTGGAGTTATGGAGATGAGAACTTCATGCCAATGAACAGTTATGGTTTTGAAGGAAGAGATGCTAACGGAAACAGAGTAGTTAACACTCACCTACCATGGAGCAACGGTGAAGTATACTGGGATGCAGGTAACTCAGGAGGCGGTGGTTACGACCGAGTAAATGCAGCTGCAAATTTTAGTGATTTTGCTGGTCAGTGGAATCACTGGGCTTTTGTGAAAGATGTGTCTACGGGTGTTTTAACCGCATACTTAAATGGAAACGTGTTTATGACTGAATCTGGAAATACCAGAACAATGAACGGGATTACGAACTTCCGTATTGCAGGTCATGCGCTTAATGGCGGTCGTTACGAAGGAAGAATGGATGAGTTCAGAATTTGGGATGCGGCATTAACCCAAACAGAGATTCAAAACTATATGTACCGTTCTGTTGATGCTGGTCATCCACAATACGCTAAGCTTTTGGCTGCTTACAATTTTAATGATTTGTCTGGTTCTACTGCCAGTGATTACTCAACATCTGCTGCTGATGGAACACTCATGGGCTTACCTTCTTGGAATGCGCACGTTGGTGGAGACTTATATTTCGATATGATGCCGACAACACTAAGACCAAATGTAACTTTCATTCAGGGAACTTATACAATGACTCTTGATTCAGTAATGGTTTTAGATTCTGTGGCCAGACCTATGGTTAGTATTGTAGAGCAAAGCACGAGTATTGATCTGCTACAATCAGGTCTTCAGTATACAAATGTAGATACCATCTACGCCTGGGAAGGAGATGTTTGGACTTACACTTTTGATCACAACGGAGATACGGTGAGTTCTGTTTTCAATGCGCACGATACAGAGTTGATCAATTACCTTGAAACATACACTCACCAACTTCAGAACTATGTGACACCTTATGGTATTGGTTTGGATTTAGGCCCTAATGGACATAGATGGGTGTATGATGTAACAGATTATTTGCCAATTCTTCACGATACATTGGAGTTTAGAGCAGGAAATCAGCAGGAATTGATTGACGTGAAGTTCTTATTTATTGAAGGAACACCTCCACGTGATATCGTCGATTTCCAAACTATCTGGACAGGGAACTATCAGCATGCTAATATCGCGAATGACGTGTCTATGCCAGCTGTAGATGTGGATATTGATCCAGCTGCAACACAGTTCTCTTTGAAAACCAGAGCTACCGGTCACTGGTTTGGAGGATTCGAAAACTGTGCGGAATTCTGTCCTAAGTTGCATAACATTGCCATTGATGGTACTCAGGAGTTTGAGTGGTTGGTATGGAAAGATTGCGGTGGTAACCCAATTGTTGATCAGGGAGGTACATGGATTTATGACCGTGCTGGTTGGTGTCCTGGTACTTTTGCCAATACTTATGATTATGACATCACCTCAATGGTGACGCCGGGAACGACAGCTTCTATCGACTACGGAATGGAAGTAACGCCTGGAGGTATGGAAGGAAACTACCATGTAGCTTTGCAGATGATTTCTTATGGTGATATTAATTTCACAACGGATGCAGCAGTGACAGATATCATTGCTCCAAATAATTGGGAACACCACAACAGATTAAACCCAATTTGTAGTCAACCAATCATCAAGATTCAGAACACGGGATCGGATACTTTGAAATCATTGGATATTGTATACCGAGTTTCTGGTGGTCCAGATGTGAATTATCATTGGACGGGAGCTTTGTCTTTCCTTGAGGAGGATACTGTTTACCTTCATCCAATGGGAGATTGGTTCTGGTTCTCAGGAAATGGAACTAAAGAGTTTGAAGTTGAGTTAAGCAATCCTAACGGAGTAACTGATGAGAATCCGGATAACAACATTTATCATTCGAAATTTGAAGCACCAGTCGAGTTACCAAGTCATTTCTACTTCTGGATTCAGGCTAACAATGCCGCTTCCGAAAACGTGTATCATTTGATTGATTGGGATGGTGATACTTTGTTTACCAGAGATAACTGGACAAATGGAACAACTTATAGAGATACCTTCTTACTAGCAGATGGATGTTATACCATGGTGTTGGAAGATCGTGATGAAGACGGCTTGTCTTTCTTCGCTAATTCAGATGGAACAGGTTATTTCAGATGGCGTGGAGTTGGTGCTGGTAGTATCAACACACTTGAAAACAACTTTGGAGATAAGTTGATCATGCATTTTACTGTTGGTGGTGTGCTGTCTGACGATGAAGAAATAGATGCTTATGTGAATGTCTTCCCGAACCCTTCTAGCGGTATCTTTAATATTGAAGCTGAAGGTTTCATAGATAAAATGAATGTTGAGGTACTTGACTATTCAGGGAAAATCGTTCATAGAGAAAATCATTCGGCGATTGTCGGTGGTAAACGATTTAATCTGGATCTCAGTTCTCAGGCAAAAGGTATTTATTTTGTGAGACTGTGGGATGATCGAGTTCAAAAGATTGTCAAGCTGGTTTTGGAATAAATCAGGAACAATGAAAATGAAAAGGCCTCATGAAAATGAGGCCTTTTTTATATTTTACTTTATCCGTCTAATCTTGCTCAATGCCTGAGGCGTAATGCCCAGATAAGATGCAATCATTTTTTGCGGAACGCGCTGAACAATGTCCGGATACGTTTCAATAAAATCCTGGTAGCGTTCATAAGCACTGGCGCTTTGTAGTAGATGAATTCTTTTTTGCAAAGTGGCAACTCTTTTAACGAGTTTCAAAGCTTCCTTCATGCTGATATTTTGTCTGCTTCTAAGAAATTCTTCACGATCCGGAGGATCTACCGTGATCACCTCACTGTCTTCAATCGCATCAATAAACAAAACTGTCTTCGAATCATTGTCCATAGACATAATATCGTTGGCTAACCAGTTCTCTGGGGCGAATAAAAAGATGTGCTCTTTTCCTTTTTCGTCAATCGTATAACTTCTGAGTAAGCCTTTCTTTACGAGAAAACCTTTACCTCTTTCCTGTCCGGCACGCTGCAGAATTTGCCCTTTTTTTACAAAGATCTCTTCGGTTTTCGAGCTAATATTTAAGAACTCTTTGAATTCTTCGAAATCATTCTGCATTGATTAATGCTTTAGTAAAACGACTTGTTGAGTTTGACCATCCTTCTTAATAATGGACTAGGTCTGTATCTGTCTTCGCCGTACTCATTGTAAAGATTTTCTAATCTGGAGAGAAGTGTATCCAGACCAATTTCATCTGCCCAGGCCAATAAACCTTTCGGGTAGTTAACGCCTTTTGTCATTGCCAGATCAATGTCTTCTTTAGATGCAATGTTTAAGAAAAGAGCATCAACAGCTTCATTCATCAGCATAGCTGTAATTCTGTCAACGATTTGTTGTCCAACTTCAGTGTCTTTATTCGGTTCTGGTTTTTCTGCACCTTCCGAATAGTCATAATAACCACGTCCGGATTTTCTTCCATACCAACCTGCTTCAGAATGACGTTTCTGAGTGAATGAGGGTTTGTATCTTTGATCGTAGTAAAAGGCAGCGAAAACTGTTTCCGTTACGGTATAATTAATGTCGTTACCAATGAAGTCCATCAATGTAAATGGCCCCATTCTGAAACCACCTATTTCGGTCATGGCCCAATCAATTGTTGCAAAATCAGCCACACCTTCTTCGTAAATTCTAAGAGCTTCACCGTAGAATGGTCTTGCAACTCGATTCACAATGAAACCTGGCGTGTCCTTAGTAAGAACGGTTACTTTTTTCCAGCTATCGATCAAATTTTTGGCATCTTTTAAAACAGCATCAGAAGTTTGAATTGCCGGAACAATTTCTACCAATGGCATTAATGGTGCCGGATTGAAGAAGTGAATTCCAACCACACGCTCTGCATGCTTGCAGGAAGCAGCTATAGCCGCTATCGACAATGATGAGGTATTAGAGGCAAGTATACAATCTGTATTGGTAATGTCTTCAAGATTGGAAAAAACAGTTCGTTTAATATCCAGATTTTCGATGATGGCTTCAATGACTATCCCACAATCCGAAAAATCCTGTACACTCTGGCTATATGTAATTCTACTTTGAATAGCTGTTGAGTCTTCATCTGAAACACGACCTTTCTCAACCAGTCGAGCCATGATTTTGGCCAATTTTGATTTGGCCTTTTCAAGGGCTTCTGCATTGTTATCGCATAATACGACTTCATGACCTGATTGTGATGCTACCTGAGCAATTCCGGATCCCATTGATCCAGCTCCTAAAACTCCTACTTTTCTCATTATTCTCCTTTAAAAACTGGTTTCCTTTTTTCCAAAAATGCCTGTACGCCTTCTTTGCAGTCGTAAGTTTCACCGGCTATACTTTGTATCTCTTCTTCTGTTTCAAGTTGAGTATCCAGATCGCTAATCATGCTTAGGTTTAAAGCTTTTTTTGTGAGCCCAAGACCTTTGGTTGGCATTTTGGCAAGCTTCATGGCAATTTTCATGCTCTCTTCTTTGAAGGTGTCGTCTGGAAACCACTTATAAATCATGCCCAACCTTTCTGCTTCCTCAGCCATAATATTGTCGGCCAACATCATCAAAGCAGAAGCTTTCTGGAAACCAATTAACCTTGGTAAGAAAAAAGTCCCACCGCTATCAGGAATTAAACCGATCTTACTAAATGCCTGAATAAACCCAGCGGATTCACTGGCAACCACAATATCACATGCCAAAGCAATATTGGCTCCCGCACCGGCCGCCACACCATTCACCGCAGCTACAATTGGCTTTTCAATAGATCTGAGTAACTGAATAATTGGATTGTAGTGTTCCCTTACAATACTTCTTAACTCTGGTCCTTCCGGATCGGTCGCCTCCGCTAAATCCTGACCCGCACAAAATGCTTTGCCGTCTCCAGTTAGGTAGATAGCACGAACATTTGCATCTGCCTCTGCTTCTTTAAGTCTTTTCTGACATTCCAGAGCCATTTCTCTGTTAAAGCTATGAAAGACTTTTGGTCGGTTAAGTTGGATAGTGGCTACACCGTTTTCCACATGATATATAATTGTACTCATAATTCTTTGCTTAAATCTTATAGACATTTAAAATAGTCGAAAGGCTCTTTGCAATCCAAACACTTATATAAAGCCTTGCATGCTGTAGAGCCAAATTGACTAATCATTTCTGTGTTTTTTGAGTTGCATTGTGGGCACTCAATCTTTTTTCGTTCCGGAAAAATTGAACTTTTGTCTTCTGTAGCTTTTTCCGGAGGAGCAATCCCATAGGCTTTCAACTTGGTTTTGCCTTCTTCAGACATCCAATCTGTTGTCCAGGCCGGAGATAATACTGTGGTTACTTTTACATCTGGGTAGCCATGATTGTTCAGGCAGGCAATAATTTCCTGCTCAATCATTTCCATGGCTGGGCAGCCAGAATAGGTTGGGGTAATGGTAACTTCTACCAGACCATCTTCAAGATCCACTTTTCTCAATACGCCCAGGTCAGTGATATCAAGAACGGGTACTTCAGGGTCTTTTACTTCCTTAAGTAAATTAAATATCTCCGATTCCTTTGTTCCTATTTGAGTCATTACCAGATTGCTTCAGGATGTTGTCGGGGTAAGTATTGCATTTCTGCCAATAAGTAGCCCAGGTGTTCTGTATGGATGCCTTCTTTTCCGCCCGATTGGAAATAAGTCCCTTCTGGCATTTTTAAGGTGGCTTCAGTCAAAATCTCTTCAACCTTTTTGAACCAGGCTTCCTTAAGATTAGCGTTTAAAACACCAATGCCTTGTTGATGCATTTCAATGTCAAGGGCGTCATCTGCAAACATCTCTCCAGTGTAAGTCCAAATGTCATCAATCGCTTCCTGCATTTTTTGGTGACTCTCTTCTGTGCCATCACCTAATCTGATAACCCATTCAGCACTATGTCTGAAATGATATTTCACTTCTTTTAAAGACTTCTCTGCAATAGCAGCCAAAGTTTTGTTGCTACTTTTTGTCAATTGATCATAAAACAAAAGACTATGAACATCATAGAAAAATGATCTGGCTATTGTGTTGCCGTAATGACCATTTTGAAGCTCACAAATCAAAAAGTTTCCAAATTCCCTTTCATTTCTTTGAAAGGCGTAGTGGTCTTCAGTTTTTCCCTGACCATCAACTTCAGCAGCATATTGATACAATGATCTTGATTGCCCAAGATGATCCAGAGAAATATTGATCAAAGCAATGTCTTCTTCAAGCTCGGGGCCGTGACCACACCATTCAGACATTCTATGTCCAAGAACCAATTCCGAATCTGCTCTTCGCAGAATGTATTTTAATAAATTGTTATTCATAGTAAGTGCTTACATGTGTCCAATTTCTTCCGGAATGTCGTAAAAAGTAGGGTGTCGATAGATTTTATCATTCGCCGGCTCATACAATTCTTCTCCTTCTAGTGGGGAGCTTGCATGCATATGTATAGACTCTACTACCCAAATGCTAATGCCTTCCATTCTTCTGGTATATACATCTCTGGCGTTTTTAATTGCCATCTCAGCATCCGGAGCATGAAGACTTCCTACATGCTTGTGATTCAATCCCTGCTTACTTCTAATAAAAACCTCCCAAAGAGGCCAGTCATTTGTATTTGACATGATTTATGCTGCTTTTTCTGTTGATTTATTCTGTTTCTTTTTGGCATACGCTGCTGCGGCATCTCTTACCCAGGCGCCTTTTTCTTTGGCTTCTAATCTGGCTTTGATACGTTGCTTGTTGCATGGACCATTACCTTTGATGACATTATAGAATTCATCCCAGTTAATTTCACCAAAGTCGTAATGACCTCTTTCCTCATTCCATTTAAGGTCTTTATCAGGAAAAGTAAGTCCGATAAATTCTCCTTGTGGAACTGTCTTGTCAATGAATGCTTGTCTCAATTCATCATTAGTGTGTCTCTTGATCTTCCAGGCCATCGACTGAGCTGTGTGCTTAGAGTCTTTGTCCGGTGGACCAAACATCATCAATGAAGGCCACCACCATCTGTTCAAAGCATCTTGAGCCATGGCTTTTTGCGCAGGCGTTCCTTTGGCCAATTGCATCATGATCTCATAACCTTGTCTTTGGTGGAAAGACTCTTCCTTACATACTCTCACCATTGCTCTGGCATAAGGACCGTATGAAGTCCTGCAAAGCGGTACCTGATTTTGAATGGCAGCACCATCTACGAGCCAACCAATGGCTCCCATGTCTGCCCATGTTAAGGTAGGGTAATTAAAAATGCTCGAATATTTGGCTTTTCCGGTATGTAAATCATCAATTGCTTTAGCTCTTGGTTCACCCAAAGTTTCCATAGCACTATATAAATAGAGTCCATGACCTGCTTCATCCTGAACTTTTGCAATCAAGGCTACTTTTCTTCTCAAACTTGGAGCTCTGGTAATCCAATTTCCTTCTGGCAACATACCCACTATTTCAGAGTGTGCATGCTGAGAAATTTGACGGATCAGTGTCTTTCTGTAATCATCAGGCATCCAATCTTTAGGTTCAATGCGAATCTCGGCATCAAGTTTTGATTGAAAGTCCTGCTGTAATTGTTCTTCAGACATATATTTCTGGTGTTAATTGTCAATTTTATTCTATAACAATATTACTAAAATATAGCGATGATAGAAATTTGAAAGCATTTTGTTTTGCAAAACACAGGAATTGCCTTTTATAATATTGCGATTCGACTAAAAAGCAGAGTTTGTGAATTGTTTAGGTCGATTAATGCCAAATTATATTTTGAGTAATTTTGGTTCACGAAATGTGATTATTTTTATCGCACATTTATGAAGCTATATATATAAGTACGTATGAGATTTAATAAACTAAAAGTTAAGGAAATCGTTCAGGAGACGCCAGATTGTGTTTCAGTGGAGTTTGATTTGCCGCAGGATTTGGAAGATACTTATCGTTTTAAACCAGGGCAGTACCTTACTTTTAAGCACGAGATAAATGGTGAAGAATTAAGAAGATCGTACTCCTTATGTTCCGCACCATATGAAAATAAGCTGAAAGTAGCTGTTAAGAAAGTAGAAAACGGAAGGTTCTCAACATTTGTGACTGAACGTTTGAATGTTGGAGATGAGCTGGAGTTGATGAAGCCAATGGGACGATTTGTGTCCAGAACTGAAGCTGAAGACGCCAATCTGTTGTTTTTTGCTGCCGGATCCGGAATTACACCGATTATCTCAATTATCAAAGATGTACTGTATAATAAGCCAAAAGCTAACGTGACCCTGGTGTATGGTAATAAAGGATTTGATCATATTATTTTCCGTGAGGAACTTGAAGGTTTAAGGAACACTCATCTGGGTAGATTCAGATTGTTTCATGTTTTAAGTAGGGAAGTACAGGGAGAAGCTATCTTTAATGGTAGAATTGACCTTGAGAAGTGCGGACAGTTGTTCGAATCCGGTTTGTTGGACGTGTCTACATATAATGAGGCCTTTGTTTGCGGCCCGGAAAGTATGATTCAGGCAGTGAGAGATTATCTGGGTGAAAATGACTTTGATGCAAATAACCTCAGATTCGAATTGTTTACAAGTCCGGGAGAGGAAAAGAAGGAAGAAAAGAAAGTAGAAGTAGAAAACGACGGCAATCAATCTGATGTGGTTGTGGTATTGGATGGCGTTGAATATAATATGAAACTCGCTACGGATGGAGATACCATTTTGGATGCTGCAAGTGCGGTTGGTGCGGATCTTCCCTACGCTTGTAAGGGAGGCGTTTGTTGTACTTGCAAAGCACGAGTAACAGAAGGTAAAGTAAGTATGGATGTTAATTACTCTTTAGAACAGGATGAAATTGAGCAGGGATTTGTTTTAACTTGCCAGTCACATCCTATTACAGATAAAGTAGTAGTTGATTTTGATTCAATATAAATAAAAGATTATGGCAAAGATTAAGATCCATGTGGATGGAGAAGAGTATAACGGTGAGATTGGTAATGAGACAATTTTAGCGCATGGTGAAAATGCTGGACTGGATTTACCATATAGTTGTAGAGGAGGAATTTGCTCAACTTGTATGGCTCAGTTGATTAGCGGAACAGTAGATATGGATAAGAATATGGTGCTAACGGATCAGGAGTTGGAAGAGGGCTATATATTAACTTGTCAAAGCCACGTTACTTCCGATGAGGTAGAGGTAACATATGATGTGTAACATTTCTTAGTATATTTAAAGAAAAAAATCATGGGAGATATCAAACCAATGTGGATAATAATAGGGGTAGTAGTTGTAATAGTACTGTTCTTCATCTCTATCTATAATAAACTAGTCAGACTTAGAAATAATCGTGAAAATGCCTTTGCAGATATTGATGTTCAGTTGAAGCAACGTCATGATTTGATTCCTCAGTTGGTAGCAACGGTTAAAGGATATGCTGAACATGAAAAGGAAGTATTAACGCGCGTAACTGAAGCCAGACAAAAGGCTGTTATGGCTGGGAATATCAATGATAAGATTGCAGCAGAGGCTGCTCTAACCGCTGCGGTTTCCGGATTCAATATGCAAATGGAAGCCTATCCGGATCTAAAAGCCAATACAAACTTCCTGCAACTTCAAGAAGAATTAAGCGATATTGAGAATAAGTTGGCTTCTGTCAGAAGATACTTTAACTCAGCTACCAGAGAGTTGAATAATGGTGTCCAAAAATTCCCTAACAATATTTTGGCTGGAATGTTTGGTTTTAAAGAAGAGCCTTATTTCGACCTTGGTGAGCAACAAAGAGCTCAATTGGACAAAGCACCGGAAATTAAATTCTAAAATAGAGTTTCATTGAAGTATCGCGGTCTCGATGAACAGGTCAGAAGCAATAATCTAAAATCTACACTTCTTCTTATTGCTTTTCCAGGTGTTATTTTAGCAGCTGTATATGCGATTATATTCTTTGCTTTCGGTAACACCGAAAATGGAGGAGGTCCGGAAGCAGTAAATGACCAGTTTATTAAAGTCATTCCTTTTGTATTAGGAGGCGTTGGAATTTGGTTTGCCATTGCCTTTATGTCGCATTCAGCCATGATTAAAATGGCCACAGGTTCAAAAACACTTGAACGGAAAGATAACAAGCGTGTCTATAATTTGGTTGAAAACCTTTGTATGTCCGAGGGAATGAGGATGCCAAAGGTCAATGTCATTGAGTCGTCCGCTCTAAATGCTTTTGCAAGTGGAATCAATGAGAAGTCCTATACCGTTACACTCACCAGAGGAATAATAGAAGCATTAAACGATGAGGAACTGGAAGGAGTCATTGCTCATGAGTTGATGCATATCAAGAATAGGGATGTGCGTTTATTAATAGTGTCCATCATTTTTGTCGGAATATTATCATTTATAGTGCAAGTGGCTTTTAGATCTCTTTTTTATGGATCTATCGGAGGGGGTAAAGACAAAAAGGATCAAAGATTAATGGTGGTAATATTGCTGGTATCCCTGGTAGCATATTTCCTAACCATTCTTTTCAAGTTCTCATTAAGTCGTAAAAGAGAATATATGGCAGATGCCGGGGCAGCTCAAATGACGAGAAATCCGTTGGCTTTGGCTTCAGCTTTGAGGAAAATTTCAGGTAACCATAAGATCGATAGTGTCAAAAGTGAAGATGTGGAACAAATGTTTATAGAAAATGAGCCTGGAGACTCCAAAGGATTTATGAGCCAGTTGGGAGGTTTGTTTGCAACGCATCCACCTATTGAAAAACGTATCGAGTTTTTAGAGCGTTTATAAGCGCTAATATCTATTCTATATAATAAGTATGAAATGTATTGTAACCGGAGCTTCTCGAGGAATTGGATTCGAGACGGTCAAATTGTTGTTGAAGAATTCTTGCCAGGTAGTGGCATTATCGAGAAATGAAAGTGGACTTAATGAGTTAAAGAATTTTGCTGATTCAAATGGATTTGAGAACAAACTATTGGTGCTTCCAACGGATATTTCAAATAATTCTGGTCTAAATAGGTCCATTCAATCACTGAAAGTATTCTTAGATGATGAGCTGGATATTCTAATTAATAATGCCGGAAGGTTAATTAATAAGCCACTTAGTGATTTAAACGAATCGGATTTCGATACTATATATAAGACAAATGTATGGGGACCTTTTAGTTTGGTTCAGTCCACTTTGCCATTGCTTAGGAAGGGCAGTTTTGGACATATAGTTAATATAAGTAGTGTTGGAGGAGTGCAAGGATCATTGAAATTTCCTGGCCTCTCTTTATATAGTAGTTCAAAAGGAGCTTTGAATGTTTTGTCTGAATGTTTGGCTGAAGAACTAAAAGAAACGAATGTAAAATGCAATACTTTGGCATTGGGTGCGGTCCAAACTGAGATGTTGGAAGAAGCTTTTCCTGGATATCAGGCTCCGATTACCGCAAAAGAAATGGCAAAATACATTGTTCATTTCGCTATGGAAGACCATCAATTCATGAATGGCAAAATTATTTCCGTAAATTCTTCAAATCCTTAAGCTCTGTTTTACAACGGGTTGAAAAATAATTCAAAAAAAAAGGCAAATTTTCTTCAACAAAGTATTGTGGGAATCAAAAAAGCATATACATTTGCAGCCGCTTTCAACGGAAAGCTTTCTCAAAAGAGAAAAGATTGACACAAAAAACTTTTAGAATTTTTTCAGAAAAAGTTTGGAGATATTAAAAAGCTTCATACATTTGCAGCCGCTTTCAACGGAAGGCAGTTCATAACTTGAAAAGATTGACAGAAAAATTTAAAAATTTTTTCAGAAAAGTTTGGAGATATTAAAAAGCTTCATACATTTGCAGCCGCTTTCAACGGAAGGCGATTCAAAACCTGAAAAGACGGATAGATTTTAAAGAAAAAAAGTTTGAAAATTTTTTCAGAAAAGTTTTGAGATAAAAAATAAGTTTATACATTTGCAACCCCGTTGAAAAACACGGGAAATTGTAAAAGATATTTAAGTTCTTTGAAAGATTGAGAAAAAGGTAAGCAGCGTAAACAAATCTTGCTTTTTATAACCTAACAATTCTTAAGATTATAATTACAACGGAGAGTTTGATCCTGGCTCAGGATGAACGCTAGCGGCAGGCTTAACACATGCAAGTCGAGGGGTAACAGAAGAAAGCTTGCTTTCTTGCTGACGACCGGCGAACGGGTGCGTAACACGTATGCAACTTACCCTTAACAGAAAGATAGCCCCGAGAAATCGGGATTAATATTTCATAATATCATTTTTTCGCATGTTAAAATGATTAAAGCTCCGGCGGTTAAGGATAGGCATGCTTCTGATTAGTTTGTTGGTGAGGTAACGGCTCACCAAGACTACGATCAGTAGGGGGTCTGAGAGGATGATCCCCCACACTGGTACTGAGACACGGACCAGACTCCTACGGGAGGCAGCAGTGAGGAATATTGGTCAATGGACGCAAGTCTGAACCAGCCATGCCGCGTGCAGGAAGAATGCCCTATGGGTTGTAAACTGCTTTTATATAGGAAGAATCCCTTTTACGTGTAAGAGGTTGACGGTACTATATGAATAAGCACCGGCTAACTCCGTGCCAGCAGCCGCGGTAATACGGAGGGTGCAAGCGTTATCCGGATTTATTGGGTTTAAAGGGTCCGCAGGCGGTCTATTAAGTCAGTGGTGAAAGCCTACAGCTCAACTGTAGAACTGCCATTGATACTGATAGACTTGAGTATAGTTGAAGTTGGCGGAATGTGTCATGTAGCGGTGAAATGCATAGATATGACACAGAACACCGATAGCGAAGGCAGCTAACTAAACTATTACTGACGCTCAGGGACGAAAGCGTGGGGAGCGAACAGGATTAGATACCCTGGTAGTCCACGCCGTAAACGATGATTACTCGTTATTGGCGATACAATGTCAGTGACTAAGCGAAAGTGATAAGTAATCCACCTGGGGAGTACGATCGCAAGATTGAAACTCAAAGGAATTGACGGGGGCCCGCACAAGCGGTGGAGCATGTGGTTTAATTCGATGATACGCGAGGAACCTTACCAGGGCTTAAATGCAGAACGACAGATTTGGAAACAAGTCCTTCTTCGGACGGACTGCAAGGTGCTGCATGGTTGTCGTCAGCTCGTGCCGTGAGGTGTCAGGTTAAGTCCTATAACGAGCGCAACCCCTACTGTTAGTTGCCAGCGAGTAATGTCGGGGACTCTAGCAGAACTGCCGGCGTAAGCCGCGAGGAAGGTGGGGATGACGTCAAATCATCACGGCCCTTACGTCCTGGGCTACACACGTGCTACAATGGTACGGACAAAGAGCAGCCACTTGGTGACAAGGAGCTAATCTCAAAACCGTATCTCAGTTCGGATTGAAGTCTGCAACTCGACTTCATGAAGCTGGAATCGCTAGTAATCGCGCATCAGCCATGGCGCGGTGAATACGTTCCCGGGCCTTGTACACACCGCCCGTCAAACCATGGAAGCTGGGGGTGCCTGAAGTTCGTTACCATAAAGGGACGGCCTAGGGTAAAACTAGTGACTGGGGTTAAGTCGTAACAAGGTAGCCGTACCGGAAGGTGTGGCTGGAACACCTCCTTTTTAGAGTGTTATGCAAGATTCGCTTGCTTTCCTTTTTTCTCAATTTTTTTTGACTCAAAAATAGTCACCATACTAACATTAGTTTGTAGGGTAGATTGAATTATAGTCCCGTAGCTCAGTTGGTTAGAGCACTACACTGATAATGTAGGGGTCAGCAGTTCAAATCTGCTCGGGACTACTTGTTCGTATGGGGAATTAGCTCAGCTGGCTAGAGCGCCTGCCTTGCACGCAGGAGGTCATCGGTTCGACTCCGATATTCTCCACTATTTCGCTTTAGGCGAGAAGAGTTCTTTGAAATATTGAAAAGTAAGTTGATAAAATTTAAAAACATGTAAGGGCGAATGGTGGATGTCTTGGCTCTTGAAGGCGATGAAGGACGTGATAAGCTGCGATAAGCTACGGGGAATTGCAAATAAGTACTATATCCGTAGATTTCCGAATGGGGCAACCCAGTCTTTTAGACTGCATAGCGCAAACCCGGTGAACTGAAACATCTAAGTAACCGGAGGAAGAGAAAACAATAGTGATTTCCTGAGTAGTGGCGAGCGAAAAGGAAATAGCCCAAACCTATAATGTTTCGGCATTATAGGGGTTGTAGGACTGTATCGTGGACTTTAAAATTATAGCAGAACATTTCTGGAAAGTTAGATCATAGAGGGTGATAATCCCGTATGCAAAATAGTTTTAATACCTAACAGTATCCTGAGTAGGGCGGGACATGTGAAATCCTGTCTGAATCTGCCAGAACCATCTGGTAAGGCTAAATACTCTCAAGAGACCGATAGTGAACTAGTACCGTGAGGGAAAGATGAAAAGTACCCTGAACAAGGGAGTGAAATAGTACCTGAAACCATTCGCTTACAAGCGGTCGGAGCCTACGGGTGACGGCGTGCCTTTTGCATAATGAGCCTACGAGTTACTCCTCACTAGCAAGGTTAAGTCATTTTAATGACGCAGCCGAAGCGAAAGCAAGTCTTAACTGGGCGATTAGTTAGTGGGGGTAGACGCGAAACTTGGTGATCTACCCATGGCCAGGTTGAAGTTCCTGTAACAGGGAATGGAGGACCGAACCAGTTGACGTTGAAAAGTCTTTGGATGAGCTGTGGGTAGGGGTGAAAGGCCAATCAAACTGAGAAATAGCTCGTACTCCCCGAAATGCATTTAGGTGCAGCGTTGAGGTAAAGTATATTAGAGGTAGAGCTACTGATAGGGCTAGGGGGCTTCACCGCCTACCAACCCCTGATAAACTCCGAATGCTAATATATATACTCAGCAGTGAGGGCATGGGTGCTAAGGTCCATGTCCGAGAGGGAAAGAACCCAGATCAACAGCTAAGGTCCCTAAGTGTACGCTAAGTTGAAAAAACGAGGTTTTACTGCTTTGACAGCTAGGATGTTGGCTTGGAAGCAGCCATTCATTTAAAGAGTGCGTAACAGCTCACTAGTCGAGCGGTAAAGCATGGATAATAATCGGGCATAAGTGTACCACCGAAGCTTTGAACTCGTAAGAGTGGTAGGGGAGCATTCTAGTTGCGCCGAAGGTGTATCGTAAGATATTCTGGAGCGGCTAGAAAAGAAAATGTAGGCATAAGTAACGATAAAGCAGGCGAGAAACCTGCTCACCGATAGACTAAGGTTTCCTGGTCAATGCTAATCAGATCAGGGTTAGTCGGGACCTAACGCGAACCCGAAAGGGGTAGTGGATGGAAAACAGGTTAATATTCCTGTACCAGTGGAGAGGGACGGAGAATTGTAGCTGCTACGTGCGGACGGAAGTGCACGTTGAGCCTAGCCGTATGGCGAAGCGAAGTAGTGAATGTTCTTCCTAGAAAAGCTCCCACATAAGCCCGTACCGTAAACCGACACAGGTAGTCAAGGAGAGAATCCTGAGGTGCTCGAGTGATCCGTGGCTAAGGAACTAGGCAAAATGGTCCTGTAACTTAGGGAGAAAGGACGCCCACTTAGGTGGGTCGCAGTGAATAGGCCCAGGCGACTGTTTAGCAAAAACACATGGCTCTGCAAACTCGAAAGATGAAGTATAGGGCCTGACACCTGCCCGGTGCTGGAAGGTTAAGAGGAGATGTTATCTTCGGAGAAGCATTGAATTGAAGCCCCAGTAAACGGCGGCCGTAACTATAACGGTCCTAAGGTAGCGAAATTCCTTGTCGGGTAAGTTCCGACCTGCACGAATGGTGTAACGATCTGGGCACTGTCTCGGCCACGAGCTCGGTGAAATTGTAGTATCGGTGAAGATGCCGATTACCCGCAACGGGACGGAAAGACCCCGTGAACCTTCACTATAGCTTAACATTGATATTGATTAATTAATGTGTAGGATAGGTGGGAGACTTTGAAGCGTTGTCGCTAGGCAGTGTGGAGTCGTCCTTGAAATACCACCCTTTAATTAATTGATATCTAACTCAATTTTGAGAACAGTGTTTGGTGGGTAGTTTGACTGGGGTGGTCGCCTCCAAAAGAGTAACGGAGGCTCCCAAAGGCACCCTCAGTACGCTTGGTAACCGTACGTAGAGTGTAATGGCACAAGGGTGCTTGACTGTGAGACCGACAAGTCGAGCAGGTATGAAAGTAGGGCATAGTGATCCGGTGGTTCCGTATGGAAGGGCCATCGCTCAAAGGATAAAAGGTACTCCGGGGATAACAGGCTGATCACTCCCAAGAGCTCACATCGACGGAGTGGTTTGGCACCTCGATGTCGGCTCGTCACATCCTGGGGCTGGAGAAGGTCCCAAGGGTTGGGCTGTTCGCCCATTAAAGTGGCACGCGAGCTGGGTTCAGAACGTCGTGAGACAGTTCGGTCCCTATCTGTTGTGGGCGTAAGAAGCTTGAGAGAACCTGCCTCTAGTACGAGAGGACCGAGGCGGACGAACCTCTGGTGTACCTGTTGTGGCGCCAGCCGCACCGCAGGGTAGCTATGTTCGGATGAGATAAGCGCTGAAAGCATCTAAGCACGAAACTCATCTCAAGATGAGGCTTCTTTTAAGGGTCGTTAAAGATGATGACGTTGATAGGCTACAAGTGTATAGTCAGTAATGGCACAGCTGAGTAGTACTAATTACCCGTAAGTTTTTAAATGCAAGATCTTCTTACTTTTCAATATTTCTTTTTGATATTTATGATTTTAGGTGACTATTGCGATGAGGTCCACCTCTTTCCATTCCGAACAGAGAAGTTAAGCTCATCAGCGCAGATGGTACTGCTATTAGTGGGAGAGTATGTCGTCGCCATTTTTAATAGCCCTAGCTCTTTTGAGTTGGGGCTTTTTTTTATGCTGAAAATTCTGTTTTTCATAGCGTGTTTTTTTATCGGGCATGGTTCTTTTGCTCAAGGTGAAGAGAATTCTTCAGAAGGAGATTTGACTCCTATAATTTTTAGATCGAACAATTCCGATCAGGTTTTTCTTGGGCTTTTTGACAATTATTTCGGTTTGACTCCAATGAGTTCTGGGTTGTTGGATACTGGACTCTTGAAGACTCGTATTTCATATGAAATTGGAACCAATCGTTTCCAACAGATAGATATTAACCATCAACAGAAGTTTAGTGAAAGGAGTCGTTTGTTTTTGGATTTCGCCAGGCGAACTTATGATGGTACAATAGATCATTCAGTTTTTGAAAACAGTCTTTTTAGGGCAGGATATACATGGAAGGTTGATACAGGGTTTGCAGTAAATGCTCAGTTTTCTCATTCTAGTTTGAACAAAGAATTAAACTGGGGTATGTCAAGTGATACGCTGATTGAAAACCCTCAATTGAATAGGGCTCTTGTTCCCGTGTATAGTGAATCGGCTGAATTCTTAAGCAGAGTTTATCATCTTCAGGGAGATGTAATGTATGGTAAGGGCCCTTTGAAACTTGGTTTTGGTCTCGATATACAAAGAAGAGATTTTCTTTATTCAGATGATATAGGAACAAATGTAGCTTTATACGACACTATTTATTTTGATAGCACGCTTACTCAAGATTTAATGAAGGAGGGTTATGAGCAAGGTTATGCCCAACTTAAGACAAAGGGGAAAGTTGATATTGTCTTCAAGACTGGTCTTTTGAGAAGGTACTATGAAAATTTTGGTTTCAACAAACGCAATATGCCTTTTTCCAGTTTGGAATTGAGCAAAGGTGATCGAGTCAACTTTGGATTTATCTCTGTGTATGGAGATGGTGTATTTGTCAACTCATATGTAAATCTCAACTTGGATTTAACGAAAGGTTGGAAGTTAAATGTGGATTCCAAAATGACTCATGGAAACAATTCTGAGTTCTATACGCGTTATAGTTCAAATCATTTTGTATGGGATAAAGTGAATTCTCAGAACACAAGGTTTAGGGTTGATGCAGCTGTGTCTGATTCATTAAAAAGATATGGAGCTAAGCTCCAGATTAAAGCTGAAAATAACGCCATGATATGGAGTGATTCTCTGAAGCAATTTGAAGCTCTTTCAGCACTTCAGTCGATCATGCATTCCGAGCTTTGGATTAAGCAAAAATTAGGTAATAAGTGGGATGTTTCAGTTACCTATGGTTTTAACCCTGGATTAAGCGGAACTTATTTTAAATATCCACTTCACACTATAAAATCCAGTATATCTAAGAAAGGTAAACTATTCAAAGGAAAATTAAAGTATCAATTGGCATTGTTGCCTGAGTATTACTCCAAATTTGAACAATATGAGTTCAATCCGGTACTTTTCTCTGTGTATCCATCCAATACTAGTAATGAAATACCTGGGTATTTGTACACCAACCTTAAATTAACAGCATGGTTGGGAGGTGTAGAGCTTTTCTTTAAAGTTTGGCATATAAATCAGGGAATAACACCTTATAATTATTTCGACAATGCCAATTATTGGGGGAAAGATCGTTTCTTCAGCTTTGGACTTAAGAAGGTTTTTACAAATTAGGTTTTTCTCTTCTTCTTCTTTGCAGCTGGGAATAGAACATTATTCAGAATCAATCTATACCCTGGAGAGTTAGGGTGAAGATTTAAATCTGTTGGAGGATCTCCAACCCTGTGAGTATGATCTTCAGGATCATGGCCTGCGTAGAAGGTCCAGGTGCCCTTTCCGTATTCACCGTGAATGTACCTGGCAGTGTTCTCTTTTGTGTTATCACCCAGAATCAAAACTCCTGATTTCAGGTACTGTTTATTGAATGCAGTGGTCTGTCCCATAAAACCATCTATAGCCTTTGTATGATTCTGACAAAGCATAGTCGGCACAATATCCCACTTTGCAGAGAAGTCGAATAAATGGAATTTATCTTCCTTTCCTGATCTGTACTTCTGATGCTTTTTTGTCGCGTCAATAGATGAATACTCATATTCATATGGATTCGTCTCCAATTGAAAATCCTTAAAAGCAAAGGTTTGGCTAAAATCAAGTTTGTTCTGAGCGTTAGGATCTGCCGGATCCCCATCGTACATTTTTGCGCAGATATCCGTGTTCTGTGCTGCGAGTGCTATATCGTAGGAATCCGTTCCGGAACACATGGTAAACAGAAAACCGCCACCAGCCGTATAGTCTCTTATTCTCAGAGCAACATCAAGTTTTAGTTTAGAGACTTTATTAAAACCAAGTTTTTTAGCCATGGCTTCACTTCTCTCTTGTTGTTCTCGATACCATGTTGCCTGGCCGTAAGCGGCATAAAACTTTCCGTATTGACCTGTAAAATCCTCATGGTGAAGATGCAACCAATCATACTCAGGTAAAGCACCGGATACAATTGCTGAATCGTAGATTTCATCGTATGGAATTTCTGCATAAGTCAGAACCAGAGTAACGGCATCATCCCAGGGTTGTTTGCCATCTGGTGTATATACCGCCATTTTAGGTGGTTTTTCCAGTTTAACGATCTCCTGATTTACCTCAGGGTTTGAAATTTCCGATTTGATTTGAGCTGCCTGAACATCCGCGATGACTTCAAAAGAAACGCCTCTGATTTTACACTGCTCTTGAATTTCGTTGTAGTTTTTGACCAGAAAACTGCCTCCTCTGTAGTTCAAAAGCCATTCTATATCAATGTCGTTTTGCAAAACCCAATACGCTATTCCGTAGGCCTTAAGATGATTTTTTTGCGTATCATCCATATACATTAATATATAGGATGCTCTGCTCATATTGAATGAGCAAACGATCAGAAATATGCTAATAAAAAATTTCATTAAAAGTCTGCACTTATATCATCAGGATCTTCAAATCCGTTGAAATCATCCTCCATATCATTCATACGAGAAGACATTGTAATGGTTCCACCACCTTCAAAATCACCATTTGGCAGCATCATATTATCCCCTCCTCCTTCAAAATTGTCCAGATTATCAAATCGAGCTAAGTGACCAATAAACCTCATTCTAATATTTTCAAGAGATCCATTTCTATGCTTGGCAATTACTAACTCTGCCTGACCCTGACAAGGCGTTCCATCCTCCCAGGAATCTAATTTATAATATTCCGGTCTGTATATAAACGATACAATATCCGCATCTTGCTCAATCGCACCAGATTCACGAAGATCCGATAGCAATGGACGTTTATCGCCACCTCTGGATTCAACTGAACGGGAAAGCTGAGATAGTGCAATGATTGGTACATTTAACTCTTTGGCAATTTCTTTGATCGATCTGGAGATTTGACTGATTTCCTGTTCACGATTTCCTTTGGTACTGCTACCTCCACTCATTAACTGCAAGTAATCAATGATGATCAGGTCAATATCATGTTGTTGCTTTAGTCTTCTGGCCTTTGCTCTTAGTTCGAAAATGGATAGTCCAGGAGTATCATCAATGAAGATAGGAGCGGTCGAGAGTTTATCTATTCGCGCATGGAGCTGTTCGTATTCATAATCGGCCAAATTTCCTTTTCTCAACTTTTCAGCTGAGATTTCGGCTTCACTGGCAATCAATCTATTTACCAGCTGTACCGAGGACATCTCCAGAGAGAATACGGCAACTGGTGTGTTGAAATCCACTGCAACGTTTCTCGCCATGGACAGGACGAATGCTGTTTTACCCATACCTGGTCTTGCAGCCAGTACAATCATATCTGATCTTTGCCAACCAGATGTAACTTTGTCCAGGTCTCTAAATCCGGTTGCAATACCGCTAATCCCATCCGTATTTTGTCGTGCTTTATCAATTTCCTCAAGAGCCTGACGCATGATGGTACTCATGCTGTCATAATTCTTTCGAATATTACCTTCCGCAACACCATATAGTTCACTTTCCGCTCTGTCTAGAAGGTCGAAAACATCTGTAGTTTCGTCAAATGCATTTCTGATCGTTTCGGATGAAATTCTGATCAATTCGCGGAGAATGTGTTTTTGTGAGATAATTCTTGCATGAAACTCAACGTTTGCTGAACTCCCCACTCTATTGGTTAGTCTACTGATGTAATCCTTGCTACCAATGAGACCTAATTCTCCTTTTTGCTTTAGCTTCATGGTAACAGTCAGGATGTCGATTGGCTCCGAATCCTGAAACAGTTCCATAATACAAGCATAAATGCGTTTGTGAGCGTCTTTGTAGAAACTTTCTGGCGACAAAATTTCAATCACATCATTCACTGCATTGTTGTCAATCATCAATGCACCCAATACGCCTTCCTCAAGATCTACAGCCTGAGGTTGAACTCTACCTCCATCTGCACCGGCTAATTGCGGTCTTTTGCTCTTAAATCTTGCTTTGTCTTTTATCGCCTCCTCACTCATAGAATCAAAGATACTTCATATGTTCTTTTTACGCATCAAAATCTTTTCAATGATGCATCAACAGGGTTATGAACAATGTGGATTCATCAAAAAGTTAGCCATATTTCGTATCTTTAAAAAGTGATTCGCTGGATATTTTTATCAACATGTTTGCTTTTGAGTGCTTGTAAAAAGAAAGATGAGCAGCCTCCTGTTGTGAAAATCGTCTCTCCTGGTAGTCTTAGTACCTATGCATATCAGAGTACCATTATTGTTGAAGCCTCAGCAGAAGATGAGTCAAAATTGGAACATGTTGATCTTGAATTATTGGATGGAAATTTGAGTCTGTTACAGTCCAGAAGATTCAAGGTTGAGGGGAAAACTTATGATTTAAGTGCGGGATTTGATCTGGATGACATTCATTATGAAACCGGGCAGTATTATATCCGTGTGAGAGCATATGATGGGACCAACGAGACGTCCGAATATTTGGAGTTTTCATATCAGGGCGTGGCTAAACAGCTACTTGATGTTTTGTACGTGGAACAAAATGGGGGGCAGTTTTCCGTGAAATCCTTGAATGATGGTACAATAGTGAGTTCGATCGGTAGTGATTTTTTTGATATACAAGTCAACTCTTATGATCAGTACTTATATACCTCAGGAACTCAGACTGAAGATTTGGTGGCATTTGATTTGGAGGAGATGGGTGAGATTTGGAGGAGACAGAATATGTCGAGCGGAAACGATTGGTTTGTTGGGATGAACTACTTTCCTGAATCCCGTGAGTTGTATTATGGAAATGGAGATGGAAGCAAATTTTTGGTTTCTAAAAACGGACAGTCGAATACCGTTGCAAGCCCTGTTACGAGTTTTTTACCTGAAGAATCCGGTAGAACCGGAAATTATTTGATTGTCGATGAAAAGAATTTGAGTACCGGAAATCATTCTCTCATGGTTTATAATGAAGTAAGTGGTGCTTTAAGTCAGAGTGCAGTCATTTCGTATGATGTTATTGCAATTTACCCCAAATCGAATGATGAAGTGTTTGTTTTTGGTCATGATGGCACTCAAATACGAATGTCGGTCTACTTTCTCAATACCAATGCTCTATGGGAGCCGTATACATTTGGGAATGCCGGGCTGAATGATGTTATTCAGTTTGATACAGACAGGTTCGCATTGTTGACTAATCAGGGAATAGAGGTGTACACACATAGTTCGAATGGGGCTATCAATGTCTCCACTCTTGTTTTCAAAACAGGAAAATATTGCACCACAACCAATTCTTTGTTCCTTCTGAACTCTTCTGAAATAACGGAAATGGGACTTTCAGGAAATGTGATTCAAACGTCTTCGATTACGGGAGGCGTTGATCTGGACTTAAGGTATAATAAGTGATTAACTAAGACTTTTGATTACAATCAATGCTAAAATCAGAATGATCAAACTGCTCACTGCAATTTTTGTTTTGCTCTTATAAGGAGAGTTTTCAGTAAGACTATATATACCGAAACCTGCTGCACCACAAGCTGCTGAAATGGCTATAATGGTGGTTGAATCATCTCCGCTACTCAGAATATTCGAAAGAATAATGCCAAAAATGGCAAACATCCCAGGAAATATAATTCTCCAAGATTCAAGGTCTCTCAACCTTTCATCGGGATCTTCAGGATTGTGATACATCTACTTAGTCACACCCATACTCGTAAACTTGGCAATTCTTTGATCGATTCGCTTTTGTTCACTCAATTTCTCTAGTGCCTTGATGTGCTTAACGATTTCAGTTTTAACGGTCTTAAATGTTGTTTCTTTATCGTTATGAGCTCCTCCCAGAGGTTCTTTAATTACCCCATCAATCAACTTATTCTTAAGCATGTCTTGTGATGTTAGCTTAAGAGCCTCTGCTGCGGTTTCTTTAAAGTCCCAGCTTCTCCAAAGAATAGAAGAACAAGATTCTGGTGAAATTACAGAATACCAAGTGTTCTCCAACATCAATACTTTATCACCAATACCAATACCTAAGGCTCCACCGGAAGCACCTTCTCCGATAACAATACAGATTACCGGTACTTTCAGAACCATCATTTCATAAAGGTTTCTTGCAATTGCTTCACCTTGTCCACGCTCTTCCGCTTCCAAACCTGGGTAGGCACCAGGAGTGTCAATTAAAGTGACGATTGGCTTGTTGAACTTCTCAGCCAATTTCATCAATCTAAGTGCTTTTCTATAACCTTCCGGATTTGGCATCCCGAAATTACGGTATTGCCTCATTTTTGTGTTAATGCCTTTTTGTTGACCAATGAACATGTAAGTCTTGCCATCAATGTCACCAAAGCCACCTACCATTGCTTTATCATCAGAAACATTTCTGTCTCCATGCAATTCTACAAACTCTCCATCTGTCATTGCATTGATATAATCCAATGTGTAAGGTCTGTCCGGGTGTCTCGACAACTGAACTTTTTGCCAGGGAGTTAAGTTTTTGTACAGTTTTGTTCTTTCTGATTTGATCTTTTTCTCCAGATCCTTGATGGTCTTACTCACATCAATATCAGACTTTTCACCAATTTCTTTTTGGTTCTCAATTTGCTCTTCTAACTCAGCGATCCCTTGTTCAAAATCCAAATAATTCGGCATAACATCTTAATTTGAGGTTCGAAATTACAAAAATACATTGTTCCACAATTTTCATTTACTTTGAATTGTATGAAATTTCTTTGGTTGTATCCAAATGCTAAGATTAATCTGGGCCTGAAAATCGTTTCTAAAAGGGAAGATGGCTTCCATGAAATAGATGGCTATTTTATGCCAATTGATTGGTTTGATGTGATTGAGGTCGGGGTTGACTTTGAGAGGAACAATGATATGCAGCTTATTTGTTCAGGATTGGACCTACCCGGAGCACCTGATGATAATTTGTTATTCAAGTGTTATGATAGCTTGAAAGCGAAATGCGGAGACCTGCCAGCTCTTAAAGTTCATTTGCACAAAAATATACCTATTGGGGCCGGATTGGGGGGAGGATCCGCAGATGCGGCTTTTTTCGTGAAGGGATTGATTGAAGCATGTGAATTAGAACTCTCTGATGAAGACGTTCATGAATTGTTGTTGAGCATTGGAAGCGACTGTCCTTTCTTTATAAACAACAAAATGGCCAGAGTGACAGGGATAGGAGATGAGATTCATGTGTTGCCAAATGAAATCAACTTCATTCATAAGTACCTTCTGTTAGTATATCCTGGAATTCATGTATCGTCGCAAGAAGCTTATGGAGGGTGTGTACCAACGGGTATTGCTTATGATGGATATGAGCTTTCGGGAGATTTAAAAACTTTGTCCGGACTTGAGAATGATTTCGAAAAAACAGTAGGCCTGGTTCATCCGGAAATTATGGATATTAAAGAAACCATGATTGAGAGAGGTGCAGCTCATGCTTCAATGTCGGGAAGTGGTTCAACTGTTTACGGCTTTTTTGATGAACTACCAGAGCTAAATTTCCCGGATAATTACATCATCAAACTCATTAAGCTGTAATCTATTTTGGAGCTCTTGAGTAAAAGAACAGGGCACAACCTAAGAAGAATAAGTTTGGTGCCCATACGGCCCAGAAAGGATTGAAACCAGCATTAAGTGCTCCAACGGTAGTGAATTGTATACCGAAGACATAGAAGAGCACTACCAGTAGACCAAAGACCAGATTAATTCCTACGCCATTTCTCGATTTTCGACTGGAAATGCTAACTCCCAAAACAGTTAAAACAAATGTAATTAAGGGGTAGCTGCTCCTTTCATGCAATTTCAATTCATAAAAAGATATGTTGGCGGAACCCGATTTTTTTTGTTCTTCAATGTATTCCAAAAGACGAGGGGTAGACATGGTCATGGCAAGCTCTCTCGTAGCTGTGAAATCCGCCAAAGTATAGCCCATCAGAGTGTCTAGTATGGGAATCATCTTAAAGTCATGATTCAATGAGTCAGCATTCGCAAAATCTCTTTCAAAAGCTCCCTGAAAACGCCATTTTCTTGAGGAGCTGTCACCAATTGCTCTTGAAGCGTAGAACATTTTATTGAGCTTTCCGGTAGATTTGTCCCTATGAGTTAGCCAGAACTGATCAATGTAACCATTAGATTCATAAAAACTTCTGAAGTAGACGCTTTCTCCCGGAGTAATCTCCTGTTTGATATTGCTCAAATTGAACTTTTTACTGTTGTACTTCTCTTCAAAGATCAGGCGTTTGGCATTCCCGTTTGGTACAATGTAATGGTTCATCATCAATGACACCAGTACAATTGCTGAGGCACCAATTAAAAAGGGGCGCATAAATCTGGCATAACTGATTCCCCCAGCCAGAATGGGAACAATTTCTGTGTCCCGAGACATCTTAGAAGTCAGTAAAATAACTGCCAGAAATGCTATGAAACCACTGAATTGATTTCCATAAAACAGTACGAAATTGAGATAGTAATCAAATATAATTTCGTTGAGAGTGGCATTTTGTGTGAAAAAGCGATCCAAATTCTCAGCCACATCAAGTACTACGGAAATAGACATGATGAGCGCCAACATAAAAATGAAGGTCGTAAGGAATCGTTTAACAATATACCAATCCAGTTTTTTCACTAGAGTCGAGATGTCAGTTTTGGAACCATTTGATTTTTCCAGCTATGGAAAGTATTGTTCATAATGTGCTTTCTTGCTTCTCTTACTAACCACAAATAGAAGCCCAAATTGTGAATACTTGCGATTTGTGCACCTAAAATTTCTTTGGAAACGATGAGATGACGTAGATAAGCCTTCGAATAGAATGTGTCCACATAAGTTTCTCCATTTGGGTCTATCGGACTCAAATCGTTTTCCCATTTTTTATTTCTGATGTTGATGGTGCCTTCAGAAGTAAAGAGCATACCGTTTCTGGCATTTCTTGTTGGCATGACACAATCAAACATATCCACTCCCAGTGCAATGCATTCAAGGATGTTTGCAGGAGTACCCACTCCCATTAGATACCTTGGTTTGTCGCTTGGTAGAATGTCACAAACTAACTCAGTCATGGCGTACATATCTTCATGTGGTTCCCCAACTGATAATCCTCCTATCGCATTGCCTTCTCTTCCTTGCTCAGCAATAAACTCTGCGCTCTGTTTTCTAAGGTCCGGATAAGTGCTTCCCTGAACAATTGGGAAGAACGTCTGATCGTAACCGTATTTCCCTTCTGTTTCATCAAATCTTTTGATACATCTCTTCAACCAGCGATGGGTCATTTCCATGCTATTTCTGGCATATCCAAAGTCACATGGATAAGGTGTACATTCATCAAAGGCCATCATGATATCTGCCCCGATGGTTCTTTGTATGTCCATCACATTTTCGGGCGTGAACAAATGTGTACTCCCATCAATATGACTTTTGAATTTCACCCCCTCTTCCTTAATTTTTCGTGTCCCTGAAAGAGAGTACACCTGGTAGCCACCACTGTCCGTCAAGATAGGTTTATCCCAACCATTGAATTTGTGCAAGCCGCCAGCTTTTTCGATGAGATCTAATCCCGGTCTTAAGTACAAATGATAGGTGTTTCCCAAAATAATTTGAGCTTTGATGTCGTCCTTAAGCTCGCGTTGGTGAACGGCTTTAACTGTTCCTGCCGTTCCTACCGGCATAAAGATGGGGGTTTCAATTTCTCCATGGGCCGTAGAAACGACACCTGCTCTTGCTTTTGACCCTGAATCCTGATTATTTATCTTAAAGTGCATAAAAATGTTGAAAAGACAGATCGCCAAAGATAATACAATAGCTTATTCTGGGTATATTTGAATATAGCTATGGTTCTCAAGGATTTATCTTCTGTTAAGTTAGATGTGTGGTTTGTCGTAATGGCATGCGTGGCATTTTTCTTTCTAATTCAGATGTTTTACTTCCTGTATTTCTACTTAAAGTTGGCTCGTTACAAAGAGCGAAATATGGGGCTTCATGAAGGACAACCAGTGTCTGTGATTATTGCTGCCAGAAACGAGTTGGAGAACCTCAAAACAAATCTGCCTGCTATTTTAGAACAGAATTACGGTGAATTTCAAGTGGTTGTTGTAAACGACAGAAGTTGGGATCAAACGGCTGATTATCTCCGTGAGATGAAGGAGAAATACGCGCATCTACACGTAATCACCGTTCATGAACATGACTTGTACACACATGGGAAAAAAATGGCTGTGACACTTGGTGTAAAAGGTGCTAAGCATGATATGTTGTTGTTTACGGATGCCGATTGTAAGCCGGATTCTGAAAACTGGATCAGTGAAATGGTGAAGGGCTATAGTGGGAATGAGATTGTATTGGGGTATAGTCCTCAAATGAAAGAACGTGGTTTTTTAAACTGGTTAATTCGATTTGATACGGTTCAGGTTGGGATGCAATATTTATCGTATGCTCTGGCTGGCGTTCCGTACATGGGAGTTGGTCGTAACATGTCGTACAAGAAAGATCTGTTTTTTAAGCAAAATGGTTTCAAGAAGCATTATCACATTCAAAGCGGAGACGATGATTTGTTCATTAACCAGGCGGCGACTAAAGATAATGTGAGTATTCGGTTGAACGGAGCGGCCTTTATGAAGACCAAGCCAAAAACTTCATTTAAAGATTGGTGGTGGCAAAAGAAACGCCATTTCTCGTCCTCAGGATTTTACAAATTCAAGCACAAAGTCTTGTTATCCCTATATCCCATAAGTCTTTTGCTGTTTACGATTGCCATGGTGGTGTCCCTATTTGGGCCATATATATGGTTGGCATTGGGACTTTATATGACCAGAATCACCATTCAGTTGTTAATATTTAACGCCATCTACAAAAAATTAGGGGCAAGGGAATTACTAGTTTTAACTCCTTTTTTAGAGTTGATATTTTTAATCATAAATCCGTTGATCCACGTATCGAACGCATTTGTAAAACCTAATAAATGGGCCTAGGAAGCAATTTATCGGAAAAAGCCAAACATGATTATGCACTGGTTCAAAGAGCGGTGAACGATAAGGATCAAAGTGCTTACGCCGAGCTAATGGGGCGCTATCGTGATTCCATCTTTTTTATGTTATTGAAGATGGTTAATAACCGCGATGATGCTGAAGATTTGACGATTGAAGCGTTTGGGAAAGCCTTTAACAGGCTGCATCAGTACACGCCAAACTATGCTTTTTCTACATGGTTGTTTAAGATCGCATCTAACAATTGTATTGATTTCATTCGAAAGAAGAAGAACAATACCATGTCTATAGACAGTGATTTTAGCAATGACGATGGAGATCGTGTGAGTTTTGATTTGAAATCGACTGGCCGAAATCCTGAAGAAGAGGCCATTCGTGATCAAAAGATCAAGTTGATGCGTGAGATTGTGACTAAGCTAAAGCCTAGATACCGAGAGTTGATTGAGTTGAGGTATTTTAAGGAGTATTCGTATGAAGAGATCGCTACTGAGTTGGATTTGCCACTGGGTACGGTAAAGGCTCAGTTGTTTAGAGCGCGTGAATTCCTGTACAACATCATGAAGAATACCAAGGGTAGCATTTAATCATGGACATTCTTACTAAGTATTTTGATCTGGAGGGGAATCAGATCGATCAATTTTCCAAGTTGAAGGACTTATATTCATTTTGGAATGCACAAATCAATGTAATTAGCCGTAAGGACATAGATAATTTTTACACGAATCATGTTCTGCACAGCTTAGGAATCAATTGTTGTATTGAGTTTGTAGCCGGCACCAGAATTTTGGATGTTGGAACAGGAGGCGGCTTTCCGGGCATTCCTCTGGCCATAGCTTGCCCTGATTGTGAGTTTGTGCTTATAGACAGTATTGGTAAGAAGATTAAGGTGGTTCAGGAAGTAGTAGATGCGCTTCAGTTGAAAAACGTCACAGCCATTCATGATAGAGCAGAGAAGGCCCCAGGCAAATACGATTTTGTTGTTTCCAGAGCTGTTACACGAATGAACAGATTTATCCCATGGGTGCGAAACAAAATATCCAAAGAGCAGAAAAACGCACTTCCAAATGGCATTTTATACCTAAAGGGAGGAGACCTTCAGGAAGAAATGTCTGAGATACATTACGACTACGAATTATATCGTTTACCAGAGTTCTTCGAAGAGCCTTTCTTCGAAACCAAGCAAGTGGTCTATGTAAGAATGGTTTAGAAGTTTTTACGCATAATCATGCGATAGGTAATACTCAAATAAGCCAATATATAAAGACTTCCGTACATTAACCTTTCACCAGTACTGAGAATATATTTGGGATCCGAATAACCCGAAAATTTCTCTGCAAACGGAATTGGAGTCAATTTGGAGATCATTCCTATTGGGGAGAAAACCGCAATCCACTCAGATACATTTGTCCCCAGGATTTGTCTCAGGATCCATTCAACGAAAATTATTCCAAGAAATACAAGGATGGCGTACCCGGAACTTCTCACAAAGAAAGACACAAGGAAGGCAATGGATAGATACCCAAATGTTTGAAATAAGAAAATCGGAATGTATTCAATGCCGTCAGTGAAGTTATCCAAACCTCCGGCATATATTAAACTTCCGATAATAGCCAGTACGGCCGTGTAGAAAGTAGAGAAAATTGATAATGCTGCAGTTAACGTTAACTTAGAGATAAAGACCTCTTTTCTGGTAAGTCCGTCAATTACGTGTTGCCTTGCTGTTCGGTATGTGAACTCATTTGTGGCAAAAATCACCATGATGATTCCGAGTAAAAAATGGAACCAACTTGATAAATAGGTCGCAACATTCCAGCCCATAGGGAATCCATAGATCATTTTGCCTGCTCCCATCTCAAAAAGTGGGATGTCGAAACTCTCAACGAAAAGCATGAATAATGGAGCAGCTGCCAAATAGAAAGCAAATAGCCACCAGAAAGGACGGTACTTGGCTAGTTTCGCCCACTCAATTTTTAATAATCTCATCATGATTGTATGGTTTCAAGGAATATAGATTCCAAATTCTTTTGATCTGTTTTCAATGTATTTAGTATCACGCCTTTTTCAAATAACGCCTTGTTGAGCATAGTAGTAGAATGGTCTTTCTCAATTTCCACTATCAACTCTTTACCGGTATTTCTGGATACTTTGGCCCAGGATAGCTCTCCGATGGCATTGCTTAAAGCATTTAGGTCTTCAGAGGCAACTGTTACGTTGGTTTGTCCACCCAAAATTTCACCAAGCGTACCTGTGCTTAGCAACTGACCATTCTGCATGATGGCTACGTGTGTACAAACTTTCTCGATTTCATCAAGAATGTGACTTGCTATAATAATGGTCTTACCATCATTAGCAATGCTTGAGATGAGTTCACGAATATCTGCGATTCCCTGAGGGTCTAGTCCGTTTGTAGGCTCATCCAGAACCAAAATTTCAGGGTCGTTTAGCAAAGCTGAGGCAATGGCCAATCTCTGCTTCATTCCAAGTGAATAGGTCTTGAATTTATCGGTATCTCTGCCCACCAGTCCCACACGTTCAATAACCTCATTGATTCTGGTTTCAAGATTGTCTACGTTCTTGATCAGTCCGGTTACCTTAAGGTTTTGTCTGGCCGACAAGTAGGGATAGAAATTAGGTGTTTCCAGAAGTGCCCCCAGTCGCATTCTGTTGGCATCATCCTGTCCGTTTCCAAACCAGGAGAACTGTCCTGAATCAGCAGACAATATCCCAAGAAGGATTGCCATTGTGGTAGTTTTTCCGGATCCATTTGGTCCCAAAAAGCCATAAACGCTACCTGCGGTTACCTCAAAAGAAAGTCCTTTCAAGGCGTGCACGTTGCCATAACTCTTGTTCAGGTTTTCAACCTTTAGAACGATTTCACTCATGCTTCTGTTGTTTCATTTATGAATTGAAATGTACAAAGTTTGTGATAGATACTATCTTTTTGCGCAAATAATTCATCATGCTTGCCAATTTCAACTAATTTACCCTTGTGCAACACCAAAATTTTATCAGCGTTTCTTATGGTTGATAGACGGTGAGCAATTACAAAACTGGTTCTGCCCTTCATTAATTTCGTCAGCGCATCCTGAACCAGCATCTCGCTTTCAGAATCAAGGCTACTTGTGGCTTCATCCAAGATTAATATGGTTGGGTCGTTTAGAATTGCTCTGGCGATTGCCACGCGCTGTCTTTGTCCTCCCGATAATTGAATCCCTCTGTCTCCAACAGCAGTTTCGTATCTATCAGGGAACTCTGTGATAAAGTCGTGTGCATTGGCTTTTCTGGCGGCTTCAATAATTTCTTCTTCAGAAGCACCTGGTTTTCCGTAGGCAATGTTCTCTCTAATACTACCTCCAAATAACATGACTTCCTGAGGAACAATGGCCATTTCAGATCTTAATGCAGACAGATCATAAGACAAATGCTCCTTACCATCGAAAAGAATGCTGCCTGAGCTTGGATCATAGAACCTTAGGATCAATGAGGCGATTGTTGATTTTCCAGCTCCGGAACTTCCTACTACCGCAATTTGTTCTCCCGGCTCTACCTGAAAACTAATTTTATGCAAAACTTGTAAGTCAGGACGTGAAGGATAGTGAAAGTCCAGGTCTTTAAATTCAACTTTACCCTGAAGTTTAACCGGAGTGTATTCTGGATTTACTGCTTCAGAGGTTTCATCCATCAAGTCCATTAAATGTTCCGTGGCACCGATGGCTTTCACTAGTTTAGAATACAGATCAGGTAAGCTTCCAAAGGAAGCCCCAACAAATACGGCCAACATAATAAAACGACTCATATCTTCTGCTTCAATGTCTCCTTTGCTTTGAAGAACTGCTCCATACCAAACTACCAGAGCAATGGTACTCATCATAAACAAAAGGATAAATGAGATGAAGGAAGATCGCCATTTGGCACGTTTCATTCCCAGTGTAAGCACATTGCTAATGACAGAAGAATATCTTTTGCGCTCGTAATTCTCATTGGCAAATGATTTCACATTACTAATACCTGAATAAGCTTCCTGTACAATGATATTGGAGTCTGCGATTTCTTCCTGAACCTGATTGGATAATTTCTTGATGAATCGTCCGAAAATCACAGCCAGTAAAATCATTGGGGGGAGAGAGGCCACGATCATTAAAGTTAATTTCCATGAAATGAGTGTGATCAATGTTCCACAAACGAGAATAATCATGATTTGCCTGATCAATTCGGCAATTGTTGTGATAAATGTGTCCTGAAGTAAAGTGATGTCCGCAGAAATTCTGGAATTCAATTCTCCAACCTGTCTTTGGTCAAAGAAGCTCATGGGAAGTTTGAGAATGTGTGTGAAAATTTCAGCTCTCAAAGATTTTAAGGCTCTTTCTGTAACATATGAGAATACATATACCCTAACAAAAGAAAAAATGGCCTGAAGCGCAAAAACAATGACCATTACAAGCGCAATACTATTAATAGAGTTGAGCTCCCAGATAGGGTCAGAGGTGTCTCGCGGAAGGTTTCCGGCAACGACCAATCTTCCCATTAGCTCTGGGAACAGTGTGCTGATGGCGCTGGAAAGAATTAAAAAAACAAACCCAACCATGAATATGGAACGGTGGGGCCTAAAATACCTGAGTATCCTTTTTGCTTTTTTTCGGCTTTCTTTCGAGATTCTTTTTTTCTCTTTTTTCGAATCAGATTTATCCATTGCTGCAAATGTATTCATTACATTCGCATGTAACGGTCAGATAAAAGTCACAAATTAATTTGAAATAAACTTTTTTGTGATCAAGAAAAAAATATATCTTTGCACTCCATTTTTAAGAAGAATAACAACTGGTAAAGTTTTAATATTATGAAAAGAACATTTCAACCATCGAACAGGAAGAGAAGAAACAAGCATGGTTTCAGAGAGAGAATGTCGTCTAAGAATGGTAGAAAAGTTTTGGCTGCCAGAAGAAAGAAAGGAAGAAAGAAATTATCTGTGTCTTGTACTAAGCGTCACAAGAGATAAGATACTCCATTAACGATATTGGAAACCCTGGTACGGAAGTATCGGGGTTTTTTTATTGAAGCAGATCAAAAATCTCTTCTTTCATCAAATCGTGCCCACTTTCTACTTCAATCATCTCAACTTCTGAAGACACTCGTTTTTTGAAAATCTGACCTGCTTTTAAAGGAATGGTTTTGTCGTAGGTGCCCAATATCAATTTGAATTGGCAGTTGTGTCCTTGTTTTACCTTGTCGAGATCAGGAATCAATCGTGCTGTTGTAGACCAAACTTTGTACACAAGTAATCTTTTCTCGGGCGTATCCAAATGAAATTTCAGGAATTTGGGTAAATGCGCTGGAATGAACCTTAAGCTTCTCATTACTTTTACAGATCCAAAAAAAGTCCTGGGTCTTTTTATAATGATCTGTTTGAAAAAGAAACGCCCTATTCTCTTGCCGGTAAGCTTTTGCCATCCGTTAATAAAGAGTCCATCGGGGGCCAAAAGAGTCATTCGATTGACACGTGTGGGATATTGCTCCAGATAACATAAAGCCAGTCTGCCTCCCAAACTATATGCAATAATGTCTATCGTTTCAAATTCCCCGGCTTCTTCATGAATAATTCGATCAAGTAAATCATTGAATTCTTTTTTTTCTATGAGTCTATCGTTTTCAACAATTGAATCGCCGATATACACATGGTTAATGGCAATGTAAGTGCACTGGGTGTTGTTAAGAAACATAGCAAATTCCTCTGCAGACCGGCCAAATCCGGGTAGACAAAGGACTGTTTTATTGCCCGATCCAAACTTGAAATATTCAAGGGTAATTCCTGAGTGTGTTAATAATTTTCGAATCACTTCAATATCTTCTTGATGCCAACATTTCTAAAAACCATAATTTCGCACTTTAATGAAGTCAAGCACTCAACACCAATCTCTAGTCTCACCTTACCAGGTGGAAGGGTGCCATTTTTTCCTTAAAAAATATTCTTATGCCCAAAGATAGTAGTATAAAATCGGTATTAATTATTGGTAGTGGTCCAATCGTGATAGGACAAGCCTGTGAATTTGATTATTCTGGTTCCCAAGCATCTCGCTCTTTGCGAGAAGAAGGGATTGAAGTAACATTGATTAATTCCAATCCTGCTACAATTATGACAGATAGCGTGGTAGCGGATAACATTTATCTAATGCCACTTGAACCTGAATCTATTGAAGAAATTCTTCAAAAGCACCCCGACATTGATACGGTTCTGCCAACTATGGGAGGACAAACAGCACTTAACCTATGTATTAAGTGTGATGAAATGGGAATTTGGGAAGAATATGGTGTGAAAATTACTGGTGTTGATATTGATGCCATTGAAATTACTGAGAACAGAGAAGCCTTTAGAGACCTGATGGAAAAAATTGACATTCCGATGGCACCTCAGGCAGCTGCAAAATCCTTCTTAGAAGGAAAAGAGATTGCTCAGAAATTTGGTTTCCCATTATGTGTAAGAGCTTCTTATACACTTGGAGGAGCTGGTGCAGCTATTGTATATGAAGAAGAAGAGTTTGATAAACTCTTGACCAGAGGTCTTCATATTTCGCCTATCCATGAAGTGATGATTGACAAAGCACTTCTTGGATGGAAAGAATATGAGCTGGAGCTTTTAAGAGATGATAACGACAACGTTGTGATCATTTGTTCTATTGAGAACTTTGATCCTATGGGAATTCACACGGGAGATTCTATTACTGTGGCTCCTGCCATGACATTATCTGATACCACTTTCCAAAGAATGAGGGATATGGCCATCAAGATGATGAGAGAGATTGGTGAATTTGCCGGAGGGTGTAATGTACAGTTTGCGGTTAGCCCGGACGAGAATGAAGACATCATTGCCATTGAAATTAACCCTAGGGTATCAAGATCATCAGCACTGGCTTCAAAAGCAACAGGATATCCAATTGCAAAAATTGCTTCTAAACTGGCTATCGGTTACACTTTAGATGAGTTGAAGAATCAGATTACAAAGACAACTTCAGCTTTATTCGAGCCAACGCTCGACTACGTTATCGTAAAAATACCAAGATGGAATTTCGATAAGTTTAAAGGAAGTGACAGAACCCTTGGCCTTCAGATGAAGTCTGTTGGAGAAGTTATGGGAATTGGCCGTTCTTTCCAGGAGGCACTGCAGAAAGCATGTCAGTCGCTGGAAATAAAGAGAAATGGTCTTGGAGCAGATGGCAGAGAGTTGAGAGATCAATCACAGATACTTCACAGTTTGGAAAACCCAAGCTGGAACCGTTTATTCCATATCTATGATGCCATCAAGTTGGGAATTCCGTTCAAAACCATCAAAGAAAAAACTAAGATTGACGATTGGTTCTTACGTCAAATCGAAGAACTTATTGACTTAGAAAAAGAAATTGAAAAGCACACGATTGAGAACATTTCAAGAGATTTGATTTTTGAGGCAAAACAAAAAGGTTATGCCGACAGACAGATTGCTCATTTGTTGAGGTGTTTGGAAAGTGAAGTGTTTAATAAACGACAAGATTTCGGAATCAACAGAGTGTATAAACTGGTGGATACCTGTGCGGCGGAATTTGAGGCACAAACGCCATATTACTACTCAACTTTTGAAGATGAAAACGAGTCTGTTGTATCTGATAGAAAGAAAATTGTCGTATTGGGGTCCGGACCAAACAGAATTGGTCAGGGAATTGAGTTCGACTACAGTTGTGTGCATGGAGTATTAGCAGCCAAAGAACTGGGATACGAAACTGTGATGATTAACTGTAATCCTGAAACGGTATCTACAGATTTTGATACGGCAGATAAACTGTATTTCGAACCAGTATTCTGGGAGCATATTTATGACATCATTTTGCATGAAAAACCAGAAGGTGTGATTGTGCAATTGGGTGGTCAGACAGCCCTTAAACTTGCCGAAAAACTAGATAGATACGGCATCAAGGTGATGGGAACGAGCTATGAAGCGTTGGACTTGGCTGAAGACAGAGGTCGTTTTTCTGATCTGTTGAAAGAATTGGAAATTCCTTACCCACAATATGGCGTTGTTGAAAACGCAGAACAGGCATTGGACCTTGCAGATGACCTGGGCTTCCCAATTTTGGTTAGACCATCGTACGTTTTGGGTGGTCAGAGAATGAAAATTGTGATCAACAAAGAAGATTTGGAGACACAGGTTGTAGACATCTTAAGGGATATGCCAGACAATCAGATTTTGTTGGATAATTTCCTTGGTGGAGCCATTGAAGCTGAAGCAGATGCGATTTGTGATGGAGAAAACGTCTACATCATCGGTATCATGCAACACATTGAGCCTGCAGGAATTCATTCAGGTGATTCGTACGCAGTACTTCCTCCTTACAACTTGGGAGACTTGGTGATAGAGCAAATCGAAGAGATTACAAAGCGCGTGGCTGTGGCCCTTAAAACAGTCGGTTTGATCAATATTCAGTTTGCAATTAAAGATGACAAGGTGTACGTAATTGAGGCAAATCCAAGAGCATCAAGAACAGTGCCTTTCATCGCGAAAGCTTACAACGAACCGTATGTTAACTATGCAACCAAAGTGATGTTGGGAGCAAACAAAGTCACTGATTTCGATTTCAAACCGAGAAAAGAAGGTTATGCGGTTAAAATACCAGTATTCTCATTCGATAAATTCCCGAATGTAAACAAGGAGTTAGGACCTGAGATGAAATCTACCGGAGAAGCCATCCGTTTCATAGATAATTTAAGAGATCCATTCTTTAGAAAAATCTATGCTGAAAGAAATCTATACTTGAGTAAATAATGAAAACCGGTTGGTTAGAATTATTGCTAATTGCACTGGCCATTATGTGGCTGGTAAACGCCTACAGAAAGAATAGCATTCTGAGAAAAGTAGAAAAAGAAATGGATCGTCGCTCAAAAACGAATTCAAATTCTTCCACGTCCAAACGCACATCTCCGAAAGAAATAGATGCTGAGGACGTGGATTATGAGGAGATAAAGTAAACTTGTTCCCTGCTTTTACTATTTTTATAGATTTTATAACAGAATTTTACCAGAATGCTTAAATCGTTTTTCAAGAAAGCACTGCCACATGTTATAGCTGTGTTGGTTTTTCTATCACTTACACTTGCTTACTTCTCCCCTCAGTTAGATGGACAAAAATTGGTTCAGGGAGATATCAATAAGCATAAAGGGATGTCCAAAGAAATTCAAGACTTCAGAGAGGTCAACGATGAAGAGGCTATGTGGACGAATTCTCAGTTTGGAGGTATGCCGGCTACTCAGGTTTCGGTAATCTACAGATATGATATCCTAAAGCATATAGACAACCTATACTCTTTATGGTTGAAGCATCCTGCCAAGTATCTGTTCATGTACATGCTTGGTTTCTACATTCTGTTAATCATCTTTAAAGCTGACCCGTGGTTAGCGGCCAGTGGAGCCATTGCTTACGGTTTTTCGTCCTACTTCTTCACGATTATGGAAGCAGGCCACAACTCTAAGGCTCATGCTGTCGCTTATATGGCGCCTTTGCTGGGAGCAATTATCCTCTGTTTTAGAAAGAAACACTTATTGGGCTTTTCGCTCACTGCCTTATTTATGGCACTTGAGTTAAAAGCAAATCACGTTCAGGTAACTTACTATTTCGGCTTTGTAATTGCCGGTGTGTTTATTTACTATTTCGTGAAGTACGCCAAAGAAAAAGCCTATCTGGATTATGGAAAAACCGCGGGCTTAATTATTGGAGCTGTACTAATCGCTGTCCTGCCAAACGTTCCCAACCTATATGGAACTTATGAATACACACCTTATACCATTCGTGGTGGTTCTGAACTGAGCATATCTCCAGACGGAAAAGAAGTGGAGAAAAGCAATGGTTTGAAATTCGATTATATTACAGAATGGAGTTATGGAATTGGTGAGTCATGGACCCTGATGATTCCACATGCCAAAGGAGGCCCTTCGGTACCTTACGTTTTTACCGAAGAATATCGTGACATGATCAAGGATATGGATGGCCTGACGCCGGAGCAAAAAGAGCAGGCTCTTTATGGGCGAGGCATGAGTCCTTATTTTGGAGATCAAAGTTTCACGACTTCACCGGTCTATGTTGGTGCAATTGTTTGTGCTTTATTCTTTGTGGCCCTCTTCATGTACTCAAGTCCGTTTAAATGGGTCTTACTCATTGTATCGCTCATTGTTCTGATGCTTTCCTGGGGTAAGAATTACCCCTCACTCACAAAACTGTTTATTGACGTGTTCCCTATGTACGCTAAGTTCCGGGCTGTGACAATCATACTTGTGATCATTGAATTTACCTTGCCACTTCTGGTGTTCCTATGGCTGAAGGAGGCGATAAAGAAAGATGATTTCAAAGAGAATTTTAAAATGCTTGGAAAAGAATTCAACTTTAAAAAATACTGGGTCTTTATAGGAGCGAGTGCTATGTTGTTTTTGATTATGTTCCTTGCCAAACCAGGATCTGATAAGGACTTTCTGAATCAGAAAGAAACTCAGGCAATGGACTATGATTTCCAGTACAATGAGCAAATGAAAGCCATTGAACAAGCTAAAAAAGACGGTAGATTTCCGGAGCAATATATTGGGCAGGAAGCTCAAATAGCGCAACAGAATGCAACAAAAACAGTTGAAGAAGCTAAGGTCAAAAACGAAATTCATCCTAAAATAAGGAGAGAGATTTACAACAACGATTTCAACCGTAGTTTGATGTTTGCCTTCTTTGGTTTGGCATTGTGCTTTGCTTTTCTATGGTTCAGGTTTGATTACAGAATATTTGTAGGTGTCTTAACCATCATGATTCTCGGAGATTTATGGCCGGTAGCTAAGCGTTACCTTCACAACGATCCACCGCAGGATGAATTGGTTAGATTAGGTGTGGAAGAACCGGGAGACTACAAGCAATGGACCACTTTAGATAACCATGTGATGCCGTATACGGCTGACGTTTCAGATGTTCAGATTTTGGCAAGTGAAATTCAGGAAGATCAAACTTTGATTGATAAGATCAATAAATCAATCGGTGCTTATGAAGGAGAAGAAAAGCCGGCACCGCTTGATAAAATGATGACTTATCAGCGATACACACAGGATCCAAAAACTCAACGTGTTAAGAAAAATGATGCACCAACTCCAATTAAATTATCCGAGAAGTTGGCATTCAGAGAATTGAACTTCAATACACATTATCGAGTACTTAACACCAACGTTGGTATTGTACAGGATGGGGTATCACCATACTTCCACAAGTCATTATCCGGATACCATGGAGCCAAGTTGAATAGGTACCAGGATTTAGTGGTATTCTATTTAGGCGAAGAGCAAGCAGCATTGAGAAGCAATGCAGAGGCAGCATTGCCATTTGCAACGGTTACCAACATGTTGAATACAAAATATGTTGTAACCAATCCGGGTAGACCACCTGTAAAGAACCCTCATGCTAATGGACATGCCTGGTTTGTGAAGGGCTACGAATCAGTTGAAAATCCGGATGCAGAGATTCTAAGACTGAAAGGTTTAAACACAAAAGATTCGGCCATTTTGGATAAGAAATTTGCTGAGCATGTGGATGGTTGGGATTTACAGTTTGACAGTGATGCTACGATTGAATTGGTAGATTACAAGCCAAACCACATGACATATGAAGTGAACGGGGTAGATACAGAACAATTGGCAGTGTTTTCTGAAGTTTATTATCCACTCGGGTGGCAGGCCTACATAGATGGCAAACCAGTAGATCATTTCCGTGCAGACTATATTCTTAGAGCTTTGCGTGTTCCTGCCGGAACCAAGAAAATTGAATTCAAGTATGAGCTGGATTCATATTCATGGACAACTAATGTATCTCTTGCCGGAACAAGTATCCTGCTAATCATATTTATTCTTGCATTGTACAGAGAGCTGAAGCCAATGTTGGAAGCTCAGGAAGAAGAACAAGCTTAAACCAGGAGCTTATGTGCGGTATAGTCGGAATTCTTGATACAAAAAATGCAGTCTCAGAACATGTTTTGAGACAAATGCTGTCTGAAATTGCGCACAGAGGTCCTGATGGTGATGGCGTAGCCATCAAAAACAATGTAGGTCTTGGTCATAAAAGGTTATCCATTATCGATTTGGGAGACAGTTCGGCACAGCCGATGAAGTCTTCAAATCAGCAGTTCACTCTGACCTATAACGGAGAGCTTTATAACTACAAGGAACTTAGACAGGAGTTGATTGCTCTTGGACATTCATTTTCAACCAAAGGAGATACGGAAGTTATTCTTCAGGCTTACATACAGTGGGGAGAAACTTGTGTAGAAAAATTCAATGGCATGTTTGCCTTTGCCATCTGGGATGAGGAAAAGCAGAGCCTATTCCTGGCCAGAGACAGATACGGAATCAAGCCCTTATACACCTACCACAAGAATGGTGTTTTTCTATTTGGTTCAGAGGTCAAGGCCATTAAGAAACATCCCGAGTTTACCACAGATGTCAATTATGAAGCTCTTTTGGAGTATTTCACCTTCCAGAACTTCTTTTTGCCACATACTTTGTATCAGGATGTCAATCTCTTGGAGCAGGGGACCTGGATGCGCATTTCTGCCGATGGAAGTACCAAAGTTCATCAATACTGGGATTATGATTTTCAAACAGATATTCAGATAGATGCTCAGGAAGCAGAAGAAGAGTTCATTCGTTTGTTTGAGCAGGCCGTTAGCAGACAATTAATGAGTGATGTTCCGGTCGGGAGTTACTTATCCGGTGGAATGGATTCAGGCTCCATCACAGCTGTGGCCGCCACAAGTTTACCTTATATAAAAACATTTACCTGTGGGTTCGATATGAATTCCATCTCCGGTTTGGAAATTCGTTTTGATGAAAGAGAAAAGGCAGAATACATGTCCTACCTCTTCAAAACAGAGCATTATGAAATGGTCCTGAAATCGGGAGATATGGAGCGCATCATGCCTAAATTATCTTGGCATTTGGAAGAACCCAGAGTAGGGCAGAGTTATCCGAATTTCTATGCTGCTCAATTGGCTAGTAAATTCGTGAAAGTATGCTTGTCCGGAGCAGGAGGAGACGAATTATTTGGAGGTTATCCTTGGCGTTATTACCGTGGGATTTCAAGTGCCAATTTCGATGAGTATATAGATAACTATTACTTGTTTTGGCAAAGATTAATTCCCAACAGAAGCATTAAAAGCGTGTTTTCACCAGTTTGGGATAAGGTATCTCATGTTTGGACCAGAGATATTTTCAAAAATGTATTCAAAAACGTTGATCAGTCTGCCATAAATACGCCTGAAGATTATTTGAATTTATCGCAATACATGGAGGCCAAAACCTTCTTGCATGGTTTGTTGGTGGTCGAAGACAAGTTGAGTATGGCTTCAGGACTGGAAACCCGAGTTCCGTTCCTGGATAATGATTTGGTAGACTTTGCCATGAAACTCCCTGCAAATTTGAGGGTGTCGAATTTGGAAAAAGCGGTTCGCATCAATGAAAATGAGGATGGTCATAAACGTCACAAGCATTTTCTGAAAACGAATGATGGAAAAATCCTGATGCGCAGGGCCATGAAAAAATACATTCCGGATGAGGTGGCTAATCGTGTTAAGCAGGGCTTCTCTGCTCCGGATGCTTCCTGGTTTAAAGGAGATAGTATAGACTACGTGAAAGCAACGATTTGTGATAAAAATGCCAGTATTTATAACTTTTTTGATTTTGAATCAGTACAAGGTCTGGTTAACCAACATCTAAATGGTGAGGAAAACAGGAGATTATACATTTGGTCTCTTTTATATTTTGAAAACTGGTGTAAACAGAATCTGTGATTAAGGTCAAACACATACTAGGAAACTTTCCGGTAGCCGGAAAATACATGTTTCCACTTCATAACAAGAAAAGCATTTTTGCCAAACCGGGTTGGTATTATCCAAAAGCTCATAAAATACCTTTTGCACCAAACAATGGTAAAATTGCCATTTTCGGTTTGCCAAAATCAGGAAATACATGGATTGTAAGCCTTTTGTCTGACTACCTTGACTTGCCTGGTGTTGGTGCTTATGGTGGGCACAAGAAGGGGGTTACTATGTTACACGATCCACTATCGTATAGAATTAAAGTACGTTCAGATTTTCAAAGAGGTGTGTACATTGTGCGTGATGTGCGTGATATTGTCGTATCCTATTTCCACTATGTTCAAACAGATTATTATAAAGAATTGAACGACCCATTTGTGGCCTATCCCGATATAGACACGTTTTACACCAACTATTTTCTGCCAAAACTAACCGCACGTTACAATTGGTTAAACCACACAAGGGACTATGTAGAACATGGACTGCCCATGATCAGGTATGAAGACTTGTACGACCAACCGGAAAAGGCCCTTGGAGACCTGATTGTACGTATGGGACTCGAACTGGATGAAGCCAAAGTGAGTGAGGTGATAGAAAAGAACCGACTGGAGAAGTTAGCCAAATCAGGTAAGAAACTGTGGCATAAAGTACCCACCACTCACTTTAGAAAAGGTGGATATGGCGGTTATAAAGATGCTATGTCTGGTAAGCTTATTGACAGAATCAATCACGATTTTGGTGAGGTACTTGGCAGATGGGGCTACGATTTATAGTTCAATCAGGAAATTCAATAAAAGATAATTATTCTACCTTCGATACCTGAATGGCAAGAAGTAAAAGCAAGCTCAAAGTATTTCACGGACCTTCCAATATTGCGGGAATTGCCGGAGAATTGTCCAGCCTAGAACGGGCACATGGACTTGATTCCATCAGCGTGGTTTACGAAACGCCAGGTCTAAATTCAAATCAGGATCGTAGTTTGGGCTTGCCTAAAAGTGGTTTAAAGCGCTTGTTTGTTCCTCCGTTTTTCTTCCTGAAAGCTTTGTTTAGATACAATACTTTTCATTTCTACTTTGGGCAAACTTTCTTGTGGTTTGGTCTGGATTTGATTGTCTTGAAGCTGTTTGGTAAAAAGGTCGTGATGACCTACTGTGGGTCTGAGGTGAGATTAATGGGGCTTGTAGACAGCAAACGTAATCCCTATGCTTCAATTTTTGAAGATGAAGTTCAACGTCAATTGGATAAAAAACATCCAAAATGGATCTGGAAACTGAAAAGAAATCTTGTGTTTAAATACAATACTTCCTTCTTCGATAAAAGAAAGGTCCGAATGATGAAGTTTCACAAGCGTTTCGTAGACAGATTTATTGCCATTAGGGATAATTACGCCTACGCCAACTATGTCATTCCGGAAGGACGCATAGAAAGTCAAATCCTGATCAATAATATCTCCGTTTCAGAACCAAAAGATTTTAAACACGCCAATGAGGTACCTGTGATTTGCCATGCACCGAGTAATCCTGTTTTGAAAGGTTCTGGTTTCATAGATCAGGCGGTTGAAGATCTAAAGAAAGAAGGCCTAAAGTTTGAGTATAGAAAAATTCAGAATGTTCCCTTCGAAGAAGCCAAAAGAATGATGCAGTCATCAGATGTTGTTGTGGATCAATTGGTAATTGGCGGTATTGGATCTGTGTCTATGGAAGCTATGTCTTACGGAAAGCCAGTTGTTGGATACTTACTTCAGGAAGTCATCGATAAACATTGTCCAGATCTTCCTTTATGCAATGCAACAATTGACACGGTTAAAGACGTTTTACGCGAATTAATCGTTAGTAAAGAATTAAGAGAAGAAAAAGGAAGAGCCGGATTGGCTTACATTCACAAATATTACAACAAGGAAAAAATGGTGAATGATATGATAGAGTTGTATTCGAGTTTATAATCACTTGAAGAAACTTCTGCTCATTCAAACGCGTATATTGCACTTCAAATGGGGATTGTAGCACGACAAAGTTCATGGAATTTGATGTTCATCATCTTGGGATTCGCTGTTGGTGGACTGTCTAAGTTTTTCCTGATGCCCCGTGTGCTTACCGAAGACCAATTAGGGAAACTGGATTTATTGGTCAATCATGCCATGATTTTAGCTGTCATCCTGAATTTTGGTTTTTCGAACACCATCATCAAGTTTTTTAAAGTGTATGAGTTGAAGGAGAAGGCCAAAGAGCTGTCATTTAATCTCCTGATTTATCCCTTAATGATAGGAGGACTGGTCTCATTGATCTTGATCTTTTTCCCTGAATTGTATAGTCCGTTGGTCGAAAAAAGCTCCCAATCTTTCATGGAAGATTCTATAGGGATTTTAATGTTGATGGCCATGTCTTTAACAGCATTTGCTTCTTTATCTGCGATCAGCTCCAGCTATCTGAAAAGCACCTTTCCGGTATTCCTCACAGAGTTATTTGTAAGGCTTGTATTCATAGCCGGGGTTGTTGTGTTCTATTTCGACTGGATTGGTTTCACGGACTTAGTCATCATCTATGGATCTGCTTACCTCATGATAGCCATATTGATTGTGATTAGCCTAAGATCTCAAATGTCGTATCGTTTAAGCTATTTAAAGACCATCAAGCGGGACGAATGGAAAAACCTGTTCAACTATAGCTCATATGCTTTGTTAGATAGCGGGGCCAGTAAACTGGTCAACATACTGGATATTTTAATGTTGGGGAGATTAATGTCCGCAAAATTCGTAGGGTTTTATACCATTGGAATGGCAGTTTCGGCGGTAATCAAAATGTCATCCAGAGCCATCACACCAATTGCCAGCCCTTTAATTGCCAAAGCCTGGGCTGAGAATAATCATGAAGACATTCAGTCCATTTATCATAAGTCCTCACTGAACCAAATGATCATTGGAGCTCTTATGTTTTGTGGTATCTGGGTGTCAATCGATCAAATTGAAATGCTCTTACCAGAAGAATACCGCCATATTAAGTATGTTGTTTTTTGGTTGGGTATTGGTAATTTAATCAACGTGAGTGCGGGAATTAACGGAAACATTATTGTGAATTCTTCCAGCTACCGTGTCAATTTATACCTCAATTCTTTGTTACTGGGACTCACCTACGTGTTTAATGTCTTGTTAATTCCCGAGTATGGTATTGAGGGGGCTTCTTTGGCTACCTGTTTATCTTTAGGTGTGTTCAATCTGGCTAAATTCCTGTTTTTATACAGAAAATGGAAGTTTCAGCCCTTTACGATCAAACATCTTGGTGTATTGGCCATTCTGCTTCTGTCCATTTTTGTAGGGGAGCAGATGAGCGGCTTATTCTCAAACGGAATTGTTGAATTGCTCGTTAAGTCAGGAGTAGTATCTCTGATGTTCTGTACAATAATCTATGTGAGCAGAATTTCTCCTGACCTCAATCAAACTGTACAGGGTTTATTGAAAAAAATTAAATAGCCTTTAAACTAAGGTCAAAGCAATTCACAGAGTGTGTCAGTGCACCCATTGAAACGTAATCAACTCCACATTCTGCGTAAGATCTTACTGTGTCTTTGGTAATTCCACCGGAAGCTTCTGTTTCATAATCATCTCCAATTAGCTCAACAGCCTTTCTTAGCTCTTTATGATCAAAATTATCAAGCATGATACGGTGCACGTTGCCTACAGCTAAGATTTGGTCCAATTCGTTCAAATCCCTTGCCTCAATTTCGATTTTAAGATGCTTGTCATTGTCTCGGTTGTACTGATTGGCCGCTTCAATTGCCTCTTTGATGCCGCCTGCGTAATCAATGTGATTGTCCTTAATCATCATCATGTCATAAAGACCAAATCGATGATTATGGCCGCCACCAATTCTCACAGCTTCTTTTTCCAGGAATCTAAGAAGGGGAGTTGTTTTTCTGGTGTCGAGTACCTTTGTTTTAAGATCTTTTAGTTGGTCAGAAATCTCATGAGCTTTGGTCGCAATGGCGCTCATTCTTTGCATCACGTTTAGAACCAATCTCTCAGCAGCCAGAATAGACCTTGATGAACCAGAAATATAAAAAGCAATGTTTCCGAATGCTACCGGAGTGCCATCATCAATCAATTTTTGAAACTCGAGTTCAGGGTCCATTTCAGCAAAAATCTTCTCCGCAACCCTAATTCCGGCAATGATCCCATTGTCTTTCACAAGAAGCTTGGCTTTTCCTTCTGCATCTGCCGGAATGCAAGCCAATGAAGTATGGTCACCATCCTTGATATCTTCTTCGATAGCAAGCTTTACAAAGGTCTCTAAATTCATAAGGGCAAATCTAGTGATTTGCCCTTATTCAAAACGTCTTTTTTAGACTATGTGGTGTTTTATGTCTTTTTTATTCGATTCTAAGCTGATGAATCTTTGATTCCTTTCCAACTTGCTTCATATTAATGGTTACCCGATACTTACCGTTAGATGTTTCCAGTTCACCAATGAAGAATTTAATGCCGTTTCGCGATTCACCATCATGTAGAATTTTAAAGCTGGAAGGTTTGTGCTGATTGAAGAACTTCTTAAGAATTTGTTCTGCCTGAGCCTTACTGTATACGTCATCACTGTCTTTAACAACTAAATCTAAAGAGCTGGTGAAATTACCGGCAAGTTCTTTGGCATTTCCCGATTTGAAAGCTGAGCTAACAGTTTCTTTAATGTTTTGAGCAAAGCTTGTCAACCCAAGACTCAAAACAAATATACAAGTGACTAATAGTTTCATGTTGAAGTGTTTTGCAATAATCAAGCCAAAAAGGATTCAGTGCCAGAGTCTTGATTAATTACTAATTTCACACCTAAAATAGGAAAAAGAGGAGACAAATTCAATGAAAATCGCACTGATCTGGATAGGAAAAACCAAAGAGAGTTACCTCCAAGAGGGTGTGAATGAGTATGTCAAGCGACTTCAGAGATATGTGAAGTTCGATATTATCGAGATTCCCTACATCAAAAAGAAGGTATCTGTACAAGAGCAGAAGAGTCTTGAAGGAAAGCTTCTACTCAAGGAATTTGAAAACTTTCGGAACGTTATTCTCCTTGATGAAGGCGGTAAATCCCGGTCTTCAGTTCAATTTTCCCAACAAATCGAAAAATTTCAATCCATGGGGATAAAATCACTGGCTTTTGTTATTGGTGGTGCCTATGGATATAGTGAGGAAGTTTACGCAAAAAGACATCCTAAGTTGTCTCTTTCTGAACTCACGTTTTCTCATCAAATGGTGAGAATGATTTTTACCGAGCAATTGTACAGGGCTTATACGATTCTTAACAAAGAACCTTATCACCATATATGAAAGCCCTAAGTGCCATAGATGCCATCATGGCGCCTTTACTAATGCTGATTGTACTCCTTTTGGCATATAATCGGGGGCGAAGAAAACAAAAAACGGATCCCTTATATAAGTATTTCTTCAGAGGAGCCGTGATCAAGATTCTTGGAACAATTGGTTTTTGCGGAATCTATATTTTTTACTTCACCGAAGGAGGTGATACTCTGGACTATCACCAAAATGCCAAAGCATTGGTTAATCTCATGTTTTCCGATTTTGGAAAGTACATAGATGTAATGCTCTCTTCCAAGGAAGAATATCTGTACTATTTTGATTCTGAAACAGGATACGTCATAAAGAGACATTTTTTGGATAGTTCAACCTTCAATGTGTCTCGAATTTTGATGTTTGCTGAACTGGTTTGTCTTAAAAGCTATTTGGCATCTTGTTTATTGGTGAGTTACCTCTGTTATTTGGGAGTTTGGCGGGTGTTTAAGCTGTTTCATATTTACGGAAAAGGTCATGAACGGGCGTTGTTTTATCTGGTATTGGTTGTCCCCTCTTTAATTTTCTGGACAGGAGGTTTGTCCAAGGAGGTATTAATTATGGGAATTCTGGGAAGCCTGCTTTGGTCGTTCTATACCGTTTTCGTTAAACTGGAAAGAGGGGTTCTTCAAATAAGCCTTCTGCTTATTTTATTGTACGTCCTTATTTCTATTAAGCCCTACGTTTTTATTGCCCTTTTCCCATCGTGTATCCTATGGGCTTCATTAAGAAGGGTGGTGGTGATTAAAAGTACTTTTGTGAAGGTATTGGTCATGCCGTTAATCCTCATTTTTGGTCTGTTGCTTTCAGTTGGTGTATGGCGTTTAGCGGCTTCCGGACTGGGTGAGTATTCATCTACCTCTGCCATTATCGAAAAAGCAGTAGTATCTCAGGAAGATTTGCAGCATGAGAGGTATAAGGGAAGTTCTTTTGATATCGGGGAAATCGAGCCCACTCCTCAGGGGGTATTGGCAAAATTTCCTCAGGCTACAATTGCCGGAATGTTCAGACCTTTCATTTTTGAGGCGAACAACTTTGTGATGGCTTTTAGCGGACTGGAAAATCTGATTCTGATTTCATTGTTCTTCTACTTGCTGATTTCGCCAAGAAGATTGATTCAGAATTTAGTCAGGAATGAGTTTTTAGCTTTTTGTATTCTTTTTTCCATCATTATGGCTTTCGCAATTGGGCTGTCTACGTCCAACTTTGGAGCACTGGTAAGATTTAAAGTGCCAATGCTGCCATTCTTTGCAGGAAGTTTATATTTGATGAGTAGGAAATTTAAATCCGGAGCAAATGAAGCTGCCTAAGATCTCCATTGTGACGCCTTCCTTTAATCAGGGAGATTTTATTGAGGAAACGATATGCTCGGTCTTGGATCAGGGATACGAGAACCTTGAATACATCATTATTGATGGAGGAAGTACGGATAATTCTGTCGACATCATAAAGAAATACGAGAAACATCTGCACTATTGGGTAAGTGAAAAAGACAGTGGCCAAACTGAAGCCATCAACAAAGGATTTGCACGTTGTTCAGGAGACGTATTTAACTGGCTTAATAGCGATGATTACTTATCTCCGGGTGCATTAGATCTAATTGGTCAGCATTTCACAAAATCAGAACTTTTAGTTTTATCTGCCAGAGAGAACTTTGTCGGTGCAAACGGAGAGTTACTGGGAACTTCCAAAGGGACCACTGTGTTTGATGATTTCACCAGTACTTTCGCAAGTTTTCATATCGATCAACCAGTCACTTATTTTCGCAGAGATGCACTTGCCAGTATTTTTCCGCTAAATGAATCGATTCATTACTTAATGGATGCCGAGTTTTGGATGCGTTTTCTCGGGAAATACGGAACCGAAGAAATTGTTAAGATTGATGATACCATTGTCAATTTCAGAATGCACGACCAATCGAAAACGGTCTCACAACAAGACAAGTTCTTGTTAGATAGAAACGCCATAGAAAACGGTTTTCTCAGAGCAGCAAAGATTAAAGGACATGATGAGGTAGAAAGGTTGTTACTGAGCAGACAGCAAAGTATTGAATACACTTACAATGGGAACGTTCCTCATTTTGATGAAGCCGTATTGCTCTCTCATTATGCGGCAAGAAGTATAGAACAGTTTTATGTCATCGGTGAATATGAATCAGCCAAAATGCTGGCCAGGTTTGTCAATAAGCACAAGCCCCAGCTGGTATTGAACAATCCTTTACTCAAGAAGATTTGTACGCGTCTCAAACTGCCTAATCCTCTTTTAAACCTGAAAGACATTGTTCTTAGCAAAGGTAAACGGGCCAATTCCTGAAAATCATGTCCTGCAAAGTTACAGTAGTCATACCGGCTTATAATTGCGTGAAATACGTTGAAAAAGCCATCCGTTCAATTTTGGATCAGACACATTCTGATCTGGAAGTTTTGATCTGTGATGATGGATCGACTGACCAAACCAGAGCAGTTATTGATGGCATTGCCGACCCCAGAATCATAGCCATGCACAATGAGCAGAACAAGGGCAATGTGTATACCAGAAATAAATTGTTCGCTAAAGCTACAGGTGATTACATCTGTATTCAGGATGCGGATGACTGGTCTGCTCCGGATCGGATTGAACGTCAGCTGGAAGCTCTAAAAACCAGCAATACTCAGGTGTCGGCCAGTAACTTTTATCGAGTTAAAAAAGAGAAGAAGGAAACGACATTGAGTAGTCGTGAAAACATCATTCTGCCCGGTGTAAGAGCTAAGTTCCCTTTTGCTTTGGCTTCAATATTACTCTCTAAAGAAGTGTATGACGATATCGGCCCAATTCCGAATCTGCTTGAAAGGATTTATGCTGAGGACAACTATTGGGTAACCTTGATAAATGAGAAGTATCCAATCGCTTTTCTTCATGAACCTTTGTATTATTACAGGGATAATATCCATTCTTTAACGAATGAGGTAAATCTAAATTCTCTGGTGGCCATTCCTCTTATTACAGAATTGAAGAAACAGCGAGTCGAGAGTGGAACGGATTGGGTTGAAACCGGTAATTCGGAGGCCATTAATCAGTTCAAAAAGAATTTATTGTCGGATAACACCTGGCTCGGGGAAACTTTATTGAAGAAGGCAATCAATATTGCGCATAAAAATCCGGTTCAGGCAAAAGAGGCTGTTAGAATGGCAAGAGAAAAACTTGGTTCGAAAATGTATTTGATGAGGACATATTGGAAATACGTGAAAGCCAGTTTAATCGGGAAATTAAGCAGTAAATGATTTGTGTTTTGACAAATGATCATCTAAATTCAGCCAGTTTGTTAATTTAAAATTCCAGATACAAGGAATTATATGAAAGTCTTGATCGTATTAGAAACCCTGAGTGCAGGCGGTGCCGAAATATTCGCTATGAATTGGGCCACTGAAGCTAATAGACTTGGCTATCAAACAGAAATCTATTGTTTTCATAAAAGGTTGAATAAGTATCCGACTATTCAAACCAATCTGATCAATACAAAAGTGAATTATAGCTTTAACTCAGTTTTCATCGATAAACTGGTGGCAAAATTCGACAGTTTGTTGAGAAAACTTGGAAGCTCAAGAGCACTTAGAAACTGGAAAATAAATAAGGACTTGAAACGGCTCTCTAAACAAGATTTTTCGGTTATACATGGTCACCTGATGCCTTCGGATTGGGCCGTTTCAAAATTGGAAAATGTGTGTCATGTAACAACCATTCACGGAGACTATCTCAGACATTATCATACTCCTGCCGATCAAAGAAAACTTGCAAATTTTGATGAGAAACTTCAAAACATCATGAGCTCATTGTCCGGAGTCGTGTGCATTACTGATCACCAATTGTCTTTTTTCAGGGAGGACCTCAAGTCTCAATTGCCATTAAAGAAAATTTACAATGGATTCGCCAAAGCAAAACCAAACAAACCATCTTCCTCAAAAAACAAGTTTACGATTGGGATGGTTAGTCGGGGAATTAAGGAAAAGGGCTGGAAAGAAGCTTGTAAGGCTTTCATCATGGCTGACCTTCCCAATTCAGAGCTGATTTTGGTAGGAGAAAGTGTCTATCTAAGCGAATTAAAAGAGTTGTACAAAAACGAATCGAGAATCAATTTTTCCGGTTACCATGCACAACCTCAGACACTCATTGAAACTTTTGATGTTGGATTGCTTCCCAGCTACTATGGGAGCGAAAGTCTGCCAACCGTTGTTATCGAATATCTGAATTGTGGTGTGCCTGTTATCGCTACAAGGATTGGTGAAGTGCCACAAATGTTGCAATCTTCAAAAGGAGAAGCGGGGATTGTAATTGATTTGGAAAGTGGCGTTTGTCCTCCGGAGAAATTGGCCAAGGAAATGAAGTTCTTACACGACAACCCATCAAGCTTATCTGAAATGGGAGAGAAAGCTAAGATTTCAGCAAAGAAATTTGATATTGAGCAATGTGTTGAGTCCTACGTTGACTTTTATAAAACCCTGTTGAAATCATGAGTGTAGTTGTTGTTTTAGGAATGCATAAATCAGGGACAACTCTGATCAGTAAAACTCTGCACCATAGTGGATTTTGCATGGGGGATTTTGATGAAAAAAGAGGATATGATCAGGGAAATCAGTATGAACATGAAGATGTACTTAATTTAGATTTTGAGGTGCTGAATTGTGCAGGACAAAGAAGTATCGATCTCGAAATCAAAGAGAGTTATTCATGGACAGATGATCATCTGAAAAGTGCCAAAAACATTGTTCAATCCATGCAATCTCATGAAAACTGGGGATTTAAGGAACCAAGAATGGCTTTGATTTACCCTTTATGGCAAGAAGCGCTTCCAGATCATAAAATCATTGTGGTTTATAGGAACCCTTATGAAGTCTTGAGACACTATGGTACTATGAACAGATGGGCCAGATTTAAAACTTTGTCAGTTTGGTGTCAATACAATTACAATATTCTTGAGTCGATTAAGGGACGAGAAGCTTTCGTATGTAGCTATCATCAATTTATGACTGATGGGCAAACACTCTCGAACTTATCCGGATTTCTGGGAAAGAATCTGAAAGATTTAAGAGATGCAAAGATGAAAAGGAGTCGTAAATGCCGAAAATGGCCCGTTTTAGATTCACTTTTTGCAGGATTCAGATCAAAATCAGTAAATCAGATATGGAATATGCTGGAGGAAAGATCCGAACGAAATTAATGATTACTTTTATCGCATGACCTTTCTAGTTACAGGAGTTGCTGGTTTTATAGGTGCTAGAACGGCACAGGTGCTAATCGATCGGGGAGAAACCGTGGTTGGTATCGACAACGTGAACGACTATTATGACGTGAAGCTAAAGCGCCTCAGATTAAAGTTTTTGAGCGAAAACAAGAACTTTAGTTTCGTTGAACTGGATATAGAAGACGCAGGTCAACTTACAAAATTGTTTGAGGAGAACGATTTCAAAGGTGTGTTTAATCTGGCAGGTAGAGCTGGTGTTCGAGCCAGTTTGGATTTACCAATAGAGTATCTGGATACCAATACCAAAGGAACAATCAATCTTTTGGAATTGTGTCAGAAACACGGCATCAAAAACTTTGTAACGGCTTCATCTTCTTCTGTGTACTCTAATGTGGAAACGCCTTTTAGGGAAGACCAGCAAGTAGATACACCAATATCTCCATACGCTGCTAGTAAACGTGCGGCAGAACTCATTGCTCATACTTATGCATTTCAATATGGTATGAATGTGAGTGCTTTAAGATTCTTCACTGTTTATGGACCATTTGGTAGACCAGATATGAGTGTGCTGCGATTCATCCGTTGGATCAATGATGAAAAGCCTATCCAGCTATTTGGAACCGGAAAACAGGCTCGTGATTTCACTTATATCGATGATATTGTTGAAGGTATCATTGCAGCAGAAAATAAGAACAAAGGTTTTGAGGTTTTCAATCTGGGAGGAGGAAATAATCCTATTTCCATGTTTACTCTGATTGAAGAAATAGGCAGACAGCTGAACAAAACTCCCAAGATAGATTTTTTACCCAGCCACAATGCAGACGTTGAGGTAACATGGGCAGATATCAGTAAGGCAAATGAGCATTTGGATTGGGCTCCAAAGGTTGATTTGTCAACAGGTATTTCAAAGACCATCAAATGGTATCTGGCTCACAAAAAAGAATTAGACGATATTAAGTTTTAAGTGAATGTTCTATTGCTGATACCGGAATTGGGAAAAGGAGGTGCTCAGCGCTCTTTGTCTAAGTTAGCTATGGCTTTGAGTAAGCAGCATGAAGTTCATGTCGTCACATTTCACAGCAATTATCAGCAAGTATATGAACTACCGGTGAAACCGATTGCTCTCGGAGAATTGGCAAGTTCTAAGCTGTCAAAGATTAGCCAGTGGAGAAAACGAATTAAGTCACTGAAATCACTGAAATCCGAGTATAAGATTGATGTTTGTATCAGTTTTCTCGAAGGCGCCAACTATATCAATGTACTTACCCGAAAAGATCATAAGACAATTTTAAGTGTAAGGGGATCCAAGCAATTTGATCATAAAATTTCCGGTTTTTCAGGCTGGGTTCGCAAAAAAATATTGATCCCCAGATTCTTCAAAAAAGCGGATAAGGTCGTTTGCGTATCTGATGGTATTGCAGATGAAATGAGGCATTTCTTTGGCCTGGATGATAGCCGATTAAGAGTGATTAAGAATTTTTATAATCTTGAGAAGATTCAACAAGACTCAGAGCAGGCTGTCGCTCCGGAGATCACAAAAGCGTTTTCAAAGCCATGTATTGCATTTTCCGGAAGACTGGATGTACAAAAAGAACCATTGGGTTTGCTCACAGCTTTTGCAAAGCTCAAAACCAGAAAGGATGTTCGTTTACTTCTGCTTGGAGATGGTGTATTGAAAGATCAGATAGAGGCTAAAAGCAAGGTGCTAAACCTTTCTTGCGGGAGTGATCCTGAAAATGACGTTGTGCTTTTGGGCTATCAGACCAATCCTTTTGCCATCATTTCCAAATGTCAATTGTTTGCTTTGTCCAGTTCATGGGAAGGTTTCCCAAACTCTCTGGCGGAAGCCATCCTATGTCGAGTTCCGGTAATTAGTGCAGACTGTCCCACTGGTCCACGAGAAATATTTCAGGCAAACGTTCAGGGGTTTGATACCATTACCGAACCGATTCGTACGGATAAAGGAGTTCTAATGCCTCTGTTGAATACCGGAGACGAAAAGATAGCCAGATATTGGGCTGAAGAAATGGAGCAACTTCTTGAACAAGATACCAGTGTTCAGGTGGAGACGGCTTTTCAATTCATGTCCACATTTACGCATGACAGAATCATGTCAAGTTGGGAAGAGGAGGTGAACAAATGAATAAGGTGCTCATTGTCCTGAATTCGCTTCAAACCACTGGCGCGTATCTGTCTATCATGCAGAATTGCAATGATCTTAAGGAGCAATTTGAATTTCATTTTGCGATACCCTCCAATTCGAAATTGGAACATGATATTCGAGCCATGGGCTTTGCAACAACTACCTACCATCCGCTATACCTCAGTAAGTCTCTTAAGAGCATAAGCTATTTTTCCAGACTTAAGAAAGATGCAATACAACTGTGCGTATATATGGATCAACATAACATCAAGTTGATTCACGTAAACGATATATACAATCAGGTAGGGCAGAGAATCAAAAAGCTATCGGGAGATAAGTTGTTGATTCAGCATGTGAGACTTAGGAAAAATTCCTACATCAGAGCACTCTATCCTTTTTTTGCGAAAAGAGCAATGAAGTATGCTGATCAACTTGTGGCAGTCTCTCAAATCGTGAAGAATGATCTTCAGGGTAATGATGTGATGCACATTTATAACCCTCTCCAAAACGAGATAAGGCATCCGGAGTACCTTGTTGAAGATTCGGATCCTATTCACATTGCATACTTTGGCAGATTGATGCCGGGCAAAGGACAAATGTTGATGCTGGAAGCTTTTAGAATGGCATTCAAAAACAATGAAAAGCTGAGAATCAAATTTATTGGCGTTACACCTGATGAATCGGAGTATGTGGAGAAACTGAAAGCATATTGTCGAGAAAATAAATTATCTGAAGCTGTCACATTTCATGCATTTACTGAGGATGTGGAATATGAAATGAAGCAAGCCGACATGGTCGTGAATTTTTCAGAATCAGAATCGTTTTCACGAGTATGTTTAGAAGCTTTATACTTTGGAGTTCCTTTAATTTCTTCTGATTGTGGAGGACCTGCAGAACTGTTTGAAGATAAGGTTTCCGGAATTCTGGTAGAAAATAGAAACGTCAAAAAATTAAGTGAGGAAGTGTTGAACCTGGCTTCTGATGTGACGCTTAGGAAGCAGTTTTCCATTGAAGGCAAAAAATATGTTCGTGAAAAATTTTCTAAGGAAAATACCAGCGAAAAACTAGCTTTGTTGTACAAAAAACTATCGAACACATGACCATCGTATTTGCAACGAATAATCAGAATAAACTCACGGAAATCAGACAGCTTTTAGGAGACGAATTTGAGGTGTTGAGTCTGGCAGATATTGACCTTGAAGGAGACATCCCGGAAGATCATGAAACTTTGGAGGAAAATGCCATTCAGAAAGCAGAGTTTATTTATAAAAAATGCGAGTTACCTTGTTTTGCAGACGATACCGGGTTGGAAATTGACGCATTGGATGGCAGACCAGGTGTGTATTCTGCGAGATATGCCGGGGAAGCATGCAGGGCTGAGGATAACATGGCAAAGGTGCTTGGAGAAATGGAAGGAGAAGATAAACGCTCAGCTGCTTTCAGAACGGTCATTGCTCTAATCAATAATGGAGAGGTCTTTACTTTTGAAGGTAAAATCGAAGGCGATATCACTACAGAAAAGAAGGGACTGTATGGTTTTGGTTATGATCCAATCTTCCAACCAAAAGGACGTCAGGTGACCTTTGCTGAGATGTGGATTGAGCAAAAAAATGAATTATCTCACCGAGGACGAGCAGTTAAGAAACTGGTTGAGTTTTTGAAAGAAAATAAAGGCTAGTTCGCGTACTTCAACAAAACTTTTTCTATCGCATCAGGTTCATTGTTACCATGAATGTCTTTTTTGAAGACTTCAATCAATTCGCCAGTCATGTCTGGTCTCAAACCTAAATGAAGTCCCACTTTTTTGGCGCATAGTTCTTCTGCATTGCTGGCATGGCTGTCCATATTCATCATAGACAGAGCATGAAAGAAAAACTGCATGCGCTCCAATTCGCTACTGGGCTTAATTTGAATGTGAGATTCCGGAGATTGCCAGATGGTTTCAAAATCATTCATTTCAACCGACATTTTTTGTGCGGTATCGCGTAAAAAGTTGAGTTCAAAATCGTGCAACTTCTCATCGGCTTTGGCCATCATACTCAAAATTGCAATCAATGTAAATTTTCTCTTCTGGATATTCTCGTAACTATGTTCCATCTTCAAATAGTATCTTTGCACTTTAAATCTAGTTAAAATGATCCATTTAAAGACCCTGGAAGAAATTGAATTGATGAGAGAAGCAGCACTGGTGGTGTCGAAAACCCTTGGTATGCTTGCCGCTGAAATCAAACCAGGCGTGGATACACTTAAACTGGATGCCATGGCGGAAGAGTATATTCGCGAACAAGAAGCCTTGCCAGGGTTTTTAGGACTGTATGATTGTCCAAACACGATTTTGACTTCAGTGAACGAACAAGTGGTGCATGGTTTACCAACTAAACGGCCTTTACAAGACGGCGATATTGTCTCGGTTGATTGTGGAGCTATTAAGCACGGATTCTACGGAGATCATGCCTATACTTTTTACGTGGGAGAAGTGAAGGAAGAGATTAAATTACTTTGTGAAAGAACCAAGGATTACTTGTACAAGGGAATTGCACAAATGAAGGCAGGAGGAAGAGTAGGAGATATTGGAGCGGAGATTCAATGGCATGCAGAGAAAGATGGTTATGGTGTGGTAAGAGAGTTGGTTGGACACGGTCTTGGCAGAAGCTTGCATGAAGATCCTCAAGTACCAAATTATGGGAAGAAGGGCAGAGGTGCTAAACTTCAAAACGGAATTGTATTGGCGATAGAACCTATGATTAATATGGGAACTCACAGAGTGAGTCAATTAAGTGACGGTTGGACCATTGTGACTGCTGATAGAAAACCAAGTGCCCATTTTGAGCATGACGTTGCTTTGGTAGATGGCAAGCCGGAAATTCTGTCGACCTTCGATTATGTTGAAGATGTTTTGGGGATAGAACGATCTACTCCAAGGCCAAGAAACATTGTAGCCTAACTGGTAAAATCGGCCCACAAACTACCGAATTCCGAATCTTTTGATGAAACGATCTTCTGCTCGTGAATGAGTAATTTCAGGTTGCATGCCGAATCGAACAAATCTAAATCGTGGGATGAAATCAAAATGAGTTTTCCTGAATTGGCAATGGTTTCCAACTGTTTGATCAATTCCAATTTCGATGGATAATCCAGGAATGCTGTTGGTTCGTCCAGTAAGATAACTGAAGTTTCCTGGGCCAAAGCAGACGCAATCATCGCCTTTTGTTTTTGTCCATCGCTACACTCTGAAATTAGTTGGTCTTTAATGTTGCCAATGTCCATAATTTCCATACTTCTCGAAACAATGTCCTTGTCCTTTTTACCAAGCTTGCCTAACCAGGAAAGGTGAGGGATCCTCCCATTGGAAACCACATCCATAACGGTCATGTTACCGTAAGAAAACAGTTGAGTGGGGCAGTAAGCGATTTTCTTTGCCAGTGCTTTTGGATGGATGTCTTTTAAGCTTTCGTTTTCCAGAGTAATTGTGCCTTTTCTCAGACTTTGAAGTCCAATTAAGGTTTTGAATAAAGTCGATTTGCCTGTGCCGTTTTTTCCAAACAAACCGATGATTCCGGAGGCCGGGAGTTCCAGGTTGATCTCACGGATAAGATCATTTGAGTAACCGATATGTGCTTGCTTAAACTGAATCATCTGCTCATCGTTTTTCGATATTTAAGCAAAATAATGACGACTATCGGTGCGCCTATTAAAGCACTGGCTACGTTTACCGGAAGAGTTCTGTCGTCTCCGGGAAGTCTGGATATGATGTCACAAAGCAATCCAAAACAAGCACCTGCAAGCAAAACAATAGGAATCATGACCTGATGGTTGGCTGTTTTAACAATGAATCTAACCAAATTGGGAACGGCCAGACCTATAAAGGCAATAGGTCCACAGTAGGCGGTGATACTTCCGGCCAAAACAGCTGTTACCAACAACAACCAGGTTCTGATAGATTTTACTTTAAAACCTAAGGAGTGTGCGCTGGATTCGCCCATTAAAAGTGCGTTTAGGGCTTTGGACGATCCGAAACTGGCGGCAATTCCAACAACAGTAAGTATAGCCAAAATGGGGAGGTTCTCTGCGCCAACTGCTGAAAAATCTCCCATAGTCCAGATCACAAAAGATTTCAGTGCCTGATAGTCCGCGTAATATTCCATCAAACTGACACATGCACTACAAAAGCTGGCAATCATCACTCCAATGATGAGCAAAAGTGTGCCTGACGAGAGCGTTCTTGAAATGAATAAAATCAATGTAGAGACACTTAAGGCCCCAAGAATAGCTGCCACTGGTAAAGTAAGACTGCCGATGGTGCCTCCTGCGAGTATAACCAAGGCTACGAATAGTGAAGCACCACTCGAAACGCCAAGAATGTGAGGTCCGGCCAGAATATTTGTAAATAAGGTTTGCATGATCAATCCGGAAACTGCCAGACCAGCTCCGGCTAAAATTGCAACAAGGGATCTCGGTAGTCTCAACTCCTGAATTATATAGGCTTCAGGCGACTCGCTGCTCGACTTGAACAAAGCTCCCAGAGCTTCTGAAAAACTTATGTCTGCTGAGCCTAAACCAATTCCAAGAATGAAAAGCCCTGTAAGAATAGTACCCAGAAGGAGATATGTCAAACCGATAGATCTCATTCCAAAACCTTGAAAAAATATAGCTTATTTGGATCTCCTTTAAAATGGCAAATCTCTACAAAATCAGAGAGCAGCTTATCGCAACGCAATACACTTTCCTCCCAATACCAGATAACGCCGTTATGCCCGGATCTTTTGTGGTAGTTATATACTCTGCCGTTTTTAAAGGCCTCAAAACTTTCAAATCTACTATCAGTCTCAAGAAGGGATGCTTTTGTGTTATAGCCACAACTTAGCCATAGAGGATTGTCCTTCTGTTGATAGGTCACACTTTCAAAATCAAGTGCTAAACTACCCGTTTGATCATTGTTTTTCCAGGGATACTTGATGTTTCCGTCTTTGAAAATTTTAGCCATGAAACTTTGCCCTCCTGGTACATGCCAGATACCCTTAAAAGGCACTCCACATAAGAACCCGTTTGTATATTCTGGCAATGAAGCAACGGATTGTTTGACTTGAGTATAGTTTTTCTCAATACCAGCGAAAATTTGTTCTGCCGAATTTGATTCGTTAAACAATACGCCAAATAGTTTGATCCATTCTGCACGTCCCAGTGGTGTTTCTTCTTTCCATTCATAGTTTTGAATGACTGGGATTCCCGCTTTTTTCAGCTGCTCAATTTTAACACTGTTGTCTCCAAATCCTGAAATCATGACGAGATCCGGTTTCATCATAATAATTGATTCAATATCTGCAGAAGCAAAATCTCCTAATTCCTTAATTTTTCCTTCTTTAATGCCATCTTGAATTTCCTTATTGGCGGTATAGTTGGCGTCACTAAATCCATGTATGGCTGATGATTGAGAAAGCGTATCAATCATAAATAAATGTGTAGCCGAAAAGACCACGGCTTTTTTTACAGGGATTTGAATGAAGTTGTCGCAATGATCAAAATTCTCTGAATCATCTGACAGAATGAATGTTTGTTCCGGGGTGTTGTCTACTTCAGAAATAGAAACTGTGAAGCCTTCTTCAGATTTATGTTGATGTATACTAAGAAGTTTGCTGTGGGCACATGAGTTTTCCTCAACAGTTTCAGGAGACTCACACATTTCTGCGTCCTGAGAACAACCAACAAGCAAGTGTAAGCAGAGTAAAAGAAGAATCTTACGCAAGAACATCATGACCTTTTAGGGTGTCAAGAACAAATTGGATTCTCTCTTCAACGGAACCTGGTTCAATTACTACAATCTCAAATCCTAAATCTTTGTATGTGGCAATTAATGAGGCTTCAATTCTAAGCGCCTCCTCACTGGATTCTTTTCGCTCCTTGTCATTGACATAAATGTCTTCCCAAAATGGAGTTAAGAAGATTTTTGGAAAGTAGTTGATCCCCGGCATCATGTTTCTAATGCCTAAATCTTCATCAATATCAGCCACTTTTAGATAAGCAATGGTGTCAGGCAAACCTCTGTCAAAAAAGACCAAATCAAAAGATCCCGACTCGTCAATGTAAGATTCAGTAAGGGTTTTAACTTTCTCCGAAAAGCCAATAACATTGTCCCATGGAAGACAATCGCTCACGCCCTGTTCTTCTTTAATGACCGATCTTGCGGCCTCTTCAAAACATTTGTATCCACGCTCGGCCAGACCATTCACGATAGACGTCTTTCCTGTTCCGGGAGCACCAGTTATAATGATCTTATAATTTTGAAAAGGCATGCTTACAAATATCCGAAAAATTAATTTACTCGGGCAAGAATAAAGAAAGTGTCCTTCAGACTAGAGAGTAAATACCTTCCGGCATATTAAAGCCATGTTCAATTAGTGTTTGATGAATTGTCTTCTAACAACACCCTTTTCTGTGGTGATTTGAATGGTGTAAATGCCATTGGACAATGCTTCAATGTTGAGCTTTGTTTGTTTGCCCAGGAAGCTTGATTGCTCAATGAGTGCACCTTCAATATTGATAATTTGTACAGATCCTGAAATGAACTCGTCTAAAGCAATTGTAATGCTATTTTGAGCTGGATTAGGGTAAATCTGACAGTTGATGCCCTGAAGCTCATCGACACCATCAAAAACGGTTACCTGATAGCAGGTGGATGTGTCAGAGCAGCTTCCAATGGTTACAATTACCGCATAATTACCTGGTGTCGTTGGAATGTAGGTCTGCCCCAGAGCTCCCGAAATAGGCGCCATCCCATTGTCACAATCTAGCCATTGATAGGTTGTTGCAAAAGCATCAGAACTTAAGGTATTGTTTGATTGAGTTACATTGGTATTGATCTGGGCCTCTACTGTTAAATCAGTGGTCACAATGCTGTCACAGCCATTGCTCGCAGTTATTGTGTCTGTATAGATACCGGTTGTAGTATAACTTGAAGAACCTACGGTGTGTGTTTGCCCAAAACAAATGGTAAGCATGTTACTAGAACTTAGTTGTGCGCCAATTGTGAGGTTCGTAGTCACAACGCTATCACATCCATTAGAGCCAACCAGTGTGTCCATATAGGTTCCGCTTGAAGTGTAAGTACTTGTCCCTATGGAATAGCTTCCCCCAAAGCATCTGAAGATATTCTGGGAATCACTTAGGTCAGGACCGATGGTTAAGTTAGTAGTGATAATACTGTCACAACCGTCCACTGCCGTTAGGGTATCCATATAAGTTCCGGTAGCAGAGTAAGTGCTTGTTCCAATAGAATAGCTTTCCCCAAAGCATCTGAAAATATTCTGGGAACTACTGAGATCCGGACCAACTGTAAGATCGGTGGTCACAACACTATCACACCCATTAGCAGCTACTAATGTATCAATGTAAGTTCCGGTTGTGCTATAAGTATTGGAACCAACTGTGATGGAAAAACCAAAGCACTCATTGAAGTTTTGCGAGGAAGTAATCGGGGTGAGGCAAATGTCTGCTGTAAAAAATATGGCTGCTCCCGCATCTTCAACATTGTTGAGACTGTCTGTATCTAAATCGTGTTGAAAGGACCCAACAACGATCTCGTCTCCGGAAATGGCACAGGAAATTCCGAATAAATCGTCCTGATCACGGTCGTCTGCCGCGATTTTCTGAGATTGACTCCAATTTGTTCCGTCATAAGTAAAAATATAAGCAGAACCTGCATCTGTCAGAGCATCTGTAGCATTTTCATCATGATCGTCCTGTTCACTGCCCAGAACAATGATGCCGTTATCAATGTCTACAGAATAGCCAAAGTGATCTCCGGAATTTCTGTCTCCAGCCACAATTTTTTGATCGAGATTCCAGATTCCTCCGGCATCACGTTCGTAGATATAGGCAGCTCCGGGATTCATAAGGCCATCACTGCCAGAAGGAGCCAATGAGTCCTGAGTATAAGCACCTACAACAATCCAGTTGGTATCAATGGAAACGGCATATCCGAATCGGTCATAATTTCTTCTGTCGTAGTTCACCAGTTTTTTGACTTGTTGCCAAACTCCGCCACCATCGCGTTCAAAAATATAGGCGGCTCCTCCAGCCCAATTGGTAGAAGTATTTGTCTCATTCCAATCGTGCATGTGTGCACTCACTACCATATAGTCTCCAGATAAGCCAATGCTGCCACCAAATTGATCGCTTTGATCTTCACCAGAGTACCCGTTTGGAAAGTTGATATCCGGCGCACGATCTAAGTGAACCACCTTTTGAGTTTGCTGCCAAACACCAGAGACATTTCTTTCAAACATGTAAACAGCACCTGCATGGTGAATAGGATTGAGTCCGTTTACATCATGTTCCTCCGTATGTGCACCAACAGCAATGGTACTATCGCTGATTGCAACACACCAACCAAACTCGTCTCCTGCAGTTCTGTCTGAGGCAACAATCTTTTGAACCTCATTCCATGTGCCGGAACCATCTCTTTCAAAAATGTAAGCAGAACCTGCTTTGGACATGTTATTTGCATCATTTTCATCATGATCCTCACCGTAAGCACCAATCACGATAAGGTCTCCATCTATGGCAACGGAATACCCGAATCTGTCATAGTCATCCTGATCCGAGTTTTGAATTTTTTGTACGAAAGTCCAGGTATCAGGAGCTGTTTTTTCATAGATATAAGCAGATCCCATGTTTGGATTAAGATTCCCAAAGTCATCCGCATAGGCACCAATCACTGCAAAATTTCCGGAAATGTCAACGTCCCATCCGTATCTGTCGGTAGTGTCTCTATCGAAAGCAGTGGATTTAAGAATGCGTGTGAAGGTTTGAGAGTGACCTAAAAAACTGGCAAATAGAGTAAATAGCAGCAGGGACTTTTTCATGAGTTGCTAGTTAATGATGAATTTTTTGCTTTCTCCAAAAGTGGTGGTTATCACATACACACCTTTTGGGTAATTATTGAGGCGTAAATAGTTCTGTTTGTCCTTTGATTCAATCAATCTTCCTGTCATGTCTCGTACATCAAAAGAAATCTCTTTATTGAAGAAGATCTCTGTGCTAGCCGGATTAGGATATATTTTCAGTTCAAGTGCATTGGCAATGTCATCTATTCCGGTCAGGTCGTTGCTCATGTTAGGAGTTGGGCCATCAAATTCTGAGAATGTATTGCTCCCGTTAGGAAACCTTCCGTACGACTTATCACTGTCTGTCATTGGGTAATCCAGAGAATCCATGGTGTTCCCATTTGGATCTATCAGATAAACAATGTTCTGAGCATTTGACAGTTTAAAGTTGGTGTGGTTTTTCCCTTGATAGGTCTCTTTGTCGTTCCAGAACAGCAGATAGCCATTGCCATCGATGATGGTTCCATTAGGAATGGTCCAGATTTGTCCATTGAAATCGAATTGAGAACCGGATAAATTTACGGGATGATTGTTTGGGTTGAAGAGTTCCAGCCAATCGTCGTTTTGTTGGAAATTATCCTCTGAAAAATTAGAGTTCGAAGGCATGACCTCATTGATCAAGACTGGTTGAAACGAATTGTCCACTGCGAACACAGCTACCACTGAAGTGTCGCTATTTGGGTTCCACATAAGTGTATCGGTCGTGATACCCGATCCTTGCCATTCAACAAATCTATATCCCGGAAGAGGTACGGCTATTAATGGTACGCTCACGCCATTCATGTAAGCACCATTCCATGGATAGATGTTGGATTGAAGTCCCGGAATTTGCTCGTTAATTAAAATAGAATTTACCTGAACGCGTCCCATGGTTTCATCGTTAACGTCTACTGTAATTCGGCTTGTGTCAGTTAGTGACCATTTGGCCAGAATGTGCTCTCTGATTTTTCTTGGACGTCTATCAGCAAATCGTCTAAAGTAATAGAACAATGTATCCCACTGTACTAAACTTGGTACTTCCAGATTTCTGTCTGCCAATGTGGTGGCTTCAGAAGGGTAGCGCCATCTGTTCACATTTTCCATCATTTCGGCAGATAGGGTAGTGTGGAACTCATTCATTTTGGCGGTTACCACACCTTCCCTGAACCAGGAATTTAGTAGGTCATTAAAACGATTGATGAATTTATCCCTGAAAACAGGACTTTCCAATAAGCCTCTGAAAAAACGTGTGTAAGAGGAGTATAGTCCCGTCTCAACAGTTGCATCTTCCAAGGTGTTTACAGTGTAATAAGCCTGATTACAGGATCCTCCAAAGGCCCCATCCATATCATACATCAACCATCTGAATTTACCATTGTGACCCAAAGTCTCATCAGGATTAAGTGGACCTGTCTTTCTCCATAAAACTACATTTGAATAAACCCAATCCTGGTTGCTCAGGAAAATCTCAGAACACATGTAGTCAATGTAATTATCAACATCAATTCTATCTGTGACATACAGATAGTTAGGAAGCAGAGTCATGTCATTATTCTGCATGAAAGTTTCCAGATTCGAAATCATTGTGGCATCCACGACATGCCCTCCAGACTGAACATCATATTCCTGATCCAACACGGTGATGTCGTTATCATCTACACCATATTGATTCTGGAAAAAGTAATTGTCGACACGTTCTTTGATGGAATGAAGCCCCCAGTACTCTCCATTAATAAAAAGGATGACTCTTCTGTAATGTTGTTGGTCGTTATTAAGGCCTTCTGTAATTGCATTGGCCATGTCATCTCTCGGTAAACAGTCTGGTCTGTGCCCTCCTGCCCGAATCATTAATCTCTTGAACTTGGTTTGCTCAGTATTGTCGAAAAGATCGACATCAAAGTTGTTCAAACCGTTGTATTCACCGTATAATCTGATGTTTTTTCTCGCCGAATGTCGACTACCACCACCATGCATCCTTAAACGGATGTCGTGAGACAGTATGCTATTGCCTAAATCGTCAAAGATTTCTATGTGTCCGGTTCGTTCCCAGTCTGCTCCTTTTTGGGAGTAGTTTCCATCGGCATGATTGCCATATACATAGATGCCGCTATCGGCTGAGAACAGGTAATTACTGTCAACGGTAAGTGAGACAATAGGTAGAGAATATCTTGATGTTGGAGCCGGGTCCACCATGTAGTTATGCGTTACAGAAATACTTGGTGTATGGCCAGTTTTGAAGGCCTTGGCTCTAAGTACATTTATTTTGAATGATTCCGTATACGGAGGTAACCATCCTCTGTTATTTGCTCTAGAAGTGGTATAGGTCCCAAAAGGAAAAGTCAATGACGGATTTGTTGGAATTGTAGCATAATTGTCAGCTTCTCCAACTCTGCTCTGAAGCGTGATAGGACCAGTATATAAAATGTCGTTTTGAGTAGGCTCGTTACCATTGAGTGTGTAGTAAATATCAACACCGGCAACTGCATGGCTCAACTGAATCTGGATATTGGAACTTGAAAAACCAGAAGTCACATCAAAATCTACAGGTGCAAGAACCTGGGCATACCCTACATTCAGTAAGTTGAAAACAAGATATAAGGAAGCCATACTTTTGAGCATACTCAAAGGTAGGTTCTGGGTGCTGGAAATCTTATTTTTTTCGATAATTGACATTATTTGGCGTTTACTGGATGAGGATGGTCTTCACAACACTTTGTTGAGTCTGGGCATCCCTTAATCTAAGGACATAGATTCCCGGGCTTTGGTTGGTAAGATCAATTGTTCTTTGTCCAAAAATAGTTGAGTGAAAAACAGGCCTTCCGGTGATGTCAAAGACATCTATGATGTAGGAGGATTGTTGCTCAGGAGAAATACTAATATTACCTGTCGATGGATTTGGAAATACATTAAAATTAAGTTCCGTAAGTTGATTTTCTGCGCTTAAGTAAGGATCGTAAACCCAAAGATCCTTAAAGTTGGTCCCGTTGGTGCCACCTCCAAGATAGGCCGATCCACCAATCACAAAGGTGAAGGCATAACGTCTTTTCATTCCTGCAAAGTCCTCAATTTGAGTCCATGTATCCAGATCAAAATCGTACTGCCACATATCATCATAATTGAAATTTCCGTCGACATCATTCCCTGTTCCCAGATACCCTTTGCCATCCAGAACAAAACCGGCCGCATCCTGTCTCAGTGTATCTCCTACATCCGCTTTTTGTGTCCACATGTTGGTCAAAGGATCGTAGGCATAGAAATCTTTAGTTGCATCACCAAATTCATGCCCGGTACCAACATAACCAATACCATTGTGTGAAAATGCCACCGCCCCGGATCTTGGCGAACCAATAAAGTTGGCCATGGGAACCCAGGTGTCAGATAGAGGATCGTACTTAAAGAAATCATCTTTGTATCCGCTTGTTGCCTGACCAGTTCCTACGAAGGCTATACCGTTAATTACAAAAGCTGCAGCTCCTCGTCTTTCTTCTCCTGGAAAATTACTAATGGCAGTCCATGTATTCGCTACCGGATCAAAGCGCCACATATCGGTTCGGTATTGATCTAAAGAATCATGCCCCATCCCTACGTAACCGTAATTGCCGATTGAAAAGGCAGTGCAATGATACCTTTCTCCTCCAGCAAAATCTGCTTTTTGCGTCCAGGTGTCTGTAGAAGGGTCGTACTCCCAGATATCTCTGTAATTAACAATGCCACCACTGTTAACATGCCCTAAACCGGTGTAGCCTCTTGAACCTATGGAGAATCCAAAAGCCCGGTGTCTGGCTGCATTGCCATGATCCGCTTTTTGAGTCCAGGTGCCGGAAATTGCAAACTCGGTTGATAAACAGGCCAGAAGGGCCAAAATACAGGTATGTATACTAGTTATTTTCATTCGTAAGTGGGCGCACAAATATACGCTATTTAGATTTCAGTGCTGTTCTATTTAACTGATAATGATGCGCTCCAACGACTTTACGGTATATTTCTATGATTGTTTCATACATTTGTTCTTTATATGAAGCTCGCTTTTAAAATTACTTTTTTACTGTGTTGGTTCCTGGGAACTGCTCAGGCTCAGACCTATAATCAATGGGTTAAAAAAGCTGATTTTGGAGGACTTCAAAGAGCCAGAGCAGTTGGTTTTTCTGTTGGGAATACGGGGTATGCCTTAGGTGGTGTTGATACAGCTGATCAAGTGCATAACGATTTATGGGCTTACGATCCGGGGACAAATACCTGGAGTCAGCGAGCGAGTCTTCCCGGTTCTGTTAGAAGAAATGCGGTAGCCACGGTTTTAGACGATATCGCCTATGTTGGAACCGGGGTAGATAGTGTTTCTGCACAAACCGGAACTATTTTGAAAGATTGGTGGGCGTACAGTGCAATTTCTAATTCGTGGATTCAAAAAGCGGATTATCCAGGGGGTGGTGGAAATGGCGTTTACTTTGCAACTGCATTCACTCAAAACGGCTATGCCTACGTCTGTGGAGGAAAAATTGCCCCGGCTACCTATACTCCAGAATTATGGGCTTACGATCCTGGTCTTGATCACTGGTATCGTTTTTCGGATTTTCCAGGAGGTGATCGGCATAAATTGGCATCCATTGCAGTTGGTGATACCGCCTATGTTGGCTTAGGAACAGATGATGATATTTATCGGAGCGATTGGTGGGCTTATCATGCATTTTTGGACGTGTGGGAATCAAGAACGGATTTTCCAGGAGGCGACAGAGCCTCAGTGAGTACTTTTTCTGTTTTGGGGAGAGGATTTGTTTGTCTGGGAGAGAACGGTGGGTTCCAAAAAGACTTATGGGAATATGATCCCAGATATGATGTCTGGACAAATCGAGCCAATTTTGGAGGACAGGAACGACGGTATGCCATTTCATTCTCAATAGGAGACAAAGGGTATGTTGGAACCGGACAAGGCTCATCAGGTAAGAAAAGAAGTTTCTACGAATACAATCCAGCCTATTTGAGTTCAAGAGAAATTGAGGCTTTGAAAGGAAGGTTTTATCCAAACCCCTGCAAACAACATGGCGTTATTTCATTGGAAAGAAGTGGTGTGTTTGATGTGGAAATTCGTAGCCTGAATGGTAAGTTAGTTCTGCAAGAAACAATTGAAGGCAATCGCTTAAATCTCAATTTTGAAAGTATTGAAGCAGGAACGTACATGCTGAAGGTGAGGGGAGAGGGAAGTCAGATGGCTAAACAAATCGTGGTTTTATGAAACAGTTTTTACTTGGATTGATCTTGTGTACTTTGAGTTTTATAGGGAAATCTCAGGACGTCTGGTACCAAAGAGATTCTGTAAATGGTCCGCCAAAAGCATCTTGCGTTGGGTTTGCCCTAAATAATGAAGGGTATATTGGCTTAGGTCTGGATCAGTTGGGGTTCAAAAGGAGCATGTTTTCATACAGCTGGATTGATGATGATTGGGATAAAGAAGAAAGTTTAGGAGGAGAAAGCGGTAGTGGACTTAACAGGGCTTCTGCGGTTGCATTTGTAGCCTTTAATAAGGCGTATGTTGGCCTTGGAAATGGTACAGCTCCCTTTTACAATGACCTATGGGAGTATAATCCATATACAGAAACCTGGACACAAAAGGCCTCTTTTATTGGTTCACCAAGACGTGATGCTGTAGGGTTTTCGGTTGACAATGTTGGTTACGTGGGAACAGGTGAAGATGCCAATGGATTAACAAGGGACTTCTATTCATATGATGCTACAAGTAATACCTGGACACAACTAAACGATTTTGGAGGAACGGCCAGAAAGGCGGCTGTTGGATTCGCGATGGGAGGACAGGCTTATGTTGGTACCGGAGATGATGGTGTTTTCAGGGATGACTTTTGGCAATATGATGTAGGTAATGATGCCTGGGTTCAAAAGGCAGATTTTCCGGGAACCAGAAGAACAGGCGCAACAGGGTGGGGGATTTTTCCAAATGCTTTTATTGCAACCGGGTACGATACAACTCTGAATTACACAAATGACGTGTGGAGCTATAACTATTTTGATGATTCCTGGAATCAGGTTTCATCTATACCGGGACCGGCAAGATCCAATGCCGTTTCATTTGTGATTGATGACAGAGCCTATTTGGGAACCGGTTATAACAATAACTTTCTGGACGATTTTTATGAGTATTTTCCAATTTTAAGTACCAGAGAAGAGACTCTATTGTCACTAAACCTATATCCTAACCCGGGAAATGGCAGGTTTACGATTAACTCTGAAGAAGCTGCCCTTGAGTTAGTGGTATTTGATTTATTGGGGCAGCAGGTCGAGAAGCAACATACCTCAGGGGCTGTTCAATTGAACTTAAGTCATTTGCCAAAAGGCACATACTTACTTGTAGCAAGGGCAGGTAATAAGAACCGTACTCAAAGAATAGTGATTCAATAGATTTTAATGGTGGTGATGGCCCTTATGTGCTTCACACACATGACCTAAGTTGTTTTTGGCTTTAGACGTTGCTTTCACATCTCCGCAATCATATCCCATGGCAGCGACGGCCTTTTTAATGGTCATTTCATCTGTCTTTTTGGTGTTATACTTGACCTTCATAACTTTCTCCTCGTACTTCACATTGACATAAACAACACCTTTCAGATAGTTGACTTCAGCTTCAATGTTGTCTTTGCACACATGGCATTCTGTGCTGACTTTGAACTCTGCTGTTTGAATTTTTGAAACGCGTTTATCGTTTTGAGAAAATCCGGACAAACAAATGAATAATGTGATTAAAAGCGTGAGTGTCGTTTTCATCTTATTTTATTTTAAATCTGAATCCTGCGTATACAATTCGTCCATTCATTGGACCCCAGATCATGGACGCATCAAATTCGTTGCTAAATGGATCGTTCGGAGCAATGATGGCTCTTTTCTGAATGAAATTGGTAAGATTTTCTCCACCTAAATACAAATCAAATCGCTTAAAGTGCTTGGTAATCTGTCCATGTAAAATGTAGTAGGGATCTGACTCGTCGGAACGTTGATTAGCTATTGAGTTTCCTGCTGTTGTAGGAACCCTGCTTAAGCCGTAATAGTTATTCGTAAGACTGAATTCCCACTTTTTATTAGGCGTTTGATAATCGAAATTTACAAGAGCTCTGTGAATTGGAACGTAAGGTTTGGCTTTCAATCCTGATTCGTATTCAATTTTAACATCCGTGTATTTATATGCCAGGGCCATTTCAAATCCTTTAAAAGGTTCGAAGATCAGGTCCAACTGAAAGGCATTTGAAAAAGATTGTCCATCCAGGTGATAGATATTTACAAAACCAGGCGTCTCCATATCAACTATCATTTGGTTTGTAAAATCCGTTCTGAAAAAATCAAGGATGAAAGTGGCATCCCTTTTAAACATAGTGAAATCTTCACTCCAGGAAACACCATAGTTCCAGGCCTCTTCAATACTTAACCCGTCTCTCACATCAAGTATTCTTGAACTGGCAAAAACTGCAGCATTTTCAATAATGACATTGGGTGATCTGAAGCCCTTACCTCCTGCAACCCTTAAAACAGTGTGCTCATTTGGATGCCATTTTAAGTGAGCTCTGGGAGAATACTGGAACCCAAAAATAGAATGGTGATCTCCTCTGATTCCCAAAACAGCCGTGAAAGTTTCCAGGTTCTTGTATGTGTATTCAAAAAATCCACCCGGCACGTACTCATCTCTGGAGAAAGAAGAATCCACAAAAGTTTGCTGATACAAGTCCATGGTTCCACCTAAGCCTGCTTTATAGGTGTGGTTGGTATTTCCAAGGTAACTGGCATAAACCAGGTTGAGGTATCCACTATTTTGCGTGCCTCTGTAGTTTCTCAAGCCATAATAAGAATCCTGATCGTGGTATCTGTAAGATGATAATATTGCCAGACTGGTGGCTTCCTTTTTTAAAGGAGTACCTCCTTTGGCGAAAGCTTCAATTTGCTTGGACACCGCTCCAAAACCGTAGGCATTTGTTGTATTGTAATCATTGTTATAATCAAAGTCTGTCTGACCACCAGATCTGTCATCAACCAAAGCCTTTACGCCAAACTGGAACATGGAGTTCTCCTTTTGGTATTTCCATCTGTGAAAGGCGTTGAACTGTTTGGTAAGTGGGTCATCAATGAATGTATCGTCATTTCTGTCTACCCTGTTTTGAAGCATGTTGGCATTCACATAAAACATGGTACTCCAGTGGTCATTGAGCTTTGTAGCTGTATAGCCATTTAATTCGGCTCTGAGGTTGTTGTTTACATACCCGTTTAAGAAGAGTTTTGGACTGTTATCCGGTTTAACAAATTCAACGTTAATCTGTCCGGTAATTGATTCATAGCCATTGGCAACAGATCCGGTTCCTTTTGTGATAAGAATGGATTCGATCCAGGGACCAGGCACAAAGGTCAGTCCATATGGTGCAGACAAGCCTCTCATAGTTGGGATATTTTCCGATAACATTTGAGTATACACCCCATCCAATCCAAGCATTAAAATCTTCTTTGTACCTGAAACTGCATCAGAAAAACTTACATCTACAGTCGCATCTCTTTCAAAACTCTCAGATAAATTACAGCAGGCAGCCGTGTGAAGATGTTTTTGTGTAATTGTTCTGACGTTGCGTGGATCGACAAATGAAATGTATGAAGTTTTTCCTTTTACGGTTAGCCCGTCAAGCTCTTGTCCTTCCTTATAAACTACCTGAATATTGTTGATTGGGGCTTTGGTTATCTTGATCGTGTCATTGGCATAACCCACATAATTAAAGATTAAAAAATCTGGTAAAGCACCTGGTGCTTCAATCTTAAACCTTCCCTGATTATCTGATGCTACTTGTGCATCATGGTTTTGCCAGTATACCCGTACTCCCGGAATACCTTCTTTATGCTTTTTCCCTTTGTCATCAGCCAACTCCTCATATATAACACCTGAGATTTGTGCCGATAGTTGTAAGTTTGAAAAAGCCAGAAGGAATATTGTTAAAAGTACTCTCATTTGTAATTGATATTCGTTCGGTAGTATAATATAGACGAGAAGTTTTTCATAAAGACGCAAAAAATCTTAGAAACTTTAGATAACTTTTTCAAAAGCACATTTAATCTGTTAAATATAACCATTCGTCATCTTGAAATAAGTGTTTGTCTGATGTTTTATATCTTTGCAGCGACAAAAAAAACAATTATGAAAAAGATTTTACTTAACCTTTCTGCTCTTCTGATAGCAGGAACCGGCTTTGCTCAATACGGTGAAGTTGAAAATGGAGATTTTGAAAATTGGACCACAGAGACCTTGTTTGAATCGGTTGATGATTGGCACACTTCTGACAGGGAGTATCCTGGATTAGGAACTGTAGAGAAAAGCACAGATGCACAGCATCAGAGTTTCTCAATAAATATGAACACCATATTGGTAAACACGGATACTGCATTCGGTTACGCCATCTACGGAGATATTGATAATGAGTTGGGATATCCATATTCTTCTCCAGTGGATTCTTTGGTTTTCTATGCTAAGTACGATATGGCTGGAAACGATTCTTTGATTGCTTACGTTGTTCAGTTTGTATCAGGAACACAGGTACCACATTTATTTAAATTAGGGGGGACTCAGAATACCTGGACAAGATATGCCATGAATATGACTTCTCCTATGCAGGATTCTATTCTGATTGCCTTCGCCGGTAGTGACGCCTTTGATTATAACGGAGTTCCTGGTTCTGAGTCTTGGATTGACAATATTCATTTTGTGCATTCTTCTTCAACACCTGCGGCAATTCCGAACTTCTCTTTTGAAGATTGGACTCCGGTAACCATTGAAGATCCTGATACCTGGGAAAGTGCAAATTTTTATGCTGCTGCCCTGGGAGAACCAGCCAATATTACCAAAACGACTGATGTGAACGGTGGCATGTATGCGGCCAGACTGGAGGTTACAGAAACCATGGACGGAGATCAAATCCCTGGTATGTTAACCAATGGTTCCTTTGGAGATTTTGGACCCGAAGGTGGAGTTGAATACACAGCTCAACCTACAACTTTTAGCGGTTATTATAAGTATACTCAGGTTGGAATGGATCAGGCATTCGTTTCTGTGACTTTTTGGAACGGAGGAGGAACTATTGACCAACAAGGGTTTGCAATTAACACATCATCTACGGCTTATACTCAATTCTCTATTCCTGTGAATGTAACCGCTGTTCCTGATTCAATGAGAATTGTTGTGTTTGCAGGAGATAGTACAGGAAGTGTATTGTATGTAGATGACCTGGAACTGTCTGGAGGAAATGTGAGTACTGAAGACAAAAATCCATTTGGAAGAATTAAATTATACCCAAATCCGGCAACTGATTATGCCAGCTTGTTAATTGAGAACAATCAGGCTGAAATGATTAGAATAAGAACTTTGGATGGTAAGTTGGTAGATCAGTACACAGGATTAAATAACAGAACTGATATTAACGTGAGAGAACTACCTGCAGGACTATACTTAGTTGAAATTGTTGGTAGAGACAGAACAGAAACAAGGCAATTAGTTGTGAAGTAATCGAACAACTAACACCATATTTTAAAAACCCCGGTCCGAAAAAGATCGGGGTTTTTGTTTATAAACGAATTCCCATGATACAGAGGTCATCAACCTGATCGAGTTCACCTTTCCAATCGTTAAACACTTTTTCCAAATTGTGTTTTTGACTGTCAGGATTTTCCTGCGAAATGCGTATCAATAATTCCTTGAATGGCTTGTATTTGAATTTCTTCCCTCCACTGGATTCTGAACCACCGAACTGATCGGCAAAGCCATCGCTAAACATATAAATGGTATCACCTGAAGTCAGATCAATGGTTTCTTGTTTAAAAGGTTCCATTTGCACGTATTCTCCAACAGGTTGTTTATCAGCCCTTACTTCAATAAAAACATGATTGCCAACTAATTCTGATTTAATCTTTTCGCTTGAAGATTCTGATTTAGTTTCATGAATGGTATCGTTCTCAGTCTTTTTGACGATCCACAGAGGATTATTGGCACCTGCAAAGGTAACTTGTTGTCCGGATAGTTTGCACAGTGCAATATCCATTCCGTCTCTGATAACCATTTGTCTGCTACTGATCTTGGTCCGGTTGTCGAGGGCATAATTCTCGATCACGATCTCACGAGTTTTTTCCAGTATATCCTTAGGTTCTGTCAAACCAAATTCCTGTACAGACCTTTTTAACGCGTTACTACAAACAATACTAACCATTGCTCCCGGTACACCATGACCCGTGCAATCTGCCACTGCAAGTAGCTTATCACCATTTGCCAACTCGTGGTACCAATAGAAGTCTCCACTCACCACGTCTTTGGGTTTAAATAGCACAAAGTGCTGTTTAAAGGCTTGTTCCAATTCGCCAGTTTCAGGCATAATGGCCTTTTGCAGACGTTTGGCATAAACAATGGAATCTGAAATCGATTTATGTGTTTTTTCAAGTTGTTGATGTTGTGTCTCGATCTTGGACTTTTGTCGCTCAACAGCTTGTTTTTGTTCTTCGATTACACGATTTGCTGCTTGTTTTGCCCGATTGTTTCTTACCAGAATATAGATAATCACCAACATTAACCCCAGGGTGATGGCCGAACCTATCAGAAACAGTTGATTTCTTTTATCACGTTCTTGTTGTTTCTCCTGAAGCCTTTCTTTCTCATATTGAATCTTGTTTTTCTCGGCTAAATTCAGAGCTTCTTTTTCAAGATTGATTAAAGAATCCTGAAGCCTTTGGTTGGCGTATTCTGCTTCAAATTGCTTCTTAAAGAGTTGCTTGGTTTTATCACTGTCAATTGAAGCCATCAGGTTTTCCTGATAAACTGTCTGCATCTCAAAAGCTTTTTTGTAATCACCTTGTTCAGAATAGAGTTGGCTCAGTAGTTTGGCTGCCTCTCTCAAGTGATTAGGATAATTGGTCTTTTTAGCTATGCTATATGACAGGTTCCCATAATTAAATGCTTCTTGCAGGTCGGCTTTCTGATGTAAATTTGCAAGATCTATGGCTGATGTGAAAATGCCGTCCTGGTCATTTATACTGGTTCTTAACTCCAAACTTCTTTGCAAATACCATTTGGCGGAATCTTGTTGATCCCGAATAAGAAAGACCTGTCCGATTTTTGACAGAGAGTTGGCCTGAGAGGATTTGTATTTGAGTGCAGTACTGTATACCAGGGATGCTCTGGCGTTTTTTAGGGCAAGGTCATATTGATCTAAAGAGTAATGAACACTGGCCAGATTGTTATAACTGGTGATCATTCCAAGGCTGTCTAATTCTTTCTTCTGAATTTCCAGACTTTGATTGAAGAATCTCAGTGCTTCATCGTAATTGAACTGGCCAGAATGCAAATAACCCAGATTTATGAGAGATGAAGCAACACCTTGAAGGTTATTAAGTTCGCGATCTATTTGTAGACTTTTTACATAGTAATCCAGGGCTTTGTCGAATAAGCCCATGTCCGAATAAATTACCCCCAGGTCGTTATAAGAAGAGGAGATGTTCGATCGGTTATTTAATTCAATGTCGATTTCCAAAGCAGCTTCCAGATATTGTACTGTCTTCTTTACTTCTCCTTGATTTCGGTGAATTTGAGAGAGGTTGAAAAGGAGATCCGATTTGGAAGTGAGTACGAATCTTTTGAGACTGTCGTCGGTTAGCGTTGGCAACAGTTCTTCGCAAAGTTCAAGTCCTTCTTCCCACAAAGCTGCGGCTTCAAGTGGCTTTTCCAGATAAATGTCCTGTCCGCTATTGAGTTGTTTGGTAATTCGTGCAGTGTCCTCCTGAATAGTTTGTCCATTCACTGATACAACTGAAAGTATCAGTAGACCTAAAACAACTATCATATGGGACCTCTTTTTCATCGAACCTATGAATCGTTGGATTGTTGAATAATCTCTTTTTGGTGAGCTCTTATTTTTCTAAAATCTTTGAGGTCCATTGCAGGACTTCCGGTCACAATCATATCATCACCAACACTTTTGGTAACGGTACTTGCCAGTCCAATGGTAGCACGACTCCCAATGGTAATTCCGTTTATAACAGTGCTGGACGGAGCAACCCATGTATCTTCTCCAATTTCTACGCTGCCAGCAATCATGGAGCAGGCAATAACCAGTGAGTTCTTGCCAATTTTAACATTGTGAGCAATGTGTACCAGATTGTCAACTTTCACCGCTTCATGCAGAACAGTATCGCTCAAAGAACCTCTGTCTATACAAGTATTGTTTCCTATATGAACTCGGTCTTTGATAATTACACCTCCATAGTGAGGGAATTGCTCATATTCATTGCTGCCTTCCGGTTTGGAATAGCCAAATCCCGTTCCGCCTATGACATTACAGGAACCAATTTCCACAAACGCTCCAATTGAAGTGTTGTTTTTAATAACGGTATTGGCTCCTATTGAGCTATAGTCTCCAATGTTTACTTTGTCTTCGACGACAACACCCGGGCCAATTTGTACATTCTTTCCAATTGTAGCATTGGGTGAAATTTGCGCACTTGGGTGTATGTTTTCTTGCTCCGGAGTCGCTTGAAAATCAAGATACTTCTTGCAGTAAGCAATCAAATCTGCTTTTGGGTTTGGACTCAAAATGTAGCTTTTCCCTTCCGGTAATACAGAGGCTTCATCTCCCAGCAGGTTTTCGTCGACAATAATCACAGAGGCTCCACTGTTTTGAATTTGATCAAGAAAAGTGTCTTTGAACTTTGCGCCAATGAAAGTGATGTTGGTATTGTCTGCCTCAGAAATGTTCCTTGGTGCAGAAATGGAGTTGTCAGCTTCATCCGAGTTAAGAATAACTCGTCTGCCAAGCGACTTAAATTCTTCTATGACATCTTTTATCTGAGGCATATTTGTGTCTTTTGGGGTCAGTTAGTTCATGTTTTCAATCAATGAAGTGGCAATTACCTTACTTGCATTACCGCCACCATAAAGGTTCTTGCTAAAATCAGATTGACGCGTCTTTAGTTTGTCGAACGCGTTCATCACTTTATCATGGTTCGCTCCTGTCAGTTCGGCATAGTCTCCTTCGATCAACTCAGTCCATTCCGTTTGATCTCGTAAAATGATGCCGTGCTTTTGGAAATAAAAAGCTTCTTTCTGCAAGCCCCCACTGTCCGTTAAAACCATTGCACAATTTTTTAGTAGCTCTATCATATCGAAATAGCCTACTGGTTCAATGGTTTTGAAGTTGAAGGAAAGACCTTCTCGTTGCATGATGTTTTTTGTCCTTGGGTGAAGCGGGAGTACTACCTTTTTATCTTCATTAATGGCATTCAGAGCAGTAATTAGCTCTTGAAGATTGTCAATACTATCCGTGTTTTCCTGACGGTGAATGGTCGCCAATACAAAATCGTTGTTGGTTAAGCCTTCTCGTTCAATGATATTTGATTTTTCTTGAGAAAACTGGCTGTAATAAAGAGCAGCATCATTCATGACATCCCCGTTTTTCACAATGGTACAGTCATAATGATCAAACCCTTCCTGTTTTAAATTTCCAATAGCTTGATCCGTTGGGCAAAACAGGAAATCGGAAATTCGATCTGTCAAAATTCGGTTGATCTCTTCCGGCATGGCGTTGTTAAAAGACCTTAGACCAGCTTCTACATGAGCTACTTTGATGTGTAGTTTTTTGGCTGCCAGCGCACCAGCTATCGTAGAATTGGTATCTCCATATATCATCACCAAATCCGGTTTCTCCTCCAGCAGTACTTCTTCAATACCCCCAAGCATTTTTCCTGTCATTTTTCCGTGTGACAGTTTATTGATGTCCAGGAAATAGTCTGGTTTTGGGATGCTCATTTCTTCAAAGAAAATGTCCGACATGTTATTGTCGAAATGCTGACCTGTGTGGATAATCTTTTCATCGATTCCATCAAAATCCTTAAACACTCTGCTAACAGCAGCAGCTTTGATAAATTGAGGACGTGCACCTAATACGGTTATTATTTTCATGATGATTCGACGGGTTAATTATTTTCGAATAGTTCAACAATTCTCTCACAAATGAATTCAGATGCCTTTCCGTCGCCATATAATTCATCAAATACCAAAGTTTGATCATTGTTAAAAAAGCGATCAGCTCCTTCAGTAATCTTATCGAAATTGGATCCAACCAATAAAGCATTTCCACTTTCAATCAATTCTGTCCAGGGTGTTTCTTCCAACATAATTAAACAAGGCTTTTTTACGAAAAAAGCTTCTTTTTGGACGCCTCCTGAATCGGTAATGACCAAATCTGAATTTTTTTCCAGGCCAATGATTTCAAGAAATGAAACCGGTGGAATGATTCTGATTTTTTCGTGATTTGATAGTGCTTTTATCTCAGGAAACTGTTCAAGTTTGTGTTTCGTTCTGGGGTGAAGTGGGAGTATAATGGTTTTTCCATGTTGATCTGCAATGGCTCTAAATGCCTTAAATATAGATTCTAATGTATCTTCTTGATCAACATTACTTGGTCGGTGCATAGTGGCCAGTATGAAATTGTCTTTTGGAAGATCAAATTTGTCTTGCAGGGTATTTAGTTTCTGTTTGGAGTGTTCCAGAAAATACAATGTATTGTCGTACATAATGTCTCCGCATCTGAAGACTGCTGGTGAATCAGGAGTTGGCTTTTTTGGAGTGGCTGTAACATCAAATCCCTCTTTTTTTAGCCCATCCATTCCCGCATCTGAAGGCACAAATAGGGCACTTGAAAAATGATCACAAACCAGGCGGTTAACCTCTTCCGGAAAAGTTTTGTTATAAGATCTGACCCCCGCTTCAATATGAATAATGGGAAGATGAAGTTTTATGGCAGCCAGACAAGCCGATAAGGTTGAGTTGGTATCTCCATAAAGTAAGATCAGGTCAGGTTGTTCATCAATGATTACTTTCTCAATGGAGACCAGCATACTTGCGGTTTGTTCTGCATGAGAACCTGAACCAATATTCAGATTATACTTCTCTTTTGGAATGTTTAGTTCTTCAAAAAAGACCTGAGAAAGATTAGGATCATAGTGTTGTCCTGTATGAACAATGACTTCATTAATTTGATGAGAAAATTTTGTTTGAATTGCTCTGCTGATTGCCGCAGCTTTAATAAACTGAGGTCTTGCTCCAATTATGGTAATGATCTTAATCATACTATATACGTTAGGCTCTGAACTATTTTTTGCCAATAATTTTGTCAAAAACAGTGGCCAATTTTCTGGTTAATTCTTTTGCCGAATATTGATCAACATTAACAGAATCAACTTGATTGATTCCTCCCAAGAATTTTTGATACCTCTCTAAAAGTACGGATTCAATTTTATTCTTATCGTCGAAATCGCAAATATCTCCGGCGTTACAATTTTTTACAATGTGAGCAGCATCCCCTTTAGAAGGGCCCAATAAAAGAATAGGGCGCTGGGATTTGAGGTATTCGAAAAGTTTACCTGTTAGCACAAATTCAGCGTTGCTGATTCTGTCTATAGGTAATAATAGAATTTGTGCGCCATAGAGGTGTTTCTGAGTCTCTATGAACGGGAGGTAATCTATTTTGTTGAGGAATTTATCCAAACCAAATCGGTGGATGGATTCCATGACGTTCGGTGCAATATTGCCAACAAGTTTCAATTCAAAATTGGCTGCAAAATCTTCCTTTTCTTTAGTAAGCTTTGAAAGAACTTCCCACAGATCATCACAATTCCGGTTTTTAAGAAAACTCCCTATATGAACAATGGTGAATTTCTGGTCTAGCTCGAACTGATTCTCGGTAGTACCGACACTGTCGTATCCGTTATGAATGATTTCGACCTGTCGATTGTAATTGTCATTAAACTCATTGAACATGGTTTTGCCAACCACTACCACCTCATCAGCTTCATTTATAACAGAAGCTTCCATATTGGCATGTTTCTTTTTGGCTCTATTGCTTAAGTACATTTCCTGGAGGTAATCCATTGTTGTCCATGGATCCCTGAAGTCAGCCACCCAGGGGATGTTGTGCTTCCTTTTCAAATCTCTTGCAATTATTTGAAGAGAATGTGGTGGACCAGTGGATACAATTAAATCGATATCTCCTTTTTTAAGACGATTGCTTAGGTATTTTACAGAGGGCTTAATCCAAAGAAATCGGGCATCCGGAATAAAGAAGTTCCCTCGGATATACCAGGTGATTTTATGCTTTAGACTCCTGTTTTTACCCTGTTGTTGCTGATTATTATAGTTGGTCTTTTTTTTGCTCTTTTTCCAAAATGCGAGCTTGGATAGAAAACGACTCGGCTCCTTAATCTCCAATTTCAATGTTTCAATGTCGCCCGGAATCTTATCCATGAGCTTTTCATCTACCACAGGGTAATTAGCGTCCTTGGGAACGTAAAGAACGGGTTCCCAGCCGAAAGATCTTAGGTGATTCACGAAACGGATCCATCTTTGAACACCTGCGCCTCCACTTGGCGGCCAGTAATAAGATATGATGAGTACTTTTTTCATGAAAACCTGGCCCCAAAAATAGTCGTATAATTAGGAATGAGGGTATTTTAATGAAGTTATTTCTTACCTCTTCACGTTCTCTTCGTAGAGGTCAATCCAATCCTGAACGGTCATTTTACTTACCAGTTCGTTGATTAGTTCATATGGGATTTCATCCGTTTTTTTGAACCTGATACAGCTTTTACCCATGTCCAGTTTTCGTTTGGAATGCTTGGGGTATTCAGACGTAAACCATTCCATCAGCTCGGGATTCGCATACACTCCCATATGATAAAGGGCGATGAAATTTTTCTGATTTGCAATGTTGATGAAGGGGAGAGGTGTGTCTTTTTTACAATGATACCCATCCGGATAAGTACTTAAGGGCACAACATATCCTGGTAAGCCATAGCTTAGACATTCCTCAAAACCTTCTGGCAGAGATTTCAAAATGCCGTTTCTAAGTTTGTTGAAAGCTGCCTGACGTTCTTCCGGAACGCCTGCAATATATTCGTCTACGTTATTTGCGGGTATTTTCATGATTGCTTATTTACAGTGTTTAAGTTTTAATGTCTCTAAATCATCACCATATCTGGCTGTAAATCCAAGACTAAGTCCTTTTTTGATTGCTTTACAGCATGCTTTTTTGTTACCACGATCAGCGTGGATCAATGCAAGGTATTTATAGGCATACGAATTGTCAGGCAATAATTCCAATGCACGATTGATCAATTTGAGACCTTTTTCGGTATTACCCATTTTGTGAAAGACGTAGCCAAAATTATTAAGTACGTAGGGATTGTCGGGGTCGACATCATAAAGTTCTGTATACAGTTTTTTTGCTTTGCTATATTGTTCTTTGGTGATATAGGAAAAAGCAACATTGATTTTTGCCAACTTGTCCGAACTGTCGATTTCAAGCACACTTTCAAGATCTTTTAATGAAGAATCGGGAAGACCCAAGTAGTTGTAGCATTCAGCTCTGTTGTGGTAATTTAAAGTGCTTTTAGGTTCCATATCTATTAGTATTGTATGGTCCTTAATTGCTTCATGAAATTTCTTCATTTTAAAGAATACTTCTGCCCTGCCTCTGTATAATAAGGGATCGTTTGTTATGATTTCACCAGCTTTATTGTAGTCTTCTAAAGCTGCACTTAGTTCATTGAGCTCAGTTTTACAATAGCCTCTTCCGATTAAAGCATGGTAATGCAATGGATTTAGCTCAAGTACTCTGCTAAAATCTTTAATGGCTTGAGAATAGTCTTGTTTTGCGGCATAAGATCTTGCCCTCCATAAAAAGGCGATATCATTCTGCTTATTCGTTTTTATGGCTTTGTCATATACTTTAATCGCTTCATCAAATTTTCCTTCATTGAACAGATTGCCTGCTTCATCGAGTAATTTTCTGTCTGAATCGGATTGTCCAAATGAGCTGAAAGAAAGCGCAATTGATATAAAAAGCAAGAGGTATTTCATAATTTATCGATTTGCACTTCTAAAAATGCGAATTAATTGTAAGATTCAGAAACAAAGAGAAAGTAAAATTTACTTCCCATATTTGTTATATGGAAAAAGTGGGTAGTTCTTGGCGTAAAATCATCAGTATGTTGGTGTTAGTTCTTGCCGGAGAGACCATTTTTTTTCTACCCTTTGTGCTCCTTAGAATCTTTAAACCTACATTTTTACGTGTTTTTGATACGGACAATCTCACTTTAGGTTGGTTTTTCTCAATCTATGGAATAACTGCATTGATTTCTTACTTCTTCGGTGGGATTTTGGCTGATAAGTTTTCAGCAAGGAAGCTAATGTCTGTAGCGCTTTGGCTTACTGCTTTGGGAGGCTTTGCTTTGATGCAAATTCCGTCTGATGAGAGTTTGGCCTTGCTGTATGGCTTTTGGGGCATTACCACAATTATGTTGTTTTGGTCGGCTATGCTAAAGGCTACAAGCCATTGGGGGAAGAGTAGTACACAAAACAGGGCTTTTGGTTTTTTGGAATCGGGGAGAGGCTTGGCTGGAGCTCTGGTAGCCACTGTTCTTATTGCTATTATGAATCCGGACAATGTGGAGATTAGTACAAAGTCTTTTCAACTCATTATTGGTGCTACGGCCGGAATTACAGCCCTTGTGGGGGTGTTGACCTGGTTTTTTGTGGGGAGGGAATCAGAGCAGGGGATCGTAAGAAAGAAATTAGATTTGGAAGATGTTTGGAGACTTTGTCGCTCGAAAAAGATCATTCTTCAAGGGATACTCATAGTATGTGCTTACGTGGGGTATAAAACGACGGACGATTTCTCTCTTTATGCTAATGAAGTGTTGAAATTTGATGAGTCAGATTCGGCTTTAATTGCCAGTGTAGCCTTTTGGCTCCGACCTGTTTTTGCTTTGGTGGCAGTTTACTTTGCAGATAAGTTTCAAACTGCCAGGTTCATCTCCTGGAGTTTTATGTTGATGGTTATCAGCGGTGCGATGGTTGGTTTCGGTTGGTTTAATGGACTCGTACCCATGACTCTGATTCTGTTGTCTTCCACGGCAGTTGGTATTTACGGAATTCGTTCCGTTTATTTTGCGTTGGTTGAGCAGGCAAACCCCGATAAAAACCATTTGGGAACAGTGATAGGAATTATTTCTGTTGTTGGATTTACACCGGATATTTTCATGGGACCTTTAACTGGCAAGTTATTGGATTCTAATCCGGGCGCCCTGGGACACCAGTATTTGTTTGCAGTGATGGCAGCATTTGCTTTGCTTGGTTATCTGGCAGTTTATCTTTTAAGAAAAGAGATCAGAACTCAATAGCCCTGTTCTTTCAATTTGGAAAGATGATGAGAGTCGTTAGGCTCCACATGAATGATCACGTCTTCAATTGCCGGGAATTCCGACCGCAAGGTATCCTTTACCTGATGGGCGATTTGATGTCCCTCATGCACACTTAATTCACCATCTACTACCACATGAAGATCCACATGAAAAATAGCACCATGTTTTCTGATCATGCATTTCTCGGCTCCAATAACACCTTCAATGTTGTTTGTTGAAAGTCGAATTTGTTTGGCAAAATCATCATAAATATGCTCGTCCATGATTTCGGCCAGTGCAGGTCTGAAAAGTCGATAAGCATTAAACACAATGACGACACAAGCTAACAAAGCAGCCCAATCATCAGCTGTTTCCCAGCCTTTTCCCATAGTCAATGCCACACCAATACCTATAAATGCCAAAAGAGAAGTCAGGGCATCCAGTCTGTGATGAATGGCTTCTGCTTTTAATGCGGAACTTCCTGTTTCAATTGCCTTTTTCTTAACCAGTCGATACATTACCTCTTTAAAGGCAATGATACCGATCAATACGATTAGTGTGAACTTTTCAGGCATTTCCTGATCCGACTGAATATTAAGAATGCTGTTGTAAGCAATGAGTGTTGAGGCTATCAATAAAAAGCCTACAACGCCAAAAGTTACCAGAGGCTCAATTTTTCCATGACCATATGGATGGTTGTCATCTGCCGGTTTAGAAGAATATTTAATGCCAACCAGTACAAAAAAAGAAGAGAACACATCAGCCATGGATTCAAAAGCATCTGCCACTAGCGCATGAGAATTTCCCAGAACACCGGCTGTCCCCTTTACAACGGTAAGTCCAAAGTTGCCCAGGAGACTTAGGTAGGCCGTTTTACTAGCTTTTGACATGCCGCAAAGTTAGTCCATAAATTCAGGAAGCGATTGGATAATTTAATGAGTTTTGTCACTAAAGTTTGAATCAAAAAAAATCCGGACTAAGCCGGATTTCCAGTTCAATTTATAAAGAACAATTAATTCTCTGAGATTGTGATTGATTCGATCAAATCACCTTCGTTAATGGCGTCAATTACTTCCAGACCGTTAACGACTTTCCCAAAACAAGTATGATTTCTGTCTAAGTGAGATGTGTTGTTTCTGCTATGGCAAATAAAGAATTGAGACCCACCAGTGTTTCTACCGGCATGTGCCATTGAAAGTACGCCTCTGTCATGATATTGGTTGTCACCATCCAATTCACAATCAATCTGATACCCTGGTCCACCAACGCCTGTTCCTTGTGGACAGCCACCCTGAATTACAAAATCCGGGATCACTCTGTGAAATGTAAGCCCATCATAAAACCCATCTTTAGACAGTTTCACAAAATTGGCAACTGTATTAGGAGCGTCATTGTCGTAAAATTCTACTGACATTGTTCCCTTGCTTGTTTTTATCTCTGCTTTAGTCATGCTAATTTATTTTGGGCAAAGATAATTAATCAACAGGTATAATAAATTGAGTGGGAGAGCTATTTGTCATAGCCTTTTACAATATTTGCATTAGAAATGGGTTTAGTGAATATGAAAAAAATAGTAGGCTCTTTTGCGCTGTTGTTGTTCTTAAGTGCTTGTAGTTCATCCGACAAGAAGGAAGAAGAATCGAAACCGGAACAAAAAACGGAAACTGCTTCACAAGAGAAAGATTCTGATTTGAAGTTTGAGACGGTTCTGATGGATTTGTTTGAATCTCCGGCAAAGTCTAACTCTTTCAGGATAGGGGAACGCATGAATCTGACCATTCAGAATATGACTGGATTCATTGCCCGTAACGGGTTTTATGAGCTTGGTTTGAAATTGGACGTTTTGGATGATAAGGATTCTCTAATCATATCTGTTTCTGACCTATTTGAAGTGGGGACCCATAAATTCCCTGTGTCCGATCCGGTGAATTTGTCTTTTCATGTTGATTTTTTCAAACCATATGAACCTAACAAAACGTACAATATAGGCATGTTTGTCTGGGATAAGGTTGGAGGCAAACATATTCAATTGAATCAGAAAGTGAATATCATGTCTCATCAGGAGAATGGCTTTATTAAGCTGGCCGGGGATATTCCGGTAGACCATATCATTACATACAGAAATGGGAAGGTGTATACAGGAAATACTTATTATCAGGATGAAATTTTATTCTTTAACATTGGTTTGAGCAGTGAATATTTAAAATCCCATCCGGCGATTACAACCAGTTCAGGAGTGTATAACCAGGCAGGAGAGGAGATCTTGGTGTCTAATGAATCAGCGACATTGCAGGAAGATTCACCACCGTTTAACAATTATGTAGTTCTGAAAAAAGAAAAATATCCTCCGGGGAGTTACTACTTTGAACAGGTCATCAATGATGTTAAATCAGGAAGTAAGGAATTAAAAATTACTTATCCTTTCGACATTACCGAAGAGCCCGAATAAAATTAGTTGTTCAGCATTACTGGCATTACAAGCATAAGGATTTCTTCATCCTTGCTATCAGTGGATTCTGGGAATAACAAGCCTGCACGGTTTGGTGCACTCAATTCAAATACAACGTTTTCAGTGTCAAGATTACCAAGCATATCAGACAAGAACTTAGAGTTGAACCCAATTTCTAAATCTTCACCAGTGTAGTTACAAGTCAATCTTTCGTTGGCTTCATTAGAGAAATCCAAATCTTCAGCACTGATAGCCAATTCGCTTCCTGAAATCTTAAGTCTAACCTGGTTGGTTGTCTTATTCGCGAAAATAGATACACGCTTAATAGAACTCAGGAAGGCGTTTCTGTCAATAACCAGTTTATTAGGGTTTTCCTTAGGAATTACCGCTTCATAATTCGGGTATTTACCATCAATCAGTAGACAAACCAACTTCTTATTGCCAAAGGTGAAACATGCATTAGATTGCGTGAACTCAATTTGAACATTGTCCTCAGAAGGAACCAGGTTCTTCAAAAGTGTGACAGGCTTTTTAGGAAGAATGATGTCAGAAGTATTACTGGCTCCGGTATCTTTTCTTCTGTATCTCACCAATTTGTGAGCATCAGTAGCAACGAAGGTCAAATCTTCGGTACTAAGTTGGCAGTACACACCGCACATCACAGGTCTCATCTCATCGTTGCTGGTTGCAAAAATGGTTTTGTTGATGGCGTTGGCCAATAAACTTCCAGTGATCTCAATTTTCGATGGGTCAGATAATTCCGGTGATTTAGGGAACTCTTCTCCATTGAAACCGCTCAGTTTGTATTTTCCATAGTCGGATGAAATTTCAATTCCGAAATTGGCATCATCAATGGTGAAAGTCAAAGGTTGTTTAGGCAATGATTTTAATGTATCCAACAACAGCTTTGCAGGCATAGCAACCTTTCCGCTTTCTTTGGCTTCAATTTCCAAATTGGCCACCATTGTCGTTTCCAAATCGGATACCGTGACAGTCAGAGATTTTTCTTCGATTTCGAACAAAAAATTGTCCAAAATCGGAAGCGTATTGCTCGTGCTAAGAACACCTGATAAACTTTGTAATTCCTTTAGTAGGGCACTGCTGTTAACAATAAATTTCATACACCTTTATAATTTCTTTGAGAAGGTAACAAAGATAACCAGGCAGGTATACTCTCTGGCCTGTGAGGCTCCAGTTTTTTTAACAGCCGGTTGGCACTTTTCAACAATTATGGTTGTGGTGCGAAAAGATTAAAGGGAACGATCAATTTATTGAATACGTAGTATTGGAGTAAAACGACTCTGCCATCGTGCAAAACACCGTAGGCTCTTTCAGTATCATAAGAGATTTCCTGCTCTGCTAAATCCTTAGATCCTTCAGGCAATTTTCGTTGATAAATATCCACTGAAATCTTGTCTCCCGATTTGTCAACAGTTTTTATGGTCATAGCCATTGAGCCTGTTTTAATCAAAGAATCTTTTTGCAAAGGATCCAGATCATCAGCATACTTCTCGTAGTGAATTTTTCTGAAAGCAGCCATGTAATTCTGCACCTTCAAAGTATCGAATTTTGGTACTGAATTTCCATTTGGATCGAACAGGCTAAACTCGTTTTGCCCTTTTAAGTTGATAGAAAAAGATTGAGAAGGATCGGTGTAATTTTTTACCTCTACAGTGGCAAGATCCGCTGGGTTCATATTCCAAATTCCTGTATGTCTCCAATCTGCCTCTTCAACAAAGAATCTGGGCCATAAAGAACCATGGAAATTACGTGCTCCCATAATGAAAGGCCACTTACTTTTGCCGCAATCCGGCAGACCCAAAATCATATAAGTACCATAGTGATCTTTGGTTGGCATACCAACGTACCAGGTTTTTTCCAGTTGACCATTGATGTAGATGTCGACCTGTTTGTGTGCTGCAGAAACCTGCTCGGTAATTGTTTCTTTAGCTGTGTTGGCAACATAATTTTTTAACTCTACCCGATAGAACGTTTTAAGCAAAAGTTCAATTGCATCTTGTCTTGCTGCCATCAACTCTCCGGCTTCCCATTTCTTTGTTTCACTGTTGTAGGTTTCGTTTTGAAATTGCCAGGTGTATGTCCCCTTTTTTCTGGAAACGGTGACTTTTTCTCCTTTGGTGGAGGTAATTACAACTTTGTCTACATGAGCTGTGTCGCTTACTACGAACTTATCCTTCATTTTCTGCTCAGAAATGTCACAAATGCCATTTCCCGAATTGTTCTCGTCATCGTTATCTAGAGTAGTTGCAAAATATGCTGCTCCGGCAATGGCCAGAATGAGTAGTAGAAGAAGTATATTGTTTCTGCTCATAATTATTTGGTGTATCTCTCTTTTCTAATGATTAGTTGGATTACGCCCAGAACGGCGATCATGAGTAGAGGAAGTAAGATGTTGATGAATTTCCACTTATTCTTGTGTTCTTCAACTTTAACGGGATCTAATCTTTCCGGGATGAATTTTCTTCGAACTGCCAGAATGGTATTTTCGCCCAAAAGGTATTCCACAGAATTGAGGAGTAAATCTCTGTTTCCGTAGTAAAGGTTATAAAGTCTTTGATCGTATTGACCGTAGAAGCTTCTGTCCAGAGCAACCGGAAGTCGCATTCCGGGCTTAGAAACCGAATCAATGTCGTTTTTGAAAACGTCTCCGTCAGATAGAACGAGCATTTTGTTTTTGACGCTTTGTTCTTTAAAGGAAATACTTTGCCCATCAAGTTCTTTAGGAACCAATCTGTTTTTCCACAGGCTTTCAAACTCACCTTCCATAAGAACGGCGGTAGGTAAGTATTGTTTGTCTCTGATTTTTGATTGTTTGATGATTTGCCAGAAGATATCTACAGGCGCTCGTCTGAAGCTGGTACTATCACTGGTCTCAAGAATCACGCTCTTCTTAACGTTGTCTCTCTTCTTGTCTAGTACAGTGATGTAACTGGCGTATTCCATCTTTACCGGAGCCAAACCAGCTGAAATGATGTGCTGATCTGCCAAATTATTCGGGTTACCATTGATAGGCTGTCTGTAATCCAAAACTTTTGGGTAGAGCTCCCAGTCAACAATTCGGTAAGCAATAGGCGGACCGTTTGGATTGCTGTTTGGGGTCGGAATATGTGCCGGAGCAGAATTCTTCAAGGTTTCAAGAAGTAAAACCGGTTCTATTCTTACACCGTACTTGTGCAATTGGTCTGTTAAATTAAGACCGTTTTCGTATGGAATTCCGTAAGTCGACCCTCGTGGAGAATAGAGTGTGTCTCTGTTGTCGTTTACCATATCCAGCGACCAAATAACTTTGCCTCCATTCATGATAAACTGATCCAAAACAAATTTTTCTAATTCGTTAAAGCTCTTTTCCGGTTTGGCGACGATCAGCAGATCAATATTGTCAAGAGAGTGGAAAATTTGATCTTCATAGGAAAGCTGCTCGTCTTCCACAACCTTAAGTATTTCGACATCACTGATGTTGTAGAATTCTCCTAAAACACTTCTGGCAGAATAGGTTTGCTTGTCGTCCAATTCTCCATGACCCTGAAGAAAGGCAATGTTCTTCTTGTCTCTGTTAACAATCTTGTTGATGGCGCTTGTAAGTTTGTATTCCAGGTCTACCTGAGAATTTAGAAATATATCCAGTAAGAAATTTCTATTGTTTTCTGCCATCGCGTATCTCACGTCATGAACAGGAAGCAAAGCCACACCAATGTCTTCCTGATCAGGATAAGACAACACGATTCCGGGAACGGTTTTGGTAACTTCTCCTTTTTGTTCTGAGAAATCGCTGACAACAATTTCTTTTAGGCCAAGTTTGTTGAGGTTATTCAGATCTTCCTGATAGGTGGTCTTATCTGTGTATATGTCAACAAACTCATAATTAAACCTGGAACCTGCGTAAACTTTGTATTCTTCAAGCTTAAGCATGACTTCTTCTCTGTAATTAGACCAATCAGCCGGCAAATCACCAGTGAAGTATATTTTAACCGTTAGAATTCCCGAGTACTTGTCTTCATCTTCAAGAAGGGCAATGGTTTCATCTTTAAGACTGTAGCGTTGATCCGCCGTGATATCGTAACGCACGAACTTAAACGACAGAATGTAGTTGATCAGAATAATCAGCACAATTGTACCAATTACAAACAGAAACGACCGTATTTTCGGATTGATCTTCATTACCACTTTCTACTGGCCAACACCATTTTAGTAAATACAATAAACAAGGCTATCAAACTCACAAAGTAGGTGATGTCACGCGTGTCGATCAAGCCTTTTCCAATGGAGTAATAGTGTGCGTTGATTCCCATGTTCATGAGAGAACCGTCTTCTTCGCCTAATGCCAAACTCAAACCATCGAATCCCATCAGAAATATCAGACATACAGTCACCGTAAGAATAAAAGCGACTACCTGGTTTTTAGATAAACTGGATGTAAATACACCGATGGCTACATAAGCTCCGCCAATGAACAGGAGGCCAAGGTATGAGCCCCACATACGCCCAGTGTCGATCACAGATAAATCATCTTTCAAATCCTGAATACACCAGTAATAGGTGATTGTTGGGATGAGTGAGAGAATCACCAATGTAAAACCTGCAAAGAATTTTGCCAGAATAATTTGATAATCACTCAAAGGCTTTGTCATAAGCATTTCTATTGTACCAACACGCTTCTCTTCTGCAAAAGAGCGCATGGTAATAGCCGGGATGAGCATTAGGAATACGTAAGGGGCCAGTTCAAACAAACCATTGATAGAGGCTTGTCCGCTCTCAAAAATATTGTAAGAAGAGCTGGTGTCTGCCCACAAGAAAACGCCCGTTATCAACAGGAATACGCCAATGACGATATAGCCAATCAGCGAACTTAAAAAAGACCGTATTTCTTTAACGTAGAGTGCCCACATATTGCACAAAATTATCTAAATAGTAACGCCATGGTGACTTATGGTTACTACTTTTTTAACTAAGCTAGTTTAGTAACTGTTAAGTGAAGATACTAATGGAGGCAAGTATTCTCTTCGCCATTGAGTTTAAGGTAGTATTGTTTTAGTCTATACCTTTTTCAAATTCATCAGAATTGAGAAGGCTCGGTCGACATCATCATCCTTAACAACCAATGTAAATTCGTTGGTTGTGGAAATGACCTCAATGATATTAATACCATCCCAGGCCAATTTCTTAAAGATATAATAGTATAGTCCTGAGATTTCTGTGTTCTCTGCCGGAAGTTTTATGGTAATAGAAGACAGGTCCGCTTTGCTGGAGATGAGTTTTTCGTCCGAAAACAGTTCAGCCATTTTATCTTCAAGCCCGTTACTCACCACTATAGTCGACTCGTATACACCTTGTGAGAAGGTGCAGAAATAATCACCAGCAGTACTGATGTAATGCAGCAATTTGGTTTTATTCTGATTAAGTGTCTTCGAACTTGCATAGGTGTAATCGCTCAAATTGGAACGCACAATGATGTCGCCAAGATTCCTGATGAAGTCTTTAATACCAATGTTTACTTTGTAATAGTAGTTGGGTTCCATTCTGTTGATGGCCATTACTATGGCTCCAACCTTTACCGTCTTACCAAGTTTTTCTTCAATCTCTGGCTTCAGTTTTCTGGCCAATGAGGATACATTGATTAAACCATCCGCAATGGCCTCTTCCAAAAATGGAGACCTCATAAGGATGTCTGTTAGGGCTTTAGCTACTGTCATGTTGTAAATTTAACTAAATGTTAAAAATAGGTTCCTATACATACAAATATACTTTTTTCGTGACCTTTAAAATACATTTGTGCTCCAAAGTTAAAAATTACTACTAAAGATGAAAGTTTTAAAATTCGGAGGAACATCATTAGGTAATCCGCAAAGGATGAAAGAGGTGATCAATCTGTGTGCTCAGGAAGAAAGATGTTGTGTGGTATTGTCGGCAGTCTCCGGAACCACTAATGCCCTACAGGAGTTGTCTAACCACTTTTTTTTAAGGAGAGAGGAATCGGCTAAAAAGGCCATTGAAATTTTAAAACAAAATTATAAACAGTACATCAAAGATTTATTTGATGAAGAAGTATCCGGTCAAAGAGCGGATGCATTTATTCAGACTATTTTTAAGGAAATATCAGATTTAGGTAACCGGATTTTTACCAAGCAGGAAGAAGCCATCTTGTTGTCAAAAGGTGAAATTATCTCCAGTAATCTGTTCTATTTGAAATCTAAAGAACTGGGTTTCAATTTTGAATTGTTCAGTGCACTGGACGTGATGAGAACAGATGAGAACGGTGAGCCGAACTTGTCATTCATTCGAGAGAAGCTGACTGCACAGATGAATGGCTCAGAGTCTGCAAGAATGATTACCCAAGGCTATATATGCAGAGATGTTGAAGGGAATGTCAATAATCTAAACAGAGGAGGGAGCGATTATACAGCTGCACTTGTGGGAGAAGCGATTCTGGCAGATGAAATTCAAATATGGACAGATATAGATGGGATGCACAACAACGACCCAAGGGTGGTTGAGAATACATATCCTATAGACAATTTGTCGTACAATGAAGCCGCAGAGCTGGCTTATTTCGGAGCAAAAATTTTACATCCGCAATGTGTGTTCCCAGCTCAGAGAGCCAATATTCCATTGACCTTGAGGTATACTATGAATCCGGAATCCAATGGGACCAGAATTAGCAGTGAAATTCAGGGAGAAGGTATTAAGTCAATTGCTGCTAAAGATGGGATAACAGCTATTAAGATCAAATCAAGTAGAATGTTGATGGCCCATGGTTTTTTAAGCCAGGTATTTGAAGTTTTTAATCGTTATAAAACATCCATTGATATGATCACAACCTCTGAGGTGGCGGTGTCTCTTACGATTGACAATGATACTTATCTCACAGAAATTTTGGAGAGCCTTAAAAACTACGGTGAGATTGAAGTAGATGTCGATCAATGCATCATCTGTGTGGTTGGAGATTTGATTGCAGATTCGAAAGGCTACGCAAGCCAGATTTTCGGTGCGCTAAATAACACTCCGGTTCGAATGGTTTCATACGGAGGAAGCAGACATAATATTTCAATACTGATTGATGGAAAGAATAAGGAAAATGCTCTGAGAGCTTTGAATAGTGGAATTTTTTTAAATGAAGAGGTATGAATTTCGAAAGACTAAATAATATTGACAGACCAACGCCTTTTTACTATTATGACTTAGAGGTGTTAAACGGTACTTTGGACAGGATAGAGTCTGCCGCTATGTGCTACGACTACCATGTTCATTATGCGATGAAGGCGAATAGTAACGACGAAATTTTATCGACCATTTTTAAACGAAATTTTGGTGCTGATTGTGTCAGTGGCTATGAAGTTGAAAAGGCTTTGGAGCTAGGGGTAGATCCTGGTAAAGTCGTTTTGGCCGGAGTAGGAAAGGCAGATTGGGAAATAGAATTAGCTATAAGGGCTGGCATATTCAGCCTGAATGTTGAATCTATTCATGAGTTAGAAGTCATTGAAGAAATCGCCAGAGGATTAAACAGGCCTGTAAAAGTGGCACTTAGGTTAAATCCAAATGTGAATGCCAATACCCACAAGCACATCACTACCGGATTAAAGGAGAATAAGTTTGGAATTGCACGAGAGGATCTTGGTTTGGCTCTTGAGCTTTTAGAAACATTCGATTATGTGACTTTGAGTGGGCTGCACTTCCACATTGGTTCTCAGATTATGGAACTTCAACCATACATAGATTTGTGTCAGCAAGTCAATGAAATTTTAAGCTTTTTAGATGCGAATAATGTTGTTTTAGAACACTTGAATTTAGGAGGTGGTCTGGGAATCAACTATCACAATCCGGATATAGAATTGGTGCCGAACTTTAACTTGTTTTTCAAAACGATCCACGAACATTTAGCTACAGATTTGCCTGTTCATTTTGAGTTGGGACGTTCGGTGGTTGGACAGTGCGGTGCTTTGGTGACAAGAGTATTGTTCGAGAAGCAAAGTTCGAGTAAGAACTTTCTCATTGTTGATGCAGGAATGACAGAGTTGATGCGTCCGGCTTTATATAGCGCCAGTCATAAAATTGAAAGCTTAACGGCTTCAGGAAATGAAGCGTTAGTGAATTACAGTGTGGTTGGTCCCGTTTGCGAATCAACTGATAGTTTTGGAGACAACATAGCCTTGCCTAAAAGTGCAAGAGGAGATGTTTTCGTAATTAGGTCTGCTGGAGCTTATGGCGAAACGATGGCTAACAATTACAACCTGAGGCGATTAAATGCACCGTTGTATAGTCACGATACCATTTCTGTTAGGTAAACATTGTTTCTAAAGCCAGCATTGCTCTTTCTCGTTTGAAAGAATTAGTTTTTTTACCGAACTTTTCTTTTTCGTATTTGTTGTGAAGACAAATGCTATTTTAGTCCTATGAGCAATCTACTTAAAAGGGGAGTTTTACTTACCGTAATTTGTTTGTTAAGCAATTTGGGGTTGACGCAGACTGGCGTCATTCGAGGACGTGTTTACGATCAGGTGAATAATGAAGAGTTGCCGTTTGCCAATCTGTTACTTCAGCCGGGAGGTATTAAAGCGACCTCAGATATGGACGGAACTTATGTTTTCGAAAATTTGGCTCCGGGAAACTATAATCTGGAGGTAAGGTACGCCAGTTATTCACCAAGAGCCATTTCCGATATTCCTGTGAGCAATGCCAAAGAGACGGAAGTTAACGTTGGAATGAGGACAGCTGTAGATTCATTACAGGAACTCGTGATCATTTCTCCTTTTAAAGATTTGGAAGAAGCTCCGGTTAGTTTGAGAAATCTTTCGGCAGCTGAGATTGAAAGGTTTCCAGGAGCCAACAGGGATGTGAGTAAAGTAGTGCAGAGTTTGCCCGGAGTGAGTCCTCAACCAGGTTTTAGAAACGACATTGTTATCAGAGGAGGGGCGCCCAACGAAAACCGTTTTTTTCTGGATGATATAGAGGTGCCGAATATCAATCATTTTGCCACACAAGGGAGTAGCGGTGGGCCGGTAGGTTTAATCAATATAAACTTTATCAGATCGGTAGATTTTTATGCAGGGGCTTTCCCAACGATGAAGGGAAATGCTTTGAGTTCGGTCATAGATTTTAAGCAAAAAGACCCGGCAAAAGATAAATTCAACAGCACATTTACTTTGGGAAGTAGTGATGTAGGCTTGACTTTTGACACTCCTCTCGGAGAAAAAACGGGTTTGATCTTTTCCGCAAGAAGGTCCTATCTGCAGTTTCTGTTTCAAGCACTCAAATTGCCATTTTTACCAACTTATAATGATGCGCAATTCAAGTTGAAACATAAGTTCGATAAAACCAATGAACTGACCATTATTGGTTTAGGAGCCATCGATAATTTCAATATCAACACCAGTGTGAATGACGGTGTGACAGATGAAGATGTATTGGAAAGGAACAATTTTATTCTTGGAAATATTCCTGTTCAGGATCAATGGAATTATACCATTGGAGCCAAGTATAGACGGTTTGTTGAAAATGGATTTCACACCTTTATTTTAAGCAGAAATCAATTGTCGAATACGGCTACCAAATATCAGGATAACGACGAATCCGATCCTTCTAAATTGTTGCTGGATTACACATCTCAGGAAGCTGAAACCAAATTCAGATATGAAAACCGTATTTGGAAAAACAATTGGAAAATTAATTATGGTGCCGGTTTGCAGCATGTTCAATACTCCAATACCACTTTCAATAGAATCTTTACCCAACAAGGTCCTCAAACCATTGACTATGATTCTGATTTGAGTTTTCAGAAGTATGCTTTGTTCGGGCAGGTGAGTCGCGAATGGCGTAGATTGACTCTGGCTTTCGGTTTAAGAACAGATATTGCAGATTATGGTGATGAGTACATGAATCCATTGGACCAATTGTCTCCACGAGTATCGGCTTCCTATAAAATGACACCTAAGTTGTCTGTGAATGCCAACTGGGGAATGTATAGTCAGCTCCCCGCATATACCATTTTAGGGTATCGCGATTCTTTGGGCCAGCTAGCCAATAAAGACCGTACCAACTACATTGATGCGAGTCATTATGTATTTGGAGTCAAGTACAATGTTGGAACCTATTCAAGATTGAGTGTTGAAGGATTCTATAAGGAGTACTCGGATTACCCGTTTTCTTTGACTGATTCCATTTCCTTAGCCAATTTGGGAGCAGACTTTGGTGTGATCGGAAATGAACCAATTAACTCCAGCTCAGAAGGAAGGAGTTATGGACTTGAATTCTTGTTCCAGCAAAAATTGTCGAAAGGTTTCTATGGAATTGTGGCTTATACCTTGGTGCGCAGCGAGTTTAAGGACAGAACAGGAGCCTACATTCCTTCTGCCTGGGATAATCAGCACGTTGTTTCATTGACCGGAGGTAAGAAATTTAAGAAGAATTGGGATTTGGGAGTGAGATGGTTGTTCAGCGGAGGTGCACCATATACGCCTTACGACATAGCTACTTCTTCACTCATAGCATCATGGAGTGTACGTGGTCAGGGATTATTGGATTATTCTCGTTTGAATAGCCAACGATTGGGGGCTTTCCATCAATTAGATATTCGGGTTGATAAACGTTTTTATTTTGAGAAATGGTCCTTGAATGTTTATCTGGATATTCAGAACTTATATGGGTTTGCGGCTCCCACAGCACCCTATTTGGTTGCGGAGACGGATGATAACGGGAATTTTATCGTTGACCCTAATGATCCAGATAGATATGTGTTGAAATCGGTAGATAGTTCCAGCGGATCATCTATTCCAACAATTGGAATTATTGCTGAGTTTTAGATTTAGTGTTTTGGAGTTTTCTGATCTATCTGAGATTCCTGAGTCATCCATTTTTTTGTTTTTTGATTCCAGTAATAAGATTTTGCGCCATTTATAAGAAACTCACTGCTGCGTGGAGTTTCTTCCACAGTCATCCATAGTGGTGTATTCTCTTCATCAAAAGAGATGGTACTCTTAGTTAAGGTTCTGGAAGCGCCTGGGTTTGATGTGGTAATTACTGTTTTAAGAGCTCCGGTAGAGCCAAACTTTAATTCTGCGCGTACCGAATAAGATCGTCTGACTTCTTGAAATCTATAACTCTCTTCTCCTTGTCTATTGTAACAAATTACGTTTCGAATACGATCTTCCCAGGGCTCAATTTTTACTGAAAGTTGCCCATTGTCGTGGTAGTATTTGTTATCCACTTGTTTCTGCTGAACAATTGTTGAATCATTTTTGAGATCACCATTGCGGCTGGTCGCACATGATATTTGTAACAAAGCCAAAGAAATAATAATGATTAATTTCATGTTGACACATAGGCAAGATTTGCGCCAAAAAAGGATTTTGTTCTAAAGCCTATAAAATTCGTAGTCGCGGATTTATTGATCATGCTTATCTAAGAATCGGCAAATAAGCTCTACTAAAATCAGGATTATTGCAGAGTTCTTGGTCATAGTAAAAAACTGACAGTCAGATCGAGATTAGACCTGAAATGGCCGCTTCCTCTAATTGGCTTTTTTGCATAGTAGCCGGTTATATCAAATTGCTCTGAATGTTTAACAAAAATTCTTCTGACATATTGAGGCGCATAGTCCAAACCTATTACCCACCTTCTGGTAATGGGTAGATTGAGCCCAATGTTGAGCTCTATTCCTGTGGCATAGTAGTGTTCCTTTCTGGTTACGTAATAGCTGGAATTAAATCCACTGTACTCTCCTAGGTAAGGAGCTTGAATACTGGAGTCACTATGGAGCATCCAAGTATTCTCTGCTTTGTCATACTTTTCGAGATACAATTGAAGATCGTCTTCAATTGACAGGTAACCATTCAGTAGTTTAGCCCCTATGGAGAGTTTTCCGTTGATAAAAGTTCTTTCGGCTCCAAGTCGCAATAAATATTGGTTGTGTGAAGTGTGTCGAGCACTATAGCTTCTATTCGAATCCGTTTCATATTGGTAGATAATTATTGGGTTTGAAAAGGGAATACCAAAAAAACGACCTGAAATTCCTGTTTGCAGTTTTAGATTTGGTTGGATTTGTCTGGCATAATCAATATAAATTCTTCCTGAGTAATCGGTGATTGAGTTTACACCAACAACAAACGGCAAAACGTTTAAAGATAATTCGTTAAGGTAGGTTGAGGTATCTTTTTGAGCGCGAGCAGAAACGCCCATCATCGCTATGGCGAGTAGTAATAATTTGGTTTTCATAAAGTTGGTTTTGGTATAGAGGGAACGATATTTTAACCTCTTTATTACTTGAGAGTTAGAAGTGGACCGACAAAACTTATCTGAGAATCGGTAAATAAGCGCCCCATGGGCCAACGGCAGTTTTATATTGTTTAGCAATTACACGGTTGATCTGAGCGATATGGCCGAGATCGTGAACACCCCATGTGCTGAGTAGTTGTCTGAGACTCACCTCTCCAAACTCGGGATGAATTCCTGTTAAACTCAAAGTTTGTTCATTGATATTCAGTGAAGACAGTTCTGCCAGATTTTGCTGTCTGTGTTGCTCAAAATCATCCAGCAATTCATGGATTGTTCTATCTGGTTTTGATTCCATTTGGGCAAACCTGTCGAAAGGTTTAAATCGTTTGTCGTTTGAATCGCTAAGAATAATTTTTGCTCTTGGAATCCAGTCGGTTTTTTCGCCATGGATTAAATGACCTACAATATCGTAAGGCGACCAACTTTCCCCTCCTTCATTCGAAACGATTAAGTGATTGGGAAGATCACTTAAGAGTTGTTTGAGAGCAATGGGCGTGTTCTTTAGAATGGTGTTGAGCTCGTTCAGGTCAAATCTGTCCATGACTACTAATGTAGTCTAAAGTTTCAAATCTGCGTAAAAGCCCAAATCTTCATTGATGAACAGCTTGGTAAGCAAGGCAATTTGGCCGGTGTGGTAGGACATGTGCTCAATTACGTGAATTAGAATACTTGTACCACTTTCGTTAAAAACCTGAACAGGCCTGGTTTCTGTTAAATTAAAACTGGATTCCTTTAAGATTTGACAATCCCGTTCAAAATCGACCATCATGTCGAGTAATTCGGCCTTTGAGCAAGCGCTGCTCGCCTCAAACTCACTGGCCCGATCTCTTGTGTCGGGTTCTCCAAGCAAACCACTAAAAATCCACTGTTTGCCATTCCCTATTAAATGAAGCACCAGATTTCCAACGCTATTACTGGTTTCATTAGGAGCTTGCCAGACCTGTTCTTCAGAGAGTTTGTCCAGACAAATCTTAATTCGAGAAAAAGATTCTTTAAATACCCGAGTCTCAAATTGCTCCAATATTTGATTTTTCAACTCACCCATGTCTCTGATTTGAAATAGTACCAATTATTGTTTGCAGATCGGCATTTGGTTCAATCCAATGAATGTTGTCCATTTTTTTGAACCAGGTCATCTGTCTTTTGGCAAAACGCCGGGTATTTCGTTTAATCAATTCAATGGCTTCATCCAGACTATGTTCTCCGTCAAAATGAGCGAAAAGTTCTTTATACCCCACAGTTTGAAGCGCATTTAATGCCCTTTTCGGATAAAGGTTCCGGGCTTCTTCTATAAGGCCGTTTTCAACCATGATGTCTACCCTCCGGTTGATGCGATCGTAGAGCAGCTCTCGTTCCCAATTAATAGCGAACTTGATGTTTTGGAAACTGCGTTCTTTTTTCTGTCCAACACGTAAATTGGAGTAAGGCTCACCGGTTACTAAACAAACTTCTATGGCACGTACGAGTCTTTGGGGATTTTCCAGATCTATTTTTTCGTAGAAAACAGGATCCAGTTTTTTGAGTTCCTCCCGGAGTGGTTTAATGCCTTCGTTTTGTAAACGCAGATTCAGATCATTTCTAATCTTCTCATCGGAAGGAATGTCGTCTATACCATTGATGAGAGCGTGTGCGTACATACCGGAACCTCCCACCATGATAGCAACAGGATTTTTTTCGAAGATATGACCGAGTTGCTCCAGAGCGTCTTCTTCGAATTTTCCGGCAGTGTAATGTTCTTCTATTGAAATATGGTCAACGAAATGATGTGGAATGCCAGACATCTCTTCATCGGTTGGTTTGGCTGTTCCAATAGACATCTCTTTAAAGAACTGTCTCGAATCGCAGGAAATGATTTCGGTTTGATAGTGTTTGGCAAGTTCCACCGCCAGAGCAGTCTTGCCGGAAGCCGTTTGGCCTAGTATACTAATTAGGCAAGGGCGCAAAATCAGATGTCTAAATCATCAATGTTCTCAAATCCACCTTCACCAGTCGCATCCGGATCACCAAATTCATCCAGTAGATCGTCGTATTCAGATTTTTTTGGTTCGTCTCCGCCCAAATCAATTCCTTCCATCAAATCTGGCAATTCCTTGTCGTCTTCAATAGGTGCTTTTCCGAAATTCATGATCGTTTTTGGCGTGCCATCTCCGTCTGCATCAACAACGTCTAACACCTCCATGAAGAAACACCACATTTTCAGAAAATCGTAAACCAAAATGATTTTTTGTTCTTTTTGAGTGATGATTTCGCCAATATTTGCCTGGCTCATTTCTGTTGGTAAGCCGCCTCCCGGAGTCCCCATGTCCATCAATGCAATCTCATGGCCTTTGTCCCATTCCTCGTTACTTAGATAAAAGGATGCCAATTGATCCCCTCTGAACTCAAAAGCTGCAATAATGGCTTTGTATAGATCCAAAAAAGTCTGGTTGGTGCCGATTTGGATGTCTCTGAAAACGTCCTCTTCAATATCCGGCACAACTCTAATGTTGATGTGTTTCATTTGGCTCAATTAATTCGATTGATGTCTTGGTTTAAGTCCCATCTCTAACCCCTTTTCGATCATAAAGTTATAAGCATCTTCGTAATTATTCGGAATTTCTCCGTCTAATATGGCTTCTTTAATAGCAGACTTAAGATCTCCAATGGCCTTTGATGGCTTCATGTCAAAGGTACTCATAATGACCTCACCTGTGATCGGTGGTTGCCAGTTCCTTATTTTATCGCGCTCTTCTACGTCCTTGATTTTCTGGCGCACTTCTTCAAATCGTTGCAGGTAGAGCTTAACTTTCTTCTCGTTTTTTGATGTGATATCCGACTCGCACAGCATCATCAGCGCTTCAATGTCTTCACCTGCTTCAAAAATTAATCTTCTGATAGCGGAGTCTGTCACGACCTCCTTTGTAAGAGCAATAGGTCTTAAATGAAGGAATACCAGTTTCTGGACGAACTTCATTTTTTGATCCAAAGGCAACTTTAGACGCTTGAAAATTTTTGGAACCCATCTTGATCCCAAATCCTCATGCCCATGGAATGTCCAGCCACCCTTTGGATTGAAGCGCTTGGTCGCTGGTTTTGCAATGTCGTGCATAATGGCAGCCCATCTCAACCAAAGGTCATTTGATCTGCTCGAAACATTATCTAATACTTCCAGCGTATGGTAAAAGTTGTCTTTATGCGAAATGCCATTTCTGGTTTCAATACCTTGTAAATCCACCATCTCTGAGAAAAACTGGTGTAGCAGTTTAGAATTGTATAGTAGCTTGAATCCAACAGAAGGGACCTTTGACAAAATGATTTTATTCAATTCTTCGGTGATTCGTTCCTTAGAAATAATGTCGAGCCTGGCATGCTGGTCACAAATAGCCTGAAACGATTTTTCTTCAATAGAAAAGCCTAGCTGACTGGCAAATCTGACGGCCCTCATCATACGCAAAGGATCGTCAGAATAAGTGATTACAGGATCCAGCGGCGTTCGAATAATCTTGTTGTTGAGATCGGCCAGGCCGTTAAATGGATCAACTAACTGCCCAAAGCTATTGGCGTTTAAACTAATGGCCATCGCATTAATGGTGAAATCTCTTCGGTTTTGATCGTCCTGAAGCGTACCATCTTCAACAATGGGCTTACGACTATTCCTTTGGTAAGATTCCTTGCGTGCACCTACAAATTCAATATCTGTATCCTGATATTTGAATGCCGCAGTACCAAAGTTTTTGAAAACCTTAACCTTACCGGCTCCAAGATCTAAAGCACATTGTTGAGCAGCTTCAATACCAGAGCCGACAACAACAATGTCGACATCCTTGGTTGGTCTTTCAAGGATGATATCTCTCACGTAGCCACCAACCAAATAACCCTCCAAATTGAGCTTTTTCAGAGAAGCAGAAAGACTGTTGAACAAAGGTTTGTCAACAGCGCGTGTGATTTTATTTTCTAATAATTTTGAAGGAACCATCTAAGCCAACTTTCATCACAGAAGAGGATTTACCACTCATTTTGTGCGCGGGCAAATTTACAATATAATCTACTTGTTGTTTGACAGAATCTGATATTTCGTCAAACATAGTTGGTGTAGGTTCTCCGGACAGGTTGGCAGAAGTACTCAGAATAGGTCTGTTAAGTTTCCTGACAAGTGCAGAACAAAAGGGATCAGATGTGATTCGAATACCCACGGAACCATCTTCAGCACACACTCCCGGAGCCAGATTAATGCCCTCAGGGTAAATCAGTGTAATAGGATCTACTGCACTGTCTATAATGTCCCAACAAACATCAGGAACCTCACGGACATATCTGTTTAATTGATGGTCTTCAGCTAAAAGAATGAGGTAACTCTTGCCTTCGGGTCTGGCTTTTATTTGGGTGATTTTTTTTACAGCTTCTTCATTGGTGGCATCACATCCCAATCCCCAAACGGTTTCTGTTGGATACAAAATACTGGCTCCTTGTTTGAGCGCTTCAACGGTTTCTGTAATAATCTGTTGGTCCATGAATTCAGGAAATATCTTTGATAGAAAGTGTTTTTTTGCCAAAAGTAAAACTATCTCCAGATTTTAGGCGGGCCAAGTTTTGAGCAATTGGAGACAACATGGAAACACAAACAACTTCCTGTTCTTCGAGCTTGATGATTCCCAAACCAATTCCAAGAAGAAAGGTAGGTCCGTCAGTAATAAGCATTGAGCCTAGTGCCGTTTTTTCCGACTGATTGTTTCTCATCAACTGAATCGTTTTGAGATCTTTTTGAGTGTTTAAGACCTGCTTGCCCAGTTTTTCCTGCTCTAAATGTACCATAGCACGACCAGTTTCATGTTTATCGCCAGCAGAACTTTTGGAAGCTGATGTTAGGTCTTGTTTCAGACTTTCAAGTGCTTTGAGGTAATCAGTCTCTTTCTCCCTGAGTATTTCTTCAATATGATTCAGTATGTCTTCTTTGAAACTAGATGCCAATTTCTTTTGCTTTATTGGATGTTTTAATTGGGTTCCATGGGTCCTTGTAAGATGCCTTAAAGAAGAATTCTTTAACATAAGCAATCGATCTTACTATCCTGAGGTAATAGCCAAAGTAGAATACCATAAGTGGCAGGTAGGGGAGGAAGTATGCAAAAGGTGCATTTTGTCTTGGTCTGAATGGGTAGAAAAAGATGTATTTGAGGTAGTTTGAAGCCGTATATAGAAAGATGTTCGCCACAAATATGAATTTGATTTGTGATACAAAGTTGAACAGCATGTCAATCACATACACATACCATTTAATGTTGAGAATGATGTTGTAAGTGATGTTTTCCAAAAAAGAAAAGAAGTTCAGTAAGCTAAAATTCTGGGTCGGTTTAAATACATCATTGTGTTTTCTTACCCTAAACCGGATAATCGATTTATCCCATCGAAGACGTTGTCTGCTCAGTTTTTTGAATGTATTAGGCACGCTTGTGAGGCATACAGAATCCGGAGCAAATTTAATGTTGTAGCCAATCTTCCTGACTTTTACCGTGATATCACCATCCAATCCTGGACCAATATCCCAACCTTCGATTTTATCCATTACATCTTTTCTGAAAGCACCAAACGCACCCGAAATGATTCGGTAAATCCCCAGGTGAGAAGATACAATCCGACCAATAGAAATCGTGTCGTAGTACTCTATTGCCTGTAATGTGGTAGCGAGACTCTCTTTGTAGTTCCGGACCATCACATTTCCACCCACAGCACCTACTTTTTCATCCATATAAAAAGGAAGGATGATCTTCTCAATGGCATCCCGATCGTAAGAACAATCCGCATCCAAATGAACTATAAATTTCCCCTTGGTAAACCTCAGAGCCAGATTAGCGGCAGAGGCTTTCCCTCCACGAACACTGTTTCGAATAAACAAATCAATGAAACCATTCTTCTCAAGTGTCTTTCCAATGGTAGGCGTGTCATCGTCACTTCCGTCATCCACTACAATTAGCTCAAAATTCTGATAGGTTTGTTCTCGTAAACTTTTAACGAGTTTAAACAGGTGTTTTCCTTCGTTTTTTCCTGGAACTATGATGGAAATAAGAGGGTTCTCGAATTCCATATTAGCCTTGGCATCCAGGAGCTTGTCACGATCATAGTACTGTTTGATTCGCCAGCTGATAAGAACCACAAAATCGATGAAAACATATCTGAAAAATTCGAAAATGACGAAAAACCAAAAAATCCTGAAGAGTTTGGCAGCTCCAACAGCCTGGATGTAACTTATGAATTCGTCAAGATCAAACATCAGGGTAAAAATCTTTGATGACCTGTTGGATTTGGAGTTCGTTAGACAGCTTAAAGTTGATTCGTTTGATGTTGTACTGAATATCGATTTCCAAATCCTTGAAATTCGTTTTTAGCAGATTTTCTATGAGGGCGCAAATTTCCGAAATGATGTTTTGTCCAACTTTCAGTGGAATGTCGTTCATTGAAAGCAGAATTGTGCTGGAATCGTAGAAGGTGATCATATCTGAAGATCGAATGTTCCTTCTCACCAACTCAACCATGTCTTTGAGCAAAGATTTCTGCATGTCGCTTCCAATCTTAGAGTATAACTGTCCTGAATTGGCAATATGAATGGCACAGATGTTACTTTTTCCATCGGTCTGTCTAATACGCTCAATCTCGTACTTCAACATGGTTCTGTAAGTATCCAGCTTAACGGTTCCGATAATGTCTTCAATATCTTTTGAAGTAGACGTGAAGCCGTTGATGGCTGCCATTTCTCCTTTCTTACTCAGAGTATAATTGCTGATTTCTCTACCAATTAATTGCTGGACATCATTGTCGAAAGTACAAGTTACACATTTGGCTCTTACGTTGAAATCCTGGAATTTATGTCCACAATTAAAACATTCATGAAGAACAGATGGTTTGTCGTAATCAACCCCAATGTGTCTCAAAGTTCTCGTACACTTAGGGCAATTTAACTGGTCGTCAATTTCGTTTTGGAAATCGCTAATCGGACCTACAAATCCACAAACAAAGTGATGAATGATATCCTGAGATTCACTGTTGGCTGACCCGCATTTAGGGCAACATTCCCGATAAGCCAGGAATCCGGTGTGACATTGGCTGCATAGGTGCGTTCTGTCATGGAATTCCGACATAAGGACACCTTCCTTTTCTGCGATTTCAAGAATTTCAAGAACGTGGTACTCTTCTTTCGGTTCAAAATTCACTGAAAGAATGGGGTAGGTAAAACCAATGCCTGAATTGTGATGAAGCTGGGCATTCAATTGATTCATTTCCCTTGAGTACATAAAGGTCAGAGTCTTGCTAATCAATTGCGCTTCATAAGACAGTGCTGTATTAATAGTAACCTCATTATTTCTCAAATGAATTTTGTGAACAATGGGAGTTACCAAATTCACCTGATCTATCGAAAAGATGCTGCCATCAATTAATTCCTCTACGTAGATTGGTAATGTGAAATTGCTTTTGAGAACGAATACCGGAATCAGAAAGAAAGCCTGATTGAGGTTCTTTCTAATGTTACTGACCTTTTCTTCTATGAGCTTAGGAGAAGTTCCTTCGATGATGATGGCATCATAGGCAATGAGTTCGCTCAAATTTACCATATCATGATCCTTCATGATGTAGTAGCGATACCCGTCATGCTCAACGAAATTATCTCCAAACAATGGTTTTGATGTCAAATCTTTGCTCATACTAGTATTTCGATTTTCTGATAACCACTGCAATTTTATAATAAGCCTGCCATTTCTGTGAAGCTGCAGGACTGGTTGGAACTACATCAACCAAAATAGATCTGGTTGTTGGTTCATATTTCTTTTGAAATTCTTCCGGCAGACGACTGGTTGTGAAATGGAATTTTTCAATGTACCCTGTACTTTTTGTGTCGTCCGGGAAAACGATCTCAACCTCATCTCCAATTCTGAATTCGTCTATGTCTTCCTGGCTCACATAAGCTTTGATCTTGATGTTTTCAGGTTTGTGAATAGACATGATCACGTCAGACTTAAGGGCGACTTCATAATTATTGAAGAAAATTCTTGTAATGGTACCTTCAATTGGACTGATAAAATATCTCAATTCATCGTCATCATCACCATTGCCAGAACTGGCATTACTACTATTAGACAGGTTGATGCCTTTGTTTTCGTCTTTCGGTTCAGCTTCTTGCATGGCTTTGAGTTTTCTTAACTCAGCCAGGTAAGAATTGAAGTAGCCATTTTCTGATTGTTGTTGCGTGATATCGGCTTCCAGTCTTTCAATTGACATATAAATATCATCTAATCTGGATTTTGGAATGACGTCCAATACCACTTCCTGTTCTAAGCGAGAAACATTGGCACTGAGAGACTCAATGAGTTTTTGGTTCTCTCGAATCTGGCTGTTGTTCAAAGCCATTTGCTTTTTGGTACTGAAAATCTCTTTGTCTATCCAATCAGGAGATTTGACCTTGTTTATGGTGATGTCTCCAACGCTCAGACTGGATGCATTGTCTGAATGACCATATCCACCACCGGCATTTGCATTCTTTTCATCCTCATCATTGATGTAGCTAAAAAGTGTATCTCCCACAGCAACTTCATCGCCTTCTTCAACTTTAAACTCAATGATTCTCGAATCGTCAACATTTTGGATATTTCTGCTCTCAAAAATAACCTGTCCGTCCGCCTCTATATATAAGGTGTTAAGTACGATCCAACGAACCAAAAAGAAAATGACCAATCCAAGAATCAGGAAATAGATGATTCGGTCCCAGTTAATTTTCTTTTTACCGGGTTTCTGCTCATCAGCGTATCTGAGCACAGATTCTTGTCTCTTAAAATTAATGCTCTTCATGCCTTCGCTGGTTCACATTTTTAAGGTCCAATTGATATACAGAATCTAAATCGTGCAAACAGAAAGCACTTACACCAATCTTAGATCTGATGTCATCAAACTTCTGCTCCATTTCAATTCTCGATTTAAAATCTTCCGTTCTCAAAGCAATACATAATTTATTCGCAACACCCGCATATGGACTGAGTTTTCTCACTATGAAATCGGTTTTAACATTTTCATAGCACATAAAATAAACCTTGTCCACCTTAGAGATGATTTTTTGCATCTCATCTTCAGGATAGTGCAGTGGTACGGAAATACTCACCGTCTTGTTACCTTTTGAGGCAAATTCGATGGTCTCGTCAAGAAGCTCATTGTACTTTTGAAGGTAAGTGATTTTGTTTTCCGACCAGTCGTCAAAGGTGTGAGGTTCAATGTCCAAATGAATCCCGTCGTAATTTATTGAATCTAGTTTGAGTTCATTCAAATAGGCTGTCATATTGCCTTCATGAATCAGTTTGTTTCGCCCAATCATCAAATGTATCTGGTGATTTTTGTTGTCCAGGGCTTCAAACAAAGCTTTTCTTGATGAGTCTAAATCTGAATCATTGTTAATGGAAAGAACAATTTCGTCTGCATCATTGTATTTGAGGTATTCCGTGATGAATTCAGAGGAGTACTTCTTTATTGAAGAAGACCATACATAGAAAGAACGGTTAATGTCGTGCTCTCTGTGTTCGGCGTCAGGCATCTCAAAAGGTTTGATAAGTTCCCTTGATCTGATGTAGGGCAATTTTGTATAGAGTTTCAAAATCTTGAGATACATGTTCTGATTGAGTTCTATCAATTCAATGTCAATTTTCAGAATGTCATCAATGAGTCCAAGTGCTTTTATAGGATTGAAGTCCAGAGGATCTAATTTCAAAAGCACACTTTCTTGTCTGAGTAATTCTAGGTATTTAGTTCTCTTTTCGTAGAAATTAACGTGTTGCTTAAGTTTATAGCGGTACTCGTAAGCATCATTGATGAGGTCCTTCTGAATGTCGTTAAGTGCCTCTTCTCCTTTAAATTTCTCCAATTCAAATTCCGTTCTGGCAATGTCTTGTTTCAGTTTATGATTAAAGGGAATCGGGATGGATGCATTTAAACCAAATGAGAAGAACGATCGGTTTCCGGTAACGTTACTTACAATGTCGTACCAGTTATATCTAAAGAAGGTTCTTAATTGAATGTCGTGAAGCACGCTGGTCTGGTATTTTAAAACGTCTTCATTGAGTTGAAGAACGGTGTCAGAAGCATATTGTCTGAAATCGTTTAGTAAAAGACTGTAGTTGATGTCAAAAACCGGAATGTTATCAGCATAACTCACAACAGTAGGGTAATCTGGAGGCAACTGATCATTATAAGTTTCGTAAATATTGAACATAGCCTCTATTTCAGACATTTTGGCTTCAATAGCAATGAGTTCTTCCTTTTTCAGGAGCTTGGTTCTGTGAAATTCTCTCGCATAATCCAGTTGTGTGCTCACAATGTTTTTTCGGTTATTCAGGATATCTACTTTAACCTGATTAAACATGAAGAGAATGGAATGCCATCGACTTAAGTAGTCTTCTTTTTTCTTGTCTTTTGATAATTCCTGAGTCTGTAGGTCGGCTTCAGCATTGATGACCTTTTCTTTATATCTGTGAGATACAAAACCGTTCTTTAAAATGTCCCAGGTCAGTCCGGCTTGTATCCGCCTGAAATAAAAGAGATTGTCATCGTCCGGAGCAGGATCAAGATTTTCAAGATAACTAACGCCTGCTCTTAGTCCCCAGTCTTTGTGGTACAGTTGCGCCTTGAGTCTTGCCAGTTGTTCGGCGTAAACACTGCTCTGATTGGTGTGATTTACCTGATAATTAAGGAGGCTGTGGAGCAGTCTGTCATTGATGGTATCTCCCTTAATTGCAAAGGCGTTATTTTGTTGCCAAACCGACTGTAAATTCTGTATAGCATTGTCAATCCGCTGGTTAAGGGAATCAGCAGATTGAGTCAAGCCATTCAGGCAAGATAACATTGTCAATATGAGCAAAATAGGTTTCAAATAGCAAAATTCCTGCAAAGGTAACAAGAATAAGATTAATGGAGTTTATTTGTCGATGAACGTTACGTTTTTGTCGATTTTCTGCTTTTTTAGAAGAGTCTTGTATTTATTTGATTTGCAATGTTTTGCCACATTTGAAATGGCCTTTCGGACAGGATTTAAAACCGTGTAAACCACAAGGCCTACAGTCCAATGTAAGTTCTGTTTCAATGCTTGTTGCATTAATCGATAAAGGCCCAAAACCAAAGTCTGGAATCGTTGAACAAAACACTGCAGTTACTGGTGCGTTCATAGCAGATGCCAGGTGCATTGGAGCTGAGTCGCAGGTATAAGTCATCTGCGCTTTGGAAATTAAAGCGGCTGATTGAAGAAGCGATAGCTTTCCCGCCAGATTGATGCAGTTGGGATGCTCACTTTCACGTTTAATCTCTTCACAGGCATTGTGATCTGCCGGACCACCGATTAGGTACACAATGTCATTGACCTTTGTTTTCATTAGATCCAACCACCTTTCTTTTGGAACTTCCTTAGTGAACCAAACTGAGTTGGGGGCAATGATGGTAAATGTCTGATCAGAAAATTGCTCAATGGTATTGAAATCGTCTTTTGAAGGATATAGTTTAGGCTTGGCTGCTTCACTATCGGTGAAATGAGCAATCAATTTATGGTTGCGTTCTACCTCATGTGTCCCATTTCCTATTTGATGTGTCACCTTTTTATGGAAGGCAAATGAGAACGGGTTTTTGTCGAAACCAATTTTTTCCTTCGCTTTCAGTCGCCACGACAAGTAGCCCATTGCGCCAAACCTTTGCAGGCAAATTAGTTTGTCAAATTCGATTTTCTTAAGTGAACGAATCAATTTGAAAAGTTGTCTGTACTTACCTTCTCGTTTATTCCAAATGTGAATTTGGGAAACGAGAGGATGTTCGCGCAATAGACTTTCATTCCCCTTTCTCAGTAGGAAGTGAATTTCTGCATCCGGATGATGTTGTTTGATTTTTTCTATGATGCCACTCGCCAAAATGACATCACCAATAAAAGCGGTTTGTATAATTAAAATACGCATTAAACTGCTACATCAAACTCTCTTAAACAATCATTCAAAGAGGTTTTTTTGTCTGTACTGGCTTTTCTTTGACCAATGATTAGGGCACATGGAACCTGGTAAGTTCCTGCCGGAAATTCCTTTGGCAATGTTCCCGGGATCACAACTGATCGGGGAGGAACATGTCCTCGGTATTCAATTGCCTCAGGACCACTTACGTCTATGATTTTAGTGGACTTTGTCAGGACAACATTTGCTCCTAAAACAGCTTCAGTGCCAACGCGAACGCCTTCCACAACAATACATCTTGACCCAATAAATGCATTGTCTTCAATAATTACTGGAGAAGCCTGGAGTGGCTCTAGTACACCTCCGATACCCACACCACCGGATAAATGAACATTTTTGCCAATTTGTGCACAAGATCCAACAGTTGCCCAGGTGTCTACCATGGTACCGCTATCAACATAAGCACCAATATTCACATACGAAGGCATCATAATCACACCTGATGCTATATGAGCTCCATATCTCGCAATTGCATGAGGAACAACTCTTACACCTTTGGCTTTATAATCATTTTTTAAGGCCATTTTGTCATGGAATTCGAAAGGGCCAACTTCAATGGTTTCCATCTGTCGGATAGGGAAATAAAGTACGACAGCTTTCTTTACCCACTCATTTACTTTCCATCCATCTCCGTCTGGTTCTGCAACTCTAAGTGTGCCATTGTCCAGTTCTTCTATTACCTGATTGATCGCTTCAATCGTGGCACTTTCTTTCAATAATTCCCTGTTTTCCCAGGCTGATTCAATCAACTCTCTCATGTCCGTTTTCTTTGCTACAATATTACTTACTTTTATTCTTTTTTTCGAATGGGAAGAATTTTAGCAATAGATTATGGTAAAAAGCGATCCGGAATTGCGATTACGGATGAGAACAATATCATTGCATCAGGTTTGGCTACAGTAGATACCAGTCAGCTTACAGCCTATCTAAAACAACTCATCAAGGATAAAAACATTGAGGTGATTGTTTTGGGAGATCCAAAGGGTTTGAATAACCAGAACTCCGAATGGTCTGAGAATACCAATAAATTTGAGAATGTTTTGAAGGCTCATTTCCCAAAAGTGAAAATTGAACGAGTTGATGAGCGTTTCACAAGTAAAATGGCATTTCAAACCATGATTGACGGAGGATTGAAGAAGAAAGATCGAAGAAATAAGGCCCTGGTAGATGAGATAAGTGCCACAATTATCCTCCAATCCTATATGTCGGCCAAAGGAATTTAATATTTTTGGAAAAAATAAGAATACTATGATCCTACCTATTGTAGCATACGGTGATCCGGTTTTGAGAAAGGAATGTGACGAGATTGATGAAGATCACGAAGGCCTTTCGGAGTTGATTGAGAACATGTTTGAAACCATGTATGAAGCCAATGGTGTGGGCTTGGCTGCTCCTCAGATTGGAAAGGCCTTGCGTTTATTTGTGGTGGACGCCAGTTCGTTTGCGGAGCCGGATGAAGATGGAGAAGTGGAAGAAATGGCCAAAGGTCTGGAGAATTTCAAAAAGGTATTCATCAATCCAATTATTGAAGAAGAAACTGGTGATAAATGGGGGTTTAGAGAAGGATGTTTAAGCATTCCTGAGGTAAGAGAGGATGTCTATAGACACAGAAAGATTCTGGTCACCTATTTTGATGAGAATTTCAACTTTCATGAAGAAACATTTGACGGATATGCTGCCAGGGTGATTCAGCATGAGTACGATCATATTGAAGGTGTATTATTCACAGACTATTTGAGCGCATTTAAAAGAAGATTGATAAAAAGACGTCTGAGCGATATTTCAAAAGGACAGGTATCTGTAAGTTACAGAATGAAATTTCCAAATAGAAAATGATGAAGAAAATTACTTTGATTTTGTTTGTTGCATTGATGGCAACAGCTTGTAGTGATTCAGAAAAAGAAGAAGACAAGAAAGAAGAAGGCAAGTCAACTGAAAAAGTAGAAGAGGAAAAGGCTCCGGAGAAAACAAGTGAACTTTCTGTGGAAGATTATATGAATAAACTTCAGGAAATTGCCAAAATCACAAACGATGAGAGTGTCAATGAAATTTATAAGGTAACACTTGAGTTAGAGCGCATTCATTCCGGAGATCATAATTCTGCTAAGGCTTTGTTCAGATCTGCGAGAATTTTGAATGACCATGCCATTGCTGATGTTGCTCAACCAAATGGTGTTGTAAAACGTGGAGTTTCTTTAAAAGCTTTAGATCTGGTAAATCTTTTGATCGAGAAGTATCCCGACTTTGAAATGATTAAGCCGGCTTACGATTTAAAGGCAGGTATTCTTGATGGAAATTTAAGAATGAAGGAAGAAGCGGTTGAGATGTACAAAATGCTTCTGGAGAAATATCCAAACGACTCTATGAACGTGGCAATTTGCAATGATAGAATTGCAAATATTGATAAGGACCCTTACGCTTTTTTGAAGTCGCTTTAGGAGATCGTTTTTCCATCTGAAAAGCAACTGGTTTGCCCGTTTTCCTCAGATAATACATAGACTTTACAATCACATAATTCTGTGATACCTGCACCTGCCCGGTGTCTGGTGCCTTTGTCGTTGAGTGAGGCAGATTTGCTGAGAGGAAGAATCAAGCCAGCTTTCACAATTTTCTTGTTCGAAATAAGCACGGCTCCATCGTGTATCGGACTGGTTTTTTGGAATATGCTTACCAATAATTCAACGGTGAGTTCAGCATTTAAAGTAGTGCCGCCTGAGCAAAAAGTTTCCGCATCATCATTTTCGTTCAGTATAATTAGTGCACCTTCTTTCTGCGTTTTTAAGGTTTGAATTGCTTCAAGTATGATAGATTCAGTAACATGTTTATCGTCGTTACTCGGAATGAATGCATTGAATAAGCCCTTGGTTTGATTGTTGCTCCGAGATCCCAGCTTCTGAAAGTAGCGCAGAATCTCCTTGTTGAAGATGAAGATAACGCCAAGCCCGCCGATTAGAATAAGTCCGCCAAGAATGTCCGCAGAGATAAACAAGCTCTGTTTTAAAAGGATGATCCTGCCTATGTATAGCACCAAAAAGATCAGTAAAACAGATCGCGCACTTGTCTTCCGAAGAAGATAGAAAATACCTGCTATAAACAGAATACTGATAACGATATCCCAGTCGCCCGTATTCATTCTGAAGTCTTCATTTTTTGATGAAGTGTGATCAACTCTTTAGCGGCTTTGACATCATGAACTCTTAAAATTTGAGCACCTTTTTGCAGGGCGTGAGTATGACAAAATGAGCTGCCATTCAGAGCTTCTTCAGGGGGAACCATAAGCGTTTTGTAAATCATGGACTTTCTGGATAAGCCAACCAGAACAGGGCATTCTAAAATATGAAAATGTTCCAGGTGATTTAGTATTTGGAAATTGTGTTCAATTGTTTTTCCAAATCCAAACCCAGGGTCAATCACAATATCTTTTGTCCCCATTGATCTTAGTTTGAGTACTTTTTCTGAGAGGATTTTAGCGATCTCAAAAGTGGGATTGTTTCCCTTGTATTGAGGATTGTTTTGCATGGATTGTGGTGTTCCCTGCATATGCATCATAATATAGGGGACACCTAAATCCGAAATGGTTTTGAACATCTCGGAATCCATATCTCCCGCAGAAATGTCATTAATAATATGAGCGCCTTCAGCTATCGCGGCTCTGGCCACTTTGCTTCTATATGTATCAACAGAAATGATGATTTCCGGGTGAGTTTGATGTATGTGTTTGATAGCCGGAAGCAATTTGTCTAATTCCTCCTGTTCACTGATCTCGTTGGCGCCTGGTCTGCTCGAAAAAGCACCAAGATCCACCATATCAGCCCCTTCATCAATGTGATCTTGTACCAGATTTAAAACATCAGAAACTTCTGTCCGACTTCCTGCATAAAATGAATCACTCGTGAGGTTTACGATTCCCATAACCCTGGGTTCTTCAAGAGACAGCAATCTCCCCTTTATATTCAGTGAAAAATTCATTTAAATAGCGTATATTCACGCCCCGTTAAACTCAAAAATATCAATTTATAAGCTCATGTCGCAAACAAGTGCACAATATCAGGCGGAATTGGACAAATGTAGAAGTTTGTTTTTGAAGAAGACCTCAGATTATGGAACTGCCTGGAGAATCTTGCGAACAAGTTCTTTAACGGATCAGATTTTTATCAAGGCTCAAAGAATCAGAACCATTCAGGAGTCCGGTGAAAACAAGGTGGGTGAGGCCATCGAAGATGAGTTTATAGGAATTGTGAACTATGGCATCATGGCGCTTATTCAAATTGAAAAAGCGGGAGAAGGAGAGTTGGAAATGTCACTTGAAGAAGTGACTGAGCAGTACGATAAACATTCGAAAATCACTTTTGATTTGATGTTGAAGAAGAATCACGACTATGGAGAAGCATGGAGAGATATGCGTGTGAGCTCATTGTGTGATTTGATTTTAATGAAAATTTTACGCGTTAAGCAAATTGAAGATAATCAGGGAGCTACATTGGTCTCTGAAGGCATTGATGCCAACTATATGGATATGATTAATTATGCTATTTTTGCTTTGATCAAAATGACGGAAAAATCTTAACGAGAAGTTAAAAAAAATACGTTGCGATCAGGATGGGATTAGCTTTGTTGTATGAACTATTCAAGCACATATTACAAACCAGGGAAGAAATCAGGATTTGATCTTGGAAATGATGGCTCAGCCATTCTACAAATATTGAGTGTTGCACTCAACACAGTTTCCGTGTTTTTCATTGCATTGGCTTTGTTAGATCATCTGGAAGGATGGTTTGCATATGTCGGTTTAGGCTTATTGCTGACCAGTGTTTTGGGGCTGACCTATACCAAATCTTGGCCCTTGATGGTATATGTGTCAAGAGTCATTGTGGGAGGGCTTTTTATCGTTTCCGGAATGATCAAAGCCAATGATCCCGAAGGCTTTTCTTACAAACTTCATGACTATTTTCAGAAGAATGCTCTGGACATGGAATCCTGGAATGATGCTGCAATTTACTTAGCAATCATTGTGGCAATAGGGGAGATAGTTCTTGGATTTGCCGTTCTCGTGGGCGGGAAAATGCGGATCACCTCATGGACGTTGCTTTTACTTACTGTCTTTTTTGGATGGCTCACGTTCTACACATCAACTTGTCTGGAAACGCAGGAGGCATACGGAGACAGTGGTTTGATTGTCGACTCTGCAGATAAGTCATTGAGCTCAAGTACGGATCCTCAGGAAATTGTAGATGCCAAACACAAATATGCATATGTTGATGAGATGATTGCCGATTTGGGCGGTGATTATGAAGACAGTTTAAGAGTAGGTTGGAAGCAGAAGGTAAACTGGGCAAATTCCATTTCCAAAGAACTGCTGGCTGTGAAAGGAGACGCTAAGAAATTCACAGATCTGAGTGAAAGCAAAAAAGCAGAAGCACAAGCCATTATAGACAAGTACAATCCGGAGATAAAGGCTTTTATGGCCGCAAATTCGGTGCCTGCATTCTGGCGACAATGTGTGGATGATTGTGGTTGTTTTGGAGACGCCATGAAAGGCAGTGTTGGAAGGTCACTACTTCCTTGGGAATCATTCGGAAAGGATGCGGTGCTCTTTTATTTTGTTCTGATCATTTTCTTCTTTCAGGGACGTATTAAACTCAATACTTCATCAGAAGATGTTTGGTTGTTATCATCCTCGGTAATTGTTATGATCTTCCTGTGCTGGGTGTTCAATTGGTACTTTACTATCTTGTTCTCCTTGCTTCTGTTCGCTGTGTACATCTTTGTGAAACGCATGGAGTTTGGAAAGCTTGGACCGGAGTGGATGTATGCCATTATAGTTACTTTGGCTGCCACATCTGTAGCGATCTTTACCTATACCTACCTGCCACTAAAAGATTATCGAGCTTATGCTGAAGGAAACGACCTGGTGGTTCAAATGAACAATGGTGTTGCTGAAAAATCTGCTACTACGCAGATTAGAATGAACAGAGAAACCAATGAGGTCAAAGAATTTACCGAAGAGTATTACTGGAAAGATGAGAACTGGAGATGGATTGAAGAAGACTATCTTTTCCTAAATGGTAGCAAAAAAGTGATTCAGGAAGGCAGATTACCTTCTCTACCGGAACCTTTTGGTGGAGCGAGTACGAAATTCGGGATGTTGCCAGAGTTCATGCAGAAACATCCGATTATCCTTAAGCCATTCATGGATACCCTGATTAATCCGGTTTACAAAGTGCTTTATATGCCGGAGTATGATCAGAACGACACAGTCTTACTTGAAGATTACAGAAGAGATTTGGAGTATTATCCGGATTCATCATATCAGGATAAGGGCAACTATCAGGCACCGCCTGAGGCCAACTCAGATGTGATGTTAGAGCATTTCATCATGGGCTACGACAAGGTAATGGTTGTTGTCATAAGAATTCTGGAAGATGCCAATACCGGGGACATTGAGAAACTGGCTGAGGTGACCAAAAAAGCTCAGGAAAATGGCATTGCTGTAGTTGGTTTAACCACTGCAGATGATGTGGCTAAGATGAAATTCCGAAAGGAGCATAAATTGGAATTCCCATTAGCCACTGCAGATGATACGGAACTGAAAATCATAGTAAGGTCTAATCCTGGTGTGATATTATTGAAAAACAAGTTGAAGGATGGAGAGCTCGGTTCTTCAATTGTAAAGGGGAAATGGTCTTCGAGAAATATGCCGAGCTACGAAGAGATTAAAGAACTGCTGGAAGAGTGATAAGGTATATCCTGAAGAAAATATTGTATGGAATACTCGTCTTATGGGGAGTCGTCACCGTGCTGTTTTTCTTGTTCAGTGTAAACCCTTCTGAAATAGCCAGAAATAAGGCCGGAAAAAACCCAACGCCAGAGTTAATCGCCGAAATTGAGCATGAACTTAAGCTGGATTTACCCATCTATAAGCAGTACATGCTGTATCTAAACGACCTGTCACCGATATCTATCCACAACGAAAATGTGAAGGAAAGCAGGATCTATCTGGACGATGAAGAATACAGTTATACCAAGCTGTTTTCGTTCTCTGAGAACCGGACGTTTGTCATAAAATATCCTCACTTACGGAGAGATTATCAGCGGGATGAGAAGGTAATGGACAGGATCAATGCACATCTTCCCGAAACACTCATTCTGGCGGGAGCAGCCATTTTTATTGCGGTCTTTCTCGGTATCACACTCGGTATTATTTCCGGTTTGTATAAAGGAACTTTTATAGACCAATCTTCCATTGTGATTTCCACGTTAGGGATGTCGGCCCCCTCATTTGTAATGGCTGTGATCATTCAATGGATTTTTGCCAACCAATGGTATGAAGAAAGTTCCGTTCCCATATTACCATTCCTGGGAATCCTTGTTGGTGGAGTGCTGGGAGTCATTTTTAATAAGAAAGTTGCCAAAGAAAGGTTCGTCAATTTTTCCTGGGTTTATATGGGAGAAATGATGTTCAAAGGCGCAATCATAAGCAGTGTTGCCTGGGTAATTGGATATGCACTCTTAGGTCTGGATGTGATGGTGCCATTGATTGATAACTATATGGTGCTTCCGGGGACAGAATTGCCTAACCAGGGAACATTCTACGCAAGTGATGAACTGGGAGATCCATATATCGATTATTATGCACTGATATTGCCTGCAATCACACTTGGTATCAGACCGCTGGCCGTAATTGTACAATTGACAAGGAGTTCAATGCTGGATGTAATGTCTCAGGATTATGTGAGAACCGCTAAAGCCAAGGGATTAAATCCGTTTTGGGTTTTAGTAAAACATACACTTAAAAACGCTTTGAATCCTGTAATAACTGCCATTTCCGGATACTTTGCCGGTATGTTTGCCGGTGCCATTTTTGTCGAGCAAATTTTCAATTGGAACGGGATAGGAAATGTGATTTATACAGCCGTTATTGAAGAAAATATGCCACTGGTAATCGGGGCCACAATCTTTATATCAGCAGGTTTTGTAATCATAAATGTGGCAGTGGACATCATTTATGGATTGATAGATCCAAGAGTTAGAATTAGATAGCATGAGAAAGCATATAGTAGCGGGAAACTGGAAAATGAATAAGTCTTCACATGAAGCTGAAACATTGATGGACGACATCAATTCACTCAAGGCCGAATGCGAATTGATTGTAGCCTGTCCGGCTCTGTATCTTGAGTCAGCTTCTAAAAGAAATTACTGGTTTTCACTAGCGGCCCAGAATTGTCATCACGAAACTTCCGGTGCGTATACAGGTGAAATCTCAGTAGACATGTTGGCATCTATTGGCTTGAAGTACTGCATCATCGGTCATTCGGAGAGAAGGGAATATCAAAAAGAAACAGATGATATCATCACACAGAAATTTGATTTGTTGGTGGCTCGGGGAATAACACCAATTCTATGTGTTGGAGAAACTTTGGATGTCCGACAGTCAGGTAAACATCTGGAGTTTGTAGGCAATCAGCTAAAATATGTACTAGATAATTGCAAAGAGGTAAGCGACTTTGTTTTGGCATATGAGCCTGTATGGGCGATAGGTACTGGTGAAACAGCCTCTCCGGAACAAGCTCAGGAAGTGCACGCCCACTTAAGGTCCGTTTTAGAATCTTACAGCAAGGAAAACACCTCAATTTTATATGGAGGAAGTTGTAAGCCAGGCAATGCCCGGGAATTATTCGCTCAGACAGATATTGACGGTGGATTAATCGGAGGCGCTTCTCTAAAGGCCGATTCGTTTTTAGCCATCGCCAACTCATTTTAAATCATTTCATGAATTACTTAGAATTTACGTTCAAATTAGACCAAATTGAGCCCTATAGAGATATGCTCATTTATTACCTGAATGAGTTGAATTTTGAAACGCATCAGGAGGTAGAAGATGGTCTGGTAAGCTATATTCAAAAATCTGATCATCAGGAAGGTGCAGTTGAGAATGTCCTGTCATCCCTCGGAACCAAAGTAGATGTTTCTTTTAAGGAAATTGAGCAACAGAACTGGAATGCTGTTTGGGAAGCCGCTTTTGATCCCGTATATGTAACAGAGGATTGTATCATTTGTGCGCCATTTCACAATATTCCTGATAAGCCATACAAGATCGTTCTAAGTCCAAAAATGGCATTTGGAACCGGTCACCATGCTACCACCTATCTCATGTCTAAACAATTACTTAATGAAGACATAAAAGGTCAATTGATTTTGGATATGGGATGCGGTACCTCAGTGTTGGCTATTTTAGCTGAAAAGCTAGAGGCGTCTTCAATTGATGCCATCGATATTGATGAATGGGCTTATCATAATTCCATAGAAAATCTCACACTCAACAACTGTTCTAAAATCAAGGTAGAAAAAGGAGATGCTACCCTGTTGCGGAACAGGCTTTATAATCTTATCTTAGCTAACATCAATAAAAACATCCTCCTTCAGGATATGGAACAATATGCGTCTTGTTTGAAACCAGATGGCGTCATTCTGTTTAGTGGATTCTATGAGCCAGATATAACAGATGTTGTGGCCGCAGGAGAAAAGTTTGGTTTGAGTTTTGTATCTCAGGACTTGAAGGATGATTGGGCAATGGTAAAAATGATAAAGCTTTAAAACATGACAGTAAGATTAATTCTGGTTCTTTTTTTGATGACGGGTTTTCAGTTTGTGAATGCTCAGGTCGATAATTTTAGCAACGATCCTGAAAAGTTCATTGAGCAACTTGGAAAGCATCTGGGCTCTTTCGATAAGAAGGATTCTAAAATGTTTGTTGAGGAGTTTACACCTGTATGGAATGGTATGAAAGCGTCTGACCAAAGTCAGGTCGTTGAAGCTTGTAATCTCATTCAAAAAAAACGTCTCAGAATTTATCCGGAATTCAAAGGGTATATCGCCTCCGTTAACCAAATCTTTAAAAAGGGACTGGGGTCAGATGTCTTTAATTCATGGAATGATGTGGTGAAGAAGGTCATGTCGCAAAAGCAAAAGAAGAAAATGTCCGAGTTCCTTGAGAATAGCGGTAATTTCTTCGCAACAGAACAATTTTTCGCAAATACAAAGCTGTCGTGGAAAGCGAAAGGAGGAAGCTTTAAATATGGTTACGATAAATCACCTTTTATCGAGTTTACTGATGTCAATCTGGTGTGTTACGCCAATAAAGACAGTTCAATTATTCGTAAAACCTCAGGGAAGTTCAGACCATACTCAGCTGAGTTTTTAGGAAAGGGAGGGGAGATTCACATGACCCGTGTAAAGTTGGATCCAAGCGAGACAAGAGGAGAGTTTACATCATCTTATAAAATCAATGTCAAATCAAGTACTTACCAAATAGATTCTGTTAAGTTCTATAATACCTATTTTAAGGAACCATTGTGGGGAAAGATCAATGAGAAAGTATTAAGAATTGGTTCAGGAAAAGAAGCCACTTATCCTAGATTTGTGTCCTACAGTAAGCGTTTACTTATCAAAGAAATAGCCCCTGAGGTAGATTATGAAGGCGGTTTTACCATGCACGGAGCGGTTTTCAAAGGATCCGGAACAGCGAAAGAACCAGCAATTCTTACTTTCTACAGAAACAACAAACCCTTCGTTCAAACTTCTGCAATCGATTACAATATCAAATCAGATAAAATCTCGTCTCCGATAGCCAGTTTTAAGTTTATCATGGAGAAAGATTCATTGGTGCACCCCGGAATTAACCTGGAGTACCAATATAAAACCAAAGACAAGCCAGCTAAGCTTACCATCATCAGAAACAAAGAAGGTGTGGGTATGAGTCCATTCGTGAACTCTTACCACAATATTGATATGTATGTAGAGTCCATGTCGTGGGTGAGAGGCGACTCAATTTTGAGAATGGGACCGCTTTTCGGAAGCTCTAAAACAGATGCCGTATTTGAATCTTCTAACTTTTTTGACAGACGAAAGTTCGACAGAATTGGAAATACCAGTCAAATGCACCCAATGGTGGCGATTGCCAGACATGCAGTTCGTTTCGATCAGTTTGAATATACCACAGCAAACCTGGCTACAGCTTTGGGAATGGCAAAAGGACCAGAGTTAACCAGATTGTTGTATCAACTTAATAACAACAATTTCATTCGCTACGATCAGAAGAATGAGTATGTGTACATCAAGCAAAAACTGTTCGATTACATTGATAATCGAATGGGGAAAAAGGACTATGATAACATAGTTATCTACAGTGACCCTAAAGGGAAGGAAAATGCCAATTTAAATGTAACATCTTATGAATTGGATATCACTGGAATTAGCAAATTTAACTTGTCTGAAAGTCAGTTTGTGCAGGCCTTCCCGAAGGCTTCCAGCTCTTATAAGGATGTGAATACAGGAAAGAAAATCCCTTATGGATCTATCAAGATGTATAAGAACAGAAACATTGTATTTGATGGAACTGTAATCGCAGGATCTACCGACTATTTTGGAACGGATTTCAATTTCGATTATGAAGATTTTAAAATCACCATTCCGCAATGTGATTCTATGAAAATTTGGGTTTGGCCTTTTGAAGGAGGTAAAAATCAACGTCCTCTACGCTCTGTTATCGAGGACATCAAAGGAGAAATTGACATAGATGATCCATCGAACAGAGCCGGTTTGGATACCAGCTTTAATTACTATCCGGTTCTGAAATGTACGAAAGAGTCTTACGTATTCTACGATAAGATTTCCAAGGGTGCATACCCAAGAGAAACTTTCATGTTTAAGATCAAGCCTTTTACTTTGGATAGCCTTGACAACTTTAACCGAGACGCTCTGGCTTTTGAAGGCTCTTTATTGTCGGCTGGTATTTTCCCGGAATTTGATGAAAAGCTGAAGGTGCTGACGGATTACTCTTTAGGGTTTGTTCGTGACCTGCCTAAAGAAGGTTTTTCATTGTATGAAGACAGAGGTCAGTTTAAAAATAGCATTGCCCTAACCGCAGATGGATTGGTGGGAGATGGAATCATTGAGTTTGTTAAATCAACCTCCGTTTCCAAAGCTTTTGTCTTCTATCCTGATAGTACATCTGGTATCGTAGATTCCTTTATCAATGAACCACAAGGGAAACCAATAGAATTTCCTGATGTGAAAGGTTATGGTGTGAAGATTACATTTAAACCTAAGTCGCAAGTGTTGGATGCCTATTCCGTAGATAAGAATTTACTGACTTTCTTTAAGAACGAGTCCACAATGAAAGGGAAGATCTCAATCACAGCTCAGGAGATGACAGGAAGAGGGAAGATGCAGTTTGGTAATGCAGACCTGAAAGCGCGTAAATTCACTTACAAAGAACATAAGGTTCAGTCTGATACGTCCGAGTTTGATCTGGAATCCTTGCAAAAGGAGGACAATGCATTGGCATTTAAGACAGACAATGTAAGTGCTTTGGTTGATTTTAAAGCACGTGAGGGACTATTTAAATCCAATGGAGAAAACAGTTATGTAGAGTTCCCGGAGAACCAGTATATCTGTTATATGGATGAGTTTAAATGGTACATGGATAATGATGACATTGAGTTACAGAAGAAATCAGATTTGGTAGTAGAAAGTACCGAGTTTGAGAAACCCAACTTCTATTCCATTCATCCAAAACAGGATTCTTTGAGTTTTATGGCGCCAAAGGCACGTTATGACCTCAGAAAGAAAACAATTACCTGTACGGAAGTGCCTTTCATGGACATTGCTGATGCGAGAATTGTACCTGATAGCGGAACTGTGATCATTAAGAAAAAGGCTAAGATTCAAACGCTTGAAAATGCCATGATTATTGCCGATAACGTGAGTAAAAACCACAAGATCATCAATGTGACTTGTGACGTTATGGCAAAAAGATCTTATAAAGCATCTGGTGATTATTTCTACGTAGATGAGGATGAGAAAGAGTTTAAGATCCACTTTGCTAAGATTGAACCAGATTCATCTTTCACAACCTATGCCGATGGTGAAATCAAGCAGGAAGAAAACTTTAGTTTAAGTAAGAATTTCGAATTCTTTGGAAAAGTAGAATTGTATGCCATTAACAAGTCTTTGGTGTTTGACGGTGCTACGAGAATTACACATGCTTGTGATCAGGTATCCAAAAACTGGATGAACTTCCGTGCACAAATTGATCCTTTGGAAATTTACATTCCGGTGGGAGAAGAGATGAAAGACATGGATAACAAGCCAATTGGTGCCGGAATCATCATGAATCCAAGTGTTGATTCTCTTGGTGTATACTCTACTTTCTTGTCTAGAAAAGGATCAAATTCGCATCCAAATGTAATTTCTGCACAAGGCTTCCTGCATTTCGATAAAGCATCTAAAGAATACAGAATATCTAACAAGGAGAAGCTTCAGGAAAGATCACTTCCGGGTAATTATGTGAGTCTTCAAACGGATAATTGTGTTATTGAAGGAGACGGAACCATCACTTACGGAGCGGATTTAGGTCAACTAAGTGCCACTTCAGTAGGTGTAATTACGCATAATATGAATTCAGGTGAGGTAAGGTCATCCGGAGGTATGTTCCTCGACTTCCCATTCAGCGAAAGCGCTTTGAAGAAAATTGCAGAGAAGATCGAAAAATCTCCTGAGTTAATTCCGGTTGAGCTAGGAAAAACCTTCTACAAAAAGGCGCTTACCGAGACTTTGGATAAAGACAGAGCTGAGGAAATTGTAGGTGAGGTGACACTGAAAGGATCTATTAAAGGAAAATTCCCTAAAGAGCTTCAAAAGTCATTTTTCATAGCAGATGTGAAGTTAAAATGGAACGATGAAATGAGTGCATTTGTGTCTGAAGGATTGATTGGAATTGCCAATATCCAGAAAGATCAGATTTACAAATATGTTAATGGAAAAATAGCTATTCAGAAGCGAACACCTGACAGCAAAGGTAAATCTAAAGATAAAATGTATATTTATCTTGAATTGGATGCCGCTAACTGGTATTATTTTGAATATTCAAACAACGCCAGGGAATCCATTTTGGAGGTGGTATCATCAGACAATGATTTCAATAATGAAATATTGGAAACAAAAGAAGATAAAGCCAAGTATAAAGGAGAGAAAGGGCAACCGGACTTCAGGTTTATTGCTGGTAGAAAAAGCAAAAGATCAGTCTTCCTTAGCCAGTTCGAATAGATAGTTATATGGAGGAAGCATTTACAGTATTTAACATATTGGCCGTTATTGTAGCCTATCTCATAGGTTCCATTCCAACGGCCGTTTGGCTGGGCAAGCGAATGTACGGTGTAGACGTGAGGGAACACGGTAGTAGAAACGCAGGAGCCACCAACACATTTAGAGTTTTAGGCAAAAAAGCAGGCATTCCGGTCCTGCTTTTTGATATTTTTAAGGGATGGCTCGCAACCATGGGATTGTCGTGGATTTCTTACTATACACAAGGGACAGAACTCTACATAAATCTTCAAATTGCGACGGGAGTTGCGGCCATAATTGGCCACATTTTTCCAATTTTTGCAAGCTTCAATGGAGGCAAAGGAGTGGCCACAACACTCGGTGTGATCATCACTCTTCATTGGATGGCAGCACTGTCAAGTATGGGGGTATTCCTATTGGTGTTCTTACTTACGAGATATGTTTCTTTGGGGACATTGATCTCTGCTGTGGCCTTCCCAATACTGGTCATTCTCATCTATAAAACAAGCTTCCCATCATTAATGTATTTCTCAATCATCTTTTCTGTGGTGGTGATCATTACGCATCAAAAGAACATTCAGAGACTGGTGAGTAATGAAGAGAACAAAATATCCTTTGGGAATAAAAACTAAACGCTTTGTACTCTGAAGTGTACCATTGTTTGATTTGCTGTACAGACTTAAACATATCATTTGCCTTTTAGTGATCATTTTGTGCTCATCGTACTCTGATGTGCCCAATGCCCCGGTTGATGATAAAACCTTCGAAAAATTGAAGAAGGAAGCAGATGCTATGTTTGAAGATGGTGACTACTCAGGTGCCATGGAGAAGTATAAAAAACTCCTCAATAACTTCCAGGAAAACTACGAGTATCGCTACAAATATGGGGCGTGTCTGTTAATGGTGACTGAGCAAAAAGAATTGGCGCTTAAGTACCTGAAGGAGAGTGACGAAAAAGATGGTATTCCAATTTTACACGACTACTTTTTGGGAAGAGCTCTGCACATGAATTACCGCTTTAAACAAGCCTTGTTGTACTACAAGAAGTTTCAGAAATACGGTGATTCTAAAGACAAAAAGAAGTTTGATGTCGCTCATGATATCAAATCCGCTGAGTACGGAAAAAAGCTCCTGACGAGCATCACAGATGTTGCCGTAATTAGTAAGAAGAAAACGGGAATTGACAACTTTTACAGCTATTATAATCTTGACGGAATTGGCGGAAGTATGATCAATGCCAAGAGCCTGGATGAGTTAAGAACCAAGCTGGACAAGAAAAAAGATGAAGATGTGGTGGTTCATATTCCTGAGCGGTCCAACGAAACCAAAATGGTCTTCTTTTCCAGTTATGGAGAGGATGGAAATAATGGAAAAGACATTTACATGATTAAACGTCTTCCAAATGGTGAATGGGGGAAATCCCAGATCGTGATGGGAGGCGTCAACACAAGATATGATGAAGATTATCCCTTCCTGCACCCAAGTGGAGAATACCTTTATTTCAGTTCCAAAGGCCATAACACAATGGGGGGCTACGACATCTTCCGCATAAAGATCAATGAGAACGGTCAGGCAATGGGAAAACCCGAAAACCTGGATTTCTCAATCAATACACCTGCCGACGATATCATGTACGTGGTAGATAGCGAAGACAATGAAGCTTATTTCTCCTCCAATCGTGAAGCTGGTCTGGATCAGTTTCATGTTTACAACGTAAGAGTAAAAAGATACCCTGCACAAATCGTTGTTCTAAAAGGAAAGTTCAACAACGAGATTGATCCTACTAAAAAAGCAGCCAGTATTCAGGTTGAAAACGCCCAAACCGGAGAAGTTATTGGCGTGTACAATGCAAGTAATTCATCAGGAGATTACCTCATCACATTGCCAAAAAGCGGTAAGTACAACTTCAAAATCAAAACGGCGCAAAGCGACATTACGCATCAGGGAGTTGTGGAATTGCCTTATAACGATCAAATGATGGTGGTGCCTCAGGAAATTTCCCTTATGGCAGAGGCCGGAAAAGAAACCATTAAGATCGATACAAGATATGGAGAGGATGTGCCTGACTCCGAAACAATCTTAAGTCAGATCGTTAATGAACGGGCTAAGCTGGATGTCAATGCAGATCAATTCCCTGAGGATACAACACCTCCGGTTACTGATATGACAAATGAGGAAATCATTGCCTCTGCTGAAAAAGATGCTGAAGATCTTAAAAATCAACTCGAAGAAATTGGAGACAAAAAGGATGCTGCCTTTTCTGTAGCTAATGACAATTTCAAAAAGGCTAAAAAGGAAGATGAAAAAGCCAAAGAAGCCATTGAAAAAGCCAAAAATGCAACCAACGCTGATGATCGAAGAAGGTACATTGAGCAGGCCAATCAGCACATAGAAGATTCCAGAAATTATCTTGATAAAGCCAGATTGGCACATGGCGTAGGCAAGAAGCTTGAAGATGAAGAAAAGCAGGTGAACGAGGATTATCAAACATCTAAGGAATTTGCTTCTGGAATTAAAGACGCCCTTGATGGCAACAATTTAGAAGATGCCATTACGAAACTTAAGGAACAGCAGGATTTCATTAAGGGAGTTATGGACAGACAGGGTGGCAGCGACAACTCTGAAGAAATCGAAAGACTGGAGCAGGATTACAATGATAAGAAAGCTACTGCAGATAAAACAAGGAAACAACTGGCAGCAAATAAAGAGCTTGTAAAAGAGCTGAAAGATGAGATTGCAGAGTTAGAAGATAAACTGACCAACGCCAAAAAGAAGGATAAGCCTGGAATTGAGAACGACATTGCCAATAAAAAAGATGAGTTAGCGGATGCCCAGAATACGGTTAAAGACTTGTCAGATAAGTTAATTGAAGACGAACGTGCTACTAATCAGGCGCAAAATGCCTGGGATGTGGCTGCCGGAAACTACGACTTAGTGGCTGGTGGACCTGTAAGTGAGCAGGAGTTGAAAAGTTTGAATGACAAACTCCAAACCGGCTCCGATATTGACCAAACCTTTACATCTACTCAGGATCAGTTAAATGAAGTGAAAGCTCAGGATCCTGTGTACGCAAGTACTATCAACGATCCTAAGTACGATCAGTACAAAAACAACAACGACACCTTCAAAAACAATCCGGATAAAAGAGCAGGCCTGCAGGATCAGATTGAAAACGATAAGAACTGGGTAAACCAATTAGACAAGGATATTGCTGATCTTCAAGATCAATACAACGCTGAAACCGACCCAGGGAAGAAGGCAGACATTCAAACACAGATTGATGGCCTTACGACCCTTAAAAACCAGAAGGAGGACGACATTGCTTCAAATCAGAAGATCTTGGATGAAGGACCAGGGCCAGGACAGAATGACATCAATCCAAACGATCTGTTGCCCGACTATCAGAACCAAATCTCTGCGCTTGATGATGTGACAAATCCTGTCGATCGAGCTAAAGAGGAGAATAAAATCAATGAGGATTTGATCAATAAAATTGACGATGAGATCAACTCTATTGATGACAAGGTTGATAGTGGAGAGTTGACTCAAGCCGAAGGAGATCAGCAAAAAACGGCCCTGACCGAGTTTAAAAATGACACGCAGAATAAAATTGATGAAAACAAACAGCTCATCGCGGCCAACGATTCTAATCCGCCAGTGGGAGTTGGATTGACGCCTGATGTGTCGATCAATGATTTAGCGCCTAATTTCACGGATGAGATCAGTGCTATAGACAACTCTGAAGGCACACCTGAAGACAAGGCTAAGCGTAAGAATAGGTTGAATAATGACTTACTGGGCAAGGTTGATGAGGCTAAAAGAGAAACGCAGGAAGCTCTTGATAATGGAGATATTGATCAGGCAACTGCCGATGAGCGTCTGGGCAAATTAGATGAGATTGAATCTGACTTGAAAAGCGACATAGCTGCGAACGATGAGATCATTGAATCTTCAGCACCGACTACGTTTAATCTGGACAACATCAATCTGGCAGAAATCGATCCAAATCATAGTACCACCATGGACGAGATTGATAACAATCCAGACCTGACTCCCGGCCAAAAAGCGCAACGAAAGATAGAGGAAAACAATACTCTGCTTGGGAAAATTGAAGACAAGAAAAACGAATTGGCTGAGGAACGAGATCAGGGAAATATTTCCGAGAATGATTACCAAAGTGCTGTCGACAAGTTGGACGATATTAAAACGGGAATAGAATCCGAGAACCAGACTTATCAGGATATAGCGAGTTCAACAACACCGGGAGGAAAGATCAGTTTTGATGCTCTGGATCCTGACTTCTCATCAAATAAATCGGACATCAATAACAATCCTGACCTTAGTGAAGCAGAAAAGGCAGAACAAATCATGGCAAGTAACAATGACATGATCGCCAAGCTGGAAACGAAAAAAGATGAGCTGGAAGAAGCGCACAACAATGGTGAGATTAGTGACGATGAGTATTACAACGGGTTAAATGAAATAGAAAGGTTGAATGATGAACTGGTTTCAGAGAATGCTGGTCTACAGGATATAGCTTCTGCACCGGACCGAGCTGGTAAAATTTCATTTGATGACTTGTTAAGCGACTTCTCAAAGAGAAAGGATGACATTAATAGCAGTGGTGAATCTGAAGAAGATAAAGCGCGCAAGCAAAATCAGCTAAACGAAGAAATCATTGCCAAAATTGATGATGAAATTGACGCTACCAACAAAGGAATTAAGTCTGGTGACATTGAAGAAGAAGCGGGTAACGACAAAATTGCTCAGTTAGAAGAATTGAAGAACGACCGCTTAACCGACATTTCTATCAACCAGAAAGTCATTGTTCAGGCACAACCGGATTATACTGATACCAAAGTAAATTACACAGACAAAGGTGCTTTGGATGCATACAATGACACCAAAAAAGGACGCGATAAAATCAATACGTATAATTCGGCTATAGACGATCTCAATAATCAAAAGGAAGCAACCGATAACGATAAGGAAAAGGCTGCTCTGGATAAGAAAATAGATAAGCTTCAGGATAAAAAGAACAAAGAAGAAATCAAGGTCGGTCAGAAGCTGGGAGATTCCAATGCGGCTCAGTTCAAGAACCAGGATGAGAAAACAGATGCCGTTCAAAATACGGTTGCAGCCAATGGTTTTAATGATGACTCTAACCCGGATTACAAAAAAGCTAAAGACCTGGATGATGAGGCAGATCAACTCTTTAATGATGCAAAAGAACTAAGAACTGAGGCGAATGGAGAGAAAGACAATTCCAAGAAAAACGATTTAATCAAATCGGCAGTCAAAAAAGAAAATGACGCCATTGATAAGAAAAATCAGGCACACGATATGTTCTCAGAAATGTCTGATGAGTTCTACGAACCGGGAAGTATCACTGATCCTAAAGTTGGATTGGATGTCGCAAATATTTCTGCCGATCCTAAAGAAAGAAAATCGGGTCAGATGTATGACAAGGCAGATGAATATAACAACCAGGCCACTCAAAAAGAAAATGAAGCTGCTGCTCTAAGAACTAAGGCAGAAGGCGCCAAGAAGAAGGATAGAAATGCTCTGAATCAACAAGCAGAAGACCTGGAGAGAGAAGCTGATGACTTGAGAAACAAAGCTGCCAGAACCAAGAAAAAAGGTGATGATGTGGCTGAAGCCGAGAACAAAGCACTTGAGGAAAAGAAAATTGCAGATGCACCTAAAGATATGTCTCCCGGAGACGAAGACGCCATTCGAAGAGATGAGGATTATCAAATCTATTTTGGTCTGCTTCAGGAAAACAAAGAGAAGAAACAATCCTATGATGAGGCCATTGAAAATAAAAATGAACTTGAGGATCAGTTAAGAAGAAAAGAGCAGGAATTACTGGATGTACAGTCGGAAGCAGCTACGGCTCCAGAAGATGAACAGGATTCTTATAACCAGAGAATCGCAGGTATTCAGGGAGAGATTAATGACATCAATAATCAGTTGGATGAAGCAAAAGCCGACACCGAAGAGAAGGAGAGAGGCTACAAAATCAGCTTTGACGATCTGATTAAATACAGAGATGAGTTGCCAGACAACAAGGGTGAGAGATTTAGAGATCTAACTGGTACGCATGGAGATAACATGGCATCACCAATTATGACTCCGGTGAATATTCTCGATCCAACGGATGAAGACTTTACTGTACCCGACAGCCTGAATACGAATATTTTTGCTACCACAAACGAGTCTCTTTATAATGAAGACAAGCCAATTCCAATGGACGTAGATAACCCTAAAGGTTTGGTATATAAAGTTCAGGTGGGTGCATACGCCAGACCAATTCCTCAGGATTTATTCAAACAATTCACGCCTATTTCCGGTGAGACGATCAGAGGAGACCTGAAACGTTATATGGTTGGATATTTCGGCGATTACAATACGGCCAATGAAGCCAAAACCACGATTAGAGGTTTTGGTGGATATGATGATGCCTTCGTGGTCGCATATATTGATGGCAAACGAGTGAATTTGGCTCAGGCCAGAGCTTACGAAAGAGAAAATCCACCTATTACAAGTGGTGTTGATATCGCTGGTGGCAATCAAACTGGTAACCAGACAGGCAATCAAACTGGCAACCAGACGGGTAATCAAACTGGCAACCAGACGGGCAATCAAACCGGCAACCAGACGGGTAATCAAACCGGTAATCAGACAGGCAATCAAACTGGCAACCAGACGGGCAATCAAACTGGTAGCCAGGTGTTCGAAGGAAACGATGGTAACAAGGTTGTTTATCAGGAATCTCCAGAGAGCAAAGACCTGATAGATCAGATTAACAACACAGCGGGAGCGGCAGAGGCTATCCCGGGAGCAGGCATCCCAGGATTATACTTTACTGTTCAGGTAGGTGCATACTCCAAGCCAATTCAGGATGGCATCATTCCGGTTGAACCGCTTGTAGTATTTAAGGTTAACCAGCTGTTTAAATACTCAACAGGTGTATTTAAGTCTGTGGCAGAAGCTGCACCACGACGAGATGAAATTAGAAACGGACCAGTTCCGGATGCCTTCATAACTGCCTACTATAATGGAGAGAGAATCACCAATGCTAAAGCGCAACAACTCATTAATGAGAAAGGAGATGCGGTATTCGAGTGGACAGAAGAGAACAGTGCTGCCAACATTGATCCGGTAGATTTCGATGAGGTTGAAATAGAAGGCTTATCATACTATGTATGGCTCGGTGAATTTGAAGGAGAGGCACCTTCCGATTTCTCAGTGATTATTTTGACCAATCAGGATAAGGTCACTTCTGATGAAACGGAGACGGGAACTTTGTACCAAAGCAATTCCAAAGAAAACTATAAGACCATTCAGGAAGACCTTGAGTTCTTTAAGTCTCAAGGAATCGAAGGAGCGGAAATCAGAGCGAAATATGGTTTCAACGAGATTTCTTTGGATGATGCTCAAAAACTAAGAATGGGAGAAGATGTTGAGATCAATAGAGATGAAGATATTGATGATACCGATCCGGGAACAACAGATCCGGATCCGGCACCCTCAGACCCTGACCCGGCACCTTCTGATCCCGACCCAAATCCAACTGATCCTGATGTGGAACCGGAATCTAATAACCCAACTCCGGTAGAAGGTTTGGAATACAGATTGATCTTAGGAGTATACGAAAATGAAGCACCACAGTCCTTCTCTCAAATACTGTTAACATCAGGAAAAGACTGGGTGTCTGAAGAAAATGAAAATTTTGAAACCGTTTATTACATAGCCTTTAGTACATTTGCAGAAGCTTTGCAGAGTAAAGACTATTTCGATAACCAGGGCATAGAGGAAACAAAGATCATTGCCTTGTATGGATTTGAAGAAATAGATCTTGAGGACGCTAAAACCAGAACAAATGAAAAATAACTTCTTTTCAAATAGTACAGATGTTCAGGAATTGGAAGACGTTGCTGTACTTGAAAAATTGGTAGATGGAAAACACCTTGTTGTATTCAACGATGATGTCAATACTTTCGACCATGTAATTGAAACCCTTGTTAAGGTGTGTAAGCATGATCAGATTCAGGCAGAACAGTGCACACATATCATTCATTATAAAGGGAAGTGCTCCGTTAAAGAAGGAGAATATGAAAAACTAGAACCTCTTTGTACCGCAATTTTGGAGAGAGGAATCAATGCAGAAATTCAGTAGTTATGAGAAAGATGAAGAGTATACTTTTATTGAGCTTGATTACTTTGGCGACGATCGGCTGTAACAGAGTGCCTATCACCAAAAGAAAGCAGCTTAATTTAAGACCGGAGAGCGAAATGATAGAAATGGCTAACATTGAATATAGCAAGTTCTTGAATGAGCACCCTCCGTTACCTGCATCCGACCCAAGAGTAAAGCAAGTAAGACGCGTTGGAGAGAAAATTAAGAATAACGTTGAAGCGTTTTTGAAGAAGAACAATGCTGAGAAGAGAGTTGAAGGATTTCAATGGCAATTTGAAGTAGTTGATGAACCTATCGTAAATGCCTGGTGTATGCCAGGAGGTAAGGTAGTAGTTTATACTGAACTTCTGAAATTGGCTACGGATGACACTTTACTGGCTACAGTAATGGGACATGAAATTGCACATGCCATTGCCCGTCATGGAAACGAGAGAATGAGTAAGGCTTTGGCAGTGAATGTTGGAGGTGCCATTCTTGGAGGTGGTCAAACAGAAGAAGGTAAGACAAATGTTTTCCTTCAATCGTACGGATTGGTTACTACCTTAGGGATGTTGAAGTATAGTCGTAACAACGAAAGTGAGGCCGACAAACTAGGTTTGGTTTTCATGGCGTTGGCTGGATATCCACCTGCAAAAGCAATCGATTTCTGGGCAAAAATGAGCAAGTTAGGAGGAGAAAAGCCTCCGGTATTGGTAAGCACACACCCAAGTGACGATCAAAGGATTGCTGACATCAAAGAATTCTTACCAGAGATTCCAAAGTATCTTGAGTAAATGGATGTTCATAGTTTTGAGTTTGTGTTGGTTTCAAAAGGCTACATACGCTCAGAACATTGACAGTATTCAGGTAACTCTACAGTCCGTTGACGGAACCCCCGTTGACTTAAATAAAGCGGTCAATAAGCTTCTGGACAAACCGGTTATGATTTGCACATGGGCAACATGGAGTGTCTATGGAAGCAGGAATATGACTTCACTCTCAGCTTATTTAAAAGAACAAGGTCTCGAAAAAGAATTTAATCTTCTCGGCATCAGTATGGATGATGAAAAGCATGTGGGGCGTGTTCCAAAGTATGCAGAATACAAAGGACAAGATTGGTTGTTCGAGATCTATATGGATGTGAATCAGGAACTGAACAAGAAAAAAGACATCTCATTTCAAGAAGGACTGGTTTATTTATTTACCAGTGAGGGTGAGTACCTCAGGAGTTATAGCGGTGGTTTGACAGATGAATTGAAAGCAGCCATCAAACAATTGTCAAATTGATTTCTCGGAACGTCTGCTAAGCATTGAGAAAAGCCCTATCACGGCAACCACGGATATGTTTGCCATTAGGCCCAGTTTTCCACCATACCCCTGAAATATCTCATTGGAGCCAATGTACAGTGTGCTGAAGATCAGCGCAGCCATTACAAATTTTGGAAAAGAACTAAAATGTTGAGTGTTGCTCATCCCAATGAAACTGGCTCCAATAAACACCAGAGGTAAGCTTTGCTGAAGCATGGGATCGAACATGTCAGGAATCAGATGAAAGATCAGTCCTACAATCAAGCTGGACAATGCGGAAGCCCTCACACTACCTTGATTTAACCTGTGGTTTAGAAAGTGTGTGACCAACAATCCGCCCAGACTAAAAACAAAGCACCATATGAAAAACTCAAGCGACCACATAGAGCAAAGTTTTTAAGATTAAGACCCCTGAAAAGGCGATGGTTCCGTGTTTCCCTCCAATACCATTAAAGGATCTGGTAAGCACCACATAAACAACCCCCGCAAAAAGTGACGCCAGTCCAATTTGAGCATAATTCTCCAAAGTAAATGAGGCAGACATGCCCACAAACGCACCACAATACAAGGAGAAAGAGGACAACCTCAAGTGCTCCGAGTGTCGTTTAGACAAAGTTGGTAGAAACGAACCAACCACGCCCACCATTCCTGCACCAATGACTGGTCCCAAGTCTAAATCATGGCTTATGAAATAGGTGAGTAAAGCACCTGAAACAACCATTAAAATATCTGAATAATTCTTCTGCAGCTCAGCTTGTCTGGGGTAGAGTTTTTTGATTCCGGTCATCACCAGCAAACCAAGTAAGGTCCAAATAGAGCTAAGAAGCAAAGAAATATCTGTAGCGAAACCTGTAGAATCTATCAGCACGACAAGAAATATCAGATGAATAACAGGAAAGAAGAACATATACAGAGAATCCTTGCGCACGAGCTAAGAATACGGCAATCCATGCAATTGGTTACTAAAATCTGTTTCTGCTTCAAAATCTATTGGGCAAACAATTTACTTTGCATATATTTGCACTCGCTCAAAGCGAATGGCCCCGTAGCTCAACTGAATAGAGTACTTGATTACGGCTCAAGAGGTTCCAGGTTTGAATCCTGGCGGGGTCACTTTGAAAAAGCCAATCCTGTTGGGGTTGGCTTTTTTGATTGAAAATCTATTGACTTACAGTGTTTTAAGTTGAGATTAGAAGGTTTGAACTTTTGAATGTTTAGGTTAGAATTGTCCTGTTGGGGTATACGGTATTCTCAATGAAATAAATTCGCTCAACACATTAAAAGTTTACTTTTGGTCTTCGTCAAGAATTACTATATCATAGAGAATGTTGGAATCATCAACTACAAAAGCTCTTCTATCTGTTTGTTCAGAAAATTTTACCAGTTTAAAGTTACGACTCGTTTTGTCGGGGTTTTGATTAAGATAGATCGGTTCTAATAATGTTTCCGACTCATAAAATGTGGTGGATATTATTTCTCCGATCCCAACGGCTAGAACATTGTTTCCACTGACATCTTCGACGTCAAGTAATTGATTGTTGATATTGCTATAATCACCCTCTACTAATCGTACATGTTCTCCAGTATGCCGATAGTCAAGATAAACTTTGTTATCTGATCCAATAGCATAGCATTTATCGCTGCTCACTTTTGAGTGTATAAGAGGTACGTTTATATTGGCGCTTTCTAACGTCCAGGATTGACCATCATTGACAGTTTGATATAAATCTCCATTACTATCCCTATACCAACCAATGTAGCCAGGTATCATATTTAAATCTTCAATCTTACTGCCATCAGTAAGTTCAAGTATTGTATTCCAAGTAGCCCCTTCGTCGTCAGAAAAGAAGATTTCATTTTCTGTATAGATCCAATACTGAATAGGATTGCCCGATCCTATTGACGCTCCTTTAAACTGATTTGGAGTGATGGGACCATTTATATTTGTCCAGCTGGCACCATGATCCAAAGATTTTTTTATGATCTGATTAGTTTTATCAAACACATAAAATTTGTTTTGATAAAAATACAACGCTTCTAACGTTGAACCCTGAGATGAAACTGTAAAAGAACTCCATGTTTGTCCAAGGTCATAAGTCTCATAGACTAAACCATTGTCTGTTGTAAAGAAAAAACCATGACCATAGCCAGGGGCATAATACTCTCGGCTTATTTCAATAATATTTTCACCGAAATTTCTTAGTTGAGTTATCTGGTATATTCTATAATAAGGATACTGCTGAGGTTGCTTTTTGCAGGACAGCGTTACGAAAATTAGGGTAATATATATAAACCATTTCATAGCTAAAATTTATATCCGAATCGTAGACCAAAATCCATTCCAATGAAGTTGTCTTTTTCTTGCTCTAAATTTGTTCCAAATTCCTTTGACAACTTAAATCTAGCCCAACTAGGACCAAAACCGAAAATATAATTAAGCTGGAAATGTTCGGTGCTAATAAATTGCCAACCTAATTGAAATATTAGGTCGTAATATATTTTCTTATCTATTGGGAAATCTTTATGAGCCCAATACTGAGTCTCAAAATGCTTGAAACTAAAACCATAGTGAAACCCCATTTTACTATCCATAAAATAGAAAGGTTTAACACCCCTCAGTCCAATACGATAAATTGGTCTGAAATTATTTCCATACTGGACTAGTATTTCTTCCCCATTATAGTTAACTACGTCTGGTTCTGGTCCACTATTCGATTCTTTCCATAGCCCCAGACCAAGCTCAAACCTAAAGTTTTTACCAAAAATTCTTTCGTAGAAAATGGAAATATCAAAACCTCCAGTTATTCCAACCGCAGCTAGAGGGTCTATCGAAACGATATTGTTATTAATTGAATTCCCTCCATCATCAAAATACTGGTCAATGTCGTCTTGTCCAAGAGATACATGGGATCCAGCATAAATTCCAATTAAAAGTAATAGGTATTTCATTTAAAGTTGATTTCAACAAATTTACGATCTTTTGCTTTAGGTACGAAAATGGATAGCGCGGACCTATATGTGTACAAAATTGCAAGTTGTTCCTCAAATTGGCGAGAGAATTGTGGGGTAAATAAGAGCTTTTCTTCACTCCATTTGAACAAAGATTTTTTTTCATAATCCCCGTTCTTATCTTGAGAAGCAAGTAAGCAGTAATATTCTCTTTTATTCTTTCGATCTAATTCATCGATTTGTTCTTTAGAGAAAATTTTCTTGGCAGATTCATTAAAGATGAATGATATTTTGTCTCCATTAGAAATTGAAGTAAAAGAGCTATTAATCCCCAGATCATTAATAGACTCTTGATACTTATCTATGATTTTTAAACTAGTCAATGAGTTATCTGGGGAGAATTCACAAATAATTATATCTTCAAACACATAATGTACGTTTTCCACAACGGTTGATCCCCCAGCCCCATTTGGGACACGTGAATAAGTCCTAAATGTATAATAGCTTTCAGCCAATAAGACGCTATTGCCGTTTTTCATTTTAATAATTGGATATAGTATCAAATCTTTAAAGAGAGCCTCTTTTTTTTGTGCTTTCAGTTTCTTGCTATTTCTATCCTCAAAAATTTGATCGTATATCGTCTGGTCAAATGCATTAAAGCTAGACTGGCTTTGTTCTAGTGTAATACCATCAAATGTCTTGGTAAATGCGCCTTTTACCAGGTAATTATCTTTTGAGGAAAACAAACCAAAGCAGGATATAGAATTTGCATTGCTAACATCTACTTTTAGATCTGTAATAAATCTTGTGCTGTCTGAGAATGTTATTTTCTCCTCCCTATCGTCATTATATATAAGGACACTATATGAATAGTTGGGTCGACTTACTCTTTTGCGATAGTATCTCCAATAATAGTACGGATGATAAGTAATTCTTTTACCGTTATCGACTTTTGGCGGCCTAGAACCTATAAAATCAATAACAACAAGTATAACGTCCCCATTGTTGTTCAAAATGAAATCTTCAACATAGCGTGATTTCTCGCCAGAGTTTATTTCAATTTGCTTTGAGTAAACTTCAGACATATCAGAATTTAGAACAGTAAAACCAAATAACTCTGCTCCATTCGGATTAAGTTTAAGATCATGTTTTATTAATACTTTTTCTTGATTGGGGGAACAGATGAAATGAAAATTTCCTTTGTTTCTTGTCTTTATATAGGGTACTTGATCAATTTTTTTTATGTCTGGATTAAGCTGTAAATTTTCTTTGTCAATACTATTAGAGAAGAGGTAATTTAAGCCGTCTTTTTTATTGGCAAATGATCTGAAAAAGTAAAGAGTGTTGTTAATTAATTTACAACTTTCGTACTCCATTTTGTACTTTTTGTTTTTCAGGGAAATTCGCTTGAAGCCAACATTCTCAAGATCTTTGTTTAACTTCAAAAGTGAATACTCGAATTTTTTATTTCTAGTAATATAATAGTGGTTTAACTTATCACTTCCAGCATAATCAACAAAAATCTCGTTTTGGTCTATTTGTAATTTGGGGCTCCATTTTAAAGTTACCTGCTCAGTTTGTTTTAACTGAGATAGCCCTGATAGAGAAAAAAGAAATAAGGTTAATGTGTGAAATATTTTCATTATGTAAGTAAAGCTACAAATTATTAATCTTATTAATTGTATCGATAAAATCCTCCCAAAAGTTCGAACTCAGTCCGCTTGGGGTCACACGAACGGACAACAGGTTTAAACCTGTTGTCCGTTTTTTATTCTCATCAAATGTCTTGATAATGAAGCTGAACATCTTATTATTAAGATATAATAACTAACTTTCTGGTTTGAAAATTGCAGCTCTGGATGATCAAGAGAAATAATATAAATACATGTGGCTATTTAACCTTGAGGATAGTATTTATTCTGTTTTTCTTCAAAGGAGCGCATGGACAACTTGTGGATAAGGGAGAGTTTATGTCTTATACTACAGGAGACTTGTTGGACGTAGATTTTAATAATGATAATGTCACAGATGTCATCATGTCCACTGAATCAGGTATATGGGGATATGCCAATTTTCAAAATGGACTATTGAGCAACCGTATTTTACTTTCAAATTACAAATCAGTTTATCTATTAGGAAGTACTGATTTTAATCAAGATGGGTTTATAGATATCCTATTTGCGGCAAATAGTAAGAGACTCTATATTATTTATGGAATGTCTGGTGGTGGGTTTTCTTCACCACAAATGATATATAACAATGGCAATCAAAGCATACAGTATAGAAGCATTGAGATTTTTGATATAGATCTTAATGGTTATCCTGATATTATACTGGCAACTCCACAAGTAAACACAATCGAAGGTTTGATGAACAATTCTTCTGGTGTGTTTACACAACAGACACTTTTGTCCTATGTGGCTCCGGTATATGCTTTTGCTACAGACACGTGCGATATAAATTCTGATGGGATTCTGGATATTGCTGTCTGTGAGACCGGGACCAATTATCCGGTAAGAGTTTATTCTGGAGATGGTAATGGAAATTTTAGCCTATATGCTAGCAAATATCTTTATAATGCCAGTCCAGCTGATGTACTGGCAGTTGATATAAATGGGGATGGGACCACTGACTATCTTACGGCAGATGGATGGTATTCAGGGACGATAATAGTACCTTCAAGTTATATTTATGATGATCATTTTAGAGGTGGAAAGGCAGTTGATATTGATAATGACGGAGATTTGGATGCCTTTATCAAAACAGATGTTAGTGAGGATTCCTATTTTCTGGAAAATAATGGGACTTCCAATATGTCTGTTCACAATATATCTGGTATCGGTTCCCAAAATGCTATTATGGTTGATATTACAGGAAATGGACTAAAAGACATTATTTATCACAGGCATAATAACATCTTCTTTTGTGAAAATAATGGGAATTTTAATTTTTCGCCCCATGTATCAGCGATTGATTCCAGTTTGATTGCTGCCCATGAAGGATATGGTGTGTTGGCAGATGTCAATGGAGATGGGACAGACGATTTCGTGACGACTCAAAAAAATCATTCTGGAAACAGAGTGCTCAGTGTAAATTATATCCAAGCTAATGGCTCCTATGTTACACAGATAATTGATGATACAACAACTTTCTTTGTTTATGTCGCAGTTTTAGATGTTGATCAAAATTCTTCAATGGACATTGTAGTAAGCAGTGGATCGCAGATATATTACTATGCTAATGATGGCATGGGAAATTTTAGTAAAAATCTTCTACACACGGCGAATGGTAACGTACGACAGATTGAATCAGCAGATTTGGATAACAATGGAATTGAAGAAATAATTTATCGTGAACAAAATGCTACCGGTGTAACAGTATTAGAATTGGATAATCAGGGGAATGTGATTAACTCCTACATAGCATTTTGGACATCTGTTGATTTCATACTGGCAGATGTGGATGGCGATTCTCTGCTAGATTTTATTACATCCAGTAGTTCAGGAATCTATTATACAAAGAATCAGGGAAATCATACTTTTGGTGGAGGAGGAACAATTTACAATAATGCACCAGCTACAATTTATGGCAGTGAACCTGTAGATTTTGATTTAGATGGAGATCTTGATTTTGTCATGATGCTAGGACCCCCATTTTTACAAATGGCCTGGGTCGAGAATACTGGAACCGGAACATTCAATGGTGAACAGATGTTCGGACCAACCTTTCAGTACAGCGGGGATAAATATTTAACTTTCGATTACGATCAGGATGGTGATAATGATGTACTGGTGGATGCTGGGAGCATTATTCTCCTGGAGAATCAAAATAATAACTTTTATAGTCAGGTCATAACAGATCACAGTCCATCCTCAGTGATTAACATTCTTAAATTTGATTATACCAATGACAATGATGAAGATGTACTTCTCTTATCAGATTATAGTACTATACTAATTCAGAACTTTAAGCATGATAGCCTTTATGAGATATCTGGTTCTATTTACTATGATGTAGATCAGAATGGTGTAATGGATGTAGGCGAGCCTCTGGTTCCATACGCTACAGTGAATGTTCAACCTAACTTAACTACAACAGGTTCTTCTTCGGGGAAATACAAGGCTTACGGGGTGCAGGGATCATATACCCTCACTTTAAATGAACCGACAGCCTGGTCCCAAACTTCATTACCTTTATCTTATACTGTTCAGGTTGATTCTACTCCCGGTAGTTACAACAATGATTTTGGCATTTATCCAGATAGCCTCTTTCATGAATGGGACTGTCAGATTGTACAAGCTTCTCCAAGTTGTAATAGTAATACATACTTACATCTAAATGTTCATCAGGCAAGCAGTGTTCTGTCGGATGCTGATGTCGTATTGGAGATGTCTCCTTTACTTACCTACGATCATGCTTCAATAACACCTGATTCTATCGTTGGGCAGAATTACTACTGGCATCTTGACTCTTTATTGCCAAATGAATTTAGGGATATTCAGGTTTACGTTCAAAATCCAGGTGTTTTTTCAATTGGACAATATATTCTAAACAAACTAACTGTCTCAGATAATTCAACTTCATTTGGTTACGTTGAAGACATGGACAGTTTAAACCTCTTGATGACTTGTGCTTACGACCCTAATGATAAGCAGGTTTTCCCCAACGGTGTCTACACTGAAAATTTTATCAATCATGAAACCCAGACATTGGAATACCTGATACGTTTTCAAAACACAGGAACAGACACGGCAAAGAACGTGGTCATTAAAGATCCAATTTCAAATTTGCTTGATATCAGCTCTATTCAAATTTTGTCTACTTCACACGCCATGACTTATGAATTAATTGGCAATGAATGTATTTTCAGTTTTCAGGATATTTATTTACCAGATAGTGGGGCAAGTTTTGTGAATAGTCAGGGCTTTGTTAAGTTTTCGATAGATATACAAGGTCCCAAAACACATCTAATGGAGATAGAGAACTTTGCCAATATATACTTTGATTTCAATCCTGCTATCATTACAAACACCAGTTCGGTGAAGCTTTTTGATTGTAACACAATTTTAGCTCCCACCGTGATAAATATCCCAAATTGTATTGATGATTCCTTGTTTATACAGAACAATGAAGACTATGTTGATAATTATGAATGGACTCTTAATGGGACAATTGTGTCAACTGATTCTGTTTTAAGCTCGATAACTTCTCCAGGAAATAATCTGCTCGAATTTAAATTCACTAATCTGATTTGTTCAGTAGATTCAAATTTCCAGTTTATGGTTACGGCTCCAGACACAGTTTCAATTACGTATCCAAATGGTACTGACTTTTGTGCTGGAGATTCTATTAGTTTAATTTCTAATGCACCTCAGAGCCAATGGATATACAATGGGCAAACTGTTGGGAACAATCAGGTTTTTCATGCCAATCAACCTGGTATGTACTATGCTCAAACTTTTACAAATGGCTGTTTAGGACCACTTGACAGTGTTGAAATTAATGAAATACCAATCCCCATCGCTCATATCTCAGGTCCCAACGCTTTTTGCGCTGGTGATACCGTCTGGTATATCTCAGATTCGACATTAAATAACTCATGGTATTTAGATGGTATTTCTGCAGGGATGAATGACAGTATAGTGGTTACTAATTCTCAATGGGTAGTTCTTACCAACAACTTTCAGGGGTGTTCTTTTACCGACTCATTAGAGTTAAGTATTTACGATCCAATAGCAAGTATTTCCGCTTCAGATAGCATAATTTGTCCGGGTGATAGTATTCTGCTCTCCTCAATTGAATCCAATAACATTTGGCATCAAAACAACCAGTTTTTGGGATCAACTAACAATGTATATGTTACTGACACAGGGTGGTATTATCTTAAAGTATATGAGGGAAGTTGCATATCCGAGCCCGACAGTTTTTTTATAATGGTTCATTCATTACCTGATGTAGATCTTAATTGGGATGGACAATCGCTATATGTTAGTAATACAGTTATTACCGATTCCATAGCATGGTATCTTGATGGTGTTAATGTTCCAGGTTTTCATGACTCTCTGTACAGTTCTGCGGTTGTAGATGGCACTTATACTGTATGGGTATGGAATGGAAATGGGTGTGCAGACAGCACCAGTCTTAATATAGTTGATGGAGGAGATGGTAAATTTGAAATAGCTGGAGTAAGTTGTTTCCCAAATCCTGGTTCTGGTGAACTAACGGTTAAATCCTTGTATTCTGGCCTCAAGGAAATTAGGGTGTATGATATGGTGGGCAAACTGGTCCTTTTTGAAACCAATTTGTCGGGATCCAAAAATATTCAATTACATCTGTTAGGTGAGTCGGGAGTGTATATTATGCATGTTTATTTGGACAATGGTGAATACCTTCGTTTTTCAGTAGTGAAGAATTCTTAATCTGCCCCTTGCTTGTCATTGATTATGGCATCACATTGTCAAACAACGATAGACTGCCATTGGGTATTGTATGGTGGTGTCATAATGACAAATTGTGTCCATAAGGAAGCTGTTTAAACTTACGTTTGGAAGTGAGACTGTATGCGTATTAATAATGAAAATCGTGATGATCGAATTAGTTGTTAGAGGATTTTTTTGTTTTGCAATATGTTGTTTTTGAGGCGTTTAGTTGTGTTTGTTTTTTAAGGTTGAACTTCCTTTTGTATTCGGTTAACAACAAGGACATTTAATCCAATCTTAATACGAAATTAGAGCCAGTAGAGAATTCATTCGCGATCCACAACTTGCCTCCATATGCGGCTATAGAGCCCACAGTTACAGGTGCACCGCCAGCCAGACCTTCCCATGCCGTTCCGGTCCATTTAATAATATTGGGAGAATTAACCGTTCCTCCCAGAATCGAAATCTCCTCCAACAAAAAGTTCGGAGCCATGTGATAGTAAGGTTCGAACTCCGTTGTATCCGCCTGTTAGTCCATCACCAACAGATTCCCATGAACTACCATTCCAGGCCATAATATATCTTGAGCTGGTTGAACCACTGCCATCCTATCTTGCTATTTTCGAACAAGCAGTACTTCCTGAATTGGAAAAATTCCCAGTAGCGATCAGGTCTCCGTTGTACATTTAATGAATCCCCATCATGGAGAATCAATAGCCTGGCCAAACGTCTTGTTGAATTGTACAGAAACAGAATTTCAAACAAAATATCTCAATTCTATCTCCGTTCTTGGAAGAAAACTACCACCAATGAATTTTAAGCCATACCTTCTTTATTTTACTCTTTTAGTTACCAGTCAAACAAATGCTCAAAACCTGAATTGGGCGGGCCACTTGGAATCTCAGACCTTTTCTTCAGGTTTTTCAGTTGACACTGATAATCTGGGAAATGTCTATTCAGTTGGGATTTTTGGTGCAGATGTAGATGCTGATCCTGGCGTGGATACCATCGAATTGAATTCCACAGGAAATAGTGATTTGTACATCTCTAAATTAAATGTGCAGGGCGACTACATTTGGGGAAAAAGTATTGGAGGTACCGATGATATTGCCGGTTCTTGTGTTCAGGTTGATGATAATCTGAATGTTTTGGTAACAGGAGGTTTCTCAGGAACAGTTGATTTTGATCCGGGACCAGGGGTGTTTAATCTAACGGCCTCCGGAACGGACGATATGTTTTACCTCAAATTGAATCCTTCGGGTGACTTTCTCTGGGCAAAGAGAATAGGAGGGATTCATGTGGATAAATCAATTTCGATGACCACAAATTCTATGGGAGAGATATATTCTACTGGTCAGTTTAGAGGGACTGTCGATTTTAATCCAGGTCCGGGAGTATATAATCTCTCATCTTCTGCAACGGGCAGTGTGTTTGTAAACAAACTTGATTCGTCCGGAAACTTTGTCTGGGCTAAGCATTTCAATGGTACAGGATATGATGAGGCCCATGGCATTACCTTGGATGCATCTGGAAACATTTATACATCTGGTTTCTTTGATGAAACTGTGGATTTTGATCCGGGAATAGGTGTTTTCAATATGACCGCTTTATCTCTTGATTTTGATGTGTTCATTAGTAAACTAAGCCCTTCAGGTGATTTTATATGGGCAAAGCAAATAGGCGGAAACAAGTTAAATGATTGTTTTTCAATTAGAGCCGATCAACAAGGAAATATCTATTTGGGCGGTTACTATTACGGAACCACTGATTTCGATCCGGGCCCATCAGTATTCACTCTTTCAACTGGAGGAGGTTTCTCACCCCCATCAAATGCTTTTGTTTGTAAGCTGGATACATCAGGTAGTTTTCAATGGGCAAAACAAATTGAAGGTGCGTCTGGCAGTTACATATATGATCTTTCGCTGGATTCTGAGGACAATGTAGTTGCAGTGGGAACTTTTGAGGGAACGTGTGACGCAGACCCTGGAGCAGGGACCATTAATCTCTCTTCGTCCGGAGGTGAAGACATTCTTATGTTTAAACTGAACCCTTCAGGTGCAATACTGTGGGCCAATGGTTTTGGAGACACGGATTCCGATATCTCATATGGAGTTAACATAGGACCAGACAATGAGGTTTTTGTAACAGGATGGTTTCATGGAACGATAGATTTTGATCCTGGAATGGGCATAAATAATTTGACTGCTCCTACAGGTGTTACCAATGCATATATATGTCGATATGATGACGATTATACGAACTCCATTATAGAAACCGAAAATCAACCAAATACAGTCTTAAGTTATCCCAACCCGACCAAAGACTATCTGAGAATTGATGCAGACAATATTCAAAATGTTGAGGTCTATAATTCATTAGGGCATTTGGTGAAGGTTTTTCCATCAGGAACGACTGATTATTACATTGGTGATTTGGCTCAGGGAGCATATACATTGGTGGTTCAAACCAATCAGGGAAGATTGAACTCTCGTATAATGAAATTAGATTGATTTCAGAACAAAAGAATAATGCCGCTTATTTAGGTAATTTACCCTATTTGTTTTGGTCCGATATTTGACTTCCTTTGGTCACAATTAGAACCATTCAATAGCTTATGAGAAAATTGCTTTTATTCTGCTTCTTTATTTTATCAGGCACTGTTTCCAAAGCCAGTATCTATGATTATATCAGGCACCTGATTGCAGAACTTCCTAAATACAGTCATCAAAATCTGGGATTGAGCGATGAGGTGAAAGCTATGTCAGAAAATGTATATGCTGTTGATAAAGACGGAATGCCTACCGATCTGGTTGGGATTAACCACTACTATTTCAGTAGCATGGGACATCTGGAAAAATTGGTAATGACGGACTCGTATGGAGAATTTGAAATTTTATACGACTACGATTACAGTATCGGCAATGGTCGGGTAAAGAATATCTATATGGGAGAGGACATATTAGGTCACTCATATGATGACATGGGACGACTCGAGAAGCAGACGTTTACATTTGGAAATGGAGACAAGGAAGACTACCACTTTACCTATGTGGATGGCTACAACCTTTCTGAAATTCAGGGGCCCAAAGATACTGTACAATTCTTCTATAGAGATGGCATGATTGTGCGAAAGCAAGTTGGTGCCGTTCACTACAATTACCTCTATAATTCTTACCGTGAGTTACGTGGAATCCAGCCATCTAATGACCTGAGAGCTATCTCGAATCTTCTCTTTCTCAAGGACCTTGAAGGGAACATGTTGGTTGAAAGGAAAAAGGGAGGAGAAGGGGAGCCGTATATAAAGGTGCGTTCGCTTACGATGAAGGATGGCAAAATCTACAATCCCTATGAAGATATAGATAAGTTGAAAGAAGATCTTGAAAGTAAGAATCATCGAATGCTTTTGGACAAAGGTTTTTATTTCAAGGATCCGGTTGAAAACCCTAAAAAATTGGATTGGGAAAAAACCGGTGAAAATAGTTTTGTCCTGTCATTTGAAGGGCAAAAAATAGTGAACTACACGTCTCTGACAGTTGGAAAGTTTATCGTGATATATGACCCAAAAGATGGGAATACATACTCCATTTATGATTTGCCAAAATGGAAGAACGGATTCAAGGGAATTTCAAGGCAAATTGCAGCCAAAGGTGATTTCCTGTGGTATAAAACTGGTAATTCATTTGAATTGATCAGAGATGGTGTAAAGTACACCGGGCAAACGAAAACCGAATATTCAGCAAACAAAATTGACATGAGAATGGTCAATCAGACTACTAAGGATGTGTACCTGCTTAGGAACTATAAGAATGCTTGGAGAAATGAGATTCATCGGGCTCAACCGAGGGGGTATAAGGAGAAATAAAAATCGTTGAGATAAACCAAAAAAGTCGCACCAACGGTGCGACTTTTATCTTTACTTTCTATTAGATTCTAACCATTAGGCATTGCCCCTCACGGGCCAGTTAGTTTTTAATAATCTTCTTTTCAAATAGACGCCCCTCAAGGTCTATTCTTAGAATGTAAAGTCCGTTTTCGAGACCACTGATGTCGATCTCAGTACAATTAAATGGTTGCAATAACATACGTCCGTTCAGATCGAAAAGCATACAGTTAAATTGCTTTCCGCCTTGATGAGAGGCGATCTTAAGCAATCCATTCGTTGGATTCGGATATACCAGTAAATTTCCATCAGAAAGTTCATCTAAACCAACAGGGCTTCCTGGATCAAACGTTACAAAGTTTGAAGTATCTGACGAGCAGTTGTTGTATGTTACCACCAAAGCATAGTCTCCTGAATCTGCTGGATTAACCAGGGTATCTGCACCAGTACTTGGATAAGTTGAAACTGTGGTGCCATTGTCGTAAATCCACTCTAAACTTACTCCGGAAGGTTGACTGCCCACAATGGTGTCTCCTGAAATTGATATTTGTGGTTTAGGTAAACTCAAACAATCGTAGCCTTTCAAAAGAAACACGTCTCTGCTCCCCTGATTGTTCAAGATTAAAGTATCTGGATCAACGATAAAAGACACGTTTGCTTCTGCTTCTCCATAGATAAACATAGTTCCATCAGTATGAAATGCAATATTCTGAACTTTATCATGTCCAGCATGACCAGTGATCGAGAAATGGTTAAATGTACCATCTGGATTCAAGTTGAGAACATATGCATCTGCTGATGCACCATTTGCACCATAAGTCACACCATCTTGGCTTACTGTAGCAGTTACATGGCCTCCAACATAAACGTGCCCTTCAGGACCAATTGTAATGTCATTAATTCTGTCGTTGAATAAACTTGAAATCGAATGGTGCCATAAGTGTCCGAGTGAAGAATTGAATTTTACCACGTAGGCGTCTGAAAAGTTACCGTTAGCGTTAGTCAATGTGGGACCATTGCTAAAACCAGGCATATGGCTATTGAACCAAACACTGGCATATATATCGCCGGTTTCATCAAATGTGACGGTCACAAATTCTTCATCAACATTACCACTTATATATTCAACAGCCATTCCCATACCTGAAGAATTCAATAAGCCAATAAATCCATCTTGAGCATCACTTATATATGCAGGCCCCGTCATATCAGGAAACATAAAGAACCAGCTTGAGGTTAAACCAACTACAGCAATATCTCCCTGATCATTTACCGCTACATCAACTACCTGATCTGGTGCACCAGTCCCTCCAATTTGCTTTACCCAAATTGCCTGAGCTGAAGAGTCAAGTTTGGCTACAAAACCATCATACCCATTGGCGGTGTCATCTCCAGAAGATAGTGTGAAGGCAGAAGTTCCTGGAACTGTGGATACATCTGGCCCTAAATCAGGTTCGAAATTGGCTTCATTAAGAAAACTTCCTCCGATAATGATGTTATCGTCTTCATCAATTGCAATGGATCTTCCATAATCATGATTGTTGCCACCAAATGTCTTTACCCATGCTGTGGATCCACTTGCATTGAGCTTCCAAAGAAAGATGTCAGGACCAGTTTCGATAGGACCTGGTAAGACAGTAGGGCTAATATTGGCTCCGGCAGGATCTACGGTTAGGTCGTTTCTGTAGCCAGAAAATAAAATATAGACATTGTTTTCGGAGTCGATATCAATTTTAGCAGGACTGACATACAGGTTGTTGTTACTGGTAACTAGTTTTGTCCATAGGATGTTTCCATTTAAATCCGACTTTTGTAAGAACAGGTCATCCGCACTCATGGCATCAGCGGTTACACCATTACCATCATCAAACGCACCTCTATACCTTCCGAAGAGGTACTGATTACCATCTCCATCGAGCTTCATGTCTGCGGATAGCTCTAAATCAGAACCTCCAAAAGATCGAATTTCTGTTAGCTCAAAAGCCTGATTATACTGTGCTTGTCCCGATAGATTTAACAAGACGGTTGCTGCAGTTATAATGAGGTAATTACTTTTTTTCATTGTGTCTTTTTTTGAAAATTGAAAAACTAAAGTATGTTGGGATGGTCAGAAAAAAAGGACCATTTCATGAGAAGAGCAGATGGTTTTATCAACCACCCATTTTTTTTCAGAAAGCATTTATTCATGTCCTAAGTAAACCAAATTGGTACTTTGGTGAAATCAAAAGTTTCATTCGTAAAGTCCGGGAACCAGGCTCAGAAATTCAGTATAGATTAGTATCGGTGCTTTATCTTTGTTAGACATGTTTAAGATACTTGTATGGTTTGTTGGTTCTCTTGCCACCACGATGGTGTTAGGGCAACAACCGTCTTGTTATAAGTATGATGATGAACAGTTGGGAAGCAATACCGTCTACAATCTATGTGAATTTAACAATTGTATTTATGCCGCCACAGAGAATGGAATTGTAAAAATCGACCAGGGGAAAACCACTATTTTAAGATCTGATGAGGCTGTGAAAAACAGTTACACTCTTTTTAAAATTGGTCCTGATGGGCATTTGTACACACTCAACTTTCGTAATCAAATTTACCGTGTTGTCAATAATAAACTGGAGTTATATAAAGACCTAAGAAACGACTTTCCTACTCCAGTGAAGTCTTATTTTTTCTATAAGAATTTCTTTTACGTTAGTTCCCAGAATGCGATAAGGCGTTATAATTTGGAGACCCTAAAAGAAGATAGGTTTTGGAACCATAGAAGGGGATATCATGAATCACAGGTTTTCAACGATACTTTGCACATAGGAACGTATTACTTTGTAGGTGATTCATTGGTTCCAGATTACGAGACCATTGATTTAATCAGATCAGCTCAATCTGGAGTATATGACCATTCCCGGATATTGAGACATGGTTCCAATAAATATGTAGCTATTAGTGGTTATATCAACTCTTTCAGTGGTTTGAAACTGGATTTTGCCAAACGTTTGCCCAACGCATCTAACATACATTACTTAAAGTCATTGGATGAAGAAAGAATTTGGTTGTCAACCAATGCCGGAGCGCTTATTTTAAATCCTCAAACACCTAATGATGCAAAGGTTTTATTTCCAGAATTGTCCATTTCTTATTTGCTTAAGGACAGACAAGGGAAGATATGGGTGGCAACTTTGGGAGGAGGAATCATAGTGATCCCGGATATTGAAATTTCGTACTATCCCTCAAAACAGGTGATATCTGCATTTACTGCTAATGACGATGGAAACATCCTGGTTGGAACAGAAACCGGAGCGGTATATCCTTTGGATGGGATGAATGACACTCCAAAACACCAGATGGGATCTAAAGTCTATGCATTGTATACAAAAAAGGATTCCCTTTATGTTTCACACTTACAGAATAACGTTCTTTTTACCAGGGACAAAATGATTGAAGCCAAGCAGAGAACGCCTAAAGTAGATCGCGTTCTGAGCGTGAATGATCTGATGGTGTTTTCTTCCTGGCATGGCACGCACTTTACGACCAACACGCTGGAGGCGTATAACAAATCAAAACTTTTGTTTGAAGCAGAAATCAAACTGGTAGGCACATCATTACGTTTGAAAGAACATTTGTCGCCAATTTGGGTTTCGGAAGATTTGGATGCTTTCATTGGCCTGCATAATAGTAGAATCAAAGCCAGCAGCTCTATTGTTGTTTCAACCAATGTCAAGAAAAAAGAATTCATTGATTTACACATATATAACGGAAAACCACATTTTCTTACCAGTTCAGGTGAAGTATGGATCTATGATCAGGAATATGCCGGTTTTGAGCAGTTATTTCAAAGCATCAGCAACGGATTGTGTGAGCGCTTGAGTGTGACCGATGATGGTGTTTTTATATATGAAAACGGCATTATTCACCATTTTCAAGGAAACCTGAAACATTCTTTTGTCGGACTTTCCAGATTTAAACATGAGGAGTTGATTGACTTCAGAGTAACGGATAAGAATGTCTACGTTGTCTATAGAAATGGTGTTCATGAGATCCCTATTGGCTCACTGTCAAAAGACTTTGAAGTCAGGAATTTGTCGCTTGAACTTTTGGTTGATAACAAAGTTATTCGTGAAAAGGATGGCCGCTCATTGGATGCTGGAGAAGAATCGGTGGTCATTCTGTTTAATTATTTTGATGAAATCCTGAGTCCGGAAATACAATTCTTCTATCAATTAAATGGGGGTAAATGGAATCGGGCAGAAAACCAAAAATCTTTGAGACTGGATGGACTGTCTGCAGGAAATTATACGGTGAAAGTAAAAATTGTAAGTCCGGTTGGCCCACCAGTGTTCAAGTCCATCTCCTTCCAAATCAAACCTCATTGGTACGAATCTACCTGGTTTAGATTGGGGGTAGCTCTTCTCGTTATCGCACTGATAGTTGTTTTCTTTTTGAGACGAATAAAAGCTCTGCGGAAGAAACAGAAAGTTGAACGGAAAATAGTAGAAGCTCAACTTGCGAAGATAAACGCACAAATGAAGCCGCACTTTATCTTCAACGTACTAACGAGCATTCAATCATTAATTCTAAAAGAAGATAAATTTAAAGCCAGCAATGCTATTGGTGAGTTTGCACAGTTTATCAGACAAACACTTGAGATTTCCAAGTACGAATCTATCACCCTAAGAGAGGAGTTAGACATTGCAGAACAATACATTCAGTTGGAACAACAACGCCAGATTAGACCGTTTGATTATCACATTAATGTTTCGAACATCTCTAACTTACGAATGCAATACAAAATACCTCCGCTTATTCTTCAGCCTTATATCGAAAATGCAATCATTCACGGACTTCATCATTTAAGTTCGAGAAAAGGTCAACTGGACATTACCATAGAGGAAAATGACCATGCATTTCGATTTACAGTCCTGGATAATGGGGTAGGCAGACAATATCAATCCAAAACTAAAGCAAAAGGAAACAGGGCACATTATTCCTTTGCAAATTCCGCCAATCTGAGTCGGATTTCTTTGATTAAAGGAGGACGAGTTCGAATCGATGACCTTGAACAGGGCACGCGGGTAATTCTTGAAATACCAATAAATTATGAAGATACTGATCGTAGATGATGAAACCGGAGCTCGTGAGACCCTGAGGCTTTTGATTGAAAGTTTTATTTCAGGAGAGCATCAAATACGGGAGGCAGAGTCTGTTCCGATGGCGGTTAAATTGATTCAGGAAGAGTCGCCGGAACTGGTGTTTTTAGATATAGAGATGCCCGAATACAATGGGTTTGAACTCTTCAATTTTGTACCTAACCCAACATTCTCTGTGATCTTCTCAACTGCTTATAATGAATATGCACTGAAGGCGTTTGAGGTGGCGGCTGTGGATTATCTGTTAAAACCCATTATTGCGCAACGTTTGGTACAGGCTGTTGACAAAGCCAAAGAACGATATCATTTGAAAATTTCATCCGAACAACTGAAAACCTTCAAGGATCTGGGCTTGCAAAGCACATTTACGACTTCTAAATTGGCAATACCTGTGTCGCAGGGAATAGATTTTGTTGACAAAGAAAACGTTCTTTATGCGAAAGCCGACGGCTCTTACACAAGAATCTACCTGGAAGGGCGAGAGGATATATATTTGTCTAAACGCTTAAGCCTTGTGGAGAAAATTTTATCGCATGACTGTTTTATTCGAATAAACAGATCTTACATCATCAATTCATACCATGTGGCTCATATTTCCAAGTCCTTTGGTGGAATGATTCGAATGAATGACGGACATGAAATCACCATACCAAAAGAAAAAAGAGAGCTCCTTTTTGAGAAGCTCTCTTTTGAATAAGATAGTTTGGTTAAAATATTATTTCCCCACGTTGTTACAGTCTACCTGAGGTCCAACATTAGGATCTTGACTCACACCTCCAATAAACCAGTCGCCTGAGTATTTACCACCAATGTGATTTTCTCTAAAAGAAACCGTATGGATGATACACCAGTCGCGCTTTGGGTTGTAATCTGCAAAGTATCCCATGAAAATTCGGTAATCAATTACTTTATTTCCTGGCTTGTATACTACTTTCCAGTCGTTGGATGTTAAAACCAATTCTTTAAATGTTGTTCCGTCTTTTTCACATAAACTTCTTACCAGAGCTTCTGCAGTGGCAAAATTGTCTGGTGTGTGCATTTTTCCATTCGAAGGCATTTTAACACTTGCCAGAGCAGCGGCACCTTCTGAGTTTACTTTCTGCTTGATTTTATCTTCAAGCATTGTTACTTCTTTCTTCGCTCTTTCTTGTGTCCACTCGGCCAGCTTTTCTGGTGTTTTTGCCATAATAAGCACTGGAGCTTCATCTGAACCAGAGCTTGTATAAGCTTCAATGTATGGGAAGTAGGTTTGTCCGTTTTTAGAAAAGGTCAATTCTCCTCCGTAGAATAAATACACATCATCTTCTACTTCAAGAACACGGCCCATACGGTCGTCTCCCGGCTTGGCTAAGCAATGAGTCTTGCCATCTAAATCCATGCAAAAATTATGACCGATATAGGCTGGTTTTCCATATAGCTCGCTTAGTCTCTTGTTTTCCGATATAGATGGGTATCTGACACTTGTAGAACCTGCATCTTTTCCTTTACCAAAAATAGTTTTGATACGAGTTTCACTCTGCATTTCTTTCTTAGTTATCAAGTAACCGTCAACCGCATCAAAAGTAGTACTGTGAGTAGCTTTATGAGATGCATAAAAATAGTTAGGGTCTGAAGTCATATCGGGACCTGAGGCAGCTGCTTTTAATTTTTCTTTAAACTTCTTGAGTTTTCCTTGTCCGTGTGAAACTTGTGGTAAAAGAGCGAATAGAATCGCTGTAATTGCAATTGAATATTTCATGTTTTTTCTGCGAAGATGAGGCAACTCCTTTGCAGAATTTCTGATGTTTTCACGGATGGAATAGGGGAGTTTACCGATTACAGGTAATTTTTCATGAATGTGGTAAATATGATTTTGTAGGAGTATATACTGATCTATCTCAGTCTAAAGTCAACCCGCTTGTTTTCAATTCTGGAATTGGGTTTTTGATGACCTCCGGATAATTCTTCAACCTGAGAACTTACATAAGTCTTCAGTTCAGAAAACCAGATTTCTTTGTCACCGTTAAGATCGGCTTGTTGAGTGCCTAATCCTTTCAAGAGGCAGTAGGTAAATAGTCCATTTTTCCATTCGTCACCTTCGATGGCAAATTCCATTCCGCCGGCAGATGATACCACGGTTGCGCCTGTGCCTTTTCTCAAGTCGCTAAATAGTAAATTGGTGAGTTCAAAGGTGTTTTTTACGTTCAGCTTCCTTTTTAATCCCACTCCAATGGCTCTAAATTGGATGTTCTCCGTGTCCTGATCATTGGTGGCGGTAAGTACCACTTCTTCTTTGTCAATTTCACCACTATGACAAGCATCAATCATCAGTACTTTTTGTTGTGGGGCAATGCCATCCAATAGGCTTTCAATAAAACTGTAAGGGATTCCCTTTTTGGAAGGATCGTTAAAATCCATGTCGTAAGTAGCCAAAAAGTAGTCAAGGTTCTCATCAAGGACACCATGACCTGCTATGAAGATAACCGCCTGATCATTCACGTCAGCTTTATCAAAGAAGTTTTTTAGATTTTGAAGACTGTCTTTTACTGCCGCTTCACTCAAGAGAACCTTGCTATAGATGCGGTCATAAATTTTTTGTTTTTCAAATGTACTGGCAACATCTCGGGCATCTTTCTCAGCATATTTTAGGTTGAATTCGGCTTGTTGGTATTTCCCCTGACCGATACAGATGAGATACAAATCTGGTTTCGTTTTTGGAGCGACATGTTTTATGTTGAAGTAGTCTTTCAAACTCTCAGCACCAGCTTCATTTAACACAGATATTTCAACAAAATTGTCACCATACCTCAATGGGATTTTGAGTTCTTTTTCGAGATTGTTCACCTGAAGGTCTCTTAGAGGTATTCCCTGACTTCCAAATACAGCAACATTATTCACGTAGACATTAATCCGATTCAGTTTATACTTATCATCGCGTGCTTTAATTTTAACAGGCAGATGACCTTGGTCAGTTTTGTCTGGCAGAGAATCAGGATCTACAATATTCAGATCTGGAATATGGAAATCGTCTTTGAGCATTTCCTTTGAAATCCCCAACCTTTTAAGTCGTTTGTTGTAAGCCTGATGATAGGCAGAAACTAAGCTGCTGTCTGCATATCCTAACCTTTGCAAAATGATATCCGGTCGGTTGTATTTGATGTCGAATTGTTCAATGGGGTAGATGTTATTATTGTACACAAAATGATGGGCACGAACTATTTCAGATGTACCAAAATAATAGTTGTCTGAGGTATAAAAGAGATACTCGCCTTCCAATGTATATTTGAAATAAACAATTGACTCATCTGGGCTTGTGGTAAGATCGGCATTGTAAAATACAAGACCATCATGAACTATGTCATCAGTAAAGGCATGTCTGTTTGTATCAAGCCAATACGACATAATTATTTTGTCTTCCGTAGCTTGAATAGCACTTCTGTATTTATGAATAAAACCATCTGGCCAGCCATAATCAATACTGTCGCAATACTTAAAAGTATCTTGCATAGCGACGAATTCTCTCGAAGGAGAAGGGTAATAGTAGTATTCTTGAGCAAAATATGCCGGATATAGTCTGATATCAAAGCTTGCTTTGGAAAGGTCAATATCTGAGGTGAAACTGCTAACAGAATACCTTGTTTTAAGTTGTCCCTTATCCAGAAAAACTTTTACTGAGCTATGATTGTCAGAAGATATGGTTTGGTACTTTCCGGCGTCCATCTTTTTGGAAAAGCTCTCGATATATGGAGAAGGGCTAAGTCCAAGGCGCTTAATTCCTACATTAGCATCTTCAGGAAAGAATGTGAGGACATACATGCCAATATCTCCATGTACAGGAATTAAGGAACAAAGTGCTTTGTTTTTATAATAGTGAATAGCGTTTGAAGCATAGCTCAAAAAATTCTCATCTCTAAAGTGAATGTTGTTAGAAACAAATTCGTCGTCAGTTTGTGTCTTTTGTGGCTTTTTGTCGGCATCTCCAATAATATTGGCTCTTATTAGGTTTGTAGCGGTTGATTTATCCAAAAGATCTACTGTTTGTATCTGCCCATCAGTGTATGCACATATTAATTGATCGTTAACAGAGGTGCCATTCATAGCCTCACTACCCATTGAATAGTTTGTGGTTTTGTATCTGATAAGTTCTTTTGATGTGGTATTATAGCTCACAACACGTGGCGCATGTTTTTTGGCTTTCCATCTTGTTCCTTTTTTTTGATTTGAAATTGTCAGGAAGCAAATTTTGTCTTCAGAACAAAAGGCCAGTTCGTGTAAATCCTTTTCAACATAGTACCATTTTAGATTTCTGTTGAAATCATAGAGTTTTAGAGAATCACTGTCGGCAATGGCAAATCCTGATTCCAGTATATGTGGTTCAACACCATATAACTTAAAACTGGTCTCAATTCTATCCAGGTTTAAATTGGATTGGTAGATGGTCCATATGGGAGTTCTTCCCGTATATTCTGTCTCCAGCGCAACATAAACGGTATTCGAATTAGGGAGGTACAGAAGTTTTGGATCACTGTGGTAATGGAAAGATCGTTTATCCTTACCAAATAATGGCTGTCTGGAGACATGGTTTGTGGTCAAGTTGAATTCTATGACTTCTCCACTCCTTATCCAGAGCATTTTCCTGCCTTCATCAACCAGTATAGAGCTGTTTGGATTGATGCTTTCCCATTGAGCAGTTATGCTTATCAATTCTTCAATTTGGATATTGGAAACAACCAGTTGATCGTGCTTTAAGTCAAGAACGTGTCCCTTGTTGCCTTCGTCTGTCTGGAGATCTCTGTAAAAAACAAATCGATTGTCCTGACTTCTGGCCAAAATTGTGAAGAAGGAATTGTTTTTTCTTGAGAAACCCTCCAGTTTGGCAAATTCTTTCTTCTCGAAATCCATCAAGCTGCCATTCTTGTCGTATGTCGCTCTTTTCTTAATCGTGCCATCTGAGTCATAGGTGACCCATTCACCTATCGGAATGCCATAAAAGTAGTTTCCAAACGACATGGTGTCACCATTTCCAAAGAAATCTACATAGGTGCCATGTTCAATAAATACCTTACCTGCTTTGCCATAATGCCCTTCTCTCAATACGTGTAATTTGCCATTCGGGTATCTTAGGGTGTCTTGTACCAGTGGTTTTACTAAAACAATCCAGGCAAGCTCATGATACGGTTGTAGGTAGAAAGGTTCAAGGGACGTGTTTACATTGTGAGCGTAAATTGGCTCAAACTCCTTATGCTTAAGTAATTTTCTGAATCTGTCATCTTGAGGATCGTATTTTAACGCTATCCTGTCTGTTTTCCCCTCTTTAAACCAAGCGTATTTTGTTATTCCGCAATCTGATTCTTTATAGCGAATACAGTTGGTGTCGAGTTCGGTTTCGCCATATACAATTTTGTCGATTTCTAACTTACCACAATTGCCTTGAGAAGAAGCAAAATTGGATAGTAAAATACTCATAGGAATGAATATTACCCAGGTAAAACGAGTCAAATTGCGAACCATCTCTGCAATATTAAGGAAGTAATTTAGTTTTTTTACGATTAGTAGTTTTAACCGTATGATTTTGTTGAATTACTTTGAACTCGTTCGAGTAACAACGACAGATTTTTACAACCGCAACCTCACCCCAAAATCCCACATAAACTCGCGCAATTTCTTTTGATATACGTAATGGCCTCCCTGAGGAAGTTGTTCTCTGTATGAAGGTGTCATGAGAAGTTCCAGATTCTCTCCAAGGGGATAGGACACAGGCATATCTACCGACCAATTTACCGTTTTTAGCCAGCTTGTTTCCGATGGTTCAATGTCGAGAACAGTACTTGAATTGGTCTTGAATTTAGACCATAATTGTGTCCCTAAATCAGCTCCGATACCGACTCGAAATGCCTTGAATTTGATGATCTGTGCTTCAAAGCCAAGACTCCAGTCCAATGAGCTTATGTTGTACTGTGCCCCACTTCCTTTAATCACGTAGCAATTACAACTTTCGTCCTGGTCGTTGATTTCTTCCAGAGGTAAATCATTTCCCTGAATCTCATGAATGAAGTAGCCTTGATCGTCCGTTAGAATGTCATATTTAAACTCACTTTTCTTGTAGCCAAAATCAAGTTTTGATCTCAGTTTTAATTTGGAATTCAGATGGTATTGAACTTGAGGTTTGGCGTTCAGGCCAAAGGAAGGGAATACCCGATTACTAATGGCTCCTGATCTGAAATCATCAGCAAGGGCCGTGATGTCAAAAGCATTGTAGCCCAAATTGAAAACGACACTCCATGGGCTCATTTTTTTCTCTGATGCATTCAATTTTTGAGGAATCAAACCGTAGTTCTGTGCAATCGGATTCAACTCAACATTAATCAATTCCAGTGCAGGTAAGGAAATAGAATTTGGGACCGCGTTGTTGCCTTCCGGAGTGATTTGTTGTTTTGCATCTTCTTTTATTGCAGGCTTCTGACTTTTGTTAGAAGGTACATCCTGAGATGCGTTGTTCAGTTGTCTTTTAGTGTCATGACTGTTCTGCTTGTTCTGTGAGGCTGGTTCAGTTTTTCCGGAGGAATTAGTTGTAGTATTGGCGTAAGATGACTTGCTTTGCTGGCTTGAAGTAGCGTTGTTCTGACGGATCAAAGAGCTTTCTGTGTTACTTTGAACTGATATCTTGTTTTGAACTGTTGTTTGTTCTGATTTTTCATGATTATTCTTACTTAGTTGTTCCCCTGAGTTATCAAAGTTCGAATGTTTGGAGGCAACTTCTGATGAAGAATTTGGGCTTGCTTCAATAGATTCGTGAACCAATCTTTCTTTGTGTGTATGTTCTGTCCAGGAAATTGATTGGAGACCAAACCATAACATCACCCCACCCAATAGGACCCCTGTACCAAATAAGAACCAAATAAAAAACCTGCGCTTCTTTTTCTCCTCCACAATGTTGGCCTCAATATTTTCCCAAACCATTGGCGGAACGGTCGTTTTCTTTTCAGATAAAGACCTTTTCAATAGCTCATTTATGTTTTGATTGTGATTATCCATGATGTTTAAGAATTACCTGTGGTTCTAGTTTTTTTTTGAGTGCGGCTTTCGCTCTGGTCAGCTGAGATCTTGAAGTACTTTCAGATATGTCAAGTAATTCTGCAATCTCTTTGTGAGAATATCCTTCCAAAATGGACAGGTTGATAATGGTGCGATATCCTGTTGGAAGTTCGTGAAGTAAAGCCATCATTCTGGAAGTAAGATCTTCCTCTTCAAAAGTTTCCTGATCGGCCTCTTCTATTGCCTCATCAAGGTGATCGTAAGTAATGTGAAACTTATGAGTTTTCAATTTTTGCAGGCATTTGTTTACCGCAATTCTGGAAATCCACCCGCCGAAAGCCCCGGTACCTCTAAAATCCTTAATCTTATTATAAACCGTGATGAAAGTTTCCTGCAGAACATCCTGGGCATCTACTTCATGCTTTAAATACCTCAAACAAGTGAAGTATAAGCCCTCAGAATAATGGTCATACAATACCTTAAAAGCCTCCGGGTTGGGAGACTTTTGGCACCGAATAAGTGCATCCTTTATGTGTTGATCTTCCAAATTAAACAGAGGCCTCCGTTGGAGGCCTCAAAAGTTTTAGTAGTCAATACAAAGGTTATCGTAAGCTATTTCAAATCCTCTCCATTCAATGGTGTTGATTGGTCCGGATATCTCAACATGGTAACATGGTTGTCCGTTTCCGGCATTGCCTAACAAGGTAAATGTATAAGTGACACCGCTTGGTAAAGTAGAGGTGCCAGCTCCATTTACTTTGAAAGCATTGGCCAGTGTGTGAGCTGTTGGCCAGCTGTTTGAATAATCAAAGGAAATGGTTTTGTTTCCCGTCGATAAATTCGTGAAATCCAACTGCAGAGAAATATCTCCCATGTACATGAGGTTTTGATCAAAATCCGAATTGTACTGATCATAACCGGATGTCACCTCATCCTGTACATACAGATCACCCAATAAATTCATTCCGCTATGATTCTCGTATTTAGCTCTGAAATCAACACCTGACATGTTTAGGAATACACCTCCAAAGCTGGTTTGTGTATTGGGAATGCTATGACTAAATGTGGTGTCCTGAAAATCAATACAAGTTGAACCAGGAGGTGTGCCAACAAATTCATCTACGCATATATTGTCATAGGCAACTTCAAATCCAAATAGCTCCAAAGTATTGATAGGTCCCGTGATTTTTACATGGATTCCATCACTTAATTGAGTGTAAGTATAAGTGATGCCTGTTGGAAGTGAGGTCTTCCCCTGACCGTTTGCTCTAAACTCATTAACCGTAGTTGGTACTGAAGGTAAAGACACATCAAATTCTACTGATTTGTTTGTGTATGAAACGGTAGAAAAATCCAACATCAGATCAGTTTCTCCTAAGACCAATACATCTCCCGAGAAATTGGGATTGTCTGTAGTCCAGTCATGACCACCACTTGAACCATCCGCATCCTGAGTCCAGAAATCTCCGGAAACTCCCATGCCGGTGTGGTTGAAATATTTGGCAGAAAAGGCAATTCCGTTTTCAAAGTAAAATACGGATCCGTAGCTCGTTTGAGATTGAGGAACAACTTGTTGAATGTTGGCCGAGTCAAAATCAATACAGCTATTGCAATAGGTGGTACTTGGTGGTATAACCACCGGCGGATCTTCTTTTTCACAAGAAGTAAGGATTAAAGCAGAGAACAATCCTATGCTTAAAATGGTTCTTGAGGCAATTTTTGAGTTCATAATATTTTTTTTCGTTCGCTTATATGACTCCAAAAAGTCCGTTTCGCTGCACGAGGGGCAAATTTTTTTTGCAATCGCATCAAAATTTATTGATAATAAGCTTGTTACGGTTTTGTGTATCGCATTGATCTTGCAGCCTTTTCATCAAATAACCATATGATAGCTGTCGTGAGTAAGGGTGAAATCTCTTCTTACTTATTGGGTATATTCTCTATCAAAAAGAGATGTGATTCTTCGTTTTTGTATGACAAGATGACCGCCTCCTACAACTACCAATAGCCGATCGTAAGATTCTAGCTTTTCGAATATTTGATTAACCATATGCATATTTCGAAATGTATCTGAGGCTCTATTGATCTTATTGAGTTTAGTTTTCCTGTAATTTGGATAGAAGATGCTTGGATCGAATGATGACAACTCAAAAGGAATACCCAGGAACCTTTGATAGTACTGTTTCCAAAAATCGAAATCATATTCCTTAGGTTCCATGGGTACTCCCCGGTATCTTAAGTATGATAGAAAATCGTTCATAGTTTTTTCGAATTCATCCTTTCCAATATCAAATTGTTCAGCTAGCCTTTGTTGCTGACCTATTTGTCTGCATACGTACATCAAGATCGTTTCTTGTCTGTTAAATTTTTTGAGTAGGTGTATGTATTCCAATGAATCATCTGGTTCAATACTGGAATAAGGAATGGCGTTTTTCATGGCCATTTGTATGATAAAACCAGGTTCACCTGAAATCTCAATGGTTTTCTCCAGTGAATCATAAATTGGCCAGTTATTCCCTTCGTGTAGAATAAAATCCGGCTGGAGTTCGGAAAACTCTTTGTTCAAAATAGTGATTAAACTGTCGTTTGGGGAATTCGTATGGTACACTCCAATATAGGATAATCTCTTTTCATCATTCCCCAATTTCAAAATCAATGGTAGTTCGTAATTTTCCTTTTCAAGTTTTCTGTGTGAGACCAATTTTGTTCTTGAACATGAAGTCAAGACAGTGACTGTTAAACAAATTATCAGAAAACTAAATCTCTTAACCTTTGATTTATTCCACTTCATATTCGGCCTTGGTTGTAAATTCAAGAAGATATGGTTTAAGAGGTTTCTTGTCTTCACTCATAAAACCAGCTCCTAACACAAGTTGGTACTTTTTGATGGGTTCTACAGTCACTTCAAAGGATAGTCGCTTGCCATCCTCAGACCATTTTTTTGTGGAATGCTCAATTTTGGGAGCGGCCAATGCGCCGAGTGGACCGAAATCAAAACTATACAGGTCTTGATTCATTGGTCGAGAGAATTTTATGGTAAGTTCAATCGTTCCAAAATTGGTCTCATCGCTTTTATTTTTAAAAGGGGAAATGCTCTTTACTTTAGGGCGTGACTTTTCATGTTTTTTCAGTAGGCGACTGATTTTTTTTGGAAAAAGTCCGGAAGCATTGGCAATTTGCTCAACTTCAGAGGTGTTGTTGAAATCCAGATTTATTAAATCTATAAGGGCTTGCTCTTTATTGCTGCTTTTTTCATAGTAACGTTCGCAAATCTCGTAGCCAATATAGTATCCCAGATCTCTTACTTTCAATTCATTTCTGTTTTCTCCCCAAAGCCAGTTATAGATGTATGCTTCAAGAAACATGTCCTCAATAAATTTGTCGACAACTTTTTCGGTATTGTTCTTTCCAAATTCAATTGCGGGAGTATTTGATGGTTTGCCTGTTGCTATACACGAAATAAATTCAGCCACTCCTTCGTAAATACATATCGATAGCAGGTCGGCTGAGGGATGTGTCTTTTGTTGTGTATGAATGTATTCGTGAGTAATGAGTAGGGCAAGGTTGTCTAGAGGTTTATAATTCTGGTAGAATGCTTGTCGCCAGCTTGGAAACTCACGAATAATGGTAGAACTATCACCTAAACTTAATTCACAGCCAATCAAAATTCGATTCCCATCTATTGTTCCATTTGTTCGAAAAGCACCAATAGTAAAGTATATGGTGGACTCTGTGAGTTGTGGATAGAATGATTTTAATTTTTTGAGGTCACTCCTAATCTCCGGTAAGAATTCTTCAATTCTATTGGTATTCGTACGAATCGATTGCCAGAAATCCGGATAACTGTTTATTGCCGTTAAGTATTCTTGAGTTGAATACCTGCGCAGTTCGATGATACTCTCCAGTCCGGGAGAAGCCTTATCAAGATACAATTGCTCAAAGTATTTCTTTTGCAATGTTGTGTCCGAAACCGACTGGATACTGTCGTATGCAATCCAGAAATTTTCAAGATCGGAATAAACAAAATTTGGTCCTGTATTCTGTGCATACAGTGATAAAGAAAATACCAGATTAAAACCAAAAATTAGTGCCTTTATGTTCATAATATTTGCCATAGCAAACAAAGATATTTATAATTCAAATCTAATGTGAGATCTACTCAAAAGCCTTTCAAATAGGGGTTAATAGACAATCGACATGATAATCAAGACAATCAACATGTGCAGACAAATAAAGTCTTATTGAATCTTTATACTTTTGAATATGGTCTGGCGATTCTTGCTTTTTTTTACACTGGTAGTTTATCAGGTTTCAGGGCAGAATCCTGTATATAAAAACTATTCGATGACCAATGGCCTTCCCAGTAATAAAGTTTATAGCATAAAACAAGACAGTAAGGGGTACATTTGGTTTGCAACAGATTTTGGTGTAGCCAGATTTGATGGAATACTATGGGAAAAATATAGTTTAAAAGAAGGGCTTTCTGATATTGAGGTATTCCAAATACATGAGGATAGTCGGAATAGGATATGGTTTGTCTGTGGAAATGGAACCTTATCTTACTTCAAGGATGGGAAGATTTATTCCTCAGGCAACAGTAAATTTCTTGCTGATATAAAACAGGAGTCTTTTCACTATGCTTTCAAAGAATATAAAGGAAACGTCTTTTTTGGAGGAGAGTCTTCTGTTATTGAAATAAGATCTGATAATACCGTTAAGAGGCATAAACTGAAATCGGAATCCACCGAGTCAGTCTCTTATTTGTTTGGTTATGAGGATGATTTGTACGCAATTGCCGGGAGTTATGTGCATGTATTTGATAATGAGAGGGAGCAGTTTAAGAGGGTATTTAAGCACCGCTCCAAAGTCTTTTCAAGAGCATGTGTTGTGGGTAAACATTTACTGATAGGCTTTGAATCCAAATTGTATCATTATAATCTTGATAATTATCAGCTAGCAGACTCTATCACTTTAGAGGGGGGTAAGAAAATTCAGCTTATCACGAACAACTATAAAGGAGACTTTCTACTGGGCACTAACAAAGGTGTATACAGGTATAATAGAGCGAAACAAATAACAAGACCTTTGTTCGAAAATTATAGTATTTCCAATGTGATATATGACCATGAAGGGTCTATTTGGATCTCGACCCTGAATGGGGGAAGCTTGTTTCTGCGCAATACCTATACTTCTGTGTATTATCCAGAATTTCGGTTTGAGGATTTTTTTCAAGATGAAATCGATGAAGGCGTGTATTGTGGTATGGAAAACGGGCGTTATGCGGATCTTAAAAAGATTGATTCAGTTGTGTACAGAGGAATTACAAGCACCAGTCTAAAATCCAAAGTACATTATGTCTGGAGTGATAGGGAGGAGTTTTTAGCGTTTTCCAATGAAGGTGTATTATGGAACAGGAATGAGGAGGAAAACTATTCCAAACTCCCAACAAGAGAGGTGCAAAAAAAGGGCGATAGTATCTATTTTTCGAGAACATCTGGGTTGTATCTTACAGATGTTGAAACCATTAAAAGTTTTTCAACTAAGGATTCAACCATGACAGGACTTATTCGGCCCGAATATGTTTCTAATCGTATTTTTCAAGGAGATGTAACTTCATTTTTTGTTGAGTCCTTCAACCGAATTTGGCTGGGATGCTCTTACGGACTCTTTTTAAAGGAAAATGGTACAGTAAAAGAACTTATTTCGAACGTAAGGATATCTAGTATTCGGGAGTACGAGCAAATGATAATTGTTTGCACATTAGGACAGGGGATATACATTTTTAAAGATGCTCAATGCACGTATCATGCTGATAAGTCATCAGGGTTAATCAGTGACTTTTGTAATAACTCAGGAGGCCGTACAAAAAGCGAACTATGGATAGCTACACAGGAAGGCGTTTCTGTACTGAATTTTAAGAATGAAAAAGCTATTGTACAATCTTTGAGCGACAGGGACGGTTTGCCATCAGGTAGCATCAATGATATTTTTTTTGATTCCAGAGATAACATCTGGTTGTCAAGTGATCATGGAATCATTCACTTCAGTTTTCCCGAGACTAAATTCCCAACTAGTGTTAAGAAGACAGTCATTCAGTTTATTGAAAATGATGGAAAAAAAATAAACCCAAAGAACAAAGTAATTGACTTGGACCATGGTGTAAAAAGGTTAAAAGTAGTGTTATCTGGCTTTTCTTACCGTAATTCTCCTGAGTTCGCATACAGAATCAATGGATCAGACTGGTCATATTCATCGAATGGAGTAGTTTCTTTATTAAATCTTGAGCCGGGACGCTATAAGTTTGAGGCGTATTCTACAAACGGCGAAAGAGTTCCAAATTCCACTTTAACCACCTTGGAAATTGTGATACATCCACCATTTTGGCAAACGATTTGGTTCAGGATTCTGGTTGGAATGCTCGTGCTCGGATTGATATACCTGTTTTTCAGGATAAAAATTTTGGTTTACAATCGCGATATAGTCAGAGATATTTTATTGCTATTCATAAGGAAGTTGAAGAGGCAGCATACAATTTTAATCAAGAATAGTCATGATGGAACTCAAGTTAAGCTCCCTATTAATGAAATCATTCGTGTTGAGGGAGCAAAAGATTATGTTAGAGTGCACCTTAGTGAGAAAAGAATTCTGACTAAGAATACCATGAAGAATATGATTAAGCAGCTAAATATTAAAAATCAGAATTTTTACAGAGTCCATCAATCACACGTGGTCAATATTGATTTCATTGAAGCCTTTCATACCGATCACCTATTCGTTAAAGGAGAAAAAATACCGATAGGAAGGGCATATAAAACGGAAGCTAAGCGCTTAAAACAGCGTTACCTTATTCGTTAGAAGGCTGTTATTCATTTCTGATGCCACTCAGCGCCTTAACCTCATCGATTTGTTCTCGATTTTTAGGATGGAGCTCGCTGATATCCATCGTATACTGTCCGCTGGGAGAAAAACAACTTAAAGAGAGCACGAGTACAATGATTAACGAAACGGGCAGTAGGACAAAACTCAAATGACCAAAGGCCAGAGTTTGAGAGTTGTGTTTAAAATTCATTAGAAGAAAGGTCGAGCCAAGAATAATGAAGAATATGGGAAGTCCTCTGCGCAGCCCAACATCAAATTCCAGAGATTTGTCAATAACCATGTCATCGAAACCAACTCTGAATCTTCTGGGCGTTCTGAAGATGGGAGTGGAACCAATTTCAACAACATTTTTATACTTAGCCAGGTAATATTCGTACATGTATATGAACACTTGAAAATCCTTTTCCTCATCAAGGTATACATGAAAGTATTTGGCATGTATGCCGTAACCGTCTCTCGAAATCACATCATAAATTTCATATTCAGCATCATGGATTTCATATTCCTTATAGGTAGGCTTCAAAAAGCTATCAATAATAAGCGTTACGCTAAAAACAACCAATAAAATGGCAGTGATCTTAAGAACCTTTCCTGGCCATTTTTTAAAGAGTTCCGCTTTTCTTTCAAGTTCTGCTTTTTGCCTTCTGAGAATTTCTTTCTTTTGCTCTATGATCTTGCGCCTGGCTTCTTCTCGGTTCATGGTTTGGTAAATTTATACTAATGTATATAAATATGTCATCTTTTTGTGCGAGACTATCGAACTACAAGATGAACCATGGCTTCCCGATTTTCAGAATGGACACGGACCATATAACTTCCTCCAGACAGATCTTGTAGATTTAACTCAACAGCTTTTTGGTTTGCTTGAGTTTGAATATTGTGACTCTGAACCATCTTTCCATCAAGAGTGAATATATCGAGCTGGAGTTGCTCCTCAATGCTTGTATTAAACTGAATGTTCACCTGGCCATGACAAGGATTGGGAAACAAACTCAATTGAATGTCATCCTTTGACTTATCAATACTTAAAAAACGAGCTTCCAGACTGAACAAACCTGCGTTTCCGGCAAAATTGTCTTCAGCTGTCAGGTAGTAATAATCTAACTTGTGGCAGATGATACTTTCTATTTGATAGCTGTATCCGCCGGGAGGTGTGATGCTTTGCTTGACAATGTGTCCATTGGCAAAACCGTCTCCGGTAAACTGACTGATTTGAAGAACAAATGGATTCAGCCCTGAGTAGCCTGTGAGCATAATGCTGTTGTTAAACGCATTGTAAGTAGCACCTGTAATCTGACCTTGAGAATCAATGCTGTCTTTTTTCACAAGAGAATAAGTGCCGGGAATTTTTGGGATGGTATAGATGTAAGACTTTCCGTTTCCCCAGTTTTTTGAGAACAGATAAAGACTGTCCCCATAAGCAATCAAAGCTTCTGCATCATAATTGGTTTGAAACGAGCTTGGCGTAAAATCTGTTTGATCTGCATAACTGATAAAAGTAGTATCAGCATAAACCGTGTCGTTGGGTGTGCTCAAATAATCAGAAATGGCTACTCTGAATAACTTAAGGTCCGTTCTTGATCCTGAATTATTCCCGAAATCTCCAATGTAAATAAAGTCATTGTCCGCTGTGATGTCTTCCCAATCTGTATTGAAAGCATTGGCTACCACAACTGTTCTGCTTACATTGCCCGTGAGAGAATCTATTTCATACAAAAAGGGATCCCCTCCTGAATCGTTGTGTGTAATTAATTTTCCGTCGACCATAATCAAACCGGAAGTCTCATGTACACTAGAAACCAAAGGACTCACCAAAGACAAATTTTGGGAAGTTCCTGTAAGTCCAAAGAAGAGAACAAAGGTGCTTAATATGATGCGCAGTATCAAAGTCATACAAACTCTGAAAGTGAAGGTAGAGAATTTGATTAAACCTGAAGCTAATTTTAGACGGATGAAAAACAAAAAATGCTGATATTTGCGTCATGAGGCATTAGCTCAGTTGGTTCAGAGCACTACCTTGACAGGGTAGGGGTCACTGGTTCGAATCCAGTATGCCTCACGGATAGTCTCAATGCAAACCTTTGGCTTAGCCAAAGGTTTTTTGTTTGTAAAGAACCGAGCGAAATTTATTTCAGCGAGGGAATTAACAAACAAAAATAAATCTTGCTTTACAAGATTTGCATTGCAGCGGAATTTGGAGACGAATGGATCATAGGATAATCCAGTATGCCCCACAACCGCTATGGAACGGTCTCCATACACCAGTTACTTACGATCTTTGCTCAATTTCCTGTTCGGGTTGCCCAAAGACCTCTGCTCTGTGTTGAAGCCCCCATTCTACCATGGCTCCAAAAATTGGTTTCAACATGAAGCCCGATTCAGTGAGCTCATATTCTATTCGAACTGGCCTTGAATCATAAATTTTTCTTCGAACAATATTGTTCAATTCTAACTCTTTAAGCTCCTTTGAAAGCATTCTTGGTGAGATCTTCGTAATCACATTTTCCAAATCTTTAAAGCGTTTCGGACCAGATAACAAGGTCCCAATGATAGGTGCCTTCCACTTTCCGTTCATTACAGTTAAGCAGTCATTTAAGGCTAAAACAGTACTTGCCGGACAGTTTAGAATATTATTGAAGTTCATAATATGAGTCTTTATTTCACTATACAAATGTATAGTACTATTTAATAGTAATTGACTATATAATGTATAGTAAAGGTAGTAGTTTTGAAGAAAAATTCTACACAATGATTAAGAAAATAGCATTTATTGGAGTAACTGGTAATTTGGCACCTTTTACTTACAGAGAATTGATAAAAGAAGGAATTCATATTAAGGCTCTGGTCAGAAATAGAGAGAAAATCAATCGACTAACCGATTTTCCATCCGAGATCGAAATTCTTGAAGGCGATTTGAGCAATCTCGATCGTTTGAGAACATTAGTTGATGGAGTTGACGCCATCTTTTTAAACCTATCAACTAAAGATGAAAAGGCCACGTTTCAGCCTGAAATTGACGGAGTCAAAAATGTAATAACCGTTGCCAAAGAGAAGAACATTGGTCGAATCTTTCATGTTTCAGCAGTAACGGCTGCATTTCCGGAATTCGCTCAAGGCGCAGACTTCTTCCCTAACACAATAAGACAAAAAGGATATCGTCTTTTAAAAGAATCTGGTATTCCTTGTACTTTCTTTCATTGCTCCTGGATTATGGATACTCTTGAATTTGCCATGAGAAAAGGAGACAGCCTTCAAGGTTTTAAACCCATTCATAATCCAATGTATTGGTTGGCAGGTAAAGACCTTGGACGAATGGTTGCTAATGGGGTTATTAAATCAGACCATGGACTGACCAAGGACTACATTATGCAAGGTAAAGAGGCCATTTCTTTTGAAGATGCGCTCACACGATATGCTGCCACCCATTCCCCAAAGCTAAAAGTTCAAATGTCTCCAATCTGGTTACTCAAGATAATCGGGCTCTTTAATAAAGAAGCGCGTTTTGCTGCACAACTAGGGGCCTTTTTCTCCAACTTTAAAGAAGAATTCAGAGCAGAACAAACCTGGAAAGAGCTAGGCGAGCCAGTTCACAACATTGAAAACTTTATGCTGGAAACGCATACTGTGACTAACAATACCTAAGACTTTCACCAGTGGTAGTGGCCTTTGGCGAAGAACTCAGCGCAGGCGTTAAAAACATAAGGGGGTTGTTGTTTGTGATGATGACCTTGATTTGAAATCTATTCCTAACCGTAGAAAATAAACTTAGTAAAGATGTTCTTGCGACTTCTTAGCTGAACCTTATCTTCAAATAACTTTTTCTCAAAACCATCTAACTTGCTCAAATCCAGCTAAAAGTGGTTCGGCCTATGTTCGTTATGCCTCATGCTTCTAGTTTTGTTGTTTTTTCAGGTTAAATTCGATCACAAGAATTATCTAAAATTCAATGAAAGTACTAAGAACCATAATAGCATTTTTTCAGGCTCTGCTTCCTTTTCTTGTATTCGCATTTTTTAGTGCGGGATTGTACTCTGAGCTTAAAGCACCTTACAATGTTATTGCTGCAATTTTTGTATTTGTTCCGGGTTTATTCTTAAGTAGATCATTTTTTAACTTCATGAGGAGAAGAGGTGTTATCGCTACCATGTCGGGGGATAATGCCACTTACGATTTAGATGAATTGGAACCCACACCAGGTAGCGGTGTACTTAAATTAACTCCTGATGAGTTGTCAAGTCTGTTTCTTGAAAAGAAGACAAAATTTAATAATGGAACTACAGTATCTATATGGGGAGATTGGGAAGGTAGAGAGTTGGACACAAGACATGAAGTGAATTCGATCAACTTCAATTCTGAAAATAACATTTTGACAATTAAATTTTCCGACAACTGTATTCTTAAAATTAAAAGACCAGAAGCCATCTTTTACTCCACCAGTTATTTAAAAATAGTCAAAGCGAAAGAAATACTCTGGCAGATCCCTGCTTCTTCTGATTCATATAAACAATACAGTTATTTGAATACAGGTAAAGAAATAAAGACTAAATCGAATACTAATTGGACTCCGCACATTTATGACATTGGAGTAGGAATGAACGCACTTTACCTACAGGCATAGGAATACATACTTCCATATATCGAGAATTATAGATATATTTGTGAAGTGAATTTAAAGACCGCAACTGAAATAGGTAAATGTTTAGCCAATCAGACCAGACTCCAGATTATGGAATGGCTGAAAGATCCGGAAGATCATTTTCCACCACACGAAACGTTAAAGCATTTTGATGATGGTGTTTGCGTCACTTATATTCAGGAAAAATCAGGTTTATCTCAATCCACTATTTCAACATATTTAACGAATATGGAAAAGTGTGGTTTGCTGATTTCAACCAGACACGGAAAATGGTCTTACCTGAAAAGAAATGAAGAACTAATAGAAGAGTACAGCCAATTTATACTGAAATAGTATTTTTTTTATCCATCAAATCGATAATTCTCAATATATAGAAATGGAAAATATTCAATTTAAACTAATCGACCCCAAAGCACATAAAGACAGAATGCTCGACTTGCTAAAACAACTCAACCCTGAAATGGACGTCAATCGTCTTGAAGTTGTTCAGGCCAAAATGATAGAAGTTCCGGATTACCGGTGTTTCGGTCTGTTTTTAAATGATGAGCTCATTGGTATTTCCAGTGGCTGGACAACCGTTAGAATCTATTGTGGAAAGCAGTTGGAGTTAGACAACGTCATTATAGATTCAAAAATACAGTCCAAAGGATATGGGAAGTATTTCATGAATGCAATTAAAGACTGGTCGATAGACAATGATTATGAATCCTTGAGTCTCAATACCTATGTTCAAAATTCAAGGTCACATAAATTTTATTTCAACGAAGGATTCAAGGTTCTGGGATTCCATTTCGAGAAAGACATAGCAAAGGAAAATGCTTAATCAATAAAGATTTCACCATGCAGGAATATTCTAAATCAAAACTAAACAGGGTTAAACGTGGACATAAAAGAGCCTCTTATGATATTGAAAAGATCAATGCCATTTTAGACTCGGGTTTTATAGGGTACGTAAGTTATGTCTATCAGGATTCTGCAATCACACTTCCAATGGCATATGGCAGAAAAGATGATAAGATTTATTTGCACAGTTCGCAGGCAAACCGGATGCTACTGTCCTTGTTAGAATCCGGGAAGATGAGCATGACGGTTATGCATTTGGATGCTTTGGTTTTGGCCAGATCCGGATTGCATCATTCAGTAAATTACCGTTCTGCAACACTATTCGGTTCTGTAAAAAAGATTGAAAACCCCGAAGAAAAAGAAGCCGCTTTGTTTTGTTTTATGGAGCATATGATGAAAGGACGTTGGGATGACATCAGGCCAATGCACGAAGAAGAGTTAAAACGAACATTGGTGGTTGAAATGACCATAGAAACGGCCTCAGCTAAAATAAGAGATGTTGGTGTTGAAGATGAACCGGAAGATTATGATTTAGATGTCTGGGCTGGCCTGGTTCCTATTAAACAAGTAGCAGATTATCCCATTCCGGACGAAGGATTGCCGCAGAAAATGGAAATACCTGAATACGTTTTGGATTATTATCAAAAGAATATGACGTAGTTAATATATGAATTTAGTTATGTTGTCGCATCCTATCTAATATGAGAGTATTTATTTTATTTTTTGTTGGAATAAGTTTTTTGACATCTAGAGCAAAGGCTACGGCTCAAATAGGAGATGTCTTAATTATAGATGGAGATACCAGTTTTATTTTCTCGAATCCTTTGGAGCCATATTTTAAAACTAAGGGTGAGCGATCAATTAATGGACAAGAACTATATGGACTCTGCACAGCGCTTTGGAGAGGTTATATAGCTACTTGGGAGATAAAAAACGATAGCTTATTTCTTGTTAATGTTGTTACCAATGGCTGTTCGGATAACCCAATATCATTGGATATTGAGTCTGAGTTTGGATCAAAAAAAGTGTTTGCTAATTGGGTTACAACCACATTGCTATCCCCTAAAGGCCGACTTATAAAATATGTGCATATGGGATATGCCTCTCACTACGAAAAAGAGGATTATTATGCTGTTAACCAAGGAATCATTGTTGACTACAAAAGTAAATTGAATGTAAAGTATAACCCAAGGCGCACTTTTCCAGGAGAGTATTATTTAAGTCATGCTATTGAGGTTAGAATATCTGAGTCTCTTGAAAAAAATATTCTAATGGATATGCCAGATAAAGAGGTTTATTCAATCACAATTCACTTTAAAAAGAATGGAACGATCAAAGATATCTTTCCTACATATGAATCTGATTCAAGTAATAAATATGTTCAATACTTGGTGTCAAGATCTAAAGAAGTGCTTTCAAAGTTTCCAAGGTTAATGAGAGTTAAAAACAAAGACTATACACCAACTTATGTTCCATTGTCGCTTAATTCTCATTGTCTTAAGTTTCCAGATGATCTTGGATACGGTTGTGGAAAATAGGTGTCCATAATCAATAGGTGACTCTCCTTTATTGTTTTAGTTCTTTTTAAAAGTCACATGTTAAATCTAAAAATGTAAATTGTTGAATAATTCGTTTTGAGGAGAATTCTACTAGGTCATTTTTTAATTCGGATCGAATTTTCTACAACTGTGAATAGTGAGAAATGATAGAAACTGGCTTTTACGTAATAGAACTAACTGGAGATGTCAGATGGTTGACTTATGACGAAATTCATAAAGTGAGGAAAGATATCCTTCTTTATTTTGATGAGAATATAGGCGAGAGTGTATCTGTATTAATGCCTGAGAAGGAGTTTAACTTAGATTATTGGAAGTATATTTCGATTGGTTCAGATGATAAATGGGCAGAGTCTGAAGGGTATAGTAAGTTGATTGAAGAAGGTTGCTTGGCATTATTAAATGGAATAGCATTAGATATATTGGATGAACCAATTAATTTGATCAGAAAGGAATGGAGAAAAATATCTATTGAGCAAATTATTCCATACCTAGAGAATTATTACCCTAAAAGTAGGAAACTGGAAATTGCCAAAAGTCATTTACAAAGTATATATGGTTTTATTATGAAAATGACAGAAAGTGATCTCAATGAGCATGGAATGTTGAAGGATTTTAACCTATCCATTATTGGCAAATGGTTTGATCAAAATATCGTTCAAGACTACTATAGGTGGAACTTGACTAAATATGGTTCACAAGCACCTAACGAAACTTGAAAGTTGGTTACATCTATTCATAAAGGGCATTGATAAAAAGCAAGAAACGGGTTTCCCTCCACAATTTCCATTTCTAATTTTGGTGCAAACAAACAATCATGGAAACCAATTACCAGAAAATAGAGAAGGCCATTCGCTATATTGATGCACATTTTAAGGAGCAACCTTCTTTAAATGATATTGCCGAACACATTCATCTAAGCCCCTTTCATTTTCAACGTTTGTTTAAGGAATGGGCGGGCGTGACTCCCAAGAAATATCTGCAGTTTTTAAGTCTTAATTATGCCAAGAGTTTGCTGGAAAACGAAGAAAATTTATTCAATACAGCTTTGGACAGTGGCTTGTCGGGTACCAGTCGTTTACACGATCTGTTTGTGAATATTGAAGGCATGACGCCTGGCGAATACAAAAATGGAGGTGAGAAACTTGAAATCAACCATAGCTTTGCGGAGAGCCCTTTTGGAGATATTCTCATCGCATCCACACAAAAAGGCATTTGCTTTCTCGTTTTTATTGAGGACAAAGACAAAGGTCTGGCACAACTGAAACAACAATTTCCAAATGCCAAACACGCACAAAAAGTGGATAAATTACAGCAAGATGCTTTGTTCATCTTTCAGAATGATTGGAACAACCTGAAGCAAATTAAACTGCATCTCAAAGCCTCCGATTTTCAGTTGAAGGTTTGGGAAGCTTTGTTGAGTATTCCGGAAGGAAAATTGAGTACTTACGGAGAAATTTCTGCGAAAATAAATAAGCCGGGAGCTTCCAGGGCGGTTGGAACTGCTATTGGGAACAATCCCATTGCGTTTTTGATTCCTTGCCACAGAGTTATTCAATCTTCCGGAAAAATGGGAGGTTATCGCTGGAATCCTGTCAGAAAAAAAGCTATCATTGGATGGGAAGCAGCTAAAGTGGAACAACAATAGGAAATGGAAGATCAAACAACTTTAAAACGGTGTGCCTGGTGCAGCAATGATCCGATTTATCAGGAATATCACGATAACGAATGGGGTGTTCCAAAATATGACGATCAAACCTTGTTTGAAATGCTCATTTTGGAAGGCGCTCAGGCTGGATTATCATGGATTACAATTCTGAAACGGCGAGAGAACTATCGGACCGCTTTTGATAATTTTGATGTTGAAAAGGTCGCCCAATATGGAGAATTAGATGTGGAAAGACTGCTCAACGACAAAGGCATTATTCGCAACAAACTAAAAATTAGATCAGCCATTAAGAATGCCCGAGCCTTCATTGAAATACAGAAAGAATATGGCTCATTTCGCAAATATATTTGGGGAAAGGTAGCACATGATCCTATCATCAATCAATACAAAACAGCAGCAGAAATCCCTGTTACCACGCCTTTAGCTGAATCAATTTCCAAAGAACTCAAGAAAAGAGGGATGAGTTTTGTCGGACCAGTAATTATGTATTCCTATTTACAGTCAGTAGGAATGGTGAATGACCATACTTTGGATTGTTACTTAAGGAAGTAGGCCAATGGACCTGTTTAATACGAAAATAGATTCTACAAAAAACTACCTGCCTTACGACGGGACGGTTCACTATTGGGGGAGCATTTTTGAAGCGGTTCAAAACAGGATCTACTATGAAAAGTTGATGGACAACATAGCATGGAAACATGATGAAGCCATCATTTTTGGCAAACACATCATCACTAAACGGAAGGTGGCCTGGTACGCAGATGAACCCTATGAATACACGTATTCAAAAATTAAAAGAAGTGCTCTGTTGTGGACTCCATTGTTGCTCGAAATAAAACAAGTAGTTGAGAACAAGACGGGGCAAACGTACAATTCATGCTTGTTAAACCTATATCACAATGGCAGTGAAGGCATGGCCTGGCACAGTGATGATGAAAAAGATTTGCGCGCTAATGGATCGATTGCATCTTTGAGTTTTGGAGCCAGAAGAAAGTTTGCTTTGAAGCACAAAATGACAAAGTTCAAACAAGTATTTGAACTGGAAAGCGGCGATTTACTGGAAATGAAAAATGAGACGCAATCGCACTGGTTACATAGTATTCCGACAACGAAAAAAGTCTTTCATCCCAGAATTAATTTGACTTTTAGACAGATGGAAAAATAAATCTCCGTTTTCAATAGTTGTAGTTCTTACAAGTCAGTAAATTCGTCTGTACAATGGTTGAAATTCTGTCCGTACTACTCCTGCTTATTTTCGCTTCACTTGGAGGCATTCATTTTTATTGGGTTTTAGGCGGAAAATGGGGATTAGAACAAGCACTTCCAACCAAAGAGGCGGGAGAAAAAGCTTTACAGCCCGGGAAATTGGTCACGATTGTTGTTGGGTTGGGCCTGACCTTTTTCGGTATATTTTATCTCATGCAGTCAGGCTTGGTCGATATGCACTTACCAGACTGGGTGAACGAATTGGGAGCTTGGTTTATTCCTGGTATTTTTACCATAAGAGCCATTGGAGATTTTAACTATGTTGGATTTTTCAAGAAAATTAAGAATACAACATTCGCAAAAGCCGATTCAACCTTCTTTTCACCATTGTGCATGATTATTGGAGTAATGGGCTTCATCATACAATTGAATCACTAAAAACACCAAATGTTTAAAGAACTAAGCATAGTAATAACGGTTTGTTTGAGTCAGACGGCTATTGCACAAACGGATACGATTAAATTTCATCTGACGGATCATAATAACATATCTATTGAAGCCGTGTTTAATGAAGCGGATACCCTCAATCTAATGTTTCATACTGCTGCAGGGGATGTCGCACTAATCAAAGATGCCACACAAAACCTGAATGGCATAAAATGGGACAGTGAAACGACTGTTCAAAGTTGGGGAGGAGAGAGTCATGCAAGGTATAGTGCAAGTAATCTGGTTCAGATTGGCAATTACAAGACGGATAGCATTTCCATTTGGGAAGATGAAAGATCTGGTCCTGGAACGGATGGGAAATTTGGCCCTGATTTGTTTGGAGACAAAATCATAGAAATTGATTTTGATGAGCGTATTTTAATTCTTCATGAAAAGCTGCCAATCAAAGCAGAGGACTATGAAAAGATTCCTTTGATTTCTGAAAATGGATTCATGTTCATAGAAGGCATTAGCACTATTGAGGACAAAGATTATCAGAACAGGTTTCTAATTCACTCAGGCTATGGTGGGGCCATTTTGTATGATGATCAATTTGCGAAAGACAGTCGAATAGGGGAGCACGTGGAGATCATAAAAGAAGAAGAATTGAAAGATTCCTATGGGAATATTCTGAAGACGAAACAAGGTAAGTTGCCCAAATTTATTGTCGGAGATGAGGAGTTCACAGACATTCCGGTTGGTTTTTTCGAAGGCAGTATTGCCAGACAGCAAATGAGCGTAATGGGAGGTAATTTGTTGAAGCGATTTAACCTCATTTTTGATGCTGAGAGAACGCATGTTTATATGAAAGCCAACAGCTTGAAAGAACTGCCTTATGTGAAATCTTAGGCTTGGGATAACAAGTCCCGAACGGCCTCATCATAGACTTCAAAATTCTTAGCCTTCTTGATGCGTTTAAGTTCTCTATTATTGTTTGGAAACAAAGTAGAGAAGTATTCCCAGTAGGATTGCATTTTCATGACCACGTGTTTTTCTCCGGTCAAGTGTTGTTCAAACTCTGCAAACAAGGTATCATGAAATTTTCCAAATATGAGCAACTTGTCTTCCGGATAATCTGTGGTATCTGACTTAATCATATTTGGGAGAAACGGATCCGCAATTAATCCACGTCCAATCATCCAATGATCGATCTGAGGAAAACGTTCCTGCATCAAACGAAAGCCATTAACCGTGGTGATATCTCCATTGTAATAGAGTTTATGTGAGGTACTTTCCATGCATTTTGCGAAAGAGTCTAAGTCGACACCTCCTTTGTACAATTGCTTTCCAATTCGGGCATGAATGGCCACATTTTTCAATGGATACTTGTCCAGAATAGGGAAGGTGTTCAGGATTTCACCACTGTGTTCGTAGCCCATGCGCATTTTCATAGAGACAGTCACATTGGTTTCTTCATGCACTCGCTTTAGAATATGGTCAATTCTTTGAGGATCATTGATAAGTCCGGACCCCATGCACTTGTTTACGACCATAGGGTAGGGACAGCCCAGATTCCAGTTTAACTCCGTATATCCCAGAGATTGAATGTACTTAGTCACAAACAGGAATTCATCTGCATCATTGGTCATGATTTGTGGAATGACGGTCAGGCTTGTGTTGTTTTTAAGGGCAATGTCTCTTTCGTAATGCGGTTTGATTTTGAGTTTGCCATTTAGCCTGATATAGGGCGCGTAGAAAGTATCGATTCCGCCAAAATATTTGTGGAAAGCGTTTCTGAATCTGTAATCCGTAAAGCCTTGTAATGGAGACGAGAGTAGTGTGACAGACATTTGTAGTGACAAAAAAAGCCCCTCCAAAATGAAGGGGCTCGAATTTTATAAGGATAATCTTATTTGTTTACCACCAAAGTAGAATTGGCTTTACGGTTACCCATCTGAATGTTCACATGGTACATACCAGCTTCCATATCAGAAGTGTTCATGTTGATGGTTTGTCTTCCGCTAAGAGAACCATGATTCTGAGTCATCACTAATTTTCCAACGTTGTCATATACAGTTACGATGACGTCATCGCTACCATTCCCATCAAATACTATGTTAGCCTGATCGTTTGTTGGGTTAGGGTAAAGTAAGATTCCAAAATCATCAGAATCACCATCTTTAATACCCAAAGCACCTTCAGTTGCAATGGTTGAGTTTAAAACATCACTAGATCCTCCAGTTTTCTTTTGAACGAATACCACCACTTCAAAATCTGCATTCCAGAAAGTGTAATCGTCCTGTACCGGCGTACCTACTGTAAATGTGTAAGAATCACTTTTTGTCACTGTTACACCAGAATCCAAAGCAGCTAACCAACCACCAGCGGCAGACGGCAACATTTTTCTGAAAACGTGCTTAAATGAGGTTTCACCATTGGTTCCACCAGAGAAGTTGTATGACTTATTAGCCAATGCAACAAAGTAATAGTGACCAGGTCCTAAATCAGCCAATGGCGTAAATTCAACCTCAACATCAATTGTAGTACCTGTTAATGTGTATGCCGCATCAATTTCTAAATAAGAATCTACAGCATTTGCAGCATCAATTTCAGCTTGAGATCCGGCAGCTAAAGCTTCTCCGTCAATTTTCCAATCAGGGATTCCCGTTACACCGTAAAAACTTCTTCTTGAATCAGCATCATTGTTGTTACTTGGGTCGTTACCCGGACTTGGCCAATCCATTTGATATTTCAATACAGCGACACCGGCAGTGTTACCTTCGTTCGGAGTATTGGCTTCCAATATTGGAGTATAAGAACTGTTAAAACTTGCACAAGGACCACAGGTGTTACTGGTAAAACCTTCAACCAGAGTCAAACGCTGAGTCTGTGAGTTTGCAGCACCAGCAAGTGCTAAAGCAAAAAGTGTTGTGTAGATGTGTTTCATATAATTGGTTTTAATTTTTAATGCCTAATAAGGTAAAAGTACGGATTTTTCCATGGGAAATGCAAGTGTTTACGGTATTCTTTCTTGAAATCCTATTCTTTGCTATAAACCTCAAAGTGACGTACATAACTTTGTCCCAGTTCATCTACAAGTGTTAAGGTGTGTTTGCCTTCTTCAGGAATGACTGATAGTTCGTGATTGCCTTCGGTGGTGCCTAAAAACTGGTCGTTCAGATGCCAGTAAACCTTTAAGGTGTCTTGTCTGTGAGATACTTCAAAAACGGTTTTGCTTTGTTGTCCATCCAGGTTTTTGGGAAGATAAATCCGACTGTTTTCTTTAGGGTAGATTACGGCGATGGCTTCATCAGATGAATTGGAACAAAGGTCTTTATATGGAGGAAGCGGATCGTAACTTGGATTTTTAAGTTTGTAATACTTCTCCATGATTGGTGGGAGAACGAAACGATTTTCAGTCACCAGGTCGAAACTTGACAGGCAACTGCTGTTAACCTGGTAAGACCCTGTCGGGTCTAAGTGAACCTTTTTGCAGTAAGGACAGGCTGTTGTTTGCAAGCAAGATTTTGGAAGTAGAAGCGTATCCACCTCTTCTGAGAACATAGATGCTCTGTAACCACTTTTCTGGCAAATGGCTATTGGAGTCATGTCTTCCACAGGCTTTTTGAACCATTTGGAATTCGGGAGTAACTCAAAAACGTCAAATAAAACGGGAGCAGCTGCTTCTATCCCTATTAAACCCGGTCTGCCTTCGCCATCGGCATTGCCCACCCAAACGCCAACCGTGTAGTCGGCAGTGACACCAATTGCCCATGCGTCTCTAAAACCAAAACTTGTCCCTGTTTTCCAGGCAATTTTTTGTGAGGAACTAAATTGTTCCCAGAGGCCTTCTGATTCTGGTCTGGCAAGTCCGTTCATAGCTTCAAATGTCGACCAGATAGCCCCCTTGCCCGGAGTGAATTTCCCTTCTTCAGGAACGGATTCATCCGAGTTTAGTTTTAGCTGAGATAAACCTGATTGATCATTTAGTTTTCGAGCCATGTTAGAGTACATCAAACACAGATCCCATAAACTGGCTTCTGCTCCTCCCAACACAAGAGACAAACCATAATGAGAAGATGGTTGATGCAAGGTGGTCATCCCCATTCGCTTTAATTGGTGATGAAATTTTTGAACACCATATTGCTTGAGCAGTTTCACAATAGGCACATTTAAGGATTTGGCGAGAGCCCTGTTGGCGGGAACTGCACCGTCGTATTTGCCGTTGTAATTTTTAGGAGAATAGCCAGACAAGATGATTGGGACATCTTCAACCAGTTGCATAGGTGTAATCTCTCCATGATGAATCATTCCTGCAAAAAGAAAAGGTTTGAGAATACTGCCTGTGCTTCTTGGAGCTGGAATGACATCCACAGCATTTCCGTTTTCAGGATCGTCACCCATGGTATTTCCAACATAAGAAAGAATCTCTCCTGTTTTGTTGTTAACGATTAAAACTGCTGCATTGTGAATTTCATTTTTTGACAAGCGTTTGTGGTGATTTTCTACCACAGTGTTCACCTTGTTTTGAAGCCCCATATCTACACTGGCTCTTACGATTTGTCCTTCTTTACCCTGTTTGATAATGCGGTCCATCAAATGCGGTGCTATGTTAGGAAGGTCCGGTGGTTTATTTGGAATTGGTTCTGCGATGGCTAGTTCATAATCGAACTTGTCCAGAATTTTGACATCATACAAACGCTTTAACAATCGATTTCTCTTTTTAAGAAGCGCATCACGGTTTCTGCCTGGGTGGATTAGTCCGGGTGAATTTGGCAGAATGGCCAGCACACAAATTTCCGCCCAACTTAACTTTTCAGGAGTTGTTCCAAAATAGCGCCATGCAGCCGCATCTAATCCAACCACATTCCCTCCCATTGGAGCATTAGATGCGTACATGGCTAAAATTTCATCCTTTGAATAAGAGATTTCCATTCTTGTTGATTGAAACACTTCAACCATCTTTTCAAAGACATTTCTCGATTTTCCTTTTCTTGAAATTCGAATAGTTTGCATGCTGATGGTGCTGCCACCACTTACTACTTCACCAGCCTGAATGTTTTGCTTTAATGCACGTCCAAAAGCTTTAAAACTGAAGCCCATATGGTCGTAAAAATCCCTGTCTTCAAACTGAATAATGGCTTGTTCAAATTTGTAGGGCACTTTTTCCCGTGCAGGAAAACGCCATTGCCCGTCACTTGCGATTCGAGCACCTAGGATATTCCCATCTCTGTCCATGAGAACCGTACTCGTTGGATCATCGAATAATTCATCCGGTAAGCAAAACCACCAAACTCCCAATAGGATAAGAAAGGCCGCTAAAAGGTAGTAGCGGACCTTCTTTATCCATGACCATAGCCTGCGGAAAGGAAAAGATATTTTACGAAAAAGCCGCATGCTATGGTTGGCTGCTCAACAGTTTATTGGATTTAACAACTTCTGTCCAGAAACCTGGAATTCGTGCATTGATGGTATTGTCATACATGGCTTCAGTCTCAATGGTTGGAAGGTAAAAGCGTCCTAAATAAGTTGCGTTTAACCTTACTTTGTATGTATGAGAATGTGAAGAAGCCAAATCAAAGTAGGTGTACACTCTGTCGTCACGAATGTCCTGATAATCGAACGTGCTCGTATTCTCAGAACTCAGATGACCATCCATTCGCGAGTTATGAATCTCCCAACCGGAAGGGAAAAGTTGATTCAGGGTCATTTCCGGAATATTGCCTCTGGTACCATTATTTTTAATGGTCACTTCTGCCATGAAATCAGTTCCCTGTTCAATTCTTCTTGGGTCAATTTCTTCCCCTTTCATTGAAGTGTATTTGATACTCAATTCAACATGATTGGAACTGGCTGTTTGGTCACCAATCACCGGAACACTTTCCACAACTACCTTGGCGTACAATACACCTTTGCCAGAGTTCTCGATACTCAGCTTGCCTTTTTTGAGCAATTCCTGAGAGAAAATGATCTCTTGTGTCGCTTTCGTTTCTAAAAGTTTCCCATTCAGACTGTAATTGAAACGCATGGTTTTATCCGTGCCTTCGCTGCCTGCAAATTTGCTTACAGCCAACAGACAGTATGCGGTTGCCTGCGTACTCATCCACTGATCCTGGTTAAGTTGCTTGGCAATTTTCTTAGTCAATACAGCTGCATCCGTTTTCTTATCCATGAGAACCATGGTTTCCAAAATCATGGCCTCATCACGTATGTTCGAACCAAAGGTGTTTGACAATTCAACATATGGACTTACCGTTGAACTGGCATTTCTGATCAGAAGCTCAGCTGCTTCTGGCTGACCAATCAATGAATAAGCTGCAGCCAGACGCCATTTTGATCTATCGTCCAAATCAGGAGTTTCTCTTAACCTGTTCATCGCACCCAACTCAGGAGACTGCGCTAAAGCAAGTGTGTACAATCTGTAAGCCTGATCCAGGTTGTTGTTCTGATAACTACCTCTATTGCTTCTTTTCGGAACATAATCTCTGGCTTGATCCTTTTGGTATTTGATCCAGGCCTTTTTCATGTTTTTAGGAACTTTATGTCCATGCAAGGAAGCTTCAATTAAGAAGTGACCGGCGTAGGTGGTCCCCCAAGGATTGCTATGCACATCACCTGGCCAGTAGCCAAATCCACCATCGCTGGTTTGGAAAAGTTTCAATCTGGTGATGGCAGCTGCAATGTTCTCATCAATTCTGGATTTAAAATCAGCATCCAGTTTTGTGATTTTATGAAGTGCCAACTGAGGGAAGACAGAAGAAGTAGTCTGCTCTACACACCCATGTGGGTACTGAATGAGATAGCGGAGACGTTGCTGTAGATTAATAGACGGTATGGCGGACAACTCAATATATGCCTTATTGGTGCCTTTTATACCATTGTGAGCAATGTTAACATCCCAGTTTTTTCCGGCTTCTATCACAGTTTCATGAACGTCAGCAACAACAGGATTTGGAGAGCGAACATCCAGTTCTATGGCATGATGAGCGACATGTTTGCCACTTCTGGCTGTGATTTCCACTTTGGCGATACCTATTTCTTTGGCCACCTCAAGCGCAAAATTCACCACTTCATCTCCAGTTTTATTGAATCGAACCTGCTTGGTGGCTTGTCCCATTATCTGGAGTTTGTCGTTCACTTTGATGGTCACGTCAACATTTTTAACCTCATCCTCCATGGCAAAAACATTCACAGGAAGGTAAACTGCTTCAGTTGGACTCAGGACTCTTGGAAGGGTTCCCAGTACCATTAAAGGACTTTTTACCGGAACAGTTTTCTCAGCGTTTCCGTAATTCCCTTTTTCGCCTGCAACCACCATCACACGAACAGAACCAACATAATTCGGTATGTCAATCTTGTGTGTTTTGCTTGATCCGGCTGGCAAATGAAATGGACCAATGTACCTTACCATAGGTTTGAACCTGTTGGCTTTGTTTGGTTTCTTCAATCTTCCGGAACCATCTCCACCAACTGCAAGTACGCGATTCATTTCGAAAGCAAAAGCTCCCATCACATCATCATACATATCCCATGATCTCACACCAAGTGCCTCTCGTGCATAGAAATGATCCCATGGTTGAGGTGTTTTAAAACTGGTTAGATCGAGTAGACCATCATCTACCACGGCCAGCGTATAAGTCATAGACTTACCATTCTCTTCCCGAACTTTGATACTGGCTGTGCTTTCAGGTTTAAACTCATCAGAGCAGGAGATCACCGGTTTTAAATGAGACCCGGGATTCTCAACAATGATTGGAGCCACACCATACATTCTAATAGGCAAATCATTTTCCGTGATGTTGTGTGGTTGAAGAAGCGTCACATGAACATACACATTGGGAGCCATTGAGGCATCTGTGGTGAATTCGAAACGTGTTTCTCCTTTTTGAGTAGCCGTTTCGTACTTCTTAACCACCTTGGTGCCTGATTCGAGCGTGATAATGGCTCTTCCATTTGAGCTGGAAGGGAAAGAAACCTTTACTTTTTCACCAACCTGGTATACTTCCTTGTCTGTATTAAAGCTCAGCATGGTTGCGTTTTCAATGGTGGTTCTTTCCGATCTTGCCCAGTATGGCCAATCGATATAAACTACTTTTCCAGTAGAATGTCCGGATTTCTTATCAATCACCTGAACGAAGAAACGGCCCCATTCCGGTCTGTTAACTCGTAATTTGAACTGACCTTTACCCTTGTTGATGGACACCATCTTGTTTTCAATTGGGGTAGTAGTATATTTTGAAATATAGCTGGCCAAATCATTGTCGTAGCTATCCCACCACCATCTCCACTCGAGCTTGTATACCTTTACTTCAACTTCAGAAGAGTTAACCGGTGCTCCGGTTTCAGATACATGGGCAATGTCTATCATGATGTCTTTATCGGTTTCCAGAGTTCCGTATTCCATTGAACCTTCCGGTACCTTCAAACCAACGTAGTTTTTGTAAGGAGAGTAAGGCATGGTGTGACGGTCGATAGAAAAGCCTCCGCCTTTTTCAAATACTTTGGTAATGAAGTGAGCTCTTAACATACCCGGTGCCGAATTTTTAACGCGCATGTCCAGTTTGAATTCGGCTTTACCCTCTTCATCAACTTCATGGTCAAACACTGTATGATCTTCTGCATTGAAGCTTTTAAGAGGATCGTCAAAAATGTAGTCGTTAAATTTCTCGAAATGGGTGTATCCGGCGGTTAAGCTCATGTTTACCCTCGACTTCAGGTTTTTGGCGATGGCTCCATGAAGCCATTTCACGCTTAGCATGCCCAGCGCATCTCTGTTTCCGTTTGATAAAAGCTCATTATTGAAATCCAGATAAACCTTTAGTCGGTTTGGCTTCACAGTTTCAACCTTAAGAGTTTTGTTGAACTCACGATTTCCGACTTTAACAGTTGCCAGATAATTTCCGGTTGGTGCTTCCATATCGGTTCCGGTTCTGAAATCGTATAAACCGTTGACATTTTTTGAAGTTGAGGTTTTATAAACGATATTGTTCTTAGGATCCTGAAGGGTGAAACTAACCGGGTGACCTTTTGGAAGTACTTTGTTTTTGTCTTCCATCATAAAGGCAACATAAATTGAATCACCAGGCCTCCAAACGCCTCTTTCAGAGTACATATAGCCTTTGATTTCTTCCTGGATAGTGGCTCCTGATACGTCAAACTTACTTAGAGATAGAGATTCTCCATCTCTGAGTTTGATATAGCTTCTTTCGTTGCCATTTTTAGCAATTACCACAAATGGTTTCTCTTCCAACTTGAGAGCAGCCATCCCTTTTGAGTTTGTGTAGGTTTTTCCTAATAATTGTTGTTGGTAGCTGTAGAATTCGACAGTAGCTCCGGAAACAGGGTTGGTTGTGCGGAGATCATTCACAAAAACGTGCAGTTTCTTGTCACTTCCTGCTTTGGCAATCATTCCAATATTAGAGGCCAGAACGTTGCTCTTGATGGCTCTGTCGTAGTAATAAGCACTGTTGCAAGGATTGTCACTTTCGCGGTAATTGTAATCATCACCGTACCAATAGTCATTGTCGTACCAGTAATCCCAGGACACCCATTCACTTTCGCTCCAAGACTTTTCTTCGGTTTTCGAGAAAGTGGTTAACTCAGCCTGTTCTTCACCACAACCATAGGTGCTGAACTCCTTTTTGCAACGAATTTCTACCTGATAAATGGCCCCCGGGTCGATCGCAATCAACTTACTTAAGTCCAAAGTGTAGCGATTCCATTCGTGAAGATTGGTGCCAGGTTTGTCGATACGAATGGTCTGTCTGAGCACTTCCTTCGACACACGTTTCATCTCATTGTTTTCCGTGATGTGGTTAATCTGAAGGAATTGCAGAATATTGCTTTCATATATTTTGGTGATGAAAACATCTACTGCTCTGAGGTTAACTGTTTCAAAAGGAAACATGATGCCTTCCTTGCTGCTTGGAACGATTACGCCACTTTCAACCAATCGAAGATCAGGTTTGATGCCTTCAAAAACCAGGTCCACCTCATCACTATTGATCATCTTATAACCGTTGATGTTTTTAATCCCAGGATTGATGGTAATGGCTCTTGTGCCCGACAATCTATGTGGCAGATAAACATGTATTTCCTGATCTTCTATGTTGTAGTTCAGGTTGTTCATATCTTCAATTTTAATAATCCCGTTAAGGTTTTGAAGGTCCTGAAGTGGATCAGAAAATTCGATTTTCACAAATTGTTCCGGTTCCTGAATCACTTCAATATCAAGAATCTTAAAATCTCCCAGTGCAGGAACTTCCACCGTTTTGTTTCCTGTCTCACCAGTTTCAATCGGAGCACCGTTCCATGATAAATCAACTGATGACGGATCGTCAGACCTCTCTATGTTTTTTACTATGTATTCATGTTTTGTATCTGATAAATGCTTCCATTCTATGTCTAATTCTTTTCCTTTTTGAGTGGCTGTAATCGTGCGCTCCAAATTGTCTTCATCCACAACATCATTGGTATACACCACACCAGACAGATTTTGTTTTTCCAGTTGAGTCTTCTTAGTCGCCTTAAGGCTATTGGTATGAACAGTGAGGTACTGTAACTTGGTTGAGAAGTTGTATGAGAAGGTTTGGTATTCGTCTTCTACATCCAGCAATTTGCCCAATTCAAAGTCCAGCTTATAATCCTGTCCTGATCTAAGATCTCCCTGTGGCACAAATTCGATGGTGTTTTCATCTACCCACATAGCTTTTCCCGGAGTGGAAGGTGTGAGGTGAAACAAATCGTTGCTTAGAGGAATAGACTCATAATTTTCAAAATCTTCTATTAACTCAATTGTGATGCTCGACCGTTTTGAAATAATACCGGAAGTATAGGCCCTGATGTAAGTTGCAAACTCAGGATTGACTGTGACTTTCTCAACAGTTTCTTCAATTTGATCTGTGGAACACTTTTTGGGGATGAAGATGAGCAGAGGAACGCTCATGAGTAGAATTAGGAAGATTTTTTTCATGATTTTATCAAGGATTAAATAATTAGCTAATTCAATTTTACTGTTAAGCTTTTATAAAAGGTATGTGAGATTATTATGTGCGTTTATCGATTAATTATTCGAATCAATTTAAAAATGTAACTTGCCATTCAATGAAATTTCAACCACTGGTCATAAATGATATTGTCGATATGTTGGCCTATGGAGCCCTGATCTTTTCGGTGGTAGAAATCTACCTGATGTTGAATAAATTATGGTCTCGAAAGCACATCAAGGAAGTGTCTGAAAGTATCTCAGTTTCGAGTAGAATTATCGGGCTGATTCCTTTATCCATCTTTACACTTCACTATGCTTTGGATGGACAATACCAGGGAGTCATTGACGGGATATTATGGTTGTTTGCCGGAATTGTTCAGTTGCTCATTGGGGTTGGAATTTGGGTGTCAGGAAACAGGAAAATGCGTTTCACCAAATTGATTTCTCGCTCAATTAGAAAAGAACGGTCGGAGATGGGCTATTTGGCCAAGGTAATCTTTAAACCTCATTCTCAGGAGAAGGTCATAGATATCCTGGGTGCCATTGCCATGATCGACGGTAAGTTGGATGATAAGGAAAAAGAATTTATAGATAAACTGGCAGCCAAATGGCATACCAAGGTTATCTGGGGGGCTATCAAAGCAAGACACAAAAAGGCAAGTATCAGTCCGTTCTTTGTTTTATGGGAAGATTTGGATGATTATTTGAAAACACATCCGGAGACGGGAGAATTGAAGTACCTGGCAAATACGGTACGGGAGTTGATTACGATCGATGGAGAAATGAGTGCCCAGGAAGAAATCATCATTCATGAGTTTGATTATTTGATCGACAGAAATGGTCCGCAAAGGTCCGGTTATCAGGAATACCGTGTGGTAATTGTGCCTCAACGTGTGGAGCAGGACCATTATTTGAATACGACATTTTCGAGTCTAACCCGACAAAAAGTTGAAGGTGGAGAAGGCTATGTGACGGCTCCATTCTTATCAAAAAAATACGCCACCAAAGTAAAGCAAGAGTTTCAGGACAATGGTTACTTCACTACTATTTTGATGGATTAAGTCGCGTTAGAGATAACAATCCTTAATGGTAGGGAAACTTGAGATCGCATCCGCAGAGTATGAATCGGGGTCAATCTTTGAATAATAGGTGTAAATTGAGTCTATGAGGGTAAATCCAAAAGATTTTTCTCTTAAGATCAAAATCGGATTGCTTAATTCGAAACGAATTTCTCTAAAATCTGTTCGTATCAATACTTCTTGATTTACTACTGATATTTTGAAGATTCCACTGAAACAGGGAGCTGTATGAGCTGAATCCAATTGTATTGTTTTTATCTCTGATTCTAAAGAATACATGCCTATAGAATCTTTATTATAGAACATGAGTATCTCATGACCGTATTTTGTGTTTGGTAAGCTTAATATTTGGTTAGTTGAATCTTGAGGATAAATTACTAAGTGATTCTCTTCCGGAATAGAGCTTATCGTTCTAAAAGAATCCGCCTTCCACAAACCCATCATCTCCGGTTTTAGGTAATTGGGAAACTCATTTTCCTGTTGTTTGGTTAGTCGACCATCGTCGGTTTGAGAATTAGAAGACAAGCTGCTGCCAAGATAAGAGGCTAGTACGAGTCCAATGACTCCCCATAGGACAATTAGCCTGGAGTAATTCATGAGGACGGATTAACAAATTCCACCAAGCTATCACACAATACCTTTGCATTCACCTTTTCAATCAGATGTTGTTCGTTTTCGAAAATCATCAATTCTCCTTTCGCCAGGGAATTCGCTGTCATTGTAGATTCCTCAACGCTTACCATGTGATCTTTTGAGCCTATTGTAACCAGAGTTTCCGTTTGAATTTTTCTCAGGTCTTCAGGAGTTAGTTTTTTGCCATTGCCCAAATCCAGCATCATTTGTGCAGTTTTGTTCATGACATCTTTCCAGTTATTTGAGATATGCACAGCATTGAGTCGTTCTGCGAATGCCGGAACTTTTTCTTCAATCTTTTCCGGGTTGAGCATTTTTACTTCTCGTTCAGCTGTATCAGCCGTCCAATCAAACTTGGTTCCGTAAGTCACAATTTTTGATACTAAATCGGGCTTCTTTAAGGCAAGATTTAAAGCAACATAACCTCCCATGCTGTAACCAAAAATGATCATGTCGTTTAAGCTATTTTGTTCCAGAAAACCAATCACATTTTCTGTAAACAGATCAATGGAAAAATCCTTGTTGGATGCGGCATCTCCATGTCCTTCAAAGTTGAGGTCGTACACCTCAAAGTGTTCCGATAGTCGCGCTTTTATCCCGGAAAGTTGATCTTTGGTGCCCAGTGCGCCGTGTAGTAAAAGAATCTTTGCCATAGTGGTTTAAAATTAGCTGTCAACAGAGAATAATGATTCATCAAGTACATTGTTGTGTTTTTCCAGATCCGAAATATAGTCTTCCAATTTGAAATTTTCAGGTTTAAAAGTCATGTCTCTTTTTCTGGCTTGTTCCTGATGACGAATACTTCTGGCAAAGTGTCTGGCACTGTCTATTGTGTCTAAAATCAAGCCTGGGACCGGTACATTGTAACCATCTTCATCTTTTGCAACCATGGTAAAATATGATGAATTACAATGCTTCATTTCTCCTGTTTTTATGTTTTCTGATTCGACCCGAACACCAATAACCATGGATGTTCGCCCTGTGAAATTAACAGAAGCTTTTAGGGTAACGAGTTCCCCAACTTCAATGGGATTTAGAAAATTAACTCTGTTTACAGAAGCGGTAACACAGTAATGACCAGAGTGTTTGGAAGCACAGGCAAATGCCACCTGATCCATTAAGTTCAGAATGTAACCACCATGAATTTTTCCACTAAAATTGGAATGAGACGGGAGCATCAATTCGGTCAGTTTTATCTGCGAGTCTTGTATATGTTTGAAGGACATGATCTTGTTTGATTAATAAATGCTTAAAGATACGAAAGGTACAATTTGAGAGTTAATACTTATAAAGCGTATTTTGCCATAATAATAAGCCAATGATATGATTTTTAAGACAATAGTATTTCTGGTGTTTGGATTTATATTGACAACGGTCAATGCCCAAACTTACCGCATGCCGGGAGAAGATCTTGAACATGAAGGTACCTGGCTACAGTGGCCTCATAATAATCTGTACGGACCTTATTATCAGGGGGACGTAGAGGCAGGTTGGGTGACCATGGTTCAGGCCTTGGAGGCAGAAGAAAAGGTCCATATCATTGCTCTGGATAACACGCACAAGAATCACATCATTGCTTTGCTGAATACTGCGAGTATACCTCAAACTAATATTGATTTTTACATCCACCCAACGGATGATGTTTGGGTGAGAGATAACGGTCCGGTATTCGTTTACAATCAAAACAACGAACTCACCATTTTAGATTGGGGCTTTAATGGTTGGGGAGGAGACACCCCATTTTCCAATTGTGATGTCATTCCTGCAAGTATCAGCAGTGACTTGAATATTCCTAGAGTAGATTTAAGTGCCATGGTGCTGGAGGGGGGCGCTATAGAACATGATGGACAAGGGACTATGATTGCGACCAGAAGTTGTATCACACATTCGAGTAGGAATCCCGGTTTAACAGAAACGCAGATTGAGCAGTATATGACGACTTATCTCGGGTTTACGAAATTCATTTGGCTCGATGGCATTTATGGGCAGGACATTACAGATCATCATATAGACGGATTTTTAAAATTTGCCAATGACAGCACCATAGTAACCATGGATAGTCTGGATCTGGACTATTGGTTGGTGACCGGAAATGAAATTAACACCATTTATACTGCCACTAATGCAAACAATGTCCCTTATAATATTGTGACTGTGCCTCTTACTCAGAATAATGTGCAAACCACATATGGCACCAATCTGGGAAACAAAGGGTCTTATTGTAACTACTACATTGGAAATGGGGTAGTACTGGTTCCGGTTTATAACGATCCCAATGATGCCGTAGCTTTAAACATCATTCAGGGACTATATCCCAACAGAACTGTGGTAGGCATTAATGTTCAGAATCTGTACGAATATGGAGGAATGACTCATTGCGTGACACAACAACAACCAATTGATTTAACCACCAATTCCATTAATGACACAGGTTTGATTAAGTCATTAAATTTCTTTCCCAATCCAGCCAAAAGAAGAGTGAACATTGAGTTGGATATAAACATGCAGGAAACGATTCAAATTAAGGCCTTTGATGCCAATGGAAAGTTGGTAGAAAGTCTGGAATCAAAAGAGCTGATGTCAGGAGAAAATACCATTTCTTTAGATCTGGAAGGCTGGTCGCCGGGAATCTATTTTTTTACAATAGAAGCCAATGGCCAAACCATCGGGAAATCAGAGAAAGTAGTATTGCTTGATTAGACCTTAGGCAATATTGATGCTATCGAGTAGATCTTTTCGGTATTTTCTTCCAATTGGAATCCGGTCTTCTCCAACAACAATAAATGTGCTGTTTATCGCAGAAATGTATTTTGGATTAACCATATAACTACGCTGGACTTGATGTAGAAGATTCTTAGGCAGTTTTTTTATCAAATTTCCCATAGTGCTGCGGTGAACAAATTTTTGTCCTCCTTTAGTATAAATCTCAATATAGTTGTGTTCACTTTTTAAGTGGGTAATGTCCTGATGTGGAATTTTATGATAAAGGTTGAGGTGTTTCACAAATAATGCATCAGTGATCAATTTTTTTTGACTGTTATTCAGTGTTTCAGTTTCAAATTTATTGATGGCTAACTCTATGGACGTGTATAGGTCTTCTTGTTTGAATGGCTTTACCAGATAGGCAGAAGGATTCAATTCCTTAGCTCTGTCGAGGGTGGCCTTATCCGAATTAGATGTAAGAAAAATAAACGGAATAGAGTAGTTTTCTTTAATCACCCATGCCACGTCAATACCATCTTTCTTTCCGGCAAGTTGAATGTCCAAAAGAACAATGTCGGGGGATTCAACTTCCAGCATTTCGATAGCCTGCCCATAGGTGACGCATGGCTCTATCACATCATAACCTAACTCTTCGAGAATATCACAAATCTCATTGGCTATGATCATTTCATCCTCTACAACTGCTATTTTTATCTTACTCATTAATCAAACAATAAACGTGCATCCCGATCCTTAAAGGTAATCACAAAGGTTTTATTCGTGTAGTTAATCGATCCCAATAATTGTTTGGATAAATTTTTCACTAATCGAAGACCGAGTGTTTTAGTCTTTTTCCAGTCAAATTCGTCTGGCAGACCAGGACCGTTATCTGAAACAGATAGGGTATAATCACCTTTCCCCTCGTGTGTAATTTTAATATTTAACTCAGGATTTTCCGTTTTGCCATATGCGTATTTAAAGGCGTTGGTAATAAGTTCGTTAACTATCAAGCCTAAAGGGATGGCAGTGTCAATATCCAATTCAATATTCTCAACATTAATGTTGGTTTTCACCCTGTCATGGTGTTTGTGTAAAGTGGAGAAATATCCAATTAACTCATTGATATAATTGTTGAAATCAATCTTCCCCAAGTCATCATTTTCATAGAGCTTTTGGTGAATGAGTGACATAGATTGAATGCGGCTTTTACCTTCTTCAAAAGCAACGTGAACGATTTCATTATCAGTCTTTTTGGATTGAAGATGCAGTAAACTGGAAACCAGTTGTAAATTGTTCTTTACACGGTGATGAATCTCCTTTAACAACATCTCTTTTTCATTCACAGAAGCCTCCAGAAGCTCGTTTTTATGCGCAATTACCTTTTGGTTTTTCCTGTTTTTTCTCAGTAGAAAGAGTAAACCAAAGGCGAGTATAATGAGTGTGAATATTCCGATGAAAAGGTTTCTCTTTTGTTTTTCGGTGGCAGCTATTTTCTCGTTTTTCAGGGCTAATTTTTGTTTGGATTCAAGTTGTTTTTTCTCAGCTGCCAGGCGTTCTTTTTTAAACTCAAAATCCTTTTCTTGTTCCGTTTGAAGTTTGATGTTTTTCTCATTAATGAGTTGTTCCCTCAATTTAGATCTTTCAACTTGTTTGTTGAATGCCGCTTCATAGTTGCCAATGGCTTTGTAATAATCAATCCAGTGAATTGTCATTCTTGTTTTTAAATCCAGAGATTCAACAGAATCAAGTATAGCCTGCATTTCCTCACAATAGCTTAGGGCCAGATCATATTTCTTCAGGTGAGCGCAGTCTGAGCAGAGCGCTCCTGAAATACTCGCCATAGAAAGTTTGTCATTTGTCCGTTTCCTATAGTTAAGAGCTTTTTGATTGTGAAGAATGGTTGAGCTGGTATCATTCAGAGCATTGTAGTTTTTGGCAATGTTAGCATGAATCAAACCAAGAGAATAGAAATCATTTGAATCTAATTCTGCAAAGATCAGTTCTTCCGCTTCAAGATATGCCTGGGAACTTTCTTCAAATTTCTCCGTGTAGTGTAGCAAGCCTCCTTTATTTGATAAAAAGGTCATGAGCATATAGTACGATTCGTTGGTTCTTGCAACTTCAATGGCTTCATTTAGAATGTTTTCGGCTGTTTCCAGCTGTTCCTGTTGACCATGAAGGATAACCAACTGATTGTATGTATTCAGTAAGCCGCGAATATCATCCGTTTCGCGATAAATCTTCTTTGCTGTGAGAAAGTGCTTTTGGGCCTCAGGAAATTCCCCTTTATTGAGGCGATTTTTTCCCTGATAGAAATTGAGAATGCCATCATGTCTTCGTAAAGCACGCTCATCATTCATTTTAGCCAGGAACTGACGGCCCTCAAGAATATGTTCACTCGCCTTTCCTGGCTTTCTTTCTACCAAATCAAAATATTCGGCATAGGCCACATGAATTTTGGTAATTGCCCTGTTGTTTTTAATGTCTTTTGCACGCTTTAAAGATCGCTCCAGAAAAAACAGACAGGTATCCCGCCGACTCAAGGCATACTGCTTGGCAATTCTTAAGTTGGTATAGACATAGATGCTGTCATTTTTAGTGGTATTGGCCACTTTTTGCAGTGAATCGATATTGGCAAACGATACTGTGTTTACGCTCAGAAGAAGCAGTAAAACCATCTTTTTAAATCCCCTCATAACTCGGTCAAACGATATCTCAAAAATACCAAAAAAAGGAAGAGTTCCTGAGTAGAACTTCCCAATATTCAGCACTTCACACCATCAATTTTAGCACTTCAGCACATTTTATTGTGGGAAGATTCCGGTCAAACTTTCTTTGACTGCAAATACATCATTCGAGTACATATCATCAAAAACAACAAAGCCTATGAATAAAAAAAATAATCATAAAACAGTATTAACCAGTATTCTATTTCTTGTTGCCGGAATGGGAAGTGTGAGCGCTCAGGAAGCAGTTGATGCAGGAGGAGGAGATGCATTCGGAAATGGAGGGAGTGTGAGCTATTCTGTTGGACAGGTAGTTTATACAACTAATTCCGGGACAGATGGAAGTGTTGCTCAGGGAGTTCAGCAGCCATATGAAATATCAACGGCCAATGGGGTAGAGGAATCATCTATTAATCTTGAAGTAAGTGTCTATCCTAATCCTACAACGAATTACCTGATATTAAAAGTAGAAGAGAATGTGGGCCTAAGTTACCATTTGTTCGACCTGCAATCTAAGCTAATAACAAACGATAGAATTAGTCAGAATTCGACCACCATCAATATGGAGGCACTCCCCAGGTCGACATATTTCTTAAAAGTATCAAGAGATAATCAAGTTGTCAAAACATTTCAAATTATAAAAAATTAAAACCGTGAAAAAATTATACACTTTACTAATTGGAGCAGCCTTATCAGCAAATGTAGCTGCTCAATCACCAGATAAAATGAGCTATCAGGCTGTTGTGAGGGACGCCGGAAATGCACTAGTGACGAATCAATCAGTTGGAATGCAAATTAGCATTTTACAAGGGTCCGCTTCAGGACCATCTGTGTACACAGAAACTCAAACACCAAGTACAAATATCAATGGCTTGGTAAGCCTAGAGATTGGATCAGGGACAGTGGTTTCCGGTGCTTTCAACTCAATAGATTGGAACAATGGCCCATACTTCATTCAAACGGAAACAGATCCTTCAGGTGGAACGAACTATACCATTACAGGGACGAGCCAATTAATGAGTGTGCCTTACGCATTGCATGCTAGTACAGCTGACAGCCTTGTTGGTGCAATAACTGTTACTGCTGCCGATACTGCTGCCTGGAATAACCACACAGTTGACACCCAGATAGATTCTACAGGAATAGCTGCCTTTGGTTACGTTGCAGGACCACATACCATTGATACCGATACGCATATAGACTCTACTGGAATTGCTGCTTTAGGATATGTAGCAGGTCCTCATACTATCGATACAGATACACACATTGATTCTTTGGGAATTGCCGCATATGGTTTTGTAGCAGGTCCTCATTTCGATGGAGATTTTACTTCTCTAACTAATGTTCCGGCTGGTTTGGCAGATGGAGATGACGATACTCAGTTAACAGAAGCTCAGGTTGATGCTTATGCCAATAACAATGGATACTTAACATCTGAAGTAGACGGATCGGTAACGAATGAGATTCAGACATTGAGCATTTCCGGAAACGATTTAACCTTGAGCAATGGAGGAGGAACAGTGACTTTACCTGGAGGTGGTTCCGGAGGTGGAGATGAAATCGTAGATGCTGATGTTGATACCAGAGTTCAAGTTGAGGAAACCAATGATGATGACATCATTCGATTTGATGTTGAGGGTGTTGAAAGATGGAGAATGGATGGACATGCACTGGAAGAAGCCAATACCTTTGAGAATATTTGTATTGGAATTGATGCTGGTGATGCATTGCTGCCAGGGGCAACAGATAATATTCTTATTGGATCATTAACTGGTACCAACGTCACAACAGGTGATTTTAATACGGTTATTGGTAGTGAAACATTTGATGTGTGTACAACTGGAGATTTCAATACTATTTATGGTTATCAGGCAGCACATAATTTAACAACCGCAAATTTAAACACCGCTATGGGAGCTTTTGCTTTGTATGACATTACTACAGGACAAGATAACGTGGCCTATGGTCGTGGTGCACTTTCCAATGTTACTACAGGAACACATAACTTGGGTATAGGTAGAGATGCCGGACTTAGAGTTAATGTGGGAAGTAACAATATCTTCATTGGTAACAATGCTGGAGCAAATACAGCAGTTAACATCAGTGACAAACTGTACATAGACAACACCAACACCAATACTCCGCTTATTTACGGTGATTTTTTCACTGATGAATTAACCATTAATGGCGCCATGTTTGTTGATGGGAACTTAGTTCCGGAAGTAACAAATGCTCATAGTCTGGGAGCAACAACGGCAAGATGGACTGAGGTTCATGCAACCAATGGGGTTATTCAAACCTCTGATGTGCGACTTAAGAAGAACATCAAACCATTGAACTATGGTTTAGAGACTGTTTTGGCCATGAGAGCTGTGTCATACAACTGGAAAGACAGAAATCAGGCAGGAGATAAAATTGGTTTCATTGCTCAGGAATTGGAAAAATTAGTTCCTGAAGTAGTGACCATCGGAACAGATGAAAACAAAACTCGTGGCGTTAACTATTCTGAATTGGTTCCGGTTTTGGTTAGAGCGATTCAGGATTTGGAAGCTAAAAACAGAGAATTAACTGAGCAAAATGAAGCGCACGAATTAAAGTATGCTGAATTGAACAACAAGTTAGATGAGGTTTTGGAAATGCTTTCTACAAGTGCGAAAAAATAAACGCTTTAGGTTTTTTGTATAAAATCACAGCTTAGAATAAAAGAGCCCGGTTTAACCGGGCTCTTTTTTTATTATTTATCTTTCTTCGCAATGGCTTCCGCCTCTTTCTTTAAGTCTTCTGCATACTTGTCAAATGATTCATCAAAAGAAGGAATCTTGTTGGCAAAGAGTGGAAACATGAAACTGCCTATTTTTTCAGTCATGGAAAAGTGAGTGGACCCTTCTGCTGTCTTCTTTATAACATATACACGTTCTCCCATAGCATCTCCCCAAATCATTTGCTCGTCTCCAATTTCTTTGATTTTGATTTTGAAAGTTCTTTCCGGATCCAGATAGCTCTTAAGCTTAATCTTATTGCCCACTTTGATATCACCTTCAATAGAAAGCACTGTCGAATTCCATCTTGGAAAATCTGAAGCGTTGGTAAGTAATTTCCAGATAATAGATGGTTCCGCATCAATATCGATACTAACAGAAGTGGTTCTGCTAAATGTCTTTTTTACAGTACTTGCCTTGGAGTTTTGCCCGAATGTGCCTGTTGTAGCCATAATGAATAGTGTTAAAATAAAGAATTTCATTTCAAATGATTTTTGGCAAAAGTAACTGAGCATCTCGTAGCACGATTTAACATATGTTAAAAAACTACTTTTTAAGTTGTGTTCCTGATCTGATTCTGGATAAAGATACCTGACTCACCTGTAGCATAGAAGCAATGTCTTTTAGTGGAGCAACTTGTATAAATCTAGGGAAAGCATATTCAATATACCTGTAGTTTTGAGTCGCATCATTGGCAAGCAAATTCACAAATACATCAATCAAAATTACATGCAGCTTTTCCGTTAGTAATACGCCAAAGAGTGCCCAATCCTTAGAAGTTTCGTACAGTTTTAGTAAGTTCTTTCTGGAAATGCAATAGGCCATCGTATCTTCATAGAATTGCAGACTAAATTCAGAAGGGGCTTCACTTGTGAAGCTTTTGTAGTCTGTAATGAAAGTTTGTTCCGGCTTCATCCAAAGGGTCTGTTCCACACCATCCTGATCAAGGTAAAAACACCTGGAGATAGATTTTTCAGCAAAAAATAGTTTGTCGCAAACATCTCCACTTTTGGCAATGATGTCCTTGGCCTTAAATTCCTTTAACTCAAAATAATCTAATCCTTTAATGATCTCACTTTCTGAGAATTCGGGATGAAAACTTTGTATTGCCTGAACCAATTGATCTTTCATAGTATTGTTTTTATGCAGTCCTAAATTAGGAATTAGTTTGAAATTGGAATCGTTTAAGTCGATTAGGGCTATTTGTTTCAGGGTCAATTGTTTGTGTTTTTAAGGCCGGAGTCATGAACTTTTGACTGTGTGATTTCTTTGTTTTTTGGGTGCTGATGTAAGATTCTAAAGCCCTACTTTTGCGGAAACTAAAACAAAACGCATGAAAAAAACTTTACAATTACTAAGTGCTTTTGCACTTACCTTTTTTACAGTCTCTCAGTCAAACGCCCAGTGTACACTGAGTTTGGCAGTGACAGATACAAGTGTTTGTCTTGGAGATAGTACTACGATTACAGCAGTTCTCCCAAGTACAACTCTGGCAACAACTTTAGCTGCAGGAAATAACCATAGAGGAAACATGTTTGATATTGTAGCCATCAATCAGGTTACTATTACTGGATTTGATGCTCATCCGCAAGGCAATACAGATTTTGAGATCTATTATAAAGTTGGATCTTATGTTGGGAATCATAACAATGCTGGCGCATGGACATTGGTGGGGTCTGCAACTGGTGTTGTGGCTCAACCAATGGGAACGGCAACGCCAATTCCAATTCCCATTAATATTACCATTCCTGCAGGCCAGACTTACGCTTTTTACGTGACGTCCTCCAATACTGGAATTAGTTTGAATTATACAGATGGAAGTTCTGCTGGATCAGTGTATGCTTCAGACGCAAATATTCAATTCCTGGAAGGTGTTGGTCTTGAGTATCCTTTTTCCGGAACTCCATTTTCTCCGAGAATCTGGAATGGAAATATCCATTATTCTATACCAGGAACCACTACCACATTTTCATGGAATACGGGAGCCACTACACCAAGTATCACAGTTGCACCAACGGATACTACTCAGTATAACTTAGATGTGACTATGACCGGATGTCCAACTTTATCAGATTCAGTTGAGATTGATGTAGTTGGAAATTTCGTTGATTTAGGAGTTGATTTTGATATCTGCGAAGGAGATACTGTGACCATCGATGGTGGCATTGTTGGAGCTACATATACATGGTATGATGCAACTACTGCTCAAACAATTGACATTGATACAACTACTTTTATTTACGTAGATGTTGTGGATACATTTGGATGTGCTTCTACAGATTCTGTTCAGGTTAGCATGAATTTTAGCCCGATAATCGGTCTTGGTGCAGATTCTACTATTTGTGAAAACGAGGACATGATTCTTAATGCAGGTACAGGGTATACTTCTTACGATTGGTCTTCAGGTGATACAACTGCAACAAGTAATGTGGGAAATATGGCTTTATCTCCAGGTTTAAATACAGTTACTGTTGAGGTGCTAGATGCTAATGGATGTATGGGAACAGATACTGTTGATATAACAGTAAATGCAGCTCCTGTAGTCGATCTTGGAGCGGATACAATGATCTGTGTTTATGGAACGGCTGTATTTGATGCCGGAACAGGATTCACTTCTTATATGTGGTACGATAACTCTACCGGACAAACTTTAAATCTTGATGGGAGTACTTTGGGAGTAGGAACTGAAACTGTGATCGTAACAGTTGAAAACTCTGATGGTTGTTTCAATTCAGATACAACAACTTTGTTGATCGATCCATGTACAGGAGTTGAGGAATTTGCATCTAACATTTCAGTATATCCTAATCCGGCAAATGCCATGATCAATTTGAAGTTTGAGAATCCATCAAATGCCATGATCAGCATTGTTGCTGCAGATGGTCAATTGGTAAAACAAGATCAAATGAATGGTAAAGTGATGTTGTCTTTGGACGTGACTGATCTTGCTACCGGAATGTATACTGTGATTATTGCAGAAGGAAACGAGCGTTTCTCAAAGCGACTCGTGATTAACAGATAATACAATCACATTAGAAGAGGTAAAACCTCTCTCAGGGAGGATCATTGATTTGATCACCTGAAAATAATGAGCCCGCGATTTTCGCGGGCTTTTTTGTTTCACACACTGTTCAGGAACTCGGTTGTAAGTATATATTCCAAGGTCATTTCTCCATGCTGGTCGACATCACTTTTTTTGTGCTGCTATCATCATATGCGGACTAAAAGCCAGAAGGTCATCATTGTTTTCCGTCAGATTCAATAATTCCTGTAGGGTGCTCATCCTTTTATCGTCCCCCAGGCTAACAAAAAAGTCCTTATCCAACCAGGCCATGCCTTCAACTGCATAGGTGTTTAAATAAGTCAAATCCTGACTTACAAATTCTGATTTAAGTTCATCTGGCTTGTGATAATAAGCTTCAGCCAGTAACCATGGGAAATCATTCGGTGGATTATGTACCCCTGTTGTTAATTCGGCTTTGCACATGTCAAAAAATGACTTCTGATGAATTAAACCGTTTAGAAGTCCGACCAACGTAGAGGCCGCATGGTTAATCGCAAACCCCAGAACAATTCCGTCCTTCTTCAAGATTCGTTTGGCTTCAGAGATACATTCAGTTCTCGCTTTCGCATCCTGAAGATGATACAGTGGACCATGGAGTATTACCAAGTCCGCGTGATCATCGGGGAAATCCAAATTTTGAGCTTCTCCTGCATGGACCACAAACTTGTTTTTGAGTTTGTTGGCTCTTTTTTGAGCAATTTCCAGGTGTTTTGAAACGGGTTCCACCATATGAACCTGATGCCCTTTTATAGCAAGCCATTCGGAGTATTTTCCGGTTCCGCCGCCAACATCAATAATGGTTAAAGGGGTGGTTTGGATATGTTTTGAAATGAGAGATTTGATCCGCTCGAATTCGAACACGCCCATGCCTTCATCCAGCCTGGTTTCTTCTGATGCCTTGTTGTAAAACGACTCTATATCTCTACTGATTAATTGTTTTTGATTCATTCGATCAAATGATTTGGTTAAGATTAAACGAAATAAATTGATATGGCAAATCTCACATGGGAAATCAGATGATTTTCATGTGTTTCGAATGTTTGATCTGTCCGCTTTGCCTTCCGGATCAGATGATATGTCAGTTAGAGTATAACAGGCTGTAAACTTAAGCGAATTAATTGTGTTTAGGAAGCGCTTTAATCATATCAACAATTTCCTGGAATCTTGGAATACCTCTGTCTACCCATTTCTGGGCGGCTTCTAATGGCAAGGCCCAGTCCTCATAAAACTTGTGTGGAATGAAGGGATCCGCTCCGTTTTTTAAAAGAACTTTGGCAGAATCTTTCTTCTTGAGAGTGATGGCAAGAGAAATGGCAGTTTCTCCTCCGGCGTTATGTGTATTCAAATCCAATTCCGGATTTTCCTGAATCAATTCCCTCAGGTCCTTTGAACTCCCGTTTTCAATTGTGTCAAACAGCCTTGGGTCACCATGTCCTTCCCGAATATCGGTCTCAGGTTCACCAATATCTCCATTGGCAAATGGCGCATAAACAGGGAACAGTTCTTTGATGCCAAATGCTTTCAAACAGGTGAGTGCTGTATCTCCGTATATGGGTTCTTTTTGATTCGGGTCGCAGCCAATATTTAGTAGATAAGTGTGCATCTCCTGATCGTAATTTTGATGACCAAATAAATTCATCAGTGCGTTGGAGCCTTCATCGTCTACCACGTTTGGATCCAAACCACGGTCTATGAACCACTTCACCCAATCGATTTTATTCTCAGACAAAGCGTACAAAAAACAATCGGGAAACTCGTTATCAGAACTGCTGTAAAACATATCTGCGCCTTCTCCTATCAGGAAGTTGATCAACTCTTCATTCTCAGAGCAAAATGCTTTATAGATTGGTGTCAAACCATAAGCGTCCTGAGCATTCACATCAGCGCCCAAACCAATGAGCTCTTTCACTGTTTCAAGGTCGCCTTTTAAAGCCGGACCGTGAAGTTTTTTCTTTGTCTGCATATATTAACTAATTCCAGTACTAAATATAAGGGCATCCAACTTGGAAAACAAGAAATTGTTTAAACGAATGCGGGCCAAACGATTTACGATTCGTCCGGCCCGCGCTTTAGGAAATCAGGCTTATAATCTATACAATTAGGATATGAAAAGAATTAGACCTTAGGTACCTGATTTGGGTTGTTGCTAAATTATAGGTGGGATCATTTAATTACTTTTAAAATCCACTTGATGGTATCATCTGTATCCATAATTGACCATGAATGCGGATGAACTGTACCATCTAAGCGAACGCCTTTGTTTTGTGTGACGATTACCTCAGCGTTTTTGTTACCATTTATTTTGAGTTGATTCACAAAGGCCACTATATCAGTGCCGTTCCAGTCATTTAAATCTCGTTTTCTTTCGTTGATGAGGTAATTCACGTTAAGATCTGTGTGCATCCTCACAGCAATGTGGTTTAAGTATTTGGCATTGCCACCATCTTTAGCGCCATAGGAAAAAGTTGAAGCGTCAATGTAGTTCTGAGGAAATTCGTCCGGAGATCCTTCATATACACGGTTGTAATTGTCTCGCATCCATTTGGCTTCTGCCACACCTCCAGGGTGAAAATTTCGTTCAATTTCTCTTTCACAGTATCTGTAGAAACGTGCATAATCAAGTGGAGGGTCTAATCCAATAATCGCTTTTGGTGTAAGGAAAGTATTTGACTCTTTTACAGCATTTATGGCATATTTAAATGAAATCATTCCACCGTTGGAGAGTCCACACAATATGAACTTATCCTTAGGGGCTTTGTGTTCTTCTACCACTTGTTTGAAGATTTTGTCCAGAAACTCAATTTCAGGAGTTCGATCATCAGTCCCCCAGTTAACAGATGGAACAACAACTAAAAGTCCGTTTTTAACAGCTTCTTCATGAAGCGAAATCTGCATTAGAACACTTTCAGTCAGTTCACCTCCGCTGGGTAAAATGGCGAGTACAGCCTTTGGTTTGCCCTCAGGAACCATTTTGTAGTAGTAAAGGTTCGTAGAATCCCCGTCCCTGATATATAGGTGGTACGGATCTTCTTTTTGTACATGAACCTTTTCAATGGTTTGTGCAATTGCACTTTGAGTGAGTACCAAAAGCAGGATTAAAACTAATTTCATTTTTTTCATTTCCAATTAGTATCCAACTTACCCGAAAAGGTTCATTCGAATTGGAAGAAATCATGAAATTCTAAAGATCGTCTGTGAAATGCTCTTTACGTTTAGGTTTAGAAAATTTCTCTTTGTTATAGTCTTTAGATTTTCCTTTCGGAATGGATAAAGATTGCCATTCTTCGTTCTGAACAATTTTTCCAATAAATACGATCTGCCCAACATGGTAAGGGTAGTGGGCCAATTGTCTATCGATTGCTTCCGAGACTGTGTGTCCCATGTTTCGAATGAAAATCTCCCGGTCGAGATCGGCATCTGTAAGTGGATTCAGTGCATCAAAGAGACATTGCCATCCTTCATTCCACTTAGCCAATAATTCTGTTTTGGTTTTGATGTCATTGTCAAACTCCTGATCTCGTTTCCGCCATTCCTTTTCTCCATCTGAAGTGAGAAAGTCTGTCCATCTCGACAGCATATTTCCATTAAGGTGTTTCACAATGGTTGCAATGCTGTTGCTTTCCTCATTGATCTGCCAAAACAGCATGTCTTCCGGGATCTGCTCAAAAGTTTTCTCTCCTAATGATTTGTAATACTCAAATTGCTTCCTGATGCTGTTTAGTTTGTTCATACTTTACTGTTGTTTATTAATAATACTTGTCAATACCTCCAAAGCCTTTGATTAGCTTGTTTTCCTCTGTTTTGGAGATGAAGTTATTCAGGCGTTTTTCGAATTCTTCTGGCCGTTTTCGGGCACTTTCTATATAAGCAATTCTAATTCGTTTATACGGGTCGGAGAATTGTAAATAGTTGTCCCACGCAATTTTATGCTTCTTGATTTCTGCCAGAATATCCGTTGGAAATTCAAAGGTTTCATTCGCCACAGAAACTGCCTGCTCCAGTACAGATGGATGGATCATTTCCTGATCAAGAAGCCACTTTAACCGTTCTTTATTGGCTTGCGAAAAACTACTTTTGGCGCGTCTTTTCGTAAACCTTTGAATGGTGTGGTCTTCATCCATAGACTTTACAGTACTGTCTATCCATCCAAAACACAGGGCTTCTTCAACTGCTGTGTTGTATTCAATTCTGGGTTTTTTTGTTGATTTTTTAGGATACACCAACCAAATTTCCGGCTTTGATTCAAACTGTTTCTTAAGCCAGTCACGCCATTCTTTTCTGCTTGTGATATATAGTGTTTCCAGATCCAATTTCAAGTTGTCGTTGATTGAAATATGATATAAGGAAAAATAGCGTTTTTTTAGATATGTTGGAGGGGATAAACCCAAACAAATTGTTAAGTTTCAATGGTTACTTGATTTGTCTTAATCATAAGAACGTGATGCTGAGATAAATCAACATTTTTGTCAAAAGACTTCAAGACGTTTTGTGTTGATACAAACGCATGGCCATATTAAATATCTCGTGAATTTTGTCGACAGGAATATCTTTATCAGGGTCAATCATCAAAAGTTTTACAAAGGTTCTTTTCCCCTGAATTAGATCCGGATGTTCCAGTTTAACGCCTTTCCCTATGGCAATGTATGGGAATTGTGACTTCTTGTCCACCCACAAATAGCAGAAGATTTGCTTTTGATACATAAAGCACGGAAGGCGATAGTACCACTGATGTTCAAAGTCAGTGTTATAATCTGTAATAATTGATTTTAAAGCCAATAGACAAGATCTTACTGGTTCTTTTTGGTCGAAATAGAAATTATCTATTGGCTTCATCTTGTTTAGTTTATTCCAACAAAAATATCTACTTCTGCATCTTCTGGGTTTTGAGCTTTCTCACCATAGACTTCAAAATCGGCATTAAATGTTCTATCCAAATCTTTCCCCCAAATGTCTACCCATGCCTGGTAAACAACACCTTGTTGTAAGTTCCCTTTTGTGGTGAATTTAGAATAGTTGCTCTGGTCAAATTCTGTTCCAATCATACCTTCAGGAATGTCACTCAAATCACTCACAATACAACCCAGAATTGTGTCGTAAGGTTTGGTGTGGTCTTTTTCGTAATTGGTGTAGATAGACAGAATTGATGAATCAACTTTGTTAGGAATTTTTTCTCTGATGTTTTCCGAAATGAAAGTTTGCCATAGTTGACCAATGTCGTTTGCGGCTTGTCCATTTTCATTGCTGGTTCTTACTTTAATTCCAATTACCTTGAATTTCTCTTTTCTAACTGTTTCCATTTTAATTGTTATTTGTTAATACAATGGCAAAGCTAGAGGTGGCTTATGACAAAGGTGTGTCAGGGGTATTTTGGGTGTTTTGTCGACATATCTCAAAATATTCCTCCAGAGTGAGATCATGCGGTTCAAATGTTTCGATTTGAGTTATCAATTTTTGAATCATGTCTACTCTGAATACCCTGAAATCTTTCCTCAATTTGCAAAATGCGATCAATAACCAGTTTCCGTTGGTATTATAAATAGCAAAAGGCTCAACTCGTCTTGTTGTGAGTTGTTTATTCAAAGACAAATAGTCGATTTCCAATACCTGAAAATTTGTAATAGACGATTGAATTTTCATGAGAAAATTGCTCGACTTTTCGTTGGTGTCATTCCCTCGAAAGTAAATCCTGTCTGCCAGTAAGTCTGCTTTTCCTTTCTGCGAATTCCTCAAAACGGCCTTTATTTTCACAATGGCATTGCTATAATTTTCGCTGAAAGATTGGTCTTTGTTTTTTGACACCAGCTGTTCTGCGGTGATGAGGGCATTGGCTTCTTCTTCGGTGAATAAAACTGGAGGCAATTGATAGCCTTCCATGATGGAGTAGCCAAGACCTTCTTCGGTCACAATAGGAATGCCCGATTTTTCAAGTGTACGAATATCTCTATAGATGGTTCTGACACTTACCTGATGTTTCTCCGCCAGGTATTTTGCAGTAACAATTCTTTTCGATTGTAGTTGAGTTACAATGGCAGTAAGTCTTGAAAGTCTCGGTTTTTCTTTTTCCATTTACCAATAAAGTGATCTTTTGAGTTTTTGCCTGGGGGATTAAGTTTTTGTTAAAACTAACAAGGAAGGTAAAATATATCCGGCTTTTTTTGTTTTTCTATTATTTTAGGCCCCCTAAATATGAGAAAGCTCTTAACAATCTTTATCCTCTTTTTGGGAATCTTCCCGGGAATAGCGAATGGACAAGAGCTTTTTTACGAACGTTTTCACAGAGAAAACGGGCTTCCAACTAACACCATTTTTGATATATATCAGGCTCCGGACCATGTTATGTGGTTTGCAACAGGTAATGGCCTTACCTCATACAATGGTATTGAATTCAAGACTTACAACGTTTCAGATGGCATCACTGAGCAGACTATCCTCGATTTTCATCCACAACCAGATGGCAGAGTTTGGTGCACGACTATGAGAGGCAAGATTTTTCATTTTGATCCTTTAAAACAAGATTTTACGCATTACAAATACAATAACCTCCCAGAGTTTGTTGATATTAAAGGTTGGGCCAGACCTCATCATTGTTTGGTCGAAAAGGATGGGAGTGTTAACCTAAGTTTTACTAATTCCTCGGGAAAATTAAGAATCAGTTCTGATGGTGTGCCAGAGGCCTTAAGTATAGAAAAGGTTCCCAATGATGGCAGCATTATTCCTGTTTTCGATAAGCTTGAAGATGGTCGCCTCTTAGGGTATTCTTTGATTTCCAAGGATACTACAAATGCGCTTTTGGTTGAACGTGGTTTTTACAATCATACGGTTGGGGAAGCAATCACTTTCGATGAATTCGATAAGTTGGCAATACTCGTTAATGATGTGATTGGAATCATTGGAAAAGATGATACACTAGTGTTACCGCATATTGATCATGCCATTTCTATTGGATGGTATGATAAAGACAAGTTTTGGGTGGGGTATAGAAACGAAGGTTTAATGATCTACGATCTAAATGGACACCGGCATGAACATTGGCTTAAGGGAGAACGAGTAACAGAGCTTGTTCGTGATCATGAAGGGGGACTATGGTTTGCAACCAAGAACGGTGTGTTTTATGCAAAGAATTTAGATGTTCGGGCTCAAACTATGGCCAATAATCCTGATCGTTGGCCAAACTCTGTCTTATGGCTTACAGAAGATCTAATGTGTTTAAAAACCAATACCAATGAAATTGCTCTTTACAACCGCAAAACTGATTCAACAGAAATCATAGCGGAAGGTAAGGAAAGACCGGTGTATTTAACCGGATATACAGATCAGGGATATCCGGTTTTTTTTGATGGAGATTCAGTAGTATTCTATAATCTTAAACTGAAAAAAACAGAAATTTTAAGACCACCCTTGTGTTCCTTTGATCATATAGAAGAGGATGCAGTTATAACGAAAATGCAAAATACCTTGTATGTTTTTACTAAAGATTCGACCTACAGAACCTCACCTCCGACTATAGTTGGTTCAGGAGCATCTCATAACGGAGACTGGTATTTCACAACAATGGCAGGGCTCAGAAAAGGTAGTGGTAAAGATTTTATTAAGACACAGTATCCGGATAGTTTGTTGAGTGGAGCAAAGCTGTTAAGTTTAGAAACTTCCTTGGTTGGTGGAACAATAGGATATGGAGTTGTTCTTCTCGGAGATGGAATGTCTCAAATACAAACCGTTGATGGTTTGAGTAACCACACTATACAAAGTTTAAAGAAGGAATCAAGTCATTCTTTCTGGGCTTCAGGTTACGACGGGATTGATTTGATTGAATTAGAAAATGATAAATACTCTATTAAAAGTCTTCCGTATACAGAGATACTTCCAACTAATTATATCTATGATATTGAGTTGAACAAAGATACATTGTGGTTATGCACACCAAAAGGATTGATTATGGTCCCAAAGGTTTTGTTCTTTGGCCAAAATGAACGTATCGATTATGGTTTGTCCATTTTCGATATAGAAGTTCAGGGAAAACAAGTGAATCAGAGTGACCTTAAGAATTTGTCATACGATCAAAACCAAATCCAGTTTAGTTTTAACGCAATTTCTTATAGGCACAAGCAAAATTTGACTTATAGATATAAGTTGATTGGGGTCGATGATAAATGGAACTATACTACTGGTCACGTGGCTAAATATTCTTCCTTATCTCCTGGAGATTATACCTTTATTGTACAGGTTAAAGGTGACAATGAAATTTGGTCAACCGTAGAAATGAGGACATCTGTTTCGATATCACCACCATATTGGTCTACCTGGTGGTTCAGAACTTTGATCGGGCTATGCTTAGTTTTAGTCATATACCTCTTTTTCAGGTTTAGAATTCTTCAATACAACAGGGATATTACGCGTGAATTGCTGCGTCAAATTTTAAAGAAGTTTAGAGACAATAGGGGCTATTTGGTGGTAAGAGAAGCCGGGAAAGATGTGAAAATTGCTACAGAGGATATTCTGTATGTTAAATCTGAGGGCAATTATTTGGAGATTTATACTGAGGATCAGAAATACGTGATACGGGCTAATATTGGTAAGTTCTTAGATATGGTTCCCGATCCAATTGAGTTTATCAGAATTCGTAGAACACACATTGTAAGGATAGATAAGGTCAGCAAGAAAAGTTCCAAAGAAATAGTGGTTGGTACTACAACTATTCCGGTTGGACCATCATACGTTAAAGAGTTGGACAAAATTCTATTTGACTAAGAATATCTACCAACCCTTATTCTTGAGTCGTTTTTTGACTGATCGGGGATAATCGTCCCTATGTTTAAGCAGAACTTTCTTCATCCTTCCTCGTCTGTTCATATTGCGTTCTTTTTCGCAGTAATCAATCATTGCATGACCTAAATTTTCTGTCCAGTTTTTGTTCTCCTTCAACAGCTCAATTGTGATGTTGAGGTAGCTTGAAACATGAATGGATTCGTTTACCAGCCTGGTCAGAAAATCGGGAGTAAGTGCATTTGTTTTCCAGAGCTCCTCAATCAATAGTTTGAGGTCTTCATTGTCTGTCTTGTAATGACTGAAAAAACCAGGTGCGATTTGCTCGCGGTTGTATTCAGAAGATTTTAAAAAGACAAGTGTTTTGGTCGCCAAAGCAGGATCCATTTTTGGAAGTAACTCAAGTAGGGCTTCTTCCGGTTTGTTTTGATCTTTCAACCAACTGCTCAGTGCAATGATGCTGCCGGGAATGTCTTCTCGAACACTCAAATTTTTGGCTTTATGTTGAGGGAGCAGGTTTCTTCTGGTATATGCCTTTAATTGCGGTTTTATTTTGTGAACGAGATGCCATAATCTTACAGAAGTGTACAAGGCTCCCGGAACATAAGTTCCTGCAGTCATCATACTGGTAGCACCGCTCACGCCATCAACTTCTTTTTGTCCTTCATAAGAGTGTTCCAAAGAGTATACTGTGTGCTTAACAAGTACACTCATAGAATCATTCAAAATCCTGTTTAGGTGCGCATAGTCAGCTTTGGTAAAAGGAACATGATCCGTTTTAGTGAGAATTTCTTTGTCTGGCATGTCGTAGGAATGAAAATTACCATCAAGATCCCAACGCAAGTTGATTTTGATTGGCAAGCACTCCGAAGAACCGCAAACGGGTGTGAATACTTCACTAAAATAATAGGTGGGTAATCCAGCTTCATTGTGCAGCAATTGAATGGAATTTTCAAGGGTATCCAGAACCAAACCTGTTTCACTGGAATTTTGTCCTTCAAATCCGTTTTTTTTATCTGGAATTGAGAAGACAATTAAGGCACTTATCAAAAAGAAAAATTTAATCATTACAGGCAAAACTAATGAGTTTAAATCCTTGGTTTTACTACATGCTTCAAAATACCCCGAACGTGGGATAGTCAAGGGTTTGGAAATACCCCGAACGTGGGATTGATCGGTTAGAGATGGCGATTTACTTTTGTCAAAAATTAGATTATGAGAATTGGAATTTCGATATTTTTAGGAGCATTTATCTGCTCAGCAGGAGTTGCTCAAAGTGATAAAAAAGAATTGGACAAGGAAGCGATAAAATCCATGTGTGGATGCTTTGATATTGACTTTAATTATACGGAAACATTTAGTCCGGATACCAATTACGAATTTCATAAAGATTACCATGCGCATGCTCAGGCCGAGTACGCTTTTGTGGTAGAGGAAACTGAGGATAAAATTGTGATTCAGCATTTGTTGGTAATCAATGATTCAATGATAATCAAACACTGGAGACAGGATTGGTTGTACGAAAACACAAGTTTTTGGGAGTATGACGCTGATTTTAAGTGGAAGTTTGTTGAGAAATCTAAAGAGGATGTTGCCGGTCAGTGGACTCAGAAAGTATATCAGGTGGATGACAGTCCAAGATATCAAGGATCCGCAACCTGGGTGCACTACGACGGAAAGCACTTTTGGGAAGACAAATCAGATTCACCATTGCCAAGACGTGAGTATTCGAAGAGAAGCGACTACAATGTGTTGAACAGAGGAAATCGTCATGAAATAACCGACTATGGTTGGTTACACGAACAAGACAATACGAAAATTGTAAGGAACACTTCAGGAGATAAGATTTTGGCTCAGGAAAAAGGCCTTAACCGTTACAAATCCCAGGATGAATCTAAATGTCAGGCAGCTATTGACTGGTGGAAAGACAATGAAGAGTTCTGGAGTTTGGTAAGAGAAGAGTGGACCGATATGTTTGGAAAAAAGGAAGATGTATCCATCACCAAGTTGATCGACGACAAGATGATGTGGATGAACATGTTTGAATTGTCAGGTTCACTTAAAGAAAACGGAAAAAAGAAAACAAAAGCATCTATTAGAGAAGTACTGGAGAAGTACACTAAATCATAAGTTTTCCTTAACTCAATTTTTTGAGACCACTTTTTTGTTTCAGATAGATATAGCCATCGTCTGTTAATTAAGAACGGCTGGAGTTTAAACTCCAGCCGTTTTGTTTGGTATGATCTATGAAGTACCTTTGAAAACTCGAAAACCGTAAGTTTGATACTTGAATCGGTGAGTTAAGAATGGGAATACTTGAAGATATAAAACAGAAAAAGAGCATTGATGAGGAACAATTGGCACACCTTAATATCTTATATACTGCTAATTGGCTTAATGATTCGTCCAGACATATCTTCAAAAAGTATGGTGTCTCTTTGCAACAATACAATGTAATGAGAATCCTAAAAGGCGCTCATCCCAACACCATAACACCAGGAGAAATAAAAGAAGTTATGCTCGACAAAAGTCCGGATGTAACGCGTTTGCTGGATAAATTGTTGCTAAGAGAATTTGTGAGTAGAGAAGTGTGCCCTTCGAATCGAAGAAAGTTGGATGTATCTATTACCCAATGTGGGATTGGTTTTCTAAAAGAGATTACAGAGGAATTGGATGAGTTAAGTATGAGACAAAGAAAGCTAAGTGAAGAGGAAGCGAAAGAGTTGAATCGAATTCTGGATAAACTTAGAGGCTAGTCATTTTCTGCACCTACACTTTCTTTTCGAACAAATTACTCTGAGGATATTTGTTTTGTTCAATTAACGAAAATCCTGCCTTTTCGAAAAGTCTGTTAGAAGCTACATTTTCCTTAATGCACCATGCTCTTATGGTTCTAGTGTTTTCAAAGTTTCTGAGCTTTTCTTCTGTTGTTTTCAAAATTTCCTGTCCGTATCCTTTGCCCCAGTGTTCTTTTTCAAACGAGAAGCCTATTTCGCAATGACCATCTTCCCGAACAGAAAGGAGCAAGGTTCCAATAAGCTCACCGTCAACTTTGGTTTTGATGCCCAATCTCAATTTCGATACCGAATCATCTGTAATGAATGCCCTGGAGATCATTTTTTGTGCGTCTTCAATTTCATTCATAGGACCACTGCCTCGATATTTCATGGCATCTCCATCAGAGTAAATCTGAAAAAGCCGGAAGGCATCTTTATCGCACAACGGTGCTGTTTTTAATCTGCTCGATTCAATGTAGAAACCTTCGGACAAATTCAGATTCACTTTTACTTTTAATGGTTGATCTAAATATAAATGAATAATGGACTCATTCATATCACAAAACGATACCAAAAACCAGATTTAAGATGTTAATGTCTACTTGTGTATATTGATTTTCTTTCACGTATCTTTGTTATGTGAATGCAAACGATCTATTAAAATCGCATGGCTTGCGTGTGACTGCGCAGAGAAATTCTATTGTGACCGTTTTTCAGGAATTTGGTCATGCCATTTCTTATAAAGACATTGTGAGTAAGCTTCCAAAAGAATTTGATCGGGTAACGGTGTACCGTACGCTTAAATCATTTGAAGATAAAGGATTGTTGCATTTAATTCCGGATCCATCAGGAGAGCCAAAATATGCTTTGTGTCATCATGACGATCATCACCATGACCATACACATGATGATTCTCATGCGCATTTTAAGTGTACAGAATGTGGGAAAATATTGTGCCTTACCAGCAAACATGAACCCGACATTAAAGTGCCTGCCGGGTATCATGTTGAAAAGGTGATTGCATTGGCCACAGGAACTTGCGACCAATGCACTGTATCATAGTTTAGAGATCTTGATAACAACTTGCTTGCCGTTATGTCCGGCAGTAGCAGTTGATCTGAACTCCATTTCGTCTTTCTTTGAAGAGATTACTTCATAAACGCCACTAAAGTTGTAGCATTGAGCAGCAGCTTCTTCGGCCGCATGATCGTGAGTGTGTGAGTGACCAGCTTCTTCTTCAGCTTGTCTGGATATTTCAAAAGTTTCACCCTTCTCTCTGAATTGCCAGATGAATTCGCTATGTCCGCCTTCATCGTTCTTCCATTCACCCTCGCACGACTCTTTATAAATATCGCAATCCTCGATTTCCCACGTAGGAAGTTCATCTTCATTTACGCCATCAACCGAAAGTTCTGTTACCTTCCATTCGCCTGATTTCATGAAACGTTTGGATACTTTTTTTGTTTTGTTACAACTGGAGATTGCTCCCGCTACTATAACAATCATGAGTATAGAAATAAGATTTTTCATTTTACTGTAATTTAAGTTCAAAGTGTGCGTCTATATCTGTTTCACCAGGTGTACAAGATCCATCCTTAATACCTGGTTGGTGCTTTAAAGTCACATGGATTTCTCCTAAACCAGCAGTTGATCCAACCACCCAGTCTGAAGTCAAGCCAATTTCATAACTATTGTTATCCATGTCGGTTCTACTAACAGTTAGGTCACCACTGTGCACATCAAAGCAGAAGAGGTGATCATCTTTTTCATCGTTGATCTCTCCTGTAAGTGTATCAGTTGGTGTTTCTGATTCATTGAGCACATCAATGGTTACATTATAGGTTTTATTGATTTCCAATGCAATGGTATCTGCAACCGGAGGATTGCCACCAACGCCATCTACATCAGCATACTGATAGGTAAAGGTGTTTGAAGGCATACCAACTTCCGTGAAGTGTAATTGAAGCGTTGTAATGACTTCTGCTTCATTTGCTACTGGTGGTGGCACATCTGCCAGGTCGTCATCTTTTTTACATGACGATACGCTCACTGCGACCACTAGGCCCAGGGCATAAAACTTAAGGTTTGTGTTTTTCATTTTTAGTGATATTAAAAGGAATATTAAGTTTGATTGTGTAATTTCTTCCGAGATCATTGGCATAGTACCTAAATCGATTCAAATAATCTCTGTAGTTCGTATTTAACAGGTTGTCTACACGGAAAACAGCTGTCACAGTTTTCGACTTGAAAGGGAGTTTGAAAATTGCTGTTGCTCCTAACAGGCTGTATGCTTCCGGAGCAGGAACAAAGTCAGCCTCTTGTTTGATGCGCCATTGTTTGGCAATGTGATCAAATCTTGGAGCAATCGACCAGTTAATTTTTCCTGTCTTTGTTTGAAATGTTGTAGAAATGGAAAAACGATCCGATGGTGTCCCCGGTAAAAATTCTTCTGTTGTTCTGTCTTGAATTCTGACGATACTGCCTTTTCCATCTACAGATATATGTTTCGTTACCTGATATCGGGCCATGAAATCAAGTCCGCCAGACCAGGCATCCGTTTGTTGAAAATTGAAAGTAGGGAAGGCACCCTGAATGGTGAGTGTTGGTTCTTCAGCAGGTCTCAGGAATATGTAGTCATTTAGAAGATTGCCGTATATGTCCAGCGTGAGTTTAAACTTGTCTGATTCATATTCGGGTGAGATGTTGATTCCCAAAGAGCGTTCTATTTCAAGTTGATCGTCTCCGTATTCAAGTGCAGCAACACCATGATGCAGACCGCTGCTGTACAATTCGTTGACCCACGGCATGCGCCATCCTGAGGAGAGGTTGACATTCAAAAGAACAGATTTTGTAATAGTAAACAGACCTCCAAGTGAACCCGCTAAACCAGAAAACTCATGATCGTTTGAAATGATGTCATTATTCTCGTCTCTTTGAAAAACAGATAAGAAGTTATGATCGTACCGAATGGCTGTTTCCAGGGCAAATTTTTCTGCGGCATATTGTTCAATCCAAAAACCACCGACCGCCTGATTGATGAAATTTGGAATGAACTCTCTGTATGCATGTGTATTGGCCTGATACTTTCCGGTGATACCAATGAATCCTGATAGTTGTTTTTTTGGTTTGTGAGACCAAAGCAATTCACCGGTATGTGTTGTGATTTCAAGAGAGAAATCCGGTAAATTTAAAGCAGCCAGAGAGTCGTCATATGGAAGGTCTTTGTCAAATTCCTGTCGGCTGTTGTACTGGCGAGAATAGTTGATTTCGAGTTTGTGAATTTCGTTGATGGCAAATTTGAAATTCACCTTGCTGAGTTCATGAATAATGTCTTGATAAGGACGATCTATGGCATAATCGAATCCCGTTGAATCGAATGGTTGTTTGGCTTCAAAGGCATTTTGCAGATCTGTAAGATTACCAATATGTGAGCCCGAAAAAATCCCTACTTGTGAGGTAAATAGGCTATGCAGAAGATTAACTTCCCATCTTTTTTTTGTGTAAGCTAAACTTGCTGAAAAATCGCGTTCTGAGCTGCCTGTATTTTTTAGAAAATAGTCTGGGGTATGTACATTTCCCGATCGTTTTATGGAGCCCTGAAGCTTCCATGACAGTGGAATTCTGGCAAGACGGCCATTTACAAAGCCGGAACTAATTCCTCCTCGACCGTTGGACATGCCTGCCAGAGTAATGCCTGCATCAACGCCAACTTGCTTTCTTGGAGGAATGGACTCAACCAAAATGAGACCTCCCAATGCATCTGAAGCATAACGCAAGCTACCGGGACCTTTTATAACAGTAATTGAGTTCACGTCCTGAGCATCAATTTCCGGCCCATGTTCGCTTCCCCAGTCCTGACCTTCAAGTCTGACGCCATTGTTGTAAATGACGACACGTCTGCCGACCATTCCACTCACAATTGGTTTGGCAATGGTGCTTCCTGTTTTAAGTCCGGATACCCCAGGAATGTTAGAGGCCAAATCAGTCAGGTTACTTCCTCCGGATGCCAGCACACCCTCCGGATCAAGGGTTCTTTTCTTAATAAAGGTATTTGGACCTATGAACGAGCCATTGATGTCAAGAGCAGATAATAATTTGTCGCTGTCAAAAAGCAGATTCAAAGTTGTGTCGTTCTTTATCACGACTTCCGACCAGATTTCATTGATTCCCGCTATTTTAACGGTAATATCATATGTGCCCGGACAAACATTGCGAAACCTAAATCTGCCCGAATCATCTGAAATAACTGAAATTGAATCATTAAGAGATATGTAGTATGATTGAGAAATCCCGCTGAGCTTTGAACTCACTTTTCCATTTACAGTAAGACTGCATGAAGTTTGTCCGATTCCTGCTAAGGATAGAGACATTAAAAAGACCAGTATGGTATACCTTAAGGACATGTTTTTGCAATCGCGTTGCAAATGTAGTGATAAAATCATTAATGCAACAAGATTGCAAAAACAAAATTTAGTGAATCACTCTGTCTTAGAATGTGCTTAAATCAAAGGAGAGGGAAGAATTCTTACTTTAATTTTGCTTTTACACGATCAATATCTTCTTGGAAATCGGATTTATTCGAGACATCTTCCCCTAATTTGCTATACCCAATTTCGAATTGCTTCAAAGAAGACTCATAGTTTTTGGTCTTTTCGTAATATTCTCCCATGGTCCAATAACCAGAGTAACTTTCCGGATAAAGTTCAATGTTGAGTTCTCCGATTTGCTTTACCTGGTCCCATTGTTTCTTCTTGGCAGCTGCATAAGCTATCGCATTTAAATCTTCTTCTCTGATGGGGATTTCAATGCCATAAACCGATTGGATACTTTCATATCTTTTTTTGAGATAGTCTACTTTGTCAGTTATTTTCAGAATTCGCTTAAACTCCTCATCGCTAATTGGACTGTATAGAGAGAAAATATGTGCCATGGCATCTGGCATAGCGATTGGGACAATGGTGGAGTGGGTGGCTTGATTGTTCTCCATATCGAACGACTTGTAAACGAAATGTTCATTGTCTACTTGCGAAAATTGTTTGTCAAATTCTTTAACTGATTTAATGTGACCAGAAAGGTCCTTATCGCCGCTAGCCACGTAGTAGAAAGTCGGTTTATCCAGACGCTTTGCAACAGTATTGAGTGAATCGAGACTGTTACTTGCATAGTACGGACTGATGGCCACATAGGCGTTGAAAATCGGGGCTTTATCCAGTAGAAAATAATTGATGTAATTGGCTGTGAAAGAATGACCGATAATTGCTTTGAAACTGGTCGTTCGATAAGATTTATCCATGAAAGAAACCAGTTCTTCAGAGATGAATTTTTTGAATTTGATGCCTTTGTTTCTGGGGAAACCAGAGTTCCAGCTGTAAGAGCAATCCAGCCAGCGCATGTATCTGTTGTTAGCCGTATCCATATAATTTTGATCAACGCTCACAATGATGCATTCGGGGATTTTTTTCCAAAAAGCATAATAGTTGAGTGTACCGTTCAATGTATACTTGGTGTACTCACCATCCAGAGAGTAGATAACCGGATAAGCCTTTTCTGAGTTTCCATAAGATTCGGGAAGTTGAATGGTAATGTTCCGATTTTCGGATAAAATTTCAGATTCAAATTCATGTTGGATGGTCTCCTGAGCTGTAGAGAAAAAAGATATCAGTAAAAGAAAAGCGACTAGTTTCATACAATAGTTTTCGATGGCATAAAAATAATGGATCTGAAGAATCTGATACTAAAAACGCAACCACCATATTGTATGATGCTTTTCTCTCCATGTAGTTTATCTAACAAACCTTCCGGCAGGTAAGAACCTTGTCCCTGTCAGAAATTCCAGGCTATTATCTTGCTCGTCTCCAATATTATCCCAGCGAATTGGAATATCAATGCTCTCAAGGTCCAGCTTTTCTGCTATAGGATCTTCACCACCAAATGCACGATAGTCCAGTGGAACTACGGTTAAATGATCTTTGCTGTCCATACAAGTAAACAGGTGTGTTTCATAACCAGTATATTGTAGGATTTTTATGATGCCATTTCCAACCAGAGATAGTTGATAGGAGCCAGGGACACAGTTCTCCAGTTCAGCCTCTTCACAGGCCATTCCGGTATAATCTCCATAAATATGGTTGCTGATTTTCTCAACAATGCCCTTCCCAATTTCTCCATCAAGATTTGGAGGTTCATTTAAAAAATCACTGGTGTGTAAAGGTGACCTGTTAACCAGATAGGCGCTGTATTGGAAATAAGTGTAGTGATAAGGTCCCATATCTGCCTGTCCACTTTCATTAGAAGAAATACGCAGTACGGTTCTGCCTTCTACATGGTCAAGAAAAGGCGTAACCATAAAATTCCCGGGTTCCAAAATTGCCATTGCCAGGGTAAAAGGATAATCAACGTTTTGATGGTAGTTGTCTTCATCGTAAGCAATTAACCCCACTCTAATAGAGCCGCCTTCGAGTACTTCATAAAAGGATCGGGAAATTCCACCTCCTTCGATATCCTCTGCACTGTTGGGATGAACAGCCAATTCATATGTTTGGTTCGATACCGTAAGCTCTCGTTGCGGATAGAGTTTCCTGAGCATGTTGTTATAAAAAATGACGGTGCTGTCGGTTTCTTCTGATTCGGGAATTTCCACATCTGCTTCAGGCAGAGCTTCTGGTTCCGGTAATTCTTCAGTTTCAGCTTTTTTGCTATCGACTTTCTCTTCTGTGTCTGCCTGACTTTCCTTGTCCTCGGATGCTTCCTGCCCACACATGGAGAAACTTATGGCAAGGAGGATCAATATATAGTAACTAAGGTGTTTCATAAGCGCAAAATATTGCGTCAAGATACGTCATTTTGATTTTTCTTCAATGGGAAAGCAATTGGTTTTTGGGGACTGAAAAACGACTTTTTAGTTAGCCATTTGGTGCTCCGGACAATCTACTCGCAATTCATTATCGGCGAGTTTGTTTTCAAGTAAACTGCAATAATGCTCACCTTTGTTTAATTGATAGTTAGAGCAGGTAAAGCACATTCTTTGAATGGTGATAATACCAGATTTGTTGAGGTCATGAATTAGTTTTAACAAACCGTTTAGCATAACGATTTTTTGTTCTTCGCTCAGTTTGTCTATTGGTTTTTCAATGGATGAAGCAAAAAACGACGACTTTTTGGCTATTTCTTCCCCTTCGTTTGTCAGAGAAAGCATAAAACTCCGGGTATCAGATGGATCGGTTTCTTTGGTAAGCAGGTTTTTGGATAGCAGAACTCTCACGCTATCGCTGATCGTGGCCTTGGTCATATTAAATTCATCTGCCAGATAACTCACCTTACACTTTTCCGGTGAGTGGAATTTTAGAAAAATCAAAATTTGAATTTGGATGGGACTAAGTGAGTTTTCCTTGCTTTCATTCCAAAGCAATACACGAAAAGCTTCTGAAACTCTTTCCAATGCAACTACAATTCTGCTCTCAATTTTTTGGTTTTGTTCGTTTAAATTAAAGGAAGAATACTTCATATTGTTTTATTATTTATGACCTGAGTATTCATCTGAAAATGAAAAACAGCCTCACAAAATTAGGAATCCTAACTTTGTGAGGCAAATTTTTTAACCTTTTACATCAGCCATGGATGCACCAAAGTTGATGTGGAGTACGTGCCCATTAGGAGTGAGTAAGGCAGGTACAGATTTTACGCCTGCTTTTTCCGCTTCAGCTATTTGTCCTCGATTTTCTCCAATATTGATGATTTCAACGTTGGCTTCACCGATTAAATTGACAATGTCTTGCTCTGCGCTCACACAAACAGAGCATCCGGCATGATAAAAAATTGATTTAGTCATTTTTTGAGTATTAGTTATTTGGCATTATTACCGTTTCAAATATAGTAAGGAATCCTAACTAAACAAATTTGATTTGATTTTTTAACTCTAAAACAAGAAAAAGAGAGACAGGTTCTGTCGTCCAAATACTTGAGAGGCTGCCTCAATCAAATGCCTGGTTTAGAACCGAATCTCTCTTAATTGTTAACTAAGCAAACTACAATTTGATGACCTGTACTCGTTTTGGTCGTTGACCTTCTATCGTGAGCTCTAGAAAATAAAGACCTCTTTCATGTTCCATGTTGATCTTAAAGTATTGAGCTTGTTGAAATACAAAAGATTCAATGAGTTGTCCGGAAGCATTGTAAAGTCTGGCATGAACTGAAGAACATATTTGATCCAGTTCTATGTTGAGATCTCCTGTAGTCGGAATTGGATAGACTTTCGTATTTATAATCGTCTTCTCATATAGTCCTACAGAAGTAATTGGGAAGCACAAAGACGTATCTATACATGAACCGCTCGATACCTGAACCGCATAATTACCGTTGCTGGAGGCACTGAACGTTTGACCGGTAGCTCCGGGAATAATAGCGTATCCGTTGTCGCAATCCAACCATTGGTACATCCCTCCGGTATCATTCGACATGAGTGTTATAGGATCTACCACGCTCACTGAGGTGTCAACATTTTCAATGGTCAATTCAATGGTAATTGTACTGTCACAACCAACTGCATTAAGTATGGTTTCTATATATGTCCCTGAGGTAGTATAGGTGTTTCCGGCAGGTGAAATATATGATCCACAAGCCACTTCCATAAGTGTGGAACTTGAACTTTGCAGAATGGTAAGGTCTAGAGTGACTAAAGAGTCGCATCCCACAGCATTGGTCAGAACATGTGTAGCTACGTTGTTTGAAGTCGTATAGGTATTCCCGTCTATCCAGATAAATGAATCACAAGCGGTAATCATATCTGTTCCTGTGCTGGAGTGGTTAATCGTTAGATCCAGTGTGATGATGCTGTCACACCCACTTACAGCTGTGTAGGTGACAAAAGGTGTGTTTGTACTGGCATAATAAGTAACCCCGTTTTCTGCCCATACTAAAGAATCGCATCCGGTTTGAGTGTCTGTGATGTTAATTGAACTTGAGATGGTAAGGTCAAGCGTCACGAGGGAGTCACACCCATTTACTGTACTAAGTGTAAAGGTAGGTGTGTTCGTGCTGGTGGAATAGGTAATGCCATCTATCCAGGTATAGGGTGTACAGGCTGAGATTACGTCCGTTCCGCCAGAAGAATGATTTATGGTCAAATTCAAAGTCACTAATGAGTCACATCCGTTAGCATTGCTTAAAGTGTGCGTTGCGGTATTGTTGGAAGTTGTGTAGGTATTTCCATCAATCCACGTATATGAATCACAGGCCGTAATAACATCTGTTCCTGTTGTAGAGTTATTGATCGTTAGATTCAGAGTCACAACTGAATCACACCCCACGGCATTTGTAAGTGTATGTGTAGCTGAGTTGTTACTAGCGTTGTAGGTATTTCCATCGATCCACGTATATGAATCACAGGCAGTAATGATATCTGTCCCAGTAGTTGAATGATTGATCGTTAGACTCAGAGTTACCACAGAATCACATCCAACTGCATTAGTAAGCGTGTGTGTAGCCGAGTTGTTACTTGTGCTGTAAGTATTCCCATCAATCCATGTATAAGAATCACAAGCTGTAATAACATCCGTTCCCGTTGTAGAATGGTTGATCGTTAGATTCAAGGTCACAACTGAATCACACCCAACTGAATTCGTAAGTGTATGTGTAGCTGAGTTGTTACTAGCGTTGTAGGTATTTCCATCGATCCACGTATATGAATCACAAGCTGTAATAACATCCGTTCCTGTGGTTGAATGATTGATCGTTAGATTCAAGGTCACAACTGAATCACAACCAACTGAATTCGTAAGCGTATGCGTAGCCGAGTTGTTACTAGCGTTGTATGTATTCCCATCTATCCATGTATAAGAATCGCAAGCAGTGATAACATCCGTTCCTGTTGTAGAATGGTTGATCGTTAGATTCAATGTCACAACTGAATCACACCCAGCTGCATTAGTCAGAGTATGAGTAGCTGAGTTGTTACTAGCGTTGTAGGTATTCCCATCAATCCATGTATAGGAGTCACAAGCTGTAATAACATCCGTTCCTGTTGTAGAGTTATTGATCGTTAGATTCAGAGTTACCACAGAATCACACCCAACTGAATTCGTAAGTGTATGTGTAACCGAGTTGTTACTAGCGTTGTAGGTATTCCCATCAATCCATGTATAAGAATCGCAGGCAGTAATAATATCTGTTCCTGTGGTTGAATGATTGATCGTTAGATTCAGAGTTACCACAGAATCACACCCAACTGAATTCGTAAGTGTATGTGTAACCGAGTTGTTACTAGCGTTGTATGTATTCCCATCAATCCATGTATAAGAATCGCAGGCAGTAATAATATCTGTTCCTGTGGTTGAATGATTGATCGTTAGATTCAGAGTTACCACAGAATCACACCCAACTGAATTCGTAAGTGTATGTGTAACCGAGTTGTTACTAGCGTTGTAGGTATTCCCATCGATCCACGTATATGAATCACAGGCAGTAATGATATCTGTCCCAGTTGTGGAGTTATTGATCGTTAGATTCAGAGTTACCACAGAATCACACCCAACTGAATTCGTAAGTGTATGTGTAGCCGAGTTGTTACTAGCGTTGTATGTATTCCCATCAATCCATGTATAAGAATCGCAGGCAGTAATAACATCTGTTCCTGTTGTAGAGTTATTGATGGTTAAGTTTATCGTAATCGTACTGTCACAACCACCCGCATTAGTTATAACATCTACATAGGTGCCAGTACTTGTATAAGTATTTCCGGCCGGAGAACTATAGCTGTCGCAGGCCGTTTCGTTTATTGTTGAGGAGCTTGGAGTACATTGATTCAATTTCAAGACGAAAGCATCTGGTGCAGCTGTACTTGTCTGGTTAAAAGTGCCGGCGCCAGGATCAAAATCCACGGTTTGTCGGTATTCTCCGGTCACATAAACATCTCCATTATCCAAAGCCAGATCGTTTCCTTGATCTACTTGCGGACCGCTTAATGTACCTGCCCATTCAAAGTCTCCAAGCGTATCTAACTTAAGGATGAAGCCATCCGGATAAACAGAAGGTGGTGTGTATGTTGCTGTTCCGCTTCCGGGATCGAAATCAAGAGTTCCCTGAAAATAGCCGGTAATGAAAACGTAATCATTCAGGGAGCTAATGTCCATGCCTTCCTGGTTGTTTGCGTTACCAAATTGGTGGGCCCATTTATAATTCCCGTTCGCATCTAGTTTTTGTATAAAAATATCATCGCCTCCGGCACCAATGAGGTTGGCCGACCCACTTCCGGGATCAAAATCCGTAGTTCCATCAAAATTACCAGTCACGTATATGTTGTCGTGTGCATCTACGCAAATGGCGTTAGGTTGATCATTTCCTGTAGATTCCATTTGTTTAACCCAAATAAGATTCCCTGAGGAATTGAGTTTCTCTATGTACATGTTGAACCCAAAATTCGCAGTCATGTTTGAGGTGCCTGCTCCCGGATCAAAATCTGCTGTATTCGAGAATTTGCCCGTTAAAATAATGTCATCATTAGCATCTACAGCCATGTCGTAACAGTAGTTCCAACCCGTTCCGCTAGCGACATGTGCGGCCCAGACAAAATTTCCAGCTGCATCCAGTTTTTGCACATAGCCATCATTGTTTGCTGTGGAAACCATATTGAATGTTCCCGGACCTGGATCAAAATCTGTGGTTTCTCTGAATTGTCCTCCTATATAGACAAATTGCTGATCTTGACTTAAAGTAATGCTCTGACCATAGGTGGAGTTGGTACTACTGAGTGCCCTTACCCAAACCAGATTTCCGTTGGGGTCTAGTTTCACCACATACTGACTGGCAAAACTGGAAGAAAGATTGCTTACTCCTGGCCCCGGATCAAAGTCAACAGTGCCTTGGAAATACCCTGTAGTATAGCTGTTGCCTGCATTGTCGACAACCATTTCATTTGCGATAATTTGCAGATCGGCTCTTAACTGGCTGGCCCATATAAAGTTTCCGGATGGATCTAGTTTTTGGATGTATATATCTCGGTTGGCAGCAGCTGTAAAATTGGTGTTGCCTGGTCCCGGATCGAAATCTGCGGTGCCTTTAAAATGTCCGCTGGTATAGACATTACCACTATTATCGGTATCAATTGTAAAACCATATTCCTGGCTTGTTCCTGAACTTGAAACTGCCCAGCTAAATTGCGGTGATTGCGTCCATGCGATGGAGATGGTAAAAAATGAGATAATAAATGTGAGCCAAATAGTTTTTTTCATGAATTGAATTTTCGGTAAAACTAAGCTGACCCAACCGGGTATTCAATAGCTGTAGAGACATTGTAGAGAATATTGGAATGCCTTTGTTGTTAGGGGTTTTGACGCTATTTTTTAGAATTGGTGTAAGAACTGAGACAGGTTTTCGTATTTGTCGATATCTAATTTTTTTCTGAGGCGATACCTGGCCATGTCCACACTTTTTGGCGAAATATTAAGTACAATGGAGATGTCTTTTGATGTTAAATTGAGTCTTAACAAAGACAAAAGTCTCAGATCATTTTCGGTAAGATTAGGATATTGATCTGTCAGGTTTTTATAGAAAAGCTCATTGATATGATCCACATGTTGCTCGAACTCCTCTTTGTCAGAATTAAGTCCTACAGATAACAACATCTTCATTTGGCCGAGAGAATCTTTGATTTGACCACTGGAAATTTCCTGCTTCACATTTTCAAGTACGTCATTCTTTTGCACAATGTGTTGGGCCATTTTTTTCAACTCTCTGCTCTTATAGTGCACTTCATCTTCCAGCCGCTTTTTGTCTACGGTAGTCTTTTCCAGTTCCATGGCCATGTATTGTCGCTTTGAAACCTCAAGTTGCTTTTCTTTTTCCAGTAAAAGTTTGTCCGTTTTTCTCTTTCTAACCTGGTATCTGTAAATGAGAATTAAAATGATGATTAACAATATCAGGCCTCCTGCAAGTCCATATATTTTAAGATTGTCCTCCCGTTGTTTAGCCTCAAGAATTTGAATTTGTTGTTGGTCTAATAGACGTTGTTTTTTCTCTTTATCCAATTCATAATTTGCCTCAAGATTTTTTATGCGGTTAGCACTTTCAAGATTTAGAAGTTCATTTTGAAGCTCAACAAATTTGGCGTAATACTTAAGAGCCAATTCATATTCTTCTGTTTTCTTGTGAAGGTTACTAAGTCTTTCATAGCCCGATTTTAAGACCTCCTTAAGTCCCATTTCTTCAGCTATTCGTATGCTGTTTTGAATGTATACTTTGGCAGAATCCGGCATGTCCAGAGTCAGATATTGTTCTCCAACGTTTCCGGATACGATTGCTTGTCCACGTGGATTAGTCCCGTAATTTTCTTCTAAAAAAAGAGCTCTTTTAAAGTATCTCAACGCTTTTTCATGTTCATCAGCACGAGTATAAACATCTCCTAAATTTGTGTAATCTACTGCAAGTCCCGCTGAATCACCTAGTTTTCTATGTATGTCTACGGTTTCTTGCAAAGCCCGTTCGGAAGACTCAAGACTGTCTAACTCAAGCAGAATAAGCGCTCTTAAAACCAAATCGTACGTAATATGCTCGGTACCATCTCTATGTTCTCGTTCCCATGTAATGGCATGGTCAATATAACTCAGTGCCTTGTCGTAATCTTTAATGTAGTAATGTGTCGCGGCAATATTGTACTGAGCTTTTACAATTCCTCTGTCATTGTTAATCGATTCTTCAACTTTAAGTGCCCGAATGAAGTATTGCATGGACGTTTCGTAATCGCCTTTGAATTGGTAAATACTTCCAATGTCGTTAAGGAAATGCCCCATGTATTCTTTGATATCCCATTTTTCGCAAACTTTCAGGGCCAATTGGTAGTAATGCTCCGATTGGTCATAATCTCCAATACCATCATATTCATTGGCAATTAGAAAATAGCCATAAGCTTCATCTTTGTGGCGATCTTCAGACCTTGTCAGTTCAATATCATTCAACAAGGAGTCAATATATTCCTGATTTTGTGCAAAAGCTGAAGACAGTGAAATAAAGATCAGAAGTGTGGTTATGACAGTTTTAAGGAACAATTTTTCAGGCAATTAAGAGGACGTAAATATAACCACTAAAAAGATAACGATGAATAAGAATCCTTTTACACCTTCATCTTATTGCGTCATTCACAACAATTTCCGGTTGTTTGTAACATAATTTTAAATAACTCAGTTCTGCGCCTACATTTGTAAATCCGATTTTTTATGGCTTACATCAGAAATATATTGTTGTTCAGTCTCTTGAGTATTTGTACTACTCTGTTGGGGCAAGATGATGACTTACTCGAACGCTATCATGGGCATATTGAGGAGTATCAATTATATAAAAAGGCAAACCTGTATCCAGGAGCCATTGAAGAGCTTAAAAGTGCCATAGACTTGTGCGATGAGTTGAATTTGGAACGTGATCTGATAAAACACACAATCGGTTTGGCAGAAATGCACAGAGTGATTCAAAAGTTTCATGTGGGACTGAAGTTGTTGGAAGAATTGAAAGGAACTGAAAAGTATCCTAAGTTGGATATTCAACGAGCTTCCCGATGGGCAGCGATCTATTATGAAGTTCCGGAAATTCCGTTAGAAGAAAAAAGAGATACTTTGTTTCAGATCTATCGTCGTGAAATTGTACGTGCTGAGAAATATGGGTTCCCTCTGCTTGAAGCAGATTTACTCAACCAATTGGGGTATTTGGAATGTAGAGATGACCATTATGCTGAAGGTTATCCTAAACTACAAAAAGCCGCAGAGTTATATCGAGAGAACGGAGATTTGCAAAATGAGATGGTGGCAGAAACCAATCTTCTCTTATATATTGATCCATTCCATAAGATTAAGTGGGATTATGTCCATTTCAGACAAAAGTATGAAGAACTTAGACCGAAATTTGAAGGCAAAGGATGGTATGCCATTGAAGTGAATATTTACAATTTTATGAGTGTGACCTACGGTAGATTAGGCGACTCAACCGAGTACTTTAGGTTTGCACATTATGCAGGGAAATCCAACGTTAGCCTGATGCTTGAAACCCACTCCGACCAACTGGCTGCTTACAGCATATTGTACGAAACCCAGGAAGCTAAAAAACAAGCTGCAGAGCAAAAAGAAATTGCTACCGAAAAATCCTTAAGACTTCAAGATAAAGAAGCCCAAGCCAAACAATTGATATGGATCGTGTTGTTATTGGTCATTGTGGTTTTGGCGGTTGTAGTGAGTTTGTTTAGAGAACGTGGACTTAAAAAGACGATCTCTCGCGCAGCAACAGATTTACATACAGCCAACGAGAATTACCATATGCTGCTTGTGGAGAGTAATCACAGGATAAAGAACAATTTGCAGATGATTATTTCCATGTTGGATTATGAGGGCACCCGAACTGATGTGGATGGAGACGATCGACTGAGAAAAATGTCGATTAACGTGCAAACCATTAGTGCACTTCACAAGCACTTGTATGCAGATGTCCATAATCAGGAAGTAAACCTCATTGTTTATCTCAATGAGATAGTGGAGTTATATAGCGAGCTAACACCCAATAATTTCAAATTGGACCACACAGTAGATTCTATTCTCATTGGAAGTGAGAGAATTGTGTATTTTGGTTTGATGTTTAACGAGATGCTGTCCAATACCATCGAACATTCGAAACGAACAAATAATGATATCACGGTTTCTATTTCGAAACATGGTGATGCTTTTCAATTTCTGTATTCAGATGGTACTAAATGGGAAACGAATCCATCAAATAAAGGAACAGGAACTTTATTGATTAAACAGTTTGTGGTGAGAGTAAAGGGGGAGAATTTTCAATTGGATAGAACTAAAGGACAGTATACATTCGAATTCAATGCCTAAAGCTAAGGTCATAGTCATAGAAGATGAGGTTTTTGCGGCCATTCAACTTAACTCCCTTGTAGAATCCATTGGTTTGATTTCAGGTGGTTTTTTCCACAGTGGAGAAGAATTCCTTAAATCAACAGATTGGGGGTTTGATCTGGCAATAGTCGATATTTTTCTGGATGGAGAACTGACAGGATTAGATGTGGCTGCCGAACTTAAGAAACGGAACAAACCATTCATTTTCTTAACCGCAAATCAGGATGAAAGAACCCTTGAGAATGCTGCCAGACTGCAACCTAATGGATATCTTACCAAACCCTTTAATGTGAATGACGTAAAGGCTGCTTTAAAGACGGTGAGCTATTCCATTCCGGAAGCCATTGAGATACAAGCGCAGGGAGGGAAAGAGTATTTAAGTCCAAGTGATATCCAGTTTATTAAATCTGATGGTGCGTATATCGAAATTCAAACTCAAAAAGGATCAGTGGTTCAGCGTAAATTACTTGGCGAGTTTGTAGAAAGTTTGCCCAATAATTTTGTACGGGTTCACAGATCTTATGTCGTTAACCTGGATTATGTGACCGGTAAATCTGCTCAATTTCTCCTTTTGGGAGAATTTCAAATTCCTGTTTCAAGAAGTTACAAAGGGAATGTTGATGGGATAACAGGAGGTGCCTAGATAGCCAGTTCTTTTTTCATCTTTTGAACCTTATTTTTTAGTTCTGTTATAGCGGAAGAAGATAACTTGAGTTGAGCCCCGACCTCATTTACATCAACTTTGACAATTTTTTCAGGGGTATCATAGCCCAGTACATACAGTCCTTCAGGAAATTTGTATGATCGCATGAGTTCCATAAACCACTGTTCTCCTAAAGGTGTTTCATGGCTTGCGGTATTGATTTTTTTGCCACCAATCACCAGATCAATCCCGGGTTTTATATGCACGTTTCCAATTGATAAAGTTTGCGTGACCTCCTTGAACGATTCGTCTGAGGCTTCCAGTTCATTCATCAACTTCATCTTTTCTTCAAAAGACATGTTCTGCTGTTTAATCTCGATAAATTTTAAATAGCTATCCCAATACGCCGGTTTTTTAGAGAGACTATCCTTTAATCCATGGGTTTCTATGTCGCTTCCCTCAATGATGAGCCAATCGTTCTTAGTTCCACCAATTTTTTTACGCATTTTCTCATATTTGGAATACGGAAAGTTTTGATATCCAAACTCTGCGATTTGTGCTTCATTTTTAGCCATCAAAGTAAATTCCGGAACAAACTGACAATACATTTTCGAGTGGAAAACTTTGTCGTAAGCTTTTTCATAAATTTCCTGTAATTCCTGCTCTCCTTCTAAAGAATATTGATGTGCCTGCTGTTCCAGGTTGATTATATCTTGTTGACTTTTTGCCGCTTTTGCCAGGGAACCAACTGTAACTTTATTTTTTTGAGGTGTCACATTTACGGTTTCTTCAACCACCTTTTGTACCACGTTGGTCTCTCTGTTGAATATTTTCAAGATATCTTCATCCACATGTATAATGCGTTTTTTGATTCCCGAGCGATTGTATCCCGGACTAATAAAAGTATAACCAATGTAACGCCATAAATACACGTCTGTCCATTCGAGATTTTTGAGGTCTCTGGTCTTTTTGTCAGATCTGGCGGCCTGTAACAGGTGTATGGTCTCGCTATTAGCTCCTTGTTTAATTTCTCTTTTTACAGCCCTTAGATAATAATCATAGGTGCTCAGATATGTGCGAACGATTATGGCTGTGAGGACAATTGAGACGCCAAGATATATCCAAATGGTTTGAGTATCCTCAGGACTCAGGTATGCATCTTCAACAATAAAAGGAATGACTCCGGCAATGATTAAAGCATATACAATGACACTTGGGATACTGATCATTTTAGATCCAATGAACATTCTCGGAATAAAAGGAATGATGACGGCAGGACCATTTTCGAATTGACTCGGCATTTTTCTGTGAAAAGTGAACCTACGTTTCCGTTTTTTTGTTTCCGTAATTGGTGTGTCTACATTTTTCTTCTCTCTGGTAAGCTTGTCAAAGTATTTTTTTGCAGATTCTTTATGCTTAAATGAGCGTCCGTACTTATTGTAGTTTCGCCATCTCATTTTAATTTCATCTACTTCAAAGTCCTCTTTTTTGAGGCTAATTGCTGTTTGAAGCCTGTAACTTACTTTGTCCTTTTGACCGGAACTGACCGTTCTTTTAGTAACCCTGTAGTATCTATCGAAAAGTGAATAAATAATGAGTTTATAGAGGAAAATGATGGAGAGCAGTGAAGCAAAAAAGACATAACAAATCGTTTTCCAATTGGCTAAAAAATAGGGATCAACCGAGACGTCTGGAAGAGGCATTGGGTCCGTTTCAAGTGATAGGATGTTGATAGATAAACCTTCGGGGACTTGTTTGACTTCAGTAAAAAAAATGAACAGAAGCATCAACCCGATAGTGTATACCAATGCCTTTGAAATTGTAGGAAACTTCTTAAGTGCTTTTTTCATGATGATGGCTTTCCAAGTAAATGGGACTTAAATTTAATGAAAAACCAGCTTTGTATTTCTTGTGCAATAAAAAGGCGACCTGAGTCTCTGCCCAGGCCGCTTCATTGATTCGTTAGGATATGCTGTTATTTTGTGCTGTTAAAAATCTCAAAATGTTTGAAAATCATAGTTTCCTGGTTGATGGTGCTGAACATGTTTGCAGCCATCTCTTCCTGCATGATTTTTTCTGAAGCCATTTTAGCCGATTGCAGGTCTGTCCAGTAAACCACGTCCAGAAACTTGCCGTCCTCCGCATTACCAGTGTTTCTTGAGATAAAACCCGGCTGCTTTTGTAGGAAGTCGTTTAGTTTAATTGAAGATTCTTTTCCCTGTTCAGTAGTAATTCCGTCATTAAACTCCCATAATACCAACTCGATAAATTTTGCTTGTTCCATTTTACTTTTTTTTGCCCGATTGCCAAAACAATCCAAGCGATTAAACTTATAATTAATTGTTACAGATCGAAAGTAAAATGGGGGAGTGACAGCCCTATGTCAACTAGGTTTAAATTGATTCGATTATATCGAAATTCGAACATCAATGCTCTGATTCAAGGCAAGATTTGCCCTTTTTCTGATATCGGCTTTAACTGGAAGGAGATAGGTGTCAGCCTTTTTGTCGAACCAAATGGCGGTATCCCATTCTATATCATTAATTGAGGCGATTGCCTTCATTCGTCCCCAACCTTCTTCCTGCCACTTTAGATGCTCTCTGATTTCCTTCGAAATTTCTTTTGGAAGCGTTATAAAATGCCAGGCACCTTGCTCGCCCGATTTCCACATTTTTCCTGAGAATTCGTATTTAATTTTGACTTGCATTGGTTCGATCGAAGGATTTTGAGGCAAGTTATTAAACTCCCTGAATTTTTCAAGTTCTCCTTGTCCGGACATTCTTTTAACTTAGCTGGCCAATGAGGTATTGTTTGTCAATAATCGTTTTCTTGCTGGGAACTTTTTCCTCAAGTGCTCAGATGCAAACAGATAGCCTATTGTCTGTCTGGAATTCAGAAAAACTTCACGATACCGTCCGACTGGAAGCTTTGTACAGTGTGGCGCATGAACTGCTTCAAACCGATCGTCAGCAGTCTATTGAATACGCGGAGGAACAGTATGCCTACGCCATAGAATCAAACAACCCGATATACGCGGCCAATGCCAGATATATCCAGGGAGTAGCCTATTACTATGATGGGAATTATGCCAAATCTTTGCACTATTATCATGAGAGTTTAGCAATGTACGATTCACTTAAAAGGGCTTCCCACTCGGCTATTGCTTTGAATAGTATTGGCGCTATACACACTTTGCAGGGACAGTTGTCTCATGCTGTGGACTTTTACCTGAGAAGTCTCAAAATTGCGGAAGATCTTAAGGATACCAACTCAATTATCAATGCCATGCGGAATATCGGTGGGATTTATCGCAGACAAGCCAATTACCGCCAGGCAATTTACTACATGGAGCAATGCATAGAGATTTCCGAGAAGAGCAACAATATATCCGGGCTAGGGTCGGTATACCTGACTTTAGGACTTATTGAAATCGAAAAGAAGTCATATAAAAGTGCAGAAGACTATTTAAGCAAAGGACTTCAGATTTTCGAAGAACTGGACGATAAGGAATCTCAGGCTTTTGTTTTGAGAAACCTGGCCACAGTGATGCAGAAAACCGGACGTTATGAAGAAGCTTTGGAAGCTGCAGACAGAAGCACAGTTCTGTTTGAAGAAATCTCTATGCCGAGAGGGGTGCTGGATAATCTGATCGCTATCGCTCAGTTTTATCAGGAACGCCAGTTTTATGATGAAGGAATAGAATATGCTTCAGAAGGATTGCGCCTGGCGAGAGAGATGGGATTGGTAGTGGAAATCAGAGATGCCAGTTCCGTATTGTATCTGTGTTACGATTCTCTGGGGAATAGTTCAATGGCACTTGACATGCATGAGTTGTTCAAAGCCATGGATGACAGTTTGAGACGAATAGAGGTGCAGAATGAAACTACCCGAAGGGAATTGACTTATACCTATGAGAAAAAGGCGCTAACGGATAGCATTAAAGCTGTGGAGCGGGAGAAAGTCATGAAGGCTGAGCTGGCAGAAACCAAAGCGCGATCGTCTAAGAAACAACAGCTGATCATATTTTTGGTAATGACCATTCTTCTTTTAGGAGTTTTGGCCTGGATCTTAGTGAGCAGGCAGAGATTAAAGGTAAGAACGGCCAGTGCTGAATCCAACTTGAAGACGGAACAATTAAAACGTGCAGAGGATAAAGAGAAAAAACTAATCAGTGATATTGAGTTGAAGGATCGGGAACTGACCACATTTGCTTTGGCCAATGCTGAAAAAATGGAGTTGTTGGAAAGAATCAAAGGGAAATTAGACCATCATTCTGAAAGCAACAACATTGCCGAATTAAAGTTGCTTCTGAAAGATCATGCAATGTCGGCAAATGAATGGGAAAGTTTCAAAGCACGTTTCGAAACCGTGCACCCAAATTTCACCAAAAGTCTGATGGAATTGTGTCCCGATTTGACAGCCAATGATGTTAAAATTTGCATCCTCTTGCGCCTCAATATGACTTCCAAACAGATTGCATTTTTTGCCGGAATTTCTTCCAAAAGCGTGGACCAAAGTCGATATAGAATTCGAAAAAAAATGGACCTGACTACTTCAAAGAAGCTTCAGGATATTTTACTCAATATTTAATCAAGTAGAGATTCTTTCAAAATTAATCACTTGATTTTTAGGTTTTTGTATCTTTTGTAGAGATGCTGTAGAGATGCGTTTTTTCGTGTTTTAAAGTGAATATGTGTTTTTCGCTTTGTGATCATCGCAAAGTTTAACTAAGACCATTCACAATATGAAAAATGCCATATGTTGTCTTCTCCTATTAGTGTCCTTTTTAGGAAAAACTCAATCAATAGAACAGCAAGTTATTGGAACCACAGGAGGTCATTCTACAAGTGCAAACAGTCAGCTGGATTGGACTATGGGTGAGACCATTATTTCGACCCAGAGTAATAACGACAACATCCTAACTCAGGGCTTTCATCAAACTCGTCTCAATATCACTTCAGTAGATGATTTTGCTGATCAAATCAAATTTGAAGTATTCCCAAACCCTACACCAGACAAATTGGTAATTAATGGTTCAAACTTATCTAAGCAATACTCAATCAAGGTATACAGTACCACCGGAAGTTTGCTTCAAACACACACATATAATATGCTCAATAATACACTCGATTTCAGTGCCTATGAACGAGGGCAGTATCTGGTGGTTATTGAAACGAAAGACTTAATGGAGAGATACACTTTCCGCATCATCAAAACCTAAATACCATTATCGACATGAAAAAATCATTATTTACCATCTTATTGGTGCTGTTAAGTGCCGTTTCTATGCGGGCACAGGCACCTGAGAAAGTTCAATATCAGGCTGTTGTCAGAGATGCTTCAGGGAATATACTGGCCAACCAAAATGTCTCATTGCAAATCAGTATTCTGGAGAACAGTGCATCAGGCACACTTGTATTTCAGGAGACACATGCTGTTACAACCAATGGGTTTGGTTTAATCAACCTTGAAATTGGTTCAGGAACGGTGGTAAGCGGAAATATGGCAACCATTAACTGGGGTGGAAACGATCATTTTGTCCAGATTGAAATGGACGAAACCGGAGGCACTAACTACCAATTAATGGGCACCAATCAATTGTTATCTGTTCCATATGCTTTGCATGCAAAAACTGTTGAAACAGAAACTCAGGATTTAGATTTGACAGGTACAGATTTATCCATTAGCAACGGAAGTACCATTGATTTGTCTGTTTTGCAGGATGGCGTGAATGATGCAGATGCTGATCCAAATAATGAAATTCAAACTCTGTCGTTTAATCAGTCTACTGGTGAACTGACGATTTCAGGAGGAAATTTCGTGACCCTTCCGACTAATGGAAGTGGAGGAGATAACTGGGGAACTCAATTCGTTCAAACTGACGGTACATTGACCGGGGATGGAACCGGTGGAAATGTATTGAGTGTTAATGGAGACCTCACAGATGATCAACAATTGTCGCTTTCCGGCACCAATCTTACCATAGATAATGGAAATACAGTTGATTTATCGATTGTTCAGGATGGTGTAACAGATGCAGATGCCGATCCTAACAATGAGTTGATTTCGAATATAGACCTCAATGGAACGAATCTGGAAGTAACGGATGCTGGAGGAACATCTACTGTTGATTTGTCTCCTCTTCAGGATGGTGTAAATGATGCAGATGCCAACCCTCTCAACGAGTTGATTACCGGCGTGGCGCTCAATGGAAATAGTTTGGAGATTGTTGATGCCGGAGGCGTGTATTCTACAGATTTATCATCCCTCCAGGATGGTGTGACAGATGCGGATGCAGATCCCAATAACGAAATTCAATCTCTAAGTTTGTCCGGCAATGATTTAAGTATCTCCGGTGGAAATACGATTACCTTACCTTCTGGTGGATCAGGAGATAACTGGGGAAGTGATGTGGTGAATTCAGATGTTACTTTGTCGGGAGATGGAACTTCCGGGAATCCATTAAGTGTTTCCGGAGACCTTACTGATGATCAGCAATTATCATTATCCGGAACTAACCTGACCATCGATGGTGGGAATACGGTCAATTTATCATCTCTCCAAGATGGGGTGAATGATGCAGATGCAGATCCAAATAATGAGATTCAGTCTTTAAGTTTATCTGGTAATGACTTAAGCATTTCGGGAGGCAATACGGTGACTCTGCCATCCGGTTCAGGAGGTTCTGTTTGGTCTGAAACCGGGAATAAAGTGTACGTAACTTCAGATAGTATCGGAATTGGTTTAAACAATCCAACTTACCCACTTGAGGTAATGACTTCCGGACTTTTTGGAACAGGAATGGTGCATTCAGATGGGACAATTAAAGTTGGAACAACAACTGAGTCGTTAAGCGGATTGGGAGGAATTGGAACGCTATCTAACAGTCATTTCGATTTGTTTTCTAACAGTGTTACCAGAGCAATTTTCAGATCCAATGGTAATTTTGAATTGGTTTCAGATTCAATGTGGTATACAGGCAATGGGAATACCTATGTGCGAAAAGCTTCAACCACAACTGCTGTCGGACTTGACTTAAATATCCTTGGACAAACATCTACCAATGGTTCAGGACAAGGGGGAGACCTTATCATAGGAGGAGGTAGCGGAAGTGCGGTTGATGGTTCTACTCAAATTATGAATGGATCAAACCTGACGCTATTGGCTCTTGATGGAAAGATTAGAATTGGAGACAATTCAAACAACGGATACGGCAGCCAGATTGTATTGGGCGTAGACGAAATTGAGGAGAAGCTGACCGTTGTGACAGGAAATGGTTATGGACTTCTTCATACCAATGGCTCTCAAGCCGTAGGGAGTTATGTCAATGGCAGCGGTGGTTGGTTTGGAACCAAGTCCAATCATAACCTACACTTTTTTACAAATGATGGAAGCTCAAGTATGACTGTGGCTACCAATGGTAATGTTGGAATCGGTACCACTTCTCCAAGCAATAAACTACATGTTGTGGGAGACGGAGAGATTACCGGAGATATTGTGGCGGGCAATGCAGCATTTGGTGGTGCAGGAGTAAGTTCAAATGCCTTGGAGGTAAGTGGTTCAACCTATCTGAATGGTGCGGTTAGCTGGCAGGCTCAAACCAAGTATATTGGCGTTTCTCATTTAGACTGGGTGCCGATTAAAAGAAGGCCACAGCACAATTTTATTTGGGATTACGATAATAATATTGACCTTAAGAACAAGGATAGCATTGCTGTTTTAGAAGGAAGTACTTTGGTGTACGTATACTATTTTCAAAAAGAGCTTAACCTACCAGAGGACGCTAATGTCGTTGAAATCACAGCTCAAGCCATGCCCGGGAATAATGCGGCTGGTCAATATGTCACTGTTGGACTCTATAAGGTAAGTTATTCTACCAGGCAAAAACAGGCTGTTGCATTTTTCAATGTCACGTCAGCGTCATCTGGAGCCTGGGCTTCAAACTCGACCACGCTTAACGAAACTGTTGACAATGAAAACTATTACTACTATCTAGAAATCAGTATGGATGGAAACTCTGATGCGGCCATTGGAGGAATCAAAATCGAGTACGAAAGTACAGTACCGCACTAATCATCTAGTAATTCATAAGATCAGAAAACTTAAATTGGTAGTTCAGTAGGGCTACCAATTTTTTGCTACTAATGATCTTGAATTTGTTGTCGGGTTTTTCATTGAATGTAATGTTTCGTCCAAGCTTTGCGGTTTCCTTAAGGTAGAATTCGCGTCTCGTTGGATGGCTCTCAGAGCAGGCGTTCAAAACTTCATTCCAAATATCCTTTGCAATGATTTGTTCAATGATCTGCACACAATCATCTCTGTGGATGAAATTGATGCATCCGTCGGGATTATCTAAGGCTCTTTCCGGTTTAATAAAATTCCCGGGTTTTCGGTCGTAACCGAATAGTCCGCCAAACCTTAGAATAGTAGTTTCGAAAGAAGGCTCTTCCAGTAATAAGCGTTCTATTTCAACCAGAGGAGAATCGTTTGTGCCGTTTTCTTCCGTGACAATCCCGTTTGTAAATGGGTACACGGAAGTTGAGCTCACAAACAAGACCTTCTTTACTTCCGATTTTACAATTTTCTCTACCAGATTCTGAAAATCTTCAAGGTTTTTGGATGTAATGGCAATTACCAAAACTTCAGAAGCCAGAAAATTGGAGACATCCGTATGTATATGACCTATATCAATGATGTGAGCGTGAATGCCTTCCTTTTCAAGCACTTTTGTTTTTAAGTTGGATCTACAGGAACCATGAACCTGATAACCTTTTTGCACCAATTCTTTTCCCAGAGCCAATCCAAGCCATCCACATCCAAGTATGCTTATTGTCTGACGATTCATACGTATCAATGAAATAAACTTTGATAACAATTATAAATATATCATTTCCCCTGGTTCTCTATTTTCTTTATTAAGTCGAGTACAAAGTTCATTTGAGTGTCTTTCTGAATTAAAAAGTCTTCATAAGTCTGTGATACCTCATGATCGGGAATAATACCTCTGGTATAGGTTTGATTGGATTTTTTTGGAACATCCTGCTCCAGGTTAACAACTGAAAAGTAGAATTCAATATCTGACTTAGGTAGTTTGTAATCCAGTGAAGAATGGCCGTTATGCCCGTAGTATCCTCCCATCGTTTCTTCTCCAACAGCAATAGTATTCTCATTTCCCGCCAACATGGCAGCGAAAAGACTTCCAGCAGAAGCAATTTCAGGACTTGTTAATAGATAGATATTGCCTTTAAATGCATTTTCACGTGGTGTTCTTATTTCATGGTCATCGCTATTTTCATCTTGATAGTATTTCCCGTCTTTGTTCAGAGGGAAAATTTCCTGAAATTCTTTATTGTATTTTCCGACACCAAGAGGCCTTAAAAACCTTGGAACTTTTGTGTCGTAGTATTTCAGGAAAGGAATTTTGTGAAAGCTGATCCAGGCTTGCTTGTTTTCCTGAAAATTTCGTTGCGTCAAAAATGAATAGGTCACCAGGTCATTGGGATCTGTCCCTCCACCATTTAGACGAACGTCTACAATTAGGTTTTTTAATCCTGCGCTTTTTATTTCCGTAAAAATACTGTCGAGAAATTGAACATAAGCCTTGTGTTTCGGGTCGTTTTTGTGTCCTCCAATGTCAAATGAATTGACGGTTAGAACACCTGTGGAACTACCCAGTGTTTCGTAGGTATATTTTTGATTGTCACTTAAATCAGCGTAGTAAGTCTGATCGTAGGGCTTGGAGTGTCTTTTGGCAAAATTTCTATAGTAATCAATGTAACCAATACTCTTGATGGTCTTTTTTTCCGTTTTGCCTGAACTTCTGTTTTTGAAACTTACCTGAAAACTGTCTTGTTGTCCATAATGAAGTCTGTAGTACTTTGAAAAATGTGTCCTGATCCCAACTCTTTTCCCTGTAGTGTTGTGCCCATCAGTTGTATAATACTTGTGCAGCTTAAGAATTACCTCAGAGGTAGGTGAGCCATTGATTTCAATAAGTTCGGAACCAAGTGGAAGCTCTTCGTTTTCATAATTAACAATCCATTTCCCATCAATCCATTTGATTGGGTAGGGGAAATAACCTTCATTTTCCTGTTGTAGGTTTTCCCGATATTTCCTGGGTAAACTGGTGTCGTTATGAAGGCTACCTTCGAAATCTGTAATCTGGCAAATGATGTTATAAAAATCCAGATAAGTTGAGGATTTTTCAATTTCTTTCTCAGCCCAACTATATATACTATCGATTTGTTTTTTTGTACGGTATTTATAAAGTCCGGAGTTTGCTTTTAATCTGATATTCTTGAAGATCTCAAGGTCCTTTTGCATTTTTTTTTGCGAAAAAGGGTCGTCAACCGACTGGGCTAATATTGTATTTGAAAGGATGGAAAATAGAAGGAAAAAATAAACTGTTGCTTTCATTAGGATTTAAAATTTTCCGAAATGTAGGTTTATACAAAAACAGGGACTTGTATAATATTGACAATTATGAGAACTAGCTTAGTTTACTTTGATATTTTTTCGGTGAAATGCCCACATAACGCTTGAAGGTTCTGGAAAAGTGAGCCATGTCCGTAAAGTTATATTGGTAGGCAATTTCCGTGAGTTCCGAGTTCGGATTGATCAATTTTTTTGACGAGAATACTTTCTTCATCAAAATGTAATTCATAGGCGTTATGCCCGTGGAAGCCTTAAATTTTTTGATGAATCCATATTTATTGATGTTGGCTATTCTCGAAAGTTCATCCAGACTAAACTTGTCGTAAAGATTGTTTTCAATGTATCCATTGATTTCATCAAAATCGTTGAGGTGTTCTTCAGTATATTCAGTCTCATTTTCCTGCGAGAAAAATTGCAATCTGTTCACGAATTGCCTGAGGAGAACTTCAACCCTCTCATAGTTATTGGTATCCATGGCATTTTTCAAGGCAATAAACAGCTGGTTTGATTTCTCATCATTTATTTTTCTGTTAACAAATCGGATACTTTTCCCGTCAAGCAGGTATTTCATCAAATCGTCAGAAAGATAAAGCGTGTCAAATTTCAAAGAAGTGCTTGTGTCAATTAACGGATTAGAGTGTATTTCGTATGGATTTGTAATTGAAATGCTGCCTTTTTCGCTGAAAAAACTTTGATCGCCAAAATCAATTCGTTCAATTCCATCTCGTATCAAAGAGATGCAGAATGTTTCGTGATAGTGTAAAGGAAAGTCGGTAGTTTGTTTGTCTATACTTATGTATTCTAGGTTATCTAATGACATTCTTGTTTACTCAAATACCGTATCCAACTTGATCTTATTTCAAAGATAGCGATATGTTATATCAAACGTTAGAAAGATATCATAAAATTACGGCCTTCAATCATAGACTATCCTTTCCTGTAGATTCGTATATTTAGCCCTATGTATCACCCTTTTCAATCTGTCTGAAGCAAAATGAATAATAGTTTCGTTCTGGTATAGCTTCACATCAACGAGTATGGTAAAAATGATAAACAGATTGACAACTGTAGTTAAGGGTAAACCTTTGCTTGGACTTGCAATTGTTTTACTGATCACCATTGTTACCCTGACTCCCGCTGTAAATAACGGTTTCGTTAATTGGGGAGATCAAATAATGGTTCAGGAGAATGACGCAATTAAAGCAATGGACGTTTCGAGTATTCTTACCAAGTCTTCTCCCAACGGCCAGTACAACCCTATAAGTGCTTTGTCACTGGCTATTGATTACAGTATTTCCCGAGAGTCTGCTCAATGGTTTCATATTCATAATTTATTTCTGCATCTTCTGAATGTGGCTTTGGTCTTTTTTCTGACATCTCTTTTATTTGAAGGACTTTTTATTCCATTGATGATTGCTCTGTTAATGGGAATTCATCCTGTTCAGGTAGATACCGTCGCCTGGGTCAGCGGTAGAGGAATTTTGTTGAGTACCATGTACAGTTTGATGTCGCTCTTGTGCTACACGAAATACCTTCGATTAAATCAAGCCAACAACAAATGGTTAATAGGAAGTGGTGTATGTTTTGTCGTAGCTGTCCTGAGTAATCAGATGGCCATAACTTTACCAGTTGTCTTTTTATTGGTCGACTTTCTCCACAACCGGAAGGATTTTAGGAACATGATATTGTCCAAGTTGGCTTTCTTTATGTTGAGCGGACTGATGATTTATACTTCCGGAGGATATACCTACTTGCCGGAAGGACTTGAGTTTAATGAAGTCAAAGTAGACTTTCTAAAGTCTTTGGTTCTGACATTTTTTGAAGCTTTTCAGAACGTGGTAAAATCTATTGTTCCTTATGACTTAAGTCCTATACACACGCATGGAGAAGATATTCTATGGTACCATTACCTGAGTATTCTGCTAATAATTGTAGGAGTGATATTAAGCGTTCGGCATATCAAACCTTCTAAAACAGGTTTTAAGCAATACGCTTTCGGATTTTTGCTGTTTTTAATTGTGTTTTTGCCTTCCTCTTCTTTACTTTCAAATAACCTTACTTTAGGAGCAGGTCAACACGTATACTTTGCCAATATTGGCCTGTTCGTTATTTTGGCTTTTATTCTTCAACGGCTGTTGAACTTTGATTTGGCCAGAAGTGGTAGTCAGGTAGCAACTCTTGGGCTTGTTGGAATTTTACTCTTTCTACTAACTTCAAATTCCTTTAAACAGGCAAAAATCTGGGAATCCAGTGAAACTTTGTGGGCAAATGCAGCTGAAGTCTATCCGGATGATTATCGTGTATGGACGCTACGCGCTCACCATTGGCAAAAGCAAGAAGATTACAAAAGAGCTTTGGTTTATTACAATAAAGCCTGTGCCATTGAACCAATTTTCTATCAAGGTGTTCACTTGAGAGGTGTTTGTTATACACGTTTGGGTGATGGAGTATATGAGAAGAATGAAGCTTTAGGACTGGATTATTACAAACTTGCCATTAACGACCTGAACCTTGTCGTGAATAGGGCGACTCTTTCAGATTCCTATTATTACAGGGGCTTAATTTTGTCAAAGATAGGGGAGCCGGATAAAGCTGTTGTGGAATATAATAAAGCGCTTTTAAAGAAAGTTGATGGTCGATATTATCTGGCCAGGGGAAGGGCAAATTATGCCTTAAATAAGTATCCTGAAGCGCTAAAAGATTACGAGTTGGCAATCGAAAATGGCATTGTTGAAAGTGATATAGAAACGGAATTGCTGGCAGTAAGGACAATAGAAGAAGCACCAGAAAAGCAGTTGCCACTTACAAATAGTGATTGTAATGGTGAGAATTCAAATGATATAGAATGCCTTTTGAAGAAAGGAGGAGAGCAGTTGAATGACTTAGCCTTTGTTGAAGCTTTGGCTACCTATAACCGCATAATTTCGATTGATTCTGGTCATGTTGTGGCGGAGATTAACGCTGGTTTGTGCAAATTGAATCTAAATGATTTCGAAAACGCCGTGACAAACTTTTCCAAAGTACTTGATGGAGATAGTACCAATCAGGAAGCCAGATTAAACAGAGCAATAGCTTATAGGTATTTGAATGAATTGCCTAGAGCGCTTCAGGATATCGAAAAGGCCATTAGTCAAAACAATACCAGTTTCTTAAACTATCAGGAGCGCGTTCGTATTTATACAGCCATGAAGGACGAAGAAAAAGCGATTGGTGAATGCGACAGACTTATCAAACTCAATCCCGGGTTTGGAGGTATGTATATACTAAGGGCAGAAACCCTGGAAAGTTTTGGGTATTACGATAAGGCTAAGATCGATCGACAAAAGGCTGAAAATCTAAACTAAATTCCTCTTACGTTACCTTAATAATTGGGGCTCCCTATTGAACAATTATCTGCTTGCTTAAGACAGCATCATCAGAACTTATTTTGATCAGGTAAGTACCTCTTTCAACCAAATCAAGGTCTATTAAATGCTTCTTGGCAGAGCCCAGTGTTGAGCTCATAACAAGTCTGCCTCTTGCATCCAATACTTCAAGAGTACTTGGTTTACTAATGGCAGTGTTGAATTCAATATAGAATTGTCCGTTCGTTGGATTCGGATACAAGACAAAATCGTTTGCATCATTCTCGAATACACCAACCTGACTTCCCACATCAATGGTGAGTGTATCAGAACATCCATTGGTATCAATTACGATCACTGTATAATTTCCGCTAACTAAGCTATTTAAATCCTCGGTGTCGTCATTATCACCAGTTCCATCATTGTCCCAGTCGTAAGTGTAACCAGGCGTACCTCCGGATACAGTTAAGTCTATGGTACCGTCGTTTCCAAACATCTCGTCAGTAGAAACTGCAGACAATGACAAAGCAGCAGGCTCAACTATTGTTGCGCTGTCTTCGTATACACATCCATTGGAATCAGTCCACACAAAACTGTAAGTCCCCATCATTAAAGAGTCGATGGTAAATGTTGTATCTGTTGTTGACCATAGAATGGTATAATTTGGTGTTCCTCCAACAGGCGTTACGGTGATTTCTCCATCCTGTTCTCCATTACAAGAAATGTCCGTTACATCAATTGTAGCTGAGAAAGTTGGATCAGTTATAGTTACAGAATCAGTCAGAACACATGAATTGGCATCCATAATACTGAAAGTATAAGTACCAGCACTTAAGGAGTCAACGGTTAATGTTGTGTCGTTGTTAAACCACATAACGTCATATCCAGGTGTACCACCTGAAACAGTCAAAGTAACAACAGCATCAGAATCATTCAGACAAGTAGGAGGCGTGATCATCTCCGTGGTCATTATTTGACTTGGACTGTTAATGGTGTCGGATAAAGAAATACTACAGTTGTTGGTATCTACCACAGTCACAGTATAAACTCCGGCTCCAAGGTTCATTAGGTCTTCTGTATCGTCATTATCACCAGTACCATCGTTGTCCCAGTCAATGGTGTATGGAATGGTGCTGCTAACAGTTAAATCGATTGCTCCGGTTGTATCCTGGAAGCAAAGCACATCAGTTGAAACAGATGTCAAGGTTGGTCCAAATGGATTACTCACATTCACGTCAAGTGTATCAGTACATCCGTTTGCATCAATTCCGATAACAGTGTAAGTACCTGCTGGGATATTGAGTAAATCTTCAGTGTCATCATTATCACCAGTGCCATCATTGTCCCAATCAAAGATGTAGTTTGGTGTACCACCTGAAATAGTAATATAAGCGGCTCCATCTGATTGACCACAATCTGGTTGAGTGATGCTATCAAGCACAACTGCCACCTGAGTAGGTTCACCAATTACAGCAGATGTGGAAGTAGTACAGCCATTAGCATCAGTTACAGTAACATTCCATGTTCCTGCACTCAATAATTCGTCTTCATTATCGTCTGTGTCGCCAGTTCCATCAAAATCCCAGTCGTAAGTATATGTTCCGGAACCTCCGGTTGGAGTAATAAATGCTTGCCCGTCTGCAGATCCAAAGCAAAGTGCATCATTCGTGCTGTCCAGAACGACCGCAATATCATCTGTCACAGTTACGGTGAACTGACAAGTGTTAGAGTTCCCACTTGGATCACTTACCGTATAAGTTACTGTGGTAATACCTACCGGGAATACATCTCCGGAGTTATGAGTTGATGTGCTTGTAAAGCTACAGTTGTCGTTGAAAGTAGGAGCGGTCCATGTAGCAATACCAGTACATCCTGTATTGTTTGTATTGATTGAAATATCCGTAGGACAATTTGAAACAGTTGGGGAAATAGTATCCAATACAGTTACTGTTGCGCTACAGGTAGATGAATTTGAATTGGCATCAGTTCCTGTTAATACCACAGTATTTGCTCCAAGATCAGAACAAGTGAATGAACTCACATCAATGCTTAGGGTAGGTACGCTACAATTGTCTGACGATCCATTGTCAATATCCGTAGCAGTGATACTTGCATTACCAGAACCGTCTACATACACCGTGATGTTTTGACATGTCATTACTGGTGAAATGGTATCTAACACTGTTACAGTTGCTGTACACGTAGAAGCGTTTGAACTGGCGTCCGTAGCTGTCAAAGTCACAGTATTCGTTCCTAAATCAGTGCAGCTAAAAGTACTTACGTCAATACCAAGTGATGGTGTTCCGCAGTTATCTGTAGAACCATTATCAATGTCACCGGCAGTAATACTGGCATTGCCTGTTCCATCAAGATATACAGTGATGTTTTGACAAGATGCAGTAGGAGAGATGGTATCTAACACTGTCACAGTTGCTGTGCATGTTGAGCTATTCGAACTGCCATCGGTTCCGGTTAGTGTTACTGTATTCGTTCCAACGTTTGTACATGTGAATGTACTTAGGTCAAGACTTAGTGAAGGCGTCCCACAGTTGTCAGTAGAACCATTGTCGATATCTCCGGTGGTGATGGTTGCATTTCCTGCTGCATTAAGATATACAGTCAAATTTTGACATGAAACTACAGGTGAAATGGTATCTAGTACGGTTACAGTTGCGGAGCAGGATGAAGAATTGGAACTTCCATCTGTAGCAGTAAGGTTAACTGTATTGGCACCAATATTGGCGCAAGTGAAACTTGAAACGTCAATTCCCAAGCTTGGCGTCCCACAGTTATCAGAAGATCCATTGTCAACGTCAGCTGCAGTAATAGTCGCATTACCCGAACCATCAAGGTATACTGTGATGTTCTGACAGGCCACAGTTGGAGAAATGGTATCCAGAATGGTAACGGTTGCAGTGCATGTTGATGTATTACTTCCACCATCAGTAGCTGTTAACGTTACAGTATTTGCGCCTATATCAGAACATGTAAATGAACTTTGGCTGATGCTTAAAGAAGGCGTTCCACAATTATCGGAAGATCCATTGTCTATATCAGCTGCAGTAATGGTCGCATTTCCTGAACCGTCCAAATAAGCTGTGATATTCTGACATGAGGCAGTAGGAGAAATGGTGTCCTGAACTGTAACTGTAGCAGTACAAGTAGAGGAATTCCCTTCAGCATCCGTTGCGGTAAGCGTTACCGTGTTTGCTCCTATGTTGGCGCAAGTAAACGAACTTACATCAATACCAAGTGATGGTGTAGAACAGTTATCAGAAGATCCGTTGTCAACGTCAGCTGATGTGATAGAAGCATTACCTGTTCCATCTAAATATACTGTAATGTTTTGACATGAAGCCGTAGGAGAAATTGTATCCTGAACAGTTACTGTAGCTGTACAATTGTCTGAGTTTCCTTCGGCATCACTTACCGTCAGTGTCACAGTGTTTGCGCCTATATCAGCACAGGTAAATGAACTTGTGTTGATCGCATAACTGGTGATTCCAATATTGTCTGAAGAACCACCGTCAACATCAGCAGCGGTGATAGACACATTACCTGACCCATCCAAATAAACTGTAATGTTTTGACATACAGCCACAGGATCTATGTTATCAATGATGTCAGCTGTCTGAATGAAAATTCCGTAATCATCTCCATCCGCAGATGTTGAAGAACTTCTGTTTCCATCCTGCCATGCAATAACTGCATTGTGAGTTTCTGTGAATACAGCTACATCAGATAGTTGCTGATATTCATTGGTTGTGGTGTTAATTTGTACTTCAGTTCCGGCAGCAGTACCAGTTGGTCCAAATGTTCGCGCATACACACCTGCTTTGTCGCCGTCAGAATCAAATCCTGTCCACGATACAACGAAACTACCAGAACTTGTAGCCGCTATTGAGGCATTGTCCTGAGTACTTGCTGTCGTTGAATTGATTAAGAACTCTGAACCAATTGCAGTTCCTGAACTATTGAAAAGTTGACCATAAATACCGTAGTGATCGCCATCCTGATCCATGCTGGACCATACGATCATGAAATCACCATTGTTGTTAACCGCAACAGCCGGATTTTGTTGATTTCCGGTTTCTGTAGAATTAACTAAAAATTCAGAGACTGTGACAACACCTGAGTTATCGTAAACCTGAGCATAGATACCGTGATCATCTGTATCGGCCGATTGCCATGCTATAACACCTACACCAGAATGGTTCATTCCAATGGCCGGATGTCCCTGGTAACCAGCTGTGGTCGCATTTACCAGAACCTGAGATTCTAAAGCAGCAGTGTTGGCTAAATAACGTCTTCTGTAAATTCCGTAATCATCTCCGTCCGTGCCTTCAGACATCCATACAACGGTAAAGTTCCCATCTACATCTGATGCAACCTGAGGCAATTGTTGATTTCCTGTTGTTGTTGAGTTAACTCTTGCCTGACTTGAAATAGCACTTCCAGAGGCGTTATAAGATCTTCTGTAAATTCCATAACCATCACCATCTGTTGTTTCATCTTGCCAAACAATGGTATAACCAGCGTCACTGGATGTCACATCAGGATGACGTTGTCCACCAGAAAAGGATGTGTTTACAGCAGTTTCTGATCCGGCAGCGGCTCCGGTAGCATCATATCTCTGAAAATAAATTCCGTAATCATCAGAATCCTGAAGGAAGCTGGACCAAACAACAACAGCATTTCCAGCTGTATCGATAGACACAGCAGCTTCAATCTGCGAATTGGCAGTCGTCGTATTAACCTGAGTTTCGGTTCCGGTTAGGGTTATTTGACTCATGCCCATATGAGAGAACAGGCAAATTGTCGCCAAAGTAGACCACGATTTGTTTAAGTAGGAAAACATATGCTACTTGTTACCAGATGAAGCAGTAGAACCATTCAGAGAATTCAGTCTAACCTGAGCTTCAATTGTTTCAAGTTTTGTATTCATCTGATCAAGCATGGCCTGATAGGTTTCTATTGTTTTCTTTTGGTTTTCAATGACAATGGTTTGTCGATTGATTTTATCATTCAATTCCTTGATTGACTCTACCAATGAAGGAACAAATTCAGCATATCTAATTCCAAATTTCTCGGTTTCAGGATCGTCCGGGACTTTTATACCACTAAAGTCGTAGCCTATATCGAGTGCTGTTTTATGAACATCCTGTGCTATGAAGCCTGTATAACTTATCTCACCTTTTAGATTGTCGTTGGCATGTGTTCCATCGAAAGCATGGAGCTTATCCATGTCAAATTGATAGGTAACAGGTTCAAGTCGTGTTATGAAGTCCAGACCCGGCACATTACTTTGTACATTGGTTTTAAATCGTCCATCAGATGTGGCAGTCCAGTTAACCGCTCCACCTATGCTTGTCATGGAAGCGTTTCCTATATAAGTTTCGTTATTGGCGGCTACCGTCACACCGTTTCCAATGGCAATAGAGTTGTAACCACTTATAGTATTCTCGTATCCGATACTAACCGTTCTTGCTGCGGTAATTGTACTACGTGATCCAATGGATACAGAACTGTCTGCTCCTGTCATAGAACTTAAATACCCAATACCAATGGCTTCATCACTGGCATCCATAGAGGCACTGCGTCCCACTCCAATGGTGTTATCTGAGTTGTTATCTACGTTGGCTTGTCGACCAATAAGTATGTTGTTTTCACAAGAACCGTCCGTGATAGTAACATTATATCCTATCAATGTATTATAGTCACCTCTGTTGTAAGCACTACTACCAATGGTTACCGAATAGTCAGAACGTTGACTGTTAGATGTTCCGGCAGTTACATTATAACCAATTGCCACGTTGTCGTCTCCATAAATACCTGCACTAGATCCAATAAATGTGTTACGGTTTTCAGTATTGGAGAAGTAATCAGCATCATACCCAATTCCAACATTGTCTTGTCCTTCACGATTGGTATAACCAGCTTTAAATCCTAAGTAAGTATTTCTACTAACACCAGCACTTTGATTTGTTCTGTTATTGTCGTAACCCGCATAGGCTCCTACGAAAGTGTTGTAACTTCCATATTCGTTGGCAGCACCAGAGGCTGCTCCTAAATAGGTGTTGGCAATTCCTGTACTTCCATCGATACCGGCAGAATCTCCAATAGCTGTGTTATGACTTCCGGTAGTATTATCGTAGCCAGACTCATTTCCAAAAAAGGCATTTCTATATCCTGTAGTATTTCGTCTTCCGGAATTGTTCCCCACAAATGTATTGTCATTACCCTGGTTGTTGTATCCGGCATCTTCACCAATAATTACAAGGTCACTACCACCAGTTGCACTGTGCGCCGCTTCTTCACCGATAATTACAACATCAGAACTGGTTGTAAGCAAATTACCTGCTTCTGTACCAATTACTACCCAGTCAGTACCAGTTCCATTTTCAGCAGCTCTGGCTCCAATGATGGTGTTATCTGTACCAGTGGTAAAACTTTTACCAGCCTGACGACCAATCATGGTATTATCTGATGAGTTGGTAACACTTACACCTGAAGATTCCCCAACGAAAACGTTGTTACTACCAGTAGATACCGTTTTACCGGCACTGTCTCCAAAGGCAACGTTGTAATCACCACTTGAAATGTTTCCAAGAGCACTTGATCCTTGAGATTCGTTTGCTGTTTGTGTTTGACCAGAGAACACGGCCATTACCGCTACGAAAGCGAGAATGTAGTTAATTTTTGACATGTTGGCGTAGTTTTGTAGGGTCAAATGTAGTGAAAAAACGACAACAAACGGGATTTTTTGAAATGATCTCTAGTTATTTTTAAGTTATGTCAGAATTAATGACAAACTTGCAGCAAAACAGTTAATAAACGTCAAAAAATAGTTTAAGTCAGTTTTGAATTTAGGGCATCAATCCAGAGCAAATATTGTAGCAAATACTGTACTTGCAGTACTTGCCAGTTTGTTTGTTGTTGCCGGTTTGTTTCCTGAAAAGTTGTGGGGGTTTAATCACTTTGCATTTTTACCCAATCATATAAGTATAATTGGTATTGGACTTTTTATCCTGTCATGTGTGCCGTTTTTGCTCAATAAGGAAGTCTCATTTGATGTGACTTATTTGAAAGGCATTCCAAGAAATCAAAAATTGATGCTTTTCTTGCTGTTTGCACTCTTGTTTGGTCAGTTGTACGACCTTCTACCCATCTATTACGATATTTATGGAGACGCCTTTGATATTGGAAAAGGACCGGGGTATATGGTCACAGAGTTGAATTCGGAGATCATTGCTGAGCTCACAAGTCTTGATTTTAAAGATTCAAAAATAGGAGAGAGGACAAGCTTTTTCACGGTCTATATAATGTCTTACTTTCTTAAGATTGACAATCTGGAGGCGTTTGAATTGTTGGGGAAAGTCTGCGGAATGATATGGGTATTTACCTGGCTTCTGTTTTGCGAAGACATGTTAAAATCGAGAGTATTGAAGGTGATTGCAGCAGTGGTTGGAATCTTGGCCCCATTCTCTCAAATTTTTTACCATCATTATGAGATTTATGCTTTAGGTATTACCATGATGTTGGTGTTGTCGGTGCAGCTTGCGTTCTACCTTAAGTACAAACAAAACTGGAGGTTAATAGTACTGGGGATTTCGGTGTTGTTATCAGTTTTTACGCACATTCTTTTTCTTTTGTGGCTCCCGATTTTAATGATGCTTATTATTTGGCATGTGTCTCGGGCTTTTCGGACCAAGTTGACGATGAAAAGAGCCCTGTTGTTTTATCTTGTGCCAGCGCATATTGTGGGAATACTGGCCTATTTTTTCGTCTTCAAAAGTTATGATCAAAGTCGGAATTTTGATACTGAAAAATTAGAAGAAGCTGTTTTCTTACCTATCACAAGCAATGATCCGGCTCCATTGGATCAGTATTACTTATTTGATTTTGCACATTTGCTCGATTTCTTTAATGTGTTTTTTATATGGTCAATAGCAGCGATATTTATGATCTCTCTGGTACTTATTAAGTATAGATCTCAAATTAATTGGAATGACCCTACGATTGTTTTCGTTGTTTCAATATTGATTCCGTTCATCAGCTTCTTCTTTGTATTTAATCCTTTGTTGGGTATGGAAGCCGATTGGGATCTGTTTTCATTACCTGCCCCGATAATTTTATGTTTGATGGTAGTACTTCTATCAAGATTGTCCTTGAAAAATGCGGATATGACAAGGTTTTTTCCAGCTATTGGGTTTGCGGTTCTTGGCTTTCTTTTCATCATTGTTAACAGTGACAGGGAATCGTTGTCAAAGAGGTACGAATCGTCGGGAAAACATTTGTTTAAGACTTATTATATCGGAGCAAGTACAACGCTTCATGGGGCGCTTCATCTTTGTGATTCTGATAAAGAAAGGCATTTGAGGCGTGTACATATAATTGAATCCCTGAAGTCAAGTGCCACTAAAGGAAACGATATTGAATATGCAGATATGCTTTGCGAGGAAGGGCTATATGTTTCTGAACAGCTTGGAGATAAAAGTAAAGCTTTGGCGTATTTTGAAGAGGCAGCCACTTATTCGCCATTTTTGAAGAGAAACGCTCTAGAATTGGGAGTGCACTATGCTGAACTTGGGATGACGGAAAAGGCCTTGGCACAATCGGAACTGTTGTTGAAGATAAGCCATCCTTCCAGGGAAGAGGCCTATAAACGTTGGATTCATTATACTTTACTTAATGAAGACTACGAAAAGGCTTTGTTACAGTGTAAAGAGTTTCTGGCAGAGTGGCCTGATTCCAGATACAAGTTTATCGGTTTGGCTTTAAATGTATTGGAATCAGATACACCCGAAGACGCCATCAATCTATTTAAGGAACTATGAATGTGAAGAACATAGATTTGCTGAATACAGGCCTGATGATGTTGTCTCTCTGGCTGGCCTATCTTATGCCCTTTGAATTATTCCTTTTGGTTTATGCTATTTTGGGACCGCTTCATTACCTGACGGAGATTAATTGGTTGGATCAAAAGAGCTATTTTGTTAACTGGATTCAATGGAAATGGATGGCAGTTGCTCTGGCTTTTCTGTTTTGTCTGCCCTGGATTTTGCTATTAACAGAAAGTGTTGATGTTAGTATTATACGGGAATATCAAACCTGGAACAATGGTTTTGTACTCATGGTTTTGGGGCTGGCCATTGGTCTTGTCTTTTTTAAGAAGAAGATCTATTCTTTGGGATTGATGGCAGCTTTTGGACTGTTGTCTATTCTTTTGAGGGAGGTTCCGGAATACAATCTTTGGATCGGAATCTTTTTACCAACGATTATCCATGTATACTTGTTTACAGCGTTTTTCATGCTCTACGGAACTTTGAAAAGTAAGAGCAGTATTGGTTATCTCAATATTGGCCTGATGGTTCTGATTCCGTTTTTGATTGGCTATTTCAATATTGATGGCAGCGAATACGTCATTTCAGATTCAACCAAGGAAATGACTATGGAAAACGGGTTTCATGTGGCTGTAGCACATTTGTCGGATTTGGTGGGTTACGGAGATGGACCATCTTTCTATTTTCATGAGTCGTTTACCATCAAGGTGCAAATTTTTGTGACCTGGATTTATTTGTATCATTATTTGAACTGGTTTAGCAAAACCACAGTAATCGGTTGGCACAAAAGGCTCACTAAGAAAAGGGCAATTAGTATTGGTGTTGTTTGGGGATTATCTGTAGCGCTGTATACCATTAACTATAAAACGGGGGTTGGGATTGTCTTGTTTCTAAGCATTCTGCATGTGTTCCTGGAGTTCCCGCTTAATTTAATATCCATCAGGCAGGTAGGAGATCGTTTGTTTCCAAAAGAACTTAATTAGATCTCCCGTGATTGAGGCCAAATTGCTGCTTCAATGATTCCGGATTGAGGTTTTTGTGCAGGAGTTCTTTTAGAACGATAACGGAAGAATCGTTTGGCCATTCTCTTAGGTGGACATCACACAGAGGTTCTAATTCACTGATCATTTCCGCTTCAACAGCCGCCTGAAGCACAATGGTAGAGGCTAGTCTGGCCTCAGGATATGCTTGTTTTTTCAGATGAAGGCTGGATTCGTAGGCTTTACCGAAATACCCTCTTTCGAAATAAATTTCCGTCAAAGCCAACCTTGAAGCACCCGTCAAAGTATCGCTGTATTGAGTGGCCTTTTCAAGGAAATACTGGGCTTTTTCAATATCGCCTTCTGTTTTCAGGTACCGTCCGATTTGCGCCGTATACATGCTAAATACAATGTCGTTTCCAATTGTAGCATAGGGCTCAATCTTGTTGGCAATTTCAATTCCACGATTGATGTCCAGAGGTCGCATTTTTAAACCGGCCTGGAAAATATCTGCAGAGTGACTCCAGTAGGTCTTAAACATATGAATGCCTGTGCTCTGTAATCTCAATCCCAGGGTATTTTTACTGGCGTTTACGAGAAATGCAGCCGGACTCAATAAAACCAAAGCAATCACGGGTTTTCTTAATCGAGCAAGAACTGAGGTGTCCAGTTGCTTAAGCAAAAGCAATGCGAAAATGATGAATACCGGAGCAGGTAATGAAAACAGATCCCAATCAATAGGCATGGATACCAATGGGTTGAACATAAAAAAGAAGGCCATGAACAGGATGAGGGTTGTGCCTAACACAACGATTTCTTTGGCGTGCCAATCAATTTGTTTTCTGAAAAATAAGATGACTGAAACAATGATGAACAGTGCCGGAGCCGACCAAATAAAAATCAGATTGAAGTAGTCGAATATATGGTTCCCACTCAATAAATTGTATCTGTCAAAAGGCGCTTCAGGAGAAAATAGCGGAAGGAATACACGTTCTTCAAACTGAATCCCGGGAGCCAGATATCTGGGATCAGCATGGTCTTCCAAAACGATGAAGTAAACAAAGGCACCAGCTGCAAAAATGGGCAGTATGATGAATTTTAACATTTTTTTCCAGGTGAAGAGATCGGACAGTTTGGTGTATCTGTTCAGAAATAAAAGGGCCAATGAAGGCAGTAAGAATACAGAAGAGGCATGAAATTTCAGGCATATAAAAAATAAGGGAACCAGTCCCCAGAGAATTCTGGTATTCTCAGTTTTATAATACATCAAAACTCCCATAACATAGGCTGTTATGGCCACAACTGCCGGGGCGTAAATTTCAATGTGTCCAAAGAACATCTGAAGAAATGGTGCTGTGATTAAAAGTAAAATGGCCAGCCACGATTTTGAAGAACTGGAAAAGTAGTTGAAGGAGAAGAGCACGCTGATGAAAACATAGATAAAACCAAAGAAAGCCCCAATTAGGCTAAAGGTTTCCTGAACAGACATGCTCATAGATTTTCCCGTTAGATAAGCTAAGTTCAATACCGTTCTTTCTCCAACCTTGGGATGGGCCACGTTCAGGTCCAGTAAAATGGACAAGTGTTTTGAATCTGAGATAGAAGATTCAGCTTCCAATGCCTCTTTGAATGTTTCAGCGTCTCCATAATGATCTTCTGCAATGGGAAGTTGATAAAACAGAATGGCGACTAAAATCCCCAGGCCAAGTGCGATTAAAACTCTCGTTCTTTTACTTTTTTGCTCCTGAGTGTTTGTTGTTTCTTTAGGATTTACCCGCCAAAAACAAACTAAAGCTGCTACGAAAAACAGAACCTCACCTGAAATTCCAGGCAAGAAGTTTAAAAAGTGCGTTGCCCACCAACTGTCAGGAAACAAAAATCCGAGCCCGAAAAAAGACAGAAAAACAGCTGCCAGGTATTGAACCGGTGATAATTGTTTTAGTCGAGAAAGTACATTGTTCAAGGCGGCCATTACTCTCTCAAATTATATAATTGATTTGAAAATTCAAATGCCTTTTTTGCCACTTTTATCCCCATTTGGCGACCTTTTGCATCATCTGCCGGAGGATGAATTCCTCCATAAATTCGCGACAAACAGGTTTGATTGGCAGCATCCCAGTAGCTGGCCCATTGTAGTATAATGTCGGTACTTGGTCCTTCTTCAAAAACTAAAAAAGAATTCTTCTTTGCTGTAAAAGTTTTCATTCCATCGGGGAAATAAGGGCTTCCGGTAATATCCGTTAGGACCTGAGCTGAAGCGATAGAGAAGGTGGAGTGTCCTGAAACATATCCGGCAAAAGGCGGAGTTACAAAAGAGTATCTTTGATAGGGCCACCAGTTTTCTACCAGAATCCAGCCCACACCAGCCATGTCTGTTCTTGGATTGTCAACGTAGTTTGGCCCTTTCCACGTCCATATTTTGAGCTTGTTCAGATGTTCTTTGCCTTTACCAACCAAAGGATCATTTTCACTTACCAACTCAATACGCCCTTTTTGAAGCTTGAGTCCTTCTCTGTGGTAGTTAGGAAGATTGGGGTCCGAACACTGGCCTTTGGTGCCCATGTATCGGATAGCTGTAATTGGTCTGACGTAGTCGTAATAACCTTTAGCCGACCAGCAGGCAATGGCCGCATCATGAAGCGTTCCGGTAAGCGTGAAGACGGATTTAATGTCCCATTCGAGTTGACTTAATTCCTTGCCTTTTCCGGACCATTTTCTTTCCAGCCCTTCGGTGTAGTTAACTTCCAATAAATTCTGAAGCCAATGTCCTGGTGGTGTATAAGTATTGATGCCGTCTACCCAATACTCTGCAATCACTCTTAAGTAATCTGCTCTCAGAACTTTGTTCTTTTTATACTTCTTACCAGTGACTGGGTTCTTTTTATAACCTTTTGAGATCACTTCTCCGGTTTCCATACCATAATAATTGCTGTAATCTTTGTAATCAACCGGTGGAGGAGCCATGTTTCCGAAGGAGTTCGGAGAGATGTCAATGTAAACAGAATCTTTAATGTCCATGAGAGCTGACCAGGCGCTCACTAAATCAAATCCCCATTTGTAATATTCTGAGGCAGCTGAATCTTTGTCGTAATTAAGGTAGGGAGGAGGACCAGGATCCAGATAAACTTTAAATTCTCCTCTGTCGTCTGTGTATGTGGTTAGTTCCTTATCTCCAAGTGCGAAAGGCGTGATGTTGCCCCATTCCGGAGAGAGAAAAACGTCCTGGTCGACCAACAAGATGGCCTCACTCGCCCATTCCTGAAGGTCAGGATCCAGTCCCTTTTTTCGAATATAATCCGCCACTCTGATAGGTTGCCATCGGTTGATATCGCTGAGGTTTTGTACACCGGGAATTTCCGGTCTCAAGGCATCATTTATCGGAGCGTAGAATTCAGCTTCATGGTTGTCCAATTCTCGGGAACCATCCTGTTCTCCAAATTCGATGACTTGTTGACCAACGTAATTCCCAAAAGCCGCTGGTGAACCCTCTTTATAGTCTGTGCTTCTGTAGTTCGTATTGATACCGGCTTCCTCAAAACCATTGATTAATACGTCAATCGTTCTTCCTTTGCTGCTGTAGTTACTAAATCTGTGGAAAATCACCTTATAAGCCGCATACAACATGCTCACGTTTAAGGCGCTGTCCCGATCAAGACCATCGGCCAACTTAAAATCTCCCTGGTAGGGAGACTCATAATCCTTGAGAGTTTTGGTCAGTAAAAACGGCTCAGCTTTTTTCGTATAAATGCACCATACGTCATACATGGCCAAACTGGCGTGAAACATATTTCTTGCATGAACAGTCGGGCGCCCTTCTTCGTTTTTAATGACTTCCAATAGAGTAGACATGGCTTTTTTAACCACAGTCTCTTCAGGTTTGGACACTTCCTGAGCATGTGTTGTCAAACTCAGTGTAAGTAAGAAAATTCCCAGCAAGGAAGGTATCTGCATGGCGTAAAGTTAGTTTTCGTTCACAAACTTAAGTATCTCTGGGGAATAATTTTTTTGGGAGGTTTTATTGCTAGCGAAAAACACTGTCTTTTTATTCTTTTTTGTTATTAAGAGCTCCGATATAGTCATATTTTGGTTTGTCAAATAAGCAGTTTACGAATTTAGCGGCTCCATATAGGTCCGGGAAAAGAGTTGAATGATTGATATTCATTCTATTCAGCATAGTTAGGCACTCTCCTACATCTTGATTCGGGATCTTAATTTTTAATAATATACCATCAGTATGATTTTCATAGTGAGCTTTTACAATTTGTTCCAAATTTGATTTAATAGGGAGTTTCATGAATAATCCCGATTGTCTAATAAGTCTATCATTTCCATCATACGTAGGGTAAAACAATTCTACTTTATTCTTACCTACCTTTTTGCTTTTGTCCATCTTTTCTTGCAGGTTGTGTGCGTGGAGAGCAAAAACAGCTCTGTTTTCTCCTGAGTATGTTTCATCACAAAATGCAAAGTATAATGCTACAAAAGCAGAACGTGTAAAATCGAGTAATGGGGTAGCTAATCCATAGTGTTGTCCTAGAGCCCACCATTCATTATCATTTTGTAATACCTGTGGATTTTTTCCTCTCCTTCCCTTGGAAGCATTTTTAAAAGCATTTAAGTGATCTTCAATCCTAAACACACCTTTTTTTGTTCGATCCAATCTATCATATGAAGACTCCAATTTCCAAGCGTAGTCTGATTGACCACGAAATATGTATGAAGGGTATTCTTGTATATTGTCATAGATTAGTTTATGAAAATGTCTCCAATGACTTAGAGTAATTTCAACAACTCCGTCTTTCAGGTTTCCGTATTTGATATCTTCTATTTGGGTCATTCTGTTTTTCTAAAAATCAACCCTCAAAATACCCAATTCAACCACTCAAACCCACAAAACACACCCCAACTTTCCCAACGTAATGAAAAAATAAGGAAACAGCTGAAATCAATCAGTTCATCTTTTTTCAGCTGTAAAGTGGACTATCCCGGATCTTCGCTTTTGTATTCCAATGTTGAAATCAAGCCTTCATCATTGTAGTGAAGGACTATGTAATCAGACGCTCCCATACCTAAAACGTAAACAACATTTTCTTCCTGGCTTTCGTCGCCTGGAATTTCAAATCTATCCCAATCGGCTACTTTTTTTCTTAGATCAAATTCGAGATCAAAGGTGGATGGTTCTTTTTTGTCGCAAGCCCAGCCTTCACCGTCGTTTTCAACCTCTAGTTTAATAGCTGCATTGACCTGAGAGCTTTCCAGATCGTCAATTTGTCCATCGGTAGATCCATCACATCTGTTGTCTTCATGGTAAACCAAAGTCCAATTCTCACTAAAGAATGAATTTAACTCATTACCAGCTTTAAGGTTTTCAACAAAAGAAGATGCGTCAGAATTGTCTTGTGCTTTTGGTTCTTCTTTGGTTTCAGTATCGACTTCTTCTACCTGCATCTTGTCATTATCGGTGGTAGATTCATTTTCTGATTTTTCTTTTGAATCGGTACACGAGATCATAAAGGCCATGCAGCCAATAATGGCCATAGTTGTCAGTTTATTTTTCATCATTCATTTATAGTAAACCCTGGATTATACAAGTATAAATCTAAGCAAGTAATGTAGGAGTTCGCGAATCAGGTATTATTTGAGATAAACAAACTATTAATTGACTTTTTGATAGAACTCTTGGAAAAATTTAGTATTATTGTGATATCAAAATAATATCACATGAAAAAAGAAACAGAAATTAAAGCGTCCAATGGTTATGTCATGCTACTTGTATTGCTCGTAGTATTTGCAGGGATGATAAGCGGTATACTCATCACTAAAAACCCGGCTTTTGTGGCCATGATGTTATTCGTGATACTCATCGTAAAAGGCTTTTTCATTGTCAATCCGAATAGTTCCAAGGTGATGGTTTTGTTTGGTGCGTACAAAGGCACTGTTCGTGAAAACGGCTTCTTTTGGGCCAATCCTTTTTATACCAGGCAGAAAATTTCGTTGAGAGCGAGAAACTTTGACAGCGAACGAGTGAAGGTGAACGACAAAATTGGAAATCCGATTATGATCAATGTTATTTTGGTTTGGCAGGTGGCGGATACCTATAAATCGGCTTTTGATGTGGATAATTATGAAGAATTTGTAAGAGTGCAAACAGATGCGGCTGTGCGTAAACTTGCGGGTACCTATCCTTATGATAATTTTGATGATGAACAAGCTGAGTTAACCTTGAGATCCGGAATGGATGAGGTGAATGAAGCGTTGGAAAATGAGATTACCGAGCGACTGGCCATTGCCGGAATTAAAGTAATGGAAGCCAGAATCGGTTATTTAGCTTATGCACCTGAAATCGCAAGTTCTATGCTGAAGAGACAGCAAGCCGTCGCGATTGTTGCTGCGAGAAAGAAGATTGTGGAAGGTGCCGTTGGAATGGTGGAAGATGCCTTAACGAAATTGTCTGCTGACGATATTATTGATTTTGATGATGATAAAAAAGCATCCATGGTCAGCAATTTAATGGTAGTTTTATGCGGTGATAAAGAGGCCGTCCCAGTGGTGAATGCCGGGACTCTAAATTCTTAAACGTGAGTAAAAGAAAATCATTTGTGTTGCGAATTGATCCGGAAACTTTTAAGCAGATAGAAAAGTGGGCGGATGACGAGTTTCGTAGCGTCAATGGTCAGATAGAATGGATCATCAATAAGAGCCTCAAAGACGCCAAAAGGTTGCCTAAACGGAAGTCGGGAGACAAAGGGGACGATAAGGAAGAGTCTTAAAAGTTAACTACTGTCCTGGAATTTACTTGTTAAGCATATCCCAAAGTCATTTCGGCTGGAGAGGAGAAATCTCTTTTCCCAATAACGACGGGAGATTTCTCTACGCTGGTCGAAATGACACTTAAATTAAACCAACCAAATTCCAGACAGTGTTAAAAGTTATAACACGTAGTTCGGTTGATGATTTCTTCTCCTGTATGAACATTGATCAGTACTTCTCCAACACAGGCTTTGTTCCTTGCATTAGAATCGTAGTGGTATTGATATGTCAGGCCATGCTCAGTTAAGTAAATGTCGTTGACATCAATTTTGGTGCTCAGGCATTCAGCTTTTGCTTTCTTATTACGGTATGCTGTATTGGCTTGTTTGTTCTTTTCAATAACTGCATGTAATTCTTCTGCCGAAAGGATGTTGCATTGACCGGTCCCGACAATTTGCTTCTTATCGAACCTGGGTGATCGAATGGTCACAAATGGCGTTTCAACAATACTGCCAATTAACTCCATGGAGGTGTTGAATTTCAATGAAATTTGCTGCACAGCTTCATTGTAAGGTTTTACCTGATATCTCACCCAGTGGACTTCCGAACCGCTGAATTCACCTTTGGTTTCTGTGTACATACCAATCGAGTCGAGCGATACAAAGCTTTCAAAAATGCATTCACCAACATAATTCCTAAGGATTGAGTCAGCTTTGGATTTCATCTTGTCTTGATCCAGTGCATGACTTTTAACCGAACAAAAGATGATGATACAGAGTATTAGATATTTCATATGTTCTCAATTAACTCCAACAGCTTGCTTTAAAGTTAGTGTTTTTTTGAAACTTAAGACGGTGAAGAAAATTAAAAACGGGAAAGGAAACTTTCCCGAATTATTGGATCAATTCTGAATTGAAAGCGTGCAGCAATTGAAGATGTAGTCATATTCTGCGTTCATGTAAACGCCCTTATCTTCTTGCTTGAATACGGCTTCAATCACGAATGTGCTTTTCCATGGCAATGTGAACGAAATCATCCCGTTTTCGTCAGTTTTCAATGTTTTACTCCAGTTGTCCGGTGCAAGAATGTGTACTTTAGAATTCTTCAGTACTTCACCTTTATACCATACCTGAAGTTTGTATGTGTCTTTTGTGTCGGACAGATTCTTGATGGTAATGCTCTCAGGATTACGTGCAAATGTTTCTTCTATTTTTTTGCCTACCTGGATTTTTGAGGTCGCATGATAGTTGGCTTTAAACACGCCATGACCATATTTAGAAAGGTCGTAAACCGGGATTTTATCATGATTTAGAACAACTGTAAAAGTTCCTTCAGAATTCGGTGTGAATTTGGCCAGATAATGATCTCCATTAGGTTTGGCGTTTAAATCTATTTTTTCGCCTTTAGGATTCATGATGTAAAGTTCAAAGTCTTTGATCCTTGAAAAGGAACGCCCTTCAGCTTTTTCGTATTTCCCGTAGGAAAATTCGCCAAAGAAGATCTTGATCTCCTGTTCTTTATTCAATTCACCTTGCTGATCGGTTTCTACCCAGATAAAATGTGCGAAAGACTGAGTTGAAACAAGTATTACAAATATTAATAGTGCGAATAATCTTTTCATAATGGGGTTTTAATTCTCTCCAAAATTAAAGCTGATGATTTGGCTGCACAATAGCCTGAACAAGGTATATGGGGTACCACGAACGGTGTATTTTTTGAATCTAAAGAAGGGCTTTCGAAAATAAATTATGATAGCCTTGAACTTTTTTTAACTTATTTTGTTTGCAGGTGTAATAGTAATACTATTATATTTGCATCCGATTTAGTTTAGGATAAAAATTTTGTATCTACAATGGATAATCTAGCACATAATATTCAGATAACTGTCAATGAGAAGATCTATCTCAAAGATCCTAAGTCAAGTGAACTTGGTCTTAAGATCATTACTGGTGCCATTGATATGATTGATCAGGAAGGCTTTGAATGTCTGACTTTTAGAAAGCTGGCCAAACATATACAATCCACAGAGGCGTCTGTGTACAGGTATTTTGAAAGCAAGCAAAAGTTATTGATCTATTTAATGTCTTGGTACTGGGGATGGATGGAGTACAAACTGGTTTTTTCTCTGGCCAATGTGCCTTCCGCTGAAGAAAAACTCAACAGGTGCATTAAGTTAATCACGGAAACTGTTGTAGAGGACAGAACCTTCTCTCACGTAGATGAGGTTAAGCTTCACAGAATCGTTATATCCGAATCATCTAAAGCCTACTTAACCAGAGATGTTGATGACGAGAACAAAATAGGCGCTTTTTTGTCTTACAAGAGTTTTGTCGCTCGCGTGAGTGACGTCATTTTGGAAATCAACCCTAAGTTCAAATACCCACATATGTTGGTTACAACTGTTATTGAAGGTGCACATCACCAACGTTATTTTGCCGACCATTTACCCAGATTAACGGATTCGATAGACGGGGAAGACTCGGTTGAAATGTTCTATACGCAAATGGTGTTTAAAACGATCAAGACCAATGAGTAAATCGAAAAACCATATTTCATCTGTGCAGCGATTTTGGCAGTTGATGAAACCAGATGCCAGAGAGATTCGAAATGTATATGTATATGCAGTTTTTAATGGATTGGTAGCATTGTCACTGCCACTGGGAATCCAGGCAATCGTAAACTTCATTCAGGGTGGTCAAATCAGTTCTTCATGGATTCTTTTGGTGTGTCTTGTTGTGTTGGGAGTTGCGGCAACCGGTGTTTTGCAAATTTTTCAGCTAAGAATTATAGAGAACCTTCAGCAGAAGATTTTTACAAGAGCTGCTTTCGAATTTGCTTATCGTATTCCCCGTGTGAAAATGGAGTCTATGTACAAGCACCATGCACCCGAATTGATGAATCGCTTTTTTGATGTTATGGGGATTCAGAAAGGTTTGTCCAAAATTCTGGTTGATATCTCAGCTGCAGGTTTGCAAATGATCTTTGGCCTGATTCTACTTTCTCTGTATCACCCATTCTTCATTGTATTTAGTATTGCATTGGTGCTTCTTGTATTGGCAATTTTTAGCTATACAGGCCCCAGAGGACTAAAAACCAGTTTGCAGGAATCAAAGAACAAGTATCGTGTAGCACATTGGCTTGAAGAAATCGCCCGAACCTATAGTACATTTAAGTTGGCTGGCAATACTTCTTTGCCGCTTCAGCATGTAGACGGGCATGTTAAAGATTATTTAGGAGCCCGTGAAGCTCACTTTAAAGTGCTCGTTCAGCAGTATTATTTAATGATTTTCTTTAAAGTGATTGTGGCAACCGGACTTCTGGCAATTGGTGGAATTCTGGTAATGGAACAACACATGAATATTGGTCAGTTCATCGCTGCCGAGATCATCATTCTTTTGGTAATGACCTCAGTTGAAAAGCTGGTCCTAAGTCTTGAAACCATTTATGATGTGCTGACGTCACTTGAGAAAGTGGGAGAGGTTACGGATTTGGAATTGGAAAAAACGAAAGGGATTAATTTGGAAGAAGCCTGCGATGATTGTGGGATTGAAGTAGAATTTAATGAGGTGTCTTTTTCCTATCCTGAAAAGGGCAGGCAAGTGCTCGATGATGTGAGTATCAAATTTGGAAGTGGCGAAACATGGGGACTGATGGGATACAACGGATCCGGAAAAAGTACCATGCTTCATTTAATGGCCGGCTTGTATGAAGCGCAAAAAGGGACATTGAGTTACAATGGTCTGCCAATGGGAAATTTAAACCTAAACAGTTTGAGACTGGTAACAGGAGATTCCCTTTCCAGTGAGCAGTTGTTTGAAGGGTCGGTAATGGATAACATCACCATGGGACGAGACCACATTTCATTGGATGATGTGCAGTGGGCAGTTGATAATATGGGACTCAGTGACTTTATCAAAAATCTGCCTTCAGGGTTCGATACCCAAATTGAACCTCAGGGTAAGAAAATACCACGTGGTTATGTTCAAAGATTGATGCTAGCAAGGGCCATTGCGTCCCGACCAAAGCTCATTTTACTTGAAGATGCTTTGGGACACATTGATGCAAAATCCCGTTTGGATATCATTCAGTTTTTAACGGATAAAAAACATGGGTGGACACTGATAGCTTCTGCTTCAGATCCCGTCCTGCTGGGAGCAATGGACAAAGTAGCCTATGTAGAAAACGGCCGAATCAAAGCAACAGCTCCTTATATAAACCTTTTGTCATCTATAGATCATGCTTAATATTTCACCCAATAGCATCAACGATAGTTTTCCTAAGGATCGTTTTGATTCCATCAAAATGGCTGAAGGGAAGAAGTCAAGCAGAGTTTTGAGACGTTTGCTCATAGCGGTATTTATCGTCGTGTTGATCATCATGTTTATTCCATGGACGCAGAACATTCAGTCCAGAGGGCAGGTCACCACATTGAAACCTGATCAACGACCTCAAACCATTCATTCCGTCATTGCCGGAAGAATAGAAAAGTGGTTTGTTCAGGAAGGAGACTATGTGGATAAGGGCGATACGATACTCTTCATCTCCGAAATCAAAGACGAGTATTTCGATCCTCAGTTGTTAACCAGAACAGAAGATCAATTAGCTTCTAAAGAAAAGTCAGTGCAGGCATATATGGATAAGGTGAAGGCTTTGGATAACCAAATTGATGCCTTGTCGCATACCAGTCAGCTAAAATTGGAACAAACCAAAAACAAGCTAAGACAAGCAAAACTCAAGGTAACGAGTGACAGTATAGCTTTTGAAGCGGCCAAGGTTAACAATGCCATTGCCCTGGAACAACAAAAGAGGATGCAGAAACTGTATAACGATGGTTTAAAGTCTCTGACTGAGTTGGAAAACAGAAGGTTGACTTATCAAAAAGCCAATGCGGCCATGATTTCTGCAGAAAACAGATTGTTAACCAGTCACAATGAGGTCATCAACGCGCAGGTAGAGATTACCTCAATTCAGGCTCAGTATCGCGATTACCTGGCAAAAACGGAGTCAGAAAAGCAGGCAACATTGTCGAGTATGTATGACGCTGAGGCGGTGGTTACCAAACTGCAAAATCAATACATGAATTACTCGGTTAGGTCAGGGATGTACTACATCACGGCTCCGCAAGATGGTTACATTACCAAGGCTCTTCAATCTGGAATTGGAGAAACGCTCAAGGAGGGGGAAGATATTGTAAGTATCATGCCTGCCAGATACGACCTGGCTGTGGAAATGTACGTGAAGCCAATCGATTTGCCTCTGGTTAAAAAAGGACAGCATGTCAGAATCCAGTTCGACGGATGGCCGGCAATTGTTTTCTCCGGTTGGCCAAATATCAGTTACGGAACCTACGGAGGAAACGTATTTGCCATCGATAATTTTATCAGTGAAAATGGCATGTACCGGGTACTTGTGTCTCCCGATCCTAATGACCATCCATGGCCTAAGGCTTTGAGAGTTGGAGGAGGAACCAGAACCATGCTCATGCTGGATGATGTACCTATTTGGTATGAATTGTGGCGAAAAATCAATGGATTCCCGCCGGATTATTATGAAAACGAGAAAAGCAAAAACGTAGCAGAGAAATAAATGTCGAGAAAGAGGAATATGATTGAGTACAGGAGCCTTCTTTTGTTTTTTATGCTGGTCTCAATAAATGTATGGGGGCAGGAATCAGGCGATTCAACTACATTGGAGTACGATAAGTTCATGGAAATTGTTCGAATGAATCACCCCATGTCTAAAGCTGCTGCATTGCAAAGTGAGAAAGGGGAAGCCTATCTTTTAAAGGCGAAGGGTGAGCTCGATCCTAAGGTTCAGTCGTCGCTGGGACAAAAGTATTTCGATGGCAAGCAATACTATAGTTTGCTGGATGCTGGTTTGAAAATACCAACCTGGGTGGGCGTGGATGTGAACGCCGGGTTCGATCAGACAACAGGTGTTTTTCTAAATCCGGAGAACTCTACTCCACAGGGAGGTTTGGTCTATGCAGGCATTTCAGTGCCTATTGGTCAGGGACTTTTTATGGATGAAAGGAGGTCGGCCATTCAACAAGCACAGGTTTATCAAACCATTACAGAATCAGAGCGAAGACTCAAACTGAACGATTTGTACTATAAAGCAGGAAAAGCTTACTGGGATTGGTATGCGGCTTATATGATTCAGGAGGTTTATCAGGATGCGGTGAATGTGTCGGAGCAAAGATTAGAAGGCGTGAAGCTGAGTATAGAATTAGGAGATCGTCCTCATGTAGATACTTTGGAGGCGGGCATTCAGGTTCAGAACAGGCGACTTAAATTACAGGCGGCAACTCTGGATTATGAAAACTCAAAAGCTCGTTTATCTCTTTTTCTCTGGGCCGATGGCAAGCTTCCTATGGAGCTGGAAAAAACTACAATTCCTTTTCATGAAGACACTTTGGTGGTTGCGCTTGAGACCTTGCCAATTGATACCAGCAATATTGACACGCTTTTAACGCAACATCCATCTTTGCTAAAGTATGGTGCGAAGAAAGACAGGTTAGACATTCAATCTAAATGGCAAAAAGAGCAACTTAAACCAACACTTAATCTGAAATACAATCCAATTACAGAACCAGTTGGAGGGAATCCGTTCTCAGATTTATCGATCAACAATTACACCTGGGGATTTGAGTTTAGCATGCCGATATTTCTGAGGAAGGAGCGCGGTGGATTGAAATTATTGGATGTACAATCTAAAGAAATTGATTATCAGTTAGACTATGCGCGTCAAACCATCAAACAGCAAACCCTGATTGCTTTGAACGTGTATTTAACCACCAAGCAACAGTTTCTTTTGTATCGTCAGAACAGAGCTGATTATGGTCGTTTATTGGAAGGTGAACGCACTATGTTTGATGGCGGTGAAAGTTCATTGTTTATGGTGAATTCCAGAGAGACGGCATATATCAGCGCGCAAATTCAATTGATTAAAACCCTGGCCATGCACGAAAAGGCTTACCTCCAGATTTTATACGCAACAGGAAGTCTGGACAAGAATTAATACTGCTCTATGCCAATTTTATAGGTGTCCAAAGCTCTTTGTCTTGCGAATTTGTGCTCTACGATTGGTTGAGGATAGGCTAAACTGTTTAATTCAGGCACCCATTTGTTGATGTACTCCAGATTTGAGTCGAACTTTTTGGTTTGTTCTGTGGGATTGAAAATTCGAAAGTAGGGGGCAGCGTCACATCCTGTTCCGGCGGCCCATTGCCAATTGCCGTTGTTTAGTGCCAAATCGTAGTCCAGCAACTTTTCCGCAAAGTAAGCTTCTCCCCACTGCCAGTTAATGAGTAGATGTTTACAAAGGAAACTGGCGGTAATCATCCTGACCCGGTTGTGCATATATCCTGTTTGATTGAGCTCTCGCATGCCCGCATCTACGATGGGATATCCCGTTTCCCCGGCCTTCCATTTCTCAAATTCTTCAAGCTTGTTTCGCCATGGAATGGAGTCGTATTTGGACTTGAAATTCTGTCTGACAACTTTTGGGAAATGGTAGAGTATCTGCATAAAAAACTCTCTCCAAATTAACTCGCTTAAAAAGGATTCGTTGTCTTTTACAGCAGTGACAATTCGACGAATACCAACGGTTCCAAATCTTAGGTGGGCAGACAAATGGCTTGTGCCGTTTAAACCAGGAAAATCTCGTTGTTTTTGATAATTCTGTAAGTGATTGATGCTGTACTCTTCATCCTTGATACTCGATTGCTCAAAACCTATGTCGGAAAGTGAAGGGAAGTTGAAATCACATTCGTAAAGAGCTTTGAAATGTCTTTCGTTTAGCTCATAGATCTCCGGATTTATGAAGTGATTAAGCCACTTTTTCTTGTAGGGTGTAAACACGGTGTATGGCGAACCATCCGGCTTGAGGATGTCATCCTTTTCAAAAATCACCTGGTCTTTGAAAGTATTGAATGTTATGTCATTTTTGCCCAAAAGTGCACTGATCTCCTCGTCTCGGTTCAGTGCATAGGGCTCGTAATCTTTATTGGTGAAAACCTGTTTAATCTTGTGTTGAGTGATCAGTTCTTTGAAAACATCAATAGGATTCCCTTTAAGGCAAAGGAGTGAGCTTTTGTGCTGGCGAAGAGATTCGTTAATTGAATCAAGTTGAGCATAGATAAACGATATTCTCGAATCGTCTCGCGGCAATTCATCTATGATGTTCGTATCGAAAATGAATATAGGAAGCACTTTTTCGCTTCCACTTAAAGCCTTAAAAAGACCGTGGTTGTCATCCAGCCTTAAGTCACGTCTAAACCAAAAAATGGAAATGCTTTCACTCATCAATTAGTAAACACATTCTGCCCGTCTTTTGTTCTCTGCGTATTGGTTTATGAGATTTGTTGTTTAGTTGTGGAACCACAACTTTTCGATGGCTTCACCTAAAACTTTGTAGCCTTTTGCTCTCATGTGCTGGTCGTAATTCCAATACAAATGATTGCCTTTAGCTTCTTCAGTTTTCACCACGTTTGTAAGGTCAATAAACTGGACGCCAAGTTGCTTACATTGATTGGCAATGGTCTTCTGGTGAATGTTATACGCCTCTGAAGTTAAATCCCATTCGTCTGAGCAACCTTTGCACATCTCAAGTTCGTACGGATAGTAGTGCTTAGTTACCTGATTTCGGCTTGGAATGTACACCACAATTGGCGTGGCACCATATTTTTGGCAAGTGTATTGGAAAAAGGGAATGGTTTCGCCCAGTTTCGGCTTCTCCTTCAAATGAATTTCTTCTTTTTGAAAGGCGTTGACCAGAAAAGGGTTCAGTTCTGCCTTAATCATGGCTTCTTCCAGCCAGGGTTCTGCACTTCCTCTGAGCAACTCTTCGTTCTCCGACCATGGATTTGATTTATCCGGAGTTTTCAGGAAATATGGTTTGCTTTCTTCTTTCCATCTTGGCAAGAGTGAACCGTTAGAGGTCATTTGATCCACCACTGTGTAAAGTCTCGGCGTCCAACTGTTATAGTATTCCGGCTCCAGGAAAAATTCCGGAACGGTTGGTTCTTCTTTTCCAAGATCGTTGGCATAGATACACATAAACACCACATCTGGTTTGAATATGGGAATCATGTCGGCTGCCAGTTGCAAATAACATTTTAAGCCAACACCCAAAATACCTGCATTGTACACTTCCAGTTTTTCCGGACTGGCTTTTTTAAAGTATTCCGGAATCGTCTCTTTCTGTTTGGCCATCACACCTTCAATGAAACTGTCGCCAATGAAAACAACGCGCTTGGTGCCGATGGGCTTGTCAATCAACCATTCTTCATCTCTAAAACCGTAGCGATTCATTTCGTGAACGAAAACCTTATTTGTGTCTGGCAGAGACTTCCATGTAAAATCTATGTTTCTGAGAAAATCTGATTTGGTATCGGTTCCTAAATTGAGGTAGATACTCCTGTCAAAATTTGAGAGTTCCGGAACAGGGTAAGCATATCGAAAAACGATCTCTTGAAACACAAAAATGCCCAATACATACAAAGAGATATTGATCGCCTTCTTTTTTGTGATTCCAGAGAATTTCATCCCTGCAAAATTAGTTAAATTCCGGAGAGGAGAAGTTTCCTTGTCTTACAATAAACTGGGCATAATCGAGATAGGCCATTAAAAATTAAAACCAAAATGAAAGCCTGGTTCACCCACAAAAAACTTTGACCAATTGTCGTCGATTTGCTTGAATGAATCTGGCATGTCCGTGTGGTAAATACGGTGGGTGACCGCAATTCCAGGCTGAATGAAAAATCTGTCCTTGAAGAGTTTGATGTGGTACCCCAGTCTGTATGTGTTAAAGATTTGAAATCCCTTGTCGATCTTTTCACCATTGTCGTTTATGAAATTTTGCCAGGCAGGCATGACGTGAATTCCCGCGTATAGTCCTTTCCAAAGGAACCTGTGGTAGGCGAGTGCAAATCCGTAGTCGCGAATGAATCCCGGGAATTTCAACTCAGGTGCTTCATAGTTTTTCCCAAATGGAATGCCCAGTGGCCACGCATATTTCCAGGTTTTTAGTTCCAGAGAAACCACATCTTTCGGACTTAATCTGTAGCCGAAATTGAGTTGAACAAAGTCGGGAGGGTTTTCGCCGGGTGCTAAATTGACCAGCATAAACATGGAGCTGCCAATGAAGTGTTTCTTGTAAGTGCTGTCCTGATCGGTGTATTGCGCTTTAAGTTGAAATGAAGTGGTCAGTATTATAACCAAACCAATGAGTGAAAATGTCTTTTGCATGTATTCAGTTTTATTAATCGATACAGCAAAATTAGATTGGCGATCAGCCTTAAATCGTTCACTTAAGTTAAGTAATGCCTCAGTTTTTACTTTTTTCCAGAATTCTAGCCCTGAGTCTGCTCAGGGATTGAGGTTTGATGCCTAAATAGCTGGCCAGCTGGTATTGTGGGACACGTTGGATCAGGTCTGGTCTGTTTTCCAATAGGTTTAGGTAACGTTGTTCCGGAGATGAGGTTTTAAACGCATCAAATTCGATTCGTTGTTTTGCAACAAGTTCTTCGGACAAAATTCTACACAGACTTTCAAATTTTGGGAATTTCTCAAACATCTCCGCTTCCATGTCCGGATCGGCAACGGTGAGGATGCTGTCTTCCATGCAGCTAATGTAATACTCTGAAGGTGCGTTGTCGATGGCGCAATGAGGCGTCAAACCTTCCATTTCTGTATAAAATGCCGTTGTTTTTTCGTCGCCATCTATGTTGTAGAAGGTTCTGATGCAGCCTTTCAGGACAAAGAAGCTGTTCTTCGTTTTTTGTCCTTCTTCCAGTAAAAGTGTCCCTTTTTTAGCTGTGCGAAAAATATCCAGCGAAATCAAAGCACGCTTTTCTTCTTTATTCAGAGGAATGTACTTTGAGATAAAGTCGAATAACAGATTTTCGTTTGAGTTTGCCTTGTCCATCGGCTACAAGATAGCGCTTTTAATGCCTTCAATTAAATCGCCAGCGTTTTCCGCACCACCCGTGAAGTAACCAATTCCAAGATCAACCGTTTTCTTGCCGGCCTGTGATGCCATGCTTTCCAGGAATGTTTTTAGAAGCGATTTGAAGGTAATATCTGTCTCTCCGGTTTTAACTGCCGACTTGCAATCTGCCACGATTCTCTCGATGGCCTTGTCGTTGTAGTAATGTTCTAACAGGTCTATGAAAGACTCTACGTGAATGCGGACAATTTCCGAATTGAAAGAGCTATCGGCATAATGTCCCAGTTCCTTTAATTGGGCGCCAATGCTTGTTCTGATGAACTTACTTTCAATCACGAATTCCACCTTGTTCAGGTCACCTCTAAACTTTGATTTCGCAACGATTTTAAAGAACTCCTGTGTGATGTTTTGCTCTGTGATCTGGCTGTATTTTAAGTCGCATTCATAAGCCAGTCTTCTCACTTTTGTCTCCGGGATTTGAAGCTCTCTGCTAATTTGGTGGTTAGACTTGCCTTCAAGACTTCCATACTTTCTCAGCAAATTGAAAATAAGAATCTCAAAGTCGGTTTTGTTCATGGAACCAAATCCTCTGAGGGCGTATTGTTCCAGAAACTCTTCAGTGAATTTTTCTTTGTCGTGTGCTTTCATGGGGGAGGTTTCTGGGAAGTTAGTTTTTTTATGGGATTTAGGATATATGCTTCATTGTATAATAAATAACGAGTATGCGTAATCTAAGTATGTTTTCAAGTTACTCTATATCCTTTAAGGTTTTCAAATAATCCTCAATAGTATCGTACCCAGGTGGAATATATATCCATCCTCTTTCTTCATCGGTAAAATCAAAATCACTTATTCTATCTGGAATTTTAGGTTGAGGAGTAACCTTGTTTAAGTATCCCTTAAATAGATGATTGATATTGCATTCTCCTACTCTTCCTCTTAGCTCATGCCATCGATCATCTTCATCCATCCCTTCCTCAATGTAAGATGACATTACCCAACCCCAAATCTCTACTTCAGCATCATTGATATTTCGTCCTAAAGTTCTGAAATTCTCTTTGGTGTAGTACTGTTGTGGGTCAATTTGTACTCCAAGTACTACATAACAATCATAGACAATTTGGAGTAGCTTAATAAAATGTACTCGACAACTTGAAACAATGTCATCATGATCTAATTTGTCTTGTTCCCTAAAACGATATGCAGATTTATCGTGGTAAAATGATGCACCTGCCACAGGGTTGGGCCCCCCATGAACATTATCATTTCGAATATCAAGAAAAAATTTGGCCAATGGATCTTCTTTAAGACTAGATTGGTGCGGTTCATACCAGCTATTAAATCCTTTTAAGAATTTAAACCTTTGAAGAGCATATGTAATTGATCTTGATGCGGAAAGAAATGCGGTTAGGTAACAAGAAAATTCAAACCAATTACTTCCTGCTTCAACCATTTTTTTTAGGAAGAATTCAGTCTCATTTACTTTTTGATCCACTATATCAAATGAGTATGACATTTATTGTTTCTTCAGTTACTTACGATTCCACTTATTTTTATCAGTTGGAACAAATATCAAATAAGAAAAATTCAAGAACACACATCTCCCCGAAAACCATCAATCTCAATCCTGAAATCAGTGAGAAACCACAAGAAAATTAACCTAACTAAACCAAGCCACGGAAACCACCATACACCATCCTGCTCGCGTCAAAAATCAACTTGTCGGAATTGGTAAGTGGGGCGACCAGGGCTGTCATTCTGGGGTCGAGAGGGACTTGTTGGTTGGCCAGGTCGCGGATCTCTTTTGAGGGGAAGACCACCCAGCCAAATATGATGTCTTCGTCTTCTTTGGCGTTTAAAATTTGGGGGGAATGAATCCTTCCGTTAAAGATTCAAGTTCTTTTGCAATTCTAAGAAGGCGATAATCCTCCCATTTTTTTCCATGAATCTGAATTCCCACAGGCAGTCCATCTTTTGTTAAGCCTATTGGAATTACAACAATGGGATGCCCTGGAATGGTCGTTGGAAAATTGTATGGGATAAAAGCATCAGCGTAGGAAATGGTGGAGTTGTTGACTTCTATTGGCTTTCCGGTCTTTTGATGATCGATGGCCTCACTAATAGAAACCGGGGTGATCCAAATGTCATTTTTGTTGAAAAACGCATTGAATTTATCTCCCAGTGCGTCTTTCTCTTCAAGTGATTGGGCATAATTAAATGCCGAAGAACCGGCACCAAGAGACATGCCTTTGGCCCACAGTTTATGCTTGTATCTACTTTTTATCCATCCTTTGACTAAAGCAGCTTTGAAAGGAATATTTTTGAAGGCAGCAGCAAAATCGAAACCAGCTATTTTACCCCACAACAATGTCGATTCCTTTTCATCGTACTCAGGATGACTTTCCACTACCTTATTATAGCGTGTTTTTAATTTCTTGATAAATGAATCATACACCTCACTGTAAGAATTACTTAATTCATGTTCGCCAAGGTTTTTAGAAAAGGCAATTTTTAAACTCTCTATTCCCGGAGATGTTTCGTTCTTAAATGGAACGGGAGGAATTTCTGAATAATAATGATTGCCTGACCACAGGATTTCAGTTAAAAGTAACAAGTCGTCTATATTTTTTGCCATTCCTCCATTGGAAGTGAGGTATCTGGCAAGTTTTGGCAGGCCGGGAGTGATGCTGTTTCCCCTGTTAGGTAATGCTGATTCTGTGGTTCTAATACCACATACCCCGCAAAAATGAGCTGGAACGCGGATTGATCCTCCGGCATCTGTTCCTAACTCGAGTGGGGAAAATCCGGCAGCTACTGCTGCGGCGGAACCACCACTGCTTCCCCCAACAATTTTATTGAGATTGTATGGGTTGTTTGTCCTCCCAAACCATGCATTATCCGTTTGCCAATCCAGAGCGTATAGGGCAATATTTGATTTCCCCATAATAATGGCTCCGGCTCTTTTTAGTCGATTAATGAGTGCGGCGTCATCATCAGCTATATTGTTCTTTAGTTGTGGATTTCCATTTGAGGAGATTAAGCCTTTGACTGAAAAACTATCTTTCACGGTCATGGGCAAGCCATGAAGTGGACCAGGGGTAAAGCCATTCTTTAATAATCTGTCTTTTTCTTTAGCTTCTGCCAGAAGCTCATCTTTTGGACGTAAATCGGAAATGGCATTTATTGTGTCGTTGTGTTGTTCAATGCGCTCCAAAAATGCTGATGTTACCTCCAGACAAGTCCATTTTCCGGCCTTGATATTTTCTAAGATTTGAATTGCCGAACTGTATATAATATTATTCATGATTTATTGATTTTGATTTAAGCCATTTTGAAACCGTATCAACGGCTAATCCTATATTACCAACCATACAATGATCTTCAGCATCCTCTTTTTTTGTGAAAATGTAGTCGGTCACAGATTTGGCGTTTTTTAGTGCCTTTACCTGAAAGTGATGCATCTTGACAGGTATGAAATGATCTTTGGCTCCGCTTAGGAGAAGGACATCCTGAGTTACCTTTTCTGACGCTATGTTCTCCTTATTCATTCGAAGAATGATCTGAGAAGCTTCCATGGGGGTTTTTGCTCCGGTTAGGTACATGAGATTGTTAATGGACCAGCGTTCTTGAGGTATCAGTTTCATTTTAAGTCTTGCCATGCGATTCATGAAACCCTTGAATTTCATGAAATACAAGAGAAGTTTTTTACCCCATTTAGGAAGAATTTCAAGGTAATCATATCCAACTCCAAGCGCTATTACTTTTGTAATTCTTGGTTCAAAAGCAGCCGCACGGATTGCCCACCATCCACCCATAGAAATTCCCATGAGAGAAGCTTCTTTTAGGTCAAAATGATTTAAAATGGCTCTGGTTGGTTTTTCCCAATCCATAATCATTTTTAAACCATGGTTTTTCAAAGGTTCCCCTTGTCCAGGGCCTTCAAAACAGATGACTTCAGTTCCTTCGTTGGCAAAGGATTGGGCCATGTTGTAAAATTCTTCCATAAAGGAGTCAAAACCTCCAAAGATCAATAAGGTGCCTTTTTTAGGAATTTTGGACTTGAAGTGCATTGCCGTGATGAAAGCATTCTCATAAGGTATTTTGGTGAGTTTCGTTCGATCAATCGATTTAGATTGATAAAAGAACCATTTAAATTTCTTGTATAACCTCAGTTTATCAGGATCATTTGGTTCTGTAAAAAACTCAGCTCCTCTGTAATACATGGCAGCAGAAAGCTTGTCTTTCTCTTTAAGTTTGAGGTCACCCATTTCTACCATTTTCGATTTCCAATCGTCTAGTCCTCTGATGCTTGCTCCTAATTTTTTGATGTCATTTAATTCGAAAAACCCTAAGGAATACCATCTGTTTAGCTGGTAGTCAATTATTTTGAGAGGGTGCACTTTGTGATAACCTTTGGGAAAGGATATTCTTCTCTCCTCTTCTGTATTGAATTCTGTCATGATTGAATGAAGTTTTGGATTTCCTGGATACAATAATTTTCCGCTTCTCTATGTAAAAAATGCCCTGAATTATTGTGATATCGTAGCTTAAAGCAATTTTCAGTTTCCATTTTTTTGAACTGATTCAGGTCAACTGTTCCGTCTTTTTGTCCAACTAAAACCAATGTTGGTATTAATGGAAGTTGATGGTAGAGCATTAGCCTGTTTTTTTGTTTTTGATCTTTTCCAAGCTGCCAGTAGTAAGCAAGAGCGGCTTCTTTTCGTCCTGGTTTTTCAAAACAGTAAACCATTTCTTGTTTTAGTTTAACCGTATTGAGTTTAGGACTCCATCTTTTGTATAATGTACTGAGGTAGGCATAATTATTTTTCGAGAGTCTGGTAGGGGATTTAGACCTGTTTGCGAAATACAAGATGTGTCGAGCCTTTAGCAAAAGCTTCAGTGTGGGTTTAAGAAATTTGGGGTGGGGCATATTAAGAGCAACAATTCTTTTAACATGTTTTGGATATAAATTGGCCATGACATAAGCAATGGTTGCTCCCCAATCGTGACCAACTACAGTGTATTCTTTTATTCCTAGTTGCTGTGCAAGTTTGTGAATATCTTCCGCAATATTCAACACTGAATAGTTATGATCTTTTGGAATGTCTGTTGGAAAATAGCCCCTCAAAAAAGGAGCAATGCAAGTATGGGTTTCAGCTAGTCTGTCAATGAAATTATCCCATGCTCCGGCATGATCAGGAAATCCGTGTAAGAAAAAAAATGCGTGACCTTTTCCTTCTTGAATGAAGGCGTAGTTGAGTTTTCCTACTTTCTTTTTCTTAATGTCAAATTTACTAAGTCGAATACTATTGTTTGTCATTCCTTTTGCTTTCATCGTAAAGGGATATTGTTGGCCCTCTAACTAGGTTGTGATGAAGCAAAACTAGATTCGATTTGACTGGGAATCGTCCAGATATGTATATCTGGACTTCTTTAGAATTTATTGTGGACTAAATACTGTTTTTATAGGCCTTAGGAGTTATGCCAGTGAGCCGTTTGAAAGTGTTGTTGAATGATGATTTTGAGTTGAATCCACATTCAAATGCCAGGCCTAATATAGATAGATGGTTGTATTTCTTATTGACAACTCTTTCCTTGAATAATTCAACACGATACCCATTTATAAATTCGTTGAAGTTTTTGCCAAACTCTTCATTAATCAATGCCGAGAGCTTATTGTAATGGATGCCAGTTTCGTTAGCTATTTTTCTGACGCTTACTTCAGGATCTAAATAAGGCTGTTCATTTTCCATATAGTCCAGAACTAATTTAACGTCAGCGACAGACCAAGTTTTTTTGGTGTGCATGTGGTCCGGTTCATTAGTTTTTAATCCATCCCAGCGTAATTCAATTAATCTAGATTTCAGCTTAATAAAATCAGTCTCATGACTAATGGGCGTAATTAATGGATCTACTATGAGAAATAGTAATAAGGGGATTTTCTGCTCAAAGGCGCGATTAAGCCATTTAATAGCATTTTCAGAATCTTCTGAAGCAGCATAAATTAAAAATTGAAAGGCAACAGATCTGTCAGTGGATGTTTTTGCTAATCGTTCTTTACATAGATCTAATTCCTTTAATTGACCGAGATTTGCATGGCACAAGCCCAAAATTCCATAGAACGTGGTTTCGTCCTCAGAACTATTTATAGATGTTTTGAGAAACTGTTCAACAGCTTTGGCTTCACCACTCATAATCTGTGCACAACATTTTATCACAACAGCGGGCATGAGTTTAGGACTGTATTTTAGAGCTTGATTACAGTACTTGGTAGCCAACTCGTAATCATTACTTAAGTAAGCGATCCATCCCTTTGTGAACAATTTATTTGGTGAAAAAGGATCAAGTCTTAGGGCAATATTGATGTGTTTGTTTGCTTGAAGCGTATTTCCGATCAGGACATAAATCAAGGAGAGAACGGTATGTGATTCTGAGTGGCTGGGATTAGATTCAAGAACTTGATTTAAAGTCTTAAAAGCTTTTTTAAGCTGCCAGTCCTGCCAAAAATATTTTCCGCCAATTGTAAAATCAAGATCTGAAGAGTCCGGAGCAATTGTTCTTGCTTTATCACAGTAGTCATTTACCTTTTTAAAGGCTTCTGTCGGCTTCATGTATCCAGTGCCTCCCAAAAAAACATAGCAGTTAGCTAAACCAATAAGTGGATCGGCATATTTTTCATCATATTCCAGCGCACTATTAAAACATTCAATGGCCTTATTGACATCTGTTTCGTTCCATTTTTTATATAAATATTGTCCCTTCAGACAACATAGAAAAGCGTCAGTTGAAATACCCTTTTTTTGGTCATCAAATCCAAAGAAATCGAAATGCCAAAAGTTCTCACGTAATTTTTCGGTTATATCAGTACTTATCTGATCTTGTAAAGAGATAATGTTTTTTAGCAGATCTTCCCTGGAGTGAGACCATAGGATATGATCATTTACCGGGTCTATCAAGCTGGTAAATATTTTTATGTCTTGATCTACAATATTTATGGAGCCTTCAACTATCGCATTTACCTGTAACGCTTCAGAAATTTCTTTTAAACTTATGGATGAGTTTTTAAATCTGAAACTAGAAGTACTCGAGGAAAGTCTTAACCCATCTACCATAGAAAGTTTGCTAATGATGAATTCAGAAAGTCCTTCTCCCAGATACTCTAAGTTCCTTCGGTTGCTCATTACTTTGAAAGGAAGGACAGCTATATGAATATTGGATGAACTCAAAAGTATATTTTCTTATCGGTTTTTGCCATAATATGCAGAACTATGACCTATGAGTTTTTATGCGCGTTTGTGAAGTTATTCAAAAAGGGCTGTATTTTGGTCAATGGTTATCAGAAATATAAATTGGAATTGAACTTCAATTTATCCAACTCTACTAAACCAAGCCACGAAACCCACCATACACCATTCTGCTGGCATCAAAAATCAACTTGTCGGAATTGGTGAGCGGGGCGACCAAGGCTGTCATTCTGGGGTCTTGAGGAACTTGTTGGTTGGCCAGATCGCGAATCTCTTTTGAGGGGAAGACCACCCATCCAAATATGATGTCCTCGTCTTCTTTGGCGTTTACGGCTTCTGTAAAAGATTTGGTGCCTTCTAATGTGAGGTCGTCACCCACAAACTCAAAGTAAGCAGTGGCGCCATATTCTTTCCAGATTTCAGCGACCTGACCGGCCACCTTTTGGTACTCGTCTAAATGAATTTTAGGAATGGGAAGTACGAAACCGTCTATGTAGTTTTTCATTGGCCTGAGGTGTTGTTTTCTGCGAAATCTTTGAACTGATCCATCCACTTTTGGCTTTGCGCTTTAAACTTTCCGGGAAAGAGTTTGGCCATCAACTTAATCATAAATCCGTTGAATTTGGTGTACTCAACTTCAGAAATGTAACGGGTTTTGTCTTCTGCAATCGCTTCAAATCTGGTGGTTTGTGTGTTGGTCATGTGAATATGCTCGTAGAGGGCTTTTTTCTCGGTAGGTAAATCAGAGGTGATGATGGTTTCTATCAACTCAATTCTACGATTGTCTTCTAAAACTATTTTTGATTTGGCGCCTTTTGTGTTGGGCGTTCCACTCAAAAGTTCAATGCTTTTAAAACCATCCTGCCATGCTTTAAAGTTATTTTCGTCTTCCCAGAGTTCAACCGTTTTGTCTATTGGCAGGTTTATATCAACTGTACAAGTGTATTTCATAGTTCTGTGGTACAAGTTAAACATTAATCCTCAAAAAGGCAGAAGGACTAAACCTACAAAAAACGCTTGATAAAAGCTTGCTTGCGGTATCTGGATACTTTGAGTTTCTGGCCGTCGCTCATTTCAACCAATCCGCCATCTTCTTTGAGAAACCCGACCACATGCCTGAGGTTTACCAAAGTACTTTGGTGGATGCGAGAAAAGCCAAATTCGCTCAGCAAATCTTCATAGTCACCAAGAGTTTTGCTTGAGGTGATCCGTCTGGTGTCTTTCATAATAAAATGCGTGTAGTTGCGATCACCTTCCAGGCGAATGATGTCTTCAATTGAGATGACCGTGAATCCCTTAATGTGGTTGATCACCAATTTTTTTACCTCATCTTTATCACCATAATTCTCAACCAGAATTTTTAAACGTTTGTCGTTATACTCGGTCGAAGGATGTTTCTTGTCTATGACCTTTTGAACGAGTTTTTTCAGGTCGCTCGAGCTAACGGGTTTCAACAAATAACCAAAGGCACTGCACTCAAAAGCTTTTAAGGCATATTGATCGTAGGCGGTGACAAATATGACTTCAAAGTTGATGTTGTCCAGATTTTGAAGAATGTCAAAGCCAGTTCCGTTGTGCATTCTGATGTCGAGAAAAACCAGGTCGGGATTGCTGGTTTTGATGAGCTCTACGGCTTCATCGATTTTGCTTGCCTGACCAATGATCGAGACATCTTGTGGAAAGAGGTTTTCCAGATGCCTGTTCAGTACGAATCGGGCATTTCTTTCATCGTCGACTATAATGGCCTTGATCATTGTTTGGGAATATTGATTTCTACTATGGTTCCGCCGCCGGGATTGTCTTTTTGGACAACACTTCCTTTACTGCCCAATCTGGATCTGGTGGTTTGAATGCCCTGAGAAGTGTGCTCATTATTTGGTTTGGGGTTCATGCCAACACCATCGTCAATGACCTCACAGCGCAAATGTTCGTCATGATCTGTCACGATAATAGATAAGTGTCCTGAGGCGTTTTTGGGTAAGATTCCGTGCCAAATGGCGTTTTCAGCAAAAGGCTGAACGATAAAGGGAGGCACCTGAATGCCGCTTTCAAGCAAATCTTCATTCACGTCTATCGAGTATTCAAACAAAAACTCAGACCGGGCCCGTTCCAAATCCAGATAAAGTCGGAGGGTTTCCACTTCTTCTTTGATACTGATGGTTTCCTTGAGGCTATTGTCCAGAGTTCTGCGCAGGAGTTTGCCAAAATCGGCCAGATAATCGTCAGCCTTAGCAAAATCTCCCTCCATGTATAAGCCCTGAATGCTGTTGAGGGCATTAAAAATGAAGTGAGGATTCATGCTAGCTCTGAGTGCACGTTGTTCCAGATCGGATTTTTTACGGTCGAATTCAGCAGCCTGTCTGGCCTTCTCGAGTCTCTGCTTCCAGAAGAAAAAGGCAATCGTGAATATCACCAGAAGCGCTATGGCACTGATCAAAACGATCCAGTAGTTGCGTTGCGCGACCTTCAATTCATTGATGTCCTTCTCCTGTTCAGCCAGTTTAAGAGATTGCTCGCTGTTCTTGAGTTCAAGCTCATTCTGCTCGATTGTGAAGCGAGCTTCTGCCAGAAAAATGTCCTTTTTGGCGGCCTCACTTTCCAGGCTGTCTTTATAGGCAACATAGGTTCTAAATGCGTTGTAGGCTTCTTCGAAACGGCCTTCTCCTTCGTAGATGTGGGCCAGATTCATGTTGGCTTCCTTCAATACTTGTTTGAGACCAGATTCCCTTGCAATTGGCATAAGTTCCTGAAGTTTGGCAATGGCTTCTTTCGAATTGCCCTCCATGGTTAAAATACCGGCAAGATTGTTCAATCGATACACCTTCTCGTTGGGCGTTTGCAGAGAATCCGGAACCACTTTTTGGGCTTCTTCAAGATACCATCTGGCCTTTTTTAAATCCCCCATTTGTCCGTACAGAGCTGTAAGGTTACTGTAGTTGAGTATGATCTTTTTAATGTCTCCCAACTCCTTGTTGATGCTCACAGCTTTCAGATAATTCTCAACGGCATAGGCAGTATCGGTAGAGTAGAATCCCGCGTTCCCCATGTCATTATAGACCCTGGCCAGACCTCTTTTCTCATCCAATTCAAGAAATATTTTTTCTGCGCTGGATAAGTGTTCTTTGGCTTTGTCGAACTCCAGCATAAAGACATACAGCGATCCCAGACTGGTGAGTACCTTGCCTTCGAAAAGCCTGTTCCCCTGAGCTTTTGCTGCTTCAAGTGCTTCAAATAAATAAGGCGTGGCCTTTTCAAATTCTCCCTTTGTAGAGTAGCTTTCTGATATGCTATTCAGTGCTTTTAGGATGCCTTCTTCGTCCTTCTCTTCTCTGTATAGTTTAAAGGCCTCAATCTCGAAATCCAGAGCTTTGGTCAAACTCCCAACTTCCCTTAACATGAGGGCATTGTTGAGCATTGAAGCTGCCAGCTGTCGTTTAGAGCCTTTTTCCTGAGCCAGGTCAAGTGCCTTTTTGGCGAATCTTACGGCTCGAATATTCCTACCCTTGACGAGCTTAATCTTTGAAATAACGATCAGCGTGTTTAGCTCCAGATCGTAATAACTGTTTTGTTTGGCAGTGTCAAGCACTTCATAGGCCAGGGAATCTGCAGTGAAAGGATCGCTATTGGCTGTTTGTTTTACAAAATCGAGCTTTTGTTCAAGTCGCGTTAATGTCTGGTCGTCATTACTTTGAGAAAATCCCAAAGGAGCAGTTAAAGTCAATACCAGGGTGAACAGGGCAAGTACTATATTTCTTTTTGAATTCCTGATAGGTGTTAACTTCATAAAATCGGACCAGAACATTAGATGCTAAATATACAGATTGGTTTGCTATCTGAGGCAGTTACAAGGAATCTCTTCTGTATCAGAGTATCCTTCTATGGTGATAGGCGCATATTGTCCGCCACCATTGTGCTTTTGCCTTGCCCAAACTTCCATTTTTCTGCAAGTTCCGTCATTAAACAATACGGTGGCGTTCACACCTCTGGATAGAATGATTCCTGAATATTTATTACGGTTTACAATCCAGTCTTTGTCAATGATGCGCACACTTACAGCATTCTTTTTGAATTCTTCCTTTACAAGGGCTTTGATTTGCTGACTCACTGAGGCGTTATGCATACCAGTTTTTGGAAAGCATATTTCAGGATTGATCTTGAATTTACTAAATGCTGTAGCTGTGACTTTTAAGCTGATTTCTCCCACAGCAAAAGGTTTAGCAGCCATCTCCGCTTTACGTCCGTCCATGTAGGCTTCTACCTTCATTTTGTGTGTGCCTATACTGACTTCCTGAAGGATTTTTTGCGCCAAACCTGAATGGATGCCATCCTCTTCACCATCATATGTTCCACGCATGGTTAAGGCATTGGCATATAGTTCCGGCATGTTTCCAAAACCTTTATAGATGCCTTGGAAAATCTTCTTTCCGTCTATATAAATCACATGGGTCATATGGGCATCCTGATTGGCATCAAGACCCGATACGGCATTGTTTAAACCCAAGTGCATTTCCTGAGGCGTGGACGCCATGAACCATCTGAAATGAATAGGTTTTTCCAGATTCCAAACATTGATAGCCTGGTCTTCTGAGAAATCGGCTCTTGAAACATCAGAAGCAAGAAAATAGATCTTTCCTTTGTTCTCATCGGTGATTTTATTTTCAATCAGACGTTCTTTCTGGATGGTCTTAATTCTGTCATTTAACTCAGTTCGTCGGGTTTTAAAGTCACTGCTTTTTTGATCTGAAATTTCCAAAGCTGTTTCCATCACTTGTACGTAGTAGTTGAGGACGCCAATGGACTGAAAATCATTGTCACTCTCTTTAGAACTTTCTATGGCTTTAGCAGCCGAACTTAACCAAAAGTCCTGAAGCTTATCGTACTTGTCAAAATAGTCTATTTTAAGCCTTTTCACTCTTGACTCTTTAGCAGAGCTATAGTAGAATGGCAGGTAATCCATAATTGGGCTTATCTCTTCTAAAATGACTCTCAGTTCTTTGATTCTTAGCTTTTCTATGTAGAAACTATGGTGCTTTTCTCCACAGTCGCAAGCCAGGTTATAGGTGTTGAGGTTTTTGTACAAAGCACCGCACTCTTTGCTATAGCCAAATCTGAAATAGTTATCGTAAATGGGGCGGGGGTTTGGAAAAGAATTGTAAATACTATCGGCCAATACCACAGCTCTTTGTCGTTTTCCGTAGCCCGTTTCAATGCTCTTAAAGATAGGTTCCAGTGCAGAGAATTGACTTTTGTATTCAGACACATCCCATTTAGGATCCTTTTTGAGAATTAAGGGCAAGTTTTCATTGATGCTTTGAAAAGGTGTGTTAAAGCGTTCGAAATCTTTATCGTCCTTAGGTAGATACTCTGCGGGTTTGGTGTACTTACCGGTCTCTTTCTTTAAAATTGGCAGGTTCTTTTCGACAGCTAGAATGTGGTCTCTGGCCGGACTTTTTTCAATTTTTTTTTGACGTCTTTTATCGGCAAGGCCGGATGCAATTGTTCCCAATTGTGCCTGCACGGAGGTAAAAGACATAATAGCTATAACAACCAGCGTTGCTCTAAAAATGGATATGGATTTAATACTTCTCATGTGATAATTAATTGTGTTAAGCGAAACAACACAAATCGTCCACGTGAGAAAACCCGGTTTTATCTCATGAGCTGAGAGAATGAATCAATGGTATCGAAAGTTTATCAAATGGCAGGGCTAAAAATGGCCATCAAGGGAGAGGTACTTCTCTTTTATAACGGTTAAATGATGGATCTGATGTGCTGCAATGGTAAGCCCAATTGCGAAAAGAGGCATTTCGTATTCAAAAAATCGACAGTTGGTTTCAAGTATTTTTTTGTTGAAAGACTCAAACATCATGATGGACGATTGGCGCACAATTTTGAGTTCATTGATCAACTCTTCGATGGATCGCTCATTTGCATTGGCATTATTGCCCATAATTTCCTGATCGTGGGCATCCGGAATAGACCCTTCTTCACGGGCAAAGATGATAGCTCTGAAACACCAAATCCTTTCCCAGTCAATGAGGTGCTGTAGAATTTGATGAATGGTCCATTTGTCGTTCTCATAAGTCTTCAAACCGATTCTGTTCAACTGAGCGATATCGATATTATCGATTTCTTTCAAACTTAGTTCGAGGGCTTCAGTAAGCTCTGTACCGGCAGTGAGCTTATAAACGTATTCTAAGAACTCTGGATTCTTCCTTGTGAGCGATTTTTCCAATTGATTGGGTTTTAAGTCTAAACTAAGAATTTCCCATCAAATTAATCTGTTTCTGTGATAGAGAATGTTCTGAACTTCAATTCAAAATTGTTTGCTCTTCTTCCGTGTTTATTGACTGGTTTGGGCTTCTGGGTACAAAAGATGAAATTCCGTATTCAAAAAATCGAAAATACTATTCGGTAAACTATTCAAGTTTGCGTCTTGTTTAATACAGATTGAGATATGCCCTTCACGGATGGATCTGATAAGTTGGAAGAAATTTCCATATTTGATAATCAAATAATTAAGTCCACCGCAATCAATGTTGCCTCTCTGGCTGGCAAGTTTTAGCAATACTGGGTTTACAAGTAATTCTTCGTATTTGTCGGTTTCTTCTGCTGAACTGTCAAGTGTTTGTTTTTTCTGCTTGTATACAAGGTCATTTCCCGTATATAAAGCTACATATCGAATGTCAGAGAACTTTGTAAAAAGGGTGTCAATGATCTTTTCCTTATTCATATTTTATAGATTGTTTTTGGTGATAAACTCTCCAGTTATAATTGAAGTTGGATAGTTGATTTCTATGTTTTTTTTGTCTTTAATGACATTTTTAAGTCCGTTCATTATCATAAACGACTTTCTTTCATATTGGTTGGCAGTTTTACGGAAGAAAACTTGTCCTGTTCTAATTCAAGGATTTTCATGATGTGTGGGGAGAAACATCAATTAATTCTTACAAGGCACAATCGTTTCGTTTTTTGTATTAAAGTCTGGTCTGCTTTTTTTGAAGGATAACCAGCTTCCATGGAGTTTATTCCACAATTACACCATCAACCACTTCTTTCGATTCAAGTAAAAGACCTGAGGCGGCATAGTAACTTATCGTTCCGTTTAACAAATATGTTTCCTTATCGTCAAAATCTCCTATTTCTACGCTGTAAGGTATCGGCTTTAAGAAAGGCATTAAAACGGTTTCGGTGTATTCAATAGGTTTCTGGTTTAGGCCGGGAGGATAAAATGTTTCGGTGACTTCACTCTCAACTGTAGTGAAGTCCTCTTTAACAGAGGTCTTCGAATACAGTTGGCAGTTTTTGTAGTCGTAGACATAGTTCACCTTTTGGTTGACGTAAGTTTCTCTTTTGGTGATACAGGTTGAAAGTGTATCTGAATAATGGATTGATTCAGAACGGACGAATCGATATTTAGGATCTGTGGTATGATAATCAATCCTTGAGACTCCTCCTGAATTGTTGTAGACAATCCTCTTAGGCAAGGTTGAGTCGTTTCCATAAATGAAGATTTCGGTGAGCTGATCAGACCTGTTATAGAAATGTCCCGTGTCAACCTTTACACCTTCTTTATAGTTCAAAATGTTATAAATCCCTTCAAATTTACCTGCTTGCTTTGACGATCTGAGTGTAAGCCATTTTCCGGTTTTTCTTCCAAGACCATCTGTCAGATTTACATGCTCTCCTTTGAAGATATAGCCCTCTTGTTCTTTTCCGTCAATTATACGTTTTGAGACAAGCAATTCTCCATCAATGTTATAATAGTGTTTAGTGGAGCCTTGCGCAATTCCAACTGATGGGGAGGTGATGAGTACAATTAGGGTAAGTAAATTTTTCATGCTGAGTAATTACTCAATCATGTACACACTGTTTTTAGGTTGGTTCATTTGATTCAATAGCTTTAACATTCAAGTATAATCCCGAACACTAGAATAAATTTGGTTTTCTGTTAATTTATATTTAGCAATACGAACCATGGAATATTACGGCTATTGCTTAAATTTGAAGAATTATGTTTAAGAAAGTATCATTCATTATTCTCTTTTGTTTTTTTACAAACGTTATTTATTCTCAACCTCAATATGAATGGGCTATAGGTGTTGGAAGTAGTTCCTTTGATTATGGTCAATCAATTGATGTGGATTCCGAAGGGAATATTTATTGTGGTGGTTTTTTCAGGGATAGCGTTGATTTTGATCCTGGTTTAGATACGAATTCGATGATATCTAACGGTGGAGAGGAAGCTTTTATTCAGAAAATATCTCCATCAGGTGATTTAATCTGGGTAAAGGGTTTTGGAGGTGTTCATAATGATAAGATCGGCGATCTTGAAGTTGATTTTTTTGGAGATATAGTGGTTACCGGAAGTTATAGGAATACAGTTGATTTTGATCCTAACGCCGGGGTGAACAATCAATCATCTAACGGGTTGGATGATGTATTTATAAGTAAATTGGATAGTGCCGGTAATCATTTGTGGACAAAATGTTATGGAGGAATTATTGGAGATTATATTTATGGCTTAGCAACGGATGTTGTTGGTAATATATATGTTACGGGTGTTTTTAACGATACTGTAGATTTTGAGTCTTCAGGAACTGGAAGTGAATTAGTCTCATCACCTTTGGGGGATGACATTTTTGTCCTTAAGTTGGATGTGAATGGTAATTTAATTTGGGCTAAGCAAATAGGAGGACCAGGAAGACAACATTCTTCAGACTTAACTCTGGATATAGATGGTAATATATTGATTACTGGTATGCTAGAGGAGGTTGTGGATTTTGATCCAGGTCCCGGTATGCATCTTGTAACCAGTGCTGGGGATTATGACGGGTTTACAGTTAAACTAAATCAGGACGGAGAATTTTTGTGGGTTAATAAGTTTGACCCTGTTTCTGGGTCTTATGGTCTTTCCGTTACCACAGACCAGTCTGGAGGAGTTTATACTGCCGGTTTTTTTGTTGATAGCGTTGATTTTGATCCGGGGCCCGGAGTGGATTTGTTTATCTCAGCAGGACACCAAGACGTATTTGTTAACAAGACCGATTCATCAGGGAATTATTTATGGACTAAGCAAATTGGAGGTATTGGCTGGGAAAATTGTCATGTAATTAGATCGGACACATCTCAGGGCATATACTTAGGAGGTTTTTTTGAGTCATCAGGATTAGATTTTAATCCTGATATTGGATCAGATACAGCCAGTCCGGTGGCATATCGTGATGCATATATCATAAAAATTGATACATCTGGTGATTATAGATGGTCAATACAAATGGGAGGAGGCTATTTTGATGAAGTGCTTGATTTGACAGTAGCTAATAATGCAGATCTCTTGTCAACTGGATATTATGAGTTTACTGTAGATTTTGATCCCACTTCAGGTGTGGATAACATTATTGCAAATGGGGTATATTTTGACGTTTTTGTGCAAAAACTTAGTTTATGTGAATCGGATACCATCATATTTAATGTTTCAACTTTGCCTGATATCACAGATGGTTGTATTGTCAATTCAATCTCTCCTCCAACTGCAATTTCAGGATGTGGAGAAACTCTGGTTGGGACCACAACAACTAGTTTTCCTATTGTAAGTAAGGATACAACTGTTGTGACATGGACATTTGACGATTATAATGGCAACCTATTCAATCAAGACCAATTGGTTATAATAAGTGATACCACTTTTCCTGTTGGAGATCCATTGCCCTCAATCCAGGTAAATTGTATTGATGATATACCTGTTAGTGATATTAATAGTATTGCAAATGTTTCAGATAATTGCAGTGTTCCTGTTGTAGCATTTGTAGGAGATGTTTCAGATGGAAATACATGTCCAATGACAATTACACGGACATATTCTGTGGTTGATGCAGCAGGAAACGAATTGCTTATTGAGCAAATAATTATGGTTGAAGACACGGTTCCTCCAATTCCTGATAACCCTGTATTACCAACATTGACGTTTGAGTGTGAAGCCAGTCCTGCTCCTCCAATTGCATTGGATTGTAATGATACTATAGATGCAACTAGCAATGTACTATTTCCAATAACGCAGATTGGAACTAACCAAGTTACTTGGAGTTATATAGATAGTTGCGGTAATACTTCAACACAAATTCAGGACATTGTAGTTGTTCCTCTAGACTCTACTATTTCAATAAGCAGTGGAGGAGACACCTTAATAGCAATGTACAACGTTGGAAGCGTGTATCAATGGATAGATTGTGATAACGGAAATAGTCCGATATCTGGAGCTACAAGTCAAACATATGCACCATTGACAAATGGTAATTATGCTGTAAACATAACAAATGGAAACTGTAGCACATCTTCTGATTGTTTCTCATTTGTGTATAGTGGTACTGAAGTATTGAACTCTGGTGTTTTTATGTACCCAAATCCAACTCTGTCGCATTCATATCTTAAAAGTAAAATTCCAATTACCTATTCGGTTAGGTCTGTTGATGGAGTGGTAATATCAGAAACAAAAAAAATGGATCTATTGCACAAGATCAATCTTGATATTGTTTCAAGCGGAGTGTATATAGTCGAAATAAAAAGTGTTTCAGGAATGGTTGTAACCAAGCGTCTAATTAAAAACTAAGTGCCAATAATTCAATGATTATAATCTCCCATAGAGTTAATCCCGTTTTCTATATGCGCTAAATGATGATTACAATGCCAGGCATAATTTCCAATGTTTTCAGCTATGTTGAATTTTAACCCATGTTCAGGATGAATGAATTCTCTTTCCAGTTGTTCCTTCGTCAGGTTTTTTAGTAGTCGTCCCCACTTTTTGTGTAATCCCTTCAACAGAGTTATGGACTCACTTATTTCTTCTGTTAAAGAATCATTTAAATTGGCCCATCTATCTTCGTAATACGGTCTTATTGTTGGCGTATCTTCAGTCAAAGCCAGTTTAAACCTAATTATGCTATTCATATGGCTATCAGCGCAATGGTGTATCACCTGTTTTACTGTCCAACCACCAGGTCTGTATTTCCAGTTAAGTTTTTCAGAGCTAACATCATTAGTTAACTCTTCAATTTTTGCTGGAAAAGTTTCAATATCCTGGATCCATTGTTGAAGTAGAGTTTCACTCGGATACTTATTAGGAATGTATTCACCAATTGGGAACTTAAGTTTCTCTATTTCCATGTTTGGTTTTAAACGAATTGTTCGAGAGGGAGGTTTCACTGTTCTATGCAAGTATAGAAAATGCATTTGTACATTTTGGTGTCTTTTTTCATACTTGATAAAAATTAAATAATTAATAGCACAAATTTAATTTGCACCATTAAAAATTAAGGAGTGGGAGGGGTATGAAAAAGGTATGAAAAGAGTAGGAAATGCCTTGCTAGTAGCCCACGGTTTCCTAAACCGCTATTTGGAAAATTACCTTAACAAACAAGGTTGGAAAACAGTGTTTGATGGCGGCAATGGTTATTTGTCGCAGAAGATGTTGGTGAGGTATAGGGAGTGAGTATGAAACCCTTCCCCATTTTTAGCTTATCCTTTTTTAATGTCTTCCACGAAATCACCTAACCAGCGTCACATGGCCAATGGCTTCATAAGGTGTCAGGAGTTGTTCATCGTAGAATGTGGCTTTTAACCTCCATACATAGATGTCTGATTTTAATTGACTTCCGTCCCAGACTTCACCGGGTGAGCTACTGTCGAAAATCAATTGCCCCCAACGGTTGAAGATTTGGAAACTGTATTCCTTTGGTGTTAAAGACATGGTCGGGAAGAAGGTATCATTGGTCCCATCACCATCAGGAGTGAATGCATTCGGCACATACACCAGCGGCTCTTCGATATAATTGGCTGTAATTTCAATTTGATCACTGGCGGAACAACCATTGGCATCAGTTACGGTTAAGGTATAAGTCCCTGGTTCATTGGTGGTCATTTCAGGGTCCAAACAATCAAAACAGGATAGATTACCTGAAGGTGTCCAGCTATAGAGTCCCGGATCTGCAGTTGCCTGAAACTGGACAGTCTCATCAATATCAATATCCAGATCTATTCCGGCATCTACGAAAGGCAAGACGTTAACCGATATTTGCATGGTAGTATCGTCTGTCAATCCTATTGGATTAGTCACTGTCAGCGTGACATCAAATGTACCAGGGTCGTTGAAGCAGATGGTTGGATTTTGTTGATTGGATGTTGCCGGTGTTCCGCCCTGAAAGGTCCAATCCCATGATACGGCACCAGTGCTTAAATCATTGAATGAAATACAATCTCCTGCACAGATCTCATTGTCCATAGTAAAACTCGCCACAGGAGGATCACAATTTACTACTTCAATGTAATTCAGGAATGTAGTGTCCCAGGTACCGAAATCGTCAACTATGGTTAAGGTCACGTCATAGTTGCCAATGTTAGTATAGCATATCCCCATGGGATTTTGATCATTAGAGCTTGTTGTGTTTGCTCCGGGAAAATCCCAACTCCATGATTGGATATTTGTCCCTACGCTCAAATCTTGAAAATCGATACAGTCGTTTTCACAAATTGTAGTATTAGGAGTGGTGAAATTTGGAATTGCTCCGGTACATGCATTGACTGTTATTTGAATATTGTGCACATCTATGTTTCCAGCACAATCTTCAATCGTTAAAGAGGCATTGTAAGTTCCGGCATTGGCATAACAGATCGCAGGAGGAATTGCTCCCACAAAGTTAGCCGGAGTACCTCCCGGAAAATCCCAGGTTTGCGTAACGATTGGACCAACACTGTTATTGGTAAAGTTGATACAGTCGTTTTCGCAAATGGTTTGAAGTCCTGTAAAATCAGCTGTTAGAGTAGGGCCACAAGTGTTACCGGTTTGTGTTGGGTAGTAACAGGTAGGTAAACCTAAGCCACATTCTCTTGGTGTGTTGTACTGTGCGGCCTGAACATTACTGGCTGCGCCATTCAAGTTAGGTTGGTCAATCACATGCAATTCCCTTACGGTGAACATGGTGGCGTTGGCCTGATCGTACCAGTCGCAACCAGAAGCTACATATAACTTGTCGTTCGGACCTCTCATGATGGCCGCTGGTTCATTGATTCCAAGATTGAAAGCAGAACCATTGATTGTGGCAGGCACATTGGATGTGATATCATATTGCCAAAGGTCAAAACCTCCGGCATAAATTTTAGTGGCATCTGGCGAGAATTCTATTCCGTATGGCTCAAATCCTAAACCGGCTGTTGGCACATTAATGGGATTGCACAAGGTGCCGTTCTGATTGTCAAAATCCAATAACTCAAATGAACCTGTCGATGGAATGGCTATTCTGCTACCATCCTTAGAGCATGTCATATAGCTCATTCCTTCAAAAATGGTTGCCAATCCGCTACCTATGTTGCTTGTAACTGCTGTGGTGTTTACTCCTGTGTTGCTGACCAGGTAGGCATAAAACGTATTGCCCGTAGCGCTGTGACTCAAAACCCAGATATCCGTTCCATTGCAATGTGTGATGGCCTTTAAGTGTTCTGAAGCAGGTGTGTGAAGCAGTGTGTTTTTAGTTGTAACATCTCCAAATCCACCATTCAAAGATATGTCAACTACCGAGAAAGATAAACCGTTGGCATTCCCGGCATAATCTGTATGGAAGATATAGTAAATGTTGTTGGAACCTGGTTGTGGTACCGCCAAAACCTGAGCACTCGATAAATGTCCGTTAAGACCAGTCCCATTAGGCATTAAATTATAATTGCGATCCCAAACACTTCTACCATCTGTGTAAAACAGCAGTTGACCAGTGGCATCACAAACAGTAGAACTTCCTTCCAGACAATAGGTGGAGGTGGGAGTTGCTACCTGAGTACCATTACCAGTCAAAGTTGGTGGAACATTGTTGAAATCCAGAAAATTCCCATCTCCAAAGTACCAGACATTGTTGTTATTCTGTGCGATACTCGTGAAGGAAATTAACAGAAATATGAACTGGGGGATCAAGCGTTTCATATGAATGTAGTTAAGTTTCCTGATATCAATGTTATGGAAACGGATCTGCATTCGCACCTTGAAATTATAATTTCTTACGCGTTCAAAATATGTGTTATTGATTGGATTCCTTGTTTTATTTGGTTTTTTGTTGGATAAAACATCCTCTAATTTTCTTCACCATATTTTCCTTTTACTTTACAGGAACACAAATGTCCATTATAGATTTTTGTTCAGGGTGAGATAGAAAATCATTATATGTGATATCAAAACAGTTTCTGGCATCATCCACTTCATATCCTTTTTCGGTAAGCCATACGAAAACACCATCCCACGCCTTTTCAAATTCAGAAAATGATATCTCAAATCTTCCAACAACACATTTTCCGGAAGGGTTGGTCATGTAGTTGATATCCCTGTTAACCTTCTCTTCATCTTCCAGTAAAATGCAGGCACTTGTTCTGGTTTTAGAAATTGTCGAAATTTTCGGGTTATCATGATAAATGGTTATTTTCTCGAAATTTTCAGAGGGCAGAATATCATTAACCTTTCCCCAGTTAATTATTTTTTGATATGCTTTTCCGATCGATTTAAAATTACCAGAGTGAGATACATATGCCAGTTTCATCAAAGGCATGTTTTTAGCTTGAATATTTGCATTCATATTGATCCAGTTGAGATGTTCATTGATGTTGCAAATGTATTCTTCGAACACTGGATACTTTTGTCCATTCTTGCTTTCTATTTTGCCAATCTTGCTATATTTATTCGTGTTTAAATGCTTAAATTTTGATGGGCTAACTCCGTAGAATTTTTTGAATGTCTTAGAGAAAGTGGAGTTACTTTTGAACCCACATTTTGCATAAACTTCAGAAATAACAGAACCTTTGTCGCGTATTAGAATTGATGCAGCTTTTTCAACACGTTTTCGAGTTATGTATTCTGTCAGTGTTTCCTTGCAAGCAGCTTTGAATAGTCTGTGAAAGTGATATGGTGAATAAAAGGAAAGTTTTGAAATCTTTTCCAGAGAAAGTTCGCTATCTAAGTTTTGATCAATGAATGCAAGGACTTTGTTAATTCTTCTTTGATATTCAATATTCATTGACATGTTATTATTCCAGTCCTCCAATTTAGATATTAATCAATAATGATTCAGAAGGACCTGAGTTTTTTTGAAGGCTTATACCTGGGCATGTCGATATTTCTATATTGTTTTACCTTGTTATGGCCAACTTCTTAGATTAAAACTCTCTTGCCAGTCCAAATTGTGTATAAAGAAAGCTTGCCTGAGTGGTAACTCCATCCTCAATGTTTTCTATTGTCTGATAGGTTGGAGCCACAAAAAACCATTGTGGCCATGAAGCTCCAAAAGGTCTGAAATAGATGCGTGATTTATACTCCCTTTTTTTTGTAGGCCCCTGAGAGGATGTTTTAAGTTTTCCGAACTGTATATTGTTGATTAGGCGAATGTTGTCACCAATATATAGGTCTAAAATGCCTTCAAATGCCAAGGTAGTATAGTTGTACTTAAGTTCTTTTTTATCACTTATATACTCTCCTGGTATATCTACCCAGTTCACATCAATAACACCTGTTGCACCAATACGTATCCCAACATTACCAATTTCAATAGGGCTATAAAAGTTGAAATAAGTTCCAAATGTGAAACTCATGGGATTATACTTCTTTTTTACATTAAACAAGTAGTTGCCGATTGCGGCAAGAGGGACGCGAATAATACCATAGCCTCCATCAATTTGAACATCTGTTATAGCTGCGCCTCTAAAATTAACTTTCTCTAAATCGCGTATAATGGTCCCATCCTCATGAACTTGAGAGTAGTTCAATATAGACCCAAATTTGTATACGGATGCAGAGTAAAGATCAAGGCTTTCATCTTGTGCTTGTGTGAGAAATGAGAGTACGACAAATAATGAAATAAGTAGGTGCTTCATTGGTATTATGATTTATCTTGTTTGGTACAAAGATGCTGGAGTAAGACGTGCCATGAAATAGGTGTTTTTCGGAAATGCGTAGGTAGTTTTACTGAGGGGCGATTTTATCACGAAATAAGCGTTTAACCTTTTGCATGTTCTTGCAGTCTGTTTTTCGAAGAATGGTTCTTTTGTGCGTATCCACTTTTCGAATACTAATGGCAAGGCGTGCTGCGATTTCCTTGTTAGTAGATCCGTTTAGAATGAGCTTAAGTAGTTCTGTTTCTCTGGAACTCAATTTGTAGTGTTGTGCAAGGCGGGATATTTTGTTCTGTCTTTGCATGATTTTATTGATCTGCTCGTCGATCTTTTCGATAGAATCATTCTTGTAAAAGTAAACCTGATGGGAGGAAGAAGCTTTAGGTGGAAGGTTATTGTAAACACAGATGACTTTTTCATGAAAAGACAATTTTTGCACGCTGATCATGTTTACAAAACTGTCCACATCTACAATGGCAATGAGACATTGCTGTATTTGTATCAGAAAATCGGATTCCGATTTTGTTTGTTCAATTTGTGTTCGGTGAGTCTCTAAAATTGGAATGAGCCCATTAATAAATCCTGTATCTCTTGATGCAATTAGAATAAAATCGGTTTTCATGCAGCCGAAATTATTTCCAGTATGGATGTTTTAAATCAGTATAACTACCAGTATGTCATAGTAGATTTACCCTTTTTTGCAGAAAATCGGTTTGACTAATCGATGAGTTTGTTTTTGAAAGCAAAGCGAATCAAACCTGCAATGTTTTTCACCTCAAGCTTGCGCATGATACTCAATCTATGAGAATCAACTGTACGTGTCGAAATAAAGAGCTGATTACCAATTTCCTTCGTGCTCAAACCATCTGCAACAAGCTGAAGGATTTCCAATTCTCTTTCGGTGAGTTGAAACTGCTTTTTAATTTGAGGGGGTTCTACGACCTGGTTTATTAAGGATGAAGTGATTTCATGAGAGTAGTACTGTTGGCCTTCCAGCACTTTCTTCACAGCCAGAATAATCTCCTCTTCAGAGGCTGTTTTTACCAGAAAACCATCAATCCCAATTCCAACTAACTCCTTAACTAAAACAGGATCGTTGTGCATGGATAGTATCATTACCTTTAAATCGGGATGATCGGCTTTCACTTTCTGTGTTAAATCTGAACCACTCATCTTTGGCATATCCAAATCTGTGAGTAGAACATCTATAGCACAATGGTCGATAAACTTTAGCGCTTGTTCTCCTGAAGTGAGTGTTCCTACCACCTCAAAAATAGATGACCCCTCCAGAATTCGCTTCAATCCATCCATTACAATTTGATGATCATCTACCAACAGTACTTTACTTTTCATAATCAATCGGTTAAAGGAACTCTAATGCTCACAAGAATGCCTTCGTTATTTTCGCTATTCCATTTCATGGTTCCATTAATTACTCCTAACCTTGTTCTAATGCTGTTCATGCCATGTCCTTTCTCATTGGTATCCACACCAACACCATCATCCTGATAGCGCAAAATGAGCTGACCGTCTTTTTCTTTTAGCTGAATGTTAATGTGTTTGGCCTGAGCGTGTTTAATGCTGTTGTTTGTCAACTCCTGACAGATTCTGAACAACTGAACCTCTATGACATTATTGTACCTGTTTTTCAACGAGCTTGTCTGTAAGGAGCAATTTAGCTTGTCCAGCTTGTTTAACTGATGTGCAATGCTTTCCAGCCCCGCTCTAAGGCCAAATTTTTGTAATACTACCGGCATCATTTGATGAGAAATACTTCTGATTTCCTCAGCAGACTGACTTACTTGGGTTTCCAGGTCTTGCCATTCACTTTTTGCGGAAGAGTCTGCTTGGTTTTGGATGAGTTGATTGATTCCGGTTTTAAGAAGAGTGAGCTGTTGTCCAATACCATCGTGTAGATCTTGAGAAATGCGTGCACGTTCTTCTTCTTGTCCGTTAAGAAAGGAAGCGAGCTTGTCTTGCTCGGTTTTAATTTCCTGTTCTCGTTTTCTCTGTTCTGATTTTCTTTTATTGCTGTAAAACAGTAATATAGAAAAGAGCGCTACCAAGATTGCAAAGGCACCAATTCCAAAAATCCACGCTTTTAAACGTGCGTTTTCTAAATCTGAAATGACTGCTTCCTTCTCTGCTCGCTCTTTTTCAAGTTTTTCTTGTTGAAACGCTTGTTCTTTTTGGGCAGTTTCATACTTCACGATAAGTTCAGAGAGTTTGTCCTGAATATCAGGGCCTCTTAAACTGTCTAATAGAGTTCGGGCAGTATCCGCATGCAAGTAAGCTTTTTCATATTCTCCAATATTGTAGTAGCTAATAGAAACCGAATAATGAGCTATTTCCCGAATCCTCTTTTCATTGGCAATATTTGATAACTCAATGGCTCGGAGATGATAGGGAATAGATTCGTGATACTTTTTTAGATTAGTATAAGCAGTACCAATGTTGTCGTTGGCGACCATAATGCCTTGGAGGTGCTCCAAACTGTTGTAAAGATCGAGTACCTCCAAATAACAGTCACAAGCTTCCTGAAACTTTTTTTGTACAGATATATTGACGCATCTTGAATTTTTTGCATCAGCAAGAGCAAATAAATTGTTAGACTTCTCCAGATATTCTATTGCCTTTTCATTGTAATAGATTGCTGAATCCAGATTTTCTGGACCATCAAAAGAATAGGATAGAGAACTGTAGGATGTTCCAATCAAGTCAGGATCACCTAATTCTAAATTAATAGAAAGTGCCGCTCTAAGATATTTTCTTCCAAGTTTCCAGTTTTCAATGAGTAAATAAGTTCCTCCCAAGTCAGTGAAAACTGCAGACTTATAATTTGGGTTATCCAATTTTTCAACTATGTTCAATGAGCGTAAGAAAACACTAATGGCATCTTCGTACTTCCCTTTCATCCTGGAATTGAGAGCCAAATTATGCATAGCGATAAACTGCAGGATTTGATCTTGTTCCTGATCTCCTATTATTTTGGCTTGATTAAAGAAGTAGTCTGAGGAATCTAATGAATGTTTGTTTCGATAAGCAATCCCTAAAATGTTGTTAAAATCGAATAGTAGTTCTGAACTAATGCCTTCATCCTTGAGCATCATTATTTCTGAACAAATTTTTAGAGAAAATTCCAAATCCTGATTGATGTTTTGCTCGCACAGTTCGTATCCTAGTTTGGCTTTTTTGTTTAGATCAATTTCGTTTTTATATAACAAGTATAAGCTGTCCTGTTCTTGTGAAAATGCAAAACAGAAGTTAGATATGATTGAAACAAGAATAAAAATTGCCTTCATAAATCAGGCTAGAATATTTTATTGGGTGTGAAAATTTACCGTAAAAATAGTATAGCGGAATACGCAATAAAATAAGTAGAAATACTGATTTTTTAGTCTGATTTATGTTTTGGGTGGTAGTTGTGTCTTTTTTGTGTTCCTGAAACGGTTTAGTTCTGACTTTTGTTTATCCTTTTACTTTCGTTTTATCACTTAAACCGCCATTGCTTATACACATTGTTGGTAACAGTATTTTAATCGCTGTTCTGTTCGCGTTTCTCTTGTGTTTTTACAATCATTTCAATCGCATTTTTATTCTTTGGGTTTAAAGAAAGCGACTTTGCGTAGCTTGTGATGGCGTTATCCCATTCTTTATTTGCAAAATACATTTCACCCAAACTATTGTATAGAGTTGCATTATTGGGCATCAATTTTAAACCATATTTAAACACCTTAATTGCTCCATCTACGTTTTTAATATCATTTAACCACTCATATCCCAATTGGTCAATGATGTTATGAAACCCTTGACTTACTAGTTCTTGCTCAGTCACCACATTATCACCAATTAATTCTTCTAAAAGTATCGTGGGACGCTCAGGGTTATTGTATTTTTTATAGTGTTCTACACCTTTTGCATTATCAGGAAACAGGTCTGTAATCATAGTACGATGATTGCCTTTTCGTAATTCTTTCTTTAAATCTAATTCAATATAATTTGAGAAATCTTGAAATAAATGAACTCTAATTTTCAATCTGTCTAAGTCATAAATAGTTGTGTATTGCGTTGGTGCAAGTCTGTATTGTGCAAAATTCGACATTGCCTCTGAGCAATAGTCCAAAGTCTGTGATTGCGGTGTCCTATTTATAAATTCCTGTCCTTTTTGAAAGTATGGCAAATTAACATTATCTAAGGTTTGAATTTGAGAATAATAGAAATTAGAAAAGGTCTTCTCTGCTTCATCTCCAATGAGCATTATATCTCCTTCAACAATAAGATACGTGCCTGATTTATCAACAAATACAAGTTGCCCATTCTGCAATTCGTTTAGATTGATGGTGTTTAAGTAAGACTGAACTTCTTCTACACTTGTCATCGTTTGCATTACTTTTTTTAAAGCGTCTTGAATGGGAATTTCAATTTTATCATCTGTGTTTTTAATTTCTAGATATGGCTCCCAAAACCCGTCAAAAACCAATCCTTTTTCGTTAATAGCACCTTGAGCAAAGTTGTTCAGTAGTCCCATATACATTACACCAAAGGTGTTTAAGCTGCCTTTTTCAAACCAAAATTGACTATTTGGGCTCATGAAATCTTCATTATTTCCCACGATGGTTTTTCCGTTATTAGTCAATTTATACATACTGCAAGCGAATCCTGACTTAGGGAAAATTAAGGATATAACAAATAAGGTAGTTATTAAAAATTTCATTGATTTCGATTTATTGTCTGACGATTAAAAGTGCATTTTGTTACAGTCAGATTGTTGCCAAAGTGTTCAATGTATCTGGTTTTATAGATGTATAATTAATGGTAACTCCGGTCTTAAATCAAATAATTTCCCCTGAACATTATGATCAAAAATCAGTTCCATCAAATGTTCTTTTCCTTTTTTCACAGTGAGGTTCTCAATTCCATTAATGGCTCTCATAGTTTTGGTTTTTAAATCTGAACCAGTGGTTGTAATGGTGATTTTGGTAATCTTTTCCGCCCCATTGGGATGTTTAAAAAAAGCTTTCCAATGACCATCATCGTCTGTCGGGAAATTATCTAAATCGGACATAGATTGAAAAGTCCCTGATTGAATACCCGGATAAACCACAAAAACGGAGGGCTCCTGCAGGTTCTTTTTTGAGCTTTTTGAGGCATAAATACTGTTGTTTTCTCCCATCCATACTTGTTGATACTTTGTGGTTTCAAACGGAATCTTTTCAGGGTCGTACTCCTTTAGTTTAAGAGCAATGCCAAATGGTAGTGCATTATTGTTCCGAAAATTGGCTCGTTGAGGAAAATCCAGTGAGGCATTCGTCTGATTGTTTTCATCAAACTCTTGCTGGTCGTGGACAAATATCAACTCCAGATAGCCGTTCAAAAAATAAAAATACTTACCTGAAGTTCCTTGTCCATGATGTGGTGTAATGCTTGAGTCCGGCACAGTTGTAAAGCCTATGTCTGCTAACAGTCGTTTTACTTTTTCGGGATATTCTACCCAAATATTGAGATGATCTACTTCAAGATTGTTTTCCAATGGAGGGTCTATCCTTTCACGACTTTGCTTGTCGTTAACACCGCAGGAAAACAGGTTGAATGATACTATTATCCAGATAATACAATTGCATTTATTCATTCTATACTTCAGCTATTTTCATATGTGGAACAAAATTACATTGTAGCACTTATGAGCAATTGTATGGTTTTAGCCAAAGTATCATATGGAGCGAAAATGGTTTGGAAGAAAACCAATGTATAGTTTAAAGACCTTTATCATGTGGCTTTGATCTGTAAAACCGCATACATCCGATATTTCAGAGATAGACATGTTAGTGTTTAGAAGAAAAAAAACGGCTTTTTCTACTTTAATTTTCCGCATATAGTCTCCCAACGTGCACTTGTAGTACTTTTTGAAGTATTTAGAAATAGTAACAGGATGTACATTAAAAATTGCAGCTAAGTCCTTTAATGGAATAAACTCGTCCCATCGATCTTCAATGATTTCTCTTAGGTGGTTCATCCATATAGGGACATATGAGGACTTTTTATCTGATTGTAATAATTGATTAAAAGAAAAATTGATTGTTTCGGAAGAATATATATCGTCTAGACAGAGCTCATTATAAATGTTCAATAAGTTTAAGTAAACATCAATGTTGGCCGTACTCGATTTCGAGAAATACTTTGTATTAAGACTATTCGTTTCGTGAAAACCTTTTTTAAGTTCTACAATTAAATGCTTTGAGGGGAATGATGTGTACCGATTACTATGCAATTCTCCTTCGTTGTAGAATATGATTTTACCGGGAGTTAATTGGATATCTTCTCTCTTACGTGACTCCTTGCTTCCTCCTTGCAAGACCAAAGATAAATGAGTGTTCTCGTGATAGTGCCAGTCTTCGGGAGCTGAATTTTGAAAGTTAACAATAGATAATAAATATGAGTCGAAATCATATTTTTCTGAAGTAAACCCAGTGTATTCAGATTGTCCCAGTTTCATCTTTGTACAGGTGCTTAAATTATTATCAGCGGTCAAGTATAAGCGCAGTGAAGGATTTTAGAGCGTTTCACTGTCCGCACACACGAAACTTTGATAGATGCCAAAATACTCAATTTTGGCTACTCAGCTCTCATTACGGTTATACAATGCTGCAGGAAGCGCTTTCTTTTTCGTCCTAACACGTTGGAGCGGACACTTATGGGCAAAACTGGCCATGTGCGGCTGTTGAGTCTTGCTTTTTTGTATCAATGCCTGAAGAATTACTCCATACACATTGTTATGCGTTATTCTAAGCTTTTAAGATAGGCTTCTAATTCGGAGACCACCCAATCAGGTTCTCCAAGATGGATATAGTGACCACTATTCGTCGTATTTATAATTTTCACGTTCTCCTTGTCTTTTTTCCAATCAGACAACAGCTTTTCCTTGATTTGAGCAACCTGCTTTGTGAGAAAACTATTCTCCTGATAAGAAGCAAGAATTGTGATAGGAATGTCTGTAGGCAGCGGATACTTTCTCATAATATCATCAATGGCATAAGCCTCTTTCCACTCGTTGTAAATCCCAATTGCCTGTTGCTTAAAGTTATTGTCCCATGCTGTTTTCATCGAATCTGCGGATTCAGGAGGCATTTGATTAAAAACTTCATCATAGAGGTATTCATTGGTAGGGTCTACTAAGAACAATCCTACAATTTTAGAAGGATATGTCTGCTGATATTTTCTGGCGATATGACCTCCCAAAGAGTGTCCAACTAAAACAATGGGACCATCAATTTCATTTTGGGTGATTAAGATGTTCAGGTCATTTACAAGGTTTTCAAGTGTTCTGGGTTCGTCTGTGGTTTCTGATTCTCCAATTCCCCTTCTATCATAAGAAATCGTTTTATAGTTGGCAGAAATTCTTGTTTGAACTGCATTCCAATTGTTCAACGGAGTTCCCAATCCTGATTCAAAAATGACTGTAGGGCTTCCAGTGCCTTTGACCAGGGTGTTGAAATTGACAACTTCAACATTTTCTTTTTTGTCCTCTGTTTTTAAAGAATCGTTCTTTTCATCTTTGTCATTTGTATTCATACAAGACAAAAACAAGATAAAAAGTAGAGGACTTAGTTTCGATATATTCATAATGGTTTGTGTATGGTTTGTTGTGTAGAGTTTATTTCAAACAGCCTTTTTTAAATGTTTCCCAGTCAATATCTGGAGTTTCCGGATGTTCTTTCTGAATTGACTTATCCAATTCATTTTTCATTTCTTGAAAGCTGACACTATAAATAGATTCGAAACTATTGAAACCTTCTTTCCAAAGTCTTTTAAATTGGTTGATGCTATAATTATTTAGAAGATGTTCAACAACGTACGCCGATTGATGATAGACGATCATTTCTGGTTGATGATAAAAATCCGTGGTCAAAGAATCAATATGAATTAGCTTATCAGTATCCAAAAAATATCTGTATATCTCAGAAACACTATACCCATTACAATTGTCCTCTGCATATGTGGCAAGTCCTTCATTTATCCAAGTGGAAGTATAATGAGGATACCCCCATTCAAGCATAGCTATCAGATGCATTAATTCATGTTTGATTGGCGGTTTTACTCTTTCAGATGAGTCAGAGACCACATAAAGCGATTTAATATGTGGCAGAGCCATACCTGTAGCATGCATTCCAGCTAGGACATTCATATCATTTCTTGATCTTAAGAATCGTATTTGAACGGTGTCAGTGAATTTATCAATGTCAATGATTTGGATATTACTTTGTATAGCTTCAAAGCACTCATCTATCAGTTCATTTCTGTTCTCAAAAGCAGATCCACTATCAGGAAAATTGAAATTTACATTTGCAATTGATTTTAAAACCTGTCCTTCTTTTTTCCATCCGCTCAACTCTTCCGGCTTTGAATCCTCCGACTTTGAATCACTCTGGCTGTTTGAACAACCAATCAAAGCCATTAATGCAAAAATGTTCCCAATCAGATTTATGCGTTTTATCATTTATTTATTTTTTAATTGTACACAACGGTGTATCAAGCTCATCATAAAAGGTCATTTTATACCGAATGTTAGCTTCAGTTTATATTTCATTCATTGAGCATTAATTCCAGTGCTTTTTCCATCTCTACGTCCTTTTTATCTAAAATTTCTTCAAGGTTTCTGTTGACTTGATGGTCTGGAATGATCCCCCGGTTCTTCGCAAATCCGGTAACATCTGTTTGATAAGTTTTTGTTGCAACGAAGGCATTAATCCTGGTATTTTTTAATTGAAAATTAATGGTATTGGCGTTGCAACTGTATGTTGCTCCTGTCTCACTGCCGATTAATGTGCCCAGCTTATTATGTTTTATAATGGAACAAAGGTGGCCTGTTGTTGAAGTGCAAAGAGAATTGATTAATATGCACAGCTTCCCTGAGAAGCCATTTTTAAATGGGGTAATTTTCTCTTCCAGATCCTTGTAAAAAGTTGTACTCCCTTTTTTGTAATACCTGAAAGGTTTATTTGAAATGTACTGCAATAAATGCTTGGCACAATAAGGGTCTCCACCACCATTGCCCCGAAGGTCAATTACCACATTTTCTATGTTGTTAAGTTTTATTTGCTTAAAACAGCTATCTATAAAAGATGTAAAAACAGGAAGTTGATCATTATAGTATACGAAACTCTTAATCGTCACAATGGCCAGGTTTTCGACTGTCTTAAGTGTAAGAGTTAAATTTTCAGTTGGTGCATTTAAAGCATGGTTAGCAGTATCACGCGATTCTTTATTCAGTAATACCTCTTTTTTTGCGCCATTTTCAAGAATTTCCAGTTTATAGACTTCAGGAAAGTTGAGTTGGTAGGCACAGAAATAGCCGAAACTCCTATTTATTCTGGCATCTGTATGTTTTCTGTTATGTCCATCTGATGAAATATGAGCCGCAATTTTCGTTTTTAGATCCAGTGCGTTCACTCCGTTTATTTTCAATATTTCAACTCCAGGTTTTAACTCAGCATTGGGTTTATAGCTGTCTAAGACATAGAGTTTAGAATTAATGTATCGTGCATTTACGGGAAAGAACATTCCTTGAGAAAAATTTAAAACATTTCCTGCTGAAGTGTAGGTATGTGCACAGCCAGCTCTGGAAGCAACAGCATTACATATCCATGAAAACTCTCCTATAGTAGTTGAATCAGTGATGGTACTTTTCGTTAGTTCAACGAATTGGTCAAAACTATCTTTTGAAGTGAATTCATAGAGTTGCGGATGATTGGTTCGAATAGAATCGACTAATTGATCGAAATCTTCTAAATAGGCGGATTTAGCTAGTTTCTCATTAACAAAGAACCTGCCCGTTTGAGAAAAGGCGTGTTGAGTTAATAAGAGGAGGACTAAACCAGATAATAGCACTTTCATAATTCTGTACGTCTATGTTGTACAGGCAAAATTAAATGATCTAATGTACCTGAGCATTCACATATGTTAACGTACCAATTATAACTCGCTTTTCAATCTGCTAAGACTTTGAGGTGTTACGCCCAGATATGAGGCAATGTGCCTTTGAGGTACCAGGTTGAACAATTCCGGATTTCTATTGACAAGTTCTAAATAACGTTCTTTCAGCTCCATATACTGGAAGTTTTTTAGCCTTCTAACCATTCTTAGGTAGGCATCTTCTGCCTGAACAAAGCGTATTTTCTCAAATTTCTCATGCGTTTTAAAGAAGGTATGTAAACTTGATTTATTGAACTCATAAACCACCGTGTCTACAAGAGCTTGTATATATAATTCACCTTGATTACCAGACAGGTAACTCTCATAGTCAGTAGCCAGCCAATTGTCTAAATAGAAATGATGAGTGATGTCAATTCCATCTTGTATTCTGTATCCACGCATAAATCCGGATTTGATAAAGAATAGTTTTTGAACGGAGCGATCAGCTTTGAGTAAATAGTCATTCTTTTTGTATTCCTTTATTGCAGCTATAGATATGAAAGATTCATATTCTTCCTCTGAAAAATCGATATGTTTTGATAGGAATTCCTTCATTTTTGAGACCGTTGAATTATTGGTATCCAATTCGGGGCAAAAGGTTCAAAACTTTAAGCTGAAATTTTTATTGACATATTCTCTTTCCTTCCTCTCTTCATTCCAATTATTAATAAATAGAGCTATCAATATTCCTATTATAACCGGAATAATTCCCTTTATAAGTGACTTCAGGTATTGTTTCATTTACATATCCGGATTCCAAATTAGGACTTTTTAACCAGAAAGAATTGAGTCTGTTTGTAGCTGATTTTAGGAAAAGTCGAACTCTTGTGTATTGGATTTAAGCGAGTTTTTTGAGAAATGAAGGACCAACGGTTAGTGTGAGTTTAGTAGCGGATTAATGCTATCTAATTTTTAGACTACAAAATGCTGAATTAAAACAAAAAACGGTTTGGGACTACTCCCAAACCGCTATGCTTTTATACAATGTTGATAATTGGCTTACTTATTTTAAGTTCAGTTGCCAAGAAACTCCGAATTGGTCTTGAACAAATCCAAATCTCTTACTAAAACCATAGTCATAATCAATAGACATCATAACTTTTCCTTTTTCAGATAATTTGGAATTTAGTCTTTTAATTTCCTCTTCGTTTTCACACTCTATGAACATTGAAACTGCGGGTGTAAAATTCCAATCATGAATAGGAGGACTGTCGCTACACATGAAAATGTTTCCATCTAATTCAAAAGTAGCCTGCATAATTTTACCTTCCATATCAGGTTGTTCTTTCCCCCAGCGAGTTACGTTAATGACTTTAGAATTATCGAATAATTCCACATAAAAATTCATCGCATTTTCAGCATTACCGTCTTGAAAAGTTAGCGATCTAATCATTTGGTTTTTCATAATTTTCTTGTTTTCAATTAAAGCATTTTCTAAACTGTCAATTTCTAATCTCAGTTGTTCAACCTCAGTAATGTCTTTTTTGTCAGATTTCTGATTAGTACAACTAACTCCCACTACTAAGCTCAGCAGTGTTATTATTGGTGAAGCTCTATTCATTTTAATCATTAGGTAATTGTTATAAGACTTCTACAATTTGAATATGATTACCACAAGTATCGTTAAAAACAGCAAGTTTTGCTGCCCCCATTTCTGTAGGTTTAACACTAAATTTTACGCCTATACTTATTAGTCTTTCATATTCCTTCTGAACATCTGAAACATCAAACTGTGTGTACGGAATACCAGCATCATAGAGCGCTTTTTGATAAATTTTTGCTGGCTCAAAATTTTTCGGAGCTGGCTCTAATAATAATTCAGGTCCATCTTGTTCTTCACCTGAAACTAATGTTAACCATCTATTACCATCATCAACAGGAATATCAATCTTCTTTACAAAACTTAATTTCTTTGTGTAAAATTCAAGTGCCTTTTTCTGATTCTCAACAGGGATACTTACAAGTTTAATTTTCATTTGTTCAATTTTGCATCAATACTGTGACACAAAGATTCACATTTGAAATAAAACCTATTTATCGAAAATTGCTCTTTTGATATTTGCTTGGAGAATACCCCGTTTTCTTTTTAAACAAAGAACTAAATGAACTTAAGCTTTCAAACCCCACTTCATAGCAGGTGTCAGAGATAGAAAACCCTTTTTTTATGTACTCTTTGGATTTTTCAATTCTCCTGTCAATTAAATATTGATTTGGGGTTTGACCATAATATCTTTTGAATAGTCTTAAAAGGTGGTACTTGGAAACAAATCGAATTTGAGAAAAGAGTGTTAGGTTTAAATGTTCATTAAAGTTGTTGTCAATATAATTTTTTAACCCAATGACTGTATCAATTTGCCATTGGTTAGAATAACAATTTTCTTTAATTCGCAATATCTCTTTCTCGTAAAAATTCATTTTACAGCTTGTTGCCAACAATTGTATAAAATGCATTAATGCATTTTATTTTTTCATTACTCCAAGTTAATGAATATTCAAACATTTTTTCGATTCCGCCACCCAAAAAGGTGGCGAACTTCAAAAAAATATGTATTTGAGGAGGATTTAAACAGCTCCGCCACCTTTTAGGGTGGCGGAATGGGATTTTGTGGAGCTGGCGGGGATCGAACCCGCGTCCAGACAACGAACGACTATGCTTTCTACATGTTTATCTCACAATTAATTGTCGACCTAAGACCGGTCATGAGCAACCTACCTTAAGCTTAGCTTCTTAAGTTTCGCACTACGAACAAAGCGGTCGTAACGCTATCTCAAAGTTTATGATGCCCTGGTCTCTACGCCTTTGAGAACGGCTTAGAGGAGGACAAATGGTTCCCGGGCTTAGCCCAGTGAATTAAGAATAATCAACTTGGTTGATTATGCAGCCATTGCGTAGTCATTGTTGTCATTTATAGACAGTAGAATTTTGATTAACGAGTAATATTCAAAACACTCGACATGCTTACATACCCATTGCAGCTGCTGTCAAATCCAAAAACAGCCCCATGTATGTTGTGTAAAGAACGTCTCTTCAAAAAAGAGGACAGCAAAAATAGTGCAAAAAAGAATAAAAACAGGACCTAGATTCGGCTCTTTCTGTAAGAATGGTTGAAAATTCGGTACAATTTGCCCAAAACCATGCCCGTTGAAATGATGAAAGCGATTAAACTGATGGGAGGGAGGAACATGGGCCACGATTCCCAATTCATCCAGTTTTCTACACCTATTATGAATACATGCGCAATGGCGAATAGATATGAAATGTATGAGAGTGTGAAGAATTCTTTCGCTCTTTCTCTGTAAAACCGTGAACCAAGAACTTTTAAGGAAGCAATGAAAGGCAGACAAAAAATGCAAATAGAAAGGACGCCTGAAGACAGTACAATTTCTCCTTTCATGTTGAGTCGATCGTTGTTAAAGAATTGAGGGAAATGAACTTCAGAGAAGAATACAAGCGTGATGACGATATGAGAAATGGCAAAAGCAAATCCCAGTAATGCTAGATTCCGACTTCTGAAAGCACGTTTGTAGCGCCTTCTTTTAATGAGACTCAAGCCAATAAATATCATGCTGAAAAAAGCGAGAACCCTGTTGAATAGTAGGGTTTGAAAGTTTATGGAAAGTACATCATGATGGATGTAATGACGAATCATAGTGTAGCTAATCACCAGTACAATGACAAAATGTATGGCGCGCATCCTGCTACTGATATGTTGTATGAAGTGCCTGATGCGTTCGAATATACCTGCTTAAATGTTTCAAACTGACGCATTAACAGAGAGATGAAAAAGAATTAAAGTTCTTATTGGCATGTTAACAGAAGGTTCACTTTGGCTTGACATAAACTTACATATCCGAAGATACCTTTGTGGCGCAGAGTTAAACCAAAAGAGGTTTTCTGCAATCCTCCCTTTATACCTAAGCAACAAGAAGAATCGGGAATGAAGTTCTTTCATTCCCTTCTTTCATGCTTAAAACTCCAAATCGTTGTATGTACAACAATTTATTCGTATCTTTACTATTATGGATGAAAGTAGAAGACAGTTTTTGAGAAAAACAGGTTTGTTAGCTTCAGCTACAGCATTGAGTTCTGCAGGAAAAATAAATGGACTTAATAGTAATAAGGAGAAAAAAATGACAGTAAAAAAAGTAAGACCACTTGGCTTTCAGTGGGAAACAAAAGATCCCTTTTTGTTTTGTGTGCATCATGAAGATAAATATCCGGAGGGTAATAGTATGTTAGGACCGGAGGCTTCTTTAGAAGGGAGGCAAATCGGTCAGGATTTCATTTTGAAAGATGGCTGGCGTATGTATCACGGAAGTAAGGTGCCTGGATTCCCGGGACATCCACACAGAGGTTTTGAAACAATCACGGTTGTGAGAGATGGTTATGTAGATCATGCCGATTCTTTAGGTGGAATGGCGAGATACGGTCATGGAGACGTGCAGTGGATGACAGCCGGAAAGGGGCTTCAGCATTCAGAAATGTTTCCTTTGGTTCATCAGGACAAGAAAAATCGTCTGGAGCTGTTTCAGATTTGGTTGAACCTGCCCAGGAAGAGCAAAATGGTAGATCCATACTTTAAGATGAACTGGAGTGAAGATATTCCAATAATTGAAAGTGCGGATAAAGAAGGAAAGAAAGTAAGAGTTGAGGTCTTGGCGGGTAAACTGGGTAAACATAAAGCACCTTCCGCCAATCCTGATTCCTGGGCCGCTATTGAAGACAACCATGTGGCAATTTATGCCATCAAATTAGAGGCTGGTGCCGAGTTTGAACTGGAAAAAACAGTAGAAGGTGTGAACCGTACTTTGTATTTTTTCGAAGGAAATAAACTGACTGTAGAGGGGACAGAAATACCTCACTATCATGCGGCAGATGTGGAGCCTGAATCCACTTTACATATCAAAAATGGTGATTCAGATGCTCAGATTTTGGTTCTTCAGGGAAAACCTTTGAACGAAAGTGTGGTGCAACATGGGCCGTTTGTAATGAATAGTAAGGAAGAAATTCAACAGGCATTTTACGATTACCAAAGCACACGTTTTGGAGGATGGCCCTGGGCATCTCAGGATCCAACACACGGTTCTGAAGCCAGGCGTTTTGCCAAACATCCTGATGGTACAGAAGAAACCAGAATGTGAGTTTTTAAAGAAAAAAGTATCGTCCTCATTTAATTAAAAATCAGTAGTTAAACTGCTGATTTTTTCTTTTTTTTACGTAAAGAGAAGTTAGATGGGGAAATTAACGGTTCAAACACATGTTTTTGACTTGATATGGTCATTGACAAATGCAGAGAAAAAGCACCTTAGAAAGCATTACCTTTCAGGCAATGATAGAGCAGATTTTGTTCAGTTGTTCAATATCATAGATCGAAATAAGGGGAAGTCTGTAGAGAAAACCCAACGCAAAATTGAATCAATTTCTAACCTTTCCCGGAAGAAGAATTATCTGCTGGAAGCCATTAATAACACACTTTTTAATGTGAATTCGGAACGGATTGTGTCTAATCAAATCCTTAAAGATTTGGTGATTATTGACGCGCTGATAGAGAAGAATTTATTGGCTCAGGCTCAAAAGTTAATCCGTCAAAATAAGAAGCGAGCGCAGTCCATAGAAGATTTCGTTTTGTTGGTTAAACTCTTAAAGTATGAAAAGATCACGGTTAAACATAACGAGAATAGTAAACGGGATATATGGCTGGCAGAAATTGATAAAGAAGAGTTGGTAGCTCTCGATAATATCCGTGTTGAGAAGAAGTATGCGTCTTTGAAAGGTCAGATTTGGGAAACGATCAAGAATGAAGGAAATCTGCCATATCTGCATCTTTTGGAACAGGTTGAGGAGCATCTGAGTACACCGTATTTTCATGATGAGAACTTTGCACACACCTTCAGCAGTAAGTGCCAGTTTAATTCAGCTAAATTCCTGTGGCAAGACTTGCAGGGTAATAAGGAAGTGGCTCTGGTATACATGAAAAATCAATGTAAGCTGTATGACGATTATCCTGAAATGAAGAAAGAAAAGAGGTACGACTACCTCACGGTTCTGAATAATTATTGCATGACTATTGGAAGAACCGGGAATTTGGAAAAGGCTTTGGAGTGGTACGAAAAGATGGGGGAGTTGGAATGTGAAACGCCTTATCTGAAACTCAAACAGTTCGAATATCTGGCTTCAAACAAATTGGGATTAATTGTGGATAATCAGATTTCTGCTTCATTCCAGGGGTTTGTCGAGTATTGCGAGAAGGGACTGGTGGAGCATGGGGATAAACTCAATAAACTATTCCAGGTGGTATGTATATATAACCTTGGGAATCACTATTTCTATTCCGGTAACTTCAAAAAGGCGCTTGAGTTTAATTATCAGGTGCTCAACGATAATTTTAAGTTTAGAAAGGATATTCAGAAGTTTGCGAGACTCCTGCAGGCCATCATTCATATTGAGCTAAAGAACTACGTGAATCTTGAATATTATCTTCAGTCAATCAAGCGCTACTTCTCCAATCAGTCAAATTTGTACGCGTTCGAAAGTTGGTTCCTGGAGTTTTTAGATGTGTATATCGGCAAACTTCTGGTCGATGAGGATGATGCACTTGAGTACATGGTTAGCAGACAAGGAGAAATGGAAATCATGCGGTCTTCGGAGTCATGGGCGCGTGTGACTAATTACTTTGACTTTTATGGTTGGTTTCAGTACAAAATGGAAGGAAAATCAATGATGAAAAACTGGAATAAATCTTAATATTTTTCTTTTTACGTCATTTTTGATTGATCTTTTGTGTTTAGTTGTTTGGTTAATAGGTTTTTGACTTGTTTTATTTTTACATTGAAAAGTGCTGTTTTTAAAGCCGGTTTTGATTCAAAACATCAACTTTTGACCATTTTTCGGGTAAAATTTGACTGTTAAATCCAGAATTAAGGAAGTAATGTTGTCTTAGAATATTTAGACGATATTATATGAAAGCCCTAAAACAGTCGTTTGCTTTGGTCATTTTGATGACACTTGTTGGTAGTGTTTCTGCTCAACCTTATGAGAAAATAAGAAGTAATTTCTGGTACTTTTCTGATGGAGCTGCTCTTGACTTTACCTGTGGAAGTCCAACCAGTATTTCAGGAAGTAATATGACAGGAGCCACCGAAGGATCTGCTACAATTAGTGATCTGTCAGGAAACCTTTTAATGTATACAAATGGTGAAACTGTTTGGGATAGAACTCATACAGTGATGCCAAATGGAACAGGTTTGATGGGAGATGTATCAACTGTTCAACCCGCCGTTATTGTTCCGCATCCCGGTAATTCAGATCATTATTTCATTTTTACTGCCGGGACTTCAATTGAAGCTTCCGGCTTGGATGGAGTTAGGTTCTCTGAGGTTGATATGACCTTGAATGGGGGTAATGGAGATGTACTTCCAGGAAATAAAAACACTTTGTTGTTCGCACCAAATGAAGAAAAATTAACGGCTGTCAGAAATGCTTCCGGAACAGGATATTGGGTCATTGCTCAGGAAAAATCAACAAACATATGGCATGCATATGAGGTGACTGCTGCAGGCGTTAATATGACACCTGTTACCAGTACCGTGGGACCGCCCGCCAGACCTGACAACTCACTTGGCGCCAAGTTCTCTCCGGATGGATCTATGTTAGTGTCTCAGAACGTATGTGGAGTGGGAGCAAGCTCAAATGCCAACCTGACTCTATACGGATTCGACAATGCTACGGGGCAATTGACCTACCGGTGGAGCGATTGTGGAACGCCAGGTTTTAAACTCGAGTTTTCACCTGATAATTCTAAGTTATATGCCGCTGGAGCCCACTGTTATCAATATGATCTAAGTGCAGGAGGAGGAACAGGTATGGGGCCAGATACAGTTGCCGTTAAAGCATCAAAAACTCAACTTACTTCAAGTACCTGGGAGATTACAGGAGGTATGCAGTTGGCGCCAGATTGTAAAATATACTTCTCAAAAGGAGGATTTGGTGGTAGTGCCTGGATTGGTGTAATTCATAATCCTAATGAAGCCGGTGTCGCATGTAATTACACACCCAATTTCATGAGTTTGACTTCCGGAAACATCTTGTCTTCAAACAGATTCCCAAATTTTGTTCAATCTTTCTTTGAAGAGCCATGTGACACTACAATTGGTGTGACTCTGACGGCTACAGATTCTTCCATCTGTCCGGGGCAATGTGTCGATTTACAAGCCACTGTAAATGGCATTTGTAATTACACACTAACCTGGTCTCCCGGAAGCTTTTCGGGCAATGGTCCGCATAATGTTTGCCCAACCACAACTACCACGTACCAGGTCATTGTAAACGGAGGTGGTGTTGCAGATACCAGTGAGGTAACCATTACTGTTGGGGCTACCGGAGCAAATGCAGGAAACGATATTTCTTTATCTCTCTGTTCCAGTTCGGCTCAGTTGGATTTATTCTCAAGTATTACCGGTTCTCCGGATATCAATGGAACGTGGATGGGGCCTTCGGCGTTGGGAGGCGGTTATTTGGGAACTTTCGATCCGGCAACAAATGCACCGGGGGTTTACCAATACATCATCAATAATCCTTCGTGCGGAAATGATACTGCTGATGTGACTATTACTATTAGTCCACCACCAAATGCAGGTGCAGATTATTCAATTAGTTTGTGTGGTGCAACAAGTTCATTTGATTTGTTAGACAGTATTCCCGGTACACCTGATGCCGGTGGTGTGTGGAATGGTCCAAGTGCTCTTGGAGGTGGAGATCAGGGGACTTTCGATCCACTAAGCAATGTAGATGGGACTTATGATTATGTCGTTACAGGAACCGGTGGATGTCCAAATGATACGGCTTCCGTAACGGTCACCAATATTGTCTCGCCGAATGCAGGAAACGACATGTCTTTGAGCTATTGTTCAAGCGACCCGCAAGTTGATTTGTACAATTCATTAGGAGGAACACCTGATATCGGAGGAACCTGGTCTGGCCCGTCAACTTTGGCGGGAGGCTATTTGGGAACATTGGACCCTTCATCAGCCTCAACAGGGACATATTACTACATAGTCGGTAGCCCCACCTGCGGATTAGATTCGGCTGAAGCAACCATTACCATTGATGCCGAACCAATATACAACTGGCCAAACGACACCACGCTTTGTGAAAACGATATCTACACAATAACACTTCCTGGTAGTTATACTTATGATTGGGATTTTGGAACAAGCAGTGCCAATTCCTACAATATTTCTCACGCTTCAGCTGGTTCATATCTGCATCATGTTGACGTGACTAACGGACAGTGCAATAGCATGGATTCAATCAATATCACGGTTGTAGTTTGTACTGATACATTGATCGCCTCAGTTTCCGGAGATACCTCTATTTGTGAAGATTCCTGTAGCGTTCAAACTGTAAGCGTAACAACCGGGCAGGCTCCATATAGTTATTTGTGGAGCGATGGAACTACCGGAACCGACACACATACTTTGTGTCCGTCTGCTACGGGCAACCATTATGTGGTGGTTACAGATGCCAACATGAATGTTGATACCGTATTTTTCGCAATTACGGTCAATCCCCACCCGGTAATAACAGTCAGTAATGATACCACCATAGCTCTTGGGGGTGTGGCATATTTAGATGCAATGGGAGCAGACAATTATGTCTGGACACCAGCAGGTGATCTGAGCTGCTCAAACTGTTCTTCTCCGGACGCCAATCCTTTTGAAACAACCACATATTCTGTTGTTGGAACAAGCAATGGCTGCTCATCGGTGGCTTCAGTTGTGGTGACGGTCGAATTTAACGCAGAGATATTCATTCCAACGGCATTTTCTCCAAACGGAGATGGCTTAAACGACACTTATGGTGTGATCAGTTCGGCATTTAAAAGTGCAGAATTCAAAGTGTTTGACAGATGGGGGAGTGTTGTGTTTGAAACAAGTGATCTCAGTGTCAAATGGGATGGAAACATCAAAGGGGAACCTGCTCAGGTAGGAACTTATCACTATGTGTTAACGGGGGTACTTCACAACAACGAGACTAGAAAGATGAGTGGTAATACAAGTTTAATCAGGTAAATCAAGAAGTTATGACTAAGAAAAAAATCATTGGAATTTTGGCAAGTCAGGTGTTGATTTTTGGCACTCAGGCACAAGATGTTCATTTCTCTCAAATATTTAATAATGATACCCAGATTAACCCAGCACTAACGGGCAATTTTAATGGCAATCAACGAGTTGGTTTAACTCATAAGCAACAATGGGGCTCGCTCGGCCCTGGATTCAAGACCTATCAGTTTTCTTTTGATAATGGTTTGATGAAAAAACAATGGAAAAACTCCTATTTGGGACTTGGAATTAGAGCGTATACGGACAAGGCAGGTGATCCGGAAATGAAGAGGACGGCTTTCGAGCTATTAGTTTCAGATCACCTGTATCTTGACGCTAACCAAACATTGTCTTTAGGAGTGAGTGGTAGCTTCAATCAGTTTAGCCTTGGACAAACCAGTCTTATATGGGAAGATCAGTATGTTCCGGGATCGAGTACACTGGGAACTACTTCCGAGACTTTCGCCAATCTTTCTCAAAACTACTTTGACTTGTCTGCCGGTATGAGTTGGACGTATACACAGAGAACCAATACTGTGAATTCAATTACAGATTTCAATGCTGTAGTTGGAGTCAGTGCCTATCACTTAACGCAGCCTAAGCTGGATCCTATTTTAGGAGAGGAGGGTGTCGTTGCCAGAAAGTACAATGTGTTTACAAAATTTTATGTGAATTTACCGGGATCTAACATGTCGTTAGTGCCTTCAGCTTTGTTCAGCAAACAGGCCAATCATCAGGAATTGATTTTGGGGACTTTACTGAGGTATGAAGTTGAACAAGGCTCCAGAATTACTGGTTTCAAATCCGGATTTGCAGCTTCTTTGGGGATTTTCTACAGATACAAAGATGCTGTAGCACCTACCTTGTTTCTTGAATATGGTAAGATTGCCTGTGGTTTGAGTTACGACATCACGGTTTCTCAATTAACACAAGCCAATAATGGATTAGGTGGTGTTGAGTTATCTCTGAGGTTCATCAATCCGAATCCATTTTACTACAAGAATCCAACCAGAGGAAGACCATCACTTTAAATCTACGCTCATGAAACTGCTTGCTGCTGCCTTATTTGTTTGTGTGTTTGGTGTGTCCTATGCTCAGGACTACTATATTTCTTCGGGAGGAAAGATCTTGTCTATAGACCCCACTACCTGTACTGAAACAGTCATTTGTAATAGCATTCCGGTTAATACCGGAGGTGGAACAACATCCGGAAATATTGGAGACATTGCTTTCCATCCCAATGGAAACCTCTATGGGTTAATGAGTAACTATTTCATTTCAATAGACCTTGCAACGTGTACATCTACTACCTTGTCTCAACACACTACAGGAGCTAACGCATTGGTGGCAGATGCTTCTGGAAATATATATGCGGCCAATGATTCCTTGTATTCCGTTGATCCGACTACGGGGGTGTTCACCGCTTTAGGCGAATTGCCCTGTACTTCCGGAGGAGATCTGGCCTTTCATGGGGGGAAGCTGTATATGACATGCGTAAGTGGAGATTTGGTGGAGGTGAATATTGGTAACCCTATAAGCAGTGTGATTTTGGGAAATCTTGGGGCAGGAGATTGGTATGGCTTGTGGACGGCTTATACGGACTGCAATAACTCGGTATTGTTGGCGGCCAACCAGAATGAAATTTATGAAGTAGACATTCCAACTGTTGGAACAACGTTTCAATGCGCATTGGGCACTTGGACCTGGGTAGAAGGCGCAACGATGGTAGATGATTTTCTGGCTTCAGATTGTGGTTGTCCAGTCAATTTGGGGGCGGATACCACTTTGTGTTCTGTCAATTTAACTCTGGACGCTTCAGGTACAAATTACGCATATCAGTGGAGTACGGGAGCCAGTTCTCCAACAATTAACATAAACGCCCCTGGAATTTATTATGTCGATATCACGGATCAGGTCTCAGGATGTACAAATTCTGATACCATTGAAATTACGGCAGGTACGTCAGCCAATGCTGGGATGGATTACCAAATCAATATTTGTGGAGCCACTGGAGTTTTTAATCTACTGGACAGTATTCAGGGAAATCCTGATTTGGGTGGTGCCTGGCAAGGTCCTAGTTCATTGACCGGTGGAGATTTAGGGAGTTTCGATCCTTCAAGCAATGCGTTTGGAACCTATGATTATGTTGTATTGGGAACAGGGGGATGTCTTAATGATACAGCTTCAGTTACCATTACTAACAATGCGACTCCGAATGCTGGTGATGATCAAAACATTATTGTGTGTTCAACAGATGCTCAACTGAATTTATTCGATTCCATTACGGGGAGTCCTGATGTTGGGGGCATCTGGGATGGACCTTCTTCTTTGTCGGGAGCACATCTGGGAACATTCAATCCTGGTGCATCTTTGGCAGGAACATACTATTACGTGGCAGGCAGTGTGGCTTGTGGATTAGATTCAGCAGAAATTAATGTGGTCATTAACACAACGCCAACATTGGTGCTTAGCAACGATACTACAATTGCGCTAGGGGGAGTAGCGTACCTGGAAGCGTCTGGAGCAAATTCTTACCTCTGGACACCTTCCGGTAATTTGAGCTGTTCAAATTGTTCATCGCCTGATGCAACACCCAACCAAACCACCACTTATCTGGTTACAGGAACATCAGGTGGTTGTTCGGCGACGGCTTCTGTCACGGTGAGCATAGAATTCAATTCAGATATATTTATTCCAACGGCATTTTCTCCAAACGGAGATGGCTTGAATGATAGCTATGGGGTGATCAGTTCGGCTTTTAAAAGTGCCAATTTTAAAGTGTTTGACAGATGGGGAAGTGTGGTGTTTGAAACCGATAATTTACTTAACAAATGGGATGGTACCGTGAATGGAAAGCCGGCATTAGTAGGAACCTATCACTATCTTTTAACGGGTGTACTCCATAACAACGAGATTAAAAAAATAAGTGGCAATACGAGTTTGGTTAGATAGCTTAGTTACCAGACTCAAGCCACTTAAGAAACTCAGATGATCGGGCTTTACTTACCAGAATAATTTCTTCGAAAGGAATGGTCAGATGAACTTGTAACTTACGTCCAAAATGATGTGTGGCGTGGTTAACAATGTCCTTGTGAATGATGAACTGACGGTTTACCCTGAATGCCTGAGGTTGTAATAAAACTGACATTTTATCCATGGTAAACGGACTCATATACTTTTCTCCCTGAACTGTTCTTAGATGAACCAAACCATTTCGCAAATACACCAAACGAATATCTTCTGTCTTGATTGGTATGATCATGTCACCGCTGTGAATGAGGATGCTTTTATTTTGTTTCGGCGTGGTGGATTCAATGTGTTCGATCAGGAGGTCAATTTTTGAGTGTCCTGTGTCTTTCGGTCCCGTTTTTAATAGTTGATAATACTTTTTGATGGTATTGGCAATGTCCGCATCATTAAAAGGCTTAAGTAAGTAATCTATTCCGTTTACCTTAAAAGCTTCTAATGCGTATTCGTCGTAGGCCGTACAAAATACAACCGGGACCTGTGGGGCTTCTTTTTGGAAAAACTCAAAACTCAAGCCATCGGCCAACTGGATGTCCGAAATGAATAAGTCCGGGTATTCGTTGTCTTTGAAGTAGTTGAAAGCTTCCTTTAAACTGGCCAGAGTCTTGGAAATTGTGATGTCCTGATCCAGAGATTCAATAATGTCAACTAGGTTCTCGGTTACAAGTGGCTCATCTTCTATAATAACTAACTTCATAACTATATCAGATTTATCAGAACTCTAAAAGTTCCATTATTACTGTCAATTTCCGGCGGATTTACATTAAGTAATTCACAACGTTCAGATAGGTTTTTTAAGCCCATTCCGGGGCTTTGGTATACTCGTGCTTTATCTCTAATCTCGTTTCTAAATTCCAGGGTATTTTCATCAATCAGGGTAACTTCCAAAATCAAGGGCTCGTCCGTACTCATGGCATTGTGTTTAATGGCGTTTTCAGCCAGAATCTGCAGAGTAAAGATGGGAAGTTTGTAGTTGTCTAATTCCCCGGAAAGATTGATGAGTTTGTAGTCGAGACTATCCCGGAATCGAATTTTTTGAAGTTCCAGGTAATCTTTAAGGAAGGATATTTCCTCCTGGAGACTAGATAAATCATTCTTCTGAAAACTAATTGATCGTCTGAGGAGATTAGAAAGATTTACAGTATAATCTTGCGCCAATTCAGGTGATTTTTTCTGAAGAATTTTCAGTGTATTCAGTGCATTGAATAGAAAGTGAGGCTCAATGTGGCTCTTCAGCTGCTCATGCTGAGCTCTTAGGTTCGAAAATTCTAATTGTGCCTTTTCAAGTTGCAATTCCGATTGTTTGTTTCTGGCTTCAAATAAGTTCAACAAAAGAAGAATCAGGGTGTTGTTTGCCGTTGCCCCAATAAAAGGGAAAAAAGAAATGCTGTGGATTTCTTCCTGACTGATGTCTGTAAAGAGAGCTCTAAGAATAAAAATCCATGTCCAGACTTCAAGATATGACATCACATATAGCCAGTTTGTTGACCATGATTTTCGCTCAAGAACAAGTCTGAAATAATAGAATAGATATATGTTGATTGCCCAAAAAATAAGAATGGAAACAGTGATGCTAACCACAGCCAGTGCAACCATCTGAAAATCTACATCAATGGTCTCTACAAATCGTTTATTAAATGTGTAGACCACAGCTGTCATTGGAGCTATGCTAAATAGCGCCAGCAGGGGAGAAGAGATCAAAGCAACTCTAATGATGTGCTTTGGTGCTTTCCAGCCTTTATAGTCTTCACAACGTTTAAACATAGACCTAATTGAAGACCGCAATATACAACACTAAAATCACTGAAGACTTTGATCGAATTTCCTTCAGATATGCATACGATCCAATTCAACTCCGGATTTGTCCGCTTAAGATTCTAAATCGGTCGTTTAACACAACAATTATAAGGTAAGGGGTAAGCTATGCTTATTTTTGATCCAGAAATTTATTTGAAATGAAGCCTATATTACTGTATTTGATGTGCTTAATGTCTTTGTCCTCACTGGCGCAAAATTCGGAAAAGTACACCGTTAGTGGTCATGTTGCAGACAATGCCAATGGAGAAGATTTGATTGGTGCACAAGTAACCGTTCTTGAATTACCCGGAGTAGGGGTGGTAGTGAATGAATACGGATTTTACTCCCTGACGCTCAAAGAAGGAGAGTATACTTTGGTATTCAGAAGTATTGGTTATGCAAAAATCTCGGAGAAGATAAACCTAACCAGTGATCTCACCCTGGATATGAAACTAATCTCAGAAGATGATGTTCTCGGTCCAATGGTGGTAAAAGGAGATACAGTTGCAAATACCCTCGATGATGCCGATGGGAGTAAGTTAACAGTTGATCTGGGTAAAATTAAAGAACTACCGGTACTCATAGAGCCAGATCCTATTTATGCTTTAACACAGTATGAAACAAGCATTAAAAGTGCCGGAGAAGGAAATGCAGGTTTTTATGTGAGAGGGGGAGGTCTTGATCAAAACCTGATTTTGCTGGATGAAGCTCCGGTTTATAATCCTTCTCACTTACTTGGTTTTTTCTCAGTATTCAATTCAGATGCACTTAAAGATGTAGACCTGTTTAAAGGAGGCATGTTACCCGAATATGGAGGCAGAACATCTTCTGTGATGGATATTAGAATGAAGGATGGAAATAAAGAGAAACTGGGTGTTGCTGGTGGAATTGGATTGGTGAGTTCCAGACTAACGGTTGAAGCACCTGTGAACAAAGGAAAAGGCTCATTCATTGTTTCCGGAAGACGTTCCTTAGTGGACTTGTTTATGGGACTATCCTCTGATGAAACCATTCAGCAATCTAATTTGTTTTTCTACGATTTGAATCTAAAAGCCAACTACACGCTTGGTAAGAAAGACAGAATTTATCTGTCCGGGTACTTTGGTAGAGATAATTTCGGATTTGACAATACCTTTGGATTAACCTGGGGAAATGCAACAGGAACTGTTCGTTGGAATCACTTGTTTAACAACCGTTTGTTCTCTAATACCTCTTTTATCTACAGTAACTACGACTACAAATTCAGCTTTGGAGAAGGAGATGATGAAATTAGTTTAGAGTCGGTGATTCGTGATTGGAACTTCAAGCAGGACTATTCTTACTATTTAAATAATGAGAATTCTTTGAAAATTGGTTACAATGTCATTCATCACACCATTGAACCGGGTAACCTGACCGCTGGAGCAAATACCGGAATTGAAGCGCAGGATGCCACTAAGAAATATTCCATTGAAGGAGCGGTTTATATTCAAAATGAGCAAAAAGTAAGTCAGAGATTAAACTTAGGCTACGGTTTAAGATGGTCTTTCTTCAATTATATGGGAGAAGGCAAGAAGTATGAATTTGATGACGCAGGTAACCTACTTAGTGAAGTAAATGTTGGTTCCTGGGAGACAATCAAGTTCTATCACGGTTTTGAGCCACGTTTCTCTTCCAGCTACAGACTTAATCCATCAAGTTCTCTTAAACTAACCTATAACCGTAATTACCAATATCTGCATTTGTTAACCAATGCAACCACATCTACACCAACAGATGTTTGGATCAATAGTAGTAACAATGTAGAACCACAAATAGCGGATCAGGTTGCGCTTGGTTATCACAAGAACTTTAAGAAAAATATGTTTGTGACATCTGCTGAGATTTACTACAAAGACATGCAGAATGTGATAGATTACAGAACAGGGGCCGACATATTCCTGAACAATGAGTTGGAAGGAGATTTGGTTTATGGAGACGGCAGAGCGTATGGATTAGAGCTGTCCATTAAGAAAAATCAAGGAAAGTTTACCGGGTCAATCAGTTACACTTTGTCAAGAACAGAAAGACAGTTTGATGAGATCAATGACGGTGAATGGTTCTCTGCCAGACAAGACAGAACGCATGACCTCTCGGCTGTTGGAACCTATAACATCAGTGAGAAATTGAGTATTTCTGCAGCCTGGATCTATTATACCGGAGATGCGGTGACCTTTCCAACAGGAAAATACCTGATCGATGGTCAGATTGTTCCTTACTATACAGAAAGAAATGGTTACAGAATGCCTGATTTCCATAGACTTGATTTGGCTGTGAACTGGAAACGCAGAAAAACAGAAAAGTTTGAATCCAGCTGGAACTTTTCACTATACAATGTATATGGCCGTGAAAACGCTTACTCCATCACTTTTAGACCAAATGAAGATAATCCTACTCAAACAGAAGCGGTTCAATTGTCTTTGTTTAAATGGGTGCCATCAGTAACCTACAATTTTAAATTTTAGAATTATGAAATTAGTATACATCCTATTGAGTACTGCAGCAATTTTTGCTTTGTCCAGTTGTGAAAAGGTCATTGACGTGGAATTGAATGAAGAAGATTCTCAACTAGCCATTGAAGCTCCACTGTATGCCGGAACTCATAATTTTGTTGTGACTTTAAGTGCTACGAACTCCTACTTTGAAGCCAGTTTGCCAAACGGAGTGAATGGGGCTGCCATAACCTTGTCCGATGACCTGGGGAGTACACAGGTTTTAAGTCCAATTGGAAACGGACAGTATGAATCTATGGTAACAGCAACACCTGGCAGAACCTATTCTTTGCAGGTGGTATTGGGAAGCGTGACCTATACAGCAGAGTCTAAGCTATTAGATGTTGTGCCTTTGGATCAATTGGAGCCAGAGTTTCAAGAAGAATTTGGTCCATTTCCGGAAGGCTATATCATCTATAATCGATTTAACGATCCTGCCAACGAAGAGAATTATTACAGATTCAGACATTGGGTGAATGATACTTTTCAAAATGAAGGAACTGATATCGTAGTGTTTGATGATAGCTTTTTTGATGGAAACTATACCAGATTGCCATTAATCAATCAGATTTTTGACTTGCATGACACTGTTGAGGTTGAAATGATTCATTTCGATAAAGCTGCATACGAGTTTTATAATGCACTGGTTGATATTGTAGGAGATCCGAATTCCGGAGGAAGTGCGGCCCCGGGTAACCCTATTAGCAATTGGAATAACAATGCATTGGGATACTTTATAGCCATGTCTTCAGATACGGTTCAGATAGTAGTACAATAATAGTTTTTCTCCTTTTTTCATGTCTTAATCGTTTCAAGTAAGACAGCAGCTTCCGGGTTTAGTTGATGAGGCCCGGATACAAAAAAAGCACGAAGGTATTCCTTCGTGCTTTGTCGTTTTATAAAGTATATTCTGTTATCTCACCACTATCTTGTGGCTTTCAACATGTCTTTCGTTTCTTAACCTCAAAGTGTACATTCCGCTAGACAGGTTTGGCGTACTCAAAGTGATTTTACCGAATCTTGCAGGAATATTTTGGTTGTATACCACTCTTCCTGAAGCATCAAAGATCTCCATCACAGAAGAATAAGCACTGCTTCCTTTCACCTGGATGTTAAACACTCCCTGAGATGGGTTAGGGTAGATGTTCAATACATGGTTCAATTCTTCATCTACACCTACACAAGAAGCAACATGAATTACCATGCTATCCTGAGCAGTACAGTTGTGGAAGTTAGTCACCGTATAGTAAACTACATGGTTTCCTGCTCCTGCAACGGCAGGATCAAAACTATTTCCACTCATACCCGGACCACTGTATACACCAGTTCCAACACCAGTCCCGGTTAATGTAACAGGGCTGTCTTCTAAACAAAGTGTATCAGTTCCACTCAAAGTAACTGCAGGTGGAGGGTTCACTATGATTTGCTCTGAAGTACTGTCTCCACAAACACCGGAAAGTACATAGCTGATGTTATGGAATCCATTTCCTGAAGCAAGAGGATCAAAAGTTCCGGCGTTGGCATCAATAATACCTGGCCCACTCCATGTCCCGCCTGGCTCAGTGCTTGTCAATGTGATGATGCCATCATTGTTACAGAAAGGTCCTGCAGGATCGATGGTAGCGTCTTGTTGAAGATTTACAGTAACAGTTTGAGCATCTGTGTCGCCACAAGTTCCGGAAATATCATATGTAATGGTATGTGATCCTACACCAGCTGTTGTAGGGTCAAACTCTCCGGTTGCAGTATTGATACATGTACCACAGGTAGCAGACCATGTTCCACCAGCATCAACACCAGTTAATGTAACCGCATTGTCCTGAGAACAGTAGTTAGCCGCATTTGTAATGGTAGCATCTAAAGAAGTGTTAACAGATACAATAACCGTATCAGCATCATCACAAATTCCGCCAAGTGTGTAAACTACCGTGTGGTTTCCGATACCCGCAGTGGCAGGGTCAAAAGTTCCGGCATTGGCATCTGTGATACCAGGACCGCTCCATGTCCCACCAGCATCAGCGGCAGAGAAGTTAACTGGTGAATCTGAAGGACAGAAACCTCCTGTTGGATCGATGGTCGCATCTTGCTGAGTATTTACAACAGCTTCAACAGGTACTAAGTTTGTGATACAAGACGGATCTCTAATCTCCCAATCATAGAAGAAGTAGTAGTATCCTGGAGTACCTGCACTACTGTTAGTAATGGTAACCTTACCTGGCAAATCATATGGATATGAAGGTCCGTCACTGTTTCTGAAAAGATCAGGACTAGACCCATTTAATGTACCCAATTGATAGTTTGTTCCAGGAACCAAATCAAAGTTCAGGTAAATTCTTTGCGGACCAGCCGGGATATTGATAACCGTATCCTGAAGGACAGCTCCGGAATTGTCTCTTAACTCAATAGTTCTTGTTCCGTTACTTCCTGCGTAAACCAGAACAGATTCTAAAGTAACTGGTGCTGCTACATCAAAAATCAAATGCTGATCTCCGTTAAAGTAACCTCCGTTTCCAAAAGTATTGTCAACCGGCCCCACAGTATTTAAGTCTCCAGGCAATTCTTCAGATACATAATAAGTGGTGCTTGTGCTGATAGAAGGTGTTGCATATGAACCTCCTGAGCCTAATAATGTGGTTCCTGAAGCGTTGTCATACCAGTTCAATGTTCCTACGCCACTTCCAATTGCTGTTAGGTTAGCAACTCCCGGAGAGCACAAAGAATCATTTGTTCCAAGTGGATCGTCTGCAACGGCTGCAATCACTTCTACACGACCACTTTGACATGGTGCAGTTTGAATTTCCCAATTGTAGAAGAAATAGTAGTAACCAGCGTTTCCGGCAGTACTTCCGGTAATGTTACATACGTTAGCCAATGTATATGGGTAAGAAGCACCATCACTGTTTCTGTATAAATCCGGATTTGGTGAAGTAATCTCATATCCGGTTCCGGCAGGCACGTTGAAATTCAAAGTAACTGTACTTGGACCGTTAGGAATGTTCACGGTTGTTGATTGAATTACAGTACCACCATTGTCTCTTAATTCAATGGTTCTGTTTCCTGCGCCGTTCGCATCAACCCAAACAGAAACAAGTGTAAATGGCTGAAGCGCATCAAAAATCAAAGATTGGTTTCCTGTAAAGTAACCCCCGTTTCCAAAAGTGTTGTCTGTAGGCCCAACATAGTCTGGCGATAAACCAGTCGCACTTTCTACCCAGTAAGAAGTTGTATTACTGACATTAGGTGAATAGCTGGTTCCAGTGTTAATTTGGTTACCTCCTGTAGGGGCATCCCACCAGGTAATTTGTCCGGCAGAATTAGCAAACAGATCAACAACTCCGGGTGTACATACCGAACCATCGGTAACTAAAGGTGCATTTAATTGTCCTGCCGTAATCAAATCTACATAGACAGCTGTGTCGGTTCCACAAGCTCCACCGTCTTCAATCAAAGTAACGGTATAGGTACCATTTGTTGTATACGTGTGTGTTGGATTGATTCCAGTACCAGTATTGCCATCTCCGAAATCCCAGGTATATGTACCTGTTCCTGAAGAAGCACTGATGGCAGAGAAATCAACTATAAAAGGAGATTGGCATCCACCAGTAATTGAAGGTGTAAAATCTGTTTCAAAGTTAGGATCGTATTCGTCTCCAACATTAACTGCATACCATGCATTGGTTGTTTCGATCACTTCAGGAGAACATGGTCCGAACAAATCTGTTGCACTCTGAATGGCGTAGAAACGTGCATCTAAGTAATTAGAGTTTTCATCCAGATAAACAGTTAAGTTTCTAAAAGCAATCTGAGCAGCCTTGGTTAAACCGATACCGTTTACAGAATAAACATCACCAGCATCATTTGTACCAGATCCACCTTCAGTTAATAAGTAGAACCAGTAGTTCTGAACACCACTGTTGGTATGAACCCCGCCATTGTCTGCTGTTCCTGTATACCAGTTCCCGGTACCATAAGTATCAGGGTCTCCAAGTTGACCAGGGTTTGACATACTTCTGATCAAACTACCAATGTCTTCACCTATTGTCCAGTCACCATTGGCAAACCCCAGGGCGTAAAATTCAACAGCTGCACCAAAAATATCACTAAAAGATTCGTTTAATGCGCCTGATTCATTTTGATAAACCAAGTCTGCCGTAAATGTGGTTAAACCGTGAGTAATCTCATGACCGGCAATGTCTAAAGATGTCAATGCAGAAATAGATCCGTTTCCATCACCGTAAGTCATTCTTTGTCCATCCCAGAAAGCATTTGCAAAGTTGTTGTCGTAATGAACATAACTGTTTAGAGTAAACCCATTACCATCAATACTGTTTCTGCTGTGTTCAATGTCGTAATAATCATAAGTCATTTCAGCACCCCAGTGCGCATCCAAAGCATATTGATCATTTCCTGTCATTACCCAGTTTGGGTTTGGGCTTGTAATGTCGACTTGTTGGTAGGTAGTTCCATTCTGCATGTCGTAGGTGTTGATTCCGTTTCCACGACCATTCTCTCTCAGTCTGTATCCACCACCAAAACTATCTGAAATGATATTTCTGGTTCCGCTATATGCAGTTGTCGCTGTACCCGGAGTATCGGCTTCATAAACACGTTTGTTTTTAAAAAGTACTTGTCCGTTAGCGGCATCTACAAAAGTCCATGCACGTTGAACAGGTCTGTGTGCATAGATGTCAAACTTGTATGCCAGTCTGAAATCCTTTGCATCAAAATTTCCTTTTTTTGCCACATAAACAAGTTTACCCTGAGGTAAATAACTTGCATTTGCATTGCCTGTTTCTTGTTTCAGATGGTTTTCTTCGGCCTCAATTTCCCACTTAAAGCTTTCACATTTGAAACTGCTTTTAGCTTGCTCCAATGCTTGTGATTCGGAAAGCGTTTGATTGCCGGTAAAATGGTCTTGTGAAAAAATATGACCATTTACTGCATAAACGTGATTATTGTATGCATGTACCAAATAAGTGGCTCCCTCAATCGGAATTTGATTGAAAGTTTGTCTGAATTTGATGTGCGTGTGTCCCATCTGATCAACCGATTTGTTCAGTTGTATCAGTGAAAATCGCGTGTCTTTCACCAAATTAGTTGCAATCCAGTTTTCAATATTTTGAAGCGGGATTTCATGATTTTTCTTAAAACGAATGTACTGAGGTACTTCATGATTCCCGTCAGTTCTGATGTCTTTGATGAGTTTATATACCTCCGGACTCAGGTCAAAAGTAGGCGTTTGTTCCTGAGAAAATATAGAGGTAGCAGATAGGGTAGTGAGTAGCGTTGCAAGGGCTAGTTTTTTCATATCCAAAGTTTAATGTCCTCCAATTTACTAAAAAAAGACCTAAAACTTGAACTTATGCTGTCGTGCTGTTGACAAGTCGGATGATTTGAGGACTAAAAAAATTATCTTTGCACGCAAACTCAACAAAATACACTCAATGAAATTAGGCATCATTCGGGAAGGTAAGGTTCCGCCAGACAAGCGGGTTCCTTTGTCACCTAAACAATGCAGATTTATCAAGGATTCCTATCCCGACCTTGAATTATACGTTCAATCAAGCGAAATCAGAAAATTTACAGATGAAGCGTATCTGGCTGAGGGCATTGATGTAGTTAAGGATGTAGATCATTGTGATGTGTTATTGGGAGTCAAAGAGGTGCCAATTCCTGAATTGATTGATGGTAAGATGTACTTTTTCTTTTCCCATACTTTCAAGGAACAACCGTATAACAGAGATTTACTGAGAGCCATATTAGAAAAGAACATTCAGTTAGTTGACTGGGAAGTGATCAAGAATGCAAAGGGGCAGAGATTGATTGCTTTTGGCAGATATGCAGGTATTGTTGGTTGCTACAATGGATTTTTAGCTTATGGTAGAAAGAGCAAGCGATATGAATTGAAATCTGCGCATGCTTGTGAGGACCGGGTTGAAATGGAAGGTCAATTGTCTAAGATTGATTTGCCTTCTAATTACAAGATTGTGCTTACAGGAAAAGGAAGAGTAGCAGGTGGTGCTTTGGAGATTATTGAGAAAATGGGATTGAAGAAAGTAGAGCCTGAGGCTTTTTTAACCCAGGATTTTGATGAGCCTGTATACACTCAGTTAGGAGTGGATCATTACAATAGGACCAAAGACAGGTCTCCGTTTTCAAAGTCAGATTTCTATGCAGACCCAAGTGATTACGAGTCTAATTTTATGCCTTATGCCAAGGTGGCAGATATGTATGTTGCTTGTCATTATTGGGATAGTAGAGCTCCTTTCATTTTCTCCAGAGAGGATTGTAAACATCCAGAGTGGAAAGTGAAAACTGTTGCAGATATCAGTTGTGATATTGATTGTGCTGTGGCCAGTACAATTCGTCCGTCTACAATAGCAGAACCGCTTTATGGTTACGATCCTGTTTCCGAGTCTGAAGTGTCGTTTGATGCCGACAATGCAATTTGCGTGATGGCTGTGGATAATTTACCGTGTGAATTGCCTAAGGATGCTTCAGTTGATTTTGGAGAGATGTTCCTTAATCATGTTTTGGAACCACTTTTAGGGAATGATCCGGATGATATTATTGGACGTGCTTCTGAGACAAAGGACGGTAAATTAACCGAGCACTTTGCTTATCTGCAGGACTACGTAAATGGGGTAGAAGCCTAGTTACAGGTTCTTTAGTTTACTGATCATTTCAGTTGGATTGTCTGCTTTAAAGACAGAACTTCCGGCAACCAGTACGTCTGCGCCGGCTTCAACCAGCTGTTTGGCATTGTTGATGCTTACACCACCATCAATTTCAATAACAGCAGAAGAGCCTGATTCCTGAATCATTTGTTTGAGTTTTCTCACTTTGTCGTAAGTCTTTTCAATGAATGACTGTCCGCCAAAACCTGGGTTCACACTCATTAAACAAACCAAATCAATGTCGTTTAAAATTGGTTCCAGTGACTCTACAGGTGTATGTGGATTCAATGCCACACCTGCCTTCATGTCTTCGTCCTTAATAGCACCAATGGTTCTGTGAAGGTGAGTAGAAGCTTCAATATGAACCGTCAAAATATTTGCACCAGCTCTCTTAAAGTCCTTAATGTAACGCTCAGGCTGAACGATCATTAGATGTACGTCAAGAGGTTTAAGTGTGTGTCTGTTGATAGCTTCAATTACAGGAATCCCAAAAGATATGTTGGGAACGAATACACCATCCATAACATCCAGGTGGTACCAATCGGTTTCACTGTTATTGAGCATTTCACACTCAGATTGTAAATTGGCAAAATCGGAAGCAAGTAGGGAGGGGGCTATTAAATGACTCATGTTGCAAATTTATAAGTAATCTCAAAAGCTGTCATGAATATTTTTGAGAATTTATGAACTTATAAGGCACAAAAAAGCCCCTGCTTAACAGAGGCCTTCTTCAATAAAAGTAAACATTTATCCCAGATATGTTTTTAAGATTTTGCTTCTGGACGTGTGCTTCAGTCGTCTAATGGCTTTTTCTTTGATCTGACGAACCCTTTCTCTGGTAAGGTCAAATCGTTCTCCAATTTCTTCAAGTGTCATTGGATGTTTACCATTTAGTCCAAAGTATAATCTAACCACATCTGCTTCTCTGGCAGTTAGGGTAGATAAAGATCTTTCGATCTCACGTCTCAGAGATTCGGTTAACAAGCCTCTGTCAGGACCTGGTGTGTCATCACTGGTTAAAACATCATACATGTTAGAGCTACTTTCATCTCCATCTTTCAATGGGGCGTCCATAGATACATGTCGTCCGGCATTTTTGAGTGATTGCTTCACTTCTTCCGGTGTCATTTCCAGTAAATCAGCCAATTCTTCTGCAGAAGGAGGTCTTTCAAACTCCTGTTCCAGTTTCGAAAAGGCTTTATTGATTTTGTTTATCGACCCAATTTTATTGAGTGGTAAACGTACAATTCTTGATTGTTCTGCTAAAGCTTGTAGGATAGATTGACGAATCCACCAAACGGCATAAGAGATGAATTTAAATCCTCTTGTTTCGTCAAATCTTTGAGCGGCTTTGATCAAGCCAAGGTTACCTTCATTAATTAAATCTGGTAAGGTAAGTCCTTGATTTTGGTATTGTTTGGATACAGATACAACGAATCGCAAATTGGCTTTGACCATTTTTTCCAGTGCTATTTGATCACCTTCTTTAATACGTCTTGCCAAATCCACTTCTTCATCAGCGGTAATCAAATCAACCCGACCAATTTCTTGTAAATACTTATCAAGAGAAGCCGTTTCTCTGTTGGTTACCTGCTTTGTAATTTTAAGTTGTCTCATCTAATATCTTCAATCGTTTCAGGTCTTGTTAACGGATAAGTGAGAGCACGGGTTACATAAGAAGCAGATATTCCGATCAAAAATTTTTAACAATATAGGATTGCTGAAATAAAAAAATCCGCTTGAGACAGTGCCCAAGCGGATTTTTAAAAGTATATAAGTTGTTAATAACTGCTTACTCAGCCTTTGGCGCCTCAGCGTTTTCCGGCTTTGGCAAAAGTACTTTACGAGACAGTTTTAACTTACCGTTCTTAGGATCTTTACCAAGTACCTTAATCTGTACCTGATCACCTTCTTTAAGGACATCCGCCACGTTGTTTACTCTGTGCCATTCGATCTCTGAAATGTGTAAAAGACCGTCTGTTCCAGGAATCAATTCAACGAATGCACCATAAGGCATGATAGATTTTACTTTTCCATCGTAGATTTCACCTACTTCAACAGTTGGAGGGAAAGCAATGTTCTTCACTTTGGTTAATGCTGCATTCAAATCATCTTTGTTAGCAGAAGCAATCTCAACAGAACCTTGTCCGTCTGCTGTTTCTTCAATTGTGATTACCGTATTGGTTTCTTTCTGCATTTCCTGAATGATTTTTCCTCCAGGACCGATGATTGCACCGATACAATCTCCAGGTACCATAATCTTAACGATTCTAGGAACGTGAGGTTTGTAATCTTCTCTTGCAGAGCTCATGGTCTTAGCCATTTCTCCAAGAATGTGTAATCTACCAGCTTTTGCTTGCTCTAAGGCTTCTTTCAATAGTTGAGCAGATAAACCATCAACTTTAATGTCCATCTGACAAGCTGTAATACCATCTTCAGTTCCGGTTACTTTGAAGTCCATATCACCTAAGTGATCTTCATCTCCAAGGATATCTGATAAAATGGCGTATTTACCATCTGCATCAGTGATCAATCCCATAGCAATACCAGAAACTGGTTTTTTGATTTTGATACCACCGTCTAAAAGTGCCAGAGTACCAGCACAAACAGTTGCCATAGAAGAAGAACCGTTAGATTCTAAAATTTCTGATACCAATCTGATCGTATATGGATTGTCATCACCTTCTGGTAAAACAGGCTTCAATGCTCTCAATGCCAGGTTACCATGACCAACTTCTCTTCTTGAAGTTCCTCTTAGAGGTCTTGCTTCACCAGTTGAGAATGGTGGGAAGTTATAGTGTAATAAGAATCTGTTAGTACCTTCCAGAATAGCTCCATCAATAGTTTGCTCATCCATTTTAGTTCCCAAAGTAAGGGTGGTCAATGATTGAGTTTCTCCTCTTGTGAACACAGAAGAACCGTGTGCGCTTGGCAAATAATCAACATCACACCAGATTGGTCTGATCTCCGTCATATCTCTACCATCTAAACGTACGCGCTCATCAAGCATGCACCTTCTAACGGCTTCTTTTTGAGTTTTATTTAGGTAAACTTTGATTTGGTAACCCCATTCTTCCATGGTGGCTTCATCAACAGTCTCTATATAAGCATCTTTGATCTCACCGAACATTTGTTTTCTCAAGTCCTTGTTGGCAGTACCAGTCTTGGCAACGTCATAGAACTTCTGGAAAGTAGCTTCTTTAACAGCTGCTTTCAACTCGTCGTTGTGCGTTTCGTGAGAGTATTCTCTTGGTGTTACGTCTCTTCCTGACATTTGAGCCAAATCAAGCTGAGCCTGACATTGAACTTTAATGGCGGCATGAGCTGCTTCAATAGCTGCCACCATGTCGTCTTCAGAAATGAAGTTCATTTCACCTTCAACCATCATGATGTTATCTGCAGTACCTGCAACAATCATGTCGATATCAGATCCTTCCATTTCGTCCATATCCGGGTTAATCAGGAACTGACCGTTTACACGGGCAACTCTTACCTCAGAAACAGGACCTCCAAAAGGAATGTTAGATAATGCCAATGCCGCAGAAGCTGCTAAACAAGCAAGGGCATCCGGATTAGTATTTTTATCTGCAGACATTAATTGGATCATTACCTGAGTGTCTGCGTGGTAATCGTCTGGGAAAAGTGGGCGCAATGCTCTGTCCACTAATCTCATTACTAAGATTTCGTATTCAGAAGGTCTGGCCTCTCTTTTAAAGAATCCACCAGGAAATTTACCTACAGCGGCATATTTCTCACGGTAGTCAACAGTTAATGGCATAAAGTCTACGCCATCTTTAGCTTCCGGTGCCGAAACAGCCGTAGCTAGTAACATAGTATCTCCCTGACGAACTACAACAGAACCATCAGCTTGTTTAGCTAATAATCCGGTTTCAAGGGTAATCTCTTTACCATTCCCCAGGTTGATTGTTTTCGAAATTAAATTTGGTTTCATGTGTGTGTATATATGTGTATGTATAAAAAATGAAAAAGCCCTAACGATATCGTTAGGGCGAATTCAAGATGTGTTATCGCTTTTGAGCGATGAATATGTGTGTACTATTTAGTATCATTATTTGTCTGGATTATCTACGTAATCCCAGTTCTTTAACGATGGCTCTGTATCTTTCGATATCTTTTGCCTTCAAGTAGTCAAGAAGACTTCTTCTTTTACCTACCATCAACTGAAGCGCTCTTTTCGTTCCAGTATCTTTTTTGTTACTCTTTAAGTGTTCTGTAAGGTGCTTAATTCTGTAGGAGAATAAAGCGATTTGTCCTTCTGGTGAACCAGTGTCTTTTTCTGATTTACCGTGTTTTTTGAAGATCTCAGCCTTCTTTTCTGGTGCTAAATACATGCCAATATTATTTAAATGATTCTTATGTATTAAATGGGATTTTCCCTCTTAATTGGGCGCAAAGATACACCCTTATATCTGAATAAACTAATTTTTAAACATTTTAAGTACTCTGGCCAATGTTGGCTTCAACTCTCGTCTGTCTACAATGAAATCTAAGAAGCCATGCTCAAGTACAAATTCTGATGTTTGAAAGCCTTCAGGCAGATCTTTACCAATGGTTTCTTTGATAACTCTTGGACCAGCAAAACCGATTAAGGCACCTGGTTCAGCAATGTTAATGTCTCCCAACATAGCGAAAGAAGCAGTAACACCTCCAGTAGTCGGATCCGTTAAGAAACTGATATATGGCAATTGCTTATCTGCCAACTGAGTCAATTTCGCTGAAGTTTTGGCCATCTGCATTAAGGAATAACCGGCCTCCATCATTCTGGCTCCACCAGACTTGGAAATGATCATGAAAGCGCAATTGTCTTTAATCGCACGGTCAATACCTTTGGCAATTTTTTCTCCAACAACACTTCCCATTGATCCACCAATGAATTTGAAATCCATAGCGGCAATTACCAATGGCGTTCCGTCAACCTTTCCTTTGGCCGTACGGATAGCGTCATTTAAACCAGTTTTGTCGATGGTGCTCTTAACACGATCGGTATATTTCTTGGTATCCTCAAACTTAAGAGGATCTCCAGACTTTACTTTAGCATTGAATTCTCTCCAGCCATTGTCAAAAATCAATTCAAAGTATTCCTGAGAACCAATGCGTTCGTGGTGACCTTCCGGACTTACGTAAGCGTTGGCTACTAATTCAGATTTTTCTATGATTTTTCCATCTGGTGATCTATACCAAAGACCATCAGGAGTTTCTTTTTTCTCGTTGGTAGGGGTGGTAATTCCTTGCTTTTTTCTTCTAAACCAAGCCATAATTAATACGTTTGTTTATAAGAGGTAATTAGGCAATTGTGATGGCTTCATCCAAATATACATCTTGAATGGCGTTTAACAAAGCAACACCTTCAGACATTTCCTTTTGGAAAGCCTTTCTTCCGGAAATTAATCCGTGACCACCAGCTCTTTTATTAATCACAGCAGTTTTAACCGCATCTTCCAAATCAGATGACTTACTACCAGTAGATGCGCCACCAGAGTTAATTAATCCGTTTTTCCCCATGTAGCAGTTAGCCACCTGGTAACGACATAAATCGATTGGGTTATCAGTAGTCAATTCACTGTAAACCTTGTCGTGCGTTTTTCCAAAGTTGATAGCAGTATAACCACCGTTTAGGGTTGGCAATTTCTGCTTAATAATATCAGCCTGAATGGTAACTCCAAGGTGATTAGCCTGAGCTGTAATATCTGTTGCGGTGTGGTAGTCAACACCATCTTTCTTAAAGTCACTATTTCTTAGGTAACACCAAAGAATGGTTGCCATACCTAACTCGTGAGCACGCTCAAATGCATGCGCTATTTCAATAATTTGTCTGTTACTGCCTTCAGATCCAAAGTAAATAGTGGCTCCAACTGCAGTAGCTCCAAGGTTCCATGCTTCTTCTACAGAACCAAAAGAAATTTGTTCGAACTCGCTTGGGTAAGACAATAATTCGTTGTGATTGATTTTAACAATGAATGGGATTTTGTGGGCATATTTTCTTGAACAAGAAGCCAAAACACCAAAAGTTGAAGCGACTGCATTACAGCCACCTTCAATTGCTAATTTCACAATGTTTTCCGGATCGAAATAAATAGGGTTTGGAGCAAATGAAGCACCTGCAGAGTGCTCTATTCCCTGATCAACAGGAAGAATAGATACGTATCCACTATTTCCTAAACGACCATGAGAATATAGGTCCTGAAGACTTCTAAGTACCTGTGGACTTCTGTTTGAGTTGCCAAAAGAACGGTCAACAAAATCAGCTCCCGGAAGCATCAATAAGTCTTTTGAAATGGTGTTGCAAGTGTGGTTCAGCAAAGCTTCTCCTTCGCTCCCCAGTAATGATTCTATATTTGTGTTACCCATAAAATTCGTATTTCGAGCAACAAAACTAACAAAAAGCTTTTTAATAAGATGGTTTGATTTATTAAAGTGTTTTTTAAGATATTTTTTTACGTCTCAGATAGATTATTCCGGTACTAATAGATGATCCCAAAAAGGCCAGAGCCATGTCCTTATGAGGATCCCACATATCGCCTTGCTGACCGTTATAATTTTCAACAGATTCAGGAGATAAAGCAAAGGTCAATCCCCATTCGAATAATTCATAGATAAGACTAAAAACCTGAATTGAAGACCAGGCCATAAACAGAACAAACTTGATAGGTGTGTTTTTTGGTAGTTTAAGAAGGAACCAATCAAAACAAGCGGATAGGATGCAAAGACCAAACATGAAATGAACCCATCTGTCGTAGTGATTTCGCTGCCAGTCAAAAGCTTCATTCGGACTCCAGTCAAAATAACTTTGCATCCATTGGTCATAAGGAATCATGGTATACAACCAGCGTGCTCCAAAAATGTGAATGGCCGTGAATAGAGCAATGCCAATGTATGATCCCAGTTTGAGGTAGCCTTTGCGGATGTCGAGAATAAGTAAAGCAAAAATAAGAAGAGTGCCCACATGTTGTAACCACATATCAAAACCATAAATGGGTTGAATGGTTGTGGCAACTAAAAGCAGGATCAGAAATAAAAGAATGTAAATTTTGATGCGTTTCATGCCGGTTAATTCCAGCTAAGCACAAAAGGTAACCTTAGAAGGGATATCCAATTCCAAAATTAAATGTCACACCAGATCTGTAGTCCGATAAACCAAGTGCTTTACGTTCTGCATTGTGAATGGTTTTATCTTGAAAGAACCAACGTTCATCTTCAGGTAAAATCGGGTTTTTCAATTTTCCGGCAAGATCAAGACGAACAATGAAGAAATCCAGATCGAAACGGAAGCCCATACCGCCACCAAAAGCAATCTCCTTGTAAAAATCTCTGCCCAGAGTTCCATCTGGTCTCGAAACAGAGTTATGAAGCAACCAAATGTTTCCGGCATCAAGGAATAAGGCCCCTTCAATAAAATCGAACAGATCGAAACGGTATTCCACATTGCCTTCCAAATGAAAATCACCGATCTTATCAAATCGTTCTTCAAAATTTTCATCTGCGTGAGATCCCGGACCAAGCAGTCTTGCTCTCCAGGCTCGGATTCCGTTACTTCCTCCAGCGTAAAAGGCTCTGGCAAATGGCATGGCGTCCTTTAAGTTCTCAAATGGAATCCCGATACCTCCGGCAAAACGATATACCATCTCACTTTTAGAGTTGAATTTTTGATAGAAACGAATGTCGTGGGACGTTCTGAAATATTCGGCAAATCTTATTCCGAATAACTCATAAGCATCCGTAGTTGGGTTATAGTAAAGGTTCAATGGTCCGGCCAATCTCCTTAAGCCAACGCCTGCTAATTCGATATTTCCACTGTAGTAGCCAACGTTCTTAAGTTTGTTGATTTGTTGAGTATTTCGGGTATATGTCAGGGAAAACGCAGAAATAATCTGATCAGAGAAACTAATGTCAAGAATTGGATCGTTTAGCTCATCTAATCTATCCAGAAACTCCTGGCTTTGGTCAGTAATTTTAATTGCACTCAGACTCCATAAACCAATTCCAAGGTAGTGATGACCTTTTGCCAAATCCCATTTAACCTTGGCTTCCTGGATAGTTCTGGTGAAATCAGGTCGTTTTTGGAAATTAAAAGAAGCCCCAACATCTGTGTCTGTGTGATGCCATTTTTTAAAGAAACGTTCAATTAAAATCGCTTTCGGAAATTTCATAGACATGGCTGGTCCGAATTCAATTGTGTTGAATGTGCTTAGCGGATTTAAGTCACTCTCACCCAAAACAGATCCGTCCTGATTGGTATATAGTTGTTGAACTTCCAGACCACCGGTAAAGGATAAATTCAGCTTTTGAGCACCTTTAAACAGGTTTTTATGATCGTAAGATAAGCTCCCTTCAATTCCCAGGTTTCCTCCTCTGTTCAAACCATCTGCCTCAGCAGTGAATGCCTGTCTTGTACTATGATTAAGAGAGATGATACAGTCCAGCAAATTTCCTACAGTATCACCTTCAACAGGAGCAAATTTGATACTCACAGACCTGAAAATACCAAGGTCGGTTAGTTGTGTATAGGTCGCTTCAACCTCTTTTGCCCTGTATGTATATCCGGGAAAAATGAAAATTCTTTCTGCGAGAACATGTTGCCTGATTTTGAACTTATCAATGTAAGCCATTTTGATCAGGTGTCCATCAGAGGTAACGTAATGACTGGTGTCGTAGTTGTTCAGGTCGACACCTCTTTGTAAAGTATAATCCGAAATTAAAGTCACATCATTGATGAAGAATTTTTGATGGTTTTTTTCAATGACAGAATCTCTGGTAACGGGCGTTTGCACGTTTAGAACGCCCATCTTTAAGTCAACCCAACGTTCAATGACTGTAGAATCCTGTTTTGAAGGAACACTCATACTATCCACTTCATAGTAGATGTAATCTTTACTGAAAGCGTAGTAGCCCCTGTTTAATAAGTAGGTTTCAATTTTGTTTCTTTCATCCTGAAGATTAGATACATCAAAAATCTGATTGATCTTGATGATGGAGTCGTTTTTGAGGGCGTATCCGGTGTATTTGGCAATGTCTTCGTCGTCTATATCTCTTGTAATGGACCGAATTCTATATGGATCCTTTTCCTTAACAATGTAATAAACTGCTGCTTTAGGTTTTCTCGGATGAACTATGATCGTATCAACCACTTTCGCATTGAAATACCCCTTTTTGATCATGTAGGTATTCAATTGCTGGGTGGTGGTTTTTATTTTGTTAGTGTCCAGCAAAACCGGCGCTTCACCAATGCCACTGACAATCTTTTCTTTCCAGTGTTTTCGGTACTTTTTAAGCGGTCTTAGTTCCTTAGGGGACTTTCCATTAAGGAGTCTTTTTTGGTTTCGGTAAACATCCTTGGTTCGTCTTTTTTCATTTTTCCGGATCAGCCTGGCGTAACGTTTCTTAACCTTCTTGTCCAGTTTTTCCGGATTGATCATACTGTAGATACCCAAATGGAATTTAATGACACCAAAAATTGTTCTGTTCGGGTTCTGTTTAAAAATGTCTTCCATATCCCATTTGCTGACATTATCGCTGGAAGAATTATTGAAGACTTTTTTACCATTCTTCCGGGTCATGTTTTTATTACTCCACGGCTTCAGTGGCATGTTCCCCGGGTACTTGTTTTCCTTGAATAGATGGGATAAAGTATCCATATTGGTGGTGTCGAAGGCGATCAAAATTTGATCTGTGCTCATCTTGTCGAGAAGCAGTTGACCTTCGGGTACACGTTTGGTCACGCAAGAAGAAATCAGGAACAACATTCCGACACTTAATATGAAAACCGATCTCAGCATTTATATTTGCAAATCTACAAATCAATATTAGGTGATTTCAAGAAACACAATAAAATGGATAAAATCACTTCAATTGAAGAAGAATCGTGATAAAGAACGGCTTTTTCTGGTTGAAGGAAGGAAGATGGTCGAAGAAGCACTGGCATCAAATTTTGATGTTCACAGTGTGTATTCAACCGAGCCCATGCAAATTGAAGCTGATTTTCATCTAAGTAGTTCTCAGGATCTGGAAAGAATATCGACCCAAAAAACACCTCATCAATCAATAGCTGTGGTGAAATACAAAAATTGGGACATACCAGATAAAGGGCTTTTCGTTGGACTGGATGATGTGCGTGATCCCGGAAATTTAGGAACCATTATTAGGTCAGCCAATTGGTTTGGAGCCGATGGAATTATTTGTTCTGAAAATTCTGTAGACTGTTACAATCCAAAAGTTGTGAGAGCTTCTATGGGGGGAATCTTCAGGCTTCCGGTATTGTATGTTGATCTTGCTAATTACTTAAAAGAATTTAGTGGAGAATCTTTCGTGCTCGATTTGGAAGGGGATTCTATTTATGATGCAGAAATTTCGAAAGAAAACTGCATCTATGTTATGGGAAATGAGGCCAACGGAATTAGTCAGGAAATTTCTGATAATTGTGCAAATAAGATCAAAATTCCCGGAGGAAACGGACAAGAGTCTCTAAACGTATCTATGGCAACCACAGTTGTTTTGTCTGAGGTATATCGTCAGTCCTGAGTACTTGCTTCCGCGCAACGCATGCCATCTATGGCAGCACTCACAATTCCACCGGCATATCCCGCGCCCTCACCACAAGGAAACAGATTAGATAATTCAGTGTGTTTAAAAGTTGACTTGTCTCTAGGAATTCGAACCGGGGAAGATGTTCTGCTTTCCACAGCATGCAAGAGCGCGTCATTGGTGTAATAAGCCGGCATTTTTTTACCGAAAGCCTTGAAACCACCTGCTAATGCCCTGGCAACAAAATCAGGGAAAACATCCCACAGATTGTAAGGGATCACACCCGGAATGTATGAGGATTTGGGCAGGTTTTGACTTTGTTTTTTATGGATGAAATCGAGCATGCGTTGACCCGGAACCTGTTGAGTTTTTCCGCCGGCTATCCATGCTCTCTTTTCAATGTCTTTTTGAAACTCCACACCAGCCAGAGGACCGAACTTATCTGTGTCCAAATCTTCCAGTTTAATTTCAACCACCATTCCTGAATTGGCGTAAGGATTGTCTCTTTTGGAAGGTGACCAACCATTAACAACCACTTCCTCAACATCAGTGGCACAAGGCGCAATAATGCCTCCGGGACACATACAAAAACTATAGACTCCTCTGCCATTAACTTGCTGAACAAGCGAATAAGAAGCGGGCGGTAAAAATTCACCTCTGTCTTTGCATTTGTATTGGATCTGATCTATGACTTTTTGAGGATGTTCTACACGAACACCAAGTGCGAAAGGCTTGGCTTCAATAAGGACATTGTTTTGATGGAGCAATTCAAAAATATCTCTGGCCGAATGCCCGGTAGCCAGAATTACGCGCTGGCAGTCTACTTTCTTGTCGTTGACATAAAGCGATTTAATGGAACCATTTTCAATGTCAAGATTGGTGAGTTTGCTGTTGAAATGAATCTCACCACCATGCTCCAAAATAAACTCTCTGATATTTTCTATGATCAGAGGTAGTTTGTTGGTGCCAATGTGAGGATGTGCATCTGTTAAAATGGTTTCCGGTGCGCCAAATTTTACAAGTGTGTTTAAGACCAGGTTGAGGTCTCCGCGTTTCTTAGATCTGGTGTAGAGTTTGCCGTCAGAATATGTGCCGGCACCGCCTTCTCCGAAACAGTAATTACTTTCAGGATTAACGACATGTTCTCTGGTCAGTTTGGCCAGATCGCGTCTCCGCTCACGAACTTGCTTTCCCCTTTCATATACAACAGGTTTAATACCCAATTCAATGCATTTAAGGGCGGCAAACATGCCTGCAGGACCAAAGCCTATGATGTGAACTTCTTTATTGGGGTCAATTTGTTTGGGGATGAGAGTAGGATGTTCTTTTGGAACATAATCTTCATCAATAAAGACTTCAACCCGAAGGAAATACTGGATCGGTTTTTTTCGCGCATCAATAGATCTTCTCAAAACGTGAAAACCACTTAATTTTTCTGCTTTGATTCTTTTGGAATTGATGACAGCATTACGAATTTCAGTTTCGTCGTATGCATGTTCCGGTCTTAGAAATATTTCTACTATCTCAGGCATTAGCCCTCAAAAGTAAAAGATAGAAGCCAAACTTGTGAACGCAATCTTGAAATTGGGTCCGAAAGCATGTTGTTTTCAGGAATGAGGATGTTTGGCAGTCCTGCACTCATCTTTAATTCAACACCGAATTTGAAATAGGGTAGGAAGAAGTCCATACCGCCTCCAATTTGTGCCGCATAATCCGTTTTTTTGATTCTAACCACAGCTTCTGTGGTGTTCACGCTTTCTCTACTGGCCATGTCAATACTGAACTGACCACCGCCAATTAAATAAACACACCAGTTATTGATTCTGTTAGTTCTCCATTTCAACAACAATGGAAAATCAATATAAGTTGATTCAACTCTGTGTTCAATGGTTTCTATTTCTCCATCAATCACAAACTTGTAAAGCATTTGTCTGTCCTGAAAAGAAATTCCCGGAAGAAATCTCAACTTCCAGTTGTTGTCTATGTGAAGTGAACTTAAAATATTCAGGTTGAATCCCGGGGTTGGTTTAACACCAAGACCTAAAAGAGAATCCTGAAACGTAAAATCTGGTTTTAAATCGTGAAAGAAAGAAGTCCGGTTAAATCCAAGTGAAAATCCAAAATGAAAACGTCTTTTCTTTCCGGAAAAATCTCCGGACCGGTTTTTAGGTTTATCCAATTGCGCTGAACTGGATAAAGTCATAGTTGCCAAAAAGATGAATGCTAACAGCCGTTTCATTGAACCAAAGTTGTGAATCAAAAACGTAAAAATAAGCTATTTATTTTGGTGCGTGGGCCAATTGGATGATTTCTGTGAGCGTTTCTTTGATGGTTCTTCCATCTGCTCTGAGTTGCTGAGGGACAATACTTGCCGGACTGAACCCCGGAACGGTATTTACTTCAATCAAATAGGGCGTACCATTTGAAACCATAAAATCGATTCTTACAATACCGTCCAGTCCGAGTAATTGATAAACTTGTTTAACAATTTGAACAGCCTTACTTGCGTCTTCTTCCGGAATATCGGCAGGTGTGATTTCTGATGAAGCGCCATCGTATTTCGCCTCAAAATCAAAGAATTCATTGTCGGTTAAAATCTGTGTGATTGGCAAAACCTGAATACCTTCCTTGTTTTTAAAAGCACCAATCGTGATTTCATATCCTTCTATGAATGATTCTATGATGGCATTGCTACCTTCTCTCATGGCCTTTTCTACTGCTGTATCCAATTCTTCAGCTGCATTGACTTTGCTAATACCAAAGCTTGACCCACCGTCGTTAGGTTTTACAAACATGGGGAAGCCTAATTTCTTTGCAATTGCTTTGGAATCGTAGTTATCTCCTGGTCTCACAAGCACAGATTGTGCGCAATTGATATCGAAACCACTGAGCAAATTATTACAGGCCCATTTGTCAAAGGTGAGGGTAGAAGCCATTTGGGAACAACCCGCATAGGGAATGGACAACATGTCGAAATAAGCCTGAAGTTTGCCATCTTCACCTGGTGTACCATGAATCATGATGTAGGCAAAATCGAATTGCATGTCTAAAGCATCTACACCAAAATTGTTTTTGTTTATCGGGTAGGTATTCCCTTCATGATGACAAAGCCATTCATCTTGTGTGATTTCTACTTTAAAGGCCTCAAACAAATTCTCATCCAAATGATCGATGATGGTACCAATACTTTTATGCGAAATCACCTTTTCAGATGAATAACCTCCGCAAATAGCCGCAATTCTTAATTTCATAATCGCAATTTAAGTCTGCGAACAGGTATTTTTGCAAATAATCAATTAAGAGTTACCAATACACTATTGTTGATATACATTAACTCATTATCCGTGCTTTGAGATGGGTGAAATTTCTATATTTGTTCGAGTAGATGAAAAACAAGTTAAAAGCATTTGGTAGATTTTTAATTTCCTGGCCTTTATGGTTAAACATAGGTCTGGCAATATTGGTCTCTTACCTGATTTTCCATTTCTTAATGAATCATCTTGATTCGTATACAAGACAAGGGAAAGAAGAGCAAATTTCTGTTGGGAATTATTTTGGAATGGATGCGGCTGATGCGGCCAAAGACATTGAAAAACTGGGATTGAAAGTTGAAGTTGATTCTGTTTTCATTGAAGGATTTGAAGCCGGAACAGTTGTGAACCAGGAACCAGTTTCTTCAGATAGTAGTGGTTTTAAAGTGAAAAAAGACCGTGTGATCAGCTTAAAAGTTCAATCGAAACTACCTCCGGGAAGAGAAGTGCCAAATGTGATATACAGATCCAGAAGGTTGGCGGAAACCAAATTGCTGACAAGAGGGTTTAGCGTTGAGGTGAAACAGATTCCACATGATGATAATTTCGTTTTGGATTTACTCTATGAAGGAAAGAGTTTGAAGAACAAAGACGGAGAAATTCCTTCTGGTATTAAGTTACCATTGAGGTCTAAGTTGACATTGCTTGTTGGACAAGGGAAACCCAAATCTGTGAACCTGCCTGATGTAGTGGGCCTAACAATAATTGAAGCAAATAAACGTTTATCTGGTGCGTCACTATTGATGTTGAATGCCGGATGCGAAACTTGTCAGTCTGTAGATGATTCATTGAATGCCATTGTTGTAAGACAATCGCCAACAGGAGGAAGAAGTTCTGTTATCGCGGCAGGAACGGAGGTGACATTATGGTTTGGAACTTCTCTGCCAGATGATGGTGAGGTCGAATAGAATTATATGAAACAACTTACATTATTATTACTGCTGTTTTCTGGTGTCACTTTTGGTCAGGTGGAAAAATTAAACCCACTTCAGACTAATCAGAGTCTTCACAAAAAGGAAAAAAGAAATTTAGATCAACAGTTTATCTACTTTTTTGATACGCTTGATTTACCCATTAGAGACGACTTTGCGCGAGATAAATTTGTGCCCTATGATGCACAGGCCAGTGACGCAAACGTTCAGGATACCATTCACCATTTGTTGTGGGATTTGACCAATACAGCTCCCATTGCCATGGATTCGTTTGCTTTGGATACCACATTCACCTATGTATACGATACACTCTCAACTGCAGACAGTGTTGTCTTCACAAGAACGGCTTTCGCACCAGTAGAATTGGTACATTACGATTTGTGCGTTTATCCGTTTACGTTTGATACACTGGAGCTTTGGCCACCATATGATGTGCACGATTCAAGCTTGATGATCACAGGAGATATGAATGATACTACCTGGTTGGTGGATATCAGACAAGACTCGAGTACGATCTATTTAGTTTCTCCAACTCTGAGAGATACAAATTTCATCTGGGTCGATAAATATGCCTGCAGAAATAGTAGATACGCCATTAATCCACCAACTGTGGGAGTCGCCACTTTTGATGGCCTGAATGAAAATGGCTACCCTTACGATTTCACAAGTGTTGGAGCACCATACGGAGAAGCTGATTTCCTGACCTCTAAGCCTATTAATATGGCCGGACATGAATCGAGCACCACAGTTTTGAGTTTTTTCTACCAACCAACCGGATTAGGAGAAGTGCCGGAGATCGAAGACTCTTTAGTTGTTGAATTATGGGCCCCGGATTCCAGCGAATGGTTCTATTTTGCCAGCTTTGCAAATACAGGACTTCAGGAGGATACTTTCTATTATGCACATTTAGAGATTCCGCAAACTGACCTTCAGTATTACAAAGATGGCTTTAGGTTTAGGTTTAAAAATTATGGTTCTCTTGCCGGAAATCTGGATCACTGGCATATTGATTATGTGTATCTGAACGACCGTCCTTTGTCAGATTCTATTTTTGCTGATGTGGCATTTCAATACGAATCTTATGGGATATTGAATGATTACACTTCAATGCCATGGAAGCATTACAAATGGGATCCTGACTTTTATACAGTCGATACTTCCTATATGGTTGTCAATAATATGAACAACATTACGGAAAACCTTTTTGAGGGAACAGCTCAGATGTACACTAAATTTGAAGGCGTTAAGTTAGATTCAATAGCGTTTTCAGATGCTGGTAACCCAAACATTGCAGCAGGAATATTTAAGGATGTCATTTATCCTAAGATTGGGTTTGAATTGGATACAAGTGTTAACGATACTTGTGCCACTTTCCAAATTTGTCATTCAATTGAAACGGATAATGCGCCATTATTGCAACTAAATGATACAGTGACCTATGACCAGGTTTTGTCTAATTATTATGCTTATGATGATGGCAGTGCTGAATGGGCGTGGGGAATCTGGGGATCAGGTGCTTTTGTTGCCTACCAATATGATGTGATGCAGGCAGATTCAATTCGATCAATTATGATCCATTGGGCGCCATCGGTTGAAGATGTAAGTCAGAAATTAATCCGATTAACCATATGGGAAGATGATGGAGCTGGAAAACCCGGTTCAATTATCTACCAAACACCGGCATTACATGGTGAAAGCCCAATTTATTCTAACGACAAGAATGGTTTTGTTGAGTACTTTTTGAAAGATGCCAGTGGCAATGATGGCTTGAGGGTAGAAGTAAACGGAACTTATTATATTGGGTGGGCTAAGAGCGACCCTGATGTCCTGAACATTGGTTTTGATAGAAACAGAGATAACTCGGATAGAATTTTCTATAACACTGGTTCCTTCTGGACCAATACTGGCTTTGATGGAAGTTTAATGATGCGTCCGGTATTTGTTTCTGATAAGGACGGTTTCTTATCTGTTAATGAACCAACACTTGAGGAAATCGACTTTACAGTATATCCTAATCCAACAGAAGGTCAGCTAAGAGTGGCTGTTGAGTCAGCTTACGATTACACCTATGCCATTCAGGATTTGAACGGAAGAATGCTTCAGACCGGAAATGCCACTGATGTGATCAACACAGATTCTTTTGTAGCGGGAATGTATATCATTACATTGAAGAAGTACGATGGTACCACAGCTTCACGTAAATTCTTAAAAAGATAAGACTTGAGCAAAGAACAAGAACTTTCGGATTCGGAAGCGGAACAATCAGAAGAATTATTCGAACATCATAATTTCATGGTGGATCCGGGTCAGGAACTGCTTAGAATCGATAAGTTCCTTATGGATCGTATAGCCAATACTTCCAGGAATAAAATCCAAATGGCCGCCAAAGAGGGAAACATCCTTGTGAATGGTAAGTCTATTAAGGCAAACTACAAGGTGAAACCCAACGACGAGATTTCAATTGTATTGCCATATCCTGTTAAGGAAACAGAACTTGAACCAGAGAATATCCCATTGGATATTGTATATGAAGATGATGTGGTATTGGTATTGAATAAGCCGGCTGATATGGTTGTTCACCCCGGCCATGGGAATTATACGGGAACTTTGGTGAACGGATTGATTTATCATTTTGATAACCTGCCTCAGAGAAACGATTACGCAGGCAGACCTGGTTTGGTTCATAGATTGGATAAGGGAACGACTGGTTTAATGGTTGTTGCTAAAACAGAGCAGGCTTTGGCTCATCTGTCCAAGCAATTTTTCGACAGAACAAGTGAAAGAACGTACCATGCTATCGTGTGGGGAGATTTTGATGAGCCATCAGGCACGGTTGAAGGCAATCTGGCCAGGTCTCTCAAAAACAGAAAAATCATGCAGGTTTTTGATGAACCAGAGATTGGAAAGCATGCGGTAACTCATTACAAAGTATTGAGAAGTTTGGGGTATGTAAGTTTGGTTGAATGTAAACTTGAAACGGGAAGAACGCATCAAATTCGTGTGCACATGAAGCACATCAACCATACTTTGTTTGGTGATCCCGAATATGGTGGAAATAAGATCCTTAAGGGGACTACATTTACCAAGTACAAGCAATTCGTCAATAACTGTTTGTCACTTTGTCCCAGACAGGCGCTTCATGCCAAGACTCTTGGGTTTACTCATCCGGAAACAGGTGAGTTCATGCGATTTGATTCGGAATTACCCAAAGACATGCAGCAAGTTCTGGAAAAGTGGGAAGTGTATGCGAACAACAGCTCGCAATTTCAATAATTAGTGTCCGCCACTACTGTACTTTAATTCACCGTTGGCTTTCTTCTTTTCAATGTAAGCACGGTAGTCATCTATGGCCACAAAGTAATCAGGATCTTCAAGTACATTTACCTCACAGATTTTTTCGGCTCTTTTAATCAGGCGAACGCAATCTTTACTCAGATGTCTTAAATGAATGTGTTTCCCTTCTTTGAGGTATTTTTCGGAGATTTTATTGATCGCTTCAATGGCCGATTGATCCATGATTCGTGATTCCTGGAAATCAATAATCACTTCTTCCGGATCATTCTTAACGTCAAATTTACTCATGAAAAGAGTAGTGGAACCGAAGAAAAGCGGGCCGTAAATGTCGTAGTGTTTAACGCCTCTTTCGTCGATTCTCTTTCTGGCTCTAATTCTCAAAGCGTTGTTCCAGGCAAACATAAGAGCCGAAATAATCACTCCAATGAATACTGCTACAGCAAGATCTTCCAGAACGGTTACGATGGTCACAACAGCAATCACGATTGCGTCTGTCAAAGGAATCTTATTCAAAATTTTGAAAGTGTTCCATGCGAATGTGCCGATAACTACCATAAACATCACACCAACTAATGCGGCAATAGGAATCATTTCAATGTACTCTGCGGCAAATAAGACGAACATTAGGAGGGCTATGGCAGCTACAATTCCAGATAAACGTCCTCTTCCTCCAGATTTAATATTGATGATGCTCTGACCAATCATCGCACAGCCACCCATACCACCGAAAAAGCCATTAAGTATGTTTCCGGCTCCCTGAGCCACACATTCTCTGTTTCCACTTCCTCTGGTGTCTGTTAATTCATCAATAAGATTGAGTGTCATTAAGGACTCAATCAAGCCAATAGCAGCCAGAATTCCGGCATATGGTAAGATCACCTGAATCACTTCCCAGTTTAAATCAATTGCTGGGACATTGAATTCCGGTAATCCGGCAGATAAGCCTTCTCCACCTCCGGACTGAATAAAACTCAATACAGTTTCTGTTTGAATGTCTCCAAAAATAACAATCATGGATACCGTAATAATGGCAACCAGAGCTGCCGGAATGGCTTTGCTGATCTTAGGGAGTAAAAGCATAATTCCCATGGTCAACGCAGTCAATCCAATCATGATCCATAAAGGTTCCCCCGTGAGGTACTCTCCTCCGGACTTAAACATGCCTAACTGAGAAGTAAAAATAACAATGGCTAAACCGTTCACAAATCCCATCATTACAGGCGTTGGGACCATTCGAATGAGTTTTCCGAGTTTCAGAAATCCAGCGGCAACCTGTATCAGCCCTGCCGCAATTAGTGTGACGAAGAGATATTGTAACCCGGCTCCATCACCACCCATTTCATTCCCTTTAATCACCAAGTGAACCATCACAACGGCCATTGCTCCGGTAGCCCCGGAAATCATACCGGGACGTCCACCAAAAACGGCTGTTACCAATCCCATCATGAAGGCGCCATAAAGACCAACAATTGGCGAAACACCAGCCACAAAAGCGAAGGCTACAGCTTCAGGTACCAAAGCAAGTGCTACGGTCAGACCAGAGAGAACATCATCTTTGATACTACCATCTTTCTTGTCAATGAACTTAAAATCGCCTATTATCTTCTTAACCATCCTATGAAATTAGCGGGCAAAGGTAGTTGATCTCTTGAAGTGTACAAGACAGAATCTGGCTAATTAGATAAAGTGCTAGAAATGAAGGTTTAATTTAGCTTTGATTACCCTAAATTGTCCTGACGTTTTAGTTTTCCGTTTGGTGTTCGGTTAAATTCTTCAACGAAAATTATCTTTTTGGGTAACTCGAATTTATCAAGTTCGATTTTTAGCTCTGATTTCAAAAGCTCAAGACTGATGTCGTCCAAAGTTGGACCTTCAATCAACAAAATCAGACTTTGTCCCAGAGTCTCATGAGCTTCTCCTCTTACATAAAAACTCCTGTCCAGGAGCACACTGATTTTCTTTTCTATCTCTTCCGGGTGAAGTTTAATACCTCCGGAATTAATGACATTGTCGTATCGACCCAACCATTTAAAATGCGTGAAGTCTTCAAAGTCGATAACATCATTTGTGGCCAGTTCTTCAATGTTTAAATGTGGTGCTTTTACAATCAGACACCCTCTATCATCTTGCCAAAAATTCACACCTGGTAAGGCTTTGAAGTAATCACCTTGTTTGATATCCTTGAGGGCCACGTGCGTGATGGTTTCGGTCATGCCATAACTCTCGAAAACATTGGTTTGAACTGTTTTTAGTTTATTTCTCAGTGAACTAGAAATGGGAGCGCCTCCAATAATCAGGTTTTTAACGTGCTTAAGTTCAGGAATACAATTCTCAACCTGAAGCGGAACCATCGCAGCAAAGTCAATTGATTCGGAGAGAGAAATCTGAGAAGAGGGTTCTTTTACTATGAGGTTTAATCGACCAACGATTGCTCTGATAAGCATCATTTTTCCGGCAATATACCTGACTGGAAGGCATAGCAAAGCAGATTGACCTTCTTCCAATTCAAAGAATTGCAAAGTGGCTCTGGCACTTGCCAACATTAGGTTTTTCTTAATGGCAATGGTCTTTGGTTTGCCAGTTGAACCTGAGGTCTCAACTAAAACTGAATCAGATGAATCCAGCCATTGCTCAATGAAAGTATGAATGTCTTTTTGCCAGTCTGTATTTTGGTCCAGATCATCAATCCAATCTCTGAGATGACATGTTCTCGAATCAATGGTGATATGAGTGAACGATTTAAAGTCCATTAATCTCCCAGGCTTTTTCCAGCTGATAGCTGAGTGTACCGTTTTCAACAAGTAGCGGACTTTGAAAATTGTTGGTGTACAAAGAACCGGTTCCCAACCCTTGTGGAAGTGGATTGTCGAAATCGGCTGTGAATTGTGCGATGGCATTTAAACCAATGTTACTTTCTAAAGCTGAGGTGATCCACCATTCAATCCCCATCATAGTGGCGAGATTAATCCATTCCAGGGTACCCTTGAACCCACCGATTAAACTTGGTTTTAAAATGATGTAATGTGGTTGTATGGTTTCCAAAAGTTCCCTTTTATCGCGAATATTTGTCACACCAATTAGTTCTTCATCTAAAGCTATTGGGAGCACATTGCTTTCACACAATTTGTGCATGTCATTTATTTGTCCGGGTTTGATTGGTTGTTCAATTGAATGGATATCCAACTCAGATAAAATGTTCAGCTTCTCGTAAGCATCTTTTGGATCGAAAGCTCCATTGGCATCCACCCTTAATTCTATGGTTTGTTTGTCGAACTCCTGCCTGATTCCTTTAAGAAGTGTCAATTCTTCATTGAAATCTATGGCTCCAATTTTCATTTTTATACATGAGAATCCGGCTTCAATTTTTTCTTTAATCTGAGCCTTCATGAAATCCGGTTCGCCCATCCAGACAAGTCCGTTAATGGCAATAGGAGAGAGCCCGGCAGTAAACTTGTTCTGATACAGAATTTTGTTTCCTCCCACTTCAAGGTCGCGTAAGGCTATTTCCAAACCAAAATGAATTGATGGCCATTCTTTTAAGCCAGAGATGAGATAGGCTTCATGGTCATTGATGTTCTGACATACCTCTGTGAGCTTGTCTTCATATTCGGGACGATCATCATAACTCAATCCTTTCAAAATTCCGCATTCTCCAATACCGATGATGTCCGGTCTTTCTGTGTCATGTACTTCAATAAAATAAGAAAGCTTATCAAACATGACGCCTCTGCTTGTACCGCTGGGACGTTTAAAATTGAGTACGTATTTCTTCCAATTTGCTTTAAGCATGATCAATGATTAGTCCCAGTCCAAATGTGATAGAAAATACCAGAGTAGTGAGTGCTATTTTCTTTAGTTCCGGGTCCAGTGTTTTTGGATTTAAGTGTTGCCAAACTGTTTTCAGATTCAAAATAATTGGGAATAAGCTCACCAGGAAAATGAATTGAAAGGGAGAAGTGTAATTGAGTATGGTGAATATTAAAGCGGAGACAATAGCCAATATCAAAATAATGGTATGATAGACTTTGGCTTTGTGAATCCCCAATTTAACAACCAAAGTGTTCTTTCCGGATACTTTATCATTTTCCCTGTCCCTCATATTATTGAGATTGAGAACTGCGGCACTTAAAAAGCCAATGCTGGAAGCGGGCAGAATGATTTCCCAATGGAAATGATGCGTGTGAAGAAAATATGTGCCGGAAACGCCCACTAATCCAAAGAAAATAAACACGAAAATATCGCCTAGTCCCATGTATCCGTATGGTTTTTTTCCAACTGTATATTTAACAGCTGCGGCAATGGCCAGCAACCCTAAAACGAAGAAACCAATGATGTAATTCGTATCAAGATCTTTCAAGCCAAAGTAAATCAGTGCAATCCCTGAAATTAGGGCCAGTGTGCCACAAACAATCATGGCTTTGAACATGGCTTCTTTTGTGATCTCACCTCCCTGGATACTTCTTGTGGGACCAACCCTATTGTCGTTATCCACACCAGAAACGGCATCACCATAGTCATTTGCCAAATTTGAAAGTACTTGTAAAAAAATCGTTGTAGTGATGGCGAGTATGGTAATTAACCAATCATACATACCCACCGCATAGGCCACCATGGACCCCAAAACAATGCTGGACAGTGCCAATGGGAGTGTTCTTAATCGGAAAGCCTTTAACCATTTTTTCATAAGTCAAAGATCGTGTTATTTTTGTATTTGATGACGAAAAGTGAATATAAGAGGAAAGTGGGAGTTCTGACAATAGAACGTGTGGGAGATAGAATACTTCACATTAAGTTAGACAATGATGCTGTGGTTTCTTTGGAGGATATGGCAGCTTATTTAAAATGCGTTGAAGAAGATTTTGGTGGGCAGAAATTTGCTAATCTGGTAGAGTTTGGAAGCTTGAGCAATGTGTCCAGAGAGGCACGGGAGTTCGCTGCCAAAGCGGAATCCAATTCACTGACCATCGCAGATGCATTTGTTCTAAAATCTTTGTCGCAGCGAATACTGGGGAATTTCTATTTGAAGATTGACAAACCAGTTGTACCTACTAAATTATTTTCTGATGTGAAGTCGGCACGTCAGTGGTTAGATAACTTGCTTCTATCCGAAAATATCTAGAAGAAAATCTTGTATAAGACACCAGGGAAGAAGCCTCTTTGGTAAGTTGTCGCAATTTCTCCGGTAAAGCGATTGTAACCGTATTGGAAAATATTCTGTTGTCCGGTTAAATTTTGTAGATCAACTGAGAATTCCTGGGCAGTTTTTTCACCATTGAAGCGGAAGGTGGTTTTGAAATCCCATCTGAAGTATGGATCATACTGACCTTCGTTTGTTCTGGAATAATCCCGCACTTCTTCACTATATAATTGAGAAGCTGCCAAATCGATAGGCGTGAACCTTCTACCACCTGCATAGGTCAGTTTGGTATCAAAAGAAATGGAAGCTCTTTTTCCAAGTTTAAACTCTTTTCCTCCCAATGCATTCAACACGTAGTTACCATTAAAAACTGTGTTTCGCTCAATTTGATCACTGCCTTCGTATTTGGATTGGAAAATTGAAACCGTGGTAAGAAAATAGTAGCTTTTGCTGAAGAATTTTTCAAATGTCAGCTCAAATCCATAGTTGTATCCTGTTCCTGAATTTACGATACCTGTTCTGTCAGTAACCACAAAATCTGCTCCCTCATTTAACATTGAAAAGCTTGAAACAGCCGTGTCAATCGGCACATTATACAAATTTTGGTAGTAAATTTCTGATTTGATTCTAATGTCATTGGTCAGAAAGAAATCATGTCCCAAAACAAAGTGCATACTTTTAGTAAAGTCGATATCCTCATTGGGCATAATGGATTCCCCGTTCAAATCTTCTCTGACAAAATAGACAGTCAATGGTTGAATCTGACTGTGCATACCCGCTCCAAAACTCAAACTGTGCTTTGGATTAAGTTTCATTTTCAAGCCCAGTCTTGGTTCTATAGCGTGCGAGTTGCTTAAAAAGAAATGCTGAGAATGCAAGCCTGAATTAAGTGTCAATTTTTCATTGAATCTATGCTGCCAAAGTAAATAGCCTTGTGTGAGTAATGCGTTTCCGTTAAAATCGGAGTTGCTCACAAAACCATTGCCAACTCTTGCGCTGTCTATAAAATCTATGTCGTGAAGTTCGCTGATAACACCGATACTTGCCGTATTTCTGGCATTGAATTTTTTATTGATTTTGTAGTTGATGGCATATTTTAATTGTTTCCTGTCGAAACCAAATTGCCTGTGCTTGCTTTGATCTATGGTACTTACAGAATCGATCATACCCTCTGTTTGGACACCAGTAGCAGCGATTACCAGTTTAGAGTAGGTTTTTGGATTAAAGAAATAGGTGTGAGAAGCACCTACAATAGCAGTATTCGAATTAAATCTGGTGTCTTCATTTTCTCCAGAGAAGAGGTTGTTGTCTCCAACGTCTTCTGCTAAAAATTCAATAAAACTTTTACCCATGATGCCAAAAACGGTAAACCTTCCGGCAGATTTGGTTGGGACATTAACTTTGAAGGTTAAATCCTGATATTGTGGGATGGAAGCGCCTGTTCCAAAATCAATTCCGAGAGCGTGAAATACGCCTAAAGTCGAGTATCTATAGTTAATCAGGTAGGATGAGCGGCCACCTTTTTTGAAAGGACCTTCTGCACCCAATTCAAAACCATTGAACCCTACTTGTCCCAGGTATTCTCGTTTGTCAGAATTTCCATTTCTAAGATTTAAATCGAATACTCCTGAAAGAGCATTACCGTAATCAGCGCTGAATGCACTCGTCATGAAATCTGAATTACTGAGGTTATTGATGTTGAGCATGCTAACAGGACCGCCTGTCGTTCCAATTGTGGAGAAGTGATTTGGACTGGGAATGTCAATTCCTTCGAGTCTCCAAAGTACTCCCGTTGGTGAGTTTCCCCTTATAATGATGTCGTTTCTATCATCGCTGGCACCGCTCACTCCGGCAAAATTTTGAGCCATTCTGGCCGGATCCTGTAAACTACCCGAGTATCTGTTGGCTTCTTCAATGGAGAAAGTTCTGGCACTTACTGTAGACATGTCGTTGAGTGCATCTCGTTTGTCGTCCTGTGATTTGATAACCACGGTTTCCATCTCCTCCGTGCTTTCTTCGAGTTGAATGTTTAAGTCTAGCTCTTTTCCAGAATTAAGCATCAGATTTGATAGGGTGACACTTTCATAGCCAATGTATTCCACCTTAATGGTGTGTCTGCCAACCGGAACATTTTCAATTCGGAATCTTCCATAAACATCCGTGCCTGTTTTTAAATTAGGTTCTACGCTGAGTACTGTGATTTTAACACCTGGAATTTCGTATTGACTCTGCTTGTCACTGACTTTTCCTTTTATGGTTGAACTCAGGTTTTGAGCAATAGATGTAACCATTACCAAGCTGAAAATGACTGTCATTGAAAGTTTCATATGTCAAAAGTATAACCTTGATTCATTCAAATCGATAACAAATGTTTAGAAAATTAAGTCAATTTCTTGATCCGGCTTAAGTGGACTGGGGAAATGCCAATGTAGGAAGCTATCATATGTTGAGGGATTCGGTTGTGGATGCCTGGAAAGAGTTCATCCATGAGTTTGTATCTCTCTACCGGAGATTTGCAGTAGAGATTCTGGATACGGTTGTCCATCAATTTGAAATAGTGTTCTGCTATGAGTCTACCCATCTTTTCTCCTTCAGCCGTGTTCTGATAGCACCAATTGACGGTATCTCTGTTCATAACAATAGCTTCAGTAGGTTCCATAGCCTGAAGGTAGTAGTTCCCTTTGGTGTTTTGAAGAAAGCTGGTATAATCAGCAATCCACTGATTTTCTAAAGCAAAATGTATGCTATGTTCATTACCTTCCAAATCACAAATCATTAATCTCACAAGTCCTTTTGTGATGAAAAAAACCTCATCGGTGGCTTGGTCTGGTGTGGTTAGAAAAGATTTTTTTTTAAACGATTTTTGAGAACACTTGCAAGCCAGTATCTCAAGATCCTCCGGAGATACATTGATCATATTTTGAATTATATGTTGAAGCGTCTCCATTGCAGTTTAAGGGAACTTTGGAAATTTATCGAAATCAGGTTTTCTCTTCTCAAGAAACGCATTTCTTCCTTCTGCAGCTTCATCTGTCATATAGGCTAAACGTGTTGCTTCACCTGCGAACACTTGCTGTCCAACCATGCCATCATCCACAAGGTTAAATGCGAATTTGAGCATTTTGATAGCAGTGGGACTTTTAGTCATGATGATTTGCCCCCACTCATACCCCGTTTTATCCAGTTGATCATGTGGCACAACGGCATTTACCATTCCCATTTCATAAGCTTCCTGGGCAGTGTATTCTTTTTCCAGAAAAAACACTTCACGTGCTCTTTTTTGTCCAATTTGTTTAGCCAGATAGGCTGATCCAAATCCAGCGTCAAAGCTTGCTACATTGGCATCAGTTTGTCTGAAAATGGCATGCTCCTTACTTGCAATGGTCATGTCACAAGTCACATGCAAGCTGTGTCCACCACCAACAGCCCAACCTGGAACTAGGGCTATGACTACTTTATTCATGAAACGGATTTGTCTTTGGACGTCCAGAATGTTGAATTTGTTGACACCATCAAGTCCCTGATACCCTCTTTTATCTCTGACTCTTTGATCTCCTCCTGAACAAAAAGCCCAGCCACCATCTTTTGGAGATGGACCTTCTCCGGTAATGAGTACTACTCCAATTTCCTGACTTTCGTGGCAGAAAACCAGAGCTTCCAATAATTCTTCAACCGTTTTTGGACGAAATGCATTCCTTACCTCAGGTCTGTTAAATGCAATTCTTGCAACACCATTGGCCTTTTTGAAGGTGATGTCTTCATACTCTTTTATGCTTGTCCAATTGATTGTACTCATGTTTAGTATTTTAAATAATCGAAATAAGATTTTAGTGCTTTGGGGCTAAGTTCAGAGTCTGTGAAAATTTCCAGGATTTCACAAGTTGTATTTTCTGAAGAGAAAAATTCAAACAGCTTTTCTTCAAGTTCGTTTTGATCGTGAGCCGCAGAGTATTTGAGTCCATAAAGTTCCGCGACCGGCTTTGCATTTAAGTTATGTCTGGTTTCAAAGAACGACTCAAGTTGATCAGTTTCAGAAGGGCCATTGATAATTCTAAAGATATTTCCCCCGGAATTATTGAAAATAATGACCTTAAAATTCTCTTTAACCGGTGTGTTCCAAAAGGCATTTGAGTCGTAGAAAAAGCTCAAATCTCCTGTAAGTAATACTGTGTTTTTGCCACAAACATAAGTGCTGCCCAATGCGGTAGATGTGCTCCCGTCAATGCCGCTGGTTCCTCTGTTGCAGAAATATTTGGCACCCTGAATTGTGTTGAATAACTGAACATACCGAACTCCAGTACTGTTGGACATATGGATATGACTGCCTTCAGGAATGCTGTCCAAAACAATTTCATACGCTTTAAGGTCGGAAAAGGAAACTTGTTCAAGGTATTCCTGATGCTTGATTGCAGACTGATGGAAAAGTCCAAGCCACTTGTGGCCAAATCCGGAATTTAGCTCTTGATTTTCATTCGAAAGTTCACTTAAAACATGGCTGGGACTGGCTTGAATATCCTTGGTAAGACATTGAAACATGTCTTGTGCGTTGACACTGTTTCCAATGTGCCAATGTTCTTTAGGTGGGTGTTCCCGGAACAAGGCTTTCAATCTTTTTGACACAATAGCTCCTCCAATACTGATCAGCACATCTGGCACGAATTCATCGATTTGGTCATTTTTAATTAAAGTTAATGACCTGTCTATACACGGATTAAAAGCTCTGTCCTGAAGGTTACTTGTGTTTTCAATGACTATAGCTGTATTTCCATTGGCAGCCATGTTGGATAGAATGCTGTTGAGTCCATCCGTAGGAGGAAGCAGTCCACATAATATCATCCGTTTCTGGCTTGATTTCCATTTGGAATTAAGTTCTTTTAAATCGTCAGTGCCAATTGAATTTTGTTTAGATATCCTGTCAATTTTTCTGGTGTTGATTGTGATATCTGAACAGGTTTCGTACAATGGTTCCGAAAAAGGAATATTGATGTGAACGGGCCCTTTTTTGCCTTCGTTTGCTAGATTAATGGCTTCATTAATCAGTCTGTTACAATACCACTGTTGCTGATCGTTGGATACATTTTGTGGCAATTGATAAGACCCTTTAATATAATTGTGATAAATGTCTTGTTGTCTGATTGACTGTCCTTCACCGTGATCGATCCATTCTTGTGGCCGATCTGCAGTTAAAACCAATAAAGGAATTCCCTGGTAATAAGCTTCAGCAATGGCAGGTGCATAATTAAGAGAAGCTGTTCCACTGGTGCAACATATGATACTTGGCTTTCTGGTCCATTGTGCTTGTCCCATGGCAAAGAAAGCAGCACATCTTTCGTCCGGCAATGAAATCGTATCGAAAAAATCCGAATTACACAGTTCAATAACTAAAGGGGCATTTCTGGAGCCTGGCGAAAAAACAACTCTATCCAAATCATTTTGACGAAGGATATTTGCCAGTATTTGTATGGATGTCTTGCTGGTGTGCACGACACGAAAATACTATAATTTTTGCATGACTGATCTAAGAGTTTGGGCTTTCATTTCAGTTTCTTTCCATTCTTTTTCAAGAACAGAATCTTTTGTGATGCCACCACCCAAATAGAGGAATGGTTTAGAGTTGATGATTTGCATGCAACGAAGGTTAACGTAAGCCAAATCTGCATCTTCCATTTTAAATCTTAGATAGCCTGTATACCAATCACGGTTGTGGGTTTCTATTGACTGAATGGCTTCAATGGCCTGGCTTTGTGGAAAACCTGAAATTGCCGGGGTAGGGTGAAGGTCATCGATGAAACGTTGATAGTCATCAATTTTTCCGGTCAGTTTGGTATAAAGATGCCTGACTTCACCAGCAATTTTGTCTTTAGGACCAAGTTGTTCGGTTAGCTGACCGTACTGATCAAACTTTGCTGCAATGAAATCACTCACGATCTTTTGCTCTTCAATTTCTTTTTGAGTCCAATTTTGATCATTCAGGGCAAGTGTGCCAGCCAGAGAAGCACAACTGGTATTCCCATTTTTTTGAGAGGCCAGTAGTTCCGGTGTGGCCCCAAGCCAAATTGTACCATTAATTGATAAGAGGTGAACACAGGCATCCGGATAGTTAGATTCAAGTTGTCTGAATAATTCCACAGGTGAATCAATCGTCTCATCCAGACTCATAATTCTGGACAAAATGGCTTTGGATATTTTACCAGTACCAATGTTCCTTTGAATTTCCCCAAATTGTTTTTCGTAGTCTTCAAAGGAACTACAATAAGGAAGTGCGGGTTGAGTAGGTTTGGTATTTGCTTCACCTGGAACATTGGAAAAGTAAATTTTCTCGCTTTTATCAAAATTCGACAAACATACTTGCCAACCTGACTCATTTGAAGGGTAAAAAATCTGAACAGGGTATCCCGGAATTCGAGCTGCAAGAAATGATTTCTTCTTGTCGAAAAGGGAATAGATTTGATTAATTGAATTCACTTTTCTATCACTGCCATTGTTAGTCTGCTGATGCAAACAAGGTTTTCTTGGTCATCTTTTATTCTGATGTCCCATATGTGTGTTCTTCTACCAATATGAACGGCTTCTGCTCTTGCATGGACATGGCCTTTTGAAGCGGACTTCAAATGGTTGGCATTGATCTCCATGCCTACACAAAAAAACTGATCATGATCAATGATTAGGTTGGATGCAGCACTACCTACGGTTTCTGCGAGAGCAAGAGAAGCGCCACCATGAAGTACTTTCATTGGTTGTACTGTTCTGTGATCAACAGGCATGCTAGCTTCAAGGTAGTTTTCTCCAAAACCAGTAAACTCTATTCCCAAGGTTTCCATCATAGTTCCCGGGATAAACTGGTTTGCCAAGTCAAGGCTAAAATCATTTCTGAACATAAAACAAAGATGCATAAAAAAGGCGCCAACTGACTCGTTGGCGCCTATAAATTAAATTATGTAAGGTTTATTTCATCAACGTGATGCGCACAGTATGCTCATCCGTATCACTTTTGATCTTAATGAAGTAAACTCCTTTAGCATTGTCAGTTAAATCTAACTCAACAGTGTTGTTGTATACACCGTTAAAGTTTTTGATGTCAACCAATTTACCAAGAGCATCCATCACATTCACCTGAATATCTCTCGACTGATCCAGATCAAACTTGATGTTAACCACTCCGTTAGTTGGGTTTGGATAGATAGAGATTCCGGAAGCAAATTCAGACTCTTCGATACCGATTCCGTTTAACACAGTAATTGTGATCGTATCTGTATCAGTACAAGAACCAAGGGTAGCAGTTAAAATAACTGTGTAAGTACCTGGCGCTGTATAGTTGTGAGTTGGAGATGCACTGGTTGAACTGTTGCTGTCTCCAAAATCCCAGCTATAACTTACACCGGTAGAACCTGTATTGTTAAAGTTAACAGTACCACCACTACCAAGGTAAGTAGTTGTCACATCAGACCCTGCATTGGCAACAGCTGCCGGATTAACAGTTACGTTAACCGTAGCCGTATTCCCTTGGCATGTTCCATTGTATGCTACAACAGAATAAGAAGTGGTTGAAGCAGGGCTTTCATTAACACTTGCTACTGTAGCACCATTGTGCGTCCAGAAATAAGTAGTACCACCACCAGCTGTCAGAGTAATGTTGTCACCTGCACAAATGCTGGTATCTGGAGTTACTGTAGTTGTTGGAATTGAATTTACAGTTACAGTAACCATTGTTGTGTCATAACAAGTTCCATCGTCTCCCACTAAAGTGTAGGTCGTTGTTGTACTTGGAGACACAGGCAATGAAGTACCGGAACCAACAGGTGTTGTGCCATCGAACCAATTATAGTTTGTAGCACCTGAACCAATCAAGGTAGCTGTGTTTCCATCACAAATAGTTTGGTTACCATTTGTTGTCACAGTAACACCACCAACGTTGTTGATAGTTACAACCTGTGCATCAGAACAACCACTGTTATCGATTACCATGATGTTGTAGCTGTTAGCAGATAACCCAACGAAAGTACCACTAGACTGGTAGCTTGAACCACCGTTGATAGAATACTGATAGTTACCATCTCCACCAGTAGCACTGATAGAAATTGATCCATTAGATGCATTACAAGATTCATCTGCTCCGGCAGCAGTAGCTACTAATGGAGGAAGAGAACCAACTGTTTCAGTTGAAATCACCGACACACATCCATCAGAATCCATGGCAAGAACCTGGTAACTCTGAGCGGCTAAGCCTGTGAAAGTACCACTGGTTTGGTAGTTGCTACCACCATCAATAGAGTATTGATAAGATCCTGTACCACCTGAAGCACTAACAACGATTTGACCGTTGTTTGTACAGCCGGCATTGGTAACAGTAGCTGTATGAGTAACTGCAGTTGGCTCGTTAATTATATGAGGACCATCTGTTGTTACACAAGCACCATTGTCAACGTAAACTGTATAAGTGTTTGCGCCAAGTCCGGTAAATGTATTTGAACCAGTAAAGTTTGTACCATCCAAGCTGTATGTTAATGTTCCGGAACCAGTAGTTGCTGTTACCGTGATTGTACCATCACCAGCTCCGTTACAAGTCACATCTGTTGCTGCCACGTTGGTAATAACCGGACCACCAACGTTAACAATCGTAGCCATGTCAGTTCCCTGACATCCGTTCACATCCTGTACATATACTGTATATGTACCAGCAGAAAGGTTAGTGAAAGTATTACTAGCCTGGAAGTTTGTTCCATCGATTGAGTATTCAAGTGTACCTGTACCGCCTGTAGCAGTGATGGTAATTGTTCCATCAGAACCACCACAGTTTTCATCTGTGCTTGCGGTATTGGTGATTGTAGGAGAGTTATTACTTCCGTTTACCGTAACCGTTGTAGTACCAGTACATCCATTGGCATCTTCAACCACAACATCATAAGTACCGGCAGTTAATCCGGTGAAACTATTTGATGCCTGGAAAGTAATACCCGCATTGATACTAAATTGAGTAGCACCTGCAGCAGTAATTGTAATTGTACCATCTGCCTGACCACAGTTCTCATCGGTTGGAGTAGCGTTTACAGTTATTGGTGAATTATTAGCATTTACCGTTACAGTAGTTTGACCCTGGCATCCATTACTATCCTCAATTATGATGGTGTAAGTTCCTGGGGCAAGACTTGTAAACGATCCACTTCCCTGGAAGTTTGCTCCACCGTCAATAGAGTATTGATAACCACTTCCGGATCCACCTGAACCGACAGCCGTAATAGAACCATCAGAAGAATTACAGGTTGCATCAACTGCAGTGGCAGTAACCGTAGGAGCCGGATTCACTGTGATATTTGGGATACTATCTAAATGGTAACCACCACATGATCCATAAGCAAACAGGTAAGTGGTGTATGTACCGCCTGTTCCATATTGCACGGACTCCGAAAGATTGGTCGATCCGGTTGGTGTACCTCCCTGGAAGACCCATTCAAGTGAATCGTAATTTACAGAAGAAGACCCATCAAAAGTGATTGAACCTCCTTCACAAATTGTAGTTGGACCACCTGCACTTGGAATCGCTGTTGGTGGTGAATCGGTCATATATGGATAGATGTGCAAGTCCGCATCCAAACCATATGCATTGTTAAGTGAAGACCATGTTCCATTACTCCATTGCTCCCAAGACTGATCAGGGGTAACCGCATCTCCGTTAGTTTGAATCACAATAGCCAACGAATCCTGCGGATCAAAGTTCAACATCTCAACACCCATATAGAATGGGTTACCTGCTACGTTAACAGGTCCGTTAAAGAATATTTGAACAAACGTACCACCAACAGGGACTACCTGATCTAATAGATCAAGAGAAACGTCAACTGTAGCCAATTGAGCATTAGGCTCGCCAGCTGCTTCATCCCAAACAGAGAATCTTACAACGGCACCTTGAGCACCCATGTCGTCAGCTGCATAAATCCAGAATAAACCACCAGTCACGTGTGTATATGGTGCATATGCGCTGAATCTTTGTGCTTTAGCAAGATCTCCGTAAGCATTATTTCCACTAATGTACCCAGAATCCAATGGTAAGGCAGCATCCGGAACATATAGAGTTGGTGTTCCAGGAAGTACCCAGTTCAATGTATCACATCCACTAGATGCTGTAACTGTGATGGTTAAAGTTGTTGTACAGTTACCAGTTGCATTTGATGCGGTTAATGTCACCGTATATGTTCCTGGTGCAGAGTAAGAATGAGATGGGTTTTGAGTTGTGTTAGCCGGAGAGCCATCACCAAAATCCCAAGACCATCCTGTAGGAAGACCAGTAGATTGATCTGTAAAGTTTACTGTTTGTCCTACCACAACATTTGTCGCAGATGCAGAAGCCGCACAGTTAGGGGCAGTTGGCGAACAAGGGGGGTAAGTTCCGTCTAATACTAGTGTAGAACCACCTCCAACAGGATCAAGTAATTGACCTAAGTGACCTCCAACGGGGCCTCCGTTTGCACTGTTTTCATCCCAGTGATACGACATTTTACCATACATATCCGGGCTGGTAGGGGTATTACAGTAAGAACTACCTCCTGTAAGTGTACCAACAATACGACCATTTAAAGGACCAGAACCATCCGGGTCATTGAAAAGTGGAGAACCTGAAGATCCACCTTCTGTAACACCATGACCATTCGTTGTAGAGTTCCACTGAATATACCAGTGAGAAGGTAAACCAGAACCATTCCATTGAGTAGTAATCAGGTTTCCGGTTGTAGAAGAAATTTTCTTGATATCTCCACTAGGGTGGTGAATACCTGTAGCCGTGTTCCAACCGGTAGAACCAATGTTTCCTGAACTTGGGTCACTGGCATCCCACCCATTTAAGTAAAGGTTCCAGTTAACCATGTCTGTTGTGGTCAAGTTGGTTAAGTGTAATAACTTATAATCAGATCCCTGAACACCACCACCGTCATTTGAGTGTGATAGTTGGGTACATCCTTGTACGTAAGAGAAGCCAGCTGGCGGGCTAAACGCGTTAGGAACAGGGTTTGTTCCATTTGAGCAACCAGTGGACTCATAGTTAAAGTAGAAGAACCATTGTGCTCTATCCGCAGCTGAACTTGTTTCACCACAATGGTGAGCAGTTAAGAAATAAGGCGCACAATCCTGAGCGGTGTTGTTAACAAGAGAACCTGTACACCATCCCCAGTTAGAACCATTCTTTAACAGGATTCTTCCTACACCTCTTTTTTCATCTTGCCAATCAGATCCTTCAGGTGTACAATTTACGTTTACCTGACATGGATCAGAATCGCCAAAATCTCTTGAATCGGCGGCCTGAGGTGTTAAAATTCTATAAGCCTGAGCAACTTCAAAAATCTCAAAATGTCCATATCCTGAAACCATTGCCGGCTCATAGTATTCTACAATTGCGGTTGGTTGAGGAATTAATCCAACAGAGATATATCCAAGTTGAGGGTTATTATCGCTTGTAAAAGCACCCAATACATCCTGCTCATCTTCAGAGTACGCGTACAATTTCGCGCCTGGTGGCAAATAGAAATCTTTAAAAGAGAACATCAATCCCTGAGCAGAAGGACCTGTTACTTTTAAACGCCACACTCTATCTCCGTTAGGTAGAACTGTCCATTCTCCCGAATTATCGAGTGTAAAACTGGTACTTTGGGCCACGGCAATTCTTGGCCAGTTTCCATTTTTATCTCCTTGCGCATCTTCTTGTTGAATTTGCGCCATGTTAAGAGGGGCTAAGGTTTCAGTAGTAAACCCATGATTACCCATGTTTTGAGAAATTCCAAGTGGAACACCTCCTATGGTATGTTGTGCGTTGGAGCCCATTGCAAATGCAAAAAGACTACAACATAGTAGTACAATTTTTTTCATGCTAATAAGTTAAGTGAGACTATTTTTTTTCGCTTCTTTCTTCAATTACTGCGGATTCTTTGCGTGTAATTGGCTGCTTTTTGGTAGTAGATTCCGTTGCAGCTTTAGGAGTCGTTGGGGAAACGGTAACCACACTCTTCTTCACAACAAGAGGCTTATTCAACTTCTTGACTTGTGCTTTCTTTGGAGGTGTGTTTGTCGTACTGGTTTGGGCTGACGCAGCAACGACAAATCCCAAACAAAAAAGCGAGAGGACTAATTTCTTCATGATGTTTAGTTTGATTATTAGACTAATAAGGCCATCAAGTTAAGAAAAACTGACCATAGATAAAAGTCTAATTTGGACCACTGTTGAAAACATAGGACCAATGATGAAAAATTAGAATTAAATTTGTCGGTGATATTATGGAGCTAAAAAGAATATTGGTTGTTGAAGACGAAGAGCACTTATTGGAAGGGCTTGAATTGAACCTCAAACTGGAAGGATATGAGGTAGTTACTGCTAAAACCGGATCAGAAGCAATTGAGAAATTCAAGAAAGCGAGATACCATCTGGTTATTCTGGATGTGATGATTCCGGATATCAATGGCTTTGATGTTTGCCAGACTATTCGATTAAGTGACGGACAAACACCCATTTTGTTTTTATCGGCGCGTTCCAGTTCCGATGACGTCATTCAAGGTTTAAAACATGGTGCAGACGACTATTTGGCCAAACCTTTTAACCTTGAAGAATTGCTTTTAAGGGTGAAAATTCTCGTTCAGAGAGGCGAGGGCGTTTCTTTAAAGTCTGAACTAGAGCAGTATACCATTGGAAAGGCTTCTGTGGATTTCATCACTTTTGAGGTGAAACAGGGCAATGAGGTTGTTTACAATCTGTCCAATAAGGAATCGAAATTACTCCGATTGTTGATCGATAAGAAAAATGAAGTAGTGAGCAGAGAGTATATTCTGGAAACGGTTTGGGGCTTTGATGTATATCCCACAACCAGGACTATAGATAACTATATTCTTACTTATAGAAAGCTGTTTGAAGTTGACTCCAGAAATCCTCAATACTTTCATTCCATCAGAGGAATTGGCTATAAATTTACAGATTGAAGCAACCATTGAGGTAAAGTCACGTCTATTTACTAAAGAATTAAAAATTTTATTTTCCTTGCAGGTTTAGCCTGGAGCGTGTTTTATCCCAACAACTGCTTTAAAACCACTCCAGGTTTTTTTGTGCCTGTAACTTTCGTGAGTCATAATGGTTTCTCTTAAAAAGACGATTTATAATGACAAAAAGAAAGTTACTACTCATTACCGGAACTCTAAGTTTAATTGGTTTCAAGTCCCAGGCTCAGGACGCCCATTTCTCTCATTTTAATAATTCACAATGGTATTTCAATCCGGCGATGGCAAATAATGACAGTCTGGATCATGTATCAATCAAACACAGAAATCAATGGCCGGCATTGTCTGCAAATTATGTAACCAATGTTGTCAACTACACACACTACTTTTCGAAAAGTAATGGAGCCATCTACGGGGCGTACATCAATGATCAAGCGGGTGGCGGTGTGCTAAATACAAACAGCTTTCACGTAGGCTATGCCCAGAAATTTAAACTGGGAGATGCACTGATGCTTCAGTTGGGAGGAGAAGTTGCTTATGGAGTCAGAACGATTGACTGGTCTAAATTGTCTACAACCGGCAAGGGCGGAAGAGGCGATTTCTTTGATGTTTCATCAGGAGTAGTTCTAAGCGGTAAAGGTTTGTATGCGGGCGTTTCTTTGCACCATATTAACCAACCAAATGTGAGTGCCATAGAAGGAAATAGTCCACTGCCACAGAAAATAGGTGCTCAGCTAGGGTATAGCTTGAAAATTACAGAGGATTTAGGGGTAGATCTGAATGGATTTTATTATGCGCAAAGTGGATTCAATTCTCTGATATTCGGAGGTGATTTAAATCTAAAAAGAAAGTACTTCCTGGGCTATTATTTTAGATCGAGAGATGCGCATGTTTTTAAAGCAGGTGTTAACATGAAGCGAATCAATATGTTTTATTCATATGACATGACACAATCCAAGCTTAGCAACGTCTATGGTGCATCTCATGAGTTATCAATGGCCTATAAATTCTGGAAAAAGTCGGGCCATAAAGACTTTATGAATTGGTGATAGATGAAATTTCTGTAAAGCGCTGAAATCCACTTAAATCAAACAAAAAAGAGATTAAATGGCTTTGTTTTAGTCGTTTTTTGTCTAAAAAGTTGAAAAAATGTGGAAAAACTACATTGCATTACCCGATTAGGTTAGTTACATTTGATGTTCGATTTTTTAATCTCTGATTAATTTTCTACTAACATTAAACCAAGGAGGTAATAACAATGATTTTAAATAAGTACGACGAAAAAATTCTTGAAATTATTTTGAATAGCGGTGAAGTGGATTTAGATACCATTAAAAAGAAATTTTGGGAAGGATTATCGGAGGATGAAATTTACCATGTCAATCTTGGCGACAATGTTACAAAGTTGTATTTAGCAGAATACATTAGAAAATCTGCGAGCTATGGCGGCTACACACTTACCAGAAAAGGTAAGAAGTATTTAACGGATGCTATTGAGGCTTAATAGTCCCAGTCCTGATCCTGAGGTGTGAAATCCTCAAGCTCATCTATCATTTCATCAGCAGATCTCAAGTATCGATCTTCAACCTTAATGAGGTACACCACGTCTCCGGCGTCAAGTGTAAAGGCCTTATTACATTCTCCCGATTTTGGAATTGGAAAAAGGTGTGCTTTAAATCCGCCAGGATAATGTTTGTTTACCAATTTCTTAAGATCCTGATCCATGGATCCGTACGATATCACAATTCTTTGTTTGGCATTCATGACGTGAGGTTTTAAGATTTTACTTAAATATCACGATAAAGCGCTTTTCAGCTCGGTGGCAGGATATCACTTTTTAACAAAACTATTGTGGATAGCCAAGTAAGGTGGCAAATCTTGGATCCATATTTTCTTTGAAACTATGGTCCGGATCCAACAGCTGTTCGCAGAATTTTTTCAATTCAAGCTCGACAGAATCTATAAGTTCCTGAGTAATCTCTTGTCGGTATGGATACAGCTTTTTCGAATCTCTCAAAAACAGAAGCGCACATGAAAAATCGGTGGTTTTGTATTGCTGATTAACCAACCAGGCATAGATGAGCAATTGCCTTTCTTTATCCTTATTCTGATCCAGAAAAGCTTGCTCGGGACCATTTTTAGAAACCAAACCTTGTGCGCCGCTTTTGTAATCAATTACCCGCAATGTCCCATTGTACCTGTCGATTCGATCTATTTTTCCTTTGATAAAAACTTCAGAGCCGTCACTAAGGGTAATCGGAAATGTGTGGTCGGCTTCAAGGCTCACAATCTCAATTTGCTGTCCTTTCTTTAAAGCGTTGAGTTCATCTTGTAAAAAGGTGATGAGGTAGTGCTTACAAATATCATAGGCCAATCTGTTTTTTCCATTCTCATCCGATCCCCGGTAGAAAACTTTCAAAAACTCTTGCTTCAGAAGTGTTTCAATTTGCTTCCCCAAATCCTGATACATGTTAGCACTGAGTACCATAGATTCTTTTCCCTCATAGAAGTTTTGAAGAACGTTGTGTAAGATTGTTCCGAGTGTGTTGGCCTGAATATCTTCTTCCACCTCCTGTTGTTCGTACAAACGAAGAATACTCTTGTGGAAGAAATCCAGTGGACAGTTGAGGTAGGAACCAATGGCAGAACTAGAAAGCCCCTGATCCAGATAATTCTTAATTAAAGTGAGAATTTCCGGGGTTTTCTCTACGGTTTCTTCTGTTCTTGCCAAACCGAGATTCAAACCAGATTCATGTTGAACGTTCTGATTTTGATATTTGAGTTGAAGAATATATCTACTTGGTTCAGAAGCGTCATTGGCAGTTTTATTGGCGTTATAAACCAAGTGAACTTCTTCAGCAGACCAGATGAGTCTGTAGAAATAATAGGCATGAATAGCTTCTTTGTTCTTCTTGCCTGGCAAACCAAAGTATTTTCTCAGGTCGTAAGGAATGAAGCTTTTGAATAGGGCATCATGTGGCAAAGTACCCTCGTTGGCTCCAACAAAAATGAGTTTTTTAAAGTTAAGACTTCTCGTTTCCAGCATCCCCATAATTTGTAAACCGGAAAGTGGTTCACCAATGAATGAAAGTTTATAGTCGTTCAAAAAGAAACGCATCAGAAGTTTATAAGCTTCCAAGTCAATGTTGACACTTGAAGACGTGACATGTTCCAGAATCTGGCTCTGTAAAGCATATTCGTGATAACATTGTTCGAGTAGTAAGGGATCTTTTTGATTGGACTTGATGTCAAGAAGTGTACTTCTAATCAGAGCAATATAAGCCGCAGTATCGCCCGTGTCCTTACAAGCGAAAACAAGCTTCCGTATGAAATCTGCATGAACTCCGAACAACTCCTGCAGTCCTTTTTTGCTAATGTAGACCATGTTTCTTTCCGACATGGTATTGACAATTTGCCCTATCTGAAGTTGTTTTGAAATACTTGTGAATTTGAAGGCAGGGTGTTGTAGAATGGCGGATAAATCTGCATGATATACGGAACCATTGCCAGCTTTACAGTGTTTTATATTAACCTGCAGCAGGTATTGGAAAAAATTATGAATGAGCGTTTTGGTAATGGGTAACTCTGTGGTGATGTTTGGTGGTTGTTGCAAGTCAGGAAGATTGAGTTGAACAGGTTCCAAAAGTTGCTCATCACACAGAATAATGGCAGAGTCATTTCCATCATTTTCATTGAGAAGAGCGTTGGCTATGCTGGCCTGACTGTAAAAACTGGGCGAGGGGTGCACATTTACTTTGTTCTGAAGAGGTGTTTCCTGGGCTTCAGTAATTCCCTTGCCCAGAAATTTGAGATTTCTTTGCATGAAAAAGTTGGCTTCATGAATCGGATCGTCAATGATATCTGTATGATAATCCCAGGCACATTTCGCATTGAAATCCTGCTGCATTTTTTTTATCACCTGCATTTCTGCTTTCGACAGAGCATTTAAGCCTATAAAGTAGTAGTGCTTTTTGTCATCAACTTGTGCTTCTTCAAACTCTTCACAGGCTTTTCGGTAAATCATTCCTGTTCTGCGTTTTCCAAGTTCACTTAAATGTGCATTTAACTCGAAATACAAAGGTTTAAGCTGATCCCAAAACGTCAGATACTTTAACTGCAGTGGTTTCAATTCTTCGTTGTCGAAACTCCATTTATCCAGTTCCCAACCTTCCAATTCGCGAACAGATTTGAGATTCATGAAGATTTGATTTGGGTCAACCAAATACCGGTCAATGTCGTCAAAGTCGCTTAAAACAGTGGGAGCCCAATTCAGAAACTCATTGAAATCGTCGGCTTGTTTTACCTGTTTGGTGTACACCTGGTAGGCCTCAAATATCAAATCAACCGGATCAATTTGTTCCAGAGTTTGCAGAGATCCCATGAAATCGTTAATGCCCAGTACTTCCGGCATCCAAAGTCCTGTTTCTGATTGTTTCTTTAAAGCTTTTTGAAGGAAAACACCCGACCGTTTTCCCGGCATGATCACCACCACGTCTTCCAGACAATTCCCATGTTGAGTCATGAGGTATTCAGCTACTTTGTCCAGAAAACTTTTCATGCTTAAATATAGAATTATGTTTGACTCAGAACAAGGTAAAAAACATACTTAGGCAGAATCAGTGATAAATCGTTAAAATACTGCCGTTATTGTTGATAAAAATGATTAGAATCATTTAATAAAAGGCTAACTTTACATTTTAATAAACGTACATGTCTGATTCATTTATTCAGGAAAAGGTAAAAGGCATTTTCTCGGCTTATCTGGAGCAAAATGGTCACCGAAAAACACCCGAAAGATTCGCAATTTTAAGTGAGATATATGACTATACCGGTCATTTCGATATAGAATCTTTGTATCTGAATATGAAGAACAAGAATTACAGGGTGAGCAGAGCCACTTTGTACAATACAATCGAGCTTCTTCTGGCATGTAATCTGGTAAGAAAGCATCAGTTTGGTAAAAATCAGGCGCAATTCGAAAAATCACATGGCAATAAACAGCACGATCATGTGATTTGTACGGATACCGGAGAAGTACTTGAATTTTGTGACCCAAGAATTCAGACCATCAAATCTACGATTGAGGAAGTGATGGGGGTGAAAATTTTGCACCACTCGTTGTATTTCTATGCGGTAAGAGATGGTGAAAAAGCAACAAAAGACAAAGCATGACAGATTTTAGATATAACATTGACGGTGCTCAGGGCGCCGAGCCCATTGTGCGCTTGGCCGGCAGATTGATGGATGATGAAACTGCTCATAGTATGGTCGATTCAGTTGAGGAATTAATTGACAATGGCGCACATAAACTCACTTTGGATATGGCCAAATTGGAGTACTTGAACAGCAGTGGTTTAAATAGTCTGGTGAATTTGCTGACTAAAGCCAGAAGCAATGGCGGAGACGTGGTGTTAAGTGCTTTGTCTGATAAAGTGAAGAGTTTATTTATCGTAACAAAATTAAATACAGTATTTACAGTAGTTGACTCTATTGATGAGGCTACAGAATATTTTAAAAACAACTAACATGAAGGTAGATGTACTACTTGGTTTGCAATGGGGCGACGAGGGAAAAGGTAAAATTGTAGATGTTTTAACGCCTAAATATGATATCATCGGGCGTTTTCAGGGAGGTCCCAATGCCGGACATACCTTGGAGTTTGATGGGATAAAACATGTTTTACATACGATTCCTTCAGGGATTTTTCACGACAATATCATCAATGTAGTTGGTAATGGAGTGGTAATAGATCCGGTAATTTTTGCTGAAGAATTGAGAAAACTAGATGAGAGAGGCGTGTCTTATAAAGACAATCTTCTTGTATCTAAAAAAGCCCATCTTATTTTACCAACTCACAGGTTGTTAGATAAAGCATCTGAGTTGGCAAAGGGCAATGCCAAAATTGGTTCTACCCTCAAGGGGATTGGACCTACTTACATGGATAAAACCGGAAGAAATGGTTTACGTGTAGGGGACATTTTTGAGGATGATTTCAAAGACAGATACCAGACCTTAGTTGATAAGCACCTAAGTATTTTGGGGCACTACGACATGGAATATGACCTGTCTGAATATGAGCCAGCCTGGATGGAAGGCATCAATGTATTGAGACAATTAACGGCCATCGATTCTGAGCACTATATTAACTCTTCAATGAAAGATGGTAAAAAAGTATTGGCAGAAGGTGCACAGGGAACATTATTGGATATTGATTTCGGAACCTATCCGTTTGTCACAAGTAGTAACACAGTAACTGCCGGAACCTGTACCGGACTTGGGGTTGCTCCAAACAGAATAGGAGAGGTGATAGGAATTTTTAAAGCTTACTGCACACGTGTTGGTAGCGGACCATTTCCAACCGAACTTGAAGATGAGACCGGAGAATTATTGAGAAAGAACGGACATGAGTTTGGTGCAACAACTGGTAGACCAAGAAGATGTGGTTGGGTTGATATTCCTGCCTTGAAATATGCCATTATGATCAATGGAGTAACTCAACTGGCCATGATGAAGGCAGATGTATTGAGTTCATTTAAAACCATCAAAGTGTGTACACATTACATATACAAAGGTGAAAAAATCGACTATTTGCCATTTAATATTGATGACAACACACTAGAACCTGTATATAAAGAGTTAGAAGGCTGGGATGAAGATCTTACAGGATTGTCTGATATCAGTGAATTACCAGAAGCAGTTAACAAGTACATTGCCTATTTGGAAGATGTTTTGGAAACGCCAATTACCATTGTTTCTGTTGGACCAGATAGAAAGCAAACGCTTCAGAGAAACCTCAGTTTTGCTTAGGCATAAATTTTGTCAGTTAAGGCCATGATGCGCGCCTTTATCATATCTGTTTTGTTGGGAATTTTGAGTCTGTCTGCGCAGGCACAGGACAGAGTTCGTGTGTTAAACGCCGATATCAACTCTTATAAGCCCAAAGAAAACCGTGCCCGTGTATTGATGGGCAACGTTAAGATAGAACACAAAGGAGCCCTTCTGTTTTGCGATACCGCCTTGTTTTATCATGAAGAGAATCTGGCAAAAGCTTTTGGTCACGTTCAAATCAATCAGGCAGATACGCTTAATGTGTACGGAGATACCATTTTTTATGAGGGCAATACACGCGTAGCCACTGTGTTTGGGAATGTGAAATTGGTAGACGATAATTCCATTTTGAGATCCCCAAGCTTGGTGTATAAGCTCGATAGCAATGTGGCTTATTACGACAAAGGTGGCTTCATGTACGACAGTGAGACCGGGGATACACTTGTTTCTGATGTTGGCGTGTATTATGGAAAGGAAAAGATGATGGATTTTTCCGGAAACGTCTACTACAGAAGTTCAGATTACTTAATTGAGTCTGAGAGAATGCAGTATGATTCGAAGAACGACAGGGTGATATTCAAAGGTCCCACAACCATAACCTCAGATAATGGAGATGTTATTAAATGCGAAAAAGGCTGGTATGATGTAAAGAATGATATTTCCTCTTTTTCAGGCAACGGAGAGATCATTAATCAGGATCAGAATATCAAGGGAGACAGCATTGTTTATGACCGTGTGAATGGCAATGGAGAGATCTTTGGGAACATGGTGGTTGTGGATACCGCATCCGATTTTGTGGTAACCGGTGATTATGGTAAGATCGATCAAAAAACCGGAGATTACTTAATTACCGGAGATCCGGTTTTTCAGAAATTTGAAGAAGACGACACATTGTGGTTGAAAGCAGATACCTTATTCGCTCAGCTGGATTCCGTGACAAATGAGAATACCATCAGAGCTTATTTCAACGTGCGTTTTATCAATTCCAGTATGACCGGAAAATGTGATTCAATGTATTATTCCGAGAAAGATTCCGTATTGGAAATGTATACAGATCCCATAGTTTGGAAAGACAGCAGTCAGTTATCCGGAGATACCATCATTATGTCTGTTTATAAAGGAAACATAGATCACATTTGGATTTTAAATAAAGCATTTCTGATATCCATGGCCGATTCCGTTGGTTTTAATCAAGTCTCTGGCAAACGGATGAAAGGCTTATTCACCAAAAATGAACTCAATAAAATGTATGTATACGGTAATGGTGAAACTGTGTACTATGCAGAGAATGAAGAGGACGGCTATATTGGTATGGATAAGAGCATCTGTACGGACATTCGTATAGAAATGGAGGATGCCGAAATCAAAGAGATCGTGTTCATCAAAACACCTGAATCCGTCTTGTATCCCATGGATAAAATCAATGAGGAAGATCGTTTGCTAAAAGGCTTCCTGTGGGAGTGGAATTTGTCCAAAGCGATTCAGGCTGAGTTTGGAGTGGGGGAGTAAACCACTTACCGACAATCCGCGTCATTCACCGATAAATCAATGGGATTTGTCCAGAATAGTTTCTTCGAACCGGATACAAATCTATATTGTGGAAATATTAGGGGAGATGGATACTTTAATTAAGCACGCAGAACGAATTATACTTGGATTGATCATTATCGCCATGATTGTCTTCGGCGCAAGTGTCGTTGCTTAGTTTAGAAAATTAGCCAGCCAGGTAGAAGGCACTGGTTTCTTCCATTCAGATGTTAATTTAGCCTTGTTATCCACCAAATTGTCGTACAACTCGTAAGTTTCTGCAGAGTCAATTGATTTGATATCATGTGCTTTTACCAGTACAATCTCTTCGTTTTTGCTCAGAGCACAGGTTAGTCTGTCGAAGAAATCAATTTTTAGATGATCACCGATGGCCTGGATGAACTTTACAGACTTATCTATTGAGCATCCACTGGCTGAATAATGATTTTCATTGACCATTACCACAACATGTAAGTCATTGAAGATTTCAATAGCTGCCTGAAGGTCTGTTCCATGGCTATTCCAGCCAGCAACAAATTTCTGCGCCTCTGAACGAATCAAAGCCTGTTCATCAGCATTTAATTTTCTGTTGGATTGATAAACCCAAACACGAGAATCATCTGGTAAGTCTTGCCAATTCATTACAGGTCGGCGGCATTCGCGATTAATTCGGCTACATCCATTACCTGAACATCACCTTCTTTTTCAAAATTCTTCACACCGTCAGTCATCATGGTGTTACAAAACGGGCATCCCGTTGCAATGATATTGGCCCTGGTTTCCAAAGCATCTTCCGTCCTTTCAACGTTCACTTCCTTATCGCCTTTTTCTGCTTCCTTGAACATTTGAGCACCACCAGCACCACAACACAAACCTTTGGTTCTGCAACGCTTCATCTCAACCAATTCAGCATCTAAAGATTCGAGAACTTGTCTTGGTGCTTCATAAACATCATTTGCACGACCCAAATAACAAGGATCATGGAAGGTAATTTTCTTGCCTTTGAATTCGCCCCCTCCCTGGATCTTAAGTTTTCCGGTATTGATCAATTCCTGAACCAATTGTGTATGGTGAATGACTTCAAATTCCCCACCCAATTCAGGGTATTCATTTTTAAGTGTATTGAAGCAATGAGGACATGCTGTGACGATTTTTTTTACCTCATAACCATTTAGAACCTGGATATTCTGCATGGCCATCATTTGAAAAAGAAATTCGTTTCCAGCTCTTTTTGCCGGATCACCGGTACACGATTCTTCTGTTCCCAAAACAGCATATTTGATTCCAACATGATGTAAGATTTTAACCAAAGCTTTGGTAATCTTTTTGGCACGGTCATCAAAACTACCGGCACAACCTACCCAGAAAAGGATATCTGGTGATTCGCCTTTGGCCATGTATTCGGCCATTGTTGGAACTTTAATTGTACTCATATCTTATGATTCAAATACCTGTATGGTGGTTTCTTTTTCAATTAAATCAGTGAACTTACCGTCGTAACGGGTTGCTCTTACCAAATGATTGTCTACCCAGTGGTAATTACCTCCTCTGGGTTTGTTCATTAACAATCCCTGGTATTTAAAACCATGTTTGTTTAACCAGTTTTCGGTCACTTCTCTATGCTCTTCAGTCCTTGAGGTAAAGAACGTGATGATGTGGCCTTCATCGTGCCACTTATTCAATGTAGCAAGGGCGTCTGGGAATGGCAAACACGTGGCCATGCGTTCTGGCTCTTCATTCGGTACATCATCAGTGATGGTGCCATCGATATCAATCAAATAATTTTTGATGTGATCGGGAAGAACAGGAGAAATGGTCCTGTCTCCTTCTTTTAAGCTTATCAGATTGTCTTTCATTTTAATCTTCGTTTGCCCAGTTGAATCTGTCCATTGGTGAGAATTGCCAAGGCGCACCGTTGTTTTCAACGTTTGTGAACATAGTGGTCAATTCAGACGGAGATTTCGATTCCTCCATCACCAAATAACGTCTCATTTCTAAAATAATATTCAAAGGATCAATGTTTACCGGACATTCCTGAACGCAAGCGTTACAAGATGTACAGGCCCATAATTCTTCTTCTGTAATGTAATCTCTTAATAGTGATTTACCATCATCATGGTCTTTACCATGTTTGCTGATATTCTTGCCTACTTCATCCAAACGATCACGCGTATCCATCATGATCTTTCTCGGTGATAACAGCTTACCGGTTTGATTGGCCGGACAAGAGGATGTACACCTACCACACTCAGTACAAGTGTATGCATCCAGCAAATTCTTCCATGTTAAGTCGGTGACATCCTTGGCGCCGAATCTTTCAGGTGCAGCACCTTCCTCGGCAGGAGCAGGAGCCGCATATGGATCGGCATTAGGATCAAACATCATCTTTACCTCACTGGTAACGCTTTCCATGTTACTAAACTTCCCTTTAGCCTGTAAGTTTGAGTAATACGTATTTGGGAACGCCAGCATGATGTGAAAATGTTTTGAAATAGGCAGGTAATTCAAAAATGCGAAAACAGTTCCAATATGACCCCACCATCCAATTCTTTCAATGATGTGAAGCGTGTGTGTGCTCATGCCATCAAACAGGGCCGGACCAATAAAACTACTGATTGCAAATCTGTAAGAACCTGTCCCTTCCGCATGACTTGCGCCTCTTTTGTGAAGAACCTCATCTGCTCCATTCATCATAAAAATGAAGATGATTAGAATGATCTCACCATAAAGAATCAGGTTACCATCCAATTTAGGCCAACCAGTCATTTCAGACTTGTGAAATCTGGGCACTTTTAATAGGTTTCTTCTCGATAGAAAAATCAATGTTGCGATAAATGCCAGCACCGATAAAACTTCAATCACACTGATTACGAAAGTGTAAAAACCTCCCAGAGAAGGATAGAAAATTCTATGAGTACCAATGGCACCATCAATAAAGATCTCTATTAATTCGATTTGTGTAATTACAAATGCTGCATATATGGCAAGATGGAGTAGTGCAGGAATGGGGCGCTGGAACATTTTCTTTTGACCAAGCGCGACCAATGCCATGGTCTTCCATCTTTCAGATTTGTTGTCGGAACGGTCCAGGTCTTTCCCCAGCCTAATATTCCCGATGATTTGTTTCAAACTCATTGCAAACATAGCAGATGCTGCTGCCACAAAAACAATGAAAAGAATGTTCTGCAAGTAATCCATTTAGAAAACCTTTTTTCTTAACGAATCCATTTCTTCTTTGGAGAATCTGTAGTAATCTCCTTGGTTAGGATCGTTTAGTAAGTCCTTAAGTTCTTTCGTTTCGTTGGAATTCAGCTTAACTGGTCCTTTAGACCTGCTGCCAAATACAGAGAAGTGAAGATATCTACTTGGGAAATTGCGGATATCATCAACCAGTAATTTCACATAGGCGTTTGTCTCAAGTATGGCTGAGTGCAGACTGTCGTTGTAGATTAAACTTCCCAAAGTTCCCTCACCACTGTTGATTTGAGACATAATGAGGTTTAGCTTGGTAAAGGTTTCTTCAGCTTGTTTTAAGGTCTTTTCTAATTCCACTTTCTTCAGTTCATCACTAAACGTTGATGTATTGCTCAATGTATTTGTGATGTTTTCCTCGTTCTCGCTTAGGTTGGTTGTAATGGCATTAACGTTGTTAAGTATGCTGCTGATTTTGTGTCTTTCAGACTTAACAAGTGTATCGATTCTAATGGCCGTTTTCTCAAACTGCAAGATGGCTCGTTTCACACCGGCAAAACTTTCCTCCATATCCGTACTGATCGATCCACCGATTAAAGCATTTAGTGTGGTAACCATGGTATCAATGGTACCAATCAAACCTTCAGCTTTGATTTTTAAAGGCAATACCTGATCGCTTACCTGTTGTGTTAGATCTTTTTGTCTTGCGGAGATCAGAACGCCCGATTGCGCCAATCTGTCTGCATTTGGATTGGTGTATTCAAGTTCTATCTTCATTCCACCCAATAAACCATCCGATCCCAGAGTGGCTATGGTGTTTTCTTTCATTTCGAATTTATCGTGCTCAATAAGAATGGTCACCTTAACACTGTCCGAATTCTCCCCAACAAAATCTACGTCTTCAACCAAGCCGACCTTTAATCCACGATACATCACTGGATTAGAAGTTGTTAATCCACCAACCTGCTTGTAGTAAACGGTGTATTCCTTGTTGGGCTTTGACATGTCAAAACCTTTTAGGTACTGAAATCCAACAAACAAAAGGATGCCTGCAATGATGGTAAAAACGCCTATTTTAAACTCCTTACTAAGTTTCAAATCAACTATTTAATTCGTTTTCCATTCTGAAACGTCACTACAAAGGCTGTATTGTAACCATTGGCTCTTACCTTGTTTTTGTGCGCGTTTGCTTGGTCAAAGGTATCAAATTCTCCGGATGTATACTTGTAGTAACCATTACTTTCGTATACGTAAAGATCATTTAGGCCTTTGAAATTACTTGGTTCAAGCGCAATTTTCTTTGAAGACATCTGGAATTGCACTTTGTAGGTTTTCTTATTACTGTTATGAACTGTTGAATTCTCTTTTGGATTGTTGGTAGTTTTTACCTTTTCTGGCTCTTTCTCCTTAGGTTTTACTTCTGTAATGGTTTCATTGTCCTTGCCCTGAACGGTCGAGTTAACGTCTTCAAGTGAGGTCTTGTAGTCGGCGAAAGCTTCATAAATAGATTTGGATAGATCTGCCTTTCCTTGCTCTGAGGCCAGGTATTTCTCTTCTTTTTGATTAGAGACAAAACCTAACTCAACCAAAACGGCCGGCATTGTGGTTTTATACAGAACCAGGAATCCTGCTTGTTTTACCCCTCTGTCGTATCGTTTTACCGTGTTTTTGAATTCGTGCTGAACTTTGGCTGCCAGACTGAGACTTTGATCCAGATGTACACTTTGTCTTAAACTCAGGCCAATATAGTCGTCAGGATTGTTGGGATTGAAGTCTTCATATTTGGTTTCATGATCTTCCTCCATCAGGATAGATGCATTCTCCCTTTTGGCCACTTCAAGAGCTGCGGCCGATTTGTGTAATCCAAGTACCCAGGTTTCAGAACCATATGCAGATCTGTTAGTAGCGGCATTTGCATGAATTGAAATGAATAAGTCGGCTTTTTCCTGATTTGCCAGTTTGGCCCTGTCATATAGAGAAACAAACTTATCCGTTTTTCTGGTGTAAATAACTTCTACATCAGGATAGTTCTCCTGAATATGTTTACCCAGTCTCAAACTAACATCCAGAGCAATGTCCTTTTCATAGACACCGGAAAATCCTATGGCACCGGGATCCTGACCTCCATGACCAGGGTCGATTACCACTTTTTTAATGCCAATTGCCGATTCGCTTTGAGCCGATACCAAATTCGCTGGAAAGATCAAAGAAATCCAGGCAAAGACGAGTACTTTTCCACCAACTTTTAAGTTTTTATATGTCTTCATACTAAAATTACTAGCTTTGACGTTTATTAACAATTCGGCACCTAACAAAAATACACAGTGAGAATTGCTACTCAGTAGTCCCATCAAAGCATTTATCTTCTTTTGTTTGTTAATAATTCTCCCTTTATCAACAAATGCAATACCACTTTTTCAACAAACTGGTGACATTATAGAGAACCCGGATACGGTACAGGTAGATACACAAGCAGTTAAACCAGCCTTTGAAGAACCTGTTTTCAGAAGTGCCAGAGACAGTATAAAAGCAGACTGGCAAACCAAAAAGGTTTACTTATACGGTGATGCTCATGTGGTGTATGGCACGATTGATTTGAAGGCCGATTTGATTGTTTATGACATGGATAAATCTGTGTTTATGGCGACTTATACTCTGGATAGTCTGGGGAATAAAGTAGGTCAGCCAGTATTTACGGATGGATCCGAGGAAATTTTCGCAGATACGATACGGTACAACTCTGAGACAAAACGTGGGGTAATTAAGAACGTAAGAACCCAGGTAGCAGAAGGATATATTGACGGGAAAACGGTTGTAAAGGATGAGGATGATGTACTCTATATAAAGGATGGACGTTATTGCCCATGTGAAGATCCGGATGCAAATACCAAGTTCCGAATCACAAAGATTAAGGTAATGGATGATTTGATTGTGACTGGCCCTGGCTATCTGGAATTAGCCGGAGTACCAACGCCAATCATGTTTCCTTTTGGCTTTTTCCCAAATAAAAAGAAGCAACACGCTGGCTTAATTGTACCCACGTTTGGAGAATCCCCCGCACTTGGCTTTTTCCTTCAGGATGGTGGTTTCTACCTTCCAATTGGAGAGAAGATGGATATGCAGTTTAAAGGCGATATCTATTCTAAAGGAAGTTGGGGGCTTAAGAATTTAACCAGATACAAGGTCAGATATAAGTATGAAGGCGATTTTTTCATCAACTACTCAAAATTAAGAAATAGTGATCCTGAGTTTCCGGATTACTCGGAGTCTACAAACTTTTGGGTGACATGGAATCACCGCCAGGACCCTAAGGCCAGTCCTTATAACAGATTCTCGGCAAGAGTAAATGCAGGAACCTCTAACAACTTCCAGAACAATTTTGCATCATCCAATGCCAATTATTTGAGTAACCAGTTTAACTCAAACATCAATTATACAAGACTGTTCCCGGGAAAACCTTTCAATTTGAGTCTAGGAGCCAACCACGATCAAAACACACAAACCGGCATTGTGAATGTGACCCTGCCTTCTATGAGTTTTAATGTGTCGAGGGTAAATCCTTTTAAAATCTACAATAAAAACGGTCGTTTACGTGGAGGTTTTCAAAAACAACTTGAAAAGGTTGGTATGACTTTCAGACTTGAAGGAATTAATCGGGCACGTCTACAGGATACATTAATTGCCATGGATAATATGGATTACATCTCTTCCAATATCCAGAACGGTTTCAAGCATACCATGAACATTAATTCGCCATGGCGTTTCTGGAAAAAGAGGATCACTTTTAATCTGGCATCTTCATGGACAGGGAGGTATTATTTTGAAACGATTAAAAGATACTGGGATTCTGATTCAATGGAACTTGTTACGGATACAACGGCTGGTTTTGCATATAACGACAACTACAACATCAGTGGAGGATTAACGACCAAGGTTTACGGTTACTATCAAATGAAGGGAAAGCGCGGAAGAACTTTCAGGCATATGTTTACACCAAATGTGACATTTACTTACAGACCGGATTTTGGCACTCAGGAGATGTTTAGTTATGTCGACCCTACAAATAATGATACGGTTGATGTGAGCTATTCTCCTTATGATATAGGTGTATATGGAAAGGCGCCATCAGGGGAATCGGGAAGATTGAGCTTTAACCTGATCAACTCTTTGGATATGAAAGTAAAAGCCAAAGTAGATAGTACAGGAGAAGCGAGTAAGACCAAAATTATCGAGAACCTGAACATTACCGGAGGTTACGATTTCATAGCAGATAGCCTGAATATTCAGGACGTGCGCTTGGATGCCAGAACAACTTTGTTTAAGAACTTAAGGCTGACGTATTCCAGTACTTTCGATCCTTATTGGTACGACGAAGAAGGAAACAAGAGAAATATCCTAAACCTTGATCAGACCGGAAAGCTGGCTCGATTGAAAGATGCCAGTTTGGCCACCAGTTTTAGGTTTGCTTCAAAAAATGCAAAAAAATCTAATCTGGGATCAAATACCGGTTCAACTAACACAGGTTTTACAGAGGAAGAAGAAGATGAATTGATTAGTCGTAACCAGGATCCATTCGATTACTATGATGTGCCCTGGGCTTTGAGTGTAAGTCACACGATTCGATATAACAGACGTTTCTATTCTGTGTTTAACAGTGCAACGGACGAAACGGATATAGTCGATTCGGTCTTTTATACGCAGACTTTACGCTTAAACGGTGACATTAAATTGTCCCCTAAATGGAAGATTGTGGCGTCCACTACCTACGATTTTGTTGCCAGAGATTTTGGATACACCACAGTTAATATTGAACGTGATTTAAACTGTTGGGTCGCCAGATTTAATTGGATTCCATTCGGAAACAGGAGAAGTTATTCACTTACAATTGCTTTAAAGAATCCTCTGCTCAGAGATGTGAAATATACCCGTCAAAGAAGCTGGTACGATCAGGAGTTCTTCTGATTTGATGGCCGTAGAGTTAGGCTTAAAGCGCTTCAATTTCCTTGTTCACAAAAGCCATTAAATCTCTAACATACTCTTGAGAAAAATTGAACTCAATTCCGGCGGTAGAATATATCTCCGGGATTGATTTTGTATAACCCAGTTTCAAAGCATTTTCATATTGAAGTAAGGCCTTTTCCGGATCATTCTTATAGTTTCGCCACACAGCAATGGCACCTAATTGAGCCATACCATATTCGATATAATAGAATGGAACCTCAAAAATGTGTAGCTGTCGTTGCCAAACATTCTTTCTGACTTCTTCGAAACCTGTGTAATCCACCATGCCGGTTCCAAAACGAGTCATCAACTCTGTCCATGCAGTTTCTCGCTCCTCAATCGAATGATCGTGGTTAACATAAAGCCAATGCTGGAAAGCGTCTACTGTGGCAATCCATGGTAAAATGCTCAATAGTTTTTCGAGATGCTCTTTCTTGGCACGTTTCAAATCGTCAGCATCCTTGTAAATCACGTCCCAATGCTCCATTGAGATTAACTCCATACTCATAGAAGCCAATTCAGCGACTTCACTAGGTAAGCTTTTATAGGCTGTTAGTTCTAAATCCCGGCTTAAAAAGGAATGGATAGCGTGCCCTCCTTCATGAATCATTGTGATAAGATCTCTGTGCGACCCCACACTATTCATAAAAATAAATGGAACGCCAATTTCATATAGAGGGTAGTTATAACCTCCTGGCATTTTACCTTCCTTAGATTCAAGATCCAGGTGCTTCATTTCGCGCATGGTTCTTAAATAATCACCATAAACCGGCTTAATAGTGTCGAATAGTTCTATACATCCCTGAATCAATTCGGCGCCATTTTCAAATGGTTTTAAGGCGCTTTTTCCAGATAGATCAACTTCTGTATCCCATGGTCTGAGTTTGTCCAGATTGAGTTTTTGTCGTCTTTCTTCCTGATTTTTTCTGGCCATTGGAGGAATCTCAGTGGCAATACTTTCATGAAAATTCAAACAATCATCTATGGAGTAATCAAACCTTCCAAGGTCTTCAAACTTGTAGTCACGGTAGTTTTTAAAACCAGCGTTGACCGCCACTTGGTGTCTTTTATCAATCAGGGATGTCAAAAGAGAATCAAGACTTTCTTTGTCCTGGGTACGTCTGGTTTGAATGGCTCTATAGACATCTTCACGTTCTTTTCTGTTCTGAGACTGCAAAAAAGTAGCAGCACTTTGCATGGTGTGCGTGTCACCTTTGTGTTCTATGGTTTGAGCACCACTGATCGCTCCAAATTGCTGACTTTCTTCAGATATTTGAGCAAACAAAGGGACATTATCCTGTCTGAAAAGCTCAATGGCTTTGTTAACAGATCTAAAGTAAATATCTGCTCCAATTTCCTGATACGAATCCAGAAACGGGCAGGCACTTAATTTCTTATTGAAAGCGTCTTCATAAGGTGCTATTTTCGGACGGATGTCCTTCACAAAATCCTGATAAGCTTTTAGCGCCCCTTCATCATTTGTGTTGATGGACATTTTGATATACCTCCATCCGGCATCTTCTGAAATGATGGCATCCATTTCACTTCTGTCTGCCAACCACTTTTTTAAGTCTTCTTCAGATTCAATGTTCCGATCTGCAAGGTTTTTGAAAAAAGGCTCAAGGTTTTCCCAGGAATCAATTTTTAGTTCCTCAGGGAGGAAACTTCTCTTGGGTCTATTTAGAATGAGCTCTTTCAAAAATTAGGCATCTTTTTTATCCGCTTTAGCTTTAGGTGCGGTTTTTTTCTTCTTAGGCGCTTTGTCCTTAGTTTCTTCAGATTTATCGGCCTTCTTCTTTTCAGCGCTTTCCTTCTTTTCAGCTTTCTTTTCTTCTGCAGCAGCTTTTTCAGCTTCTTCAACTCTTGTTTTCAAAACACCAGACTTCTGTAATAAGTTGAACCACTGGAAAAGTTTTCTCACATCAGCATCATAAATTCTGTCATGATCGCAGTTTTCCAATACTGTGTCGAGTTCATCTCTTAATTTCTTAACATCATCTTTATGACTGAAAGCTTCCTTGCCATCATTTTTGTCGTATAATTTTTGAATGATGTCACTCAGAGGTACATCTTCATCAATAGAATACATGGTGATGTCTTCCAATGCACTGATCTTATTGCTGGCAAAGGCTGGCATTCTTCTTCCATTCTCTACATTCTCAACAATAATACTGTTTGGTGATTGAGCCACCACTAAGTATAAACCAGGTTTGCCTGATATGGCAATAATTCTCGATAAATCCATTCTTTAATTTTATAGAAACGCAAACTTAATAAAAAGGGGAAAATACTTTATTCTTTAATGATGCGATATGTCCACATCTTGTTCGCTTTTTTAACAATTAATAAGTATACCCCGGGCGTAACATCCTTAAGCGAAATGTTTGTTTGTATTTTTTGACCATTTAGAATCAGTCTTCCCTGAAGATCAGTTAATTTAAAATCGAAAGGTGTATCACTCTCAACTCTTAATATGTCTGAAACCGGATTTGGGTAGACTTTAGGAGAAAATTCATGTTCGTCAACTCCTGTCATACTTACCCAAACGCTGTCCGAAATACTTGAACAGCCATATTGATTGGTAACCTGAACCTGATAATAACCGGAAGTTTGTGCAATGTGCTGTTGACTGGTAGATCCTGAAATTGAAGAGCCGTTTAAATACCACTGATAACCAAATGCCGGACTGGCTGTTAGACCATTGGCAACCTGATTAAATGTTGGAATTGGAGGTGTAGGCGCCTCAAATACAACCACGGTATCAGAAACTGCTGCGCAACCTCTGGAATCCCAGGCATTCACATACGCATCTTGTGGTGTGTTTGCGAATGTGGTTCCGGAATTGATTACCCCATTGTGCCATACAATACTGTCATGAATAGTGGTGGTAAGTGTGGCAAATTCACCTGGACAAAAGTAATTGTCTCCACTTATGACAGGTTTGAAATTTGTACTGACAAGTGTAGCTAAACCGTCTACTTTTCCATAACCAAATGCAAAATTAGGAAGTGTTCCGGTAAAACTGTCTCCTTTGGCTCCGTCATGAACAGCCTGAACAAATTCATCGTTCGTAATCTTAGGACACTTTTCCAGGAGTAAGGCCCCGATTCCGCATACAATGGGTGAAGCCATGGATGTTCCTCCATTTCTGATATGAAGTCCGCCAATATCCAGTTTAATCGGATCGTTGGTTTGTGACCAAATCAATGTGTTCATGCTTCCTGCACTCAAAGCCATATCGCCTGTTGCACCAACATCTGGTTTCATCAAACTTGTTCGGGTAGGACCTTTACTGCTGCTTATGGAAATTGCTCCCGGAGTTCCGCCAATGGTTTCAATTGCGCCGGTATAACTCAGATAACTTAGTCGACTAAAGAAATTTGAGACAGTAACCACATGGGGTGAACAGGTCCACGAATCAACAATGCTTACCAATGTATCAGGCAGAACATAATTTACAATTAATGGGAAGTCTGTAATGTTAGGAATAGATGTTGGCATGTTGTTTAGGCCTAGCCAACTGGCCGACCAAAGATCAAAAAGGCCATTTCCGGTGGACAAAAGTGCCAGATTGTACTGAGAAGAATCCGGAGAAGCCACCGCAATCTGCATGAGATACTGACCATTCCTTTGTTCCATATACATTTGAATGGTGGCCAAACTGTTGCCGTTATTCCAGATGGTGTCTTCTACAAGCACACCAAGATTATTTGTAAGGTTGTGAAAATTCGATACACCTCTTCTGTCATAATAAGGGCTTGTTTTATCAGCAGCAAAGGCAAAATCAACCTGTTGTAAATCTGAAGTATCTGCCCAAATCTCGATAAAATAGCCTGGAAAACCTGCAGCGGTTGATCCGTTATATTCGAACCAGGTGAAACTGGTATCTGTGTCAACCGTTGTTTTCAAATGATAGGCTGGTTGTGCACCCGAATTCCCGGCAGCACATACCATCAGTCTTCCCGGTTTAGCCGCCAGAATACTGTCTATATACAATGCAGTTGGATCAAGGCCATCATGGGATCCCAAATAATCACCAATGCTTGCATTAATTACAACAGGTTTTCCCAGAGAGTCGGCCACTCCAACAATGTACTCAACCGCATCCGCTACAGTAGCTTTCCAGTTGGGAGCATTGAAATTAGATGATACAATGATCAAATCAGATTCCGGAGCCATGCCTTTGTGATAACCGTTGGCATTGGCATTTCCTGCTGCAGAACCCGTTACTGTACATCCATGATCCAAACCTTGATTTGCGGTCATTGTTGGAATACCAGCATTAATGTGTGTGCTGTCATAACTTCTCCCATATCCGAATTGCGCAGGTGTGTATGCGTTGACGGATTCAACCTGTTTCCAAAGCTTGATAATGCGAGTTTGTCCATTGGAAAATTGAAAATCTGGATGGTTGTAGTCAATTCCTCCATCAATTACACCAACCAAAACACCATCGCCAGTGTATGATGTGAGCAAACTGGTATCGCCCTGATGAATAGGTTCAACATTATTGATCACACGAGTTGAATCGTTTAATGGCTGTCCTTTGCTAAGTGTAAAATCAATATGTCTGACATAATTTTTTTCGGTCAGGTCTCTAAGTTCGGTTTTGGAAAGTCTGAGTTTATGATATCCGGCAACTCCTTTAGAAATGTCACAGGAATGAGTTTCACAAAACTGAAGAAGTGATTGCGATTCACCTTTCACAAAAACGGTGACTTGTTCATCTTCAGAAAATTCATTTGAATTTAGGAAGCGATTTAAATGAAAGTTCCCTTGAGTATGGCCACTCAAAGAAATAAGGCAGATTAATATGAGGCTAAATAGGTTTTTCATAGTTCACTGGCAATTTGCAAATCCAGGTAGTTTGGTAAATGATCCTTAAACGTATACTGTTGATCCGAATATTCAGCAAAATAGTGATTTATTCCGTTGCTTATAAACAGATAAGGCGCACATATTTCACTATTATACCGGGCAATTTGGTTAAAGGTTTTCTGATCGAGTTTTACATTAGCAGCTTTACATTCGACTAACAGTAGTGGCCTGGCTGAAGTGTCGTTTACCAAAATGTCAAATCGTTTTTTTGTTTTAAAAACCCTAATTTCGCCTTCGATTTGAATCAGTCCCTTCGGATAGTTTAGATCAATTAATTGTCGCACCACATGCTGCCTCACCCATTCTTCTGGTGTGAGTTTGACATACTTTTTTCTAACATCATCCAAAATCTGAAGCTCAGTCTTATTTGAATTTCTAATTTTGAATTGGTAGGATGGAAAATTGAGTGCCTCCATTTATGTAAAGATAACGAGATGAAAACGAAAAAAGAAATAGTAGATAATTGGCTGCCGAGATACACCGGAACGGAATTAAAAGATTTTGGACAATACATCCTGCTGACCAACTTCAACAATTATGTGGACATTTTTGCCGATCTAACCGGAGCAAAAGTAGTTGGTAAAGACAAAGCCATGCCTAACGCTACTAAAGACAATATCACCATCATCAACTTTGGTATGGGAGCGGCTAATGCAGCAACTATCATGGATTTACTTTCAGCCATAAAACCCAAAGCTGCTTTGTTTTTGGGTAAGTGTGGCGGACTTAAGAAAAAGAACAAGTTGGGAGATATGATTCTGCCTATTGCTGCCATTAAGGGAGAAGGAGCTTCAAGTAACTATATGCCTGCAGAAGTTCCTGCGTTACCGGCATTTAACCTTCAAAGAGCTGTATCGCATACCGTGAGGGAATACAATACCGATTATTGGACCGGAACGGTTTATACAACAAGTAGAAGAGTTTGGGAACACGACAATGAGTTTAAGGCCTATTTGAAGAAAGTCAGAGCGATGGCTATTGATATGGAAACGTCTGCAATTTTTACCGGTGGCTTTGTCAATAAAATCCCTACTGGTGCATTGTTGTTAGTGAGTGATCAACCAATGATTCCGGAAGGCGTTAAGACAGATAAAAGTGATAAAACCATTTCGAAAAACTATGTGAACAAACACGTCCAAATTGGAATCGATTCTTTGAAGGAATTGATTGAAAATGGTGAAACGGTTAAGCATTTAAGATTCGAATGAGTTTTAATCAGATCATATCAGACATCAAGCAAAAATCCTTTTCTCCTGTCTATTTATTAATGGGAGAGGAACCGTTCTTCATTGACGCCATTTCAGATTTACTGGAATCCGTTGTAGTTGAAGAAGACATGAAGGGCTTCAATGAGCATATTATGTATGGCCTGGACAGCGACCCTGATAATATCATTGGCATGGCAAAAAGCTACCCAATGATGGGAGACCGTCAGTTAGTCATGATTAAGGAAGCCCAGTCTTTGAAGGGAATTCAGAATCTGGAAGCCTATGTTAAGCAACCACTGGAATCAACCGTTCTGGTGCTTTGCCACAAATACAAAAAGGTAGACAAACGATCTGCACTGTACAAAGCGGTGAGCAAAGTTGGTGTGGCCTTCGATTCCGAGAAAATTCGCGATTACCAATTAGGCGCATGGATTAAATCACATGCAAAAGAATTAAACTTGGATTTAGACGACCAACAAGCCAATTTGTTGGCAGACTATCTGGGAGTTGACCTGAGCAAAGTGTCTAAAGCACTTCAAAAACTCAAATTAATCGTCAAAGATGCTAAGCTGACCAATGAGGATATTCAAAAGCACATTGGAATTAGTAAGGAATACAACATCTTTGAAATGCAACTGGCTGTTTTGGAAAGAAACTTCCAAAAATCTTTGAAGATCACGAATTATTTTGTGAACAATCCAAAATCCATGCACATCATTCCGGCAATTGGCGCCTTGTATAATGTGTACACTAAATGGATCAAACTCTATTATTCCAAAGACAAATCCCCGAACGCCAGTTTCAAAATGGGCATCAGCAAATTCATGCTGCCTAAATACACTGCTTCCCTTCAAAAATACTCTTTGAAAAAGGTGGTTTATAACCTTGAAATCCTTAAAGAATACGACTTAAAGGCAAAAGGTTTAGGTGCAAGTGGAGCCGATCAGGAAGGGATTTTTATGGAAATGATGCAGAAGCTCATGTTGTAGTAAACTCATGGATTCCTACACTTTAATCAATAGCCCCGGACGTACTTATTAATGATGGGGCTTATGTGGGCCATAATGTTAACTTTGCGTTACTATTCAGAAATGCTATGTACGGAAAATTACTTTTAATGACTTTGTTGATGGTGTCCAGCATCACAGTTTTCTCTCAAAAAGGCGCAACCCTTAAGGGCTATGTTCGTGAAGACGGGAAGGAAGACCCTATGTTAACCAGAGTTGTTGTTGAAGATACTGCAGCGGGCAGAAAATTTCAGGCTTATTCGAATAGTGATGGATACTACCAGATCACAAACATCAAACCTGGTACCTATGATGTGGTTGTGCGTTCGCAAGGTTATGCAGAGTTCAGAGAGAAAATTACTTTGAGTGCCGGACAAATTGAGACCAAGCAAATTTACATGAAGCAGGGATCTACCGATTTAGGTGGCCTGACAATTAAAGACGAATTAGATCCAACAACCAATACCGGATTCGTAACACCAGCTACGGCCAAGGATATTAAAGGTGTGCCAATGGTTGGTGGAACAAAAGATATTGTTACTTACTTGACAGCAGCCGTTCCGGGAGCCATTACTACTGGTGACCAGGGAGGACAGGTATATATTCGTGGTGGTTCTCCAATTCAAAACAAAGTACTTCTGGATGGAATGGTGATTTATAACCCTTTCCACTCAATTGGTTTCTTCTCGGTTTTTGATACTGATATCATTCGTGAAGCAGATATTTACACTGGTGGATACGGTGCAGAGTTCGGAGGAAGAATTTCCTCAATTATGGATATAAAAACCGTAGATGGTAGAAAAGATAAATTCGGAGGGAAAGTAGAAGTGAATCCTTTTGGTTCTAAAGTAATGGTGGAAGGTCCGGTTTGGAACAATACCAAAGAAGGAGGTTCTTCTGCATCTTACGTTTTCAGTGGTAAGACTTCTTATTTGGAGCAAACATCTCCTATTTTATATAACTACGTTAACGGAGACGAAGGTTTGCCATTCAACTTCTTGGATCTATATGGTAAGTTCTCGATCAATGGGGCGGCCGGAAGTAAATTCAATTTCTTCGGGTTCAACTTCAACGACCAGGTAAGATACCAGGCCATTTCTGATTTGGGATGGAACTCATGGGGAATCGGATCTAACTTTGTACTGGTACCTCAGGCAAGTAACGTACTTATTGAAGGTGACTTCTCTTTCTCTGATTACGACATTACCCTGAAGGAAGAAAACCTTGCAGATAGATTCAGTAGAGTAAATGGTTTCAACTTTGGAATGGACTTTACTTATATCATTGATGAGAATGAGGTGAAGTATGGTGTGGATATCCAGGGATTCAGAACTGAGTTCCAGACTTTCAATGCCGTTGGTAGAGAAATCAATCAGGATCAAAACACTACAGAATTATCGGGATATGTAAGATACAAGCATGTCGCTAAGAACAAAAGATGGGTTCTTGATCCGAGTTTCAGATTGCACTACTATGCTTCTTTAAAAGAAATTTCTCCGGAACCAAGATTAGGACTTAAGTTCAACGCAACTGAGAAGTTGAGGTTCAAGTTTGCAACGGGAATTTATTCTCAGAACTTGATTCAGGCCAACTCTGACAGAGACGTTGTGAACTTATTCTATGGCTTCTTGTCAGGACCTGATAACCTTCAGGACGAAATCATTACTGAAAGTGGAGAAACTGTTGAAAGAAAACACGCCTTACAAAAAGCCAACCACTACATCTTAGGATTTGAGTTGGATTTGATGGAGAAGGAAGTTGAAAAGGAAAAGAACGGTAAGAAATACAGAGAGAAGAAAAAAGTGACTTTAAATGTTGAAGGGTATATCAAAGACTTTACTCAGTTGACCAACATGAACAGAAACAAAATCTTTGATGACAACCAATTTGATAAACCGGATGTATTGAAGAAGGATTTCATCATTGAAACAGGTCTGGCAAGAGGGGTTGACTTCCTTTTAAAGTATAGCGATAAAAACAAATTCTTCTGGATTGTTTACTCCATAAGTAAGGTAGACAGATGGGATGGTTTCATCAAATATGCCCCTGTATTCGATAGAAGACATAACGTGAACTTAGTTGGAACCATGAAATTTGGTAAAGACGATTCATGGGAAGTAAACGGTCGTTGGAATTTTGGATCAGGATTCCCGTTTACCAAGACAGCTGGTTTCTATGAGCCAATCGACTTCAACGATGGGATCTCTACAGACTATACTCAGTACAACTCAAGTAATCTGGGGTATCAGTACGATTCATTGAACAATGGAAGGCTCCCAACTTACCACAGATTTGATTTAACTGTGTCTAAATCATTCAAGTTCTATGCTAAGGATGATAAGGGGGGCAAAGACATGAATAAGTTAAAATCGGAATTCCAGGCAGTACTTGGGGTAACCAACTTATACAACCGTGAAAATGTGTTCTACGTAAATCGTGTTACTGCGGAGGTAGTGAGACAGTTACCAATCATGCCAAGTTTAGGATTTTCGTATAGTTTCTAAAAGTTTTAGAATTAATTAACATATCTTCCTTTTAGCCCCTGAATATTTGCTACCTTTACATCCCGTGTTGCAAATACGAATTTAATGTCCAATTCTACTAAGTATATTTTCGTCACGGGAGGCGTTACGTCATCTTTAGGCAAAGGAATCATTTCCGCATCTTTGGCTAAACTTCTTCAGTCCAGAGGTTATTCAGTTACTATTCAAAAATTAGATCCATATATAAACGTGGATCCGGGAACTTTGAACCCATATGAACATGGCGAATGTTATGTGACAGAAGATGGTGCTGAAACGGATTTAGATTTGGGACATTACGAACGATTCCTTAACACACCAACTTCTCAGGCCAACAATGTTACAACTGGTAGAATTTATCAGAATGTGATTAATAAAGAGAGGAGGGGAGACTATCTGGGTAAAACGGTTCAGATTATTCCTCACATCACAGATGAGATTAAGGAAAGAATTCAAATTCTTGGCAACAAAGGTACTCACGAGTTTGTCATTACAGAAATCGGAGGTACGGTTGGAGATATTGAGTCTTTACCATATGTTGAAGCTGTTCGACAAATGCTATGGGAGAAAGAGGGAGATTGTTTGGTAGTGCACCTTACTTTGGTGCCTTATTTATCTGCAGCTGGTGAATTGAAAACAAAGCCAACTCAACATTCTGTCAAGGCTCTGTTAGAACTTGGTGTTCAACCTCACGTATTGGTTTGCAGAACCGAGCATGAACTTGGAAACGATCTTAAAGATAAAATTGCAAAATTCTGCAATGTTTCAAGATCTGCAGTTATAGAATCCAGAGATGCAGCAACCATCTATGATGTCCCACTCCTAATGAAAGAGGAACGTTTAGATGAGGTTGTTCTGAATAAATTAAATATGCCTTTGGGCACTGAGCCAGACATCAATGAATGGCAATCTTTCCTTAAAAAACTCAAGCATCCTGAAAAGGAAGTTGAAATTGGTTTGGTAGGGAAGTATGTGGAGCTGAGAGATTCCTATAAATCGATTACAGAAGCTTTTATTCATGCAGGTTCCAGTAATAATTGCAAGGTAAAAGTAAGATGGATTCATTCTGAAAGTCTGACAAAAGAAAATGTTGCCGAAACGCTTAAAGACCTCAAAGGTGTGCTTGTGGCTCCCGGTTTTGGAACCAGAGGAATTGCCGGAAAAATTGAAGCCATTCGCTATATCAGAGAAAACCACATTCCGTTTTTAGGAATTTGTCTTGGAATGCAGTGTGCGGTTATAGAATACGCCAGAAATGTACTTGGATGGCCAGAGGCACATACCATGGAGATCGACGAGAAAACATCTAAACCTGTGATTCATTTAATGAATGAGCAAAGAGATGTGGTGGATAAAGGTGGTACCATGCGTTTGGGAGCGTATCCTTGCCAGGTTAATGGTGGAACAAATGCTTTTGAGTCTTACGGAAAAGAAAACATTTCTGAACGTCACCGTCACAGATATGAGTTTAACAACGAATATTTATCAGACTTTGAGGAAGCTGGTATGATGGCAACAGGAATGAATCCTGATAAAGGGCTTGTGGAAATCGTGGAAATTCCTGAACATCCATGGTTCGTTGGTGTGCAATTTCACCCTGAATACAAGAGTACTGTAGACAATCCACATCCGCTTTTCGTGAATTTTGTTGAGGCCGCAATTAAGCAACAAGTGAAAGCAATGTCCTCTTCGGAACTTCAAAGTTAAAAAGTGCCTGTTTTTTCTTAAAAACTTGCTACCATCTGTTAGACAGAAATAGCTACCTTTGCCCCCTGATTTTAAAAGAGGCTAAGGCCATTTTCGGCTGCCCAACACATTATGGATAAGAGATCAATTTTAGGACTGGTGCTGATTGCTGTTGTTATGATAGTATTCAGTTTTCTGAACAAGGATAATGAAGATGACAAGAAGAAGTCTTCAAAGGATAAGAAAAAGAACAAAGCCAAAAGCGCTGAGGTTACAGAAGAATTAGAATCTGATACACTTAAGGTTGAAGAGCATAAACCTGAGTTGGCCGTTGAGGTTGAAGGGATCGACTCTGCGTCATACAAGAATGCTTACAAGGCAGTTACTGCCGATTCGACTTTTATGGCAGACAATGATTCTTTGGCCATCGATTCAGCTATTCAGGTAAAGTATGAAGAGTACGTAGCCATTGTTAAAGAAAGCAATGCCAAACTTGAAGAAGAAGCTGCCTTAAAGGAAAAGAGAGCAGATTATGGTGACTTTTATGTAGCTGTTGAAGGAGAGGAAAAAGAGTACATCCTGGAGAATGATTATATGCGCATCACGTTTTCATCACAAGGTGCACAGGTTAAAAAGGTTGAGCTAAAAGAATACAGATCTTACCATTCTTATATGAATGATGAGAAGGAGCCATTGATTTTGATGGACTCAACCAACCGTTTTGCATTCAACGTAATTGATGATGTGAGTGAGGATGGATTTGATTTCTGGACTGACGAATTGTATTTCGAATCGGAAGGAGCCAAGGATAACAGCATTAAGTTTACAGCTAAGGCTGAGAACGGAAAGGAGATTAGCTTCTCTTACGAGATTACCAACGATTATGAAGTTAAGCAGTCTATTTCTTCTGATGGCATGCCATCTACTGCCGAGTTCGATAGGTTGAAATGGGAAATGAAAGCACTTCACAATGAGAAGAGCAAGTCACAAGAAAATCAGGTAGCAGGTGTATTCTATAAGTACACTGAAGATTCCAGAGACATGTTGAGCGAGATGAGCGACGATGATGAAGAGATTGAAGCTGATTTGGACTGGATTGCATACAAGCAAGCTTTCTTCTCTGTGATCCTTATTTCAGAAGGGGACATTGAGAAGGGGGGTAAAATGAAGCACACGCTTATCGAGAATGAGGACAATCCTTACATTAAGAAATATGCAACCACATTTAAGAATCCTGGGGTAAATGTAAACTCCACACAAACATATACCTGGTATATGGGGCCTAACGACTACGATAACCTGGCTGCATACGATTTAGGTATGCATAAAGTGGTTAATCACGGTTGGAAAATTTTCGGCTGGATCAACAGAAACTTCTTCTTGCCATTGTACCAGTGGCTAGACGGTATGGGAATGAATCAGGGCTTGATCATTCTTTTCATGACAATTATTGTAAGATTGATCACTACGCCTTTGGTATTCAGAAACTACAGATCGAGCGCTAAAATGAGATTGTTGAAGCCGGAAATTGAAGAGATCGGTAAGAAGTTCCCTAATCCGGAAGATGCCATGAAAAAGCAACAAGCAACGATGGCTCTGTATAGAAGTACTGGTGTGAATCCGATTGCAGGTTGTTTGCCAATGCTTATCCAAATGCCGATTCTGTTTGCCATGTTCCGTTTGGTACCAACTTTAACAGAATTAAGACAGGAGTCTTTCTTATGGGCTGAGGATATGTCATCTTATGATCAGATTATCTCCTGGTCGGCTCATATTCCTTTGCTAAGCGACTTCTACGGAAACCATGTAAGTTTATTTACCCTGTTGATGGCAGGTGCTACGTTGGTATACACCCTCATGAACATGAACCAAACACCTACTCAACCTGGAATGCCAAACATGAAAGTGATCATGTACCTGTTCCCGGTAATGATGATCTTCTTCTTCAATAAGTATGCTGCCGGATTGAGTTATTATTACTTCCTGTCAAGTTTATTAAGTATGGGAGTTATGCTCGTTATCAAGAATTATTTCATTGATGAGGAAAAACTCATGGCCCAGATACAGGAGAATAAAAAGAAGCCTAAGAAAAAATCTCGTTTCCAACAGAGAATGGAGGAAATGCAAAGACAACAAGCCAAGAAAACAGGTAAGAAACGCTAGTTGGCAGCATCTTTGCCCAAGCATAATTATGAGACTTCTTTTAGCATTAAGTTTAATACTATGTTTGGCTTCCTGTAAGTCGAAAAAGGCCACTACAGATGTCACTGAAAGTAAGCAGGAAGAGCCAGCTAAAGTTGACAGTGATTCATTGTTTGCTACTTATGAAAAGACAGCCTGTTTTGGACTATGTCCCATATTCAAACTGACAGTTTATAAATCTGGTTTGGCCTATTATGAAGGCATCAAGAATGTCGATAACATTGGGCTTTATAAAGGTAATATTGACGTTTCTGAACTCGATAAAACCTTGAAACTTGCTGAAGAGATCAAGTACTTTCAAATGGAAGCTGTGTACGATGGCAATGTAACGGATTTACCATCCACTATCTATGTAATTAATAAGGGCAGCAGAAAACAGGTCGTTGATCGTTATCGCGGACCAGAAGAACTCGAAAAGCTAGATAAACTCTTCGAGCAAATGGTTTTAAATACCACCTGGAAGAAACAAGCAGCCAAGTCGGAGTCTTATTAGAAGGAAGGTAATTATTCTAAATCCGCTTCAATCCTTTCAACCGAGTGCATACCATTCAGGCCTTCTAAACTCTGAATCAGGCTGTCGAGATGATTGGTATCGTGTACCAATACCTCAATTTTACCAAAGAAAGTTCCGTCGTTAGACTCAAAGCTGATTGCACGCATATTGATATTCATGGCGCCAGATACGATTTCGGTAACGTTCTTCACAATTCCAACATCATCAATTCCCACAAACTTGATTTTAGCTGTAAACTCGGTTAAAGTTTCGTTCTGCCATCTGGCCTGAATCACTCGATAGGCGTATTTACTCAAAAGTTGCTGGGCATTCGGACAGTTTTGTCTGTGGATTTTAATGCCGTCACTTACTGTCACAAATCCGAAAACTTTATCTCCCGGAATTGGTGTACAGCAGTTGGCCAAAGAATAGTCCAGGTTGTTGAAGTTTTCACCAATAATAAGCAGGTCCTTCTTATCCGGGATTTTAGATTCTTTCTTTTTAGGCTGCTTTCCTGTGTTATTGTGCAGCTTTTTCGGAATGGTTAAAATACCTCCGGTAACGTTGAGCTCTTTTAACTTACTGAGATCGATTAGTCCCTTCGCAACACGATAATAGAGTTCTGTTGCAGATGGCACGTCATAAAATTTCTCCAGTACTCCAACATTCTGGCTGTTAAAATGAATGTTATTGTGATTAAATTTTCTGATAACACTTTCTTTTCCGGCAATACCAACCTGTCTTTTTTCTTCTTTTAAAGCGTACTTGATCTTTTGTCTGGCACGTGCGGTAACAATAAAGTTGAGCCAATCTTCCTTGGGCTTTTGCTTCTTGCTGGTCAGGATCTCAATCTGATCACCGCTTTTTAACTGATGACTCAATGGTACCAATCGGTTGTTGACCTTGGCACCAATGCAGCTTTCTCCAACTTTGGTATGGATATCGAAAGCGAAATCCAGAGCTGTGGCATTTTTGGGAAGTGTTTTCAATTCTCCCTTAGGAGTAAAGACGTAAATCTCATCAGAGAACAGGTTCAGCTTAAATTCATCGATGAATTCCAACGCATTGGATTCCGGGTTTTCCAGCAAGTCTCTGATTTCTCCCAGCCATGCATCAAACCTATGGTCCTTCTTGTTATTCTCTTTATATCGATAGTGAGAAGCAAATCCTTTTTCAGCCAAATCATTCATTCTGGAACTCCTGATCTGAACTTCTACCCACTGACCTGTAGGACTCATTACAGTGGTGTGTAATGATTCGTAGCCATTTGCTTTGGGAAGCGAAATCCAATCCCTCAATCGATCGGGGTTTGGTTGATAGTAGTCTGTTACGATACTATAAGCTTTCCAACAATCCGATTTTTCATCGCTTAACTCAGAATCAATGATAATTCTGATAGCGAACAGATCGTAGATTTCCTCAAATGGAATGTTCTTGTTCTGAATTTTATTCCAAATAGAAGCAATGGATTTCGTCCTTGCCTTGATAGTATATTTAAAACCGGCCAAATCCAAACTTGCCCTGATAGGTTGAGAGAATGAACGAATAAATCGGTTTCTAACTTCTTTTGTTTTCTGGAGCTTATGGCTGATCTGTTGGTATACTTCTGGTTGAATGTATTTCAGACTCAAATCTTCCAACTCACTTTTAATGGAGTACAAGCCCAATCTGTGTGCCAGCGGACTATATAAAAACTGGGTTTCTGAAGCAATCTTCCATTGTTTTTCCTGCTTCATGGATCCGAGTGTCCTCATGTTGTGAAGTCTGTCTGCAATCTTAATCAGGATCACACGCACATCATCAGACATGGTAAGGAGCATTTTCCTGAAATTTTCAGCCTGCATAGAAGCTGCTCCATCGAACACGGATATTTTGGTTAAACCGTCAATGATCTGACTCACTTTTGGGCCAAACATGGCTTCAAGTTCTTCCAGGGTGACGTCAGTATCCTCAACGGTATCATGGAGTAGTCCACAGATAATAGAGGTGGTTCCCAGGCCAATTTCTTCTGCTGCAATTCTGGCAACTGCAATTGGATGATAGATGTATGGTTCTCCGGATTTTCTACGCATGTCTTTATGCGCTTCCAATGCCAGGTTAAATGCTTTTCTGATGCGCTTAGTGTCTTCTGGTGAACGTTCCCGTTTCCATGCACGTAGCAACCCTCGATAGGCGTTTAAAATCTCGTGTTTTTCCTTATCTAAATCTATCCCCTCCATGCTATCTGATTAAAAACCAAAGAATCCTTCTTTTTTGGATTCAATTAACTCGTATTCTTCCGGAAGTTTCATGTCAGAATCCTTTGGGATTTCCTTGTGAAGTTCTGTTGCCATGATGTCCAGAATGGCCGGCATTGGTCCCTTTTGCATGTTTACAGTGATGCCCATTGGGAACCCGGATATTTTCGAAGATAAAGAATCAGACATTTCCTTAAGGAGGCCTTCTTCCCAATCTGCTTTCATGCTGGGAGCAAACCACAAATCAATTGGAATTGAATCTTTTAATGTTTCCACCTGATACAAATCACAGTTTTCACCACAAATGGCTCTGGAGACACCTGTATAGAAAAAATTAGGAAGTGGTCTGTCGCTTTCAGAATCTTTTGGTCTTTGATTCTCCGGCTTTTTCATATCAAGAAAAAAGACCTTCTTCTCGTCATGATCAATGCGATAAAATAAGCTCGTGGTATTGTCGTACATCAACTCAGAATCACCAATAAACTTTTTGATCAGTCCTCTGTCTATGGTCAGTTTCATCATGTGGTCCGATAAGGTCACAGTGAAGTGAAACTTCATAAACTGCTCAGCCATTTTATTTTCGGTTCCTTTTACTTTGACCTTGTAACTCACTTTACCCTGAAAATGATCCTGGCCAAAAGAGACCATGCTGAACATGGTCAGTAAAAATACGAGCGTTATGGTGAGGACTTTATTCAATAGTTATAGAACAATTATTCTGCCTGAATGGTTTTACACGCATTCCAAATTTCCATGATCTCTCCAAGAGAATAGGTTTTACTTGGAACACTGCTTACAAGAATATCCATGTCGTTGGCATTGGTGGTATAAAACACCTGGTGTGTTTCAATTCCATTGGCCTTAGATTTCTTGATAATGCCATTTGGCTCATCTTTAACATAACCTAAATGCTGGTTGTGCACGGTATTCTTGAACTTAGACTTAATCTCTGATATGGTACCTTCATAGTTCTCGCCAACTACCATTTCAAAATCGTTTCCAAAAGCGATGGTAAGTTCTTCGTAATCAGAATCCCAGGTCAACTTTGACCCTGAAGGTAATTCTAAGGAAATAGGATACATACCATTAGTATACTCTGAAAGTTTGTACCTCACTTTGGTCACACTTGCTGCCTGAGATTTCTCTTCCTGACCAAGAACTTCCGGTGGAGGAGTCACTTCTTCGATTTTACCTGTGTCGGCAACTTCAATAGAACCTGTGTCAGCTTCTACAGTGTCTACACTGGTCGTGTCAGTTTCCGTTTCCTGTTCTTTCTTTGGAGTTTTGTCTTCAGTTTTTTCCTCATCGGAACCACATGAAGCCAGTACCAAGACGCTTCCAAATATCAGTGAGTATACTAGTTTGTTCATAGTAATATTAGTTAGATGGTAATATTTTAGTGGCCACTTCTCCGAACCCAACTCTAACACCATTTTTAGAAGCGTGTCCTCTCATGGTCACCGTATCACCATCCAAGATAAACTTTCTTTCGCTACCATCAGGCATTTGAACTGGTTTTGTTCCTTTCCAGGAAATTTCCAGCATGGAACCGTATGCGCCTTCTTCCGGACCAGAGATGGTTCCTGAAGCCATCATGTCACCAGCGTGGATATCACATCCATTAACTGTGTGGTGAGCCAATTGCTGGTTCATATTCCAATACATGTGACGATAGTTAGAGTGGCAAACGACCTTTTCTTCACCATTTTCAGGAGTGATCGCTACTTCTAATTCAATAGCAACATGTTTGTCTCCTGAGTACTCAAGATAGGGGAGTACTTTAGGATCTTGTTGTGGTCCCTCAACTCTGAATGGTTCGAGAGCATCCAATGTCACAATCCATGGTGATACTGAAGACCCAAAGTTTTTGGCCAGGAATGGACCCAAAGGAACATATTCCCATTTTTGAATATCTCTTGCGGACCAGTCGTTGAACAGGCACATTCCGAAAATATAATCATCCGCTTCAGTTGTACTGATAGATTCTCCAAGTGGTTTACCCTCATAAGTTACAAAGGCCATTTCCAATTCAAAATCCAATAATTTACATGGCCCGAATACCGGAGGTGTGTCATCTGGCTTTTGTTGTCCTTTTGGTCGTCTAAGTGGAGTACCTGAGCATACAATCGAAGAGGCTCTTCCGTGGTAGCCAACAGGTATGTGCTTCCAGTTTGGCAACAAAGCGTTATTTGGGTCTCTAAACATACAACCCACATTGTACGCGTGCTGCTCGCTTGAATAAAAATCTGTGTAATCACCAACTTTTACAGGCAAGTGCATTTCTACCTCATTCATGTTGTGTAATCCAGCAGCTCTATGCTCTGCGTTTCCCTTTAAACTATCGTTGGTGCTTTCGAATAGATTAGACAATCGATCTCTTAAATCTCTCGTTCCCTTTTTCCCCTTCATCATCATGTTGTTCAGGAAATCGCATTCAAAATCCGAGATATCAAATCCTAAATCATTCAAATAACCTAATTCATGCATCTTTGCCAGGTCTATCACATGGTTTCCCAGTGCGACACCCACGCGTTTTTTACCATTTCCTGCGGAAAATATACCGAAGGGTAAGTTCTGAATTGGAAAATCTGAGTTATCTTCAACTTCAATCCAAGATTTTAAAGAAGGATCATTGGCCTTTATCATATCGTTGCTTTTTTTGTAAAAATAAGCAATGCATTAAATTGATCAATTAAAATTGGCCTTAAAATGAAAGGAAAACTGGCAGGGTATATTGCATTGGGATGTGTGGTGATTCACATATGTCTTAGTTTCATGAATACTGCCCCAAAACAATATCGAATTTCCTTTTTGGATACGATTTCGCAATCTTATGTTTTCCCTTTTATGCCACAAAATTGGGAGTTGTTTGCTCCTGAAGTTCCTCAGGACAATTACGACATTGTTGTCAACTTTCCCGATGAAGAAGAATTTCATTTGATGGACTCAGTTTTGAATAGAAGCACACTTGGGGCGCTGAGTTTGGATCATTCGGTCGCTGTAGGACTCTATAATTACTGTTACTTTTTGGATGCAGAATTAACTCATAATCAGGATAGTTATTATAGAAAAGGTTTGGACTCTGTGGTATACAGGGCGGTGTATTATGTGAAAGATGTCAGCTATTACGGTTCGTGGGGATACTATGTAGTTAAGAACGACAACATCATTTATTTTAAGAGAATTGAAAGCACTATTGAATAGATATATTGATCAATTGATGAGTCGTTCTGAGGGGAAAACCACCTTGGATAGGTTCTTTAAGTGCTTGTTTGTGCTGTTGTTTGTACTGAGTATTTTCAGAGCTTTTGACATTCAAACTCTGTACGGATCCAATTCAATTTTTCCTGATTATCCCTACGAGGGAGGGAGTATTTTAGATTTGTTTTTAATCTTATCTCATCATCCGGAAACTTTGGTCTATTTCGAAATAGCTTCACTGTTTTTGTTGGTATTATGTTTCTTCAATAACCACTGGGTTTGGGCAACGTTACTGTATTTCGTGCAACTGAACTTCTATTATAAAGGGAGTTTGGCCTTAAATTCCGGTTATATGCTGTTGAACATATGCTTGTTTTTTAACATGATTCGGGCATTTTTTAATCGGAGTGAATTGTACAACAAGCTAGTAAACAATTCTGTATTGCTTCTATTACAGTGGCAGGTATGTCTCATCTATATTGTGTCCTTTTTGTATAAGATAGAGGGAAATGGATGGACAAAAGGAACTGCTTTAAAGGAGCTTTCGGGGAATCAGGTTTTTGGAGGCGAATTGCTGAGTTCTCTGCCCGATTGGATGTTGGTGGCAGGAACATTTATAGTATTGATTCACCAGGGAACTTTCAGTATGTTAATTTGGTTCAAAAGAGCCAAAATTCCTGCAATTATCATTGGTGTTGGGGTGCATCTGGGGATTGTTGTTTTTATGGGGCTATTCGACTTTGGTCTGATTATGATACTTGTATACCTCTTGTTTTTAACGCCTGATGAATTGGATTATATATTGGGTAAACTCAAGTTTTGGGACAAAAAAAAGCAGCTTCAAACCTGAAACTGCTTTGAGTATTATAGATATGATGGTTTACCAGGTGAAAAGTGGTTTTGAAGACATCAAATCATGTACATCAGATTTAACACTTGAGATAATGGCTTCATCAGTGTGATTACAAATTACTTTATCAACCAAATCAACAATAGAAGCGCAATCACCGGCATTTAACCCTCTGGTAGTAACTGCAGAAGTACCAATTCTCATTCCACTCGTCACGAATGGAGACTTGTCGTCAAACGGAACCATGTTTTTGTTGACTGTGATTTCTGCTTTAACCAAAGCGTTCTCTGCTTCTTTTCCTGTAATATTTTTTGATCTTAAATCAATCAACATGGAGTGATTGTCTGTACCACCAGAAATAACTTTGTATCCTTTGTCTACAAACGACTGAGCCATGGCTTGTGCGTTATCAATTACTTGCTGACAGTAGTTTTTGTAACCATCAGTCAAGGCTTCTCCAAAAGCAACCGCTTTAGCAGCAATGACGTGTTCAAGTGGACCTCCTTGTGTTCCCGGGAAGACTCCGGAATCCAGTAAAGAAGCCATACTTCTTACACTTCCTTTCATGGTTTTAATGCCCCAAGGATTTTCGAAATTTTTTCCCATCATGATAACACCACCTCTTGGACCTCTTAGAGTCTTGTGCGTAGTGGTAGTTACGATATGGCAATAAGGAAGCGGATCATTCAACAATTTAGAACCAATCAATCCGGCAGGATGTGAAATGTCTGCCATCAAAAGGGCACCAACTTCATCGGCAACAGAACGTAATCTGGCATAGTCCCAATCTCTTGAGTAAGCTGAAGCACCACAGATGATCATCTTTGGCTGAACACTTTTGGCTTGAGCTTCCAGTTTGTCATAATCAATGGTACCAGTACTTTCTTCGACACCGTAGAAGTGAGGTTCGTACAATTTACCACTATAGTTTACTGTTGAACCGTGTGTTAAATGTCCTCCGTGTGACAAATCAAAACCTAAAATTTTGTCTCCCGGATTTAAACACGCTAACATCACTGCAGCATTGGCCTGTGCACCAGAGTGTGGTTGAACATTGGCCCATTCGGCACCGAACAATTCTTTCAAACGATCAATAGCTAGTTGCTCAACCTGATCAACGATTTCACAACCACCGTAGTAACGTTTCCCCGGAAGTCCTTCGGCATACTTGTTTGTTAAAACTGAGCCCATGGCTTGCATGACCTGGTCGCTCACAAAATTCTCTGAAGCAATCAACTCAACACCATTGAGTTGACGTGTTTTCTCAGCTTCAATTAGTTCAAATATTCTAGTATCCTTCATTCTGTTTAGTAATGGGTGGCTAATTTAGAAATAATAAGGTTCAATAGACTGTCTGTGAGAAAAGTTTCACCTTTTCATGAGGAATTGTGCAGGAAAAAGCATGAACAAGGGGAGGGGAGACTGTAAAACATGCATAATAAAACGTGAGGATTTGTAGCCAATTTGGTTAAAACTAACAATGAAATCGATACCGTAAAGGACCAGTGCTCCCAGTGTTCCGAAAAGATAGAGGTATTGCAATACTTTAACCATTGGTCTGAAGTCTTTCACCAGTAAGACTAGGCCCAGATGACAGATGGCATAAAATACCAAAATATAGATGAAGGTCAATCCCCATTTCAACCACATGAGTTCATTCAAATCCAGATTCATCATCCAGTTTGGAAGGGTGCCTTCAAATGCACGGTAATCGATGATGCCCTGTAAATGTTTGATTCTTGCATTCACATAATAGAATCTGCGGTCTCTCAGGAAGCCTGCTGTAAGTATGGCAACGATTAATAAAACAACACTCAGTACTCTGTTATGTCTAAGATAGCTCAGCATTATTTATCTGTGCCCTGATTGATGTTTAAACCACTGTACTTTGAGGTCCAGATGTACCATAAAAAGAAGACGAAACCATATACTATGATCTGGAAAGTGTAGTTGTGGTTAAGTTCCAGGTATTCGGGATAATCTCTTTGAATATAAGCCAGGAGTGCAATTCTAATGGCATTGATAAAATGTATGGCCAGTACGCCAAGAGGTATAAACCAGGCTTTCTTTTTCCATGGTCCGGGGAAAGCAATCACGTAGACCAGAAAAAGGGCAAATAGTGAAACGCCGTTACACTGCGGACCAATATGTACACCACTGGAATCATCATCTACTATTCCCACAATGATGAACTCGCCTTCCTGTGCGCGGAAAGAATCAAAACCAGTCAAAGTCAATAATAAGTCTCCCGAATCAGCAGCAATTTTTGATACAGCAACATCAAAAGGTTCTTTAATATCCAGTTCCGGCATGATGGCTTCATAGAGAATTAACCAGGCCAGATATGAACTCAAGGCAATCACTAAAAATTTGGCAAGCGGATTATTTTGAAGAAACGACTTCATAGTTTGATGCAAAAAAAAGTCGAGCTTAGCTCAACTTTTCCTCGTTATCTTGTTTTTTAAAATCGTATAATTTTTTTCCTCCCAGAGCAACTCCTGCTACAATAAGGAAGCCAAGGCCTCCATCAACAGGAATGCAGGGCGGTGGCCAACATGGAGGAGGTCCTCCTGCGGGGGGGCCTCCAGGGCCACCACCAGCTGGTTGAGAATAGCCAAGATGTGTCATAAACGACATAACTAGCATCAAACCAAATATTTTAAGCCACTTCATATGAATACAAATATAAGAATAAATTGAAGCTCAAAAATAAATTCTTGCGAACCACAGGTTTTTTTTGTCGTAATTCACTTTTTTTCTGATAAACTGCCTTCCAAAGACTTTGCGCAAAATCTTTTTTGAAACCCAATGACCATTCTTGCGTACAGAGATCGAATAAACTGCTATTTTTACAACCAAAATCCAAGCATTGGATCATTCTAAATGAGCGATAAACACAATACCAATATCATATCTGCAAAGGACATCTCCTTTGTGTTACGTCTGATAAGAAGAAATGTGCTTATCCTGTTTCTGATATCCTTATTTTCAGGTTTGTTAGGTTATATGTACACCTATCAAATGGTGAATGTATATGGAGCCAAGAGCCAAATTCTGGTTAAATCTTCAGATGTGTATGATTATCAGAATGGTATATACAAGTCTTTGGGGTATGCTGATATCTACTCGGATATGGCAAATCAAACCAGAGTAATTCGGTCCAAAGATTTATTGGAAAAAGTTCTGAACAGAGTCAATTTTCAGATCAGATACTTCATTGATGGAAGAGTGAAAACTACTGAGGTTAGGAAGGGAGTTCCTTTTGAATTGGTTATTGAAAACGCGAAAAGTGTTGTTTATAATCAAGAGATAAAAGTAAAAGTCCTTGACTTAGAAAAAATCAGTATTCAGTATGATATTGGAGGTGTCAAGAAAAAGGAGATCATTGTTTATGGGGGAGAGTATGAGAATTCTTTATTCAAAATAACAGCTAAGAAAACGGATGACCTTAAAAAGGAAAAACTGCATGAACTTAAAAATGTAGATTATCATGTTGTTTTGGTGAGTAAAGATGCTCTTTTGGCCAAATATCAGGGAGCTTTGCAAGTGCAGAATATTGAATTCACTAACATCCTTGAGCTTACAGTCACTGATGAGATTCCTGAAAGAGGCGTTGAATTTTTGGACGCATTATCAGAAGAATATATTGAGTATACTCTAGAGTCTAAAAGAGTTCGAAATGACAGTACCCTACATTATATCGATACACAATTGGATGAGGTCATAGTTATCCTTAACGAAATTGAAGATACTCTTGACAAATACAAAGAGGATAAATCTATTTTGGATTTAAATAAACAGGCTGATAGGTATTTTCAGCAGATGACAGCGTACGAGGATCAATTACGTCTGATTCAACTGAAATTAACGGATTTGAGAAGGCTTGAAAATTATGTTTTGAACATTGATCCACAAAAAGATAAGTTCTTACCAAGTAGCACGTATGTCTCTGGTGATGATCAGTTTTTGGAAGAAACTTTATCAAAGCTATATGTGCTTCAGGAGGATAAGAAAAATTTGTCTCTGTCAATGACAACTGAATCTACAAAACTCAAAAAGATCATTACCAATATTAATGATATTAAGGATGAACTTCTTGAATATCTGGTGAATACCAAACGTGCATTGACTTCAGAAGCGGAGAGCCTAGCCAGAGAAGTAGGGAATTATAATGGCAAACTGGCTAAACTGCCAAAGACACAAAGAGGCTTGCTGAATATTACTCGTCAGCTTGAAGTAAATCATAAACTGTATATGTTTCTTTTGGAAAAAAGGGCCAATACCATCATTGCTAAAGCAGGTATTATACCTGAAACAAAAGTGATAGAACATGCTTATAGTGTTGGTTTAGTAGCACCGAATAGAACAAAGTATATTACTATTTTCGTTTTGGCAGGGATTTTAATTGCAGGTTTAATCATCTTCATAAGGGAGATTTTATATCGCAAAATTTCCTCTCTTGGAGAACTGTCAGAGGCTACGGATTTGGCAATTATTGGTCAGGTGTTTAAGAGTAAATTAATCAAAGACTACGATTATACCGTTCTTGAAAAAGAAAGTAAAAGTCAATTGGCAGAATCTTTTAGATCTATTAGAACCAATTTGCAGTACTTTGGAAAGAGCTTTGAATTGGACGATTGTAAAACTGTGTTGATCACATCAGTTGCCCCGAGTGAAGGTAAGACCTTCTGCGCAGTTAATTTATCGGTGATAGTTGCCAGAGCCAATAAGAAGGTTCTGCTATTAGAGTTGGACATGCACAAACCAAGAATATACCGTGCTTTTGAAAAAGATCCGAATATTGGAATTAGTACTTACTTGATTGGCAATGCAGATTCTAAAGATATCATAGTTCAGTCTCAGGTTGAAAACTTAGATGTGGCATTTTGTGGACCAGTACCACCTAATCCGTCTGAGTTAATTATGAGCAAACGGATCAAAGATCTTATCAATAGTCAGAAAGAGAATTATGATATGATCATAATAGATACACCTCCAGTTGGATTGATATCTGATGCACTGATTTTAATGAATGATATGGATGTGAACTTGTTTGTGTTTAACACCAACTCAACCAGAAAAAAGGAAATTGCATTTGTCGAGAACTTGATTGAGAAAAATCAGATCAAGAACTGTGGTACCATTCTAAACGGTGTGAAGGTTAGTAAATGGCAGATGTACTATGCCAAGTACGGCTACGGCTACGGCTACGGCTACGGCTACGGCTATGGTTACGGTTATGGCTACGGTTATGGTTACGGTTATGGTGAAGATAAAAATGAAAAGTAAATGAGTACTAAGGAAAATTGGACATCTGTAATTACTCCCAGGAGGTCGCTTTTTGACCTTAGGTTAAAGGAAGTAGCCAGGTATTGGGAGCTGTGCCTATTGTTTGTTAGAAGAGATTTTGTTGCTCAGTATAAGCAGACTATTTTAGGACCTATTTGGTTTTTTATTCAACCGCTTTTTACGGCATATACATATTTTGTTGTCCTATCTACAATGGGAGGTCTAGGGACAGATGGTTTGCCTCCAATATTGTTTTACATTTCCGGGATTACTATCTGGACTTACTTTAAGGATTGCTTTACGAAAACAGCGAATACGTTTACAGAGAATTCAGTGGTTTTTGGTAAAGTCTATTTCCCACGTTTAATTACACCAATATCTGTTGTTATTTCTCAGTTGATTAAGTTAGCGATACAAATGTTATTGTTAATTTGCTTCATTGCCTTTTTTCACTTTGATTCCAATGGATATACCTACGAGTTTAGACCTGAAATACTGTTTTTCCCTGTCCTCATAGTCATTTTGGCAATAATGAGTTTGTCAATGGGGTTGATTATTTCATCGCTGACTACCAAGTATAGAGATTTTCAACAATTGATGTCGTTTGGTGTTCAGCTTTTGATGTACTTCAGTGGTGTTATTTTGTCATCCAAAGGAGCTGAAAGCATTGGCGGATGGATGGGCAAAGTGATTGAGTATAATCCAATTGCTCAAATAGTGGAAGCCTTTAAGGTTCTTGCGCTTGGGCATGGAGATATGAACTGGGGCGGGATAGTATATGCGACAGTTGTCTCATTTGTGTTAATGTTGATAGCTGTGGTGATGTTCAACAGAACCGAGCAAAACTTTATGGATACAGTATAGTGAAAGATATAGTTTTAGACATACAAGGTGTTTCTAAACAATACCGCCTTGGTTTAACAGGGACAGGATCGCTTGCCCACGACCTCAACAGATTTTGGTACAAGGTTCGCGGAAAAGAAGATCCATACTTAAAGGTTGGAGAAGAAAACGACAGAGCTGTAGAAGGCGGCGATTACATCTGGGCATTAAAGGATGTCAATATTCAGATTCAAAAAGGAGAGATCGTTGGAATCATTGGAAGAAATGGTGCAGGAAAATCTACCTTATTGAAACTATTGTCTCGAATTACTGCCCCCTCATTTGGAGAAATTAAAGTGGAAGGAAGAATGTCTTCACTGCTTGAGGTGGGAACAGGTTTTCATCCAGAATTAACTGGTAGAGAAAACATATTCTTGAATGGTGCAATTTTGGGAATGTCTAGAAAAGAAGTCGGTGCTAAACTCGATGAAATTATTGAATTTTCAGGCTGCGCTAAATACATTGATACCCCCGTGAAACGATACTCCTCTGGAATGAGGGTTCGCTTGGGTTTTGCAGTTGCAGCTTTCTTGGAACCAGACATTCTTGTGGTAGATGAAGTATTGGCTGTTGGTGATGCTGAATTTCAGAAGAAAGCCATCGGTAAGATGAAAAGTATCAGTTCTCAAAGCGAAAGAACAGTGCTGTTCGTGAGTCATAATATGGCTTCCATTCAAAACCTATGTTCCAGAGTTATTATTATGGAAAAAGGTGGCGTTACCTATGATGGAGAAGTGAATGAGGGCATTGATAAGTACTTAAGGGGAGAAGATGACTTATCTACAAAAGGCGGGAATCATCGAATTACTGTAAAAGATGAGTATACTGGGCCAGCCAACTTTTCAGAATTATTACAAATAAGAATTCTAACCAAAGATAATCAATCTAGCAATGTGCTATTCACATATGAGCCTTTCAAGTTTCAAATGAAGTTTAAACTGAATGAGCCGATTGGTTCTCTTGAGCTAGGTGTAGCCATTGTTTCAGCTATGGGGGTTAAATATGGTGCATTTGTAAATAGCGTTGCAGGTGCCCAGACTTCATTTGAAGCAGGAGAACATGAAATTGAGATTAGTTGTCCTGGTATGTTTTTGACCCCAGGTAACTATTATCTTACGATTTGGATAAAACGACAAACAGAACCTGTAGATGCACAATACGCCAATGTTATGCAATTTAGTGTTAGTTTTAGGGACAATGAAAATCAGGTCAATTATATACCAGATTACTTTAACTCTTTTGGTGTGTTGGTAAGGTCTAATTGGCAAATTAAATAAATTAAAAGTGAACGGCAAATCAATATTAATAACTGGTGGAACGGGATCCTTGGGGAAGGCACTAACCAGGAGAATATTTAGAGAATACCCAAATGTGAAAAGATTGGTTATTCTATCAAGGGATGAGCAGAAACAATTTGTAATGGCTCAAGAATTCCCAAAAGACAAGTATGATGCTATTCGCTTTTTTATCGGTGATGTTAGAGATAAAGATCGATTGGTTAGGGCCTTTAAAGGTATTGATTATGTGATTCATGCAGCTGCAATGAAACATGTGCATCTGGCCGAATATAACCCAACGGAGTGCATTAAAACAAATGTTAATGGAGCAGAGAATGTTATTCATGCAAGTCTGGAGACTGGAGTGCAACGCGTGGTGGCCTTATCAACCGACAAAGCTTGTGCCCCAATTAATCTATATGGAGCGACCAAATTAACTTCTGATAAATTATTTGTAGCAGCCAATAATATTAAAGGCTGGAATGAGATTCGGTATTCAGTAGTTCGATACGGTAATGTAATGGGATCGAATGGGTCCGTGATACCTTTCTTTTTAAAGAAAAGGAAAGATGGGTACCTGCCAATTACTAATGCAAAAATGACACGATTTAATATTTCTCTAGATGAGGGAGTTGATATGGTATTACATGCCCTAGAAAATGCATGGGGAGGGGAAATATTTGTCCCAAAAATTCCTTCATATAAAATCATGGATGTAGCTGAAGCAATAGCACCAGATTGTGAACACAAAATTGTTGGAATTAGACCTGGAGAAAAGATACATGAAGAAATGATTACAGCTTCCGATTCATTTTATACTTATGATATGGGGGAGTATTATGCTATCTTACCGTCGGTGCCAAATTGGAATATTGATGAATTTCTGAAAGAATTTAAAGCAGTACCGGTTGAAGAAGGTTTTCAATATAATTCTGGCACAAATACGGAATGGGAATCTGTGGAGTCGTTGCGAGAACTGATTAGCAAGCATGTAGAGGTTTGATAATGAGAAAGATACCATATGGAAGACAGAATGTAACTCAAGAGGATATTGAAAGTGTAGTTGAAACGCTTACTTCCGATTTTCTTACACAAGGTCCAAAAGTCAAAGAATTTGAAGATGCTTTTGCAGAGTATGTTGGAGCAAAATATGCAGTTGCGGTAAGCAACGCCACCGCTGGTTTACACCTAAGTGTTAAATCTTTAAACCTTCAAAAAGGAGACCGTGTTATTACAAGCCCTATTACATTTGCTGCTAGTGCCAATTGCGTGAAATTTGAAGATGGAGAAGTTTGGCTAGCAGATATTGATCCACAAACGTTTTTGATTTCATATGATAGTGTTAAAGAACTATTAGAAAGCAAACCTAAAGGTTTTTTTAAAGGCTTAATTGTAGTAGATTTTGCTGGTCTGCCAGTAAATTTAGAGGAGTTCAAAGATTTGGCGGATGAATATGGTTTGTGGTTAATCGAAGATGCTTGCCACGCACCTGGAGGAAGTTTTATAGATCAATGTGGAAGAGTAAATTACTGCGGAAATGGGGCATTTGCTGATCTTTCAGTATTCTCTTTTCATCCAGTAAAGCACATTGCGTGTGGAGAAGGAGGAATGATTACCACAAATTCTGAAGTTTTATATAAAGAGTTGATGCTTTTGAGAACGCACGGTATTACCAAGGAGAACATGACCGAAAACCATGGAAAATGGTATTATGAGATGGTGAAATTGGGGTATAATTATAGATTAACAGATCTTCAATCTGCTCTGGGCATTTCTCAATTAAAAAAGAATGTAGAAGGTTTAAAAAGAAGAAATGAAATTGCGGAACTTTATAAAAAAGCATTTCTAGGAAAAATTAAGTTTCAGCTCGTGCCTATAGGCGCTTATAATGCTTACCATCTATTCGTAATATTGGTTGAAAACAGAAAGGAGGTATATGACCATTTGGTGAGTCACAATATATTTGCACAAATACACTACATTCCTATACATCATCTCCCTTATTATAAAGCGTTTGATTATGATGAATCAAAACTTGTAAATGCAAATCAATATTATAACAAATGTATCAGTCTACCTATGTTTCCAACATTAACAATGGAAGAACAGGAATACGTTATTGAAAAAGTTTTAGATGTAGCAAAATGAAAAAAGGATATCACATTTTAGAAATAGCTAATGTTCATGGAGGAGACTTTGCTTATTTCAAAGAGTTAATTAATAACATTAAGAAGTATCAAGGAGAAGGTTTTGGTGTTAAACTTCAAATATTCAAATCTGATTTAATAGCCTTACCAGACTTCTCTTATTATCATATTTACGAAGAACTATTTTTTGATTTTGACCAATGGGAAGAGATTATTAACCTAGTTCATGAAACAAAGGATGTTTGGCTAGATGTTTTTGACTTATATGGTGTACAAGCAGTAGATAGATTTAGTGATAAGATTCATGGGCTTAAGTTTCAAGCTTCTGTATTGGACAATCTGGAGGTATTTTCTGAGTTATCGAAGATAGACGTGTCGGATAAATACTTGATGCTAAATATCTCGGGATCAGAGATACATGAAATTAAACAAAAAATTCAGGTAATTGAATCTGTAATTGATTGCAAGGAAATTATATTACAAATTGGCTATCAATCGTATCCAACTCCAGTTGAGAAAGCAGGATTGGGTAAATTTGAAACCATTCAACAATATTGTGATAACAAAATAATATATGCCGATCATACTGCTGGCACTGAAGAAGATGCGCTATGGTTGCCAATTTTGGCAATGTATGCTGGAGCACATGGAATTGAAAAGCATATCATGTTGGGAGATGTGGAAACGAAATATGATTTTCAGGCCAGTTTAACGCTTGAAAAACTAGACGAATACTTACAAAGATTTGAAAAGTATTATAAAAATCTAGATCCAGCTTTTATAAATGATCAAGAAGCTCAATATCTAAAAAACACCATCCAAAAACCGGTTACTAATAAGAGTTTGAAGGCTGGTAAAACGCCCTTAGAGTCAGATTTTTATTATAGAAGAACGGATTATGATGGATTGTCATTAAATGAAATAAGAGAATACAAAAGTAAAGGTTATGTATTAAGGCATGATATTCCAAAGGATGAAACAATTAAACCTGAAGATTTTAAGAAACCCACAGTAGCGGCTATAGTCGCTTGTCGTTTGAAAAGCACAAGGTTAAAGGAAAAAGCATTACTCAAAATAGGAGAACTTCCGTCTATTCAATTATGCATGAAAAACGCCATGAAGATCAAAGAGGCTAATCATATAATACTAGCAACATCAACTATGGAAGAGGATGATCCTTTGAAGAATCATACCTACCATGATTCAGTTATCTTCCATAAAGGAGATCCAGAAGATGTCATAAGAAGGTATTTAGATATTTGCGATATTATGCATATAGATAAAGTTATACGATTTACTGGTGATTGTCCTTATGTTTCACATGAAATAGCAGCTATTTTGTATGAGAGTCACTTGGCTACTGGAGCTGATTATACTGCTTCAAAATCACATGCAGTTGGAACAACTGTGGAGATAATAGAAGTTGCTGCTTTAAAGAAAATAAAGGAGAATTTTGCTGCTGCCGATTATTCAGAGTACATGACTTGGTATTTTGTAAATAATCCAGAGCATTTTAAACTTAATCTAGTAGAATTGCCTGATTCCTTAGTCAGAGACTATAGATTAACACTTGATTATCAGGAAGATTTAGATATGTTTAATAAAATAGAAGAGTATTTCGAGGAAACTAATAAGGAATTTAATTTGGTGGATCTTTTTGAATTTTTAGATAATAATCCCAATGTTGTTAGTATTAATAATCATCTTACACTAAAATATAAAACGGATGATTCTTTAATTAAGAAGCTAAACCAAATGACAAAGATCAAGAATTAATATGTTAAACGTTAAACTGAATAAATACGGATTCTATTCTGTTACAGAAATGCCAACAGAAGAAAAATTTTCGATATATTATGCTGAGAAATCTTATCAAGAAGGGGTTAGTAGCTATGTTCTCATGTTCCGATGAGGAAGCGTTACTTTAAAAATAAATTGAAAGAACGCGTTTTTGTCATTGAGAAGAACAGGTCAAAAGAAGTAAATAAAACATTTTTGGATATTGGCTGTGTTAAAGGATGGGCATTGAAATAGTTCTATCGATATAGGTTGGGATGTTCAGGACTTAGACTTCAGTAGTTATGGATGCGATCAATTCAACCCTGATTGCTCAGATAGTCTTCTCGTTGGTAATTTATGGAAATATACAACGCCTAGTTAATCAAGATAAAAAGTATGGGGTTGTGGATAATGTTTTAGAGCATGTTATTGATCCTGCGGCCATGGATACGGAAATGCAACAAGAGATTTGCAATGTCAAGAGCGATGGTTTTGTTGATCAGAAAAAAATGTAGAATTGAAACAACTCGGTAAATTGAAATCACCTGATATGAATACTCTTATAGTTTGGGAATTAACTGAACTCAAAAACCAATTAAACGCATGATCTTTCCTGTAAAATATAAATGCTTAAATAAGAATGATTTTACGTTAGGCGAATTTAAAATTATTCCCATTCGATTTGAAGATAGGTTTGATATTATGAAGTGGAGAAATGAACAAATCTATCATCTCAGACAAAAAAAATGTTTAACTAGTGCCGACCAAGAAAACTATTTTAAAAAAACAGTTTCATTATTGTTCGAACAAGAGAAGCCGAACCAAATTCTTTTCTCATTTTTTAAAAATGATGTATTAATAGGTTATGGTGGATTAGTTCATATAAATTGGTTAGATAATAATCTAGAAATGTCATTTTTAATTAACACTGAAATCTTGAATAATGATAAAGATTATAATACATGTTTTACGGCATTTATTTCTTTGATTAAGGAAGTTGCTTTTAACGAGATGAAATTTAATAAGTTATTTACAGAAACTTATGATTTACGAGATAAGCATGTGAGAATACTTGAAAATAATGGCTTTATACTTGAAGGAGTGTTAAGAAAACATATATTTTTTGAAAATAAATATTACAATTCTTTATGTCATTCAATACTTTTGGAGGAGTATGTGGATTAAAACTCATTTTTTACATAAATAATTATGGATAAATATATAAAAACGGATTCAGGGTATTATACATTAGAGAATGTGCCGTCTACTCAAGAATTGAAAGAGTTTTACGAGAAGAAGTATTACCAAGACAGCAATGGTGGGTATGAAAAAGATTATACTGAAGCAGAGATTACTTTTTTTAAGAACAAAATAAAAGAAAAAGAATACATTATTAATAAATTTTTTCAAAATGACTCTCCCAAAAGTATAATTGATGTTGGATGTGGAGAAGGCTGGGCTGTAAATTATTTTAAAAAATTGGGTTGGGAGATCACAGGTCTTGATTTTTCTGATTTTGGTATAAAAAAGTTCAATTCTCAGTATGTCGAATATTTTATAAAAGGAGATGTGATGGAAAATATTGATCTTTTGATAAATGAGAATAAAAAATATGATGTTGTACTATTAGATCATGTTTATGAGCATGTTACTGATCCGATTGAAATTGTAGAAAAAATTAAAGAGGTTCTTAACGAAAATGGACTATTGATCATTAATGTTCCTAATGATTTCTCTATGTTACAAAACTATTTAATGCAAACAGGTAAAGTGGATAAAGAGTATTGGTTCGCACCACCCGATCATATCTCATATTTCACTAGAAATTCACTATGTAAATTACTCAAAACATTAAATTTTGAAGAGTTTATGTCCATAGGAGACCATCCGATTGATATTAATTTATTGAATTCTAACACAAACTACGTTATGAATAAGGAGGTTGGGAAGTCATGTTATTTTCAAAAAGTAGAAATAGAGAATTTGTTACACAAAGAACAGCCAGTCTCAAAAATAGTGAAATACTATGCGTCATTAATTGATGTAGGCTTAGGACGGTCATTTTCAAGTTTTTTTTCAATTAAAAATAAATAATTTAGAATGAAGAATAAAAGAGTATTTGTCAGTGGAGCTGCTGGGGTTATTGGTTCACAATTAGTACCATTATTATTAGAGCAAGGAGCTATTGTAATGTGTGGTGATTTAGAACCTGTTCCTGCTCAATTCCCTAAAAATGTACTATATCGGCAAGGTGATCTAAATTATTTAACACAGGAAGAAATAAATCTGTTTAATCCTGAAGTTTTTATTCATTTGGCAGCTTCTTTTGAAAGAAGTGCTGAAACTTATGAGCATTGGGAAGAAAACTTTTGGCATAACATTAGACTTAGCAATCACTTAATGACATTAATGAGAAATGTTGATGGTCTAAAAAGGGTTGTTAATGCGTCAAGTTATTTGATTTACGATAAATCTTTATATCAATTTAAAGAGGCAAGAGAAAAACCATATAAGCTTAAAGAAACTGACCCAATAAACCCTCGAAATTTAACGGGGTTAGCTAAGTTGGCGCATGAGATAGAATTAGATTTTTTATCAAAGTTTAAATCAGATAAATTTACATCAGTTTCTGCAAGAATATATAGAGGGTACGGCATAAACTCAAGAGATGTTATATCTAGGTGGATTAGAGATTTGCTGGAGGATAAAGAAATCACTGTATATAACCAAGGTGGTTTTTTTGATTATATGTATGGAGAGGACACGGCTAAAGGATTGATGAAATTGGCTAATGTTGATTATGCTGGAATAATTAATTTGGGCACAGGAAGATCAAGAAAAGTAGGAGACATTGTAAGTGTGTTAAAAAAATATTTCCCCAATTTAAAAGCTAAGTATATTGAGTCTGATGAATTGATTGAGTCATCAGAAGCTGATATTACAAAACTTAAAAGCGTAATAAATTGGGAGCCGGAAAAATTCCTTGAAGAGACGATTCCTGTTTTAATAGATTTTGAAAAAAACAAAAAAATAAATCAAGAAGATAAAGTTGGAAACGTTTTAATTACTAGTGTCGCAAGTAAAACGGCATTGGTTAAAGATGTAAGAAATGCCACCAAAAAGATTAATGCAACTATTAAGATTTATGGCGGAGATTTAGATGCTGATTGCATTAGTCGTTTTTTTGTAGATGAGTTTTGGGAAATGCCAAGGATTAATGATATCGGGCCAAAACAGTTTGCTGACTATTGTGTTAATAACAATATAAAATTGGTTATTCCATCACGTGATGGCGAATTACTTTTTTTCTCGGAGAATAAAGAGTTTTTCAGTAATAATGGAATTCACGTTATGATATCTGACGAAAAGTCAATTAAAAACTGTATTGATAAATTATTGTTTTATTCAGATAACAAAAATAAAATACCAGAAATTATTGAAGCAAATTCCGATATTAAACAATTAAAATCATGTGATTATTTTGTTGTGAAAGAAAGATATGGAGCAGGTTCACTGTCTATTGGAATTAACTTGGATGAAAAATCAGCTATTGAGCATGCTAAGACCTTAGAATCTCCAATCTTCCAACCATTTATAGATGGAGAAGAATTTAGTGTGGATGCTTATGTTGATAAGAACAATACGGTAAAAGGAACAGTAATTAGAAAAAGAGTCAAAATTGTAAATGGTGAGTCTCAGGTTACTACATCTTTACATAACAAAGAATTGGAACAAAGGTTTACGAAAATAATAGAAGGATTGAATTTGTCAGGACATATAATTCTTCAAGCAATTGTTGTTAACAATGACATACATGTTATTGAATGTAACGCAAGGTTTGGCGGAGCGTCCTCATTGTCAATATACAAAGGGCTGGACAGTTTTTACTGGGCATACTTAGAGGCGTCAAATGTTGACTTGAGTGATTATCCCTTTATTCAATCGGAAAAGGATGTGACCCAAGTTAAATATGTTGACACAAAATGTTTTGTAAACTAAGATTGGAATATTGTTATATAACAATATTTAAGGCGAATACCTGCCTTTAAAAGTCGTTAAATATTATTACTAAATAGATTTTAATGGCTAAGTTTGAAGTAGGGAAAATGAGATTTAAATTTTGAAAATTGATGAAATTTAATTCACCAATTTCGTTTTTTGGAAAACACATAAATTATTTAAGTTATGAGAAAAATAAATGTACTCTCTAATGCAAAAGCTGAAGAGATAGAAATTAGAGAAAACTTTGTTCATAAACTTAAGGCAACGCCCATTCCTGATACAGAAATTTTACAAAACCTAGGAGTTTATTTAACAAGACAAAATTTGTCTAGGTTACTATTCATGAATGAAATATATCAGAAAATCGTACCTGTTCATGGAGTTGTAATGGAATTCGGTGTGAGATGGGGTCAAAACATGTCCCTTTTTAGTAACTTGAGAGGGATATATGAGCCGTACAATTACAACCGTAAAATAATTGGCTTTGACACCTTTGAAGGTTTTCCTTCCGTAGACGCAAAAGATGGTGATTCGGTAAAAGTGAATGATTATGCAGTTACAGAGAATTACTTAGAGTATTTATGTGGGGTGTTAGATTATCATGAAAAAGAATCTCCAATTTCTCATTTAAAAAAACATGAATTAGTTGTTGGAGATGCTTCAAAAAAAATCGTTCAGTATCTTGATGAAAACCCACATACAATAATTGCACTGGCCTATTTCGATTTTGATATTTATGAGCCGACTAAAAATTGTCTACTTGCTATAAAAGATAGATTAACAAAAGGGAGTATAATTGTGTTTGATGAATTAAATTATTCTAAGTTCCCTGGGGAAACTATAGCCTTAATGGAAACATATGGTCTAGGGAGGTATGCTATTCAAAGATCTACGCTTAATCCGTTAATCTCATATATTGTAATTGATTAATGGTTGTAATATTTGACTTGGATGATACTTTGTATTCTGAAATTACCTTTGTAAAGAGTGGCTTTAAAGCTGTATCTGCATTTATTTCATCTGAAGTAAAGGAGCATGAAAAGATAATTTTTGAGAAGATGCTAGATTTACTCAAAGTGCATGGAAGAGGTCAAGTGTTTAACTTAGTTCTTGATCAATATGGGATTAAAACAAAAAAAAAGGTAAAAAAATGCTTATCTATTTATCGTACTCATTTTCCTGATATTGAGTTGCCTTCTGAAAGTGTTGATGTTTTGAAAAAACTATCAAAGTTGAATACTTTATATGTTGTAACAGATGGGAATAAGGTTGTACAAAGAAATAAATTAAAAGCCTTGAAGATTAATGATTACGTAAAAAAAGGAATGCCAACTCATAATTACGGTGTGTCAAAATCAAAACCTTCTACATACTGCTTTGAGTTAATCAGAACATGGGAAAAAACGTCTTTTAATGATATGATTTATGTTGGGGATAATCCAAATAAGGATTTCGTAAACATAAAAAAAATAGGGATTAATACGATAAGAATAAATCAAGGTATGTTTAAAGATGTTTTTTTATCAAAAGAATACACTGCTGATTTTAAGGTGAGTAATTTGTCAGAAATAGAAGGTGTTATTAATAGTTTGGAAGAAAGAAATGAAAAATAATACATTTATAATAGCTGAGTTATCTGCAAACCACGGTGGGGATATAAATATTGCGATCGAAACAATAAAAGCGGCCAAAAGAGCTGGAGCAGATGCAATTAAAATTCAGACTTACACGGCTGATACTATAACTCTAGATGTAAAGAATGATTTATTTCTAATGAATCATAATACACATTGGGATGGACTTTATCTTCATGATCTTTATAAACAAGCTTTTACGCCTTGGGAATGGCATGAAGAATTATTCAAAGTTGCCAAGGATGAAGGGTTAATTTGCTTTTCATCACCCTTTGATTTTACAGCGGTTGATTTATTGGAGAAATTAAATTGCCCCATATATAAGATTGCTTCATTTGAAATTACTGATATTCCGTTAATCGAATATGTTGCAAGTAAAGGAAAGCCGATAATAATTTCAACAGGAATAGCTGATGTGTCTGACATTGAATTGGCTATAGAAACATGTCATAAGGCAGGAAATAAAGATGTAACAATATTAAAATGTACTTCAGCATATCCAGCCAGTTTAGAAGATGCTAATCTTGTTACAATTCCCGATATTATGTCACGATTTGGTGTGAAGTCAGGGCTGTCTGATCATACTCTTGGAACTGAGGCTCCTGCCGCAGCTGTGGCCCTGGGAGCAACTGTGATCGAGAAACATTTTATTTTGGACAAATCAATAGGTGGACCAGATGCACACTTTTCTTTAGATGAAAAAGAATTTAAACAAATGGTTGATGCTGTTCGATTAACTGAAAAAATGATGGGTAAGGTGGATTATGAGATGACCGATAAGAAAAAAAGCAGTCGTCATTTTTCTAGATCACTCTTCATTTCTGCTGATGTTAAAAAAGGTGATGTATTAACAAAAGATAATATTAGATCTGTGAGGCCTGGGGTTGGTCTTCATCCAAAACATTATTATGAGGTGATAGGTCAGGTGTTTGTATCTGACTTTGAAATGGGTACACCTCTGCAGTTAGATTGTATAACAGAATAACTAACGATCGCTAGTTATATTATTCAGGAATACATTAGTGATGTTTCAAGTAAATTTACATGGTTTGTTTAGAGTTAAAAATGAACTTGTCGGATCGCAAATTTTTTAAAAGTGAATTGATTGGAGGTTTTAGCGGTTATAATGACCTGGAAATATATAGTATAGGAGATCATGGAAAAATTCGTGCCTAGTTTCAGTCAAGAAGAAATAACACTCGATAACGTTACAGACTATCTAAAAAGAGTTCAACATTTTGAAGAAAAATTTCAGTGTGATTTCAATAAGTTCTATGGTACTGATAAGCTTCTTTTAAAAATGTTGGGACTGCCGTCTTGGTTTCAAACAAATAACTTTAGATTAGACCATGCCGTATTTCAACATGATGAAGTATTGCCCTACCATCTTGAATCTAAAAAGCCACTTGTTGTTTTTAGAGGAGATCATAAAGTGAAAATTAATGAGAAAGGGAAACAAGTTTATCTTTCACGAAACCCGTCAATAGAATTATTTAGTAAATTAAAGTCACGGGCAACAGATGGTAGTGTTGTTGTATTCCCAGGACATTCCACTCACTGGGTTGATGCAACTTTCAAATCGGAAGACTTTATCAAAGAATTGAATAATCTTCCAGATTATTTTGGCGAAATTAGAATCTGTCTGTATTGGAAAGATATTATTAATGGAATGCATATGCCATATTTAAAGCACGGATTTAAGGTTGTTTCTGCCGGGCATATGGAAGATCCTTTATTCGGAGATAAAATGTATAATATTCTTGCCAGTGGTGAATATACCTGTAGCAATGAAATTGGTTCCTATACTTTTTACTCCGTCGCAGCAGGAATACCATTCTTTTACTTTGGACCTAATGCTACTAAAGTTAATAATGGAGATAGAAATATTCCGGGGGGAGAATATGTTTATGAAAGTAGGTTAGACAATCTCTTTAAGTTTGATCTTCAAAATACCAAGCCCACTATTTTGGATGAGGTATACTCTTCATGTGAAGCAATTTTTCATATTAATACAGAGGATGAAGGCAAAATCAGACGAAAATTAATGGTCTATAATCTTAAGATTTGGGCAAAAAAAATGATCAAATTGCCAATAAGAATAGTGCGGTATGTAGCTAGAAGACTGTCCATAACTAAATAGGATCTGTAATACACGGTAAACAAGCTTACTAATTTTTTTTGGTATCCACATTTGCTCTTCTTGGTGAAAGAGTCTATGAGTCTTCAGTTTGTTTAGATGGACTATTGAATCATCAAGAGACTTTGGCAAAGGGGGCTAACCTGTAATAACTTGTTGAAATCAGCTTGCTATATGGAGGTCCTGGATAGTACCATCAGCAGGCAAAATCTCGATATTAAGCTAATCTAGATTCAGAAGTTTCACCATTTCTTTGGTTGCGATATCAGCACCATAGCTATTCATGTGGTCAATATTTCGATAGTGTTCCGAAGAAAAGAGGGATTTATCTATGGAAACAAAGGCATGCCCATCATTTAAACGTTTGAGCTGTCTTTTGTAGTCGGAAAGATAATCTTGGCTAAAATAATTGCTGAGGATATGGGTAGGTAATTCGAAAAACACTACTTCAGAACCACGTTTTTCAATATCTGAAGCAATATCAAGAAGGTCATCTACCTTGGAGACGTTAAATTCCTCTTCTTTGAATGGAAGATATAGATCGTGAGCTTCAGAAATGACTTGATCATTCACCACTTCATAACTGATAAAATATCCCCTGTTGTTAGGCTGCTCAGTTTGTTTGCCTTGAGTTTTTTGTCCCCTGAGATTAGAAACCCCTTTTTTCAATGACTTTCTGTACATTGAAGTCAGTTCATCATATCTATTGAATTTGATGATGAGCTCAAAATTAGACATGTCATCCTCAAGATAACGATGAATAGGATAGGCATTAAAGTTGTCTGCCTTGCTGGAAAAAGTCATTGGGGATACAAGGAGCAAAACTTTCTTAGGTGGGACAGTTGTATTGTTAAAATAGTCGTTGAGTACCAGATCGTAAAACTGAACACCTGCAGTCGCTATTCCAAGATTAAATGCAGAAATGCCAATAGAATCCAAATATGGAGTGTTAATGGAAGAATAGCAATAGGAGTTACCCACGAAAAGTATGTCTAAGCTGTCAAACTGAGATTTTGTTTGTAATGAAATGATGTTGTGATTATCTGAAGCCCCTTTATCCAGATTGTCGTAAGAACTGAGAATGATCACCGGAACAACTATCAATGCAACCGCACCAAGAGAAAAAACGAGTATTTTAAGTAGAAATGTTCTCATTTGCATTAAAATTGGAAATAAATAAATTGTTGTTCCTTGCCACCAAACCAAAATATTGCAGCGATGATTGCATAGTAGAATAAAAACCTCATTGGACGCTTCCACTTCAGGCCTAGTTGGGCAATAGCAAATTGTGAGTCTCTACCTAACCATTCAATAATCATGAATGTTGCAATGAGTATGATGATGGTGAGGTATTTCATATAAACGCCTAATAGTAAAAATGAACCTGGACTTTTAAACATGTTCAAGATATATTGGAGGGCATGATCTAAGTTTTCTGCTCTAAAGAATATCCAAGCAAATACTGTCAATCCAAAGGTCAATAACATGAAGAAAAGCTCTCTCAAATTAGGTAATAGTCGACCTTTCGCTACAGTTTCAAGATTGTTTCTATTGTTGTTGGTCAGTAGAAGAGGGAGAAAGTATACAGCATTCAAAGCCCCCCAAACAATGAATGTCCAATTCGCCCCATGCCAGAATCCACTCACAATGAAAATGATGAAGGTATTTCTTACTTTCATCCACATACCGCCACGACTTCCTCCCAATGGTATATACAGGTAGTCTCTGAACCAGGTTGACAAAGAGATATGCCAACGTCTCCAGAACTCAGCAATATCTCTGGAGAAGTAAGGGAAGTTGAAATTTCGCATTAAATCAAAGCCAAATAGGCGTGAGGTCCCTATAGCAATGTCTGAATACCCTGAAAAATCGCCATAAATCTGAAAAGTAAAGAACAAAGCCCCAAGTGCTAAAGTACTCCCTGATAGGTCCGCCGAATTATTGAAAATCTCGTTGGCATACTCGGCACAATTATCTGCGATTACCACCTTTTTAAATAGTCCCCATAGTATTTGACGCATACCATCTACTGCCAGGCTATAATTAAAAGTTCTTTTCTTATAAAACTGGGGGAGTAGGTGAGTCGCTCTTTCAATTGGTCCTGCCACTAACTGAGGAAAGAAACTTACGAATGCCGAAAACGCAATGAAATCGTTCGTTGGTTCTAACTTACGTTTGTACACATCTATAGAGTAACTTAAAGTTTGAAATGTATAAAAACTGATGCCAACAGGTAGAATGATGCTCAATGAGTCCGCGTGGATTTCTGAACCAAAAAAAGAAAATGCCTTGATGAAATTGTCCAGAAAGAAATTATAGTATTTAAAAAATCCTAAGAACCCCAGATTAACCAGAATACTTGTCCAGAGTAGTAGTTTCCGTTTGGATTGTTTTTCTTCGGTCTTTAACCCACGTCCTACCCAATAATCTACAATTGTGCTGAACAGAATTAAGGACAAAAAGCGCCAATCCCACCATCCATAGAATAAGTAACTTGCTGCTACTATTAACGCATTTTGAAGCCTCAGCCTTTTGCTTGCAACAAACCAATAGAGGATAAATACTATTGGAAGGAAAATGGCAAAGTCAATAGAGTTAAAAAGCATAAATCCTTACTGTTTTTAGACTACAATATTCCGTTTTATCGAGCTTTGAGTAGTGTCAAGTTAACTTTCTGAAGCATAACTGTTCCAGGGAATCTCTTCAAGTTTCAATGCAAGCACTGTAGTCATCAAGCTGTAAAAATAATGGTTTTAATAGGAGTATCAACATTAAGGTGAATTATGACGGCACCAATTAATTGGATCAATTTAAAAGGATAACAGCATAAATGAATAACTTTACCTAGCCAAACAATATTCGAAATTACGGTTATGATAAGAAGGACAACAGTGAGTTCAAATGAGAAGGAATTAAGACGAATTGAGAAAATAGTCTGTGCAAATCGACTGTTACTTGGACGGCAAATGGCGCATAAAGTTGCACAGCTTCCGGATAAAGTGGATCTTATTGAAACAGAATTTCAAGTGCACTCTCAATGGGGAGATGATGGCATTATCCAATACTTGATTAACAAAGTTGACCTTCCGAATAAAACCTTTATTGAGTTTGGAGTGGAGACTTTTGAAGAGGCAAATTCCAGGTTTTTATTAGAGAATAACAATTGGAGCGGCTTAATCATGGATGGCTCCACAAAAAACATGGAGCATGTTAGACGCCAGAATTATTATTGGCAACGTGACCTTGTAGCCAGGGATGTTTTTATTACTAAAGAGAATATTAATGGTCTAATTGAAGATAGAGGCTTTGGTAAGGAGGTAGGAATTCTTCATATTGATATTGACGGTAATGATTATTGGATTTGGAAAGAGGTCAATGTCATCAATCCGATTATAGTGATTGTAGAGTACAATAGTGTCTTTGGCCCCGATAATCATTGGACAATTCCGTATCAGGCAGATTTTTTCAGAGGGAATGCGCATCATAGTAACTTGTACTATGGCGTGTCGGTTCCAGCGTTATGTGATTTGGCAGAAGAGAAAGGGTATGATTTTGTGGGATGCAATGATGCTGGTAATAACGCCTATTTTGTCCGCAAGGATAAGTCTGATAGACTCAAAAAGTATACAGCCGCAGAAGGATATGTAGAATCTAAGTTTTCAGAATCAAGAGATGAAAACGGTCAGCTCACTTATGCAAGAGGAAAAGACAGGTTAAAGATTATTCAAGGCCTACCAATTGTCGATACTAAAACTGGAGAGAGGGGAATCATCTAATTAAACTGTGATTGGGGTCAATGTTCCCTGTTCTTCACAAAATCAAAAAGTTCGTTTACCCTACCAGGTTTTGCAACAATCTTCAATTGCTGATCCACAATTACAAAAGAGGGTGTTCTGTTTATGTGTAAGTAACTAGGTATTTCTCCACCCCAAGATTGTCCATCGCAACTTGAAATCCACGGAAATTTTGAACTAAGGGTTTGATGTGTCTCGATTGAATCATCTAAGGAGATGCTCAGAACTTCATATCCTGCTGCTTTTAAATTCGAGTATTCTGCCATTAGGTTGGGGAGTATTGCCTCACAATGACCACAGTGGGACGACCAAAAGAATAGTATTATATGCTCTTCATTGGAAGCAATAGTTTCCAGATCGACATCATTTATCCTGAAGTTTTCAATTTTCGCCCCAATTTGAACATTTAAGTAAGATTGGTAAACGGTCTCATCTACCAAAGAATTGTCTGAGCAATATCCATCGAGGACATGTTTTTCGACAAGATAATCGTATACTATTTTGGGGCCAACCTCATTAAATAGTTTCAGAAGATAACCTAGAGTAAATTCTTTAATTTGTGGATGCGAAGAGGATGTGATTAAATGATCAACCGTTTTTTTGAACCCGGTTTCATTGTAGTTCGTATGGTTTTTTAAATAATTCATGATCACATGAGGAACAATGGTTGACTTGAGTACAGCTTCATTAAATGGAGAAAAATCCAGATTGGTCTTTACAGTACTCTCAGATACTTTTGTTAAATAAACTTGGCTGGTATAGGCGCTGAAAGAATCCTTATTTTGTTCGTACACTGAGTCGATATACCTCTTTTTCTCTCGCTCCAATTCATCAATTATTCCATGGTACTTAATTAGGGTCATGGAGTCGATTGTATTGGATCTCAGTAATTCAATATTGGATAATCTGGTATTCAACGCGCCTAAATCTGCCTGAAGTTTATTGTGTAGCTCATTTTCTCGGGAATTAGTGATCTTTAGTTGCCCGTTGTTTTCTATTGATATATGCGCATTTTCACTCGGACTAAGAATAAAATCAGCCGATTTCCAACCATTGCCATGTATGGAATAGAATCCCAGAGGAGTTGTTTTATCAATTAAGGTGTTGCTATCTTTTTGAAGAGAATAGATGCCCAAAGTATCTTGGTAAACGGTGCGATAGGCGATTAGAAATAAACTGTCTTCATCTACATTTGAGTGGTTAACAAGTTCTTGTTGTGAATGACAAAACAGGGAACATGAACAGATGATCAGAGAGAAGATTACTTTCTTAAACAGCATCTGTAAGTTAGAACTTGAGTATCAGCAACACCTATTGATCCATTCTTACAGCCTCCTGCGCCTTGTATTAAAATTTGGCTAGGGTTGTTAATAGGTTGGTTGAGCCATTCGTTATTATTAGTCATTCCAATAAGTCCCAGACTGCTTTTTTGACAGGCATAGTACCATTCTCCCCATGAGCATAATTTAGCCCCCTTTTGCTTGCAGTTATAGGCTGCGGTCCAATAGTTTGCACCAGTGTTTTCACTGATTTCAATACATAGATGTTTGTGAACTTGAACGAAACCATTTGGGCAGCCTTTATTCAGCGAGCTTATTACTTGAAAGTATTCTCCGTCGTAAACTACCGATAGCATCAATCCCTGAACAAGATCATTGGAACTCAGAGATTCATGACCAAATTTTTTGATTTCTTTATATCCAAGGTTATTAATATTAAGGTATACAGAACTGTCGTTGGAAGAATCAATTCGGATATCAAACCGAGCCCCCTCCATATAAGTATTTAGAGGGACAACAGTAATGGCAGTTAGACTGTCTGAACTAACAGAATTAATGGAAAGATAGTTAAGGGAATTTGACTGACTTAAACCAACTGAGGTTATGTTAGAGCTATCATATGCAGTTCCTAGATTTGTGATTTCTCTGTCGCCTGCATTGGTTCCAATAAGCGTTATGCTAGTGTCTATTTCAACTTGAGCATATGAGCTAAGGTTAAAGCCAAGAATGAAAAACGATATAATTAACAAAACCTTCATGCACCTATCTATAAAAACAGCATCTATAAAAATTGGACGAACCGTTCTGCATTACGTTAACGTTTGTACTCTTACAGTATTGACAGCCATTAAAGCCTCCCATGACTGAACCTCCTGTGCCATGATCATTACCATGATCAATCCACTCCCAATTATTGGTCATATTTAGCAGTCCTAAATTTGCATTTTCGCAAGCATAAAACCATTCTGCCATACTGCATATATTTCCACCCAAAGAATCGCATGTCTCAATGGCGTTCCATATGAAATCTGCATTTCTCTCATCTCTTTCAATGCAATAATTATTGTCGACCGCCACGAATCCACTGGGGCACTTTTTTAGTTGATTGGTTATCTGAAAATAGGTGCCATCATATACGAACGTTACTACACAGCCAGAGTCAATGTGGGCAGAGTCAATAGGAACAATATAGTCTTTTGTAATGTAAGCGGCTGGGAGACCGTTTAAACTTAATTGAGCGCTGTCCTGGCATGAGAAGTCGGACACAAAACTAAGCTCAAGCCCAATGATGTTTGAGGATAGGGCTATGGGGGTACTGATGGAAATAATGTTGTTCGAATAGGAGACAGATGCAGCGGTCTTTAATCTGTTAATGAGCACGTCTTTAACATTGACTGAATTCGAAAGTTGCGTGGCTTCTCCGTGATTAAGAACTTGACGTTTTGTGGAATCTTGATTAACAAACACAACTTTTTTGTCAACGGTAAGCTGAGCAATTCCTGATTGAACAAGGCATAATAATAGTATGGTTAGGACCTTTTTCATTTGTTAATACAGCATCTGTAACTTCTTAAGTTATAGGGGTCACTTCTTTCATTTTCCTGACAGCCTCCATCGCCAACTTGTTTCGCCCAACAGCTTGAGCTTATGCTGTTGCTATAGTTTTGAGAAGAGTCAACATATTCCTGATTGTTGGTCATATTGGTAAGATTGCCGCCCAATTTTACGCATGCCAGATACCACTCAGACCATGAGCATAACCTTGCATTTCGATCACCACAATCTACATTGGCATCCCAAAAAGTGGCTACAGAATTCTCATCTTGTTCAATGCAGAAATAATCATTCACCGATAGGAAACCTGTTGGGCACAATTTAGCAGTTTGACTTAATACAAGGAAATTGGTTCCGTCATAAATAGCTGAGACAACCATTCCGCTTACAATTTCTAAACTATCAATCGAACGGCCATCATTGTGAAGCAATGCCACATGATTTAAACCGTCTATAGATATTAAAACACTGTCGTTGGCTGTAATTGGAGAGAAGAAATTAATTCTTAATCCTATACTGTATTGAGAAATTGTTGGAGTTAAAGTCAAATCTATTTGATTGGCTGAAGAGTTTGATACATTGGCATAAATCAATCTTGATTCGACAATGGACTTGGCGTCAACAGCAGCATCAATGGCATCTGACGAGCTTAAACCATCCAAAATTCTGCTGGAATTGGATTGACCAGTCAGAATCAAGGTATCGTTGACTTCTAATTGAGATTTGCAATTAAAGCCAGTTAAAAGCAGTATGATAAATAGAGTTTTCAATTAATAACAATTCGTTTGATAAATGCAGTTTCTTTACTTCTGCATACTAGAGTATACATTCCCTTGGTTAAATTATCAGGAAGAGTCATCTGATAATAGGTTTCTTGTGCATGATCACTCACAATCAGGCTGCCTGATGAAGATAAAAGATTCAGGTGTATGTCAGGATCTGTTGGAAAGATGAAATTAATCACATCTCCTGCATGTAGTATTGTAGGATAGATTGTGACATTCGAAATGTTGTCAGGAGCCACTGAAGTCCACCCAGAAGAATCTACCAAAGTATAGACCCCATTCAAAGAGTCTACTCCAGCAAAAAATGTTGTTTGAGACCATGTATTGACACCAGGATTATAGAAACGCCAATGGCTTACTTCACTCTCATGTGCAAGAGACAAGTCATTTTCCAATATCCCGTTAAGTTCAGAAGGATGATACTTGATACTCACTTGTTGGGATGTAGACATATTAATTTGGCTAAAAACAGTGTATGACCTATTGATACTGGTCATACCTTTTACAATCATTGAGTTATGATAACGTTGTACTATAATACTATCAGTTGAGGGAACGCCGTTGGTGATGAAGCCTAAACCGCCATGGTCAAAACTACCAGGGTTGGAAAACATTAGTTTATAGCTCTCTTCAAATCCATTTCCGTAGAGGGGAGACTCATGATCATTTATCATTCCATGTTCTTCAAGGTGTATCACGCCATTATTGTTAACCGATGAACCAGTTTCAACATAAATACTGTCGGATACAGACCGGATATTGATGCTAGAGTTTGAAGGAACAACAAGGTTAGTGTTGCCCTTTACGTATAACTGTCCAAATATAGGGGCAGACAGAATAATTAAACACTGTATCAATCCCAGCTTAATAAACATTGAATCCTATTGAATAACGATCTTTCTACTAGTTCTGTTCACTGAATTAGACAGGCTAACAATATAAGTACCCGATTCCAGGCTCAAAGAAATTACTTGAGAAGGATCAATTTGCTGCCCAGTGTAGACTACGCGACCTAGCATATCGTGAATTTGAACAGTTGTTGTTCCGTTTTCAGTCGTATTAAGATCGCTAATCATATCAACTCTAAGCTGATTAGGTCCTGTTCTGTTAACTGAGAAATCAATAGTGCTTACAACTTTGTTATCAGCATTTTCAATGTCACAGAAACTTTCATTAGAAACAATCAATTTGAAACGATCAGTAGATTTCATGCTTCCAGTATGATAGAAGTGATAATCTGAAGCCTTAAGGTTATGATTCACTCCTGTGGCCATATCAACTATGGTAACACATCTGAAAGTATTGAAGTTAATTAGGTTTTCTGCACTAATTGTAAAGCTCCCACCAACTTCAGAATAGAAATCTATATCAAACTCTTCAGTGATATTTTCAAACTGGTTGGTAGCCATCATTCTATACTGATGATCATCAGCAAAATAAATCTTAGGAGATTTGTCAATTATTGGTCTTTTAGGACCGTTGAACTTAACAATATCCAAACTATCTTTTTCTGGCAATGCCTCAGCAATAAATTTAATAGTAGACTTACAGGAGAGTTTCTCTATGTCATTAGACACTTTAATGGAAAGAAGGTTGTCAGTTATCTGTATTTTTTTCAGGGTAACATTGCTGTTAAGCTTGGCTGCTTGTATGAAGAACAAACTTCTTTGAATTGATGATCCTGCAGCAGTTTCGCACCAGAATCCTTGCATGGCAGAAATCCTTCCATCGTTAGTGACACTTCCTGAAGAAGTCCCTGAATTTCCGTCATAGTACTCATAATTCCCGGTACTACTATCGAAAATGTAGTAGTAATTCCCCACCTTATTTCCACGAGATAATAAATCCCAATCAATTGCAGAGCAGTAAGGATTACCTAATAAGTTGTAGTTTCCAACACCCATGGCAAATTGAACGTTTGATGATGGACGAACTGTACCGGTAACATCTATAGTAGTTCCGCTAAAGGTGCTTAAATCATCACCCATAAAGCACTCGAATCCCAGTGTTGAAGTAAGCGGTTCGGACGGATCGTTTACATCAACATAAGACTGAGAACTGATGTCATATTTCTTAACAGATGCAAAGCAACTTCCTCCAAAAGCACATCCTGCAGGCATGCTAGTACCGCTAATTAAAAAATCATCTGTCCATTGAGATACAGTTGCTCCCATCACAGGAGAAGTCAAATCTCTGTAATTAGCATTTCCTGCGCCAATTACTTTCTGCATGGTTACATTACCTGAGATACTGCAACCAGAGCATAGATTGGCAATATTTGCTGTTTGTGCAGGGGTCGATAATATCGTGAAGCCATTGTTGTTAGTATTCATTGAGCTATTTCCACGAATAAAGAGATTAAGTTCGATCTCGTAGGATCCTGAGTTAATGCTTAAACTAGTTCCGTTAGACACTCGGAGGATATTGAAGCTAGTAGTTCCTGAACCATCCATTGTGGCAGCTCCACCACCTTCGATATCTACAATACCATTTCTTGGAACAAAAGTCCCATTATTTGTCCAATTACCAGCCAGTAATATTTCGTGGTTGGAAGCAGAGACATCCAGCGATCCACTGATAGTTATATCACCATTGATATCCAGAGGTTTATTTGTTGTAAGTACGGAATTAGATCCTACAGTCATATCACATGGGATGGTCTCGTAAGAGTTGTTAGGACGTGTTATGGATTGAGCCCCACTACCAGTGAAATTCAATGAAGTTCCGTTGGTAAAGTTAGTTCCAGATCCATTGTTTACCCAGTTACCTCCAATACTCAAAGAAAATGTAGATAAATTCCAGTCCGAATTGGATGTCATCGTTAAGTCGTTAAGTACAGTGATATTTCCAGTTGAAACAATGTCAATATTATTACTATTTCCAACTTGTAAGTTATAATATTCACCATTTTGCGGAGTTGGTAAGTTTTGAGAGAAAATTCCCGAATTCCAGTCAATAATCACTGTATTGCCCACGGCAGAGGCATCAAAAGTTCCAGTCAACATCACCTGATCTCTACCAATCGTCATAGTGCCCTCATTGATTAAAGCGACAGTAGGGTCAGCACCTACAACTTCTCTTTGGAATGTAACATTACCCTGATTGGTTACCTGAGCACCATACCAAAGTCTGGCATAATAATAATTTGATTTGGTTACATCTGATGCTATGGTTCTGCTTGCAGTCCAAACCCACATGGCAAAATCGGCAAAAGTTCCACTACCAGAAATGGTCGTTCCAGTTCCAGATTCAAATACGTAGATGCCCCTACTAGTCTCAGTGCCATTGTTCAGGTAGTCTCCATGAATGTGCAATTGTCTTGAGGTGCTATTCGGACCTTGAAGAACCCCGCCAACGTTTATAGTTAAGTTTCTGATGTACGTATGAATGGTTCCCACTGGCCCCCAATTCATGGTTGTACCAGCTGAAATAATGACATCATCATCTGCGTCAGGAATGCCGTCAGCATCTCCTACAATAGTCCAAGCCGCTACTCCATCATTGAAGCTTCCTGATGTATGACTTGTAAAAGTTCCTGAAAAGGTCAGAAAAGAATAGAAAATAGCAGCGAGAGTAAGTATATTTTTCATCATAAGTCCTTTTTGAGTGGGTGTTATAAACAAATGTATGTCATATTAAGTGTATTTCAAAATGGTATATGTAGAAGATTTACTCAAAATGTCCGATCGATAAAATTGGATGATTAAAAGTTGTGTTTGATTGACCAAACGTTTGAGAAAATCACTGTTGCAAAACTGAATTTGAAAATTGTGTTGTAGTTTGAATTTCTTTTTGGAGCGAAATAAAAGTTAGCTTTGCTTTGGAAGATTTATGAAGATTTTATTCATTACAATGTACGCTCCTCCCCTTAATTTAGTGCCTGTAAAGCGCATGAATATTTGGTTTGAAGCCTTGGAGAAAGAGTCAGCCCAGTATGACCTTTACACAAGATCGTACAATGAAGAAGACCACAATACGAATGATTTATTGGTAGGTTGTAAGCCGTCCAAACACCATTATGTTGAGAATAAACATCATGGAAAACGCCATTTTTTTTCCTTCAATTCACGTTCAAAAAAACTCGAAATAAGTAAAGTACTTCCACCTGGGGTAAAAGGGATATATAATTGGAGTCAAGTAGATGTGTATCATCATGATTTTTTTGATAGTTGTGTAGAAGAAATCAAGAAATCGAGGAAGGACTACGAGCTAGTTGTTCTAAGCTATGGTCCGCCAATAATTTTGAAACTTGCTAAGTATTTAAAAGAATATCTGGGAGTGAAAGTTCTTGTTGACTTTAGAGATGCTTTTATAACTGAACGGGATTCAGGGAGGTTGTTAAAACAAAAAATCAAAGTATTGAATCGCTGTCTTGATTCAGTGGATTATCTCACCTTCGCTTCTCCTGGAGTAAAAGACTTTACAATGAGATTTTTGAGATCTAAGATTCCGTCATCACTTGTGTTGAATGGGGTGGTTAAGATTAAGGGGAGTTTGAATGAACAGGAGATGACCATTAAATCGGAGATTCAAAGATTCAAGACGGAAGGATATTTTTGCTTCATCCATACAGGTGCGCTATACAAGGGACAGCAACTAGGTCTGCTATGCGACACCATATCTAACTGGGGAGTGCTCAGACAAAGAAAAGTAAAACATATTTTTATTGGATTGTCCACTTATCAGCCATCAATTGAAGGGGCTGTTATTTATCCAAAGGTGACTGCTTTTGCTGCCCGTGAATTTCAAAAGATAGCAGATGGTTTATTGCTTCCAGTATGGGAGGGTAGGTATACAGGTTTTAGTGCAAAAATGATAGAGTACCTTTTCTCAGGTAAAGTCATATTATGTGGTGCAGGACCGCAAAGAGATTTGTCCGATTTTTTAAATACTTCTCCAAATGCTTTTGTTTTGAATAATGAAGCGGATTCAATACTGGATCAACTTATGGAACAAGACTTTAGGCCCAAGGAACATGATCCCTCAATATATGCAAGATCTGAACAGGTGGATGCAGTGGTCCATATTCTGAAAAAGCTCAGTTGATATCAGGTACAAGCGCGGAATTAAAGCGCAAGGAAGTATAAAAGTTATTGTTAAATTTGTATACAAATTGATTTATGGGAATGGAAAGATCTAAGCATATTGGGATACCGTTTGCATACGATGATAAATGGATAGGGGGGAGTTATTATGTGTTAAATCTCATCCATTCACTCAAATATCTTGATGAAAACGACCAGCCTCTGGTATCTGTTATTTGCCCGAATAAATCGCAGTTCGAATTAGTAAAAAAGGAAACCAGATACCCTAAGTTATCACACTATTCTGATGTTCTGGAAAATCGTTACGGTACTATTGGAGTAAGGATTATCAACAAGGGATGGCGCATGCTTACTGGAAAAAATCTCATATCAACCGGAACTAAGAAATTAGATCATTCTTTTGACCTGATGTATCCCAGGTATATTGGCGATTTTGAGATAAAAAAAATGAATAAATTGGTATGGATTCCTGATCTGCAAGAGGAATTTTTACCAGAATTTTTTTCGGAAAGAGAACTGGAGGCGAGAAGAGCTAGTCGACAAAAGATTGCTAGTGAATACGATTTAGTTGTATTTAGCAGCCAACAATCAATGAAAGACTTTAAGAAGTTTCATGAAAACTGTAAAGCAGATTTTCGTGTTTTGCCATTTGCCGTGACACACCCTGAGTTCGATTCTTTAGATGGCGATAAATTGAAACAACAGTATGGCTTGCCGGAAAATTACTTTTTTGTTTCGAATCAATTTTGGTCACATAAAAACCACATTGTAGTCCTAAAGGCATTGCAAATTGCTTTGAAGTCTCATCCAAATACGTTTATAGCTTTTTCAGGAAAAGAAGAAGATTACAGAAATAAGGACTATACACATGGACTAAAGTCGTTTGTCTCTGAAAATAATTTGAAAAATCATGTTCGTTTCCTTGGCTTCATAGATAGAAGAGATCAATTGAAACTTATGAGTGAATCATTGGCAGTCATTCAACCTTCTTTATTTGAGGGGTGGAGTACTGTAGTAGAAGATGCAAAATCAATGGGACAACATATTTTTGCATCCAATCTTGGAATTCATCAGGAGCAATTAGCTGAAGTAAGTAATTCTGATTTGTTTGAACCACATAATGAACAACAGTTAGCAGGCCTAATAGTGAAGAAGACTAAACGGGAGATCAATGTAGAGCAAAGAAATGGATATAGCGCCAAAATTGTCACTTTTGGAAGGGAATTTATGAAAATTGTTGAAGATTACACATACTAATTACATGAGCAGTACTCTAAAAATAAGTATTGTAACACCTTCCTATAACCAGGGAGAGTTTCTTGAAGAAACCATTGATTCTATCCTGTCTCAAAATTATTCTAATTTGGAGTATATTATTATAGATGGAGGAAGTAGTGATAATAGCCTAGAAATTATAAAAAAATATGCTGGACATCTTCATTATTGGGTGAGTGAAAAGGATAACGGACAAAGTGATGCCATTAATAAAGGTATTGCTCAAATGACAGGGGATGTCTTTAACTGGATTAATAGTGATGACGTTCTTTTGCCTGGTAGCTTGAAAATGGTAGGGGAGTTATTTAAAAAGGAGGAAGTACGGTGCGTCAAAGGGGGGCTCAAGCATATTGTGAATGGTGAATATCAAGATTTTAATGTTAACCATAATCATTCTAACCCTTTGATGCATTGGTGTGACCCTGTGGTGAATCAGCAATCTACTTTTTATGCTTCAGAGTTTATTCATCAAATAAAAGGGGTTAATGAAGTACTTCACTATTCAATGGATTGCGAAATTTGGCTGAAGTTTTTAGGAATATATGGTCTTGATGAAGTTCTGTTTGTTCAGGATATTTTGTCTGGATTTAGACTTCATAAAGATGCCAAAACCAGTCTCAATGAGCATATTTTCAGAAAAGACATTGCCAATATTTTAATGAGTGTTGCAGAGTCTACTTCAAATTCAAAAGTCAACGACTTACTATCTATATGCTACCAAAAGTATGATGGGTATAATTTTGGACAAGAAATACGTATGCTAGATTCAGATACACTGAATAAAATGGCGCTTTATTTTATGATTAAATGGCATAGATTTCCGGAGTCTAAAGAAGATCTGAGAGCACTGGAGTTTATTAGAGACAATTTCGATCAAGATGATTTTATTGGAGATCGCAAATGGTGGCAAAATTATTTGCAAAATTTCAGTTTTAAAAATCGTTTGAAACGGAGACTAATTAGATAATTTCGTATGGCGGAGATAGGCATCATAGTGCCAGTTTATAATGCTGAAAAGTACTTGTCTGAAACTATAGAAAGTTTGCTGACACAAACCTTTTCCGATTTTCGTATTTACTTTATCAATGATGGTTCTAAAGATCGGTCTGAGCAAATTATCAGGTCATATCAAGCTAAAGATTCGAGAATAGAGTACATCAAAAAAAGTGAAAACTCAGGTGTGACAGATACTTTAAACCTTGGATTGAAACATTGTAAAGAACCATTTATAGCCAGAATGGATGCGGATGATATTGCAATTCCAACTAGACTCGAAAGGCAAATCGAATATTTGAAAGCACATCCAGAAATTGATGTACTTGGTACCAATATGGAGTTGTTTGGGAACCTGCCAAACCAGAGGGTAAACCTACCTGAAGATCATGCCAGAATTCTTATGAATTTACTGTTTAGAAATGTAATGGCACACCCCACTATAATGTTCCGGAAGAATTTGTTAGATACTAAAGGTTTTGTATACAGTAATTCCTTTCCACATATGGAAGATTACTATTTATGGTATTCTAAACGGCTCATTTATAGATATCATAATATGCAAGAAGTTCTTTTGCGATATAGAATGGAAGGACAAAATATTACTGTTCAGAATAAAGCTACACATGTAGCAAGGCTGGCCAAATTTCACCAAATGGTTTTAGCTGATTTGGATATGTCATATGATGACGATATCATAGCCCTTCATGGCATCAGATTTGGCGGGGATGTTCCGGTTAATAAAAGTTCAATTAAGAAATTACATCAGCATCTGTCATTGCTTAAAAAAGCCATCGTTAAAAAAGCCTACATAGAGGATAATAAGATTATAGATGAAATACTCAAAGTGGAATGGAGGAGCGCCTTTTTTGAAATAGTAGATAAAGGAAATACAAGAAATGCACTTTATTATTGGTATTTATCTGAAGGCCCCAAGTGGTCTGAGATAAAGTATTTTGTTGGAGGAAAATTGAGACAGTTAAGGTTAAGAGGTGGCTAATTCCAAATAGAATCTAGAACATCAATAACTTGATGAGCCAATTCCTATATGGTATACTCTTTCTCGTTAGCTACATTGTAGATTTAAGAGAATGCCAATCCATTCCAGAATTGTCTTTCCTTTTCCACACTGTATTTGCTGTTTAAATCTGATTGAAGTTGTTGACCCAATTTGTTGCGGAATTCAAGATCTTCAGCATGTCTTCTTAGTGCCGCCGTCAGACTTTCCAGATCATCCTGAGTGAACAAGTCAATATTCTTCTGATCTTCAAAACTGTCTTTAATGGTCGGAGTATCAGGAGCAATAACTGATAAGGCGTTCAAGCCATAATCAATAATCTTAACAGGGGCTCCATACCAATTCGAACCAGGCATTACACCTATGTGTGAATGACAAAGTAAATGAGCCAATTCTTGGTCAGAAACAAAACCTTTGAATTCGACATACTCATCAATGTTTAATTCTTTACTAAGAGCTTTAGATGAAGGGGTTGTTTCTCCGTCACCAGTCAAAGTCATTCTAAGATGCTCATTCCCACTGTAAAAAACTTGAGCAAATGCTCTAATCAATAAATCTACTCTATGCCATTTCATGTGACTTCCTACAAAAATAATGTTGAGGAATTTGTTTTCGAACGCTTGTCGTGGCATTACATTTTGTAGGGAATAGGTATTGATAACCACATGAATGATGAAAATCTTCGAATTAATGCTTGGAATCCTTTTTAGAATGTACTGTTTCACGGTATCAGAATAACACACAATTTTGTCAGAACTAGTTAGGTTCTCCTTTTCATGAAGCTCAACTTTTTGCTTAAAAATTGGCTTCTTCCAATTGTTGAGGTAGGTGTATTCATCAATCGCTGGCGAATCGTACACGCATATAAGTTTTGTTTTGAAATGAGATTTCAACTGAGCACCTGCATTAGAGCCAAAACTATAGAATTCAACAATGGCATCCAGTGGCTCATTTATAGCAGATTTAACAGCGTCTACAATGAAACTATTCTCCTTAAATATGGCGCTTTCCTTTAGATAACGTTTGAAATAGTTAGGCGTTATTGTAGAAATTAATGATTTAAGAGAAGATTTCGAACGTCCAGGGGAATTTTTTTTCAAGGGAACATCCGGCCTATATAAAGTTTGATTGATGTACACCTTAGCGCCAGCCTGATGATAATTTTCTGCTACAGACCTTATAAAACCGCCCAAAGCACCTTTGGGACTTAAAACCTCATGTCTGTTTTTTGCGTAAAGTAACAGTATTGTTTTATTTTTCTGACTATCCATGATGTGTGTTCTACACGAAATTATATAAACTTCATGGATATTTCTCTATTTATGTCTGATGTTTAAATGAACATATCTATTTTAGTAACCTGGTTTCCTATTTCATCAAGGGAGGAGTCAAATAGGAACAGTAAATTTTGAGAACTAAATGATTAGTAAAGTATTGATAACTGGCAGTTCAGGATTTATTGGGGCCAATGCCGTTAAGTATTTCAAGCAAATAGGTTGGGAGGTTGATGGGGCCGATATTTCTGAAGGCCCAATGGATGAACTTCTAGGTAAGAAGTTTCTTTTGACAGATTATGACCATGATGCTTATTTCGACATTGTCAAAAATCAATACACATATATTATCAATAGTGCAGGTTCGGCTTCAGTGCCTTTTTCTTTTCAGAATCCTTATAGGGATTATGAATTGAATACAAGGATAGTATTCAGTATTTTAACTGCTCTGAATGATCATTCAAAACATACTAAGTTTTTGAACTTATCGAGTGCAGCTATCTATGGAAATCCAAAAAGAATGCCTATCCAAGAAGATGATGCGGATCACAGTGAAGCCATCTCTCCTTACGGAAATCATAAATGGATGAGTGAAATGATCTGTCGACAGTACCATGAAATGTTTGGGATTAAATCTGCCTGTATCCGCATTTTTTCTGCTTATGGACCATTGTTGAAGAAACAATTACTATGGGATTTACACATGAAAGCGGATCATAATGATGTAGTGGAGTTATGGGGGACAGGTAAGGAAACCAGAGATTTCATCTTTATCAACGACTTGTTGAAATCAATAGAATTGATTTTGACAACGGATGATGAAAATTTTGAGGTTTATAATGTGGCCAATGGAGTGGAGGTAAGTATTGAGGATATTGTGTCTTGTTTTATGAAGCACTATTGTCCAAATAAATCGTATCGGTTTAACGGGCAGGTGAAACTGGGTGATCCGATACATTGGTGCGCTGATGTGACAAAGATCAAGAAAATTGGCTACCGTAGACAAGTCGATTTAGAAGCTGGAGTAGTGGCTTATGTATCTTGGTTAAAATCTCTGAACGAATGAAAATAGCCATTACCACAGATGGAATTTTTCCGCATAGTATTGGTGGTATTCAAAGACATTCGCTTAACTTGATTAAGCATTTGTCTGAATTTGATGGCCTAGAACTATTTGTAGTGCATCCTCACAAAGAGACGCTTTTTTCTGATCTGGATAATGTCAGGGAGTTTAAAATAGAAGATATTGATCAAAATAAACTTTATCTAAAGGAATGTTATGAGTATTCAAAACGGGTTCATGAAGTACTCAAAAATCTTAATTGTGATGTGATATATGCTCAGGGGATTACAGTGTGGCATGAAATCGATCAGTACCAAGATAGATTGATTGTCAACCCACATGGTATTGAAGCATTTCAGGCTAGAAGTTTTAAAGATAAGCTGGTGGCAATTCCGTTTAAGACAATACAGAGAAAACTTTTTAGAAAAGCCCGTTATGTGGTGACCGAGGGAGGACATTTAACGTCATATTTGGTGAAAGCAAGTAAAGACCCCTCTAAGGTCATTTACTTGCCAAATGCCACGGATAAAGGAATCTCCAGCTTTAATTCAGGTAAATATGAGTCAGAGACCACCCAATGTTTGTTTGTAGCCAGATTTGCCAGTAACAAAGGAATTCAGGTATTAATGGATGCGATTTCGATTTTGAATACACAAGGAGCAGAAAATCTTAACTTTAAGTTGGCAGGAAAAGGGCCTTTGTTCAATGAGATTAGCGCCAAATATAATTCCATTCGAAATATTAGCTTCCTGGGATTTGTTTCTGACGAAGAATTAGAGACACTCTATCAAGAATCACATGTGTTCATTTTTCCAACCTTATTTGAAGGGATGCCTACTGCCATTATTGAAGCAATGAGCTATGGATTGCCAGTTGTAGCTTCAGATACAGGTGCCATTCCTGAGTTGGTGGACGATGGCAATGGTTTTTTAATCAGACCCGGAGACGCTGATCAGTTGGCTGGAGCTTTGAAAGACTTCAGTCAACTTTCCAAAGAAACTAAAAAATCTTTGTCTAAAAATAGCTTGAGGAAAGTTAAGGATAGTTTCAATTGGCGGGTGGTAGCTAAAAAGCATTTGGATCTATTTAAGAATTGCTCTTAATTGGCATCCCAACTCACAATACATAGCCGCATAAATCTAGTTTTGTCAATCGACAATACCAGATATTACTCGTAGGTCAACGAATATATTATAGTTAAATTTTCTTAACTTTTGCCATCACTGAGATAAGGTTTAATTAGTGTATTACAAGTGATAAAGGGTAAAGATTTCGCTACTATATAGAATCAAGACATATTCATGGTATATTCTAATCGGGAGAGATATTCTTTACTAACAAACAATGCATTGCCAAAGTGATTTCCTTCTTTCAGGTAAAGATGATTGATACCATATATCCCGAAAAAAAAGTACCCATTTTCTGCCATGTACGCATTTAAATTGTTAAAAGGGGTATTTCGAATATTCTCCTTTGTAAATCCAACCTCACATAGAATGGCTTTTATTCTTTTATTTTTTATTTGATCAGTGGCTCCCAATAAAGTTTGAATTTCCCAACCTTCCGTATCAATTTTTAATAAGTCTATACCCTCAATCCCTCTATTTTTGCAAAATGAATCAACTTTTCTTATATCTAGTGTCTCTTTGATTCCATTTGGAGCGTTGTACATTATTTCTGGATTTAAAGAGTTTCCAGTACAAGTTGGATTAGGATTAAGAGTAATTTCAACTGGTTCATCTTGTTCACCTAGGCCAATGTTCTCAGTTTGTATCCGGGATAGATTTTTTGTATTGCTTACTAATTCTGCATAGGATTTTTTTACTGGTTCGAATGAGTATATTGTTGCACTAGAGAAAATTTCGTGGTAGTGCAGAGCGGTCTGGCCAACGTTGGCCCCCACATCAAAGACAACTTTGCTATCTATCAGATTTAATCTTTGTAGATCAACTTCAAAATCGGATCCAATTGGTAAATGCTTTTTTTTGTAAATCCAATACCCTGTAATTGATTCAAGTATTTTTTTTGCTTTATGTAACATCTTAATACGGTAACTTTTTAAGTTTTAGGTAAGGATTGAAATAGCCGATACTCATATATGGTAAGTTTACACCAAACCTGAAACATTGCCATGAATTTAGTAGGAGTAATAGTAAAATGCTTCTAGACATAATTACGTGCATATTTAAAATGCTAAGAGGAACCCTACAGGGTGTCGGATACTCACCCAAATGTAAGTAAAAAAAGAGAAACGTGTCATTCTTGAAAAACATGATGTACATTTTACCATCGAATACTCTAGAATCCAGATTGTGTTTTATCTGTCATCTGATGACTATAGTTCAGGACTAACTCCTATTATACAATTGGTAAAGTTTAGTTCTCATTTTTTTACTATATGGAACTTCAATAAAATAGGTAATGCCTACTGCAAGGATGATTGAGCAAAATAGAGCTACTGCAGAGGATAACCAGAAGCTAAGATTCATTTCTTCAGTTAAAATAGGTATGATAAAGCGACATGATATCATATAATGAATGAGGTACAGTGCGAAAGAAATTTTGCCCAAAAACAATAGAGGTTTATTGATAACAAATTTTAGTCTTCCTCTTACAAATAGAACAAACAAAGAAAAATAAAGAAGAAGCATCAATGCATATTCCCATGAGTCGATAAAATGATTCGATCTACCAGAATGCTTGAAAAGAACTATTTGAGAGAATAAACAAACAACAGCCATTCCATAGTATCTAAATTGATTTACGTTCTTCGTGATTAGTTTGTAGAATAGAGTGCCCATGAAAAAAAGCGGCCAAAATTGTAGAAAAGGAATCCAATAAAACAGCCTCCTAACCCAAATATTGTCAAATTGAAAGTGCACCATCAGAGCAATAGAAATAGTCATGAGTATCCCAATTTCATTTAATCTTTTTAGGACCTTGAAATGAAACAAGATCATCATGAAAATATAGAATATCATTTCTAAGATCATAGTCCAATATGGGGCATCCAGATCCGAGATTCCAAGGTAAAATTGAAACATTGTCATATTGCCCAGAAACTGAGGAATACTGACATCCCCATAGCTCCCTTTGTATATGGCATCCATCAGCAGCACCAAAAAAGTTATTGTGACACATGCCCAATATGTAGGATATAATCTACTTACTCTGTTTATTATAAATTGCCTAGATCTTTCAATGTGTTCAAGACTCATCAGAATAACAAAACCACTGATTATGAAAAACAAATCTACGCCAGTTGTGCCTAGTTTAAAACCCAAATCAGCCTGATCTCTGCTCATAGTATAATGGAAGAGAACCACCATAATGGCCGCTAAACCACGTAAAGAATCCAATTCTCTATATCTTGTTTTCTTCATTCTTCTCTGATTTGGAAGCTCCCACCTTAAATATCGTTGGCTAAATTACAATTTTTATGTTTCTGATATTTGAGAATTAAACGATCCAATGTTTTATGAAATTTTCGAAAAGTAATATCTATGATAACTTCAATAATTCGATCAAAGATCTGCGTGCCTGTGGTATTTTTCTACTAAAATAGAGCGCATTTTTCTTTTATGGAGCTCCTTAACCCTTTATGGTTGTTTTACCACGTCTCTTTCCCAACAATTATAAAATGTTCGCGACATTGTGCCATATTATCTAACCACTTCCCGTGCTTCTAGTTAGTACTAAGCTATGTTAAGAAGATTAATATCTGATGTGCTTCAGACTCGTTTTTCATGGACCAATCAGATGATAACCTACAACTGCTTAAATCGTGTCTTTTTCAGTAGCAGAATTACGAAGGAATTGATGAAAAACTGACAAAAAGAACTAAGTTTGTTCATCAGATAAGAATTGTGAACACGATATAGGTAGGCTCACTTAAAGTGGAATGCTTGGGGCAATTTGCTGAAGTTAGCTTTGGGGATTTGGCCTAACCATTTGGGGGGCTTAAAAGTAGCGCTTGATGAAAAAAAAGATAAAAAAAGCATTCTTAACGACTAAAAAAATAGTCTCTATCAGAAGGTGCTATTTAGAATATTTGAGGGCAAAACAAAAGAGTAAAGTCTTCAATGAAAAAGTTAAGGAAAAAGTACTGATTATAGATGTCGAAAGTTCGCATATATATCACCGATATTTTTACACAATGGTTAAGTTCTTTTCCATTGAAGGATATACAATTTACTTTCCGAGATTTAGTTTTTATTTTTTTTTCAAAGACATATTCATTTCCTCCAGATCGGTAGATGGGTACTATGATTTAATTTTTGAAGAAGGATTGATGGTTTTGGGTGAAAAGCCTAAAAACTCGGATACCAATGTTCATTTCAAGATAGATGGAGATAATTTGAGTCATGACTACTTCTCAGATTTACTTAACATTCGTAAAAGTCCTAAAAATAGTTACCATATTCCTATGGCCATGCATCCCTTGTTTTATTCCAAAAAGCTGTGGAACGTCAGTATTGATTACAACCAGAATAGGAAAACATCTATTTTCATGGTAGGTAATCTCGATATAAATGCATATGCTAAGGAAAGAATGACTCTTTTTAATACTTGCGGCCGAATTGAGATAATAGAGTATTTAAAATCTAGAGATAAGGTAACGTCAATTGGCAGTGCGTTGGAATTGGAAAATTTCATTGCAAGTGACAACGATCAAACGTGCCTAATTATTGATAGAAAAGATTTTAGCATAGGAATGCCAGATCTTCGGAAAAAACTAGGGCAGTTTTATTTTTATTTAACCTTACCAGGTGTTTGCATGCCTTTCTCTCATAATTTGATTGAGGCCCTTTCTGTTGGAGCTATACCAATTATTCAAAAAAGTTACGCCAAGTTGATGATTCCAAAATTAGTGCATATGAAGAACGCTATCATTTTTGATGATTTGGAAGACCTCATTCCCAAAATGGAGTTTTCATATCGGCTAACCGATAATCAAAAACTTGAATTGGTGAAGAATGTTCTGAATTATTATAATTCTTACTTAACTCCATCTTCTGTTGTGAACACCATGATACAGAATAAGCCTACTCCTATTTATTTGCAAGCGGAACACAATAGTGTTGAATTGGTGAGAGAGCATATATAAAAATCTCAAATGTTGTAATGAGTTAGGCTTTTCATTAGGACGGTTGATTTTTAGCAGTCTTGTCTTGGTGCTTTTGGTATCCGTTCGATGAGAACTGAAAAAGAGTGGCTTTTTTACTGAAGAGCGTTGAAAAAGTGAGTGCTAATTTTAATTGGAGGAAATTGGTGCAATGTCATTTGGAACTGTTTAAGTAGATAGGATGATTTCCGATAAACCTTTTTCCAGAGAATATTTGGCCAGCCAATTAAAATCTTTCATCATAGCATCTGTACAAGCATAACTGTCGTTTAACTCATTTCGTCTAGAGATATTTTCGACTTCAACCCCTAGTTCAGTGCCTGAAATCTTTTGTGCAATCTGAATGACTTCCTCCACGCTATAAGATTGGCCAGTACCAATGTTGTAGATCCCATTTTTAAAGTTCGTTTTAAGTACGGATAAAGCAGAAAGCACATCATGGCTATAAATGAAGTCTCTTTTCGGAGTAAGGTCCTTCACTTTAATCTTGTCCCCCAATTTAATTTGATCAAGAATATGAGGAATGAGGAAGGCATTGCTCTGTCCTTTGCCGTAAACATTAAATGGACGAACAATATTGTATTTTAAACCGTAATTGTCTCCATAGAATTCACATAATTCTTCAGCAAATTTTTTGCTTAGGGCATATGGATTGAGAGCCTTTATTGGATGAGCCTCATCAATTGGAAGGTATTCCGGTCTATTATAAACATATGAACTCATATGAACTATTGGAATGTCATATTTGACACAAAAGTCGAGCGTATTTTGAGTTCCTAGTAAATTTATTCTTGAAAAGTCCAGGGGCCTTTTCCAGCTCAGTGGTACAAATGTTCTTCCTGCCAAGTGATACACCAAGTCAATGTTGTCTGCTTGCTCAACGAAATCAAAATATTCGGGTTCTTCTATGGACCCATTTTGGGAACTGCATCTGATGACTTCATGATGTTCATTCTCCAGATATGTGGCAAGCTGCCTACCAATAAATCCGCTGGCACCGGTGATTAAAATCCTCATCTAATTCTCTTTAAGAAAAACGTGTTTTTTGTCCTCAAACTCTTCTATGGCCTGCATATAGTCGTCTGCTCGACCTATGTCTAACCAATAGCCTGTGAACTTTTTGACAGAAGCATTTTTGTTGAGCTTGATAAGTTCAAGCATCAGGTGGTCGAACCCATAAGCCTGGTCATAAGGAATGATATCTCTCACTTTTTTGGATATAGCATAGATCCCCATACTAACCTCAAAAATGGATTTGGGTTTCTCTTTGAAATCTACCAATTTTCCATTCTCTACCTCCAATACACCGTATAGATTAACGTATTCTCTCACATGAGAAGAAATGGTAAAAATGTTGTCGTTGGCGAGATGATAATCGAAGAATTCAGAGAAATTTAAGTCAGTTAAGATGTCTCCATTCATCACCAGAAAATTCTCAGGAAGATCGTCTATTAGTGTCAGAGGACCCATGGTTGAAAGAGGTTTCGTTTCTAAGGAATAATCGATTTTTATATTCCATTTAGAACCATCACCAAAGAAACTTTTTATAAGATCTGCCTGATGGTTGACAGTTAATGTAATATGGTCGAACTCATGTTGTGCTAATTGCCTGATAATAACTTCCAAAATAGGATAATCTCCAATGGGCATCAGTGGTTTCGGAAGTACGGTAGTGTAGGGCCTTAATCTTGTGCCCTTGCCACCGGCGAGTATAACAGCTCTTTTAGACATTGTATATGTTTGTTTTGTATTTCGCCAGATTGTTTTTGTCAAGAAACCATTCAATTGTTTTTTCCAGTCCCTGCTCCATGCTATAATCGGGTGTGAAACATGTAAGTTCCTTAATCAGGGAGTTATCGCAGAATAGTCTATGAACTTCACTTTTATCGGGTCTGATTCTTTTCTCATCAACCACAAATGAGACATCAGATTTCATGATTTTTTTAATAAGATCAAGGGTGTTCTGAATACTAATTTCAAAATTAGAACCAATATTTACAGTTTTACCTATTGTTTTATCAGATTCTGCAATAGCCACAAAACCTTTACACGTGTCGGCTACATAATTGAAATCTCTAGTGGGTGATAGATCTCCCACTTTAATTTCATGTATTCCACTAGCTATCTGCGAGATGATAGCAGGAATAACTGCTCTTGCTGACTGTCTTGGTCCATAGGTGTTAAACGGCCTGGCAATACTTAAGGGTAAGTCAAATGAGTTATAGTAGCTCATAGCCATACTATCTGCTCCAATTTTACTTGCACTATAAGGGGACTGAGCTTGTAAAGGATGTTTTTCATCTATAGGAACATATAAAGCAGTTCCGTATACCTCTGATGTGGATGTATGAATGATTCTTTCGCAATTGTTTTCCAGCGCAGCCTGACACATATTTAGAGTGCCATTCACATTGGTGTCAACATATGAACCGGGAGCTACATATGAATAAGGAATCGCAATTAAAGCTGCCAAATGAAAAACAATATCAACATCTTTAGTAATAGCTTTACAAAAAAAAGGGTCCCTTACATCACCGGTAACAATTTCTACTTCCGAAAGATTTGGAATGGTTTCCAGCCACCCCCAGTCGTTAAAAGAATTATAATAGCAAAGCGCTTTTACCTTGGCTCCTTCTTTAATCAAATATTCAACCAGATGAGAGCCAATGAAGCCATCAGCTCCTGTGATTAAAACTGACTTGTTCTTTAATGCCATTTTGTACTTAATTTGACATGAAGATAGTATTGTTTTTCAAATCAAAAAATTGTTGACGTGAACATCTGATGAATTGAATCAAATAAAGGATAAAAGATAGTAATGGTGTTTTAACAGAATCATTCGGTTTTTTGAAATTCAATAATAAAACCATTGCTCTTTAGGTGAATTAGTTTAATATTGGAGAGGAATTTTAATGGTTGAAGCATTTAAAAAAAGTTATGTCAGGTAAGGGATTGAAGTATATGCCCGCGCTGGATGGATTGAGAGCGATTGCAGCCCTAATGGTTGTAATTCAGCACTATACCTATACCTATTATGATGTTGATCTGCATATAGGTCATGTAGGTGTACAGGTGTTTTTCATTCTTTCAGGGTTTCTGATTACTTCAATTTTATTGAATCATAAACATAATGGACAGTCAAATGGTCGAATTTTAAAGAATTTTTTTGTTCGTCGCTTTCTTCGCTTATTTCCAATCTACTATTTGTTGTTAATTGGCTTATGGATATTGGGAGAGTTAATTTCTTATCCTTTTTGGATGGAGGGAAATGGAATATACTACTTTACGTATACATCTAATTTTTTGAATTTTAATCTTCCGCCAGATCAAATGTTCCCGGATTATTCATTGAATCATACTTGGACTTTAGCTATTGAAGAACAATTTTATCTTATATGGCCCTGGGTGGTTGTTATACTGTCACCACGAAAAATGTTGATTTTAACTCCTGTTTTAGTTATTGCCAGTCTTTGTTTTATACATTTATCTGGAGTGATTAATTCTGATATGCTTTTAATTGCCCAACTTGATACTTTGGGAGCAGGAGCCTTTTTGGCAGTATTGTTTAATAGGGGAGTTTTTGATAAACTAAAACTTAACTCTGGTAAAATGGATATCATTTTAATAGTAACCCTTGGTTTGTTTGTTTTGAGATACGTTTTACGTCTACCTGCACTGATTGAAGACCTTTTGTTAATCATTTTTCCGGTGTGTTTTATAATAATGGCTCGATTGGAAATTGATGGTGGTTTCAACAAAATATTTCGATACAAGTATCTCGTTTATCTTGGAAAAATCAGCTATGGTATCTACTTATATCATAAGGTTATGCCCGAGTTTGAAAAAATAGCATTATTGGCTTTTAAAATTAAAGTTCCGAATGAGATTTTATACTTTGGTGCTGTTGTGCTTACAGTTATCGTTTCTCATTTTTCTTTCAATTATATAGAGCAGCGATTTTTATCGCTGAAGGCTAAATTTGTGTAAGCACATGTCTAAGGTTTTATGTTTATATACAAGTACATATCCTTTTGGAAAAGGAGAAACATTTATTGAAAACGAAATTGATATTTTGAGTCAGAATTTCGACGAAATATATGTCTTTCCTCATGATTCCAGAGGAGATCAAACCAGAATGTTACCCAAAAATGCCAAAGTAAAAACGATCCATGGCAATGGCCTTGCTCCATATCAACGTTTTTCGACAAAAAATCGGCTTAAAAAGGAAGGAGTCGCAATTTTTCGAAGATGGATCATTGAATTTTTTAAAACCAATAAAAAAAGGTTTTATATAAAACGTGCCAGACGATGGGTAGTGCTATTGGCTAAAGCTTTTTATGACGCTGAGTTGCTACAAAAAGAGTTTTTAGAATCAAACACATATTATCATTATTCTTTTTGGAACAATCAATGGGGCTTGGCTTTGGCAAGATTAAAAGAGGAGAACAAAATTACTTTTTTCATTACTCGTTCAGGTGGATTTGACATATACGATGAGCGTCACGAGGGCAATTACTTACCGTATAGGTCTTATGTGTATCAATACGCACGCAATATTTATCCAAATTCTCGGGTAGGAGAGCGGTACATTAAGAATTTGAAGATTTTTCCAGACAAGATTAAACATGCTTATTGGGGAACTCAAGATCATGGAATTAATCCATGGTTTCAATCAGATACTGTGCATTTTGTGTCCGTGGCAAATATGATTCCCCTAAAGAGGTTGGGACTGACTATAGAATTGTTGTCTGGTCTGGGACAAAAAATTCACTGGACACATTTTGGTTCAGGAGTACTTGATGAAGAATTAAAGTACCTGGCTAAGGAAAAGGAGAATCCTAATTTTTCTTACGAGTTTATTGGGAGTGTAAGAAATTCAGAAATCTATGAATTCTATAAGACCAATTCTGTAGACTTTTTCATTACCACAAGTTCAACGGAGGGATTGCCCGTTTCTGTTCAAGAAGCGATAAGTTTTGGGATTCCTGTTATAGCAACTGACGTTGGAGGGATGAAAGAGGTTGTAAATAAAGGGCATGGTATTTTATTAAGTAAAGATTTCGATATACGATTCGCACGCGAACAAATCAGACAACTTATTTCAAGCGACATTACTGAATTAAGAAGAAATGCCAGAGTACATTGGCTAAATAATTTTAGCGCTGATCTTCAATACACAAAATTTTGTGAGGAGATAGTAAAAAGTAGTTAAACGGCTTTAGATAATATTATTTAGACCTTCTCTCAAAGTAGTAGTAGGCTTGTATCCTATTGCATTAAACAATTTTGCCGAGTTGCCAATCCTTCTTTCTACTTCATAATCATACCTCTTTTTAGGGGCTTCAATGAATTTTATTTCAGACTCGGAATTGGTCATTTCTTTGATTAATGTTGCCAAATCTCCAATAGAATATTCGGATTCGTTTGCAACATTAAAAATTTCACAACCGTCCACTTTTTTCATTAACTCTATACAGGCCTTAATAGTATCGTCAATGTATGTGAAGTCCCTGGTTTGCTCACCAGTTCCATAAACCGTTATAGGTCGGTTGGCTTTGGCTTGTTCAAAAAATCTGGGAACAACCATTCGATTGTCTTGTCCCTGTCCATACACATTAAAGAATCTTAATGATACCGATTTCAATCCTTTTTCTTCGTACTGCGCTCCTAAATAAATCTCATTGTATCTTTTTGCAATAGCATAGCTGGTTCTGGGATCAACAATCACATTTTCCACCACACTATCTGAAATTGCAGAGTGACCATAAATACCGCTTGTTGAGGCGTAAATTAATTTTTTAATTCCATGTGTCATATGGGCTTCAACAATGTTTTGCATACCTAAAATTTCGGTATCCATAGTTTCAACAGGGTTATCAGCAACGACATCAACACCTAAAACTGCAGCAAAATGGTAGATATAATCACACCCCTCTGATACTCTTAGTATATCTTCCCTAGATTTAACATCTATTTTATGAAATTCAATCGTCTTCATTATTTCTGAGTCAATCTTATTTCCTCTCAGCAATATGTCCACAACCACAACTTTATGTCCAAGTTCAACCAAATTTTTCACGAGATGACTTCCGATAAAACCAGCTCCTCCAGTTACAAGAATTTTTGCCATTTAAATTTTATTTAGGTCGACCAAGTTAAATAAAAATGGTCGTTTAAAGCTTATTGGATTGATAAATGTACAATCTTGGCGCTTTAAATAGAGAAAATTATATCCCAAAGTAAGTGTGGTTAAGGTTGTACTTATAGCCCCAGAATTAAATCCGAGTTAATTTGCAATAGACTGGAGAGTTCAATATGTGCAGTCTTGATCTCAGCTTTATTTATGTTATGAGCTTCCGGAATGGCAATGACTTTTGCTTTTGAAGCTCTTGCTGCAATGACACCACTTGGAGAATCTTCAATAATCAAACATTTGTCAGGGGCAACATCCAATGCTTTGGTCGCGGATATGAATACGGCCGGATGAGGTTTGCCAAATTCTTCACTTTCCGCAGAACAGAGTGTTTTAAAATATTTCCCAATATCCAGTCGTTCTACAACAGCCTCTATCAAACGCATGTGAGAGGAACTTGCAATTGCCATAGGTAAGTCCATAGATTCAAACAAATCCAGTGAGTGGTATACACCTTTCATGGCCTGACCTTCACTTGAGATATAGTGCACCATTTGGTCAACGATTTTTTCAGAAACTTCTCCCCGTTTCCTATTTGGCCATGGTTGTTGATCGAACCAGAAATCCTCTACTTCATCAATTCTAAATCCCAGAGTTTTAAGGCAGTCTTCTTCTGTGAGTGTGATGCCCACCTCTTTAAAAACATCCATTTCTGCTTTTCGCCAAAATGGTTCAGAATCTATAATGATTCCGTCCATATCAAAGATGACTGCTTCAATCATATTGAAATACCTATTACTAAAATATCGTCTACCTGTTCATGATCCGCTTTCCAGGCTTCAAAAGCATCAGTGAGCTTCTGTTTCTGGAATTCCAGATCCTTTTCTGCATTTTCTATGAGCAACTCTTTGAAACGTCTGTACATGAATTTCTTGCCCTTCTCACCTCCGAACTGATCGGCATAGCCATCTGAGAACAAGAAGAGCATATCTCCTTCTTCAATTTCTGCGTGATGTGTTGTAAACGGTTGATCGTCCAACACATGCTCACCAACCGGCATTTTATCGCCCTTTATCTCAATCAGTTCTCCTTTTCTAATGATGTAAATAGGATTGTTGGCGCCCGAAAATTCGATTCGCTTGTCTTTCCAAATGATTCGACAGAAGGAAATGTCCATCCCATCTTTGGCTTTGTCAGAGCTTTCGTTTCTCAACGCTTCAATCACATTGTTTCTCAATTCGCCCAAAATTTTGCCTGGGTCGTATTGTTTATTCAGACCTATGATTTGATCCAGATAGGTAATGCCAATCATGCTCATGAAAGCTCCTGGAACGCCATGTCCGGTGCAGTCTGCGGCTGCAATGTATGAGCAACTGTCAATGTCTTTTAACCAATAGAAATCACCACTAACAATGTCTTTCGGTTTGTATAGAATGAAGTTCTTTCCTTCAAGCGTATTGTAGGCACTCTTGTTTGGCCTCATAATCGCTTTTTGAATTCTCTGTGCGTAGTTAATACTGTCTGTTATCGATTTGTTGATTTCGGACAATTCATCTTTTTGGAACTCGATTTCTTTGCTCTGTTCTTCAATGACGTGTTTCTCTTTTCTAATCGTTTCAGTGGCCTCATGAATCTGTGCTTCAAGTTTGAGTTTATCCTTAAGCAGTCTTCTGTTCCTAAGCCTCATGATACCCATGAATAAAAGGAGTCCAAACAATACAACAAGTAAAATGAACCACCAGGTTTGCCAGAATGGGGCATTGATTTCAAAATTGATGTCAAGTGATTGCTCAGTCCAAATACCATTTTCATTGGAAGCCATGACTCTAAAGCGATATTTGCCAGGAGGTAAGTTGGTGTAAGTAACGGATTGTCGTCTACTTGGCTCCGACCAGTCAGAATCCCAACCTTCTAGTTTCCATTTGTATTTGGTACCTTCAGGAGAGCTTAGGTTAATGGCAACAAAGTTGAAATTAATCGAGTTTTTGTAATAGGGGAGGTCAAGGTTTTTAGGAATGTCGTTTTCAAAATAAACACTCTGGAAATCATCTTCTTGTTTAACGTTGAGTTTTTCTTTCCCCTGAATTTTCACCGATTTCATGTGCAGAATCGGAGCCTTGTCGTTTAGAATGTCGTAAGAATTGTTGAAGACTGCTGCACCTTCCACTGTACCGAACCAGAGTTTATTTTCAGAGTCCATGAAGCTGGCATTCTCATGAATCTCCTGTCCAAATAAACCATGTTCACGACTGTAATGTTTGATATGGGTGATCTTTAACTCACTGTTGAGTGTGATTTTGTCCAATCCATTTTCATAACCAAGCCAATAGTTGCCTTTATCATCTCTCAGGAAGGAGTAGATATGATTGGATCCCAGCCCGTTTTTTACGGTGAAATTATCGGCATGTAAGACCTTGTCTAAGCCATTTTCGGGTAATTCGACTCTGAACAAACCTCTGGAGTCTGTTCCAATCCACAAGTAGCCATCTGCCAGAGTGATGTTGATGATATTGGAAATTTCCTGATCAATTTTGGGTTTGATGAATTCGCCTTCTGGTGAGAGGCAGCCAATGTCTCCATTTCTATATCCAAACCAAATATTCTTAAACGGATCCTGACAAATAGCCAGTACATCAGATCCATTCATCAATGAGTCCAATTCGGGAAAAGAGATGATCTGGTAATCGTCTATCGACTCAAAATGAATGAGAAATAAACCGTCTGAAGTTCCAAGCCAATATTGATCACGATGGTCATCATAAATGGTGTAAATATCTTCCGGATCTAAACCTTGTTCAGGACCAATGGGCCAAAATGAACTGTCTTTACTAATGGTGATTCCAAAGTTGGTTCCATGCCAATAATAGTCCTTATCATCCTTTAGCACGCAGTAGACTTTATCTCCCGTTAGACCACTATTTTCGGTGATGTTGTTGATGGTAACAATTCTCTGATGCTTGAATTTGATTTTACTCACTCCGTCAAAAGTTCCAACAATGATATCATGCATTCGGTCTTCGTTGATGGTGAATACCTGGTCGCTAATGAGGCCTTCGTTGGTAGTATAAGCAATGAAGTCATTTCCGGAATACCTGCACAGTCCACCATAGTAAGTTGCAAACCACAGGTTCCCTTGAGAATCTCTGAGTATGTCACGAATTCTGTTGTGACTTAATCGGTTTTCTTCTGTATAGGGATGAAATTCTTCCCCGTCAAACCTGGAAACTCCGGTTCTTGTTCCAAACCAAATGTCGCCAAATCGATCTTCCTCAATAGCTCGAACCCTGTTGTTGATGAGTCCATGCGACATGTCGTAAATCAAGGTGTCCTTTTCGCTGATGGCAACCACCCCGTTCTTGGTTCCAAGCCACATAGTGGACTTACTGTCTTCGGCAATCTCTAGAACTGTATTGTCAGGAAGAATGTTGGTGATGTCAAACTTCTCAGTATTCACGCCATCCTCATAAATCATCACACCACCATTGGATCCCACCCATATTCGCTCCATATGATCTTTAATGATGACACGTACTTTTTTGTGAGGAATCTGATCGGGAGCGACATAATTGGTAAAGGTTTTACCATCAAATGTGCTCATACCGCCATTGGTACCGATCCATAGGATGCCATCTTTGTCAATACAAAGGGTTCTTACGTAATTGTGAACCAAACCATCGGCTTCAGTATATATTTTGATTTTTCCTTCGTCGTATTTTACCAGACCTTCGGTAGTTCCAAACCACATAGATCCGTTGTCTCCTTCAATAACGGCTCTTACATTCTGAGAAGGCAGCCCGTCAGTCATAGAGATTTCCTCAAAATGGTAGCCATCGAACTTGGCTACACCACCACCTTCAAGTCCAACCCAAAGGTAGCCCTGACTGTCTTCATGTAAAGCATATACACTTGACCTTGGAAGTCCGTGCTCAACACTATATTGACGGAAGTTGTATTGCTGTCCAAATAGATGGAAAGAAAGTGAGGCCAGCAATATGAGTAAAATCCCTTTCATTTAGTTACGAATAGCTAACTACGAACAAACTAAGGTAAGGTTACTTTGTAAAGTTTTGGGCCTAGAATGCCAAATTTTTCGTCCGTTAAATAAAAAGTTCGATTATGTCCGAATGCGATTGCTTCTTTTTGCGAGTAACTAGAGAGTCTGAATGTCTTTAGTTTCCTTTTAACCAATGGATTTTTTCCAAAATTCGGAATCTTAAAAAACTTGTTGTGTGATAGCAGGTATAAGTGACCATTGTGAAGGTCTGCATCCGTAATCCAACCGTAATACATAGAATTGATGCCAGAATCGTAGACCGAATGATGACGAGCTTTGTATTTGCCCGGGGTAGCTGGCATTGAATAGATGTGGATTTGACCGTCAAAAGGTTTGGTTCTGTTTTTAGTGATAAGATAGATACTGTCTTCCACTACTACCATGGCTTCACAATCGTAGATTTTATTTTTGTCTTTTGGCGGAAATTCATCCTGATCTTCATATGAGAATTCAATTTCTTTGACTTTGAAGGATTCGCCACCGATTAGTTTTGAAAATTTGATTCTTAGGATTTTCAGGTGTTTCCTTTTATTGGCATTGTTCCCAAAATCACCAATGTAGAGGTAACCGTTATCCGATAAATGAAGCGATTCCCAGTCGTAATTTTTGTGGTCCTTGATTTCGACTTTCCTAACAACTTCTCCGGTTGAATCTATGTTATACAAATAGGAGCCATTGCCTCCATCATTCAATGTCCATAAACTGTTTTCGTTTTCAAACACCAATCCCGAAGATTCCTGAAGTTTACCGGGTAGTTTGCCCAATAACTCACACTTGAATTGCGCGTACGACATATTAATCGTCAGAAATGGTATGAAGATGAATAAGGTTTTCATCATATGAGTTACAGCTATAATTAAGCCAGTTTTTCTTTTAGGAATTTACCGGTGTAAGATTTTTTGTCTTTAACCAGATCTTCCGGGGTACCTTCAAAGATGACATTGCCGCCTTTTTCGCCACCTTCAGGACCTATGTCTATCACCCAATCGGCATTCTTAATCACGTCTCCGTTATGTTCGATAATTAGCACAGAATGTCCTCTGTCTACCAATTTATTCAATGCTTTTAACAGGAAGTTAATGTCGTGGAAATGCAGTCCGGTGGTTGGTTCATCAAAAATGAACAGGGTTTTCGTTTGTTGTTCTCCTTTAGCAAGGAAAGAAGCCAGTTTAACACGTTGGGCTTCACCACCACTCAGGGTATTCGAAGATTGTCCAAGTTGCATGTAGCCCAAACCAACTTCCTGAAGCGGCATAATCTTGTCAACTATCTTTTTGCACGATCTTAAATCTGAACCACTGAAAAATTCTATGGCATCATCAACCGTCATTTTAAGAATGTCGGAAATGTGTTTGTCTTTGAATTTTACTTCCAGTATTTCGTCTCTAAAACGTTCTCCTTTGCATGATTCACAATCCAGGTAAACATCTGCCATAAACTGCATCTCAATCTTGATCTGTCCCAGACCCTCACAAGCATCACATCTTCCGCTTGGCACGTTCAAAGAGAAGTGAGAAGGTTTGTAACCATTGATTTTAGATAACTGCATAGATGCATACAACTGCCTGATTTCATCGTAAGCTTTAACGTAAGTTACCGGGTTAGATCTTGACGATTTTCCAATTGGATTTTGGTCAATCATTTCAACCGCATTCAGTGTTCCCCAATCTCCTGTAATCGCATCATGCTCTCCCGTTTTTCCCGCAGATTGTCCCATCAATTTTTTGAGTCCCGGGTAGAGTACCTGACGAACCAGAGTTGATTTTCCTGAACCACTTACCCCCGTGACGCAAGTCAGAGTATTTAAAGGGAAATCGACAGTTACATTTTTGAGGTTGTTCTCACGTGCTCCCTCCAATAATATGGAATAGGCAGACTTTCTTCTTGAAGCAGGAATCGGAATTCGTTTTCTCTTGAGAAGGTAATCGGCAGTAAGACTGTCCTTAGATTTAACCAGTTCCTTGTGTGCACCGGAGAATACAACTTCACCACCGTAGCTACCTGCCATAGGTCCCATGTCGATGATATGATCAGCTTCCTGCATCATGTCTTCCTCATGCTCAACCACAATCACAGTATTTCCAATTTCCTGAAGAGAACGGAGTACGGAAATCAGGCGTTCTCCATCTCTGGGGTGTAAACCAATACTAGGTTCATCTAAAATATACATGGAGCCTACCAAGCTACTTCCCAAAGAAGTGGCCAGGTTAATTCTTTGTGATTCTCCACCGGATAAAGTTCCGGCTGAACGGTTGAGGTTGAGATAGCCCAGCCCCACATCACATAAATATTTAAGTCGGCTGGTAATTTCTTTGAGCAATCTGTTAGCTACCTGAGTATCGTGTTCGTTGAGTTGAATACCCTCGAAAAAAGAGAGGCACTTGCTGATAGGAGAGACCAATAGTTCCTGAATGTTCTTTCCATCAATTTTAACGTAGCCAGCATCTTTTCTAATGCGACTTCCCTTACAATCGTGACAGGGAGTTTTACCTCTGTATCGACTCAACATCACTCTGTATTGAATCTTGTAAATCTTACTTTCTATGAAATTGAAAAACTCATGAAGTCCTTTGAAATGAGAATTCCCATCCCACAACAACTGTTTATGTTCAGCTGTAAGTTCATGATATGGTTTGTGGACAGGGAAATCAAACTTGTCTGCATTCACCAATAAATTATGCTTCCACATTTCCATTGAAGCACTCTCCCAACAAGCAATGGCGCCTTCATAAATAGATTTGGATTTATCCGGAATAACCAGATCGGGATCTATTCCAATCACGTTTCCAAAACCTTCGCAAGTCTTGCAAGCGCCCACCGGACTATTGAAACTGAAGAAATTATCACTTGGTTCCTCAAACACCATATCGTCCAGCTCAAATCGATTGCTGAATGGGGTTTTGTCTCTATCTTTGAAATGAAGGAAACATTCTCCATGTCCCTCGTAAAAAGCGGTTTGAACAGAGTCCATGATCCGGTTGAGGTTATCCTGATCTTCATTTTTTACAACAAAACGATCAACCAGAAGCTCAACATCATCTTTCGTGTTTTCCGTGTAATCTTCAAACGAAACGGTTTTTGAGTTGACCAACAATCTGGAAAATCCTTGCTGAGACAGAATTTCCAAATGTTTTGAGGCATCTCTGTCTTCAGGGATAATCAGCGGACAACTTAACATGACTTTTTCGCCATCTTCCTTACTGGCCAAAAAATCCATCACATCTTCAATTCTGTGTTTTTTAACGATATTTCCGCTGATGGGAGAGTAGGTTTTGCCAATTCGGGCATATAACAGTCTTAAATACTCATAAATCTCGGAAATTGTACCCACCGTAGACCTTGGATTAGTGGAGCTTACCTTTTGCTCAATGGCAATGGCAGGTGAAATTCCTTTGATCATATCAACCTCCGGTTTATCCAGTCGACCTAAAAACTGCCTGGCGTAAGACGATAAACTTTCAACATAGCGTCTTTGTCCTTCCGCATAGAGCGTGTCAAAAGCCAATGAAGATTTACCGGAACCACTTAATCCTGTGATGACTACAAACTTATTTTTTGGAATATCGAGATCAACATTTTTAAGGTTGTGTACCCTTGCTCCTCTGATAATAATGTTCTTTTTACCGTTCACTCAGTCGATTCTACACTTTAAATGTTAAACACTGTTAAATGTACCAATAATTTGGTGTTTGCGTATAGAAAACTATATATTTGATCAAACGATTGGCACCTGTAACAAAATTAGGTTCTAATTGTTTAACAAGTACTAACCACAGAAAAAAAATTGCATATAGAGAAAACTTTACTTTAAAAAAATTAGATCAGTAGTTATTAATTTAAAGTTGAGTTATGCAATTTGTTTCCCTCACCGATAAAGAGCTAGTAAAACATTATATCAAAGGAAATGAGAATTCCTTTGAGGTTTTATTGAGCCGTCACAAAGACAAAGTATTTAATTATATAAAGATGATGGTAAAAGACGTGGATGTCGCCAACGACATTTTCCAGGATACTTTTATCAAAGTCATTCAAACCCTGAAAAAAGGGAAGTACAATGAAGAAGGTAAATTCCTTCCATGGGTGATGAGAATTGCACACAACCTGATTATTGATCACTTCAGAAAGGCAAAGAAAATGCCGAAAGCCAATATTTATGCTAGTAATGGTGAAGATGAAGATTTCGATATCTTTTCGATTTTAAGGTTGGATGACCAGAATGTTGAAGACAGAATCGTAATGGATCAGGTGTTCCGTGACGTGAAAAAGTTATTGGATTACCTGCCGGAAGAGCAGAGAGAAGTTGTGGTGATGCGTCATTATCAGGACATGAGTTTTAAGGACATTTCTGAGAAGACCGGAGTGAGTATTAATACTGCTTTGGGAAGAATGCGCTATGCCCTGATTAACCTAAGAAGGCTGATTGAAGAGAATAAGATGATCATGACATATTAAATGCATGACACAATAAAGCAGAAATGCTTGCGTTATAGGCTTAAATTAACTTTATCAGATTAGCCTATGACTAAAACCTTTACTCTAAAACAACTTTCCGAAACATCAAGACAAGAAGCTGAAGCGAGAACCTTATTATTAGGGGGCGAAATGCACGAAAATAGCTCCGAAATCAAAGAATCAAGTATCAATAATATTTTGGCTTATTCTAAATCACTTGGAACCACGAACACCAAGTTACTCGGAAAACAAATTGTAACACTGAATTAATCTCAATCCCGTCCAGATTTATCTCGACGGGATTTATTTTTCCAGACAAGTTTATCGGAGGAAATGGCTTGTTTTAAAATCCCAAGTTCTTCCAGAGTTTCTACGCACAACTCAATACTCTCTTCATCCACTGTGCTTTGAACTTGCCAATTGGTAATGCTCAACCATTCTTTAACATCACTTTCTTTTAATTCATAGCGTTCGGCAATTAAGGCCGGAGTGCTGTCGTGTTGTTTTAGCTCCTGGGCTCTTTTGAGAACCGTATTCAACACCTTCTCTGCCAACTTATCGTGTTTTGATAAAAAGGCATTGGAACCAGCCAATACAAAACAAGGCCATGGTGTAGCCTGATTACTGAGTCGTTTAAACTCTTCACTATCTACGTAAGGTTTGGTCGTGAATTTCTCCCACATGAAGAGATTGGATGTCTTCTCTGCCAGAGATTCTCTTGCACCTTTTAGATTTCCAACCACCTTGAAATTAATATCTGTGTGTGGATTCCAGCCCTGATTTTTGGCAAATAAGTACGCCATGAGGTGAGAACCAGATCCCCAGCGACTGATTGCGAATATTGGTGGATCAACATCTTTGACCACTTCAAATTTGCTGTAGGCCGTGGTATGAACACCCCAAATCAAAGGGCTTGCAGTATAAAAACTCAGGATTTTCGATTTGTTACCAAGACTGATGTCACTGATCATTCCTTCAGTAAGCACCACAGCTAAGTCTAAACCATGGTGTCTCAATTCTCTGGTCATTGCTCCGGTTCCCCCTGGAAAATCTTTCCATTCAACTTCAACGCCCAGTTCATCGAACAAGCCTTCTTCCCGACATAAGTGCCAGGGTAAATTAAAATGTTCAGGAACACCTCCAACTCTTATTTTGATCATTTCAATTTCGCTATTTCCGATTTTCTGCCAATCGTTCTGGTGATGTAATCTTTTTCCAATTTGGGGTTTCTCGCAGGAGAGTATTCTCTTCCGTAAAAAATGATCTGCAAATGTAGTTTATTCCAAAGTTCTCGGGGAAATAGTCTTTTGGCATCTTTTTCGGTTTGCTCTACATTTTTTCCATTTGTCAATCCCCATCGGTACATCAACCTATGAATGTGGGTGTCCACGGGAAATGCAGGAACACCAAATGCCTGAGCCATTACAACAGAAGCTGTTTTGTGCCCTACTCCGGGCAATTCTTCGAGGGCTTCAAATGTTTGAGGGACATCCCCTTCATATTTGTCGATCAGTATTTCAGACAAACCATAAATGGCTTTCGATTTTCTGGGAGATAAACCACAGGGCCTGATGATTTCTCGAATATCATCTACATCCAGTTTCACCATGTCGAAAGGATTATCTGCCTTTTTAAACAGCGAGGGAGTAATCTTGTTCACACGTTCATCTGTGCACTGAGCGGATAAAAGCACAGCAATAAGTAATGTGTAAGGATCTTTGTGGTCGAGAGGAACAGGCGTCTCAGGGTAGAGTTTTTCCAGTTCTTCAATCACATATGTCGCTTTTTCTTTGATGCCCATAACTACAAATATAGCAAGGAAAACGCGGACTAATCCATAATCTCAAACCCAACGGTTTTAAAAAGTGCTTTTAGCTTGTCGGAAGATTCTCTGCTCATATCTTCTTCATAAACCATGGTTGGAGTGAGGTACTGTTGACACTTGAAACAAAGCGTGATTTCGCCAAGGTACTCACCACCTTTTCCGAAGAAAACAACGCTGTGATGTGGCAGGAATTCACATTTAGAAGATTCATTAGACTGAATTGAACTGTTTGAAATAATAGATTGAACCACCCTGATTTGAGCTCTGTTCAACTCGACTTTCTTTTCGATGGTTGGAATCCAGTCATCGTTTTTAAAAGCCTCTTCATAGAATTGACCTTCTTCATGACTGTTGCCAAAACGAACTGCATATACTTTTTTGAAGGATTCGTAGCTGTCGGTTAAACCTTGCTTTTCAGCTATATCTTTATCATATCCTGTAGAATCTCCGGTTTCACAAGCTGTCAGAAACACGCATATTAAAACCAATCCAAGCCATCTCATTTTCATGCCTCAATTTTACAGAAATATCAACTCTTTCGCAACCAGCCTAAGGCTTTTCCGCCGACGGTAAACCCGTTTTCTTTGTCTAGTTTATAGCGTTGGCGTGTCTTCAATCCTACATTTTGTTGAATCACTTCAATGTAGTCTTCACCCACTTCACACACAATGGCAACATGTCCGTATTTGGTGTATGGAAACACGATTAAATCGTTAACCTGAGGTTTCTCATCGTGTCCATTTCTGTATTGGTAAAGGTTGCGATTCATATTGATAAGACCATGTTCCAGGTCCGGGTCAAAAAAGTCGATGGCATTTCCCCAAACATTCGGCATTTTATGTTCAAGGGCATCATAATAATACCGTTTCACAAATTCTACACACTGGCCCTTTTGTCCGTAGTAATACCCGTCATCGGAATAGTGCTTTCCCTGACTGTTGATATAAGACGGACCATTGTAAAATACGTACACGTGATTCAGGGAGTCAATATGATCGCCAATTTCGGGTTCTTGTTCGAACTGCTCACTTTCGCTGTTCATTCCACTTGTGCAGGCATAAATAACGATAATGATGGTGGTGATGTAGAAAAAGTTCATAGTTCTTAGAAGGACATTTGGTATCATGTCTAAAAGTAATCTGGGAATTTGAGGTGTTGAACTTAGAATTATTATTTGACAGAACCGTACGATAATTTGAAAATGGCATGAATAAAAAACAGACTATGTTAATAATTTCGCCAAATAGCCCTTGATGTCTCCCATAATAATTAGGTACTTTGTTGTATGTCCAATATTCTCAAAGAAGGCGATAAAGCACCTGATTTTTGCATGAAAAACGAACATGGTGAAGATGTACGTTTATCTGATTTTTCCGGAAAGAAATTGATTTTGTATTTCTATCCAAAGGATATGACCGAAGGTTGTACGAAAGAAAGTTGCAATCTGCGCGACCATTACCCTCAATTGAAGAACGAAGGTTTTGAGGTTTTAGGTGTGAGCATGGACAATGAAAAGCGTCATCAGAAATTTATTGACAAGTATGATTTGCCTTTTTCATTGTTGGCTGATGTAGATAAAGAGGTCATTGAAGCCTATGGTTGCTGGCAACTTAAAAAGTTCATGGGACGAGAGTATATGGGGATTGTGAGAACCACCTTTGTGATCAATGAAGAAGGGGTAATCGATAGAATATTTAATAAAGTAATTACGAAAGCGCACGCTGAACAGATCATGGAATCTTATAGTATTGCGTAGAACGTAAATAGAATATGTAGTGAGGTAAGAAATTTGTACCAAACAAAATAATTATGGCAACAGACGTAAGTAAAGACAAATTGAAAGTTCTCCAAATGACAATTGATAAATTGGAGAAAAGTTATGGCAAAGGTACAGTGATGAAACTGGGCGATAATGCCGTTGAAGAAATTGATGTAATTCCTTCAGGATCCTTAACACTTGATTTAGCTTTGGGTGTTCAGGGATATCCTAAAGGTAGAATTGTAGAGATCTACGGACCTGAATCTTCAGGTAAAACCACCTTGGCGATCCACGCGATTGCAGAGGTGCAAAAACAAGGCGGTATTGCAGCTATTGTGGATGCAGAACATGCTTTTGACAGATTTTATGCTGAGAAATTAGGTGTAGATGTAGAAAACCTGTTGATTTCTCAACCGGATAATGGCGAGCAGGCATTGGAAATTGCAGATAACCTGATTCGCTCAGGTGCAATAGACCTTTTGGTAGTGGATTCTGTGGCCGCATTGACACCTCAGGCTGAAATCGAAGGAGAGATGGGAGATTCTCAAATGGGATTGCAAGCGAGATTGATGTCTAAGGCACTTAGAAAGTTAACAGCTTCTATTAATAAGGCAGGTTGTTGCTGTATTTTCATCAACCAGTTAAGAGAAAAAATTGGTGTGATGTTCGGTAACCCTGAAACGACTACAGGAGGTAACGCGCTTAAATTCTACTCTTCTATCAGACTAGATATCAGAAGGTCAACTCAAATTAAAGATGGCGATTCTGTAATTGGTAACCGCACAAGAGTTAAGGTAGTGAAGAATAAAGTGGCTCCACCATTTGCCAAAGCTGAATTCGATATCATGTATGGTGCAGGAATCTCCAAAACAGGTGAGATTTTAGATTTAGCCGTGGAACATGGTATTGTTCAGAAAAGTGGATCATGGTTCGCTTATGGTGACACCAAATTAGGGCAGGGTAGAGATGCCGTTAAGCAGTTAATTGGTGACAACCCTGAATTGCTTGAAGAACTTGAAAAAGGAATTAAAGACGCGCTTAAGAAATAGCACGCAAACTATAACTTAAGTTGGTAAGAACCACTGTGCCCCCGCATGGTGGTTTTTTTATACACTTTACTCAATAGTGTACTGAAGCTATTGAACAAATTGTATTTTTGTCTACATGAAATGGCTTGCAGGGATATTTGTGTTGTGCTTGGTACTGGTGAGTGCCTGTTCTGATAAAAAAGAAGCATCTGACCAAAACAAGGAAATGGAAGACACCAAGAAACTGGCTTCTGATAGTTCCGAATTTAAACAAGATGCCAAACTGGATGAAATCAATGATGCCATCGTTGCAGATCCGAAAGATCCTGAAAACTATCACGACAGGGCTTATTACTATTTCCACAACAAGGATTTCGATTTGGCTATTCGTGATGTGAAGAAATGTATTGAAATGGATCCAACATCCGCTAAATACTACTTTTCAAAAGGCTTTATGTTTCATGCCGCTCTCAAACTAAATGAAGCTGAAACGGCTTTCAGACAGTGTCTTGAAAGAGATCCGGAGTATGTGGATGCCCATTATTTCCTCGCAAAAATTTACCAGGCTCTGGCGAGTCCTCAGGATGCCGATAAGTTTAATTATACCAAAGCCAGAGAAGAAATTAATGAGGCCTTGAAAATTGACGAAACCAGAGCAGATTTGTATTTCTTAAGGGGAACTATTTATGAAGAACTTGGAGACTCTGCAGGGGCCCTGGGGTCTTATAAAACTGCAGTTGAACTTGATCCTGATTTCTACGATTCTTTTATAAGAATGGGCTTGCTGTATGCTTCAAACGGGCATGCAAAAGCAGAGATCAGTTATGAGTCTGCACTAGCCATTCAACCAAATAGTACAGAGGCACTTTTTGGCTTAGCTAAATACTATCAGGATGTTCGAAAATTCGATCTCGCTGAAGCCAATTACAAACGAGTTATTGAAATCGACTCCTTTTACTCTATAGCCTATCTTAATTTGGGATATATGTATATGACCTACGATACGGCTTATACAAAAGCTTTGGAGTACCTGCACAGAGCGATTTATTTCAACACAGGGGCCTTTTTACCATTGACCTATTTTAATGCTGGTGTGGCATATGAACTTCAGGAAAAATATGCCAGAGCAAGAAAGTACTACAATGCTGCATTGAAAAAGGATGAGAATTATAAGCCTGCTCTGGAAGCTTTGGATGATCTTGACAGAAAAGGTTTGGGATTGGAAGAAGGAAATTCCCAATAGAATTTAAAGTCGAAGATGGATATAAAAAAGGTCGCTTTATTAGTCGTAGTACTTGTTGTAGCTGCCAAAGATCTTCTTGGACAAAATACACTTAAAAGATACAGTTCGCATATTGATCGAAAGTATGCAAGTAATTGGCTGACTACAGGAAAAAGGAGACTGGATATTAATGGTGTCGTCATGAACAACCACAAATATCACACTTTGGGAATTGCTCAATATGGATTGATATGCTACTACCATTTTTTGGAGACTAAAGATTCCACTTACTACCATCGTTTTATAAATCAGGCCAACTATTTAAAAGATACCTCAAACCTATACAAGTTGCATAACGGGAAATCATTAGGACTTGTTTATGAGGATGATTTTTGGGACATGAAAGCTCCATGGTTTTCCGGAATGACACAGGGCTATGCCGTTTCTCTGCTGTTAAGATATCGCGAGCATACAAAAGATAAGTCAGCGGATGATGTCATAAAAAAAATGATTTCGCTCTTAATTAGTCCGGTTGAGGAAGGCGGATGTATTGACAGAACTCCTGAGGGATACTTGTGGATTGAGGAATATCCGAATTCAAAAAAAGCCGAACATGTACTTAATGGCTACATCAATGGTTTAATAGGTCTCAAAGAGTATTGTGATGTGTTTCCGGAAGACACCTATGCAAAGCAAATTTTGGATTCTACCTACCTGGGGCTTACTAAAACCCTCCATAAATATGACACAAAAAATGAATGGACGAATTATGATCGTGGATCAAGGAAATGTAAGGACCACTACATTCAGTATGAGATTTATGAAATGATTCATTTATATGAGTTGTTTGAGAATGAACAATTTCTGGATCAAATGAGGTTATATTGCTTTTATACCGCAAAAAGAGAGCTGAGATTGAGAAAACGAATCTTCAAGAATTACGATTTTAAATACGCCGAAAAAGCTGTGCAAGAGGGCAGTCTAATCACCTTCACAAAGAATCTGCCGAACTACACTTCTAAAATGGAATTCGACAGAAAACAAGTGCCATTAAAGGACACCATGCTCTTATTCTTAAAGCGAAATGAAAAGCTGACATATTACGTAACGAAAAATGAATCTATTAGTTTATTGAAATTGCCTTATGAGCTTGTTGGAGAGACAGAACAAACTCCGGAATTCAAGATAAAGTATTACTCAAAAGATTTGAAAAGAATAAAGCCTTCTGCTCAGCTAAGTGTGGATAGTAATGTCGTCAAATCTGCTATGAATTCAAGTCATGAGATCCGAAAGGTTGAGTTATCAATTAAATATAAAAAAGGCGCTCAAATTAGATTTAAACCTTTACACACAACCAATACAATCGATAGATTCAATTTACCTTTTATAGTATACCAAAGGATGAAAGGACATGTGGTTGAAAAGAAAGAGTTCAAGATGTCCTTTGATGAAAAGGTAAATGCCAAAGATATTGTTGTTTTCTATCGATGGCACCCGAATAAAGAAGCTGTCAAGAATCAAACCTGGGTGAATTTTCAAAACATAAAGTTTGAAGATAAAATCGGAACATTTATTCCTGAAAGCATTGGATATTACGAGTTTTTGATCACCTATGTTCCAACCGACGAGAACTCGTACCTCAGTTTCCCAAAATTTGAATAGAAATTAAATTTAAGGGACTCCGTTCAATGCTTAAACAAATGTCATTTTATTAAATGACTGAAGCAAAATGTTGTCATCTTTCACCTCCAGCCAATTATCCAGAATGGTTGCATAAATTTGCCTAAAATCAACACTGTATTGGATGTCTCCGTTGTCATCCAGATTCTTTAAATCAGGTATTTCATTGTAGACTCCTGCTTTTTTCAAGGCTCCGCCAATAAGATAAACATTACTTGCCGCGCCATGATCGGTTCCTCTACTGGCGTTCTGCTTGGCACGTCTTCCAAATTCAGAAAATGTCATAATCAAAGTATCCTTGAATCGGTTATTTTGCTTGAGGTCTTTGACCATCGTGCCCACAGCATCTGCATAGGTTTTGAGTAATTTGTTGTGTTGTCCAACCTGATTAACGTGAGTGTCAAACCCACCCAGTGATACATAATAGACACGTGTTTTTAATCCTGAAATGATCAACTCAGTGATGTTTTTGATTTGCTTGGCAAAGCCATTTCCGGAGTAATCCAAATTCGACTTATAAATCTTAGAGGTTTCAAAAATATAATCAGCCGAATTGTAAGTGTCAACCATCGTTTTATACAAGTAACCCATGTTGTCTTCTGAGAGCATGGTATCATCTGTATGCTTCACCAATTCTTTGAAATATGGTTCACGGGTTGAATTATATAAAAGCTTAGCATCCTTTACAGCCATTCCTGATAAATTATGTCCTTTCAAAGCCAAGGACATGCTGGAATCTGCTTCCAGAACCTCATAAGGGTTTTGGCAATTGGCATCCATGTAACGCCCTAACCATCCTGTGGTTAAATACTGGTTTGAATCTGATGCCGAGTGCCAGATATCCATAGATCTAAAATGTGATCTGTTTGGGTTAGGGTAACCAACATTGTTGATGATACACAGTTCGCCATTGTCATAGAGCTCTTTTAATGCCTTCATGGAGCCGTTCAGGGCCAAATCATCTGTTAATTTGAGCAAATCTTTGGCATTTAAGGCTATATCCGGCCTTAAGTTATGATACAGGTCGTTGGTAAACGGAACCACACTATTTAAACCATCATTTCCTCCGGAGAATTGGATAATAACCACATTCTTATAACCGCTCAACTGCTCTTCGCTCAGGAATGACAGTTTTTGAAGGAACCCCGGTACCATTAAAGCACCAGAGGCAAACGAACTTCTCTTTAAAAAATCTCTTCTATCCATAATCAACACATTTGATATTCAGGCAAAGACAAAATTTCTACCACCAAATCGTTGGGGTCGCCTTTACTCATTTTTGATATTAATTGTTTGGCCTGAGAACTTGGTTTACTTTGAATGAAATAATCAACCAAATTCTCTGCTGTTTTGTCGCCCGACCAGTTTTTCCAGAAGTAATTCCAGTTAGGATTGGCTTTGAATTTTTTCTGGAGTCTGGATTTGGTCTCCTTAAACCTCTTTTCTGCCATCGCGATTACCTGCTCAGGCATATCTCCTTTGTCGTACCATTCTATTAAACCACTGTTCAGAGCAATGGAAGGTAGTTTCAGCCTCAGCATTAAGGTTGAATTGTCTATCCAGTGCCTGCCGCCTGGCCATCCGGCAACATTAGGTGGTTGAAACAAGAATTGATTCAACAGTTTTTGAACGAAAAGAAGCGTTTTGGGATCTTCATACTCGATTTTGAATTGTCTGTTCAATCCAATTATCAGGTCCATTGGCGATTTGATTTTATTCCCAATTACCGAATCGTCGTAAAACCAATCTGAACTGAATATATGTCTCATCAAGGCACTGATGTCGTAATCATGATCCCTGAAGACCATAGCCATATCATGTATTCTTTTAGAATTCAGTTTATCTTCTACAAAGTAGCGGTAGATCTTTTCGCAGATATAATTTGCTGTTCCCGGATGCTCTAGCAAAATTTTCAAAATATCATTTCCATCAAAATTCCCGGATTTCCCAAGTACATGTTTTTCACCTTCATCATGAATTCTTGAGCGAAACAGGAAATTTCCATCTCTATCAATACCCCAACCCGTAAAAGCCCGGGCAGCTTCTTTAATGTCCTCTTCGGTATAACCATTGTCTTGCCCAAGCGTAAATAACTCCATCACTTCTCTGGCAAAATTCTCATTCGGATGACCTTTTTTGTTTTGCTGATTATTGAGGAACAAGATCATGGCCGGACTTTTTGAAACTTCTGTCAACATAGTCTTGAAATTTCCAAGTGCATGTTTGCGCATAATGTTGTGCAGATGAAGCTGTGCGTCTGTCCGCTTAAGATTACAGGCAAAGTGATCGTGCCAGAATAGTAGCATCCTTTCTTTGAGAACCGATTTTGTGCTCGACATTCGTTTAATCCAAAGAAAATTCAGTTCAAAAAGCTTCTGATTGTTTAGCTTTTTAAGTGCTTTTCTTTGTTCTTTACTCAAACTTTTGAGCTCTTTTCCGGTAGGAATGTCCAACTTCAACTTGAGTGGTTCAAAGTTTTTGGCATCATTGAATAATCTATCAATGGCATTAGATAAACTTGTGGGGGTAGATTCGCCCGGAGTAGGTCCGAATCCTGCGCGCCATAATAGATGGTGGTATGCTTTGTCTGTCATTTTCTGCATAATTTATAGACCGTCTTTTAGACAAAAGGTTTAATCGGGAAATAAGTTAATTTATGTTAAGGCAGATGTTTAGCACAATTTTTGTCTAATCAAACGTTGTAACAATATAAATTCAAATCAGTATCTTTGGGTATGCGTTGGTCGCTTTTGGTAGTAATATTATCTCTCAGCTTTGGAGCTTTCTCTCAGAAAGATTCCACTGATACTGATCCAAATAGTAAATTGGTTCAGTTTTCAGGAGTAATTGTAAATGACAGTTTAGGAGCGATTCCTTACGCCTATGTTAGAAAGAAAAACAGCAATAATGGAACGGTGAGTGACTATTACGGTTATTTTTCTTTTGTTGCGGAGAAAGGAGATACCATTCTTTTTAGCTCTATTTCATATAAGGATACTTATTACATCATTCCGGATACATTATCGAATTCAAGATATAGCATCATCCAGTTAATGCAGCCTGAAGCCACAGAGTTAGATGCTGTGCAGATTTATCCGTGGCCGTCAAAAGATCAGTTCATCAAAGCATTCATGAATTTGGATATTGGAAATGAGTATGACCTTGCTCATAAGAACTTAAAACGCCAGGAATTGGCTGCTCAGGCAAGAGGGGTAAGTAACGATAGTTATTTGAGTTACCGCGACATGGCCAGAGAACAACAACAAAAGATCTATACCAATGGGCAGGCACCATCTATCAACCTCTTAAATCCGGTTGCCTGGGGTAAATTTATCCAGGCATGGAAAAATGGAGACTTTAAAGGTCAATAAGTCGGGTTCTCCGGACAATATTTTAAGCTAAAAAGTGTTTTACTAGAAATTCGTTTCTACATTTGACAAATGGCTGTTGCGCTGAAAAAGGCTTTTCTTTTAATTTTATGCTTATGTCCTGTGTTTTCTCAAGCACAGATGGCAATCGTGCAGGGCTACATCACAGATACTACAGGAAAAGCACTTAACAATGTGCGTGTCACTGCTTCAGACATCAATTTTGAAGACAATGTGAGTACAAACAGAAAAGGGTTCTATTCTATCAAAATTCCTGGAAACAGAGTGGTAAATCTTGAATTTGGTGGGAATCTTGGATATGCTTCCAAAACCAAAAACATGAAACTCAGTCCGGGAGAGGTCAGACCATATAATGTTACTTTGGAAATTGAGAACGAATCGGATGTTGTGATTCGAGGAAATATATTTGATTTGACGCCACTTCCACCTCCCGGATATAGGGGGGCTTCCATAACCAATAACTTTGAGGATTTTCTGAAATACACACAACTTGGTGTGACTTCAAATAGTGAGTTGAGCTCCACCTATAATGTGAGAGGGGGGAACTACGATGAAAACCTCATTTATGTCAACGACATTGAAATTTACAGGCCTTTTTTGGTGAGAGCCGGGCAACAGGAAGGACTCAGTTTTATCCATTCCGATTTGATAGATAATATTCAGTTTTCCGGTGGTGGTTTTGATGCCAAGTATGGGGATAAATTGTCATCTGTATTAGATATTAAATACAAGAAACCTACGGACAAACACGGTTCCATTATGGTAAACGGAATGGGGGCACATGGACATTTTGAAGGGCGTTCGGCAAACCGCAGATTTACCTATCTGCTGGGAGCAAGATATCGAAACAACTCTTACATCCTAAACAGTCTTCAAACCCAGGGAGACTATAAACCCGTGTTCGCAGATGCACAAACTTTATTGAGTTATTACTTAAAGGAAGATTTAAAGATTGAATTTCTCGGACATTTTTCAAGCAATAAATTCAGGGTGATTCCTGAAAACAGAGAAACGGCATTTGGTCCAATCAATGAAGCCTTGAAATTCACGGTTTACTTTGATGGACAGGAAGTCACGCAATTCAATACTTACACAGGAGCATTGTCTTTAACCTACGATTTGTCTGAAGATTCTAAAATCAAGTTTATTACTTCTTCTTTCCGTTCCATTGAAACCGAGAAATTTGATATTCAGGGTCAGTACTGGTTAGATGAGTTGGAAACAGATTTGGGGTCGGAAGAATTTGGCCAAACGACTTTTAACAGAGGTGTAGGAACCTTTCTTAATCATGCCAGAAATGAGTTAGATGCTCAAATTTACAACGCCTATGTGAAAGGAGAATCCATCAAAGGACAGCACAGAATTCTTTATGGAGCAAAGTATCAGCACGAGATTTTTGATGACAAAATTAGTGAGTGGAGTATGTTGGATTCAGCTGGTTATTCAATTCCGGCAGGAGATGATGAAACCATTGTACTAGACAATCTGGTTAAGGCAAAATTAGGGATTCAAAGCAATCGTTATTCAGCGTATATACAGGATGTTTATACCAAAGTGATGCATAAGGATACTATGCTGAATGGAGAGTTGGTCTATTCTCCGGCATTCTTGCGCGTGGCATACGGTGTGCGGGCACAATATTGGGATTATAATGGACAAGCCGTCATCAGTCCAAGAGCCAAGATGAGTTATACGCCAAGATGGTATTATCAACGAGGGGATTCGACAATCAGAAGGGATGCAGAAATACGTTTTGCAACGGGCGTTTACTATCAGCCACCTTTTTATAGAGAATTAAGAACATTCGATGGGAGTTTAAATCCGGAAGTGCGTGCGCAAAAATCCATTCATTTTGTGTTTGGAGGCCATTATACCTTCGATATGTGGGACAGACCGTTTAAGTTCACTTCTGAGGTTTACTATAAGATCTTAAGAGATATCAATCCTTATGAAATAGACAACGTAAGAATTCGTTACCACGCAGAAAATAAGGCAAAAGGATATGCAGCAGGAATAGATTTTCAAATCAATGGAGAGTTTGTAGAGGGAATTGAGTCCTATGCAAAGTTGTCTTTCCTTAAAACAGAAGAAGACATTGTAGACGATTTTTATTACGACTACTTCAACTCTGAGGGAGAGAAAATCATATTCGGATATACTCAAAATGATGCACCGGTAGACAGTGTTCGCATGGAGCCAGGCAGAATTGCAAGACCTGCAGACCAAAGAGTAACATTCGGTTTATATTTCCAGGATCAAATGCCAAAGTGGCCTAGCTACAAAGTGAACTTGAGCATTTTGTTTGGAACTGCATTGCCTTATGGACCACCAGACCACGATCGTTACAAAGATGTTTTCAGAACGCCTGCTTATCGTAGGGTAGATATTGGTTTTTCCAAAGACCTGCTGACCAATAGAGACAGGTTGAAAAAGGATTCTTTCTGGCACAACGTCAAAGATATGTGGATCAGCCTTGAGGTATTCAACTTACTGAATATCAACAATACCATATCTTATACTTGGATTAAGGATGTGAATAATTTGACCTATCCTGTTCCAAATTATCTGACCGGCAGACGATTGAACCTTAAGTTCGTGTGTAAGTTTTAACCGGAAGCACCCAATTTGCTCATTTTATCGTCTGGTATCTAGGACTTGAATCTTTTTCTTAACTTTAATGCTATGCTACGCGCCTGCTTGTTACTGCTGCTTTCCGTCTTTGTGTTTGGGTCATCTTCTGTGGCGCAACAGGAACACTATAAATTCCTTGAAAATAAAGGACAATGGCCCTGGAATGTAGAATACCGTGCACAAATTCCTGGTGGCTCTATTTTCCTCGAGACAAATGCCTTTACATACAAATTTCAGGATATCTCAGAACTCATTCATATTCACACAAATCCTCAGGACTATAAACCTGGTAAAAATGGCCGTGTTAAAACGCATGTAATTCGTGCAGAGTTTCTTGGAGCTGATAGTAAGTTGGTGAGAGGAGAAGAGCACGGACCGGAGTACTATAACTTCTTTTTAGGGAACGATCCGGATAAGTGGGCCAGTCATATTTATCCTGCACAAAGAGTAGTTTATGAGAATGTATACCATGATATTTATATCAAAATGTATACACTTTCCAACCAATTAAAGTATGATTGGATCGTTAGGGCCGGAGCGGATCATAGCCAAATTAAAATCAAATATACCGGTCAGGATGGAATTGCATTGAAGCATGGTGATTTGATCTTGAAAACGAGTCTGGGCAAAATAATGGAACAGGCACCTTTTGCTTATCAAATCATTAACGGTAAGACGAAAACAGTGAGATGTGATTACGTTCTTGAAGGAGATGTCCTCAGTTTCAATTTCCCAAATGATTATGACCATTCAGTTGATCTGGTCATTGATCCAACCTTAATTTTCTCAACCAGTTCAGGATCTACGGCTAACAATTTTGGTATGACGGCAACTTACGATTTAAACGGGAATCTATTCTCCGGAGGAACTGTATTTGACGATGGATTTCCAACTACCACAGGAGCTTATGACGTGACTTTTGCTGGCACACCTGCACCGGGAATTACCGACATTGCCATTACTAAATACAACGATTCAGGAACCAATCAGATTTACTCAACATACATAGGAGGAGATCAATGTGAGACGGTTCATAGTTTAATTATCAATGATCAGGATGAGTTGTTTTTGTTCGGATTGACTGGTTCAAACAACTTTCCAACACATACTACTGCCTACGATCAAAGCTTTAATGGAGGAACGCCGTATAACTCTACTCCTAACGGAACCAACTTTGTGAACGGAACGGATTTATATGTCTCCAAGTTGAGCAATGATGGGACCATGCTTTTAGGAAGCACCTATATTGGAGGTTCGGAGAATGACGGGATGAACTACAATGACGCTCAGGCTACTTCAAATCTGGCCTATGATTCTCTACTATACAATTATGGAGATCAGTTTAGAGGTGAGGTGATGGTCGACGATCTGGGGAATTGCTACATAGCAACTTGTAGTAAGAGCTCGGACTTTCCTATTGTAAACGGATTCGGAACCACTTTTCAAGGTGGTCAGGCAGGTGTGGTTATGAAATTTGATCCTACTCTGGATAACTTAACCTGGAGTACTTTCCTCAACGGGGAAAACAAGGATGCCGCTTATGCTTTAAAGGTTGATGATAACTATGATGTTTATGTTTCCGGAGGGACGAGTTCAACTTTATTTCCTGTAACACCTTCGGCTTATCAAACAACCTATGGTGGAGGCATTGCGGATGGATTTATTTGTAAAATCAAGAATGACGGAAGTGCTTTAATGCATTCGACTTTTCTGGGGACTTCAGCATACGATCAGGCTTACTTTTTAGAATTCGACAGGCACGGAAAACTGCACACCCTGGGACAAACTTTGGGCCCTGGATCGTTTCCGATAACCGCAGGAACTTATACCAACCCCAACAGTGGACAGTTTGTAACCAGTATCGATAGTACTTTGTCTGCACTCGAGTATTCAACAATTTTTGGTAGCGGAACCGGGGTAATCGACATTTCCCCTTCAGCCTTTTTGATTGATCACTGTGGGAATATTTACATTTCGGGTTGGGGAGCGAATATTCTACAGGCAACACCAATTGGCCCAATGCCTATAACACCTAATGCCTGGTCGACCAGTTCTATGGACGGTTTTGGTTTTTATCTTTTGGTTTTAGATCGCTTTGCTCAAGGTCCTCTGCCGCTTTATGGTTCTTATTATGGGGGAGGATTGAGTCAGGAACATGTAGATGGAGGTACGAGTCGTTTCGATCCAAATGGAATTGTGTATCAATCTGTATGCGCGGGTTGTCAAAATAATGATGATTTCCCTTGCACACCTGGTGCGTGGTCTTGTGACAACTTAAGTACCGGTTGTAACAATGGTGTGTTTAAATTCGATTTTGAAATTATGCCGGTGGCTGATTTTACGGTGGATAACCTGAGTGGTTGTTCGCCTTTGACGGTGACTTTTACTAACAACAGTTTGAACAATACCAACTTCCTGTGGGACTTTGGAAACAACGATACTACTTCAACAGAAGTGTCTCCCGTCAGAACTTATACCGACACGGGAACTTACTATGTTTATCTGGCAATTGAAGATTCCGTTTGTGCATTGGTAGATACGGCGGTTCAAATCATAACTGTTTACCCCGAATTAACTTTAACTACGCATAACGACACAGTTATTTGTTCGGCAGCTACCTTTGATATTTGGGCCAGTGCATCAGGGCACGATGGCAATTTCATCTGGTCTTCAGACAACCAGTTTTCGGATACATTGAATTCGCCATTAACAGATAGTTCGATCACAGTTTCACCCGTTGTTCCAACTTACTATTACGTCAAAGTCGAAAACCCCAATTGCGACCTCATAGACAGTGTGTTTGTTGATTTTACTGCCAATGCGCTCACACTTCCGGCTAATCTGGGGCTATGTCTGGGAGAGCAGGGAACAATTACTGCATCCGGAGGAAACCCTTCAGATCCTTTTATCAGTTTCGATTGGGAGGCAGATAGCATCATTGTGTCGGGAGATGGAACCAATTCAATTACCATCAATCCAAGTACATCCCAATACGTATATCTTACGGCCACCAGTTTGGCAGGATGTATTGTACAGGATTCCGTATTTGTCACAGTGGACTTACCTCCAACAGGAATCAATGCTTGGGTAGATGTAGATACCATTGCCTTTGGAGGAAGTACAATGGCTCATGTCCAACCAAGCGGATATAACTACTCCTGGTCTCCGGCTGCAGATTTTACGAGTCCCAATGCCGCTAACTCGGAAGTTACCCCAGGCAATCTTGGAGACAATCAATATATCGTAACAATTACCAATGGCGCTTGTCAAAGAAGCGATACAGTTGACATTTATACTTTTGAAGTCATTTGCGACGAGTCATACATATTTGTGCCTAACGCATTTACGCCAAATGGAGATGGGAACAATGATGTATTGAAGGTGAGAACACAATCACTTAACGAGATCTATTTTACAGTATACGATCGTTGGGGAGAGCAGGTTTTTGAAACACAGGATCCGGCCATTGGTTGGGATGGTTTCTTCAAAGGAAAGAAGTGTGACCCGGATGTATATGTATACTACCTTAGAGGAAACTGTATAGGTGCGGAAGAACCTTATTTTAAGAAAGGAAACGTTACTTTGATCAGATAGTTTGAAGTTGAGAATTCTATATATCACCCTTTTTCTAAGCTCTTTGACTTATGGGCAGGACATTCACTTCTCTCAGTTCTTCAATTCACCTATCATTAATAACCCTGCCAATGCAGGAATGATAGATGAAGATTATCGTTTTGCGGCTAATCAAAGAGTTCAATGGCGGTCGATTAGTGACAACCCATACAATACGTTTGCTTTGTCTGCAGACATGAAGAATCCTTTCCAAAAAGAGAATTTCGGAGCCGCCTTTTCTTTCCTTCATGATATAACAGGAGATTCTCGTTTCCAGACCATAGATATCAATTTGTCAGGAGCCTATATCATGCCTCTTTCATCTGATACGGTTCATGCCATCTCGTTTGGACTTCAAACCGGATTAGCTATTAAGAACATTAACTACACGGATTTATCTTTTGATAAGCAGTACAATGGAGTGTACTATGATGCGTCATTGGGCAACGGAGAAAATTTCGCAAGTGAAAGCAAAACATATTTAAACCTGGCAACAGGTGCCACCTATTTCTTCAAACCAAGTAAGCGCATGTGGGGAGAAGCTGGTGTGGCTTTGTTCAATATCACCAAACCAAAGCAAAGCTTCTTTACGGACGAAACCATCAGACGAGACAGAAGAGCATTGATCCAATTAAGAGGATCATACCCAATCAATACCAAGTGGGACCTCATTCCAAGTTTCTCATTTATGTTTCAGGGCAAATACAAAGAACTTGTGTTCGGGAATCTTGGAAAGTACATTTTGGTTGATGAACGTGGTCAGTACAGAGCTTTATACGGGGGATTGTTTTACCGTGGAGGGGATGCAGGGTATATGTTTTTGGGAATGGATTACGATAACTGGCATGTTGGACTGAGCTATGATTTAAACCTGTCTAACCTAAAGCCTGCGTCAGCAAGAAGAGGGGGATGGGAAGTAGCACTGATATACAAGTTGAGATATTTTAAATACAGACCGGAGATTCACAGGTCGTGTCCAAATTATATGAAATAATGAGACTGTTGGGTGTGTTGATATTGTGCGGATGGATGAGTTTGGGGCAGGCTCAAAGTCTTAAACAGTGTTTGAAATATGGAGAGGAAAGCATGAGAGCAGGTGATTACCATCAAGCCATTACTTTCTACGAAAAAGCACTTAATTACGACTCAGCATCTATAGACGTTTTGAACAAATATGCAGGTGCTTTATATGCGTATAATAACTACCCAAAGGCGCTTTACTATTACACTAAAGTAGCTAACAAAGGAAAAGGGAAAATCTATCCGGAGAGCATCTATTATAAAGCCTTGCTTCAAAAAAATATGGGAATGTACAGAGAATCTATCACTACCTGGAAACAGGTGAAGAAGGTGCTCGGAAGAAAATCTAAAAGTTATTATGGTCTGAAATCACGTCAGGAAATGAAGGCCTGTAACTGGGCATATAAATCAAGAAAAGATTCAAGTGATTGGGAAATTAAGCCGGCCGATTTCAATACAGAAGATTCTGAGTTCAGTCCTTTGATGGTAGGGGATGAACAGTACATTTCTTCCATGAAAGCCAGAGAAACCAAAGCCCAGGTCGTTCTGGATGAAGACTACCGCATTCAGATTTATAAAAAAGAAGGCTCCGGATTTACAGCTTTGGATTCAGTTATAAATTCTGTAACTGGTGACAATGGAGAAGCTGTTTTCTCTGAGGATGGCAAGCGTTTGTATTTTACCAGATGTGTGGGAGAGGAACCCTGCCAGATTTATATTGCAAGAAAAAATGGAGATTCCTGGTCCAATCCGGACAAATTAGGAGTGGTTAATCAAAAAGGGAAGAGCAGTGTACAGCCATTTGTTTTTAGCAATTCGGGAAAAGAATATTTGCTGTTTAGCAGTAATAGAGACGGAGGACAGGGAGGCCTGGATATTTGGTTTTCAGAAGTAAGTAACAATGGAAATCAATATTCAGAACCAAAGAATCTGGGGAAAATAGTGAACTCGCCAGACGATGAAATCAGCCCGTATTACAATGTCATTGAAAAAAGACTTTACTTCAGTTCAACCTGGCATTACGGTTATGGCGGTATGGATGTTTTTAGTTCTAATGGGACCTTGGGCGGAAAATTCTCTAAACCAAGAAACCTCAAGAAGCCTGTGAATTCTGTTGCCAACGACATTTACTACAAAAAGACTGATTTGTTTAAGGCTCAATTGAGCTCAAACAGAACCGGAAGTTTGTCGCAAACACACGGCAATTGCTGTAATGACGTATACATTGTTGAGTTACCGCAAGACGAGCCGGAAAAGGAAGAGTACAAAGACCTGGAAGACCTGAACCGTCACTTACCCGTGACTCTGTACTTTCACAACGACAGGCCTAACCCAAATACCCTGGATACTTTCACCACATTAAATTACCTCACGACTTACAACCGTTACCACGATATGATTCCGGAGTACAAACAGAAGTACAGTGCCGGGTTGAAAGGGCAGAAGGCAGAGGATTCCCGTTCGGATATAGAAGACTTTTTCTTCAATAAAGTGGATAAAGGTGTGGAAGATCTGGAGCTGTTTACCAGGCTTTTGTTGGTCGAGTTGGAGAAAGGACAAAAGATAGAAATGACAGTGCAGGGATACGCGAGTCCGCTGGCAAAAACGGAATACAATGTGAAATTGACCTATCGAAGAATTTCAAGTATGATCAATTATCTGAAGGAGTACGACAACGGAAGATTGAGACCGTATATTGATGGCACATCAAGTGATGGCGGTTCTTTGAGCTTTATTCAAATTCCGTTTGGTGAGTATACTGCCGATCAGACCACTTCAGATAATCCTAACGACCAGAAAAACTCAGTTTACAGTAGAAAAGCAGCTCAGGAGAGAAAAATTGAGATTCAGAGCGTTCAGATTAAAAATGAATCTGACAGCACCTATGCAGAAATCCATTTTGATTCGGAAGTATATGATTTCGGAGTGCTGAATTCATTGGAAAAATTGGAACATACTTTTACCTATACAAATACAGGAAAGGAAAATCTAAGTGTTGAAAGCGTTGAGAGTGAATGTCCATGTGTCACAATCGATTTTGAGAAAACGACACTTAAACCGGGTGAAAAAGCCAGTTTTAAGATTAGCTTTGACCCTTCTCAGCAAAAAGGAAAGAACATGTATCCGATAAAAGTCACAAACAATGGTTTCCCTAAGGAGAAAGTGTTGAGTGTGACAGCTGATATTTTATAGTTGATCGATAGTGCAGTTGAGTCGTCATATTATCTTTTGGTTGGTTTTGTTTGCAGTCTGGTTTTTCATGACGAGAGATAACCACCCCTCTGAAGACATAAACGCTTATTCAACAGGCGTTTTAATGGCAGCAACAGCTTTGTACACGTATTTTGGTCTGGAAAAGCTGTTTGATGGTGCAAAGAGAATTCGATCCATTGTTTATCTCCTTGGTCTGGGAGTGGGCGCAGCTGCAGTAATTTATCTAATCTATGAGAACATGGTTGGACCAGATCCACGAAGATTTGGTTTGGTCAAAAATATTCTAATGGATACTGGATTTGTATTGATGAACAGCCTTCTGGCAAATGCCGTATTAAAAATCGCAGAAAGAAAATCATGAGTAGTGTTTCAGAATCTATTATAGGATTTGTTGAGAATGGCCAATTCAGAAGTTTGCCTTTCGGAATGGAACAGCAAAAACTCATTAATAAGTTGGGGAAATCCGAAAGCTACCTCACCCTGTCTAAAAAAGACAAACGAAAGGGTCTGATTAAGTACGGGATTTGCGAATTTCATTTTGGAATTTCAGGGAGAGAATTGAATCTTGAAGGAATTGTCTTTCAGCCAAATAGTTCTCCTGCTGATAGCCATAAGTTTAAATTGGAAACAGATGGTATAATAGCCGATGTGACTTATCTAAAGGTTCTCGACTGGCTTAAGGAAAAACAAATAGATTTTGAGGAAACCCTTGATGAAATAGACCAAAATATCATTGAAACATCTCAAGGTGTTCGTTTCTATTTTTTTGATGAAGAAGAGAATCAACAAAAGGAAGATTGGTTGCTCAATAAAATGGTGAAATTCAAAAAAGAAAGTCACAATCCTTTTGCGGACTTGCTCAAGGCAAAATAAACACCTTAGTACCTACTGGAATTTCATCATAGATCTCATCAATTTGATGATTTCTCATAGATACACAACCCCAGGTCACGTCATGTGTGCTATACTCATACCAATCTCCATTCCAGCCATGAATGCCAATATGACCACCTAGTTTGGTGTTGTTAGGTGTGTCTCTGTTGGCATTAAATGCCCGAACGATGGCATCTCTTTGTGCTTTGGTGATCAATCCGTTTTCGTATCCTTTTTCAGCATCCCATTTATTAGGGTAATTCAATCTAAACCAGGAATTGCCAAGCCACGGTCCCGTTGGAGAGTTAAAAGGTCCTTTCATTTTCTCAACAATCGTGTATAAACCTTCAGGCGTTTTATTGTCGCCTTGTTGCATCTTATGTCCTTTAGGATCCTGACCCAAAGCTATTGGAAAGTCGTGTTTTAAATCACCTTTTAGGTAGTACCAGAAATGGTAATTCTCTTTGTCTACAATGATCAGGTTCTTGACTTCTGAGGGAATCATGAAGTCTTTGTGAGCGGCTAGTTTATTTAATTCCCATTTTCCGGGATTTACTTTCGAATCAGTCCATGAATCCACACTAATGGTATAAGAATTATCTTCTGTTTTTGCATGTCCCAAAGTATCACCAACCCAGATGGTATCGCCCTTTTCCAGCGAAGAATTGATGTGATGAATGGATAAAGTATAGGTGCATATACGGCCATTTTCAACGTAGGTCATTTGGCTTTGGACATAACCTGCAGCTACATTTGTGATCAGTCCTTTTCCAGGTGATAGAATAACGGAATTCTTCAGTTTATAAACTTCCAGGCCTTCTTCGAAATCTGAGGATAGGATTTGACCAGAACTAAAACAATTGGAAAAATTTTCGTTGAGCAATGGGTTGAAAAAATGCTCTGGTTCCGAGCTCGATTCAGTTTCAACCTGTGTTTGAGATGAAGTTTCAGGCTTTTCTTCTAAGGCATTGTTCTCCTGAATAGATGGAGTGTGCGTGTCTCCGTTTGTACTACAGGAAACCAAAAGATATATGACCAGAAAATAGTAATGCATTCGTTTAGTAAGTTAAATGTAAAAGAGCTGAAATGGTACATCTTTAAGATATTTTAACAAAAAATCCTGCGTAACTTGGCGGTGTGAAAGTGTGTTTGACAATTTTGTTTTTTATTCTGATCCAAGTCATTGGTTTCTCACAAAAAATAGAGACCAGGCCACCGGATCGGGCTATTCATTCAATAAAAAGTAAGAACACCATCTCCTATATTTTCGTTCCGGTTAGAATAAAAATGGGTGAACTCACCTCTTTGATTTCCATGAATCTTCCAAGAACATATTCCGGTAGCATTTCAAAGATTAAGGAAGGTAAGTACAAGGTGTATTTGGGGCATTTGTCTCCAATAGTTAAGCGGAACGATCTCTCTTTCAATATTGATTACCTTGAAGGCATTGCCAGTGGTGTGTTGGGAGTAACCGTTTCCGGTCAAACAGCTGGTGTGAGTGCGAATATCAATAGTTTGTCGGGAGCAATCAACTTACATCCGAATTTAAGTGTTGAGGGCTACAACCTGAAAACCAAACTAAAAATGGATAACCATGTAGATCATGCTGAGTTACAGGCTTGCAAATACATTGGCTGGCCCATTAATAAGAATATGTGCAGTATCAGTGTGCCTGTGACATCAATGGTAGATCAAAGTATTGAAAAGCAAATCAACGAGTCAAGATCATCTATTGAAAGGAGCATTCAGACAGAATTGAATAAACTAGACCTTAAAAAGACAGCCGGTGTTATTTGGAGAGGGTTTTACAACAATACCCGAATAGATACCGGTTCCAATGATCTGTGGTTACTCAGTCGACCAAAACGTGTGTTTATGGGAGATTTGAATTTCACTAAAGAGTATGTGGAATTCGGGGTAGGACTTAACCTGGCTGTGAGGGTGGATAGTTCGGCTTTTAGGTATGTAAAGTCTCCTTTGCCTAAGCCAATTCGTACTTCCAGAAAGAAAGGATTTTACCAATGCATGGTTCCTGGTTTTGTGAGTTACGAATATCTGGAGACCTATATGAATAAAAAGTATGAAGATTATATCATCATGCATGAGGGGAAGAAATTCATGAAATTGAAAGAAATCAAAATCTACGGATCAAAAGACAATGAACTGATCGTTGGGTTTAGAATAGATGGTGTTGCAAAAAGCATTAAAAAAGCGCGTGGATGGATTTATGTGAGGGCCGAAATTGAATTGCATGAAAATGATTACATGATGAAGGTAAAGTCCTACGATCTGGATGCAAAAACCAATAATTTCCTGTTAAACAATGGTCTGGAATTGATGGCGAATAAGACCCATTACAAGCGATTTCTTGCAGACCTTAAATATGATATGAAACCACAGTTAAGTAAGTACCACAAAGAGGTCAATGCTTATTTGAAAAAGGGATATAAAACAGCTTATGGTCCAATTACAGGAAGTTTGAACGAAATGGCGTTTTCAAATTTTAAAATGGGTCCCAATGGAGTCACTGTCAATGCCAAATTAATGGGAAAACTCAATCCCTTCTACATTGATTTGATCAGACATCATTAGCGTGTAAAATTAACGGCTCGTTTACTGGAATTTCCACGTTCATCTGTCGCTTCAAAGCGTAAAGTATGTTCTCCGGATGGTAAAGAAATATCACTCATTCTAATTTCGTAACGCCCTTTTTTAGAATTGTATTCTGCCGGCGCCCAATTGTCATTAATAAATGCGTTGTAGTCTTTTACACCAGAAAGATTGTCGGGGGCCTTGATGTACATAACCCGTGAGCCAAATCTGCGCCCTTCATAAACATTTACAAAGCTGATTTGCGGAGGAACTGTATCGATCATGACATAATGAGTGCCAAACGAACGAACACGTGCTTTTACCCAGCCATTTCTGTACCTGCCCCCCTGCGCGTACAAGCGCCCTCTGTCTTCTTCAACAACAATTGCTTTCTCACTTAGGTTTTCAGGTACATCACATTTTATATTGATCGTGTAATACTGCTGTACCGGAATGTCTGTTGAATTGATGTGGTGTTTGGAACTGTGAATCCACTTACTCCCGGCTTCAGATACTGAGTATTTAATGGGCGTGTTGTTGTATACTGTGCCTTCCGGGAAAAAGTATTGAATGTCGTCTTGCAAATACTCACTGGCTGAGCAGCATTTAATGTGATTTTTCGGAAGAGAAACAGAATTAATTTTGGATGCTTGTTTATTCTGAATTGTAAAACTCAGTTTAGACAAATTGCCATGAACATCCTTGATTTCATAGGAAACCCGATGAACTTTGGTGTCGTTTATTTCAAATAGTCCTCGGTTTTTTACCGTTTCGTAGATCTCCAGCTTGTTATTGGGCTCATTGAAGCATTTATGGAAGCTTTTTTTAGTCTCACGAAAAAGCGCGTAATCGGTATGAGAATTCATGTATCTGTTGGTGTAGAAATCGAGTCCATCCATCACATGCTCGTAAATCAATTCATCATCTAAATACAATTTGATATTAAAAACCCCGCAAATGTTCCCGGATCCATTTAACATGTCTGTGGTGTGAACAGCCAAACCGTAAGTTCCATACCCCAATAGTTCAATGTTTTCTTGATTTCTGAGCTTGTAGGTTCCGCCCGATGGACCCACCAGATGACTTCTTCTTGCTACACCAGCCATGCTGTCGTTAGGAAAACTGTAAATACGAATTCCCTGGATTCTTGGAGGAATATTGTCTTTGATACTGAAGCCATACAACAGTGGATTTAATGGATTTTCCGTTTTGGTTTCACGAATCTCAAAATGAAGATGTGGGCCACCAGAGCTCCCAGAATTTCCACTCAAAGCAATGAGATCACCTTTGCTCACTTTCAACATGCTTGGTCCCGGATAAAGATCCAGACTGTATTTTTCTTTCTTCTTTTGAGCTTCTTTATAGAACGCTTCAATCTCGCTGCTGAATTTGCTTAAATGGGCATAAACTGTAGTGTATCCGTTTGGGTGTTCAACATACAAAACGTTGCCATAACCCCAGGGACTTTTCTTGATTCTGGAAACGTAGCCATCTGCCGCTGCAAGGACCTTTTGTCCTTCTACACCGGCAGTTTTTATATCCAGACCGGTATGGAAATGATTGGTTCTCATTTCCCCAAAATTTCCTGATAAAAAAAGTGGAATATTGAGTGGAGATCTGAAATACCCTTTTTCAGGTCCTTCTTGTGCATAACTATGTTTACAAATGGGGACTGCACACAAACCAGAGATAAAGATGATCTTCAAATACCTGAAAATAGTGAGTTTAGTAGTGTTTTTTGCGTGCTTCATAGTGTCAAAAATACGGTCAAAACAAAGCCCTGCAACATACATCAATGCTGGTCTTTAAACATTATGAGGTTAAAAATTTGAAAAGCCGGGAAGCTCTGTTAAATTTGTAGTGTTGATTGATTAATCTGATGAGCAAACTAAGCCCCATAATTCAAAATATTTCCCAGAAGATAGAACTTCTGAATCAGAGAACGGAAAAAGCTGAAGAGGAAAAGATGACTTTGAAAAAAATGATTGGGGATTTATCTGAGCAATTGGATTCAAAGCAACAGGAAATAGAAAAGTTAGAAGAGGAGAACGGAAAATTAAGAATGGCTAATTCATTATCAGGAGGAGGAGAAGCAGTGACGGAGACCAAGCTGAAGATTAATGAATTGGTTAGGGAAATTGACAAGTGCATAGCACTTTTAAACGGTTAAGAACGCATGAGCGAGTTATCTATAAAATTGATTATTGGAGGAAGAACCTATCCCCTTACAATCAAAAGAGATGAAGAGGAAGTGATTCGTCGTGCAGCTAAAAATATCAATGAATCTATCAAGGTACTTCAAGACAGTTATGCTGTTAAGGATATGCAGGATTTGTTGGCTATGACATGTTTGCAAATAGCCACAAAAACGGAAGCAGAAGCGCCAGAACCAGATTATAGTGAGATAGAAAATGAATTGTCCGAAATCGACGGTCAGTTAGATAAACTCTTAGCCGAGTAGTTTCCCGTTTTCATAAAATAGAATGTTATGGACACAATGAGTATTGTGGTCGGATTAGCAATTGGTATCATCGTCGGCGGAGCCGCTGTATGGGGTATCTTAAATTCCGCCATGAAGAAGAAGAAGGAAGCCGCAATTAGATCAGCAGCTAAGGAAGCAGAGGCCATCAAAAAAGATAAAATCCTTCAGGCAAAAGAGAAGTTTTTACAGCTAAAAGAGGAACACGAAAAGTCTATCAACGATCGCAACAGAAAAATGCAATCGAATGAAGACAGACTCAAAGCCAGAGATAAAAAGCTGTCTCAACAAATCGAAGAGAACAAAAGAAAAGAAAGGAAACTTGACTCTATCAGGCAAAATCTAAATGACCAATTGGATGTGGTCAACAAAAAGCAGGGTGAGTTGGAAAAGGCTTACAGAAAGAATGTCAATGAGCTTGAAAAAATCTCAGGATATTCTCAGGATGAGGCCAAGGTTCAGTTGGTAGAAGCACTAAAGGATGAAGCCAGAACAGACGCAATGGCTTACATTAAGGACATTGCTGATGAAGCCAAATTGGAGGCCGGAAAGCAAGCTAAGAAAATTGTCATTCAAACCATTCAAAGAGTAGCTACGGAACATGCCATTGAGAATTCGGTATCCGTTTTCAATATTGAAAGTGACGAAATCAAAGGAAGAATCATTGGACGTGAAGGCCGAAATATTCGTGCTTTGGAATCGGCTACAGGAGTGGAAATTATTGTAGATGATACCCCTGAAGCCATTATTTTATCTTGTTTCGATCCTGTGAGAAGGGAAATTGCAAGACTGTCACTTCATCAACTGGTAACTGATGGAAGGATCCACCCAGCCAGAATTGAAGAGATTGTAGCTAAGACAAGAAAGAATCTGGAAGAAGAAATTATTGAAACCGGAAAACGTACTTGTATCGATTTGGGTATTCATGGATTGCATCCTGAGTTAACCAGAATGGTTGGTAGAATGAAGTACAGATCATCTTACGGACAAAACCTTCTGCAGCATAGTAGGGAAGTAGCTAACCTGTGTGCTACCATGGCCTCAGAATTAGGCTTAAATACTAAGGTGGCCAAAAGAGCAGGTCTGTTGCATGATATTGGAAAAGTGCCGGATGATGAACCAGAAGTACCGCACGCAATTCTCGGTATGAAATTGGCCGAGAAGTATGGTGAGAAGAAAGATGTAACAAATGCCATTGGAGCTCACCATGATGAAATTGAAATGACCACATTGATCGCACCGATCGTTCAGGTATGTGATGCCGTTTCGGGCGCAAGACCAGGAGCCAGACGAGAAATTGTTGAGTCCTATATCAAACGAATCAAAGAATTGGAAAGCACTGCTTTGGCTTATCCTGGAGTAATGAAAGCTTATGCGATTCAGGCAGGAAGAGAATTAAGAGTGATGGTTGAAAGTGAAAAAGTATCGGATAAAAGAGCAGATGAATTATCTTTTGAGATTTCTCAGAAAATTCAGCATGACATGACATATCCGGGACAAGTGAAGGTGACCGTAATACGTGAAAAACGATCTGTTAACTACGCCAAATAATGGAAGGGGTATTATCATCTAAAAAAGTATTGGTAACCGGTGGAGCCGGATTCATTGGTTCGAATCTATGCGAATCTCTGGTTGCAAATAACAATGAGGTGATCTGCTTTGATGATTTGTCAACGGGTTTGAAATCCAACTTAGATGATTTCATCGACCACCCTAACTTTACTTTTATAGAAGGCTCTATTTGCGATTTAGAAGCAATTACGTCTGCCATGAAGGGCACGGATTTAGTGCTTCATCAGGCAGCTCTGGGGTCCGTTCCAAGATCAATTGATGATCCGCTTTCTACCAACAATGTAAATATCACCGGCTTTTTAAATGTTTTGGAGGCCTGCAAAGTCAATAAAATCAAACGATTGGTCTTTGCTTCCAGTTCTTCTGTGTATGGAGATATTAAGGATTCTCCTAAAGTTGAAGATTCCATAGGAACACAGTTATCTCCCTATGCAGTTTCTAAACATGTTGATGAGCTATATGCCGGGGTATATGCCAATTTATATGATCTTGAGCTGATTGGATTGAGGTACTTTAACGTTTTTGGTCGAAAACAAAGACCAGATGGCGCTTATGCTGCAGCCATCCCAAGATTTATTTCTGCATTGATGAAGCTTGAGTCACCTGTGATCTATGGAGATGGAGAACAAACCAGAGATTTTACCTATATAGATAATGTCATTCAGGCCATCAATTTGGCAGCTACTGTTTCTGATGAGTCTGCATTAAACCAGGTTTATAATGTCGCTTGCGGAGAGTCGGTAAGCGTGAATAAAGTGGTTGCCAGCATTCAGGTTGCGTTGTCGGACATCAACCCTGAGGTGGGGCAGGTAATGCCTAAAAAAGTTGAGCCAAGAATTGGAGATGTCAGAGATTCCCTGGCAGATATTACCAAAGCAAAAAGATTTCTTAAGTACGATCCGAAATTCAATTTTGAGCGAGGAATTGCAGCTGCCATAGATTGGTATTATAAGTCCTTAAAATAACCATTCGTCTAAAAATTATGCATTTAGAAGGTTTTTGCGAACCTTCTTGGAATTGTTTCCGTATTTTAGGACTTGATGTTAAAATTATTAGTTGCTGCTATTTTTTACATCTTTATTTCTTATTCATATGCCCAGGAAGGACCTGGTGGAGTAGATGGTGATGCGACCAATAGATATTGGTATGACGCAAGCACGTTGTCGGTGGTGGATGGTTCCTCAGTGAGCACATGGCAGAATTTAGGTGGTAATGGAACTGCTGCGGTACAAAATACCGGGTCACGTCAGCCTACGTTCCAATCTGACCCTGCTTCTCTGATTAATGGACACCCCGTTATCAGATTTGATGGTAACAACGATTTTTTCAGCATTCCCAATTCCAATGACATTAACTTAGCTGCTACGCACAACCGAACGTACTGGTTCGTTTTCAGAACCGGGGCGGATGTAACATCACGACAAGTGCTATATGAAGAGGGAGGAACTGTAAGAGGTTTAAATGCGTATATCTTTAACGGCAATGTATATGTAGGAGCCTGGAACTTTAACAACGATGGCGCAGGTGCTCCATGGGGCTTCTCTCATGTCAATACAGGTATTCTTGCCAATACGACTTACGTTTTTGGTTTTGTCATGCAGGGCAACAACGGACTAACCGGTACCATTGATGCTTATCTCGATGGACAGAATTTCGGTACCATCAACAATGTTGGGCAATTGTACGCTCATTCAGGAGCAATTGGCTTAGGAGCAAAGAACTCAGCAACAGTATTCGAAAATGGATCTTCTGGTGGGACAGGCAATTACTTCAATGGCGATTTGGCTGAGTTTATCCAGTATACCATTACCATTAATGATGCAGAAGTAGACCTAATTAATAACTACTTATCAGCAAAATACAATGTCCCATTGCTCAGCGGTAATCAGTATAGTATGGACAATGTCGGTAATGGAAATTATGATTTTGATGTGGCCGGAATAGGTCAGGCAAACGATGGCAGCAACAGTACGGATGGTCAGGGACAGTCCATTCTCAGAGTTAACTCTGCAGGCAACTTATCTAACAACGAATACCTGATCTTTGGCCATGACAACGGAGATCTTATAGAAACAGCTGCAGGAACTCCCGCAACAATTGATTACAGGTTGGAACGGGTATGGAGGATTGATGAACAGGGAGAAGTAGGAAACCATAATGTCTTGATGGACATTTCAGGTTTAGTGCTGAGCGGTTCGGGGATAGGAGATTACTTTTTACTTGTAGATCCTGTGGACACTGATTTTTCTGACGCAACGATTCACAATCCGACCAGCTTAAACTCGGGAATTTTAACCTTTTCAGGAATAGATTTGGATGCCAATGACCATGTTTGTCTGGGGATCAATTCAAGTTTAATAGGTAATACAGGACCAGGAGGAGTACTTAACGATGATAGGTATCGTTTTTGGTTTAGAGCCGATCAGTTAAATCTCAATGATGGTAATGTAGTGAGTACCTGGAATAACGATGGCGGGAACACGAACAATGCCATCCAGAATTCTAATTCTGCCAGACCAACTTTCCAAAATGATGCAGCAAGCTTACTCAATGATCATCCGGTTATCCGGTTTGATGGTTCGAATGACTTTTTAGAAATTCCGGATAACACGGACTTGAATTTGGCGGCAGCTTCCGCGCGTACATTCTTTATGACTTTTAGAACCGGAAACAATGTGAATAGCAGGCAGGTTCTTTTTGAGGAAGGCGGTACAATCAGAGGACTTAACATATACATCTTTAATGGGAGAATATATGTTGGTGGTTGGAACGTGAATAACGATGGGGCAGGAGCACCATGGAATTTCGCTTCTGTTAATACAGGTATTGCTGCAAATACAGCCTATAATTTATCTGTGGTTTATCAGGGCAATAACAATGTTACTGGAACTATAGAAGTGTATCTGGATGGAAATAATGTTGGAACCATCAACAATGTAGGAAGATTATACGCGCATTCGGGAGATATTGGAATTGGGGCTAAAAATCAGGATACTTTCTATGAAACCGGAACCTCAGGAGGTAATGGACAGTATTTTGGTGGTGACATTGCCGAATTTATCATCTACAATTTCTCTCTTAATAGTACCATGAGATTAATAGTGGAAAACTACCTTTCCGCTAAATATGACATTGCTCAGGGGACAAATGATAATTATACCATGGACAATTCCGGAAACGGAGATTATGACCATGATATGGCAGGAATCGGACGTGAAAGCGGAACAAGCCTGCATCATGATGCTAAAGGCCCCGGAATTGTTAGAATCAATGTTCCCAATTCTTTAGATAATGGAGACTATTTGCTGTGGGGACATGATGGAGAGGATTTGTGTAATTCATTAGATGTGCCTGGTTCTTTGAATGCACGACTTTTAAGAACCTGGCGTTGCAGTGAAATCGGAGATGTTGGCACTGTTAACATCAGTTTTGACTTGTCTGATATCGATTATGGTGCCGCTTCTAATGTTCGGTTACTTACAGATTCCGATGGGATTTTTAACAATGCCACTGTGATTTCTCCAAGTTCAAATTCTTCGGATGTTTTCGTCTTTTCAGGCATCAACCTAAGCAATGCACAATATTTTACGTTAGGAACTGCAGAATTGTTTGTCGGCATATCAGGTGATTCTACCAGATGGACGGGAGGTTCAACGGATTGGTTTGCTTCCGCTAACTGGACACATGGAGTGCCTGACTCTAACATCAATGTGAGAATTCCTTCTGGAGTGGGTACATATCCGGTAATCAATGGAAATACCAAGTGTAAGAACATTATAATTGAGTCGGGAGCCAGTTTGGAAATCTCCGGAACCAATGAACTACATGTATTTGGTTCCTGGAGCAATTCGGGAAGTTTTACGGAAAACACATCAACCTTGCATTTTAAAGGAGACTGTGGAAGAGCGGCCTTTAATAATCCGGGAACTCAAGAATTCTTTAATGTTATTCTCAATAATCCCAATGGTGCACAAATTTCGAACGGAACCGTTGAGATCATTGGCTCATTGGATTTGAGAAACGGTACTTTCATGACCAACGATTCATTAACTCTGATTTCCAATTCTGGTGGAACAGCTCGAATCGTGGAAATCACCGGAGGAGCGATTACTGGCGATATTGAGATGCAGAGATTCATTGATGCCGGATCTACGAACTGGAGATTCCTCTCTTTCTCGGTTTCAGGAGCAAATCTGGAACAATTTGATGATGATTTCATCACCAGTGGTATCCCGGGATCAGATTATCCTAATTGGCCATCTGCGAGCAATCCGTGGCCGTCACTGTATTCGTATGACGAGACAGTAGGGACTTCATTTAATCAGGGCTTCATAGCGGTGTCAAACATGAATAACGTGCTTGGTGTGGGAGAAGGACTTTGGATTTGGTGTGGAGATACAATTACAGGAACACAACCTTTTACGGTAGATGTGCGCGGACCTGCAAATACAGGAAGTATTAATTTACCTGTCACCTTTACGGCATCAAGTGGAAGTATGGATGACGATGGCTGGAACATGGTAGCCAATCCCTATCCATGTACAATTGATTGGGACAGTCCAGACTGGACGAAAACGAACATTGAAGATGCTGTTTACATCTGGAATCCTGATTTGCAACAATATGCAACTTATGTGGCCGGAGCAGCTACGAATGGAGGAAGCAATCTAATAGCATCTTCTCAGGCCTTCATGGTACATGCAGATGCAGCCTCACCAACTCTGACAATTGAAGAATCTTGTAAGGTCAACCAGGACCATGGTTTCCTAAAAGCATCCAGTATCAGTACTGACTTACTAAGAATTCAGGTGTCAGACGGAAATTATCAGGATGAGACCGTGCTTAGGTTCGATCAGGTGGCGAATAACCAATTTGATACTTATGCGGATGCCAGAAAAAATCAGTCTGGTATTACCAATGTACCTAAGCTATATACAAGTTTGAACGGTGTAGATTATGCGATTAATACACTCAATGAAGATACCCTTATCCAGAGTATAGCACTGAACTATAGGCCGATTTCCACAGGAGCGCACAGTTTGAAAATTACTGATACAGCAGCCATCTCAGACTTTAGTTGTGTATTGCTTGAAGATACTTTTAATGATACCTGGACCAATATTTTGCTTGATTCTGTGTACCATTTTACAGCCAATATTGGTGATCCAATAAGTCGTTTTGTACTTCACTTCTCCAGAGGTGCTGAAGCGAATTTCATCGATCCTTTGTGCTCTAATGATTCAACGGGTAGTATTCTGCTTGAGAGTATTTTGCCAAACAGTGAAGTGAGTGTGTCCTATGCCGGGAATCAAATCTTCTTAGACACGGTTGGTTCCACTGTAACACTCCCTAATTTGCCTGCCGGAACCTATGAAGTTGAGGTTATCCAACTTTCCGGAAACTGTCCTTCAGATTCAATGGATGTTGTTTTAGTAGATCCATCACCCTTGCAAAGTTCCGCGAGTTCTTTGCATGAAACGTGTCCTACATGTTGTGACGGTTCTATTGGTGTTATGCCGCTGGGAGGAACAGCTCCTTATTCAATTATGTGGGATGATCCGGCTCTATCTGGTTTAACGCCATCAGGCTTATGTTCCGGGACATACACTTACGATTTGGTGGATGCCAATGGCTGTTCAATACAAGGATCTGTTCAAATATCGTCTTTCACCTCCATTCCTGAGTTAAGTGAATCGGTTTCGGTATATCCCAATCCTTCAGACGGATTGTTCTTTGTTGAATCTACGAGTATGGTAGAGGTGAAAATCTCAGATTCAAGAGGGAGAATTATTCAAATTTTGCCTCAGGTTCAAGGCAAGCAACTGATAGACCTTGAGAATGTGGAAACAGGTCTGTATCATCTTGTAATTAGCGCTGGAGATAAAACTGAAATCCTGCCTTTGATCATTGAATAATCCCCTTACATTTGCAGTCAATGCAAGATCTGAATCAAGCCATATTTGAATGGGATGTGATCAATTGGTCAAAATCCAGAAAGCTTTGGGATCCAAAAATCAAGACGATTAGTTCGGGTAAGGGTCTGGGAATTGGAGAAAGAGGCGGAGGGCTGAGCCTTTATATGGCGCGACATGGTCTGGAGGTGACCTGCACAGATCTTAATGACTTTCCTGAATCGACTCAGAAATTGCATGAAAATTTTAAGGTGAAAGATCAGGTTACTTATCAGAAAGAAAGTGTTCTGGAACTCAGTTTTCCGGATGAAACCTTCGATTTGGTCATGTTTAAATCAGTGATTGGCGCTTTATCAAAAAAGGAGAATCAACAGCAGGCTTTGGACGAGATATACAGAGTATTGAAACCGGGAGCTTATCTTCTGTTTGCAGAAAACCTGGAGGGTTCCGCATTGCACAGATTTCTGAGAAAAAAATTCGTTAAATGGGAACACTACTGGCGTTATTTGAGCTATAAAAATGATCTGGATCTCTTCGATAAGTTCAGCGAATGTAATTACAGTACACACGGGTTTTTAGGCGCCTTTGGACGTTCAGAGAAGCAAAGAAAAGTATTGGGTAAAGCTGATAAGCTGGTGGAGAAAATGGTGCCATCAGGAATGCGCTACATCCTTGTTGGAACCTGTAGAAAATAAGTTTTAGGCGCTTACATTATAGGATGTTCCCCAAACTGCCACGTTGTATAATTTCCATTGAGTTCGCAGAGGTAAGCTTGAAAACGACAGATTTTGTTTGTCAATAAACTTGTCCAATAATTCGGATTGAAGAACAGTGTCTTCCATGATTTTACCATGTTTTTTCAACCAGATACCTTCCGGAGCATTGAAGCCAAGTTTATTTTTTCTCCAGACTATTGACTTAGGTAAAATAGGATCTACGACTTTTCTTAAAATGTATTTTGTCCAGCCATCTCTAATCTTATAGGAATCGACCGTGTTCACAGCAGTTTCAAGAGTCTTGTAGTCGATAAAAGGTAAACGCGTTTCTACGGCATGCCTCATCGCATTTTTATCCTCATACTTTAACAAGTGAGGCATTTGGGTACTTAAAATCTCTTGTTTTTGAAGTGTTTTAATATCTCGATAAGCCGTAGCCATGGCCTTTAAAGAAGCTGATTCGAATCGATTTAATAAATCCGACTTCACAAAGGAATTTTTCTTCTTTAGGCGCTTTAGTCTTAGCTTGTAGTTCGTGAAATAAATCAGAAACTGAATGGTTTTCTTTAAGCTTAACTTAGAATTTTGAGAGGATTTAAATACATTCTTCATTAATGATAAACTCCCTTGAGATTTTAAGTAGGCTGGATAGTATTTCTCGTATCCCAATAAAGTTTCGTCTCCACCCTGACCGTCCAACATCACAATACAGTTAATGCTCCTGGCCTTTTGCAACACAAAATACTGCATGGCTACTGAAGGCGTGCCAAATGGTTCCTCCTGTGTATAAATGACATCTTCAATGGTGTTTTTGAAGTCTGTGTATGAAGGTTCAATAATATGAAGATCCAAATTGGCGTGTTCTGCAACTTCTTTGGCAAACTTACTCTCGTCAGTAGCTTGTTCTTCAGATTTGGCATGTACAGCATTGAATTTACCTTCACCCGTATACAGTTTTGAAGCCATTGCTGCTACAGAACTGCTGTCTAGTCCACCACTCAAGCAAGTTCCAACCTTAACATCAGATCGCATTCTCAACTTAATGGCTTCTTCCAGAGATGTCTTGTAGTTCTCAACGCTCTCTGCCAGTGCCGTATTGGATGGTTCAAAAGTAATGTCGTAATACTTGTATAACTGAGAACTTCCATCGTGCAAGGAAATGGTAAGATTGTGTCCGGCAGGCAGTTTCACAATATCCTTAAAAAAAGTTTTTTCAGTGCAGTCTTCAAGGCCGGTAATTAAGAACTCCAGCATTACCTCTTCACAAACGTGTTGTGTCTCCTGAAGGTGTGTGAGTTGTTTGATTTCTGAACCAAAAGCAAAGAAATCATCCGTTTCCAGGCAATAAAATGGCTTTATTCCAAATCGATCCCTGCTACAAAAAACCTGTTTTTTGATTTTATCGTGAATGGCAAACGCCCACATGCCGTTAAACCTGTCTACACAAGCTTCTCCCCAATGTTCATAGGCAGCAAGAATTACTTCCGTGTCGCATTCGGTTTTAAACTCATATCCACTGGCTTTCAATTCATCTCTGATTTCAAGATAATTGTAGATTTCTCCGTTAAAAGTTACTACGTAATCTTGCTTCCAGCTCATGGGTTGCTTGCCCAGATCAGACAAATCGAGAATGGCTAGTCTTCTGTGACCAAAATGTACTTTTTCATCGTGATAAAAACCTTCTCCGTCTGGACCTCTGTGCGCTATGAGATCGTTTATTTCCCTAACCAGGTTGTTAGGGACTTCAATTTCCGATTTTTGTATAATACCGCTTATGCCACACATAATTCTTCAGACGTGTATTGGTCTTTAAATGACAAATAAAGAATAATTAACATAGCCCAGCCTCCTGACAGTAATATCGTGAGAACACTTAAAGAACTGAGTAATAAAATTGGAAATAGATTGATGCACGCGAACAAGAGCCCGTCCTTGGCAAATATGGATTGAATCAGGTAAAATATCAGAGCCAGAATGAATCCGGAGAGCACCAGTCCGGGATAACCAAAGTTGGCATATTCTCTGACAAATGTCGCCACATTTACTGTTCCTTTTAATCCTCTCTTCACATAGTCTGGGCGGATAAGAGGGTATAATTCTTTGCTATAATTCACAAATTTAGTGCCCTTTATTTTGGCAATAATAGGGTAACCATCGCCATTTAAATAAGGTTTATCTTTTGGTACGTGATCAAACCATTTGGAGACAATTTCTCCCGGAACAATGAAAATTCTATTGCTCAACCCAATTACAATTCTAAGTGCCTTTGGTCTGTTGTCTACAACTGTTTTATCTGCAGGCATTGTATCGTTTTCAAGGTTAACACTTACCAGTGTGGTTGCAACCAAAACCGTAGCAATAGATAAAATCATCGCACCAATATAGTAGTACTGCCTTTGATATATCACATAAATTAATCCCGGGACAAGCATAGACAGAATGAAGCTTTTTTGCATCATGGCAAAGCCATAGAAAGTGGCCAGTGCCAAAAGTGAAATCACAATTATACGTTTCCGTTTAATCAGAAAGTGCAAAATGGCAAAGGGAATAAAGGCTTTCAGGTTAATAGCAGAAAGGTATACAACAATTGTTGGAGACTTAGAATGAATATTGCCCCTTAGTTCCGTCATCTCAGATAAGTAGGTCAGATCAAATACTTTCATGCCTGGTGGTCCCTTGAGAATAACCATGTCCAGAATGAAAATTCCGAAACACCCAACTAAGAGTAATTTCTCTAATAGGTTTGCATGCTTATTCAGAAAAGGGATTTTAAGATCCTGTAGTTTTGTTCCATATCCGGTTTTAACCATGGCCCAGTAAAACCCAATGAGGGAAACCGTTACCAAAGCCAGTTTGTCGAGATGCTGTGTGCCGGAATAGACAATGACGCCTACACTAATGAAGACCATCAGAATCACAAAAATGCTGACAGAAATATGTTGTTTAAGAAGGTGTTTCAAGCTTGAGCGATTTTTCATATTTGTTGATGATGTAGTAAATGATCACGCCGTACCAAAAGTAAAAAAATAGGTCGATTCCAACGTAGAGTAGGATGAAGTTTTCAAAACTAAGGTCATCAAACATGAGCATGGCAATAATTCCAAGCGAATATAAAATCTGCCAAAGGCTGTTGAGCTTTAGTTGTTCAAATGCAATGAATGTTGAGGAGAATGGTGAAACAATGAATTTAATGGCGTAACCAAAAATTAGGAGTTCGGTCACGTCTCCGGCCAGTCTCCATTTGTCTCCGAATACAAGCGTAATAATTTCCTCTCCAAAGAAGAAAGTGACAATGCTTGCAGCACCTGCGCCTAAAAAGAGCAACCAAAAAATACGCTTAATTGTTTTAATGACACTGGTTTTATCGTTTCTCGACTGACTGATTTTTTGCAACAAAACTTGTGATAGACTCATTGAAATAAGAGCGAGGGGAAGAGCCAGAATCTGTCTGCTTAAATCAAATTGACCTGTAATTTCTTCCTTATAAAACGCATTGATGATGAGTACGGGCAATAGCAAACTCACTGTGCTCATTAAATTGGGAATGAGGCTAATCTTTGGGAAGTGAAGGTACTTTTTGAGATTCGCTTTGATGTCATCTTTAGATACGCCAACTAACCGTCCTCCGGATCTTCTGAATTGAAAAAGGTAAGTGAGGTAATTGATGAAATCACCAATGATGGTTCCCAGAAGAACACCGTTCCCCTTCCACAAAGCATTAAGTGAGACTTGTGCAGCGCCTTCGGATGACCGTCTTGATATTTTATTGTAAGCCAAAGCTTTAAAAGCTTTTTTTCTGATCAGCCAATTGCTGAAAATCAGGTGCCCCGAATTAAAAAGTACACTTACAGGAATCAGGTACATCCAGTCTTTAATGCCAAGAGGAAGTTTAAAGACTTCAATAATCGGATTGCTGAACAAAAGAATGATCAGGAAAACGAGTATGCTAAAGAATACGCTGATGACCAAACTACCAACGACGAGCGAATTTCCGTCTTTATCTTCTTTGGGAAGGACGATGGCACTGTGGTAACTGAGAGAACCTCCAACTGCCAAAATGGAAACGATGGTAAAATACACGGCCGCCATTCCAAACTCTTCCGGAGAATACATGCGTCTTAAAACAAACTGCAGTAAAACCGGAATAATTTGAGCCAGCAAAGTTCCTCCAATCAGTATGGAAGAGTTGCGCGCAAGTTCCGATTTTCTCAGTAGGTTTCTCATTACAACGACATTTAAACGCCATTTTCAGGACATAATTACATATTATTTAAGCGTACAGGAAAGTTGAGCATTTAAGTTATCAAGACAGTTTAAGGTAAAAATCGCTTCAATTCGTCTTCGGTTGGGACACGACACTGTTCTTTTCTGCCGTACCATTTGAATCGTCTCTTAGCCACAAAATCGTAGAAAAAGTCCCTAATTGGGTAGGGGATCAGCCAAAAAATGAGGAGACACCTCCATGGCCAGCCCAATGCCTTTGCAATTTGGAGAATGGCTGCTGATTTGGCGTAGAATTTATCCTGTTTTTGCAGAATAATGGAATCAATTTTAAGAAAATTTTCGGGAATATTCTGTTTGGCCGTTTCACCAGTTAATGGCGCAAAAACAAACTTAGAAACCTTGTCTTTCCTAATTAAAAAATCGACATATCTGTTGCATAAATTGCAGTGCCCATCAAAATATAGAGTGATGGGAGCCATTTATTTGACTTTTTGAGATAAACGCCCATAGAGTTCGAACAAAGTTTGCTCTTCAATGGTCCAGTTGTATTTCTCGCGGACCATTTTTCTTCCATTGTCCCCCATTTGTTTCACTTTTTCGGGAGAGTTTTTTAATTCTAAAATGGCTTCTGAGATGGCTTTTGTATCGAAGGGATCAACGCAAATCCCGCAATTGTTGTCCTCTACGATTTCCTTCCATAAAGGAAAATTTGAAGCAATAATAGGAAGGCCGGAAGCCATGTATTCAAACATCTTATTTGGTTGCGCATTCACATGGTTTGGTTCCGGGTGAAACATGATCATTCCGGCAATGGAGGCTTGTTTCACTTCCATAGACGTTTTCCGATCAATAAACCCAAGGTCATCTACCAGTGACCAGGCTTCATGTTTCTGACAAGCTTCTTTTAAGCCGCTTTGCCACGAACCGGCAATCTTAATTCTGGTATTACTTAATCCTGTTCCAATTACCATTTCTTCAACACCTCTTAGGAAAGACAATGCGCCAATGTAGCAGACTTCTGTTCGTCTTTCTACCTCACTGTCCGGGACCATGATCTCTGCCTCCAGAGGAAAATTATTGACATTAACAGAGTTTGGATTGACTTTCAAAAATCGTTCGTTGATGTAAGGTGTGGCCGTTACGATGGCATCTAAACGCTTAGATACATAGTTCTCGAATTTATGAGCTCCAAACGAAAGTAATTTTCTAAACGGTCCGGGAATGGACTTTTTAGACAGCAATTGTCTTGGGAAATCTTCATGAGCATCAAACACAACTACCTTGCCCTTGCGTTTCAACTTTAAACCTACCCTGAGTAATTCTGGATCGTGAAAATGATAAATATCCGCATCCACTTTCAAGGCCCTATCATAAACCCATTTCACAGTTTTTCTAATCCTGCTCATTTTAGAAGTAGCAGTGTCGGGAATGGCTTCAACCATCACACCATCAACCATTCTGGAAGCTTCTTTATCCGGAATGATCAGAGTGACATCATATCCTGCTTTGGCCAGACTCACACATTCTTTATGAAATATGCGAACGTCTCCAAATTTGTGGGCACTGCTTAAATGGGCTACTTTAATTTTCTTCACTTGGTCTTATAAAGTATACAAAGAAACCAAAGTCTTTATAATTTATCCATTATTGATCCCATTTTTTCGGGATTGGCAGGTACAAGGCTAAATTGTCCGTTAGAGTTTTTCAATTAACTTTGGAGTCACGGAAAATCTGGATATGATAAATAATTTTAAAAAGGTTCTCATTTTAGCGCCACACACGGATGATGGTGAATTTGGTTGTGGGGGAACGATTGCAAAAATGGTTGAAGCAGGCCTGGACGTCTATTGTGCGGCTTTTTCTGCTTGTCAACAATCTGTTTTGCCACAATTTCCATCGGATATTCTGATTACTGAGGTAAAGGCAGCATCCAAGGTGTTGGGAGTGAAAGACGAAAACCTGATCCTTTTTGATTATGATGTCAGAACCTTCAATTTCAGACGTCAGGAGATTTTGGATGACATGATTGAGTTGAGAACCAAAATTCAACCTGATTTGGTTTTAATGCCTTCTGTTAAAGACATTCACCAAGATCACAATACGATTGCTGTTGAAGGGTTGAGAGCGTTTAAGTTCTCTAGTATTCTGGCGTATGAGGTGCCATGGAATAATTTCTCCTTTACTACGTCATCTTTTGTGCATCTGGATGAACGTCATGTGGCTAAAAAAGTGGGGGCGCTGAAGGAATACCATTCTCAGGCTCATAGAACTTACGCGAATGAAGAATTTGTGCGCTCATTGGCCAGAACCAGAGGTGTACAGATAGGAACGAAATACGCAGAAACCTTTGACGTTGTTCGTTGGATTATCAGGTAAACCACAGTTGAAGTAGTATTTTAGTTATTTCGGGGATCACATGAAAAAAGTCTCAGTTGTCATAGCGTGCAGAAATGAAATCAACTACATAGAAGGTTGTATAGAATCTATTCTGGCTAATGAAACTGACGAACTTAAGATAGAAATTCTGGTTTGCGATGGGAAAAGTAACGACGGAACCTACGAACTGTTGCAGACACTGAGTGCCTCAGAGCCCAGACTGAAAGTATTGATCAATGAAGGTTTGTATGCTCCAAATGCTTTTAATCTTGGAATAAAAAATGCCACGGGTGAGTATGTTTTGATAGCCGGGGGGAGACATGTATTGGCTCCAGACTACCTAACTGAATGTCTCAACGCTTTTAACCAGGATGACTCTGTAGCTTGTGTGGGGGGAAAGGTGAATAACATCTACATCAATAAAACAGGAGAAATCATTGCCAAGGCAATGGACACCAGCTTTGGAGTGGGAGGAGGAAATTTTAGAATCCTTAAAGAAGCGGCATATACAGATACAGTAGGAACCCCAATGTATGAGAAAGCCATATTTGAGGAAATTGGCTTGTTCGACGAAAATCTGGTAAGAAATCAGGACGATGAACTGAATTTTAGATTAACTCAATCTGGTAAAAATATCCTGTTTACACCAAAGGTCGAACTTCAATATTACGTCCGTGGTAATTATTCTAACCTGTTTAAGCAGTATTTTCAATATGGTTACTGGAAAGTTTTTGTGAATAGAAAGCACAGAACAGTAACCACCATCAGGCAATTATTCCCAATGCTATGGATTTTGTTTCTTGCATTTGGGTGGTTGCCAACTCTGTTACTCCCTAATTACATTTATCTCTACCTGGCAGTGATTGGCTTGTACTTTTTAGGTGCATTTTATTTTGCTGCAAAAAAAGCACACAATATTTCTACTTACTTTTCTGTTATTTGGGTGTTTTTAATTTTACATTGTTCCTATGGTCTGGGCTACTTAAATGGAGTCTGGCATTTTTTAGTTTTAAAAAAGCAGCCATCCGAACGAGCTTCCACCATGTCGAGATAAAATGCAGCTGATTTTAAGAAACATATCACACTACATTATTTTGCTGATAGGCTTCTTGTTTCCGCTTTTTCCAAAAGCCATTCCACCATTAATCATTCTTTATTTTTTGATTTGGCTGATTAATAAGGATTACAAAGGTGTATCGAATATCAAATTCAGATGGGTGGCTTTGTTTGGAATCGTGTTTTTCCTGCTCCACGTAATAGGATTAAGTTATACTGATCATATGAAACTGGGGCTAAGCGAGCTGGAAAGTAAGTTTTCGTTTTTGCTGATCCCAATAATGCTCCTGTCAAGACCACAGAACTATCTGGGGAAAATAAGGTCTATCATGACCAGCTTTATTATTGGATGTTTTGTTGGTAGTATTATTTGTTTGTGGGGAGCATTTGAAAATTATCTCGAGTTGCCTGAACTGTACCAGTTTATGGGAGGGAGACTATTTTCAATAGTGCATCTGGCTTATTTTAGTCTATACCTCAATGTCAGTATTCTATTCATTTTCTGGCTTCTGAACTATGGGCAATTGGATGATAAGAAGTTGAGGTATGTTCTGGTTGGACTGGGCGCTTTTTTCGCTTTTCTAATATTATTAAGCACCTCTAAAAACGGGATATTAACACTTGTAATTGACCTCATTGTCATAGCCTTTATTTATGTGAGAAGAACAGGTAATTGGAAAATCGTATTGTTGTCAACCTCCGCCATCGTTTTGTTTTTCCTTGGAATGGTTAATCAAAGTCAATGGGCGAAGGATAGGTTCACAGATTTGGTAAATAACACCTTTACAACCAGCAATGCACAAGGTAGTACCGGGGTTCGAAAAATTGCCTGGGAAGCTACCTGGGATGTTGCGATGGACAATCCGATTACGGGCGTGGGAACCGGAGATGTCAAGCCGGAAATCTACAAAGTATATGAGGAAAAAGGCGAATTAGATGCTCTAAACAGACAAATTGGTCCACACAATCAATACCTACAATCTTTTGCTGAGCTTGGCATAGGTGGAATCAGTTTTTTACTTCTAATTCTGTTTTATCCACTGTATCTGAGTATTAAGAAAAGATCGATTACCATATTCCTGTTCACTTTAGCATTCATTGTTGCCTGCTTTAGCGAGAGTATTTTTGAAAGGCAGGGCGGAATTGTGTTTTTTAATTTCTTTTTGCCAATTTTGCTCATGCATATCAACCATTTGAAATTTAATGATTCCGTTCTCCCCACCGCGCAACCATCCTGAGATTCTAGAGCAACTGGAAGACACTTTGAAATCCGGGTGGATTACCACCGGCCCAAAAACCAAGCTATTTGAAAAACAGTTAACCGGGTATTGCGGAAATAAAGTAACCAATGCTCTTAATTCGGCCACTGCCGGAATGGAAATGGTGCTTAGATGGTTTGGCGTACAAGAAGGAGATGAGGTCATCATTCCTGCCTATACCTATTGCGCTACGGCCAATGTTGTGACACATCTTGGAGCTAAGCCTGTAATGGTAGATGTTGGAGAAGATTTCAATATTTCTGTTGATCGAATTGAAGCTGCCATTTCTGAAAAGACCAAAGTGATTGTACCGGTTGATTTTGGAGGATGGCCATGCGACTATGATGAAATTCTTGCATTATCTGAGAAACATCAAACGAAATTCAACCCTCATTCGGAAGCACAAAAAACTCTGGGCAGAATATTAGTGATGGCAGATGCTGCACATTCCTTTGGAGCAACTTATAAAGGCAAAAAGAGTGGGAGTGCGGCAGATGTTTCTGTCTTCTCATTTCATGCAGTTAAAAACCTTTCTACTGCTGAGGGTGGTTGTATTTGCTGGAATTTGCCGGACAGATTCAATCACGACGATATTTACAAATTCATCAATACTTTGGTTTTGCATGGACAAAGCAAAGATGCACTGGCAAAAACTAAAGTAGGGGGATGGAGATATGACGTTGAGGAGCCAGGATACAAGTGTAATATGACAGATATTCATGCTTGTTTGGGCTTGGTTGGATTGAAGTATTATGGTGAAACACTTGAGAGAAGAAAAACGATCGTTGAGGCCTATGATGATGCATTCCGGGATGAAGACTGGGCTGAACTCAGAGCTAATCTCACCGAAGAAAAAGAAACCTCTTATCATTTGTATGCACTGAGCTTGCGTGGAGCAACTGAAGCTCAAAGAGATCAAATCATTACAGGGATCAGTGAGAAAGGCGTGAGTGTAAATGTACATTTCATCCCTTTGCCCTTGCTCACAGCTTATGAAAAACGAAATTATGACATAGCCAATTACCCAATGGCATATCAGTTGTTTCAAGCAGAAATTTCTTTACCAGTGTATTTTGATCTAACAGATGAGCAGGTTAAAACCGTAATTGAAGCCGTTAAATCTTCAGTGAAAGAAGTATTGGATGTTTAAGCGTCTGTTCGATATCATTTCCTCGATCATTGTTTTGTTATTGATCTCTCCCTTTTTGCTCATCATTATCATTTTGATCCCCTTAGAATCTAAGGGAAGTCCATTTTTTGTTCAGGAAAGAATAGGAAAGAATGGGAAAGCTTTTGGTTTGATAAAGTTGAGGTCGATGAGGCCAAATACAGAACACAAGGGACAATTGACGGTTGGTGAGAGAGATCCCAGAATAACGAGAATAGGTGCATTTATCAGAAAGTTTAAGATTGATGAATTTCCTCAATTACTCAACGTCATCAAGGGAGAAATGAGCATTGTTGGTCCAAGACCTGAGGTTAAGAAATATGTGGATTTGTATTCGGAGGAGCAATTGAAGGTACTACTGGTTCGCCCTGGTTTATCAGACTATGCTTCCATAGAATATATCAACGAAAATGAGTTGCTAGGTAAGTCAGATGATCCGGAAAAAACCTACATTGAAGAAATCATGCCTGCCAAGTTAGAACTCAATCTAAAGTACATTAAGGAGCAAGGTTTGATGACTGATCTAAAAATAATTTTCAGGACTTTTGCTAAGATTATTTAACGACTTTAAGAAGCTCGTTTAACTCATCAACTTTGTCCAGATACCCCGCCTTACTATAAGAATAAATCAGATTGGTGATCATTCGTTTGATGATGGTTTGGTTGTCGCAAGGTTCGTAGAAATATTTTTCCGGAGCAATGTTCAGTTCCTTTAAAAACTGGTCTATCTCTTTGTGATTAAAAATGGTGCCTCTGCTAAAAGGATTGATAAAGAACAACACCTGAGAGTCGTCATCACTGAACAGACTATTCAGGTTGTGTTCATCCATATAGCACAACACAAAATGGTTGGGCAAATTCACACCAAAAATTGGCACATTCATTCGCTTGGCAACCACCATGTAAATAATGGATAAAGACAGCGGATTTCCTTTGTGAGATTCTAAAACGTTATTGATATAGGAGTTCTGCGGAGAGTGGTAGTTTTTCTTATTTCCTTTGAAACCGTGAACATCAAACAAAATGTGATTGAAGACCTTAACTTTTTCAAAGGCCGTCAAATCTTCATTCATCTCCAGCCAGACATCTCTTTCAAGTTGGTCGATTTTCTGATAGATTTTCTTGGTGTCAAGATCAGGATATTGGTAGCGTGCAACTAAAGAAGCACCTTCCAAAAGATCATTGGCGCCACTGGCAATCCAGGTTTCCAAAGAGTCCTTTAAAGCAAAAAACTGAATTTCATGGATTAACTCTTCAATTCGTTGCTGGAAAAGCATATCAAAATCGTTGAATTCCCAGAAAGATTCCAGAGACGGGATCACATCAATGCCGTAAGACAAAAGCTTTGTCTTCACGTGGGCGTATACCTGCTCATCAGGATCGTCCAATAAATTAATTAATGCATGAATCTCACTACTTGGCACCATCTATATATTTAACGCAGCAACAGGCGTTATTGTTACTTCAAAGTAAGATGATTCCAAGCCCGGAAAAACGTCCTCCCGATTTATTTTTGCATACCCCGGTGTTAAGTAAGGGCCTTTTAAGCACTATTTTGTCAACCTTTCAAGGGTGTATTCAATTAACTTGTCTACGGTAATTTTGTAGTTTTCTGAATACTTTTTAGCGCTTCTATTGGCAATGATAGCGCAGATTGTAGCAGCTTTGTGTCCGAGTAGGGCCGACAGACTGTAAAGGGCTGCCGTCTCCATTTCATAATTCGTGATTCTCAGTCCTTCATGCTTAAAAGATCTGATGGAATCATTCAGGTAAGGATTGTGCGGATTGAGCAATAATCGTCTGCCTTGCGGTCCATAAAAACCATTAGAGGTGATGGTAATCCCGGTAATGGCTTCTTCCCCGTTTAACTTGTCGAATAAGGATTTATCCGCCCTTACAAAGTATGGATGGTTGTACCGTTCGTGCCAGTCTACCTGACTTAAAAAAGCAGATTCCAATAGTAATTCATCTGCTTCATATTCACAGTCGTAAAAATTTGCCACACCGTCAAACCCCAGACCATATTCAGATAGGAGGTAAGAATCAACCGGGATATCAGCATGTAACGCACCACTTGTTCCTAATCTCACAATATTAAGCTGTCTGAAAGTGTCTTTTGGTAGTCGCGTCTCCGGATCAATATTCACGGCGGCATCCAGCTCATTGACCACAATATCCAGATTGTCGGCTCCAATTCCGGTTGATAAAGCAGTTACTCGTTTGCCATTAAAGGTTCCGGTATGTGTGACAAACTCTCTGTTTTCGATTTTACATTCAATACTCGTAAAATGTTGAGAGATGCGAGCAACTCTATTCTGATCGCCAACAACTATCACAGTATCAGCTATATGTTCATCTTTTAACTTAAGGTGGTATACACTGCCATCAGGGTTGAGCACCAATTCTGATGCAGGTATGGGATCGGTTACGTTAATTCGGTTGGTAAGCATGCTTCAAATATAAACATTAGGAGAAACGCCTGGCGCATTGTTTTGGCATTGAGACAAAAAAAATCCCGTTCCACTATGGAACGGGATTCTCAATTTTATCGTGATCGACTAATTATCTAAACTACCGAATACTTTCTGTAAAAGATCAGATACCCTTGCGATAGGATCTTTTCTGATTTTGGCCTCTTCGTCAGCAATCAAGGTGAAAAGTCCGGCAACAGCCTTATCTGTAACATACTCAGTTAAATCTGTATTAACTTTTGGTTTACCAGAAAGGATCGTTGTTTTGTTATACGCCTTAACAAGCGGTTCCCAATATTTAGTTAAACTAACCGACTCAATGGCATTATCCACTTTAGGTGTGAAAGCTGTTTTCAAACCAGTTGTAGTTTTATCCTTTAAATAGTTGGTAGCGGCATGTTCTTCACCTTTAAGGATGGCAAAACCATCTGCAACAGTCATTTCCTTTACTGCATTAACGAATATAGGAGCAGCTTCTTTAGAAGCTTCTTCAGCAGCTCTGTTCAAAGTTGTTTCGAACTCCTCAACTTTCTTCTCAAGACCGTTTTTCATGGCCCATTCCTTCACACGCACCGCATCCTCCGGGAAAGGAAGTCTGATTTTAGGGTTCTTATTAAATCCATCAACTTTTGATGCCAATCCAGCTGAGTTATTTGTACCTACTGTTAAGGCTTCTTTTAATCCTGCAATGACTTCATCGTTTGTCAATGATTTTTGTCCTGATTCGTTGGTACCGTCTCCAAGAACAGTGCCTCCAACTTCATTCAAAACGTCACAAGAACTTATGGTGATGGCAGAGCCTAAAATTGCCGCTATAAATAATGTCTTTTTCATATCCGTTAATAATTTACTGATCAAACTTACAAATATTTTGCCAAGGTCATTTTGAATGTTAGTAGCTTTGGAAAATATAAGCTATGATCGCAGAGATAATTACTATTGGAGACGAGATTTTAATTGGTCAGACTGTTGATACAAACAGTGCCTGGATGGGAAGTGAATTGACCAAAATTGGAGTAGATATTCACCAGATATCATCTATTAGGGATAACCGAGAACACATTCTTGAAGCGCTTAAGGTTGCAAGCTCAAGAGCGCAATTGGTACTTTTAACAGGTGGACTGGGACCTACGAAAGATGATATCACAAAGGATACGCTTTGTGAATATTTCGAGACTAAATTGATCAGGAATCAAGAGGTATTGACCCGAATAGAAGGCTTCTTTGCGGACAGAGGCAGAGAGATGCTTGAAGTGAATCGACAACAAGCTGATTTACCAGAGGCCTGTGAAGTTTTGATTAATGATGAAGGAACAGCTTCAGGTATGTGGTTTGAAAAGGATGGGGTGATTTATGTCTCTATGCCCGGAGTTCCATATGAGATGAAAGGCTTAATGACTAACCGGGTAATTCCTAAGGTTCTGGCTGATTTCGATTTACCGGAAATTTTTAACAGAACGGTTCTGACGCAGGGAAAGGGAGAGTCTTTTCTGGCGGAGATGATCGCGGATTGGGAAAACAGATTGAGAAATGACGGTCTGTCATTGGCCTATCTACCTTCTCCGGGTATTGTTAAACTCAGAGTGTCTGACAAAAATGTAGAGAATGGTAAGAAAAAAGTTCTGTCCTATATTGGAGAGCTGGAACAACAAATCCCGGATTTGATTTATGGCTATGAAAAAGACAAGTTTCCCGAACTAATTGGGCAGGCTTTGCGAGAGAAGAAGGCAACTTTGGGCACAGCAGAGAGTTGTACGGGTGGTTTTTTGGCGCAGGAAATCACATCTGTTTCAGGTAGCTCGGCGTATTTTATTGGCTCAGTGGTATCTTATGCTAACAGAATTAAGGAGAATGAGCTAAATGTGCCAGAGTCTTTGTTTATAGAACACGGAGCTGTTAGCGAAGAGGTAGTGACAGCCATGATTAAAGGTATTCTAGAGAAGTTTGGTGTTGATTATGCCATTGCCACTTCAGGAATTATGGGGCCAAACGGAGGAAGCGAGAGAAAACCGGTTGGTACAGTTTGGATTGCGGTTGGCGGACCAAATGGGATTTCTGCCAGGAAATTTCAATTTGGAAATAACAGACATAGAAATGTTGTGCTGACTTCAGTAAACGCCTTTCATATGTTGTTGAAAGAAATTAAGAAGGCATAAAAAAGGGGACCTCATTCGAAATCCCCTTCTATAAAAAGTTAAGTATAAACTTATTTGATCACACTCAATTTCTGAGTAGCCAATACTTTATTGTCAATTGCACATTGGATCATGTACTGTCCATTTGCTAAAGCAGATGTGTTTAAGTTAACAGTGTTATGACCAGTAGTACCGCTCACAGTGATTTGATCAACCTGAGCACCCAATAGGTTAGTAATGGTAATCATTACATCATTACCTTCTTCCATGCTAAAGTTCAAAGTTGTTCTGTCGTTAGCAGGGTTAGGGAATACTTTAATGTTGCTTAATCCAGTTACTTCATTTACAGAAACTGCACAAGACATTGGAGATGGGCTAAACCCAGCTGCAGTGAAAGCAGATTCGAAATCAGCAACAGAAGATAATGGCCAGATATCAGCACTCTTCAAAGTATTGTCAGCACCAATTAAGCAGTAAGTTGGGTACTGAGATGGGTTGAAATCAGTATCAACATTTCCTGCACCACCATCGTTACTTACAGCTGGAGCATGGCTAAAAGAACCACCATAAGTTGATTCAAAAGCAGCTACCTGTGCATCATTGTCACTTCCGTTATTCATAGAAATACAAACAACATCTCCGGCATTACAACCGTATTTTTCATGTAATTCATTGAAAATTGGAGCTGTGCTTTGACATGGAGGACATGTATCAAAGAAGAAATCCAAAACAACCCACTTACCCTGTGCGGTATAAGTATATAGGTCGTGCTGATTTCCATCAATGTCAGTTACAGTAAAGTTAGAAACTGTTTGACCAACAGTATAATTTTGGATCTGTGCATTTACACCTGCGCTCAATCCAATGCATAGTGAAATTGAAAGTAGAATTCTTTTCATAGTTTAATTTTATATGAATATTGAGTTAACTGATCACTAATTTAACATGTCACTGTAAGTACGCAAAACTCGCTTAGGTGCATTTCTTGGAATCTCAAGTAAAAAGTGGTGGGATTCAATTTATTTGGCAGGAATTCAATTATTTTTGAATGATTGTTTTGTCTCTCGCGAAAAAATGCTTTCCTTTGCAGCCCGAATTTTGGATAAATACATAAGAAGATGTCAAGAGTTTGTCAATTAACAGGAAAGAGAGTGATCACAGGAAACAACGTTTCTCACTCTAAAAGAAGAACTAAAAGAAAGTTCTACCCGAATTTGATTACCAAGAAGTTTTACATTCCTGAGGAAGATAAAGAAATCACTTTGAAGATTTCTGCTGCAGCTCTTAGAACTGTGACCAAAAATGGAATTTCGGCTTGTTTAAAAGAAGCCAGAGAGAAAGGTTATTACAAGGGATAAGCCGTAAGGCCCTCCCGACTGTTTTAAATATAATGTAGTCCCGTTTCGATTTATCGGAACGGGATTTTTTGTTTCCACCGGTCAGGGTGCATAAGAATCTTATACCAGTGAAATTAGAGATACTTGTGTCACTAAATTTGCTACATGAGGTATATTTTGATTTTTCTTCTGCTGTGTTCTTGGGCATCTTTTGCTCAGAATAAATTACACGGCAATCAAAACAGTTCTCAGGAAGATTCCGGACTTTCTGCACAGTTTCATAAAAACAACAGACAAGCTCTTCGCGATTTAATGCCGCTTAACTCGGTAGCCGTTTTCTTTAGCTCAGAACAAAAAAGACAATCCAATGATATTTTCTTCACCTATCATCCCGATCCTAATTTCTATTACTTGACGGGGCACCGAGAAGCGAATTCGGTCCTTATCATTTTTAAGGAAGAGCAGGATTTAGACTCCATTAAAACCAACGAAATCTTATTTACACAGGAAAATATCCAAAAGGAAGAAATCTGGGATGGCAAACGACTAGGAATTGAAGGATGTAAGACTAATTTGGATTTTGAAATCGTATATCCCAATCATTTGTTTGCGTCATTTGGACTCAGATACGCCAATTTTGATGACGTGATGATTTCACTTCCGGATGAGCCAACTCTGGATAATAAAAGAGACAAAGGTGATTTGCACAGTATGGTAAAACACTTTAGAATGGAACTGGAATCTAAAAAAATAGAGCCAAAGAAATTTGCTTTGAAGGAACTCACTGCGCGTTTAAGACAAATTAAAACCTCTGAAGAAATTACTTTAATCAAACAGGCGTGCCAAATCACTGCTGAAGCTCACAACGAACTGATGCGCACCTTTGAGCCAGGCATGACTGAATATCAGGCCCAGGCCATTGTGGAATATGCGTTTGCTATCAATGGTGCAGAAAAACGTGCTTTTCCTTCCATTTGTGGAAGTGGTAATAATGGCTGTACTCTGCATTATTCAAGTAACCGATCTGCAGCAAATAATGGTGAGCTAATGTTGGTAGACATTGGTGCAGAGTACCATGGTTATGCGGCAGATGTTACCAGAACTTTTCCTGTGAATGGACGTTTTTCCAAAGAACAAAAGACGCTCTATAACCTTGTATTAAGAGCTCAGAAAGCTGGAATAGCTTTGTGCAAACCAGGACAAAAGTTTTCTGCACCGCACGACAAAAGTGTACAAGTATTGGCTGCGGGATTAAAATCTCTCGGGATCATTATAGAAACAAGAGAAGTTTACGATTACTATATGCACGGAACAAGTCATTACATGGGGCTGGATGTACATGATGAAGGTTTATACGGAGAGTTTAAAGAAAATCAGGTGGTAACTGTGGAGCCGGGTGTATACATCCCTGAAGGTTCGGCTTGTGATAAAAAATGGTGGGGAATTGGTATTAGAATTGAAGACGACATTCTGATTACCAAATATGGAAATGAAGTTATGACAAAAGATACACCAGTGGAAATTTCCGAAATAGAAGCTTTGATGAAAAAGGGGAGTACACTTTTTAAAACTAAATAGAGATGCAATCGATTATATATGGAAGAATCGTTTTAGGTAAGAATTGGAAAGAAGCATTAGAGCTTATCCATAAACTCGACGATCAGGAATTTCCATGGATCAGATCCAAAATGTTTAGTCAGGCTGAAACAGAGGGTTCTTATTGCTATGAAGATGTTGTTGTGGCCTTTGCAGCCAGTTACAAAGGAATAGATCCTGAAGATATGTCGGAATGGATAGAGAAATTTGAGAGCCTTTTAAAGCAAATCGACTTTATAACTGTAAAGATGCACCTGGAAACGGAATTTGGGAGGCTTGAAAATTACTGTTGGTATTCAAAATCATATCCCAATACCATCTCTGGCGGAGATGAAACAACTGAAAATGAGTCATGGATTTTTACAAGGAAAGAGCTAGTTTAGCATATGTCTCGTGAATTAAGTTTTTGGATAATAGAGGACCATCAATTGTTTATTGATGAACTCAAGGGCGATACAAATCTGGGCGAGTATTTGGATCCATCCATTACAAATAAACTAGAGCAAAACCCGGAATCTTTCACCCCGGAAGATTTGTCAGATATTCAATTCGCCTATGAAGATGCTTATGGGTTTGACAATGCCGTTGTCAAACAATATGAATTCTACAAGAAAAGAGGCGTGGTATACCTTATGAGTTTGGCTAACAAATCCGATATTCAAGTTTTTCTGAATTTTATTATCGATACAGAGGAACAAACCCAGATAGATATTTTGGAGACATATTTTTCAAACGGAGAACCAGATTCCGGACACATTTTAGATAGAGAGGAGTTGAAAAAAATCGTTGAGAATGGACATTCAACGAACTCGCTTGGCTCTATAAAACCATTGATTGAGTGTTTGATTTTTGATTATGATCAGAGTAAAATATATGTACTGGATAGCTTTTGACTCATGATCTAAACAAGATGCTTGTTTGGTATAAAACAGAAGCCTAATTTCGCAGTCAAAGAAAAAGACACAAATGAAGTCTAAAAAAAAGACCATGATGTGTTTGTTTTCAAGAAAATGACTATATTTGCACCCCGTTTTAACATTTTACAATGGCAAAGAAAGGAAATAGAGTACAAGTAATTTTGGAGTGTACAGAGCACAAAGACAGCGGTATGGCTGGAACGTCAAGATACATCACAACCAAGAATAGAAAAAACACACCGGACAGAATGGAGTTGAGAAAGTATAATCCTGTTTTAAGGAGATACACCATTCACCGTGAAATAAAATAATTGAGTCATGGCAAAGAAAACCGTAGCAACGTTACAAACTGGAGGTGGTAAGAACTACACCAAGTGTATTAAAATGGTTAAGTCTGAGAAAACTGGTTCTTACAGTTTTAAAGAAGAGATTGTACACAACGATAAAGTGAAAGATTTTTTCGCAAAATAATCTTAGCCTTTCTAAAGAAATTTGATCCCGTCATGCCAAGCATATAGCAAGGTATCGTCGGGATTTTTTATATAGCACTATGGCATTATTCGGATTATTCAATAAGGAGAAAAAAGAGAATCTTGACAAAGGTTTGGAGAAAACCAAGTCGAGCTTTTTCTCAAAGCTAACAAGGTCAATTGCCGGAAAATCAAAAGTAGATGATGAAGTTCTGGATGACCTGGAAGAGGTTTTGGTAACTTCTGACGTTGGTGTGGATACTACCCTCAAAATCATTGAGCGAATTGAAGAGCGCGTGGCCAGAGATAAGTACGTGAGCACCTCTGAGCTGGATGGGATATTGAGAGATGAAATTGCCGCTTTGCTTGAAGAAAACCATACTCAGGATCTAACTGAGGTAGCTATTCCCGAGAATATTCAGGGACCATATGTCATCATGGTTGTGGGTGTGAATGGCGTTGGTAAAACAACGACCATTGGAAAACTGGCTTACCAGTTTAAGAAACAAGGAAAGAGTGTGGTACTTGGTGCCTCAGATACTTTTAGAGCTGCTGCAGTAGATCAATTAAAGATTTGGAGTCAGAGAGTAGATGTGCCAATTGTAGAGCAAGGGATGAACGCAGATCCGGCTTCTGTGGCTTTTGATACTTTGGAATCTGCAAAAGCCAAAAACGCAGATGTTGTAATTGTAGATACAGCTGGTAGACTTCACAACAAAGTAAACCTGATGAACGAGTTGACCAAGATTAAACGCGTGATGCAAAAGGTTGTGCCTGATGCGCCACACGAGATCTTACTTGTTTTGGATGGTTCTACTGGTCAAAACGCCTTTGAACAGGCGAAACAATTCTCTCAGGCAACAGAAATTAACGCGTTGGCCATTACCAAGCTTGACGGTACGGCCAAAGGCGGTGTTGTCATCGGTATTTCAGATCAGTTGAAAGTACCTGTGAAATATATCGGAATAGGAGAGGGAATGATGGATCTGCAGGTATTCAATAAGAAAGAATTCGTAGATTCTTTGTTTAAGAAGTAAGCCCACATTATTCTAACAGCTTGTTTACTTTATAAGTAATTTCACTTCAGATGAAAACAAAAACACTCAAAAAGAACAAAGTAAACGTAGTAACCCTTGGGTGTTCGAAGAATATTTTTGATTCGGAAGTGATGATGGCCCAATTAAAGGCCAACGATTTTGAGGTGGAACACGAATCTCAGAAAGAAGATTCATCTATTGTAATCATCAATACTTGTGGATTTATAGACAACGCCAAGGAAGAATCCATCAATACCATTGTGCAGTTTGCAGATGCCAAAGAAGCTGGTTTGGTAGACAAGGTGTACGTTACAGGGTGTTTATCTCAACGATATAAAGACGAATTGGAAGAGGAGATTCCCAATGTGGATGCCTATTTCGGAACAAGAGATCTGCCACGATTGCTTAAAACACTCAAGGCCGATTATAAAAAAGAATTGATAGGAGAGCGGTTGCTTACTACACCTTCGCATTATGCTTATTTTAAGATTGCAGAAGGTTGTGACAGGCCATGTTCTTTTTGTGCCATTCCTCTTATGCGCGGTAAGCACAAGTCTACACCACAGGAGCAGCTTGTGGAAAATGCAAAATCATTAGTGGCAAGCGGAACCAAAGAGCTTATATTGATCGCACAGGATCTGACATATTACGGATTGGATCTATACGGTAAAAGAACGCTTGCTGACCTTTTGAGAAATTTGTCAGATGTTGAAGGGCTGGATTGGATCAGATTGCATTATGCATATCCTTCGGGTTTCCCAATGGAGGTCATTGAAGTCATGAAGGAACGCGACAATATTTGTAATTATCTGGACATTCCTTTGCAACATGGTTCTTCGAGAATGTTGAAGGCAATGAGACGGGGGACAGATCGTGAGAAAACAACCAAACTGATCACAGATATTAGAGACATTATTCCGGAAATAGCCATAAGAACAACTTTGATCACTGGTTACCCTGGAGAAACGGAAGCGGATTTTCAGGAAATGTACGACTGGGTTGAGGCCATGCGTTTTGAAAGATTGGGCTGCTTTACTTACTCTCATGAGGAAAATACACATGCTTACAACTTTGAGGATGATGTACCTGCAGAGTTGAAACAGGAACGAGCAGATGCGATCATGGATTTGCAGTCGGGAATTTCTTTTGATCTAAACCAGCAGAAGGTTGGTAAAACATACAAGGTATTGTTCGATAAGGCTGAAAACGGTTATTTCATAGGCAGATCTGAGTACGATTCACCGGAAGTAGACAACGAGATTTTAGTGAGCAGCGACCAGTTTGCAAGACTTGGTGATTTTGCAAATGTTCGCATAGATTCGGCCGACCATTTTGATCTAAAAGGAACGATTGTAGAATGAGAGAGGATTTTTTCTTAAAGCTATTACACTGGTCCAATGAAGTGAAAGATAGCGGACCAATTTATCATGAGTTTCATGAACATTCTTTGATCAAAGAACCGTGGAATGCAGCTTCATCATTGTTTTTTCTGGTACCGGTTATTTACTGGTTCTTCAAATTAAAAGGTCAATACAAAGAGCATATTATCATTACTTCTGTATTGCCTTTATTGCTGCTCAACGGAATTGGGTCTACGCTTTTTCATGCATTTAGAATTCATAATGTTTGGCTCATTATGGACTTTCTTCCTGCCTTGTTGATGATGCTGGTGGTTGGTGTTCATTTTTGGTCGAGAGTGCTGGGAAGTTGGAAGAAAGGACTACTGGTGATACCCGGTGTATTTGCGGTGCTATTCAGTTTCAGTCTATTGTTGAATAATGGCATCATAAACATTCCGCGCACCGCCGCTCCCAATGTGTTTTACACTTTGAATGGGATGTGTGTAATTGGAATACCGACATTCATCATACTCTATCGAACCAAAGGGTATAAATGGCATCTGATAGCTTTAACGGCTCTATTTCTAATAGGAGCAATTGTGTTTAGAAGTTTGGATTACAGCGAGTCTAACCCTCATCCACCAGAGTGGCTTCCGCAAGGAACGCATTTCCTTTGGCATATCGTGAGTGCTTTTGCTGTATTCTCGTTAGGTTGGTATTTGTACTACCTCAAAGATGTGTACGTTGGTCCGAAGGGACAGGAAAAAACAGCTGACGAGGGTACAACAGAAAAAATCGACTAGATTAAAGTAACTTTATTGCCTTTCGGAGGTTTCACATCAAAAATGCAATGAGAGTTCTTGGCCTAATATTAAGTTTGTTGATTGTTGAAGGCGTATCTGCCCAGCAACAGCCTCAATTTACTATGTTCAATAGTACCATTTCAATGTTTAACCCGGCAATGACCGGCCTGGAGTACAATCATTATGGAGCTGCAACGTATAGAAATCAATGGACTGGTTTTGATGGCGCTCCTCAAACAGTGGGGTGGGTGTATGAGACGAGCAAGTTGCCACTTCATGGTGGACTTGGAACCACAGGTTATTTTGACAAGATTGGTTTTCAAACTGATTTGGCCTTCAATTTACAATACGCTTATCATATCAAATTAGCTGGACTTAAAAGTCTGAGCTTTGGTGTGGCAGCCGGTTTAAGAAACAAAACACTGGATGCCGATTGGAATTTAATTGATCTAAAGGACCCCAGTATTCCTCCCAATGGCTCTGACATCACACATAACATCAATTTTGGTTTGGCTTATGTAGCAGGAGGATTCACGCTTGGCTTAAGTTCAACTCAAATTACGGAACCAACTTTCGAGATTAATCAAGGGAAAATACTTTCAGCCAGACACTATTATCTCCATTCTAAATACATGATTAGGCTGTCGCCATCTTCTGTTATTCAACCAGGATTGCTCGTTAAAACCGATGGCGTATCTACACAGTTTGATGTCAATTTACAATACACCTATCAGGATACCTACTGGGCTGGTATATCATATAGATATGATGATGCATTGTGTTTTATGGCAGGAACAGACGTACTTGGAAAGTATCGCATTGCTTGTGCCTACGACATGACCTTGTCTAAAATAGCTAACCACTCTCAAGGAAGTGTGGAATTTTTGCTGGCAGTTATGATAGGGGATAAAAGGTACAGAAGGTTAATTACACCAGAATTTTAGAAACCGACCTTGTAACTTTTTAAAGAGAACATGGTTTCACTTTTAAAACCTGTACCATGAGATCGACACTACTTTTTCTACTTTGTTTTTGTTCTACTGCATATGCGCAACAACCGGAGTATATGCTCTTCAATGAGATGGCAACTTTTTCTAATCCGGCATTGATGGGATTCGAGCATAAGCATTACGGTGCGTTGTCACATAAAGAGAATTATTTTCAGTTTGACGGACACCCCAAAATAAGCTCAGCTTTATACGAAATGGCTTCAAAGAAAATTCACGGCGCCGTTGGAATCAATGGGCATATTAACCGTTTCGGATTCGAGCGTCAAACGCAAATAAATTTGGGCTATGCCTTTCATCTTAAACTGGGTAAACTACAAACTCTGAGTTTTGGAATCTCTCCAGGAATCAATACAAGGTCTCAGGATTATAATTGGCCCGGGAATTTACCTCATGGACCAGCAAAAGGTCCAAGTACTCAGTTCAATCTAAATGGGGGAATTGCATATGGTTCATGGCGATATACTGTTGGACTTAGTTCCACACAAATTACGGAACCTACTTACGAATATGGGTATACCTTTACTCAACCTAAAAGACAATATCATCTATACAGTAAGTACAGGCTATTTCTTAGTAGATCATCTGTTATCGAACCAAGTGTGATGCTGTCTACTGATATGGATATGACTAATTTGAATTTAGTAGCCAGATATATCTACAAAGGCAGATATTGGGCCGGATTATCCTACAGAAGCACTGATACGTATGGCGGCATGGCCGGAGCTACAATCAAAAAGAGAATCCAGCTTGGATTGGCTTACAACAAGACAGTATCTGAATTATCAAATTATGGCAGCGGTAGCCTGGAATTCTTCCTGGCATATGTGGTTTCTAATTCTCCTAAGAAAATTTTCAAACCAATTGTGCTTCCAAATTTCTAGGGTATACGGGACTTTCGCTAACTAAGCCTCCTTTTCTGAAGCTTGAAATCAACCACAGACTGTTAGAACTTAATTCTGCCACTGGTAAATAAAGCAGAACTAATTTCTATAATTGATCAAAAGATTGATTGATGGATAAGACAGATAAGAAAATTTTAGAGAGATTACAGGCCAATGCACGTATCACACATAAGGAATTAGCCCAGGAGATGGGATTGTCGACTACACCAGTTTTCGAACGTGTGAAGAAACTGGAAAAGAAAGGTGTTATCAAGAATTATGTTGCATTGGTAGACAACACTTTGGTAGATAAAAACCTGATAGCTTTCATTTCAGTCAAACTCGATAAACATTCCAAAGGACATCTCCTCAACTTCCAGAATAGCGTGAATCGCCTGCATGAAGTGATGGAATGTTATCATATTGCGGGACAAACAGATTACTTCCTGAAAATCGCGGTAGCAGATATGTTTGAGTACAAAAAGTTCATCACAGATCGCCTGTCAGCCATTGAAAATATCAATTCAATAGACAGCAATTTTGTAATGGATGAAGTAAAAAGAGAAACTGCTTACCCTGTTAATTAGACTGATAAGTCACTTTGGTGGCGGCCGTATTTCCATCAGAAATTAACAAGACCAAATCTCCACCACCAGGATATTTCACGTCTTCAATATTAAACTGAAGTGTATCCATGATGAGTTTTCTGCAAGCGTCACCATTGTTGGTATGCTTCAGATAAAGATTTAACTGAGGCGGCATGCTTTTTTTATACATGTTAGTTGAAATCAGCTCGAAAGCATGCTCCTCACAGCCTCCGCTGTAGCTAACTTCCAGATTGAGAATGTTGCCATCAATACTGACTTTCTCAATACTAACTGCAGGATTGGTCTTTGGGCGCATAAAATTACTGTTTACAGTTACTGCGCTTACATTAGAATCCTGTTTGGCTTCCGTCGTTTTTTTATCGCCTTTATCAGCCATGTCTTTCTTTGATTTACAAGCTGTGCTGCTTAAGCAGCCTACCAATAATATCCCTATCGCTAATCGTACCATATCCTTAATTTTAATGTAAGTATACGAATAATCGTGCCAGTATCATTTGTTGCTCTTCTTCTGCTTAAGCAATTCCTGATAGGTAAACATTTCATCACGGAGACGTGCAGCTTCAATAAAATCAAGGTCTTTGGCTGCTTTTTGCATTTGTTTTTGACTGTGTTGTATTGCTTTTTCAAGCTGGGGAATAGTCATATACTGCATCACAGGGTCGGCCGCGATATCTGCCACAGATTCTTCTTGCTTGTAAGCTTTTTCCTGACCAGTGATGTGCATTAAAGGATTTTCCTTCTTCTTTACAATTTGAGTAGGTGTTTGGTTGTGGTCCTCATTGTACTCAATTTGAAGTGCACGTCTTCTGTTCGTCTCGTCGATGGTTTGTTGCATAGAATCTGTGATCTTATCCGCATACATCAATACCCGCCCGTTGACATTTCTCGCTGCACGACCAACTGTTTGAACCAAACTTCTTGTACTTCTCAGAAAGCCTTCTTTATCGGCATCCAAAATGGCAACCAAACTCACTTCAGGAAGATCCAACCCTTCTCTTAATAAGTTGACACCAACCAAAACGTCAAATCTTCCGTGTCTCAATTCCTGAAGGATCTCTACGCGTTCCAAAGTATCTACTTCAGAATGGATATATCTGGTTTTGATGCCCATTTTGATGAGATACTTAGACAGCTCTTCTGCCATACGTTTGGTCAATGTCGTCACTAGAGCACGTTCCTCTTTTTCGACTCTTTGAAGAATTTCTTCCATCAAATCATCAATTTGATTAAGGCTGGGGCGAACTTCAATAACAGGATCTAATAAACCTGTAGGTCTGATGATTTGCTCAACAATGATTCCTTCACTTTCCTGTAGTTCAAAATCAGCAGGAGTGGCACTCACATATACGCGCTGACCAACCACATTTAGGAACTCTTCGAACTTAAGAGGTCGATTGTCCATAGCTGCGGGTAATCTGAAACCATAGTCCACCAGATTCACCTTTCTGGCTCTGTCTCCACCATACATGGCTTTGATTTGTGGCATTGTAACATGACTTTCGTCCACTACCAACAAGAAATCATCCGGGAAATAATCCAGCAAACAGAAGGGTCTGGAGCCTGGATTTCTTTGATCAAAATATCTTGAATAATTTTCAATTCCGGAACAATAACCCAATTCTCGTATCATTTCCAGGTCCATGTTCACCCGTTCTCTGATTCGTTGCGCCTCAATGAGCTTTTTCTCTTCTTCAAATTGAGTGATGCGATTCCCAAGATCAACCTCTATCTTTCCAATAGCATTGTTAATGGTATTTTGGCTGGTTACAAATATGTTGGCCGGAAAAATGTTGTAGTGATCGTGTTCTTCCAGTTTTTTTCCATTAGGGCTCGGGTCGAAGGTTTCTATGGCCTCAATTTCATCTCCCCAGAAAAATACGCGCAGAGCAAAATCAGCATAAGCCAGGTAAATATCTACGGTATCACCTTTTACTCTGAAGTTTCCGCGTTCAAAATCGTAGTCGTTTCTGGCGTAAAGATTCTCAACCAAGCGTCTCAAAAACTTGTTTCTGCCAATTTCATCCCCGACCTTAATGTTAATGATCCCCTTGTTAAACTCTTCCGGATTACCGATCCCGTAGATGCATGAAACGGATGCCACAACAAGGACATCTCGTCTGCCGGAAAGCAGGGCAGAGGTTGCTCTCAACCTTAATTTCTCAATTTCATCATTGATTGAGAGGTCTTTTTCGATATAGGTATCTGATACAGGCAAGTAGGCTTCCGGTTGATAATAATCGTAGTAAGACACAAAGTATTCTACGGCATTGTCGGGGAAAAACGACTTAAACTCACTGAATAACTGAGCTGCCAGAGTTTTGTTATGAGATAATATGAGTGTTGGTCGCTGGACCTGCTCAATTACGTTGGCAACAGTAAATGTTTTTCCGGTTCCGGTGGCTCCTAAGAGCGTTTGAGCAAGCAATCCGTTGTTGATGCCATCGGATAGTTCCTGAATGGCTTTAGGTTGATCTCCTGTAGGCTTGTAATCTGAATGAATCTTAAAAGGCATTATTCAAAACTACGCAATACAGGGCATATTTCAAGAACGACCTTCAAGCATTTTTACTTTGGATAGGAGTTCTTTTGTGATGGCCTTGTCCTTTCGGAAGAAATAACTTCCGCCGGCCAAAATAGATTCTTTCCAGACATTGGGCTCGTTTGATTGGCTCATAGCAATGACAGGTAAAGACATAGATTTAGACTTAAGTTTCTTAATTAATCCGGGTGCATTCCCGTCAGGTAAATAATAATCAACAAGAACAATGTCAGGAGTCACGTGTTTTCCATTGTTCTCAAAATCCTCGATTGAGGAGAAACAGTAATATTTATAATTGGTACCAAATGCATTTTTCAAAGTAAAAGAATAGTCCCGGTCGCCCTCAATAATCATCATCGTCTTCATACTAGATATTAAGTTAGACAATATATGCCCTGAGTGTAAAATCCTTCGGTAAGCGACAATTTCTGTAGATAAACGACATCCTAAAAACAACAGAGGGCACCCATATAAAATGAATACCCCCTGTTTTACGCCATGAAAAAAATCTTACGCCATCTTTATTTTAACTTTTAACTCAGTAAGCGAATGTTTCCCTTTGTGGTAAAAATCCGTCACATTAGAGTTGAGAGCAAAGTTCCATGTATCAATATCGTTGGAACTGCTCATGGCAATTATTTTCGTTGATTTCAATTTTTTTAACAACCCTGTACTCGTTTGTGCTCCAAGGTTAAAGTCGAGTAAAGCCAAATCCGGTATTTCTTCTACCTGACTGTACTCTTCAATTGATCGATACTCCTTAATAATGTAGAATTCTTTCAGGAAATTCTTTAGTACAAAAGAAAATACCGGATCGTCTTCTATGATGTGTATCAATTTCACACAACAAAAATAAACTTAAAACTTGACATACAGAAGGCTAAACGTTGAGTGATGTGTTTATTTCGATGAGTGGAAAGTGGCGAAAGCTAAATTGAAAATTGGTAAATTTGAATATGTGTACTGAAAAGGCTTTTAACAAGTTAGCTCTCAATGCCAGAGTGAAGATGTTGCGAGATCATGGGACGTACGTTGGAGCGAGATACTATGGTTCCTACCAGGTGCATTTATATGCATTAAATGGCTTTTATGTAGAGCTGTACATGAAACTGGGAGTCAATTGGATCCAGATCGTTGAAATACAAAAGAATCAGAAAATAATAGAACAATATGCAGAAGGTGTTAGGCTTAAAATTGACTTTTCTTAGTTTGTTCGTTGTTTTGAGTACACAGGCTCAAAACGACCGAGATTTGGCTAAAAGTCATGTTAAAAATTTGAAGAAAGGCGTGTTGTTGGTGAAGTTATATACCAACCAGAATAAAATTGAAGCGGTTAAGAGGCAGGGAAATGAAGCCTATGCTAAGAAGATTAAGCGTGAAACCGATAGTATCAATCAGGTGTTTATTGATCAAATGACCGCCAATTATTCGTTTTCACAAGTGTATTATTTCTATTCTGGTGCGTCAGATAAAATCAAAGAAGGAGATTATGATGAGTTATTGGATGCCGATTTAAATAAGGTGAATGACTTTTCATATTCTAAAGATCATGTGTTTATTCTGGACAGTAAGTATGTGTTTTTTGAGAGTATGCAAACAGATCAATTGGGTGTAAGTATCCTGGATTATAATATGAATTTGCTCGACAGACCCTTTCCTTATTATGTGAGAAAAAGAGCAGCTTTGTTCTTCCTGAGAAGAGATGAAGAAAAGCTTATTAAGAAGCTTCAGGAGAATTTGGACAATTTTCTGGAAACTGCGGGGTAAAAGTAAGGTGCTATCCGGCAAACAGGCAAAGCCAAATAGCACCTTGAACATGTAAGCAAGGACGTTTTGAAAACACGTTCATATTAATTCCAATCAATTTCTGTAACAAAATTGAGTAAAGGTGTAACCTAATAGGCTTTATATACGTCATAGAAATAGCAAGGGGTAAATCTTATAGCTGAGAAGCATAAGTGTCCCGATCAGGTGGAGACTTGGTCGGGATTTTTTTGTTCAATACATTTCTAGAAATTCCAGGTATTCCTTCTCTCGTTCAGAATGTCAATTGAAAATTTGAAGGTATGGGCAAATGGGACATCTGAATATCGAGCCATAATGTAGTATAATCCCAGTCTTAAACGTCTTCTTAAGAACTTATTCACTCTTTCTACCCCAAAGTACAGCTCCTGGTAATTGAAGTTGTTGTATTCCGGTAAATACAGCATACCACCCCCGGCAAGTAATTGGATTTTAAGCTTTTTAACTAAAGGAATAAAGTTGATCAGAGCCCCGTTAAAATGATGGATGTAATGCCCTTCAAAATACCATTCCTCTGTAGGATAATTCTCTTCAAGTAACTGGAAGGAATACAAGGCATTTGAAAACAACCAACGGTCACTTTGCCTGAAGAACTTCTGATCGACATATCTTAAATCTCTTGTATTAAAGAAACGTCCGGTTTTAGCAAAGTACTTGGATGTCCCCATGGTTCCTAATGAAAACGTTTGTCTAACACCAAAACCAAAGTAATCATAATCAATATCGCTGCCTAAAAGTCCATTCCAACCTTTCTCATAATAAGCATATACCGTAGGCCCTTTGCTTCCCAGAAGCACCTTTCTGTGTGGTTCTCTCAGGTATTGCTGACCAATGACATAATCAAGTTGTACTACGGTTTGCAAACTTTGATATCTGGTAAATGTAATGGGATCGTTATCATCAACAATTCTGTCAATCCAATCGCCAAATTTGTATTTCCCAATAGGCCTTCTGTCGTGCAGGTTGATGTTGACGCTACTGTACAGGCCATTAAATATTTCGGATCGGTGTCCCAAATGATAATGAGAGTCTTCAATATAATTGGCTCTTTTAATGTAGTTGAGGTAGGCGTCATACCTGTTTATAAGCCTGAAATTGTGAGAACCTCCGGCCGTCAGCATTCCAAACCTGAAAGGGTCATATAAATACCTGATGCTTCCGCCTCCTTTAATATCTCCATTTCTCAACCCCACATCTACATTTCCACCACTGAACAGGGATCTTTGATTTTCCCATTTTTTGAAGTAGTAATAGTTCGGACCGACCCGTACACCAGCTATTTCCAAAGGCTCAACCATGTCCCATATAGAGCCAATTCCCCATTGCACGCGCTTGTCACGGTTTCTGTGATCAATGCCATCGTAGAGAATTTTGAGCAATGTTATTTTATTGAAGGAAGAATCTATAGAATCTAAAAATTCCTTGCTGTTCTGTATGGCAAAAATTGAATCTCTTTTCTTAATGAATAGTTGCTCATCAATGCTCAATGGTTCCGGTCTGATGCTCTCCCAGTAACTAGAGTCCTTTTCGTAAGCTTCTTCACTGGTAGATCCCAATTCATTGCTGAAATACCTTTTTGGGAAGGAAGGAGTTAAATTATAATCAGAGAATTTGGCAACTGTATATCCCGAGTTTTTTTGACGTCTGCTTTTTACAAAGTACTTGAAGGTTTGTTTGCTCAATAGCCACACACTGTCTACATAATCATAGCTTTGGGTGAATTGAAACTCATCATATTTGTACAGGTTTCCTCCTTTTAATGTCAGGTCATAATGCGTCACAGCAAAACTGCTATCCTGAATATAAACGTAACCATAGGCCGTTGCATTTCCCTTCTTTCTTGGTGTCACTTTAATTTTATAGAGCAGAGCATTGTTAAAGAACCCGACCGAGTCTAATTTAAATTTGTAGCTGGCAATGGCAGACTGACTTAATGGAGATATGATAGGAGTCTCAGTGACCTTTTTAAGGTTGATTAGGTTGTCGTAAATACTAAATCGGGCATCAGTTGTGGTTGTGTAGAATAGTGCATATTGGTTGCCATAAACTTTAACTGCATGTCTCGTTTCTTTAGTTTTGTTGGGGTACTGATAATCTAATGTCAGTTTGATTTCGGCAAAGTTGTTTTTAACCGCTCCGGTGTCTTTTTTCGTCTCAAAATTTGACTCTATTTTGGCAGAACGATCTGTTTCGTCCAAATCATTGGACTTGGGAACCACTTTCCTTTCTACTTCCTCAGAAGCTTTAATATAGGTCTCGCAACTATAAGTGTATAGCGATTTTTTATTGAGTTTTTTTCGTTTGATGGCTTGTTTTATGATTTCGTAAGCCGGGTCCCGATTTCTAGACTTAACTACCATGCCATCCAGTTCTTTGTCCGAAGGTTGAAGCCATACATTTTGAACCGAATTTTTACTACCGGAAACGGCAATTTTGAAGGTTTGAGACTCAAAACCAATAGAAGAGATTACCAATTCGTATACCCCGGGTTCAGTGCGGATATAGTACTTCCCATTGATGTCAGAAATGGTATTGAGATCCTCATTAAATTTCACCTGAACCCGCGCCGAAGGAATTGGCTGGTTGTTAGAATCGTAGATATAGCCGGCAATTCCTTGTGAAAAAGAGTGCTGTAAGGCACAAATAAAAAGTATGGTAGTTAATAGGTGTTTCATCAAGCTTATAATGCTCCTGCTGTAGTAAGTAACACAGTTTGCTAAATTATAGTATTCATAATAACAAAGAAAGGTTCATCGGTTACAATTTTTTTTCTTCCAAACTCTGTTGTGTCCACTCAAGATTGAACATTCTTGGTTACTTTTGTCCCCATGAGATTACTGTATTATTTATGCCTGAAACCTTTATCGATGATGCCAATGTGGTTTTTGTATGGTATGACTGGTGCGCTAAATCTTGTTTTGTTCAGAATTGTCAAGTACAGAAAAGATGTTGTTATAAAGAACCTGAACAATTCTTTTCCCGATAAAAGTGAAGAAGAAAAACAAGCAATCGCTAAGAAATTCTTCAAACACCTCAGCGATTTGATTGCAGAAAGCATTAAGGTTTTCAGTATTTCATCAAAAAGTGCCAAAGAGAGAATGATTTTGACCAATCCGGAAATCTTCAATCAGTTTTATGATCAGGGCAGGTCTGTACTAATGGTGGGCGGACATTATGGTAACTGGGAGATGTTTGCTGTTGCCATTGACGATCAGATCAAACACAGAACACATGCGGTATATACACCAATCAAAAACAAGTTCCTAGATGAAAAAATGAGAACTTCCAGAGGTAAATTTGGATTGAAGATGGTTTCGAAAAAGGAAGCAAAACCTCTATTCGAAAGTCTGGATACTCTCGAAGAACCCATTGCCATGATTCTGGCCACAGATCAGTCTCCGGGAGATCCTAAAAAAGCTTACTGGATGGAGTTTCTTAATCAGGATACGGGCGTGATTTTCGGAACAGAAAAGTACAGTAAAGCACACAACATGCCTGTGTTGTATGGTGAAATGACAAAAGTCAAACGCGGACATTATACCCTGACTTTTGAAGTTTTGTTCGACAATCCATCTGCTGAGGAATACGGAAAAATTACTGAGAAACATACTAAAAGACTAGAACAAACCATTCATAAATGTCCTGAGCTTTGGCTATGGTCGCATAAAAGATGGAAGAAAACAAGACCTGCTGATGCAAACGTTCCAAGATAAAACCCCTTTGGCCGAGAGAATGCGGCCCAATACTTTGGATCAATACATTGGTCAATCTCACTTGGTGGGAGAGGGTGGTAGTTTGCGTAAAATTATTCAGTCGGGAAGTATTCCATCAATGATTTTTTGGGGACCTCCTGGAGTGGGTAAGACCACTCTGGCAAACATTCTGTCTCAGGAACTTAAAAGGCCATTTCATACGCTTAGTGCTATCAGCAGTGGAGTTAAAGATGTTCGTGAGGTAATTGACAAAGCAAAAGGACAGGGGTTATTCGGAAGTAATAATGCCGTATTGTTCATTGATGAGATTCATAGATTCAGTAAATCTCAACAAGATTCTTTGCTTGGGGCGGTAGAAAAAGGTGTGATTACTTTAATTGGTGCCACTACTGAAAATCCAAGTTTTGAAGTCATTTCGGCCTTATTGTCCCGTTGTCAGGTTTATGTGCTTAAATCTCATACTAAAGACGATTTGGTAGGGATTCTTGAGCAGGCAATTAGTCAGGATTTGGTTTTAAAAGAACGACAAATCACACTTGAAGATCCCAATGCACTTATTAAATACAGTGGGGGTGACGCCAGAAAGCTACTCAATCTGCTTGAGTTGGTTGTTCAGCAGAATGAGGATCCCGTTGTGATTAATGAAACTACGGTTAATGAGCTTGTAAAGGCAAATCCATTGATGTACGATAAAGATGGAGAACAGCATTACGACATCATCTCTGCTTTTATCAAAAGTATTCGCGGAAGTGATCCTAATGCAGCGGTTTACTGGCTTGCCCGCATGATTGAAGGAGGAGAGGATCCTAAATTCATTGCTCGAAGAATGCTCATTCTGGCTTCAGAAGATATTGGCAATGCCAACCCCACAGCTCTTGTAATAGCCAATACATGTTTTCAATCTGTTCAGGTAATTGGTTGGCCCGAAAGTAGAATCATCTTGTCTCAATGTGCTACTTATTTGGCAGCTTCACCTAAAAGTAATGCTGCATATATGGCCATTGGTCAGGCACAGGAAGAGGTGAGGAGATCCGGAAACCTGAGTGTGCCTTTGCATTTAAGAAACGCACCAACCAAGTTGATGAAAGAGCTTGGATATGGTAAATCTTATCAGTATTCGCACGATGGTGTGGGCAATTTTTCGTTTCAGGAATATCTGCCTGAAGAGATCAGCGGACAAAGTTTCTATAAGCCAGGTAATAACAAACGAGAGCAGGAGCTGGCAAACAGGCTTAAATCTTTATGGAAGGATAAATACGATTTTTAGTCGTATTTTCGTTTTTATCATGAACCCCATGCTTTCAAAAATCCTGATATGCTTTGTAATAGCATTGTCTATTACCTCTTGTCGCAAACGAGAAAAACTCGATTGGGACTCTTATTGGATGGGACCTGTGGTGCATGGACGACTGGATTTTACCAATTTAATTGAAGACGAAATCATTACCGTTAGCCCGGATTCAACTCTCTTTCTTGACTTTGAACAGGAAGTGTTTAGCATCACTCTGGACGAGTTTGTGAGCATTCCCGATACTACAGTATCCAATACTTTTTCTTCGCCAACAGGAGGAACTTTCGCAGAAAACGTAGAGTTTATTGATGAACCAAAGAATTTTGTGTACACCGGAATAGGGGTGAATCTGGCTGAGGCCGAACTCAAATCAGGTGTCATTAATTATGAAGTAGTAAGCCCGCTTGAAAAGAAAACCATTGTGAGATATACCATTCCAAGCGTGTCTATCAATGGGCAGTATCTCGAGCTGATTATTACCGTGCCGGGAGCACCGCCAGGAGGAAATTCCACGGTTTCGGGCAGTGTGGATTTATCCGGATATCATCTCGATTTAAGGGGAACCAATGGTGTTGGCTTTAATACACTGGTTACGGAGTTAGGAGTGAAAGTTGCGCCAGGAGAAGGATCAGCAACGCTTACCACCTCAGATGTGTTTGAGGTGAAGAGTACGTTCCAGAATGTGATACCCAGCTATGCAAAGGGCTATTTTGGCCAACAATCTGTTACAGAATCTGATCAGGGAGTGGCCAACACTTTATTAAATAAGTATATCGGAGGAACACTGGATATTGATCAATTGAAAGTAGACTTCTTACTTGAAAATGGAGTAGGAGTTGATGGTAGGATCAGGATTAATTCAATTACTGCACTTAATCCGGTAAATGGCTTGTTTCTGAATTTGCAGCATTCAATCATTGGGCAAACGATCAATATAAACAGAGCACAGGATTTGAATCCGGGTGTGCTTCCTGCCACCTTCCAGGCACAATTCAATCAAATGAATTCAAATGTTGAGGACTTCTTTGAAGTTTTACCAACTCATTTCGCATATGATGCAGAGCTGGATATCAATCCACTGGGGAATGTGTCTAACGGAAACGATTTTGCGTATGGTTCAAGTTCGGTCAAGGCGATTATGGCCATCAAAATGCCTTTGTGCTTAATCGCAAACAACCTCACGCTTCAGGATACCCTGGACGTGCCATTGGAAGACGGAGATAATATAAAAGTGAAAACCATAGATCTGGATGTTCAAATGGAGAATAACTTCCCTTTTGAGTTAACACCAGAGTTTTTCCTTATAGATGCCGCAGGAGCTATTACAGATACTTTGCTGGCACAGAATATTCCTTCCGGTCTGATGGATGTCAATAATCAGGTGATTGCACCTTCAAGTTGGCAGGAAGAAATCTCATTGAATGAAACGCAAACCGAAACCTTAAAGAACAGTGGTCGTCTTTTGGTAAGAATGAGCCTGACTACTGCCGCTCCCGGAACTCACGTAAAAATTAAATCCAACCATTACATTGATATTGATGTGACTGCCAAAGCCAAAATCAATAGTACCCTGTGAGAATTTTGTTGAGCATATTATTAGTCTTGTCAGTAAAAACGGGAACTTCTCAACTATCCGATAACTGGATTATGAGCGACAGTGTATCTAAAAGAACTCTGGAACTTAGCGTAGATTTCGATTATGGTTTAACAGGATTAGATAACATAGCCTTGTCTGATTTAGTATATGGTGGCAGACTCGATTCCCTAAAGAAAAGCATCATGTCTGCTAATCTGGAGGAGACAAACTATGTGGGAGGTGAATTAACGGCAAAAGGAACTTTCTTGTCTAAAAGCGATTCCTTGTTTGGCAGCGATAAATTTTCTTGGTACGCTCAGCTTGGGTATAGTCAGCAGATCAGAGTGAACTTCTCAAAAGATGCCTATGATCTGATGTTTTTTGGGAACCAGGCTTTTGAAGGCGGTTCAGCAAAACTGAATGTTGAGATGGAAAGATGGCATTATCAAAAACTTGAAATGGGGATTTATGAGAAGGAACTTGGTTTTTATGCCGGATTGGGTTTGTTTAAAGGCAGCGATTGGCAATCCATTTCTACTGAGAGCAGTAAGTTTTATACAGATGCCGGGGGGACCAGTCTTGACTTGAGTTTGCATGCCAATGCTCAATTCTCCGATTCTTCCAAAACAGGATTACGGGCAACCAATGGACTCGGGCTTGGACTGCAATTGGGATATATCTTCAAAAATTCTGATAAACAAAGTGTATTGCAAGTAAGTGTGGAAGATTTGGGAGTGATGTATTGGAACAATAAATCGCGTTCCCTTAGCAAGGACACACTTTACAATTTTCAGGGATTTGATCTGGATGATCTGCTCAATGGAAACCTGAATTTCTCAAATGTTGATGATACTTTAAATCTCAGCTCTAATGAAGAAGCAAGCCTTAAGGCATTGCCATTTATGATTAGTGTGAGGAAATTGCCTGCTTTCGAAGACAACCACAACCTTGCTGTAACTTATGGATTGAATTACAGGTATAAATTTCATACACGCCCGGAGATGTATGCAGGTTTGGTATATCGACCAAGTGAAACAGCTCTCATCTCAGCTGCAGCAGCCTACGGAGGATATTATGGCATGCATATGAAGTTTGATGTGAACATGTTCTTGTCGGAAGAGGTGTCACTTGCCATTTCAAGTAAAGCGGTGGTCAATTCAATTTTGAATGCTGGTCGTGGAAAGTCTATTAATCTTAATCTGCTGATAAGACTATGAAAATTGTAGGAATCATACTGTTTGTTTTGGTATCGTGGTGCGGTCAGGCTCAGGTGACTTTCCAGAAGACTTATGGTAGTCACTATTTTGAGAAGGCCTCCAGAATTATTCAGGGCTACGATTCTTCATATATCGTAACTGGTTCTTCCGGATTTACCTACGGCTCTTCAGATGTGTATGTTCTAAAAGTAGATTCACTGGGCAATTACTTATGGTCCAAGCATTATGGAGGGCAAAATCAGGAACACGGAACTGACCTGGTTGAAACACCAGATTCTGGTTTGGCCATTTGTGGTTACACAAACAGTTATGGCAACGGAGGATATGATGCCTATTTGATTAAGTTGGACAAGAATGGCGATCTGGAATGGGAAACGACTTTTGGTGGTAGCGATTGGGATTTTGCCAATGCACTTATTTTAATGCCGGATAGTGGTTTTACCTTGATTGGGGAAACTTTCAGTTTTGGTGTTGGGAATGGAGATGTTTACCTTATCAGAACGGATAAGCATGGCAATGTCATGTGGGAAAATACGTTTGGAACAGCAGGTCATGATGTTGGAAAAGATATCAGATTAACTGGCTTTTTGAATAATTACGTCTCCGTTTCAACTACCGATGGCCGCGGAAAAGGCATGGATGATATTTGGGTTGTCCGACACGAAATTGACGGCGATACCTTGTTTTCAAATACCATTGGCGATACTTTGGATGATGACGTCTCCGAAATGGGCTTGATCGTTAATGAATACAACATTGTCGGTACAGCAGGGGTTGGACGAAAAGGTGGTTCCGATATACTTCAGGCGAGACTGGATGGCTCTCTGGATACAGTGTACACCAAACATTTTGGAGGCCCGGGAGATGAAAGAGGAACGGGTATGGCCATTCGTCCACCAGTAGATCAAATGATAGTTGGCGACATTCACATACCTGCCGTATCAACTCACAATTATCTGGCTTATTACACAAGTTACCTGGGACTTTTCCTCAACTCCTACACCGCGGGTGGGGTGGAAGAAGAACATTGTACGAGTGTGGCTTATACCTATGATGATGCCTTTATTCTGTGTGGAAATACAGAGAGCTATGGGGTGGGAGCTACCGATATTTATCTTATTAAAATGGGGCCGGCACCGACATTGATAACGAGTTCGACCATAGATTCTCAGTTTGAAGATTTCACAGATGTTGAAGAGGAACTCGATCAAAACTCAATTCAGGTGTATCCTAATCCGGCAAGAGACCTCATTCAAATAGATGGCTTGGATCATGGAAATTACACCTTGAAGTTTGTTGATGTAAACGGAAAGTTGATCCAACAAAGGTCTTACAATGGTGGGATCATTGATCTCGAAGAAATCCCAAATGGATACTATACGCTTGAAATCACGAATGACAAACAACAATCTGTCTTCAAGAAGCTGGTTGTTTATTGATTGTCGTAAAGCAGTGCTAATTTGGCTTCCAATTCTTTTGCATCAATGTCTTTTGCTATGATTTTACCTTCATGATCGATGAGGTAGGAACTGGGAATCTGAAAAATATTACATTCCTTACAGACCGGAGAATCGAATCCTTTTAAATCTGATACGTGAATCCAGGATAAATCGTGTTTCTCTATTGTCTGTGTCCAGATGTCTATATCCTTGTCCAACGAAACAGCGTATATCTCAAAACCTTTGTCTTTGTACTTCTCGTAAATTGGTTTGAAGTAATAGCAGCTCTCTTCTGTACAGATTTTATCTGTAGAAGCCCAGAATTGGATTAAAGTAAATCTGTTTTTAGCGGGAACCAGAACCACTTTGTCTCCATTTGGTGCTTTCAATTCCACTTTCTGAATGCTCTGAACAACAGGGTGGGGCAGATTTTGTTCATGACTCATTTGTTGATTGTCAATGTCCTGGAAAAGCACATACCCCAGAGTGGAGATGCCAATGATCATCACTACTGTAGCAGCAATTTTCACCCAGGTATGGTTTCTGCGTTTTTCAGGCAAATCAATAGAATCCCAAAGATCTTTTCTCGGTTCCCTGTGGTCAAAATCGTCTCTATTGTTCTTAAATAACTGATCTAGTTTGTCCATGAGTTCTGGTGTTTTCTAATGATTGTCTTAATTTTTTCTTGCCTCTGCTCAATTGTGAAATGGAGGTGGATACAGAGATGTTTAGAATCTGAGAAATCTCTTCATGATCATAACCTTCGAGAAGGTATAAGGAGATCACTGTTCTGTATCCTACAGGAAGTTCGTCTAAAGCGTGTATCACCTGGGGAACGGAAAAGTCAGATTCTTCCTGATAATTGTCCTGGAGATCTACAGCTTGGTGGTGATCTTCAAGGCTTAACTCTTGTTTTTTTCTGAGAGAGTTAATGGCTTCATTGATGACAATGCGTTTCAACCATGCGCCAAACGTTGCTTCAAAGTTAAACTGAGACAGTTTTGAAAATGCCTTGGTAAAAGCTTCCTGAAGCACATCCTCCGCATCTTGTGTATTGCCAACAATTCTGTAAGCACTGTTATACATGGCTTTTGAATAATCGGAATACAACTTGAAAAGAGCAGCCCGATCACCTCTGGCCGCCCTTTTTATGTCTATTCGGGAATCAATATGTTTGACTTTGTCCGTCACTAAGCTATGAAATAGACGTTTCTATTTTTGCAGGGAAGCCAAAACCTTATCAAGTTCTTTGCCTCTCAGATTCTTGGCAATGATGGTTCCGTTTTGGTCTATCAGAAAATTTTGAGGGATAGAGTTAACTCCAAATCTCTGAGCTACTTCAGAATTCCAGCCTTTGAGTTCACTTACGTGCTCGGTCCATTCTAGTTTGTCTGAATTAATTGCATTCACCCAGGCTGTTTTGTTCTTGTCCAGTGAGATGCTGTAAATTTTAAAAGATCCACCATCCTTAAATTCTTTTGATTTAAAATGGTTGTATGTGTTCACAAGGTTTCTGTTCTCTGCACGACAAGGTCTGCACCATGAAGCCCAGAAATCAACTAGTACCACGTTTCCTTCAAGATCCTTCAGGTCAACCGTGTTTCCCTTAGAGTCTGACATAGATATGTTGGGCATTTTTTCACCAATTGCAGGTGGTGTCTTGCCGGGATTGTAAAAAGTAAATGAGCTTAAGAGTAATGATAAGATGAGATATTTCATGATCTAATGTTTTGATTTATACTAAAGACACAGCATAAATCCACATAATGCATGAAATGGAAAAAAACTGAAATTATTTCACCTTCTTACCTTCAAAATCTCCATTTGGTTGATGTGTGATCAACCCTGTTGTCTCACCTTTTTTGTCTAAAATAAACTCAACTCCAAAACTTGGCATTTCCTTTAATGTAAACTTATTGGTGGCTTTTGGAGTCAGTTCAAATTCTCCCTGACCGCTAACTTTTGTCCACAATTTCCCATCTTTAACAGATACGGTGATTTTAAGATGGTCCATTTTGTATTCTCCTGTGAATTGTTCCAGATATTCAGGGGCGAACAAATCTTCATTCGGCTTTTTGGAAAATTCGTATGCCGGAAGACTTGGTTCCAGATTGAACTCAAAAGAGCTTAAGTCACCATTTATATCAGTTCTGAAGATCATGTTTTGAGATTCACCATATTTTAAATCTGTAGCAGCGAAAATTTCCATCTTTTGGTGAAGGAGGACATAGTTGAAGCCATTGTACGTCATAAGAAGTGAGTCGTTTGAAAAACGAACTTCAATGTCGCCGTAAACCTCATTTTCATAAGTTCCTGCATAGTCTTTTAAAGGAAAATAATGCTTGATTGGGTCTTGCGATTTCTTTTTCGCCTTCTTGTCTTTTTTATCTTTTTCCTTTTCTTTGTCTTCCTCCTTATCTCCATAAGGATTCGCAAATGCGTACCAATCTGTTGGTTCCAGACCTAAAACCATGTCGGCAATCGTAAGTGTAGCCAAAGTTGTTAGACCTGTTCCATTGGCATTGGTAAGTATAACCACACCCAAATCTTCAGAAGGCATAAACATCACATTAGCGGAGAAGCCATCAATGTTACCGCCGTGATGCACCATTTTTTTGTGTTTGTAGTCATTAATCATCCATCCCATGCCGTAATACATAGGTCCGGCATGTTTGGACGACCTTCTGGATCCCATACTGACAATGCCACTGGTCATTTTCTCTATCGATTGATTTCTTAGCAGGATATGCTCTTTGTTGGCACCATATTTACCATTGTTCAACAGCATCTGAACCCATTTAAGCATGTCTGTACTTGTGGAATTGATGGAGCCCGCAGGACCCATGGCATCAATGTTTCGGTATCCCATGAACATGTTTTCACCATTTCTGTATATGTAGGGTAGGGCTTTGTTTTTAGCGCTGGTCATTCCACTTAAATTGCTGGAACTTGAAGTCATGTTCAAAGGATCTAGTATCTGCTCCTGAAGCAAAGCTTCCCAGGTTTTACCTCTTAGTTCACCGGCAAGCATTCCGGCTGCCATGTACATCAGGTTTTGGTATTGGAATTTCGTTCTGAAAGGCTCTGTATAGTCGAGTAATTTGATTTTCTGAAGCAATTCTTCTCTGGATAAATCAGAACCATACCAAAGTAAATCGTGCCTTGGAAGTCCGCTACGGTGTGTTAAAAGATCTTCTGAGTTGAGGTTTCGTGCATCCGGATCTTTCATGCCAAAACCATTTAATTTATTGCTAACGGGCTCGTCCCAGGTGATTAATTCGTCTTCAACACATTTGCTAAGCAGGGCTGCAGTAAAAGCCTTAGACGATGAGCCAATCGCAAAAACTGTATTCTCATCAACTTTGGTTTGATCTTCTAAATTGGCGTAGCCAAATCCGCTATTCAAGATGATTTTGCCTTTGTGAATGATGCCAACCGCCATTCCGGGAACGTGGGTTTTCTCTAACAACTCCTGTAGCTTGCTTTTTAAACTGTCTGCAGAAAAAGCCGGAGCATCTGCCAACTTAGCCGCTTCAAAAGGAAACGTTTTACCCGACTGCGTGAACCTGCCTAAAAGACTGTCGTTTTGAATGGCTACCATAAAAATTGCACCTCCCGGCACATCCGGTGCCTCAAAATGAAGGCTGTCATCCACTTTTTTGAATTCATTTAAGGTCAAACCCTTGGCGTTTTGCATGGGAATGTCCATTTCACCAGAAGTCTTGCCATCTTTTTGTTCAAACTTGAGTTCAACTTCCAATTCAATTCCCGGAAGCTTAATAGCACCCTTGTAATTTCCTTCCTGAGCGAGTCCGGCAAAGAAAAATGTGCTTAGAAAAAGTGATAGAATAATCTTCATGAGGCGAAGATCGAAAAACGATGGCGTTTATGAAGCGTTCAGCTCTATTTTTTTTACCTGAGTGGCTGCAGGACCTCTTTTTACCTGTTCAATAGTGAAACTTACGTTGTCATTTTCATTTAAATCTTCATCACAATTCTTGCGATGAACGTAAATCTCCTGTTTAGTCTGATCAACTATAATAAAACCAAACTTATTTTTATGGTTGAAAAACTTAACCTTGCCAGTGTACCAAATCTCTTCCACATGCACAATGTACAAAATCTATTGAGTGATTAAAAATACTTTTAAGAGGAAAAGATTAATTTTGCCAAATGCTTGTGCGGATAGTTTTTTTACTGTTGATTTCAACCAGCTCTTTATCACAAGATAGAGCCGGAAACATCTTTTTATACTGGGGGTATAACAGAAGCGCTTATACCAATAGTGACATTCATTTTGAATCTCCTGAATACAATTTTACCATTGAGAATGCAACGGCCAGTGATCGACCAACGGCATTTGAACCAGATGTGTATTTCGGTTTCAAAACTTTATCTATTCCACAGTACGTTTATCGAATTGGATATTACATCAATGATGATTGGAGCCTTTCTTTGGGCATGGATCATTTGAAGTATGTATTTGATAATAACCAGTCTGCCGAAATCAATGGAGAGATCTTGACTGGGAAGTACGCAGGACGATACGATGGCCAGACCATTAAAATTCCGGTTGACTTTTTACAGTTCGAACATTCCGATGGCCTGAATTATTTGAGTGTTGAGGCAGATAGATATTTTACACTGCCAGTGCTTAAGAACAATGAAAAAATGAGATGGGAAGCCATTGTTGGTGGAGGCGTTGGAACTTATATCCCTAAAACCATGGTCAATCTTTTTCAGAATGAAGTGGACAACAGGTTCCATATGGCTGGCTATGGTGCTAATTTGAACTTAAAAACAAGATTTTACTTTTTACCCGAGTTGTTCATCAGCTCCGGATTGAAGATGGGCTGGGCTTTTTTGCCAAATGTTCTGGTAGATGGAAGTTCTCATGCTAAGGTGAACCACAATTTCGGATGGGGTGAGTTCTATATGGTGCTTGGTGGACAGTTTCCACTCATCAGGAAAGCTAGTTCGAAATAAGTCCACTCGTCGACACATATTCCAATATAATTAGGAGCATGCTCAGGAAAATGAGCAGTAAGTAGCGGTACTCTGTCTCATTCAAGTCAAAACCGCCTTCCGAATCAATGTCTTCTGACGATTCAATGTCAGCGTTGGCTATGGCAAGGCCGTCAACTATAAAAATAGCGCTTAGCACATAAATCAGGTTGATTTTAAAAATTAATGAACCTGCATACCCGGCGGAGAAGAGAAGCAGGTGAGCCCATAAGAACCATTTAAATGACTTCTTAGCTGTTTTAAGCTTTTGAACTACCCAGATTACACTTGTTAAGAAAAACAGGCTTAGAACGACTATTTGAAGTGTCGAGATTTCTGACTCATTGCGTTTCAGAAAATCTGCAAAGGATTCAAGGTTCAGAAAATTGTCGAAAATGGCCAGAAACTGTGGGGCAGCAATGAAGCCTGTAATGGCATTGAGCATCACAGAGCCAATAAGAATGTACTTACTGGTATGGCTGGAGATGACAAGAAAATAAATGGCAAGGATGAATATGATCAGGTCATCGAGTAGGTGAGGTGAGATGAATCTTCCGTTAGCACCATCTAAACTTTGCAGTCCGAAAATGAGATGGAATGCAAAAATTCCAAGTGCTATTTTTCCTTCTTTTCTCACGAATCAAAGGTAAGCAAGATCAATAATCGTCCGTAAACAACCCCAAAAGTTCTTCAACCCCCAGGCGCACTTTGGTGTCTACGTTATCCAAAACAATAACGGTTTTCTTTTCTTTAGGATAGCGAATGAAGAAGGTTCTGAATCCTTGCCACCAACCTGTGTGGTACACAATTTTTTCCGGAGAATCAGGATTGATCAGGCGCCACCCATAACCGTAAGCACGTTGATTGGAACTGATTTTTGTGTGTGCCTGCATACTCAATTCAACAAGAGAGTCGTTTATGAAGCCATTGTACAGTGCCTGATCAAATTTAAGGATGTCGTGAGTGGTGGAATACAAGCCTTTATCTCCAACTACACCATTGAGATAGTCATTGCCAGGGTCAAGGTATCTGGTGCTTACATAGCCTATGGCAGCATGTTCAGGAAGGTCTTTTGTCTTATCAATGACAAAGGAGTGTTTCATGTCCAAAGGTTCAAAGAAGGTCTCCGACATGTAGGTTTGAAAGCTTTTGCCGGAAAGACGCTCCACAATTGTGGCAAGCATTGCGTAATTGGTATTGCAGTATTCGTGCTTAGTGTTTGGAGGGTAGTATCTTGCTGGGACGGTGTCTTGAAGGACATTTAAAAGGCTTTTATTAAATAAATGTCCGGTAGAATCCTTCATAAGATAATCCATCGAGTAGATGTAGTTGAACAACCCACTTTTATGGTTTAAAAGCATCTCTATTGTAATGCCGTTGTAAGGGAACTCAGGGACCAAATGATGAAGGCTGTCATCCAGACTTAATTTTCCCTCATCAACCAGCTTAAAAATGGCCATTGCAGTGAAAGGTTTAGAGCCAGAGGCAAGCTGGAAGGCAGTTTTTTGATCTATAGAATCTCTTTTGATGTGGTTTTTTATTCCGAAAAACCCACTTGAAATTATATATCCGTTCTGAGCGAACAGAAAAGAGCCGCTAAAGAGTCTTGCATCCATTTTGGTTTGAAAGAACTGCTCGATTTGGGGTTTGAATTTGACATTCAGGCTATCAAAATACCATGTACTATCTATCTTGATCACGGTTTCTTCGGGTACGGATTTTTCTTCGGTTTTCTTTTCTTCGTTCCCACAGGAGAACATCAAAAACGCCATCAATAAAATGCCAATTAATTTAGTCATGAGTGCAAAAGAAGCGCATTATGCATTGTGTTTTTAAGGCGACCAGAGTAAGTCTTCACGGTAGATGGTTGATATTGTTTAAACGAGTTGATTTTGAATGATTTGCCTGATTTCATCGGCACTGATGTCTTTTAGAATATGGACGTTTTCCTGTGGATCCAAGCCAACATAGCTGGAAACATATACCGGAATATTGTGGGCAATAGCTTTGCGAACAAGTTTTGGGTTGTGTTCCACATAGGCTGGCAGAAACAGAGCTTTACATGTATCTGTCCAATTGTCCGGGACTTCTTTGAACATAGAGCGAATCAAAGTGCTTTCACCACTTTTTCCCGGCGCGAATAAAGGGATGTCAAGACCTTTTACCGCTTCAACAAACTCTAAAACGCCTTTTCTTGCAAATGGTGTTGAACCGAAGATAATTCCTTTTCTTTCCCCAGATTCGTTGGAGTTTACTTTTTCAATCTTGGGAGAGATATAGTGGGCTTTGGAGCCGAAATAGTCTCTGCAAACAGTATGACCAGTAATGATGGTATTGGCACTTTGTAAGGCCTGATCTTCCAGGTTTAAATAGGACTCGTCCAACCTAAAGTCCTTTAAAGTATCCGAATTGGTGTGTTTCTTATAAGCTTTATCCAGTTGTGCCTGAATTAAGCGCATAGGCAGTCTGTTAGATACTACATCAAATGAACGTCCGCCCAATATTCCTGTTTTCCATAAATGAGGCAGTAAGTTTTGAGCTACCACAACATGCGCTACATCATAAGGAATTTCTTTGGCCATTTTCTCTGCCAGCATCTGGTCATATTTGAACAAAATAGCCTGTAATTGTGCGCCCGGTTTTAGTTTCCTTGTGTCTAAACCTCTTTTTAAGGTAGTGTATTTTTGTTCTTTGGTAATCAGTTTGTTATTAAAAATCCATTTGTAATTTGTTTTCGACCTTTTCTTTCCGTCAAGGGGTAATAAAAGGTAGTCATCATCTTTAGCTAATTCATTTAAATATGGGTTTATTTCAGGGATATGTGCATCCAGGACAAATGCGGTTTTTCCATAGGCAATCTGCTTAGGCTTGATGTCTACATTTTTATGACAACTGGTTTCTCCACAAGTGTAGCAATTGCCAACGTTTTTGACCTCTCGTTTATCAAGAGGAGGCAGAGAAGCCTTGTCTTGTTGGGTAATCAGTTCATCATTTGAAAGGAAGCGTAGGATCAGTTCATTTTTTGTGAGCTGAACAGAAATTTGAAAGGTTTTTGCAAACCTGAATCTCAGATCAACATAGTTCCAAAAAACGGTGGCGTCACGGTTAATTTCGGCTAAAGATCCGGGAATCACTTCAGTGTGCCCGTGTCTTTCAACTATCTCAAATCCAGATTTTAAAGCGCAGTCATATAAAGCATTGGTTAATTGACAGATGCCACCACCCCTTGTTGGGATAATACAGCCTTCCCTGATCTCTCTACCTACCACATATCCCTTCTTTTTGGTGGTCCTGCCAAGCTGTTTCCAGAAACTGAATATTTGTCCTTTTTCTACTACCAGCCCATTTAGTTCCTGACAGGCAATTCTTAGATTGTGAACTTTTCCTGCAGTGAGGTCCATCTCCAGTTGATGGGATTTTGCCCAAAGCGGTGTTCTTGATTCTCCAAGGACCTTATTAAATTTTAACTCATTGGTAATTAGATGCTTTTTTACAGGTGATCTAAAATCGTCCTTAATTCTCTTTAGCATCAGACCTCTCGATTTGACAAAGAACACAGCACTTTCCCAGCGCGTAGGTACTTTTTTGTTGTCTACAATCGAGTCTGTTTTCATGTCATTAAAAATACGAATTTGATTTCGCATAAAGCAGTGTGTTCGAAGATTTGGTAAGCTTGGTTGATTTTGTGCGCATTTTCGAGCTGTTTTCGATGAGAAAACTCAAAAATGACAAGACAAACAGATTCTGTTTGACGCTTAAAGTTCTGATGAACTCACTTAAATCAATCAGAGTAACAGAAGACTCAAGTTGACCGGAATCTTGTGGAACATGTTTTAATTTTATTAAAGCATTATGTTCAAAGCTTCATGCTAAAAGATGTACTCCTTGTTTTTACTTTGAATAAATGCTTTTTCATAACGTGTAAACATTTAAAAATGTTGGTAAAACCATTCGTTACTCGCGGATGGTTTTTACTTTTAGGGTATGAAATATCTCGTTTTCGTTTCGCTTGTTTGTCTTCTTAATGCTTGCACGTATAAGATTCAAAATGTCATGATCGATGATGCTCCGGCTTTCTTTGGCCCTGAAGAGCCCAGCATAGAAATTGATCCCACCAATACCAAACACATTGTAGCGGGTGCGAATATCAATCATGTTTATAGATCCAGAGATGGCGGATATACTTGGGAAAAGGATGAACTTAAGTCTCAGGAACATGGCGTTTATGGCGATCCATGCCTGATTTCTGACAAGGAAGGACGTTTCTACTTCTTTCATTTGTCAAATCCTGATGGCAAAGGCTGGGCAAGTGATAGTTTGCTGGATAGAATTGTATGTCAGTATTCGGATGATCAGGGAAAAACATGGAACGATGGTTCTGCAATTGGCTATAACCCTCCTAAGGATCAGGATAAGGAGTGGGCCATTGTTAATCACTTGAATGGTGAGATTTATGTAACATGGACTCAGTTTGATCTATATAACAGCAAGGAAGCCGGAGATAGCTCAAATATTATGTTTTCTAAATCTACCGACCGGGGAGATACCTGGTCGACTCCAATCAGAATTAACCAATATTCTGGAAATTGTTTGGATGATGATTACACTGTGGAAGGTGCTGTGCCCGCTGTGGGACCAAATGGTGAGATTTACGTGTCATGGTCATATGGAGATCATATTTACTTTGATAAGTCCTTAGATGGTGGGAAAACATGGTTAAAAGAAGATATAGTAATCGCGAGTGAGACCGGAGGATGGAATATTGATATTCCTGGAATACAACGGTGTAATGGTATGCCAATTACAGTGTGTGATGTAAGCGGTAAAGAAAATACCGGGAATATTTACGTGAACTGGTGCGATACAAGAAATGGGGAGGACGATACGGACGTTTGGTTGGTTAAGTCGAGCGATCAGGGGAAAACATGGACTAAGCCTCTTCGGGTAAATGATGATAAAACGAAACGTCATCAGTTTTTAACCTGGTTGGATATAGATCAGACTACAGGACATCTTTACACTGTGTTTTATGACAGACGAAACTATGAAGACAGACAAACAGATGTATTTCTGGGGTATTCCAGAGATGGAGGCGAATCATTTAAGAACGTCATGATCAGTGATTCAGCTTTTACACCACAGCCTATTGTCTTTTTTGGAGATTACAATAACATCAGTGCACACGATGGGGAGGTGAGACCTATATGGACTCGATTGCAGGACAATCGATTAGGTGTGTGGACAGCTATTATCAAAGCGAATAAACTTAAATAAAGGATAAAATTTTACATTTGTACATATCAAAATTCAAAAGCATGAAAAAGAAATTATTATTTGTGTTCTTGGCTACTGCACTTTGGAGCTGTGGTGATAGCAAGGATAAAGAAGAAACTGAAAACGCTAAAGCCAATCAGGAAATGTCTGAAAGTCACAGTGAAGAGGCTGGGCATGATCACGACCACGATCACGATGGAGATGAGCACGCCCACAATCATGACGGTCACGACCATGGTCACGGACACAACCATGCTACCTGGGAAGGTGAAGAAGAGTTTCACGGTTTGATGGAAGTATGCTACCATAGCATGGATGCCGGAAACATGGAGCCTATTTTAGGTAAGGCCAGAGAAATGGCTGATGCTGCTTTGGCCTGGTCGGAAGCAGAAATTCCTGAAGAAATGAATAAAGAAGGCGTTCAGGACTTGTTGGACCTTCTAAAAGATGAAGCTGATGCTTTGGCAAATGACGTAGATTCAGGAGCGGAAGAAGATGTGATTAAAGAGAAATTAGATGCTTTGCATACTTTGTTCCATGAAGTGATGGAGACTGCAGGTCATTCACACGATCACGGACATGACCATGGTCACGACCACGATGGACATGATCACGACCACGGACACGATCATGAAGGGCATGACCATGAAGGTCACGAGCACTAGGAACTAAGAAAGAGATAATTATAAAATCCCGTTCCAATTACCGGAACGGGATTTTTTTGTGCATTATTCTGAGATAGATTGTTCTTCAATTTGTTTTTCTCTGAAGTAGAGGAACAATGGGAGCCCACCAGCTATTCCCAAAGCAAAAGTATATAGCCAAATGAATGGCAAATTTTTAATGGCATGTTTCTTCGATTCTGTGTACGACCAAATCATGAACAGCATCACAATAAAAAGTAGGTCAGTAACGAAGGCTGAAGACACATTGTTGGCAAACATTTGATTGAAGGTGTCTATCGGTCTTGTGTAAAGAAGATAATTCTGGGACTCCATGGCTTCCATTACAACAAAGATGTTGGGGAGTATGGTGCCAATAATGGTTAGGATTAGAAAATTTCGCTTCATTGATTTTTTCATCAAAGAACGAAAGAGCTGTTGGTTAAATTCATTGACGATCGTCAAGAAATTACTTTGAAGCAATTCGTTTTCGGATTCTGCTCAGTGTTTCAGGAGTTACTCCCAGAAATGTAGCCAGGTGGTGCTGAGGAATTCTTTGAATCAAGTCAGGTTTTTTATCCATCAATTCAAGATACCTCTGTTCTGCATTGTGCTTAACGAAACTCGAGATAATCTCCTGACAGGTAATCAATTCTTCTTCCATCATGATGATGGCCAATTGTTGAAATTTGCCGGAAAAGCTAAGTAAGTCGCTAGCTGTTTTTGTTGAAATCACGGCAACAACACTGTCTTCCATAGCTTGGAAACTATGGCCAGAAGGAATTTGTCGTGTAAAGCTTTCGTAGGAGCTGACAAAGTCGTTTTCCGAGTAGAAGAAAGCGGTCTTTTCCTCAATGTCATTTAAATAAAAAAGTCTGATACATCCTTCAATCACAAAGTAGAACGAATCAGAAACATCTCCTTCTTTTAGCAAAAACTCATTCTTTTTAACCCGACGAACGGGCACGTTTTTCTCGAGAAAGTCTGCTTCTTCAGGACTTAAAGAAACGTATCTGCCAAGATGTTTAATCAATGCTGAAATCATAGTGCACGTAATTTATCTATGAGTTTTAAACCATCATCCCAATTGCCATAACCACTAACGGTTTCAATGTGCCCGGCCTGGTCCAGTATAATGAGTTCGCTTCCCCAGCTTGTGGCAAATAGTTTTGTACGTTCCGGGTGAGTTACATGATCGTCTGAGCTTCCAACTACTATACTTGGAAAAGGGAGTTTGGAAAGAGGGATGGGCGCAAAACCTGAAATATACTCAGGGAAATGCTCTTTTTCTGCATCAGTTGGGGCAACAAATAAAGCGCCCTTAATCTCATGACCGTAGTTTGTAAACCAGTGAACAATTGCCATGCAGCCAATGCTATGTCCAATCATGATGATATCTGCATAATTGTATCCCTTAAGCTGTGACTCTATTTGCTTTATCCATGTTCGACAGTCCGGTTTGTCCCAGTCTTCCTGCTCAATTCTTATGAACTCTTGTGGCCTGACAGTTTCAAAGTAGCTTTGCCAATGAGTCTGGTCAGAATTATGAAGTCCGGGAATATTGATGTTCATGGAAGTCTAAAATACGTGTTTTATTTATAGACCACTCCTTGTTTCTCCAGTAAGGAATTGATTTCAGAAGTTTCATTCAGATTAACGTACTCAAAGTAAGTACCAGGTCTGAATTTCTTCTTGATTTTTTTTCGGAGAATTTCCTCACTTTGCTCATAATTACCTGAGCGCAGCCCAACAATATGGTACGGACGAACACCGTCTTCCGTATTGATGAATAAGCCGATTACAATTCGTTCAATGTCTTTGTCTTCTTTTAAGGATTTGGCTACTTTCTTAAAAGAATGGTCATTGTATTTGTCAGGTTCGGCAAAAATCTGATTGGTCTTTTCAATTTCAATTTCCCGGTTTTTGAGTCCTTCTTCGGTTAGGTTCAACAAGATATCTTCTGTCACGTCCAAACCACCTTTTTTGTTGATGTTCAGACTTTTTACCGTTTGAATTGGTCCCCATGGAATGCCCCACCAGCCAAATATGTATGAATATATATTGTATTTACGTCTGTATTTGGGGATGTCGTCATCATTTTCAATGAGAATGGCCGGAGAGATTCGCCTTAGTGTTACTGCAAAGAAGAGAGAAATGCAGTATTGGAAAATCACAAATCTGGCTCCACCGTCTATTTTGGATTTAAGTTCATCCAGAGAATAGTCATGTTCTATGATGAGTTTTTGAGACATTTATGATCCCTTTAGCCACTGCTGAGCCTTCTTAATTCCAGCGTCCTTGTTCTTATCTGTTTCAACCTCAAAAGGCACTTCTTCATCAACCTGAACAAAGCCAGGGTAGGACTTGCCATTTCGATCGCAATAAACACCGGTGCTAATGATTAAGGCAATTTCATTATTGATGACTTCCCAACTGTTATTGGTGGTGAGACCTCCCGAAAATTCACCGAAGAAACGTGTGTTTTTCTGTCCTTTAAAAGCAACAGCCAGTAACTCTCCGGAACTCACAGTCCAACGACTTAAAAGAACCGCGATTTTCGGGCCTTTGATTTTAGGTTTTTTTGGCATTTCAAACATCTTGAAATCCATATAGTAGAAATCTCCTTTTCTGACTTCAGCGGTACCTATGGTGTTTTTTTCTCCGTCCTGAATGCTGGCCACAACTTTCGTGTCGAACAGAGGAGCCAGTCCCGCAATCATAACATTGATGTTGCCACCACCATTGTATCTAAGGTCCAGAATCCAGTTGTCTACTTTTTTATCCTTTAATTCCTGAACGGCAGCTCGAATTCTTTCTGCCTCTTTTTGGCCATCTACTTGCGGACCAATGCCCACAACTTTGAGATAACCTGTTCCGTCTGGTAGTAAAGCATGCTCAAATCTTGAATCGGGATTATTGACGGTTTGCCATATATCCTGATTGAACTTTCGTACGTCCTTTTTCGGATTGTTTTTATGGTCAGTGAAGTTCCCAAGAATGGCATAGTTGGCAGTTTTTCTAATCGTACCATGTGGATCTCCCATACCATTGATGAGCGTCTGAAAAGCGGGTTTTAAATCGTCAAGGGTCTTTGCGCCTTCAGCCTTATCGTGCACAGAAGTGCTTAAAGAGTCCCAGTTGACCTGATTGGAGTAGTAAGAAATCTCTTTTGAACGTGAAATAGTACTGTCCAGTACCTGTTTCAATTCTTGTTCTCTTGATTGGTTAAACCCTTCTGTTGGGATAAAAAATAGTAGTAGTAACGGGAGGTGTTTCATAAATAAGTTTTCTGTTCGATTACGGGGTAACCACAATATTGTATTTTTTGAGTAAACCGTGTAGTTCTTTACTGGAGAATTTGGCTTTTTTCATTCGATTGATTTCCGGATCAATGTTGTAATTGAAAGAAGTTGAAAAATCAGCTCCCATCAAATTGGTGTGATCAAAAATGGCTCTGGAAAGGTCGCATTTATCAAACAAAGCACCTTCAAGATTAGCTTCTGTGAAATCTGATTCTATTAATTGACAATCTGTAAAAGCTACTTTCTTGAGTTTGTTTTGGTAGAATGAAGCGTGATCCAGTACACAGCTATCGAACTTAAAAGACAAGCCAAACTCGTTACAATTTTCGAATTGAAGTCCCAGTAATTTACAATTGCTGAATTGAACGGTTTGAAAGGATGTTTGATCCAGTTTGGCATTGCTAAAATCACAATCAGAGAAATAACATTCTATGAATTTAAGACCAGAAAGATCAGTGCTTGCGAAATTGCAAGAGTTAAATGTACAGAGTTCGTATTCTGAAGATTCTAACCCCACCTTCGAAAAATCGACCTTGTCAAATGTTTCTTCTTCTGCGTATCTCATTTCCTCTGATTAGCGCTCTAAAACTAATTCATTTAAGTCGATTGTGTATTCTATTCTTTGGTTATCATTGATATCCCAAATTTCTGCTTTCACGTTTGGCGTCTCCGCATTAAAATCTACTGTTAAAAGCCCAAAGTGATTTTCCATAACAGGCCCTTCAATTCTATACGCATTCGGAGTAGCAAAGTGCCAGGTAGAGGAGAGACCACTGGCCGTGATGTCATAAATAGGATACAGATTTCTTATGTCCATTTTCGAAATCTCAGCGTAATGCACATCTCCCGAAATGAATAAAACACCATCGGCTCCTGTTTGTTTTATGAGGTTTAAAAACTTGAGCTGTTCGTTAGGGAAATTGGCCCATGATTCATAACCATTGAACTCGATTCCAAATTGAGTGCCAGAACCAATAATTCTCAAATCGGCTGGTTTCCTTAACTCCTTTTCCAGCCAGGTCCATTGTTCCTCTCCCAGCATGCTTGGGTTTTCAGAGTAGGGGTGAGGGGCATAATCCAGTTTGTAGAAATATCTGCTGTCCTCGTCGAATTCACCTTCATAGGGTTTGATGTCGTCTCTAAAAGTTCTTTCATCCAACAAAATAATCTGTATGATCTTGCCTTGATGTTGGTATTCATAAGAATGGTAAATGCCTTTGTGCTTCCTACGTTCGCTGCTATCCGGTTCTTCGAAGAAATCAAGAAAAATAGCTTTAGATTCCTCTTTAAACGAGTAGTGCTTTCCAGCGTCATTCCATCCAAAATCATGGTCGTCCCAGGTAGCAATAATCTCTACATTTTGTTTGAGGTTTTGAAAACTTGGTTTCTTTTCCAGACGTTGATACTTGGCTCTGAGTGTGTCCATTTCCTTTGTGTCACCGTAAATATTATCTCCTAGAAATACGAATACATCCGGATCATGATCTACAACAGAATTAAAAATCGGAAGTGGGTGATTTTGATGCCCGCAAGAACCAAAGGCAATTTTAAAAGTACTGTCGGTTTGCGCAAACGACGGACCTGAGAGCAAGCTACAGATTAGGATGAGCAGGTGGTTTTTTGCGATTTTCATGCTTTATAGAGCTGGTTTGAAACTATTTCCATAAGAAATTAAACCAAACACGGGTTTTGGGTTTAAAGCTTCAAATTACGAAAAATCAAGATTGAAGTTAGTTTGAATCACCGCTTTTCGCTCTTCTGAAGTATTTGAAGAGATACCTTCCTATCAGGATTACATGAAGAATTCCAGCTGCCCAAATTCCTAGTGTTGCAGTGATGTAGTAGTCTTTCCATGCTTGATTCAATTCATCTTGCAAGTCTTTTGGAATGTCATCCGGATAGTCCGGATGAGTTGTGTATTTGTCCGCAACTTCATGGTAGGCCGCCTTCGAATCGCCATAATTGATTGCGATAAAGACCGTAATTACGACTAAAACAAGGTAGATTAACCAGAGACCGACTTTCTTATTCATAGCGTGTTTTGGTGCATTTCAGAAGGACAAAATAAATCATAAAATCTGTTAAAAAATATGACCTCTGTAACTTTTAAAAGAGACAAGCGTCACATCTAAAAACACGAAAATTATGAAAAAGACAGTCCTATTACTCAGTTTATTTTTTGTTTCAAGCATGTCTATGGCAGGTTCCTATGGCAATGGAGACGGGAAGAAAAGCAATTTTCAATCACTTTTCAATAAGTATGTGAAGTATCCTAAATTGGCTAAGAAAGAAAAGGTTGAAACTACCGTGGTGGTGGAGTTTAAAGTTGATGAATCAGGAAAAATCACGAACATCAAGAGTTTGACCAACCGTGGGTACAATTTGGAAGCAGAAGCGGTTAGAGTGCTGAAAGTTCTGAATGACCAGCATCAGGAAACCATTTCTAAGTTAGGTCTAAACGGAACTTACAGGTTGCCGGTTGAGTTCGATTTAGATTAGTCCCAAAGGCTCGGTTTAAGCCGAGACCTTTGAGAAAACGTAATACATTTCTGTTGCTATTTGCAGACTCCTTTCCGTGTATTTATCCGCTTGTTGGGGAGTATTGTCAAATAGCTTTGGATCTTCATAAGAAAGAGCAATGCGGCCATCAGCTCCTGTAACAAACGGGCAACCCTCATCTGCTTGAGAGCAGGTCATGATGGCTGCAAATTCTGTCTTCGGATTAAATTCATCGTCCAGAAGTTTAGAAAAACCGATAATCGGAGGTAGATTTTCAGAATATTTAATGTTGTATACCGGGTTATCGGTTTTTGCAATGATTTTGATTTCGAATCCCGTTTTTTCAAGCGTTTCTGCCACCATTGGAAACAATGCCGTGCTTTCTGTTCCGCCAGAATAACAAGTCACACGATCTATCCCAAAATAACAAGCCATGGTTTGTGCCCAGATTTGCGACAAATGACTTCTCCTGGAGTTGTGTGTGCATATAAAGTTCAGTCTAATGGACCGGTTGTTATCAGTTTTATTCCTTAGATAATCAATGAAAGCTTGCAGTACTTCTTTGCGGTCGCTGGAAATTGTCTCAACATCTAACGATCTGACCACTTGTTCCAGTTGCGGATATAACATGTTCATATCTTAACTAATTAACAGCAGCCACTACCTGGTGCGCAGGATTGCATATCGGATAATTTTACTTTTGGCTTTTCTTCAGGAACACCGCATTTGTCTTTGGCTAAGCAATCTGTTGCTGTGCCGGTCAACAGAAAATTGGTGCCATCAAAGTCTAGTCCATACTTTCCAATAGTGTCTCCCTGGTATTCAACTTCAATCTCCAAATCACCAATTCCTAATTTCGACTCTGATAGTTCTATGATCTTGATTAGTTTCTCCGGATGTAATCTGTGATCATAATCGTCAGCATCCCATAATTGGAAGTTAACGCGTTCTTCATTTCTGATAGTACCACCACAGTCGATAAAGTGTTTGGAAACCTTGCCAACTTCAGTCACGTGAAAATGACTTGGAACCAATTCTCCGTTTGGGAGTTGAAAAGCAATTTTGTCGAGTTGAGTCAACTTGTTTTTAATGTCTGAAAGTGTCATTGTATTGTATTTTAATGTTTAAATAATATCGTTTAGCAACAATCGTTTGTCAGGGCGTCCTGATCAAGAAACCTGTTCATGAGGTCTTTCATTTCCGTCCACTTCTCCGTGTTGATGCAGTAGCAAACACTGGTGCCTTCAACGTTGCCTTTAATGAGACCAAGGTGTTTAAGTTCTTTGAGGTGTTGAGAAATCGTGGGTTGCGCCAGGCCAATTTCTTTAACCAAATCACCGCAAACGCAAGTATTGATTTTGAACAGATGTTGTAAGATGGCAACACGTGCAGGATGACCAAACGCTTTTGCGAAAAGAGCAATCTCGTTTTGAAGACTGGTGAACATTTCAGTTTTAGATACGCCCATAGTTAATTGTTTAATTGCAATATTACGATTAATGTTTGGATCAACAAATACTTTAACAATAATTAAGTAAAAAACTATGGGTACAAAAAAATCCCGCTCCGGCAATCGGAACGGGATCTCTATTAGACTTTAAAAGTCTTATTTCTTTTGAAATCTTTTCTTCTCTTTAATTCTTGCGGCTTTACCAGTACGCTCTCTCAAGTAGAAAATTCTGGCTCTTCTAACTTTACCGTGCTTGGTAACCTCAATTTTATCAATAAACGGAGAAGCAACTGGGAAGATTCTTTCAACACCAATACCACCAGACATTTTTCTAACGGTAAAAGTTTCTGTCATACCAGAACCTCTTCTCTGAAGAACAACTCCCTGGAACTGCTGAACTCTTTCTTTGTTCCCTTCCTTAATCTTATAATGTACAATAACTGTATCTCCTGAACCGAATTCCGGTAAGTCATTGTTTTGTACTAATTCTGCTTCTAATTGCTTAACGATATCCATAATTGAAAATCTTTATTTTTCCCAAATCGGGGTGCAAACTTACATATATTATCTGGATTAAACCAAAGCTTATGGATTTTATTTTACTCATTATCCAATAAATCTGGTCGTCGTGCCTTTGTTCTTTCGTATGCCTGGTCCATTCGCCACTCATCAATCTTCTTGAAATTCCCTGATAACAGTATCTCTGGTACTTTTTGGTCGCGCCAGTTATCAGGACGTGTGTAAACCGGCGGCGCCAATAAATTATCCTGAAAAGAATCGGTCAGGGCACTTGTTTCATCATTTAAAACACCAGGTAATAATCTAATTACTGAATCGGCCAGTATTGCCGCGCCCAATTCTCCACCTGAAAGCACGTAATCGCCAACTGAAATTTCCATGTCAACGTAGGTGTCCCGAATTCTTTGGTCCACTCCTTTATAGTGTCCACACAGAATGATCAAATTCTTTTTCAACGACAAAGAATTACAGATACTCTGATTTAAAGTAGTGCCATCCGGAGTCATATATATAATGTGATCGTATGAGCGTTCTGCTTTTAATTCGTCAATACATCTGGCTATTGGCTCGCACATCATTACCATGCCTGCGCCACCACCATATTGGTAGTCGTCCACGCTACCGTACTTGTTAACCGCAAATTTTCTAAGATCGTGTAAATGAACCTCCACCAATCCTTTGTCGGCTGCACGTTTCAGAATGGAAGCCTCAAACGGACTTCTGATCAGTTCTGGTAAAACGGTAATGATGTCTATGCGCATAAAGGCAAAAATAGGTTTTTTGGCATGCGAATTGTTTATAGTTATATCAAAAAATAAACTATGAAACAGATATTAATGACATTGACACTTTTCGCAGGTATTGGCATGATGAACCAGGTATCTGCTCAACATAGATTAAAAAAGGATCCTGTTAAGCAAACTAAGGTGATGAAAAGTGTACACAAAGTAGAACAGGTTAAACTTCAGCCAGTAAAGGTTGAGAACATGAAAGTTGAAAGAAGAACTATAGAACCGAGAGAAGATCTGATGAGAGCCAGAATAGAAGCTGCCAAGGCTGCCAGGGTTGAAAAGAGAATTCCGGAAAGAAATAAAGTATACAGAGATTAGTCTCTGCTACACTAACCTCCCAATATCCTCCTTAGTCGAATTAAGGGGGATTTTTTTTATCTATTCAGTAAAACCGATTTACTTTGTATCTTTATAAGTTGAAGAAAAGATATGGAGAAGGAAAACTGGACTTTAGAAAAAATTCAAGAAATATATAACAAACCCTTGCTAAGCTTGGTGTTTGAAGCTGCTCAAGTGCACCGTTTGCACCATGATCCTTTGGAGGTTCAAATGAGCTCATTATTGTCAATTAAAACTGGTGGTTGTCCTGAAGATTGCGGTTATTGCCCTCAGGCAGCACGATACCATACAGATGTTCAGGCGCATAAATTACTTCCTTATGATGAAGTAATGGAGCAGGCGAAGAACGCGAAAGCCAATGGCTCGTCCAGAATGTGCCTTGGAGCTGCCTGGAGAAGCGTAAGAGACAATAAAGATTTTGATGAGGTATTGGAAATGGTTCGAGGAATCAATTCTTTGGACATGGAGGTATGTTGTACTTTGGGAATGCTAACAGAAGATCAGGCAAAGAGATTGGAAAAGGCCGGGCTTTACGCATACAATCACAATATTGATACCTCAGAAGAGTATTACGACGATATCATCTCAACCCGAGATTATAAGGATAGATTGAATACCATTGAGAACGTTAGAAAAACCAATATTTCGGTTTGTTCTGGTGGAATCATTGGTATGGGAGAAAGTGAAGAAGACAGATTGGGAATGCTGTTGACTTTGGTGAACATGGATACGCCACCAGAATCTGTTCCAATTAACGCTTTGGTTCCGGTTGAAGGAACGCCACTTGAAGAAGCCAAAAGTGCCTCTATTTGGGAAATGGTGAGAATGATTGCCACTGCAAGAATTGTATTGCCAAAGAGTGTTGTAAGATTGTCTGCTGGTAGAACTCAAATGTCAGAAGAAGGTCAGGCATTATGCTTTATGGCAGGTGCAAGTTCTTTGTTTGCCGGAGATACCTTGTTGACCACTCCTAACCCGGAGTATAATGAAGATATGGAGCTGTTCAAGTTGTTGGGCTTAAACCCGAAAGCTGCCTTTAAAGATGGCGAAAGACCTGAAATTACAACAGATGAGGTGTTGGAAGCGAACAAGCAAAAAGAAGCTGATCGTTTGGCTAAACAAGCTGCCAATAAAGCTAAATCCTTGAATTTTGAACCAAGAAAAGTAGAGACAGTAGAATCTCTTCAGGAGTAATGAAATGGCCATTGCTGATCATAACGCTTGTTTTGGCAGGAATGGCTCAGGGACAGAGCTTCTTTAATTCAGGAAAATCAAATTTATACTACTTTGGAGTGAACTTGGGAGTTGCCGGGAATTCCTGGTCGTCAAAAACTTCAGACTACAAATTGTTCAGTCCTTACGGGCAGCAGTTGGTGGATGGAGATTCCAGATTAAAAGCCCAAACGAGTAGTGAATTGGTAGAGATAGAAACCATTTTTCCTCTTGGAGATAACAGGCTGGGAGTGGGGATGAGTTTCGAGTTTTTCTCTTTGTTGGCACTGGATGTTGAAACAAAGGGGCAGTTTCAGACTTTTGGTTTTCCCGAATATTTCAAGACAGATAAGTTTTACGTGCAATTTGAAAGGCCTTTGTATACAAACGATTTAGGAACTTTTGAGTGGTATGCTTCCGGAAGATTGGGAGCCTACGCCTTTTCAATGGTGAGAAGCACATCTCTGTTTGGAGAGTCTCGTTGGGGAAAGTCCGTTTTTGGTGGAGCCAAAACCGGGTTTGAGTTTTCAGTGATGGAGAAGTTTTATCTTGGACTTTCAGGTTTGTTTGAGTACAAGTATTTTAACAACTCTGGTAAGGAAGCTCCCGAAGATATCACACATCATTTCATCTCCTATGGAATCATGCTCAACGCACGTGTGTCATTCAGATAATGAACAGAATTAAGCAAAAACTAGCAGAACGAAAGGATCTCAATGCTTTCAGAACTTTGTCAGATCATCATCACATGGTCGACTTCAGCTCGAATAATTATTTGGGATTAGAACGTTATTTGGAGCAGGTTGACAGGACTGATCAAATTAATCGTACAGGCTCAAGATTGCTCAGTGGGGAGAGTTCATATAAATCTGAAGTAGAGGTGCTTATAGCTACGCATCATCATGCAGAGTCTGCTTTGGTATTTTCTTCTGGCTATTCTGCCAATTTGGGCTTGATTTCCTGTATTGCAGGTAGGCAGGATACCATTATTTATGATGCACTTTCTCATGCTTCAATCAGGGATGGTCTTCAGCTGAGTTTGGCAAAAACGGTGAAGTTTGCGCACAACAATTTGGACGATCTGGAGCGAAAAATGCAATCGGCAGAAGGGAATGTATTTGTGGTAATCGAATCTGTATATTCTATGGATGGAGATGGCCCGGATTTGAAAATGGTGTCCGATTTATGTAAAAAACATGAGGCTCATCTCATTGTTGATGAAGCGCATTCAGGAGGAATGTATGGTCCTCTTGGAGAAGGTCTCTGTTATGAAGCGGGAATTACAGATGAGGTGTTCGCAAGAGTTATTACTTACGGTAAAGCCTTTGGTTTCCACGGAGCAGCCATCGTTGGAAGTCATGATTTAAGGGATTTTTTGGTCAATTTTAGCCGACCGTTCATATATTCAACCGCACCGTCTAATCAATTCTTCACAGAGATTGAAGCCAGATACGCTATCTTGAAAAAGCGTCCGGATATTTTAAAGGAATTTCAGGACAAAAAGAATTACCTGGAGTCAAAAGCACAGGATATGAATGTGAATCTGGGTGGAGGTCTGGGAGGAATCTACACTTACGCATGTGCCGGCAATGACAAGGTGAAGAAGCTGGCAAAACAGCTTCAGGAAGATAAATATGATGTCAGGCCAATTATGAGTCCAACAGTGCCTAAAGGAAGTGAACGTCTTAGGATTTGTTTACATGCTTTTAACACAGAAGAAGAAATAAATGGCTTGCTGAAAAGTTTAAAGAAATATGCATAACAAAAAGATATTATTAACGGGAATAGGAACTGATGTGGGCAAGACTATGGTGTCGGAAGCATTGTGCATGCATTTCGATTTGTCTTACTGGAAACCGGTTCAGTGCGGAGGACTAGACAATACGGATTCGGACCGTTTGAGAACAGCTGGAGCCACCGTATTCCCGGAAAGACACGTTTTTGAAAATCCATTATCGCCTCACCATGCCGCAAAGCTGGATGGTGTTGCAATTAAGTCTTCAGATTTCGAATTGCCTAAACAGGAAGGCATTTTAGTAGAAGGAGCAGGAGGTGTCATGGTGCCAATGAATCATGATGCGTATTGTTTCCCTGATTTAGCAATAGACCTTGGGCTGGATATTATTTTGGTATCAAGAAACTACCTGGGAAGCATCAATCATACTTTGCTAAGCTTACATCATATCTGGAGAGCCGGATTGAATTTGATTGGAATTGTAATTTCCGGTGACCGATACCCGGAAGGAGAACAAATGTATCTTCAGGCTGGAGCGAAAATAATTGGACATTTGCCTGAATTGGGTGAAAACGAAAGTGCTAAGGACAAATTTGTGTGGTATGGAGTGGATTGATATTGATGAGAAACATGTATGGCATCCCTTTACTCAAGTACAAACAGAAGCCTCTCCAATTGGGATAGAAAGGGGAGAAGGTGTGTATTTATATACTGCTGATGGTCGTAAGTTGATGGATGTTAATTCAAGTTGGTGGGTGAACGTGCACGGACACGGACATCCTGTGGTGGTTGATGCCATCAAAAGTCAATTAGATAAGTTGCAACACGTCATATTTGCTGGAATGTCGCATCAACCGGCAGCAGAATTATGTTCTGAACTAATGCACTTTTTGCCGGACCATTTAACTAAGTTCTTCTTTAGTGACAATGGTTCTACTTCCACGGAGGTTGCGCTTAAAATGGCTTTTCAATATTGGGATAACCAAGGCGAACAAAGAAAGAAGGTGCTTGCTATTGAAGGCGCTTACCATGGAGATACTTTCGGAGCCATGAGTGTGAGCGAACGGGACTTGTTTAACAGACCGTTTGAGCCATTTATGTTTGAGGTCGACTACCTGCCTTTTCCAAATGCCTTAAATCAGAGAGACATACTTAATCAAGTTGAGGAACTGGCTTCTGGTGGAGATTTGGCAGCATTTATTTTCGAACCACTGGTTCAGGGAGCTTCAGGTATGCGCATGTATTCTAAAGACCTGTTGGCAGAAATCATTAAAATTTGCCAAAAGTATGGTGTATTGTGTATCGCAGATGAGGTAATGACAGGATTTGGGCGAACCGGGAAAATGTTTGCAATGGATCATCTGGAACAGGATGCAGATTTGGTATGCTTGTCTAAGGGGCTCACGGGAGGTTATTTGCCAATGGGCTTAACTGTAACCAGCGAAAAAATATTCAAGGTGTTCTTGGACGACGAGAAACGAAGAGGGTTTTTACACGGTCATTCATTTACCGGAAATCCTTTGGCTTGTGCAGCGGCTCTGGCAAGCACAAAGTTGTTCAGAGAAGATTCTACCTGGCAACAAATAGAAATGATAGGAGCTGCTCATGAGGAATTCATAAAAAAGGTAGATAAGTCCAAGCTTTTCAACATAAGAGTTTTGGGGACCATACTTGCTCTGGATGTGAAATCTGACAGGCCGGGATACTTCAATCCGGCAAAAAGCAAGGCTTATGATTTCTGCATAAAAAAAGGCCTGCTAATCAGGCCTCTTGGTAGTACTGTATTTGTAAATCCTCCTTATTGCATCACACATGAAGAGCTTCAAACGGTGTATGCTGTTCTACACGAACTACTGGAGGAATTTAATTAACCATTCACAATAGAATTGTAAACTTCCATATACTCCTTAACATTTTCAAACCATTGTTTTCCAATGTTAATGTAGTCGATGGCAACTTCCTTTTGGTTTCCTTTGTCGTACATTTTTGCAGCTTCTATTAAGGAATACATTAATAGACGAGCAGTATGCTTTACTTCTAGTTCCTTTTCCCAATCTTCAATGTCAGATAACTCTTCATCTGCATTCATGTGCATCACATCTTCCTTAAAGTTTAAGGTTGAGAGTAGCTTTCTACCATCTTGAAGATTCAATCGAGCTTCTGTTCTGTTTCTGTTCAAATTTTCGCAAACGCCTTTCAAAATAAGTGCTCCTGCATCATCAGGTGCAAAGGTGTGCAACTTCTTCAATTCACTGGCAGCCTTCGAATATTTTGGCTTTTCTCCGTGTAAATGACCGTCTACGTCCTCAAGAATTGCACCCTTTAACTCTTCATAATAAGCCACAACTTCCGGCTCTTTCTGATAAGCTTTCTCTCTATCTTTTTTAGAGAAAACAGCTGCATTTTTGATCGCGTCATTAAAAGCTTTTTTATAAGCTTCATTCTTCTGAACCCAGCTTTGATCTTTACTGATCTCGTAGAAACACATAGACATATAGAAGTATGGCATTGGTTCCTTTCTGGTAGCGTCTTTATCTTTGTACTTTAGGCATTTGTCAATGCATTTGTCGTATTTGCCATCCGCATAAAGAATAACCAAATCCTGAAAATCCGGTGGCTGGGCCATTGATGTGGTTCCCAGTACAATTAACAGTGATGATAGTATTTTTTTCATAAGTCCGTTGTTTTACATCTTCTACCTAAGCAAAAGCTGTGCCTAAAATTAATCAATATCTCGCGTTTAGCTATTCATAAAGGCTATAAATAATAACAGTTAATTGTGAAATTGCTTAATTAATGCACAAAAATTGCCAAATTTGTCCTCCGTGAAGACAATAGGAGAGCGTATATCAATTAAATCATCACCCGATAAAACTACTTTGGTCATTAGTTCCAAAATTGAATCGTGGAAAGAAGGCTTGCTGGCTGCATGGATTGTATGTTGGCTAATTTCTATGGGGGTATTTACCTGGCAACTGTTCCAAACAAACGGAGATAAGGAGAAAATTATCCTCTTTGTGGTTCTGATGTTTATGTTCTACTATGCTATTAGAATCATCAAGGTGTTTGCCTGGCGAAAGTGGGGAATGGAGTACCTGCGTTTTACGGATGATGAAGTGACATACAAAAGAGCCATTAAGAAGTACGGAAAAGCTCATGTATTCTATTATGAAAATATTAAAGATGTGGCCATTATCACTAAAGAAGATGGTTCAATTGCCAAAGTGTTGGAAAACTCTTTCTGGGTGATGGGAGGGGAGCGCGTCACCTTCGAGTATCTTGGGAAGTTTGTGAAAATTGGTGTCCAGTTGAATGATGAAGACGGAGAAGCTTTTGGTAAGTATTTCAATGAACAGATCAAACGAAGAAAAAAGCGAAGAAAGAATCAGGATCCTATTTTGAATACGGAAGACTGAATTCTCAAAGTTTCCGAACCATCTATAATCTCTTTTATTGTCAAATCCTTTGCAGCCTCAGATTGTAAGACCTGATCCAGAGTTTTGATTTCGCCTACAGGAATGTTTTGCTTCATACAAGCTGAGTATAATGTGTCAAAATCCATTTGTTTGCTTCCTGACTGCAGGTATTCTAATAAAACAATTCGGTTTTTAACACGTTTCACGTTTTTGTTGAAACGTTCGTCTTCATTGAGTTCTTTCAGTCCAAGGATGTCGCATAAATTCTCAAACTGACTGTCATTCCCAATAGCCAGAATTAGTTGTCTGCCATCTTTTGTGTCCAGTATTTCGCCATATGGAGCAATGTTGGGATGAAGGGAGCCTTTTCTTTGAGCAACAATCCCATTCATTAAATAATTACTGGCCTGATTAGCTAAAGATGCAATGGCGGTTTCTTCAAGAGAAGCGCTCACGTAACAGCCTTTTCCCGTCTGACCGCGTTGGATCAGTGCCAGTAATAAGCCTTCTTTTAGTTGATGGGCCGCCAAAACATCAATCAAAGCCACGGGCATTTTTGTTGGTGGGTTGTTTGCCTGACCATTCATGCTCATAAATCCGGTTTCGGCCTGAAGTACCGCATCATAAGCTGGTCTGTTAGAGTGAGCGAATCCTTTAATGGTTCCCAAAATGATGTCTTCTTTCAGGTTTTTTAAACTGCTATAATCGAGTCCCAACTTTTTCGCACTGCTGTCTCTGAAGTTGGTAATAACAATATCGGCATCTTTAATGAGTGCCTTGCAGTTTTCTAAATCTTGGGCGTTCTTTAAGTCGAGATCGACAAATTCTTTATGGTGGTTGACTGATGAAAAGTAGGCTGAGACACTTTGCTTTTCATCTTTGGTTTTCCATGATCTGGTGACATCTCCACCTGTACTCATGTTCTCCACTTTGATCACGCGAGCGCCCATTTCTGCAAAAAAAGTTCCCACTGCAGGTCCTGCCAATACTGTGGATAGTTCAATTACTGTAATGTCTTTTAGAATAGACTGCATATGGTAAAACTACTGCAAATTTGGAGATCGGGAAATTGTGCTGATAAATCTAATGGCACGAAAATTGTTAATTTTTTGTTAACCAAAATCAATTAACATGAAAAAATATTTACTCATTTCGTCACTCGCTTTATCTCTCGGATTTCAATCTTGTATTGTTAAAATGAAAACTGTTCACGATGGACAGATCGGTATCAAGCGGTCATTCGGAAAAGTAAAACCTAAAGCCTTGGATCCCGGCTTGAAGGTATTCTTTATGGGAACCAGAATCTTCAAGTTGGACGGAACCGTTCAAAAGAGCAGAATCTCAACTCAGGCCAGATCCAGAGATGGCGTGTTGTTAACACCAAGTATCGATATTACCTTTCAGCTAAATAAAGAAATGGCTCCGGCTACTTTTATAAAGTATGGAGGGAATCATAAAACCTTGCATGATGTGTATGCCACATTTATAAGGCCAACTGTAGAAAGTTCGATGGCACAATTTATAGGAGAAAAAGATGCAGAAGGTTTGTACAACATTCGAAGGGAAGAAATCAGAACAGAAATGATTTCCCGATTAACCAACGTCTTGTATAATGAAGGAATTCAGTTAAATGATGTCATGGTTCAAACCATTGGTTTGGACACGAAATACAGACGCCTGTTGAGTGAGAATGCCCTGTTCGAGAAGAAAAAGGAGAATTTGGATTATCAAATTGAATTGAAAAAGAAAGAAAATGAACTAAAGGCGGTTGCAGCAGAGGGCACTAAGGAAAGAACGATTATTTATGCTGAAGGCGACAGTGCCAAGTATAAAATTGTTGGTCCTGAATTGACGCCAATGATTTTAGAAAAAGAAAGAATTGATGCTCAGAAGGAAATCGGAAGAAGTGGAAAAGCAGAGTATATCATTATCCAAAAAGAAGACTAATTCATTTTGAACTCAACTTCCATTTTAAATTTAGGAATGTCGACACGCATCAGTTCGCCTGTTTCCATATTCTTAAAGGTATAATACCCATGCATGGTACCCAGCTCGGAGATGATATCGCATGAGCTGGTGTACTCATGAGAATCTCCCGGATCAAGAAGTGGTTGCTGACCCACAACACCATCACCACGAACAATTCGAGTATCCGCAAGGCTGTCAAAAATCACCCACTTTCTGGATAGTAATTTAACCGGAAAGGTGTTTTCGTTGATGAGTTTAATCGTGTACGAGAAGATGTAGTAGTCAAGATTAGGTCGTGAAAAATCCTTTTTGTATTCAGGTTTCACACTGATTCTAACACCTTTTGATATGTCTGTAATCTGACTCACTACGATATATATGACTCAGATATTGAAAAAATGGTTGCTTTTACCTACGTGAATTTTCGCGTTCGTAACCAATTACTCGGTCATAACCCTCAGAGAAAACGCGCTGATATACAATGATGGTGTAATCGTTTTCAGTTTGAAAATGTGTGCCTTCAATTTCCTCTGTGTTGATTTGCTGGTCCTGAGGAAGCGCATACAGATAATTATGATAGCCTTGTTTCACAATAGCTGTCAATTCATACTTCTTAGCACGGTCATCATAAGTCATTTTAAACCGATCGTTCAGTTGCCAGTTAGAAAGACCACCAAATACGTAAACATTGCCACTTTCATAGGGTTCGTCGGCTTTTAGAGTGAAATGAACTTTGGTATAGCCAGCGTCTATATGACTGCTTTGGTCGTTTTCGTTTTTAATGATGAAACGGCCATTGATGTCTTTCTGACTTAGGTATTGTTTGTAACCTCTGCTTTCTTCAGGGAACAAAGTATAATGGTAAAAGTCGTCCCCTTCAAGTTTAATTGATTCAATTTTTTCTCCTTTAAACTGAATGCTTTTAAGGTCGAGATAACGGAATTCCATATTGCCATCAAATGAAGCCTCATCATTATAGTTATAGATCAGCTTATTGTTCTGGATGAATTGAGGCTTGAGTCTACCTATAGAATTGTCCCATCGATTATTTTGAAGTACCTGGACATGTATTTCCTGAAAAGGATCTGAAATGGGGTAGGTGGCATGGTCGATACTGAATTGTACAATTTGTTTGTAAGCCATTTGATTAACATCTGTTGGACGGATGATATCAACTTCAACTTCCGTTTTCTTTTCAAAAACAGTGAATCTTTGAGTGATCACAGGAGATTCCATGTCATCGTCTTCGTATACGAGTAGTATGTAGTTACCGGATTTTGTAAACTTCACGTTTTCATTGGGAAGTTGAATTCTGTAATTGATATATTTTATATAGGTATTGAAAGACTCTTCATAATCGTTAACCGGATTTTCGGCGAACCCATCCAGAAACTCTGAGTTCATAAGGTCTGAAGCTTGCCAGTCGTGTGTGCAATGAATTAATGTATAGCTATAATCTCCTAAATCGTCATTCAAATCATCAAAATAAAAATTGAGAACATCATCAGATGCTAACTGAATAAAGGGATCTGACAATTCCCAATTATTTGCGAACACAACCGGGGTATAAATACCTTCTTTGTAGATCATGTTTTCATAGCGCACGGCATTTTCTTCAAAGTAGTCGTCGTCATTTTCCGTGCGTTGGTCTATGGTCATGACTGATTTGTCTTCAAAAGCTTGAATGTCAGTGCTCACTAATAATAGTGCGTATAGGGGTAAAAGTTTATTTAGAATCATTCTAAATTAATTTAATGAACTTTGTTTAGATGGCAAAAACAGTGCCTCATTTGCACAAATTTATAATTTTGGGCATCATTTTTAAGCTGCAAAGAACATGTCAAAATCCATTAGGATTCGCAAAGGCTTAGATATTAAGCTACAAGGAGAAGCAGAGAAGGTGTTTGTAGCACCTGACATGCCGGACGTATTTGCGATAAAACCACCAGATTTTCATGGATTAACTCCAAAGTTAACCGTGAAAGTAGGAGATAAGGTTAAAGCTGGTACGGTAATCTTCTTCGATAAATACCGCGAAAAAATCAAGTATACTGCACCTGTAAGTGGTGAAATAGCCAGTATTGAAAGAGGTGAAAAAAGAAAGATTCTGGAGGTAAGAATTTTACCAGACAAGGAGATTTCTTACGAAACCTTTAAATCAGGAGACCCTTCTACCATGTCGGCAGAAGAGGTGAAAGAGAATATCTTAAGCGCTGGTCTATGGCCAACAGTTAAGATGAGACCTTTAGATATTGTTGCCAATCCGGATGATTCTCCGAAAGCAATTTTTATCTCAGGTTTTGATTCTCACCCTTTGGCTCCCGATTATGATTTTGTGCTTCACGGTAACCAGGAAACTTTCCAAAAAGGGTTGAACGCCATCTCTAAGTTAACAGATGGTAAGGTTCATTTAACTTTGAGAAGTAACGGTGCACATGATGCTGCTCTTACGAGTGCAAAAGGTGTTCAAATCAATAAAATTTCCGGACCACACCCTGCAGGTAATGTAGGAACTCAAATGCATCATATCGATCCTGTAAACAAGGGAGAGATTGTTTGGCATTTGAATGTACAGGACGTATTGATGATTGGAAAACTGTTTGAAACAGGAAAGTACGATTCATCAAGAGTTGTGGCCATCACAGGATCAGGATGTAAGAATCCTAAGTACTATAAGACCCACGTTGGAGCAAGTGCTAAGAAAATGCTTGAGGGCAACATCAAGGAAGGAGATTACAGAATTGTAAGTGGAAACGTATTAACAGGAGATAAGATTGATACAGATGGTTTCATTGGATTCTATCACAATCAAATTACAATTATCCCTGAAGGACATGATGCTCAGTTCTTAATGACAGAAGGATGGTTGAGTCCTGGATTTAAGAAGAAGTCTTTGTCAAGAACATTCCCAAGCTGGTTAATGCCAAACAAAAAGTACGATCTGAATACCAATAAGAATGGTGAGGAACGCGCATTTGTAGTAAGTGGCCAGTATGAACAAGTTTTCCCATTTGATATTTACCCGGTTTTCCTAATCAAGTCTATCATTGTAAATGACATTGACGGTATGGAGAAACTAGGGATCTATGAAGTAGGACCTGAAGATTTTGCTTTGTGTGAGTACGTATGTACATCTAAAATTGCTGTTCAGGATATTGTAAGAAACGGATTGGATGTCATTCATAGAGAGTGCATGTAAATTGAATTAAAACCTTACTTGTGAAAGGATTACATAATTTTTTAGAGAAAAAAGTCAAGCCAAAGTTTGCCCCTAAAGAAGGGAAGAAACCTGGACTTGCTTATTGGGTATACGATAGTTTAGAAACTTTCTTATTTACCCCTGGTCATGTGACTAAAAAAGGAACGCACATCAAAGATGGTATTGACCTTAAGAGAACCATGTTTATGGTGATTTTGGCCTTAGTACCTTGTTTGTTGTTTGGTATTTATAACACAGGACATCAGTACTATTTAGGTCAGGGACTCCACACCGGCGTTATGGACGGATTTGGAGATAAAGTACTTTTCGGTCTGATGAAAGTATTGCCTTTTGTGGCTGTATCTTATGGCGTTGGTCTTGGTGTTGAATTCTTGTTCTGTTGGAAAAAAGGACACGAAATTCACGAAGGATTCCTGGTATCGGGAATGTTAATTCCTTTGGTGATGCCAATGGATACACCTTTATGGATGGTAGCTGTAGCAACAGCTTTTGCTGTTCTGATTGGTAAAGAAGTTTTCGGAGGAACAGGAATGAATATTCTGAATGTTGCTTTAGTGGCCAGAGCGGTGATCTTCTTTGCTCACCCAACCGCCATTTCTGGTAACACGGTTTGGATTCATGCTGATACCGAAACCATTAAAGTGGCCGGCGAAGATGGAAAAGAGGTAGAGGAAGAGCTTAAGCTGGTCGCCCATGTTGAAAATGGTGAAGTTGGAGTCGAAAAACTCTGGAAAAACGGAACCATTGTTAATGTGGATGGAGAAAAAGTAGGAGAATTGGTTGATTATAAATTAACATCAGATTCTGAAGTTAATGCCTTTACAGGTGAAACGGCATTAGGATATGCTGCTTCTGCTGCTAAATACCAAAAGAACATTAACGCCAACCTTGAGACCATTGAAAGCAACAAAGAGGTGATTGCTGAATTGGAAGCCAAGGGAAGCTTGAATGAAAAAGAAACTAAGATTCTGGCTTTCGTTAAAAAGCAAAACGAAAAGAGTTTGGCTAAAAACGAAGACTTAAAGAAAGCTCAGGAAGTTCAAATGTCGAGAGTACCTACGACTGAAGAAGCCTTTATCGGATTTATTCCCGGATCTATTGGGGAAACATCAGCACTTTGTTGTCTGCTTGGAGCCGCATTCCTGATCTTCATTGGAATTGGTAGCTGGGAAATCATGCTGTCGATGGTACTTGGAGGATTGGCAATGGGGTACTTATTGAACGCAATGGATATGAACCCATTCACCAACATGGATCCTGTTAGACAAATCATGTTAGGAGGTTTCATGTTCGGAGCCGTGTTTATGGCAACCGATCCTGTAACAGCTGCACAAACCAGAACAGGTAAGTTCATTTATGGGGCGTTGGCCGGACTATTGGCAATCCTCATTAGGGTGGTAAACCCGGCTTACCCTGAAGGTGTGATGTTGGCTATCTTGTTTGCGAATGTTTGTGCACCACTTATCGATCATATGGTAGTGTCTCAAAACATCAAGAGAAGAACGAAAAGAATTAAAGTTAAAGCTGCATAATTATGGCAATCAATAAAGAAAGTAACGGCTACGTAATTGGTTTCTCCATTGTAATGGTGGTAGTTGTTGGTGCTATTTTGGCGGGAGTAGCTATGGCGCTTCAACCAGCTCAAAAGGCCAACGTTAGAAACGAGAAAATGCAGAACATTCTTCAAGCTACCGGAATGGAAGTGGAGAGAAGTGAAGCCAGTGATAAATTCAAGGAACATGTCACTAAAAGATTGATCCTTGATTACTACGGAAATGTTTTGGAAGGTTCTGAAATGACCAAAGAGGATGAAATCAAAGATGGCAATGAAAAGGATGCCTTTAACGTAGACATGTTGAAGGAATTCAAAACCATCAAGAATCCAAAGGACAGAAACTACCCATTGTTTGTTGTAGAGTATAAAGAGAAAACATACTATGTGGCACCAGTACAAGGACAAGGTCTTTGGGCTGCGGTTTGGGGATACATTGCATTAGAAAGTGATGGAGTAACGGTTGCCGGAGCAGTTTTCGATCACAAATCTGAAACGCCAGGTTTGGGTGCTGAAATCTCTCAGGAGTGGTTCCAGAAGCCTTTCATTGGTAAAACAATCGCTGAAAACGGTGAGTATACTGGTATCTCAGTAATTAAACCAGGTCCTGAATTGGACGATCACTCTGTAGATGGTATCTCTGGAGGTACATTTACCAGTGTAGGTGTAGACGAAATGATTAAAAGAACGATGGTGGTTTATTACAACTATTTATCGTCAAGTAATTTAACTCAGCAATAAAATTATTATGAGTACAGAAACACAAGTAAAGGAAAAAGAGCCTTTATTCTCAAAGAAGAATAAAATGCTCATTACTGATCCCTTGAGCGACAATAACCCAATTACCATTCAGGTTTTAGGTATTTGTTCAGCACTTGCGGTAACAGTAAAAATGAACAACGCCTTGGTAATGTCATTATCTGTATTGGCGGTATTGATTCTTGGTAACCTGGTAGTCTCTTTGATGAGAAATGTAATTCCGGGACGAATCAGAATCATCGTTCAGCTGGTTGTAGTTGCCTCATTGGTAATTATTGTTGATCAGGTTTTGAAAGCATACGTATATGATGTGTCTAAGCAGTTATCTGTTTTTGTTGGACTCATCATTACCAACTGTATCATCATGGGACGTCTGGAAGCATTTGCTTTGGGTAACAAACCCTGGCCATCTATTCTGGATGGTATCGGAAACGGACTTGGTTACGGTTTACTACTTGTAGTAATTGCATTCTTCAAAGAATTATTCGGTTCAGGTACTCTAATGGGATTCCCGATTATGGGAGAGAATGGAGAAAATCCAACCGGACTTTATGCAATTGGCTATGAAAACGATGGTTTGATGTTATTACCGCCATCTTCATTGGTAATCGTTGGAATCTACATTTGGATTCAAAGAAGTAGAAAAAGACATTTAATTGAAACGCATTAATAAGTAAAGAAATGGATTACGTATCAATATTTATTAGAAGTGCCTTTGTAGACAATATGATCTTCGCATTCTTCTTTGGAATGTGTTCATATCTGGCAGTATCTAAAACAATCAAAACAGCTGTTGGACTTGGAGCTGCTGTAATTTTCGTACTTACAGTAACTATTCCAATTAACTGGTTGCTGGATGCTTATGTATTGCAGCCGGGAGCTTTGTCCTGGTTAGGAGCTGAGTATGCAGAAATGGATTTAAGTTTCTTGTCATTTATCTTATTCATCGCGGTAATTGCATCTATCGTACAGTTGGTAGAAATGATTGTAGAGAAAATTTCTCCGGCACTATATGGTGCACTTGGAATCTTCTTACCATTGATCGCTGTAAACTGTGCCATCTTAGGTGGGGCACTTTTCATGCAGGAAAAACAATTTGAAAGCATTGGTAAAGCAACTACTTACGGATTTGGATCTGGTGTAGGTTGGTTCGTAGCCGTTGTTTTGATTGCTGCAATTAGAGAAAAAATTAGATATTCTCATGTGCCTGCTCCATTGAGAGGTGTTGGTATGGCATTTATCATTACCGGATTAATGGGAATTGCGTTTTTAGGATTTTTAGGATTTTAATAGAGTTAAGGAAAGAGTATGGATGTTATTATAATTACGGTTGTTGTCTTTCTAGCAGTAGTTCTGCTATTGGTAGCACTTTTATTGTTCGCCAAGGCCAAATTAGTGCCGTCTGGAAAAGTAAAATTGACAATCAACGGAGATAAAGTTCTTGAAGTAGACGGAGGAAGTACGTTGCTATCTACCTTAGGATCTAATGGAATTTTCTTACCATCTGCATGTGGTGGTGGTGGTACTTGTGTTCAATGTACTTGTCAGGTATTGAGTGGAGGAGGAAGTATTCTTCCAACAGAGGAACCACACTTCTCACGAAAAGAAATTGCAGATAACTGGAGACTTGGTTGCCAGGTGAAGATTAAGGAAGACATGGAAATTCATGTTGAGGAGGAAATCATGGGGATTAAAGAGTGGGAAGCTAAGGTTGTATCTAACTACAACGTGGCTACTTACATCAAAGAATTCATCGTTGAGATTCCTGAAGACATGGACTACAAAGCTGGTGGATATATCCAGATTAAGATTCCTAAGTGTACTGTGAAGTTCTCTGATATGGACATTACGGCACACCCTCAGGATCACCCTGGAGAGCCAGATAAGTTCGAAAAAGATTGGTCTGAAGGTAAGTATGCTATCCGTGACCTTGTTATGAAGAATGACGAGGAGGTTGTAAGAGCTTACTCTATGGCTTCTTACCCTGCAGAAGGTAGACGAATTATGTTGAACGTAAGGGTGGCTGCTCCACCATGGGATAGAAAGAATGATAAGTGGATGGATGTGAACCCAGGTATTGCTTCTTCTTACATCTTCAACTTGAAAGAAGGAGATCCTGCAATTATCTCAGGACCTTACGGAGAATTCTTCATCAACGAGTCAGATGCAGAAATGCTTTACGTTGGTGGTGGTGCTGGTATGGCTCCAATGAGATCTCACTTGTACGAGTTGTTCAAGACAATGAAGACAGGAAGAAAAGTGACTTACTGGTATGGTGGTCGTTCCAGAGCAGAGTTGTTCTACATTCATTACTTCCGTGATCTTGAAAAAGAATTCCCGAATTTCAAATTCTATATGGTATTATCAGAACCAAAGGAAAGCGATAACTGGATAGAGAAGAAAGATATTGATGATGAAAATGGAGATGGTTTCTTAGGATTTGTTCACCAATCAGTAATCGATCAGTATTTATCTAAGCATGAAGCACCAGAAGATATTGAATTCTATTTCTGTGGACCACCAATGATGAACGTGGCCGTTGAAAAGATGTGTGACGATTGGGGTGTACCGCCAGAAAACGTAAGATTCGATGATTTCGGTGGTTAATCAAATCTCTAACTATAAAATTAAGTCCCTTCACTTACTATGTGGAGGGATTTTTTTGTTGTTCTCTGCTTGTTCAGATTCAGATGATTCTAAGAACAAGAAAGAAGACACACCTGAAAAGGAAACGAAGGAGCAATCAAGTAAGATCGAATCAGGTGACTATATTCAACTAACAGGAGAAGCTCAGGGAACTACTTACAGCATCATTTATGAAACGAATGAAACCGGGGTTCTAAAAGAAGAAATTGATTCTTTATTGCTGGATTTTGACAATAGCCTATCAACTTACAACCCGGGCAGTCTTATTTCTGAGTTTAATGCGAATAAAGAGGTCGTTCCGGATCAGAATTTTAGAGAAGTATTGGCTTTGTCCAGAGTGATGTATCAAAAAACAGGACAAGCCTTTAATCCGGCTATTTATCCCATTATTGAACTTTGGGGGATTGAAAGGGATGATTCTGAATTGGTGGAACATGAAGATGTGGTGAGAACGCTTGAACAATGTCGTTTCGATGACATTCAGTACGATTCGGAAGATACAAGCAAACTCATCGCTCTTAACGACAATATGATTGAGTTTAATGCCATTGCGCAAGGCTTTAGTGTCGACTTAGTGGCAAGATTTTTAGAATCGAACGGAATTGACAATTATCTGGTTGAAATTGGTGGCGAATTGTTCGGGAAAGGACTAAATCAAAACGAAGGTGCCTGGAAGGTTGGTGTAGAAGAACCTCAGGAAGAAAAGACACAGGTAGGCGAGCCCCTCGCGCTTAAAATTGAGTTAGATAACAAAGGATTAGCGACCAGTGGGAGCTATAGGAAGTACAAAATGAAAGATGGTAAACGCCTGTCGCACACCATCGACCCTGAAACGGGATATCCATCTACCAATAGTCTGTTAAGCGTAACTGTGATTGCAGAAAATGCGGCCATTGCAGATGCTTACGCCACGGCATTCATGGTAATGGGACTCGACAAAACTCTTGAGTTTCTGGAAGCACACGCAGAATTAGACGTTTTCCTTATTTATGATGATAATGGAGAATTGAAATCCTTCAAGACAGAAGGCCTGGAAAAATTAATTCCTAACGCTTAGGCTGGTGTTTCAGCTTGACACTTTTCTTCTGGTCTGGCACCACAAATAGAGCATCCGGCTCCTTCATCCTGTAGCAAAGGATTGTTACTTGCACAGGTTCCTGCAAACTCACCGCCTTTCTTGGCCCAAATCTTAATTGCAATACCTGCAACCGCTAAAGCCAATAATCCGATTGTTAAAAGTGCTAATTTCATAAAGCAAAGATAAGGTATTTGAAGATACAGGTAACGGGGTAAATAGACCGATTGACTTATTTTATTTTAACTTTAAAGCATGAGGTCTACTTTTTTCCAGATTTTTAAGACAACAGGCTTTTTATCACTTGTGTTGTGTGTGTCATTTGCATCAGCGAGTTACATTCCCAAACGACCTGTTCCCATTCCAAAAGAAGCTTATATCAGTCAGTCAGAGAAGTTTGATATAGCCTTGTTTGCTCCAATGTTAATGTCCAGCGAGATCAAAGTTCCTCAATACGAGAAATTGGAAATAGGTGTGGACTTGCCAAACGGCATAAACCAGTCGATTAAAAGATTTATTCATCATGTTCATCAGGGGATTAAAATCAACCCTTTTGATTCGGCTCAAATAGATGTTTACGCCATTTTTACACATCCTGAAACCGGAACATCTCATAGAGTAAATGGATTTTACTATGAGGAGTTTAGAAGAGTCACAAATCATCCTAAAAAAGAAAAGTGGTCGTGGCAGGACGATACCACCTCTTACATTTTTAGAGTACGATTTGCTGAGGGTAAACTAGGGAAATGGCAGGTTCAAACCTATATTAAAATGGGAGAGGAAGAAGCCATGAAAGGATCAAGTTTTGGTTTTACTATGGTCGCTTCAGATAACAAGGGCTTTGTGGTCAAGGGAAATAGGGGAGATGAAAGTGATAAGTTCCTGAGATTTACGACCGGAGAAACATACATCCCGATTGGCGAAACCGTTGCTTATGACGATTGGGCGGAATTAAAACCTTCGAGCTACGATTATTTTGAGAAAACGATTGATGAGTTGGCCGACAATGGTGCGAACATGGCGCGTTTGTGGATGAATGTTGGTGCATTTCTAATCGAGAGAGAACGATTAGGGGTATATGGACGTGAATATTCTCCTTACCACAAAAAGGAAATTAACAGACAGCATTATGCCTGGGAGTTCGATCGTGTAATGGAACATTGCCGGAAAAGAAATGTGTATGTGATGATGGCCTGGATTGGGGCTGAATCAGACAAAGAAGAAGACTGGGGAATTCCACCACATGGTTGGGAATATAACCCTTACAGAAAAGAATTAAACCTTGACACACACTACGATTTCTTCAAAAGTGACAGTGCTCGTTTTTATGTGAAAAGAAGATACCGCTATATCATGGCGCGTTGGGGGTACGATTGTTATTTGCCTTTCTATGAGTTAATTGGCGAACCGTCAAAAATTGGAGAAGACTATAAAGGTGGAGTTGCTGTGATTGAGGATTGGTTGAGTGAAATGAGCGACTACGTTCACGAACAGGATTATCACTACCACCTCACCATTACCGATTTTGCGAACAGTTCGGCAAGTTCTAACTGGCGCAAAAACTATTGGATGAATACCTCACTTGATATTGCAGGAGTGAACGATTATGGAACTTTATCCAATACCAATTTTGAGAACAGATGGAAAAAAGCCAATAGCTGGCGTTCAGGAAAGATTCAGCACATGCCTTACATCAACGTAGAGTTTGGAGCCGGAATCAACACAGGTATCGATGATGCCACGGATATAGAATTACACAATGCACTTTGGAGTTCTCTGTTTAGTGGGGCTGCCGGACCAGCTGTGCCATATTGGTGGGAGCCCATCCATGAAGCGGGCTTTCAAACCGCCTACAAACCTGTAGGAAAGTACTGTGAAAACCTAAATCTCCATCATTCGAGATTTAAGCAACAGAAGTGGGGAGACGGATTAAATTATGAGGGAGTTGTGTCATATTCGCTTACAAGCGTTTCTAATGATACTATTTACGGCTGGACGCATAATACAGATTACTATTGGGCCAACATGAAATTCAATAATGAAGGCATTGCTAAGAAAATGAAAAACTGTGAGGAAGGTTTTAAAAATGGAAATGATGGCCATTTTGAGTATCCCTATTGCGATCAATCTAAGTTTCCAACCGCAGATGAAAAGTTGACGCAACAGAAGAAACTTAAAGTGAAAATTCTGAATCTGGACGCCTTTAGCAAGTATAAGGTCGAATGGTACGATACTCAGGGAGATGGAGGGCATTTGAAAGAATTCGATACCGTAGCTAAAACGGGATTCGGAATTTTTGGATCTGCAGATCTGAAACTAAGAATGCCTGTTTATCCTGATCCAAATAAATACCAAGATTTTGCTTATAAAATATACAAGATCAAATAAGGATCAGCTAAAGAATACACACTACTGGCTCATCTTTTTTGGTGTGTTTTTGTTGTGTCTGCTGCTAAAGTTATGGCACATCACCAGCAATGAAATTGCTTTGGATGAAGCATTTACCATTTTTCATTCGAATGGCAGTCTGGAGCATATTTCTGCTATGCTGAAAACGGAAAATAATCCTCCGTTTCACTTTTATTTCATGCACTATTGGATTCAGGCTTTTGGAGTTGAACCGGGAATGTTGAGGTTGCCGGGAACCTTGGCAATTAGCTTGTCTGCAAGTGTGTTATTTGCCATCGGATATTACCTCAAGGGGTGGAAAACCGGAATACTTGCAGGTTTGTTGATGTGCTTTTCAAACTTCAATGTCATTTTTGCTCATGAAGTCAGGGTATATCCTTTCTTCGTATTATTCACGGCATTGTCCGTTTTATACTTCTTCAAAGCGTTGAACGATACTAAAACCCAGTATTTGGTGCTCTGGAGTTTGTTCAATGCCTTATTGATTTACTGCCATTTCTTTGGCTTTTTCGTTTGGATCGTACAGTTTGTTGCCATTCTAATGTATAAACAACACATTCAGTTAAGATGGTGGTTGGCTTATACAGGATCTTTGGTGTTATACATCCCTGTTATCGGTCAACTGCTTACCAGAACCGATGAATCTTCCGGAGGTACATGGATAGAAGGAAGTCCAGGTTTTGACACTTTCTATAACATTCTGCGAAAATTTTCAAATGCACCGGTAGTAGCAGTAGCAGCCATTGTTCTGATCATTGTGGGAAGTGTGGTATACTATAAATCAAAACAACCTGGGAAGAAGGAATTATCCGCTTTGCTCATATTCACCTTTTTGCCGTTGATATTGCTATTTATTGTCAGCCAGTTTGTCCCCTTGTTTTTAGATAGGTATGTTGTGTTTGTAACAGTTCCGTATTACTTGTTGCTGGCTTTTCTGGCAAGCAGCATGTTCTCGCAAAAGGTCAAATCATTTATTGTGCCTGGTGCGGTACTCTTATTGTTTGTGGTAAGTCATAAACCGTTTTTGGACAATGACAGGGCCGTTGATGAAATTGCTCAAAAACTTGAAACTCATATGGAGCAGCCCTCAGCCAAAACCATTTTTATGCCCGATTATATGGACATCAGGTTGGCTTATCATACCCACTTAGATGAGTTTTTGGATACAGAGAATTTCTATTCGAGATTCGAGACAGCGGGTTTGAAGGGACTTGTTCCCAACGACAATGTCTCGGATTTTGTATCAGAATCTGACCGGGTACTTTTGATTGATGGAAATATGAGTGCAGTTGACCCGGAATTAAAGATTTACAAGCAACTTTTGGCTTTATATGGAGAACCTGTTGAGATTTGGGAGACAAAGGCATATCGTCTCATCTATTTCGAACCTCAAAAGTGAATTAGCTTCCCTTCTCCCGAAAACGTTCCTTCAATTATAGGGGGATTGCCCTTCAGATAAATATTTCCTTCACGGTAAAGTTGTAAACCAGCGTAATTCGTGCTCCAAATGTAAAAGTCGTTCTGACCACTGTGGTTCACATAGCACGTTTTGGCACGCAGATTTCTGTGATCTATCAAGCCATCTCCGGCAGAATAACAAAAGGCAGTTTCACATATGCCGGTAATCAGAGCATTTCCCGGACCAGTATGTAAACCAGTAGATAAGGTATCTACATTCACCATGAGTTCAAAACTACCTCCACTGTCAAAAGCCTGAAGCTCAAGTATAGAGCTCCTCAATGTATCTGTACAAGAGATATTTCCGCCATGGTAGAGTTTAATTTCTTCCAGATTGGAAACATACAAACGAATGGTAACCGCACTTTTGTCGTAATCTCTGAACCATTTGCACGAACTGTTGTCTGTCACAAGTAAACTGTCTCCCTGAATAGAATGACTGATCACAGGAAGGATGTTTTCACCGCATTCAATTTCCATTTTATGTTCATTCGAAGGAACAATGATGAAGTCAATATTATCTTGAGCAATGAGCCTTGTAAAGCTGTTTAGCTGAACGGTAGATTCTACTTTATCGCCAGCCTTTTTTAAGCACAATTTCCCTTCACGCTTGCAGGAAAACGTCAAAATCATGAGCGATATGAGTGCAAGTAATTTCAAAATGTAAAGTTGATTTTGACTCTGGACTTTCGAACTATCTGCTTTCCAATTCCAATTTCAAAATGATCGGCCTTGCTTAAATGACTCTTGAGGGCAAAGTGTGCTACCCATTTCTTAAAGATCATAGTTCCACCAACTCTGTTGTAAATCAAGCCATCTCGCCCTTCATAATTAAGTAAGTACAAACCGCTCTGAACGAAAAAACTTAAACGGTTAAAAATCCTGGCATAGCCTACATTAAGACCCGGCCTGATGAAGCGGTATTTTTGTTGGATGTCTTCTCCCGATTCATAACTTATCTGCGCTATTCTTGCCGAATTGTACATGAAGTCCAGTCCGGCAATGATCCCGGTTTTTGCTGAAATGAAATGTCTGAACTGATTTTGAATATTGTAAACAGCAAATTTCTCACCACCGGCAGGGTAGTTTTCTTTTATTCCCATACTAAGTACAGTGATCAAATCGAACTTGTCCAGATGGGTTTTATTACCTACCTGATCGGTTGGTTTATACTCACCAAACTGATGTCCCAAAGTAAGGTTGGCAGCAGGTAGGTTTATGCCCAGATTAGGAGTTACCATGGCACCATTAGAGAAATGTACCATACTGATTCCGGCAGACAAGTATGTATTGTCAATGTTCAATCTTGCATGTAATCCCAGTTTTACGCACATATTCAAATGTGAACCAATGGCAACATTTTTCAGATTGTCATGAAGCTCAAAAGTTCTTGTGATATATCCCGGGCCAATACCAGACCTTAAGAAGACATGAAAATGCTCGTTTTTGTTAAGCGGGAAGGACATGTTAGTCAGAAAGGCCATGCCGTAGCCCATAAGATCTTTATTGCCGGTGCCAGTGAACAAATAAGAAAAACCAACCTCCTGATTGTTATGAAGATGATGCCAGGCTTTCTTTCCTTTCCAAACCACCCCATCACCATTCAGTTTTGTTCCAACGTACAGTTCTAAGGAAGGTACATGTTGTTGTGGAATGTGGCGCATCACCGGTCTATGAGGAATTAAAAAGCCATATCCGCCTGATAATTCTACAATCAAGGGCTTAGTTGGTTCCTGCGCCAGTGCAGGTATGATAAATAGAAAAGATAGGAACCACAAGCCATATTTGGTCATGGTCAAAATTACTAAATTAGCATCAGTGGTCAAATTTTATCGTGCAGACTAAAACATCCCATATCATTTTCAGCCTTTGGATCATTGCTTTATTGGTATTTAACACCAAAATTGGGCGTGCACAAAATGAAGCTTTAAGAAGTCGGGTAGTAAGTGTTGAACAACACTATGGAACCTTACTCAATATTCATCCTTTCTTCCCAAACTACAAACCTGCCATGAACACAGAGTTCAGTTATGGTGCCAGGACAAGAGGTCATAAGCTATGGAATCAGTTTTATGGATATCCCGAATTTGGAGTGAGTCTTTCTCAAACATTTCTTGGCAATCAGGATACCCTTGGAAACGCAACAACGGCTATGGCGTACTTTGGTTTTTCAAGGCAAAAAAGAAGGTTCTTTTTTGAGACGAAAATTGGAGGCGGCTTTGGGTACTTCAATAAACCCTTTAATGCACATGATAATCCAGGGAATTTAGTGATTGGATCACCGGTAACGGCAGCTCTAAAACTCGGATTTTATTTTGGAGTAAGTCTGAATAATCACTGGGGAATGAGATTTGGAGGCTCATTTTGGCATTATTCCAATGCCCATTTCAGGGTACCCAATATTGGAGCCAATGTTGTCTATGGATCTGCTTCAATTAAGTATTTTATTGATGGAAAGAGTAATTCCGAAACGGTAAGTCACCATTACGAACTGCCTGCTAAGAAAATCAATCATACTCTGATGTATGGATTGGGGATTCATGAAATTGAAGGGACGGTATACCCTTTCGATGGGCCTATTTATTCTGCTCATCAGTTTACCTATTATGCTTCTCGCAGGTTGTCTTACAGAGGAAAAGTAAACCTTGGATTCAACTATACCTATTACAATGCATTTTACGACGAAATAGTGAGTCAGGAGCTTTTTGATGACAAACTTAAACTGAAGTCTTCAAAGTTTATTTTGGTCGCCGGATATGAATTCTTACTGGGACATTTGGGCTTGCAGCTGCATTCAGGATTTAATCTGTATTATCCGATCAAACACAAACAAATTGCATTGGGCTTGGTTAACGATAGTTTCATGCACAAGAATTTCTCTCATAACATTGCTTTGAATTACTACCTTAAGAATGTAAAAGAAGGGATGTCGTTGAATCCGTTTTTTGGGATTGGGCTTAAGTCTATAGGAGGGAAGGCGGACTTTGCAGAATTTAGGATTGGAATTGGCTTTTAAAGCGCAATTTTCAGAACATCACCTTCCTGGGTGCCAATAAAGGCAGTATTGGCCTGAAAAGAAATTCGATTCAACTTCACACCCGGTACATCTTTAACACGAGTCCATGTGTCTCCTTTGTCTTTAGAGATAAGTATCAGACCATCATCTCCCGTAATGACACCATTTGAACCATTAAATGCCATATCGGAGAAGTAATACCTTTTTCCGAAGAGTCTGTTTTTTCTTAGAATTTTAGTCCATTTCTTTCCTCCGTTTTCAGTCTTGTAAATGCCTCCGTTTTGGTCGATGGTAATGCCATGGTTTTCGGTAAACATATGAATGGCGGTAAAGAAACCATCGGGATGATCCAATTGTTCTTCAACGAGTCCGTTTGAACCAATACTGGCAATGTAACCATATCCTGAGATGAAACCTTTGTTCTGATTAACAAAACTGATGCCCCTGATTTCATGGATTAAAGAATCAAACTCCCAGGTCAATCCCTGATCCGTAGTTTTATATACAGATCCTACCTGATAGTCCTGCCCACCCACAAAATACCCAAGCTGATCATCCAAAAATGTAAACTGACGTACAATAGGTCTGTGCACCTCATGATATCCCATGGGTATCATCCATTCCAAAGACCAGTTTTCGCCACCATCTGTTGTTTTGTAGATGAAATTATCTTCAGAGCCCGCAAAGCCGATTAACTCATCAATAAAGTAGATTTCGTAGACCTTTTTATCGGGATGAAATATGGTTTGAGACTCCCAGGACAGTCCACCGTCTATGGTTTTTTTGATGAACCCCGATTCATACCTCTTTCCGCCACAGGCAAAGCCCAGTGTGTCGTTAATGAAAATGACTTTCTCAACGGATTCTTCAGAAACAGGAATGGTTTCGAATGTATTTTCGTTCTCATCGAATTTCCGGCAATTGGTCAGAAACAGAAGAATAAATATGCCGCACCAAATTGCTTTCATATGGCAAATATCAACAATTCTAATTAGAGTTAACAAGTGTAAGTTGGTATAGGTTTAGATTCTAACTTTGATCATATGAAAGAAAAACTGGCCGCTTTTGAGAGATTGTTGATCATCATGGATGAATTGCGTGAACAGTGTCCGTGGGACAAGAAGCAAACCATGGCATCTCTGAGGCATTTAACCATAGAAGAGACTTATGAATTGGCTGATGCCATCATTGAAGAAGATATGGATGACATCAAAGGTGAGTTGGGAGATTTGATGCTTCACATGGTCTTTTATTCGAAAATAGCTTCAGAAACCGGGGATTTTGATGTGGCAGACGTGCTCAACACGGTATGTGATAAGCTGGTGGAACGTCACCCACACATATATGGGGATGTGGTGGCTGAGGATGAAGAAACTGTAAAAGCCAACTGGGAAAAAATCAAGTTGAAATCCGGGAAGAAATCTGTTTTGGAGGGTGTTCCTAAGTCCTTACCGGCAATGGTAAAAGCTTCCAGAATTCAGGACAAGGCCAGAGGTGTTGGTTTCGATTGGGAAAAACCGGAGCAGGTTTGGGAGAAAGTGGAGGAGGAACTTGGAGAGTTGAAACATGAAGTAGAGCAGGGGAGTGATCAGATTGAATCTGAATTTGGAGACGTCCTGTTTTCTATGATCAATTATGCCAGGTTTTTAGGAATTGATCCTGAAATGGCTTTGGAAAAGACTAATAAGAAGTTCATCAAACGCTTTCAGTATCTTGAGGAGGCTTCTCGTAAGGACGGAAAGGTTCTTGGCGAGATGAGCTTGGAAGAGATGGATGTATACTGGGAAGAGGCTAAGAAGCTTTAGAACGATTCTCCTTTTGAGATTTTCTCAACCAGAATCTCCAGAGTAGTTGCCTGATGTGTTTCAAAGTTATCTTTTGTAACAGGAATCATTAAATCAAGTTTGGCAGCGACACCTTGTCTCATGCTACCATTGTGTTTTACCGTTTTAGAATAAGGAATGGTCATTTTGGCAATTCTGGTTCCTTCTACACGGAATTGGTTGTTGCCACCTTCATAACTGACCTGAATTTTTCCATTTTCATCCAGATAAAAAACAACACCAATTCTGCTGTAGGTAGCATCTCCGGCTTGTTCCTGACCAATGACTTTTGCTCCACTGAATTGTTGCATTCGCCATACAAAATCATCACATGAGCTCACACAATTTTGGTTGGTCAGGATGTAAATCGTTTCAAATTTTACTGCACTTGGATTTGGTTCGATCTTTTGCAAGGCACAATTTTCATCTCCGACACAAAAATCTCCTCTTATTGGTAGGAAATCTCCGTATTCAGTGTTTTTGTAAGCGTCTGTGTTTAGTATGGATTGAAACCAATTCTCCGATCTATTAGAACCGTAAAATAAGATGGGCCTCAGTTTTTTATCTTCCAGCATTTTGGTCTTGCGGAACTGGACAGCCAAATCGTAAAATGGTCCCTGAGAAAATTCTGCAATAAAAGAGCTGTTCTCGTTACCACCACCGTTATTCTGAACATCAAATATGAGGTGCTTAATGCCTTTGAGTTTTTTTAATTCCCGTCTCAACAAACGCACATCTCCGCAAGTAGTGGAATCAGGAGCATCACCTTCACAACGAGCATCACCGCCCATACCATTGAAGTAAAGAAAGTCTTTAATTCGGATCAAAGCCATGTCTTTTTGCCTGAACAAGGCTACTTTGTATCCTGCAGCTACCATATTCCAGTTTGGATATCTGCTCGTATCAACGGCACTCATATATCGTGCATATGGATCTGTCGATTTTCGGGTGGTATCCTCAGCGTATTCAATTGTCACTTTCTCTCCATCAGCATAGGTTAAAGACGACAGTGTTTCGCCATTTTTTAAAGTATAAGGTCGTTTTATGAGCGAACAAAAGTTGTCCAGACAGCCCAATTCAGTATTGAAAGCACATTCGTAATTGGAGAAATTGTCAAACACATCTAATATGGGTTGATTGTTTAGATGTGTGATGTTCTTCTTCGATTTGGTATCGAAAAAGGTGATTTCCGGGAAAGTATAGCCAATGCTTATTTTGGTTCGCTTACGCTTGGCCGGCCGACTCTGCTCTGCCCAACTAAAGTGGCTGTGCAGATTAACGAATCCGTTCCCAAACAGATTAAATTGCCTGGCAAGTTCAGTCCAGCTCTTTGCTTCAATAAAGGTTTGTCTCCTGACTTTCACGTACTGATCCCACGAGACGTCTTTTTTCAAATTTCTCGTTTCAATGGCTTCAGCATCCAGCGTTTCAATTTCACTGACCATTAAATCATAAAACTCCTCAACCTGCTTTTTTGAAAGAAAAGGAATGGAGTCTAATGGTACTCTGTCCTCTTTCTGTGTACTTGATTGAGATAAAATTTGATCGAACAACTCGATCTTCAGAATTTTGTGTTTCTCATCCAGAATTACTTTGGAGGACTGTTCTTCCATACCGTAAAACTGATAGTCGCACAAGTAGTTTCCGTCTTCAATAGTGTCCCAACGTATAGAATTTAATTGAGGATATTGTTCGTAGATCTGAGGGATGATTTGTCCGGCAACACTTTTAGGATAGTCACCAATTTTAAAACTTTCCGATAGGTGCGGTTCCAGAAGAGAGTATTTCTTTTGTACCAGAGATTCCGTAAAACCGTGCATGCTGGTTTCCGAAGGGTTGGTTTGAGAAAAAACGGATAATGAAACTACCAGTAAAAAAAGTGTGTTAAGTGCCTTCATAACTAATTTTTGAGGCAAATTACTGGCTCAGAGTCAGAGAAAAAAGGGATTAAGAAATATTAACTTATGTTTTAACAAATTACAAGAAATTCTACTCCTAGTAATTGATGATAAGATCTGTAGTATCGAAAGGAACCAGAAATACAGTCTCGTCAATAGAAGAATTCTGTCCATTCTTAGTAACAAACCCGGTTCCGGTTACATCATGGTTGCCATCATTTAAACATACAAATGTAGTGTCAACCGTTGTGCCCTCAAACTCGTGTGCAGTGCTGCCACAACAAGCAGATCCACAGTCGTAGGCACCTGATGTCAATTGGTAAATAATGACATCATTTGCATTGTCAGGATTAACGTTCTTGAGTTTCACACGAATCCAGGCCATGGCATTCATGCTATAATTCTTGGTGTTGTCGGAGTCTGTAGATAAGTTATCAGGATTGATCACTTCCTCAGTACCGAAATGCTGACTTTTACTCACAGAAATTTTATAGTCAATGGCATTGACACGATCAAAGGTGAAACTGTAATTACCTGAACCATCAGTTAATTTGGTGGATATTGTTCTATAGTTTCCGTTAAAAGTACCACCGCTCACTTCTTTTACTTGTAAGAGTACGGTAGCACCAGCAACACCAGAGCCCAAATTTCCATCTGTAACTTGTCCTTTAATAGTATATGTGGCAGTTTTGTTTTTTTTGCAGGCACTTAAGCTAAGGCCTAAAGCGAGTAGGACAAATAACAAATATCGAGTCATGTTAATTTACAATTGGATTGGAATAAAGATACCGTAATTTCTCATTAATTTGACCTGCTAAGGGCAGAAATTTCACGATTCACCATATCAAGGATTTCCTGATAGGCATCTCGCATTCCCGCGAATTGTGTGGCTTTTCCGTAATTGTGATTGTTTTTCGACTCCAATATCGTGTCGTTAATTTTTGCAAGCTTAGAGTTGATCCAAGCCGCGAATTCAAGTAGACGTTCTTTTTTCATAGAGATCAAGTTTGGCAGTTATACAACAAAAAAAGGCAAGGAAGGTATTATATATCTACGCGCGTTAAGCCCAATAGGTTACAAAGCAAAAAAGGGAAAGCTTTCGCTCTCCCTTTTTTGAATATCGATAAAACTTTGTTTAACGCTTCTTGAATTTCTCCATTGCGTTGTCAAAGTTCAAATAGTAATCTCCTTTTTCCAGATTAGATAAATCAATTTCCTGACTTAATCCACGCTTACGAATCTGGCCATACATATCATAAACCTCATAAGATGTTTCCTCAGTGAAAATCAGTTTATCTGCTGATTTCTTGTACTCAAAAGTTGGTTGTTTCTTGTCAGTTACAACACTTACAGTTTTACTTGCTTTCTGATCTCCGGCAAGGTTCTTTTGGATCACTCTGAATTTATTCTGACCTGATACCAACTTTGCAGAAAATGAGTAGGCATGAGCATCAGGTGTTCCTTCGCCATCAACCTCACCAATCTTAACCCATTTGTTCCACTTGAATTGCTGAACCACATATGGTAATTTACCCAACTCACCAGTTGTTTCCCACTTCAACATCCCTTCATTGCTAATTTCAATGTTGGTCGTTTCAAAAGTTGGCATAGGTTGAAGTACACCAGGGTTCAATACTTTTGGCGTACAAGGACCGTCATATTCGATCTGAACAACCACATCCTCTCCCTGCTTAAGGTCAAGAATGGATAAATCGATTTCGAAAGCACTACTTGAAATCTGATCAGTTGTGATTTTTCCATTTACTCTCACCAAAGAAACGGCAAAACCAACACCATTTTCACCCATACAGTTGGTAACGTATAGGTTCTTGCTTTGATAAATCCCTTCAACAACAAGGGTTTTATCATCTGCCTTTGCAGAGCCAACGGCCAAAAGACAGACTAATGAGGCTAACAAATATTTCATGTGCAACATAATTTATTAAGCAAATATCTTAAACTTTCATGCACTAAGCAAGTATTGTGCCATCCATTTGATTAAAAAGGTGTTAAATGTTATTCACTAATGTTTGAACCTTACAAACAATCTTCCATGATTTTTTGAATCTTTATCTATCCTGTGATACTTGGATTTGATGTCTTTTCGCATTAAAAAACGCAATACTTTTTTCTTGAGTTGACCGCTTCCTTTGCCCGGTATGATTTCGATAAGTGGGATTCTTTTTTCGACAGCTTCCTCAATAATGTTCTCCAGAGCACGGTCTATTTCGCGCCCTTTGTTATAGATGTCATGAAGGTCTAATTTGAGCTTAGCCATTGGATTCGAATATTTTAAGTTTTTTTACACAGGCAGATTGAATGTCATCAAAAAAAGAGAGAAACTCCTTTTCAAACTCATCAAAATAGAGCAGAAGGTCTTTGGTTGCGGTTGCCATGTTGTTGCTAAACTTGGTTCTGCGCGACAAACCCTGAAACGTGCGTTCAATTCCCTTAACATCTGAGTAATTTCCCAGCCAGTTGTGACGAATCATGTGTTCACTTAAGTACTGTGTCTCTTCCGGTAGAATATCACGGTTTTCTTTCAATAAACCGTACACATGTTCAGCATATTCATCCAGATTTGTTCCCACTATGGTCGACCAGTTTTTGGCCAGAAGATGGTCGTAGTAGATGTCAATTACAACACCTGAGTAGTGTCGGTAATTTTGCCAGATTCGTTTCTTTCCCTGCCTGGTCAGCTCATGGTTGTCCATAAAATCATCAATAAATCTGTGCAGGAGAATGCCGGTAGAAATGTTTTTGGGGTATTTATCAAGGAAACCGTAGCCTTTAATTGCATCTCCCATCATGTTTCCAATCAGAATTTCAGGGTTTTCACCACTTAAATAAGCATGAGCGAGATAGTTCATAGTGGCTAATTTACCCAATCAAATATAAATGACGCCAATTATGTAAAAGCAAATTCAATGAATTGGATTTAGAATGTATCTTAGTAAAAGATGTCGTGGTCAACATTACTATATAACAAGAAGGTTCAATACTGGATTGCTCAGATTTTTGGGTGGGCAGCCTACTATGTTCTGGTCTATTTTAGTCAGAGTACATTGCAGGAGTCTGAAAACTTAGTCCCATTTCTGGTAACTATTTATATCGCCAGTATTTTGTTAACTCACCTATTGAGGTTTGTTATCATCCGATTTAATTGGTTTAGGTTTAAGCCTGTTCATGTCCTTTGGCGGGTGGTGATCGCATGCTTATTGTTGGCTTTTGTAGACGAGTGGTACGACAATATCATGTTCGATTTAATCATTGAAGAAGAATTTCATTCGGAATTGAGTAACCGTGCGTTTCTTCTGAATGTAATCATTGCCAGTATATTCCTGTTCATGTGGTCTGCTCTTTACTTTGCCTTTCACTATATTGGAAAGTCGCGAGCAGAAGAAATTAAGAATATCCAATTGGAAGCCAGTAAAACGGAGATTGAATTGAAGAACTTAAAAGCTCAGTTGAATCCGCATTTCATGTTCAACTCAATGAATAGTATTCGCGCATTGGTGGATGAAAACCCGGTTCAGGCCAAATTTGCCATCACTCAATTGTCTTCTATTTTACGGAATACCTTGTTGATGGGGAAAAGTAAAATTGTGCCAATTAAGGATGAGTTGGCAGTTGTTAAAGATTACTTGTCTCTTGAGGCCATTCGATATGAAGAACGACTGAAGGTTAATTACAATATTGATGAGCATTTGTTGGACTGTGAAATTCCGCCAATGATGATGCAAACCCTGGTTGAAAATGCGATAAAGCATGGTATTTCTAAATTGCCTGATGGAGGAGATTTGGATATTACCATTCAGGAAAACACAGATAAGATAGAAGTGAGTATTGTCAATTCAGGGTACATTCAAAGCGAAAATCCTGAAACGGGCATTGGTCTGAGAAATACAATTAAAAGATTGGATCTGTTGTACGGAGCAGATAGCGAATTCAATATTAGAAGCGGAGCAGGTAAGGTGACGACCAGGTTTATTTACCCAAAGAAAGATATGATATGAAAGCAATAGTAGTTGATGATGAAAGGTTAGCCAGAAAAGAATTGATGTCTCTTTTAGACAATTATAAGCAGCTTGAAGTAGTGGAAGAATGTGCCAATGTTGAGGAGGCCAAATCTGCTATTGAAAAGCACGGACCAGATTTGATCTTTTTGGATATTCAGATGCCGGGTAAAAACGGATTTGATTTGATTTCTGAATTGGACAGTGTTCCAAGAGTGGTATTTGTGACTGCATACGATGAATTTGCAATCAGAGCTTTTGAAGTGAATGCACTGGATTATTTATTGAAACCTGTTCATCCGGAACGATTGGATGAAGCAATGAAAAAAGTATTCGACAATATTGTTGATTACAAAGAATCGGAACAACGATTAACTGAAGATGATCAAATCTTTTTGAAGGATGGAGAGAAGTGTTGGTTTGTTGCTTTAAAAGACATTCGTCTCTTTGAGTCTGAAGGAAATTATGTGCGCGTACTCTTCCATAATCATAAGCCGTTAATATTGAGGTCTTTGAATAATCTCGAGAAACGTCTGGACAGCAAAGTGTTTTTCAGGGCCAACAGAAAATTCATCATCAACCTGAAGTGGGTAACGGGCATAGAACCCTGGTTTAACGGAGGTTTACAGGTAGAGTTGAGAGACGGGGAGAAGGTAGAAATTTCAAGAAGACAAGCTGCTAAATTTAAAGATTTGATGAGCTTGTAATTTCGTCGATTTAATCTTAAAGTTTATCGTGCAAACGTAAAATTTTGTAGAAATTAATTTGTGTTTTCAATCTTAATTATTCAATTTTATAGAGCAAACGCAAACTTAGCAATGGAGAAAATTTACGTTGAGGCTACGGCCAAAACACCGATGGTATCTTTAGATCCTGAAAAAGGTGTGTTCGAATTCAAAGGGAAATCGATTCCCTCAGATGCGGAAAGCTTTTATGCCCCGATTATTGATTGGGTTGAGACTTACTCTGGCAACCCGGCTCCAAAAACAGTGATCCATGTGGATCTTGATTTTTTCAATATTTCTTCTTCTAAAAGGCTGTTGTTCATTATGTATAAACTTAACGAAATGACAGACAATGGTCATGACGTTGAGTTGAAATGGCATTACTATAATGACGATGACGATATGTATGAAGTCGGTCAGGATTATGCCTTCATGGTAAAAATACCTTTCGAGTTTGTGATCAAGGAACGTGCTCTATTGGCTGTTTAATTCCGGCCAGTTTTCATTAACCACAAATACGCGCTGATTTTCGTAAAATAAACCGTCTTGTTTGTCTAGTCTGGCAATCATAACGCTTTTGTCGTGCGTTTTAATAAGTGTGCGACACGCTTTCACAATTTCCGGCCATCTAACAACTTTTAGTTCATTTGGAGTAAGACAGGCAGGAGAAAACCAATGTGCTTTAGGTAATACGCACCAGAAATGCTGACGTCCTTCGAAAAGATCTAATTCCGATTCTCTAAGCCAAATGGAGCCTGTGTTTTTGTGACTGACATCAAATTCCTCAAACAAATATGCCTTTAAGTAAAGACAGGATTCAGGTGTTTTACTGACTTGTTCTAAAACAGAAGAATGTCTGGCTACCGGTAACTGTTTGGTTTCAACTACCTCAAGTTTTTTAGCGAGGGTATCTCTTGCATTTGGACCAATCCAGGAATGTTTCCATTTCAGGTAGAATTTATAACTCAGTTCCCAGTGATGTGTGAGACCGGTTTGTAAGTCCAGAAAAATAAAGTCTATTTCACTCTGCGTAATGCCGTCTTCAATAATTTGAAAATTATGGAGTTTCAATTCAAGTCTGGGGTGATTCTCAATAAAGAACAGCATCAGCTCTTCTGCGTATTTGCCAAGAATGTAATCGGGGCAGTTCTGCATATGGAGCTCAAGTGCTTCCGGATTTTGGATAAGAATGTCAAGTACTGGTTTAAAATCCCTGACCAGTTCAGCTACATAAGCTTTAGATACCATTTGCTTGAAATGAGAGGTATCCAAAAAAAGATCATCTCCCATGAGACAGGCCAAATCCCTCAACAATTTGCTATGATATGTTAACTCGTCCATAAAATGCATGCCGACTTAAATAAAACTAATAACTTTGCAGCTTCAAATGAGACTTGTAGAAGAAATACCGCATCATACTTTTAAGATCTCTGTGTTTAATTACAACGCAAAGTACATTATAAAGATTGAGTTGGCACAATTTGAGCAATCCTACAAAATTGCGGAGACGAATGTGCAAGGTCTGGATCAGGTGAAACAGTTGTTGACAGAGTCTTTTTTGGAGTCCTGCATGAAACGTTTTTTAAGCATGCGTGCAGATTTTAATCACAGTTTTGAAAATTTAAATTATGAAGTTTAAAATACTAGGCTTAGTAGCAATGGCAGCGTTAGTGACTGCTTGTGGTGGAGATGACAAAAAATCTTCTGAAGAAGAGAATAAAGAAAGTTCAGAGACAGAAGCACCAAAAGAAAATAACGTAGTCAAAGAAGTTGCGACCAACAATGGTGACATCAAGCTGGCCTTCATTGTGTCAGACTCAGTAATTTCAAGCTACAAAGGATTTCAGGAAGCTAACCTGACTATTCAGAAGAAGCAAGCTGATTTTGAAACGAGATTGATGAAGATGGAACAGTCTCTTCAGGCAAGAGGGACTAAGTTGCAGAACGACTATAACAATGGAAACTATGTGAAGTTGTCAGATCTTCAGGCAAGACAAGAAAAACTGGAAAGAGATCAGGCCAGCTATGCTCAAAAGTTTCAACAAGAACGTATGGAATTGGAAAGCCTGGCTCAACGTCTGCTAATCGTTCAACAAAAAGATATGTCAGATTTCATTAAGAACTACGGTGAAGAAAATGGATACGATATGATTCTTTTAGAGCCGGGAGGTTTGATCTATGGAAAGAAGGTTTATGACATTACCGGTGATATCATCGAACGTTTGAATGCTCAATATGATGCGGGAGTAGCAGAGGATTTGGAACTTGAAAAAGTGATTGCTGATACCCTGTAAACATGCTCATTGCATCCAATAAATATGAGGCTAATATAGCCGAGTACATTTTGTACATGTGGCATCTCGAGGACATGATTCGTGCTTGTAAGTTTAGCATTGAGTTGATCCGTCCCAACCTGATTGAACCTCAATCAACCGACCCGGCAGTGCTTCAGAAAATTGAAGATTGGTATCTCGATTTTATGCGAAAGATGCGCCAGGAGGGGATCGAAGAAAAAGGTCATTTGGGCGAATTAAATGATGTTTTAATTGAATTGTTGTACTTGCACAATTCTCTTCTCAATATCACTAAAGATGCGACTTATGAGAAGTTGTTTCTGGAAGCACAGCCCTCTATTAAGGAGTTTAGTGCCAAGGCAAATTCCAGTTCCATGAATCCTGTTGAGGTTTGCCTGAACGGTCAGTACGCCAAGCTGCTTCTCAAGATTCAAAAGAAACCGATTACACCTGAAACTGAAGAAGCCTTTACTCATTTTAGAAAAGTTCTGGCCTATCTTGCCTTGAAATATAAGGAAATGAAAACTGGCGTTTATACGGCCATGAGTAACTAAAAATTGTTTAGTTTCAAACTAAATTTCGAATATGAAAAAGGCGATTCTATTAATTTTTTGCGGATTTTTTATGTCAACCGCATTCTCTCAACCTAATCAAAAAGAGGTAGGGGCATGGTACATGTATTTCTGGAATACGACTTTTGGTGAAAGTAAATTCGGACTTCAGGGAGATGTGCAATACAGAAACTGGAATGCGGCAGGAGATTTGGAACAGTTGCTACTAAGAGGAGGCCTTACTTTCTCGCCAAATAAGTCCATTAAATTCACCTTAGGATATGGTAATGTCACAACAGGAGCTTATGGAGACGACAATTCCACAACCGGAGAAAGCAGAATTTATCAGGAAGCCTTGTTCTCAAATTTCATTGGCTCCAGAGTTAAATTGACCCACCGTTTCAGATATGAGCAGAGGTTTGTAGAGAATCAGGATTTCAGAAGCCGATACAGATATAATCTGTTTATGAATGTGCCTTTGAATAAGCCAACATTTCAGGAAGGAACAATCTATCTGGCTTTGTATAATGAGTTATTCATCAATGGAGAAAGAAAAATTGGTGTTGGAAGATCGGTTGAAATTTTTGACAGAAACAGAACGTACGGAGCCGTTGGTTACATGATCAAAAAGAACTTAAAAGTTCAATTAGGTTTGATGCACCAAATCACCAATACCTGGGAAAAAACTCAGGCTCAGGTGAGTCTGCACCACAAATTTTAGATTTACTTCTTATAGAAACCAAGAAATACGGTAATCCATTGTTTGCCGCCATCTTGTGATACCATCCATTCCTGACTCACTTTGTTGCTGGCCAGAGGTGTCCAAACAACTTTGTTAATTACCAATTTCCCATTTTGATTTGGAGTTGGGTCGCTCATGAGTATCATGGTACCGTTAATCAAACCACCTTTTAAATCCAGAACACCTCCCGAATTATCTACCCAGTGTTGATGCCATAATTGATCTTTGGTATTGTAGTAATTAATGCTAACTCCGGTACTGCCCCCGGCGCCACGCCATTGTTCACGGAGAACACAGCTGTCTTCTTGAAGCGTAAGCGTATTATGGCCAATAACCTTATCCGTACTGTCGTAAACGGTCCAGTCACCTTCCCAGAAACTAAACTGTTGATGCAAAGAATCGCAGCAGGCGCATTGAGAATGGCCCAAAAAGGAAACTGCCATCAGGCAAGAGAAAATAATTGCTTTCATGAAGACAAGTTAAGGTCTTAGCTTCAAGAAACTTGTGACTTTTTTATGAGCGGTAAATGCTTACTTAATGTACCTGAAGTCTTGTCCGCTTTTCAATTTCAACAAAGTCTCGTACATCAAACGAATGGTGTTCTCCACATCATCCTTATGACACATTTCAACGGTAGTGTGCATGTATCTTAAAGGCAGAGAAATCAATGCAGAAGCGACTCCATCATTTGAATAAGCAAAAGCATCTGTATCAGTCCCGGTGGATCTGCTGGCGGCAGCACGTTGGAAAGGAATCTTCTTGCTCTCAGCTGTGTCTATAATGAAGTTTAAGAGGTTGTTTTGAACTGCCGGACCATAAGTTAGTACAGGTCCCGAACCGCCTTTTAAATCGCCTTGTTTGATCTTATTGATCATCGGGGTATTGGTATCGTGACAAACGTCTGTGACAATTGCCACATCCGGATTAATTCGTTCTGCGATCATGGTGGCACCTCTTAAGCCAACTTCTTCCTGCACGGCATTCACAATGTAAAGTCCAAATGGAAGCTTCTTTTTGTTTTCATGAAGCAAACGAGCCACTTCAGCAATCATCACACCACCCATGCGGTTATCTAGTGCACGTCCCACAAAGTTAGACTTGTTCAATACCATAAACTCGTCTTCATAAGTAATCACACATCCCACATGAATGCCCATTTCTTCAACTTCCTCCTTAGATCTTGCTCCGCAATCAAGGAAGATGTTCTCCGGTTTTGGAGGTGTCTCCGTAGAGCGCGCTCTGGTATGGATAGCAGGCCAGCCAAATACAGCTTTTACCATGCCCTTCTTAGTGTGAATATTAACACGTTTAGAAGGGGCAATCTGATGATCCGATCCTCCATTACGTCTCAAATAAATAAAGCCATCCTTGTTGATGTAGTGCACAAACCATGAAATTTCATCGGCATGCGCTTCTATCACTACCTTGTATTTAGCCTTTGGATTAATAACGCCAACAGCCGTTCCGTAAGTATCAACAAAGTAATCATCAATGTAATCTTTGATGTAGTCTAACCACATTTTTTGACCTGGCCATTCAAAGCCGGTTGGAGATGGATTATTCAGATAGTTTTCAATGAAAGTCATTGAAGATTTTGTCAATATTTTCTTTCTTGGCATGATATTTATATATGCCTTGAAGGTAATAAAATTGATTTATTAAAGAGAATTTAATCTTTTGAAATGATCTTTTTAACTTAGACGAATATTTTTAAAACTTCTCGCTATGAAGAAATTACTACTTATTTGCTTACTCTTTGTGTCCTGTAATGCACTGCTCGCTCAGGACACTGTAAATGTGCTATCGGCAGATACTACCGTGTACGATAGTAACTATGTGGACCCGGAGGCACAAAAGAGCTATAATCAGGGCGCACTTCAACTTGAAGCCGGAGACGCAACGGATGCCATCCAGTCTTTTAGCAAGGCCATCAGATTACACGATAAATTTGAGAAGGCCTACTTCAACAGAGGCCTGGCATATGAAGCGGCTGGCGATTTTTCGAAAGCCATCACGGATTACCAGAAAGTGTTGGAATTAAATGACACGGCTAAATCTGCTCATTATCAAATTGGGAAGAGCCATGAAGCATTGGGAGATGATAAAAAGGCAGAAGAAGCTTACACAGCTGCGATCGAAATAGATCCCAATGTCGCCAAATATTATTACTACCGTGGTGTCCTCAAGTTCAAAGCAGAGGATTATGAAGGAGCTGTAAGAGATTACAATTTGGCACTGGTTAAAAAATCCAACTATGCCTATGCTTATAATGACAGAGGAAGTGCCAAGAGAAAAATGGGAGACTTGAAAGGTGCTGCAGAGGACTATTCTAAAGCCATCAAGCACAATCCTAAACTAACTTTTGCGTACAACAACCTGGGATCGGTTAAACGAGCCATGAAAAAGCATAGTGAGGCCATTCAGGAGTACACCAATGCAATCAGGCTGGATAAGAAATATCATGTGGCTTACAACAACAGGGGGCGTGCTTATTACGATCAGGAAAAATACATGAAGGCAGTGAATGACTTCAGTGAAGCCATTGCACTCAAAGAGAATTACGCTTTTGCATACAACAACAGAGGGGCAGCTTACCTGAAATTAGAAAAATGGGATGATGCCATTAAAGATTTTAATAAAGCCATTGAATTGGATCCTGATTATGCCTTTGCATACCTGAACAGAGGTATTGGAAAGGAAATGAAAAGAGATTTGGATGGTGCTTGTGCAGACTGGAGAAAAGCTCAGGAAATGGGCGTGAGCAGTGCAGAAGCTTATTTGTCAGGAGGAGTTTGTAACCAATAAAACGATGATTATGAAAACGATATTTACTTTAGTTATTTGTTCTTTTTTGTCAATCACCGCTTTGGGACAAAAAGACGTGCCTTTCGATAAGAACCTGTTCAAGGATAGAAAGGATGAATTTAAAGCCGCTAAGAAACAACTGGAAGAAGGTGATGCCTATTTTGAAGGTCGTTCTAACAAATTCATGGTGCCTCAATACATTGATGCCATTGAGCCTTATGAAAAGGCCTATGAGTTTAACCCGAATAGTGCAGATCTAAATCTGAAACTTGGAATTTGTTATATGAACAGTTTCCATAAGTACCACTCTTTGGATTTTTTCAAAAAGGCATACAAATTGAAGAACACGGTTGATCCAATGATTCACTTTTATCTGGGATCTGCTTACCACATTCAATACAAGTTTGATAAAGCCATTCAGGAATATGAGTATTACCGAAAGACGTTGAATCAGAAAACGCATGCTGAGGAAATCTTCGGTGTACAGAAGAACATCAAGCAATGTAAAACCGGTAAGAAAATGTATAACGATCCTGTGCGTGTGTGGATCGATAACCTTGGTGAAAATGTGAACAGCAGTCATGGAGACTACGCACCGGTAATCACAACAGATCAGTCCAGAATATTCTTTACATCCAGAAGAGAAGGAAGTACAGGAGAGAAAATGGATGATCAGACAGGTGACTACTTTGAGGATGTCTATTACTGTGATTACAAAGACGGAAAATGGCAACCAGCTGTTAACATGGGGAAAGAGATCAACTCCTCTAACCATGATGCTTCTGCAGGATTGTCTCCGGATGGTAAAAAGCTCATCATTTACCTTGGACATGAAGGGATGGGAGATTTGTTTGTGACTCAGCAAAAAGACGGACACTGGTCTAAGTTGAAGAGTATCGGTAAAAACATCAACACAAAATACTGGGAACCATCTGCAAGTATTTCACACGACGGTAAAACTCTATACTATGTATCTAACAAGCCAGGAGGACATGGTGAATTGGATATCTATAAAAGTGCATGGAATGAGGAAAAGGAGAGATGGGAAGAAGGTGTGAATCTAGGCCCAACAGTAAACACCAAATACAACGACAGATCTGTATTCATTCACCCGGATGGTAAAACCATGTATTTCTCCTCTCAGGGACATGATGGTATGGGTGGATACGATATTTTCTACAGTGTATTGGGAGAAGATGGTAACTGGAGCAAACCAAAGAACATTGGATACCCTATCAGTACACCAGATGATGATGTAAACTTTGTGATGTCTGCCAACGGTAGAGAAGGATATTTTGTGTCATTCCACGAAGATGGTCTTGGAGAAAAAGACATCTATAAAGTCACTTTCTTAGGTCCTGAAAAAGAACCGTTGTTGAATAATGAAGACAACCTTTTGGCAAGTGTAGCTTCTCCTGTAAAGGAAAAAGTTGTTGTACCTAAGGTTGAGGTTCAGAGATCGGATGTGGCCGTATTAAAAGGTGTGGTGAGAGACGAGAAGACCAAGAAAACTTTGGCTTCTGTGATCGAAATCATCGATAATGAAACCAATCAGGTAGTATCTACACTGAATACAGATGCAGCAGATGGTAAATATCTGGTAACGCTTCCTTCAGGTAAGAACTACGGTATGGCAGTGAAGTCGGCAGACTATCTCTTCCATTCTGAGAACTTCCTGTTGCCTGCCGCTTCTGGTTATCGTGAGTATAAGAAAGACATTGACTTGAAAAAGGTTGAAGTTGGAGCTAAAATTGTTCTTAGAAATATCTTCTACGATTTGAATAAAGCTACCTTGAGACCAGAATCTAAGACAGAATTGGAGCGTTTAATTAAGTTGATGAACGACAATCCTACTTTGAAAATTGAGTTATCTGGTCATACAGATAGTAGAGGAGATGCCGGTTACAACAAAACACTGTCTCAAAAGAGAGCCAAGTCTGTTGTAGACTATCTTGTAGACCATGGAATTTCTGGTGACAGATTGAAGTCAGCCGGATACGGAGAAACTCAATTGATTATCTCAGATGCAGATATTTATAAACTGCCTAAGAGTCAGAGAGAGGAAGCACACCAGCAAAACAGACGTACGGAATTTGAGATTTTGTCCAAGTAAGGAGTGCAACAAGAAAGATCATTACTACATAAAAAACTGTGCTTTGTTCTGGTAATTATATTTATCGGAACAAGCACTTTTTTGAAAGCTCAGACTGAGCCACCAAAGGACATTACGCTTGAAGATCCGTTTTCCGGAAATTACCGTTACTTCAAGTTAGGTTACCAGCAAATGGATGCGGGCTTTTTCACCGCCGGAGCAAAATTTGTTCGATGGGAAAAATCCATCTTTTTCAAATCACATACTTTGGAGTATGGCTATAATCCTTGGGATAAGCTTCATTTAATGAAGTACAATGCCGACCTAACCATCACGTTTGTAAACTTTGGATTTGAAATGTCATCTGTGACTAATGGAGAACAGTTCAATGTAGAATTCAGACCACAAATTGGGGCCTATTTTATCTACTTTGGGGCGTATTTCGGACCCAATATCTGGGTCAATCAGCATTTTAGGGATCAACTTAATAGGTGGACCTTCAATGTGGAGGTGAATATTCCGATTAGGTAGTGTTTACCCAAATATCTCCTTAAAACTGTGAGTGGACTTTAGCCTCACACCTTTTTCTGTCATTTGAAGCAGGCAACATTCGTTTACTGCATCATGTTCCAGGAATAACACAAACTCTTCTTCACAAGCTTTGGTAAGGAATTGACTCTTCTCCTCAAGCGTAATCAATGGTCTGGTATCATAGCCCATTACATAAGGCAAAGGAATGTGTCCTGTACTTGGTAGAAGATCGGCCATAAAAACAAGTGTCTTTCCTTTATACTTGATATGAGGAATCATCATACTGTCTGTATGTCCGTCTACGAATAACATATCCATTCCCGGAAGTGCGTTTTCCGTATAATCCCCCGTTCTTTCAATGAAATTGAGTTGCCCTGATTCCTGGATCGGTAAGATGTTTTCCTTCAAGAAAGAGGCTTTCTCTCTTGGGTTAGGATTAACAGCCCAATCCCAGTGACGATCGTTACTCCAATATTTTGCATTCTTAAAAACTGCCTCAAATCGTTCTGTTGAAGCATTGCGTTTAATTGCCCCACCACAATGATCGAAATGTAAATGGCTCAATACAACATCCGTGATATCATCAAAAGAAAAACCAGCCGCATTCACACTCTTTTCAAGACTATCGTCTCCATGCAGGTAGTAATAACTGAAGAATTTTTCACTTTGTTTGTCACCAATTCCCGTATCTATTAAAGTTAGCCGATCACCATCTTCAACCAACATGCAGCGCATAGACCATGAGCACATGTTGTTACTGTCTGGCGGATTTGTTCTGCTCCATATTGATTTTGGTACCACGCCAAACATAGCGCCTCCATCCAACTTAAAATTTCCTGCGTTTACCGGGTGTATTGTCATGACTTAAATTTGCTACTAAAATAAACAAATCCGATTCATTCATCTAAGCAGCATTCTTTTAAATTTGCCGCATGATTTCTGAGAATCCCACGTATGATTGTGTGGTTGTTGGGGGAGGCGCCTCAGGTTGTTTCTTTGCCATTAACTATAAAATAAAGCACCCGGATGCCAAAGTGGTTCTTATAGAGAAATCAAACAAGTTATTGGCTAAAGTGAAGATTTCCGGAGGAGGCAGATGCAATGTGACACATGCTTGTTTCGACCCAAGGGAATTGGTGAAGTTCTATCCCCGTGGGCATAAGGAACTTAAAGGCCCCTTTAGTAAATTCCAGCCCGGAGATACCATTCAATGGTTCGCGGAAAGAGGTGTTGAATTGAAAATTGAAGAGGACGGGAGAATGTTTCCTACTACAGATGATTCTCAAACGATTATCGACACATTTATGCAGGAATTACATGCACACAATGTTGAGGTCAAGTTGTCTTGCGGACTCGAAAGTCTGAGAAAAAACGAAGATTCGTTCAGATTAAAAACCACACAGGGAGATTTTGAATCAAGCAAAGTATTTATGGCAACAGGCGGTGCTAAAAGTGTTTGGCAGCATCTCGAATCTATCGGATTAAGAATTGTTTCTCCTGTACCTGCATTGTTCACTTTTAACATCAAGCACGATTTAATCAAAGATTTGCAGGGTGTATCTGTTCCTTTGGGGAATGTGAAGCTGGCTGGGACCAAATTTGAGGAGATTGGACCGGTATTGATCACACATTGGGGCTTGAGTGGGCCTGGAATTTTGAAATTGTCCTCCGTAGCTGCTACCTGGCTGGCGGAACGGGATTATCAGTTCAAGATCAGGCTTAATTGGAATTTCAATTACGATTTTGAAGATCTCCTGAACACTCTGAAAGACCTGAGAGAAAACTCTGCCAAGCAGTTGGTGTCGGGACTAAGAGAGTTTGATATCCCCAAACGTTTATGGCATAGAATGCTCCTGTTGTGTGGGATTACTGAACAAATGAAGTTGGCCGATTTATCGAACAAACATCTCAACAAACTGGCAAGTATAATTTGCACATGTGAACTTGAAGTCAAAGGAAAGAGCACCAATAAAGACGAGTTTGTCACAGCTGGAGGAATAGATTTGAAGGAAGTGGACTTCAGAACTATGGAGTGTAAACAAATTCCGGGACTGTATTTCGGAGGTGAGATGCTGAACATTGATGCACTCACAGGTGGCTTTAATTTTCAGGCAGCCTGGACCACAGCCTGGTTGGCGGCAGAAAATGCCTAAGTATTCAAAGCAAGAATAAGCGAGAAAGCACAGAGTATAATTGTCAACGGAGTGAAGAACAATTTCTCAAACCTGTTTTTTGAAGCCAGATTCCCAAATGTATTCAGAAGAAATAAAGCCGCCATGACCCAAAGTCCCACGGTAATCACTGTTTTTGAAATATTGGGAGACCAGATCTCAGCCTGAATCAATATCACCGCCAGAAAAATGGTGTTGACAAGAATGGAAACAATTTCAAATCGATACATATCCTTGTCGGTTTTTAATCTCCCGCCCCAAACTATAGAATAGGGGATGAGCTTAAATACAATACAAATGTGAAATACGAGTATTGCTGAAAGGATAATCAAAAGTCCATATTGAGCTACTGTAACCATAATTTCAGAACGAAATTAATCAATAAATCCAGTTCGACTTTAAAATAAAACACGGAAATAGTTTCCATGTAAAATAAATTTACATACATTTGTTTCAGAAAGTTGATCATGGCGACAATAGACGAAGAAATAAATGGAAATTTTGAGAACGATAAGCAGAGGCTTATGGCGAATTTGATCTATACGTCCAATCACTTTTACAATAAGTATTCAAATTTGGTAAAGCCTTATGGAATTTCAATGCAGCAGTTTAATGTACTGAGGATTCTAAGAGGCGCGAAGGGAGAATTGACTGTAAATGTTGTCAAGGATCGCATGATTGATAAAGCACCTAATCTGACAAGATTATCAGACAAACTGGTAGCAAAGAACCTGATTAGCAGAAGAAGATGTGATCACGATAGAAGAGTGGTGTTTCTTGAAATCAGCAAGGACGGTCTGGCTTTATTGAAGGAAATGGATAAGGACAAAGGTTTTGAGAAAGCTCATACGGTTGATAGACTAACAGATGATGAGGCCAGAATATTCAATGAAGTTTTGGATAAACTGAGGGATTAAAAAAATTTGAATAAATATTTAACATGTAAAATAATTACTAGGAATATAAATTAATCGAATAACTAAAAAATAGAACAATGAATGTTATAAATGCACTAGAATGGAGATCATCAATCAAACAGTTTGATCCTGAAAAAAAAGTAAGTCAGGAAGATCTTGAAGACTTATTGAATGCCGCCAATCTGGCACCAACTTCCGGAGGTTTCCAGGCTTTAAAAGTTGTGGTGGTAGAAGAAGGGGAGCTAAAGTCAAAATTAGCAAACCATGCTTATGGACAACCACAGGTGAAGGATGCATCTCATGTTTTGATTTTTGCTGCTGATGCTAACCTGACCGAAGATACGGTAGATCAGTATGTTAAAAGAGCTGTTGAAGTGAGAGGAATTACCGAAGAATCTATGGCGGGATATGCACAATCTATGAAAACCTATATCGGATCTATGTCGGCTGAACAAAGAGCTATCTGGACGAGATGTCAGGCATACATTGCCTTAGGAACCGTGATTGCTGCGGCAGCAGAGAAACAAATAGATACTTGTCCTATGGAAGGTTTTGAAGCAGCAGAATACCAAAAAATATTAGGGCTAGAGTCTGAAAACCTAATGCCGGCAGTGATCTTGCCTATTGGATACAGATCTGAAGAAGATGTTTACTCTAAGCTTCCAAAGGTTCGTAAGAAGAGAGAAGATTTCATCCTGGAGCTTAAGTAGGCTTCATTGGTATTAGTTTTACGTAAAAAGGCAACGCCCGTCTCCATATGGAAGCGGGCGTTTTTGTTTATATAGTTTAGTTCACAAGTCACCCTTGGAAACTCTTTTTTCATTTATAAATAGTAAATAAAAGCTGCTGTATCTTAACACTATGAAGGTACATTTTATCGCCATAGGTGGAGCAGCTATGCACAACCTGGCAATCGCATTGCATTTGAAGGGCTATGAAGTTTCCGGATCAGACGATCAGATCTTTGATCCAAGTAAATCCAGACTTGAAAGACACGGCCTTCTGCCTAAAGAAATGGGGTGGAACGACATTAAAATTGATGCAAGTATTGATGCCGTCATTCTGGGAATGCACGCGAGGGAAGATAATCCCGAATTGAAGAAGGCTCAGGAACTCGGACTTAAGATTTTTTCTTACCCTGAGTATATCTACGAGCAGACCAAGGACAAAACAAGAGTGGTAATTGGAGGAAGTCATGGTAAGACATCTACCACTGCTATGATTCTACATGTGCTGAATTACCACAATATTGAAAACGATTACATGGTAGGTGCTCAACTCGATGGTTTTGACTGTATGGTGAGATTGAGTGAGACTGCCAAGGTTGCCGTTTTAGAAGGGGATGAATATTTGTCGTCACCAATCGATCGCAGACCTAAATTTCATTTGTACCACCCCAATATTGCTTTGGTAACAGGGATAGCCTGGGATCATATCAATGTGTTTCCAACCTGGGAGATCTATGTCGATCAATTCAGAACATTCATTAAGTTGATTGAAGCAAATGGTCAGCTCATTTATTTTGATGGAGATGAGACACTTGCTAATCTGGCTGAGGACAACGACAGCATCACCGCAATTCCATATAACACACATCCACACTACATCAAAGATGGTGTAACTGTTCTTCAGGAAGACGGCAACGATTATCCCATCAGAATTTTTGGAGACCATAACCTTCAAAATCTGAATGGGGCCTTGCAGGTGTGCGTTTGTCTTGGTTTGAGTGAAAAGCAATTTTATGAAGCCATTCAAACGTTTGGAGGGGCTGCCAGAAGACTGGAGTTGATTGATGAAAGACCAGCATCTGTTATGTACAAAGATTTTGCTCATAGCCCTTCAAAACTCAAGGCCACTACAGAAGCATTGAAGAATCAATATCCCGAAAGGGAGTTGATCGCCTGTATGGAGCTGCATACTTTTAGCAGCTTGAATAAAGCTTTTTTGTCTGAATATAATGGCGCAATGTCCAGTGCAGACAGAGCATTGGTGTATTTCAATCCGGAAACTATCAAGCATAAAAAACTTGATCCAATTTCAAAGGAAGAGGTTCTGGAGGCATTTGGGGGCAATAATGTTGAAGTCTATACAGAATCTGATGAAATCATCAGTGAACTCAAACGTTTTGAATGGGAACAGCGTAATTTGTTGCTCATGACGTCCGGGAATTTTGGAGGCGTGAATTTGGATGAGTTGGTGAAGGAACTCTAAGTCCCCTCATGCTTCAATAACACTTTACGATAGAATACAGACACTAATAGGCTGTATATAAACGACACGGAAATCATAGAGACCAAACTAAACAACATGGCAGACTGTGCGCTGATGAAACCTTTTTGAGCATCTCGCATGTCATCAAGGTAATCGTCCTTAGTCATAGACTCCAACCTGTCGTCATCGGCTTTCTTTTTGAACTCTTCCCAGCCACCTTGTTCTTGAATTCGTTCGGCTTCATGTTCCACTCTGGATTCAACCTTGTCTGCCAGGTAATCTTTGTCTATCCAATTGTAATGAACATAGATGAATCCTGCTACAATCAGAGCGTAGATAGCACCTTGTTTCATGCCAGACTTAACACTCTCCAGAAAAATGAGCCTTCTGTCTTTTAAGTGAGCAGCCCTAACTGATATAAAAATGGCTACGATTAGAAGAAGTAAATTGATGGAAACGCCAGCCGCAAGGCCATTGTCACCAGTTACTCCAACATTAAAAAGGATCAGCTTAACAATGATCCATGTTAGTCCCATTATTAAACCAATCCTCTTAGTATCAAACATATTCTTATGAATTATCCGTTCATGGAAATTAAGAACTCCTCATTGCTCTGAGTGTTCTGCATGCGCTCTTTCATGAATTCCATCGCTTCAACCGGGTTCATGTCAGCCAAGTGCTTTCTTAGGATCCAAATTCTCTGCAGAGCTTCTTTGCTCATCAACAAATCTTCACGTCTTGTACCAGAAGTTAGAATATCGATGGCCGGGAAAATACGTCTGTTTGAGATCTTTCTATCCAATTGTAATTCCATGTTACCAGTTCCTTTGAATTCCTCAAAGATCACTTCATCCATCTTAGAACCAGTTTCGGTTAAGGCAGTAGCCAGGATCGACAATGAACCTCCGTTTTCAATTTTACGGGCAGCTCCAAAGAATCTTTTTGGCTTGTGAAGTGCGTTGGCATCCACACCACCAGACAATACTTTACCTGAAGCAGGAGACACCGTATTGTATGCTCTGGCCAATCTTGTAATAGAATCCAGAAGGATACAAACGTCATGACCACATTCTGTCATTCTTTTTGCTTTCTCCAAAACAAGGTTTGCAACTTTTACGTGTCTTTCTGCCGGCTCATCAAACGTAGATGCAATAACTTCTGCATTCACGCTTCTTGCCATATCGGTAACTTCTTCAGGACGTTCATCGATTAACAATACGATCAAATAAACTTCCGGGTGATTGGCAGCAATGGCGTTGGCCACTTCCTTCAATAATACCGTTTTACCAGTTTTAGGTTGTGCTACAATCATTCCCCTTTGTCCTTTCCCAATAGGAGAGAAGAGGTCCATAATTCTGGTCGACATAGATTCATTTGCGTGTCCGGTCAATTTGAATTTCTCATCCGGGAACAATGGTGTTAAGTACTGGAAAGGTACTCTGTCTCTAATGAAATCAGGATTTCTACCGTTAATTTTATCTACGCGAATCAAAGGGAAGTACTTTTCACCCTCTTTTGGCGGACGAACAGCACCTTCTACAGTATCTCCAGTTTTTAATCCAAACAATTTAATTTGAGATTGAGATACGTAAACATCATCCGGAGATGACAGGTAGTTATAATCAGATGATCTTAAGAAGCCATAGCCATCAGGCATGATTTCCAATACACCTTCAGAAACGATGATACCGTCAAAGTTATATCCGTACTGTTCAGCAGCAGATTTCTTTTCTCTTGGCTCACGTTTTTTATCCCACTTATTGTCTTTTCTGTTGTTTTTGTGCTGATTGTCAGACTCGTTTTTATTGTTGTCCGACTTGGCCTTTTTGTCGTCTGTTTTATCCTCTGAAGATTTTTCCTCACCAGAGTTAGAATTTTGTTTGTTCTTATTGAAACGCTCTCTTCTTGGTCTTCTTGGTTTTTCACCCTTTTCACCTTCAGATTTGGCGTCTTTTTCGTTGTTAGACGGTTTGTTTTCGGCCTTTTTGTTTAAGTCTTTTTTAGGAGCAGATTCCTTTTTTGGGGCAGCTTCTTTCTTTGGAGCGGCTTCTTTTTTAGGCGCTGTGGCCTTAGGGTTAATGGCTTGTTCGTCAAGAATTCTGTAGATTAAATCTTGTTTCTTCAAGCTTGCAATTTTTTTGATGTTGAGCTCTTTAGCGATATCCTTTAAATCTTCGAGCTTTTTTTCATTCAATGCTAGAATGTCGTACATATAAGGTTATTTAATTAGAATAATTTTTGAGTATTGAAATAGATGTTATTCGATAAATCAAAGCTTAAAAAGCGGATCAGAATGATCAGCGCTTTAGAATTGTTACACAAACATACTATAATTTTTTAGCTAATCATTAATCGAGCCAAAATCTTTTGAAAAATCTTATGTTGAACAAAATTAGGCCGGTTTGTTAACTATATTTGCCCCAAAATAAGAATCATATGTTTCAGAGAATACAGTCTATTTATTACAGTTTGGCCATTATTGCCTTGTTGTGTATGAGCTTTTTATCAATTGCATCTTATACTGCCGAAAAAGGAGAAGATACCCTTGATTTTATTGTTGGAGTAAATGGTGTTGATGCGGAGATGAATGGAGAAGATGAGCAACTTGAGAACTATGAACTTTTGATGGATCAAATGATTGAAGATAAAGGTTTGGATATGTTCTTTACCGGAGGTTTGGCTATGCTTTTGGCCGGAATAGGACTGGTACTTTTTGCCATGTTAAGCTATAAGAAAAGAACACGTCAGCTGAGATTGGGAAGATTCTTGTTTTTACTATTCCTGGCCGTTTTTGTTGGTCTGATTTTTATCGTTGATTTTGGACAGTCTGTTCTGATTGAAAATCTAAACGCTAAAGATGATGCTTTCCAAAAGGCATATGGTGTTGGAATGTTTATGCCTGTGGTGGCAGCGGCTTTCATCTTCCTGGCAAACATGCATGTTAAGAAGGACATTAACTTGCTAAAATCTGTAGACAGAATCAGATAGGCATTGGCCCCAGTTCTATGGCTTCCATGTCTTTGATGTTGCCTTGATCTATGGTAAACCTTAGAACGGTTTGGACTTTGTGAAATCCTTTTTTTCCAGCTGCTCCCGGATTTAGGCAAAGACAATTGGCCCGTTTATCATATTGAACCAATAAGATATGTGAGTGTCCACAGATAAAAATGTCCGGAGGATTCGTTTGCATGGTTGGTCTCGTAAACTGATTGTAAACATAAGGTTTGCCGCCAATGTGGGTAATCCAAACGTCCTTTCCCTCACAATTGAATCTTAAGTTTTTGGGAAACTCTGCACGGATGATGTGGTTGTCAATATTTCCATAAACAGCTTTTACCGGAGCAATCTCAGCTAAACGGTCCGTAACATCCAAAGAACCAATGTCTCCGGCGTGCCAAATTTCATCGCAATCCTTGAAATATTTCTCAAGTTTTGGATCGAAATAACCATGGGTGTCCGATATCAAACCAATCCGCTTCATGGCAACAAAATTAATAGTAATTTTGACGTGCTTTGAAGAGATATTTTGTGGAAATAGCATATAATGGTTCCGATTACCATGGCTGGCAGATTCAGCCAAACGCCACAAGTGTCCAGCAAACAGTGAATGAAGCTGTTTTTAAGATTTTGCAGGATGACTCAATCAACGTTGTTGGTTGTGGTCGCACAGATACAGGCGTACATGCATCTCAATACTTTCTTCATTTCGATACAGAAAAAGAAGTGAAAGATGATTTTGCTTTTCGTTTGAATGCCGTTTTGCCGGATGACATTGTCTCAAAACGTCATTTTGAGGTTAAGAACGACCAACATGCCAGGTTTGATGCCAGCTCAAGAACTTATCAGTATAAAGTACTGCAATCTGCCAACCCCTTTCAAAGACATTTCACTTACCTGATTCGGCACGAACTTGATTTTGAGAAAATGAATGAAGCCGCAAAATTGTTAATCGGTCAGCAGGATTTTACCTCATTTTCAAAAGTTCATACCGATACATTGAATAACAATTGTGACGTTTACCATGCTCAGTGGACAAATAGGGAAGGGCTTTGGACCTTTGAAATCAGTGCAAACAGATTCCTGAGAAATATGGTCCGTGCAGTGGTGGGAACATTATTGGAAGTAGGGGCTGGTAAAATGAGCAATGAGGATTTGAAAAAAGTCATTGAGGCGAAAGACAGGTCTGAAGCAGGAAGGTCAGTACCGGGACATGCACTTTTTCTCACAAATATTAAATACCCTTTTGTAGATGAGTAAGAAGAAGAGTACGAACAATATGGCTGTATTTAAGCGCATTTTAAAATATATGCGTCCATATCGTCTTGCGTTCTATTCTGCCGTAATTCTGACACTTCTGGGCTTGATTTCTGTGGTTCGTCCGGCCATCATTGGTGAATTGGTCAATGCCTATATCCAGGAAACGTCTTCTGTTATCAAAGACTGGACAGATGCCAATGTCAGCTCTGATCCTAAAACAGGTTTTCGTTTTTGGGTGATTGTCATGGTTGGTATCCTTTTCTTTGAAGGGATCGTTCAGTTCTTAAGAACTTACATTTCTACATGGCTGGGACAATCAATTATTAGAGATTTAAGAGCCAAGACTTATCGTAAAATCACCTCATTTCGTTTGTCTTATTTTGATAAGAACCCGATTGGTGCTTTGGTGACGAGAGTGGTGTCCGATATTGAAGCCATTGCTGATATATTTTCTCAGGGAATCATCACACTTACAGCTGATCTTCTAAGGATTTTGATGATTCTTATTTTCATGTTTACCATCAATTGGGAGCTGTCTTTATTGGTATTGGTACCATTGCCAATCATGTTTATCGCCACCAAAATTTTTGCAAAGGCCATGAAAAAGGCATTTCAGCAGGAAAGAACTATGGTGAATAAGATCAACACCTTTGTTCAGGAGCACATCACCGGAATGAGCATAGTGCAGATTTTCAATCGGGAAAAAATTGAGAAAGAAAAGTTTAAAGAACTCAATGCAGATCACAGAGCGGCTCATATTAAAGCGGTTTGGGCCTTTTCAATCTTCCTGCCTTTTGTAGAGTTCTTAAGTTCTTTGGCCATTGCCATAGTAATCGTGTATAGTCTTTATACAATTGATCCGTCCAATCTTGACAAAAACTCGGTAGGTGAGATCTTCATGTTTGTGATGTGGATTTCACAGCTTTTCCGTCCAATCAGGCAGTTGGCAGATAAATTTAATGTCCTGCAAAGAGGTATGGTTCGTGCCGAAAGGGTCTTTAAAGTACTGGATGAAGATGCTTTGGTTCAGGATGAAGGAACCATTGTACCTGAAGCGATTCGAGGAGATATAGATTTCAAAGACGTTCATTTTGCTTATAACGAGCCAGAGTATGTTTTAAATGGAATTGATTTTCATGTAAAAGCCGGAGAAACCATTGCTTTTGTTGGGGCAACCGGAGCGGGGAAATCCACGATCATCAGCTTATTGTCCAGATTCTATGAACATCAGAAAGGTGACATTTTGGTCGACGGCCACCGAATTGAAGACTATGAACTGGAGTCATTACGTCAGCATATTGCACTGGTTCCACAAGATGTTTTCCTCTTCTCAGACACGATCCATAACAACATCAGTTTAAAGAACAGTGAGATTACCAGAGAGGAGATAGTGGAGGCATCAAAAGTGATTGGTGCTCATGATTTTATCACTCAATTACCCGAAGGGTACGATTTCAATGTTCGGGAAAGAGGAGGGATGTTATCAGTTGGTCAAAGACAGTTGCTCTCCTTCATTAGGGCCTATGTATACAATCCTTCTGTATTGATTCTGGATGAGGCCACGTCTTCAATTGATACTGAATCGGAAATTTTGATCCAGGAAGCGACTAAGAAACTTACCAAAGGACGAACTTCTGTCATCATTGCACACAGACTGGCTACCATTCAAAATGCAGATCGAATTTATGTTATGGAAGCAGGTAAAATCATAGAAGAAGGCACCCACCAGTCTCTGTTAGAGCAAGATGGCCATTATGCCCACCTTTTCAACCTTCAATTCGCTAAATAAAAGCAGTACAAATATGAAGTTGATCAGCTATTCAGGATGATTCGTCAGATGACATCTGATTTTAGCAGAAAAACCGTACTTTTACTAAGATGAATTGCGTAATTCTATCGATGAACGCTTTTACTTACTTATGAAAAGACTATTTACCTTATTTGCTTTTGTTACCTGCTCATTGACTTCTTTTGGTATGGATTTGATCGTTACGAACAGTAATGATTCTGGTCCCGGTTCTTTAAGAGAAGCTTTGGGACTTGCCACTTCAGGTAGCACAATTCGTATAGAGTATTCCGGGGAACTTCTTTTGGCAAGCCCCCTTGTGATTAACACACCTTCACTCAACATTATCGGACCCGCACCTATTCATTTTAACATCAATGCATCAAGTGCACCGGGTACAGGGTTTGCAATGGAGATCAATGCCGACAATATCAACATTACAGGACTTAGGTTCAGTGGTAAGACTGGTTCTGCAGGATTCCTTTTGATACAAGGGGGAACGGGGAACATAAACATCTCAAAATGTCATTTTGATAACAACAATATTACCGGAGGTGCAACAGGAGGAGCCATCAACAATAAAGGTGGACTAAACTTATACCACTGTAGCTTTTCTTCAAATAATGCCGATAGAGGAGGAGCTATTTATAATGAAGGAGAGTTACAAACGATTTTTTGCAGTTTTCATAATTGTCAGGCTACCAATGGCCCTGGAGGAGCTATTTGGTCTGTGGCAGATATAGAAGTAAACAGGTGTACGTTTTTTCAAACAAGGTCCATAACTTCAGCCGGAGGAGGAATTTATCTTGAGGGGATCACAAACTTTGCGAAAATTAGTGGTTGTCTGTTTGATTCTACGTGTATGGCAAGTGCAGGTACAGAAGCAATCGGAGCTACTGCAGCGGCGGCTGGTATGATGAATGGAGGTGATATCACAGATTGTATGATGATTGACTCTCCTGCTAACCTCAATGCAGTCATTTTTGGTGGTTATAATAATAGTGTAGGAGCTTATCCAACGAACATTTTTGGGTTAAGATCAGGCGGTGTAATTACCGATGGATATGGTTTGGAATGGATTCCGGTTACCAACTTTAGCAGTACGGCATTGGATAGAGTAACCTACAATACATCTGCTCCGGATGCGGAAGATATTCGTCGTGGACCCTCAGAAACACAATTCTTTAGTAGCATGTATCAGGATATAGGAGCTGTGGAGAATTCACGATATACTGTTGTCAATACAAATGCTTCAGGTTTTGGAAGTTTACCATACCAGCTCAATGCAGTTAATTCAGCTACACAGGGGCCATACCTCATAGATTTTGATTATGCTGGTGCAACACCAATTAATATCACGGCTCCATTGAATGTTTTAACCAACACAGATGATTTGTCAATAGATGGTTTTACGCTTCATTTAAGTCGTGTTCCAGGTCCAACAGACGGTACGTTTCCGGTTGTGCACGCCATTACCAATGTACTTATAGAAGGACCTTCAGGTTTTCAGAATGCCATCAATGTCTATTCTGCCGGAAATACAAAATTTAGTGGACTGGCCATTGGAGAAACTACTGTTGGAATCAATATCAATAACTCACAGTCATTGTCTTCAACAGATGTTTTTGGGTGTCATTTTGGACTGGGAGATTTAGGAAATGACAATAACAAATATTGTGATACCAGTATTGTAATTAGAAACGATTATTGCATGATCGGTGGTGAACATGCCTATCAACGAAATGTTTTTGGTGGACTAAATGGTGCTGCGCGACCACATGTATACGTTGAGGGTTCAGGGTTTGCAGGAACAGTGATCGAGGGTAATATTTTTGGTCTGGACGGAACAGGCGTATCGGATGCAAATAGTGGAAGTGGAAACATTGGTGTCGGATTCTTTAATGGTGGTTTTGCTTTCGTGAACAACAACACTTTTGGTGGTTTGAGAAAAGGTGCCATCGTCACACAGTTTTCAGCAATTACTTTTGAGAACAATAAATTTGGCTTGGATGCCTGGGGGACTGGTTCAATGCCGATAGAAACCGGTATTGAAATAAATGGGGCAACAGCCACCAGTAAAATAGGGGCATCCGGATTCCAGAACTATTTCTGTTCAGGTAGTAACGGAGGTAACACAGGAGCAGGGATTCACATTCTTTCTACTACAACCACACAGGATATTATTGCCAATTACATTGGAATGAATACTGATTTTACTGCAGTTCCAAATCAAATTGGAATCAATCTCGATAATGCAGATGCCATCAATGTGGGACTTCTGCCAAACGATCTTAATTTTATCTGTGGTAGTCCGGTATCCGGAATCAAAATTCTGAATGGATCTAATATTAATATTCAAAATGCTGTACTTGGACTCGATACAACCGGACAGGTTCAAACGGGATATTCAAATCAAATAGGAATAGATGTCGAAACCTCAAACCTTATAACCATTGGAGATGCCGGAGGAGATGTATTTATTGCCGGGTCTAACTCTCATGGGATTCGAGCAATCAGTACAACATCTGTCAGTATCCCTCATGCGGTACTCGGGCGAAATGTTACCGGAGGAGCTGTTGGAAATGGTGGTAGTGGAATTTCGCTAACTGGTTGTGCCAGTGTTAATATTGGAGGTTTTGGAGTTGGTCAGAATGTTGTGATTGCCAATTCTGGAGATCATGGCTTGGACTTGTCAGGAGGTACAGGCAATTGTTTTATAGTAAATGACAGTATTTATAGTAATGGAGCAGAAGGTGTAAGCATAGATGACGTCACCACGGTTGATAATCTAATCGAGAATACTGTGATATATGACAACGGTGGTGCAGCTGAAGGTATCACATTGAATGGTGTTGCGAATAACAACGTACCAAGACCTACATTGCTTGGGGCCAGCAGATGTGATGGTTCACTTAATGTTAAAGTTCAATTTAACAATGCGATAGGAAATGAGGCACAGGTCGAATTTTTCAGAATTCCGAACGGCAGTCAGAATGCGAATGGTAATGGAGAAGGGAATACATTATTGGCTTTGATCTCGTCAGCGCCATATCCTTCATCACATGTGCAAAGTTTTACCATTCCGGATGTCCCAGTTGGAGATTACGTTTCTTGTATTATTTCATACGGTTCAGCCAGTAAAAGCACTTCAGAATTCTCTAACCATATACAGGTTGTGGACGGACCAACGTCTTCATTGTTTGCAAAAACGGATGTGAATTGTTTTGGTGGAGATGATGGTACCATTAATGTGAATATCACAGGTGGTGTAGGACCATTGACTTTTGATTGGCAGGAAGCTACTGTTAGTTTTGCCACTACTCAGAACGTCACCAACCTTGAAGCAGGAAACTTTGACCTGATTGTAACAGATAACGCAGGTTGTGTTGATACTGCAACCTATACAATCATTGAGCCTGGCACACCAGTCTCTGTGACTCACGATGGTACCAATGATGTCGATTGTAATGGAAACGGAAATGGGGGCATTAATATCAGTGTTTCAGGAGGAACCCCAGGATCGGGACCACTTTATACGTTCGATTGGGATAATGATGGAACCGGAGATAATGACGATCTTGAAGACGTCATAAACTTAAACGGAGGAACCTATCAGGTAATCGCAATAGATGACAATGGGTGTGCAGATACATTAGGAGGCTTGATTGTTAATGAACCTGCAAACCTAAGTCAGGCATCTTCAGTAACGAGTAATTATAATGGAGAAGACGTGAGCTGTAACGGTTCAAGTAATGGAGACATTACGACTAATATAACTGGAGGAACAGGTCCTTGGGATATAACTTATAATGGGGGAAATCTTCAAAATACATCTACGGGAAGCCATACAGAATCTGGATTTGGAGCAGGAATTTATGCCATTGTAGTAACAGATGCCAATGGTTGTATGACCGCAAGTCAGAATGTCACCGTTACAGAGCCTGCTGCACTATGGGCCAATGCTTCAGGAACCAATGTTAACTGTTTTGGAGCAAGCACAGGAACCGTCACAGCAAATCCTACTGGAGGAACAGGATCTTATAGTTATAGCTGGACTCCGGGCTTGGGAACCAATCAAACTTACAACTCGCTTCCGGCAAATACTTATAATGTAACTGTGTCCGATGACAATGGATGTACCAATGGTGATAGTTATACAGTTACTCAACCAGCTTCAGCTCTTAGTATAAGTCTTGATTATATCAATGATGCATCTTGTCCTGGTGCAACAGATGGTGAAATTGCTGTAATAATTTTTGGAGGAACAGGACCAACATACAATTATGATTGGGATAACGATGGTGTGGGAGATAATGATGATGCTCTGAACTTATCAGGAGTGCCTGCAGGATCTTATTCAATTATTGTAACCGATAACAATGGTTGTACCGCTTCATCAGGCCCGCATACTATAAATCAACCTGGGCCTTCAAGTACTGAAGCAGGACCGGATACGACAATTTGTGCATCAGGATCTTATACCTTAAATGGAACGCTGACAAATATTCCTTCTGCTACATGGAGTGGGGGAACAGGGACATTCTCGCCAAACGCTTCCGTTATGAATGCAGTTTATACACCTTCAGGAAGTGAGGCAGGAACTTCAATATGGATCTATTTAACGGCAACAGGTGGTTGCCCGGTTCCGGTTGATTCTTTCCAATTAACCATTGAGGCAGTTCCAGATGCTGGATTGGATGACGCTCAGTCGTTTTGTAACGACCATGCCATTGTGGATTTAAATGCCTATGTTACTGGTAATGCCGGAGGAACCTGGTTTGATCCACTTGGTTCTGCTGGTTTTGTGCCAGGTACCGGGAACTTTGATCCTGCAGCTTATTCTTCAGGAACTTACTCATTCCACTATATAGATAACGGAACGGCTTGTCCGAATGATTCTGCAGAAATTACTGTAACCGTTGACCCATTACCAAGTGTTTTTGCCGGAAACGATACCACAGTGTGTGAGGGCAGTAACCTGACTTTATCGGGAGCAGGAGCAGATAGTTACTCCTGGACTGGTGGAATTACAGATGGCGTTCAATTTTCAGTTTTGGCAAGTAATACTTATACAGTGACAGGAACCAATGGAACCACAGGATGTCAGAACACCGATCAGATTATTGTTACTGCGGCCACAAACCCTGTTGTAGATCAGGCTTCAACTTCATTGGTCGACCCTAGCTGTCTGGGCTTTACCAACGGAAGTATTACGATTGCCGGAACGGGTGGATCGGGAACTTACGAATACAGTATCAATGAAGGAAATTCATTTCAGACAGGAGCTGGTTTTTCAAGCTTAGGAGTAGGAGATTATTACTTAGTAATCAAAGATTTGGTAAGCGGATGCGAGTCTGTGACAGATACAGTTGCTTTAAGTCCTGGATTATCTGTGAGCCATACAGTGAATATCACGCAACCACTTTGTCACGATTCATTAGGAGTAGTTCAAATCAACTTCTTCGGTGGTACTATGCCATATGATTACACCACAGACAATTCTAATTTTACTACAGCATCAATTACTGCATCCAGTGTGTCTTTAAACCTTCCGGATGGCGAATATTACATTCAGATAGAAGATGCCAACGGATGTATATCTGTTCTGGATACGCACAATGTTGTAGAGCCTGATCCAATTACATATAACCTGGTTCCTACAGATGTCTGTTTGCCAAACCTTGGATCCATAGAGTTCATGAATATGGCGGGAGGAACAGGACTTGGGACCTATGACTTTAGTGACGATAATGGTGCGAATTGGCAAACTCTGTCATCATTTAACCAATTAACACCAAACATCTATCAGACCTCAATAATTGACGCCAATGGATGTAGACATGATTCTACCGTTACTGTTGGGTTTAACGGACCTGCTCAACCAAACATTACTTCAACAAATCCATTCTGTGAAGGAGTAGATGTGCTAACGAGTAATGCTTCTTCCAATGCTAAGTGGTTCGTAAATAACATTTGGAGTGGTAGTGTAGGGACAGGTTCCAGTATCACTTTACCTGGAGGCGTTACAACCGGAGACTGGGTTTATGTGGCAGATCAGCAGACAAGCGGAAGCTTCTGTTACTCTATTCCTGATTCATTACAGATTGTAGTGGTCAATAATACCTTATCCATGGGACCAGATGTTGTTGTTTGTCCGGGAGACAGTGCCGCAATTACAGCGTCATTCTCAGGAAGTGGTCTTTTCTCATGGGATACGCACCCAGGAATTGCAGATGAGTTTTCAGCCAATACAAATGCTTTGCCTTCAGCCACTCAGACATATTTTACGGCAAAATTAGATGACAACGGATGTTTATTCAGAGACTCTGTTTTGGTAACCATAAATGAAAATGGAGATTGCGGTTTGGAAGTTGCCAATGCCTTCTCGCCGGATGGAGACGGAATTAACGACCAATGGATCATTCAGGCTGTTGTTGACAATCCAATAAATGAAGTTTATATTTACAACCGTTGGGGAGACCAAATTGAGCACTTTACCAATTACGATAATAGCACAGTTGTCTGGGACCCAGGCAATACAGGAGGTGCAGTAAATGGCGGAGCTGGACAAGCGGTAACGGATGGGACCTATTTTTACGTGATAGAGTTTCCGGAGATTAATTTGAGTCAAACAGGATGGGTCCAAATAACAAGGTAATGAAGAGATACTACTTATATATATGTATGGTTTTTCTGTTGTTTCCTCTATCCAGAGGTTACGCACAGCAAGACGCCATATACAGTCAGTATATGTTTAATCCATTTGCAATAAACCCTGCTTATGCTGGAAGTAGAGATGCGCTTAGTGCGGTCATTTTGGGCCGTCAGCAATGGGCCGGATTAGATGGTGCGCCTTTTACAGGTTCTGTTGCCATTCACGGACCAATTAAAGCTTCAGGTTTAGCTGGTGGATTTAATATCATTCATGATGAATTGGGACCAACATCTACAAATGGAGCCTTCTTAACAGGTGCTTACCATTTAAAGTTATCTAAAGGGAAACTGGCATTTGGCTTAAGAGGCGGATTGATTTCTTCCACTTTCGATTATAATAAACTTAACTACAATCAACCCGATAATTACAGCAACATTGGTGCTATAACCGAGGGAGGTCCAAGTTTTGATTTTGGGATGTACTACTACACTCAGAAGTTCTTTGCAGGATTATCAACCACACATATCGGAACCAATACTTTTGATCATTCTGTAAATGACACCTTAAATGCAAACATTGTGTTTGATCAGCACTATATGCTGGCTTCCGGATTGGCAATTGAGGTGAATGACAATTTTGTATTTAAGCCAAGTATCATGGCAAAATATGTGCAGGGAGCACCTTTGAACGTTGATGTCAACATGAGCTTCCTTTTCAAAAAAGTATTCTGGTTTGGGATGTCGTACAGACATGGATCTGCATTAACATTCATTACCGAGTATAACATCACAGATTGGATGAGATTGGGCTATAGCTACGATCTTGTACTAAATAGATTGAAAAGGTTTAACTCTGGTTCGCACGAACTTTTTATTGGATTTGATTTTCTTATGCGCAAGGATAAGGACATTTCACCTAGATATATGTAAATTGGCGCTTGCCTTATGAGGAGTATGATAGGTTTATTAACATTGCTGAGTATTTTAACTGCCGGACCATCCGACGGTCAGCCGAGTATCTTGAATGAAACTCGTACGGTTGAAATATCTTATGAAGTGAAGGAACTACCAGGATTGAACTCTGAATTACTGGAGTTTTCTCCGGCAATTTATAAGGATCAACTTGTATTTACATCAGATAGAGAGTACAACATGATAAATGTTGGTGAACAAATGTGGAAAAAGCATCCACATCTAAATTTGTTCATCGTAGATGTGAAGTCTTATTCTGCAGATTCTTTGGAATTTTCTAAACCCAAGCTATTTGAGAACCTGTTCACTTCAATGAGTCACACAGGGCCAATAGCCTTTTCTGAAGATGGAAATATGGCTGTGTTTACTCAGGTTACAAGAAAGCAAATCAAAGATCAGGATAAAGTAAAAGTCCATAAACCAGCTTTGTTTTTCTCCAAATTTGAAGGAGGGAAATGGACAAAACCAGAACTCATTCCTTTTGTAGATGTTAAGTATTCGTATGGACATCCTTCACTGAGTAAGGATGGTAAGACCTTGTACTTTTCTTCCAGTATGCCTGGCGGACATGGAGGAGACGATATTTATGTGTCAAGTTTTGACGGAACCAATTGGGCCGATCCTAAAAATCTTGGACCTGAAATCAACTCAGAATCAAATGAAGTATTCCCAAGTTACCACAATGAGGTACTGTACTTCTCGTCTAACAGAAAAGAATCTTCCGGAGGTTTGGATATTTTCAAATCAGAAATGGAAGAAAACGTATTCAAAACAGCAGAAAAGCTGGGAGAACCAATCAACTCTCCAGAGGACGATTTTGGCCTAATCTTCAAAAGCGACAATGTAGGGTACTTCTCGTCAAACAGAGCCAATGGCGCCGGAAAGGATGACATCTACATGTTTAAGGTAAATGAAACCGTTACCATAGAATCAGACTTCCTGGCTGGTAAATTCAACTACAGAAACCTGGATGGCCATGTAGAAGGTATGAAGGTAATGCTGTACGATGAAGAAGGTAATTTGGTGATGGATACGGAAACCAATGAAAATGGCGAGTTCATTTTTAAGAATCTGGGACAGAATGGAGAGTATCGCATCAAAGTTGAAGGTGAAGAAGATCTGGAACTGGTTATTTATAACCTAAATGGAGAGACGGTTGCCACATTATTAAGCGATTCCAAAGGAGAGTTCCTGTATAAGAGATTACCTGCCGGAGACGTTGGTACTATGACCTTAATGGATCCAGAAGACCTGGACGATAATCTGGGAACTCTGGATGGTCAGTTCATCTATGAGCACTTGCCAACAAAATTTGCCTCTAATATGAAGGTCTTGTTGGTAGATGAAAATGGCGACATTCAGTTTACAACAACCACTGATGAGTACGGTAATTTTGAATTTAAGAACCTGCCTGCTAATGAGAACTTCCTGGTTAGAATGGAAGAGCTGGATGACAATCTCACACTTCTTATCTTCAATAAAGATGATAACATCACCGCCATGCTGAGAATGGATGGACAAGGAGATTTCGTCTTCAAGAAATTACAGCAGAAATACGCCGGAAACCTTGAGTTGATGGAAACAGAGGACGTGGATTTGTTTGAGGACATCAAAGGAACTGTTTTTGGAAGATTTGTACACAAACAAAAAGATCAGAAGTTTGGAGATGGACTTGATTTCCTGGTTTATGATAAAGACGGGAATCTGGTGATGGAAACGAAATCTGATGAGAAAGGCTTCTTCAGGTTGAATACTTTGCCTTTAACTGATTCATATATGTTTCAGTTAGCTGAAGGTAATTTGGAAATGGGAGATGACATCCAAATGATTGTCATGAACAGGGAAGGAACACAAATTGCCATTCTGGATAAGGATAAAAAGGACTTCTTTGTATATACGCCACTTGGTCTCGCCGGGAAAATCGACCTGACAGAAATGGAGTACGAAAATATGACATTAGAGAATTTCTCTAAGGAAGTGCCTACCATCTATTATGCAAAAGGAAGTTCGTATTTAAGTGCTAAATCCAGAGCAATTCTTGACGACTTAATTAAAGAATTGAAAAGTAACAAGGATATCAAGATTGAAGTCAACTCTTATGCCGATTCCAGAGCAAGTGCAGAATTCAACCTGAAACTGTCTGGCAAACGTTCTAACAGTGTCCTTAGATACCTTAAATCAAAAGGGATTTCTTCAGAAAGAATGGGAGGGAATGCCTATGGTGAAAGCAAACTACTCAACGATTGTGGAGATGGGGTGGATTGTCCTGAAGAACTCCATCAATTAAATAGACGTTCTGAGATCAGAGTTTATTAATGATAGAACTGACGCACTTAAAATCCAAGTCTAAAGCAGCTAAGAAGTCCTATAAAAAGATGTTTAGGCGTCTTGACAGGGAGAAAGATGCTGTTGTAGATAATCTGTTTCATGAAGCCCATGAAGAGGTTTTTAGTTGTTTGGATTGTCTGGCCTGCGCTAACTGCTGTAGAACTACCGGGCCATTGTTCACTAATAGAGATATAGCAAGAATTTCAAAGCACCTTGGTTTAAAAGAAGCCGATTTTGTGCACCAGTATTTAAGGGTAGATGAGGAAGAAGACTACGTGCTAAAGTCTGTACCGTGTAGTTTTCTCGATCTGGAAACCAATATGTGTAGTATCTATGATGTCAGGCCCAAAGCATGTGCCGAGTATCCTCATACTGACATGAATGCTCAGAAAAAGATTCAAAAACTCACCATTAAAAACAGTGAGATTTGTCCTGCGGTCTATGAGATTCTGGAAAAAGTGAAAGTACGTCTGGATTAGTCCAAAGACTTCTTCATGATTTTAAAATCACAATTGTGCTTAATGATGTCTTTCATATGTGGTGCACGATCTAAGAACGGAACGGTTTCCACATAAGAAAAGCCTTTGTTTTTATACCAACTCTCCAGTCCGGTTTTGTTGGGCATTTCAAAATCCTGAGCAAACAGAAGTTCAATATACAGCTCGGAAACTCCTTTAGTTTTCAAGTATGTTTCCAGAAAATACATCAATTTACCGGCAATTCCCCGACTCCGAAAGTTCCTATGTGTGGTAAGCAAGCCAAAGTACCACAAGCCTTCATACTGGTAAATTCTAACGGTTCCTACAATACGGTCGGTTTCTGTTTTGGCAATGATGAGAGAGCCATTCTCAACAAATTCCAATAATTCACTTTCATTGATTCTTTCGTAACTGCCATCATCCGGCCAAATAACACCTTCCTCTTCAAGGTAAATGGCATTAATCTCCGCAACTAAATCTTGTGCTTCTTGCGAGCTAAGAGCTACCGCAAAATCAACTCTAATAGGACCATTTTTGGGTGAATGCATTGAAAAAGTCAAAACCAATTTTTATCTGACCTTGAATGTCGGAATAATTACTGTCTGAACCAACATAATAGACGCCTACTTTCACCAGTTCCTTAAACAATCTGAATGGCTTTTCGATACCGGCATACATCTCAATGTGTTTGAAACTTTGATCATCAACCATTAGAATACCTGCGCCTCCAACTGCCTGCAGTTTCAATCTGTTAAGCAAAGGAACTTTGTTGAGTAAAGAGCCATTGAAGTGGTGAATGTAGTTGGCCTGGAAAAAGGCATTGGTTGTTGGAATACTCGGCCCCAGTAATTGAAAATACTGAAGAGGATTGGTGAAAATAAAACGATCGGATCCTCTGAAATATTTGAAATCTGTGAGCATTACATTGTTATTCTTGAAGAAATCACCGGCATGAACTTCCCATTTAGATTCTCCTAAACTGGCCGTTTTGAAACTGTGTTTAATGCTCAATTCAAGGAAATCGAAATCTACAACACTGCCAAATAAACCTTCAATACCCTTTTTGTAGTGAAGTGCGAAAACCGGATAATTGCTTCCTAAAATGACCTTTTTGTGCGGTTCCATGAAATACTTTTGCATGGGTGTATAGGTGAATTTGGCATCAATGTAAAACTCGCTAAATGGATCGAAATCCGTTGGAACATTCAAACTTCCAAAGAGGTTGTTTGACCAATCACTTAACTCAAGTCCGGTAATAGGATAGGTCTTGGAGTATTCAAAGTCAGCACTCAGATAACCTCCATTGAAAATCTCCATGCTATGTCCAATTGTAAGCGCTTTTTTATTGACATAGTTCGATCTGGAAAAGAAAGAGCTAATAGAAGCCATCTCGTTTAATTCGCTGTAATAATCGCCCACAAGCAAGTGTATCTTTCCGAATTTCTTGGGCAAGTAAGTAAACCTGGTGTCCAAAATCGCTTTTAGATCCTTGTTTTTAAAACCAAAATCCGGAGTCGCTTCAACATCAATGGCATAACCGGTTTTCCATTCTTTTTTCAGGTGAAAAGGAAGTGTGTGGCGATAACCCCCAACTCCTAGTGGCTTGACTTGTTCAATTAGAGGAGAAAAATACAGTTCACGTTTCTTAGTCCAGTTTCTCAAACCAACTCCCATGAACAGGACATCTAATATTTTAAACCTGTTGTAAATGGAATCCTGTTCGTCAAGATATTCTGCACTATTTCTATGAGCATACACGCTGTCCTGATACTTCATGAAGTCATATTCCTTTTGCTTCAGTGGCACAGGGCGTCTTGGATTCCAAAAGGTGCTGTCGTATGAGTATGCTGAGTCTTCAACCAGCTTTACCTCATTTCTGAAATAATTCTTGGGGAAATCAGGAGAGAAGTCGTAGTCCGAATGAAGCATGGTGGTGTTCCCGAATATCAAACTACCAAACTCAGTATCTGTAAAGAAGTACTCTTCACGGTCCAGTACCATCATGGAGTCCAGCATTTGGTAGCTGTGGAGAATGTGGAAGGATTTATACTTCAGTAAAATTTTTGAATTGATTTCAAGGTCTACACCTGTTAAAGCAAAACTCCCGTCTTCAATAAATACATGTCCTGTAAAAGTAGAACTGATCTGTCTTTTAGGAATGACTTTGATCTTATAAATGAGTTTCCCGTTTTCCATCCAGGAATCCATCATTTTATAGTTATATGTTACCAAAGCGGCCGATGAAATAGGGGAGATAAGCGGATTAGAACTTAGGCCCGGATGGTGAATTCTGTTATCGTAAAAATTAAATCCTGGTTCTATAGTGCTCTGGCGAAACAGGTAGGGATTGTATTGTTGTCCTGTAGGTGGACCGTCATCAGAACCACCCACGCTAAGTTCAACTTGTCTTACCTCATTCAAATTTTGGTAGTTATTAAAGGCGTGAACCACTTGTTTATAGGAATTGGGGGCAGAAAAGTGAGTTGTAGAAAAGGATTCTATCAGGTTGTTGTGCTTTTTACTGAGTTCCGTAGAATCTGTATCATTTGGCTTGGGTTGTTTCTCTACCGTGCTTTTAGCGTAAGTTTTATAAGAGAGCCTGTCGAATTGTTTTTGGTATTTTTTCCGATTGTCAATGGCCTGTCTAATGATGGCATATGCGGGATCCTTTGAGTCACTTTTGATATTTAGGATATCCAGATTCTTAACCAGGTATTGAAGTGTGACATTGATTTTTTGAGTGTTTTGTTTCAGATCGATATCCAGAGTTTTCTTGACGAATTCAATGTTTTCGAAAATCAATGTGTGTTTTCCCAGTGGGAGATCCAGTATAAATTCTCCATTGAAATCACTTATGGCACCACGGGCACTGTTTTCTACTGTTACTTTAACAAAAGGAATTGGAGCGTCCAGTGAATCCGTGACTTTACCGGAAATTCTTGCAGCCCATGAACTGGACGACAAAGTTAAAAGGATCAATATGAGTAGTAGCCTGATCAATTAGTTGTATGACGACAAACTTATTGATAAGTTACAATCGAAAAACTTAAATGGTGTTAATTTTTGAGACTTAGGGCCTTAAAGAGTTTTCCTTGGCAGTAGGGAAGATGTCTTCATAGCTTACCACGGTCGTCTCATTGATCCTGCGATTGATCATGGAACGGTTTAAATCTGAAGGATTTGAAATTCCAGCCGCTCCCAACATCTCAACAAAGCTATGAATGGTTTTGTGATGATAATTGTATACACGGTCAGACTTGTCTTTTACATTCAATCCTTTGATGAGTTCTTTATCCTGGGTGGCTACTCCAACAGGACAATGATTGGTATTACATTGAAGTGCCTGAATACAGCCAAGTGCCATCATCATGGCCCGAGCACTATTGCAAAAATCCGCTCCAAGACTGATGGCTCGTACCAAATGAAATCCTGTTGTAATTTTCCCGGAAGCTCCTAGTTTTACTTCATCCCTTAGTCCAAAACTTATAAGCGTGTCATGAGCAAATGCCAAACCATCCATGTAAGGTGTTCCAACGGAATTAGAGAACTCAACAGGAGCTGCTCCTGTACCTCCTTCACCACCATCTATTGTTATGAAATCCGGGGTGATGCCAGTTGATATCATAGCTTTACAGATGTCTGTGAATTCTTCTTTTCGGCCTATACAAAGCTTAAAGCCGACTGGTCTTCCTCCTGAAAGGTCGCGTAATTTTTTGATGAAAAGCATTAGTCCTTCCGGACCGTCAAAAGCAGAGTGTGCAGGAGGGGAGAGAACTGCAGTTCCAGGTTCCACTCCTCTGATTCCGGCAATTTCTGGTGTGTTTTTCTTTGCTGGTAAAATACCACCGTGTCCGGGTTTAGCACCTTGTGAGATCTTCAATTCGATCATCTTAATGTTGGGAGAAGTTACAGTTTTAGAGTAACGTTCCTCCGAAAAGCTACCATCTTCAGCTCGACAGCCAAAATAACCGGTTCCGATTTGCCAAATGAGATCACCTCCGTGTTTTAAGTGGTATGGACTAACACCACCCTCACCGGTATTGTGAGCAAATCCACCTTTTTTAGCGCCATGATTAAGCGCAAGAACGGCTCTGTTAGAGAGTGAACCATAACTCATGGCGGATACATTAAGGAGGCTGCATTCGTAAGGTTGAGTGCAGTCTTTACCGCCAATTCTGACCTTGGGTTCAAGATTTAATTCGTGTTGTAATTTGGGATAAATAGAATGATTGATCCATTCATACCCTACTTCATAGGTATCTCTTTGGGTACCAAAAGGCGTAGTGTCTGTTACATTCTTGGCGCGTTGATATACCAGAGATCTGTTCAATCTGTTGTAGGGCCGTCCTTCAATATCGGTTTCAACAAAATACTGCATAATCTCAGGTCTGATTCCTTCAAGCAAATACCTGAAGTGCCCCAGAACCGGAAAATTGCGCAGAATGGTATGCTTGGTCTGAAAGATGTCGTAAATCCCAATCAAAACGATAGGTCCAACCACAATCAAACTCCAAAGAATTCCCGGCCAAAAATTAGAAATAATGGCTATAGATGTCAGGGTAGCAAAAGATAGTAGCAGAAATGAGGTGCGCATCTTTTAGTCTTTTAGTTTGTCCTTGAATGCTTTCTTGAACTTCTCTACTTTCGGTTGAACAACTGCACGACAGTATGGTTGATGACCGTTCAGTTCAAAATATTGCTGGTGATAATCCTCTGCCTTAAAAAAGTTGGAGTATTTGGTCACTTCAGTAACAATAGGCATGTCATAAGCACCTGATACTTTTAATTTTTGAATCACATCTTCTGCGATTTCTTTTTGCTTTTCATTGTGATAGAAGATGGCCGAACGGTACTGTGTACCAACATCTGCCCCCTGTCTGTTAAGTGTAGTAGGATCATGAGTTTTAAAGAAAACTTCCAATAAATCCTTAGTTGGGATCACATCAGCGTCATATGTTACCTGACAAACTTCTGCATGCCCTGTGGTGCCCGTACAAACCTCTTCATACGTTGGTTTGTCAATGACTCCACCAGAGTATCCTGAAGTCACAGATTGAACACCTTTAAGTTCATCAAAAATGGCTTCTACACACCAAAAGCATCCAGCTCCCAATGTAATTGTTTGAACGCCTTTGTCGTCTGAAATATTTTCTTGTGCTGTCATCGTCTTATCTGGTTCTTCCTTTTTCGTGTTTTTCTGGCTACAAGCTGTGCCAAATATAAAAAAGGCCAGACAGAGATTGAATAATTTAGTATTGAATATCATAAAGAGTGAATCTTTTAACTAAAGATACGCAATTTAGTTATTGGAGGTTGCTACAGTTCTATGATGAGCATGACGACATCATCAATTTGATCCTGATCTGCCTGCCAATCTATAAACTCCTGAAGAATAATGCCTTTTTGGACGTGTGCATTTTTATGGCCAATGTTTTCGAGTAAATTGAAAAGCCTTCGCTTACCATATTTTCGATTATCCGGACCACCAAACTGATCTACGAAACCGTCTGAGAATAGATAAATGATATCACCTTTTTCATACTGGATGTGCTCTGTGTTAAAGCCAAACCCGCTTTCATTGCTTTCTCCAATTGAAATTTTGCTTCCCGCAACAATATCCACTGTTTGAGACGCTTTTCTGTATATAAAGAGAGGTCGTCTGGCTCCACTATATGTCAGAGATTGATCCTTCAGGTTGTATTTGGCAAGGGCTATGTCCATCCCATCCTGAATCTGTGCATCAGATTCTTCTGCAGATGCGGCAAAGTAGTCCTTAATCCCCGAATCCAGTAGTTCAAGAATTCTGGCAGGCTCAGTTTGAGACTGTTCCAACACAATCTTGTCGAGCAAGAAGTTGAAAAGCAAAGTCATGAAAGCACCTGGTACACCATGACCTGTACAGTCTCCGGCTGCGAAGAGAAGTGTATCGTTTACTCTCCCTGTCCAATAGAAATCTCCACTTACAATATCGCGTGGCAGGTATATAACATCTGCTGAAGAGAATTGCTCGGTTAGATCGGAAATTTCCGGTAAACGGGCTGTCTGGAATTTTTTCGCATAGCTGATACTGTCAGAAATATCTTTGTTGTATTCCTCTAATTTCTTTCTGTCTCTTTCAATTTCTTCCTGAAGTAGTTTTTGATAGATCGAGATCGAAATTCCTTCTGCCAACATTTTCAGGAATTTAACTCTGTCGAAATCAAGTTCAAATTTTTCGTAGAAGGACAGGTTAAGCGAGCCTAGTAGTGCATTGTTGTGAATCAACGGATACATCATGTAAGCATTGATGCCATTGTCCAACATTTTTTTGTCTGAATCTGAGATAACTTCCTGTTCATTGATATCCCCAACCAAAACAAATTCTCCCTTGGATAGTTTGTGCAGATTGACGGTAGAGATCGAGTCAAGTGGGAATTCCTTATTATCGTAGATACGGATATTGTTATCTTGAATAAAGTGGAATTTTACAATGTCGTTTTCAAAATCGTAGATCGTAATGTTCAATCGTTTGATGGTCTTTCCGGCAAACAGTTTTTCAACGATGGCGTACAATTCATTTCCTAAATCACCATTATTTAAGACTGTTTGGTTAAGGATGTTTACAGACTTTAACTGATCATTTAGCTTGTTAATGGCAGTTTCGGTGAGTTTAGCTTCAGTAATATCTCTGGAGGTACCACTGAGTTTAATCACTTCTCCTTCGTCATTATGGATTGGGTAGGCAATGGAGTGAATCCATCTGTTATGTCCGTCTACCACGATTCTATACTCCTCATTAAATGAACCAACGAAAGCTTTCTCTTTGAAGGCACTTACAACACGTTCTTTATCTTCAGGGTGAATGTTGTCGGTCCACATCAGCGGATTTTCAATCAACTTATCGATCGGATAGCCAAACATTTTCTCAAACATCTTGTTGACGTAGATCAATTCTCCTGACACGGTATTTGAAAGCCAGAAGGCCTCAGAAATAGATTCATTTAATTGCCTGAAGTTCTCCTCACTTTCTACCACCAATTGTCTTTGTGCTCTCTGCTTAAGAATAATGGAAATCGAATTCGAGATATTTGAGAATGTGTCAAGTTCGTTGTCTGAGAAGTATGCGGGCATGTGCGCGCCAAGTGCAATGATTCCGTACAATTTATCGTCGAACATGATCGGTACGTAAATGGCACTTCTACATCCGTTAAACATGAAGATTTTGTCCATGTAACTCAGGTCATCCAGATCCATCAATTGGTCGATCACCACAATATTCCCTTCTCGAATCTTTTCAAACTCGCTCAATTCACGGATATTTTCCATGCCCGCCTTCTCCGAATTTTTGGAAGCAATGTGAAGGATGATTTCGGCACTTGAATCTTTATTGATTTCAATAAAAGCACTCGCATAAAATTCCGGATTGCTTTTCATGATCAGTTCCAGAACTCTTTTATTAATGCCTTCGTCACTCAGTTTAGAAATCAGAACAGAGTCAATGGCATGCATCAGGTGATTGGCCTTAGATACCTGATTTAGCTCAAATTCTTTAAGTTTTTTGTCTGTGATATCAGATCCTACCGAAAGTATGTACTGAATGTCATTGTCATCATTCAATACAGGCATTACAGAAGCGGAAACCCAAATGATGTTCTCATTCTTGGTTTTATCACAAAACTCACCAACATACTTTTGCTTATTGTCAAATACAGCATGTCGGATATGTGAAATCTCGTCAGGGTTTAGTTTCTCTGTACTTAAGAAATCAGACAATTTCTTCCCTTTGATATCTTGAAACTCAAATCCAAAAATTTCCGTGAAAGCTTCATTTACCCATAACGCCTCATCTTTGGCGTTGGTTATTATAACGTAGTTATCTGTATTACTTGCAACAAGAGACAGTTGCTCAAGTTCAAGTTCTCTTTCTTTCTTATTGGTGATGTCCTGGATTACTTCAATGATCTGAGTAACCTTGCCATTTTCATCTTTAATTGGTGTTGAAACAACCGATAACCATATCTTTTCGCCGTATTTTGTGTAGTTAAGAATTTCAGTTCTGTAGCCTTCGTTTCTGGATTTTTCAGATCTTGATTCTTCAACGGCTTTCTGATCAGTTAATTCCCCAGACATGAAGTCGGCCGGACGCAAGCCTTTAATTTCATTCAAGGTATAACCAGAGATCTTCTCAAAAGAAGAATTAACCCATAAAATTCGGTTCTCCGCATCTGTCATGATGGTACCAGCATCCGTATGTCTGGCAACCAGAGATAGTCTGTTGAGTTCTTCTTCAAGGTTTTGCTGGTAACTTACATCATATCCAATATTGATGATGTTTCCATTTGGCAAATTGGTTTTTAACCATCTATAGAATTTTTGTCCTCCGGTTTTAGATTTTAAAGGAAACGTAATTCTTGTATTCTCATGATCTGAGGATGATTGACTTTGGAAATGTGGTCTGATGTCTTCACCAAAAGTTTCCCAGAAAAGTTCACGTTTCACCTCTCTTGGATAGTAACCAAGCTCTTTATGAATAGATTCTCCAATATGAAGAATTTCACCTTTTTTACTGGAAACAATTACAAGAGCATCCACATTGTTTACCACCGTATCACTGATTTCCATTCTGTGGAAGATATTCAGCCTTACCGTTATTAGCAGAATGGAAATAAGCACTGCCGACATGCTGGTAACAATAAACTGTGTGGGTGTATAGAATGGATTTGCGACATTGAATGTGAGGTAAAGTACGCATGCCAATACAAACAATCCGAAAACAAGCATGTGTTTGAGAGAATTGAAAACAACACTGCTAACCGATATCAGGAGAATCAAACCAACCACATGGCTGGCAACTATGCTGTTGATATAGATGACAATTATGAGGTGAGAGAAGATGGTTAAATACCCAATAATGACCATTTGTGGCAGGACTCTCATAACACCCAGGCTGCTGAATGATGCCGAAACGGCAATAAGAAGAACTGCTCCAATACCAATGGCAACCTCAAGCTGTTGGTTTACAATATTCGGATCAACAAGCGTATCCAGGTAACCAATTAAAGGGTAAGAAATGGCTCCAAAAATGATGATCAGTCTTGACGTAAAAATGGTTTGCTTAAGGTGAACCTGATTGTTGATAGACTTTCTTCGTGGTCTGAAAAAGAACAGCAAGACTCCAAAGAATACAAGAGCTCCCAGCATAATCATGCTAAGGAATTTCCAGTTTTGCCAGTATGGAGACTCTATTTTAAATGTGATGGTTCTGGAAGGACTATATTGTCCGTAGTCATCAATAAGTCTGTAGGTAATTTTATAGGTTCCGGCCGACAGATTTTTAAGTCTGATAACATTGTCTTTCGGAGCAGCAAGCCAGTCTTCATCATTGATTTTATACTGGATGATATAGTTATCTGTATTGAGGTTAAGATGTTTGAATGAAAGCTCAACTTTTTTAGTCTTACTGGGCAGAGAAAGTAAGTTCTTTTCAGTAATGCTGGTAGGAACATCATCCACCAATATTTTATCCAGAAAAATGTTCAGAGACCTGGTGTGTTGACTTATGTGAGAATTAGCTTGATTATAAGTAACAAGTCCAAATCCGGTTCCTATTAACACCTGATCTTTAGAGATTAGAAGGGCGTTGGGGTTTATTTCCTTAGAGTCTACTTCTGTGACATTGAATATGTGGGTGATGGTAGAGCCACTTGAGCTAAACTGAACCTGATACAAAGAGATATTTGTTGTCAAGAAAAGGTCAGTTTTAACGTATTGAAATGATCTGACAGTTTCACCTTTAAACATCCAAAGGATTTGTTTGTTTTCTTCAGGTTTGTATAATGCGATTCCCTGGCTCTCTGTGGCGATCAGTATACCATCTGAGCCATATTCACCACCAATCTGGTTAATTCTGGATTCGTTGATTTTGTCATCGTTGGGTAGGAATTTAGACAACTCTTTGCTGTTTAAATCGTATTGCCAAACACCTTCATCAGTTCCCATTAAAACAATGTCGTTTTGCTTATAGATGGTCCTGATGATCTTCATATCATCTGCGTTGGTCAGCGGAATTAAATTATTCTGTTCATCCATAAGGAAAAGTCCTTTTCCATAGGTTCCTACAAAAATCCTATCACCACTTTTGTGAAGAGCTGTTACACTGGCTCCAAGATTCTGTGCCGGGTTAAGAAGTGTTGTTTCGTTTGCCGATACAGCGTGCAATTGACCATCGCTGGTGCCAACTATTACGTGCTCGTTATTGACCTTTATGATAGGTCCACATTTTACTCCCTGCAGGAGTGTATCAATATCAATTGCATCAATAGAAGAAATTCCTTTTAGAGTGGAAGCAACGATCTTATCGTTTAACTTGACTATTGAACTGACATTATTATCTGGTAAGCCTGTAGATTGGTTGTAGTAGCTAACTCCGGACGGCGCGTATATCGAGATTCCATGAGTCATAGAACCTGAAACGATCATTCCATTTCCAACAGGATAGATACAACGAATTACATTGTCCGCTAATCCATTTTTTTCAGAGTAGGTGGCAAATTGGGTTCTGGTTAAGTTCACAATACCCTGTCCCCAAGTCCCTAACCAAAATGAGCGGCTGTGCTGGTCGTAACAGATTGAAGAGAACAAATATGAATCTAATTCACTATACGAAATAGAGTAAAACAAGCCGTTCTCAAAGTATTGAACACCTTTATCGGTAGATACTAACCATAGTTCACCATCGTCATTAATGGCAAATCCTCTGACACTCGCCGGTGCTTCCTGCATAATGGAAGGGTCCATGTTAGAACTAAGCCATTCTCCTTTTCTGAACTCAAGAATTTCAATGCCATTTTCTTCCGTGGCAATCCAGATGCTCGAGTCGTATACTATGGCATCAACAAATTGCTTGCTAAATGTAGAATGGATTCGTTCAAGCGTATCAGCACTTTGCTTGTAAACACCATCCTGAGTAATGACATAAAGATCGTTGCCGTAGCTAAGGCTCTTCACTACATGTTGTCTTTTGAGATAAGATTCGCTTTGACCTTTAGAATCTATGGTGGTTAAACCACCTTCTGTTCCAATCAAAACCTGATTTAATTCGAAGGAAATGTTTCGAATCTTCTTATTGCTGGTCTGTATTAATTCGAAATTCTGTCCGTTAAATCTATAGGCGCCATTTCCTGTTCCAACATAAATGAATCCCATACCGTCTGAAGAAATGGTCCTGATTTCCGAATTCATCAATCCGTGTCTGAGATCAAAATTCCTGAATTGGTGCACCTGAGCTGATGTCTGATGAATGGTGCAGAGTAAAATGGTGTACAACAGTATTTTAAGGAATCGTCTCACAGTACGGTTTATGTACATGCGAATATAGGCGAAACTTTAGATTATAGACTTGAATTTGGATACTATTAATCGGGATATTTAAACGCTTAGTCTAAGAATATGAAAAGCGATGGGACGTAAAAAAGCCCCTCTGAATTCAGAGAGGCTTCCTATAATGAATGTTTTAATTATTGAATAATTAATCTTTTGATTCCAAACTTGCCATTCTCATCAGTTAATTTGATGAAGTAGACACCTTTTGCCATATTCTCAATAGAAATCAATTCTTGACTCTGAATGAGTTTGGTGTCAATTGTCTGACCTAAAGAATTCAACATGTTCATGGTTACTGGTCCTGTAAAGCTTGAACTAATTTGAATTTGATCATTGGCAGGGTTAGGGTAAATTGTGAAATCAAGATCACCGTATTCGCTAATGTCGTTTCCTTGAAGGATGTTGATACAGTAATCTTCAACTTCTCCATATTCGAAATCAGCAGTTCCTGTTGCACATGAAGTGGCTGCTCCATTGTATTTCATGGAAACTCTCATTTTTGTCACACCTAATACTGCACTAAAAGGAATAGAGATATTTCCGTTAACTGCATTTGAGGAAGTTCCTCCGGCATCAAATGCATGCTCATTTGCATCATCGAAATCTCCATCGTGGTTAAAATCAATCCAAACGTTGAAGTATTCAGGGTAAGGGAACCCTGAGAATCCTGGCGTCATAGTGATAGAGTAGGTCGCAGAAGTTAATACATCTGTTGAAACACCCGTATAATCACCATAACCATCATCATTACCTGAAGTATTGGAAATAGATTCAAAAACAACTGACTCTATCCATTCGTCTGAGGTATTGGTACCTTCAGACGCACAGTATGTCATGTCCAGACAAGCACCACAACCCATTGTTGTGAAGTTTTCACTGGCTGTGAAACCGGTTGGTCCTCCTGAGCAGACTGTTTCAACCTGCACTTCATAGTCAGTACATCCGTTAAGTGTATTAAGGTTGTGAGGACTACTCACTCCGTTCACTGTTGTCCAAGTAGAAGTGCTTTGTTCTCTATATCTTAAATTGTACGAGTTTGCGGCTAAAACAGACGTCCATGTAATATCCGCACCAGTTGAAGTCACGTTAGATACACTGTGTGAAGCCGGGGCAACGCAACATCCATCTGTAGAGAATGTATGGCTCGTTGTGAAATTACTTGTATCAGTAGCAGATGTACAAACCGATTGTATTTGAATTTCATAATCAGTACAAGCTGTAAGTCCTGTAATTTGAGTACTTGTTGACCCGGCAGAACCTGTCGTCCATGTAGTTGTTCCAACCTCTCTGTAACGGAAGTTGTATGAAGTACCTGTTCCTCCCCAGGCAATGTCTGCCTGAACATCTGTGATGTTAGAAGAGGCTACTTGCCATGGATCTAAACAAGAAGTGGCACTACAATTGGCAATAATTTCATTCACACTGTTGAAAGCATTTAATCTTCCTCCTGTTACCGCTTTTCCGCTTAATGAGGAAATTGGGTCAACACCATCTAAAAGAGCAGATCTTACCTGATCGGCAGCGGCTTGTGGATTGGCATGAGATAATTGAGCCAATGAAGCACATGGTACCGAGTATAGCAGAGCAATTACACCAGCAGTTAATGGTGAAGAGAAAGACGTTCCTGTGGTAGAACCATAACCTCCTCCATTAGAAGTCGTGTATACGCTGATTCCCGGAGCTCCTAAATCAATGGTTGTAAGACCATGTCCACCACCCATTTGGTCGTTGTTTCCGGTTCTTGTAACAGAAATCATATAATCACTTGAACATGCAGTAGGCAAATCACCACCTGCGTCTACATCAAATCCGGTTGTATTGGTAGTTGCTCCACAGTTTAGAATACCATATGTTCCTAAAGTGTCGTAAAAAGCACACCAAATTGGTGCTGAGTTTGGATCTCCACCATCGATACCCCATGAAGCGTTAGTAGCTACTACAAAAGCGCCTTTGCTACCACTTGTTGATTCATAAAGTTGTCTCATAACAAGAGGGTAGGTATAAGCCGCTACCACGGCAGCTTCATTACTTAGTGTGTTAGTGTTCTGAACCTGCATGATCTTTACATCCCAGTTAATTCCGGTAACCACAGATCCGTTGTTCCCGACCGCTCCAATCATTCCACTTACCTGAGTTCCGTGAGATCCTGGAGAAATTACGTCATCTCCATCTGGTTCATTCCACCCGTTATAATCATCAACGTAACCGTTTCCGTCATCGTCAATATTGTTATTAGGAATTTCGTTTGAGTTAACCCAGTGATTGGCAATCAAATCAGGATGATCCCAGTCAGATCCACCACCTTCAAGAACGCATACTACAATTTCATCACCAGTTGCAGTAGTACCACCAGTAGTGATATCCCAGGCCAAATCAGAATCAATATCTGAGTCGTTTGGATTAATATGGTGCCACTGATCACTTAAGCCAGGATCGTTTGTTGTAGTTGCTCTGTCGTGAACAATGTGGTTGTTCTGAACAATCTGTACATGTGGAGTAGATCTTAGTTTTTCAAGAATTCTTTCATGAGAAATCTTAGCTTCATCAAAGCTCAATAACCAGATGTTGGCTGGTTCACTGACTTTCTTCTTAACTGAGATTTCTGTTGAAACACCATTTACAATGGCATTCTGCTGAACAACCTTATTAATGAATGCATTGTCATCCACCATAACAAGCACCTCTCCAGGGAGGTACGGCATTTCAGAGTTGTTTTGAGCGAATCCAATAGACGAGACTAAGCTAAGCGCAACAAGTATTTTTTTCATATCATCAAGGGGTATTAATGATATAAATATACGAAAAACTTAACTTTTGTTAAAAGCTAAAAACTCACAATCTTACAATCTTAAGACTGAAATTCTTGTTCTATCTCATTATTTTTAACAACTCCGGGATAGGCTTTTAGAGCAGCCTTCATGCATTCAACAGAGTTTTTCAAAGCCTCAGAATTAAGGACATATGCCAATCTTACTTGTTGTTTTCCAAGAGATTTATTGGCGTAAAAACCTGTTGCCGGAGCCAACATGATGGTTTGATTGTTATATGAAAATTCTTCTAGTAACCACTGACAAAATTTATCGGCATCATCAATTGGCAATTGAGCGATGGCGTAAAAAGCCCCAGAAGGTTTAGGGCAAATAACACCTTCAATTTCATTAAGACCATCTACCAGGATGTTTCGTCTTTCAACATATTCCTCAATGACGTCATCAAAATAAGATTGAGGAGTTTTTAATGCTGCTTCACCTGCGATTTGTCCAAGGGTAGGGGGACTTAATCTGGCCTGACCAAACTTAAGTGCTGCCGCCATTAATTCTGGATTCTTACTGATCAATGCTCCAATTCTTGCGCCACACATGCTGTATCTTTTTGAAACGGAATCAACTAACACCACGTTATTTTCAATTCCTTCAAGTTGTAGGGCAGAGAACGGTTGTGCGCCATCGTAGCAGAATTCTCTGTACACCTCATCAGCAAAAAGAAACAGATCGTGCTTCTTAACCAGATCTCTAAGTTGTTCTAATTCCTCTTTAGAGTACAGGTATCCTGTTGGATTTCCGGGATTACAAATCAATATCCCTTTGGTTTTCTCAGTGATAAGCGCCTCAAAATCTTCAATTTTTGGCAAGGCAAATCCATTTTCAATACTCGCAGTTACAGGTTTTACCGCCACATTTGCAGTAGTCGCAAACCCATTGTAATTGGCGTAAAATGGTTCCGGTATAATCAATTCGTCTCCAGGATTAAAGCAAGATTGAAAAGCAAATATCAAAGCTTCAGACCCCCCTGTGGTAATCATAATTTGCTCAGGTGTCAAATCGATATCAAAACCAGCATAGTATTGGGCCAACCCTTCTCTATAAGAAGCAAAACCTGCACTGTGGCTATATTCAATGACCTTGATGTCTTTAGTTTTTAGAGTATCTCTTACCACCTGTGGTGTCTCAATATCTGGTTGACCAATGTTAAGATGGTAAACAGTTACTCCCTTTTTTTTAGCTGCTTCAGCGTAAGGAACTAGCTTTCTGATTGGAGAGGCCGGCATACTGTTGGCCTTATTTGATAATCCGGGCATAATGAATTGTATTTGGAGCACAAAAAAACAACATTATTACAAATTATAACAAGGATATTCATCGCTTTTTTGTTCAATTATTGGTGATTTATAAGAAATGATGATATGATTGATAACCTATGTTTATGGATTTCCTATATTTGCCTGACGTGACAAGGTTTTTTATATACATTTTCGTTGCATTGATAGCCGCTCAGGCCGTTTCTGTCGAATATCTGGGGTTTATGGATTTCGAAGAGGTTGAAGAAGTGTTGCAGGATATGTCAGAAGAAAGCGATTCGTCTGAAGAAGAAAGTGAAGTAAAGGATCATTTCGATGGCCATGTTTCTCATTGGTCGGTTGACGGTGGTCATAATAAATCCCTGTCCAAACAAATGATGATTTCCAATGTCTTTCTGGAATCCATTTGTATCGAAATACCCAGTCCTCCGCCAGATTTGGTGTAGGAAAGAAATGTGAGGAGACACACATTATATCTCTATGTCTCAAAATCAGTATTTAAGCAAATTAGTAGTGTAGTTAAGTGGTCGTAGTGTATTCACATACGACAAAAAATAGATAATTATGAAAGATTTTTTTAATTGGGGAGCAGACCTGAAAAAAGACATTCCGTCATCGGTGGTAGTATTTCTGGTAGCCCTGCCTCTATGTTTGGGAATTGGAGCCGCTTCTGAAGTTGAGCCCATTACCGGACTAATTGCCGGAATCGTAGGAGGAATTGTTGTGACCGCCTTCAGTGGGTCAAATTTTGGTGTGAGCGGTCCGGCCGCCGGATTGGTTGCTATTGTAATAGGAGCTGTTACTTATTTTAGGGAAGTAGATCCCGTGAATGGCTACGAAATGTTTTTGGTGTCCATTATTTTGGCCGGAATATTTCAGGTAATTATGGGATTCGCTAAGCTTGGGAAATTAGTAGCCTTCTTCCCGGGAGCCGTGATCCGTGGGATGCTTGCAGCCATTGGTATCATTATTATTCTAAAGCAAATTCCTCATGCTTTAGGGTTTGACAGAGACTATGAGGGAGATTTGGCCTTTTCGCAGGCAGATGGAAAAAACACATTTACAGAGGTAGGTAACTCTTTACATGCCTATGTTACCGGATCGGATGCCATTACTACTTTGGCACCGTCTATCATTTTTGCAGTGGGTATTCTTGTGACGATTCTTTGGGGAACTAAGTTCATGAAAAACATGAAGTTCACAACCATCATTTCAGCTCCTTTAGTAATTGTGGTAACAGGGGCATTAATGGTGTTAGGCTTTGAAACTACAAATCATCAGTTGGCAGGCAACCACTTGGTAAATCTTGGTGGAGTAGAAGGTGTGGGAGACATTTTCTCTTATACACCAGATTTTTCTATTCTTGAAGACCCTCGTGTATACTTAATTGCATTTACCATTGCGGTAGTGGCAAGTTTGGAATCTCTGCTTTGTATGGAAGCGACAGATAAAATGGATCCGGAAATGAGACATACACCGCCTAACCGAGAGTTAATTGCTCAGGGAATAGGGAATACTGTCTCCGGTTTCCTGGGAGGTTTACCAGTTACTCAGGTAATTGTTCGTAGTTCCGCAAACTTACAAAGTGGAGCTAAGTCCAGATTATCTTCTTTTCTTCATGGATGGTGGCTATTGTTAAGTGTTGTTTTGATTCCGGGAGCAATGGAATATGTTCCTCTGGCAGGTTTAGCAGCTGTACTAATTATTGTTGGACTAAAGTTGGCTAAACCATCAATTTTCAAAGAATACTATCAGAGAGGATGGCGTCAATTTATCCCCTTTATGGCAACCATTATCAGTATTGTGTTTACGGATCTATTGATGGGAATCGGAATTGGTTTCGTGATCGCTCTGATCATTAGCATGTACTATAATGAAGTGAAATCTTTTGGTGATTTGAAAGACATGATCTCAGCTGGTGAAATTCAAGAGAGAGACAATCCTAAAAATGCCGGTGAAAAAGAAAGTGTGATCATGCTTAAGTCCAGATTAAGCTTCTTGAGTAAAGCAAGAGTAAGAGAACTGGCTAAAGATGCACCTCATGAGAGAGTCGTCTTCGACTTTGTGAATGTAGAGCATATTGATTCTGATGGACAGGATGCAGTCTCTGAAATGGAAGACCTGCTGGAAAGAAGTGGGAAGAAGGTGCGGAAGCACGGAGGCGCACTCATAAAATAAAGAAACTTCTTATTGAATGATTCCGGTATTGAGTTAGGTAAAAGACTAACACAATACCGGAATTTTTGTTTTCACAGGTTTGTGAACCGGCTAATACTGTGGGAGAATAGGCTTAGTTAATACGCTTATAATGGTCAGTTTCTTTACTGATGAAAAGAGTTCTTAAAGGCCTTGGAATAGTATGAGAGTGTCGGACTGTCATGTCCGATAAGATTAAGGATAAGTGAAATATTCAGTTTAGTGATCCCCTTTATTGTCCACCATTACTCTGAATCTAAGGTAATGTGGACTGCCTTTGGCATTGGAAATGATTTCAATTTTTCGATCCTGATAAGCGATTTTGCCTTTCGTGTCAAAAGTTGCTTTTAATACCACTTTTTCATTCGGCATAATAGGTTTGCTCGGGTAGATCAATTTGGTACAAGGACAGGCTACTTTGTAGTCTTTAATGATCAGAGGCACGTCTCCCGTGTTCTCAACCTCATACTCAAAAGTGATCATTTTACCGGCTTCTGCCTTGCCTGGGTAACGTTTATTCTTGCCATAAAACTTAAATTCCGCCTCTTGGGACAGGCCCAGGGCGGAATTTAAAATACATATCGTTAGAACGATTAAGGTTCTCATAAGCCTACTGTTTAGTGGCCTGGCGCTTTAGGACCAACTTTAGGTGCTACAGGAGCAGTTGGTGCAGCCTCAATCTTACCTTTAATTCTAATTACTTTTGTAGGTGCATTGCCGGCGTTAGAAGTGATGGTCACAGATTTGTTAATAGGACCAACTCTTTTAGTGTCATAGTTCACTTTGATAACACCAGTTTTACCAGGAGCGATTGGCTCTTTTGGCCAGTTAGGTACAGTACAACCACAAGAACCTCTTGCGTTTGAAATGATCAATGGCTCGGTTCCGTTGTTTGTAAATACAAACTCACAACCACCGTCTCCATGTTGTTTCATAGTACCATAATCATGAATTTCTTTTTCAAAATCGATGGTAGCACCACCAACTTTACCTACTGTTGGACCTTGAGCGTTGGCTTCAAATGCAAAAGCCATCAAGAACATTGCCCCAAAAAGTAAAAATGCTTTTTTCATTGTTGTTAATTTTAAATTCAACTTGTCTATAACAAATGTAGTACCAAAGTTCGTGATTCAATAGCGATTAACAAAACGTTAACAAAAATATTTACACTGTTCAAAACAAGCCAAAACGGCAACCCTCGTTAGAAGATTGCCGTTTTCGGTAAATTGTAAATAATTATTTGAGAGCCGACCTTAATTTGCCTTAGGGCCAGTTTTGGCTTTAACAAGGCTGGGACTTGCTTTAACCGTTCCTTTGATTCTAACCACTTTAGTAGGTGTGTTGGCCGCATTAGAAGTGATGGTCACAGATTTATTAATAGGACCAACTCGGTCAGTGCCATAAGTCACCTTCATTTGAGCCGATTTGCCTGGTGCAATTGGTTCTTTTGGCCACGAAGGAACTGTACAATTGCAAGAACCTTTAGCATTCGAAATAATTAAAGGACTGTCTCCTGTATTAGTAATTGTAAAATAACAATCGCCATTGGCGCCTTTACTAATTGTACCGTAATCATGAACTTCTTTGTCGATAGACAACTGAGCAGAATTTACCTGTGAGAAGGACATGCCAGCAAACAATACAAGAGCAAATGATAACATCCAGTTTTTGATGTTTGAGTTTAAATAATGTGTTTTCATACTTATTGGTTTTGATATTAACATGATTCAAATCTAAGTCAGGATTTGACAGGATATTCGATAATAACAAGCTGTTAACGGTAATTAGGATTTCATTAACAAATGTCTCTTAAACGACTCCGAGAGTAAAACATACCCTTTGTACAAAATGTTACTATATTGTGACTTTCGAACCATTTAGTACAAAGTATGGATGCCAAATTATATAAGCTGCTTAAAAAAGGAATGACGAGTAATATCATCTTTGTTTATTTGGCTGTAGTTGTATTCATTTTCACAATTGTATCGGTAATTATGAGTGGGCAGTTGGAAGGCGTGGAGGATCTTTTAACCTTGATTTTGACCATGGGAATTTTGGCTGCAATTCTATATTATATGTATCGAGATCAGTTTTTGGGGCCGGCTTTTTGGACTAAGTTGATTGAGAAACGACCAGAAGAATTGGTTTGGATAAAGCCGGTAACAACGAAACATAAGTTGTGGTACGTGGTGACGGTTTCAGAGAGTTACAGTGTGGAATTATTGACAAGTAAGGGCGTCAAAACAGAATTTGCCGGAACCAAACAACAATTGCAAAATTTACTTGAAGCCGTTGCCGTTCACGCACCACATGCGCATCACGGCTACTCAAGAGAGGTGGAAAAGATCTACAATAAGAAGAAGCGCCGATTTGCAGAGGTTTTGAAAGAAGAAGGTTTATACAACCCTTTGGCAGCAGAAAGCAATGAAACGCTGGAAAAGTAATTAACAAGCTTCCCTTTATTTTTAGCAATGATTTTTTAATAGAGATTTCCCTCTTATCCCAATGCTATGCTGTATTTTTGCAGTCAAATTTATGTGCTCAATGGAAATTCCAAAGAAATTCGATCCAATTAAGTCTGAAGAAAAGTGGTATAAACACTGGATGGACAAAGGCTATTTTTATTCTAAACCAAATGAAAGAGAGGCCTATACTGTCGTCATTCCACCACCCAACGTGACTGGAGTTCTTCATATGGGGCACATGTTAAATAACACCATTCAGGATGTGCTTGTAAGAAAAGCCAGAATGGAAGGTAAAAATGCTTGTTGGGTACCTGGTACCGACCACGCGTCTATCGCTACTGAGGCCAAAGTTGTTCAGAAACTGAGACGTGAGGGGATCAAAAAATCTGATCTTGGAAGAGAAGAGTTTTTACAACATGCCTGGGATTGGACCAATGAACATGGTGGCATTATTCTGGATCAGCTTAAGAAATTAGGGGCTTCCTGCGATTGGAACAGAACACGTTTCACCCTGGATAAAAAATACTACGAGAGTGTTATTGACACTTTCATCGACTTATTTAATAAAGGCTACATCTACCGTGGAGAGCGCATGATCAACTGGGATCCTGAGGCTACGACTGCATTGTCTGACGAAGAAGTGATCTATAAAGAAGTCAACTCAAAGCTCTTCTATGTACGTTACAAAATTGAAGACACGGATGACGAGTGGATCATTATTGCCACTACCAGACCGGAAACGATTTTAGGAGATACTGCCATTTGTATCCACCCTGATGATGAAAGATATGCTCATCTAAAAGGAAAACGTGCCATTGTGCCGTTGGTGAACAGATCTATTCCTATTATCGAGGATGACTATATTGATATGGAGTTCGGTACAGGTTGCTTAAAAGTAACTCCGGCTCACGATCCAAACGATTATGACCTTGGAATTAAGCACAAGCTTGAAACCATCAATATTCTTGATGAGAAAGGTAAACTCAATGAAAATGCTCAGGTATTTGTTGGAGAAGATCGTTTTGAGGTTAGAAAAAAGATTGAAGCTGAATTGAGTGACTCCGGTTACCTGGTAAAAGTTGAAGATCATGTAAACAAAGTTGGTTTCTCTGAAAGAACAGATGCGGTGATCGAACCAAGGTTGTCGCTTCAATGGTTCTGTTCAATGAAAGAATTGTCTAAACCAGCTTTGGAAAATGTGATGAACGACACCATCAAATTCTATCCTTCTAAGTTTAAGAATACATACAGACACTGGATGGAGAACATCAAGGATTGGTGTATTTCCCGTCAGCTTTGGTGGGGACACAGAATTCCAGCCTGGTATTATGGTAAAGGGGATGATGATTTTGTAGTAGCCAAAACTCAGGAAGAAGCTCTGGGAAGAGCCTGGGAGAAATCAGGAAATCACGATTTGTCTTTGGAAGACCTTAAACAGGACGAAGACGTACTGGATACCTGGTTCTCATCATGGTTATGGCCAATTTCTGTGTTCGATGGCTTTGAGTCCGAAGAAGAAGTGAGCTATTACTATCCAACTAACGATTTGGTAACCGCACCGGAGATTATGTTCTTCTGGGTTGCGAGAATGATTGTGTCCGGATATGAATACAGAGGGGAGCTGCCATTCAAGAACGTTTACTATACCGGAATCGTAAGAGATAAACTGGGGAGAAAAATGTCCAAACAGTTAGGAAACTCACCTGACCCAATTATGCTTATGGAGAAATTTGGGGCAGATGGTGTTCGAGTTGGGATGTTGTTAACGTCTCCGGCAGGTAACGACTTGCCTTTCGATTCAGCTTTATGTGAGCAGGGAAGAAACTTTAGCAATAAGATTTGGAACGGATTCCGTTTAATCAAAGGTTGGGAAATCAATGAGGAACATGCTCAACCGGAAGCTGCTGAGATCGCACACGACTGGTTTAATATCAGACTGAATCAGCAATTGGCAGAAATCAATGATTGTTTTGAAAAATTTAGAATCTCAGATGCTTTGATGGCCATTTATAAATTGGTTTGGGACGATTTCTGTAATTACTATTTAGAAATGGTTAAGCCGGGTTACCAGCAGCCAATCGACCAAAAAACTTACAACCAGGCCATTGGTTTCCTGGATCAGATTTTGAGAATCATGCACCCGTTTGCACCGTTCATCTCAGAAGAAATCTGGCATTTGATCGACAATAGAGAAGAGGATCTTATCGTGGCAGAGTGGCCTAAGGTAGATGAATCTTTAGATTTATCTAACAACCCAATTAATGAGCAATTCGCCATTGGAGCAGAGGTAATCTCTAACATCAGAACCATTAGATTGGACAATGGAATTGCTAACAAGGTAAAAGTTGAGATGTTCGTTAAAACAGACTCTTCAGAGATCGACAGAACATTTGATCCTATCGTGACTAAGATGGGGAACCTGTCTAAACTCGAATACACTAACGAGAAAATCAACAATGCATTTTCTTTCGTTGTAAAGGGTAAAGAATACTTCATTCCATTTACTGAAAACGTAGACATGGCCGGAGAAAGAGAGAAGTTGTTGGAAGAACTTAATTATACCAAAGGCTTCCTAACTTCTGTACAGAAAAAACTGGCTAACGAACGTTTCGTAAACAATGCCCCCGAGCAAGTTGTGATGAGTGAGCGCAAGAAAGAGGAGGATGCGCAAAGCAAAATCAAGATTCTGGAAGAGAAGCTTCAGCGTTTTCAGTAATAAATGCTTAACTTCAAGGAAAGCTTAAGGTCTCATTAAAAATGTACACTTGTGGCTAAGATGAAGTTCGTAAATAGGGAAATTAGCTGGTTGTCGTTCAACGAGCGTGTGTTGCAGGAAGCCAATGATCCATCAGTGCCTCTGATCGAGAGAATTAGGTTTTTGGGGATTTTTTCGAATAACAGAGACGAGTTCTTTAGAGTCCGCGTAGCCACACTGGAACGTTTAAGTGATCTTGGAAAAAGCGGAAAATCTCATTTGGGATACGATCCGGAAGATATTTTAAGCCAGATTCAGGAAATTGTGCTTAACCAGGAACGCTCCTTTGGTAAGATTTATCGCTACCTCAGAAAAGAGCTGGAAAAGCATGATATCCACATCATAGCGGAAGATAAACTCAATCCGGAACAAGGCGAATTTGTAAAAGCTTATTTCGACAAAGAGGTGAGGGGAACACTGGTACCCATCATGATCAGTAAGAAACAAAGTCTGCCAAAACTTAAGGACAATGCCATCTATTTGGCGGTAAAGTTGAGTTCAAAAGACAAGAAGCAGCCCATTTATTCCATCATAGAAATCCCTTCATTGGTTTTGCCAAGATTTTTGGTATTGCCAAATGCCGACGGTAAGAAGTATGTGATGCTGTTGGATGATATTCTGCGCTACAATTTGGAGCAGATCTACCATATTTTCGAGTTTACCAGTTTTGAAGCCTATACCTTCAAAATCACTCGTGATGCGGAACTGGATATTGATGATGATTTATCTACAAGCTGGATAGAGAAACTGGCCTCTAGCTTAAAAGAAAGAAAAACCGGAGATCCTGTGAGGTTTGTATATGATGAAAAAATGCCCAACGACTTATTGAGCATCCTTCTAAGTAAACTTGGAGTTAAAAATATGGACCATTTATCTCCGGGAGCTCGTTACCATAACTTCAAAGATTTTATGGATTTTCCGGATGTAGGAGCCAAGAACCTTAGAAATAAAAAATTACCGCCTTCCAAACATGCTTATCTGGAGAGTTCCAAGAGTATTTTAGAGGCCATTTTGAAGAGGGATATCTTATTGAGTTATCCTTACCAAAGTTTCTCATATGTGATTGATTTGTTGCGTGAAGCAGCAATCGACCCCAAGGTAACACGCATTCAAATTAATCTGTACAGAGTTGCCAAGCGTTCCAAGATTATCAATGCATTGATCAATGCGGTACGGAACGGCAAAGAAGTGAATGTGGTACTTGAGTTAACAGCCAGATTTGATGAAGAAAATAACATCAAATGGTCGAGAAAACTCGAGGAAGAAGGTGTGAGAATCATTCATGGTGTGCCTGGTTTAAAAGTGCACTCCAAGTTGATTTTAATCGATAAGAAATCTAAAAACGGAAAGCTCCAGCAAATCGCCCATATCGGAACCGGAAATTTCCATGAAGGAACCGCCAAATTGTATGGAGATTATTCTCTGCTTACCTCAGATTCCAAGATCACCACAGAAGTTGGGAAACTGTTTGAGTTCTTTGAGGTCAACTATAAAAGAACCCTGTACAGACATTTGGTAGTATCTCCGTTTAATGTACGAAGACGTTTGAATCTTCTTATCAATAATGAAATTCGAAATGCCAAAAATGGCAAAAAGGCGAAAATCACGCTGAAGCTAAACAACCTGGTAGATGAAATTCTGATTAAGAAGTTGTATGAGGCAAGTAATGCCGGAGTCAAGATAAAACTGATCATACGGGGGATTTGTTCTCTGGTTCCTGATGTGAAAGGGCAAAGCGAAAATATTGAAGCTTATTCGATTGTCGACAGATTTTTGGAGCACGCCAGGGTAATGGTTTTCCATAATAATGGTGACTCGGTTTATTTGTTAGGTTCTGCAGACTGGATGACACGAAATTTGGACAACAGGGTAGAGGTGCTTGTTCCGGTTTATGATAAGGCAATTCAGGAAGAGATACAATTGATGATAGACATGCAAATGAAAGACAATGTGAAAAGAAGATACATTGACAAAAAGCTTTCAAACAAGTATGTACGTACTAATGGAGCACCTTTCAGATCGCAGATCGAACAGTACAAGTATTTCAAATCGTTGGTTAAATAGAAATCTGTGAATATCTTGATTCGGGATTTGGCCAGATTATTTTTTCATGCTGCTAAATTAGATGCGTGGAAAAGGAATATTTTGCGGCGATTGATATTGGTACCAATGCAGGACGACTGTTGATTGGCTACGTAATTCCACAAAACGAGCACCTTAGCGTCAAAAAAGCTTTGCTAACCAGAGTACCTTTAAGACTGGGAGAAGAGGTTTTCAGAACCGGAAAAATTTCTAAAGATCGCGAGGAAGCATTCATTCATGCGATGAAAGGATTCAGTCATTTAATGATGGCGTATGACGTGAAAAACTACAGGGCAGTAGCTACTTCTGCCATGCGTGAAGCTAAAAATGGAAGTGAAATTAGTAAGCGCATCAAAGATGAATCAGGTTTGTCAATTGATGTGATTGATGGAGATGAAGAAGCCCGCTTAATATTCAATACTTTCCAAACTCAAAAACTAGATCGTGACGCTTCATACCTTTTCATTGATGTCGGTGGAGGAAGTACTGAACTGTCAATTATCAGGTCGGGAAAGCGTGTGAAAAGCAAATCGTTTAAAATAGGTACGCTTAGGTTAAAATCAGGTAGAGTAAAGCCCGAAATCTGGACGGATATCAAATCCTGGCTCAATAAATCTTCAGACCTTCTTTTCGAAAAAGGACATAGCATCAATGCTATTTGCACAGGCGGTAATGCGAATAGATTGATCAAGTTAAATAACAAGAAATATCTTGAGCCAATTACCAAAGAAGAGATTAGGGAAACCAGAAATTTTGTAGCCAAATATTCGATCTCAGAGAGGGTTGAATTATTGCGATTAAAACCAGATAGAGCAGATGTTCTTATTCCTGCCACAGATATCTATTTAAACATTATGGAAATGGTAGATATTCAGAAAATGTACGTCCCAAAAATGGGATTAGCAGATGGCATTATTCTCAATTTGCACCAATCGGCTGTAGAAATTTTGCAATAATTTTTTCCTTATTTAACAGGCGTTTCAAGTCTTTTTTTTGAAAAAACATTAAAACTGGTGGCATCCAATTAAAATGACGCCCGTCTCTATTTCAAAGCCTGCAAGCTTTTATTCACTACTTCAAAAACTAATAATGAAAACTGCGTACCTTAAACTACTACTACTCGCTATTTTATTCTTCGGATTCAACAAAAAATCAGAAGCTTGTCATGCCATCGCGCTGGTCAATTTTACTCAACAACAATACACGCCCGGAACGGGATTATTCATCAATGCTGCTTCAGACAGTCCAACATGTGGATGTGGAGCTTATTGGTTAGATGTTGAGTTCAGATGTGATCAGGATGTGATGGACGGATCTGGCCTAAGCGCCGGTGTTTGGGATTCATCAGCGTGTTTCCCGTATTTTCAATCAGATACCATGCTTAAAACAAGCTGTGTCGTTCAAAATTACCCGGGGGTCACCATTTCAGAAAATCTGCTCTGTCCCGGAAAAACCTACCAATACCGACTCCGGGAAAACCATAATGGAGCCGTCGGTCCATGGACACCAATTATGTATTTTACCATGCCCGGAACACCTGTTCCTATGACTCCTGGACACATTGACATTACGGCTGCACCAAATCCATTTTGTATCAGTACCCAGCTTGGATGGACCATTACACCTGGTACCGGATGTGGAGTACCATCATGTAATCCTGATACCAGCTTTCAATGGACAGCTCTTAATGGAGAACCAATCATTGTTGGTCAAAACTTTAGTTGTGATACCTGCCCGTATCCAATAGCCTCACCAAGTATTCCAACCACCTATGCGCTTACCATCTCTATTGGAGATACCAACGCCTGTGGAGAAGGAATTTATACACAAACACCCGTTACGGTGATTCCATTACCATGGCCTCAGGCAGGGTCGATCACCGAAACTGTAGATTGTAATACCGGAATGATTTCCATGACTTTGGCTGGTTACAGTGGAGATTTGCAATGGCAAACTTCTTCAAACGGTGGCCCTTGGTCTAATATCCCGGGAGAAATAACAGATACTTACATGACGAGTTCAGCTCCTCCCGGAACCTGTTTCAGGGTAGAGATCAGCACACCTTGTGATGCCGTTTATTCAAATGTGGTTTGTCCAAGTGCATCCGGCAACCTGGTAGCAGATTTTTCCGTGAGCGCCAATTGTGAAAACGATCAGGTTGTCTTTACAGATTTATCGAGCTCTTCCGGATCAGGAATCACGTCATGGTCATGGGACTTTGGAGATGGTTCTCCGGTTGAAGTATCTCAGAACGCGTCTCATCAATTTGTAGGAAATGGACCATTCAACGTGACTTTGGATGTAACAAATGCCGCTGGATGTACTAACTCTGTGACCTATCCGGTTCAGCTAAATGCTAAACCTGTAGCGGATTTCACTATTGCAGATGTTTGTCAGGGAACAAGCAGTGATTTCATCGATAACTCTACAATTAGTTCAGGTAGTATTACATCATGGTCGTGGGATTTTGGAGATGGCTCTGCCTTGAATTCTACTCAGAATCCTTCATATACTTATGCTCAGGAAGATATTTATACCGTAAGATTGATTGTGACTTCTGATCAGGGATGTTCGGATACCATTCAATTACCGACCACAGTATTTTTCCAACCAAATGCAGGATTTACTAATACAACAGTTTGTGGAGATGATGATTTGACTGCTTTTACAAACACCTCAAATTATAATGCAGGCAACATTACATCATGGTCATGGGATTTTGGAGATGGCACTAACTCAGCTGTGCAAGATCCGGTACATGGATACGCAAATACGGGATCGTATAATGTGACTTTGATTGCTTCAACTCAAGACGGTTGTACAGATCAGGTAACACAAACTGTGAATGTATTGGCTAAGCCTGTTGCGGACTTTAATTCCGACATTACTGAAGGGTGTGAACCTGTGTGTGTGAACTTTACCGATAATTCTACTATACAGGGAGCGAACCTTACTTCATGGGAATGGGATCTTGGAGATGGAAACAGTTCCAACGCTCAAAACCCAACGAATTGTTATAATCATTCAGGTGTGGCAGGAGCTAGTAACTATGGCGTGACTTTGATTGTGACTGCTGATAACGGATGTTCAGATACAATGACGAACAACAATATGATCGCAGTTCATCAGAATCCGGTTGCTAATTTTATGCCGAATCCAGGGTCTGCTAACGAATACAATTCTACCATCGACTTTGACAACTATTCGACAGGAGCTGATACCTATGCATGGAATTTTGGAGACGGAAATACATCAACTCAGTTTGAGCCGGATAACTATTATGCGGATACCGGAAACTATATGGTAGAGTTGATTGTATACACCAACTATGGATGTTCTGATACAGTGTATATGCCAGTTGAAATAACGCCACTACCATCTTGTAATGCGCCAAATGCATTCTCTCCAAATGGCGATGGTGTAAATGACGTGTTCTTACCTGTGTTAAGAGACCACGAGAAATCGGATTACACTTTATTGATCTTTGATAGAGGTGGACAGCTTGTTTTCCAGACTAAGGATAGAAATCAGGGATGGGATGGCTCTGTTGAAGGAAATGAAGCTAAGACAGACATATTTGTTTGGAAGATCATAGTAAATCACCCAAGATTAAATAAGAAAGAAGAATATGTTGGTCATGTGACTGTGTTGAGGTAACCAAATCATAGGCAACAAAAAAGGGGCATAGATTCTATGCCCCTTTTTTATTTTGTACTTACTTTATTCAGTTACTTCAACGCCTTTCCAGAAAGCTACGTGGTTTTTGATGTTTCTGGCTAACTCAGAAATTTCCGGGTAATACCAGGCCGCATCCTGATTGGTTTCTCCATCCACTTCTATGGTGTAGTATGAAGCGGTTCCTTTCCATGGGCATACTGTGTGCGTGTCAGAAGATTTAAAGAAATCTTGTTTGATTGAATCGTGCGGAAAATAGTGGTTTCCTTCTATTACAATGGTGTCGTTGCTCTCCGCAATGACTTGTCCGTTCCAAATTGCTTTCATAATGATTGATTTTATAGCTTTTTAAATATGATGTCTGTGAAATATCCTTTTTGATCTCTTAAGTCAGCACAGATTTGAAAGTCACAATTTTCAGTAATCTGATGTATGATTTCCAGATTGTATTTTCTTGAGATTTCTGTGTGAATGAGTTCGTCTTTTTTGAAAGTGTATCGTTCTCCCAAAGTCTCAAAATAAACCTGTTGATCGCAAGTGCTCTTGATGGCGCTGGTGGTTAATCCTGTTGTTTCATTATAATCCGGAGCATGTTCCCATTGTTCGAGTTTAAAATCAGCTCCCAGTTCTTTATTCATTCGGGTCAGTAAATTCAGGTTGAATTGTTTCGTAATCCCCTGGCTGTCGTTATAGGCCGGCAATACAATGTCTTTACTTTTTATCAAATCGAAACCTACCAAAAGATGGTCTCCTGAATTCATGAATTGAGACAGTTTTTCCATAAAACCTTTGGCTACATCATCTGTCATGTTGCCAATATTAGAGCCAAGGAAAAGAATGGCTTTGGGTTCATTCTTGTCAAATTCGGACAATACCTGAAAATAATCACCCACAATTCCCGAAACTTCAATGTCACTCAATTCCGTGTTAAGTCTCTTTTCCAGGTTATGAATGGCATGTTCGGAAATGTCTACCGGTCGGTAGGCAAATTTGGTGTTTTGCTTGCTCAAAGCTTTTAGGATTTCTAAGGTCTTAGTGCCATCACCTGCTCCCAATTCAATAAGAGAAAATGGTGTTTTCTCAGCAAACTTGTCTATGATTGTCGGTGCATGAGTTCTGAGAATCTCATGTTCTGAACGAGTCAAATAATACTCTGGTAGATTCATGATTTCTACGAAAAGCTGATCACCTATTTCATCATAGAAATACTTAGATGACAGATACTTCTTTGTTCCGCTCAATCCTCTTCTTACATCTTCTTTAAAACTACTCATCTGTCTATTTCTTTACCAGTCTGATTCCTGTGAATTGCCATCTTAGGTTTGCATGGAAAAAATTCCTGTAAGTCTTTCTGCTATGTCCCTCTGCGGTGGCAATAGATCCGCCTCTTAATACTTTTTGATTGACCATGAATTTGCCATTATACTCTCCGAGTGCACCATCTGCTTTTTGGTAGCCGGGATAGGGGAGGTAGGCCGATTCTGTCCATTCCCAAACTTGTCCCCATTCAAACTGGTCGCTGGCAACTTCCCATTCAAATTCCGTGGGTAGCCTCATGCCTTTCCATTCAGCAAAAGCAAAGGCTTCAAAATAACTAATGTGCGTGACAGGTAAATCAGGGTCAACTTCCCTTAAACCCTGAAGTGTATAGTAATGCCATTTTCCATCAATCAAATGCCAGTATTGAGGGGCCTGAATGTCATTTTTTGCTATCCAGTCCCATGCCTCAGCATGCCATAAGTTGCTATCCTTGTATGCACCATCTTGTATGAATTGAATGAACTCCCGGTTTGTTACCAGTTTTTTCGACATCTCAAGATCTTCAAGGTATACAGAATGTTTGCCCAGTTCATTGTCATAACAAAATCCATCGCCATCGTACCCAATCTCATATAGGCCTTTGTCAATTTTAGCAAAGCCTTCGTCTGATTCCTGATTTAAAAGTCTGGACTCTCCGTAAGCTGGGAAAAGTGGGTTGTTTCCGAGAATATACTTGATATCTGTGACCAATAATTCCTGATGTTGTTGTTCATGGTTAAGACCAATTTCAATGATGTTGATTTGATCATCACTTAACTCATGTGCCTTTGCGATTGCTTCAAACTGAGAATCGACATATTTCCTGTAGTTATAAATTTCTTCAACAGATGGTCTGCTTAAGTTTCCTCTGTCCGTTCTGAGAACACGTGTCCCCACATTTTCATAATAACTATTGAATACAAAAGCGAACTGGTCATCAAATAGTTTGTAATTTTGAAAACCCTTAAGGAAGAACTCTTCAAAGAACCAGGTTGTGTGCCCAAGGTGCCATTTTGGCGGACTCACATCAACAATTGGTTGAACGACATAATCTTCAGTTTGAAGCGGAGAACAAATCTTTTCTGTTTGCTTTCTGATAGATTGAAATCGCGCTAATAAATTGATTACCTGATTATTCACTTGAGTTTCCTTTTTATTTTTGTTAAGATAATCATTTAAAGTAGTGAGCGTTAATTATGGACTACACTTTTGAAAAAATGAGAAAAAAATATCGCGCAGACGATATTGGCGTGTATTTAAACACACCCGCAAATGGTTTAATGCGAAAAGATATTGAGGATCAAATTCACCTTGAATTGGGACCACATTTGCTTAAAGGAAGTTTGGGATTCATGTATTTTATAGAAGAATTGTTCCCAAAAGTGAAGTCGGAATTGGCGCATTTTATTAATTCAAAACCAGCGGACATTGCTTTAATGCCCAACTTTTCTTTTGCGCACCTTGGCTTGTTATCCGGGATCCCAAAATCGACAAAGATTGGCTTGATTCGAGAAGATTATCCATCTATTATGGCACCTTTTGAACAAGGGAAGTATGAGATTTCAGTTCTTGACCTGACAAGAGAAGGGTTGGATTATAACCGTTTAAGAGAGTTTTGTAAGTCCATTGAAATTCTGGCCATCAGCCACGTACAATTCTTAAGTGGATTTAAGATTGATTTGAAACAAGTGTCTCAAATATGCCGTGAATTGGATGTTTTCCTGATGCTGGACGTTACGCAGAGTATTGGTTATACCGAAATAGATGTTTTGGGAGATGACATTGATGTGGTGGCAGGGAGTTGCTACAAATGGTTGGGAGCCGGATACGGAACAGGATTTATGTCGGTTTCAGAGCGCTTTCAACAACGATTTAAAGCAGAGATGGGGGGATTTCTGAGTTACCGAATGACAGACGAAGGCGTTTTGCAATTTGAGAATAGCATGGTTAATTATGAGCCCGGAAACCTCAATCCGGAAAACTACGCCAGATTACTCCATTGTTTGAAGGAAAAGACCGCAATTGGTATAAAGAATATCGAAAACCACAATTCGAGTTTGGTCCTATACGCGCTTGATGCTCTAAAAGACAAGGGAATTGAATTGCCAGATAATTACCAGGATGAGGAGAGAGGTGCATTTGCCAGAATTCCGGGTAATGAAGAGATCATGAAGCAGATGGAAAACCAAAAGATTTATGTGGCCTTAAGAGGAGGTAATCTGAGGTTTGGATGTCATATTTATAATAACCAGGAAGACATCAACCAATTTTTGGAAGCCTATTTTTCTCTAACAGGTAATTCGTAGTCATCAATATTGATGATGTCCTGGAAACTGCCAAGTTTCTTAAAGTGAGGATGTACGTTCCCTTCAGTGTCTATATCCATAATGAGCACATTGTCCTCATTACCGCCACCCACGCCTGAACCCAGGAAGTGAACATTGTCCATTTTATGATAAGTATAGGCTGAAACGACATCTGTGCATCCTAAATCTCCCGCAATGAGGTAGATGTTGTTGGGATAAGTTTTGAGTAAAGGATGAACATCTTCCCAGTAATTGGTATGCCCGGGAAAATGAGGTTCGTAGTTGATCTTGACACCACCAAAAATATTGGCCGGATCCCACCAGATTAACTCGTGCATGCAGATGAATATGTTGTTGACATTTTTAGCTTCCTCTTCAAGTGTTTTTTTCAAAAAGTCTAAGCGGTCGTCTTTGATATTCCATTGATTGGGCGCAATCAGAATGAACAGATCTCCATGCTTCTTAAACTGCTGGTAGTAAAGATATCCTCTGTTTTGAAACTCTATACCGCCATCATGGTTTCCTGGTGTCAGGTAGATGGGTAATTCAATTGTTTCCAAATCCTTTTCATAGGCGTCCCAATACTCTGGAGTTGGTTTTCTAACCACATCTCCGGTAAAAACACCAAAGCTCATTTTCGGATGATCGTAGATTTTATCCAAAGTCTGCATGAATGGCGCATAAATCCCACTGCTTTCTATCATAGGATTGCCATAGAGATGTCCGGCGGCAAAAAAAGAATACTCGATATCGTAATTTACTTCCTCTTTAACAGGTTCTTTTGAGTCTTCAGCTTTATTGGAAGAACAGGCTGTCAGAAAAAGAAAAAGGCATGAAAACAAACAAACTTTCATGCCTCTAAAATACGAACAAGTTTTGGTTTTCTATTCTTTATTTCCGCGAGCAAAGAAGCCCAGTGAAAGGAAAGGAATAACAGCCAGGAACCATAGCATGGAATGGTCAACACGAGAATCTTTTTCCTGCACTGATCCGGAATTCATTGGACCATTGTGCTCACCATTGGATTTAGGTTCATTTTGATCTGAATGTTCAGATTGGGGAGCAACGATTTCCGTATTATCATAGCCAATGAACTCTGTGTCCTCAACATCATTTTCGAAATTGTAGTTGTTTTTGATGACTTTCTTTACCCATTCCAGTTTATGTTGCTGTCCAAATACCGCATGATCAACCAATGTATCGGCTCCAGCTTTCCAAAGCGTAGTGTCATATGACCGCTCTGCACTGTGGTCATGAAGCCAACATACCTCTGATGTGACCATAAGAACTTTGTTATCTCCAAGATATTTTAAAGTATCCAGATTGGCTACTTTTATATTTACAGTTGGTGCTACTCCCAAGTTATCAAGTGCCTTCAAAGAAAATGTATGATTGGAACCGCTATGACTGCGGTGCGCTATTTTTTTGGTTTGTCCGAATGAATATAGAGACGAACTTAACAGAATAACAATGCTGAGTGTTTTCATAGTTTTAGATTTATGGCTTTAATGGCCAGAGTTGATGGCAGTGCAATTAATAATAGGATGAGAATCCAGCTAACAGAGGCTTCAGATTTTTTAGGAGCTTGTGTTTTCTTGTCTAAAACCTGTTCATTTTTAGATGTCAACTTGGATAATCCTCCAACTTGTGAAGTCACATGTTTTTCACGCTTTTTGCTCCTTTTTTGCTCTTTTTTTATCTTTTTCCGTTCTTTTTGAGCTTTTTTTGGTTCTTTTCCTTCGGTTTTTGGAGTTATTGATTTCTCTTCTGTGTTGTCGTAGCCTATAAACTTAACATCATCAATATCATTCTTAAAGTTATAGCTGGTTTTAATCACTTCTTTTACCCATTCTAATTTGTGCTGTTCACCAAAAATGGCATGGTCAACAACCGTGTCAGACCCGGCTTTCCAAAGTGTAGTGTCATAAGTTCGTTCGCTTCCATAATCTTTAAGATAACATACTTCTGAGGTAACCATAACAACCCTGTTGTCACCCAAATGCTTTAAAGTATCTAGTTGGGCGACTCGTATTCTTCTGGTAGGGTCCATACCCAGATTTCCAGGCAATTTTAAGGAAAATGTGTGATTAGAACCACTATGACTGCGGTGTGCAATCTTTTTAGTTTGTCCTAAAGAACAAAAAGACAAGTGAAGTAGAACGATTATTCCGAACGTTCTCATAGTTTTAGGTTTATGGCTTTAATGGCCAGAGTTGATGGCAATGCGATTAATAGTAGAATAAGAATCCAGTTAACAGAAGCTTCAGATTTTTTTGGAGCTTGTGTTTTGTTGTCCAAAACCTCAGTTGTATTCCGAGATGTTAATTCAGGTAATTGCCCGACTTGAGAATTGGCCTCTATTTCGTCTTTTTTGCTCTTTTTGAGCTTCTTTTTTGCCTTTTTTCGTTCTTTTCGAGCTTTTTTGGGTTCTTTTTCCTCGGTTTTGATGATTTCGGTCTTAATTTCTTCGTGCTCTACTTTTTCAGGTTCCTTTGTGTTGCTCTTAGCTTCTTTTGCTTTTTCTTTTTCGAGTTTTTCCAACTCTTTTCTAGTGGCTTCTTCCTGAGCTTTCTTTTGTACCTCTTTTATCCGTTCTTCTTCCCAGTATTTTTCCAATGCCGGATTGTTTCCAAAATTATCCAGACTGGCCAGCGAGAATGTATGATTGGTTCCACTGTGACTGCGGTGTGCAATCTTTTTGGTTTGTCCTAAAGAACAAAAAGATAGATGAAGTAAAATGATTATACCAAGTGTTTTCATAGTTTCAGATTTATAGCTTTAATAGCCAGAGTTGATGGCAATGCGATTAATAGTAGAATAAGAATCCAGTTAACAGAAGCTTCAGATTTTTTTGGAGCTTGTGTTTGGTTGTCCAAAACCTCAGTTGTATTCCGAGATGTTAATTCAGGTAATTGCTCGACTTGAGAATTGGCCTCTATTTCGTCTTTTTTGCTCTTTTTGAGCTTCTTTTTTGCCTTTTTTCGTTCTTTTCGAGCTTTTTTGGGGTCTTTTTCTTCGGTTTCTATCTCTTTTGTCTCGACTTTTTCGGTTTTCTGAGGCTTACTTTCAGCCTTTTTTTCCAACTCTTTTCCCCGTATTTCCAACTGTTTTCTAATCTCTTCTTGCTGAGCTTTCTTTTGTATCTCTCTTATGTATTTTTCTTTTGAGACCTGTTCTGATGCGGAATTGTTACCAAAATTATCCAGACTAGACAGCGAGAATGTATGATTGGTTCCACTGTGACTGCGGTGCGCAATCTTTTTGGTTTGTCCTAAAGAACAGAAAGATAGATGAAGTAAAATGATTATTCCAAGCGTTCTCACAGTTTCAGATTTATAGCTTTAATAGCTAGAGTTGATGGCAATGCGATTAATAAAAGAAGGATAATCCAGCTAACAGATGCTTCAGATTCTTGTGGAGTCTGTTTAGTGTTGTCCAGAACCTGTTTGGTTTGAACCGGAGTTTGAGATGATTCTTCTGTTTGGGAAGTTTCAATTTTCGGTGCGTTACCTTTAGCAGATGTATTTTTGCCCTTTTTACTCTTTTTTAGTTCTTTTTTGAGCTTTTTTTGCTCCTTTTTGGCCTTTTTGAGATCTTTTTTGCTCATTCCGGGAGTCGTTCCCTGTTTTACTTCAACAGATGCTTTTTGAGGTTCTTCTTGTTTCGCTTTTTCTATTAAAATCTTTTCCTGCTCTTCTTTCTTTTTCTTCTTCTCCTTTTCTTTTTGCTCCTTCAGCTGTTGTTCTTCCCAGGCTTTGATCATTTCCGGCGTCTCACCAAAATTGTCTAAACTCTTCAAGGAAAAATTATGATTGGAGCCACTGTGACTGCGGTGCGCCACTTTTTTTGTCTGAGCGAACCCTGTAATCTGCAATGCCGCAATCATCACAAGAGAAAAAAGTACTTTCATAGCATGTGTTTTTATTGATTTAAATCTAATATTGCTGCTCTGTACAAGTCAAAAGAGAATTGGTTCATGTTAAAATGAACTTTTTTCAAAAACAGATGTAATTAGTTAAAGTTTGAAGCATCACTGGACATATTTTTTCTGGTCTTTCCTAGGGATTTTTTTATTGCTATTGAGCATTTCGTTTTCTTTTGGATATCATATTATCCCGGATGTTTCGGCTTTGTTTACACCTCTTTTTGAAGGGCTGGCTGAGCTAACGGGGAGGCATATTTTTGCCTGGGACAACTATACCACCGAAATCAGCTCTGATAGTAGAAGCTTTTACGCGAATTTTTTCAACCTACTCATACTGTCATCCATTTTCGCAAGTCTTTCGGTTAGGCTTCTGACTGAGAAACTAGACCTGAAAAAACTACAATATTGGGTGAGTAGGGCAGTGGCTTGTTATTTGGCATTGCAACTCATTTCTTATGGCTTCAACAAGGTATTTAAGTGGCAGTTCTACATGGCAGAGCCGAACACTTTGTACACACCAATGGGACAATTGCATAAAGATATTTTGTATTGGAGTGTGATGGGAGCCTCATACACTTATACTGTTTTTGCCGGAGCCATAGAAGTGCTTGCAGGAGGGTTATTGCTCTTCAGGAAAACCAGGTTCTTTGGTGCATTGTTGGCATTTGGAATCATGCTGAACGTATGGATGATTAATCTTGGATTCAATATTTCGGTAAAACTCTATTCTTTCGTTTTAATGGTGTTTGCTTTGAGTTTAATTTTACCAAGATTGAAAGACTTTTGGGCGTTTGCGCAAGGAAAAGCAACTGTTGCCAAAGAAGAATGGTCGCCTCAGTTTAAAATTAAATGGCTTAAACCGGCATTGAAGATTGGAGTAATCAGTCTCATTTTTATTGAAGGTTTATGGCCATATGTGAGTACAGGTAATTACAATGATGATTTAGCCGAAAGACCAAGGTATCATGGCGCATATGAGGTAGACAGTTTTAGAGTAGAAGGGGAAGAAGTGTCATTGGAAGAAGGACAGGCTTATCGCTGGAGACGATTCTTTGTCCATAGGAGAGGCTACTTTATCATACAGTCTATGAACGACGAAATGATTGATTATATGCTTGAAGTCGACCCGGAGAGGCAGGTTTTTCAGCTGGAAGATTATGAGGGCAATACCTTCCAATTGAATTACCACTTAAGTAAGGATTCCATCATGAGTTTATCCGGAGAAGTGTATAACCGACATATAGCGATCTCTGCCAGACAATTGAATTGGCGAGCCCTACCTTTGGTGAAACCTGAATTTCACATCACGGTAGACGAAATCAATCCTCAGTAGTTTACAGTAGGTCGTTTGCCATATTCGCCAAATCAGATCTTTCACCTCTTTCCAGCTTCACATGGGCGAATAATTTATGTCCCTTCAATCGGTCAATGATGTACGACATGCCATTACTATGTTCATCCAGATATGGTGTGTCGATTTGGTGAATATCACCCGTAAAAATAATTTTGGTTCCCTCACCAGCCCTGGTAATGATTGTTTTGACCTCATGAGGTGTTAGGTTCTGAGCTTCATCAATGATGAAATAGATATTTGACAAACTTCTCCCTCTGATGAAAGCCAGTGGCGAAATGATCATTTTTTCCTGCTGTACCATTTCATCAAGAGCTTTGTATTTCTTCTCGGTTTCTTTGAACTGAGATTTGATGAAAGTCAGGTTGTCAAACAGAGGCTGCATATAAGGAGATATTTTTTCCTTGGCATCTCCTGGCAGGTAACCAATGTCTTTGTTGCTGAGGGGGACAATTGGCCTTGCAAGGATAATCTGGTTGTATTTGTTCTTTTGTTCTATCGCACTGGCCAGAGCCAATAAAGTTTTTCCGGTTCCTGCAACTCCCTGAAGTGTGACCAATTTTACATCTTCATTCATCAAAGCATGAACGGCAAAAGCTTGTTCTGCATTTCTTGGCTTCACGCCATAAACATATTCTTTGTCGACACGTTCAATTCTTTCAACATTTGAGTTATAGTAGCCTAAACAGGATGATTTTCCGTTTTTGAGAATGTAATACTCATTGATCACTTTTGAATCACCCAAAATTTCAGTGTTTTCTGTGAAACCCTGCTTGTACATAGCCTGGATTTCATCGCTCTCAATTTCATGAATGGTGTTGGCACCAAGTGTGGCTTTACTAACATCCTTGATCTTTCCACTCTTGTAATCTTCCGATTGAATACTCAAAGACTTGGCCTTCAGTCTTAGGTTAATGTCTTTGGTAACCATGATAACCTTAGTGCCTTTCACACTTTTTTGCAGACTTAAAGCCGCATCTAATATTTGATGGTCCGCCTTAATGTCTCCAAACACATCACTGGCCTGTCTCGACACTAAATCCGAACTCAAAACAATCTTTATCCTTCCCTTGTTTTCACCCGGCAAATCAATCCAATCATTGAGCGTTGCATTTTCCGAAAGTTTATCCAGGAAACGAATAAACTCTCGCGCTTCAAAATTCTTGGTGTCGTTACCTTTTTTGAAATTATCTAATTCCTCAAGAACGGTGATCGGAATGGCTACGTCATTCTCTTCAAAGTTGTTGATTGCATTGTGGTCGTGAAGGATTACTGAAGTGTCTAGTACGAATATCTTTCTCTGCTTTTTCTTTGCCATAGTCTCGTTTGTTGTTTTGAAGATACACGCAAAGCGAGTTAAGACAATGTTAATTTGGGCAAAGTTAGAAACAGTATGTTTTTGATAAGTCTGTGAATGGAACTAATCTTCCCATTCAACCCATCGCATCACACATCTCATTCCAGTTTGTACAGAAGGACCCGTTTGCTGTTGGGTGTCAGAGTTCATGATGACCGACAAAGAGTCTGTCCAACCACCACCAAAAGTTGTATTTGGTTCTTTAGACCATTCGGCTACATTGCCTCTTAGATTGGAAAGCAGTACTATTTTTTTGTTGCACATTGTTTTTACGTACTGAGTTGCTTGGATAATTCTACCTAGAGAATCTCTTTGAATTGATTCGAATGAGTTTACGAATTTTGGCATGTTCTTACAATTAGTGCAATATTCTCTATTCACTTTGTCAGAATGAAGAAGAATAGCTTTCCTTTCGGAGCTTGTTGGTAGCTCGAATATTGGGAAATATTTAATTTTTGGATGAGGAGATTGGTTAAGGTATTTGCCCAAGAAATAATTTTCGATAGTAAAATGATTTTCTTCTGTTTGATTGCTGTTCCAATCCAAAACTCCTTCTCTTATCAGGCAAAATTCAAATACTCGATCTGCTCGCCATTTTGCGTAATCGTGCCCCTGCTTTTGAGATATTCCAACTACAGGATAATCCCGATTCGATGGATGTCTTAAATAGTACTCTTCAAAATCTACAAGACTTGTATCATACTTAGACCAAAAGAGGGTGTCCGGATAGACAGATAGGTGTTTTGGACTTTTATAACCATAGACTTTCTGTGTCCAGTACATATATTCTAACCAATTAAAGTTTGTCACTTCAAACCTGTCCGCATAAAAATTGGAATCAATTTTCACAGTACCTGGACCAGCTTCAAAATACTCGGGATCACTCAAGGGACTTTTGCCTTTTTCTATGTTATACTTAGAACAAGCGCCCAGAGTTAAAATAAGAATGCCAAAAATTACTTTCATGTTAGTATAACACCAAAGTGGATTATGGTTACATCAGTTGCTTTCTGCGAAACGCTTAAAGTCTTCCATGAAACTGTAGCTCTGTTGTTTGAATTTTTTAGGAAACAACCAGCCAAAGATCTTGATTCCACCCTTAAGCTTAAACTCATGGTAAGTACTCCATTTGGTTTTACTGTTGTCTACCGATTCAAAATTATTTCTCACCCAGTTGGTCACACCTTTGGCTTCATATCTTGCGGAAAAAGTATCTGGAAGATTCATCTCTTCAATGGTCTCGGTCATATCAATCTCACGCTTTCCCATTTTATATTTGAGTTTAGAAACGGCATTCTTTTTACCAGGTTCGCCACTTACATGGTCAAAGCTAATCAAGCCTTGTTGCCACTTAAACAAATTGTCTGTACTGTTGAATAATTCAATGACTTTTTCCAATGGTTGGTCAATGACGATATCTAATTTATACTTCATAATTCTGAATTTAAATGATACTTGATAGGCTTAAATTAACAAATGTCCTTTGGTAAATTGTCATTTATACACCAATATATCTTTGGGACTGATGTTAGTTTTGTCGTGGTGAAAGCTCTATTGATATCATTTTTGCTCTTAACTGGTGTGGTTCAGGCGCAGATTGTGAACATTGAAAATCAACGTTTGCAAGCGAAGGAAAATGGCTGGTTGGGAAGCATTGGGCTCAATATGAGCTACATCAAGAATACCCGCGAGATTTGGCAAATAGGGAGTAGGGTGCGTGTACAGTACCATCAGGACAAGCACACGGCTTTGTGGTTGAGCGAATTAAATTTTGTGAAGGCAGGGCAATCAGACTTCCTTAACAACGGATTTGAACATCTCAGGTACAATTATGCGCTAACAGATTCTGGCCGACTGGTGGTTGAAGCTTTCCGTCAGATGCAATACAACAAGGTTCAAAAAATTAAATTGAGATCCTTGTTTGGTGCAGGATTTAGATATAGGGTAGTGGATCGGGATTCAGCCCAGGTAGATGTGGGGGTACATCCTATGTATGAGTTTGAGGAATTGTCTAATGAAGAGAGTAACCGTCATTTTAGATTGAGTTCCTATTTGTCTTTTGATTTTCAGTTTAACGCAAATCTGGGAATCAACAGCATCACCTATTACCAACCTGATGTGGCCAATTTCAAGGATTTTAGATTGAGTAATGAAACAACTTTGCGCACTAAGATTACAGAAAAACTGGATCTGAGAATTATTTTCAGACTGACCTATGATGAAGAACCACCAGAAGGTGTTCCGCAGAATACGGTTTACTTAAAGAACGGAATTGTCTTTAGGTTTTAGGTGAATCCTTTTCGTTTCGCTTCTTGATTTTAGCTTTCACTGAGTAAGCGAAGACTCCCAATATGATAAAGGGTAACAAGATGCCTACCCAAAACAAAGTATTGTTGAGAAGATTGTCAAACCAGGAAGCTTCTTCTTCATCATCCTTTGCTTCTTTTTTGATCTTTCTACAACTTGGTTGGCCGTCTTTCCCTTCTCCCAAAAATGGTTCCAGCCCTTCACAACATTTGTCCAGATTCCAAACATGTTTCCCCTCGGGAACACAGTAATCCACGTTCATCCATTTTTGTCCGCAATTCCCGTCATTAAATTCGTCCAGATCACACCTACTGCCATCGGGGAACACAACGCTATCGCCATCAATTTCATACCCTCTTTCAGTGGCATTGGCATACCTGGGATTGATCGCGCCATTTGTGGTCAGGTTGCAAAAAATAAACAAGAAAAGGATCAGGTAGGATTTCATATTCTGTTTGAATTTGATTGTAAAATTAGATATATCCCATGATAGAATAGGTCAGATAACCCAGCCATTCTTTTGTTAGGATTTTCCAGTTGTTGAGCGTATTGATATCGGGCATGAAAATTCGATCCAAAGAAAACCAACGTTTGCCTGTGAAATGATCTGTAGAGTACGGAGTACAGTTGAGTCCTTCAGCTTCAAAGCAGGCCAGGGCCCGTCTCATATGGTACCCGGAAGTTACAAGCAGAAACTTATCGCCGTACTCACCGGATTTTAAGATCTCTGCAGCGAACTCCGCATTTTCATGGGTGTTTTTACTTTTCTTTTCTACAATGATGTCCTCTTCAGGAACGCCAATTCCGACCAGGTAAGCTTTGATTTGCTCGGCTTCATCCAGTCCGTCATCATGCAAACTTCCCGAGTCCCCGCAAATCATAATCCGATCTACTTTCCCTTTGTTGTAGAGCCGCAGGGCTTGAAAAATTCGATCGCTCCCACGCATAAAATTGATTCTCTCCAAATCTGTGTTGTAGTAAGCCATGCCTCCCAGTACAATCGCCATATCGTAGTGCTCTACATGTTCGTTTCTGGTGCCATCTACTTCCCAGGCGCGCATGAATTCATCAAAAATTATTTGATTACTGAAGACAAAGAAAATAATGGCAGCCGACCAAAATGCTCTCTTTTTTCGCCTGGCTTTTTTTGTGTACAAACCGTAGACAATGCAGGCGCCAATCCATGTGACCGGAACGGTAAGGAAGAGAAGTATTTTGGATAGAATGAAAAACATCTATCGCAAAGTAAGGAATTATTGTGCTATTCTTTGGTAAAACCAAGCCAGGTGATGTAACCTACCTGAGATTCGTAAACCTTCACTCTAAAAGATCTTCCGGTAAAGCAAGCACACTCACCACATGAAGTTGAATTGCTGCCTACTACCTGAATTTTTAGTGGTACAATGTCGTTCCCCTTGAGGAAACCTTCAAGATTTAAACGAGATTTTCTGTCGCTTTTGTCTACCCAACCCGGAGGACAACCATCTTCATGGAGTACCACCCATTGCGTGTCATTTTTAACTCTGCAGGAAGAAAATCCCAGGACAATCAATAAAATGGAAAGTGAAATTAGTTTCATGGTTTTTGGTTTTATGTTCAATTCAAAAACAATAACTGTGCCTAATTGGAAGGTTTGATTACTTTTAATCTGTGCTTGTCAAGAAGCTGAAATATCAATTCCACAAAAGAAGATTGGGCTTTGCAGATTTAATGAAACTGCCTTATGTCAATAAGAACAACGGTCCTTTGGTTTTGGTATACCATGGAATTTCCAATGGAGATCCCTTGCAATTCAATAGCCGATTTCTTCATAAAGGTGATTTTGAGAAACACTTGCAATTCTTTTCGAATGAGTGCCATGTTTTGAAACTGGAAGAGTTGAATTCAGTCCAACAAGAAAAAGGAAAACTATCTGTCGTAATCACATTTGATGATGGTTATATGAACAACTATACAGAGGCTGTTCCCTTGTTAGAAAAATATCAAATCCCGGCCAGTTTTTGTGTATGCAATCCAAACAAAAACCGAGCGTTATGGCCGGATGTACTTGACATTGGAGCTAAGTTTCCTCAAAAGAAGATTGAGTTGAATGGGCAAAGTTGGTCTCTGGATGAAGACAAATCTCAAATAAGAGAGTTGCTGATCAATGGAGAATACTCAATTATTGATGATTTTCTGGATCAGGTTTTCCCGGCCATAGAAACTCTGAGAGATGTAAAGGAGTACTGGAAGCTCATGCAGGATGAAGAGCTTCAGAAAATTGAGAAGTCGGATCTATTCGAATTACTTCCCCATAGTAGCAGGCATTTATCAGCAACTCATTCACCCATGTGGCAACAGGATTTTTTCGAATCCATTGAATTTCTTCAAAATCTGACTCAAAAGGAAGTCAAGCGTTTTGCATACCCTTATGGTCATGTGAACGTTGACGCCATTCACTACCTGAAAGAACAACATAAAATTGAGCAGCATTTATTGGTTGATCCTATTGGACAGGACAAAGGATTAATTCCGAGATTTGTGATCAATCCTCATGTTAGTTTTTCCATTCTAAAACGTTTCATGTATCGAGGAGCTTATCTATGAAAGATGACATCAAAATAGTGCAGCTAAGCAAAGACCGTCTTAAGGATGTGAAATGGTTGATCAGGAAGGTGTTTCGGGTTGATATCAGTCTGGAAAAGTTGCAACATAAATACCATACAGCAGTGTATATGCCCCATGAATATGTCTGCACGCTTGCATATGACAGAGACAAATTGATTGGGTTTTATGGAGTCATTCCGGTGGTGTTTGAACGCAATGGTGAACAAATTTTTATGGGGCATACCTGTGATTCTTTTACGCTTCAAAGCTATCAGGGACAAGGCATCCATTATCAATTGGCGAAAGCAAGTTATGAGCTTCTTGAAAAAGCCGGATTCAAAGGCGTTTATGCCTACCATAGCGACAATACTTTTCACAGCTGTAAGAAACTTGGCTGGCAAGAATGGGCGCGTTATCAACGAGCACACATCAAATTGAAAACAAGCTTTCCCTGGTTCAAATTGTACTCCAAGTATGCACTTTTTGGTAGCCTGAAGAAGAGGAATATTGATAAGTCCTTAAAGGACGTGAAGTCTGTTAGTACCTTCCAAAACCCGTCGAAGGAATTGAACCTGTGGGGACTTAATTATTCCAAAGAATACATTGACTACAAGAATAAGTATGCATGCCATTTGATTGAAATAGGGGGCTGTCAACTTTGGGTAAAGTTGGATAGCATAGTCATTGTAGCCGGGGTTTCTGGACTCAATCAATCTAACATTGATGAAGTGTTATTGGGCTTGAGGAGGTTGGCTAAACGATTAAAGACAAATGAAATCAGTTTCCAGATATATCCGAGTCATCCGGCCTATCAATTGCTTAATGAAAAGTTGGAATTCTTAGAATCTTTTAGGGTTGGTTACCTGTTTTTTGCAGATGACGTTCCAAATCGTGATTTTCATCACAACTACATTGATATGGACAGTGTTATTTAAACTTGATTTTTGGTCCTTTTCTTTTTCGTGGCTCAATATGATCTGTCTTCACTTTGAACCCCAGTGCAATCAATAAACATCCGGCTGTGGCCTTTTCGTTAACTACTACATCCACGGTGTAATGTTTCGAAGACGAGAGTACTTCTACAAGCATGCCATCATCTTTCTTAGAATCATAAACAGGTGTCTTTTCCAGTGTCTTTTTGTTGAATTCGGATACCACAATATGAATGTCTTCCTGATTTCCTTCAACCAACTGAAAGGCAAATTTATAAGGTCTGGATTTGTAAACACCAAAGGTGAAAGACTGGCTGTATCCCCTGTCATAGTGTTGTATAAGAGTCTGTGTACTGTTGTCGAAAATGTATGGGTTCAACAAAGTTTCCACTTCACTTTTGCCCTGATTACATTGGGCTTGGAGTTGAAATGAGCAAACTAAGACCGATAAAAGAATTAAAAACTTCATATCTGGAAAATTCTTTCGTGAGCATTTTTAATGGAATAGAGTAGGGCATCAAAATCGGTCTGACTAATCTCCAGCTCTTCACCTTCCAAATCAAATGGTGATAATTTCTCTAGCAAATCTGATACCACAGGTCTTAATTCAGACATAGAAGCATCTTTACTCACATCTTCCTGATTGATTAAATCCAAAAGATCCTGAGCAATGTGTTGCTGCTCCATAATTAAATATGCAATATCGGTGTTTCCCTCATCGTCAAAAGCTTGTCGCGCCAATTCCAGTGTTTCTATCCAGGCCCCGGCAAAAATGATGACAGACCTGCGCTGTTCATTGTTGCTTTGCACATACCCCTCAATGTCGTATTCCAGATCCGCAATGAGATGTGCCATGGAATCCATATTGTGGATATTCTGTTCAAACCTCCGAATTCTTTCTGGTGTATTCAAATGAGTTGCAAATCCAAGATCCTGAGAAATGATATTGATGAGGTCGAGCGTTTCAAAAGAAGCACTTTCCTGCTGGTGAAGAGAGTTGTAAGCCAGATCAGCAGAATAGGCTCCAAGACATAACAAACTCACCTTTTCAGAATGGTCTATTTGGTTATAGAAATCCTTTGAAAGTGTATAGCCCTCACTGTATTCTAATCCACTTTGTTGGAAAAGTAATGCAATTTGAAGAGGGGAAGGTAGTTTGAGGGTTTCCATATCGAATCCCATATCGGAGGTATCCTCTGTGACAACCTGTTTGTCCACCACTGTGGCGTTTTCCTTTTGCTTGTCAGGCGAATTTTCATCTTTTTCATCAGAACATGCTACAAGAAAAACCAGAGAAATAATAGCTAAGTACTTAGTTTTCATGTCAGAAATTTGCGTTTAGAAATGTACAAATAAGTCTGGATAAAACAAGCCCAAAAACCGCTATTATTTAGGCGGAAATCATGACTAAGTCATTATATTTGTAGCAAATCACACTCTATGGAAACAATAGCCCCATATACACCCAAACATAAAATCAGAATTGTGACAGCCGCCTCTCTATTTGATGGGCATGATGCAGCAATCAATATTATGAGAAGAATTATTCAGAGCACTGGCTGTGAGGTAATTCATTTGGGTCACGACAGAAGTGTAGAAGAAGTAGTGAACTGTGCTATTCAGGAAGATGCTCAGGCCATCGCCATGACCTCCTATCAGGGGGGACATACAGAGTATTTTAAGTACATGTACGACTTGTTGAAGGAAAAAGGAGCTGGTCACATCAAGATTTTTGGTGGTGGTGGTGGAACCATTTTGCCTTCTGAAATTGAGGAGTTGCACGAATATGGTATAACAAGAATTTACCATCCGGATGATGGTCGTGAAATGGGATTGCAGGGCATGATTAATGATCTGGTGAAGCAGTGTGATTTTCCAACAGGAGCTAATTTAAATGGAGAGATCAATCATATTGAGGAGAAAGATCCTTATGCCATAGGCAGACTCATTTCTGCAGCGGAGAATTTTCCTGAAGAGAGTTCTGCATTGCTTGATGATATCCATTCAAGAGCGAAAGAAATTACCACACCAATTCTGGGGATCACCGGAACAGGAGGAGCTGGTAAATCTTCTTTGGTAGATGAATTGGTAAGACGTTTTCTAATTGACTTTCCAAAGAAAACCATCGCCATTGTATCGGTAGATCCATCAAAAAGAAAAACCGGTGGGGCACTTTTGGGAGATAGAATTCGAATGAATGCAATCAAGAACCCAAGAGTATATATGCGCTCTTTGGCAACTCGTCAGAGTAACCTGGCTTTGTCCAAACATGTGTCTGAAGCTTTGGAAATATTGAAAGCATCAAAATTTGATTTGATCATTTTGGAAACTTCTGGAATTGGTCAGTCGGATACTGAAATCATGGACCATTCAGATACTTCTTTGTATGTGATGACGCCAGAATTTGGAGCGGCCACCCAATTGGAGAAAATTGATATGCTCGATTTTGCCGACATGGTTGCTTTGAACAAGTTTGACAAGAGGGGGGCTTTGGATGCTCTCAGAGATGTTAAGAAGCAGTACAAGCGAAATCACAATCTATGGGAAGCCAAGGATGAGGACTTACCGGTTTATGGAACCATCGCTTCTCAGTTCAACGATCCCGGGATGAATGCATTGTACAAATCCCTGATGGATAAAATTGTAGAAAAAACGGGGGCAGAGCTTCAATCTCAATTCGAGATTACCAAGGAGATGTCCGAAAAAATATTTGTCATTCCACCATCCAGAACCCGTTACCTGTCAGAAATTTCTGAGAACAACAGGTCTTACGACGAGTGGGTAAATAAGCAGGTTGAGGTAGCGAATAAATTGCACGGCATTCAGAAGTCTATAGATACCATTTCTGAGATGGAGGTGGAAGACAAGGATAGATTAATCAAAGGTTTAACGGAAGCTTTTGAAACCAATAAACTGGACCTTGACCCAAGAAACTGGCAGGTTATTCAGGATTGGAAAGACAAGGTTGCCAAGTACAAAGCACCAGTCTATACTTTTAAAGTGAGAGACAAGGAATTGTCAATCCAAACACACACGGAGTCCTTATCTCATCTTCAAATTCCAAAAGTAAGCTTGCCTAAGTATGAGGGTTGGGGAGACATTCTGAGATGGTCCTTACAAGAAAATGTACCAGGCGAATTCCCTTTTACAGCAGGTCTGTTCCCATTCAAAAGAGAAGGAGAAGATCCAACGAGAATGTTTGCAGGTGAAGGTGGACCGGAAAGAACGAACAAACGTTTCCACTATGTAAGTCTGGGGATGCCGGCCAAGCGTCTGTCTACCGCATTTGACTCCGTGACTTTGTATGGAAACGATCCGGATTTACGTCCTGATATTTATGGTAAAATTGGTAATTCCGGTGTGAGCATTTGTTGTTTGGATGATGCTAAAAAATTGTATTCAGGATTTGATTTGTCGCACCCGGCTACGTCCGTAAGTATGACGATTAATGGTCCTGCACCAATGTTGCTGGGCTTCTTTATGAATGCTGCCATCGATCAGAATTGCGAAAAGTACATTAAGGAAAATGGACTTGAAGCTGATGTGGAAAAAGCTTACAAGGCCTTTTATGATGATAAAGGGTTGACGCGTCCATCCTACCAGGGAGATTTGCCGGAAGGAAATGATGGTTTAGGCTTGATGTTGCTTGGTTTAACCGGAGATCAGGTGTTGCCGGCGGATGTTTACGAAAAGATTAAAGCGGAGACGCTAACTAAAGTAAGAGGAACTGTTCAGGCAGATATTTTGAAAGAAGATCAGGCACAAAACACCTGTATTTTCTCAACTGAATTTGCCTTGCGTTTAATGGGAGATGTTCAGGAATATTTCATCGACAAAGGTGTTAGAAATTTCTATTCCGTATCTATTTCGGGTTACCATATTGCAGAGGCTGGTGCGAACCCAATTTCACAGTTGGCATTTACTTTGGCAAACGGTTTCACTTATGTAGAATACTACCTGAGCAGAGGAATGGACATTAACAAATTTGGTCCAAACCTGTCATTCTTCTTCTCAAACGGAATCGATCCGGAATATGCAGTAATTGGCCGTGTAGCCAGAAGAATTTGGTCTAAGGCTTTGGATAGAAAGTATGGTGCAAACAAACGTGCTCAGATGTTGAAGTACCACATTCAGACCTCAGGTAGATCATTGCATGCTCAGGAGATTGATTTCAACGACATCAGAACTACGCTTCAGGCTTTGTATGCCATTTATGACAACTGTAATTCATTGCACACAAATGCATACGATGAAGCCATTACCACGCCTACAGAAGAGTCTGTGAGACGTGCAATGGCCATTCAGTTAATCATTAACAGAGAGCTTGGACTGGCTAAAAACGAAAACCCGATTCAGGGATCCTTTATTATTGAAGAATTGACTGATTTGGTGGAGGAAGCGGTTCTTACAGAGTTTGACAGAATCACTGAAAGAGGTGGTGTTTTAGGTGCGATGGAAACCATGTACCAAAGAGGGAAAATTCAGGAAGAATCTCTGTACTACGAGACTTTAAAGCATACTGGCGAGTTTCCGATTATTGGAGTAAATACTTTCCTGAGTTCTAAAGGATCTCCAACTGTCGTACCTTCTGAAGTGATTAGAGCAACCGAGGAAGAGAAGCAGTATCAAATCAATATGCTGAGTAACTTACATACGGCAAACGATCATAGAACTGTTGAAGCAATTTCTAATCTTCAACGAGCAGCCATTCAAAATCAAAACGTATTCGAACACTTGATGGAAGCTTCAAAATATTGTTCATTGGGTCAGCTAACCAACTGTTTGTTTGAAGTTGGAGGCCAGTACCGTAGAAATATGTAAACTTCTTCGTAGGTTTGAAGAAACTAACTATTATGAAGAAGCTTATTGTATTAATGACCTGTGTTGTATTGACTTCATGTGGCTCGGACGATTCGAAGGACGATAAAAAAGAGAGTCCAAAGTTAAGTGCATGCGATTGCAAGGAGGTATCTGCTCAAATTTCTAAAGCCGCTCAGGAAGGAAAGAAATTCGATGAAATTGAAGCTGAAATTGGCAAGGGAAAGATGGACGTATGTAGTAAAATGTTTCAGGACAAAGACTACATGGAAAAGGTTAAGGAATGTGATTAATCAGCTTGTATTTAATCACACTCCATTTAATACCTTCTCAATTTATTATCAGACAGATTCTGTTTAGGCCTTAAACTTAAGAACCTCAGATCTTCCTTTTTTAAAGATTTTGTTGCTGGCGTGTTTGCCTTTTCTCAACTCTTTTTGTTGATCTTGTGGTAAGTTGTGCACCTCTTTACAGGCATCAGAACAACATTCATCCATTTTCTCTTTACAAGAGTCGCATTGAATGAATAGTAGGTGACAAGCTTCATTGGCACAGTTTGTATGTGTGTCACATGGCGCACCACACTGATGACATTGAGCAATGATGTCTTCACTGATTCTCTCAGCACGTCTGTGGTCAAATACAAAGTTCTTTCCAATGAATTTGTTTTCGATTCCGCTGGCCTTTACCTGACGCGTGTATTCAATGATGCCACCCTCCAACTGGTAAACATTTTTGAAGCCTTTGTGCTTGTAATAGGCAGATGCTTTTTCGCAACGAATCCCACCCGTACAATACATTAGTAGGTTCTTGTCTTCTTTATGTTCCTTTAAGTCGTCTTCAATAATATCTAAAGAGTCGCGAAATGTATCTACATCCGGAGTCACAGCTCCTTTAAAATGGCCGATTTCACTTTCATAATGATTACGCATATCCACACAAACCGTATTTGGGTCTGCCAACATTTCATTAAACTCTGAAGCGGAAAGATGAACCCCTTTATCTGTAACATCAAAGGTGTTGTCATTCAGTCCGTCAGCAACAATTTTCTTACGAACTTTTACTTTTAGTTTTAAGAAGGATTTGTTGTCCTGCTCAATCGCAATGTTCAAACGAATACCGTTTAGGAAGCTGACGCTATCCAGATGAGTCTTAAATTCTTCGAACCTTTTTGCGGGAACGGAAATTTGGGCGTTAATGCCTTCGTTGGCCACATAGGTTCTTCCAAGAACATCTAATTCATTCCAATGAATGAACATGTGGTTTCTAAAAATCTGAGGGTTTCCAATGTTATGGTACGCGTAAAAAGAGATGGTAAGGCGGTCCTCTCCGGCCTTATCAATTAAATCTGCTCTTTCCTTCGCGCTTAGTTTATTGTACAGTTGCATGCTATATCAATTAATAAGTTAGAAGTTGCGCAAATATAAGAAAAGGGCGAAACTATGATTGCAAAATATTCAACCAGGCACCGTAATCCCAGTCTCCGGCATAAAAGCAATCGTCATACACATAAACATATTTTACCTGGAGGATGTTGCAAATGAGCAAAACCGTGATTGCCGAGATTCTGTAAGATTTCCTGTCCCAAATATCCAGTTTGTCAATAAAGATGAACAAAGGAAATGCTAAAATCGGATAGTATTCAATGAAGCTTCTTTGTCCAAGGGAACAACCATAGGCCCAGGATTTCCAACAAGAGAATACGTAGAGTAGGAGCAGAAAAAACACGAAGGTATTCAGACCCAAATTAGCTCGACCATCCTTTTTGAAGAATGCCAGTATAAAAAGCAAAATCAATGGTGTATAAATAAGAAGCCCGTTGTTAGGACTGAAAAGAACTTCCAAAATATGTGGATTAAGGAAGTCGAACCCTTCATCTCCATAAGCATAATTAAAGTAACTGCCGGAAGCATATTTCCAATACAAGAGTTGAGGAATGAAGGTTAGGATCATGATAGCCGCATGCGCTAAAACGAGCCCAATACGTTTCATCCAAAAAACCACGTTTTCTTTGATAGATGCCTCATGATTTGTTAGTACCAGATAAAAGAACGGTACCGCCATTAATGCCGTCGGTCTGATTAAAACCGCCAGAGATGTCGCTCCGGCAAATACGTAAAACCATGATTTTTCTCCCTTCGAAAATTTATGCAAGCCATACCAGGCAAGACAGAAGAGGAAGAAAGATTGACCATGAGTCATGCCACCTTTATCTACCGTGTAATAAAGCAGATTGGTGGACATATACATTATCGGAATTAGGAAATAAAGTGTCTCTTTCTTGAGATAATGGCTCCAGATTTTTTCGAGAAAATACAAGCCCAGAAACACATAAATGAGCGTAGAAAACAACACCATATATTGGTGTGTTTCATCAAATCCACCAACATATTCGGAATCTTCTGAGGAAAACGTTTCGGCCACAAAATAGGCGGGTACATTCAGAATCGCAGAGCCAATAAAATACTTGCTGACGATTTTTCCATCTTGTACTTCAAACCCATTCCCAATTCTGTTTTCCGCATTTTCGGGCCACTTGTCAGCTTCATACCCATACTTAAAAGTGGCTGGTAAGTAATGGTAGTAACCAGCTGCATCAGCCCATAAAGTTCCGTGGTAGGATTTAAAGTCGGTTTTGCTGTGGTTATTGAAAATAATAAATACCGATAGTAAGATCGCAATCCACCTTATCCAAAATAAAGTTGTGAATCTAAAAGGCTTATTTATTGAAATTGTACCGATAGAACAATAATACAAATCCCCATTAAAAGGCAGAAGAAAATTGTAAAGTTTGGATTACTTTTGCGAAAAAATTAATTGAATGAGCTCTCTTGGAAACCACATATTAGTAGAGTTTACAGGATGTAAACCTGAAATTTTGAATGATGTTATTACCATTGAAAAAGGAATGGTAGATGCTGCATTAAAAGCTGAAATGACCGTGATTAATTCAACGTTTCATCATTTTTCTCCCTATGGTGTATCAGGAGTAGTCGTGATTCAGGAGAGTCATTTGGCCATTCATACCTGGCCGGAATATGGGTATGCTGCAGTAGATATTTTTACCTGTGGAGAAACAGATACCTGGGCAGCATTCGATTACCTGAAGAATCAGTTTCATGCAAGTAACTATTCTGCGATTGAAATGAAACGTGGAACGATTGGTTTACTGGAAAGACAGGATTTCGATATTTCATCGTTGAGAAGTCAGGCAGAGAGTCACATCAACCCCGATAAATACACTCGCAATGTATGGTTCACAGATAAAGACGATTTTCAAGCTTTGTCTTTAAGATATACAGGAGAAGTCTTGTATCAGGAGCAATCAGATTTTCAAAAAGTCCGCATTTTGGATACCTATAAATATGGTAAAATGTTGACGCTCGATGAAATGGTAATGACTACAGAAAAAGATGAGTTTCACTACCATGAAATGATTGCGCATCCGGCTTCTTTTGCTCATGGAAATGCAAAGAACATTTTGGTGATTGGAGGTGGTGATGGAGGTACCGTTCGAGAATTATTAAGACATGAAACCGTTGAGCAGATCACCATGGTTGAGATCGATGGAAAAGTGGTTGAAGCTTGTAAAGAATATTTACCCAACATAGCAGCAGCATTTGATCATCCCAAATTGAATTTGATTATTGACGATGGCATTGCTTTCGTTAAAAATGCGCCAGCAGAAACTTATGACCTGATTTTGGTAGATGGTTCTGATCCGGTTGGTCCGGCAGAAGGCTTGTTTACGGTTGAGTTTTACGAGAACTGTCATAAGGCACTTAAGTCGACAGGTATATTGGTAGCACAAGGTGAATCGCCTAAATTCAATGAGAAAGCTTTTGCTGAACTGAACCAAACCATTGCCCAAATCTTTGGAAGAGAGCAAACGAAGGTTAATTTATTCTTTGTGCCTACTTATCCAACGGGCATGTGGAGTTTCCAATGGGGGATAAAGGGAGACATCAATGCCATGGACCTTCCTAAGATTAATCAACGTATTGCGGATTCAGGATTTTCAAATGTGTTGAGGTATTATAATGAAGACATCCATGCGAGTGCCTTTGCAATTCCTAACTTTGTTAAATCAATGATTGAAGAACATGTCGCAGTTTGATCCAAATGGAGTAGGGGTTTCCAACGGTAATATATTCGGCTTTCCAGTGAGTCTGGAAGAAGCAGATTTGGTAATTATTCCGGTACCATGGGACGTAACGGCGTCATACAGAAAGGGAGCGGCAAGAGGACCAAAGGCTATTCTGGAGGCTTCAACGCAACTTGATTTTTTCCATCCTTTAGTAGAAGATGCTGCCTATAAAAAGGTGCACATGCTACCTGTTTCTGAAGATTGGGTTAAACTCAACGATAAGTACAATGCACAGCTGAAAAACTATTTTCAGGCATTAGAAAATGGAGAATCTGTTGAGAAGTTTAGTGCACTTATTGAAGAGGTAAATGCCGCTCAGGATCATCTAAAAGAGAACTTGAAGGAAAGGTGTCTCCAATTGTTCAAAGAAGGTAGAAAAGTAGCTGTTTTGGGTGGGGAGCATAGTGCGCCTCTTGGTTTGGTAGAAGCCATTGCACAACAAGAATCGGGTTTCGGAATCCTTCAAATTGATGCCCATGCAGATCTCAGAATTGCTTATGAAGGTTTTGAGCAGTCGCACGCCAGTATTATGCATAATGTATTGGAGTTGGATGGGGTAAATAAACTTGTGCAGTTGGGAGTAAGAGATTTGAGTCGTGAAGAAATGGACCGCATTCAGAATGACCAAAGAATACTGTGTTATAGCGACTGGAAAGTAAGGGAATCAACATTGGGAGGGACACCGTGGGCCAAGTTGTCGTCCGAGATAATAGGCAATTTACCAGACAAGATTTACATCTCCTTTGATATTGACGGTCTAGAACCTTCATTGTGTCCAAATACAGGAACGCCTGTTCCTGGTGGAATTAAATTTGAAGAGATCAGATTCTTGCTTCATCAGTTGAAAAATTCAGGAAAAACGATTTTGGGCTTTGATTTGTGTGAGGTAGCTCCTGGTTATGAGGATGATTGGGATGCCAATGTCGGTTCAAGAATTTTATGGGAGCTTGTGCAACTTATCAGCTAAAACAGGTTATTTAAATCCAAAGTTGAAATTTTCACAGAAATATGCACGTCAATTTTTAACTTTTTAGTACATTGGTTCACTGCTACAACAAAGCTATGAGTATAGATTTTGACTTAACAACAAAAACACCAGGGGTTCGATTCGATACTGGATCGGGACATCTAAAAATATTTGGCAGGTCATTACCAGAAAATGCGACTGAGTTCTATCGTCCATTAATGGAGGAAATCGATAAGTACAAAGAAGCACCAAAAGAGAGTACAACCATTCAGTTAGCCTTAGAGTATTTTAACACTTCAACTTCCAGAATTTTATTGGACATTATTAGAAGTTTGGCTTGGTTGGAACAATCAGGAAAAACGCACCTGAAAGTGAAATGGTTTTTTGAAACAAATGATTGGGATATGGAAGATGCGGGAAATGAGTATAAGCAGATTCTTGCCAACCTTGATTTTGATGTACTTGAAACCGAAAAGTTCGATCACAGAGACCTGAGCTAGGTCTTCTTTAGCTTTTCCTTTTTTACCATACTATTGAGTATTGCACCGGTTAATACCATGGCAATTCCTACCAATGTGTGTACTTCTAATTGGTCTTCGAAATAGAAATAACCAATCAGGAAAGCCCAAATGGCGCCTACATATTTAAATGGCATCACACGTACGCTACTTTCTTCGTGCAAGGCTTTGGTCATGCATACCTGCGCAATTTGAGTCATAATACCGATAAACAAAAGCAAGAACCATTCGTTGCCCTGTGGCATAACCCAATCATACAAACACCAAATCCCCATAATGGGAGCCGCTATTAAAGGGAAGTACATTACAATGGTGATGGGATGATCAGTATGTCGGCATTTCATAATACAGTTATAGGCTACTGCGGAAAGTAAGGCCGACAGCAATCCCAATAAGAGGTACTGGTCTTGTGGTTCAAATCCTTTATCAATTCCTTTCATCATGATGACGCCTGCCAGTGCAATCGCAAACAAAACCCATTGAACCGGTTTTACTTTCTCTCTGAATAAATACATGGCAATAATAACCGTGAATACTGGTGACATGTACTGAACTACCGTTGCACTGGCCAAATCCAGATTTTTAATGGTGTAAAAGAATAGAGTAAGGGCAGTGGCACCGAACACACCTCTACCCAATAACCATTTCCTGTTGTTACCGAAAAAAGGCAGTTTCAGTCTTCTAATGAAGTAGATACAAATCGATAAAGAGACAATTGATCTAAAAAAGACCAACTCGTGCACAGGAATGTGCTTCATATCTTTAATACACCAGTTTACAAGGGCAAATGATGCGCTGGAAGCCAACATGTACCAGATGCCCTTCGAAAACATAGTTTAATCCCTTTTCCAGGAATCGTCTCTGCCTGGTGTATAAGGAATGCTATAAGCATCTAAAGACTTCACCAATTCATTTAGCTTGCTTTGAGCAGCTTTGAATTTTGGTAAGAACTCGTTGTATTCCTGACCAGCGATGGCCATATTGTCGATACTCGTCTTAGTTGGTTTTGAAGACGCGTTCCACATGGTCCAAATCACTGTTTCAATTCTGTTTCCAAAACTAGGTGCAGTTTCAAACTGGTGCTTAGACAGTGTTCCGTTCCCCCACATGTCAATGCTCAATTCATCCATCGTTTTTTCGATGGCTTTTAGGTCCGACATGTATTTAAGTGGGATATCCGGTACTTCACGGATTGCAGTTTTCAGATAATCAATCTGCTTACCTACTTCTCCCATTTGATTGCTGGTTCCTCTTACACGTCTTCTCAGTTCAGAAATGTCTTCGTAAAACTTGTTCAGAGCAACTTTGTCCTCTGCAGGTAACGTTTTATTGTTCAGCATTTCAACCTCAAAAGATTCTGGCTCCGTTAGTTTAGAAATTTCACCATTGACACTTTTGTATACTTCAACAGTATAGGTTCCTGGTAGTGCAAGGAAACCATCATCTGCCATACCATACCTTCCAGGTGCCTGTTTGTTGGTTTGAACAGGCGTTGTGGTAGTGTGTCTGAAATTCCAAACTACTCTCTTAAGTCCTGCGCTGGCTCCGGTTTTAATCTTCTTAACACCGTTACCTTTGCTGTCCTTAATCCAGAAAATCAAATACGGATCTTCTTCCTGATCTTCTTCTAACATGGCTTCTTTAGATGGGTAACTCACGTTTTGACCATCTTTGATCTGCTTAGCTTCTAATTCTCTTCTGATAGCCTTCTTCGTTTTAATAGCCTCTTTCAGGTGGAAAGTAAACACAGCTCCTAATGGAGGGTTTTCTGAGGCATACATACTTTCTCCTTGTGAACCAATCCCTCTTAAACCAAGTGGATTAGATTCTACATACATCAAAGATTTTTTGATAGGGAACATGTAAGCTTCTTTCTCTACATTTTCTTTAGTTAGGTTTCTCAAAGGAGAATAGTCGTCCAATACGTAGAACCCACGACCAAATGAAGCCAGTACTAAATCGTTCTCACGTCTCTGAATAGCAATGTCACGAATTCCGATAGTAGGAAGTCCTGCTCCCAATTCCGTCCAATGCTGACCACCATCAATGGTGAAATAAACGCCAAATTCAGTACCTGCAAACAATAAGTCTTTATTAACATGATCCTGAACAATGGCATAAACAGCACCTTCAGGTAAATTACCTGCAATTGAAGTCCATGATTTTCCCTTATCAGTACTCTTCAGAACATATGGTTTGTAGTCTCCCTTCTTATGGTTGTTGAAAGCGGCAAATACTGTGTTGGCATCATGAAGAGAGGCCGAAATCATATTTACGTAAGTGTTTTTAGGCACACCGGTAAAGCTGCTTTGCTTTCTCCATTCAGCATCCCCTTCTTTTACCTGAATTAATCCATCATCGGTTCCAACATAAAGAAGGCCTTCAGTAATTGGAGATTCATCAAGCGCAACAATGTTTCCATAGATGGTTGTAGATCTGTTTTTCATCACAGCATCAATACTCCACACTTTGTCCATCACAGGTAAAGTGTTTCTGTCAATCTGTTGAGTTAAATCTTCACTAACAGCTTCCCAGGTATCCCCCCTGTCATCACTCTTAAATAATTTGTTAGCTGCAAAATACAGACGCTTGTTGTTGTGCGGACTGATAATCAATGGCGCATCCCAGTTCCATCTTAGTCCTGGTTCTCCTTTAGCCGGAGTAGGTTGAATGGCTACTCGCTCACCACTTTTCTTATCATATCTTACCAACCAACCGTACTGAGCTTGCGCGTATACAATGTTAGGATCCTTAGGATCGATGGCAGATTCGAAACCATCTCCACCATTGGTAATGTACCAGTCAGAATTTAGAATTCCTGCGTTATTGATGGTTCTTGAAGGTCCACCTAAACTGTTGTTATCCTGAGTTCCTCCATACACATTGTAGAATGGTTCAGCTTCATCCACAGCTACTTTATAGAACTGTGTAATTGGGAGGTTTGGTTTGAATTGCCAGTTTTGAGCAGCATCCCAGGTTTCATATAAACCACCATCACAACCGACTAACCAGTGCTTATGATCATCCGGGTCAATCCACATACAGTGATTATCAACGTGCTTGCTTTTTTCTCCGGTTTGCTTAAAGGTTTTTCCGCCATCTTCAGTGTGATGTAGCCAGGTATCCATAGCAAATACCATGTCCTCATCAGTTGGATGACAGTATAATTCCTGATAATAATTTCCACTGGTTGAGTAAGAATTCATTTTACTCCAGCTCTCTCCACGATTGGTAGATTTGAAGAAACCGCCTTTCCCCTGAGATGCTTCTACAATGGCATATACAATATCCGGGTTGCTTGGTGGAATGGCTAAACCAATTCTTCCAAGATCAACTGATGGTAATCCGCTGGTTATTTTTCTCCAGTTTTTACCGCCATCGGTTGTTTTGTAAATGGCTGATTCAGGTCCACCGCCAATGTACGTCCACACATGTCTTCTTCTTTGTTGGAAAGCCGCATACATTACATTAGGATCTCTTGGGTCCATCACCAAGTCACATGCACCAGTATTTTCAGAAACCGAATGAATGTTCTTCCAGTTTTTACCTCCGTCTTCCGACATGAAAATTCCTCTCTCTCCACCTTTGTTCCATAGTGGACCGTTGGCCGCCACATAGATCACATCAGAGTTATTTGGAGAAACGATGATTTTGTGGATGTGTTCGGATTTTTTCAATCCCATGTTTTTCCAGGATTTTCCACCATCCAATGATTTATAGATCCCGTCACCATAAGCCACACTACGTTGGTTGTTGTTTTCTCCCGAACCTACCCAAATTGTGTTCGTGTTATTAGGGTCAATAGTCACACATCCAACACTGTACGATCCCTGAGAATCGAAAATAGGATAGTAGGTATTTCCTGAGTTTGTAGTTTTCCATACACCACCACAAGCAATGGCCAGATAGTATTCACTTTTATTGTTTGGGTTAACTGCCAGATCAGCAATTCTTCCTGCCGTTAATGCCGGACCAATGTTTCTGAACTTAAGCGCCGAAACCATGCCTGGTTTGATGAAATAATCATCAGAAGCTTTCTTTTTCTGCGCCAGTAGGGAACCACACAGAAGCGTTGTAATAAGTAGTATGGAAAATTTCATTGCGTATATTTTTTAAAAGATCAAATATAACGCAAAGATAATCCCCTAATGAAAACATTAGGGGACAATCAACATTTAAGCTATGAGGAGTGGACCAATGGTCCTAGATGAATGCAAGCGGTAATTTCTCTTCTGCCGACATAATGGTTTGCATACCTGAGAATATATCAAGCAGTTGTGTGTTGTTGGCAGTGTTCTTTTTCGATTCCTTCAAGTGAGGAATGGCTCTCTTTAAAATGATCATGGCTTTTTCCTGAGCCATATATAATGAATCAGTGTTGTTGTAAACTTCAACTGCACTATTATAAAGCTTAACAGCTTCATTCATGTGATAGCTTGTTACTTCATTTGCCAATCTCATTTCGTTTCTTTCTTTAATCGTCTTTTCTTCAAAAAGTAAATCCATATTGCCAACTGTTTATTAAATAGACGAATATTTCGTGAGATTCGATTCAAACAACTGATGAATGACACCAAATATTCTTTTAATGGCATTTTTTTTTGTTTAAAAACTATTTTTTAATCGACCAATTGACAAAATCAACTGAGCAGTTTTAATAAAATTGAGCAATAATTCGAAATTGATTTTATAACTTAGCGCTATGTCCGAAAGATTCCATCTTCCAGCAACAGTTAAGACGCCAGAGATCATTGTGGATTATGATGTTCCGGAAATGATAATGCGTGGTAGATCTTTACCTGAAGATGCTATAGAATTTTATATGCCAACCTTTGAAGCACTTGAAAGAGCGTCTATGGGGCAGTCATTTTTTACGCTGAAGTTCTACATTGAATATTTAAACACGTCAAGTTCAAGTGTTATCAGATCAATTATGGAATTGTTTCAGGATAAGAAAAACGATGGTAGTTTGGACTTTAAAGTCATCTGGCATTTTGAAGAAGATGATTTGGAGATGGAAGAAATGGGACTTCATTTTCAACAAACCATTCCGGGACTCTCTGTTGAGTTTCAGGAAGTAGATTCAATCTAGAATCTAACAAGCTTCCTTTGAAACATTTGAACCTTACTTGTTTTACGGCGTATATTTATGTGGTAGTTTTGTACTAATGGATAAAATATTGGACATATTCTCAACTTCTTATCTGGCCACAGTGTTTGTTGTACTGTTGCATGGGGGCGTTGGGTTTTATTTTCTGGTTACTGATATCCATACACCTGAATATGGAGGATATGTAGAAGCTGAAGAAGAAGAGTTGGTTGAGATTATGACTGAAGATGATCTGGAGACGCCACAAGTTCAGGAAAACATTGATGCCAAAGAAAGTGACATAAACCCCGAAGATATCAAAGCCTTGTCCAGTGATGTGAATGATTCCAGAGAAGAGTCTAAAACGGATTATAGTCAATACATCAGTCCAAGCATGGGTAAAACCGCAGAAGAAAGTGTTCAGGATATGATTGATGAAATCAAAAATGACCTGGACGCTCAGAATAAAGATTACGATACAGGACTAGGGGAGGAGAAGGATTATAAGATTGGTAAAATCAAGGATGATAAGAATGGTGGCGACGGTAAAACCAAAAAGGCAGGCAAAACTATGGCCGATTACGATTTTTCTTCGCCTTCCAGAACTGCCAGAAACAAGAGAGGTCTAAAAATCCCAGGTTATACAGGTAAGGGAAGTGGTGTGATTTATGTGAAGGTGACCATTAATCAAATTGGTTATGTGGTGGGGACACCATCCATAGATTATTCTAAAACAACCATGAAGGAGCCATACGCGCTAAAACAAGCCATAGAATACGCGAAAAAAGAGCGTTTTGTAAGAGATCCAAAAGCTCCTAAAAAGCAGGAAGGGTACTTTATCTACACCTACGTAGCTCAGTAAACAAACTCCATTTTGTAACCTTTTGCAGCCTTTATCAGTTAAATGGGCTCGAATTATGCAAGTGAGACAATCAAAAAGAATTGCGTTATGGTCTGGTCCGCGAGATGTGGCCACAGGACTGTTATATGCCTTTGCTCAAAGGGAAGATACTGCAGTTACGGATGAACCTTTGTTTGGATATTATCTTGGTTTTTCCGGAATTGACATTCCTTTTAGAAAAGAAGTATTGGAGAAAATGGAAATTGATCCGCACAAGATCATAGACATGTTAGTGAACTGTGACCTTAATAAGGATGTGTTATTTGTAAAAAACAAGTCCGATCAGGCCGTAGGCTTGCAATGGGATTTCATGACCAATTTCGACAACGTTTTCCTAATCTCTCATCCGGCCAGGATGATTTTAGCAAATGATATTGAAAAGGAGGAACAGCTCTTATTAGATACTTGCTATGAAGTTCAGTATCATCAGGTATTGTACCTCATTCAGCTTGGAATTGAACCAATTGTGGTAGATACCAAGGATCTTTTAGAACAACCAGATGTCATTTTGGCTCAGCTTTGTAAAAAGCTCAACCTCATGTATAACAGCAAGATGAATAAGTGGCCAAAAGGTGAAAAGGATGTGGAAAGTTTGCCATCAAGAAATTGGTGCTCACATATGCACGAGACAGGTTCTTTTAAGGATATAGAGAAAAAGCTCAAATCCCTAAGTCCAAAACAGGAAGAGTTGATGGAAGAATGTATGCCTTTCTATGAGAGGCTTCAAAAATACGCTATCAAGGCGTAATTTCCAGAAGTTCATTGAGTGCCTGATCTACCGACTTTTGAATAGGAGAGTGGGCTTCAAGAATCTTTTCGATAACCTCATCTACAACAGCATCCGGGCAACTAGCTCCTGAGGTAATGATGATGCGTTTGAAATCACCAAGGCTGTGATCCGTGATCACGTTCTTTTTCTCATGAAGTAGAAAATGATCAATCTTACCTTCTTTTTCCAGACGCTTAACGCCATCTATGTAAAAGCACTTGAATTTATCTTCAAGTAATTCCAATAAATGAGAGGTATTGGAACTGTTATACCCACCAATCACAAAAGCAGCATCTGCCTCATAGTCCAGTAGTGCCTTTGTGGCAGACTGATTGTCGTTGGTAGCGTAACACAGTGTGTCTCGGGTATCTGCAAAATGATCCTTATAATTATCAGATCCAAATTTTTCAATGATACATGACTTAATGTGATCGGCTATGGCCTGAGTTTCTGAGGCCAGCATGGTGGTCTGATTAACTACCCCAAGCTTTCTTAGATTCTCAGCGGGATCAAAATCGTCTGAATACCTACCCTTAAAGTGATCGTCAAATTCAGAAATCGGACGTTTTCCAGTAATAAACTCGCCCAATATATGAGCTTCTGACATGTCTTTAATAACTATGCTGGCTGCTTTGGAGTTACTATGGCTAAATGTGGCTCTGGTTTCTTCATGTTGAGGTTTGCCATGAATCACTACAGAGAAGTCATCTTTTCCCAGCTTATAAGATCTGTTCCATACTTTTTCCACAAAGGGGCAGGTGGTATTGTATTTTTGAACCTCAATTCCTTTTGAATCTAAAAGCTCTTCAATGGCTATGGTCGTACCAAATGCCGGAATGATGACCACGTCTTCACGACTTACCTGATCCCAGTCAATCAGCTGATTACCTTCAGTGTCCATGATGAAGTCAATGCCCCGCGAATTTAGATCGGCGTTAACGGTCGGGTTGTGAATCATCTGACTGAGTAGGTAAATTCGTTTTCCGGGATTTTCTTCAACTGCCCGGTAAGCAATTTCAATGGCGTTTTCTACGCCGTAACAAAAACCAAAATGACGTGGAATGATCAATTCCAAATTTCCAAAATTCAAGATGCTGGGAGAAAAATCCTTTTTTCTGGGATCATTCGCTTTCCTATGGGCTTTTACTTTGCCAATGAAATTTGAACGGTAGAATTCCGGAACATCAAATTGTTTCATACATCAAAATTAAACAAGGAAATTGATTAAAGGTTCAAAATTTACTCGAAAACTGAAAATGTTTCCATTCCGTATGCAGGGCACCTCAGGCTATGTTCTTTAATCTTGAAAAGAGGTATATATGTGGTAAATATGAAATTACCTACATCCAGGACGCCTCTTGGATTTTTGGGAAAAATGTCAACACCATAATTGAAACCAACCGGACCAAGCATAAGACCTAATTCTGGTCGAATACTGGTAAATCGATCTTCTCTCCTCACAAAGTGTCTCACTAAGGATAGTTTGGCGTTTAGGCCAACTGCAATAAATACAGCTCCTGCCCAAACACCTGCTTTTGTGGTGTAAATACCCTTTTCAACATTTCCATCCATGCCAACAGAAAAGCCATATCCAGACAGTCCTACACCGGCTTTTACTGCCATATAAGAGTATGAAGCGCCTTTGAACGAACCACTTTCATTTAGTCTGATTTCCGGTAGAAGACCAATACCGGAATAGAAAAAAGGATTGGTTCTGGTTTGTGCCTTAGCCGGGAAAATAAAAGAGACTGTCAGGAAGAGCAGAGAAGCTGCCACGAACTTTGTATGTTTCTTGTGATCAATAAGCATACTCGAGAGGGCCAAATGATTCTTCCTTGATTTTAAAGAGAGGAATGTATGTCGTTATGCTAAAGTTGTTTCTGCCCAACACGTCTGGCTTCTTTCCAAGAAATATGTCGTAGCCATAGTTAAAGAAAATTGGTCCAAGCGCCAGACCTAATTCGGGCCTTATAGAATTGATTCGTTGATCCCGTTCGTAAAATTTACGCGTGAAATTTAACTTGAGATCCACACCAACGGCAAGTAGAACTGCAGCAAAGTACATAGAGGCTTTGCATTCGTATACAGAATTTCGAACGTCTCCGTTAACTCCCAAAGAAACACCATAGGCGGCAATCCCAAATCCGCCTGTTAAAGACATTAAAGTATATGAGGCGCCAACATGTGTGCCTTTATTGAAACGTATTTCCGGATTAAATCCGGTAAACATATAGTAAGTAGAAGTACCAGCGGGAGTGGCTCCGAGTGATTTAGAAATTGACTTTGAGTGGAACATTTTATTTGGTTTTTCACCATGGAATTTTGTTTCCTCCGGTGCAAAATCGGTGGAAGTTTCTGATTGAGCAATGGTTGCCCAGGAAATAAGGCAGAAAAGAGCTGCTACTATTGCAGATTTATTGGTTTTGATCATATTGATTTGGGGCATAAAAACAAAAATTCCATAAAAAGTGCTGTAATATTGTGTCTTCCTCAAAAAGGTCCTATCTTTGCGCCCCCATTAGGGATAATTATGGTTTATCGGGACCTAAGTTAAATTTCTCTCATCCAATCCGATTAAGTGATGAGATACAAATCTGACCACAATGGCAGAAGACAAAAAAGAATCAGCTGAAAAAGCTGAGGAAACTGTAGAAAATACAGCGGAAGCAGTAGAAGCAAAATCAGAAGCTCCTGCAAAAGAAGAGGCTAAAGCCGAAACTCCTAAAAAAGAATCTAAGAAAGCTCCAGAACCAGCACCGGTTCCTGACAAAGATTTCGATTGGGTTGGCTATGAGCAGGGAATTGAGTATTCTCAAGACGAAAGAAAAGAGTACGATAACATGTACGAAGGTACTTTGACTCAGATTGCTGAGAAAGAAGTGATTCAGGGTACTGTTGTAGCGTTAACCAAGAAGGAAGTTGTAATCAATGTTGGTTATAAGTCGGAAGGTGTAATTGCGGCAAACGAATTCAGATATAATCCTGAATTGGCTGTAGGTGACACTGTTGACGTGTTTGTTCACTCTCAGGAAGACAACACTGGTCAGTTAGTGATCTCTCACAGAACGGCTAGAGTTCACCAGGCTTGGAACAAGGTAAATGAAGTACTTGAAACAGGTGAAGTAATCACTGGATTTGTTAAGTGCAGAACTAAAGGTGGTTTGATTGTAGATGTATTCGGTATTGAAGCATTCTTACCAGGTTCTCAAATTGATGTGAAGCCAATTAGAGATTACGATATCTATGTTGGTAAAAACATGGAGTTCAAAGTGGTTAAAATCAACCACGAATTCAAAAACGTTGTAGTATCTCACAAAGCGTTGATTGAAGCAGAACTTGAAGAACAAAAGAAAAATATTATTTCCGGACTTGAGAAAGGACAGGTATTGGAAGGAACTGTTAAGAACATCACATCTTACGGTGTATTCATCGATTTAGGTGGTGTAGATGGTTTGATTCACATTACGGATCTTTCTTGGGGTAGAGTTAATCACCCGGAAGAAATGGTTGAACTTGACCAGAAGATCAACGTTGTAATTCTTGATTTTGATGATGACAAGAGAAGAATTGCATTAGGTCTTAAACAACTACAAGATCACCCATGGGATAAATTGGAAGAAGGTCTTAAAGTTGGAGACAAGGTAAAAGGTAAAGTGGTTGTTCTTGCTGATTACGGTGCGTTTGTTGAAATCGCTCCTGGTGTAGAAGGTCTAATCCACGTATCTGAAATGTCTTGGTCTCAGCACTTAAGATCAGCTCAGGATTTCCTTAAAGTAGGAGATGAAGTAGAAGCTGAAGTATTGACTTTAGACAGAGAAGACAGAAAGATGTCTCTAGGTATGAAGCAATTGATGCCAGATCCATGGGATGGAATTGATACAAGATATCCAGTTGACTCTAAGCATACAGCAAAAGTGAGAAACTTCACCAACTTTGGTGTGTTTGTTGAGCTTGAAGAAGGTGTTGATGGATTGATCCATATCTCTGACCTAAGCTGGTCTAAGAAAATCAAGCACCCATCTGAATTCTGTAAAGTAGAAGATGAAATGGAAGTAATCGTGTTGGAAGTGGATGCTGAAAACAGAAGATTATCTCTAGGTCACAAGCAACTTGAAGAAAATCCATGGGATGTATTCGAAGGTGTATTCACTGTTGACTCTGTTCACCAGGGAACTATCATCAATATGGCTGGTGCCAATGGAATCGTTTCATTGCCTTACGGTGTAGAAGGATACTGTCCTAAGAAACACCTTAAGAAAGAAGATGGTAAAAATGCTAAAGTAGATGAGACTTTGGATTTCAAAGTTCTTGAATTCAACAAAGAAGGAAAGAAAATTGTTATCTCTCACACAGCTACTTTTGATGAAACAATTAGTGATGACCACGAAAGTGGAAGTGATGACAAGAAGCCTAAAGGTAAAGGTAAGTCTACTTCTAGAGCTGTGAAAAACATCAACGAGAGAAACGAGAAGACCACACTTGGTGACTTGGATGCTCTTGCAGCACTAAAAGATAAGATGGAAGGTAAATAAGAACCTTTTCTCAATATTTAAATCCCGTTTCGATTTCTCGGAACGGGATTTTTTTTGTCTTTTAAATTACTCTGAACTAAAAAACCAAATAGTCCGCTGTAAATACTATATTTGTGCAATCTAATTTGAATGGAGCAGATTGAGATCATAGGTGAAAAACAATTGGAACTCACCATCAACAGACTTGCTTTCGAGCTTATCGAACAACATTCGAACTTCCAAAAATCAGTCATCATAGGTCTTCAACCAAGAGGAATATATCTGGCCAACCGCCTTAAATCCGTTTTGGAAAAGATCAATGGACACCATGTAGATATTGGAGGTCTTGATATCACTTTTTACAGAGATGATTTCAGAAGACGGGATAAACCAATCATTCCCAGTGCCACAAATATCGATTTCGTCATCGAGAATAAACACGTGATTTTAGTGGATGACGTGTTTTATACTGGAAGAACGAGTCGTTCAGGACTAGACGCGCTACTGGCATTTGGTAGGCCCTTGTCTGTTGAGTTGTTGTGTCTGATCGAAAGAAGATTTAGTGCCCAGCTGCCAATCAAACCAAATTATATCGGTTCATCAGTTGATTCATTGAAATCAGAACGTGTATTGGTTGAATGGAAAGAGCTTGAAGGAAAAGACAGTGTGAAACTTTATAGAAGCATGGAAAATCATGGATAGACTAAGTGTGGAACATTTATTAGGGATCAAGGATTTGACTGAGAAGGACATTCAAATGATCTTCACCACAGCAGATAGTTTTAAAGATGTATTGAATCGTCCCATTAAAAAAGTTCCATCTCTTCGAGACATCACCATCGCTAATTTATTCTTCGAAAATTCAACAAGAACCAGACTATCTTTTGAACTGGCCGAGAAACGTTTGTCAGCAGATGTGGTGAATTTTTCAGCTGCCTCTTCTTCTGTGAAAAAAGGGGAGACACTCATCGATACAGTGAATAATATCCTGTCTATGAAGGTGGATATGGTGGTGATGAGACATCCGAATCCCGGGGCGCATGAATTTTTGTCCAGACACATTGATGCCAAGATTATCAATGCCGGAGACGGGACACACGAACATCCTACGCAGGCTTTACTGGACACTTATTCGATTAGAGAAAAACTGGGAAGTGTTGAGGGGAAGAAGGTTGTTATTGTTGGCGACATTAAACACAGTAGAGTAGCCCTGTCCAATATTTACGCCCTTCAAAAGTTAGGAGCAGAGGTGATGGTTTGCGGACCAACCACACTCATTCCAAAATATATAGATTCGCTTGGAGTTAAGGTAGAACACAACCTTCAAAAAGCTCTTGAATGGTGTGATGTAGCCAATATGCTTAGAATTCAGTTGGAACGTCAGGACATCAAATATTTCCCATCTCTGAGAGAATATTCTATGTTATTTGGACTCACAATGGAGCATCTGAATAAGCTCGACAAAGAAATTGTGGTAATGCATCCGGGACCTATAAACAGAGGGGTTGAGATTAGCAGTGAAGTAGCCGATTCAGACCAGTCTATTATCCTCAATCAAGTAGAAAATGGAGTGGCGATTCGTATGGCCGTGATATATTTGCTGGCTTCAAACATCAATCGCTAAAAAAAAATATTAACTTTGAGAAAAGCGCTAGAGAAATGAATTTTGAAAAGGAGACGCACAATGACTATACTTTGATCAAATCAAAGGTGGATAAATTGGATACTGGAAATGCGCCAGAACTGAAAGGAGAATTGGTTTATTTAAACAAGCAAGGGGTGAGCAATATCATCATTGATTTAAGTGATACCCGCTATTGTGATTCTTCCGGATTGAGCGCAATTCTTGTTGCAAACAGATTGTGTAAAGGAGCGAATGGATCATTTATTCTAACGGGTCTACAGGATTCAGTGATGAAGCTAATTACCATCTCACAATTGCATACAGTTTTGAATATTTCAGCTACTGCAGAAGAGGGAATAGGCATGTTGGCAGATCTGAATGCCGGAGACAACAACTAAACTACAAGCCTATGAAGCATTTTCTACTCGCTACTCTTTTTATTTTAAGTATATCCGGTTTAAGAGCTCAATGTTCTCCGGATCCTCAGTTTACAACGCCGGGAATCTATCCGGATAGCGCTACAAACTTTGCAACGTCTTTTACTTACAACCCTTACGAACAAGTAATTACTGCTGTGGTACCAGTGGATACGGTCGTGGAGATTGTTCCAGGTTTCCCTCAAACAGTGCCGATCGATAGTATTGTAATCGACAATATTTCGGGTTTACCTCCTGGGTTTACTTACGAATGTTTACATCCAGACTGTGTGTTTTATGGAGGAGCTACTTCATGTGCCAGAATTTATAGTCTTACAAATCCTACTAACGCAGAAATTGGAACCTACAACCTTACAATTGATTTAACAGCATATTCTATCATTTCTCAGCAGTCAACCTTGACCTATTATAAGATTGATGTGGTTGATTCGGCAAGTCTAAGTGTACCAACACAGGAGATTGAGAAGATAGAGATGAAGCAAAATGTACCAAATCCTGTTGATGAGATTACTTACATTGATTATAACAGTGGCTCTAATACCAGCATTACTTTCTCTGTAATGAATTTGCTTGGAGAAGTAGTGTACACTAAGAATCTGTCGGCAAAGAGAGGTCACAACAGAATTGGATTTGATGCTTCAGATCTTAAATCAGGAATTTACTTGTATACCATCGACAATGGCTACGTAAGCCATGGTAAGAAGATGATGGTTCGATAACATAACTTTATTTTTTTTCCCGGCATTCTCCTTATGAGATTGTCGGGTTTTTTATGCAATTTTCAGTAGTCATATTGGGATGTGGTTCAGCTGCGCCAACTTTGGCCAGACGACCAAGTGCTCAGGTTGTGAACCTGCGGAGCCATCACTTTCTGGTAGATTGTGGTGAAGGAACTCAGATTCAACTGAGGAAGTATAAAGTTAAGTTTCAAAAGATCAATCAAATTTTTATTAGTCATCTGCATGGAGACCATGTCTTTGGTTTGATTGGCTTGCTGAGTACCTACCATCTGCTTGGAAGAACTAAGTCATTAGAAATATTTGGTCCGGTAGGAATTGAGGAGTTCATTAAAACACAGCTAAGGTTGAGTGAGGCACATCTTAATTATGAGCTGATATTTACGGAACTTGATCTTAAGGAAAAGACCATGATATTTGAGAACTCTGTGTCAAAGGTGTATGCATTCCCGCTTAAACACAGGATAAAATGCCATGGTTTTTTGTTTGAGGAAAAACCGATGGAAAGACGTCTTCAAATGGCACAAATGAGGAAATATGGTGTGTCAATAGCCTATGCTAATAAGGTGAAACAGGGCAATGATGTTGAGAATGAAAATGGAGAGTTAATCAGCCATCAACTTTTAAGCAAAGATCCTCCTCCAACCAGATCTTATGCTTACTGTTCAGACACAACTTATTATGAACCTGTCGCCGATTATGTGAAAGGAGTTGATCTCTTGTATCATGAAGCTACTTTCCTTGAGAGTTTAAGAGACAGGGCAGTTAAAACATTTCACTCAACCGCTTTGGATGCTGCTAAGATTGCCATTAAGGCAGAAGTGAAAAGATTACTAATAGGTCATTATTCTGCTCGTTATGCTGATTCTGAACCACTTGTAAAAGAAGCCCAAACTATCTTCCGGGAGACCACAGCTGCTGAAGACGGAATGATCGTTGAAATCACAAATTAATTGTGTGTAATTGAATTTGTATTGTTCGTTCTCAGAGCTTACTTTTACTATCTATAATGATTCTAAATAATTAATGAGGGTACTTCTGGCAGATAGCAATGAATTGATTCGGGTAGGACTAAGAGGCGTCTTGAGTACACTGGAAAATTTTGAAATTGCAGGAGAAGCAATAGACAATGGTTCCCTCATCAAACAGGCAGAAGCTTTTGAGCCGGACGTAGTGTTAATTGACTACTCGTCTCCCGGCTTTACCATTGATGTGGTAAATGAAATCAAAGAATCACAACCCAATATCAACTTTGTGGCCATCACTCAGGACCAAAGTGCACAGACCATGGTACATGCTTTAAGGAGTGGAATAAAAAGCCATGTGAAAAAGGATTGTGAACTTCAGGAGATCATTGATGCAGTTAAGGAAACGGCAGCCGGAAACAATTTCTATTGTGGTAAGATACTTGAGAAAATTGCCGAGGAAAATATCAATATTGAAGACATTGATATGGACTCGTTTTCCTGTGAGCCGGTTACCATTTCTCAAAGAGAGCAGGAAATTATTGGTATGATTGCTGAGGGATACACAAATGGTCAGATTGCTGATAGACTATGTATCAGTAGCCATACAGTTGGAACTCACCGCAAAAATATCATGCAAAAATTAGGCGTTAAGAATACTGCCGGGATTGTGCTTTATGCTGTAAAAACAAATATTGTGAGTCCCAATAAGTACCTCTTTGCAGCGGATAACTCATAGAGTATTGTAGGTGATACCTGTTTGTTTAAAAATTTCTATTCATAGAGAAGGAAATGATTTTTGTTATTTCGTCTCTTGCTGGGGAAGGTGAAAACTCTTGCAAGGTATTTAATGCTTTTTGAGAGAATTCCTGCATTTTTTCTTTGGCATATTTTATTCCACCATGGCTTTTCACAGTTTCCTTAATACTAAAAATTTTGTCATCATTAAGGTGGTTACTTTTTATCAATCTGATAAGTTTTCTTTTAGTTAACCAGGAAGTAGTGTTAATTGTATAGATTAAGGGAAGTGTAAGCTTCCTTTCATAGAAGTCGTTATGGTCGGGTTTTCCCGAGTTATTATCTTCATAAGCAAACAAATCGTCCTTTATTTGAAACGCCATTCCTATGTTTTCGCCTATTTCTCTTGTTTTAAGGGCTTTCGAAACATTCTTGCTTGTTGACCTGAAACCTGCTTCACAGGAAGCTCCAAAAAGCAAAGCAGTCTTCGCATGAATAATGTCATAGTAAGTACTTTCATTTGTATTGAGTTTATTCGTTTTTTTTAGTTGAAGTATTTCAGCATTAACCAGTGGTTCAATAATTCTTGTGTATGCCTTCAGAATCTCAATATTCTCTTCGTTCAGATTTAGAAGAATAGCTTTCATATTCATTACATTACTTGAAAACAATGCAACTTTGTTTCCCCATTTAGTATTAACTGAAGGGTGTCCTCTTCTTTCATTTGCATTGTCGACAATGTCGTCATGCAGTAAGGATGAGGTATGGATAATCTCTACAGCCATTGCAGCCTGATAGCTCTTGAAGTTTAATTCACCTTCCAGTTTAGCTGATAAAAGTGAGAGTTTGGATCTGATCTGCTTTCCAATACTATTCGAAAGATGTTCTATCACGTCTTTGTATAGTGGAGCATCTTCATTACGCAGATATTTAAATAAGTGTTCATTGAATTTCTTCATATCGACACATGAACTGTTGATATTATCTACAATAGCCATTATTCCAATCTTCTCTGAGTAATGAATAGATTACATCATCAACCCATTCTCCATTTATATATAAACTCTTGATAAAGTGCGCTTCTTTGCGCATCCCAATTCTCTTCGCTAGGCTTATAGAACTCACGTTTCTTGGATCAATTGAAGCTATAATTCTATGTTTTTCTAACTCTTCAAATAAGTATTTAATTACACAATTTATAGCTTCATTTGCGTATCCCTGGTTCTGAAAATCTTTATCCAAAGTACAACCAAACTCAACTTGTTTGTTCTCCTTGCCGAAAAAATGGAGTCCTATATCACCAATGATTAACTCTTTTCGTTTTTCAGTAATGACCAATTGAAACCAAGATTCCGGAGTATTGATTTCATTGGGAGTTCGAGATATAAAATCATTAACCTCCCGAATAGAACTTGGAATGAATCCCTGATATTTATTCGATTTTGAATCAGATCTATATCTAAAGACTTCCCCACTATCTTCTTGTTCAATCTTTCTTAGCAAAACTCTCTTGGTTTCTAGCATGACCTATTTTTTGTATATGCATTTCGTAAAATTAAGAAAGAACTTTCGTAAAATGAAAGTAAATTAAGCAATATATATGTAAAAGAGAGATTTAGTCCTTTACCTCAATAAGGTATTCTGATTGAAACAAATCTTCAGGCGATACCATCAATTCATCCAGAGGCAGTTTTTTACCGTAACGTTCAGCCAGTTTCTGTTGCACCAGTTCTGCGTTTAGGCTATAATCCTTCAAAGGTCTTGGATCACATAGCTCAATGTTAAGAACGTTTGAATACAATTTGTAGACCAGTTCGGAACAATAGAGTTTGTCGTCTGTCCATTCAAAAAGCCAGTCGTAATCCATACCAACGTATTGATCTCCTATAATGTGCATTTCCGATTGCTTCTCTAGACTTATTGGAGACCTGTCTTTTAATCTCATTAAAGTATATTCCGCATTTTCTCCACGGTTGATAAAGTCACGAAAACGAGTATACTTCACAGGTTGAACAGCTTCCAATACCATAGTGTCACTTTTAGAAAGAAAGACAACACCAACGTGACTAAAATTTGAATTGGTTGCCAACTGAATAGCTTTACTCTGACTCGATTTAGAGGTTTGGAAAATAATGTCTCCGGTTAAAACACCTGATTCGATCAGAATCGGTTCATGCTCTGTGGTATCGGATTTGATGGTTTGATGAGGTAATTCTTTTTGTGGACTCGATTCACTTTTTTCTTTGGCTTCAGCGCTTTGTTCACAAGATTGATTCAGAAGTAATAAGCCAGCTAAAGGAAGTGTGTATAAAAGTTTAATCATAGTTTTTTTCTTAAGAAGTCGAGTACGGCGTAGAATATAAATCCACTTACAGGTAAGAAGGCTAAGAAGCCTACCACTACAAATACAACGCCGGGAAACCATGAAAATTGTGTGTCCAGGAATACGATAAGACTGATGATTGAAGCCATGATAACTAGAGAAATCAGGCAACCAAGTCCGTGAATTCCCAAATCTTTCGCGTGAGCTTTGGTAAACTCGTCATCGTTTGAGTAAGGTCTGTGTGTTCTTGTTCTTCTGGATTTTTGATTCCTTAATGACCTAAGCCAGTCTTCATAAGAAGCGCGAGTTTTGTCATAAGTCTTTCCCTGTTTTCCTGTGGGGTTACATGGTCGACTTTTAGTGAAGCGATTATCGTAGCGTTTTCTTGCAATCGGATCTGATAGCACATCATAGGCTTCAGTGATCTTCATGAACATATCTCTGGCTTTGGGACTGGGATTTTTGTCCGGATGCCATTTGAGGGCAAGTTTGCGGTAATTCTTTTTGATCTGCTCTGAGCTTGCAGTCTTTTGTACACCGAGCAGTTTATAGTAGTCCAATCTATGAAAGGTTAAATATTTAGAGCAATTTGAACAAAATTCACTTTAATGAGAGGAGGGAGTCTGTTTCGCTTTCTCAAATTCAGTAGAGATCAGATCTGCCAGATCATCATATTTTATTTTTAAGCGAGAGGAAACTAACAAAAAAGGAGAACCATGCGCTCTTAGGACTTTTTGCATGGTATATCTTGATGTTTTTTTTGCCTTATCTAAATATTTCTGGGGTTTATCTGTCAATAATACTATGGACTTTATAGGACCATTTTTTGTCCTCCTGATTCCAGTAATGTCGTTCCATTCGATAAGTTCAGTATAGCTTGCATTTGAAACATCCGTGATTCCATTTTCATCAATAATTAATCCTGTTTTATTAATAAACCATTTTCTTATGAATATGATCGCCAGAACCAGTCCTATTCCGCCAGCAGCTATTCCCATCAGACGAGTTTTTTCGGGGTTTTCATGAGCACTGGAAACAAACGATTCCGGAGATATGTAGGCATAAATTCCTGTGGCGCCAAGAAATAACAGAAAAATAATGGGTAAGGCAGTTTTCGTTTTGCTAAAGGGTATTTCAATTTTGGTACTCATCTTTCATTAAATTGTATGTACTACAACTATTGGACATATAGAAGGCATCTTACATCCACTCTTATTTAAACTAAAAATAGCTTTTTTTGATCAATTCGTATGAAATCCACTTTTTTCTATAGGCCATAGAAGAGGGGAAGTCATAAGAGGTATTCTCTACCTAAGGATTTGAGAAAGTGTGTGTAAAAAAGACGTTGCATACCACTGCGATACATGTGCGTACCAAGTTAAATGTATGCGCCAATGATAGCAACGTCATAACAATAAAACGCTTGATCTAAAACTAAGCTACTGACCACGTTTTATAAACTGTTTTTGAGATAAGTGAATACCGTCTCCGGAGATGGCCTGAATCAAATAAAAACCGGCCTGAAGGTGAGCAATTGGAATCTCGATATTAGAAACTCCTTTGCTAATATATATTTTTCTATTCAAAATACGCTTACCATCGGCACTGGTTATTGTTAAATGAACATCAGTATCCGATGAACTGGCTACCGTTACGTTCACATTGTCCACAGAGGGATTCGGGAAAATGGATAGAATCTCAATGCCATAAAGCTGGACCGGAACTACTGAAGAATAGGTGAAACTGCCATCAAAATCCGTTTGCTTTAATCTATAGTAGGAGGTGCCTGAATATGGTGTCTCATCTGTCATATGATAGTTCAGTACCGAACTGCTAACCCCGGCTCCGTTGATGTGCCCAATGGTCTCAAATGTCAATCCGTCAACAGATCTTTCAACTGTAAAGTAATCGTTATTAAGTTCTGATGCCGTTGTCCAGTGACACAAAACTTTGTTACTTTCAATATCAAAGCCATCGATTGGTTTGGCATCAAAGGAGAGCAAATCAATGGGAAGTGGGCTGCTAATTAAATTACAAGTTCCCAAAGTATAATAACCATCATTGACAAACGGAACATTGGTAAAATGTACCTGATCGCCTGAAACGGAAGTAGAAGTCGTTATAATTGTCCAATTACCTGAGTTAGTACTACGATAAAGGAGACTGTAGCAAGCAGAAGCTCCTGCAGGGAATCCCATATTTCCGGCATCACTAAAATCAAAATCAACATCAACTCTGATGTCGGGACCTGCATTGGTAACATCAGCCCACCAAACACGGTCCCATCTTCCGGTAATGGTAGCAGTTGGTTCTGAAATATCTGTAGTGTTAACTGAATTGGCTTCATTGGATATACCAATCATAAGGTAGTCACCATCTTGAAAATTTGTATTGATCGTGATGATCATTCCGTCGGAATTGGCGCAGTTATTTGTTCCGTCACTTTCCTGTCCAATTCCAGCTACGTATAAATCATGTTCTCCATTTGCAGGATCATCACCAGTGTATTGATCTCCGGTAACGCTTAAACCGTACTTAGCGCCCAGATAAGAAGTAAGAATGTTTCTCTCGGCTAAGTTTAACTGACGGTTGTAAATAATGGTTTCAGCAGAAAAGCCGTCCAGTCCACTGTTATTTGCACCTTGCCACATACCTACCCGGTAGGTAGAAGATGTAGAGGAGTAGACTGCAGGGTTTGGGTTAACGGTTTGACTGATTCCATTCATATACAGGTTGTGAAAACCGCCTGTTGTGACTTGTTCCTGATAAAAGATATTCCATTCGGCAGTATTGATAACAGGTCCCAGAATGGCTGAAGCACCTGTCCAGCTATAATACCTGTTGGCATCTGCCATGACGTCACTTCTTCTTCTTCCAATGCTCAAATTTTGATTGGCTGTTGTACCGGCTCCAACACTAATCAAATAATCATTGTCTCCAATTCCTTGAGGATTGTTGAAGTAACCTACCGAGATAACTGTAGCGTCAGCGGCCAGATTTATATCCAGATTTCCTTCAATGTAATCCGTACCATCAAATGAAACGGCAGAATGTCCGTTCACGACATTGGTGCTTATGGAAGGAATGTTTGCGTTGTTGAATAATGTAGCGTCATTGTCGTTTCCGGAATAGTCTTTATAAGTCACCAAAGGATCTCCGTTACCACCTTTTAAAGCCTGCGTATTGAGCCATAATTTGAGATTGGAACTGCCATCAGTTTCTCCAATTCCGCCAGGGCCATGACACCCTGAAGCAGTTGGAATGGAGCCGATAGGGTTTGTTGCATCATCCAGAGTAGCAAGGGTGTAATACCCATCTGCACTCAGATTAACACCGTTAAAAGTTATTTGATAAGCCGATACAGAATTTGCTGTTGCGACGGTCGTCCATGCACCGACTCCCCCTGCTCTGTATACTAATTTGTAGTTAGAAATAGTTGAGTTGATAGGTTGAGAGCCAACGCCACCTTCTCCAAAATCAAAGGTAATATCTACTGTTTGTGCTGTACTGGCATTGGTGATGTCGAACCAAAAAGCACGTTCCCATCTTGCTGCATATCCTCCCGCAACGTCTGTGGTGTTAGGTTGGTTTGAGGCAATGTTATGTCCGGCAAGTAAGTAATCACCATTCTCAAATCCTGTGTTTTGTGTAATTTGAAGTCCATCAGCATGGGCTTCCAGGTTATCTCCGTTGGCTTCATTACCAATGCCGATCACGCCACGATCATTGTCTCCGTTTCCTGGATTATCTCCGGTGTATTGATCATTGCTAACCGCTATATTATATTTAGCAGATAAGTATGAATTCACAATGTTGGTTTCAGCAGTGTTCAATATTTTATCAAAGCAAATGACTTCAGGAATCTTTCCGGCCAGCATGAATGCGGCTCCGGGACTGTCTCCATCGTCACCAATTCTGAAAACAGTTGAAGTGGACAATGAACTGACCGCAAAATCATCAACGACCTGTGTTGTACCATTCAATGAAAAAGAATGAAAGGGTGCAGAACTGTTTTGATTTTGTTCGAGTATTTGCCATTGTTGTCCGGTAAGTACCGGACCAAAATTTTCATTCACACCATCAAAAGTGAAATACTGGTCACCATTGGCACCAGCACTATGTCTTGCAATGCTTGCTCTGGTATTGGCTCCGTTGGCACTTCCAAAACTCACCACATAATCCGGATTGTTAATCGGTTGGTTGAGACTGTCAAAGAAAACCACTGCAATCATGGTAAAAGGAGCTGTAGCTCCGGTATTAAAAACACCTTCTAGTCTTTCTCCACCATCGAAACGTACGTATGGAAAGCCGTTTACAACTCCAGAAAACCAATTAGGCTTTTGATTTGGATCTGTCTGGGAAACATGATTGCCGTAACCGGATAAATCATTCCAGGTAGAGACGTTGTTACCGGTAACAACATCTTCAATTTCATCGGCATCCAGCCAAAGACGTAAATTACTTGTTCCGTCCGTATTTTGAACTCCTCCAGGTCCTTTTTGAGCCAATATAGAAGCGCTAAGAACCAGAAATGAAGAAACCAGAATTGTTTTGATCATGTGTTTATGTGCTAGTTTAGTTTGCAAAAATCTCATTGTCATTGAGTTGACTAAATCACAGCGGAATCCCCTCCAATTGTGTATTATCAATATCATCCAAAATGTGATTTGGGATCAAAATTGTTAGCATTCGGGCCTTTTTTCGTGAAATTTGGGACATTCGGTGAACGATCGTTGTTTTTTTTTCAAAAGCGCTTAAATTAGGGTGTGAAGCACCTGATGATATACCTGTTTTGCCTTTGCACAGTGACGGCAATGGCACAACCTCTTACTCTTGAACAAATGGAAAATGGCCTTGACACAACCAAAGCCGATTCTATTAAAGTTGACTATTTAAATGCAATTGGCACGCATTACCTTAGAACTGGAGATTCGCCTACTGCATTGACATATTTTCTAAAGGCAAGAGATTTATCCGAAACAATTGGAGATTCCAATAGAATCGTTTCCTGCATGTTAAACCATGGTTCTGTGTTTTTCTATTCTAAGGATTACGCCAATGCCAAAAAATTCTACAGAGATGCGCAGGATGTGGCAAGAAGACATTGTGATTTGTTTAAAAATGCGGCCGTCAACATCAATGTAGGTGCAGTGTATGACGCCAATAAACAATACGATTCGGCCAGATATTACTACCAAATCGCCAAATTAGATTTTATGGGGCTCAAAGATACCAAGCACATTGCGGTTTGTGAGGCAAATATTGCGAGTCTGTATTCTGTAGAAGAGGATTATGACAGGGCGTTAGAGGCCTATGATGCTTCAAACCAATTGTATCAAAGTATTGGCAGACGCTACGAATTGATGATTAACTATTTCAACATGGCAGTGATGTTCTCTAAGATGAAAGCTCACGACAAGGCCATTGAATATTATCGGAAGAGTTTGATGTATGAAGAAGAAGGTTTCCTGCCAAACGACCCGGCAGACGTTTACAAGGGAATTTCTAAAGCTTATGAGGCTTTAAATGATTATGAACAGGCACTCGACAATTACAAGACATATCATGAGATGTCTGACAGCATTCAGGAAATAGGTAACGATTTAAAAGTAGAGGAAATTCATTCCAAGTATCAAAACGACATAGAAGAGAAGGAGCTGGAAAGGCTACTGAAAGAACAGGAAGCAAATGAAGAAATCGTGGCTCTGAAGGATAAAACAATGGCCTTGCAAAAGAGCAAACTCAAGAAAAACAAGCTGCTATCCGTCATATTATTGATTCTGGTAATTGTTCTGGTTGGAGGAATTGCTACGATCGCTTTGCTTTTCAGGAAAATCAAAAAAGTAAATACGAGCTTATTGCATGCCAATCACGAATTGGAAGTCAGGGCAAAGAAGACCGAGTTAAAGGCGCTTTTAGCTCAAATTACACCGCATTTTGTGTTTAATTCATTGAACTCAATTCAAAACTTCATCATTCAAAATGACATTGACAGTTCCATTAAATATTTAGGGAAGTTCAGTAAGTTAATGAGAACCACGCTAACACATTCGGATAAGGATATGGTGGTGATGCAGTTAGAATTGGAGTCTTTAGAAGATTATGTAGGACTTGAAAAGTTAAGACTGAACAAACCTCTCGAATTTAGCATTCACGTGGACGATGGCGTGAATACACACAATCTGTTGATTCCACCCTTGTTAATACAGCCTTTGCTTGAAAACGCCATTTGGCATGGTGTATCAGAATTATCCGGACCGGGAAAAATTGAGCTCCATATTCGAGAGGTAGGAGACGTTTTGGTGGTTGAATTAATGGATAATGGTGTGGGAATTAAAGAGCAGGAAGTGAATGAAGAAGATGCGTATCATCATGTAAGAGGACTCGATATTACCAGAAACCGTATTGAACAACTTTGGTTTCAGAAAGGAGAGTATAAATCTTTAAAGTTGTCTTCAAATCATACTTTTGCTCAGGGAAATGGATTAAAAATTGAATTTGAATTACCCGTTAAGTTTTGATTAGAGCTGTCATTATAGAAGATGAAAAAAATGCAAGGGATGCTTTGCGTTCTATGATCAATGTGTTTTGCCCGGATGTTCAAATTCTGGGTGAGGCAGAAGATGGCATTGAGGGGCTTAGGTTGATAGAAGAGAAAAAGCCTGATCTGGTGTTTCTGGATGTTAGAATGCCTGTCTGTAACGGATTCGAAATGTTGGAAAAGATTGGTCAGGGAGACTTTCAGTTGATACTGACCACTGCGTACGCCAATTATGCTTTAAGAGCCATCAAGTTTAGTGCACTCGATTATTTGTTGAAGCCAATTCAGATTCATGAGTTAGTGGCTGCTGTGAACAAAGCCTCTTCTATGGACAATAAAACCTTCGATAGATTGGAAGTGTTTAAAGGCTATTTCGAGGGCGATTCTAACAAGATTGTTCTACCACACAATTCTGGATACAAGATTGTACAGTACAACCAAATTTTGCGCTGCCAGGCAGAGAGGAACTATACTTATATCCATTTTATCAATGGAGAGAAGTTACTGGCGAGTAAGACATTGAAGGAGTTTGAAGATTTGCTACAGGAGTTTAATTTTTTCAGAATCCATCAATCTCACCTCATTAACATGAACTGTGTAACCGACTATATTAAGGGTAGAGGAGGGCAGGTTCGTTTGGTAGATGGATCGCTATTGGACGTTGCAAGAAGCAAGAAAACGCTTTTCATTGGAAAGCTGACCGCTCACAATCAACGCTAACATTTTTGTTGTGATGTAAATGGCTGGGAATTATTGCTAGATTTATTGGTATGAAATTAATTGCGGATAGCGGATCGACTAAAACCACCTGGAATCTGGTAAAACCTGATGGCTCAATTCAAGCATTCAAAACCATCGGATTTAACCCATACATCATTGGAACAGAAGATATTTTAAGGGAAATGAAGCTGTCTTTTCCAAAAGATATTGATGTGCCACAAATCAAGGATTTGTTCTTCTATGGTTCGGGAGCTTCCAGCCCCAAAATGGTTGAAATTGTGGCATCTGCTTTTCGAGAATTTTTCCCAAATGCGAATGTATTGGTTGAGCACGATCTTTTAGGAGCTGCCCGTTCCATCTGTGGTCGTGATGCCGGAGTGGCTTGTATTCTCGGTACGGGAAGCAATTCATGTTACTACGATGGAGAATCTGTGGTGGATAATGTGAGGGCTTTGGGCTACATTCTGGGAGATGAAGGAAGCGGTTCATACATAGGTAAGCAATTAATCAAGGATTACCTGAATCATGATATGGGTGAAGACATCCGAGTTCGATTTGATGAAGCATTTAACCTGGATCCGTTGGAAATTCTCGACAGAGTTTATAAACAGCCCTTTCCAAATACTTTTCTTGCGTCATTTGCATCTTTTGTGTCGACCAATCAAAACCATGATTATTGCAAGAGCCTTATAACAAATGCGTTCAGAGACTTCAGAGACAAGCACGTTTTAAAATATAGTCAGGCAAGTTCTAATCCCGTGAATTTTGTTGGTTCTGTCGCCTTTCACAATCTGGATTTATTGAAAGTTGTATTTGAAGAAGAGAGTGACCTGGAGGTAGGTACGGTAATCAAAGATCCAATCGAAGGTTTGGTGAAGTATCACAAGGCTTAATTCCCCCTTCGGTAAGCAACCGTAAGTAATAGAATGACTTCCACACTGAAGCCTATCGTTATCAGAGTATTGAAACTGATGGGCAAAAATTGTTGAAGCGTGTATAGAATCAGGAAATTGGCTCCACTCAGTAAAACAAATAATAACAAGTGTAAGTAGACGACTTTGTGTTCTGACGATTCTTCATTACCGTCATTCGGATCATCTAAAATATCATCCTCATCCTCAGAATTCATAAAAGAAGTACTTGCTATCTTTTTCTTTTGAATAGTCCCGGAAGCTTTCCAATTCCATCAATAAGCTTCTTAAGGGCATCAAAGTACAAGGTGATTACCAGTATCAGCGACATGAACCAAATGACCATCATGTTTGCCCATTTAGTAGGTATGGTCTTTCCAAACAAGATCTTATTCGGTGCGTAAAAATGTGCGCCAAAGAAACCTTCCTCCGGATCCGGATCAAAGTAAATCGGACTCATTTTATTGATCAATTCACCATTCTTGTTAATGATTTTCTTGGTGCTCAATCGGTTTGTTACGAAATCAGATAAGCTCTCGTTCGTATGTGTGTTTTTAAGGTTTCTGAATTCTTCCTTTTTAGCTTTTTTGGCATCTTCCTGGTCTTCACCCAGATTTTCACCAGATAGCTTTTGTTTGGTTTTTTCAACCTTATCATTGAACTTATTAAACCTATTGGTTAAGGTGTCATTGGTAACGGTGATATAAGCATTAACCCACTGAAGTAGTTCTTCTCTATCAGTTTCGGAGAGGGAAACATACCTATCGTAGCTCAGGTTTTCAGTACAACTACATGCAATTGGGAAGCCACTTGCATCCTGCTTGTCAATTTCTGTTTTAAGAATCTGGAAACGCTCTTTGAGTTCCTTTTTATCAACGTCCTCTTTGAAAGTGTTTTTCTTGATAAAGGCGTGAGCTTTCTTTAATTCATCCAGCCAATAGTTCTTCTTCCAGAGCGCATTGACACGTTTTTTCTCGTCCTCATAGAATTTTTTCTCAAATTCATTCTCGGTATACTGGGTGACTGCCAGAGCTTCATAAGCCCATCTGGAAGCCATTACATTACCAATCAAAGGCACTCCTTTATCGCTTGCAATCGAAGGGTGAAGCTTGTCAAAACTTACAATCACTCCACTGAAAAGTAGTTGAGGAATGATCAAAATAGGAATCAGGATGTAGATTACTTTTGCAGAGTTGAATGAGGCAGAAATATTGAGTCCCAGCATATTCGCAAAACACGACACGGAGAACATAATCATCCAGTAATTCAGGGTCATTCCTTTAATTTCCAGAATCCAGTTACCCACTAAAACATATAGTAGAGTCTGGATTAAAGAAATGAAGAACATGATGGCTATTTTCGAATTCAGATAACTGATTCTGCTCAGATTCAGGAATTTCTCCCGTTTCAGTATTTTCTGATCTTTGATGATCTCTTCCGCACTAACCGTAAGTCCGATAAAGAGCGCCACAACCACAGAAATAAATAAGAACTGTGGTAAGTTTTCACTCTTACTAAATACATAGCCGTCTTCAGAATCGGCATTATAGTATTTTACAAAGAAAGCCAGGATTGCAGCAAGTGCAGGGGCTTCCAATAAGTTAATGAGGATGTACTGTGTGTTAGAAATCTTGCTTAAGAAATCTCGTTTTACAAATACACCGAACTGCTTAAATACATTTGGAATTTTAAAGGTAGCCTGCGGTGGTTTTTCCGGATCTTCTACATTATCAAGGTTTTCAGCCTCAGTTTTCATGTAGATCTCGTACCACTCTTTTGGACTGACCTTTCTTTTGTTTGTTAGATTTCCGTATTCATCAACCACCTTGGCATCAATGATGTCAAAAATCTCTTCAGGATTCACATTGCCGCTGGTGTCTTCATTCACATTGGCATAGTTGGCCAATTCCTTGAAGTACTGGATTCCATCTACCGGGTTTCCGAAATAAACCGGATAACCACCTAAATCCAGAATCAACAGTTTGTCGAACATTTTGAAGATGTCGGACGATGGTTGGTGAATTACCACGAAAATCAATTTCCCTTTCAAAGTCAATTCCTTCAAAAGGTCCATGATGTTTTGAGAATCCCTTGATGACAGACCAGAAGTAGGTTCATCAACGAAAAGAACGGCGGGCTCACGGATCAACTCCAAACCAATGTTCACACGTTTTCTTTGTCCACCCGAAATGGTCTTCTGTAAAGGACTTCCTACTTTCAAATCCTTAGTCTCATAAAGACCAAGGTCATTCAGAAGCTTCAGTACCAGTTTGGTGATCTTGCTGTCGGACATGTCTCCAAAGCACAACTTGGCATTGTAGAACAAGTTTTGGAAAACGGTAAGCTCTTCGATAAGCAAATCATCCTGAGAAACGTACCCAATAACGCCTTCGGTTTTATCCTTTGCGTCCTTGGAATGAATGTCTATGCCATTAATGGTCACTTTACCCTCTGTAGGCTTGTAGTTTCCATTGAGGAGATTCAACATAGTGGATTTACCGGCACCACTACCTCCCATAATCCCCAATAATTTACCAGACTCTTCCACCATGTTGAATGGATGGAGTCCGATATTTCCGCCTTTGAAAACGTATTGAAGGTTTTCAGCACGGAAAACAATCTTCTCGGTAACTGTATCACTCAGGAACCTGCTGATGATGTCACTTTGGTAGATTGGTTTCATTTTGGCACTTCTCAAGGAAGAGCCATGGGTCAGAACATAATTTCTTGTTGTAGAAACGTTTTGTCCGTTCAAAGAAATGTTCTCAGTTCCAAAGTATCTTAAGAAGTAAAGATTTACGCTGGAAACTCTCAAAATCCTAATCTGTCCGGTTAGGTTAGGAGAGTGGATGTGTCTGACGTGATTGTATTTTGAACCAAATGTTTCTGAATCATCACTATTGATGATAAGCAATGCATTGGTGTCAGGAATGTCATTTTCAACACCTTCCACGAACTGTTTACAATCTTCGAATTCGTCTGAAGAGATGTTAAATGTATCGGCAACAGTGGTGGCAAACTCTACCTCTTGCTCCGTAACAACTCCTGTATTGATAAACTCAAGAATTCTGATCAATACAATGATCTTCTGTTTCTGAGCTAATTCTTCATTGATTTGAGTACAAATTCTAAGAACTTTTACTGAGTTCATAGAAGTTCTCTTGGCCTTACCGTCTTTTTTCTTTGATTTTCCCTGATGCGCTTCAAGGTATTCGTCAAAGACCTTGATGTACTCGTCTACCAACTCCTGGTTGAGCTGGAATTTCAAGAAATTCAGAACGATTTTTCGCCCATCATTTTTATCTGCTGAAATGTTTTCACCTACCTCATTATCCTCAACCTTCGCGATGATCGCAAAGAGTTGCATGAGGGCTTTCAGTATCCGTTCACTCATCTAGCAGCAAAATTTGGTTCGTATAAAGGGCTTATTGCTGAAATCCTATCAGCATGGTAGCACAACCCGATTCTTTTTTGTCAGAATCTAACTTCATAATGATACTTAAATCCAAAGTAGATTCCATTTGGAAGTCCCAGTAAGGCTCATTTTTGAAATCAGCATTGGAGAATAGAATCTTCCCTTCCTGATCTTTGATCTCGAAAATCACGTAATTGTCTTTAGAACCGGCAGTCGCAGCGATTCTGTATGTAGATCCACCATAGAAAGTGGCAGCAAATTCCGCTTCTTCTTCGGTGTCACCTGCAAAAAAGGCTGTGTAAACCTGTCCGTCAGAAATGAATACACCATTCGACTCTTTTTTAGGCTCAAGATACTTGGCAGCCAATTCGTCTAATTCATCACATGTTTGCTGACCAAAGGCAGCAGGTGCTATCAAAATACTAAGTAATACAATTAAATTTTTCATGTCTCTATTATTCTGTGATGCTTGCTCTAATTCCTTCTACTTTTTCAATGATCTCAGCCAATTGCTCTTCAGTGAACTTCACGTTACTGGAGCTTCTTATGATGGTCAAGTGCTCATCAGCTTTGTGCTCAGACTTTCTATAGATATATTCTTTTTCAATGTTGTTGAAAGAGTTTTCCAAATCAATCATTTGCTTTACTAAGCTTTCAATCTGATCGTCTGGCTTCTTGCTGTTCACATCATTCAACATGCTAACCAGGTTAGACAAAGTTGCTTTCTGACCTCCAATGCTGTTCATAACGTTTTGATCGTTGGTAGACTTAGCCACCTCACAAGCAAAGTATAGAGATTCAATATAACCACCGGTTAACAACAAACCAATCACATCATAACGCTTTTCGTTTTGAAGGAATTTGTTTCCTGCACGATAAGCTTCAGATACCATTTTCTGTAGTGAGTCTTCATTGCCAAGGTTTTCCATGTTGTCAGCGAAACGCTTAACCAAAGCCTCATCAAAAGCACCATCAATCTGAAGGTCTTTACTCAATGAATTGATCGCCGCCAAATAAGACATGGCGTCATTTGTGATTCCGTACATGGTTAAGTAACCAAGATCGGCACCATAGACACCTAAATTCAAAGCTTTTTGGAAAGTGGTTGAATAATTAGCCGCATTTTCATGAGAGTTCACAAAAGATTCATCAAATGTGGCCCCCGATTCTTTAATGATCTTAGACATTTGAACCGGAGATGGTACACTAAATCTGTACTCACCTACAGTGGCTTCCATGTTTGTTCCAACCAACTTATCACGTTGGTCTTTGTTACCCATGTCTATTTTTTCACCTTTACCTTCTGATCCAGACTCATCTTTTTTAGAATCGTCTCCTCCGCAACTCATCAAACTGAGCCCTGAGCCCAATACAATGGTTAATGCTATAAATTTCAATTTCATCGTGTACAGTCCTTTCGTAGGTTCAATAAAGGACGCAAGTAATAAAAAAAAGCGTAATTGTCAAAGGATTTCAGCGCATATATTGCTTCCGAATTCCTGATTTTTGATCAAACTTTATCTGCAAGCCACGTTCACTTAGGAATGTGGATGAATCCGTAATTTATTCATACGAATCCATAATTTTGAACTACTAAGCTTTTTTGACCGGTTTTTCGATCAATTAGCTCTGAGTATCGTAATCGATCCCTTGTTTTTGAAGAATGGATTTCGATTTAAGTGCATAAAAAAGAAGGTAGGCAAAACAAGCAATTCCAACCCAAAAACTGTTCTTAATTCCAACCGAAGGCGTATCAGCAATCGCCCCCTGAAGTAAGGAGATAATTCCACCTCCCATAATCATCATGATGAGTAAGCCCGAGCCTTTGCTGGTTAAGTTCCCCAGACCTGCGATAGCCAGTGTGAATATGCATGGCCAAAGAGTACTGCAGAACAGTCCTACACTAATAAGCGCATAAATACTGACTTCTCCCTCTGCGTAGATTCCAATCAACAGGGCAATGATTCCCAAACCGGAGTACAGAGCTAATTGTGTAATGGGATTCCCTTTACTAACCATATCAGCCAGAATGATAACAGCCACAAAACCTGTGTAATACATAAAAGGCGTTAGGTCGGTATCTCCAAATGAATTTACAAGGATGAAAATGCCAAATGCGGCATAAGGGAGCACAAAGCCAAGAATGCGTTTAACGTTCGTCTTATCTGAGAAAACACCCGCTGCTGAGGTCCATCGACCAATCATTAAACTTGCCCAGTACAAGGACACGTATGGCGTAATTTCATTGTTTTCAAATCCAAATCCGCTCTTGAGATATTCACCCATGTTTCCAGCTGTGGCTACTTCAACACCCACATAAACAAAAATAGCAATCATCCCCATCCATAATTGAGGATAAGACAATACACTTTTACCGTCGGATTCTTCACTTTCATTTGTTTCAACGTTGGGCAAGTGATTAGGGACATCAGACAGTTTTATGATAACCGCAACGATGAGAAAAGCAATTCCAACGCAAGCATAAGGGAGAATTAAACTGTCCATTGAGAAATCTGCTTGTTTTCCGGAGTTTCCAAATAAAGCATAGGCAATAATTACAGGTCCAATGGTTGTTCCAATGTTGTTGATTCCTCCAGCCAGACTTAATCTTTGGTTCCCCTTTTTTGGGTCGCCAATGGAGATGACCATCGGATTGGCAGCTGTTTGTTGAAGAGAAAAACCAAGTCCAACAGTAAATAAACCTGTTAACATCAGAGGAAATGATGCCAGATTAGCTGCCGGAATGAAGAGGAAGGCACCCAGGGCAGAAATGGCAAGCCCCAGCGCTATGCCGTTTTTGTATCCAATTTTTTGAAGAATATCCTTTTTTAAGCCCAAAGAAATGACCAGGTATAGTAGTGAACCAACGGCATATGCGACATAAAACGCAAAAGAAACCATTTGAGATTCTCCCTGAGACAGTGAGAGTTCATCTTTAAAAACCGGGATTAAAATGTCGTTAGAAGCCGCAATAAATCCCCAGAAAAAGAAAACAGAAATCAGGGTAATGAGTGGTGCATTAATTTTTTTTGCCATAGAACAAATTAACGGTCTTATTGACTTCATCCTGAGACCTTCGGTAAAAATTAGTCATACTCGTATGTTAATAGTGAATATTTTTGGAATAGGGTTCGGTAGAATGAATCTATGTTTAACTTTGAATAGATGAAGAAAATAGCACTCATAACATCCGGAGGAGATGCACCGGGAATGAACGCATGTATCAGAGCAGTGGTTAGAACAGCTGTGTATAATCAGGTTGAAGTATATGGATTCAACAGAGGGTATGAGGGCATCATTGACAATGATTATGTCAAAATGGAAAGTTCAAGTGTAGCGAACATTCTACAAAGAGGAGGGACCATTCTTAAGTCCGCCAGAAGCAAACGTTTTTATGAAGCTGAATTCAGAGCTCAGGCTGCTAATAATTTGAAAGCACTTGGGATTGATGGATTGGTAGCCATTGGTGGTGACGGAACTTTCAGAGGCGCAAATATGCTGATTAAGGAACAAGGAATTGCCGTTATCGGAATTCCGGGAACCATAGACAACGATATGTTTGGAACGGACTATACAATCGGCTACGACACAGCACTCAATACAGTGGTAGAAGTTGTAGATAAAATCAGGGATACTGCCGCTTCACATAACCGTCTTTTCTTAATTGAGGTGATGGGTAAAGATGCAGGTTTCATTGCATTAAGAAGTGGTATTGCTACCGGAGCGGAGGCCATTTTGGTTCCAGAGGTGCCTACTTTGATGGAGGATCTGTTCGACAAACTTGAAAATGGCAGACGGGCTAATAAGATGAGTGGAATCATCATTGTTGCAGAAGGTGATGATGGTGGAGGTGCTCAGGTAATTGCCCAGAAGATCAAAGACAGATTCGATCATTTTGATATTAGAGTATCTATCCTTGGACACATGCAAAGAGGGGGAAATCCAAGTGCAATGGATCGTGTGTTGGCAAGTAGATTAGGAAAAGGTGCTGTTGATGCCATTCTCAGTGGAAAATCTAATATGATGGTAGGGGTGATCAATGGTGATTTACATTTTACTGAATTTAATAAGGCTGTCAAACACCACAAAGAAGTAAAGGCATCTATGTTGAATCTGGCTGAAATCCTTTCGATATAGATGAGCAGACAAACTTTTTTTGTCGAGATTATTTTGCCGGTTCCTTTGCCGCAAACTTTCACCTACCGTGTTCCAAACGAACTTAACGATTATGTGGAGAGAGGAAAAAGAGTGGTGGTAACCTTTGGTAAGTCGAAAACCTATACCGGAGTTATTGAAGCCATTCACGAGACACCTCCCAAAACTTATAAATCAAAATATATAGAGGCGGTTTTAGATGAAGTGCCTGTGGTTCTGGATCACCAGTTTAAGTTATGGGAATGGATGGCGCATTACTATATGTGTGCCATTGGAGAGGTGATGAATGCAGCTTTACCTGCTGGACTGAAACTGGATTCAGAGCAAAAACTGATGAAGCATCCGGATTTTGAAAACGATTTCAACATCCTTACCGACAAGGAATATTTGGTAGTTGAAGCTTTGTCTATGCAAGAAAAAATCAGCATTCAGGATGTAAAGGATATTCTTGGGATTAAGACGGTGCAACCCATCATCAGAGACCTCATAAAAAAGGGCGCTGTCATTGTGGAAGATGAGCTTAGAGCCAAATACAAGCCAAAGATTCAAAAGTACATTCGTCTGCCAAAAGAACTTCACGGTGATGCCATGTTAAACCAGGTTTTGGATGGTTTACAAGCCTCTTCAAGGAATGTAAAACAACTTCAGTTATTCATGGCTTATTTGCACTTGAGTGAACATGGTAAATTGGAGAATGTGACTAAAAGAGCTTTGTTGGATTTCTCCGAATCCAGTGTGAGTCCATTGAATACTTTGGTTAAAAAAGGTTTGCTGTTGGAGGTGGAAGAAGAACAAAACCGGATAGCCAAATATGAAGACGAACAAAGTGATTTCAAAGCTTTGTCGGAATCACAGGAAACAGCTTTAGGGCAAATTAAAGCTGGTATTGATTCAGGAAAACCAGTATTGTTGCATGGTGTCACAAGTAGTGGAAAGACAGAGGTCTATGTTGAGTTGATCAATGAAACAATTGTCAAAGGCAAACAGGTCTTGTTTATGATTCCGGAAATTGCATTGACTACTCAGTTAATTCAAAGATTGCAGAGGTATTTTGGAGATCGGGTGGGGATTTTCCACAGTCGATTTGGTCAGAATGAGCGGGTAGAAGTGTGGAAGCGTACCATGACGGATGCCCATGATAAATTTGATATTCTGGTTGGCGCCAGGTCCTCTTTGTTTTTACCGTTTAGAGATTTGGGATTGATTATAGTGGATGAGGAACACGAGAGTTCGTTCAAGCAATTCGACCCTGCCCCTCGTTATCACGGAAGAGACACGGCAGTGATGTTGTCTCATTTGCACGATTGCCCCATTGTTCTAGGATCGGCAACTCCTTCAATAGAATCTTATTGGCAGGCAGAAGAAGGCAAGTATGCTCTGGTGAAAATGAACAAGCGTTTTGGTTCGGTAAAAATGCCGGAAATTCTTTGTGCAGATCTGAAAAAGGAGCAACGTGAAAAGACCATGCAATCTCATTTTTCATCCTTTCTGTTGAAGAATCTGGAAGAAGCCATCGCTAATAAGGAACAAGCCATTCTATTCCAGAACAGAAGAGGGTATACGCCAATGTGGGTTTGTGAGGATTGTGGTTGGGTGCCTCAATGTACCCGTTGTGATGTAAGTTTGACCTACCATAAACTGGCTCATTTGCTGAATTGTCATTATTGTGGATATGCCATTCATCCTCCGCAAAAGTGCGGTTCTTGTAACAGCACTAAACTCCAAATGAAAGGATTTGGAACCGAGAAAATTGAGGATGAGTTAAAATTGTTGTACCCAAACCTTAGAATTGCCAGAATGGATTGGGATACAACTCGTTCCAAACATGCTTATCAAAATATCATCGAAAGTTTTTCCAATCGCGAATTGGATGTACTTATCGGGACGCAGATGGTGTCTAAAGGACTGGATTTTGACCATGTGTCATTGGTAGGTGTCTTAAATGCCGATCAAATGTTGAATTTTCCGGATTTCAGAAGTTTTGAAAGGGCCTACCAGTTAATGAGTCAGGTAGCCGGAAGAGCAGGACGAAAACAGAAACGTGGTAAAGTGGTAATTCAAACTTACCAACCAGATCACTGGATCATCCAGCAAGTGATGAACCACGATTTTGAAACCATGTACAAGCAAGAAGTCTTTGAACGCAAAAATTATTCTTATCCACCTTTCTTTCGTTTGATTCAATTTACGATTAAGCACAAGAATAAGGATATTGTAAGGGCTTGTGCTGATCATTTGGCGGAGAGCCTCAAAAACACGTTTAAGAACAGAGTTCTCGGACCGCAAGATCCTATTGTCGCGCGAATCAATAATTATTACTTGAAGCAAATAACTCTGAAAGTAGAGCGGGATTTGTCGGCTAAAAAGTTACGCGACATCATTGGAGAAATTGTCCTGAACGTGAATGGTGTGAAAGAGTTTAAGTCTGCCAGAATTGTAATTGATGTAGACCCGGCTTAGCAAAAGACTTTCTCTCTCAAGCAACCATTTTCCTTATTTTCCATCTTCTTAGTATGAAAGCTATCACGACCCTTATTATTACCTGTTTTTTCACGGTATTCGCACAAAGTCAAATTAATAGTGTGACTGTTGTGCCAAGTAATCCTCATCTTGGAGATACTGTAACAGCATATATAGATCTGACATTTGGCTATAGTGCATGCGATTTGGAAATGGATGACATTCAGATTGTAGATTCTACGGTTTACGCAAACGTGTACCATTGCCCCGGAATGCTTGCAGCTATTTGTAATATTACGGATACCGTCAAGTTTGTTGTAGATTCAGCCTGGAACTATCAATTACAGGTTGGTGTTTTTGTTGGTGGAGGTACCACGCCATGTAATTATCCGGCCGGACCATCGGACACTGATCTGTCAAACATCAATGTCACAGATACTTCTGGTACAGTTGGTATTAGAGATTATGAACTTGCATCTTTTAATGTGTTTCCCAATCCAAGTTCGGGGCAAATTCAAATATCAACTGAAGAGCCATTTGAATTTGTTGAGGTATACAGTTATTCAGGCAGGCTTCTGGAAAAACAAACTCTCAGAAAAACCATTGATTTAGACTTGCCAAATGGGATGTACTTAATCCGTTTAACACAGAAGGACAACGCCTCAGCCTTCAGAAAAGTGGTGTTGTTTAAGTAAGCATTACCGTTTTACAAGATTTTACATTGCTTTACGTGCCATCTGATTAAATCGGAGTATTCTCACATCTAAAAAGATGTACTCTAAGATTGTATTGACCATTCTGGGCACAGCATCAGTAATTGTGTTGACCCAATGTGATTTATCTAAAAAGGCAAATGACAAAGAAAGTCCTAAGCCGGAATTGAAAAATGTCACGTATCAAACCCATATCAAGCCAATTATGGACGAAAGTTGTGTTGGCTGCCATGGAGGTAATGGTGCGGCAGCCGGATTGAACCTGGAAACATATGAAGAAGTGAAACAGGCTGTAGAGCAAAACCATTTGCTTGACAGAATTCACAGCGAAAACGCCCCTATGCCACCTGGGAATTTGCTGCCTTCTCTTGAGCAAGATGTGATTGATCATTGGGTTGAGAATGGTTATAAAAAGCAGTAGTTATGTTTCTGGTTTTATTGGATATTTCCTTGTTCTTGTTTGGTAGATTTAGGGAGAAAATAACTTAATGAATGTTGAAATAATGACCACGCACCCAATCAAGATCATCCTCGCACTAGTCATGTCAAATTGCATGATTTCATGTGTTGGGCAAGTGAAGCCTAATCCAAAACTTGAGAAAGTCGAAAGATTGAAAATCGGAAGGGAAGTCTCAAAAATTGATGATCAGATTTGGGCAATTTTTCAGGATAGTAAGGGAAATCATTGGTTTGGAAGTAATGGAAATGGGGTTTACCATTATGATGGAAAGGCATTAAAGCAAATAACCACAAACGATGGTTTAATGGATAATACCATTCGCGGGATACAGGAAGATAGTGAGGGCAATATCTACATAGAAACTCCCAAAGGGGTCAGCAAATATGACGGAACGAAATTCTCGAACCTGGAAGTCGTTAAATCACCCGATAACCAATGGATACTTGAAACAACGGATCTGTGGTTCAACTGCAACGGAAATGCTAACCATGTCTACCGATACGATGGCGAAAAAATGTATGAATTACAACTTCCTGAAAAGAACATAAAAGAAGTACTGGGTATTGATGATAAAGGACTTTCCTATAGCCCATATACTGTTTTCGGAATTGATAAGGATAGAAGTGGCAACTTATGGTTGGGAACTGTGCTTGCAGGCGCGTTTCGGTTTGATGGGAAGTCTTTTTTGTGGGTTGGAGAAAAAGAACTTTCAAGACTCCCGGATGGACGTGAACCAGGGGTACGTTCAATACTGGAAGACAATGATGGAAATTTTTGGCTGAGCAATTTTATAAGTAAATACACGCTTGATCCAAATTCGACAAAACAATATGAAAAACACAACGCGCAGGAATCATCTCGTGGAATTTTAAAGGATAGGCTGCCTTATTTTAATTCCGGAATAGTAGATAAGAACGGGAATTTATGGATGACTGCTTATGGTGATGGTGTATGGAAATACGATGGCGCAACACTTTCAAATATAGAAGTGTACAACGGAACAGAAGCTGTCTTGTTGATTTGTATTTATGAGGATCAGGATGGTACAATTTGGTTGGGCACAGATAATGATGGGGTTTACAAAAAAAATGGAGCTAACTTTGAGAAGTATACACCAAAAATAGAATAGGTGACCAATAGAAACTAAATTGGGATTTTATGCGAACCAAAATGAGACGAACAATACCACAAACAGCATTGAGTTTTGTTCTATTTGTTTGCCTTTTGTCAGGATGTAAGTCCAAAGAAGAAACTCCGGAACCAACACCCCAGAGTACTTCAGAAATAGAGGCCATTATTGAGGCGAAGGTCGATAGCTTTTACAAAGTTTACGAAAGGTTTGATTATGCCTGGATAGATTTTTTTGAAGAAGAATTTACAAACGTATTTCCTGATACACCAATTCGAAAAATATCCAAAGATTCAACTAAAGCCATTTGGGAAAGCATCTATAGCAAGTATGATGTGCAGCTGCTGGAAAGAGGAAAACCTTCTTTCATTAGTTCTCAGGATATGGTAATCTCTCACAATCATTTCAATGAGATCTTTATTAATAAAGAAACAGGCGATACAATTAAAAATGAAGGCACTTACGTGATTGCATGGCGAAGACAAACCAATGACAACTGGAAAATTGTATTCGAAAGTGTACACAATAATTAAGAATGGATTTAACGCAAAGCATAAAAACTGATCAGTTATTATTGAGGTCTCTGGAAGAAAGTGACCATTCTTTTATTCTGGAGTTGGTAAATACTGAAGGCTGGCTCACGTTTATCGGAGATAGAAATGTCAATAATGAAACTGAGGCTGTCGTCTACATTCAGAATATCCTGGCCAATGATGACGTTACTTATTGGGTTGTTCAATTGGCAGAACAGAAAATTGGTATCATTACTTTGATTAAAAGAGCGCATTTACCGTATTATGACATTGGTTTTGCTTTTCTGCCGGAATTTCACGGAAAAGGTTATGCTTACGAATCCTCAAAAGCTGTTTTGGAATTGATCATTGAAACGTCAGATTACGAGACCATTATGGCAACAACAAATCCCAACAACCACAGTTCCATAAAATTAATAGAAAAACTGGGGTTCTCTTTTTACAAAACAGAATCGAATAAGGGTAAAGAATCAAGCTTATATAGCCTGGATATAGGGGCCAGGTCCTGAACCAGGCTGATTTATGAAACACAATTAACGAAACCAAATGAACATGAAACTATCTTCAAAAGCTCAGGAAATCCATTCTAAGATAAATGGAGTCACCAAAATGGGAGACATCAAAAAGCTCGCTAAAGAGATCAAAAAAAATCATGAATTGGCGCTGGAATTGTGGTCTACTGCAGAATATTCAACACGACTTTTGGCCATTCTGATCATGGATAAAAAGTTATTGACGCAAAGTCTTATTGATGAACTTGATAAAGATATGTTGGTGCATTCATATGATGAGCGCAATAGATTGATGGAGTGGTTTATGGCCAATCAGCTTATGAAGGATAAAGCAACGATTGCACTGATTCAATCTTGGGAAAACAGCCCTTCTTCCCTTCAAAGACGTACATTTTGGTATCACCAGGCCAGATTGAGATGGACAGGGCAAACCCCTCCCGACAATACGGCAGAGTTACTGTCTTCAATCGAAAAAAACATAGCAACAGAAGTGCCGGAAGTGCAATGGGCTATGAACTTTGTAGCCGCCTGGATTGGAGTTTATGATGAAGATCACAGGGCACGTTGTATTAAAATTGGTGAAACCACTGGTTTGTATAAAGATGAGGTAGCACCAAAGGGATGTACGCCAAACTATTTACCCGCGTTTATCGAAATTGAAGTAGGAAAGAGGAAGAACAAGTAATTAGTTCAACCATCTGACGCACAATTTTTCTGTCACTTTTGTAGTTTTTGGCATTATCAGGATTAAATAAACGGAATCAACATGAAATTCATTTTTACTTTAACTTTTGTCATCCTCTCATCACTAGGCCATGCTCAGTCTGGGGTGAAAATTGTGAGTACAGATTCGAGCATAAACCTTATGAATACGCATGGAGTTTACATGACGGAATTGACTTCTGATTTAATGAATATTCCGGTTATCGAAAAGGAAATCAAATCAAGTGATCATAAGGATTCAAAGATCATCACGTCTGTTTTGGCTATGCATGCTGATCCAAAATCTAAGATGCGAGAACTGTTGAACCTGCGCAAAACCTATAAGTTTGTTAGTGAGATCATTGATGATGAATTGAATGAAAACTTAAAGTCAGAATTTGGCAGACGGCAGTTCCGGAAAATGATGAAAAAACGATAGGCATGTACATTCCAAAACAATATCTGGGAGAAGACAGAAAAGACGCAATCGCTTTTATGAAGCGTTTCAACTTTGCAAGTATGGTTACCGTTATTGATGACGTTCCGGTAGCAACACACTTGCCTTTTGTCGTTTCAGAACGAGAGGATCAAATCATAATCAGCTCTCATTTGGCAAAAGCGAATGAACATGGTAAGCACATCAATTCTAAAGAAAATCTGATCATTTTTTCTGAGCCGCATGCCTACGTTTCCCCTAAACATTACAACAAACTCCAGAATGTACCCACTTGGAATTACATGTCGGTTCATGCCTATGGAAAAGCCAATTTGATAGAAGAACCAGCAGAAGTTATCCGTGTGTTGGAAACCATGATAGACAGTTTTGAAGCTGCTTACAGAAAACAGTGGGAGAGTTTATCTCCGGACTATAAGTCGAAAATGGCAAACGGAATTGTGGCTTTCGAGATTGTGGTTGATCGAATTCAGTTCAAAGAGAAATTAAGCCAGAACAAGGCCAGAGATGAACAGGACAGGATCATTGAATCGTTCGAGAAAAGTGATTCCGGCAGTGAACAAATGATCGCTGAATACATGAAGAAAAAGAAACTGGTGCGCGATTAATACGAAACTGGTACGCGATTTAATCGCGCACCAGTTTTAAATATATCGTGTTCAGATATCCGGAATTTGTGTTAATGCTTTGTCTTCAAATGCCATAATTTTGCTAAAAATCAATCTATGCATAAGGACATCACTCATTCTAAATCCATTAGCGACATCAGTGAAATGTTAGGTCTGGAAAAGCCAACTCATCCATTGATTCAGATTTACGACACGTCAAAAATTACTTATGGAGAAGATGCCATAGGTTCCAGATTTTCATCGGATATGTATTGCATAGCCATGAAGGATGCCGATTGCGGGGTAGACTACGGACGAAATACTTACGATTTTAATGATGGTGTTTTGGTGTTCTTTGCACCCAATCAGGTCATTTCTGTGACACGTCCCCAAGCATTGAATCAGGTACAAGGCTGGATGCTGTATTTTCATCCCGATTTAATAAGAAATACTGCTCTTGGAGATAAAATAGATCAATACAGTTTCTTCGATTATGCAGTTCATGAGGCACTTCATTTATCAGATCAGGAACAGGGAACCATGAATCAATGTGTGCAGCTAATTCAGGATGAAATATTACAAAGAGTTGATGATCACAGTCAGAGTGTCATTGTATCCAACCTTGAGTTGATGCTCAATTACAGTTCAAGATACTACCACCGCCAGTTTAATACGAGATCATCTCAAAATACAGATGTGGTGTCTAAAGTAGAACGTTTACTAAAAGACTACTTCAATGCCAATATGATTGCCCAAAACGGTCAGCCTACCATCCAGTATCTGGCGGATAAGTGCAACCTGTCCTCAACTTATCTAAGTGATTTGCTTACCAAAGAAACTGGTCGTTCAGCCAAAGACCATATCAATGATTTTCTGGTCGAAAAGGCAAAGAATCGACTGTTGGGTTCAAGTGAGCCGATCAGCACTATAGCATATGATTTAGGCTTCAATTATCCTCATTATTTCGGTAGATTATTCAAGCAAAAAACCGGAATGACACCTCAGTCTTACAGACAAATGAACTAGTTGCGGGATTTGTGTTTAACATTCCGGATTTAGTGTTACCGGTCTGCTTAATAGATGTACACCTTTGTTGTGTAAATGATTCAATAATAATCTAAAAACAAAATACAACATGACAAAGAATATCTTAATCACAGGAGCAAGTAGTGGAATTGGAGAAGCTACAGCGAGAAAATTGGCTTCACAGGGACATCAGGTTCTATTAATGGCCAGAAGACAGGACAGATTGGAAGCTTTAAAAGCAATCATTGAAGAAGAAGGAGGAAAAGCAGTCATCCTGGCCGGAGATGTGACCAATTACGAACAAGTAAAATCTCAGGTACAAAACGCTCAAAAGGAGTTTGGTTCAGTTGATGTAGTGGTGAACAATGCCGGAATCATGCCTTTGTCTTTCCTTAAAAATGAAAAAGTAGATGAAGCTCATAAGATGGTTGATGTGAACATCAATGGTGTGATCAATGTGATCTATGCTGCGCTTCCAGGCATGCTTGAGAAGAACGACGGGCACTTCATTAACATTTCTTCCATTGCAGGAGATAAGGTTTTTCCGGCATCTTCTGTTTACAGCGGGACTAAGTTTGCAGTTAAGGCAATTGGTGAAGGTTTGAGGCAGGAAATGGCAACAGCTGGAGCCAATGTGCGTGTGACTACTGTTAAGCCTGGTGCTGTGACAACAGAGTTGAGTTCAACCATCACAGATCCGGATGTAATACAAGCTTTTGAGCAATGGGCCAATATCGAGTATTTGAATGCTTCAAGCATAGCAGACGCCATTGCTTTTGCAGTTGAACAACCAGGTTCGGTTAGTGTAAACGACATTACTGTACGACCTACTAATCAGCCTCTTTAGAAAGGAGTTTTTTCATGGAGAAACTGGTAAAAACCAGTAAAACTGGTGCGCGATTTAATCGCAAAACTGGTGCGCGTATTATACGCGTACCAGTTTTTAATTCCAGCTAAATCGTCTTTTTCTTTCTCGCGTAATCAATTTCCCGTTTTTATAAGTCTTTTGGGTTTGATGCTTGCAATCACACTTACTTTCCTGCTCCCAGGACTTATTGCCTTCAGAATCGTATTGAACGTATCGATATAAAATCTCAAAACAGGATTTACCATAAGTCCCGCGTTTGGTAATTCTTTCCAATTCATAAACCTTTTTTCCCGTTGAATCGTAGCGGACCACTTCATAGATCTTTTTCCAGTAAAAGTCTAGTATGTCAGGGTTTTTGGAATATATGGTGGTGATTTTCGCGTCCTTCTTAGTCTGACCGTTTTCATGTTTGGTAACATTCTTTACTACGGTGCGTTTGTGCTGTGCAACAGAGTTGAAAATGGGGGCAATCACCAAAATCAAGATACCAATATGCCGTAGGCTGAACATGATACGAAAGGTAGTGATAAATGCCGAAACGACTTAGTTCTGAGGGACCAATAATTTACCTTGAATGGCCTCTCCTGTACTTTGCGGGATCAATTGAAAAATGTACGGTCCTGACAAAACATTTAAAGTACTCAGGTCAATTTCGCTTTGTTGACCGGTTTCCATGCTCATCACCATTTTTCCGGTATAATCAATTAACTGAAAAGTGTAATTCTGACCAGGGTTGTTAAAATACAACCTGGAATCCTGTGTGATGGGATTGGGGTAGACCTTGTATCCATCGTTCAACAACTTAACATAGTGTACTCCGGATGAACTGGCAAAGCCCTGGCCACCCAGTTCAATTTTGTAATAGTTAATGGCGTTTTCTGTTGGAGACTCATCTGTGTATGTATAAGGTTGAGCGAAATCAGGACTTCCACAAATTCCGGCAATATCTCCAATTTGGGTGAAGTGTAGGCTGTCGGTAGATCTCAATACCTTGATGCCATTGCACTGGTCCCCTCCTTTAATTTCCCAGGACAATAATACCCGTCCGTCAGACAAATTAGTCGTGAAATAGTTGAGAATAGGGTGGCTTTGCGACCAGGAGAATGTCGTGCTACAAGTAATCAATATGACCAATAATTGCCTCACTTAACAAAGATAACGGGTTTAGAGTGATTTTGTTACGTGATGATTAGCCAGAGTATTGATAAAGTCTTCTACGAGACTTGTTGTTACTCATATTTGCAAATTTATCATCCACACTGGCCAGACTTTTCTCAATCATACCTTTGCTCATCTCCTTAGGAACGATTCTCAGAATCTGATCTTTTTGAACAACTATTGACCTTTTATCAAAGTACACTTTGTCATCTGAGATATTCATGGTAACAAGAATACAAGGCTCTCCAATTGGTATGTTTGGAATGACAGAATTGTTATTGTATTCATAGCTCATGATGATTCCTCGTTTTGTGGGAATTATGATCATGCTGACTGAGTGTTCAAGATTAGGAGTATGAACCAGGATATTCGTTTTCGGTCTTGGGTCTCTTGAGTAAGCGTCACAATTTAAAAGACCGAAATTTCTCATTGGAAGTTTATAGAACGATCTCTGAGTACCAGGTTCAATGTATACCAGATCGTTTTTTCGATAACGAACCATTTGTGGAGTAAAACTGTTTCTTGATTCATTTTGAGCAACTATGTATTCTATGTTGTCATATTTATTAAGGTTTGTACTCAATTTAATGTCGTGAACCACATGAGTCCAGAATGGTTTGTTAGTTAGCCCTTGATTGATGTCTAATTCAAGGTTCAAGAAGTATTCCATTATCATCTTTTTGGTCTTTTCGGAACAATGCTCTGTGTGGATTTCAACATTTTCCGTTTTCCCCATTGGTGTGGTAGAATAACTGACGCGAAGATTCAAATTACTGTCCATTGAACACTTGGTATTTTCAAACGTTTTACAGAAATCTTCTTCAACGCTGATTCCTTTTTTACAGAAGAGGCCATCAAATATGTGATAATGAATAAAAGTTTTCGATATACATAAATGTGGATCTACTTTTGGACCTTTATCTTCTACCCAGTTAACACCTCTGTTAGTTCTCTTACCAATGAAAGGAAGCATATCTTTAATGATTCGCAGGCGTACCGGAAAATATATTTGCATAGGATTTTTTTTGTCGATACTTAGTTTTTCTCCTTTTTGATACGCTTCAAGATCAATACTTCCTCCAGTCGTTAACATTTTGCCATTGCTGCAAGTTCCAATTTTACTTTTAATTAAATCTGAAGCCGAATAGTATTCTTTGAGCTTAAAAGTAACCTCTCCTTTCACGGGATTACCATGTTTGTCATAAAGGCTGTTCAAAGGGACATCTATAATGGTCCCTTTTCTACCGTATATTTTGTTCGATCTACTCATATTGCAAGTGTAGGTCTGCGCAGGAACTGCAATGGATCTCCAGGAAATTCCATAATCAATCTGATCAACATGATTTTTTGCTTCATGGTTCTTTGAAGATGAATCATGTGAATTCCTGTCGACTAAATGATGTACTGTCTTAAGATATACAAGTGAAGATGAGTTGGCAGAAATCCCTTTTCTGGTTTTTGTCTGATCACTAATTGTTGAGTTTTCTGAGGTCTTAGATTGACAGCTCCAAAGTAGAGTTGCACAGATCATGGGGAGGTATATATTTTTCATCACATTACGAATTGGTTACAATCATGTAATGTGAGATTGAAAAAAACGGAACAGAACTTAGGCCATCTGATCCTCAAAAAACTGCCACAAAGCATCTTGTGGAGCAGGCGCTATAATCTCAATTTTTTCCTTTTTGACAGGGTGGATGAAGCTCATTTTCCTGGCGTGCAAATGAATGGAACCATCCTTGTTAGATCTTGGAAACCCGTATTTCAAATCTCCTTTAATGGGACAGTTTATTTGACTTAATTGAACACGAATTTGATGATGTCGCCCCGTTTTTGGAAGTATCTCAAGCAGACAGTAGTCCTTAGACTTTCCAATAATGGAGTAGGTGAGGTCGGCTTTTTTGCTTCCGGTTTTTTCCGTTTCTGTAGCGAACGATTTGTTCTTTTTCTGATCCTTTCTGAGATAGTGGATGAGTTGACCGGAAGCCTCTTTTGGCTCATTTTTCGTAACAGCCCAATACGTTTTTTCGATCGTTTTGTCCTGGAACATTTTGTTGATTCGGGCCAGGGCTTTACTGGTTTTAGCGAATAGAACCACGCCACTGGTTGGTCTGTCAATCCTGTGAGTGACGCCAAGAAATACAGCACCGGGTTTGTTGTATTTGTCTTTGATGTACGATTTTACAATCTCCGATAGAGGTGTGTCTCCGGTTTTATCTCCCTGAACAATGTCGGAAGCCAGTTTATTAACCGCAATCAAGTGATTGTCCTCATATAGAACTTCATTTTTCATGAAGAACTAGTATTGTTCTTTTTCGTTCGGGAAATCCTGACTCTTCACGTCTTTAATATAAGCACCTACCGCACCCTTCATCTCTTCGTAAAGGTTGTGGTATTTTCTTAAGAATCTTGGATTGAAATCGTTGTTAATGCCAAGCATATCATGACTCACAAGTACCTGGCCATCTACGCCATTTCCTGCACCAATGCCAATCACAGGAATGTTCACAGACTTAGCAACTTCAGTGGCCAAATGAGCAGGAATTTTCTCCAATACAATGGCAAAACAACCGGAAGCTTCAAGCAATAAGGCGTCTTCTTTCAACCTGGCAGCTTCATCTTCTTCTCTTGCTCTCACCACATAAGTTCCAAACTTATAAATACTTTGTGGAGTTAGTCCCAAATGCCCCATTACCGGAATACCAGCACTCAAAATTCGGTCTACAGACTCAATGATTTCTCTACCGCCTTCAAGTTTTACAGAGTGGGCACCACTTTCTTTCATGATTTGAATGGCAGAAGCCAAAGCCATCTTAGAATTCCCCTGATAGGTTCCAAAAGGCAAATCAACCACAATTAAGGATCTTTTGGCAGCTCTGACAACAGAACTGGCGTGGTAAATCATCTGATCCAAAGTGATGGGAAGTGTGGTTTCGTGGCCTGCCATCACATTAGAAGCAGAATCACCAACAAGGATAACATCTATGCCAGCCTCATCAATAGTTTTGGCCATAGAGTAATCGTAGGCAGTGAGCATGGAAATTTTCTCACCTTTTAATTTCAGTTCCTGAAGTACGTGGGTTGTTACCCTTTTGATATCCGAATGTTTAGACATGTCAAATTTTTAGTGTGACAAATCTAAGCAATTTGATAATCTAATCTTGCTTTTTATCGTTTAGCAAACAGTCGCCATTTTTTATTGGACTTCATTTGCAGCGGATTTTTAACCAGACGAACAATGATTTCACGTCTTTCATTATTCTTTTTCAGAATCATACGGTATCTGTCTTTGTCCGGGTGACGTTTAAGATCGGCCTCATCCCAATCCATATCGAACAGTTCTTCGCCTGCTCCGGATTTTAAGGTATCTACTTCAAAGAAATAGTAGCCATTCTTCTTTAATTCAGCATAAGTCATCAAATCCACATTGAGTTCTAGTCCGGAAGGCACTTTGATACTGCTTGCAGGAATTGGCCTTGGCTTGGTTGTTTTCACTGCTACCGGGTGCTTAATCATAGCTTCAGCAATGGATGTTCTTGGTGTATTTGGTTCAAGAATTGGTTCTTTCTTTAGTTTCGGTTGTGGTGATTTGAGTGCTTTTTCCTCTGTGATCTTGGCACTCACAACAGATTCAATAATTGTTTCATCTAAAACCACGTCCTGATGTTCAATCAATGCGGTTTCTTCATCCAAAGCATAGGTAAGCAAAGGCTCTTCCGAAGGCGTTTCGTCATTAATCTGAACGCTTGCCTGGTGTTTACCAGAAGGTTCCTGTGACATATCTTGTCCGTAAAAAGCAGAAAGAGACAGCAAAGCTATACATACTACAACAGATGTCATCATCCAGTAACTTCCCAAAGAACTTGTCTTTCTCTGGCTGGCATTAAAGTCTGCCATCAGTTTCTCAAAATCCTTTTTTTGATCAATGGTCGCACTGTGTATGACCGTTTCATCGATATGAAAATCCAACTCATTCATGGTTTACCAACTTGTTTAGTTTTTTAATAATTCTGTGCATTTTTACTTTGGCGTTAGAGACGCTTAATCCTGTGATATCAGCTATCTCAGTGTATTGTCTATGCTCAAAGTATTTCAATTCAATCAAGAATAATTCGTCTTCGTTAAGTTGCTGAAGTGCCATTTTGGCTTTGTGTTTTCTTTCTTCATTGATCTCCATTTCTTCGCGTTCATCAAAGAAAATGTCGAAATCCTGAGACTTGGCGTAAACTGCTCTTTTATATTTCTCGCTTCTCTGATGTAAGAGAAACTCGTTATAAGCAATTCTGTATAGCCAGGCAGAGAAAGGAACACCCTGATTTTTGTATTTGGCTAGATTTTTAAGTGCTTTTAAGAAAGTCTGCGAGCAAAGATCTTCTGCAAGAGTTTCGTTGCCCGAACGTTTTAAAAGAAAAAGAAAGATCCTTTGGTAATAGTCATCATAGATAGGTGCAAAAGCCCTGGGGTCTTTTATGGCCTGCTTGATGATGTCAAATTCCTGGTCGATTTCCGTCTTATTTTTCTGATATGCCAAATTAGTATTTCTCATTTAATTCTCCAGTCATGTTCATAATACACAACTTTTAAGGAGGTTACACTTTCTACGATTTTTTTACATTTACAAAAACAATATTTATGAAATACCTAGCCCTTAGCCTCTTATCCTTTCTTTTTATAAACGTTTCTCAAGCACAAACCACAGAAGGTTTTTCGTTTGACGGACAAGCACGAGAGTATATCTTATATGTGCCAGCTTCATATGACGGTACCACACCTTATCCTCTTGTGATTTCTTTACACGGATTGGGAGATAACATGAATAACTTTAGTAACGCAGGGTTCCATCAGGTATCTGATACAGGACATTTCATTGTTGCCACACCGCAGGCTTTGGTAGATCCGGTACTATCATCTACGGCCTGGAACTCCAATGCCAGTCAGTTTGGCTATGTCTTAAATGCAAACGTGGATGATGTAGGTTTTATTTCAGCTTTGATTGATACAATTTCTGCTAATTACAATGTAAATAGTCAGCGCGTATATGCCACAGGTTTCTCAATGGGTGGTTTTATGACCAACAGATTGGCGTGTGAATTAAATACCAAAATTGCTGCTTTCGCCAGTGTGGCCGGAACAATTGGAGCTTCTCAGAATTGTGTGCCAGGCAGAGCAGTGTCTTTTTGCCATTTTCACGGAACAAATGATGCTACTGTACCAGATGTAGGAAATCCTTATGGTATGGATGCGCAACAAACTGTTGATTTTTGGGTGAATAATAACATGTGTAACACGACTCCGGATTCAACCAATTTACCAGACATAGCTTCAGATAGCATTACAGTTACCAACTATTTGTATGATGGAGGAAACATGGGAACAGAGGTAGAGTTTTATCGTGCCTACAATGCTGCTCATCAATGGCTGTATACACCTGTAAATGACATTTTATACCCTTATGAAATCTGGAAATTTTTCAACAAGCACCAATTGCCTGCAGGTGTTGGAGTAGACGAGCTTGAACAAATTAAATGGAAAATGTTCCCAAATCCTTCTAGTGATGGACGAATTCGTTTCGAGTTTCCATCGGATAATTGGGAGGTTAAAATCTACGACATCAACGGAAAATTGATGTTCCGGGATTTGTTAAACAGTCAGGATGAGACAGACTTGGAATTGCCGGCGGGGTCTTACACGATCAGAGCCACAAAATCAGGTCAAATGGTTCAGGATAAACTTGTCATTATCCGTTGATTGATTTAAGGGGGGCTTTTATTGATTTAAAAACAAGGTTCACAAAAACAATATCCTTACATTTGTACGCTATGAAGGTATTTTCTAGGCTATTTATTGCATTTTTAACTTTAGGCATCATTGGAGGATGTAGTACTGATGTAGAACTGAATGCAGATTGGAGAAACATTACGGTGGTGTATGGCTTATTGGATAAGAATGACACTTACCACTATGTGAAAATCAATAAGGCTTATTTAGGAGATGGCAATGCCCTGACTTATGCGGCAATTAGAGATTCTTCGGAATATGCACCAGGCCAAATGACGGCTTACATTGATGAAAAGATCAATGGCAATGTGGTTAGAACTTTTCCTTTGAGAGATACTGTTTTAAATAATAAGAGTGCCAATGGGATTTTTTACAGTCCAACGCACACGGTATATTATTTTGTGGCAAACGACCTTGATGAGGCTGCCACTTATGAATTGAAAATTCAGGTAAATGGGGCGGAGGACTTAATTACTGCTGAGACACCTTTGGTTCAGGATTTTGTGATTTCAAGACCTTTTGCGAATATACCGGGAGCACCTGCTCAAACTCAAATTACCTTTGCCAACGCGAATTCTTCCAGTTCAGGACAGTACCCTTCTGAAGCTGTAAAGTGGGGAGAAGCACCTAATGGAACCAGATATGAAGTGAAGTTGGTTTTTAATTACATAGAAAGAACCACTACTGGCAGTACAAACAGAGCACTTGAATGGAACATTGCAACTGTTCAGGATGGAGCAGCATTGGAAAAGAGTATTGACGGTGAGCAGTTCTATACCTGGGTAAGAGATAAAATTGCATCTGAACCGGCATTGAACCCATCTGATCTGGTTAGCCGTAAGATTCAGGGCTTAGATTTCTCTGTAACAGTGGCCGGAGAAGATTTAGATACGTATATTGATGTTAACCAACCAGTGACAGGCGTTGTGCAGGAAAGACCAGAGTTTACAAATGTGACAAATGGTATTGGCTTATTCTCAACAAGATCATCTGAAGTGGTTACCAATAAGTGGCTAAACAAAGGCTCAATTGAGGAATTGTGTAAAGGACAGTATACTTATTCAATGGAATTTTGTACAGATTCTGCCATGTGGCCGGGAATTACTACCGACCCTCAGGTATGGTGTCCATGACATAATGTCTGACAAACTGTCAAAAACTAATCTCAACCTTCCTTCTTAGTACCTATATCTGACATAATGTTAGACAAATCTGCCTTTATTTCTAATGGCACAAAGATTGACTATGTGTTGTCACCGTAATTAAGCATTAAAAATTATAGTGATATGAGCAAGATAATTGGAATAGATTTAGGAACCACAAATTCATGTGTAGCCGTAATGGAGGGAAGTGAGCCTGTGGTAATTCCAAATAGTGAAGGAAAAAGAACCACACCTTCTATTGTAGGGTTTGTTGATGGTGGAGAAAGAAAAATTGGTGACCCGGCAAAAAGACAAGCCATTACCAATCCAACCAAAACCATTTATTCTATTAAAAGATTCATGGGGAATACCTATGATGAGTCTTCAAAGGAAGTAGGAAGAGTTCCTTATGAAGTGGTAAAAGGAGATAACAATACGCCAAGAGTAAAAATTGATGACAGGTTGTACACACCGCAGGAAATTTCTGCAATGGTACTTCAGAAAATGAAGAAGACGGCCGAAGATTACCTTGGATCAACAGTTTCGGAAGCAGTGATTACTGTACCGGCATATTTTAACGATTCTCAACGTCAGGCTACTAAAGAAGCAGGTGAAATTGCTGGCTTGAAAGTAAGAAGAATCATCAACGAACCAACAGCAGCTTCATTGGCTTACGGTTTGGATAAGAAAGGAGAAGACCAGAAAATTGTGGTATTCGACTGCGGTGGTGGAACACATGATGTATCTATCCTTGAACTGGGTGATGGTGTATTTGAAGTGAAGTCTACAGATGGAGATACCCACCTTGGTGGTGATGATTTCGATCAGGTAATCATCGATTGGTTGGTAGAAGAGTTTAAGAATGAAAACGGTGGATTGGACCTGACAAAAGATCCAATGGCACTTCAGAGATTGAAAGAAGCTGCAGAGAAAGCTAAAATTGAATTGTCTAGTACAACGTCTTCAGAAATTAACTTACCGTACATCATGCCGGTAGACGGAATTCCAAAGCACTTGGTAAGATCTTTATCCAGAGCTAAATTCGAACAATTGGCTGATGATTTGATCAAAAGAACAATTGAGCCATGTAAGACGGCATTGAAAAATGCCAACATGTCAACAAATGACATTGATGAGATCATTTTGGTAGGTGGTTCAACAAGAATCCCTGCTGTTCAGGAGGCTGTTAAGAGTTTCTTCGGAAAAGAGCCTTCAAAAGGCGTTAACCCGGATGAGGTTGTTGCAATTGGAGCGGCCATTCAGGGTGGTGTATTAACAGGAGAAGTGAAAGATGTACTTCTATTGGATGTAACACCATTGTCTTTAGGTATCGAAACTATGGGAGGTGTATTTACCAAGTTGATTGAATCTAATACAACCATTCCAACCAGAAAATCAGAGACTTTCTCTACTGCGGCTGATAACCAACCATCGGTTGAGATTCATGTACTTCAGGGAGAGAGACCAATGGCGGCACAGAACAGAACAATTGGTAGATTCCAGTTGTCTGATATCCCACCAGCAAGAAGAGGGGAGCCACAAATTGAAGTGACTTTCGATATTGATGCCAACGGTATTTTGAATGTATCTGCCAAGGATAAAGCCACAGGCAAAGAGCAATCGATCAGAATTGAAGCGAGCTCAGGTTTATCTGATGAGGAAATCGAGAAAATGAAGCAGGAAGCTGAAGCAAATGCTGACGCGGATAAGCAAGCCAAAGAAGAGGCAGAAAAAGTAAATCAGGCAGATGCTTTGATTTTCCAAACTGAGAAATCTTTGAGCGAGTATGGAGATAAGATTCCGGCTGACAAGAAACAACCAATTGAAGACGCTTTAGCAGAGTTGAAAACAGCTCACGAAAGCAAAGACTTAGCTTCAATTGACGCATCAATGGCAAAATTGAATGAAGTATTCCAGGCGGCGAGCCAGGAAATGTATGCCGCTCAACAAGAGCAAGGAGGCGCAACCGCTGAAGGTGGTGCATCTGATGCCGGAGCAGCAGACGGAGGAGATGAAGAAGTCACTGACGTTGATTTTGAAGAAGTAGAAGACAAATAAATAGCTGTTTAACTACAGATAAAAAGGGTTCCGATTTCGGAACCCTTTTTTTGTGTCCATGTCTTATAACCTTGATGCCCATTATTCTGAACTTTTTTCTCGTTCTAAAGTGATTAATTTGTAACAAACTGATTAACAGTCAGTATAGTTGCTGCTTAGAATATACTAACATTTTGAAATGCCATTCGCATGGATTTTTGGAATAAAGTACCATTTCTAAGGCTTGTAGTTCCTTTTATACTTGGGGTCGTCTTTGAGATCAACAAGTGGGTAAGTATCGAGATTGTATTGCCAACTCTGCTGATATCAGTGGCAATCATGCTGATATTGTCCCTATATCCCTTCAAATCAAATTTTCTGAAAAGACCGCTGTATTCTGGTCGTTTGGCTTTGTTTATTACACTGTTGGCAGGGTTTACCTATGCATGGTTCAACCGCTCAATCAATTACAATACGCATTTTTCAAAGTTGGCTGCCACTCAGGAAATTACAGTAGTCGGAACAATCTATGAACCACCACAAGAGAAAAGAAGATCGGTTAAAGTTTTTCTGGAGCTTGAGGAATTCTCTGGTGGCGAGAAGCAAGAGGGCTGTATTGGGAATCTTTTAGTCTATTTTCAAAAAACGGAAGACGCATTGGGACTCCGGTATGGCGATAAAGTATCGATCAGGTGTTTTCCCAACGAGATCAAGCCGCCCGACAATCCCAGGCAGTTCAATTTTAGGCAGTATTTGCATAACAATGACGTTTATCATCAGGCATATGCCAAGTCAGAATCCTGGAAAAAGATAGATTCCGGACAAGGTCACCCCATCAAACAATTGGCTTATCGGTTCAGAGAAGATATGCTTGAAATTTTAAACGAAAGCATATCTGACAATAAAAATTTGGCCATTGGGGCGGCTCTCATTCTTGGCTACAAGGATCATTTGGATCCGGATATTTTAAGGTCTTTTTCATCGGCCGGAGCCATGCACGTTCTGGCGGTCTCCGGTTTACATGTCGGAATCATTTTCTTATTCTTCAACAGTCTCCTAAAGTTTCTCGATAAAAAGAAACGTTATGGCAAACTTATTAAGGTCGGATTGATTCTGATCATTTTATGGTCTTATGCTTTCATAACCGGTTTGTCGCCTTCGGTTATGAGGGCGGCCACCATGTTCTCTGCGGTAGTGATTGGTCAGTCACTTAACAGGCCAACCAATATCTTCAATACACTGTCGGCCTCAGCATTCCTGCTAATTTTGTTTGATCCTCACATCATCACAAAAGTGGGCTTTCAGCTGAGTTATTTGGCGGTTATAGGCATTGTGTATTTGCAACCTAAATTATATGCGCTTCTCTATTTCAAGAATTGGCTTGTCGATAAGGTGTGGGCAATTACTTGTGTGTCTTTTGCAGCTCAGTTAGCAACTTTTCCTCTGGGACTGTACTACTTCCATCAATTTCCAAACTACTTCTTCATTTCAAATTTGATTGTGATTCCCATGGCAACCATCATTTTGTATACAGGTATTTTGGTGTTGATTACACACCCTTTGGGACTTGATGGTTTGTTTAAGTGGCTGCTCAATCACGAATTAACTTTTCTGAATAAGGCGGTCGTTTTTGTTGAAGAGATTCCATACTCCCTTATTTATGGAAACCATATTCAGGTACATGAAGTATTGTTGTTGTACCTGACCGTGGGCCTAATTCTGGCCTGGTTCTATTTTCGGAAAGTATACCTTGTTTTTTCAATAGCGGGATTGGTGACCGTTTTGTTGCTCATATCATCGCTCGGAAGGTATTCAAACTCAACACAACATCAGATGATAGTGTACAAAGTGCCTGACAAATCGGTACTTAATTTTATCGGAGGACGTTACAATTTTCTGTTAGCAGATGAGGATTTTATTTCGGATGAAAATCAACAACTCTACTATGTTAAGCACAATTGGTTTAGTCTTGGACATATCAAGGCAGATCAGTATCAAATAGATCAAAACATAAACACAGCAGGCCTGGCAAAGTATGAAAATCTTCTCTCGGTACATGGGAAACAAATTTTGTTAATGGATACTGTTTTCAATGTTTCTGCTCTCAAATCTCCAATTCAGGTCGATTATGCGATTCTTTCAGGAGATCAGTTTTTCGATATAGAAGCCATTGAGAATGGAGTAGAGGCAAGCATGTTTATTTTAGATTCTTCAGTTCCCAACAAAACCTCAAAAATAGTTGAGAAGCTCATGAAGAAAAGAGGGATGAATGTCTACAATGTAAATGAGGAAGGCGCCTTTGTTACAAACCTATAAACCGCCTAAACATTCCATCAGTCTTTCTACAAACTCTTTCATGTCTTCCGGTGAGAGGTTTTTGTATTTGTCTTCAAGGCCTTTTAGGGTGCTTTCACATTTGGCCGACATGCTTCCGGTTTCACGTTCTTGTTTGATGCAGTCGCAGATAATTTCAAACTCACTGGCTCCGCTCGAATATAAGTGACAATCTTTGATTTCAGCCTTGTAAATGGTAATTTGCTCATCTGTCATGGCGTTCAAATCAAACTTTTTGATACAACGCTCCTTAAATTCCAAGTCGTCATCTGAGGTGTTCAAACAATCGCATAAGCTCAGGGTATAGTCAGGATCGTCTTTGTGGTCAATACAACCGGTAATCTCAGATACAAACTTCTGACGTTCTTCCGAGCTCAAGTTGGAAATGTTCCAGATGCCTTTGCATTTCGAGAATTCTATATCGTCTTTGTCATGGGGTTCCAGACAATCGCAAATGGTCTTAAGCGGTGGCTTATTTGAGTATTTGATGCAGCTCTTTTTTGTCTCCAGATAATCTGCATATTCATCCTCATCTAAAGAATCTTCATTGTACTTCTCTGCACAGGCTCTCGAAATAATGGAATCGTTCACTCCAAGATTGGCACAGTCACAAATTTCAGGATCGTTACACGCCTTTATCATGCCTTCAACTCCCAATCTCTCATAATTGGTCATAGAGTTGTAGTCGAACTTTTGTTCACATCTGCTCAATAACTGAGGATCTGTTTTGGCGTACTTGGCACAGTCGCATATACTCGGACTGTCATCTTGTGCATAAAGCGCCCCTGCGTGCCATATGAGGCATACGACAAGGTATAAGAGAGATTTACTTATAAAGGATCTTAACATTGTCTGGTTTTCCAACGGCACTGCTTTCACGATACGATATCACTTTATAGCTTGGATCTAGTTTAAGCTGGTGCTGGTAATATACGGTCAAGCCATTATCAGTTTGAATATTAGACCACCAAAAATATTCAATATGATCAAATGGCGGATCTATCATGGCAAGCATTTGATCCAATTCTTCAATTTTTTTATTGATACTGGAAGTATCTTCCTTTACTTCCTCTTCTGTACGGTCGCTGGTACCCTCATTAAAATTGTAAACGATTTCTTCCTTGAAAGTTTCGTATTCCTCTCTTAGAACACTCATGGCATAATATTCAGGAGAAGGACTCAAATGAAAATTCTCAAATCTCGATCCTTCAAAATGACTAAATGTTTTTTCGGCCCAGGCTAAAATGGCTTTCTCGGCTTTTGCCTTGATCTCGTCTTCTGTTTGAGAAAATGAACTAAGTGGGATTAAAATAGATAGTAGAAAAAGGTACTTCATGGCAGTTAGATTGTTAGCAATAAATATAGTGAATTCTTACTCTTTCTCAAAAAGTTTGTCGCTGTCTCCCTCGATCCTCTCCACCTTTCTGATAACAAAGTACTTATCAAAATAAATGCCAACAATGTCAGATGCCTTGTCTTTGCCTTCTTTGTAGTCGTATTTGTGATACATTACATAGATTAATTCGCCTTCCGGTTCACTAATTTCTAAAAAATGACTGTAGTCTACAGACTTGTATCCCTTCATATCCGGGCGTGCTGTCTTAATGAATGATTTGATGGTTTTAAGTCCGTATATATCCAAAATCACGTTGCCATTGTCCAGAATATTCTGAATCATTCTGCAAGCTGCATAAAACACCTCCGGATCGTATTTAGTCTCCTTTAAACCAATTTCGAAAAAAGTGTGAATTTCATCACTGGATTTTCTGTCCTGCTCCTTGTCGTTTAGCTTATAGAGTAACTTTCTTTTTTGAAAGTAAGCAGCTGATTCAGTCAAATCCTTTGAAATGGGGATAGAGAATACCAGTCTCACATCTTTCACTTTAAACGCATGGTTGAGGAAAAAGCGGTACCTCTGAATTTTAATATTCCCCGATTCGTCTTTGTAGCCATAGGTATGCACAATTTCATAAGAAAACCGGAGTTTTTTATCCATAATCTCCCTTTTCTTATCCTGAATACGACTGTCGTTCAGAGCTATAAGGCTATCCATTTTTTTTCTGCCATAATGATCCTTCATGGTTGGAAGGGTTTCACTCACCTCTATTAACTCTTCCAGCTCCTTATACTCGGTAGGCATGTGTTTGGTGTACTCGAAATAGTTGTAGGGTGCATAGTAGCTGTTCTCCGCTTTTTTGGCACGAACGTAACTTTCAACAGCTCTTTTGACTTTGAATTCTGAGTTTTTGCTTTGAGAGAACCCCAAAAACTGGCAAATAATGATGATGAAAAATGTGGTGTAATATTTAGTGTATCTCATGATCACTGATGCTTACTGCAATAATCGTACAAAAAATGGCATCTTAGATGTCGTCTCGAATTTTAGGATCCTTACCACCGCTTGAACCAGACCTGCCTCCAATGCTTGCAAAACCGTAAAAGTACTTTACTGTAAGTCCAACGAAAGACCCCGTTTTACTTGCAATGGCTGTGTTTAACTCTGTTGTTGCGGATAATGAATTGGTGAGTATGGTGTTTAAAGCGTACTGACCAATGATGCCAAATTGGATGGAACTGTTTCCCGCTAATTTGTTGTGCAAACCGATTTCCGGCATAATTCCAATAACACCTGTCTCTGCTAGTTGAAGTTTATAGCTATAATCAATCTCAGTTTCTTCTTTCGACTGACCTTTCATAAAACTATATGAAGCTCCTGCTTTGATATACCAGAAACGATCTGTAGAATTTCGTCTGTTAAACAACTTGGCAACTTTTAAATCTATGTATGGAACTGTGTAGGAAAGATTAAGTCTAATTGTTGTTCTGTCATAGACGTATGTATTACCACTAAGGCCAAAATCCGTGTCTATAGACCAACTGTCGTTAATGGTTAGGTTAAAACCAGCTCCTGCCGACCAACCATAGCCTGGTAATTGAAGCCATCTCGTATCAAATTTCTCCAATTTAGAGTTGGTTAAATTCCCCCAGGTAAATCCGGTTGCGGAAATGACATTGCCCGTTAAAATCTTTTTTTCTTCAGATTCCTGAGAAAAAAGAGACCCCATAGATAAAGTCAGAATTATAGAAACAAGCAATTTGCTCATGGCTTTAAAAGTAATAAATTTAGGATAAAATTCACCAGTGTTATTCAAAAGACGTACTAAGCACTACAAAATTGCGGCCTCAGAAAATGTCTTGTCCGACATGATTCCGATGAACGGTATCCGTGTATTTACCTTTGAAGGAAGGGAGGTTTGTGTGGGGAGAAATGCTGACGGCTTTCACGCAATCAAGAATAAGTGTCCGCATCAAGGTTACTCATTTGCAGGAGGTGCCTGTAGTGATTCAGGAAAGATGGTATGTCCAATTCACCGCTATGGTTTCGATTTGAAAACTGGTCGGGGAGGGGGAAGTGCAGTTGATGTGTATAAAATAGAAGTAAAGGCTGATGGGGTGTATTTAGAATTGCGTTACACCTCTATCTTCTGATTACCATACCTCTCCATCATCTTCATCAAGAATCATAAGCGCTTCAGAGAGTTCCGACAGAGTCTTTCTGTCTTTTTGAGCTTTAGCGACTTCTCTACCGGCTTTGTAGGTTTTAATCGCCTTTTCCATTTCATTTTGCTCTTCCAATAGTTTTCCCAATTGGTAGTAAGTAGCCAAATATTCAGGTTGCTCGTTGTAGAGTTTGGTCATCAGCTCAATTGACTTTAATGGATCACCAGATTTCTTGTACTCCAGAGCAGCTGCATAGATCAAAAAAGGATCGTTTGGATTCGTTTTTAGCATTTCCTGTATCAAAGCTTGTCTGTCTTGTTTCATTGAGCTGGGTTTTAATCAAAAATAAGAAACTCTGCGTTTGAATAATTACAAGCTTATTTTTTGCTCGTCCTGCCTGATTATTTGCATGGAGGTATTTTTAAGTTTCGATTTAATCCAGGATTTAAAATCGAAGAATTGTTGCGCAAAGGCCCCGTAAGTGGAGTCTTGAAGTACTGTGTTTCTGGCAAGGTGAAAGTTCCATCTCTTAATGTCTTCGCCGTTCTGCGAGACACGTTTTACATAATCCAGAATGTCACTTTCAAATTCTGTTAAATCTCGGATCTTTTTGAGTTGAGATTCTATATCAGGAATAAGGTCCTTGAGGTAATCGTATTCCTTTCTTTCCAGTCTGATTATTAATGTGATCAACAGAGCGTAAAAGTAGATGTTAGACGCGCCTGAAGATCTTTTTTGAGGAATGTCAGTTACAAGTTCTATGATGTATTTATTGGCTTGCGTGAAATTTTGGTGGGCAAAGTGGGCTATTGATAGATTGAAGTAAAAAATATGGCGGTTAATGTTGTTGATGTCGTGTTTTTTCAAACCCCTTAATACCATTTCTTCTCGTGCCAGAACCTCATCGTGCATGCCCATCTGGTTAAAAATCCCAATTTCATACATCAGGGTGGTGGAGAACAGGAGGTATTCAAAGCTGCTATCCTGACCAAATCTGTGCTCAATTTTGTCTCTGGTCTTTTTGTAATGACTGTAATCTTTGGTCAAAACAGAGCTCATTAGATGATTGTTAAGTGCAAAAAAGTATTCTCTGGCATACACTTGTTTTCCAAGCTCAAGTTCTTCAATCAAATCAATTGTATTGCCGAAATCGTTTAGGCACAAGGCGTAATGACCTTCATTAAAACCATACATACCCTTCAGGTTAAAAAGGTAAATGGCAAACTCGGGATTGTTCTTTGCATTAACTATGCTTTCAAAGTGGCTTAGTTTCGACTTGAATTCGGCTTTTACAGCTTCTTCCAGGGGGCCAAACTTGTTTCTCGACAGAAGTAAAAAATCCAGACTCACATATCTGATATCGGCCAGGTCGTGAAGTTGTTGTAATACAAATTTTTCTTCGTTGTGTAGGTTGGTAAGGTGCTGTCTGGAACGACTCAGCTGAATGCCTTCGTTCTTAAAAGCGACCATTTCAATCTCAATAATCTTTAGTAAACTGTGGAATTGCTTGTATTTATAGGCCTCCTTTTTTGCTTTGGAAAGGTATTTTTTTGACAGGGATTCAAGTTGCTTGATTTCCAGTATTTCTGAATGGTATCTATTTCTGTTAGAAGTGAAATCTTTTATATGCTTGTTGTGATAGTTGGTCAAACTTGAAACCATATGGTCTAAAAGTCTGGTTTGGCAAATAGCAGAATGATTTGAGGTGCTTTTTGGAGACAAAGAATCGAAACAACTCTTTAGTTTAGAGTGTTTTTTGTCTGAAAGAGAAATGTCAATGTATCTCTTCTCAGATTTGCTTAATTTGTCGTACAGGGCCTGAAGGTTTCGATTCATTTTGATCCGGTCGGTGCTGAGCAAGTTAAGGAAAACAGTTTAGAAATGAAAAAAATGAATTTCTTTTTGATAGGATTATCCAAGTAACTTGTGTAAATTTAAACCTAAAGTGAAATAACAGCTGCTATGAAATATCTTGTTGTCTTATTGTTAGCGACTTACAGTTTTTTTGGATCTGCTCAGGTTTTCTGGACAGAGGACTTTGGAACCGGATGTAGTCAGAATAACCCTGCGAATGGAACAGCCACCGCAAATGGAAACTGGACGGTAACCGATATCGGCGCACCGGACCCGGCTGCAAGTAACGCCTTCTTTATCAGTGCTACTGAAGCTGGAATGGGATCAGGGAACTGTGGAGATGGATGTTTGGGAACCGGAGGTAACGATAGAACATTACATATTGGTAATGAAGCAGGAACACCAGCATCAGCTTTCTTTTGCCCTGCCGGTGATTGTGGAGCAGCTTATGACGCAGCGGTTGAAGCCAGTATTCGAGCAGAATCTCCGGTTATTAACTGTACAGGACAAACAACAATCACTTTAGAATATGAATACATCCATCAGGGAACTGCAGGAACGGATTTTGGTTCTGTGTGGTATTTTGATGGTGCAACCTGGGCAGTAATTCAGGCTGCCATACCTCAGGTATTATGTTGTGATATTTTGGGAGGACCTGATGGCGTGTGTGATGGTTTGTTTTATGCACAAGGTAAATGGAATACAGCTACTGTTGCACTTCCAGCGAGTGCAGACAACAATCCAAATGTTCGTATCGCCTTTCAATGGGAAAATAATAACGACAACGTAGGAACAGATCCTTCTTTGGCGGTTGACAATGTGACGTTGTCCTCTACAACTACTTCAACACCACCAACGGCCTCATTCTTGAATCCAGGTGCATTGTGTGTTGGCGATTGTATCAACCTGGACGCTTCTGGTTCTACGCAAGGCTCTAACGGACCTATTACAACTTATTCGTGGGTAGTTACTCCCGGAGCGGGGGCACCAGCCATTCCGAATGGAGTTAACCCAACAAACATCTGTTGGAATACGGCCGGGACTTATGACATTACTTTAACTGTAGACGACGGAACAAATACTGATGATACTACGATTCAGGTTGTGGTATCCAACTGTGCCCAGCCAGTGGCTTCATTCCTTGATCCGGGCGCTTTATGTGTTGGAGATTGCATTAACTTAGATGCATCTGGTTCCACTCAAGGCTCAAACGGTCCTCTAACATCTTATACCTGGGTAGTTGCTCCGGCAGCTGGTGCACCAGCCATTCCAAATGGTGTGAATCCGACAAATATCTGTTGGAATACAGCCGGGACTTATGACATTACTTTAACAGTAAGCGATGGTACAGATACAGATGATACTACCATTCAGGTGGTGGTGTCTAACTGTGCATTACCTGTGGCTTCATTTATCGATCCGGGAACTTTATGTGTAGGTGATTGCATCAACTTAGATGCATCTGGTTCAACACAGGGAGCTAACGGTCCTTTAACATCTTATACCTGGGTGGTTGCTCCGGCAGCGGGAGCACCGGCCATTCCAAATGGTGTGAACCCAACAAATATTTGCTGGAATACGGCCGGAACCTATGACATTACTTTAACGGTGGGTGACGGTACAGATACAGACGATACTACTATTCAGGTAGTTGTGAATACCTGCAATGTGCCAACTGCTTCTTTCGTTGATCCAGGACCATTGTGTGTGGGTGATTGTATCAATTTAGATGCTTCAAATTCAACACAGGGCTCAAACGGACCTTTGACTTCCTATACTTGGGTAGTTGCTCCGGCAGCTGGTGCGCCAACAATTCCAAATGGCGTGAATCCAACAAATATTTGCTGGAATACAGCCGGAACTTATGACATTACTTTAACAGTGGGCGATGGTACAGATACAGACGATACCACCATTCAGGTTGTGGTAACCGCCTGTACGCAACCCGTCGCTTCTTTCGTGGCTCCAGGAGCATTATGTACCGGAGATTGTATCGGGTTGGACGCATCTGGTTCAACACAGGGCTCAAACGGACCTTTAACTTCCTATACATGGACTGTAGCCCCTGCAGCTGGTGCGCCAACAATTCCAAATGGTGTGAATCCAACAAATATTTGCTGGAATACAGCCGGAACTTATGACGTTACTTTAACGGTGAGTGATGGTACAGATACAGATGATACAACCATCCAGGTGGTGGTTACGGCATGTAATGTACCAGTGGCTAATTTCAGTTTCCCGGCTACGATTTGTGCCGGTCAGTGTATCGACTTTATGGATTTGTCTACCGGAACGCCAACCATGTGGGAATGGACGTTCAATGGTGCAACGCCTTCAATGTCGAGCGACCAGAATCCAACTCAGATTTGTTTCCCTGCGGCAGGTACTTTTGATGTAACACTGATAGCCAGCAACTCAAGTGGAAGCGACACACTCACAACGGCCGTTACCGTCAGTGCCTTGCCAGTTGTAAATGCCGGACCGGATGTGACAATTACCATTGGTGAAAGCACAACTTTGAACCCTGCAGGCCCTCCGGGTAATTATGTTTGGTCTCCAATTATCGGTTTGTCATGTGATGTATGCTTAAACCCGTCTGCAAATCCATTAATTACTACCGAGTATACTGTAACTGTAACAGATGCCAACGGTTGTTCAGGAAGTGATAACGTGATTGTTTATGTGAATGTGGTAGAGGGGATTGGAGTGCCAAATGCCTTCTCTCCAAATGGCGACGGGAACAATGATGTCCTTTTTGTGAAAGGAAACGGTATCGAAAGGATGACTTTCTCAGTCTATAACAGATATGGACAAAAAGTATTTGAATCCACCGATCAAACCATTGGATGGGATGGTACCCATAATGGAAAAGAAGTGAATACAGGAGTGTTTGTATATGTGGTGGAATATCAATTCTTCGGAAGCGATATACAGAAAATAACCGGTAATGTGACACTAACAAAGTAAGGACATGAAATCGAACAAAATATTATTTACGCTGGTATCTCTGCTTATGACCACGTCAATTTGGGCGCAGCAAGATGTGCACTACTCACAGTTTTATACTGCGCCCACTTACCTAAACCCTGCTACAGCAGGAGCGTTCAATGCTGATATGAGGTTCTTTTCCAATTTCAGAACACAATGGAAAAGTCTGACACCTAATCAGTATAGAACCATTACAGCTTCATTTGATGCACCTATCAGACCGCAACGAGGAAATAACCTGTTTGGTGCTGGTATTACGTTTTATAATGACAAAGCCGGAGACGGACAGGTAACTACCAACACTTTTGCCCTGAACGGAAGCTACATCATTGAGGTAGATAAAAATGCTTACTTGTCTATGGGACTTGGGATTGGTCTACTACAAAGAAGCATCAATTTTGTTGAATTGTACTGGGATAATCAGTGGAACGGAGAAACTTTTGATCAGAGTGTATTATCGGGAGAAAATGGGTTTACTGATAAGTTTCAGGTATTTGATATCGCTGGTGGTTTATATTATTTCTCAAGAATTGATGACATTGATCTAATGGGCGGTTTGTCAGTAGGACATGTCAATAGACCTAATGTGACCTTCCTTGGAAAGGAGGACAAATTATTGATGAAATATACGCTTCATGGTGGGGCTGATATTCCTATTCCAAATTCTAAAATGAACATTGTACCAAATGCCTTGGTGGTACTTCAGGGACCTAATAGAATTATCAATGTAGGGTCAGATTTTAAATATATGATCAGACCCAGATCTCAAAGATTGGTATTCAATGATGAAGTGTCTATGTCTATTGGAACCTATTATAGAGTTGGAGATGCGGCATTCTTTACGGCCAGATTCAATTATGCAGGTTTGTCGTTTGGAGCAGCATACGATCTCACTTTATCAGATCTTTCCGTAACCAATAATGGTTCTGGAGGCATGGAATTCTTTGTGTCCTGGGTAGCCAAACTTGGACAGTCCGGAGGAATCTCTATGTTCCGTTAAAGGATTTTAGCGATATTGCGTAAAAAAATATGCAGAAGATCGCCTTTCTTTTTCTAATTGCCTGTTTAACTTTCTCTTGTGGAGTTGAAAAGGATATTGTGAAAGTATCTACTTCCAAAGGAGATATCTTAATATATCTGTACAAGGATACTGAGCTACACCGAGCCAATTTTATTCGTCTGGCAGATTCAGGATTTTATGATGGTACCACATTTCACCGTGTAATTCAGAATTTCATGATTCAGGGTGGAGATCCATTCTCTAAGGATGATGAAGAGATGACACATGTTGGAGACGGTGGACCAGGGTACACCATTCCGGCAGAATTTAGAAAAGAACATATTCATGTTAGAGGTGCTGTTGCCACTGCCAGAGAGGGAGATATGGAAAATCCTGAAAAAGCATCTAATGGTTCTCAGTTTTACATTGTGCAGGGACAAAAGTTAACCGATAAAATGCTGGATGAAGTTGAGAGAAAAATGAAGCGCAACGACAAAAACTTTGAAATCAGCGAAGAAGACAGAAAAACTTATTTGGAAACGCCTGGAGCTCCTTGGTTAGATGGTGGTTACACTGTCTTCGGAGAGGTAATTCACGGAATGAGTGTGGTCGATTCTCTGGCTGCTGTGAAGGTTGATCAGAAGAACAATTTTCTTCCTTATGAACATTTGAGAATGAAGGTGAGTCTTATCGATCTTCCAAAAGACTCTTTGAGGCAGTTGAGAAAACTAAAAGCTAAGGGCGAGTTTTAGGAATAGATTCAGAGAATAAAGAAGATATAATATCCACCCAGAATCACCATAAATCCAAGTCCTGCCCATGACAAATACTTAATGGTTTTTTCGGGGCGGAATTCGGTAGGCAGTATTTGATAAATTACTTTGTAATTCAGGAAGGCAATGATTGGGGCCGCCAGAAAAGACAAAATGGTAATAAACTTGATCAAGCTTCCCATATTGGTCATATGATCTGCCAGAATGTATGTTGCCCCGATTGCTGTAATGAGTAGCCAAATCACATGATTGTTACCAGATTGTGGCACGTCTTTGTCCTGAATCTTTTGAATCACCTTGTCAATAATTCTTCCAAAAGCATCTAAACAGGTGAGCGTGGTAGAAAACATGGTTGTAAAAGCGGCAATAGCAATCAGGTAGTACGACCAATCACCAAGGGCATCTGTATAAATCTGGATCAATTGATTGGCGAAATCATCTGCTTTGACCGCAAGCTGAATTCCAGAGCCATAAAGCATGAGTGTCCCCAGTCCCACAAACAACATAGCCAAAATCATGGTGCCCCAGTAACCTACCTTAAAATCAAACAATCCGGTTTTTAATCGATCTGAATTTTCATCAGTCTTATTTTCATTTTTCTTCAAAGACCATACAGAGTGCCAGACCGAAATGTCAAGAGGCGCAGGCATCCATCCCAAAAAGGAAATGAGGAAAACCATGGCTTCTTCGGAAAAATCGAACTGTGCAAATGGACCAGGTTTCACCATGTCGTTTCCAAAAGCCAGTGCAAACGCCAGTAGAGTGGTGATGCACAGAATCAACATAATCACTTTCATGAGTTTGTCTAGGAACTTAAATCCACCCAACCGCAATATGAGAATGCAAATCAATAGAATAACTGCCGCCAATTGCCAAATGGCATCTGGTTGAATGTCCAGGTCGAACAAGGGAACTGCAAGTCCGGCCGTAACAACAGTAACTGCAGCCTGTATAATGAACATGGTAAGTACAGTTAATCCCAGAAAAAGCCATAAAGACCATTTGCCTAGTTTCTGGTAACCGTCCAGCAAACTTTTTCCTGTAGCATTGGCATATCTTGGTCCAAATTCGAAGAAAGGATACTTCAGTACATTGGCCAGTAAAACAAAAATCAGCATGATCCAGCCAAATTTTGCCCCCGCCTGAGTTGACTGTACGATATGCGAAACACCTACTGCAGCACCTGCATACAAGAGTCCCGGACCAAGTTTTTGCAATCGATTCATCTCCTTAAAACTATGAACTATTTATCTAGAATTGTTAATAAACATCAATAAAACGTTGAGCTTACTTGAGAATATTGGTATTTTTGCGCATCAAAATTTTTTAAGAGGCGTGAAAATTCAGGAATTATATCCTTACCAGCAGGAGGCAGTTGATACCATTATTAATGAGCTAAATCGTTACGATCAGAACGTAAATGTTCTGTTTCAACTCCCTACAGGTGGGGGAAAAACGGTGATCTTTTCTCAGATAGCCAGACATTGTGTTGAAGAGAAGAAGAAAAAAGTTCTGATTTTGACGCATAGAATCGAGTTGTGCAGACAAACGGCCAGTGTGCTCGATTCTGTTGGTGTGAAGAACAAAATCATTAACGCTGAAATTAAAGAATTAGATGATCAGGAAGATTACATGTGCTTTACTGCTATGGTTGAGACACTTAACAACCGTTTAAGTGAAGATCCTGATTTCATTGAAGATATCGGATTGGTAATTGTCGATGAAGCACATTACAACTCTTTCAGAAAAATCTTCCAGTACTTTGATGAAGTGAACATTCTTGGTGTGACTGCAACGCCATTAAGTTCTAACAGGAATTTGCCGCTTAAAGACAACTATAATCACCTGGTGGTTGGAAACAGCATCAGTGGATTGATAGGAAAAGGATATCTGTCCAAAGCAACTACTTATACCTATGACGTGAACCTGAAAGGCTTGAAGATTGGTGTGCACGGAGATTATACAGTAAGTTCTATTGAGCAGGTATACAGCAGTGGAGTGGTGCAGCAGAGGTTGTTAACAGCTTATCAAGAAGTGGCAGAAGGTCAAAAGACTTTGATATTCAATGCTGGTATTCTTTCGAGTAGAGCGGTGGAGCAGTTGTTTTTAAAAGCTGGATATCCTGTAAAGCATCTGGACAGTACTTTTAGTAAGGAAGAAAGAAAGTCTACTCTGGATTGGTTCAGAGATACACCAAATGCCATTTTGAGTTCTGTGGGGATTTTAACCACAGGATTTGATGAACCTTCAGTTGAAACCATCCTGTTAAACAGAGCCACACGTTCCCTGACACTTTATCATCAGATGATTGGTAGAGGGTCGAGAATTTATAATGATAAGAACACATTCAATATCATCGATCTTGGTAATAACGCCAAGCGTTTGGGCTATTGGGATGATGAAATTAACTGGCATGAAGTATTCCTGGATCCGGATAAATTCCTGGATAAACAGCTACAGATAGAGAAGGGGATTATGGAGCTGGATTACCAGTATGAAATGCCTCCGGAGATCAAGGAAAAATTCCCGGTTAGTAAATTGGATGAGTTTGATATCAAGCAAGTATTTAAGAAACATCTTGAAAACGGCATGAGTACTAAGAAGGTAATCGATTTGAGTATTGATGATCATCTTGAATTAGTGAAATCAAATGCTTCTGATGACCTTGATGATGCTATGATGTTGGCTCGTTACCTTGAAGGTGAAATTGAGCACCGCATGCACCAGTACAAGAAATGTGTGAATGGTACTGATAATTACGCTCAATGGTTGGTTGAGAATTACGTTCGCAAACTAAACAGAAAAATTCAGGCAGAGTACGCGTATTAATATGTCCTTAAGATTGGTTCAAATACTGGCTTTGTCTATGTTCATCTTCGGATGTTCAGAAGAACATAAAGAAGCCTCAAATGATCAATCGACATCAGAGACAGAATCTTCTAATGCTATTGAGGATTCTCCTAAAACTATCAACTATCAAGTTGTTTTTTGTGATTGTTTAGAGGAAGGCAATGCGTTTAGCCAGTGCGAAGAAGAAGCTCTGGAGCATCTAAGTGCAGATGAATTAATTGGCAATGGTTGTTATCAACGACCGGAACTTCAGAAAGCGGCTCAGGATATGTGTGACTGCATCAATTCAATACAACAGGTAAGCCTAAAATGTGATGAGCTTCAACGCAGCTTTGATGAGAAATATAGTACATCAGAGCAATCCATTATTCAGGCCTATTTCGACCAAATGGATTGCTCTGAGTAGATTTTAAAGTTTGATCAACTTGATGGCAGCTTGCTTCTGACCACCTTCTATTTTCAGGTAATAAATACCAGATTCGTAAGATTCAAAATTGATCACAGCTGTTCCGTTTTGACCAGACATTCTGTGAAGGATTCTTCCTTGTACATCAGTTACTTTAATGCTAACCAGCCCGGTGTATTCATCCCATGTTAGATTTATTAGGTCGTTCACAGGATTTGGATAAGCTGATACTTTGAAGTCATTGGTAGCCTCAAATATGCCAACACCAGTAATATTTACACAGGCAGAAGTATCGCTGCAGGTTCCGTCATCAACCACAACGGCATAATCACCATTGGCACTGGCTGTGTAGCTTTGATTCGTTTCTCCTGAGATCGCCATCATAGTCGAACAATCAATCCATTGGTAAGTAGCACCAGTAGCCGTTGCAGAAGCCGTAATGCCGCTCACGGAAGTAGACACGTCAACATTGTGAACAGTCAAATTCGCCCCATTGTCAGAACCTGTCGTTGCCGGATTATCTGAGACAACTCTGATTCTATAAGCCGTACCTGCTCCGGTTCCTCCGGGAATGGTCACATTAATACTACCACTGCTTGTGCTGGCTGTAGTACCGATTACCGTTGCACTGGCAAAGCTTCCGCTTGCATCAGATAACTCAGCGTTGAAATTGTTTCCGGCTGTATATGTGCCTGTAGCTGTATAGTCAACTGTATAAGTTCCTTCCGGACATAATGTAGTGCCGGATACGTTGTCCGTAGAAATAGAATTGCTCGGAGCATTTACAAAACCGGTCACTTCAATATCATCGATACTGAAAGAAGGCTCAGCAGCAGAACCTGTTGCATCATTTAAATTCACATATCTAAACCCAAATCTAAGTGTAGCTTGTCCAGCTAACTGAGCATCAGTAAACATATCTTGCGTCCAGGTAGGAGTGGAGTTTAGGTTGCTAACCAGGCTTGTCCATGTACTACCTCCATTGGTACTGTAGTAGATTTCTCCATAAGCTGTCGGACTTCCTCCACACATCCACCATAGGCTCAATTCAACAGAGTCGTAGCCAACAGTGCTGATGTCTGAGGACATTCCAGAGAAGTAGTTCTCGTCTCCAAAACAAAGAAGCCCTCCATCGGATGGGCTGTAGTTCGCATTTAGAATAGTATTGTTGGTCCCATCCGCACTTAAAATGTGCATATAAGTGCTGTTAGGACTATTTGTAATACCTGCTGGCTGAGCAGGTGTAGTACCAATGGTAAACGCAAATCCAAAACAGGATGATGTACCGCTTCCGCCAGCGTATACATTGTTTCGAACCCAGCTATTATGCCCTGTGGTCGTGGAACTAACATCCGTGGTGTTCATGGTAATTGAGCTACCGGTTGCTTCAAAATTTTCTGAATACAAACTGGTTTGAGCATTGGTAAAAGAGATCGCCCCGAAAAGCAGGGCAGAAAGTAAAGTTTTTTTCATGGTATAAAGGTTAAATGTGCGTGCATGTAAGTTAGTGATTTTTTCGGCATGAGATTTGTTTAATTACTGATAACTATTAAGATATCATATTATGAGCGCAAGAGAAGAACTGAACAGAATCGTATTTCAATCAAGAATTAATTCATCCCTGTTGTTTTTAGTAAAGGATTACAAGGGGAGGCTTCAGTACATTCCTTTAGAAGGAATTGCGGATTGCGTTGATAATCTTCATGAAAATCACAAGAGACGATTTATCAATCACTGTCAAAAATTGATTGGAGACCAGGATGCTCTGTTAGGTTTCCTTAAGAAATTAGCAAGTAGAGTGGCTTCTAGAAAGCTATGATGCCAGTGGAGCGTCTTTAAGTAGTCGTTTAGATAAATCCTGCTCGATATCCAAAAAGTTTGAAATTTCGCTGTAGCTGAAGAATAGCATTGAGTTTGGTTCATAAACTCTGGCGTAATAAGGGAAGAAGGTGTTGAAATGAATGACTATACCGTCCTCATGAACACTGAATTCACTTAGAGATTCTTCGGTGACTTCATGGCCTTCGAAATACTCTTTCATCTCTTCTTTGTCCTCCTCCGGAATGTCTTCAAAACCAAATTTCAAGTTCTCATTGAGTTTTTCATTACATGCTCCAAGAAACTCGGGCAATTTGTCTTTATCCAGTATGCTCAGAAGATCAATAGGCGTTTTTGCATGAAGATCCAGATTTACATTATAGTAATCGTAGCTAAAATGAGCGCCTAAGTATTCAATGTCGTAGGTGATGTCGAATATGCCGTTTTTATTGTAGTTGATTTGGTACCTTAGGTTGGTTAGACCACTTTGCATGTCTTTCCATTCGCTTCTGATCTCGTCAATGTCAGAATTGGTCACGGCATAGAAGCTGGAGGTAACATAGATCAGACTATCCAGTTCTTTGTCGTTCGTTTCAGCACTCAACAAAGCAAAATTAAGCTCATGTTCGGCAGTTTCATCGAGAACTACGTTGGTGTCTTTAACGACAAGTTTTTCAGTTTTCTCTACAGTATCCGAGCTATCAGATTTGTCCGATTCTTTTTCATCGGTGCATGAAAACAGAGTTAATAGGGTGAGAGACAGCCAAACATATTTCATGTCTCAAAGAAACGAAAAAACTAGGTGAGGGAAAGTCAGGTTTAATTTAATTTATACACATTGCCATTGGCTTTCACGCCAAAAATGGTACCATCCGTTCCAACAGACATGTCTTCAACTGTCCCTTCAAACTTGATGTCCCAGGAACTACCGTTCCATTTCACAGGTTGGTTGAAGAAGTTAAGTCCCCAAATATTGTCCTTGTCGTTAACGATCACTTTTTTGAGTTCGCCTTTAACTTTTACCCACTTTTTGTTGACATATTGCCAAACAGTTGCATCTACTCGAACGCCCCAAACAGTGCCATCATGACCAACGGAAATCCAGTTTGCCTGACCGATGACTTTTACCCAACGATCGCCTTCTCTTTTCCAAATGCCATTGCCTTCTCCAACGCCCCAAATGTGATCTTTGTTCCCAACGGATACTTGCCTTAGATTCCCGGGAATGCGAACCCACTTATTGTTTTCCCATTTGTGAACACCATTATTGATTCCAACTCCCCAGCAAGCACCATCTCGTCCCACGGAAATAGAGGTGAGAATGCCCTTTTTTAGATTGAATTTTGTGCCATCCCACTGCCAAACGCCATTGTTTAAACCAAGCCCCCAGGCATTGCTACTATTGCCAACAGAAACTTGTCTTAACTTTCCTTTGATTTTGGTCCACTCCTGATCTTTCTCATTTTGAGCAGTGATTGATGTAAAAGAAAAAATTGAAAGAGATAGCAGTAAGAATATGTGTTTCATGAGTGGAGTTTTAGAGCTCTCAATGTACAATAATTTTGCCAAAAACTACCCTCCATCAGTTTGGCTTTGAGGCTTCTTCTGCCTTTAGAGATTCGCGCAATTGTCGGCTCGTTAATGTAGAACCATCATGTGACCAACCGGGAGGACAAAAAATATACTTAAGTTTTACTCCCCAACCCACAGGTCTTTTGAGATCTTTGGCTATGCCTGTAAACTCATGGAATACTATGTTGACAGGACCACGGTTTTCCGGATTGCTTGTTAATCCATATTCCACCGGATCCTCATCCAGTTCTTCCTGAAATGTTCCAAACAAACGGTCCCAAATAATGAGAAACATCCCCATGTTTTTATCCAGATATCTAATGTTGGAACCGTGGTGAACCCTATGATGTGATGGCGTTACCAGAATGAACTCTATAATTTTGGGAAGCTTACCGATGGTCTTGGTGTGCACAAAAATTCCCCAGATTTGAGTCAGTGAATACATCAGCATAATGTCCAGCGGTCTGAAACCAAGCCAGGCTAGTGGAATATAATAGATGAATCTGTACAATGGCTGGAAAACCGAAGATCTGAAGCCTACAGAAAAGTTGTAATCAGTACTGCTATGATGCGTCACATGAACGGCCCAGAAAAGCCGACTGTAGTGATCGAAATAGTGGAGCCAATAGAACAGAAAATCCTGAATGAGCAGCAGTGAAATCCAATAAAACACGGGATCAGATACCTGAGTGATTTTGATGGCATAAAAGAAACCGTAGATCCATACATAGAAAGTTCTGAATAACAGGTTGAGGCCAATGGCCAGTCCGGTTAAATAGAAGTTTGTAAGCGTTTCTCCAGTGTGGTATAGCTCTTTTTTCGACCTCACACCAATCACGATTTCGATAAAGATCAACAGACCAATAAGTGGTGCTGAGTATAAAGAAAGTTCGTCTTGAGTAATGCCTAAATCCATAGTGTTTATTTGAGACTTCTGTCTAAATCCCGTTTAAGATCACGGTCCTTAATGGCGGATCGTTTGTCGTGAAGTTTTTTACCCTGAGCCAGTGCAATGTCGAGTTTTGCAAAACCATTGGAAGACATGAAAACCTTGAGCGGAACAATGGTAAGTCCTTTGGTATTGATCTTTTTCTGAAGCTTGTTCAATTCCTGTCGTTTCAAAAGAAGCTTACGTTCCCTTCTCATACTATGACCGGTATAACTGGCTTGTTTAAACTCGTCAATATACATGTTAATGATGAACAATTCTTCACCCTTGAATTGGCAGAAAGCTTCTGTGATATGTGCTTTTCCGGCACGAATGGATTTGATTTCACTTCCCATCAGCTCCATACCTGCCACAAAAGTTTCAAGTATCTCGTACTCGAATTTGGCCTTCTTATTCTTTATGTTCAACCCTGATCCCATTCTTCTGCACAAATTTAGCTCTTAGATTGTCGAAACAAAACACAATGAAGAATAAAATTCCCATCACCACACAAATTGAACCTGCAACTGAACTGTCGAAATGCCTTGCAAGAAAATAACCACCAATACAAGATAAACAGCTAATTAGTGAAGAATAGAGCAACACCTGATTCAGTTTTTTCGAAAAGATGAGGGCAGTAGCAGGCGGAATTACAATAAACCCGATTACCAGAATGGCACCAATTTCACTGAAAGAGATGACTACAGTTAAAGAAGTGAGTGCCATGAAAATCAAATTCCATCTTGAGGTTTTTACCCCCTTTACAGAAGCATAGGAATGATCGAAACTAATGAGTTTAATACCTCTGTAGGCAATGGCAAATACGGTAACAACTACAATCAGGTTTAATAAAGATGACCAAATAGGGTAGGGCCCCATGCTGTACATGTCATTGATGATCCAGAGTTCTTCCAGCGGAATCATTTCAAGATTTCCCTGAATGATATGGTCGCTTTGAATGGGCACGGTATCCTGATTTGCAGAGAGAAGTATGATTCCAATGGAGAACAATAAAGTGTAAATAATCCCCATGGACACATCTTTACGGTAATTAGCCAGTTTCGAGATTCCTTCGATGAGCAGTGTGCTTATAAAGGCCGTAATTGCAGCAGCAATGATGAACACACCATAGTCCATTTCTTCCATTAGTAAATAGGCGACCACAATACCCGGTAAGACAGAATGAGACACAGCATCAGATAACATGGCCATGCGTCTTATGACAAGGATAGAGCCAATCCAGGCGCAACATACACCTATCAAACAACTCACCGCTATGATCCAAACCGCTGCCATTTATGGAATTTGATTATTGTGAGGATCTTTATCCGGGAAGTCCAACTCTTCCTGCAACATTTTTTCGATCTCTGGTGTGATGATGTGTTCTAAAGATTCGGCTGAAGGATGCACATGATCAATGTCCAGCTTCACTTTGTTGGTAAGGTACAATTCCCATAAACGGTGAACTCTTGTGATTCGCTTACCGATCTGAGTTCCTGATTCTGTCAACGTCCATTTGTTCTGATTGAATTGTGTCGAATTATCTTGTTTTAACCAATTCAAACCTCTTTCCAGCTGTTTCCCGTCAAAGGTTTTAAGTCCGTTGATTTCCTGTAGTGAAAAGCCGGAAGAGCTGTTGTTGGCTTCCTGAAGCTTGTACATAGTCTTTAAGATATTCTCTTTGAGAATTTTTCTTTCCAGTTTTTTTCTGGACATCACTCTGGATAAAGCGCCTCTTTTGGGAGAAAACAGGATGGACATAAATGCCATGAACGAAAGAATTACCACAACCCAGGGACCAGTTGGCATGCCGCTGTACTTATATGAAATGAAAGCACCTCCGATGGCGGCCAGAACACTTAAAGTTCCGGCAATGAGCATCATTGGAAGCAGACGATTGGTCCATAAACGAGCGGTTGAAGCAGGCGTAATCAGCAAAGCAGCCATGAGAATGACCCCAACTGCATTGATGCCAATTGCAATGGCCATCACCGTTAGAATGGATAAGATTATTTCGAGTAAAACGACTGGCTGACCAGTCGCCATGGCATGTTCTCTGTCGAAAGATACTTGCTTCAAACCTTTATAGAAAAGAGCAATGATTCCGGCAATGATGAGCGAGCAGTAAAGGAAAACTTCAACGTCTTCTTTTGACATAGCGGCTGCCTGACCAAAAAAGAAATGTTGTAATCCTGATTGAGCGGAACCTAAATTGCTTTGAATGTAGGAAATGAGCATGATCCCGAGTCCAAAGAAAATAGACAGGACAATACCGATGGCCGTCTCCACTTTTACCTTTTTGTGCCTTCCGATAAGGTCAATCAGGAACATGGCAATCAATCCACTGACAATGGAATAGATTAGAATCATAAACGGATCTTTTTCACCAGAAATGATGAAGGACAAACAAACACCCGGAAAAACACTGTGGGAAATGGCATCCCCAAGCATAGCACGTTTCCTCAGAAATGCAAAATTACCAACCAGAGAAGAAGAAAAACTAATGAGGATCACACCGATCAGAACAATCTTTACAGTTGGATTGGAGAGGGATATGAATTCAATAAAGTCACTCATGAATCTTTCTCGCCGGCTTCTCTCACCGGATAATTTAGCTCATTAATCTTGTTCCCAATTTCTGAAAGAATCGTCAATTGAGACCCAAAGGCATTTTTAATATTATCTTGATTATAGACATTTGAAGTTTCGCCACAACAAATCAGCCTTGTATTCAGCATCACAATGTCATCAAAGTAATCGCGAGCAGAATTCAGGTCGTGGTGAACCATGATAATCGTCTTTCCCCGCTCTGCCAATTCGTTAATAATGGAAATGATCGTTTCTTCCGTGGCAGCATCAACTCCCGTGAAAGGCTCATCCATGAAATAGATATCTGCTTCCTGACAAATGGCTCTGGCCAGAAAAACGCGTTGCTGCTGTCCTCCGGATAATTGAGCAATGTGTCTGTCTGCCAGATCCGAAATCTTCAGTTGTTCCAGTGCTTTAAGAGCCAATTCTTTGTCAAGTTTGGATAAACGACCAAAGAGTTTGTTTGGCTTATAGCGCCCCATTTGAACCACTTCCTTCACTGTAATGGGAAAGTCCCAATCTACAGATTCCTTTTGAGGAACATAAGCAATTCTGGATCTGACATTGTCGAGCGGTTCACCCAGTATTTTCACATAACCACTGGCCGGTTTAATGAGGCCCATAATGGTTTTCATCAAGGTGGACTTACCGGAACCATTCGGACCCAAAATGCCAATTTTTCTGCCTTGCTGAAGTTCAAAATCTATTTCCCAAAGAGCAGGTTTATCACCATAGAACACAGATAAACTATGTACCTGAAGTGCCGAATCGTTATGTGGATTACTTACTGAGGCCATTTACAATGGTGTTTGCATTGCTTCTCATCATGGAATCGTAAGTATCCGCTCCGGAAGCTCTGTCGCCTAAAGCATCAGAGAATAAGATGCCTCCGATAGAAACTTTATGACCTTTTTCGGCACAATGATCGATTACCGCCTGTAAATTCTTGTTAGGTACACTGCTTTCAATAAAAATTGATTTGATGTTTTGACGAATCAGGTAATTGGCTAAATCGGTCACATCTTTAATTCCAAATTCTGCAGCAGTGGAAATTCCTTGCAGACTTTTTGACCTGATATTGTATCGTTTACACAAATAACCAAAAGCATCATGAGCGGTTACAAGCACTCTTTGCGAGTCAGGAATCTCCTTAAATTTAGAAACCAGAAAGTCATCTAATTCAATAAGTTCTTTAGAATAATTTGAAGCGTTTTCAAGGTAGCTGTCCTTGTTTTCTTTGTTGTATTTACCAAGTGAAGCTGCCAGGTGATTGGCTGCCTGAATCCACAGTCTGGCATCATGCCACATATGAGGATCAACTTCCCCTTCGTGGGCATGAGTTTCACCATCTGCGTGTACATGGTCTTCCTCTAAGTGAATTAATGAAGCATGGTCAATTTTCTCACTGAGGTTGATGACGATTTTTTTGTTTTTTCTGGCTTTTTCCAGATCATCACTCATCTTACCTTCCAAATTCAATCCATGATAAACAATGATATCAGCTTCCAGTAGTTTTTCGGAATCACTCAATTTTGGACTGTATTCGTGCGGATCAACACCTGGTCCCATTAAGTAGCTTACTTCAGCATTATCTCCTGTAATTTGTTTGACTAAATCCGCGCTAATACTGGTTGTACAAACAATGGTTGGTTTGCCTTTAACTTCTTTGTTTTCAATTTTACATTGGGTAAACCCCAAAATAATCAGGCAAAGTATTAAGTATCTCATAAAAAGTCTTTTTGTCGAGTCTCCTCTATAACTCGCGACAAAATTACTTTTTTTTAGGGTAAGATTGGCTTAATATTTAGGATTTAATAGATAGCAAAGTCCGATACCTACAAACCAGTCTTGTGCACGCTCGGAAATCCCAAAGCCACCGATCACATCTGCTTGCAGTTGATTGTTGAATAAGTAGGTAAAACCACCATCAAAACTCACATCAATTCCAGCTCCCTGAGGCCAATAGCCATACAGTTCTCCAACCGCTGTCATTCTTCCGGTTATCTTTCTTGAAAATGCCGTCGTATAAAGTCCAGTGACACTGCCTCCAAAACCGTCCCAGGTCAAACCAAAGTTACTGCCAAGACTGGCTTTGTCAGAGAACTGAATGTTGTTAGCCAGTACTAAATCATGTCCAACAGTTGGTGTTTGATATACGCTTGAAGCCACCTGGTTGAGGTGCACGTTTGCCATCAAAGTAAGGTTGTTCCAGGTACGGTTATTCTGCTTGAGCAAACGAATTTTTGTTCCAACCACCAATGGCGACAAGCCCGAATCATCTGAACTTAAACCAGTAGGTTCATGTGTGTAGGTATTTTGGGAAAAGTTGGCACTCACTCTCAACTCAGCATTTTGTGCAATTCCGTACCTCAATTGTGTGCTATTGTAGCCAAGCTGCTCCAGTTTATAGTCCGAATCAACATCAGAACCATACCAGCCACCTGTTTCTATTTGAAATTTCTTAAAAGGCATGACGGCTGTTCCAACTCCAACGGTGGGTCTGTCTGAAGACACAACATAGCGAACAACATATATGTCAAGATTAGGAACGACTACTTTGAAAGTATATGCAGAATCACTTTGGTAAATAACATTCGACACTGAATCATGTTCAATTGAATAAGAATCTTCTTGTGCAGAAGCATAAATTGACACAAATAATGCGAGTAGGAGGGTAACTGGATATTTCATGCGATTAGTTTACTATGTAAATGTAAAAATATCCGGGATTCCATAAATCAGGACACAAAAAAGTCCCTCGCTCATACGAACAAGGGACTGTCTGTGATGATCACGTCTCCATAATTGTGGAAACGTCTGTTGCCAGGTAATTATTTGCTGCCAAGAAGTAAGACCTCCTGCATCACAATTTCTGTGATGTAACGCTTTTCTCCTTCTGCGTCTTCAAAAGAACGTGTGTTAAGTTTGCCTTCTACAGCGATTTCTTTGCCTTTGGTGACAAAACGCTCTACGATTTCAGCCGTTTTACCCCAGGCTACTAAGTTGTGCCATTGAGTTTCCTGTACGCGCTCACCTTGTTTATTGGTGTACGATTCGTTGGTAGCCAATGCGAATTTCGCCAGCTTGTTGCCGTTCACATCTTTCACTTCTGGATCCATACCAACGTTACCAATCAATTGCACTTTGTTTCTTAGATTTTTCATTCTCATAAATTTTAAATTAATAGTTCATCGTTCACTCCCAGGTCATGATGTATCGTTTTAGTTTAAGCGACCTGTAAGTATGGTATTGAGTGTAACCAGCCGGCTTGGTTTCAAACAACGGTGCAAAGTAAGGTCAGGCCAAAAGCTCTAGTCGGTTACTAAGCGTTTAGAATCTAATTGTAGTCGTTTGTAATTGGAAAAACATTTGTTTTATAGTGTTTGTGGTGTTGGGTGGAATTTGGTAGATTTAGAAGGATTATTGGAATAAAGCAGGTTGCATAAAAGAACCAAAATCATTGGTGTAAACAACTCTGGAATGACCAATAAAGAACAAGATTTTTGGACGGAATTAAGATTCGGGATTACAAGATCTGAAATCATTGATGCATATTGTGATTGGATAGAACCTAAGAGGTATGATTTAGGGACTCCTTTGACAATAATTGAAGGACAGGCTGGATTTCTAACACCTGAAGTGATAGTTCTTGACTTTAAGCTAGTCATCCCAAAAGAGATTCATGAAATGAATGAGACTGAATGGATGAATTTACTTCAGTTAAAAATGGCTGCTATTAATCTTAATGGTAACCTTTTGGAGATTACTTTAGTTTAGGAGGAACGAACCCCTAAAATGAACAAGAAATTCACACAATTCTCGTTACCACTCTGAACACAATAAATGAAAGCCTACTTCTTACTACAATATAAAATGTTCAACAGGAAACTAGCCGATTTCGGAATCCGGTTCCTGTGGCCTATGTTGTATTGGCTTTGGGGTATGTGTTATTGTCCGAATTCCTTTTCTCAAAGACGGAATATGCAGTATACTTATATGTGTTTATGGCACTGAGTTTCGTCTTCAGATTAAGCGAATCTAAAAGGAATGATTTCCTTAAATCTATTTTCAACAGAGCCAATTATTTGAAGGTAAGATTGATTGAGAACATTTTGTGTAGTCTGCCGTTTCTGGCTTTTTTGGTCTATCAGAAATCGTTTTTGATGACGGCCATTTTAGCAGGACTTTCGCTAATAATGGCCTTATTCAACTTTGGCTTTAAAGCTGGTTTAACCATACCAACTCCATTTGGTAAAAAGCCTTTTGAGTTTACAGAAGGTTTTAGAAATACCCTATTGTTTTTCCCGGCAGCATATTTCATAGTCTTTCTGTCCATTTCAGAGGAAAATGTGAATCTGGGAATCTTTTCAATGATCTCGATTTGTTTGATCTGTATCTCTTATTACTCGAAACCGGAAGAAGACTATTTTGTCTGGAATTTCAGTCTGTCTCCAAAACAATTTTTAGTTCAAAAGCTCAAAACTGCTTGTATCTATTTTACTTTTTTGAGTTTGCCCGTTGCCATCGTCTTAGCGTCTTTCTTCTTTGAACACTTGCTCATTATAGGTGCCATCTTTGCCTTGTCGTATCTATATTTAATCACCGTTGTTCTGGCAAAATATGCAGCCTATCCAAACGAAATGAATCCGGCACAGGGAATCATCATTGCAATAAGTTTTCTGTTTCCGCCAATTTTGATCGGAATTATTCCGTTTTTTTACGGCCAGTCAGTCGAAAAACTAAGTTCACTTTTGAATGATTAGAATAGAGAATTTATCGAAAAGCTATGGGAGTAATAAAGTACTCGACTCCATCAATCTGGAATTTGAAAAAGGAAAGGTATACGGAATTGTAGGAGAAAATGGCGCTGGTAAAACCACTCTGTTTAGGTGTATTGCCGGACTTGAAAGGTTTGAAGGGAAAATTTCTTCTGAAACGGATCAACTCAAAAATCACCTTGGACTTTTATCCACAGAACCTTACTTCTTTTCGAAAATCACAGGCAAAGAGTACATTCAGCTTTTGGCCAATGCCAGACAGGTGAAGTTGTCAAATATCGACGAGAATAACATATTTGATTTGCCATTGAATCAGTATGCTTCAACTTATTCAACAGGAATGAAAAAGAAATTGGCATTAACTGCTGTTCTTTTGCAGGAGAATAAAGTGTTTGTTCTGGACGAGCCCTTCAATGGCGTAGATATACAAAGTAATCTGCTCATAACAGAGATCATGCATAAGCTGAAAGGTCTGGAAAAAACGCTCATCATCTCGTCTCATATTTTCTCTACTCTGGCCGAAACCTGTGACGAAATTTTCCTGCTGAAAGATGGTCAAATAGTCAGGAAAGTTGAGCAAAAAGACTTTACTACATTCGAAACCGAGATGAAGCAGTTTTCCATCGGAAATCGTGTTGATAAGCTAGATTTGAAGTAGTTCATTCTTTCAAAAATATCAAATGTCTACCTTAGCAGCTTGAATCCGGATTTAAGTACAATAGAACGTTTACAGCGGGGAGATAAATCTGCCTTAGAGGCCATTTTCAAAACTCACTACGAGAATTTGGTGGGCTTTGCCGTGAAGTATCTCGGATCGCAGGAAGATGCGGAAAGTGCCGTACAGGACGTATTTCTTAAACTTTGGAATAAGGGGGAGGAACTCACTATCAGAACCACGGTTAAATCTTATTTGTTTGGTGCTGTTAGAAATACCTGTCTCAATCAAATCAAGCATAGAAAAGTAGAACAATCCTACACACAGGAACAGGTCCATTTACGAAATGAAGGTTTCTTTCAGGAGGATCTGGAATTTGATGAACTTCAGGAAAAAATTGCCGCCGCCCTCGAAAAATTACCAGAAAAATGTCGGGCCATCTATAGTCTTAGTCGAGATGAAGGGATGAAGTATAAAGAAATTGCTGAAACACTTGATATATCTGTGAAAACAGTAGAGAATCAAATGGGCAAAGCACTGAAGATTTTAAGAGAAGAACTGTCAGAATATCTGCCTGCCGTTCTTTTTTTCTGGATTATTTAAAATTATCCATAGGGGTAATTTCGTTTTGAGTTGTCATAATATATATAGGTCATGTCAGACAAGAATGAACATAGCGTTGATTACGAATTGTTAGCCCGTTTTTTTTCAGGAGAAACGGCTCCCGATGAACAGGCTCGTATCAAAGAATGGATCAGGGAATCACCCGAAAATGAGCATGAGTTTCATCAGTTAAGAACAGTATGGCTCGATACCGGAAACATTCGATCCACTTCAACAAAATTGACCATCGACATTGATGCCGCCTGGAAATCTCTGGATCAAAAATCACAATTTACCAGACCGAAAAAGGCATCTTCATATAAATGGTTGAGAATTGCAGCCATAGGTTTGGTGCTGATAGGTTCAGTCTGGCTGGTGAACAATTTAATGCAGAATGACCCTCAGGAGAAGGCCAAATCTGACCAGACTGAAGTAAAAGCGGAAATGCTGGCTGAAACGGGCCCTTCAAGTGTGTCCTTGTCTGATGGATCTCAGGTCGACTTAAATGAAGGTTCTACATTATCGTTTCCAAAAAGTTTTAGTGGAGACGAAAGGTTGGTGGAATTAGAGGGGCAGGCCTTCTTCGACATTGCAAGAGACACCACAAAACCTTTCATCATCACAACGGAAGGCGGAAACGTCCAGGTACTGGGAACTTCCTTTATGGTGTCGGCGTGGCCAAATGAAGATGAGGTGGTCGTTACTGTGAGAACAGGTAAGGTAAAACTCTACAAGGAGAAAGCTGAAGTTTTCCTTACCAAAGGCATGACAGGGGTGATCAGTAAAAGTGAGGGAACGGTAAGTATTGGTCATGCTGCTCCGGATGAAAGCTACTGGCAGAACAGAACTCTGCGATTCGAATCTACCCAGATAAAAGATGTGGTGGCCACACTCAATAAAGTATTTAAAGCAAATATCTCGGTCGAAAATGAAGCACTTAATGCGTGTACGTTGACAGCTGAATTTAAAGACGAAACTCTGGAAAATATCCTCTTAATCATCGAGTCTACTTTCGACTTTAAAGTGAAAAGGAGGAAACATAATATCATCATCAATGGCAAAGGTTGTTAGACATCAATACGTATTAATACTAAGTATTCTTTTAATATCAGGAAATACCTGGACTCAAAGTCTTCTCGATAAAAAGATCACAATAGATGTTAGTCAAAAACCAATTCCATGGGCACTCAACATGGTGGCTAAAGAAGGTGGATTCTCTTTCGCGTATAATTCCAGCTTTTTTAGTGATTCTGAATTAGTAAGTCTTCATACAAGATCAGAGTCAGTTAGTAAGATTCTGAGGCAAATACTAGGAAAAAGTTATCAGTATAAAGTTAGAGGATCCTATGTCATTATTCAAAAGGCAGAACCAGAGTTTCCCTCTAAACGGTTATATGCCATGAAAGGGAGTATTGTAAATGCAAATGGCCAAAAAGTATCTGATGTAACAGTGTATGAAACCAACTCTTTGACTTCAAGTTTAACCAACAATGATGGTTCGTATGCCTTATCGGTTAAAAGTAAGTCGGATCATATTAATTTGGCCATCAGTTCTAAGGAATATAGAGACACGGTTATTCAGGTTTCCAAAACAGACGGCAAACCCTTTGAAGTAGTCTTGATTCCTCGATTAAATGAACTAAAACCTATGCATTCACTGGACAGTAGTGGTTTGGTGAAATTCTTTGGTGGTGAAGATCATAACCTTCATATCAATAACGTATATCTTGAAGAATCACGCCTTTTTCAGGTGTCATTTCTTCCAAAGTTTGGGACAAATGGCAGAATGAGCGGTTTGATTGACAATACATTTTCTTTGAACATCATTGCAGGGTATTCTAACGGAGTAAAGGCACTTGAGGTAGGAGGTGTTTTGAATATTGTGCGTAATAAAATGAACGGTTTTCAAATAGCAGGTGTCGGAAATTTGGTTGGAGGGAAAGTGAATGGACTTCAATTGAGCGGAGTGTATAACATTAATAATCAAACTGTGAGAGGTGCCCAAATTGGTGGAGTAATCAATATTTCAAGAGATTCGTTAGCAGGCGCTCAAATAGCAGGAGTCACCAACGTTTCAGGAAAAAGCTTCAGTGGTTTCCAGATTGCTGGTGTCAACAACCATTCAAAAGAAGGTCGTGGTGCACAAATAGCAGGAGTCATCAATTTAACTCAAAGTATGAAAGGCTTACAGATTGGAGGAGTCAGTAATCATACTAAAAAAATGAGCGGTTTGCAGATAGCTGGTGTCGTAAACACCAATTCAGACACGTTAAAAGGTGTTCAAATTGCTGGTGTTATTAACAAAACCAAAACACTTAAGGGAGTTCAAATAGGTGTCATCAACATTTCAGATACCATTCATTCAGGTTTCGCACTAGGACTGTTCAACTTTGTGAAAAACGGCTATAGAAAACTGGAAATAGAAAGTAATGACGTGACCCAAGCCAATTTGACTTATAAAATGGGGCACAAGAAATTCTATAACACCTATTCGGCAGGTTACCGTTTCGATTCAACTCCTTTGTTGGCTTTTGGTTTAGGTTTTGGAACTCATATAGACCTTCCGGGAAAATTGTTCTCTAATCTTGAAATTAACAATTCGCAACTTCAGCCATTAAGTTTCAAAAGTGCCGAATTTTCATTGCTCAGTAAATTCAAATGTGGAGTAGGTTATAGTTTCGGGAAACATTTCTCACTTTATACCGGTTTGACCTACAATCTATATGTAAGTGATCAACTTAATCCAGATACTGGAGTACATGGGTACGATATTGGAAACAACAGTTTCTATAATAAAACGACTTCACGCGAAACCGTTAAAATGTGGTTGGGCTATAGCGTAGCGCTTCAGTTTTAGTCGGTAAACACAAACCAAATTCTGGTTTTCTCGTAAAAAGCAATTTTTTTCATTTTTTCTACTTTTTGAATAGGGGTCATCTTGTTCTTGGTTGTCATAGATATAAAAATAAGTGATACTAATATTGAACAAAATGAAAGACATGTTTAAAAGAGCCTTACTCTGCGGATTTATGCTTATTGCAAGTACAGGTATGGCTCAACAAATGACCCAGACAGTAAGAGGGACAATTGTAGATCAAGACTCAAAAGCCAAACTGCTTGGAGCTCGTGTTGTGATAATTGGGAGCGATCCTGTGATTGGTTCTGTTGCCGATGAAAACGGGAAATTCAAACTTGAAGAGGTGCCGGTTGGACGTCATACCATTAAAATTACCATGATTGGATATGAAGACAGAGTAATGCCAAATTTATTGGTCAATTCTGGTAAAGAAGTTGTGATCAACATTGAATTGGTTGAGGCAGTCGAAAAACTTGAAGGATTGGTTGTTAAATCAGATGAGAAAAATTCTGAAGTACAAAATGAAATGAGTTTGGTCAGCGCCCGTTCTTTTTCAGTAGAAGAAACTCAAAGATATGCAGGGGCTATAGACGATCCCGCAAGAATGGTGTCATCTTTTGCTGGCGTAAATGGAAATGCCGAAGGTAACAACGACATTGTGGTACGAGGGAACTCGCCTAAAGGAATCTTATGGATGTTGGAAGGTGTGCAAATCCCTAACCCCAATCACTTTGCCAACGAAGGAAGTACTGGTGGCCCCATTAATGCATTAAACAGTAATATGCTAGGTAACTCCGATTTCTTTACCGGAGCTTTTTCTCCAGAATATGGAAATGCCTTATCCGGGGTGTTTGACATGAAACTAAGGAATGGGAACAACGAAACAAGGGAATATGCCGCGGGGCTGAGTATATTGGGAAGTGAATTCACAGCTGAAGGACCATTCAAAAAAAGCTATGACGGATCCTATTTGGCCAACTACAGATATTCTTCGTTGGCACTTTTAGATAATGCTGGAATAGTAGATTTTGCAGGTGTTCCAAAGTATCAGGATGCTTCATTTAAGTTGATGTTGCCTGTTAATAAAAAACATACCTTTTCTTTATTTGGTCTGGGAGGACTAAGTAGCATTCAAATAGAAGACACAGATCCGGATGATGAAGAGCGTATCATTTCAAAAGGAGAGCAGCAATCAAGTCTTGGTGTAATTGGTTTAACGCACAATTATTTCATCAACACCAAAAGCTATATAAGAACCACTTTATCTGCTTCCGGAGATCAGTCCAAAGGGTTTTACCAGATTCCGGATAACAACAATGAACTGTACACTGTTTCAACCACCAACTTCTCAAAATCCAACCTCATTGCAATGACAACTTTGAATCACAAGTTCAATACAAGGAACAAGCTTAAAACAGGTGTGATTCTAACCAGACAGTCATTTGACATGAAAGGAGAATACTGGAGTTTCAATTCATCTCAGCTTGAACCGGAACTTAACCAGAGCGGTAGTACAAGTATGATTCAGGCTTTTGCAAGTTTGAAACACAGAATTAACCAGGATTTGAGTCTGGTTGGAGGTCTACACTATCTGTATTACGATTACACGAAGGATTATTCCATTGAACCGAGATTGGCCTTGAAATGGAAGTTTAAAGCCAACCAATCAATTTCTCTTGGAGCCGGAATGCACAGTAAGCCGGAAAGCATCTCTATGTATTTGGCAGAGCAACAACAAGCAGATGGCAGCTTCACAAGACCTAATGGAGATTTAGGCCTGTCACAAGCAATGCACTTTGTTGTGGGGTACGACAATATGTTAACCCAATTTTTGCATGTAAAACTTGAAGCTTATTACCAGACTTTAAGTGATGTTCCTGTTGAAGATGATGTGAACAGTACTTATTCTTTGCTGAATAGCGCAGGATGGTATACCACACGTAATCTGGTGAATGAAGGTACAGGAAGAAATTATGGAATTGAGGCCACTTTCGAGCGTTTCTTTAACAAAGGCCTGTATTACATGACGACCTTATCTCTTTACAATTCTTTGTACACAGCTAAAGATGGAGTAGAAAGAGAGTCAAGGTTTAACGGAAATTACGTATTCAATATGTTAGGAGGAAAAGAATTCAGAATGGGAAAACCTGAGAAGAAACGTGTATTCTTTACTAACATTAAGCTGGCTATGATTGGTGGACAAAGATACACACCAATCGACTTACAAGCTTCTATAGCCAAGGGAGATGCTGTCAGAGACGAGAGCAATCCATACAGTGCAAAAGGAGACGACATTATCAAGTTGGATGTGGCTGTTGGAATTAGAAGAAATAAACCTAAAACCACCACAGAGTTTAAGATTGACATTCAAAACGCTACAGCAAATGAGGCGGTTGTTAATCAATATTACGAACATGGCACGCAAAGTATCGTTATTGGTAAGCAACTGCCTTTATTACCAGTTATCAGCTACAAAGTGAGTTTTTAATCTTCATTTAATCGCACGCTTTCAAAGGCTCTCATTATTTGAGAGCCTTTCTTGTTTTATATTTGTTAGTAAAGGATTCAATGAAAAAGCAATATCATATACTTAATGGAGATTCTTTGAGGGAGCAATTCCCAAAGAATATTCAGGGTGATATTATTGTGGCCAGAGAATGTTTGATAGATGGAGACATAAAAGCAAAAGATTTAGAAGAGTTATTTGCTTTAAGGGCCAAATTTATCAGTCAGAACTATGGAGGGACTGAACAGGATTACTTTGACGAGACAGTTCCCGAATTCCAGAAAATAATAGACATAAATACGGATTCAGATATCAACCTGTGGTTTGAAGATGATTTGTTTTGTCAAGTGAATTTTTGGTTCGTCACCTACCTTCTGACAAAAAACACTCAGAATAATTCGATTTATCTTGTTAGACCCAAATCACACAATCAATATGGTTTTGGAGGATTGAACGAGTTTGAACTGAATTCTGTTTATGAGAATAAATTAGCCCTAACAGAACTTAAGCAAATAGCAAACCTTTGGGAGTCTTATCAGTACGGTGATATAAAAAAGTTAGTCAACACAGCACAAAAACTAGAACCGACATACCCATTTATAATGCCTGCAGTACAAGCACATGTTGAACGTGAACCAGATAACGGAGACAGAGGTAGGCCAGTTGAATCTCTAATAGCAATCATGAAAGAACTCGAAACAGAAGAGTTCGGACCAGTGTTCAGAGAGTTTAATAAAAGAGAGAATATATACGGATTTGGAGACCTGCAAGTAAAAAGACTTTTTGATCAAATAAAAAACAACCGCTGACAATAGCTCTATATTTTGAGTATAGAGAACCAGATTCTGTACTTCATAATTAAGACGTTACCAGAAGGCTTTATAGTAATAAACATGTGTATGAAATTCATAGTTCCCGTTCTTCTTGTAATGATGACTGTCTCTTCCTGCAATTCAGAAAAGTCTGAGGAGAAAGAAAGTCAGTCCGACCAGAATCATTTGATCGAAACCAAATCAATCACAAGCCAACTCACAATTAAAGCAAGTCCTGAAGAAGTTTGGAACATCATTACCGGTCCGGAATATGCCATTGCTTTGGGAGATAACCTGAAAATGCATTGTCATGTTGAGTCCGATTGGCAACTAAACTCAAAGGTTTATTTTAAGCGTCACAGCGAAATAGTAGACAGTGGTGTTGTGAAGGAAATAAAGGAGAATGAACACATTTTGGTAGAATACTCAGGGAATTATACAGAAAGCTTTCGACTAAGAAAAGTAGACTCTTCAACTGTATTAGAGGTATCATTTGAAGCGGAAAATCCCAATTCAAACTATCAGGATGGTGCCTGGCTAAATTGGCTGAAATCGGTAAGAACCATTGCTGAATCCAATCTCCCCAAGTGGAGAAAAATGTCTTGCGGATTATTCATGGGACCAAATGGAGAAATAGGCTTTCCCAGTGCACCTGGAATTGCGAATATTCCAAGACAAGCCATTAAATCGGAACTGTGTGCCTGCAACTTTCTGGAGTATATTGGCTCTCAACAAGCGGCTCTCATTGCAGATGTTGTTGACACAGTCACATTTCAACATCTTGGCTCATCTTTCTACAAAGACAAGAATCATATCTACAACTACTACGCCATGTGCGAGGGTGGCTACCTCAATATTTTTGCAGATGATACCAGCGGATTCGAAATGTTGGGAACTTGCTATGCCCGTTATCAGTCCAAAATTTACAATGACAGAAATGGACGCTTGAATGCAGATTCCGAAACTTTTAAGTGCATAGGATGTATTGCAAAGGATAAGAACGGCTATTTCGAATTCGATGAACGTATTGATGCAGAAATACTGAAAAACAATGTAGGAGAGGAGAGGTTTGAAAAACTGGAATCCCTTTAAATAGTTGTAGAATTACATTTTGGCATTATATTTATTGTATTCAGCTAGTTACATTAAGCAGTTAAGCCATGATGAAAGTAATCACCACCATTGTCCTGTGTCTCTCTATAGCACACAGCGGATTTTCCCAGGTAAATTTTGAGTCCATCACTTTTGATGAAGCGCTTGCCAAAGCAAAAAAAGAAAACAAAAAGGTTTTTGTGGATGTGTATACCGTTTGGTGCGGTCCGTGTCGCAGAATGGACCAAAGGGTGTTTTCCAATAAAAAGGTGGGAGAACGAATTGCGAAGGATTACGTGGCCATTAAAATTGAAAACGAAAAAAGTCCGGATAAGGGCAAAATGCTACAATATAAAATCAAAGGATATCCAACTATGTTGGTTCTAAATCCGGAAGGCAAAGAGTTGGGCAGAATCTACGGGTCCAGAACTCTGGACGGATTTCATAAAGAATTAGATAACTTCTTACCGGAGGAAGAGAGGCCGCTTTTCAAAGCATTAAAGGCAATGAAAGACAACCCTGATGATGAAATGTTGTGGAGAGAAAAAATGACGTTTTTGAGTGAGAACGGACATTATACGGAATTTAATGAATCATGCCAGAAGTACGCAGACCAATTTGGACTTAAAAGAATAAAGGATGATTTAGATCAGCAGATTTTTGATATCGCAATTCTTCCTCTTGATAATCCAGTGGTAGTTAAATACATGTCCACAAAAAAGAATTACGGTTTGTACAAGCACCAGGATTACAAGGTGATGGAATGGCAGCAAAGAGCTCGAGGGGCTGATAAATCAGAAATTAAAGTCATTGAAGAGGAACTTAAAGTTTATCATGATGACCTGATGACAATTTTCCATGGAGATATACATGGAATAGAATATTTCTCTGAGCAGATTTTCAAGAAAGAGGATGTTGATGAAGGTCCGGAAAAAGTCAAAGTTGACTCTCCAAAACCAGGTAAGGAAGAGGATAAGAAAGCTAAAAGAAAGAAGACTAAAAAGAAGAAGGACAAGAAGAAAAAGAAGCGCAAGCCGAGATTTTTATAAAAGAAAAGCCCCAACTAGGAATGTTGGGGCTATGACTTGTTGCTGCTTTTAGGTTTACCTAGCAGGTGGGATATTGGCTAGGTACTTTATGTAATCTATATTAGTAACAGCATATTCCGTGCCATATTATTTGCTTAACATATTTTAACAAGTCATAAGGCAATTAAGCTGTCACATTTCTTTGGTTTAGCTCATTTCTTAGGAGGTAAATGTCAGTTTTACAGTGAGTTATTTTTATTTTGCTTCTATTGTGGGAGAAAACAATTTTTGTCATGTTAAATAAAAGGAGCTAGAATTTAGTCTGACAAAAAGGTCTCGACAACTCTATATGGCTTAAAACCATTTTTTTCTCCTTCTTTATCTATTAGCCTGATTCGATAATTCCCGGGACGAAATCGAATGCGATCAATTTTAAAGGCTGGGAACGTGTTATGTCCGATCAATAATATTGTCATGATTTCATCGGTTTGTTGGTCTTCAATTTCGATAAGATCATTTTCCATATAATCTAGACCAAATTCATATCCCTTGTACATTATTGAATGACGCATGGTGTCGAGTTCAACCGAATCTTTTCTTCCTGACATGAATTGTGAAAACAAGGAATCGCCATTGATTTCATGGGCAAACTTTGCCCAGTGTTGATATAAGCTATCCAGGTTTAAATTTGAATTGTCAATTGCTGCTTGCCATTTAGTCTCATGGGCTTTGTTCATCGCATAATCACATTTCCAGAAATCTGGTTCAAACGTTCTTTTCTGCCTGACGTTTTTATGATCTACTGTATAATATGAAATTTTGAATCTGGATGAGGCAGTGTAAGTTGAGTCATAGTCTTCAAAATTTGAACAAACGATTATTGGAGTTCCATCAGAGGCCAAAATTTCATTAACGAATAAGGAATTGCCAAATTCTTTGTTTGGGTTGGGTTGTCCAAAAGTATTACTGGAAAGCAGAATAAATAGCAGAGATAGTCTTAAGTAAATCATATATAAGTTTATCTCTGGTACATCTGTGTACCACAAAAGTTCAGGAAATCTCTAAAAACTCAATTTAGCAAACTTCTGGTTCTTGTACCATTTTCCATACAGCACCAATTCGCGATCTCCGGTTTGCATGCTGGCCTTTGGTCGGGTAGCCACCTGATTTTCCTTGGTATTGAACAAAGGTGTTTTCTTGTATTCACCATCAGAATTAAGCTCTACCAATAAAGTGAAGTAAGCTTTCTTCTCTTTCCTGCTAAGAGATTTTAATTGTTCCTTGGTGTAATAACGTCTGGCGTCTTCATTGTACACCATGAAAATTTTATCACCTACAACAGCTGCTGTGTATGAAGAGAAGTAACCACCATCGTTTGTAGAGTGCTGATACTTGTCAATTTTCGTTTGCCATTCAATATTGCCATTTGCATCAATGTTAATGGCAATGATGTCGTTGTAGTAATAATGATAGGTTGTTCGGGTGGTTGGTCGTCCCTGAGCATCATAGGTAGTGGTAGTTACCACGTGCACATAATACTGTTCTGCCAACATAATAATTCCACCATCATCTTTTAAGATAAAGTCGCGCAGATCATACTCATACATTTCAACTGCTTTGCCCTTTTTTACTTCTTTCTTTTTGGCTTTTTTAATGGCTCTTTGGGACCATCCTTGAGTAATAAAATCTTCAGGGAAAGGTTTAAAATTACTGGTCATCGTTTTTTTGCTTTCCAAATCAATGGTGATATAGAAAGTACCTTTAATTCCCTGACTGGAGTTCATGCTATAGAAGCCTCCACAACGCAAAGCTTTTTCATCGTCCAGAGCAAATTGAAGATCGGTAATGAATTTATCTCCCAGATCAATCTCATAGTCTTTCATGTGTTCACCTTTGTCGGTATAACTTAGAATATGATAAACATAGCTTGGTTTATTGTCCCTGTTTTTCCCTTTCAGTTCATTTTTATATTCTTTTCCCGAAAGGTATACGTCTCCGTTATTAGCTACGCGATAGCCCATCACAGAAAAAAGATCTTCATTAAATGGGGTAGAGATGTCTTTGTTCCAAACAGGATTCAAATCGGTGTCATACACAGAAAAACCAAATTTCTCAGGTCCGTTTTTGACGTATGGTTGATTGTAGTATACCAGTATTTTGGAACTATCTGAAGAAACGCTGTAATTAAAAGATCCGGTGAATCTGCGTTTCGAAAATGAAATTTCGGCCACCTTTTCAAGTTTTGAGATCTCTAAGGGGTTAGCAGATGATATTTTTTGAATGAATAGGAAGTTCTTTTTAAGCTTTTGGTTGGAGAAGGAACTTAGCAGGAAGAACTGATCTTTTATTTGGGTGATGCCCTCAAAACTTAATCTCTTTCCCTCGTATTCCATACCCAAGGGATATTTCTCTATCGGAGATAAGTTCTTATCCATCTTGTGCAGACTGTATTTACCCTTATTGAAATTTAAGGTAAAGTATGCATCCTTGGTTTTACCTACAATTCCCAGCATTTGAGAACGTTTTTTCTCCTTGAAAGTTTGTCCCCAGGTGAGTTCTGCCGGAATTTTAGAGTCGTCTTGTGCTATTAATAAATTACTTGAGAGTAGGAAAAGTAAAAGACTGATGTATTTCATATTAAAACCTATATGCAAATTTTATTCCCAAATTAAGTATAAATTCATTGGAAACCCCAACGGGATTGGAGCTACCGGGATTTTTTAAAGTATAGTCCAGCAAGGCTATGCCTATACCGGTATAAGTATCTATCGCGAACTTTCCACCACTAAGCCATTGGTAACCAGTGTGAAAAAGTATTTCATTGGTCACAATATTGTCGTAATAGGCGTTTGGTAAGTCAGAATAATCCATTTGTCTGCGGCGATACATAAAGGCATTGTATAAACCACTTGGAGCGTCAACCAAGCCTAAAAAAGTATAGTAAAACCTGGTTTGAAAGAAAAAACTTGGTGTCGACATCCCATCGGGAGCTTCATAAGGATAGTCAAGTGCAGGACGAAAAACAACACCACGACCTTGCCAAAGCGAAAATCCTACTTCAAAAGATAAAAGATCGCTTACCACTCGTTCGTACGATAAACCATAATCTCCCGCCAATGTTCCGGTTAAGTTGAATTTTACAAGGTTTTTTGCTGTGGAAATGTTATTGTCATCAAAGTAATAGGACAAAGAGTCGTCTTGAGAAAGACTGTTATTGACTGAGAAACAGAAGAGTAGGCTTATTATGATCGATTTACTCACTTTGCTAATATAAGAAAAGCCCCCACTTTCGCGGGGACTTCACTACTTACTACCATGAAAAAACTACTGCTATATAGTTACTATTATATACGCACCAGAATTAAAAATGTTGTGTGAAGTCCTAAAAATTAACAGAATTTAACACCAATCCGACACCCGATAATGTCTTAGCAAGGAAAATAAAAAAGGTCAAAACAGGGAAAAGAACATACTAAAATTATCATCGGGTGCCTTCATGGTATTGTAATTGGGCTGTTGTTTCAATTGTAAAACAGTTGAGTTACTCAAAAGTTACAGCTCACTTAAATTTTTTTATTTTTATTGAAAAATTGTTCTTATGAAAATAGCTGTAATCCTTTCTGGTAGTGGAGTATACGATGGATCAGAAATTCAGGAAAGTGTACTAAGTTTATTGGCTTTGGAAGAAAAAGGTGTCTCTTATCAATGTTATGCACCCAATATTGACCAACATCATGTCATCAATCATACGACCGGTGAGGAGATGAATGAAACAAGAAATTGTTTGATTGAAGCAGCGCGAATTTCGAGAGGAAATATTTTAGATGTTAAAGAATTAAAATCTGGTGATGCAGATGGTTTATTGATTCCGGGAGGGTTCGGAGCCGCAAAAAATCTAACCACATGGGCATTTAAGGGACCAGATTCAGAAATAAATGATGGAGTCAAACAAGCCATTGTATCATTTGTAGAAGCTAAAAAACCGGTATGTGCCTTGTGCATGGGACCTACGGTTATAGCTAAAGCATTGCAGGATTCAGAACACCATGTTGAGTTGAGTGTTGGAACAACAGCTGAAGCTTCTCCCTATGATATTGCTGCTATTGGAGCCGGGATTGATGCCACCGGAGCCTCAAACCAACAAACTACCATTAAAGAAATCCATGTAGATGAAGCCAACAAGATCATCAGTGCACCTTGTTATATGATGGAAGCCAGCTTACTTGAAGTGAGAAACAACATAAAAATGGCAGTAGATGCCCTGGTTCAACTTTCTTGATAATAAAAGTTATAGTTTTGCAATCAGCATAGACTTATGAAAAAATTATACAGCTGGTTATTAAATACCTTACCACGACCCCTACTAATTAGAATGAGTTACCTTTTTAAGAGAGTAGCTCCAATCGTATATAAAGGAAATAAGGTAGAGTGTACCGTTTGTGAGAAGAAATTCAGAAAGTTTTTGTCTTACGGTTCTAAAGTAGCTGCAAGAGACAATGTTCTGTGTCCTTATTGTCTGAGTCTTGAACGCCACAGATTATTGTGGTACTACCTCAATCACAAAACCAATTTTTTTGAAGCCAAACTAAAAATGCTTCACATGGCTCCTGAACAGTGTTTTCATAAGACATTCAAGGAGATGAAAAATCTGGATTATACCACTGGCGATATTGAATCTCCAATTGCTGATTTACATTTCGATTTGCACAAAATTCCTTTGGAAGACAATTCTTTTGATGTCATTTTCTGCAACCATGTTTTGGAACATGTAGATGATGCACATCAATGTATGACAGAATTGCACCGTGTGATGAAACCGGGAGGCTGGGGCATCTTTCAGGTACCTCAGGATACTACCAGAGAAGAGACTTACGAAGATCCAAGCATCACATCTCCCGAGGAAAGAGAAAAACACTTCTGGCAAAAGGACCACGTTCGTTTGTTTGGACTGGACTACCCTAAAAAACTGGAGGCAGCCGGCTTTAGAGTTGAAAACGTAAGACTTCAGGAAGAAATTGGAGCTGAGATGGTTGAAAGATATAGGCTTCAAAAGAACGAGAACTTATACGTTTGCTTTAAGGATTAAAAACCTTATTTTGTGGCGCATACTTTCGAGCCATGAAAAAAATCTTATCGTACTTATTTACAGTCTTTTTAGTCCTAACCGGGATTTCTCAGGACCTGAGTGAGGCAACTGAAACGGAATTGAACGAAATCGTCGATTCTAATTCGGATGCTAAAGAAGTTACCTACGCCAAGTACTGGCTTGGAAAGAAATACCTAAAAAAAGATCTGGAGAAATATTCGGGTTACATGGAATCAGCTTTCGAAAAACTTAAGGAGAAGGGTGATAAAGAATATGAACTAAAAGCAGCCAGTGTACTTTACCAATACTATCATAAATACGAACAGTCTGACAAACTATCTAAGCTTAAAAATGACATTGAAAGCAAGTATGCTGATACTGATTATAAATATTATGCCGCTTACCTAAATGCTAAGTTTAGACGAGAACAAAAATCAGGTAACAGAGAAGGGTCTGAAGAACAAAACAAGGTTAACATGGCATTTGCAGAAAGAACCAATTCTGACTATGCCTATGGATTGTTCTACAAATCTTATGGTGTGTACTTATATGGAATAGGGGATTACAAAGGTGCCGGTGAGTGTTTCGATAAATCAGCGAAAGCTATGCTGGCAGCCAAAGATGAAGATTGGGGTTCCAACATTGCAGGTGTTTTTATGAACTCAGCCATCATCAAATATAAAAATGGAGAATTGGGACCTGCGTTGAGCGCATTTAGAAAGAGTGTAAAGCAATTTGGAGAGAGGAAAGATTCATTGAATATGGGGCACGCATACATCAATATGGCAAGCGTCTATTCAAGTCTGGAAGATCTGGATAGTTTGAGATGGTCTGTTGATATGGCCAATGAGTGTTACCGTGTTGCCAAAGACACCAACGGAATTATCAATGGTAAAGAATATTTGGCATTGGCCTATAATAGTGAAAGTAGATATGATGAGTCGCTAAAACTGCATTTGGAAGTATTGGAGATTAGAAAGAAAGCGAACGTGAAGTTGAGTATATCATACATCAACATCTCAGGTATTTATGGAAAAATGAAGGATACCATTCAGGAATTGTACTTTCTTGATCAGGCATATGAATTTGAAAAGGAGAATCAGAATTTGATGATTCTTGCATCTATTTATGGTAGATACGGGAATTACTATCGTGAAAGAGGCCTGAAAGATTCCAGTCTACATTATCATTTTGAGCAATTAAAAATCCTTGAATCTCAAAATAACTCTGGCAGAAAAGCAGGTGCACTATTGTCCATAGGAAATGTGTATAAGAAGTTTGATGACGATGAAAACGCCTTGGAATATTATATTGAATCATACAATATATATGTCGAGCAAAATAACCCGGCCCAAATAGCTGGTTTAGCCCATAACATTGGAGTAATTTATGAAGAGAGTGGGCAGTATCAAAAAGCCAGAGAATACATAGAAAAGTCTTACGAAATCAGGAAGCAAATGGACAATGCTCTTTACCTGATGGACTCATATCACACGCTTTCCAATGTTTATAAAGGATTGGGGATGTATAAAGAATCCAACGAAATTCTCTGGAAATACGTGGAAATGAAGGATTCGCTCTTCACTTCTGATATGACGGATCAGATCGCTGAGATGAGAACCCTATACGAAACTCAACAGATAGAAGATTCTCTGGCCTTATCCCAACAATCTGAGGAAAATGCCATGTTGGAAAACAAAAAAATCGCTGCAGAGAAGGACAAAGCCAATGCAGAAAAAGATAGAGCTACTGCAGAGAAAAGAGCTCAGTTCTGGCTGTTCGGAGCGATATTGGTAGCTGCTCTTTTGGTTGTGTTTTTTGTTATCCGCTCTTCACAACAAAGAAAAAAGGCCAATGCGGTTCTAAAATCTAAGAACGACGAAATCGTTCTTCAGAATGAAGAGATTACCATGCAAAAAGAAATTATTGAGGAAAAGAATAAAGACATCCTCGATTCCATAACCTACGCTAAGAGACTACAAGAAGCCATTTTACCTCCCAAAAAACTGGTCAAAGAAAATCTGAACGAATCTTTCATCCTCTTTCTGCCAAAAGACATTGTAAGTGGAGATTTTTATTGGATGCAGCCAACAGATCAGGGAGTACTTTATGCAGTGGCAGACTGTACAGGTCATGGTGTGCCTGGAGCAATGGTATCTATGGTCGGGCATAATGCGTTGAACAGAGCCGTTAAGGAATTTGGGAAAACGAGACCTTCCGAAATCTTGGATACCATCAATATGCTGGTAGAAGAAACCTTTAGTCAAAGTGAAGAAGGCGTAAAAGACGGGATGGATATCGCCCTCTGTAAATTCAATCCGGATAACAAACAATTGGAATTTGCCGGTGCCAACAATCCACTTTGGATCGTTTCTAAGCAGAAACAAATGAAAATTGGCAATGATTCAATTGAACCAAGCAAGGTGTCTGATGATTATAATCTGTTTGAGATCAAAGCAAATAAACAGCCTATTGGAGCCTATGATGACCGTGTGCCTTTTACCAATCATATGGTGCAGTTAGAAGCCGGCGATTCTGTATATACTTTCTCCGATGGCTATGCCGATCAATTTGGTGGTGAAAAAGGCAAAAAGTTTAAGTACAGTACTTTGAAGACACTGTTAATGGATATGCAGGATCTCCCAATGGAAGAGCAGAGACAGAAAATGTATGATGTCATGACCGAGTGGAAAAGAGATTATGAGCAGATTGATGATATTTGCTTCATTGGTATTCAGGCATAAACAGCACATAAGTAGTACTTTTGAGCATATAATAATTGCTTAATCTGTTTTCACAAATTAAATGCGTTCTTGAACTTTAATTCAATAATCGTGTAGAACCTGATGTTGAAAGAACTGATTGTCATACTGCTGTTTTTCTTGTTCGGAAGTGCTGCTTTTGGGCAGAACCGAGCTGACCGACTTATCAAAAGTCTGGATACGGCAAGAGCTTCTCTTAAACCTGTCATCTATCGGGAAATAGCCTTCGAATATTATGGAAAGGATTCTGATAAATTCCTAGATTATTCTTTTAAATCGGCGCACACTGCAGAGATCAATGGAGATAAGTATAATCAGGCGTATGCCTTGAGATTGGTGGGGATTGCCTACGACATGACGGGTAATTACAAGGAAGCTCAGAAATATGTAGAACAAGCTTATCAAATCAATAAGGCCATTAATGCTGTAGATGGGATTGAGGCTTGCATCAGTAGTCTGGGAATTATCTATTACAACCAATCCAAGTTTGATAAAGCACTCGAAATGTATCTGGATGCACTTAGGTTGTTTGAAAAAAGCAAACTGGTGGACAGTAGAGCCATCACCTTAAGTCACCTTGGAGGGCTTTACGTGAAAATAGGAGATTTACCTAAGGCAGCTGGCTACTATAAGGAATCTTATGCGCTCAAAGATCAAATAAAGGATGAGAAAACCAAAGCAGTCATAATCAACAACTACATTAGGGCACTTCAGTATGAAAATGCGCCTGTTGAAGAGCAAATCAGAGTGCTTCAGGAATCTCTCGATATTAAAGAGTCGCTTGGTGATATCAACGGACTTGCGGTAGGGTATCAGCAAATGTCACAGCACTTATCAAATGCAGGAGGTTCTCGAGATGACATCAATAAATATCTATACAAAGCTCTGGAATATGCCAAAAAAGTGAATGACCGTCACTTGCTGGGAGAGATTTATTACGACCTGGGGAAGGATTATCTGGAGTTTGATAATGATACTGTAATGGCGATCAAATATCTGGATTCATCATACGCCAAGGGGAGTGAAATATATCATCTCGATTTACTTTCCAAGTCTTCATATTTGCTTGGCCGACTCCATTTTGGTTTAGAGAATTATAAACATTCAGCAGCCTATACTTCATACTACGCCTTATATAAGGACACGCTTTACAAGGCCAACTATGCGGAAGAAGTATCAAAAATGTCTGCCAAGTTTGAAGCAGATAAAAAAGAGAAAGAAATTGCTTTGTTAAATAAGCAGAACGAACTCAATAAAATGGAAATTCTAAAATCTCAGGAACAGGCCCTTCGCCAGTCTCAGGAGATAAAACTACTGGCTCTGGCTAAGAAGAATGAGGAAGCTCTGAAAGAGAAGGCAGAACTGGAAAAATCCAAGGCAGAAATGGCCAGCGCTCAGGCCAAAATGGAAAACGAAAAGAAAGCCCAGGAAATAGATCTTTTGAGTAAAGATAAAGCGCTCAAGGCAGCTGAAGCCCTTGCAGAAAAATCAAAAAGGCAACAAGCTGAGGACAAAAACAAACTCAGTGAGGAAAAGAATAAACGTCAGGGACAATTGTTAACGGCAGCAGTCATTGGTCTGATATTGATTTTGGGTCTGGTATTCTTTGTTTTAAATGGCTACCGTCAGAAGAAAAAGGCAAATGCTTTATTGGCAGGACAAAATGCAGCTATTCTCGCTCAGAAAAATGAGATTGAGGATCAGAAAGTGATCATTGAAGAGAAAAATCAGGACATTGTTGATTCCATCACCTACGCCAAAAGATTACAAACAGCCATTCTGCCAACCGATGAGTTTATTCAAACCTGCCTGCCGGATTCTTTCGTCTTTTTTCAGCCAAAGGATATCGTGAGTGGAGACTTTTACTGGATGTTTAAATCCAGAGAGAAAACTTTCTTTGCAGCAGTGGATTGTACTGGTCACGGTGTGCCGGGAGCCATGGTTTCTATGGTGGGACATAATGGCTTAAACAGAGCTGTCAAGGAATTCGATTGTAATAGTCCGGCAGCCATTTTGGATAAATTAAATGAAAGCGTCATTGAAACCTTCGAACAAAAAGGTGGGACAGAGGTGAGAGACGGAATGGACATTGCACTTTGTTCAATAGAGAAGCAAAATGGAGCACTTCATCTGGAATATGCGGGAGCCAACAATCCGGTTTGGATCGTTTCTCAACAAGAGATTCTAAGTACAGATTCTACTCAATTGGAACCTAACAAGTCCATGAATGATGTCAATCTTTTTGAGATAAAAGCCGACAAACAACCTATCGGACCATATGATAATATCAAGAAATTCTCCAATCATTCTATTCAATTGAAAGAAGGCGACAGAGTATTTCTGTTTTCAGATGGCTATGCTGATCAGTTTGGGAGTGATCCTGCCAATCCCCACAAAAAAGGCGGTAAAAAGTTCAAGTACGCCAACCTCAAACGTCTGCTCATGGAAACGCATCAACTTCAAATTACCGACCAAAAAGACAAGTTGATACATGTGTTTAATCAATGGAAATCGGATTTCGAACAGCTGGATGACGTGTGTGTGATTGGTGTACGTGTTTGATTTGCCTTGCTTGGTTCGGGGTATTTACCTAACCATAAATTGTCAAATCAAATGGTTAGATTTGCTTCCGTCATGAAATTCCTTGCGCATCTTTTGGTGATTTTTTGTTTTTGTCCGCTTGTCAGCTTTGGCCAGAATCAAAGTACCATAGACTCGCTTAACACAGTCATTGAAAACACTCAGGATGACTCCGTCAAGGCGATCAACTATATTTATATCGCTATTGAGTATCAGGCGCACTATGATTATTCTAACTTTTTTAAGCAATTAGAAGAGGCCGAAAAAATTGGAGATCGCTCCAACAACAAGCACATCCTTTCGGAAGTCTACTCAAGGTTTGGTGATGGTTACAGGAAAGTAGGAGATCTTCCCAATGCCTTTAAGTATTACGATAAAACCTTTAAACTGGCTGAAGAGACCAAGGACACATTTCATATATCAGAAACCTACAAAGATCTGGGATACCTGTATTTTTCACAGGGAGAATATGAGGCAGCTCTTAAGAACTTTGAAGATGGTCTTGAACTGGGGAAACTGGTGCCTGATAACGACAGAGAAATAGGAAAAGCTTATAACAATATGGGAGTGGTTCATAAAACCATGAAAAACTATGAACCTGCTCTGGACTACTTGATGAAATCTCTGGAAATTCGCTTGAGTCAGGAAGACTGGAGATCTGTTTGTGGATCGTATACCAATATTGGGGGCATTTATGAGGCGATGGATAGCATGGATAATGCCATTAAGTACTACCACAAATCCTTAAATCTGCGTCTTGAGGTGGCGGACACCAGTAATCTAACCCATTCATACAGGAAGTTGGCAAGAATCTCTATGAAGGAAGGAAAAATGGATTCGGCCGTTTATTATTCAGAGAAAGCCACTGAATTTGCTGAAATCACGAAGGATGCCATTGATTTGAAATCTGCCGCATTGGTAGGTTATCAGATTCAAAGAAAGCATGGCAATGTAGAACGTGCTCTGGAACTATTGGAACTCTACAAGAAGTTGGCAGATAGTTTGGATAACGAGAGCAATCAGAAACAAGCCATCCGTTCTCAGTTCCAGTACTCGTACCACAAACAGGCTCTGCATGATAGTTTGAAAAATGCAGAAGAAATGAGGGTTCAGACCCTCGAGTTGGATCATGAGAAGAAACAAAACAAACTTCAAAGACAAAGAACTTACGTTTTATATGGAGGGCTTGCGATTGTATTCATTCTTATGATTTTTGTCTACAACCGATACCGAATCTCCCAGAAGCAAAAGAAAATTATAGAGCTTCAGAAGAAGGAGGTTGAAGAACAAAAGGAAAAAGTGGATTTGGCTTATGACGAGTTGGAAGAAAAGAATACAGAAATTCTCGATTCTATTAACTATGCTAAGCGGATTCAAACGGCCATTCTGCCTCCCCAAAAACTGGTAAAGGAGTATCTGGCAGATTCATTTATCCTTTATAAACCAAAAGACATTGTGGCCGGAGATTTTTATTGGATGGAGCCCATCATCAAAACCTCAAATTCAAATGTTGTATTGTTTGCCGCTGCCGATTGTACCGGTCATGGTGTACCAGGTGCCATGGTAAGTGTGGTTTGCAACAATGGTCTCAATAGGTCTGTTAGGGAACATGGTTTAACGGAGCCTGGCCAGATTCTGGATAAAACGCGTGAAATTGTCATTGCAGAATTTGAAAAATCAGAAGAAGAAGTGAAGGACGGAATGGACATAGCACTGTGTTCGTTGGAAGGGACTACCCTCAAATATGCCGGCGCCAATAACCCGCTTTGGATCATCAGATCGCATGCCGCAGAAAGCTTCAGCGATGGCGCAAAAGGGGCAGAGGCAGTAGAAGAGATCAAAGCTAACAAACAACCAATAGGTAAATATGCCGAGCCTCTACCTTATACAACACATACCATAGAGCTTCAAAAAGGAGATAGTTTCTATATTTTTTCTGATGGATACGCCGACCAATTTGGAGGAGAAAGAGGAAAGAAATTCAAGGCGGCCAACTTTAAAAGATTATTGCTTTCTATCCAGAATGAGAACATAGAACAACAAAAGCTCATTATTGATAAAGCATTTGAAGATTGGAAAAATGCAGGAGGAGAAGCGCTTGAACAATTGGATGACGTATGTGTCATTGGCGTTCGTGTTTAAATTTCATCATGTCCTTTTTAGTAATTAACTTTGTCTTCCAGACATGTATAAATATCTGATCAAACCCATTTTCTTTCTTTTCGATCCCGAAAAAATCCATCATTTCGTATTTAAAGTATTGAGAATTTTCTTGTCCATTCCTGGTATCAAGCACATTTCCGGTGCTATTTATACTGTGAAGAATAAGTCGCTTGAAAAGGAACTTTTTGGTCTCACTTTTAGAAATCCCGTTGGATTGGCGGCTGGTTTTGATAAAAATGCCCTGCTTCTGAATCAACTGGAATATCTGGGATTTGGTTTTGTAGAAATAGGAACGGTCACACCGAAACCACAGGCCGGTAATCCTAAAAAACGTTTGTTCAGGCTACCGGAAGATGAGGCCCTGATTAACAGAATGGGCTTTAACAATGATGGAGCTGATGTGGTGGCTTCACGATTGAAAAACCGTAAAACCAATATCATAATCGGAGGAAATCTCGGGAAGAATACAGCTACGGATAATGATGATGCTCAGGCAGATTATGAGTATGTGTTGAAAGCTTTGCATCCGCATGTAGACTACTTTGTGCTGAATGTAAGTTGCCCAAATGTGGGAAGTACACAGAAGTTGAATGACAAGAATTATTTGATTCAACTTTTAAATGATCTGAAGAAACTGTCTGCCGATCTTGGAAAAGAACGTCCAATCCTTCTCAAAATAGGTCCGGACAGATCTAATGAGCAATTGGATGAAGTTATTGAGATCATCAACACCACTAAAATTGCTGGTGTCATTTCAACCAATACTGCAACGGATCGTTCTAACCTGAAGACAGACAAATCCAGAATAGAAGAAATAGGAAATGGTGGATTGAGCGGTCAGCCTTTGGCAAAAAGATCGACTGAGGTCATCCGATACCTGGCTAAGAATTCCAATAAGAGTTTTGCGATTATTGGGGTAGGTGGAATTCATTCTGCGGAAGACGCCAAAGAAAAAATTGAAGCTGGTGCGGATTTGGTTCAGGTGTATACCGGATTTATTTATGAAGGCCCGGGATTGGTTAAGAAAATCAACAAGGCCCTAAGATAGTTTTCATAAGTTCTTATCGAGTTTGTAACAGTCATTCCATTAATCTCATAACTTTGAGATATGGATCAGAAACTGTCACTTATTGAATGTCCGCGTGACGCCATGCAGGGCTTGCACAATTTTATTGAAACGGATACCAAAGCCGCCTATATCAATCAACTACTTAAGGTAGGATTCGATACCATTGATTTCGGAAGTTTTGTATCGCCAAAGGCCATTCCTCAAATGAGAGATACCGCAGATGTATTATCTAAATTGGATTTGAGTGAGACCAATTCTAAGCTTTTGGCTATTGTCGCCAATGTGCGTGGTGCAAATGATGCCGCTCAATTTGAAGAGATCAATTACCTGGGATTCCCGTTTTCAATTTCTGAGACCTTCCAAATGAGAAATACAAACTCTACCATTGAAGCATCTTTGAGCAGAGTAGAGGAAATCCAGACAATTTGTAAGAATTCAGGAAAGACTTTGGTTGTTTATATTTCAATGGCATTTGGAAATCCTTATGGCGATCCATGGGATGCTGATATTGCAGCTGAATGGACCCAGAAACTTCACGAAAAACTGGATGTTGAGGTTGTTGCCCTGTCCGATACTATTGGCGTGTCAAACCCAAAGATTATTACGGATATGTTTTCTACTATGATTCCGGAATTCACAAATATGAGAGTTGGTGCTCACCTTCATTCAACACCAAATACCATTAGCGAGAAGGTTGAAGCGGCATACAATGCAGGTTGCAGACGTTTCGATGGCGCCATCAAAGGCTTTGGAGGTTGTCCTATGGCTAAAGACGATTTAACTGGTAATATGGCAACGGAAGTTATGCTTGGCTACTTCAAAGAAAATGGCATTGAAGTTGATATAAAGGACGACGAATTTGCAGAAGCAATGAAAATGACAAATACAGTATTTCCAAACGCATAAAATAATGAGAACAATTGCACTTTTATTTCTTTTAGCAACATCTGTTGCCTTTGGTCAGAAAGAAAAAGCTTATGAAATCGACGAATTCAATTCAATTAAGTCCACGGGTTATATAGATGTGGAGGTTATTCTTGGAGATGGTTTTCGTGTTGTGGCTTCCAACGACATTGAAATGGACTTTAACAATCTGACAGTTGATTTAGACGGATTGGATTTAAAATTGAGTATCAAAAAAGGAGATTATAAAGAGCATCCTGTTCAGGTAAAGGTCTACGTAGAAAGTTTGGAAACACTCACAGAAGTCAAAGCTTTTGGGAACGCAAACATCACTTTAGACGCTAAAAACAGTGAGGAGACTTCAAAAATTAAATTGAATGCTCAGGCTGGTGGACACATTTTTTGGTATTTGGATTGTGTGACCGTTGAAGCCACAGTGTCTCAGGGAGGGCGAATAGCTTTGGAAGGGCACGCCCATAACTTTGAGGGCAAAGTGAACACTGGAGGTACCATTGCTGCTATGAATTTGGAAGCTCAGAACGTAGTAGCCAAAATCAATGCAGGAGGAGAAATCTTTGTATTGCCCATTAAAAAATTGGATGCCAAAGTAACTGCCGGAGGAATCATTACTTACAGAGGTAATCCTGAAAAGATTAAAACAAAAACCCTTGGCGGCACCATTGAAAAAATGGGCGCCAAGAGGAAGGAGTAGAATCTAGAAGCTGGGGCAATCTATCAGTCCGCCTTTGTAATCAGGGCTTCCACCTTTTCTACCACCAGAACGTTTGCCTCTGCATTGAGGACTCTTGAAAAACGGTATTTTAATACTTGCGTAAATATCTGCTCTGTAGATGTCGCTTTTGGCTATAAATGGAATCAGGTGATCCGTACCAATGGTAACGTTATATAGCCTAAGCATAAAGCCAACAGTAGGGTATCTGTAATCGTAAAGTGTTACCGGAACACCCAATTCTAACCATTTAGATTCATATCTGATTCCTGCAGTCAGTGTATTCGGACGAATTACGCCTGTGAGCTTACTGGGTAATACACTTTGTGTAACAACAGCATTGGCATATAATCCACGTCCCAAATTGTAATCAAATTGAACTGACAGACTGCTTGGCAAGTGTTGTAAATAACTGGTTTTGTCATTCGAACTACCCGCTTCTGTCACCAAAGCATCTGTATTGGCTGCAATGCTCTCAAAATTGTCATCAGCTTCAAGAGGCACTTCTCCCTGTCCGGAAGAATAGGTTCTGTGTGTGGTTTGCGTATCGAATTTAATGGCGCCTAAATCCAACAAGGAAACACCGAACTTAAACTTATAGGCTTTCTGTTCACAATTAGAACTTTCCGAATGTGGCGTGTAGCCACTCACGCTACTCAACATACGTTTGTACGTGAATCCAAGATCTAATCCCCAACCTTTGTTCTGAATTTTACCTGGGAAACCAATGTTCGGTTCTGAGTAATAGATAGCACCATTGTAGCTGGTCGCAGACAATGTACTGTCATTTGGAACACGATAGCTTAGATCGTTGATTTTAAGACCAGCACTGCTAAATCCATACAAACGTTTCAACGTTCCTCCAACGGCAATCAAATCAACACCTTTTTTGTAGATCAACTTAGAATAGCTCAAACCAATTTCTCCCCACGTCATGTGATCTACACTGCCATTTTTCATGGAGTAGTCCTGATTCTGAAGCGCTGTGTAATTCAAATCTTCAAAAATGAGTTTAGACAATTCCGACGGAATGCGATTGGCATTGGTGATACTTCTGATGCTTGTGTTAAGTCCAAAAGAGTGATCTTTTATCTGTAAGGTAAATCCAGGTCCCTGAATATTGGAAGACACAATGGCCTGATTTCTTCTATTATTATATCGGTCGTTAACAGTGATGTTATCTGACTTCAATAAAGAACTCAAATGGCTATTTGGAATGTATAAGTAATTGTTGTGAGCCATCGCACCAAAGCCAACCAGATTAATATCCAACCATGTTTTAGAATCGCTCATTGAAGATGGATTCAAATAAACACTACTTGTAGGTGCGTAGTTGCTATTGGCTAAAAAAGCTTTGTCCTGTCCGACAGATGTTGATACTGTCAAAAACAAAATGATGACACTTAAAATTCTCATAACTCCCAGTTTGCATGGGTATAGCGAAAAAGAGGGTGTAAACGTTCAAAAAAATGGACTAACTGATCGAAATCAATGGTGAAATTATTGCCTGTTACCAAAGGCGGTTTAATAGAGCGTTTCGATTCAATTGAGATCGTTCTTTCGTCTGAAACTGCTGTCTCTGTTAGGGAAGTAGGACTCGTGATAAATCCAGTTTTTGTCCTGATAGTAAACCCCTGAATCTGTCGGAATGCATTCAAAACTGGCAGGATCAGCTTCCGGAACCAAATCAGTTCCATAGTATACCTGATTCCTATCTTTGACAATCGTAAAAAATGTCATGCCTTCTCTTGGAGATCGTGGACATAGAATTTCCATGGAATCCGGCTTCAGGCCATCCAGGATAATTCCATTGTTGTATACAAATCTGTTATCCTTTCCCCATCGATAGCCAATAGATTCAAAACTAGCAGCATCTCCACTGTCCAAAATAGAAATATGTCTGCCATCTGTCATGCCCCAGTCCATATAAACGTGTACGCCATCGTTGGCATAAAATTCGCCGTTTGTCAGCTTGGTGTATTTCTCAGGATCAGCTACCGGAACTTCTCTGTAAAAATCGTTTCCGGTTTTTTCTATCTCCCCGGCCAATAAAGCACAAGTTACAATGTAAATTTTACCACTGTCGCCTTTATAAAACCCATTGGACAAAGACGTGTATGGTTCTGTCATGTCTAATTTAGAAGGTGTTTCAGTGTTGGTGTCCTGCTTTTCTTCAGACTGACAAGCAGATAAACCTACCAGGATAATGGAAGCTATGAGCAATTGAAATTTCATAGGAGTTCAAGATACCCAATGGTGCTCTATTTTTCAAATCCACTGCAGTGCTCAATACGGGAAATGATAGAAGTGTACGATTTATACCAATCTTTTCTACCTCTGTTTTTGGCTATGATGTGTTCCGAATTTTTTCGCCAGATGTCAATGCTTTCCAAATCTTTCCAGTAAGAAATGGTAATCCCCAAACCATCGCGTGCGGACTCTATGCCAAGAAAACCATCAATTTCCCTGGCCAGTTCCATAAGGCGTTCAAATGTTTCGTGATAATCTGTGCTCTCCTCAGTTCTTATTGAAGTGAAGATAACTGCGTAGTTGCCTGGTTCAAGCTTCACGCTCTAGTACTCTTTAAGTTGAGTTCTAAAGTCTTTAATCTCTTCTCTGTTGAACTTGTTGTGAGAGTTTTTAAGAAGGTCAAGTAGGTAGCTTAAGTTGTCATGATCTTCTCCCGGATCAACTGCAATTTCCTCACCCTCTTCATCTTCTTCTGATCCTGCCATAAACTGAAACGACTCATTTTCAGCAATGTGCTCGTAGGATAAACGAATTACTTTTGTTACCAATGGATCCTCTTCTTCCAAAGCAAATGGTCTCAAATCTTTAAGCATTGTTACCACTTTATCTACATCCAACTCTTTGCTTAATGTCTTTTGGATCTTCACTATCAACTGGTTAGCCTCAGGTGCCTTCATAGTAATTCTTTAAAATTTTTCCCAAAGTTAATCATTCGGTTCAGTTTTGCCCACTTTTTATACGCAAAGTACCCCGAAGAAATTCAATTTCTTAATTGTAGTGCACTCTATACTAATGTTCAGGGGACAGGCTTGGCTTGTTTCTAACTAAAGAGGTGAGACTTGAGTTACTAAATGATATTCATAGCTATTCAGGGAGGAGCTTAACATTCTTTAACATACGATGGCATAATCCTGTCGCTGAACGGACAATCTCTGGCCCGAAAATTGATTAGTTTTACATCAAATAAACGGACGATATGAAACACCTAATTACAAGTACATTGCTTTTAAGCACATTGATGTTTGGAACCGCTATGGCTTCTTCGGGAGATACCAACGGAGAGCCGGAAACTAAAATTGAAAAAACGAAAGTTGATGAAACTACAGGTATCGAGTTTTTTCATGGTACCTGGGCTGAGGCACAGGCAAAAGCAAAAAAAGAAGGCAAGAGAATCTTCTTTGATGCGTATGCAGTATGGTGTGGACCATGTAAAGTCATGGCAAGAAAAACCTTTACTCAAAAAGAAGTAGCCGATTATTTCAATAAGAATTTCATCAACGTAAAGATGGATATGGAAAAGGGTGAAGGTCCCGGATTGGCCAGAAAATATAAGATTCGAGCGTACCCAACGTTGTTTATTATGGATGATGCCGGAAAAGTGGTAGGCGAAACATTGGGCTATCAAACTCCGGAGCAGTTAGTATCCTTTGGAAAGAAGTACGTGAAGTAAGGGCTCAGAAAATAGGCTGAAATCAACAGAAAATAATTTACAACCATCTGCCTCATGGGTATGGTGGTTTTTTTATGTACTTTGTTTTCATGTCGGAAAAGTCAAGAAGAGAATTTTTAAAACTTGCCAGTGTCGGAGCAGCTGGTATTGCTGTTAATGCCTGTGCTTCCGGAGATGATTCTCCAAAAGCCAGTGGTGAGGCGAAAAAACAGGTCCCGGAGACACCAATTCAGAAGTCCAAACCAATTGTCGTATCAACCTGGGAACATGGTTTAAAAGCCAATGAAGCTGCCTGGAATGTTTTGTCTCAAAAAGGATATGCATTAGATGCAGTTGAAGCTGGCGTTCGCGTTTCGGAAAGTGACCCGGAGGAAAGAAGTGTAGGGTATGGCGGCCGACCAGATCGTGATGGAAATGTGACTTTGGATGCTTGTATTATGAATGAGTTGTACGACTGCGGTTCTGTGGCGTTCTTGCAAAACATAAAGAATCCAATTTCTGTCGCCAGAAAAGTGATGACCGATACACCGCATGTGATGTTGGTTGGAGAAGGCGCTAAGCAGTTTGCCCTCGAAAATGGATTTACAGAAGAGAATTTGCTGGTGCCTGCATCTGAAAAAGAATGGAAGGAATGGCTTAAGGAATCGGAATATAAACCGGTCATAAATATTGAGAACCACGACACCATAGGCATGTTGGCCTTAGATAACGATGGGTGTTTGAGTGGAGCCTGTACCACAAGTGGTGCTGCTTATAAATTGCACGGAAGAGTGGGAGATTCCCCAATTATTGGAGCAGGTTTGTATGTAGACGGAGAAGTTGGGGCGGCTTGTGCTACCGGACTGGGAGAAGCAGTTATTCGCTCGTGTGGCAGTCATTTGGTTGTACAATTGTTAAAGCAAGGTTACTCGCCTAAAGAAGCTTGTCAGGAAGCCGTTGAACACATCCATAAAATTCATAAAAATGTAGATGGTCTGCAGGTTGGTTTTTTAGCATTAAACATTCATGGTGAAGCGGGAGGATACTCTATGTATAATGGGTTCAATTTTGCTCAGTACACAGATAATGGAAATGTTATGATTGATTGTGAAAGTAAGTTGAGATGGGAAGATTAGTCGTAGTTGCAATCATGTTGGTGCTGTGCTCGTGTTCCAACAAGCAGAAAGAAACTGAAAAAGAATCGAGTGAAAATAGCACTCAAAGGGGCGTTTATCTGAAAATTGAAAATGAGGAGATAGACATCATTCCAAAGCCTCTTGTAATTAATTTTTTAGAAGCTAAGGACATCCGTCTTGAAGGCGAACTAATCATCATATATGATTCCTTGTTTTTGGAGGATGCCCATTATCTGAAAAGTATGATAGAGAGAAGCATCAACTTCCCAATTTCTATCAGACATATCAGTGAAGGTGCCTTAGGAGAAGATGATCTTCGGGAAGGACAGTGTGCCATATTATTGTCAGATGTGAGCCCATACGAAAGATTGATTTTTACAGAGTATGTTGTCACCGGAGAGGATAATTTTATTTTACTTCAGGCAGAGCACAGACAAGGACTGTTTCATGCTATGAAAACCTTTGAACAGTTGTTCAGATTGCCACTTTATCAAAACAAAGAATTGTCTGGCCTTTCTTGCTCTGCATTGAGTATTGAAGATTCACCAGAGTATGAATGGCGAGGGATGCTATTGGATTGTAGCCGCCATTTCTTCCCAAAAGAAACAGTTAAAAAGTACATTGACCTTCTGGCTCTGTATAAATTCAATGTGCTTCATTGGCATTTAACAGAAGATCAGGCCTGGCGAATTGAGATCAAGAAATATCCCCGATTGACTGAGATTGGTGCATGGCGACCAGATTCTTCCGGGAACAGATATGGAGGTTTTTATACGCAGGAAGACATTAAGGAAATAGTGGCCTATGCTGCCGATAGACAAATTACCATTGTTCCTGAAATAGAAATGCCGGGGCACTCGCAAGCGGCTTTGGCGGCTTATCCGCATTTGGCCTGTACAGAAGGTCCTTTTGAAGTCGCTACAGATTGGGGCGTCTTCAAAGACATCTATTGTCCTACAGATACTACTTTTCGTTTTCTGGAGGATGTGATGGATGAGGTGTGTGAGTTGTTTCCATCTCAATACATCCACATTGGAGGAGATGAGGCTCCAAAAGTTCGTTGGGAGGAAAGTGCATATTGTCAAAATCTGCTCAAGCAACATAATTTAGAAGACTTTGAAGCACTTCAGGCATGGTTTATTAATCATATGGCAGACTACCTTAAAACCAAAGGTCGAACCATTATTGGCTGGGATGAAATTTTGAATCCTGGATTAGATTCCAGTGCAATTGTCCAGGTATGGCGCAATCAAAAAAGTGGATGGGAAGCTGCAGAAAAGGGCAGAGGTGTTATCATGTCGCCCACTTCTCACTGTTATTTGGATTATTCCATAGATAACATTGATGTTCCTAAACTGTACAATTTCTACCTCATGTCGGATGCAGGGTATGAGTATGATGAAGAATTGATAAAAGGCGGAGAGGTCAATGTGTGGTCTGAACGTATACCGGATGAATCCACTCTGGATCAACGGGTTTTTCCACGATTATTGGCCGCAAGTGAAGCATTTTGGACGGAGGAAAGAGATGAAGCCAATTTCTTTAAACGTCTCAACAGACATTACCAGTTTTTGGATAGCATGGGCGTTAATTATGGGCCAGATCAAGTTCCGTTTGTCTTAAATTCTGGCATGAATTATCAGGGAAAGTTGCAGGTAGAAGCTGAATTGAAAGGAGACTATACTTTGGAGTTGAAAAATTCCAATGAATGGGATAGCTGGGACGGACAGTTAGAGTTGGAATCAGGTCAATCTAAGGTCTTGAAGGCTCGAGCTATGAGAGGCAACCATCAGGTATGGAAAGTATATGAGCAGGAATATGTGTACCACAAAGGCTTGTCGGTAAAGAACTTAAATGTGTCTTACGATCTGAATTCCGGCACGTTTTACGATTACTTCTCTGGTGATTTGTTTGATGGTAAAACAGGTACATTAAATTTTAAAGATGGTAACTGGCAAGGCTATTGGGGGAATGATATGAACGTTTTGATTTCTTTTGATGAACCAATTGAGCTGTCCAAAATCAGCTTTGCTTTTTACCAGTATACGAACTCATGGATCTTTTTCCCGGACAACTACGAAATAGAGATCCCAAATGAAGAGACTGGAAAATCTGACGTGTTGAAAGGCTCGTTTAATGAGGCAGACCATGAAAAAAGAGGTCAGTCAATCGAAAAGAGATCAGTGGAGTTTGACACAAGAATGGTGAAGGAATTTCGCTTCAAAGTCAAAAACGTAGGAAAAGTACCACACTGGCATGAAGCAGCAGGTGAAGATGCCTGGATTTTTATTGACGAAATAATCCTGGAATAATGCTGGAGGTTTGTATTGATAATCTTGATTCGGCAAAAAATGCCATTGAAGGAGGGGCAGATCGCCTGGAACTGTGTGCCGATTTGTTTAGCGGTGGTCTGACTCCTGAATTATCGCTCCTTCATGAAATCAGAAGCTTTTCCAACATTCCCATCCATGTTATGATCCGTTCTAGAGCGGGTGATTTTTGTTATTCGAATGCAGAGATGAAGTTGATGCTTCAACAGGTAGACCTATTCGATACTGAGGCCATCGAAGGTTTTGTGTTTGGTGCACTCACAGAAGAGTTGAAAGTCAATGTTCATCAACTCAAACAAATCCAGGAAGCGGTTGGAGACAAAAAATTGGTATTCCATAGAGCAATCGATGAAAGTGTAGATCTTACAGAATCTATAAAAGTACTGATTGACAATGGGGTAGAAGAGGTGCTTACCAGCGGAGGAGAAGCCACTGTGCCTGAAGCTCAGGAATTGATGAAAACCTTGCATGCAGAGTTTGGCAATAGAATTGCATTGTTGGCGGGGAGTGGATTAACCGTTCATAATGTTGGGACGTTTATTGAAGCCAGCGGATTAAAACGAATTCACGGCAGTTTTTCAAAAAACATAACGGACCCGGACAATGGAAAAATTAAGTTAACTTCAACGCAAGATGTTAAAACTGCAAAGCACATTCTTCAGTCTTTTATTGCTTAGTCTCGTTGGGCAACTCCATGCTCAAAATGAAGAATTAGTGCTCCAAAAATGGGATTTGCTGGATTACAAAGAAGTTGCAGTCGCTTCAGCAGAAATGCCCGCTTCAGTGCAGTCAATTCTTACAAAGGAAGTTCCTGAATTAAACCGTTTTTCCAATGATTACGAATCCCAACTGGAAGCTTTGGAGAACAGGTTCTGGTATTTTGAAACGAGTTTTGATTTGTCGGAAGCACAATTAACAAGTGCAGAAATTTGGCTAGAGATTGAGGAATTGGATGCCGTTGGAGAATTGTTTTTGAATGGAGAATCAATTGGAACACATATGACTCCTTTTGTGCCTTTTATCAGGAATCTAAAGCAAGACAAACTAATACAGGGAAAGAATACATTGAGAATTTGGTGTAAGTCATGGACCGAAACAGGGCAAACTTTATTGGACGAGCAAGGGTATGGTTTTCCGGCAGACAATGATCAAACAGAACATAAAATCAGTCCGTTTTTTAGAAAACCTGCGCTTCAATTTGGATGGGATTTTGCACCTAAGCACATCACAACCGGTATATACAGCGTGCCTAAATTGGTATTGGTGCAAAAAGCAAAAATTCAGTCTTGTCTGATTAAAATGAATACCCTCAGTGCGGTGAAATCTCAATTGAGCGCTCAGATTCAAATGAGTCAGCCGGGAGACTTTAAAGTCAACATTCAAAATGTAACGGAAAACGAAAAATCAGGAGAAGGGAACTTTAACGGAGAAACTGGTAAGGTAGATTTTGAAGTGGTTATACCTAAAAAATGGTGGCCTAATGGAATGGGAGAGCCCGATTTATATACGTTTGAGATCAAGGTGTTTCTTGGGAGCGATCTGGTGGATTCCAAAACCGTGACTACCGGATTACGTGAAGCTGAATTGATACGTGAAGCAGATGCATTCGGAACCTCATTTTATTTTAAGATAAATGGTTATCAGGCATATGCCAGAGGAATGAACTATGTACCAATGGATGTTGACCTGTCTCAGGTAAGTTCGGCCGATTATGATGCTTTTTTCAAGCAACTAAAAACAACTGGGGTCAATATGCTCAGAGTATGGGGAGGAGGAAGCTACGAACGTGAAGAGTTTTATACATATTGTGATAAACAGGGAATTATGGTGTGGCAGGACTTTATGTTTGCAAATACCACCTATCCGGATAATGAAAAGTTTTATGAGGCCGTTTCTCAGGAAGCAAATTATCAAACCAAACGATTGGCGCACCATCCATGCATAGTGCATTGGAATGGAAATAATGAAATTGATGTGGCGTGGAAAAACTGGGGATGGCAATCAAGCTACAAAATGAGCGGTAAGACCAAAAAGCGCATGATGGCATCTTACGAAAAGCTGTTTAATGAGATTTTACCAGCTATGGTTGAAGCGAATACCTCTGCCAGTTATACGGAAACGTCTCCATTGAGTAATTGGGGACCAAATGGTGATTTGAAATCAGGATCTCTGCACTATTGGGGTGTTTGGCATGGAAAGGAAGACATCAAAGCATATAAAGATAACGTGGGACGATTTGTGTCTGAATATGGTTTTCAAAGTTATCCTTCAGACAATGTTTTATCCTTATATGATCCCAAATTTAATGGAGATTACGAGAGCTTAAAAGGTCGACAAAAGAGCTACATTGGAGATCAGGAAATTTCTAAGCAAATGTTGGCTTATTTTGGAGAGGTCGCTCCGAAAAACAAAGCCTACGTTTCACAATTATTACAAGCTTTGGCCATGGAAAAAGCCATTCTCGCTCATAGAATGAAAAAACCTGAATGTGCAGGAACCTTGATGTGGCAGGCAAATGATTGTTGGCCGGGAGCATCCTGGAGTGCTTTGGATCATCAGCACAATTCCAAAGCTGTATTCGGTGTGATTCAGAGTTTGATGAATCCTGTTCAAATCATTGAAGAAGTCCATGAAGATTTTCTGGTACTTTTCGCAGTCAACGATTCCATTAAAAACATGAGTGCAAAACTGTCTGTTGTGTTTTATGATTTTGATGGCAATAAGATTATTGGAATTAGAGAAACCGCTAATCTTCAAAAGTCGGCCGCCAATGTACTGGCTTCCATTCCACTCAAAGATAAATTGAAGGATAAATCGCGCCAGGAAGTCTATGTGGTGGCAACCTTATCTGATGCGAATGGTGTCATCAATGAGCGCACCATCTTATTGGATGATCCTAAGAACTTAAAACTCAAGCCTGCAGATTTGGAATACTATTCAGATAATGGAGTAGAGATGGTGAAATCGAAAACTTTCGTTTATGCACCTCAGTTTTTGGGATCAATTAAGGAAAGTGACAAAAACGGAGACAAGGTAACCTTGATCAAAGGTTTGCACATGCTTCCGGGACAGGGATATCCGGTGAGTAAAAATACAGAGTTTAAATACTATTTGGGTAACTAATTGCCCTTTCCATTAGCCGCACTCATAAACATAATAATGATGCCGAAGAGGGCCAGACTTCCCATGATAAATGTCTTCCAAAAAGGATAACCTTGACGGTGAAATTTATCGGCAATTAAGTAGCTGGATATCACGCTGACAAAGCCAGCTATAACTAAAGAAGTGGTACTCATTACTAATATTTCATTATCCAAACACTTTTGCCGGTTTTGTTTCTGGCATCAGTCAGAGCAGCTTTCGCATCAGACATAGAACTATACGAACCTGCAGCCACTTGATAAAGACCGTTAACCTTCCCTAGTTTACTTGCAGAGGAGAATCCCATGCCTCTAAGTTCGTTTACATAAGTGTCTGCATTGCTCTCGCTTCTGAAAGCACTGGCAATTAAGTGATATTGACCTGATGCGCCGGCAGAGGCATGTGTTGGTGGAGCTGGCTCTGGTTCAGGAGTTACTTCCGGCTCCGGATTTGGCTCTGGTTCAGGTTGAGTGTTTTCAGTGTCTTCAGATTCAGTATTGTCAGAACCGTCTTCAGAACCATCTTCTTGTTCTGTATCCTCATTGGCGTGTTCATCTTCTTCATGAGTCGACTCATCTTCGAGCTCATCGGGATCTGTAGCTTCATCTTCAAGGTCACCAGGTTCTACAACCTCATCTTCATCCGGAGCAGTTTCATTGTCTTTACCTTCTTCTTTTGGTTTGTCTTCTGCAGAAGCTTCAGTTCCTCCATCAAACCACGATTGAACCAAATCAAACTTGAGCGCTGTAAAAGTTCCCAAACCAATTAGGAGCAACAATAATATGAGAACACCCAATCGTTTTTTCTTCTTCTTTGGTTGTTTCTCTACAGATGCTGGTGGCAATTCAACTTCTTCCGCTTGCGGAGCCACATGATCCATTGGATTAATGCCGGTCTTAGATTTATCAGAATCAGCTTTTGGAGTCGTGTTGTCAGGTTTAGGAACAACTGGTGTTTCTTCTTTCTTCTCTGGTTTTTCAGTCGACTCGCTTTTCTTTTCTTTAAGCGTGTTTTTAGGAGCCTCTTTATCCTTACTTACTTCTGGTGAGGTGCTTTTCGGCTTTGCTTTGTTGGAGATCTCCTTGGCAAGGGCCGCTTCTTTCGTAAGATCTGGCACCTCAGTGATTGGAGCTTCATCCTCTGAAGTGGCAGCTACTTTGGTATCGTCCTTTTTCTTCTTGTCGTCTTTAGCTTTCTTCTCCTTTTTGGCAGCTTTCTTTTCAGCTTTAGCTTTCTCGTCAGCCGCCTTCTTCTCGGCTTCTAGTTTTTCTTTCTCCGCTTTAGCTTTTTCGTCAGCTGCCTTCTTTTCAGCTTCTAGTTTTTCTTTCTTCGCTTTGACTTTCTCGTCAGCGGCTTTCTTCTCAGCTTCTAATTTTTCTTTCTCTGCTTTGGCTTTCTCGTCAGCGGCTTTCTTCTCGGCCTCTAGTTTTTCTTTCTCCGCTTTGGCTTTCTTGTCAGCGGCTTTCTTCTCGGCCTCTAGTTTTTCTTTCTCTGCTTTGACTTTTTCGTCAGCTGCCTTCTTTTCAGCTTCCAGTTTTTCTTTCTCCGCTTTGGCTTTCTCGTCAGCGGCTTTCTTCTCGGCTTCTAGTTTTTCTTTCTCTGCTTTGGCTTTTTCGTCAGCTGCCTTCTTTTCAGCTTCCTTGTCTCCTTCAACAGGTGTAGGTGCCGCAGCGGCTTCATCATCTCTGTATTGGTTGAATTGAATTTCTCCTTTACCATCCTTGAAAAAAGCGCCTAAACCATCAATGCTATATGGTTCGCCTGTATCAAGATCTCCCATGATTTTGTAGGCATACTCATCTACCATTTTCTGAGCCTCATCCTTATCAATACCTTCAGTTTTAGATACATGTCCTACAAGTAAGCCATCATTGAATTTCAAATGTTCATTAAACATGATGATACCTTTGCCACTGACCGTGACCAGCAGGGCGCCAAATTTTGGAATAATGACTGTATCGTTGTTTGATATGAGCTCTTTGATGTACTTATCCATGGTTTTTATTTGTGCGTCTAATTTAATAATAAAAGGTTTGCCTTTCGCAGGCACTTTCCCTTAAATTTGTATTATATTCATATACTGAAACAGCTTAAAGGCAATATGGAAACACACAGATTAAGTACTGAGGAGAAGGCATTGAGGATTAATCTAGATGGAACTATCTACGGTAGTTTTAATGAGATTGGAGCAGGGCAGGAGGTAGCTGCTAACTTCTTTAGAGCGGGAGGTAGCTCAGGAACCATTGCTTCTTCAAGATCTGCTTACGACATGAAGGTGAGTGACACCATCTATGGAGAATGTAAGCGTTATGTTTGTGAAGACAGGTTAAACACCATGTTGGATGTTGAGTTTGAAGCTTTGAAGGAAGTATTGCCTGAAAGAACTGAGAATAGCAGATTTTTCGCTTTTTGTAATACAGTTGAAGCACTGAATTATCACAAAACAAATCAAGGACAGGGATGGATTGGCCTGAGATTTCAATTAACTCCGGAAAGTGAGCCAAATGACATTGTGATGCACGTTAAGATGAACGACACACGCAATGCATGGCAACAGGAAGCCATTGGTATTTTAGGAGTGAACCTGATGTATGCGGCATTTTACCAAATCAATGAAGATTTGGATACTTTTTTGAATGCCCTGTGTGATCGTTTGAACCGAGAAAGAATTGAGATTGATATGATGAGGATGTCCGGTCCGGAACTGGATCATGTCAATAACAGATTGATAGCATTGAGGTTGGTGAAGAATGGTATGACGGATGCGACCATGTTCGATCCGGATGGTAAAGTACTTCAACCATCCGCGGCACTTTATAAGAAGAATGTATTGTTGTTAAGAGGACGTTTCCATCCACCAACCAAGGTTAATTTCGACATGTTGAATTGCGGATTACGTCAGTTCGAAAATGAGCATGACGTTGATCCTGAAAAGGTGACCACACTGTTTGAGTTGACACTGAAGGATTTGAAATCTGATGGCGATATTGACGATCAGAATTTCCTTGACAGAGCTCAGCTATTGGGAAGTTTAGGTCAAACGGTTCTCATCTCGAATTATGTGAAATATTACAAAGTGGTTGAGTATTTATCTCAGCTCACCAGGAAACAAAAGATTGGTGTGATACTTGGTATTTACAGCCTGGAGACGATATTTGATAAGTCCTATTACAATAATTTGCCAGGAGGAATTCTACAGGCCTTTGGAATGGGCTTTGGAGGAAATGCCAAATTATATGTGTACCCGGCCATAAAGATTGGAGATGACGCAAACAGCATTCTTACCTGCGATAATCTGGAGGTGACTCCAAAAATGCAGGGACTTTACGATCATATGAGACTTAACAACCGTATGGAAGGAATTGAAGGAGCTAATGAAGATTTGCTTCACATTTATTCCGACAAGGTGATAGATATGATTAGAAAAGGAAAAGAAGGTTGGGAAGAAATGGTGCCTCAGATAGTATCAAACTCCATCAAGCATCATGAACTGTTCGGTTACAAGGCCACAGTAGAAGGTTAAGCTATTTTCCGAAATATATAAAACTGAAAAGAGCCGCTTGGTAGAGCGGCTCTTTGCGTGCAAGGATAAAGCATTCTAAGCGTTAACTTAGGAGGGTAAAGACTAAAATGCCGTAAAAAGTAATTGTTGTCCAAAAAATAAACTCTTGATAGGTGTTCGTTCTCATAATGATTGGTTTTGTGCTGTCCTGTTGTGAAATTTTGTACTTCTGTCAATCAGACAACGGGTTAAACATTTTGTCACTTTTCCCGGGTGCTTCTGTTATATAAACGGGGTAGAGGTCTTAAAAGTTGTATGCAGGCATACTTGTTTGATCAACTAGGGTAAATCTTTGATTAAATGGTAGTGAAACGATGATTAAAGGATGTGAGAAGAAATTCCGACAATCGAGAAATGATCTGAAGGACACCCGAGAGACTTGGAAAGGTACTTTGTAATGAGTGTTTGGAAGAGGTTTTCGGACCAATGAGGTACAAAAAAAGGCCAAGAGAACGTCTTAGCCTTTTTGTAATGACCAGTATGAATTACTTATTCTTCCAAACCTTGTTTGCTTTTTCAATGCGATTAGGAAGCAGTTTAAACAACATTTTTGCAATCGGATTTGAGAAGAGATAGGTTTTACCATCTACCGTAGAGCTGTGTTTTCCACCTTTGACATCCGTTTTTCCTGTGCTCACTGCAAATGCACATTGCCCGTCATAAGCTATGTTTCTATCTTGATTCATCATTTTTAGTTTTTAGTTGATTCCGTCCATTTGTTTAATTGGTCTCACCTCAATGGTGCCCTCCGCATCTTCAAACATGGGATTGGCTTTAGCTATCGCCACAGCTTCTTCCAGGTTTTCAGCCACTACATGAAAGTAACCTACAATCACTTCCTTAGACTCGTTGAAAGGTCCGTCTTTAAAAACGCCTTTATTGCCGTGAATAATCGCCCCTTGCATATCCAATGGCTGAGCAGATTTAAGTTTTCCAGACTCCATGAGACCACTCATGTATTGACCAATTTTTTGCACGTGAGCTTGCTGTTGTTCAGGCGTTGCACCTTCTAAATGATCGCCTTTCGTTTTGATGAAAATCATAAATTCTTGCATAATTTAAATTCTTAAATGATTAGTAATCGTGTTTACATCAGTAGGTCAAATAGAAAAGGACAAAAGGGACATTGAAATCAAAAAAAAATCAAATTTTCTTTTCGTAATGATGTAATCTATTGTTTATAAGTGTTTTGTGTTGTTCTTTTTTTGTCAGTTTTAAAGCCTGATTCAGTAAGTCAATGGCAAGTGAGACTTCATTGTTCTCAAAATGGAGCTCAGCCCTGGTGGTATAATAGGGGAGGTAGGATTGAAAAACAGAATTGTTTTTAATGTTATTCAGTTGTTTTAATGCCGTTTTAGGATCGCTGACCTTGGAGAGCACAATTACCCTGTTAAGCTGCACAATTGGCGACTTGTCTATTTCTATCAACATATCATAAAGAGACAGAATACTCTCCCAGTCGGTTGATTCATAGGTGGTGGCAGTGCAGTGATGAGCCGAAATGGTGGCCAAAATATGGTAAATAGATATTTCTCTTTGAGCTGCTGCAAACTCCAGATAGTACAATCCTTTTTTGATGAGGTCCTGATTCCATTTACTTCTGTCCTGACTTTCTAAATCGAGTAGGTTATTGGATTCGTCCGTTCTCGAGTCAAAGCGAGATACATTTAGGGTCATTAAAGCAAGAAGTGCGTATGAATTTGAAGACTCCACCGTCGGGTTGGAAACGATGATTTCAGCAAGCCTGATGGCTTCTTCGCACAATTCATAGCGAATTGATTGGTCGCCTGAACTTGCATCATAGCCTTCGTTAAACAGTAGATAAATCGTTTCTAAAACACTGGGAAGCCTTTGTTCAAGCTCTTGTCCACTAGGGACTTCAAAAGCAACATTGGCGTCTTTAATCATTTTTCGTGCTCTTACAAGTCGCTTGTTGATGTTCTCTTCATTGCTTAAAAAAGCTTTTGCGATTTCGGGAATGCTAAAACCGCATAGAGTCTTAAGAGTTAAGGCTACCTGAGAATCGGATGAAATAGCCGGGTGACAACAGGTAAAGATCATCCTCAATTGGTCATCGGCAATTTCCTTGTCGGTATAGATTCTTTCAAAAGCCGGTTCATTTTCAAGTTCGCGTAAACTATGAGACAACTCAGAAGCATGCTCCCTTTTGTATTTGTCTCTGTTAAGAATATTGAGTGCCTTGTTTCTGGCTACTTTATAAATCCAACCTACAGGATTATTGGGGATCGTTTCTTCTGTCCATTGATTGAGGGCTTCCATCATGGCCTCTTGCACCACGTCTTCAGCCAATTCAATATTAGAAGGTCCAAATGTCTTGGTTAGAATGGATACCAGTTTACCGTACTCCTGTTTGAACAGTTGTTCTACTTCTTCAGAAATGGAAATATTGGTGTCACTCATGCCAAAAGATTCTTCATCTAATGTACATGAAAAGCAGTTATTTGGCTAATTAAATTACTTCTTAACCAACCACTTTTGCAGGTTTCTTCTGTTGTCTGAGTTGATATCGGAACGCGCAGACATGGTATAGTTAACCGAAGGATCTGCCAACAAATTCATGTTCAATTCCATAATAATACCGTCTCTGGCTATAAGCACCTTGATGTTGTCTCCAACTTTGTTTAGTTCAATCAAATCTTTCAAATTCTTAGAAGTGGCTCTATTTCCATTGATGGCCAAAATCTCATCTTTAGCATTCAATCCACCTTCATAAGCGGTTGTGTTTCTTGTAACTGAGTTCACTACCAATTTCCCATGCTGATCAGATGTTCTGGCACCCAAACTAGGTTTCTTTTTGTTTTTGTTGAGGTCCTTAATCTCAATTCCAACATGCTTGAAGAAAGCGTTGTAATCGATTGTTTCGGTTCCATAGATATGTTGGTTGAAGAAATCGTCCATCTTCTTCCCGGCTACCTTTTCTATGGCAGCTTTTGCTTCTTGCTCGTTGAAACCTCTTCCTGCCTTTTCGTGGTAATTTTTGTAAAGGTAGATCAACACATCATCCAAAGATTTTTCTCCGTTTGTGGCATTGATAATCTCTAAATCCAGCATAGCAGCCACCAAAGAACCTTTTGAGTAATATGAAATGGTGGTGTTATAAGAGTTCTCGTTTGGACGGTATAATTTAATCCACGCATCTAAACTAGATTCAGATAACGGCAATACTTTGTTTCCTGGTTGATTCTCAACTCTGGTTATGGTTCCGGTTAGTTTATTCAGATATCTGTCCTCATCGTAGAATCCGGATCTTAACAATAGTAATTCATCGTAATAACTTGTGAAACCTTCCATGATCCACAACAGACTTGTGTAGTTTTCTTCTTCATAGTTGAATGGGCCTAATTCTACAGGACGAATTCTCTTAACGTTCCATAAGTGAAAGTACTCATGAGCTACCAGGCTAAGGAAGCCTTTGTATTTTTTATCCTTATAAGTCCATCTGTCTACCTGCAAAGTTGTAGAGTTCAAGTGCTCCAAACCTCCACTTCCAACAGTAAGGTTGTGAATGATAAAAGTGTATTCTTTATTCGGATTGAAACCAAAGACATTGGTACAGCTTTCCACTACTCTGGCCATGTCCTTTTTCAGTTGTTCTACGTCATAATTTCCTTGACCATACATGGCAACCGTGTGTTTCACACCAGCAGCATCAAAGGTGAAAATTTCCTGATTTCCAATCTCGATAGGAGAGTCTACTAAAATATCGTAATTCTCAAATGAACGTTTCCACTTGTTGCCATCAACAATTGGCATTCCTGTACTAATCTCTTTCCAGTCTTTGTAAGGTTTGATGGTTAATTCACCACCCACACCAATTTTATTGTCTACGTACATGAAAACACTCGTTCCATTCAAGTATGCGTGCGACATATCAATAAATGATGTTCTTACGGATAGCTCAAAAGCATAAACTTTGTACGTGATTTTAACGTCTGTTTTCTTCTTATTGAAAACGCGCCACGTATTTTTATTGATCTTTTTAACTTCAATGTCTTTACCACCGGCAGTCGCTTTCACATCTTCCACACTTTTAGCGAATTCCCTGATCAGATAAGATCCAGGAGCCCAAACCGGCATTTTTACATCAAAGTAGGATACCTTATAATCGTTTACGTTCATGCCTACCTCAAAGTAATGCGTGTGTGGTTCCGGCATGCCTAACTCATAAGAAATGCTTTGAGACTTGGCAAACGTACTTAGGGTAAGTACAAAAATAAGGCTTAAGAAATGCTTCATAATATTTAGACTTTGGTCAAAAATAACTGTTTAAGGGCAAAAAATAGATTTCTGCGTGTTTTTTAGTGTTTGATTCTTAGATTTGTTCAAAAATCGCACCAATGAAGAAGTTTTTAATCGCATTACCAATCAGTTTATTATTGTTTTCATGTGGAGAGGATCAGGAAACATCTGATTCTGAGCCAGATTCTAAAGAACAAGGTTCCTCAAATGAATCAGGAGACCTGGCAGCTCTTAAGCAGGAGAATGAAGACCTAAAAATGCAATTGGATCAGCAATCAGCTGCTTTGTCTGAAAGTGCAACCCTGATTCAGGAGATTACGGAGAATTTATCTAAGATTTCGTATGAAAGGGGAAAGATCAGAAAAGTTGGGATGAATCCTGAATTGGATGAAGACCCTAAGCAGTACATTGTAACAGAGATCACTGCTTTGAGTGACCTTCAAAAACAAAATGCGGCTAAAATCGCTGCTCTGAATGCGGCTTTGAGTAAGGCGAAATCTGAGTTGGGCGACAAAAATGCAACCATAGAAAGTTTGAGCGCTTTGGTTGAATCATTGAATAATCAGTTGATGGTGTCTGAGCAAGAAAACCAGGCGCTTAAGAATCAATTGGACGCAATAGACCACGATTACGCAAATCTGTTTGACGATTATTTGGTAGCCGCTGATCAGGTAGAAGATTTAACAGATGATTTGAACACTGCTTATTACGCATATGGAACCAAAAAAGAACTTAAGGAAAACAATGTCATTACCAAGGAAGGTGGTTTTATTGGACTTGGTGGTTCAAGTAAGTTAAGCGCAGATTTCAATAGCGACTACTTCCAAAAGATTGACATCACTCAAACCAGTGAAATTGAGTTGATGGGTAAGAAACCTGAATTGGTGACTTCTCATCCTTCTTCATCTTACGAATTGGTTGAAGGTGATGGTTCTCATGTTCTTAAGATCAAAGATGCCAAATCATTCTGGTCGGCTTCTAAGTATCTTGTAGTTACTGTTCAGTAGGAGGAGGCGTATTCCTTGTAAGTAGCAGAGTCAGCATAGCTAATCCTGCGAACCCCATAGCTGTTAAGTGGACAAAGTGAATGTTCTCGATGGAATTGTTATACACGATTCCGGCAACCCATGATCCCAAAAATATGCCTATTTCCACAGCAATGAAAATAGTACTCATGGCACGACCAACTTTGTTTTTGTCTGCCAGGTCCATTGCCCACGCGAATATAGTAGGCGAGTTAAATCCGGAAGCCAGACCATAAAAAATGGCTCCCAGTTGAAAGATGCCTTTACTATCTGCTTCCGAAAGCGTAAATAGTCCAGCCAGGGTAAAGAAAGTTCCAAGAATCATCACGTTCCGTCTGCCGTATCTGTCCGACAGTTTCCCAGCGAAGAATCGCACCAACAGAGAAGTAGCAATGTTAATAGTGAAAAAGATACTTTTATTCGATTCATCGAATCCCGTGGCCAAAGCCTGATCGAATATGATCACATTCATACAACCAAAAGAAAAGATCGTAAACAACATAATCAGGAAAGGTATCAGGACCTTTTTATCGAAGAAATCATCTTTGTGAATCTTCAGATGTTTCAGGCCAAAACGAGAGGTGTCAGCTTTCGTCTCCGGAAGTGAGTACACTAGTAAAATAGCTGTGGCAGCCAAGCCCATCATAGTATAAAACAAAACGTGACGGTCATACAAATCTGTGATGACAGAACCCAGGATGGGGCCTAAGGCAAAACCGGTACTTGCCACCATTCCCAATACTCCCATAGCCTCACCGCGTCTGCTAATCGGACTAATGTCCGCAATATAAGACGTGTTGCCAACCGGTGTAAATCCCGTTGAAAAACCATGAATAAACCGGATTACAAGAAAGGCAAAAACACCACCCACAAAATTGTAGAGTAGGGCACAACAAAGGGATACAATGGCGCCAAAAACAATCACAGGTTTTCGTCCAATTGAATCTACCAATTTGCCACTAAAAGGTCTGGAAATGAGAGCTGCAAGAGTAAAGAACTGAATTGGATATCCCAGGGCCTGATCATCAGCTTTAAAATCCCTCATGATGTTGTTGAGTTCAGGCATGATTGCACTGAAACTTGTGATAAAGAATAACGCACTAAAGCTCAATCTCCAAAACTGCCCTGTATAAATTCGATCCTTTCCCACTCGACAAATGTATAATTAAACCCCTTGCATTGTTTCATAAAAAAACCGCCAAATCTTTCGAAATGGCGGTAGACAATTATGAAAAAGTATCATATAAGGTTGAGACAGCCTCAATATTTTACCAGATAATAAAATTAGACAAAAAAACGAGACCGTAAAAAGAAATTATATTCTAAAATTGGAATGTTAAGTATCAGACAGATTATCTTCCCATTGATCTGAAATTTCGTCAATTTCTTCTATTGTCTGAGAATGAGTTTCTTGCGAATCCATGTAGCCTTTTAACTGATTAAGAAGGATGACATCAATTAGCGTATGAACTATGATGGCGGAAAGCAATCCTAAATGATCTGCCATGAAGCCAATCACAATGATAAAGCCAGTCATGATCACCCCATAAATACTGATTCGCCAATCCCACGGATTTAAATACCCGTGAACGGCCACAAAAACCACACTTGTAATCCAAACGCCCATTAATGGTTGTAACGCACCTCTGAAAAAAATCTCCTCGCCCACACCGGCACAAATGGAAATTAACCAAACATCCAGTGCGCTGATTTTCATTCCGGCAAACAAGCGTCCGTAATTCTTCTTGACCTGAGACATGAAACTGAGATTGACAATGTATCTGGCCAAATAACCGAATACAAGTCCGGTACTTATTCCAAATACCAGATTAAAAGCCAAATGTTCTTTTAGAACAAAGAATTCCGGTATAGACTTGTCAAGTGCAAAGTAGCCTAAAATAAACCCTACTAAAGGAAAGGCCGTCACCGTAAGCAAGGCCATTAACAGGATTTTCTTTTTAAAACTAATTGATGCCATATTGATCTATGAGGTATAAAAGACTGGCACAGGCAGCCGACCCTAATTCCAATTCACGTTGATTGATCATTTCAAACACATCCGATTGTGCATGGTGGTGGTTAAAATACCGTTGAGAATCAGGAATGAAACCGATCAGTGCAACACTCCCGTTTTTCAATGGACCAATGTCTACACCACCATAGCCTGCCTCAAATATGTGAAGGTCGTATGGTTTTAGAAGTTCTGCGAATGACTGAAGTTTTTCAACCTGAGCCTCTGTTCCATCCAAAGAGAAACCCCTCGGTGTAAATCCACCTCTGTCTGATTCTAAAGCAGCATGATGAATTTCTTTCGCTTTCTCAGCTTCCTTCGCATAGGTTTTCCCACCCATATTACCATTCTCCTCATTCATATAAAGCACGCAACGCATAGTTCTTTTAGGTTTGTAACCCAATGCTTTCAAAATCCTGAATGCTTCAATTGAGTGGGCAATACCAGCACCATCATCATGTGCACCTTCTCCCACATCCCAAGAGTCTAAATGACCACCAATTAAAATGATTTCATCTTTCTTCGAACTTCCCGTCATTTCGGCAATGACATTGTAAGATTCTTTGTCCGGGTGAATCTTGCAATTAAGCTGCATGTCCACCACAACCTTGCCTTCGTTGATTGCGGTTTTAAGAAAATAGGCATCTCTGGTGCTAATCGCGGCAGCCGGAATTCTGTCTGTACCTTCTTCATAACGCATACTTCCTGTGTGCGGGAAATAATCGATTTTGAGAGACAGTGATCTTACCAAAACACCAACAGCTCCCAGTTTAGAAGCTTCAATGGCACCATAACCTCTTTGGTCGTAGCAACCACCGTATGATCTGAAGGTATTCACGTTTTTAGGATCCATGGCTCGGTTAAAGAAGACAATTTTGCCTTCCACCTTAGATCGCCCCATTTCTTTAAGTTCTTCAAATGTTTTTACTTCAATTACCTCAGCTTCAAGTGTGCCTTCTGTGGCCACAGAACCTCCCAAAGCCAGGATGTTAATCTTTCGCCTGTTACCATCTTTATCTGTAAACCAGGCACTTTCTTTGGTGCCACGTTCCCAATGAGGGACCATTACTTTTTGAAGATAGACTTTGTCAAAATTGTAAGATTCCAGCAGCTTTTTACCCCATTCCACAGCCTTGTCAGCTCCCGGAGAGGCCGTCAATCTGTTGCCTACACCTTTACATAAATCTTCTAAATTTTGATAAGATTCACCTCTGAGTAGTGCTTCATCGTAAATTTGCCTGATGAAAACAGAGTCTTTCTCTTGCGCAAACGCATTGTTAAAAGAAATCAGAAGAAGTAGTGGTATGAAATGCCTCATATTTGTAAATTTAAGTAAAACTAGGAAATGAAACTTGTTTGGATAATGCTAATTGTGGCGCTTTTTCAATCTTGTGGAAGCAGTCAATCAGAAGAGAAAAATGAATCGAAAGATGAGTCCACCATTTCTGAAAAGGAGGACACAACTCCTAAAATCGATTTAAAAGCCTGTGATGCAAAGTTGAGCTGGGAACGTGAGAAAAAATTGAAGCATGCTGAAACGAGTTTTAAAATTGGCAAGACAGAGATTGACTTAAATGTCAATAATCTATCCCTCACCACAGATGGCGAGTTTGATGTGGTCTCGGCCAATTATTACGAGCAGAATGGTATGTATCACGCCATTGTGAAGGTAGATTTGAGAAGTTTAAAGGCCCTTCAAAAAGACAGCACAGATCATTTGTCTTTGATTGGTCCAAACTACCTGGATGTGGAACAGTATCCAACAGCGAGTATCAACTTAACCGATTTTAATGCTGAAAAAGGGGATGAGGCTTTGGCCATACTTCACATCAAAGATCAGGATGTAATGGCGCAGGTGGACTACGATTATGAGGAAGATGACAATGGTTTTAAATCTGTGAAAGGAATCATTGTCCTGGATGCAGTTTCAGCAGGGCTGATCAATCCGGATGTGGTTCAGGAAATAGAGAAAGACGAAATAACGATTAACTTAGAATTAAAGAGATAGATATGGCAAGAACACCTTCAAATATGATGCCTTTGGGGACGCAAGCACAGGATTTTAATTTATATGATACTGCTTCAGGAGACGAATTGAGTCTGTCTGAGATGACAGGAAGCAATGGAACTTTGGTTGTTTTTATGTGTAACCATTGTCCATTTGTCATTCACATTTTGGATGAACTTGTGACTATATGCGCAGAATACAAAGAACTGGGGATTTCAACTGTGGCTATTAGCTCCAATGATGTTGAAAATTACCCTCAGGACGCACCAGACAAAATGAGGGAATTGGCCGTTTTAAAGGAGTTTTCGTTTCCTTATTTATATGATGAAGACCAATCGGTGGCTAAGGCCTATGATGCAGCTTGTACACCTGATTTTTATCTGTTCGACAGTGAATTGAAATGTGTGTATCGTGGACAAATGGATGGTTCCCGCCCGGGAAATGAACTTCCGGTTAACGGTGAAGATCTGCGCGGAGCCATGAATTTACTCATTGAAGGAAAACCCATTCCTGAAGATCAGAAACCTAGTATTGGATGTAATATTAAATGGAAGTAAGCTAAGCTCCGTGAGATTTAATATCCTGATCAATAAACTTATACAGGGCTATTAGAATATTGTAATCGGTTTCAACCCAACCTTTACCGTGGGCGCCATGGTATCTCAGTGCTTTTAGATAGTTCCTGAAAATGTCGTAGGCGAAAATGGCTTGTTTACCGTTGTAAAAGGTGGTTCTCCAGTATCTTGGCAGGTAATCTGAATCTAAGACACCAATTCCACCATTGTATATCCTAATAAGGCCGTTTGAGTAAGTGAAATCAACCATTCTGGAACTTCTTTTGGTAGCCGTTTTCAGAATAAAAGCATTGTGTTTGACAAGGTTTAGTAACCTTGACTTGAGTTGAATGATACTTTCTTCTGACTGTGCAGGAATACGCCATTCATTATTGCTAACGTAAAACGGATGCTCAGTATCGTCAACCAATGGAGTACCATTTTCAGTGAGTTTATAGCTGGCAATGCCATTGTAATCAATGGTCATCATTTTACCCCTTCGTCCCTGCTCAAGGTCACTTACGACGATTGATTTTTTTGTCTTTTTATTCAATTCCAGCAAATCAAAAGTCATGCTTTTGACATCAAAGGTGTATGTATAGTGAGATAGCTTAGGGCCCTCAAGAATACTCATGAGGGTATCGTTTATAATGAAGAGTTTAAAGCCCTTTTCAAGAATGTCCTGGTCTTCTGCTTCTGCGATTAATTTATCTTGGTTTCCACTACTTTGATAGACATCAATGACGTCAGAAATCTGCCAGTCCCGAATGGCAAATAGAAGCACCTCAGCTTTTTTCTCATCTTCCTTTGATGAATTATCCTCTGAAGACTCCTTACATGAAGGCAGAAGAGAGAAGATGATGAAGAATAAAAAAAACGGTTTGCAACGAATCATAAGTGTTTACTTACTCTCAATCATAGCCTTCAGTTTGTTAAGGCCATGTTCGTAGTCACCACCAACAACTTTATCCATAGTAAGTCCAAAGTAACGACCAAATGGTCCGGCCCCCATATCAGTATCCATGGTCCATATCAACTTAGAAGTGTCGTCTTTCTCTTCAATGATCCAGGAAGCTTGTGCAATCCCCATTTTTCCAAAATCAAGAGACGTGTTCACACGTTTGTTTTCCTGAGATTCTGTGATTGTCATAATTCCGGTACGCACTTTTTTATTCCCGTTCCAGGAGTATATGGCACCTACACCAGAATCTGCACCAGAGAATTTTTGTTCCATGTTGGGGTCTTTTTCAGACCATGGCGACCAAACTATGAAATTCTTAAGGTCATTGATATGCACAAAGATCTCTTCCGGCTTGGCATTGATTACTACAGAGCGTGCTACGTGAATCTTACGTGGGAGGAACATTCCAACGATTACAACTAAGGCAACAACACCTCCGATGATATATAATGCAAGCATAAAGTTTGGTTTTAAAAAGATAAATATAATTATTCCCTGATAAAACTGGAATTTACCCACTTTTCAGCGTCTTCCACTGTGGCAAATACCTTAATCGGATTTCGGGGTCTGTTGACCGTGATATACAATTGCGCCAATAATCTGTGGTAAAATGTTCGGCAAACAAGCGCCTCACAAGTTCTGAATTTTCTGAACTTATCTGCCATGTATTGTCTGCCCGAAGAACTGATCTTACTGTTAAGGCCTGTATCAACTATAAATGGGTACTTGTTCGAACCACAAATTTCCTCAACATATTCGAACATAATTTCGAGATCTCGCATCTCAACTGAGATATTATCTTTACAAATCACATAAATAATACCATCTACCAAACCAACGTTGGCTATATTTGTTGAATCGATATCCGGTTTCTGTATTTTTCTGTTATTCAAGATAATGTGAAGATACGATAAACCGCTTTTATTGACAATTAAACAAGGCTTTTTTATAGACGAATGAGACATAATTTAAGTGATATTTTGGCGGTCATCAAAGACAGAAGGTCTATTAAACCAGAGCAGTTTTCTTCAAGAAAGGTGCATAAAGAAATTCTGGAGGATATGCTAAATGCTGCCAAATGGGCGCCAACTCATGGTATGACCCAGCCGTGGAGGTTTAAAGTGTTTACAGATGAGGGACTTGAACGTTTAAGCACTTTTCAGTCTGAATTATACAAGAAAACTACCGACAATTTTCTTGAGAAGAAGTATGAGAAATTGAAGGAAAGACCTTTGATCAGTTCTGCTGTGATAGCTTTGTGTATGAAGCGACAGGATACTGAGAAAATTCCGGAAATGGAAGAAATTGCCGCAGTAGCTTGTGCAGTCCAAAATATGTGCCTGGTATCAACAGCCTACGGCATAGCATCTTATTGGGGAAGTGGGGGAGTGACCTATCATGAAGAAACTAAAGCTTTTCTTAATATGGAAGAATCCGATCAGGTAATGGGCTTCCTGTATGTGGGGTATCCGGATGTTGATTGGCCAAAAGGACAAAGAAGACCAATAGAATACTATACAGAATGGATAAACCACTGATTCAACTCACGAATTATTTACCGCATCCCGAAAACCCGGAATATGCTGTATTCATGTTTTATCAGGAGGACATGGCAGAATTCTTCGAGTCAAAATTGATTGAAGGAAATATCAAGTTTGAAAAGGATAAGGATGAATTGAACAAACGTCCCAGAATACTCTATGCCATTAGAAGAACCAGACTGGATGAAGCTATTCGTTACAATTTTGAAGCGCATGGAAGGTATAGAAAACCGTTTATGAAAAACAAGGGCATTGCCTGGTTTGTAGTAATCGTTTTTCTGGCGTTAATCGGCTTTTTACTGTTTGCTCATTTCACTAATTCATAACTACATTTTAGCTGGTTTTTAGAACATTTGAGAATATGAGCGCCAGAATTCGTTAAATAATTGACATATTTATACTGGTTAAAATGGTTTACGGAATGAAATACTTGTTGATTTTATTGTCTTTTGTTTGTCTGACGCAGCACTCGTTTGCACAGAAGAAAAAAGATAAAAACAATAATGTCGTTTTCGGATTACAGTACCGTCCCATCATTCCAAATGAAATTTTCAATACGGAAACCATTGATCTGACAAGTGAAATTTTATCTGCTACTCTCGAGAATAATGTGGGGCATTCATTCGGCTTTTTGATCAGAAGAAACTTTACAGAACACTGGTCTTTGGAAACCGGGATTAGTAGTATCAAGCGAAATTTCACCATCAATGCAGTGCACGATTCCACAAGAGAAACTTCAAATTTCACAATGGGGATGCAAACCTATGAAGTTCCGGTTGAAGCCCTTTACTATGTGAAACTAGGGGAGAACTTGTATATGAATAGCTTGGCCGGTGTGTCATTTAATATATACCCAACACAACTGGCCAAGGTCGCAGAGAATTTGTTCTTTTCTGCCAAGTCTGCACGTAAAAGCTGGGTAGGACTTTCCCTACTTGTAAACATTGGTTTCGAATACAGAACAAGGGATGCAGGTTATTTCTACCTGGGGGCATCTTTGCACAGACCAATTAATGACATATCACAATTTCAGATAGATTACCGTCCGGACAATGTGAACCTGTTCCGTGCGACTTCATGGTACACAGGTAACTTCTTCTCCATAGACCTGCGCTACTTCTTCCAGGCCGATGAGGTATCTAAAAAGAAGAAAAAGAAAAAAGACGACTAATTCAGCTTACTCTCTAAAAAGGTAGATTTTACTAATCAATGTCTCATCCGTGATGTCACTCATTGACATTTCTTTCCCCGGATAAACATCTGCCATTCCCAATACCTCAAAGCCAATATTTGGGACTTCCTCTGTATAGATGTAGACATTTCCATACTCGTTGCCAATCACCGTTTTTGGTGTATAGTATTTCTTAAAATCACTGATAGAACTCCCAACACCAATGCCGCTGGCTGTTTTGAAGTTAGGGTCGCTCACAAAAATCTGATCAGTAACACAGTTTTCACCTTCTGAACAATCCTGCATGAAAGACAAGATTATTTTGTCTTCATCTTTTGTGGTTAACAGTTTGATGATGCCTTTTTCGCCTTCACCCAAATCTGTTTCTCTGCTTTCAAGTGCGTACATTTCCGGAATATCTCCCGGTTCCAAAGTGCTGGCCAGTTTTACCGGCCCAACGCCCATATCATCAATTAAATAATCAATATCCTTTACCGCAGGTGTTTTAGGATCTTGCACGGGCTCCTTGTCTTCCTGAACATCCACCTGTTCTTTTTGATCATTTGGTTTGTTTGCACTCTCTTCAGAAGAATCTTTCTTTTCTTCCTCTCCGCATGCACTCAATAAAAGGCTACAGCTCGCTAAGTAAACTAAATATTTCATTTTGTAAGGTTTTTGACTGATCCTGATTATACCATTTCTGCATAACAAGAGACAGTTCATCATAGGTTAAATTTCCACTGGTTTTATTATCGTACACCATCTTTTGAACCGGTTCTGGTCTTGGTCCCCATTGGGCAAGATGTGTTTGATCATCATTGAAAAAAACAACTTTGGGAATTGATTTCCCTCCATTTGTCAGGAAACTTTCAATAAGATTGGATTGATCTCTTAAAACGACTTTCAGTTCAATGCCGGCAGCTTCACATATTTTATGAATAATTGGAAGATTCTGTGCCGAATCTCCACACCAGGCTTCTGTAATCACCAATACTTTTAAGCCTTTTCCGGAGAATTGATCAAAAGGTCTGTAAAGTTCTGTTTTCTTAGTTAATCGCTTATGTCGCGACCAATTTAATTTAACGTATTTATGGTTGATGTATCCTTCCGGAGGGTTATCGATGACCTCTTCAAAGTGTTTTACAAACGAATTATATGAAAGGGCTGTTTCGAAATGTGAGTTTAAGTTGTCTGTCATTATTATTTTACTGGAATCTGAATTCTAATCACGGCGTTAAAGGCATCCTCATCTTCAGGAGCTTCTCCATATACCTCATAAGTGCCGGTGTGGATTTTCATTCGTGCTATTACTTTGTTATCCTGATAGATAAAAGGAAGTTTAATCTCTTTTGTGATTTCTTTGATGGTTAGACTACCGTAGGCCATGTAGCCAGTCTCCGTTTTAATAATTTTGGATGACTCGAACGACAACAAAGGATGATTCTTTCCGTCAAAATGGCCTTCGTCATCTCTGATGCTGCCATCTCTCTGTTCGTTTTGCGTTGTTAAAGTAGCTACTTCAACACTTGCCTTGATAGAAGAGTTATCTAAATCATCAAGGTTTAGCTTAATATCAGCTTTCAAACCTCCAATGGTTCCTTCATCTACCTCATCTGTAAGGTCGTACGTGATAACAGCATTGTCAATATCCAGGTTCAGATTTTGGGCAAAAACAAGACCTGGAACAAAAAGAAAGAAGCAAATCAGTAATTTCATATCATTCAGTTTTTAGCAAATATAAACCTTATCTTGTCAAGAAAAGTCGTTCGCTCGACTTTTTGGCATGGTATTCGTTTATATATTTGTATAATAATTTTTCTTGCTTATTGGTTTTGGTAGTGACGTAAGTCCCCCCCTGCTAGCAAGACAGGGGGTTTTTTTTATTCTCCACCAAAATATTCCATTTCATCAGAGTACCGTTACATCAAGTGTTTATCGCTTGTGCCCAACTGCTGCAAATAGTTTTCCTCCAACTTTCCTTTCCTTAACAGGTAAGTATTCATATTCAAAATTATCAGTCTTTTCCTTTAGTGTTTGCCATATTTTTCGGTCTAAATCAGCTCTGGCAACTTTTTCTACAAGCCAGGTATTGAAATTTCTTTTTTCAGCAAAAACATCTACAACCACAATTTTTCCACCATCCTTTAGAAGTGAAAGTAATTTATCCAAAACCTCATTCCAATCGGGAATTACTGACAAGCCGAGTACACAAATAATCCTATCGAAATCCTGATGCCGGATGTTTTGTTTCTTAATAAATTCAGGTGTTAAATCTCTGGCATCTGCCTGAAACAAAGTAATGTTGGTCCAATTGTTCTTTTCAATTGAGTTTTTGGCTTTTCTCAGCATGCCACTTGAAAAGTCAGTACCATAAACGACAAGCTGATTGTTGGCTTTCTGTATATGTTTGAAATTGGCCCCTGTACCACAAGCCACATCAAGAAGTATTTGTCCGGGTTTAAGATCTAACAGTTCAACAGCTCTTTTCCTGCTATCAGCGTAAAGTTTCTCTAAAGAAGAGTCATACATGTTTGAAAAAACATCATACCATTTCATAGCTCAATTTCACAAATTACCTTGAGCTAACAAGATAAGAAGTTTAATACGAATGTTTCGCGTGGGCTGGTGTTATTTGCTGACGGTTTTTATCGGTTAAGATAAAATACCAATTCTCACCGCTACGATGGGTCAGTCTTGGAGAAATAAGCATTGAGCCATCTTTCTTTAACTGATCTGAGCTAACATTGATGAGCTTATGCTCTCCATTTTCTTTAGAATTTAGAATGGTTGTTTTGGAGATGGTCATGGTCATCGTTTTGTCAGAAGAGATGGTATTGTAGATAAGAGACCCTTGGTTAATCTTGTCAGGAATCAGATCAAAACCAAAGAAAGAAGAAAAGTAGCTGTTAGAGTTCCATGTTTCCTGCGTGACCGGAATGTCGGTAGCTTTCACAAAATCACCCTTCGAATCAATACATTCAATATGAATAGGTCCGTTGGTATTTATTTCATCGATTTTATCCGAACCTTTGGACTTACTCGTTTCTCTTAGCTGATTTTCATAAACAATAAGATAATTCGAACCGGCTGATATAATGGCTGAGATCTCAACAAATCGCAATGATGCCCCTTTTTTATGCGCCTTCTTACCAATAAATTTCTCCATAAATGCTGGCTTAAAAGCACGTTGAATCTTTGTCTTCACATGTCCGTCAGCCCCATATATTCTGTGGAAATACCCCACAGATTCATCAAATGTTGTAGTGGTATAGAAACCGCTCACCAATAAATTTCCCTGGTTATCACAGGTCATATTCAACTCGCTTACTCTGGGACCTCTTAAATCCAGTGGATGCCGTACAGGGTTTTTGTCTTTAATGAACTGATAAACATAGTAGCTAAAGTCGTTGCCTTTCCTGTGTCGTTTTACCACATGTACGGTACCATTATTGCCAACCACAAGTCGGTTTGTTGGGTTATTGGTTTGCTTTAATTTGGTTTTGAAACTTGAAGACCAAAGTTCATTAAAGTCAGGATCATAAGCATGAATAACCAACATTTCAGGTCCTCCAAGATCGTTAGGAATTTCGTGCAGTACCGCAAAAGTATTGCCGTTTCTAGAATGTTCTATTACAAAACCACCAGCGTGTATGTCGGAGTCGATTTCATGACTTAGCACATCTTTGGTCTCAAGAAGTTTCAAATTAGGACCCAAAGTTTGCAGCCTTAAAACCCTCTTTTTCCCTTCGGTCAAAGTGGTCAGAACAATTACCTTATCATAACTCACATGGAAGAAGATATCTTCAGGAAAGACTTTGCTTAAACTGAAGCTGTTGAGCTCCTTTCCCAATTGATCCGTAGAAATAAGCTTGACCACATGACTTTCTCTGTCTTTAACGGATACAATGAGTTTCTTCTGAACAACACCAACCAATTCATTGAGTTGTTCATTTGAATCCAGCTGCTTGCTAGCTCCCGGAGTAGGAGAGATTTGGGCAAATGAGTTACTCACAAAGAGTATACATATCAGTACTAAAGTCTTCATATTGAGAGTGTGAAAATACAACTTTCCACATTTATCAAAAAGAATGCCGATTTTGTTAGCCTTAAAATACTTAGCAAATTCTTGCTTTGCTTAATAAAATGTAAAAACGTATTTTTAGAACATGAAAAAAACGCTGTTTAACTTAGTTTTAGTACTTACCGTATCTGCGCTTTCTACCACAGTATTTTCTCAGGAAGTATTGCCAAAAGGTCTTACAGACCTAGAAAAGGCAAATTTGAGAAGCTATTTTGCCAATCAGGGACACAACAGGGCTGGAATTACCACGCCTCCAACAGGAAATTTGAGAACCATGGCTGAGTGGGAAGAAATTCAGGCACTCTTAATCACTTGGACCGGTCAGTTTGATAACATTCAATCTCAGATTGTTGATGCCGCACAAGAGGAATGTGAGGTTCTGATTTGTTGTGTAGACTCCAATGCAGTTAAGTCGACTCTAAGTAGCAATGGTGTGCCGCTTACAAATGTGGCGTTTATTGAAAGAGACTTTGATAGTATCTGGATGAGGGATTATGCCGCCAACACAGTTTATAAGAATGATGTAGACTCAATATTGTTGGTAGACTGGATTTACAATCGTCCCAGACCTGATGATGATGCCATGCCTGAATACCATGCACAGTATTACAATATTCCTTTTTACGAAACAACGGTTGCCCCAACGGACCTAGTGAATACTGGTGGTAATTTTATGGTAGATGGTCATGGTACCGCTTTTGCCTCAGAGTTGATTGAAGAAGAAAATGAACCGGGAAATCCTTACAGCGTGTCGGCAAAAACTGAAACTCAAATTGACGGAATTATGCAGGACTTTATGGGAGTGGATCGTTACATTAAAATGCCGGTTCTGCCATTTGATGGTATCCACCATATAGACATGCACATGAAGCTATTGGATGAGCAAACACTTTTGGTAAGCGAGTACCCAACAGGTGTTGCGGATGGACCTCAAATTGAAGCAAACCTTCAGTATGTACTAAGTAATTTCAATTCTATGTTTGGAACACCATACAAAGTGGTGAGAATTGTTGTGCCACCGAGCACCAGTGGTTTGTATCCTGACAATAATGGCTTTTATAGAACCTACTCTAATCAGGTATTTGTAAATGGAACAGTACTGTTGCCGACATATAGACAACAGTATGATACAACTGCTATCAGAATTTTGGAGGATGAAATGCCAGGATATAACATTGTTCCAATTGACGTGGACAACACAGGGCAAAACCTGATTGCATTAAGTGGTGCCATCCACTGTATCACTCATTCCATTGGTGTAAACGATCCAATGTTGATCACGCATCAGGAGCTGGAAGATACTTATGACGATACCAACCCCTATACGGTAACTGCAGAGATTCTGCACAGAAGCGGCATCAACTCTGCAACTTTATACTACAAAACAAGTTTAGCAGGACCGTATACAGCCGTTCCTATGACCTTGGCTGGAATGGACAACTATTCGGCTAACATCCCTGCTCAAGCTGTTGGGACAAGAATTTATTATTACGTAGAAGGAAATGCGGTGAGTGGAAAAACTCAGGTTAGACCAATTGTAGCACCAGATGGTTATTGGGATTTTGAGGTATTAGGACCAGTAGGAGTGGAGGAGTTGGCGAACAACGGTATTTCATTTGATGACGTGTTCCCCAATCCGGCAAATGCCATTACCTGTATTCCTTTGAATGCAGAAGTTGCTACAGAAGCTAAAATTACACTGAGAGATATCACTGGTAAAGTGGTTAAAGTGATTCATAATGGAGATGTCCCTATGGGAGAATCTAAGTATTTCTTTATGGCAAACGAATATGCCGCCGGATCATACATGGTTGTGGTTGAAACAGGAAACAGTGTTATGAGTAAAAAAGTGATGATCAAATAATATGACTTTGAAGACTAAATCCATCATCCTACTATTCGCAGTATTATTAACAGGCAGCTTAAGTGCTCAGGAAGGTAATTCTTTCAAACTGACATTTAAGGATGCCGATATGAAACAAAGTCGTACCATTGAACTCCCTGATTCTTTATCCAAATACACCTACAATAAAGACTATTCGAATAATTACAGTTTGTTCAACGAGATAGAGAAAAACGAGTACGTACCTGCTCACTATTTGGGATATCAGTTTGTTCATAGGAAGGAAGTGAAGGATGGTAAAATGTTGAATCCTCCCAGATTGAGGGACGCACTTTCACATTTTGGATTTTCCTTTGAGTTTCTGGATAAAATGGAGACGGTTGAGGTAAAGGAACGATTTGTATCAATTCCTTTGTATAAACTCCCATCTGATAAAACTACTTACGATCCTGAAGAAGTTTGGGATTTAAAGCACTCGTATTTACTTCTCATCGATCTCGAAAAGCAAACTTTCCAGTTGTTTGATTGAATCAATTTTTAAAATGAGTACATATACCCAGGGTTAATTTTCCCCTAATCAAGATCTTGGTCAAAAGATTAAACAGTAATTCTTATGATCAAAATCTCATCAATATTATTCATGTGTCTTGGGCTAAGCTTTTGTTCTGCCGCCACGAAAAAAGCCGATAACTCAACTGAAGCATTCGTTAAGACGATTCAAGAGCCCAGAAGCTACACGTTCGCCGCAACAGACGGATCAGCCTGGAAAATTCGTATCACACTTCAAACGGATGACCCCGATGATCCATGGTCAGCCATCACCTGTAAAAGAATAGAGTGGTACCATCCAAATAAAAAAGTTTGGTATGATGCTGTGATTGTAGATGAATTTATGACCGGACCAACTGGAATGAGGGCAGTTGTTAAATCCAAAGAGTCAGGGAAGTATTATACATATGACTTTTGTGACGCACCTGATTGTGGTGTTGTAGAGTACAATGGCAGACTTTTGACCTATGAGGAAGAACCGGATTTTAAGGTGAGACAAAAACAAGAGGAAACCAGTCGAGTCAGAGAATATGTTGAGGAGAAACCATAAAAAAATCCCGTTTCTAATTTTAGAAACGGGATTTCAATTCTATTAGTAAATCTTGCTTAGTGTGCAGACAAGTAGTCAGCTACACCGTCGAAAGAAGCAGTCATACCATCTTCACCTGGTTTCCAGTCTGCAGGACAAACTTCACCATTTTCTTCAAAGAACTGAAGGGCATCTACCATTCTTAAAGCTTCATCAACACTTCTTCCAAGTGGGAAGAAATTAACAACCTGATGCATCACAGTTCCTGTTTTGTCAATTAAGAACAAACCTCTGTATGCAATCATTGGTCCGCTTGCAGCTAAAGCACCATTCTCATCGTACTCATATTCACCTGCTAATACACCATAAGCATCAGAAATTGTTTTGCTCACATCAGCAACAATTGGATAGGTAACTCCTTTGATACCTCCGTTTGCTTTGTCCATTTGTAACCATCCCCAGTGAGATTCTTCAGTATCTGTTGAACAAGCAACAACTGCAACACCTCTCTTTTCAAACTCAGCCAACTTAGACTGGAAAGCGTGCAATTCTGTTGGACAAACAAATGTGAAATCCTTTGGGTAAAAGAAAAACAATACATGCTTATCTCCAACATACTGATCTAAAGAGAAATCGCTAACGATCTCTCCTCCGTTAATTACCGCACCTGCTGAAAACGACGGTGCCTTTTTTCCTACTAAAACTCCCATATTTATTTTATTATTTGATTCAAAAATTGAATAACAAAAATACAAAACAATCAGTCTCAAAATGATATTTTCAAGTTTTATTTAGATCAATTTTAAATGACCTCTTCCAGATGCTTTTCACAGAAATATTGATGTCGTTCATCGATTATATGGTTTGAGGCATAGCATGTTTAATAGATTTGTCGTAACAAATGACATGGCGACAAACCAAATAACTGCATTCGCCATTAAATGAGACGATTATGAAAAAGAAACTACAAGGATTATTAATGATTGCAACTGTGTTGGTGGCTTCAAGCTGTGCTACTTTTCTAAGAAAAGACTCCGATCAGTCAATAACGTTAGATCCCGAACCTAAGGGCGCACTTGTCTATGTAAACGGACAGTACAAAGGATTGAGCCCGGTAACATTGAACTTGGATCCGACCAAAACTTATGAGGTGAAGTACATTCACCCACACTATTTGTCTGAGAGCTTTACACTTCAAAAAGGCATTATTAAGAAATGGTTATGGATGGATTTGGCTTCTTTGGCTGTAGGAAATCCAACTGCCATTATCACAGATGCGATTACTGAAAAATGGAAAGGATTTGATGCCAGCGTAGCACCAACAAAGTTGAAACACTGGTCTGATATTGAAGATCCGGCAGATCACTTAAACGAAATCTTCCAATTGAAGAACCTGTATTTTGAAACCGGAAGTGCAACTATTAAGTCAGAATCTAAAGGAAATCTGGATAAACTGGCAGACTTCCTTAAAAAGTTCCCTAATGCTAAAATTGAAGTAAGAGGACATACAGACAAAACAGGAGGAAACGATTTGAATATGAAATTGTCGAAAGACAGAGCTAACTCTGTGGTAGAATACCTTAAAGGCAAAGGCGTGAATGCAGCCAATCTAAAATCTAATGGATTTGGTTCTGAGAAGCCATTGGTTGAAGGAGACACAGAAGAAGCTTATAAATACAACCGAAGAGTTGAATTTAAATTTGTGAACTAAAGACGTAGACTAAGCTACTACTAAGCAAGCCCTGATCCTGACAAAGTTGGGATGGGGCTTTTTTTATGCTTTTGAAGCAACAATAATTAAACGGTCAGAGTTCGTTTCGTCAAAAGAATCCATATCATATGAACCGTAACATGCTTTTACTTCAAATGATGATTTACCAAGCATGTTTTCAAAAGCGTCCTTGTCAATAAACTGCACTTTTTCCTGAAAATTTGAGGATTTGCCATTGTCCAGAACAGTGATGTTCTTATAAAAATGTTGTCCGTCACAGAATCGTTTGATTTCAAAAACCAAATCTTCTCTGTGTTGAGTTTCTTCAGAAACCAGATTCTTTAGAACCTTTTTAGCATTCATGAAATCAATTACCAGAATGCCATTTGGGTTCAATGCAGATTTAACAGCAGACATCACCATTTCGTTTTCAGCCATTGATTCAAAGTAACCAAAGCTTGTAAACAGGTTTAAAACATAGTCATAGTTCTTGTCAGTTTTAAAATAGCGCATGTCTCCAACTTCAAACCGGATATCCTTATGATAGGTGTTGCGAGCTTGATTGATGCTGTTTTCAGATAAGTCTACACCGGTCACCTTAAAGCCCAATTGGTGAAGTTGAGCACTGTGCCGCCCACCTCCGCAGGCTAAATCCAGAACGGAACTACTCTCAGGAATTTCCAGGGTCTTTACCAAATTTTCAATGAATCTGGCAGCCTCCTGATCATCTCTGTTATTATACAAAGCATGATAGTAATCAGTATTGAACCATGACTCGAACCATTCTCCCATCTTACGAACTTTAATTGTGATCTAATGTGCGAATATCGCCCTTCAAAAGCGCAATTATTCTAACTTTGTGACAAATGTACAGACATTATTTAGCTTTCATACTAATCTTGTTTTTAGGCCCTTCCTTTGGGCAAGGTCTTCGATTTTCTCAAATAAACATTAAAAACGGCTTAAGTCAAAGTACCGTGCATGCAATTGTTCAGGACGAACAAGGCTACATCTGGTTTGGTACTGAAGATGGCTTAAATAGATTTGATGGGATCAATATGACCGTTTTCAATGATGATGTGGATCAGGATGATGATTTGAAAATGGGCGGGCGATTTGTAACAAATCTGTGCATTGATGGACAGAATAACATTTGGGTTGGAACGGCAAATGGAGGCGTAAGTAAATGGTTATCGAATGAAAGTCGATTTGTGAATCTCGATACCAATTCGGGCTTGTCTTCTAACCATATTAATGACCTGGTGATTCAGGAGAACAGAATTCTCGTAGCCACCGATATGGGGGTAGATCAAATTGACATCCAATCCACGAAGGTGAAATCTTTTGCGCGTCTTGAAGAAGGCTTTGATGTCAGGGACCTTTATCTGGATGATGAGACGCTTTGGGTAGGAACGCATGGCAATGGTTTGTTCGAAATTGATCTGAATGAAAACAAAATGTCCAAGGGCATCATACCACTTAATGCTCAGGGGGAGGTTCTTAAGAAGGGAGCAGATAAGGTACGAACCATATTTAAAGATAAGGACGGAAAGTACTGGGTTGGATTTTATGGAGCAGGACTGGCCATTTTTAATCCTTTTGGTCACCAGTTCGAATTCTTTAAAAGCTCTGGTCATGGAGGCTTTCAAGGGCGAAAAGTTCAGGATATATATCAAGATCATAAAGGAGATATGTGGTTTGGAACAGATAGAGGACTGGCCAGCTATCTGCCGGAAAAGAATGCCTTTACTTTTTACAAAGCCAATGAAGACGATCCGCTTTCAATTGCCGACAACAATGTGCTTTGCATTTTTGAAGATGAAGCCAATTCCCTGTGGTTTGGAACCCAGTTGGGAGCAAGCGTTTATCACAGAACTTTGGGCAAATTCAACCATGTTAAAACAGGTGGAACAGATGGTGTTTCACTAATGAGCAAGAAGGTCTACGCTTTTACGGAAGATAATCAAGGCAATATTTGGGTAGGTAGTGATGGAGGCGGAATTGGCAGAATTTCTTTTGAAGATAAAACCATTCAACACTTCTTGAAGGAAGACAATGGAACGAACAACACGATTATCACTGCAACAACTTCAAAAGACGGCATTGTTTGGTTTGGAAGTTATGGTGGTGGACTGAATGGATATGATACCAACAATGAAGTATTCCTCGAACCAATTTCTAAAGACAATGGTTTGCCTTCTTCCACAATTTTAAGCCTGGCAAGTGATTCTAAAAACAACCTGTATATAGGAACCTTTAAAGGTTTGGTTTACTACGACAGGAGCTTAGACACTTTGATCAATGTGAATGAGCAAATCTTTACGGATGAGAATGGCGTTGAAATGTCGTTACCATCTAAGAGAATTCAGGCACTTAAGGTCATTTACGGGAAGCTTTGGATTGGAACCAATGTAGGATTGATTCAGTTGGATCCCGAGAACAAAACAATACGCTTATTCGATGAAAAAGCAGGGCTTTCCAATAATGAAGTGTACGGTTTGGCCAGTGACCTTAACGGGCATATCTGGGCGGGAACGAAAAACGGTTTAAACAGAGTCAACCCTAATGATGGTAGCATTGAAAACTATACCAGTAAGGATGGGCTTCAAAGTAATTTCATATACGGTGTGTTGGTCGACCCTGAAAATGCACTTTGGCTGAGCACGAATAATGGAATTACCAAATTCAATCCACATCTCAAACAGGATGGTGCATATTATGTGAGACATTACAATGCAATAGATGGTTTGCAAGCTGATGAATTCAACCAGGGGGCTTATTTTAAATCAGCTTCAGGAGAATTGTTTTTTGGTGGAGTGAATGGTTTCAATCACTTCTTACCTCAGAATATTGTGGATAATGCTCACCAGGCGCGTATTGGACTTAAGTCATTTAAAATCTCGAATAAGGAAATTGATTTGCGTTCCATGCTGAATGGAGAAGGTGTGCTGGAGCTCAGTTATAAAGACAACTTCCTCGAATTTGAATTCTCCGCTCTGGATTTCGTTTTACCTGAGAAAAACCTCTATCAATTTAAGATGGAAGGACTGGATGAAGACTGGTCAACGCCCTCTACAAGAAATCACGTGTCTTACAAAGATCTTAAGAGTGGAGAGTATGCACTTCTGGTGCGTGTAGCCAACAACGATGGTGTATGGAGCGAGAGAATCTACAGACTTGAGATCTACATTGAGCCACCCTTTTGGGAAACCACATGGTTCTATGCTTTGTGCGTTTTTGTTGCTTTACTTTCCATATTCTTATTCGTTCGATTGAGAATGAGAAAAATCAAAAGAGAGAAACGAATTTTGGAAGAAAAAGTAGAGGAGAGGACTAAAGAACTGGCTGCCAAATCGGAAGAATTGGCAGAGAAGAATAAGGACATTACGGATAGTATAGAATACGCCAAGAAAATTCAGACTGCCATTTTACCTGATGAGCAGCATTTAAATGAGAATCTGCCGGACATGTTCGTGCTCTATATTCCAAAAGACATTGTAAGTGGAGATTTCTACTGGTTTGGTGTTAAAAATGGTTTAAAAATCATTACTGCTGTGGATTGCACTGGTCACGGTGTGCCGGGAGCATTCATGAGTATGATTGGGAGTAATTTACTCAACCAGATTGTACTTGAGAAAGGCATTACAAAAGCTGGTGAGATTCTTGAAAACCTGAACAGAGGCGTTCAAAAATCATTGAAACAGGGAACTTCAGCACAGGAAACCAACGATGGAATGGACATTTCTTTGTGTGTGATAGATGATGTTAACAATAAATTGCAATGGGCCGGAGCCTACAATCCTTTGTATCATATTAGAAACGGGGAACTGACTAAATTTAAAGCCAATAAATATCCAATTGGAGGTGCTCACATGACTTTGGATCGTTCGTACGAAACCCACGAACTTGATTTGGAAAAAGGAGACACGGTTTATATGTTCTCAGACGGATTTGTGGATCAGTTTGGTGGAGATAAAGGGAAAAAATTCATGGGAAAACGTTTCCAAAAGCTACTCCTCGATAACTGCAATAAGCCCATGAGCGAACAAAAAGTCATCCTCAATCAGGCCTTAAAAGACTGGATGAGGCACTACGAACAGATAGATGACGTTTGCGTGATTGGTGTGCGCATCTAATAGATCCAAAGAGTGTAAGCATTCCTGTGTTAACAACTCATTCATTGATGACTACCTCTGTACCCATACTTGCGGTAAATTTGCAGCATGATTAAATATGTTTTGTATCTCGCAACACTTGGTATTCTGCTGTCTTCCTGCAGAAAAGAGGAGGAAGGATACAATTACATTGTAGTGCAGGATTTGGCAAGATTTCAGGTGGTTGTATTGCCTGCTATCAACATGGCATTAAATCTTCAGGACAGTCTTGTGAGCGGAGACACCATGCATTATGTTGGAACTGTAAGTTATGTTTCTGGCGATTCAGCCAATCCTTCAAGTCCGAATACCGAATTGATTTATCGCATCAATTATCCGGTGGAGTCGGTGGATTTTGATGGGCGCAAAAGATTGGGAGACATATATATACACTTTTATCCGGGAGGAGGAGAGCACACCATGTCAGTTGGTTTCGATTCTTTAACTACTCAGGGGTATATTGGAGATGGCGCCATCAATTACACGCATAATTCCGGTGGAGAATACAACTTCTCGGTAAGTGATTTTTACTTGAGAGGAGAAGTTGGTGAAACAAGAACAACCGCTTCAGGAGTAATCACAAAACAAGCAGGAAGTGGTGATTTGTCAATTCACCTTGATAAAGAGAGAGGAACAGCTTCTGATGACCGCTCTTTCAAGTACTTAAGTAGTGGCAATATTACCTGGGGAGAAGCCTGTCAGAATTTCACAAATGGAGAAATTCTCGTTAAGCCTAAAACGTATAGTTGGAGAAGTCTGAAATATGGCTTTGGAAGTTGTGGAGGAACGGCCCGGGCAGAGAACGGTGCAGTGATTCAGGGCTTTCCGTTGCTTTAATTTGCTTATTACTTGTACCTTTAATACAATTTTTTATCTTTGCTAAGACCATTTTGGCTAAGTAATGCTGGATATATACGATTTTTATGATAAAATGGAGAAGCATAATATTATGCTTTCGTTCAAAGGGGCTGTGACTTCCGAGTTGCTGTCTTCCATTTTAGGCATCATGGAAACCAAAATGGATAATCTTGCCGAGCCTCCCAAAATCAAGAAGAAGGTTTTCAACGTTTTAGTTGAGTGTTTGCAGAATTTATACCACCATACGGATGAAGCTCCGGTAGATGAATATGGTATGGATGTGAGATCAGCTATTTTCATGATTGGCAAAATGGAAGATCATTATTCTATCTTGACAGGGAATTTCATTTATACAGATCACGTAACCAAGCTTAAGTCTAAATTGGACACGGTAAATGCCATGGACAAAGATGAGTTAAAAGCTTATTACAAATCTGTATTGAATAATGGTGAAATGTCGAGTAAAGGTGGTGGAGGATTAGGTATGATTGATATCGCGCGTAAATCAGGTCAAAAATTAGACTATAATTTTATGCGTGTTAATGATAAAAGTTCGTTTTTTAGTTTAAATGTTAAGGTAGTTCAACCGAGTAAAGAAGTAGCGTAATGGAAAATATTAATATTGAAGGTACACCAAAGACCCCAACAGTAAAGTTTGATGCTGGAGGAGGCAAGTTAGAGTTGAGCGGAAGATCTATTCCGGAGAACTCAATTGAATTTTATAAACCCCTATTGGATTGGATCGAATCTTACGGAGGATCTCCACAGGGAACAACTGAAGTAGACATTAAATTGGAATACTTCAACACGTCTTCGTCTAAATGTATTTTGGATGTGTTTAAAAAATTAGAGGGCGTTGGCTCTACAGATATGACCATTAACTGGTACTATGAAGAAGATGATGAGGATATGTTAGAAGCAGGTGAAGATTACCAGGCGATCATCAATATCCCATTTAAAATGATTGAAGTAGAGGAGATGTAATATACTCGAACAACCTTATTGTTTAAAAAAGCCATCCTGATTGAGGATGGCTTTTTTGATTTTACAACATGTCATTCACAACAAAAAAGTGACATCCATAACAAAATTCTGAGAGCTGACTTTATCATCACTAGCTTCATCTAAAAATAATGAAGCATGAAAAAAAGTTTACTCTTAATCACAACCGTATTGACTGGTTTCCTTGTCAATGCACAAGTTCTTAAACCCAACATAGCTAAGAAGAAAACAGCAGTTGGTCAGGCTAACTACGTTCCCAAACAGAAAACTCTGGGAACAGAAAGATCCGGGACAGCTATTTGGGGAGTTGGTTCCACCAATGGAGTGGCAGATGCAGAATTCGCAAATAACTTTGTTCAAGCCACAACATTCGCACCTGGAGATAACCCAACAAGTTGGACAGCGCGTTCCGTTCATGATAATAGTGCTACAAATGTTCCTGGTTCGGCATACTGGACCAGAAGTGTATTGGGCTACTCTCAAGGCGCATATTGGTTCGGAACAACTCCACTTTCATCTCCCTCAAGTGCCAATGGTGTGGCAATATTCGATTCCGATTTCATGGATAATAATGGAGTTCAGGGAGATTTTGGTTTAGGAATTTCTCCAACAGTTCATAGAGGAGAACTGATTTCTCCAAGAATGGATTTAAGTGGGTATACGGACTCAGCTATCGCAGTGTGTTTTTATGGATTGTACAGGGAGTTTCAAATTGTGGAATTAAGTGTATCTATTTCTTTAGATGATGGTGCTACCTGGGTGCCTTCGGTTGATTACAGAAGTTTATTACCTCAGCTTACGGAAGGAACAGCAAATGTCATTTTTCCTACCGCACTCAATGGAGTGACCAATCTAACTCAGTGTCGAATTAAATTTACCTTCGATGGAGATTACTATTTCATGGTGTTGGATGATGTTAGTGTTAAAACCGCTCCGGATCATGATTTATCGCTAGGAGGAATCCCAAACATAACAGGAAATACGCTCTTTGAGACTGGACATAGTGTGCAGGTAACAGGGAACAGACATTTCCCGGTAGATTACCTCCATACTAACTGGCATGGGTATTTTGGAGCCAATGTGAGTAATAAAGGGGCTTATGACATATTGCCAACAGATAATCCAAGGTTGGTTGCAGACATAGCGTATAATGATATGGGCACCTGGACTACCGTATACAGAGACACGATTCTCCTGGATACGATTCCTTTCGTAGGATACACGACTGCTTTTGATACTTTATCGGACTTTTCATGGGCACAAGCGGGAGACTATAGATTGAGATACATTGCTCATGCTGATATCAACGATCCGAATGGAAGTGATGATACGCTTCAACAGTTTTTTACATTAACTGATAATGACTATGTATCTAAAGTAGATACTTCAACAAATGGATACCCTTTTGCCAATGGAGCAATTTTTCCCGGAGGAGGTCCTTATTCCGCTTATGAGTATGGTTCGGTATTCTATTTTGATCAACCCGGAAACACGTTAAGCTTAGATTCGCTATCAGTAACTCTTAGATTATCAAGTAGTTTCTTTGGTGCTGCTTCACAAACATTATTTGTTAAAGTGTATGAAGTAACCGATTTAACAACATCCGTTATTAATGATGGTGCTTACCTAACAGAGATAGGACAGGGAACAATCAATCTAACAGGATTGGGAACCACATTCCCTGCTGGTGACTTTGTTTTTGCGAGAGCAACAAATTTTGTGGATACAGCTGGCGGGGCAATGCCAGATCTGGAAGGAGGAAAGCACTACTATGTATCAATAGTGATTAACCCGTCTTTAACTGGTGGTCCTGCAACGTTTGATACAGATGATGTTCCATGGATTGGAAGACAAGAAGATGCAAAGTACAATATGAATAACGGATTTAGCAATACTGGTCAAATAATCAATACCTGTCCTTTGAATTTAATAGATGCATCAGGAATTTCAACCTGGTATTGGACAGGCTTTGGAGCTCAGTATATACCTTCAATCGGACTTCATATTACAGAGCAATGTTCAGGAGGGCCAGTTACAAACTATACGTCCTCATCAAATGATTTGATGGTTGACTTTACTAATTCAACTACGTCTACTACAGGCACAAGCACTTACTTATGGGATTTCGGAGACGGGAATACATCTACAATGGAAGACCCTTCTTATACATATGCAGCTGCCGGTACATATACAGTTTGTTTAACGGTGACAGATGATTGTGGCACGGATTCAACATGTATGGCAGTGACTGTAACAGATACTTCTGCAAACAATATAGAAGAAGTCATTCTTCAAAATGCCAAAGTATATCCCAATCCGGCCAATGAACTTATGACTGTGAATGTCTCGAGTAATGAACAGATAGACTTAACAATTCTGGATATGATGGGGCAAGTGATCACCAGACTAAGTTTTTCTCACAGTACAGTCATTAAGACTGGACATTTGGCAGATGGTGTGTATTTTCTTCAGCTGAAGTTAAATGGCGCCAGAATCAATAAACGTATCGTTGTAACGCATTAAAGAATCAATAATATGAGAGTAGATTTGAGAGAAGTCCCTTTGTTACCTAATTATTAGGGGCTTTTCTCTTTTCTGCGATACATCTTAAAGGCCTGTTACTTAATTGCTTCAACCAGGTCGAACTGCTCAAAATGATGTTGAATGTGCTTTCTCTGCAGCCAAATCCATTCTTCGTAATTCAGTAAACCGAAATTCGGATGGAGGTGAACCTTCTCCGGATTATCTTCATAATATTTGTGAAAGCTATCCATATAGGCTTCAAACTCTTCAATGGCTGCAATCAGGGATGCATTTTTTAGGTCAAATTCTTTATCCTTAATAAAATCAGCCTTGAATTCTTTGGGCATGGGTCTATTACTCATTAAAAAAGCCTTAGACCTTTCCAGGTATTTTTCTGGTGTCACAAGACTCACTTTATTTTCCCCTGTCGCAATTTTTAAAACAAAACTTAGGTGTTCTACCATTGCTTGCGAAGACAAGCTTCCCCATAGTGGTTTCTGACTTTCTTCCAAACGATCCAAATGAGTTCTGATAAGGGTTTTATCAAATTCGATATAAGCCATGATATTTTTTTACGTGTTTGCCTATAAAAATAGCTATTTTAGTCGTTCGCTAATGGGAAAATCGGAAATAGGGATACCGGGTAAAACAATGGGAACACTTCCTGTGTTCATGACGGCAGTGAGCACCATTCTTGGGGCCATACTGTTTCTTAAGTTTGGTTATGCTCTTGGGCATGTGGGGCTTCTTGGAACTCTTGCTATCATTGCTATCGGGCATCTCGTGACCATTCCAACCGCTATGGCGGTAGCCGAAATCGCGACCAACCAAAAAGTGGAAGGTGGTGGTGCGTATTACATCATTTCGCGTTCTTTTGGTTTGAACATTGGTGGCGCAATTGGAATCGCGCTTTTCCTGGCGCAAGGTATTAGTATTGCATTCTATGTCATTGCATTTACCGAATCTCTGGAGATAGTCAGGCAGTGGGTTGCCGCGGAACATGGTGTCTTGGTGGCCAAAGAGCTCATTACTTTCTCTGTAATGGGACTGCTTTCACTATTGATTTTGACAAGAGGAGCAAATGTGGGGGTAAAGGCTCTGTATGTGGTTGTTTTGATATTAGTAGTGGCTTTAGGGTTATTCTTTGTAGGAACAGGAGGAGATTACGATGGCAGTAATGATTGGAGCAGACATATTGAAGGAGGCGATGGTTTCTTTGCTGTGTTCGCCATTATTTTTCCGGCCTTTACCGGAATTGCTGCCGGATTGGGATTGTCAGGTGATTTAAAAGATCCCAAAAAATCGATTCCAAGTGGAACACTTTGGGCAACAGTGGTTGGTGTACTGGTTTATGTGGCGGTGGCTTTTAAATTGTTTTATTCTGCAACCCCGGAAACATTGGCCAATGAAGATGCGTTGGTTATGAGCGAAATTGCCGCCTGGGGACCGGCCATTTCTATTGGTCTCGCATGTGCTGCCATATCTTCTGCATTGGGTTCAATTATGATTGCTCCAAGAACCCTTCAGGCCTTATCTGTAGATAAAGTTTTCCCCGGACCAAAGATCAACTCATTTTTAGGGAAAGGAAGAAAGAAAGACAACGAGCCCATTAATGCTTCATTAATTACTTGTGCCATTGCCTTTGCTTTTTGTGCCATGGGGGACATCAATGCTGTAGCAGAGATCATTTCCATGTTCTTCATGGTAACCTATGGAGCCATTTGTATGGTGTCCTTTTTCGAACATTTTGCTGCCGACCCATCTTACAGACCAACTTTTAAGTCTAAATGGTGGTTGTCATTACTTGGTGGTATACTTTGTTTCTGGTTAATGTTCCAGATGAATACCAGCTTTGCGCTTGGGTCTATCGTATTGATGGTCGTGTTCTATATCTGGATTACGAGAAACAATAATGAAAAATCCGGCATGGCAAACCTCTTTAAAGGAGTGATTTTCCAAATTAGCAGAACTCTTCAAATTTTCTTGCAAAGAAGAGATCAGGAAGTAGAAGATCAAAACTGGAGACCATTCATTATATGTATTTCGCAGGATAGCTTTAAACGTGCAGGAGCTTTCTCTATGGTAAGTTGGATTTCACACAAGTATGGCTTTGGAACCTATATGCATTTTATTGAGGGATATTTGAGTGATGAAACACGGACCAAATCCAATGAAGTTAAATCCCGTTTGATTACTTTGGCTTCAGGGGTTAAGAGTAGGGTATATCTTGATACGATTATTAGTCCAAGTTACACCTCTGCCATCGCACAAGCTGTGCAGTTACCCGGAATTTCCGGTAAGGGTAACAACATGATTTTGTTCGAATATTCGAATACCGAGAAAGGAAATCTGCAACATATCACAGAGAATTACCCCATCTTAAAAAGTACAGAACTTGATATTTGTGTGTTGAGGTCCTCTTACAAAGGTTTTGGCTTCAACCAGAGTATTCACATTTGGATTACTACAACGGATGCGGAAAATGGAAACCTCATGGTTCTTCTGGGCTATATTATTCTGGGACACCCTGATTGGAAAAAGGCCGAGATAAAGATCATTTCGTTGTATGATGAAGGAGATTATGAATCTAAGAGAGAACGATTGGATGATCTGGTGAATTCTGGTAGACTGCCTATTTCATTTAACAACATCCGTCTCATCAAGCAGGAAAAAGGCGCCAATTATAAGGATATGATCAATGAGTATTCTGAGGATGCTGATTTAACTGTGATTGGTTTTGATGACATTGATGTAGACGAGCAAGGTCTGGATTTGTTTGAAGGCTACGATACGCTTGGCAATATTCTATTCGTGAATGCTCATGACTATAAGAACATTGAGTAGTTTCAACGTTTCTCCAATAGTTTTTTAGCCTTCTGAACCTTTTGGTGTAGATTCTCAAACAAACGTAACCTGTCACTTTGATGCTCTCCACTCATGTCTATGGAGCTGTTGATGATTCTTTCCTGAATCTGCCAGGTTTGTTCTGCAAAACGATCGTCCTGTGTGGTGATGTTATTAATGATATTGTGTGTGAAATAGACCGTTTTTTTATCGCCAACTCTCAGAAGGGTAGTATTGTCTCCGATCAAAACATCATTATAATACAAGCTAAAGTTTGAGTCTCCACTCACTTCTTTACCGTATAAAAACTTCCTGTTCGTTTCTGCCTGAAGCTGATAATGATTCAACAGTTCTTCAATTTTGTCGAACAAAGTTAAAGCCGATTCCTTGCCAGAAAAGAAACCGCAATCGTGACAGTAAATAATCTGATTGATCATACTATTCAAGACATCCGGATGCCATAACTCTCTTGAAGGGATGATGTTGTAGGCTTTTAATATTTCGTAGCCGGTTCTTATGTTCTCAGGATTCAATTGAGCCACATCAAATTTTACTGATTTAAAACTATCTAGTCCTAAAGCTACTTTCTGCCAGAAGAAGCCTTTGAATTCCCCAATTTCAGGAATGATAAAATTGCTAAAGAATGGTAAATCCTTTGCAATGAACAGAATCTCATTATCACCAAACAAACTCAGCTTTTCCGCATCTTTCCTCAACGATTGCAGATAAGTTGAATAATTAAATGCCTGAATGTCTATCCAATTGTATTTGAATGGGACGTGTCTGGTTTCCTGTTCAAATAAGGCATCCAAACTAATATTGTGCAGCTTACTAAGGATTTGAATTTCTTCAAAAGACAGAGATGTTTCGCCTCTTAATCTTCTATAAGCACTGTCGGCACTAATACTCAATTCTTTGCAAAGCATAGAGCTTAGTTTTTTACCAGTGATGCCTTGTTTTCTAAGCTCATCGAAAAATGCTGCCTGAATTTTCATGTTACCAAATTACAAAAAGCAATTGGCTCCAAATCAGTAAGTCTAATGTTTTGAATTTACTTATATCTTTGCACCTCAAATTAAGCTCTTGGAAAAGATTATTGGAGGCATACAGCAAATTGGTATCGGGGTACCTAATAACAGGGAAATGTTCCACTGGTATAAGGCTCACTTTGGTACTGATGTGAAAGTTTTTGATGAAGCAGCTGAAGCACCTCTTATGATTGATTATACTGGAGGAGAAGTGCATTCCAGGTCGGCTATTATGGCGCTTAACCTTCAAGGAGGCGGCGGTTTCGAAATCTGGCAGTTTACAAGCAGGGGGACCGATAAACCTAAATTTGAAGTACAATTAGGGGATACAGGAATTTTTGCGGCTCGTGTAAAATCCAGGAATGTCCCGCAGTTACATCAGGAAATTAAGGCCAAGTCTCCGGAGAACTGCAGCGACCTATTGAATGATCCCAATGGCAACCCTCACTTTTTTGTAACTGATCCTAACGGAAACTACTTTAATGTGGTGAAAGGTGAGAAGTGGTTCAAGGATGAAAAGAAAGTTAATGGAGGTGTAGCAGGTGCCATGATTGGTGTGAGCGATATTGAAAAAGCACTTAAGTTTTATTCGGATGCTTTGGGGTATAATGAAGTGTTGTATGATAAAACAGGCGTTTTTGAAGATTTTACTTACCTGAACGGAGGTAATCGTAAAGTGCGAAGAGTGCTATTATCACACACTTATGAGAATCAAGGGCCGTTTTGCAGGCTGTTAGGACCAAGTAAAGTTGAGTTGATTCAGCTAATTGATGAGACACCAAAGAATATTTTCGAAAACCGCTTTTGGGGAGATTGGGGGTTCATTCATCTTTGTTTGGATGTATCTGAAATGGACGTGATCGAGAAGGCTTGTAATGAACATGGCTTCAAATTCACAGTAGACAGTGGATCTACGTTTGATATGGGAGATGCAGCGGGAAGATTCTCGTATGTTGAAGATCCGGACGGAACTTTGATAGAATTTGTTGAGGCACATAAGATGCCTATCATGAAGAAAATTGGTTGGTACTATAATCTGAAGAAAAGAGATAGGAGAAAACCATTGCCTTATTGGATAATCAACGCTTTAAGGTTTAGCAAGGTAAAAAAATGAGAGTATTTGTAACTGGAGGTGACGGCATGCTAGGGAGTAACCTGGTAAGAGAGTTGTTGAGTAGATCATATGAGGTCACTGTCATGACTCAACCAGGGAGAACAACAGGCACATTAGATGGTTTAAATATCAAGACTGCTGATGGTGATCTATTGAATCCGGAGAATCTAAAGGAAATTATGTCGGGTGCAGAGGTCGTAATTCACGTAGCTGCCAGTACCAGCATTTGGCCATCCCGAAACGAAATAGTCAATAAGGTGAACATTGACGGTACCAGGAACATGCTTGAGGCGGCATTGCACAATCAGGTTAAGAAGTTCATTCACTGCGGAACAGCCAATACGTTTAGCTTTGGATCTAAAGAAAATCCGGGAAAAGAAGATACACCTTACGTTGGTGAAAGATATGGTCTCGATTATATGGACAGTAAGTATAAAGCCCATCAGGTGGTAATGTCTTATGTAGATCGATTAGATATTTCCGTTGTGAACCCTACGTTTATGATGGGGCCTTACGATACTGCTCCAAGCTCCGGTGCTATGGTGGTGGCGATTAACGACGAAAAAGTGCCGGTTTGTGCACCAGGCGGTCGAAACTACATTTGCGTTAAAGATGTGGCAGTTGGAATTGCCAATGCCATTGAAAAGGGCAGAAGAGGTGAGAGTTATATTCTTGGAAACGAGAATTTGTCATACAAAGAAGCCTTTGGGAAAATAGGGAAGGTGACTGGTAAGAAAGCGCCTACCAGAGTTTTGCCAAAGTGGATGATATTGGCCTATGGTCGTATGGGGAACTTTATAGGCCGTTTCGGAAAAAAGCCGGCAGTGAGTTTACCAATGGCAAGAATTGCCTGCGACAACCATTATTTCACAGCTCAAAAGGCAGTAAAGGAATTAGAACTTCCTCAAACCCCTATTGAAGAGGGGATGACCGAGTGTTATGATTGGCTTAAAGCCCATAATTATTTAAAATAAGATGGAATTAAACGATATAGACTTTTCCTGGACGGAATTTGATTCGAAAATTTTCATACCTATTCTGGTAGGATACATTTCTTTTATCATTTTCTGGTTCCCGTGGAAATCTGAGAAGTTGAAACAGAGCTACATGGATAAATACGGAGAAAAAGGCTCCGAGAAGTTTGTCATGTTTAGTAAGTATCTGGGCGGACTCTCAATGCTAATCCTGCCTTTAGTGGCCTGTTTTATTGCGTTTCCGGAAAGAGATTTGGTCGATTACGGTTTCGGGATGGAGAGTGATAAAATTCTGCCAACCTTACTATTTACAGTTGGGATAGTGGCTTTAATGGCGCCTATGGCCGTGGTAAGTGCCAGAAAAGAGAAAAACTGGGTCAACTACCCACAAATCAGAACTAAAGTTTGGGATAGAAAACTCATGAGAAAGAATGCCTGGGGATGGGCCGTATACTTGTTTGGGTATGAGGTGCTGTTCAGAGGTGTGTTATTCTTTCCATTGTATGAAGAAATAGGTTTGTGGCCTACCATGGCAATTAACATTGGCTTGTATTCGGCTACACACATTCCAAAGGGACTCGATGAGACAATCGGGGCCATTCCTTTGGCAGTTGTATTATGTATCATCACTGCGTTAACCGGAAATTTCTGGTGTGCATACCTGGCTCACGTAGCTATGGCCTGGACCAATAGCTTTACTGCCCTTAAGCACAATCCGCAAATGACAATCAAAAAATAATGAAGGTTTTTATTACTGGTGGCACTGGAAGTATTGGGGCTCATTTAGTGAAAATGCTCTCGGAACGTGGTTACGAAACCCACGTTTTGGCAAGAAATGAAGCGAAAGCCAAATTACTGGACTTCCCGGGAGTTAAGTTTTTCAAAGGAGATATTCTGGATAAAGCTTCTATCGATAAAGCGATGGAAGGATGTGAACAAGCATATCATTTGGCAGCATGCGCAAAGGTTTGGGCAAAAGATACTGCCGAATTTTTCGATATGAATGTTGTGGGGACTGAGAATGTGCTCAAATCGGCAAAAGAACATGGAGTGAAAAGGGTAGTGGTAACCTCTACAGCAGGGGTTTTGGGACCATCTTTACGTGGAACAATAACGGAAGAGAAGACCCGTGATATTGATTTCTTCAATGAGTATGAAGGCTCTAAAGCTGCTACAGAATCCAAGGTTAAAGATTATATAGTGCAGCATGGTTTGGATTGTGTGATTGTATCCCCAACGCGTGTTTATGGACCGTTCTTGTTTGGTGAATCTTCATCAATTACCTTGATGATTGATAAGTACATCAATAAAACCTGGCGCTTGTATCCTGGAAACGGCACGCAAACAGGAAACTATATCTACATAGAGGATGCCGCTCTTGGGCACATTCTGGCTATGGAGAAAGGAAAAACAGGACACACCTATTTGCTGGGTGGTGAGAATTATAGCTTTGTAGAATTCTTTGGAATGATCAGAGAAATTTCCGGTGTTAAAGTCAAATTGTGGGTCATTCCACATTGGGCTCAGGTTTTGTTTGCCAGATTTCAGGTATTTAAAGCCAAATTTGGAGGCACACCTCTTATTACAGAGAAATGGATAGCAAGAGGAAAGTATAATTGGGTTTTATCGCCTAAAAAGGCTGTGGAAGAGCTTGGCTTACCAATTACTCCTGTTAGAGAAGGTTTGAAGAAGACCATCGATACACTTAGAGAGCAACAAAAGAAATAGATATGGACCAGCCAAAGCGTCAAATAGTGAAAACTTCTGATGGCTCGGCTACTTTGTACGTCCCCGGATTGGATGAACATTACCATTCTACACATGGTGCCCTGCAAGAAGCCAAACATGTCTTTATAAAAATGGGGCTCGACCTGGTTTCGGCAAAATCAACAAACATTAACCTGCTTGAGATTGGTCTGGGAACAGGTTTAAATGCTTTGTTGACCTACCAGTATGCTTTGGATCATCAGATTAGTATCAAGTATACAGGGGTAGAGAAGTATCCGCTTAACAAGGAAGAGCTAACCGCTGTCGATTACCTGAAACTGATTGGTGATAGCAGATTAGACCATTTTTACACGAAAATGTTCGCCAAGAATATTGAGGAAATAATTCCGATTGACGATCTGTTTACTTTGGAAAAGCAAATCAAGGATTTTAGGGAGATTGATGATTTCGGAAAATACGATTTGATCTACTTTGATGCTTTTGGCCCCAGAGTGCAGCCTCATTTGTGGGAAAAAGGTATGTTCGATCTCATGTATAGACTATGTCGTCCAAACGGAGTCTTGGTAACCTATTGTGCGAAAGGACAAGTGAGAAGGGATATGCAGGTTGCCGGATTTGAAGTGGAAAGGCTGGAAGGTCCTCCCGGAAAACGAGAAATGTTGAGGGCAAGTAAAAAGGCCTCATAAGTTAATATGAGACCTTCGTTTTTGCTTAATCCTCCATGCAACATGCACAAAGGACATGCTTGTGGGCAATTAAATTCCTGATTATTCTTTTAGTTTCATCTTAAGACGAGAAACAACCGTCATGTTCATTCCCATCATGTTGACTTTAGTGGTTACCGTGCCAGCTACAATTTTAAACATGCCTCTGCCATAGTCGAAATAGCTGCTAATCCCGCAGGTCATATCTGGCGACATAGCTTTAGCCGTTTCCATATCGGCTTTGTCTTCTTTGTCCATACCGCCAAATCCTGACATATCCATCATGTCATTCATGTCGCTATCCATGTCCATATCCATGTCCATGTCCATGTCAAAATCCATTCCTTCGGAATCAAAGTCCATATCACTGTCAAAGTCATCGTTTTCCAAATCAGTATCCATGCTCATGTCAAAAGTGGTTTTTCCATTGTCTGTTTTACCTTTCACTCCACCATCAAACATGTCAGCATTTTTGTCAGTAGACAGACTATGGTGAAGAACGGCCACACTATTTTCCATGCTTTCCACTTTTACCTTCATTTTGTACATCCCAGTGGTCGCTTCAATCTCGTCATTCACCTGAATGTCACCTTCTGGTAGCACCAGTAGTTCTAAAAAATCATAGGGAAAGACATCTACCATGTCAGTCTCCTCAGTCACTTTTACTTCAACTTCTGTGGTGGTTTTAATTTCCTGCACTTTATAGCCGGCTTTTAGTCTTCCGGTAGCAGGATCAAATTCAGCATAGGCATCAACCTTCATGTTTCCGGCTTGTCCGCCAACAGAAACGCTGTTCTCATCGGCTTTACCGTATGCAAGTACATTCCCAGAGGCAGAACTGATTAAGTAAACTTTTTTCAAAAAAGTGAAATTTCCTTTAGCATCAACCTGTACATCCCCGGAAATAGCTTCTCTTGGAATGTCGGATAATGATGCCAAAACATGGCCTTTAGAATCCTGTACCACATAGTTGATTAGGTATAAGAAGCCCTGAGCGGTTCCTTTTTCATCAACCGAATGAATGCTGAGGTAAAAGTCTGTTTGGGTGGTGAATTTTTCTTTCACATTCATCCCCATCATTGAGGTGTTTACATCATCTTCCACTTCAGCAGAAAAATGATAAGCCTGACCAGCTGTCCACTGGTACTTTAATTCAGTTGCAAATGTGAAGCAGGTAAGCAGAGCATATAAGCAGGAAAGTCCGATTTTTTTCATGGTGTTTAAATTTTGAGCGCATAATTACAAAAGCCATACCAAATGAAATTATTCCTTTGTTGGTATAGTCTAAGTCCGATTTATTTAACTTAGACTTCTCCTAAAGTAAAAACATTTGTGTAGAGCATTCAATATCCGTGTGTATGGTATTTTTATCAATGATCGGGAGGAAATACTCCTGAGTCATGAAAACCGTCATGGACACACCTTCATAAAATTCCCGGGTGGAGGACTGGAGTTTGGGGAAGGCATGCATGATTGTTTGATTCGGGAAAGTAAAGAGGAACTGGATATAGATTTATCCAGAGACAATCTGGAGCATTTGTATACAACCGATTTTTTTCAAGCTTCTGCCTTCAATTCGGATCATCAATTACTGAGCGTTTATTACAGGATAGTAAACTACGATATGTCTCAAATTGAGACCGTTGATTGGGGGATGTTGCCGGAGGGGAATCAGGAGTTGTTTAAATGGAAAAAGCTGACAGATTTAAGCAGTGAGGCACTCACTTTTCCGGTTGACAAGCATCTTTTTGATTTGATATAGTTAGTTCTAATTCAGTAGCTTTGGAATCATTGATTCAATTTTTTGATAAAGCAAAAGTGGTTGATGAGTTCGCCAATTGATTTGGTCCATTTCTTCACCCCAAATCACGTAAGAATCTATTCCTCCTTCAACAAATTCTTCCAGTACATGCGGCCTAAAGTTCATTAAGCAAATCCAGCCATCTTCAATTTCATCAAACCACTCTTCATAATAGCAATCATCAGAAGGGTGAAAGTTTAATATGTTCTCCCCAATCAAAATAAACTGATTTACCCCATTTTCTACCAGCTGTTCAATGATGTTTCGCTTCAGAAGCATGATGTCGTTATACAACAGGTCATTCCATTCACCAATCATCTCAATGATGGCAAACCCTGTTTGATAATCGCAGAATAAAATTTTAACAAACATGGTAGTTGACCCAAAATCATCCCATTGAGGATGGATTAGGTAGTTGTATATTCTGTTTGTGAATTCAAACTCGCTGTACTCCCTTCCGTAAAAAGGGGAGAGTTCATCCTGATCTGCCGTATATAAATTTCGCCAATTATAATGGGGTTCGATATCATGCATACCACAAAATTACTGATTGATGCAATAAAAAGGTCGATAAACTGCTCTTAACATAAGATAATCTTATATTTTTGTGGTCTATTAATTTGAAATTATGAAGCTTAAACTCAATATCCTACTACTTAGTGCCACGGTATTCTTTTCCGTGTCTTGCAGCGACAAGAAAGATGATAAAAAAGACAAGGAAGAAAAAGGCGGTACAGAAACAGCCGGTTATAGTAACCTTGGAGGATCAAGTCAGGAAAACGCTCAGGTGTTTGGAAACTTAATGACCAGCATGCCAAATACAAGTGCTGCTTTTAAAGTAGACTTGATGCAATTGATCAACAAATCAGGAATTAAAGATGATCAGGATTTCGGACCAATGTTGGCTGTAGGGATGATGCAAATCAACAAATTGGTAGACATTGATCAGCCTGTAAGAGTTGCAGTTAGTGGAGAGGATGCCCAGAATGCCTCTGTTGTGGCTATGATTGCTGTGAAAAACAAAAATGAGTTAATCAACGAATTAAAATCAAATCTTGACGGAACTAAGTTTGAAGATGCCAACGGATTTTCATTCGGAACTGTGAAATTTGGAGATTCTTTCAGAGTTAAAATGGGAATTAATGATAATTTCTGTTTGATCCACTATTCTGATAAATTCAAGAACAAAGAGGAATCAATAGCTGATATGGAAGCTTTATTTGCAGCTTGTTCAGAAAATGTTGAATTCCCGGGGAATGTAGATGCTTATTTGGCTAGCAGCGAAGATTTTGCTTTAATGATTTCTCCTGAGAACCTAATGGCTTTCATTCCGGAGGATAAAATGAATGAAGCTAAAATCAATGCCGGAGACATTAAAGATGGTTGGACAAACCTAAGCCTTGATTTCCAGGATGGGATGATTCAAATGGCTGCACGTAGTGAGTATCCTAACATGGAGGATATGGATTTCGCCGGAAATGGTTTGCCATCTGAATATGCTTCTTTATTGACTAACGACCAGTTGATTGGTTTTGGTGGAGGTTCTGTAGACCTTGCCAAAATGGTTGCCATGGCTAAGAGTGCAGGAAGCGACTTTGGAAAGTTTGAAGAAAAAACGGGAATTTCATTTGAAGAATTCTCTGGAGCATTTGATGGATCTATGGCGATCGCTGTAACTGGTTTCCCAAGACCAGATGCATGGTTGAATGAAAAATTAGACAACAACGATACACCAGAAGATGTAAGTGATCAGTTTGATGACCTGAATGATGAAGAAACTGAGGTATCTGCTGAGGATATCGAGAGTTTAGGTATCAGCAAAATCGAAAACGTAGAAGAAGCTGGTGAAGAAGCCATGAAGAATGTAGTAGTTACCATTGGTTTGAAAGATGAGGCCATGTTAACAGCAATGGTAGATACCATGAAAGCTGCAAGCAAGAAAGATAACTACTATGTAATGACATCTAAAGAAGATGGCAAACAAAATGGTTATCTGGCGATTAAGAATAACAAACTGATGATCTCAGGAGATGAGGAAGTGATCCAAACATTTGCAAACGAAGGAACTTTGGCCATGGCTGCAGAAGCTAAGCCTTACATGTCTTCTTCTTTCAATGGTTATATGTCTTTCGATTTAATCAAAGACATCATCTCAACCAGAGAAGGTGCTGAAGATTTGATGGAAATCAAGTTCCTGGATATTTTCCAGAACATGGTACTTCAGGGAGATTTGAGTAACATCACCTTAAGTGTAAATATGGATGAGAAAGGAAGCAATTCATTGAAGCAAATTGTGACGCTTCTTCTTCAGAACGCTGGTGACTTGATGCAGGGAATGCCAATGGCATTTTAATCACTTACTGACCGTTATCAATAGCTTTTCTTACACTGCCATGCTCCATTAAAAGGGAGTTGGCTTGGTCGTACTCTATATTCAATGCGGCCATTACCATTTTTGTGCCTCTGTCAACAAGCTTATTATTGCTTAGTTGCATGTCTACCATCTTATTATCTTTAACGCGTCCCAGTTGGACCATTAAAGCCGTAGAGATCATATTAAGAATGAGTTTCTGAGCTGTACCACTCTTCATGCGCGTACTGCCCGTTATGAATTCCGGTCCTACAACGCATTCAATTGGATGTTGACTCACCGCCGCCAGAGGACTACCCGGATTACAGGTGATGCAAGCTGTTAAAATGTTGTTTTCATTACAACGTTTCAGTCCGCCAATAACATATGGTGTCGTTCCTGAGGCTGCAATGCCCACAACCGTATCTTGTTCATTGATCTCGTGTTCCAAAAGATCATTCCAGCACTGATCAGAACTGTCTTCGGCAAATTCAACTGCTTTTCTAATGGCACTGTCTCCACCTGCAATTAATCCAACAACAAGTCCGTGAGGTACGCCAAATGTTGGCGGACATTCGGAAGCATCCACAATGCCTAATCGACCGCTCGTTCCTGCGCCAACATAAAATAGGCGTCCTCCATTTTTAACACGGGCGCTCAAAGCTTCAACAAAGGCAGTGATTTCAGGAATGACCTTTTCAACAGCTACATGAACTTGTGCGTCCTCCTTGTTAATATTGCGCAAAGTGTCTTCTATAGACATGTCATCTATGTGACGGTGGTTGGATGTTTGTTCAGTGATTTTTTTCAAAACTCAATTCTTTGTTCATGCTAAATATAGTCAACAGATTTTTGCCTGAGCAGGAGAATAAAAGTAAATCGTACTTTAAATGGATTCAATCCTTACATTTGCATTGTGAGTCAAACGGTAAGAGCCATATTGTTTTCAGTGTTGATCATTCTGGCAGGAGTCATCCTCTGGCATATCAGATCGGTGATTGCTTATGTTCTGATTGCTGCCGTTATTTCTATCGTTGGAAGACCAATCATGCATTGGTTTGAGCAAAAAAAGCGTATTCCATCGGGACTTTCCGCGGTCATGACGCTATTAATTATCATGATTCTTTTGATAGGTTTTGTGTCTATTTTTATTCCTCTTGTACAGGAGGAAGCGCAGATCATTTCTCAAATTGATCAGGAAACGGTGGAACAATCTCTGAGCGGTCCTATGGAGGATTTTGGAGATTGGATGGATGATAAGGGTATGATTCCTGAAGGGGAGACAAAGGATAGTTTCATCCGTGCACAATCACAAAAACTGCTTGGTTATATTCAGGTGTCGGAGATTTTTAACTTCTTCCTGGCTCAAATCGGAAACGTGTTTATTGGCTTGATGTCGGTAATGTTCATTGCTTTCTTTTTCCTTAAGGACAGGAGCATGATCTTCAGAACCATTTATTCGCTTACGCCGGAAAAGAACAAAGAAAAAATCCATCAGGTATTGCTTAATACCAAGAAAACTTTGACAAGATACTTTATCGGAATTCTAATTCAAATCTCTCTGATTACATTGATTGTAACTCTTGGTTTGACTGCTCTGGGAGTGAAGCATGCCTTTTTAATTGGCTTCCTCGCAGGTTTGGTCAACGTCATTCCATATCTGGGACCAATCATTGGAGCTTTCTTTGGTGTATTGATTGGAATTACCGGTAACCTGGATCTTGATTTTTACTCGGAAACCGTGCCTTTGCTGGTGAAGATTGTAAGTGTGTTTGCCTTTGTGCAGATGCTCGATAATTTCGTGTTCCAACCATATATCTTCTCAAACAGTGTGAATGCACATCCACTCGAAATCTTCCTGGTGATCTTATCCGCAGGAACTCTGGCCGGGATCATAGGAATGGTGCTTGCGGTGCCTACATACAGTTTTGCGCGGATCGTCGCTAAGGAATTCTTCAGTCAGTTTACCCTGGTGCAAACCATGACCAAAGGTATGGATGATCCTGCCGGTCAAAAGAGCATTAAGATCAAGGATATCAAGAAGAAGCTATTCAAGTAGCCGACTCAAGTCTAATTTACGTAACTTAGGCTTGCAATGAAATTTGGCTTTCTCAAACGTTGGAAATTCTGGAAACGATTCTTATTGATTACAATCGTATTGCCTATTCTGTTGTTCGGAATTTTACTGCTGATTGTCTACATCAAACAAGATGAAATCATTCAGGGAGAGATTGATGCCATGAACAAAAAGCATAAGGGGCTTATTGTGGTAGGAGATACACATCTGGCGCCCTTTGAGAACTTTCCTTACATCTCAATCAAGGTCGATGATGTAAAAATTTATGAATCAAAAGCCAAAGATGCTTCCCTCATTTTAGATGTAGCGGATATTTACGTTGGTTTTGATGTGAGAGATATCATAGCAGGAGATTATGATGTGCAGACCCTTCTGGTTGAAGACGGCTTTTTCAATATCATTAAGCACACAGACGGGTCAATAAATCTCGAAAATGCACTTGCCACAGAAGAGGATGAAGACAGTGATGAAGAAGACCCGATGGACATCCATCTCAAAAGTATTGAGCTTAAAGACTTAGACATTCATAAGCTGGATGAGGCGAGTAACTTAGATGTGGAAACCTACATTTACTGGGCTAAAGGAGGCTTTAAAACAGGAAATGATGAGATAGCAGCTCATATTGATACAGAGTTTGAGTTGAATGTGATTGATAACCAGGATACCACTTTTATCAAACACAAACATTTCGAATTTCATACAGATATCGTGTTTAATGAAGCTTCTGGTTTGCTGGATATTGAACCATCAGGCATTACGATGGAACATGGCGATTTTGGCATTGAGGGTAGCATTGAGACCAAAAATGACATGACTCTGGATCTTCACGTGAATGGTGAAAAGCCCAATTTTGACATGTTAATAGCCTTTGCTCCGGAAGATTTGATTCCTGTACTGGAGCGTTACAAAAATGCCGGTAAGATTTATTTCCATGCGGATGTAACGGGCCCAACAGCCAATGGTCAAATGCCGTTTATAGATGCCAAATTTGGAGCTGCAGAAGCTTTCATGGAAAATACCAGTGTGGGGAAAAGAATCGATGATCTGGGATTTAAGGGACACTTTACAAATGGTGAAAGCAAATCGATGGAAACGATGGAGTTTTCTATTGAAGACTTTACAGCAAAGCCCGAAAAAGGAGAGTTTAGAGGTTCCGTCTTCGTTAAGAACTTTGTGGAACCGGATGTAGACATGGAATTGCACGCAGATTTCAATCTGAATTTTTTGGCGGAATTTTTTAATCTGTCCGATATTGAAGATGTCTCCGGAAATATCAAATTGGATATGCATTTCCATGACATCATTGATTTAGAACATCCCGAAAAGGCTTTGAGTCAATTGAATCAGGCTTATTCCAGCGAGTTGACAGTAAAGGATTTGCATGTGGTGTCGTCTGATTTGCCAGCTCCAATTGATAAATTAAATCTCCATTTGGCTATGGAAGGTAAAATGGGAGTACTCGATAATTTTGATCTGAAGATGGGCGCCACGGATCTGTCGATGGATGGCTATATCTCTGATTTACCTGCAGTGATACATCATACTAACATTCCGGTAGAGGCCAAATTGGCTATTCGCTCAAATAACATGGATATTGCTGAGTTAACGGGCTTCTCGAAGGGAGATAGTACTGGAGTTGATGAACAAATTGAGGATTTCAAAGTGCTGTTTACTTTCAAGTCAAGCGCACGGGCCCTTACAGAATCTAAATACCTGCCAAGAGGAGAGTTTTTCGTGGAGGAATTGCATGCTCAGCTAAAACACTATCCGCATGAGTTACACGATTTTCACGTAGATGTTCTTATTGATGACAGAGATCTGAATATTGTTGACTTTACAGGATTTATTGATAAATCCGACTTCCATTTTAATGGCAACATTCACGATTATGGTTTTTGGATGAAGGATACTTTGGAAGGAGATGTGAAACTGGATATCAGTCTCAACTCTGATATGCTCAAGTTAGAAGACATTTTCTCATATCAGGGAGAGAATTATGTGCCTGAAGATTACCGTCATGAGGAGTTTGATAAATTGGCTCTGCATGTCAATTCGGAAATGCATTTTAAGTCTTCAAAATTGCACTCAATTGATGTGGATCTGGACAAGTTTGATGCAAAAATGCATGTGCATCCAATGCGTTTTGAGGATTTTTCCGGTAGATTTCATTACGAAGATGACCACCTGGTTATCCAGAAAATGCATGGTAAACTGGGGCGTACGGTCTTCGATTTGGATATGAATTATTATCTGGGAGAAGATGAGTCCATTAAACTAAGAGACAATCATTTTGGTTTAAAAGCCAATTACATTGATTTTGATCAGTTGTTTGCATTTAACCTGGAATCGCCTAATGCCACAGCCTCAAATACAGCAAACTCTGAAGGTCCTGTTGCTACTACCGAAGATGTAGAGTCTCATACTGAAGCCTTTAATTTATACGAACTCCCGTTTACAGATATGACCTTCGATCTTGATGTGGGACATTTCATTTACCATCGCATTGACTTGCAGAATATTCATGCCAGGTTGAGGACTACGCACAATCATTATATATATGTGGATACTCTGCGTATGAATGCAGCCGGAGGCCGTTTTCTAATGTCGGGCTACTTCAATGGTAGCGATCCCGAACATATTTACCTCAAGCCTAAGTTGAAAGTGGTTAAAGCAGATTTGGATCGACTGATGTTTAAATTCGAAAACTTTGGTCAGGATGAGATTTTATCTGAGAACCTTCATGGTAAGCTCACGGCAGACATTAGTGGTAATATTAGGGTCTATCCGGATATGGTGCCCGACCTGGATCAATCTGAAATACACATGGATGTGGAGTTGCTAAATGGTCGTTTGGAGAACTATGAACCTGTGTTGATGCTGGCGGATTATATGGGAGATAAAAACTTATCATCGATCCGATTTGATACTTTGAAAAACCACATGGATATCAAAAATGGTTTAATGACGATCCCGAATATGACGATAGAATCTACTTTGGGGCATTATGAATTGTCTGGTCAACAGTCCATGGCCGAGGATATTGACTACTATATCAGAATTCCATGGAAGATCATTAAACAAGGTGCTCGATACAAGCTTTTCGGTTCTAAGAAAACCAAAGATGGGGAAGTGGGAGATGATGAGATCATAGAAAAAGATCCCGATGGCAAAACCCGCTATCTGAATCTTAGAGTCCACGGAACCATAGATGACTATAAGATCAAGTTGAGTAAGAAAAAGGACAAGAAGAAGAAAAAGAAGAAACGTAAGTAGTGAACGCTTTTTTGGGTTTAATCTTGACATCATCTGATAACATGATTGAATGGCCTACCTGACAAAATACAATTTTAGCAAGCTTTGTCAGACGATTGAAATTAATCGTCATATCAGCATGGATGCATTTCTAAAATATATTTATGATGATAAGGAGGTTTACTACATTTTAAACAAAATGGAAATAGAATTTCTATTTAAGTACAAAATGATGTTGAAGGATGAAAAGAAGTTTCTAGTTGAGTTTTATAAAGAAATTCCCGAGAGAGAGGATACAAAGACAATGGTTTTCAACAGAGGAGGCAAAATAAAATACCATCTTACGGACAAATGCAAATTACTAAGGAAAGATTATATAGATTTTGATATCCCCATAGATATTCAGGAAGAAGGGGATGAGGCGATAGAGGAATATCGAAATTGGTTCAAGTCAAATAACTATGGAGAAAACTATAAACTGGGAAAAATTACAAAGGATAGAATAATCAGAGATTTTAATTTAAAATACCCTTCTAAATATGGTCTAAAACCCATTGAAAACAACTCGAATATATTAGTGGTGGAGATTCCCAATTCAAGTAAAGAGCAACTGATAGAAGAGTTTGATATCAAGGGGTTTAAAGAGAGAATAACAGCCCTAAAGACGAAATGGCGCAATTATTTTCCATGTAAAGTTTCAAGAACCTTTTCAAAATATAAGTACTTGTTAAGGAAAAGTGATGAAGAGATTAAGTCGAAAATGACTGAACTATTTACTGAACATTTTGCAGATAACTACGGAATTGAAAACTTAAAGAATAAATTCCTAATATCGAAAAGAATAAACAATGAAGTGATTTCTGAATTGTTGGAATATTTTAAGTGGACTTACGAAATTGACAACAAAGAATTTGATATCTTAACTTTGGAGAAATTTGGATTGGAGTGCTGCAATAGTTGTAAGAGAGAAGCTAAATCCTAGATGATAAATTATTTAACCCCATGCAACTACCCATCACCATCATCTACGTCATCCTGGCTGCCATAGTGGCCGTCTATACAACGGTAAATGAAATTCAGCCTGCGCTTTCCATTATTGAACTCATGGCGCCCAACCCAGGAGATAAGTACAGTGGAAGTCTTGCTTTTATTCTGACCTGGTTTGTACTCTTCCTTCCGCTTTTGATTGTGTTGTTGCTTTTGAAATTCTTTCGCAGTAAACCGGATGAATTTGTGGACGCAGAGAGAACAGGCGTTTTTGTGACACGAGAAAAAGCCTTTCAAAGTGCCATTGTACCATTCCCGGTTTATATCAATTCCAAAAAAGTAGGTACGGTCGACAACGGTAAAACATCCTTTTTCGATTTGCCCGAGGGTGAATTTACCATTCAGGTAGGGAAGAGGAAGCAAGCTTCAGATATGCTCACAGGACAATTGACCGACAAGGATCAGTTACATTTTGTTTTCAGGCTGAAAGATGTTGGAGTACGCATCCAGGTTGAGCTGGAAGAAATAGCCAATAAAGATTCTTACTAGTAAATTCCAGGGAAATCTTCTGGTCTCGCCTCCGACATGATCTCATAAGCAGCATCAAAGATGTCTTCAATTCCAGGCTTAGAGAAATAATCTCCATCAGAACCATAAGCAGGTCTGTGATCTTTGGCTGTTAAGGTCACCGGTTCAGAATCCAGGTTGAAATATCCTTTTTGCTTCTGTAGAATCTGTTGCATGATGAAAGCACTGGCGCCACCTTCCACGTCTTCATCCACAATCAACAATCTGTTGGTCTTTTTCAAAGACTCAGTACAAACGTGATCTAAATCGAATGGAATTAAAGTCTGCACGTCAATTAACTCTACATCAATCCCCACTTTTTCTAAGTCCACAGCTGCTTGCGTGCACAAGTTGAAAGTGGAACCGTAAGACACAATGGTTAAATCGCTTCCTGATCTTGTAATTTCCGGAACACCAAGAGGCTCTCTGAATTCACCAAGGTTGCTTGGCTTCTTCTCTTTAGTTCTATAACCGTTAAGAGGCTCAATTACCAAAGCACAATCGTCACTTTCTAATAGAGTATTGTAGAAACCAGCTGCTTTGGTCATGTTTCTTGGTACACAAACATAAACACCTTTCAAAGAGTTAATGATCATCCCCATAGGAGAACCCGAATGCCAGATCCCTTCTAGTCTGTGACCTCTTGTTCTGATAATCAATGGCGCTTTTTGTCCACCTTTGGTTCTGTATTGAACTGTAGCCAGATCATCACTTAAAATTTGGATAGCGTATAACAAATAATCCAGGTACTGAATCTCTGCAATAGGTCTTAAACCACGCATGGCCATTCCAATTCCCTGACCAATGATGGTGTTTTCACGAATTCCGGTATCACTCACTCGCAACTCACCAAATTTCTCCTGCATGCCTTCCATGCCCTGGTTCACACCACCAATTTTTCCAACATCTTCACCAAAAGTCAATACTTCCGGTCTGTTAGAGAATATGTATTCAAAATTGTCTCTTAAGATAATTCTGCCATCTTCTTCAGAATCGTCATCATATCTTGGAGCAACAGGGGTTATATTTAAAGCATTCTCTTCAGACTGAGAATATAAGTAGGAACTATATCTGTCGTAATTCAGGTCATTCCACTCACTCAACAAATTAGAAAGTGCTGATTTTGCATTCAAACTCTCGTGTCTTACCAATCTTAAAGCTTGCTTTCCAGCGGAAATAATGTCTTTTCTAATTGGGTCTAAAGAAGCTTGTAAATCAGAAGCCAACTTAGTTAAGAAAGCAGAATTTGAACTTTCCTGAGCCAATTGATTGATCAAATCAACCATTTGGCTTAACTCAGCTTTGATTGGTGCGCAGTAAGCAGACCAGGCCGCTTTTTTACCATCTCGTACTTCTTTCTTGGCAGCATCATGAATGGCTTTCAACTCTTCTTCCGTAGCAATGGTTTGTCCATCGTTATCGTAAGACAAAATCCATTTCTTAAACTGGTTGATGCATTCGTATTCTTTCATCCAGGCCAACCTTTCTTCACTTTTATATCTCTCATGAGATCCGGAAGTAGAATGACCCTGTGGCTGAGTAACTTCTTCAATATGTATTAAAACAGGCACGTGTTCATCACGACAAACTTTAATTGCCTCCTCATATGTTTTGCACAATTCAACGTAATCCCAACCTTTGGCTTTGAAAATCTCGTAACCATTAGAACCGTCTTTTCTCTGCATGCCAGCCAAAGCTTCAGAAATACTTTCTTTTGTAGTTTGGTATTTCTTAGGAACCGAGATCCCATAACCATCATCCCAGATAGAAATGGCAAAAGGTACCTGCAATACACCCGCTGCATTGATAGATTCCCAGAAAGGTCCTTCAGAAGTACTGGCGTCACCAATGGTTCCAAAAGCAACTTCATTTCCTTCGTTGGTGAAATTTGTAAAGTCTTTAAGATCCGGGTTGAGTCTGTATACTTTAGAAGCTTGAGCCAAACCGACTAGTCTGGACATCTGACCAGCAGTAGGGGAGATATCAGCCGAAGAATTCTTTTGTTCCATCAGGTTCTTCCAGGAACCATCGTCATTTAAGTTTCTTGTAGCGTAATGGCCACCCATTTGTCTTCCGGCAGAAGCTGGCTCGTGCTGAACATCCGTATGGGCATATAATGCAGCAAAATACTGTTCAACAGTAAGTGCACCAATTGCCATCATAAAGGTTTGGTCTCTGTAGTATCCTGATCTCCAATCGCCATTTTTAAACTGTTTGGCCATGGCTATCTGAGCCAACTCTTTTCCGTCGCCAAAAATTCCGAACTTGGCTTTTCCGGTTAGAACTTCACGTCTACCAAGCAAAGAACATTCTCTGGACAAAACAGCAAGTTTAAAATCATTTAAGATCTCTTGTTTAAAATCTTCAAATGTCATCTCAGTTGCCATCTCTACTGTGTCCTTTTCTCTGCTCATAGTTGGTAAAATTTTGCTGTGCGAAGATACCAAAACATCAGCAGCAAATCAAGCCCCAAATAAAAAACACAAAAAAGCCCCAAGCCTGTTATTTATATGTACTTAGAATACAGGCTTGGGGCTTAATGTTATACTGAAAATGGAAGTGGTGCCTACTGTCATTTCGAGCGTTAGCCGAGAAATCTGGTTTCTTAATTATCAAAGATTTCTCCACTACGGTCGAAATGACTATTTGCTACTTTCGACACTGTGCGCTACTTATGGCTTGCTCACCACGAAACTAATGCTTCCCATTTTTCCGTTTTTAGTAGCTCTCAGAACATAAATTCCGGTCTCTACATGTGGGATAGATACTTCTATCTGATCCGATTCGGCAGATTTTTGAAGTACAAGCTTTCCTTGATTGTCGAAAATCTGGTAGAGTGTACCTGTCTCCAAACCACTGATTACAAAGGAACCATTATTTGGATTAGGGAACAGACTCACACCGTCTAACTCATTCTCTCCAATTCCATCGCATAATTCTACAATGATGTTAAGCACATCTGTGTTGCTACATCCATTTCCATCAGTAAATGAATAGGTAATGGCATGTGAACCGGCTCCGGCAGTTCCGGGAGAGAAACTGTTTCCTGTAACACCAGTTCCGGAGAATGTACCTCCCGAAGGTGTTCCGGATAATGCAATCATATCAAAATCTGAGCAAACCGTATCAGGAACAGCCGGATCGATCGCAACTGTTGGTAATTGATTTACTGTCAGGTTAGTGGTGATTGTACTGTCACATCCAACGGCATTTTGAACAACATCTGTGTACGTTCCGGCAGCTGTATATGTGCTGGTTCCAACAGTAACACTCTGCCCATCACAGATGGTTAAGTTTTGAGAACTTGTTGACGTACTTAACATGGTGATTGTTGTTGTAACTGTGCTATCACACCCAACAGCATTCGTTAAGACGTCTGTGTATGTTCCTGCACTGTTGTATGTGCTGGTTCCGACTTGTATTGTGTTACCTGGACATAAGTCCAATGATTGAGCAAAACTTGAAGCTGCATTTACAGTGATGTAATTTGTTGCAGTGTAAGTATCATTGCTGGTACCATCAGACACAGTTAAAACTACAGTGTACGTTCCGGGAGCAATGTATGAATGAGTCGGGTTTTGCTGAGTTGAGTTGTTGCCATCTCCGAAATCCCAATCCCATGAAGTTGGCGAACCAGATGACATGTCTGTAAAGTTTACAGAGCCGCCTTCACAAATAGTTTGTGTATTTGAATTGAAGAAAGCGTTTGGACCTGTTCCGGTTGGTGTGTTATAGATTCCAACTCCAAAACCGGAAAAGCCGGAGTTAAATGAAGCTGTAAAGGTCACATCTGAATTGAAAGCTCCAACAGTAGCGTTGTTGTTGTCAATGTTAAATGAACCATAGTTTCCAACGTTTACGTCATCAATCCTGTTATTACCGGCAACTTTAATGATCTCTGCATTGTTTCTGTTATTCCCAGTCATGGTTTCCCATGCAGACACTTCTGCTTCTTCATAGTATAAAGTAACATTGTAAGTGCCCGAAGGGTTATTATTTGCAGGCGTTACAGTGTAGGTTTTAGAGTGAAGAAAATCAGGTGTGTTGTTGGTTGCAAAAGCCAGAGCGGTAGGTGTTGAACCATCTCTGTCAACTTCTACAGTAACACAACCATAATCGTGATTAGACGTATTTTCCAGGGTCATCATCACGTTTTGCGTAGCCGGATCATAGAAATGAACGGTACCGTTTGGACCAAGATAGGCTTCCATTCCCGCACTGGTATTTACAGCGGTTTGAATGCCAATTGGCGCTTCACCTGTCACAAGGAAGTTGTCTACAGCACAACCGTACAGCCATCCTCCGGCATCACTATATCTGATTCTAATAATTACGTTGGCATTGCCGACATAAGGTGTTAAATCGAAAGATTGTCCAATCCAGTCTACATCTATTTGAGATGCAATTATAGGACCCACAGTAGTGAAGGAACCTCCACCGTTTGTTGAAATCATCACATCTGCATCTTCATTATTTCCCTGGTAGGTATTGTCTTCGAAATACGAATCGAAAGTCAAAGTAGCAGTGGTATAATTACTTAAGTCAATTGAAGGGAAATCCAAATCAACTGAATTCTGGTCGCAATCACAATCATCATCATCAAGGAAAGCAAAGTCCGTGGTATTGGTGTTTGGAATTGCAAATGCACCATTGGCCACAGTTCCGTTGTTTCCAATTTGCCATGGTGTATCACCTGAAGGGTTGTTGGTTGTGAGAGGAGCCAGGTTTCCATCATTAAAATCATCTGAGAAGATGGTTTGTAAAGCGAACATATTGCCCGGAGCCAAATCATCATCATTAATGGTTACTGTCACAGTCTGATTCACAGTTCCGGCAGTGGCATTACCACCATTGGCGTTCAATGAATATGCCAGATCAATGGTTTCATTACCTTCAACGTAGTTGTCGTTATATACCCAAATTTCAACGGTTCCTGACAAAGTTGAGCCAGAGAAAGTGAAAGTTGTGTTATTGATATCGTAATCTTGTCCCTGAGTTGCTGATCCTCCAGTCACGGAAACGGTGATGTTAGCCGGTTGAGAAGGCGCAGAACCTATGCTAATAGGAACATTAAGAATATGGTAATCTAAGCAGTTGTTGTTTACATTGTCATCAGATTCATTGGGAGTGTAAGTAGACGACTGGAATGATACGGTAGGGGCGCATTGATCGATATCGAAAGCCGCAACGCGCGTGCTCCACTGTGAAGCTGTATTGTACATTCCTGTGAACCAGAAAGTCTCTCCATCGATAGGGTCGACTCCCATAGAGTTATAATCTCCGTATCTGTTAGAACCATTTGGAGACGTACCTACGGCTAAAGAAGTTTCCGCTTCCGTCATCATATTTAATGGATCACATTCCTTTCTTCCTGTATATCTCAAAGAAGGGAAAGTACTACCGCTCGATACATTGTAGGCTAGTCCAATGTTTCCTGAAGCAGACAAACCAATTGAAGGCATCCATCTGCTGTCGTTATCAGGAGAGTAAGTACTTTCCTGATAGATGTCCCATGTTCCTGTAGTACCACCAGTTCTTCTTAGTTCGTACCATTTAATTCCACCTTGGTCGGAACCGCTGACATCAGTCACGTGCGCACAAACAATAGATTCGTGAGTACCAAAATTTCTATACATGATTCTGTTCATCAAGACTTCTCTTAATGGATCCAGGTTTGTTCCAGAAGAAGGTTGGTCGATACAAGAGAATGAAGTATAACCACATAACTCTGAATCGAAAGGGAAGTTCATGTTTAACACAGCCAATTGTGTTAAACCTGAGTTAGCAGGCGTCCCCCAGTCAATATCAACAGTCCAAATCTCAAGTGCATCTGCAGGAATTCCTGCGCTCCAGGCGTCATCTCTCATTCTCATAACCATTGGAGGTGTACCCGTTGGAGGAAGGGTAGTTCCCAATAAGCTTACCGGTGTTGCTGCCTGAAAGCCAATGGTTGGAAAGTTAGTCATGTTAAAGCTTTGGGCTGTGGTTGGAACACCAGCTAATAAATCTGCTCTGTTAATTGCATAAACACGTGAAGTATTCTCATTAGTTGTGATAATCAAAGCATCTTCCCAAATAGAGTATTTTGGATAATCCGGAAAACTAGGTGCATTGAATGAATACGTATCCCATGTAGAGGTTACCGGGTTACTTCCACTCGATACAGCCAAATGCATGTTGTTTCCACTACTTGAAAACTCTGACAGATACCAAACCTGTGCACGTTCATCATACAGCACGATTGGATCTCCTGCACCACCTGGCATACCCATAAAGTTGTCAAAGTATACCTGAGACATGGCCACGTTTCCAGTTGTTTTGTCATAGATCTCAATGTAAGAACCTGATCCACCATTAACCATTTGAACCACGTGATTTGGTCCCACATCAACTGCAGGATCGGCAGGATTTACACCAGTATAGCCTATCCCGTCAAACTGGATAACCATGGCTTTTTGAGTATTTATATTGGTGTTGTATTCTTTTTGTAAAGCCGGATCAGCACCTACAGGCAGGGCGTTTGGATTTACTTTTTCATTGAGAACCCAATCACTTTTTGGGTGATATCCCAACTTTTCGGTTCTTGTGGTTTCGTTCACCGCATTGGGATCTTCCTGATAATTAGATAGTGGCCCAACAGTGCCATGGAATGTCACCGGTAACAAATCCACTGGTACTTTTTCAACCTTTTCCCTTTTCGATTGATTTTTGTTTTGACCAAATGCAGTTATCGTTAGAGCCAGAGCGGCTCCAAACAAAATTGTTTTTTTCATAGTCTTAGATTTCCTTGTAAAGCGCCTTCAAATTACAATTAATATCGAAGGATTCACAAGGAAATTAGCTAAGAATCTTGGGGTTTTAAGATTAATGGCAACAGGTTATCTTGTTGTTAGTCAGTTTTTTATGTTGAGTATTGGTTGGTAAGGTGATCTTACTGAATATGGAGTGTGTTGTTACGCATAATCCAGGTTTTTCCAGCCAGCTTATCTTCATCTACGTCCATCTCATTGTCAACATCTCCCAGTACTCGTGACATACGTTCGCTTAACTGGACTTTGGTACCATTTGGAACTTTAAGAATCACATTGATGTCCTGTCCCTTATATCTCGTCTCCAAATCGAATGTAAAGTAGGGAGAAACCAGTACTTTATTGCCCTTCACACTCACTGGATATCTAATAGAAGCGGCATTGTCAATAGCTTCTCGTTTGGTTTTACCTCTGGAATATTTATTGACGATAAGTTCGATATTTCCGTCATTGGAGTTATAAATGTCCAGTTTTGGCCAACCTAAATGAACTTCATCATCATCTTTCTTAATGAGTTCGAAAAAGTAATCGTCCGTATCCGTGAAGTCATCGCTAAAATGTGTGTCGTCGAAGATATCCAGGTAGATAATTTCATGTTGATTGTCTATATCAATGCGTTCAACAGCTTCATGACTGGAACTCCTTTCTCTCAGGGCAAATGTGATAAATATGGAAAGTACAATTACACCAAAAGCGAAAGTAGAACCCGATAAAATGTAGGCTACTTTGTTATTTTGCTTCATGTTAAAGAACAGCTTCACCGCAAAGGCAATCATACCGATTGCAGGACCTATGAATACGCATATAACTCCAATGGTTAACAGGATATTCTGATTGGGTGTGAACATCACATCCATAAATTCTGACATGGATAAACCGTCCATTCCGGTATTGGTGATAGAGAAGATAAAATCTTTGGTAAACACCCAGTATCCCAGAATAATAAGGGCAATGGAGGTGACTACCAGGAAGAATATGGCCAGGATTTTCCCGAAAGAGTTGAACAATTGTTCTCCGGCATCTTTGATCTTCTTTTTGTTATTGGTGTTGCCCAAATCCTGTACTTCTTTTTGAAATTGCTTGAAATGATCTTTGATGTTCTGGGCATTTACTTTATGCCCTTTCATCTCCAACTTTTCTGCTGTGGTACTGGCTAATGGAAGTATTATCCACAGTGCCAGATAAAGCATCACGCCGGTTCCTAAAACAAACAACATGGCAAGGAATGCCAGTCGTACCCATGTGACTTCCCATCCAAAGTAGTTGGCAATTCCTGCACAAACACCTCCTAACATTCGATTGTCATCGTCTCTGTAGATTTTCTTTGAGTTAGACTCGTTGTAAGGTGGAGGAGTGGCTGGTTCTTCCGTTTCCATAGCGTCTCCATAATCAGCGGGAGCGCCCATAATGGCAATGATGTCATCCACATCTTTTTCTTCCACAACCTCACGTCTGTCGGCAGTTCTTTCAATAAACAATTCGGCGATTCTGCTTTCAATGTCCTTCAGAATCTCATCTGCATCTTCATCATTTCCCAGTCGAGATTTCACTTCCTTCAGGTAGTTCAGAAGTTTCTCGTAACCGTGTTCTTCAATATGAAAAACCAATCCTGCTAAACTTGCTGTTACTGTCTTATTCATTGCTCATAATTTTTGTAATCGATTCAACTAATTCTGTCCAGGAAAGTGATAATTCTTTCAGGGCTTTTTTTCCTTCTTCTGTAAGTGTATAATATTTTCTGGGCGGACCACTGGAGCTTTCTTCCCACCGATAGGAGAGGAGTTCAGCCTTTTTCAGTCTGGTTAACAAAGGGTATAGCGTGCCTTCAACCACCAATAGCTTAGAAGCTTTTAACTCGGCCAGAATATCTGACGGGTAAGCTTCCTTGCCATCCAAAATGGACAGAATGCACATTTCTAATATGCCCTTTTTCATCTGGGCTTTCGTGTTATCTAATTTCATTGACTTAGATTATTACATTGCAAAGATATATACAAAAACAGGTATTATGCAATACATAGTACTAAAAAATGTTAAAATATTATCCAAAGTGGGGTCTAAAAATGGAGAGAAGAGGAGGTGTGGTTACCTGTGAAGTTCTTTAATGATTTTCGCAACTGGCTTGATGTTGTGGACATGTTCTATGGATGGTCCGGCACACCATACAGTTTGATAACTTGGTTGAAATGCAGCCTTTTCAATTTTTTTCATTCCACGGATGAAAATGATCATTTTGGCGAGTTTTTTGAATCTTTTGTTGCGTTTTGCCAACCTTTCGATCCAGGATGACTTCTTGTTCATTTTTTGAACATAAGGTGTATTGATGACGGTTAATTTGGACCCTGAGAGTCTGGTAGTGAAAACCACATCCTTGGCAGAGTAATCAATCAGAGCCTGTTTATACTCCCGGGATACGGGAGCTTCTTCAGATGCAATGAAGATGGTGCCAACAGAAACGCCTGCTGCTCCCAGTTCAAGCATCTTTTCATAATCTTCTTTTCTGGCCACACCTCCTGCAGAGATTACCGGAATGGATAGTTCTTTCTCCAATAACGGAATCAAACTATCAGCTTCTGTGGGACCTGCATGGCCACCCGCCTGACTATTAACGGCAATTACCATGTCTGCTCCCAAAGCTTCAACCTTTTTAGCGTATTTTAAGTCCACTACATCACAAATGACTTTAATACCAAGTGGCTTGCATTGTTCAATGACCTCTTTCGGATTTCCAAGTGACGTAATGATATATGGAACTTTGAGCTCAAGGCATGTTTTTAGTTGCTGCTTGTATTTTGGGTTTGATTTATTGACAATTAAATTAATTCCAAAAGGTTTTTTAGAATGAAATTTCAATTCCTCAATTGCAGCCCTTAGCTCTTTATCTGTTCTATAATTTAATGCCGGAATTGCTCCTGTAATACCATTATCTAAAGCAGATTTCACCATAGCCGTATTGCTCACTAAAAACATGGGAGCCATGATGATAGGGTAATCAATATCCAGTATTTCTGTGAGCTTTTTCGACGACATATTTCAAAGTTAATTGAACCGAATCGATTTTTGTCTGTACAGCGAGTTAAAATTAGAAATCATGACAAAATTCACTAACTCACTTCACAAAACCTGGCAATTTTTGCTGGCTTTGTCTTTAATCATTGGAGTTTCAGACAAAGTTCAGGCCGAAGGTTCCGATGAAAAAGAAATTAAATCCAAAATCAATAAGGTCACTGTATTCTTATCTGGTGCACAAGTAACCAGAACAGGGAGCTTTTATTTAAAACCCGGTCCTAACAAAATTATTATGGAAGGTGTGTCTCCATATATCGATGGAAATACACTTCAAGCAAAAGGGATTGGAGATTTTACCATCATGGATGTGGTATTCGAAACGCACTATCCTCAACCTAATCAGGTGGCACAACCGGTTAAAGAAATGCCTCTTAAGATAAAAAGGAGCATGAAGTATTTAAAAGATTCTATCGCAGCCGTTACGTTTGATTTGGAGGAGCTAGGTGCCAGCAGGGAAGTATACGACATGGAAAGAAAAATGCTTTTGAATAACGGGACTGTTAAAGGAACCGGAAAGGTAAATGATTCTATTCCTCTGCTAAAAGACGCCATGAATTTCTTCAGAGAGAAAATGACAGAAATCAATATGGCTTTGTTTCAAATCAAAAAGAAACAAGACAAGTTGCATCTCAAGCTTAAAGGAATGAATGGTCGTCTGACAGAATTAAACAATTGGAAACATCACAACCAGATAGTTGAAAACCCACCAAGCGGGCCGGTATACAGAATTGTAACTACCATTAACGCAGATAAGTCTGTCCAGGGAAAACTGAATGTTTCATACATAGTCACACAGGCCGGATGGAAGCCCTCATACGACCTGAAGGCACCCAATATGAACTCACCGATTGAGCTCAACTACAAAGCAGAGATTCATCAAAACTCTGGCGTAGATTGGTCGAAGGTTCCGTTGACTTTATCAACCGGAAATCCTTACAGTTCTCATGTGAAGCCGAATTTAGGAACTTGGTATATCAATTATTACACTTACAATCCTGGTTATTATGAGGGCAAAAAAGATGCTTACAACAAAGGCAGAGCGGCATCTGCAAAGATGGCAGAGGCTGAAGTTTTAGAAGAAATAAGCACCAGTGGAGGTACGGCTGATGGTGTGGCTAACTACCAGGCTCAGAAGAACATTGTAGCGAGAAGCTCTTTCGATTATACCTCTGCAGTTGAAAATATGGTATCTGCAGAATACAAAATCAACCTGCCATATACCATTGAATCTAACAACAAGCCTCATATGGTTGCGGTGATGAAGAAAACTCTGAAAGCAAATTATGAGTTGGCAGTAGTGCCAAAGTTGGATAGAAACGCCTTCCTGGTTGCGAATGTGATTGATTGGGAAGACCTGAATTTAATTCCGGCTAAAGCCAGAATCTATTACGACGGAACTTATGTTGGACAAAGCTTCATTGATCCTATTGCCATGCAGGATACCTTAAAGTTGGCGATGGGAAGAGATAACAGCATCACAGCAGTTAGAAAGAAGCTAAAAGACAAAGAGAAAGAGCGTGTTATTGGAGACAATAAGTTGAAGGAAACTCATTATGAGTTGATATTAAAGAACGCTCACGGTTATTCAGTGAATGTAGTGGTGGAAGATCATGTACCGGTGAGTAACAACGCTGATATTAAAGTAGAGATCCTGGAAACGGATAAAGCCAAACTAAACGAATACACAGGAATTTTAACCTGGAAATTCAAGATGAAAGGCGGAGGGTCTGAAAAAAGAGGATTTGCTTATAGTGTGAAGTTCGACAAGAACAAGACAATTAGCATGCTGTAGCAAAGTTTGAGATAGCCAAAAGAAAGCCCGTTTCTTGGTAGGAACGGGCTTTTTTATTATTCAATAACTATGTGTAGTTCATTCGAGACAAACTGATTCATCCTGATTGAATATTTGCCTTTGGGTAGTTCAGGACTAAACATATTCAGTGTGTAAGACAAATCCAATGATTCCATAGGTTGTATTTCAACAAAAGGTCCGTTTTTGGGAACGCCTGGGGGAACTGTTGGAATCCGTTCTCCCTTCTCATTATATACTGTCAGTGCTAAAACTGAATTTTCCAGTAGTTCCGGAAAAATGTGTTTGACATGGTCGGCTTTGTTAATGAGCTGGGCCTTAATGGACACGTTTCTGCAAGACACATAACTGCTGCTATCACTTTCAATCATGACCTCAATGTCACTGTCGAGCTGTGCATTGGCAGAAAATCCAATGACGAACAAAAGCAGTATGGATAGTGTCAATTTCATTATTGTTTCACAATTTTATGAGTCGACCTTCCTTCAGTTCCGTTTACCACAAGTGTGTAGATTCCCTGAGACAAGTGACCAATGTTCATTCTGAAAGAATAACTTCCGGCACTCATGTTTTCGTTCAATAAATCTTTTACCTTTTTTCCATTGACATCAAATAGACTGATCATGTAATCACCACCAGCAGCTACTTCCAAATCAATGGTAATCATTTCCATTGAAGGATTAGGGTAGGTGTTGATTTTGGCACCGTTCTCTTCAAGTTCTCCTACAGACACTGGTAACTGACTACATACAGTGTCTACACCAATTTCAGCAATCCAGGTTCCGTTATCCGAATTGGCTTTACCATAGGTTCCGCTACACCAAACTTTACAAGGATCGTTATAACGCCTCTGAATCCCGGAATAATCACCCCATCTTTCAAGTGGAGAGCCAAATACACTGATGTTGTTTTCTCCTTCTTTCAACACTTTTATTGGTGAATAATTCCCGGCACCATCATAATAGATAGCAGCATATCCAGGGAAAGTGTCGGTTGAGGTATATTCAAAAGTGATCATGCTTTCCTGACTACCAACCGGAATTCCAACACCAGCAATGTTGCCATAGGCAATACTCCAGGCCGTGTCAGAGATGATATTCCCGGAACATGTCATGGAGTTAACATCAATAAATCCGTGATAAATGGCGGTATTTCCTGTGGCGGTATCCGTACAGTTTTGAACGAATTGAATGATGTCGTCTTCAAAAATGGCACCCAAAACCCGACTGTCATTGGTCGCTAATTCCTGTCCGCTGGGCTCTGGTGCATCTACAGTTAAGAAATAATCCTGAGTAGAATGCAATCTGTCAATTGTAATGCTTGGGTTGCCGTTTACCAAACCTCCTGAGACTTTTACCAGATAAATGGTATCTGAATTAATGGCAAAGTTCTTATTGGATAAGAAGTACATGCTGTGCATGTGGTCTAACTGTCCTCTGGCATTTCTTACCGGGTGAAGGTTTCTGATATTGGTACCGTTGTCAGCAATGTTTGACCAAATCTGGCTAGTTAATGCAGAATCACCATCGTAACCGGACTGTTTGTCGATTTGCCAAATAATGGATTCTCTGAAACCCAATTGCCACGACTGTCCTGGTGTCAATAAATTAATAGTCAGGAACAAATCATCACTGTTGATGGAAAGTGCAGGATAGTCACTCCAGGATCCATCATCAAAAGGATTGCCCGGAAGTGCATACATATGCCATGGTTGTGTTGGGTCATCACTGGTTGAGAAACAGACAATGTATCTACTCGAAATGTCTCCTGTTCCGTTGAGGAATACCATAATAAATTTATCTGCCTTAGGATCATAAATCACCTTGGGATCAAACTTGTTATTGATGGTTCCCAGAGATAGACTCCAGAAATGAAGACTGTGATTGTATAGCAAGGTTCCGCCATTGGCCATATCATAGAAATACAGGTTAGAATTGATCACAGAGATCAGGTAACCGCTGTTCGAAATCGCCATATTGTTATCATTCGGAGAACCACCGCCTCCGGTATTTCCTTCAAACATGGTCATGGTACGCGGAATGGAATCCAAAGGCCAGCCTCCACCACGTTTTTCCGGTCTGTCTACTTTTTTCTTAGGGTAGCTTTGTGCTACAATGTCCTTTCGTCTTTGAACTTCAGACCAATAGTCTTCACCATCTGGCTTTGGGTATCTCTTTTTCTTAAGGTTCACGGCCCAGTCGGGTTCTCCCGAATTGTGATCTTTAGGATAAATAGTTCCAATCTTTTCCCCATATTTTATCGTGTTCTCAATGGAAATTTGAGCATTCACGAAAAGAGGAATTAAGCATGATGCGAGTAAAATTAGTCTCATAGAGTTCATTTTGAGACTAAAAATACAATTTATATATCAATTATTTGTGATGTGCGGCATGGTGCTTCACGAAATTTAAAGTAATTTAGAAATCCAAAATTTTAAAGCATGTCAGACGATAAGAAGGTCATATTTAGTATGGTGAAGGTGAATAAAACCACACCTCAGGGAAAACACATTTTAAAGGACATTTATTTATCATTTTTCTACGGTGCCAAAATCGGGATTTTAGGTCTCAATGGTGCTGGTAAATCCACCGTGATGAGAATTATTGCGGGAATCGATAAGGATTTTCAGGGAGAAGTGGTATGGTCTAACGATGGTTATTCCGTTGGTTACTTGCCTCAGGAACCGGAATTAGATAAGGCAAAAACAGTTAAAGAAATTGTACAGGAAGGTGTGCAGGAAACTATGGACCTTCTGAAGGAATACGAAGAGATCAACAATTCATTTATGGATGAGGAAGTGATGAATGATCCGGATAAGATGGAGAAGTTGATTGCTCGTCAGGGAGAAGTTCAGGAAAAAATAGAACAACAAGATGCCTGGGAAATCGATTCGAAACTTGAAAGAGCCATGGCAGCACTGGCTTGTCCGGACGGTGACAGAACCATTGAGAACCTATCTGGTGGAGAGAAAAGAAGAGTCGCATTATGTCGTTTGTTATTGAAACAACCAGACGTACTGTTGCTGGATGAGCCTACCAACCACTTAGATGCACAATCTGTGCAGTGGTTAGAGCATTTCTTACAGGATTACAAAGGAACTGTGATTGCAGTAACTCACGACCGTTACTTCTTAGATAATGTTGCGGGCTGGATTCTTGAATTAGATAGAGGAGAAGGCATTCCATGGAAAGGAAACTATTCTTCCTGGTTGGATCAAAAAGCGAAGAGACTGGCACAGGAAGAAAAGCAGGAAAGCAAACGCAGAAAGGCTCTTGAGAGAGAGTTGGACTGGGTAAGGCAAGGGGCTAAAGGTCGTCAGGCCAAACAAAAAGCTCGTTTGAAGAATTATGACCAGCTGATGAGTCAGGACATTAAAGAAAAGGAAGCCATCATTGAAATTCCGATTCCAAATGGTCCTAGATTAGGTAATGAGGTGATTGAGGCTACCAATGTGGCTAAGGCATATGGAGATAAATTACTTTACGATAATTTGAATTTCAAATTGCCACCAAATGGCATTGTAGGAATCATTGGTCCAAATGGTGCGGGTAAAACCACCATCTTCAAAATGATCATGGATGAAGAAACGCCTGATTCTGGTGAATTCTCTACCGGAAAAACAGTTCAGATCGCTTACGTAGATCAAACGCATAAGGACATTGATCCTAATAAAACGGTGTATGACGTCATCTCAGGAGGAAATGAAGTGATCGAGATTGGGAGCCAGAAAATTAACTCCCGTGCTTACGTTTCCAGATTCAACTTCACTGGTTCCGATCAGCAGAAAAAATGTGGCGTACTTTCCGGAGGAGAAAGAAACCGTTTGCATTTGGCCATGACTATGAAAACGGAAGCAAACGTACTTCTGTTGGATGAGCCTACCAATGATATTGATGTAAACACCTTAAGAGCCCTGGAAGAAGGAATTGAGAACTTTGCCGGTTGTGCGGTTGTCATTTCTCACGACAGATGGTTCCTGGACAGAATTTGTACGCACATCCTTGCTTTCGAAGGCAATTCAGAAGTGTATTGGTTCGAAGGCGGTTACTCTGAGTATGAAGAGAATAAACGTAAGCGTTTAGGAGACGAGCCTCAGAAATTCAAGTATAGAAAATTGGTGAAAGAGTAGGGCTCTTATACAACCAAGAATATAGGAAGCGCATCATTAATTTTGATGCGCTTTTTTGTTGCCAGTTTTCGCCTAAATGAACTTAAATATCAATACTAAATCTCAACGTAGCCAAAAGTTTTTACAACAAAATGAAGTAAAATATAACAAAATAGGCACTTGTCTCGTATAACTAATTATTGTTATAGACACTTCAAACATTTTCATGTTTTAGATAAAGTGTCTTTGCTGCTTTCGATTAATAAACTTGTTGCCGTATGAAAAATGCCCTACTCTCAGCGATTGCTGCGCTGCTGTGTACAGTCGTGTATCCCCAATCTGGAACTGAATTTTGGTTTGCACCACCGGAAGTAACCTCAGGACATGTCACGGACAACCCAGTTGTTCTTCGTATTGCCACAGGAAATACCGCCGCAACTGTTACAATTGAACAACCTGCTAATATGGCTTTGTTTAATGGTGGAGCACCAATCGTTGTGAATATACCTGCAAATTCAGCGACAACAGTTAATTTAACCGCAGACCTGGCTAATCTGGAGACAGCTCCAACTGATGTAGTACTCACAACCGGTCTTCATGTAAGCTCTACCGCTACCATTACCTGCTATTACGAAATCAACACAGGATTTAATCCGGAGATTTACACGCTCAAGGGGGCGAACGGGTTGGGAACCGAATTTTACACCCCTTTCCAGCAAAGCTGGGAGAATGGTGTTTATACTCCAATGCCATACACCTCATTCGATATTGTGGCAACAGAGAACAATACAACGGTCTTAATTAATCCAAGAAACCCCTTGGATGGAGGTCATCCCGCTTTAACAACTTATTCAATTACCTTAGACAGAGGTGAAACGTATTCTGGCTCGGTTACCGGAGGAACTGGTAGTGATAATCCGTCTGGAACCATCATTGTTTCGGATAAACCAATTGCCGTATCAACTAAAGACGATTCTGTGAACCCAGCACCTGCCGGTTGTAGAGATATGATTGGTGATCAGCTTGTTCCCGTAGATATTGTTGGAGAGAATTATATTGCCAGTTTAGGTGGATTAACCGTTCCTGAGAGAGTGATTGTTACAGCAACAGAGAATGGAACGGATCTGTCTGTAGCAGGTGTATATCAAACTACCTTATTCAATGGAGAAAGTTATACCATAGACCTTACGGCTGCACAAACCTTTATTTCTGCAAGCAAGCCTGTGTACTGTTTTCATATTTCCGGTTTTGGATGTGAGTTGGGAGGAGCTCTATTGCCACCACTAAACTGTGCCGGATCTGAGACGGTTAATTTCATTAGATCAACTACAGAGTTTTTCGGACTTAATATTTTAGTTCCAACCGGCTCCGAAGGAGATTTTCAACTTAATGGAAGTACAACACTCATTCCGGCAACCGCATTTGCAGTAGTACCGGGGTCGGGTGGCGCATGGATGGGTGCCCAGATTTCTTACAACACTACGGATATCCCAACTAATACCAATAATTTGATTACAAACTCCAGTGCGGCTTTTGCAGTCGGACTCATCAATGGAGGGGCGTCTTCTGGATGTAGATTTGGTTATTTCTCCGAATTTGCTGCTCAAATCGTCTTATCTGCAGGAACGGATATTACTGTATGTGCCAATGATACTGCTCAATTAGCTGGTTCGGTTTCGGGAGGAACGACATCAGGAATTTGGACAAGTAGTGGTTCAGGGCAGTTTTTACCAAGTGATACAGATTTAGGAGCTGAATACGTTCCTAGTCCTGCTGATATATCTGCCGGAGCAGTGACGATCACATTAACTTCTACTGGAAATTGTACGCCAGTTTCGGATAATTTAACATTGAATATTACGCCCGCACCGACTATTGATGCCGGGCTTGATGTGTCTGTGTGCGAAAACAATCCGGATGTCAGTTTAAATGGTGCAGTCACCATTGCTTCCGGAGGAATTTGGAGTGGGGGAGCTGGTACATTCTCACCAAATAATACTTCTTTAAGCACAACCTATACGCCTTCAGCTGCAGAAATCTCAGCAGGTACAATGGCTTTAACATTGACATCTACAGGAAATGGGACCTGTAATGCAGAAACGGATAACATGACAATTAACTTCACTGCATCTCCAACGGTGGATGCGGGCCCTAATCAAAGTGTGTGTGCCAATAATCCAGACGCCACATTAAGTGGTTCTGTTACGATTGCAACTGGAGGAATCTGGAGCGGCGGAGCTGGAACTTTCTCTCCGAACGTAAATGCGCTGAATGCGGTTTATACACCAACAGCTGCTGAAGTGTCTACTGGTTCTGTTACGCTAACTCTAACAACTGCTGGAAATGGAACATGTAATCCGGAATCTGATGTTGTAACCATAACTTATACTGCTGCTCCAACTGTAAATGCAGGAGTAGATCAAACATTGTGTTCAAACAATGCGGATATTAATCTGAGTGGATCTGTAACTGTTGCAAGTGGTGGCCAGTGGTCAGGCGGACTAGGGACTTTTGCACCTAATAACACAGACTTAAATGCAATTTATACCCCAACAACCTCAGAAATTGCTTCTGGTAGCATTACTTTGACACTGACCACTACAGGAAATGGGACCTGTAATCCGGAGTCCGATGATGTTTTGATAAGTTTTACAGCAGCTCCTACTGCAGATGCTGGTAGTGATCAGACTGTTTGTGGCAACAATCCAGATGTTAATTTGAATGGATCAGTCACCATAGCTTCCGGAGGAATTTGGAGCGGTGGAACAGGAACATTCTCACCAAATAACGCATCTCTAACAGCGACTTATACACCATCAGCAGCAGAGATAACAGCAGGTACGGTTACCTTAACATTAACTACAACCGGAAACGGAACATGTAATGCAGAAACTGATGACATTACCATTACGATTGATCCTTCTCCGGTAGTAACTGCTGGTGCCGACCAAAGTGTATGTGCCAATAATGCAGATGTAAACTTGAACGGTTCAATAAGCTTTGCCGGCGGCGGAGTTTGGTCTGGCGGCGGCGGTACATTCAACCCAAGTAACACAGCACTCAATGCTACTTATACACCTAGTGCTGCAGAGATTTTAGCAGGTTCAGTGACTTTAACATTGACATCAACCGGGAATGGTCTGTGTAATGCTGAGTCTGATGATATGCTCATAACAATTACACCAGCCCCTACAGTGAATGCGGGGCCAGATGTTAGCGTATGTGCAAATAATGCAGATGTCACATTGGCTGGATCAGTCGGTGGAGCTGGCGGAGGCCAGTGGAGTGGTGGACTAGGTGTTTTCAATCCTGATAACCAAACTTTAAATGCGGTTTATACACCTACTGTTCCAGAGATTGCATCCGGAAGTATCACCTTGACATTAACTACCACAGGAAATGGAACATGTAGTGCCGAAACTGATGATGTGTTGATCACTTTTACCGCAGCACCAACAGTTAATGCTGGAGCCGATGAAACTGTATGTGCCAATTCTTCGAATGTTACACTATCTGGAGCAGTTACTTTAGCCACTGGTGGTGTTTGGCTTGGTGGCACAGGAACATTCAACACCAGCAATAGTGATTTAAATGCTGTGTATACGCCTTCAGCTGCTGAAATTGCGGCAGGAACAGTGACGTTGACACTTCAAACTACAGGAAATGGAAATTGCTCTCCTGTTACGGATGATATGATCATAACCATATCACCAGAACCAACGGTAAATGCGGGGCCAAACTTAACGAGTTGCGCCAATAATCCTAATGTAAATTTGGCAGGAACGGTTGGCAATGCCACTGGAGGAATATGGTCTGGTGGTGCAGGAACCTTTAACGTTTCCAATACCGATTTAAATGCCATTTATACACCATCACCTGGTGAAATCAGCGCAGGTTCTGTAACACTGACCTTAACTACAACAGGAAGTGGTTTATGTGCTGCAGTTGCTGATCAAGTTGATATTGCGATTGCAGTATCTCCTACGGCAGACGCAGGATTGGATCAGACCGTTTGTGCCAATAATTCAGACATAAATTTGAATGGTTCAGTAACTGGAGCTTCTGGTGGGCAGTGGTCAGGAGGTCTGGGGACATTTACCCCAAGCAGTACCTCACTTAATGCTGTGTACACACCAACTGCTGGTGAAATAATATCTGGCTCTTTAACATTGACGCTTGAAACAACTGGAAACGGAACATGTTTACCGGTTCAAGACCAAATGGACATCACATTTACAACTGCTCCTACTGCAGATGCTGGTTTGGATTTGACATCTTGTGAAAATAATCCTGATGTAACTCTGGCAAGTGTTGTGACGGTTGCTACCGGAGGAATTTGGTCTGGAGGAGGAGGCGTTTTCTCTCCTTCGAACACAGATCTCAATGCTAACTATACACCAACTACCGGCGAAATAAGTAACGGATCTGTTGTTCTGTATTTGACTACAACCGGAAATGGAAACTGTAGTCCGGAAGTGGATAGTTTGGTAGTTACTATTGACCCTGTGCCAACAGTTAATGCTGGATTAGATCAAATAATATGTGTGAGCAACTTAAATGTTGGCTTATCAGGATCAGTTTCCGGGATTACCAATTCAGGAGCTTGGACAACTTCAGGAACGGGAACTTTCCTTCCGAACAATACAAGCTTGAACGCTACCTATGTGGCTAGTTCTGCAGACTCTCTGGCAGGTTCAGTTCTACTAACCCTAACATCTACAAATAATGGAACGTGTTTACCAATTTCAGATGATGTGCTAATTACTATGTTGCCTTCTGGAACGGCCACAGTTGGTCCTGATGTAACTGTATGTGCCAACAATAACAATGTGAGTTTGAATGGAACTATTGGAGGTTCAGCCACATCAGGAGTCTGGACTACAACCGGAACAGGTGTCTTTGTGCCTTCAGATACTGTCTTGAATGCTAACTATATCCCTAGTCCGGGCGACAATGCTTCAGGTTCGGTTACTTTAACTCTGACAGCGAATAGTTGTAACCTTGTTACCGATGACCTTGTTGTTACCATTACTCCGGAACCAATAGTTAGTGCCGGAACAGATCAAACGGTGTGCGCTTCAAATTTATCAATCGCACTAAGTGGATCTGTAAGTGGAGCTTCTTCAACCGGACAATGGACTACCTTGGGAACTGGAAGTTTTGTTCCTAGTGCCACGGATTTAAATGCCACATATGTAGCCAGCTCAGCAGATTCTTTAGCTCAGGGAGTAACGCTTATTCTTGAAGCTACGGGAATAGGAAATTGTGCGCCTGTGTCAGATACAATTGTCATTAACATATTCCCAACAGGAACTGTGAATGCTGGTGCCGATCAAACCTTGTGTGCCAATAATGGAGATGTCATTCTTAACGGCTCTATTGGAGGAGGGGCGTCTTCAGGACAATGGACTACTTCTGGATCAGGTGTGTTTATTCCAAATGACACAACGCTAAACGCAACTTACATTCCAAGTGTAGCAGATACCATTGTTGGAACAATAAGTTTGGCGTTAACAGCAACGAATTCTTGTAATCTGGCAACCGACTTTTTAACAGTCACGTATACACCTGCACCGATTGCGGACGCAGGAACTGATTTGGCAATTTGTGGAACAAACCCATTGGTGCCATTAAGTGGAGCGTTCACCGGATCAACAGGAGCGCAATGGTCGAGTAGTGGAACTGGTTCATTTAGTCCAAATGATTTAGATATGAATGCAACATATACAGCCAGTGCAGCGGATTTAGCCAATGGAAATATCACCATCTATTTAACTACCATTGGTAATGGCAACTGTAATCCGGATGTCGATTCAATGGAAGTTAGCATTTCAACTGGAATTGTGGTTGATGCCGGGCCTGATTTTCAGGTATGTTCCACAGCTGGATTTGCTGTAATGCAAGGACAAGTGAGTAATGGAGCAACAACTGGAGTTTGGAGTACGCTTGGTTCAGGAACCTTTTCACCAACCGATTCTTTATTAACAGCAGAGTATCATTTTAGTAATGGAGATACAACTGTGGGAAGTGTTACACTGGTTTTAACATCAACATTCAACGGAAGTTGTACAGCTGAAACAGATACCGTAGTTCTAAGTTTTGGTACGAGCGCTTATGCCAATGCTGGTGCCGATCAAACAGTTTGTGCTAGTAATATGCAGGTCAATTTAAATGGCTTTGTAACTGGTGGGGCTTCTATGGGAGAATGGATTTCAACAGGATCAGGAACATTCGTTCCGAATAACCAAACCTTGAATGCAGTCTATCAACCAAGTCCAACCGACTCACTAAACGGTGTTGTAGAGCTCATACTGAACACAACAGATCATGGTATTTGTGCTTTGGGCATTGATACTATGGAAATTACAATAGAACCCGTACCAATTGTGAATGCCGGAACCAATGTTCAAATCTGTGCATCAGTGGATTCCATTCCATTATCCGGATCTGTTCAAAACTCAACAGGAGGTATATGGACAACGAATGGAACAGGAAGCTTTTCAACTGCAGACACACTATTAAACGCACATTATATTCCAAGTGCTTCTGATATTGCTGGTGGAGGTGTTACCCTGTACCTAAGCAGTACAGGCTCCAATGTATGTAATTCGGTGACTGATTCTATTACAGTTGATCTTGTGACACCATTGTCCGTTGATTTTGATTTTGATGAGACATGTGTTCTTCAGTCAATGAATTTCTATGACAGTACGGTCGTTACAACTGGAACTATTACTGATTGGCATTGGGATTTTGATGATGGAGACTCTTCTATAGCTCAAAACCCAATACATATCTATCAAAGTACGGGAACGTATGATGTGACATTAACGGTTACTTCTAGTTTAGGATGTAGTTATACCTTGATTCAGACAGTAACTGTTCATCCGCCGCCAACAGCCGCATTTGGGTATAGTCCTTCTGCACCGGCAATTGATGAAGCCATTTCGTTTAGTGACTTGTCGTCTGGAGCAGTGAGTTGGAACTGGGATTTTGGAGACAATTTTGGGACATCATCTAACCAAAACCCAAGTTATACTTACTCGTCTGCCGGAACCTATCTGGTAAGTTTAGAGATAAGTAACTCAATGAACTGTACAGATACGGCAGTTATTGAGATTGAGGTGTCTGATGATGTTGTGTTCGCGCCTGTTGTACCATCCGGTTTTTCACCAAATAACGATGGAGATAATGATGTCCTTTATGTAAGAGGAGGTCCTTTCCAGGAAGTTGAACTAAAAGTATATAACAACTGGGGTAATCTCATTTTTGAATCAACGGATGAAAGTATTGGCTGGGATGGTACCTGGAATGGTAAAAATCAACCAACAGGAGATTACATATATACTGTATATGCTATTACAGTAGACGGAAGAGAGTATAAACAAAATGGCAGTGTGTCCATTATAAGATAATTTGAACCATGAGAAATTTAATTATCACCACAAGTTTTTTAATCGTGTCTGCATCTGTATTAAATGCACAAGATTATCATTTTACACAGTTTGATGCTTTGGCACCTACTTACCAACCTGCACAAACAGGTATGTTTACTGATTATTACTATAGAGGTGCAACTCAGTATAGGAATCAATGGAGACCATTGGCATCCAAACCATTCTCAACGTTTGCATTGTCGTACGACATGCCCATAAATGAACGTTGGGGAGTTGGGGGATATATTGTTAATTACGATGGGGCGAAGGTTTTTAATGCTTTCAACTTTATTGCCTCTGGAGCCTATAAAATCACGGATCCCAATCAAAAACAACATCTCCTTACCACAGGACTTCAAATGGGGTTGATCTATAAAAACACCAATAATTTAGATCTCCTTTTCGATAGTCAATATAGTGAAGGGACCTTTAATCCTGAGTTGGCAAGTAATGAGGAGTTTTTAAGGAGCAGTAAATTGATGCCTGAATTCAATTTGGGATGCTATTATGAGTGGACAGATCCGGCAAATGCTTACCATCCATATGCAGGGTTTTCAATCTTTCACTTAACGTCTCCCAAGGAAGCTCTATTGAGTAATTCAGATTCCAGATTACCGAGGAGATTTTTGTTTAATGGAGGAAGTAAATTCGACATAAACAGAGAATTTCAACTTGATCTTAAAGCACTTTACATGAGGCAAGGTCAGGCCAGAGAGCTGGTAGTAGGAGTATTGGGTGACTATCTTCTAAGGGAACAAAACACGAAATTGAAGTTAGGTTGTTACTACAGACATAAAGATGCCATTAGCATTTTAACGGGAGTAAATTACCGCGATCTTACTTTTGTGATGAGCTTTGATATTACCACCTCAGGTTTAAAAGAATTCAATGGTAGTAAAGGTGGTGTGGAATTCGTGTTATCGTATGCCTTGAGTAAGTAGAAGTGTAAGATTATATCAACTTCTCCTTCAAACGCTCAACGTGTCTCTGCTTCATAGAGTTTCTCAGATCTTTTGCACTTTGAGTATAATACTGATGCTTGTTGGATAAGAAATTGATCTGCATGGTAATCCATTCGCGTTCGTTGTAACTGTATCCATGCTCGGCCAATTCTTTGTACAGACTGGAAGCAATACGTTTGTAATCCTTGCGACCTAAATAGTCATGATCGGCATCACAAATGATCTCCTCCAGTAAATTTCTTGGCTGGATGTTATGACGCGTGGCCATAATGATGTTACAAATGATGTCAATCTCGTTTTCCTCAAAGTCAAAACCAGGTAGAGATTGTCTCACATACTCACAAGCAATTTCTTCATTGTCGTTATACTGCTCCAAAAAGCCACTGTCGTGATAAGCAGCCGCTGTAACAACCAATTCCAGATCTTCAGCAGATACGTTTTCGGACTCACACAATTCTTTAGCCGCTCTCATCACATCAAGCGTGTGGTCATAAGAATGGTAGAATAAGGTGTTGTCTAATTCTTCCTTTAACTTATCCAGAATGTATTTTCGAGCCGCAACGTGTTCCATTAGAAGTCCAAAAAAAGGAAAAATCCTTTAGTTCCGCAAGTTTGAAGTAGTTCAATGATATATCTTTTCTGTTAGCTTTGTATTCTCAAACTTAAAATCATGGCTCAAAAACCATCTATACCTAAAGGAACAAGGGATTTTCTACCGCAGACAATGATGCGTAGAAATCACATTTTCAATACAATAAAGTCTGTTTTTGTCAAGTTTGGCTATGCTCCAATTGAGACGCCTGCGATGGAAAAAACAGAAACTTTGCTTGGAAAGTATGGAGAAGAGGGAGATCGGTTGATTTTTAAGATAGTGCCAAGAGGTAGAAAACAAACAAGTTTCCTGGAAACCGGCGATATCAAAATGGTTGAAGAAGCACTTAGGTATGACTTAACTGTTCCGTTTGCACGATTTGTGGTTCAGAACCAGAATGAGTTGTCATTTCCATTTAAACGTTATCAGGTTCAACCAGTGTGGCGAGCAGATAAACCGAACAAAGGTCGCTACAGAGAATTCTTTCAATGTGATGCGGATGTGGTTGGAAGTGATTCTTTGTTGTTTGAGGTAGAATTTGTGCAGATTTATGATGAAGCGCTTTCGACACTTGGTTTGGACGATTTTACCATCAAGATCAACAACAGAAAAATCTTATCAGGAATTGCAGAAATTACGGGAATCAGCGATCAGTTAATAGACATGACTGTGGCCATTGATAAGTTGGATAAAATTGGAGAAGATGGTGTGGTGAAGGAACTGAGAGAAAGAAATATTCCTGAAGAAGCCATTGAAAAGATCCGCCCTTTATTCCACTTTGGTCAGGACAACCAGGAGAATTTGGATAAAATTCAAAACATGTTGGCAGACTCAGAAGTTGGTCAGAAAGGAGTAGAGGAGTTGAGGTTTATTCTGGACCAAATTGATGTTTTAGGTTTGAGAAAGGCCAAGTTGGAGCTGGATGTGACTTTGGCGCGTGGACTCAATTATTACACAGGAGCCATCTTTGAAGTAAAAGCCAACAATGTGAGTATTGGCAGCATTTGCGGAGGTGGTAGATATGATGATTTGACCGGGATTTTTGGTCTGAAAGGCATGTCGGGCGTTGGAATTTCCTTCGGAGCAGACAGAATTTATGATGTGATGAATGAGTTAGACTTGTTCCCGAAATTATCCCAGGATGCAACTCAGATCATGTTCGTCAACTTTGGAGAGGCAGAGCAGAGTTTTTGTTTAAAGAAAATTAAGGACCTGAGAGATGCGGGGGTCAATGCTGAAATTTACCCGAGCAGTGCCAAAATGAAGAAACAAATGAAATATGCCGATGATAAAGGGATTCCAATTGTGGCCCTTATTGGTAGCCAGGAAATGGAGCAAAATGTAGCCAGAATTAAATACCTTGAAACTGGCGAGCAGGCCGATTTAACCTGGGATGAATTATTGACAAAATTAAAAGCATAATCATGAAAATGGACAATACATGGTGGTCGTTGAGCGATCTGAGACAATTTGTTGATTCAAGTGAAACACTCGAATTGTCGGATGACATCAAACAACAAGTTGATCGTTGCAGAGCTTATTTAGATAAAGAAATTACTGAGCGCGAAGAACCTGTTTACGGTATCAATACAGGTTTTGGCTCATTGTGTAATACATCTATTGAACCGGATTCGCTAGAGCAATTGCAGACCAACCTGGTTCGCTCTCATGCCTGCGGTTTTGGAGACAGGGTTCCAAATGAAATAGTGAAACTCATGCTCCTTCTCAAAGTTCGTGGATTGTCTTACGGAAATTCTGGTGTGGCTTTTTCAACCATTGAAAGGTTGATGTACTTCTATAACAATGAGATTTATCCTGAGGTCTTCGAACAGGGCTCTTTGGGTGCGAGTGGAGATTTGTCACCACTTTCTCATATGGCAATGGCTTTACTTGGAGAAGGTAGAGGAGATCATGAAGGAGAAACCAAATCAATGGCGGACATCTATCAGGCACTTGGACTTGATAATCTGTCATTAAGATCTAAAGAAGGATTGGCTCTGCTTAACGGAACTCAGTTTATGAGTGCTTATGGAACATGGTGTAGCATGAAATCTGAAAAGCTACTCTTGTGGGCAGATTTGATTGCTGCTATGAGTCTTGAAGCTTATGACGGGAGACCAGAACCTTTCACACCTCAGGTGCATGAAGTACGCGGACACAATGGTCAGGTTGAAACTGCTCATAACATGAGAAAATATCTGGATGGCAGTGAAATTATCCAGGCTAAGAAGGCTCACGTTCAGGATCCGTATTCTTTCAGATGTGTACCACAGGTTCATGGTGCTTCAAAAGATGCTCTGAATTATGTGCGTTCCGTTTTCGAAAGAGAAATCAACAGTGTTACTGATAATCCAACGATTTTCCCAAATGAAGATCTCATCATCTCTGCCGGGAATTTCCATGGTCAGCCTTTGGCTTTGGCACTCGATTTCTTGTGCATTACCATGGCGGAAATAGGTAGTATTTCAGAAAGAAGGGTATATAAGCTGTTGGCAGGAGAAAGAGGATTGCCAGCATTTTTAGTAGCAGAACCGGGATTGAATTCAGGATACATGATTCCACAGTATACGGCTGCCAGTATCGTTAGCCAGAATAAGCAATTGTGTACACCAGCTTCTGTGGATACGATAGATTCTTCTAATGGGCAGGAAGACCATGTGAGTATGGGAGCGAATGCAGCAACGAAAGCTTATCGTGTGGTGAACAATGTGGAAAGAATTTTGGCTATTGAACTATTGAATGCTGCTCAGGCCCTCGAGTTCAGAAGACCGGCAAAAAGTTCTGCTCTGATCGAAAATTTACATGCGGCCTTTAGGAAAGAAGTGAGCTTCATGCAAAAAGACAGGTATCAACATGCAGACATGGCCATGGCCTTAGAGTTCATTCAGAAATTTGACATCAGATCTTTCCTTGACTAATCAAACAGTAGATACTGAATACCCTAAATACCTGAAGGTACTCTGTACTTTGAGTGCCATTAATGGTTTTACATCCATTTTCTTCCGAATTTATTCGGCTTTTAGTCATCCTGATGACAATGCTTTCAATGCCATTAAACAATTAGAAGATGGAGATAAAGGGATGGTGAAATATGCTCAGGAATATGAACAGGCATTCAGGTTGAGTTATGTCAATCATCACCTGTCTATTGCAGCCTTGTTTGTGATGGGGATGTTTGGGATCTACGAAATGTACAAATTGAGAAAACGCGGATTTTTCATGTACGGTTTGGCGCATATTCTTATTGTCTTTTATCCTATGTTGATGGTGTGTCAAAATGCATTTTCCGAACGACAAGCCATGTTCGATGGTGGTGTAACCATTCTATTTATTGCACTGTATGCGTCTCAACTTAAGCACATGAAGGTGGAGCCAAATAAAATCTGAAAACTCTGTTCGGAGCTATTTTAACCTAAAGAAAACCGCCATGCGATAACAACCCGGAGGAAGGCCGTTGTCTCCTGTTTGTCCTTCTTTGTACACCATCTTTGGTGTTTTCATAATGGCAGAATGGATTTCGCGGTCAACGTGCTTATCAACACCTCTTTTGATTTGAAAATTCCTGGTATATCCTTCAGAGTCTACTTCAAAAGTGAAAAACGTCTTACCCTGAATGCCCATTTCTATGGCAATTTTTGGATAAGAAATTTGTTCCAGAAGATAGTGGCGGAATTGAGATGTTTCTCCAGGAAGTCTTGTGGTGTCCGGGTGAGTATAAGCACCAACTGTGGGTTCATTGTGTTCTATGTACTTTTCAATTTTATACTTTTCAATGGTTGTTTGTCTCGGATATCGCTCAACAATGTACAATTCTTCAAGTTCTTCTCTGCCGTCCCACTCCAATTGAGAACAGTCGCTTTTTGAAGAGTCCTGAGCAAGACCACTAAATGTTAGGCCCGTAAGAAAAATACTGAGAGAAAGGAGGAAGAATTTCATATCGTTTTTTTTATCAGATGCAGAAATGGTACAAATTCCATACTATTTCAATTTAAATTCGATACACATTCGATAACACCCGGGAGGAAGTCCGTTGTCACGATGATACCCTTCTTTATAGACCATTTTTGGGGTCTTCATAATGACAGAATGTATTTCTTCGTTGATCACCTTTGTCATGTACCTCTTGAACTGGACATTTCTGGTATAGCCTAAAGAATCTACTTCAAATGTGAAGAAGGTTTTTCCCTGAGTATATTTTTCTATAGCCTTTTTTGGGTATTCAACATGCTCAGATAAGTAGTGCATGAATTCTGATGTTTCCCCTGGGTATCGTGTGGTATCTATAATTGCCATTGACGAATTTGACTCAATTTCATCAGGTATGTTATGCTTAGAATGCTTATCTATCAATGGCGGCCTTTTTGCTTCTACAGTTAGCGTAGGAATTTCTTCTCTGCCGTCCCAATTCAATTGTGCACAGTCGCTTTTTGAAGTGTCCTGAGAAAACAAGTTCAAGCTTAGTATAATGCATAGGAAAAGGAGAAAGATCTTCATATTGTTTTTATCTGAAGCCTAGATGGCACAAATTCTATACCATAAAGGTCTTAATATTCACAGTTTTAATCCGATCACACATACATCATCAATTTGTTCCAAATCATTTCTCCACTTTTCGAAATGGTCATCCAGAATTGCCCCTTGCTGAGAGATCGGTGTATCCTGAATTGAACTTAGAAGCTTTTTAAAGTTGATGGTTTTAAACTTCTTTTTCTTATCTCCGCCAAATTGGTCTATATAACCATCTGAGAATAAATAAACTTTGTCTCCAGCCTGGAATGGAAGTTCATGGGTGGTGAAAGGAGTAGCCCTGCTGTATTGACCAACTGGCTGCTTGTCGCCTTTAATTTCTTCTATTTCAGTAGCACCATTTCTGATGATCCAGAGTGGGTTATAAGCACCTGCCCAGGATATCTTGTTGTGATCATGATCAATACAAATCAGAGAAATGTCCATCCCGTCTTTTAAATCATCCTGGTTTTTACTGAATCTTTGTATCACCAACTCTCGGGTTCTGTCCAGTAATTTCCCTGGGTCAGTGATTTGTTCTTCAATCAAAGATTTACTCAATGCATTGGAACATACAAAGCTTACCAAAGCACCTGGTACACCATGTCCGGTACAGTCTGCAGCAGCCAGGAAAGTTTTGCCCTGAAATTTCTCCATCCAATAAAAATCTCCGGCTACAATGTCCTTGGGTTTATACAAAATGAAATAATCCTTAAGCTGTTCTGTCATGAATGATTCAGACGGCAAAATGGCATCCTGAAGCTTCTTTGCATAATTAATGGAAGCAATGATCTCAGAGTTTTTTTCTTCCAGGGTCAATTTTTGTTTTTCCTCTATATCTTTTAGCTCTACAACTTCATTGAATGCCCCGGTGAATCTATTTGCAAATATGAAGGACATAGATACTATGAAAGTCAGTGTAAGTAGCTGTATCAATACAGGATTAACATGCATAGCTCCGGTAAAGTTGAGAATGCCGAATACCACTACTAAAACGAGCATTACAACCGATAAAATGGTGTACTTCCCGTCGGGTTCCTTGGCAAGGGCTACCTTACTAAATACATAGAATACGTATCCCATCAGAATCACCATCATGACCATACTGGATAAGGATAAGTAGGTGAAAATTTCCGTTGGCAATACAAGAATTGCCAGTATGGAAATGCCATTAATTGCCAGATAAACCTTCTCGACAAGCGGAATGCTATGTTTCTTAAATAAACGCGTAATAAACATCACACAGAAAGAGAAGGAGACGATCATGGCCAAATATTCCATTCTAATAGCTAGGGACCAATTAACACCAGGCCATAATGAGAAGAAAGGTTTTTCACCTCTAAACGACATCCAGAACGCAAAGAATAAGGCAAATCCGGCAAAATAGATGATGGCTTTGTCTTTTCTCCACAGTAAAAACATGGCAAAGAAGAATATGGCAAGTACTGCCAATCCGCCAATAACAATCAGGTCTATGAATAAGTGAAATTCACGGGTAGTAAGCATGTTTTGGTATTCTCCAATGAAGATTTGAGACGAGAAACCACCATTTCTATGTCCGTAGTTGGCTACTACAACCATCAATTCCATGGATGTTCCGGGTGACTCTATAGGCAGAATTAAGGGGCTCCAGTTAGCTTTGTAATCGGATTCTTCTTTTGTCGGATGACCGTGTTCATGAACCAATTTTCCATTGATATAGATCGCGAAAGCATTGTGAATGTCGTTGACCCGAATGGCCAGATTCTTGGCATCTTCAGGAAGCAATACCTTCAGTTTGTATACGCCTTGTCCAAAAGCCGGATGGCTGCCGTTGTTTTCAGAATTCCAGAAACCAGGAACTTCAATGTGTTGTTGATTCTCAAAGGAGTCCTCATCACAGTCCCAACAAAACTCCCAATCACCATCAAGTGCGTAAACACGTTCTGTAAAATCGACTTTAGATAAATCAATCAGTCCTTCTTCTACTTTCTGGGCATGGAGTAGAGAAGAGACAAAAAACAGAATTATGAATGTTGAGAAAAACTTCATCAAATCAACCAATCATTTTGGTTTTTGCAAGGTACGGTTTATTCTAAAATGAAAGAAGGGATTAATCTGTGTGCAATTCATGCCTTTTTACCCTTTGAGGAAAATCACTTGTCAAGTTTTGGAAACGGGATGTAAGTGTCGTCTCCGGGGACTGATGGAAATTTTCGGTCCATCCATTGTTGTTTGTATTCTTTGAGTTGATTTTTGTCGTGAGACACGAAATTCCACATAAGTAATGGTTCTGAATCCAAAGGTCTACCACCAAAGAGAAGTACTTGTGTACCAGCTTCCAATTCTATTTCACAGGCATCATCCGTTTTACTGATGAGCATTTGCCCGGCTTCAATGGTTTCTCCATGATTATGGATAGCGCCTTTCACAATCACAAACGCAACTTCACCGTCTAACTGACCTCTGAGATCTAATAGACTCTTATCTTTTGCCAGAATATCTACCATAAATAGGGGAGAAAAGCCCTGAAGTGGCGCAGATTTGCCAAAAGCATTGCCAGCTACGAGTTTAAAGTGAAGAGAATTTGCCTCCCATTGAGGAATGTCTTCAGCAGGATAAAAATCAAATTGTGGTTCCATCTGTTCTTTTTCCTGAGGAAGTGCTACCCAGATTTGATAACCATGCATAGAAAATGGAGTGGAATTTCTCAGGTGATCTGGTGTACGTTCGGTATGCGTGATGCCTTTTCCAGCTGTCATGAAGCCCACATCTCCGGGTTTAATGATCCGATGGCTGCCCAAACTGTCCTTATGCTCCATTTCGCCTTCAAGAAGATAGGTGAGGGTGCTCAAGCCAGTGTGCGGATGCTGATCTACATCCACATATGCGCCATTCCCAATGTTTGCTGGCCCCATGTGATCAATGAATGTAAATGGACCAACTTGTCGTTTTTTTCTGAAAGGCAATAGTCTGCCCACCATGAAATTACCAATCTCGGTTTGGCGTTCGTTGATAAGGAGTTTGTTGTTGGCCATAATGAAGCAAATAAGAATATTCAATTTGAGGTTAAAGTTGCTTACCCACTTTATCAATAATGTCACCAATTAGCTTGCCTGTCACCGCATCTGTGGTTTTGTCTAAAATGTAGGTCCCAATTTTGGCAAGTTTTATTTTGCCAAAAACTCTAGTTATGTTAAGAGCAAGTTCCTTTTGGGTTTTAACTTCTAAGGATTCTATTTTTCGTTTGATTTTATCGAGATCAAACTTAATTTCATTGATTTTAGAGTTATCGTATTTCTTCCCTTTTAACTCTTCGAGAATATCTAATAGTGAATCACAATATTGGACAGCTTGTTTTTTTTGTAGATCATCCAAAAGTTTACTTGCGTTTTCTTCATTTAATCCGAACTGTTCCATGAATTGTTTTTGTATTGAGTCCAGTTCAGGATCAATATATAGGATTTCGGCTTGCATAATCAAAGCTACGTGATTTGCCCAAGCTTGCAATCGTTCAAAAACATTATCACATGCAATATCTGTATACTCATCGCTTAAATCATTTTGATCTTTTGGAAAGAACTCTATGTCGAAACGAGGAGGGGAATCTTCGTTTTGATACCAGTCAATAATGGAGAAGAAGCAGGGAGAATCGAAATAGTCATGATAGACTGAAAATAAGTTTTCATCATTTATAAAAGTAACATCAATAGTAAAGCTCTCCTGTGTCAGTTTTTTTAATCGCAGAAGTTGAGAATTTACAGAATAAGGCGTGTCAAATAATCCCATCGTTTTGTATTGGTAGTTAGATAATTGTATGGAAAACTACAAAACTCCCATTGTAATTCCCAAAAACTATTTTTCATTTTAGGAATTAAATTTAGCCTAAAACTACCTATGGATAGAACTTACTTAAGTGATTGGTTTCTACTTATGAACCTTTTTAAGCACCATATTCCGGGACTGTTTCAATCATGTTCTAAGAATAGGCTGGGTCAATTGTCTTTGTTCTCACAATTACATTTTTTCGGAACCGGATCAGGCCCAAAACTACCCCAGGGATGACATTTGCTGAGACGTTTCATACCCATCCACCAGCCTTTAAGTACGCCCCATTCCTGAACAGCTTCAACCATGTACTGAGAGCAAGTGGGTTCATGCCTGCAAGAGGGACCAAGTAAGGGAGAAATACACCATTGATAAAACCTAACCGGAATCAGAGCAATGAATATGGCGATTTTTTTAAGCAAAATCCTTATAAAGTAAACTTGGCTGGATCCCTTCGTTGTTCTGGTATTTTCCGCTTTTATACTTGTCAAAATCGCCTTGAATAGAGTGGTAGAAGATTTGACAAATCTCAACTTCAGGGTAAATTCTGATTGGTTGGACGCAGAAAATTTCAAGCGTCCAGAATCCGCTAAAACCTACGTCTCCAAAACCAGCAGTAACATGAATGAAGAGTCCTAAACGACCAATTGAAGAACGGCCCTCCAACATAGGAACAAACTCTTCTGTTCTTGTATGTTCAATGGTTCTGCCCAAATACAATTTGTTCGGCTCAAGTAATAAGCCTTCTTCCGGAATGGTAATTCTTGTGGTTGGGTTTGGTGATTTCATATCCAACACATTATTGTCATATGTCAATAATTCGTTGAACAATCTAAGGTTATAACTATTTGGATTGAGTTGGTCTTTATTAAATGGTTCAATAAAGATGTTCTCGTTAAGCTGTCTTTCTATTTCTTTTCCCGATAATATCATTTCGTCACTTTTAAATCCAGTACAATGGGTAAATGGTCACTGTATCCACCAACATATTTTGGCCCCTGATAGGTCCTGAAAGGTCGGTGCCCCAAATGTACTTCTTCTTTCATTAGCAGCCATGGTGCTTTAAAGATGGTAGCACCATTTTCTTTGACCTGAAAACCGTATTTCCCGGTCATCAATCCATCAGATACAATCCACATATCCAAAACACCCCATTCGCCCTGAAATTTATGGGTGCCCTCTTTGTGCATTTTCTCGTGCATGAGATTGAATAATTCATTCGATTTCAATTTATCTACATCATGTTTGGCCTGAAGTCCTTCCATGATAGATTTATCCTCAGGATGATCGTTAAAATCGCCGGTAATAACAATGTTTGCCGAAGGCACCACAGAGTAAATGGAATCCACAGTAGCTCTCAATGTCACTGCTGCACGCATTCTTTTAGGATCTGTTACCAAATGTCCGCCAAATCTACTGGGCCAATGGTTCACGAAAACATGCAGGGTATCTGCTCCAATGCCAATGCCCTTGACGTACAGAATGTCTCTTGTGGGACGTGCATTTTCTTCGTCGAACTTAATGCGAATGTAGTGGTAGTGCAGTAATTCAAACTTATCCGGGCGGTAAATGAGACCAACATCAATTCCACGACTGTCGCTGGATTCTTCATGAACAATTTGGTAATCCAGGTTCCTCAATGCCGTTTTTTGAGTCATTTCCTCAAGCACATAACGGTTTTCAATCTCGCATAGACCAATAATATCGGGGGCATCCCAACCGCCTGTAGCTAAAAGAGTTTGGGTGATTTTTCTCTGCTTTTCCCAGAAGCGTCTTGGGTTCCAGTGATTGTCTCCTTCTGGTGTAAAAGACTCGTCTCTGGTTAAAGAGTCGTCTTCCCAGTCGAACAGATTTTCCACATTGTAGAATACCAACCTCAGCTCGTCATTGCCGCGATCATCATAAGAAAGTCCGGGAACAGGCTCGTTTCCTTCCAAATTAAGCGAGTCTTGACTATACAGACAAGCCGAAATAAACAGAGGAAGTAGGCCTAAGAGTTTCACTTGACTAATTTACGGAAAAAGTAGTTCCATCTTTGCTATCCATCAACTGAATTCCACCAGCAGCTAATTTGTCTCGAATCTCATCGGCTAAAGCGTAATTCTTATCCAGTTTAGCCTGATTTCTCATGTCAATTAACAATTGAACAGCAGTATCTAAAGCACCCGAATCACCACCGTCGGAATCCGTGTTCTTCAAACCTAAAACATCCATAATGAATCCGCGCATTTCTGCTGCCAGTTTGGTTTTGTCCGCCCCCGAAATACTGGCGTTTCCATCTTTAACTGAGTTGATGTTTTTTACTGCTTCAAACAAATTGGCAATCAATATCGGTGTGTTGAAGTCGTCGTTCATCGCATCATAGAAAGATGCAATAAGCTTGTCAACATCAAATGAAGATTCATTGCTTTCCGGCAGGTTCTCCAGATTGTCAAAACCAGCCATTAGTTTTTGAAATCCTTTTTCTGAGGCTTGTAGTGCATCACTTGAAAAATCCAAGGTACTGCGGTAGTGTGCCTGCATCATGAAAAATCTCACAACAATAGGGTGGTAGCCTTTGTTCAGAAGGTCGTTGTCACCAGAGAATAATTCATGTGGCAACAATGTATTTCCGGTTGACTTAGACATGCGCTTTCCATTAAGAGTCAGCATGTTCCCATGAAGCCAGTATTTGACAGGAGCGCATCCGCAAGCACCTACATTTTGTGCAATTTCACACTCGTGGTGCGGGAATTTTAAGTCCATTCCGCCCCCATGAATGTCAAAACGTTCACCCAAATATTTTGTACTCATCACAGAGCATTCCAAATGCCATCCGGGAAAACCAACACTCCATGGAGAAGGCCATCTCATAATATGCATGGGAGATGCTTTTTTCCATAAAGCAAAATCGCGTGGATCACGTTTCTCTGATTGACCTTGAAGTTCTCTTGTTCCAGCGTCTGCCATCAACTCTTCAATGTCTCTGCCCGAAAGCTCACCATAGTTATGTTCTTTATTGTAAGCAGCCACATCAAAGTAAACAGAGCCATTTGCTTCATAAGCCAGACCATTTTCCATGATTTTTTCGATCATTTCTATTTGCTCAATAATGTGGCCTGTAGCCGTTGGCTCAATGCTTGGAGGTAAGGCGTTGAATTGAGTCATTACGTCACGGAAATCTACAGTGTACTGCTGTACAATCTCCATAGGTTCCAATTGTTCCAGACGTGCTTTCTTGGCAATTTTATCTTCACCTTCATCCGCATCATTTTCAAGATGGCCGGCATCTGTGATATTTCTAACGTATCTTACCTTGTAGCCGAGATGACTCAGGTATCTATAAACCATGTCGAAAGAAATAAAGGTGCGACAATTTCCGAGATGGACATTGCTGTAAACAGTTGGTCCACAAACATACATACCAACGTTAGGGGAATTAATCGCTTCAAACTTCTCCTTATCTCCTTTAAGAGTATTGTAGACCAATAATTCGTGGTCCTCAAATAATGCCATGATTTAGATATTTTCTTTACCGAGTTCTAATTTAATATAATCCATGAACTCTTTGCGCACTTCCGGGTTTTTAAATCTGCCACCGAATTCTGCGGTTACTGTACTACTTTGAATGTCTCGAATACCTCTTGAATTAACACAAAGGTGCTTAGCATCCATCACACAGGCCACGTCATCAGTACCCAATGCTTTTTGAAGGTGTTCTACAATCTGTATGGTCAATCTTTCCTGAACCTGAGGTCTCTTTGCATAATGATCTACGATACGGTTCATTTTAGACAGACCGATCACATTGCCGTTAGAAAAATAGGCGACATGTGCCTTTCCAACTATGGGCAAAAAATGGTGCTCACATGTAGAATATACCGTGATGTTTTTCTCCACCAACATCTCCTCATAACCATATTTGTTACTAAAAGTAGAAGTGCTTGGTGCTTTTTCGGGATTGAGTCCGCCGAAGATTTCGTTTACGAACATTTTGGCAACACGTCTGGGCGTTCCTTTAAGACTATCATCAGTCAGATCTAAGCCCAGCGTTTCCATAATTTCTTTGAAATGCTCCTGGATTTTGTCCATTTTTTCAGCATCAGACATTGAGAAAGCATCAGAACGCAAAGGCGTTTCTTTTGAAGTCCCTACATGACTATCTCCCAAATGATCGATTTCCTCGTCGTGATTGCCGTTGTTTATGATATTGTCAAATTCTTTATCCATTCTTTATTAACATACAGAAACAGTAATTGTTCCATTATGAGCCGCAAAGGTAATCTATTTCACCTTTCGATTGGAGGTAGTTAGGTAAGAACTCGTGTCTTACAAATGACTTTTGGTCTAAAATAGTGGGGAAATTGTTGTTAAAACAATTATTTTTGGTGACCATGTTGAAATTCTGGGCATTTATATTGTTGTTTATCACGGTGAATTCCACCGCATTGGCTCATGAGTACTATTTAGGTATTGCCAAGATAGAATACAATGAAACCGCACATTCGTTTGAGGTGGCGGTGAAGTTGACGGCTCACGACTTTGACGCGGTGATGGAAGACATGGGCTTTGGAAATCTTCATTTGGGAGAAAAGAACGAATCTGAAAAAACACCTGCCATTCTTGAGAAATACATTCTTAATGAATTGAATATATCCGTAAATGGAGTGGAGCTAACGCCTCATGTTTTAGGCAAAGAGGTGAGCAATGATGATGAACTTTGGATTTATATTGAGTATCCTTTGGCACCAAGTGAGAAGATAGAAGAGGTTAAGATTAAAAATACTTTGTTGATGGACCAGTTTCCCAAACAACAAAACCACAATCATTTGAAAATCAAAGGATCTTCTTTTGCTTTGGTATGCACCAGGCAGAGATCTTCAGGAATAATATACAGCGTTAAGAAAAGCGATGACTAAACTACTTTTATTACTACCAACTTTTCTATTGGTGCAGGGTGTTTTTGCTCAGCCAGCCAATAAGTTTAAACAACTCAAAGAAGAGTTAGCAACTCCCAATGTATATAGAACGGCAAGTGGGGCTCCGGGACATGAATATTACCAGCAACAGGCTAACTACGTAATGAAATTGGAGCTCGATGACGAGAAGCAAATTTTGAGAGGAGAAGAAACTGTAACTTATATCAATAAATCTCCAGACAGATTAGATTACTTATGGCTTCAGTTGGATCAGAATATGAGAGCGAAGGATTCTGATTCCAAAAAAATCAGAACTTCTGACATCAATGACGCCATGTCTTTTAGAGATTTAAAGAGGATGCATAGTGACTTTGATGGTGGCTTTAAAATTGAGTATGTCAAAGACAAGTCTAATAAGGACATCAACTATACCATTAATAAAACCATGTTAAGAATAGATTTGGACAGACCGCTTCAGTCCGGGCAGAGCTATACCTTTAAAATCAAGTGGTGGTATAACATCAATAACCGAATGGAGATTGGAGGAAGATCAGGGTACGAATACTTCAAGGATGAAGATAATTACTTGTATACCATAGCTCAGTTCTACCCAAGAATGGCTGTTTATAATGAAGTTGAAGGTTGGCAAAACAAGCAATTCTTAGGATCTGGTGAGTTTGCCTTGACTTTTGGAAATTATGATGTGAGTATCACTGTTCCTTCAGATCATGTGGTAGCCTCTACTGGTGTGCTACAAAACCCCAATAGCGTATTGTCTTCAGAACAAAGAAACCGTTTGGCTAAAGCTAAAAGCGAAACAAAAACACCGGTGTTCATTGTTACAGAAGAAGAGGCAAGAGAAGCTGAAGGGAAGAAAGCAAGTGGAAAGAAAACCTGGAATTTTAAAGCGCAAAATGTTCGTGATTTTGGATTCGCCAGTTCAAGAAAATTCATCTGGGATGCCATGATCGTCAAGCAAGAGACCAAGGATGTGCTGGCAATGAGCTTTTATCCTAAAGAAGGTAATCCTTTGTGGGAAAGGTATTCAACCAAGGTTGTTGCGCATACCCTGAGATCGTATTCTAAATATACCTTTGATTACCCATATCCGGTGGCAATTTCTGTGCATTCAAAAAGCATAGGAATGGAGTATCCAATGATTTGTTTTAACGGAGGTAGACCAGAGCCGGATGGGACATATTCTCAAAGAACTAAGTACGGTATGTTGGGGGTAATTATTCATGAAGTAGGACACAACTATTTTCCAATGATTGTGAATTCCGATGAACGTCAGTGGACCTGGATGGATGAAGGTTTAAATACCTTTTTGCAGTACTTAACTGAGCAAGAGTGGGAGAGAGGCTATCCTTCTTCAAGAGGGCCTGCTTACAAAATAGTTGATTATATGGGAGGTGATAAATCTAATATTGCGCCTATCATGACTAATTCAGAATCCATACTACAGTTTGGGAATAATGCTTACGGAAAACCAGCCACTGCATTAAATATTCTACGAGAAACCGTGATGGGCAGAGAGTTGTTTGACCATGCTTTTAAAACTTATGCAAGAAGGTGGATGTTCAAACACCCAACACCAGCAGATTTGTTCAGAACCATGGAAGATGCTTCAGGCGTAGATTTAGATTGGTTTTGGAGAGGTTGGTTCTATACAACAGATCATTGTGATATCGCGATTGAGAACATTCAACATTTCAAAATAAATACCGGAGATCCTGAGGTTGAAAAAGCCTTCGCAAAAGCAAAAGATAAAAATGAGCCCGGTAAACGTTTCATAGGTGATGAGCGTAATCGTTCAGAGATTAAGGAAACTGAGAATGAAAGAGATCCATCAATTAATGATTTTTATACTTCTTACGATCCGTTTGCGACAACGATATTGGATCAACAGCAGTACGATAGATTCATATCCTCATTGTCGGAAGATGAAAAGGCTTTGTTAACGAGTGATTATAACTACTATCAGGTAGATTTTAAGAACATTGGAGGTTTGGTAATGCCAATCATTCTGGAATTCACTTTTGCTGATGGAACTACTGAAGTTAGAAGAATTCCAGCTCAGATTTGGCAAAGAAACAATGAAGAAATCTCTAAGGTGTTCTTTTTTGAGAAAGAAGTTGCCGGAGTAACTCTTGATCCTTTTGTAGAAACTGCCGACTGCGATTTGAATAACAATTTTTGGCCTGCCAGAGTTATTCCAAGTAAGTTCCAAATGTTTAAACAAAGAGGCGGCAGATACGGTCAGGGAACCAACGAAAACCCAATGCAGAAAGCCAGAAGAATTGAAGAAATGAAAGGAGGAAGTAAATAATTACTTCTTCTTAAGCTGGATGGTCTGTCCGGGTTCTATGGCCTTTTTTGACTTGATATAGAACTTTTCCTGGTCATTAGATGCCTGAATCAGATAATGATCGCGCATGAGGTAGCTGTTTTCAACAACCACTTTCAGGCCCTTGTCAGAAATCTTAAGCTGAGATGGTCTTAGGATGTCTCCCTCCAGAATTGAAAACACACCAGTGAGTCCTGCTACGGTCTCATTTTTTGGACTAAAATGAATGTTTAAAGGCGTATCTTTTTGAATAATCTTGCCTTTGTTCATGACCCAACAATCATTTGAAAACGATAGAATAAAGTCTGGATCATGACTGGTCATTAAAATGGTGAGCTGCTCGGTCTTTCTCAAAGTATCCAGTTTGCTAAGAAGTTCAAAAGTACCAGCAATATCTATCTGGCTAAAGGGCTCGTCCAGCAATAAAACTTCCGGCATTTCAACCAATGCACACGCTAAGGCCAACCTTTGTTTTTGTCCACCCGACAATTCATGTGGTTTGAGATTTTTCTGTTTTTCGAGTCCGGTAAACTTCAGTAAATACTTATTCCGTTCTTTAATATACCGTTTGCTTCTCAGTTGGTAACGGGCTTCTAAATTGTCCCATACAGACATAAATTCAGATACTTTGGAATCCTGAGAAACCAAACGCATTCTCTGATCTCCGGGAATTAAGCTTTCTGAAGGACCGAATATTCTTTTATCATTTAGCTTGACCTTTCCATGATCAAGATCTAAAAGACCATATACACACTTAAGTAGCGTTGTTTTGCCGGAACCATTAGGACCAATAATGCCAACAAAGTTTCCACTCTGAAGTTTGGCACTTACCCCGTTTACGATCCAGTTTTTATGGTATCTAAATTTTATGTTCTGAAGATAAAGCATAGCTAAGCCGCATCAAATGTAATTCATATATTTGTCGACTTATGGCTAAAAAATCCTATTTATCACAATTTTTTAAAGATAGTCGTGAAGTTGGCGCTTTGGCACCAAGTTCTAAGTCGTTGGGAAGAAAAATCTGTTCTAAAATAGATTTTGAAAAAGCGAATTTGATTATTGAGCTGGGACCGGGAAATGGTGTATTTACAAAGTTGCTTCTTGAGCGCATGAAATCGGATGCCAAATTGCTGGCGTTTGAAACCAATGGCCCCTTTTGTGATATTGTGAGAGAAAAGATCAAAGACGACCGTTTGATTTTGATCGAAGATTCTGCAGAGCACATTACTAAGTACATGAAAGAACATGGTCTTGAAAAAGGCCAATACGTAGTATCTTCATTGCCATACACGGTTTTCCCTAAAGAATTGAAGAACAAAATTCTTGACGAATCGGTGACAGCTTTAGGAAGAGAGGGCACTTATTTACAGTTTCAGTATTCGCTGAATGCATTGAAACTTTTGAAGACGAAATTTGATAAAGTAAGCTATAATTTTAGCCTTTTAAACTTTCCTCCGGCTTTCGTTTACACATGTACATTTGACCCTGCGAAATAACTTGTTTACCAAGTCTGAAACCCCTTCAAACACCCAATTAACTTGGATGTTGTATATTTGCGTGCCGTTATGAGAAAGATTTTAAGCATCATCAGTCTGTTAGTTGTATCATTAGCCGGACATGCTCAAACAAGTGAAGCATCAGAGCCATTTCCTACTGATACAGTGATGAGTGGAGAGAGAGAAGTAGTTTTGTTTTCCAATAATACCTGGCAATATCTTGAGGACATTTCGTTTGATGGGATCATGAATCAGGAACTTCACGATTTAATTACCGAGGACACCAGCCTTCATTTAAAAACCTATTGGGACAATAACATGTGTTTTTCTAACCAGAACAACACAGCACTCATGAACATGAAGGATTCTGTTTGGATTTGTGTGACAGATAGCTTGCACCCGAATTTTGCAATTCCGGTTCCTGGTGTACTAACTTCAAGTTATAAGCATAGAGGAGGTAGATGGCATCATGGAGTAGATTTAGATTTGAGAACAGGAGACACCATTGTGGCAGCTTTTAGCGGAAAAGTAAGATACGCTAAATACAACACACATGGTTACGGAAATCTGGTGATTGTGAGACACTACAATGGTTTAGAAACTTATTATGCACACATGTCCAAGCTATTGGTAACACCAAATCAGTATGTGGTGGCAGGACAAACTTTGGGGCTGGGAGGTGCAACAGGACATGCTTATGGCGCTCACCTTCACTTTGAAACGAGATTTTATGATGCTTCCATTAATCCGGAAGAGATCTTTGACTTCAAGAACAGAACCTTAAAGGATTGCAATCTGGTGATGAAAGCTGAGCATTTTAAAAGAAACAGAGGTGCTATTGCATACAGACAAGCAAGTCCTAATAAAACTTATGCTTCAACCGGAAGATATCACAGAATTCGATCAGGAGACAGCCTTTGGAAAATTTCCAGAATGTACGGAACCACAGTCTCTAAATTATGTCAGTTAAATGGCATCAGTGAATCTGCCACTTTACAGGTTGGAAAGACTTTGAAAGTGAAGTAGGTCAGAGTTCCTCCCCACAATATTTACAGTGCTTGGCGTCTTTGTCATGACCTTCCTGAGAGCAACTTGGGCATGTTTGGGTAGATACCATATGATCTGGTGTATGCTTGCTTATTTCTGCTCCAACAATACCGGTAGGAACTGCAATTATAACGTAACCCATGATCATGATTACAGAAGCTAATGCCTGACCAAGAGGTGTTTCGGGAGATATGTCTCCGTATCCCACAGTAGTTAATGTCACGATGGCCCAATAAATACTTCTTGGAATACTTGTAAAGCCGCTTTCCGGTGATTCAATTAAGTACATGGTGGTTCCCATAATCATACAAACGATCAGAACTGCCAATAAAAACACAATAATTTTTGGCCTGCTGGCTCGTAAAGCATCTGTAATAATGGCTCCCTGTGATAGATAGCGTCCCAGTTTGAAGATTCTGAATACGCGGATAAGTCTGAATGCTCTGATTACTGATAATTGATGATAACCACTGAAGAAGAAGCCTATATATGTAGGAAGAATTGAGAGCAGGTCAATGATTCCATAGAAGCTAAAAACATACTTCAAAGGTTTGCCAATGGAGATAATCCTGAAGATGTATTCTAGCGTGAAAAAGGCTGTAAATGCATACTCTGTGGCTCTTAGTTCTTCTCCGTATTTAAGTTGAATACTGGGAACACTTTCCAGCATTACTGCTATGATACTTAGCATAATGGCAATCAGCAGGGCCACGTCAAACAGCTTTCCGTAAAAAGTGTCTGCTTCATAAATAATCTCATGAATTTTGAGTTGCCAGGATTTTAAGCCTTTCTTCTGCTCAGTTTCATTGAGAGTTGACCTTTGTTTGATTTTGATGCCTTGCACAGAGCCAATTTATTCATTTTCGTGGAACCGCCTTCTCCAAAGACAAATTTCTTGGTTAAGCCTGAGTTAATTCGATTTCGATAAAACGTTAATTTTCACAGATGAATACGGTTTTATGTCGATTAAATTTGTTTTTATGAAACTTCCAACTTAATTTAGTCGTATAAAATTACAGATTCGTCGATAGAATGGAATTATTTATACTCATATTTTTGCTTTTACTCTTCATTGCTCTTTTCAGAGTTTTTGGCAGAGAAGGAGATAAGTATGGTTATTATAATCAGTCCAGAGGTTGGAAGGGAGTTACCAAATCAAACAACAACAACAACAATAAAAGGCGGTCTTTCTAAGCTAGAAAGGGATTAACTTTCTGATTCTTCTTTTACTCAGGTGCGATTTGATGATTTGTTTCACATCCTTGTTGTCCATTTTAATCTCAATGATGTCTTTAACTTCTTCAATACTCGAAATACTCAGCTCATTGTCCGCAAAGCCAAATCCTTTATAGGAACCATTTTCCACCAAAATTATGGCGTATTCCTGATGTGTTCTGCCTCCATCAATAATGATAAAACTGGCATGTTTGTAATCGAGATAGGCCAGAGCTTTTTCTACCCTTTCATTGTAAATATGAGGTGGTTCTTCCTGCACACAGGCGCCATGACACTCTTTTACCTGATAGGCGAAACATGGTCCGGTGTGTTTGTGTAGGTCCGTGTATTTCTGACAAAGTGCAAAGCGTTCTGTCCATTTTCTCAGGTTAGATTTGGCTTCCTCATAGCTTTTGAAAGCGGTTAAAACCAAATCCGCATTACCCTTGTGGATTTTCTGAACTTTTAAAGACAAATAACCCAGTTCATCAGTTTCCACAAACAAACCAAAGTTTCGCGAATTCCTTTTCTGAGCCCTGTTGTATTTAGGTTTAAGGAGTTTGATTTCCTCAGATTCCTTAAGTAACGCAACCAACTCACTGCCGGTAATTTCGTATCGGATTTGAGTCGTCTCCGCAATCATGTTCACCGACTTTTTAGTCTTATCGTTTCTAAAGTGGCTATGGACACGAGAACGAATATTGTTGCTTTTCCCAATGTATATAATGTCTTCCTGTTGATTGAGTAGATAGTATACACCTGTTTGATCCGGAAGATCTTTCAGTGTTTTCTGATCTAACAAAGGATTCAGCTTTGAGAACTTGATGTCTTTTTCCATCAAGCCTTTATGCGTTCGGCCATTCCCATTCAGAATCATATCGAACAAAATGGCTGTGGCTTTTGCATCATCAGTAGCTCTGTGATGAGATTCTAGTTCTATTCCAAGATCTCGACACAGTTTCCCAAGACTGTATGATTTTCTGCCGGGAAAGATCTTTCTGGCTGATTTTACCGTGCAAATCCGTTCTCTTTTAAAATCGTACCCCAGATTTCTAAATTCTTCACGAATGAAACCGTAATCGAAAGACACGTTATGAGCTACAAAAATGTGACCTTCTGTAAATTCTATAATGTCCTTGGCAATCTCATAGAATTTTGGTGCCTTCTCAACCATTTCATTCGTAATACCTGTAAGGTTGGAAATGAAGTAAGGGATTGAGCATTCCGGATTTACAAGGCTGGAATAGGATTCAGTAATACTGAGACCATCGTGCTTGAAAATGGCTATTTCCGTGATTTTTCCGGACTTGTGATTGCCACCAGTGGTTTCTATGTCAACAATACAATACACTATTCTTTCAGAAGCTCATTTAATCGTTTTCGTACTGCATCAGCGTTCCAGTCCATGGCACCTTTTTCCTCATGTACAATTTCTCCGTATTTGGAAATGATGAAAGTTGTTGGATAAGCTCCCCCTTTAAAGTCGAACTTCACTTGAGGATCTTTATAAACAAAGGGCAGAGTGTAGTCTCCTCGGTCTTTGAATTTCTTTAATGTTCTCGGACTGTCTCTGTCAGAATACATAATAAACACAACTTTATCGCCATAATCTTTGTACAAATCCTCTATGCTGGGCATTTCTGCCACGCAATGTCCACACCAGGTTCCCCATAGATTTACAAATACAACTTTGCCTTTGTGCTCAGAGAAAAAGTGCCTTTCATCATTTAAATCGTAGTAAGAAAACTGGTAAGCTTTGTCGCTCAAAACAGGGTAATCGCTTTTATATTCAAATTCCGGATCGCTTAAAAACTGTCTGTTTACCCAGGCAGAAAACTGGATTCTAAGTGAAGGAAAAGCGATTAAAACAATGATGAAGCCAAAGAGAGCAGTAGACAACCACCAACTAAATTTTCTTGTGCGTAAGTATTCTTTGAGTTTAGCCATTCGCTTGCAAAAATAAGTGTAATTTGGACGTAGATATGCTTATTAGCTTTTCTTCAAACCAAATAATGTCGATTTTACTGTTGGTTGCAGTGCCAATAACCCTGTTTATCATACTTTTGATGAAACAGAGAAATCGCGTTAGAAACGAGAAAAAATCTAAGGACAGTTCAGAAAAGATTGAAAATCAGGATTAAAAAATTTTGGTGTAAAAATTGCATGATCTAGCTCAAACAAGAAATTTATGGCGATTGAATTAAGAAGGGTAATTCCTGATCCTATGAGACAATACACTTTCGGACCGGAGAGTGTTTGGGATTCAGAATATTTGAAATTCGAAGAGGGAAAGAATTATATGATTAAAGCCCATTCAGGAAAAGGGAAATCTACACTGGTGGCTTACTTATATGGTTTGAGAAAAGATTTCTCCGGAAGTATTCAGTACAATGGTGTTGAGACCAGGGATATTGATTTGATGGGGTGGTCGAAAATTCGCCAAAGACATTTTTCCATCGCACTTCAGGATATGAGATTGTTTCCCAAGCTTACAGTGAAGGAAAATTTGTTGTTGAAGAATCAATTGACAGATTTCAAAACCTGGGATGAGATTCAGGGAATGTTAGACAGATTTGGGATAGGAGAGAAGACCAATCAGTTGGCAAAAACCTTGTCCATTGGTCAGCAACAAAGAGTCACGCTTATTCGTGCTCTGCTTCAACCTTTCGATTTCCTAATGATGGATGAACCTTTCAGTCACCTGGACGTGGAAAACCAGAAAATTGGTTGTGCTATGATCAATGAGGCCTGTGAGGCTTGTGGAGGCGGTATTGTTGTAGCGTCTCTGGGAGAAGATTACTATTTTAATTACGATCATGAAGTAACAGTATAGGTATGAAAGTTTCGTTAGCACAAATTATTAGAAAAGGGCAGAAGCGATCACAATTACTGGTAGCTTTTCTGGGATCTGTAATCGGACTGTTCCTATTGATTGGATCAATTCAATTGTATTTGGATTACACCTCTGTGATGTTTGGAGGGGAGGATATGCTCAAAGATGGTTTTATCATTGATAAAAAAGTAAGCTCAATGACAACCCTGACAGGTGGCGTAGCTGCTTTTACCGAAGAAGAGATGGAAAGCCTTAAATCTTCAAAATTTGTTGAAGATATGGCACCTGTAAGAACCAGTAAGTTTAAGATTGGTTTCTCCATGGCTAGCAAAATTGGTGGGCTGGATGATTTCCTGTTTCATTATTATGCGCAGTCTGTACCAAGTAGATTTTTGAATATGGAAGATGGGAAATTTGATTATACTCCCGGAGATTCCATAGTGCCAATTATTGTGCCTTCAGAATTTATCAAGGCCTTCAATAATTTCGCGCCCACACAAGGTATTCCTCAGCTTTCTGAAGAGTCTTTAGAGGATTTTCCTATCCTAATTCAATGTGAAGGGAATGGCAAAAAAGGCAAGTATAAAGCGCGTTTGGTTGGATTTACCGGTAAAATGAATACGGTTATTTTGTTACCGGATGAATTCTTAAATGAAGTAAACAAAGAGTACGCCGATCCGAATGAAAAGGACATTGTACAATCTATATTCATCATCTCTAATGCCAAATACCATCACGAGTTTCTGGACTTGATGGAGAAAAGTAACTTCTCGGTTAATGAGGCCAAACTGAAAGCCAGTGAAGAGAAATCACGTCTTCAAATCATCCTTTCGGTTTTATTAGGAATTGGAAGCATCATTCTAATCCAGTCGGCCCTGAATTTCATCCTGTATTCTCAATTAACCATTTTTAAGAATGAGTATGAGATTGGCGTTTTGACCAATATTGGTTACGACTACAAAACCATTTCAAGAACTTATGTTATCCACTTTACAAAGATCTTCTTGCTCATATCTGTCACGGCTTTCGTACTGGCAATTCTGGGTAAAATGTGGCTCAATGGCTGGGCTCAGGATCGAAAAATTCCACTAGAAGGATCGCTTCACCCTGTAACATACCTCATTGGTTTGTTGTTCTTAGTAGTATACGTTCTGGTTAACAGCTTATCTATCATCAAGTCGATTAAGTCTATCGCAAAAAGAAATTAAGCTAAACTGTCAACGTTTTGTTAAATTCTACGTCTTGGTATGTAGTTTGTATAACTTAGTATTTGAAAACAATAAAATCGTTTAAGCGAATGAAACAGGTATTATTTGCATGTGTGTTAATGTTGTCGGGAGTAATTTCCGCTCAACATAAGTTGGAATTTAAGGTAGTTGGAGCAGAAGATTCTACTATGAAACTCATCCGTTATTACGGAGATAAGTTGTTTTACGCTGATACGGCTGTGGCTGATGCTTCAGGTAAAGTGGCCTTTGATGGTTCCTGGGCAGACAAACCAGGAATGTATGCGGTAATGGGGCCCGGACAAAAATGGTTTGAGGTTATTCTTAACAAAGAAGATGTCTATATCGAAACCGCACTGGATAATTTTGTTGGTAAAATGGATGTCAAAAAATCCAAAGAAAACAGCTTGTTCTATAATTACATCAAGTGGATTGGAGGTAAAAGAAAGAGTTCTGAATCCTTAATTAATCAAAGGAAGAACGAATCTGATGACAAGAAAAAAGAAGCCATCAATGAAAGATTAAGGGCCATTGATGCTGCCGTTACAGATTACCAGAAAGATTTTATCGAAAAAAATAAGGGGACATTAGTTGCAGAGATTGTTAACATGTCTATGGAAATTAAAGTTCCGGAGCCTCCAAAGGATAAAAATGGTGTAATTCTGGATTCATCTTTTCAGAGAAACTATTACATCAGCCACTACTGGGATAACTTCAACTTGCATAATGATGCCATTACCAGAATGTCTGGCTTTCATAAACGTTTAGATAAGTTGTATGAAAATATTCTGTTGAAGAATGCCGATTCTTTGATTCAATATACGGACAGATTGATGTCTATGATTGAAGAAGGAAGTGAGGTATACAAGTATGTTGTGGTGCATATCACCTCTAAATACCAACAAAGTAAAATTATGTGTTTAGATGCTGTATTTGTTGATATGGTACTAAAGCATTATAAGACCGGCAAGGCTTTCTGGATGAGTGAAAAGAAAAACAAGGAAATTGTAGAACGTGCAGAAGCTATGGCGCCCAATGTGTGTGGGAAAACACCTCACAACATTGCTTTACAAAATGTAGATAAAGAATGGCCACGCTTATTCAGTCACAAAAACGAATACCTTATTCTAATGTTCTGGTCGCCAGACTGTGGTCATTGTAAAAAGGAAATCCCAAAATTAGTTGAAGCTTATAATGGTTGGAAAAAAGACGGCATTGACGTAGAAATATATGCTGTGTCTTCAATCAACGGTAAAGAGTGGACAGATTACATTGCCAAAGAAAAAATGGAGTGGGTGAACACAGCTGTTCCTAAGGAGGTGTATGAAGATCAAAGTTTTGTAAATAAGGTTGTGCAGTCAGGGAAATCGGATTTGCCTAGTTTGAATTACCACGAAACTTTTGATGTCTACAAGACACCAACTATCTACCTGATGGATAAAAGCAGAAAGATCGTTGGAAAGAATTTAGAGACAACTGGCTTGGATGATATCATCAGAAAGTTATCGAAAACACCAAAAGAAGGTCCAATAGGAGATTAAATTGAGGTATCTGCTTCTCATATTGTTAAGTGCTTTTGCCGTGGAAAGTTCCGCGCAATATCCTGATGAAGGAAAGGATTCTGCGCAATGGCAAAACAAGGTAGATGAAGTTTTTGTAGAGGTGTACTATGGAAGGCCTTATACGACAATTGTAGCGCCGATTGGTGAAGAGCCGGTTCCCGAACCCGACACACTGTTTAGCGAAGAGCATTATACCTTGATTCTTAAAGATGGACAACACAGTTATTTTCAGGATTATCTGAGAAACGGTCGGGTAGAGTTTTTCTCAAAGCCAATATTCTCAAATGATACCGTGTTTAGTAGAAAGCGATTTGCCGATGGTGAATTTGATTATGAAGAATATATCATCGATAAAACGACTGATTTGGATAGCATGGTAAGTGTCTATCAAATTTATGCTGACTTGGGCAGAGAAGGCTATAAGACGTATGACGAACAAGGCAGGTTGATTAAATGGGTGGTAAGAGATCTCTTCAGTCCAGGATATTTTTCGGGTGATCAAATCATAGAACCCTCTACTACATATAAGTTCGAGTATAATGAAGCCGGAGAGTTAATCACCAAACGATCTTATGATACCTTCCAGGCACCTGTAAGCCGTTGGGAGTACACATACAACGAAAAAGGATTGGTATCCACAATTAACTACTTTGGAGAGCAGGGGATCCGGTCTTACCGGGTGTTCAAATACTCCTACAACCTCAATCTGTAATTCTGGCTTGAAAATTGTGCGTTTTTAGAAGTAATTTGTTGCTTCTATGAAAAATCTGTGTCTCATATGCCTTTGTGTGATGTCCTTTTTTGGACGTACTCAGAACTATGATATGTTCTACGATGATTCTCTTGTTGCAAACGATACAGTCTACAAAATCACTTGGGAAGTGGCAGATTATATCCCAAATAACCTCTACTGCTATACTTGCAAAGACCCCTTAACAAATGCTCATGAAATCGGTAATATGGATTCTGTGAATTCAGTGATTCAGAAAGTTTTAAAACCTCATTTGGGTGAATTGGCTTCCAGTAGAGTCACAGTGAGAGAATTTGATGGCTACAATACGGGAGAATATGTATTCAGGGTTTCAGAAGAGAAGGTGAAGTCGTATCTCGATAAGCATTCCGAATGCAAAAATCTACGGTTTATCTACTGGTGTGCTCTCAGGTTGAATGATAGTGTGTACTACTCGTTTAAGTTCAAATTAGATCACAATAACAAAGTGCTCGATCCTGAAAATTTGCCGCTAGGCGTTAAGAAATATGAGTCAATGGACCTGGTGCCGGCAAGTAAAGTCTACAAAAAAGCCTTGAATGATCCTTATTTCAATGAGGGAGTAGATAGAAGTATGGATCTGAAATACAGTAAAGGCATGCATTTGTTCTACTATGAGCTAAAAGACCTGGATGGAAAGCTGCTTTATGAAGACGATATGGCCTATAGAATATCTGTCAAACATATCTTTATAGATGCCAAAACAGGAAAAATCCTTTGGAGAACACCGGTAGAGCACCAACATTCTTCGACAGGTTGTGTGTTCAATTGGGGAACAATCGTGCCCGAAAGTCCATTAACTGGTCCGAGTAATGCACCTATTATGTACTTTAATGAGTATTCCGAATAGTTTGTTTAAATCTGATCTTGATTAATTGCGTGCCAGGGATTAGTAGTAAACAATCTTTCGCTCCAGAAGCAACTGATGTCCGGCTTCAGTAATCCTGAATTTCTTAACCCAATTCCCGGTCTCATCATACTCGTAATGAAATTGGTCAAGCAAAAACGGAATCAAGCCTTGGCTTTCTACTATCTGGTCTTCAATTGTTTTTTGCGTTTGCTGTTGGCTCATTCTCATAATGTCATCAATAAGTCTTCCGGCTTCATTGTCATTACTCCGGTAAGCAAGTAAATCACCATTTTCGTTGTATTTAAAGCCTTTTGCGTATGAGTATGACCATGTAGCATTTCTGATGGTGTAGTCTTCCAGCTTTTCCAATACAACCTTTCCATTTTCATCTCTGGTAATATTGGTTTCGGTATGTAAACATGAATTGCTGCCGGCACAATCAGATCTGAATAGAATATTGTTTGGAAGGTTCGAATCGGAGTTGTAAAAAAGATACCTGTTGGCACCACTGGAGGACTCACCATAATCTGTCCAGATTCTTTCCTTGCTTAGCCTGCCAGTTTCATCAAATTTAAAAGTCAGTTTCCCGTTTCTTGGAAGCGACCAACCATCGGTGTTTCCCTTGTAATTGTACTTTATTTTGACCTCATTATTATTGTCAGAGTACTGATATTTAATGGATGTTTTGCTGATGTTATCATCTTCTTTTGGCTTGTGATAAACCTCATGAAAGCTTAGGAATCCGTTTTTAAATCTTTTGAGTTCGCGTCTGTTTCTCGCTTCAAGTGAGCCATATAGAATCTCTATTCCCATCAAAGAATCATTTCTGTAGCCATACCGGTGCCTTTGAAATCTCGTGGGATCAACAGAGTTAAAATGTTGGAACGTGATTAAACGTCCGGTTTCTGAGTATTTATAAATTAGGCTGTCTTGTTGTTTGCTGCCAAGGACTACGAGCTTTTTTACTTGCCCCTTTAAGTTTTGGTCGGATAAATCCTTTTCGTTGTATCTGGCGCATATGTAGCCATATTCAGTGTTATTCTTAAAACGCCATTGACTCATTGATGTGCCTGCGTATATAAGAAAGCCTAGTACAAATACTGTCTTCATGGACTTTTAGCTCTTGAAAAAACAAGTCAGTTTCACCTTAGTTTTCTTGGTTCTTTTAAAGTGTCTTTTAAACCACTTTCTCATTGGTCTCCAAACCTTCTTCTTCATGAAGTGCTTGTTGTTAGGGTTGCGTCCCCAGCCCTGACTTGCTTTTTTCTTTTTCTCGCTCTTGCCAATTCCCGACAGGTTTATAGGAACTTTTGGAGCGGAAGAGGTCTCTTTTTTGGATACTTCAACGCTTCTTGGACTAGGTAATTCAATTTTACTTAATCTGGATTTCTGTTTAACGTTTTGCGTTTTTACTTTGTTGGTACTTTGTGTGTTAATCGCTAAATCAAAATTGTTTCCTCTGCTTCCTCTATCTGAGTTTCCTCTGCTTCCTCTACTTGGATTGCCAACGTTACCATCGTTTTGATTGTCTCTGCTTACATTGCCTCTGTTCCCCCTGCTTTGGAGTTCAACTATCTGAACAGACTGAATAAAACTATTGTCATTCACGATCTGTTGAGCAACGTTTCTATCTGTGTTTACCTGTATTGGATTGCTTCCTCGGTTGCCTCCGTAATTACCAGTATTTGGACCGCCACCACGATTTCCTCTCAGGTTTCCATTACTGAAAACGACATTGGTCGTAACATTGTCAAAATTCAAATTTCTGGAGTTGTTGGCTGTTTGATTAATGGTCTGTACATTTCTTTCATTAATCTTATTTGTCTGGATATAGTTGAAGGTATTGCCTCTGCTGCCTCTCATTTGTTGTTGCGAGAACACACTTCCTGATGTGATAAGCAAAGATGTAATTAGTATGATTGTTTTCATGTTTATTGATTTTAGGGCTAAACTATTTCAGACTAAACATTTATAATAGTTGTATTGAGGGAATGGGTAGTTTCACTTGGTGAATATCCGTTAATCGATTGTTTGGCACTTTGCTTGCTATTCATATATGTATAGCTAACTTTATTCCGTGCGCATTATAGCTGTCATATCAATACTACTGGCGAACTGTTCTTTTGGGCAGATAGATTCAACTTATCTGGAAATTGTGCCCGAAATCATGCTAGGCTTTCCTGAACGCACGGGACATATCATTCATTCGGATACCAATAAGAGGACAAACCCTTTTAATGAAAAAGACACTGCAGATAAATCTGTTCAGTTTGGCAGAATATACCGTGGCATGGAACTAAGAAAAGATGACCAGGATCTATTTGGATTTTCTCTTGTACCGGGAGACAAATACGTCTTCTTGTTGTATCGAAATGATGAACCAGAGAACAGTTTAAGCTATGTGTCTAAAATTGCCTTTCAATTGGATGAATTGCCAACAGAAAAGACGATCATATCTAAGCTGGAATTGGACCAAATATCCTATATCCATAGAGATAATTACTCTTCAGGGTTCATAGACATCCCCGAAAAGGAAAAGAAAACGAGTTTGAAAATTTTTCCTTTCAAGAAGAATGAATTTAGAATTTTATTCTTCGATGAGGAAGATAGTTATAATAAACCAATACCGCTTTACGATACCAATGTGGTGTCGTTTTACATGAATTACTACAATGATACGCTGGTTTACCGTTCAACGCTCCCAAGAAACAAACGACCATTAATGGAGTCTAGAGATTACCTTGAAGACAGAGGTCTGTTGGCTGATCCGAAAGGGGAGGTGACCATTAAAATTATGTATCCTAATGATGTGAATACGTATTATCATTATGAAGACGGAACGCTTACCATGTTCAAGAATTTTTCAGAGGATTTCATCGTTTATTTCAAACCTAAAGAACCTGGTATGGTCTACGAGTCCGCTTTCGTGCACTATGAAGTCAGTGGTTCTAATGGAGAGTTGGCAGTTACTTCCGTTGGAGAAGATGATGACGAGCCAAGAGCAAAAGGTAAATATGTAAACTACACACCAAAAGGTAAGTGGATCTATAAGTATCCCAGTCAGCAGGTGCTTGCAAAGGGAAAATACAAGCAGGGAGAAGGAGATGGTGCCTTTGGTCATCATGGTAAATGGCGTTACTATTACTCTAATGGACAATTGATGGCGCAAGGTAAGTACAAGTATTTGTCAAAAGAAAACCGTACCTTAATGCTTGATAATTGGCAGTTCTTTAACGATCAGGGGAAACGAGTGGAAAGTTTACCGGGAGTGAGAACAATTAAGGGAAACAGCATTTTTCTTCCTTTACCCAACTACCTGGCTGTTATGAGAACATTGCTTAAGATTTATGATCAGACATGGTGAATGGGTCATTTCACTTAGAGTTTGATACCCATTTTTAGTGAATGAAGTTTTATTTTTGTTCTGTGAAAAGAAATCACCTCATATTAATACTGTTGATGAGTCTGTTGGCCGGACCGCTTTCTGCGCAGGACAATGACGACAGGAGTGAAGGGCAGATCGTGTTCGATATGATCAATGAGGCCAATGCCATGGTGAATTCTGAACCCAATAAGGCCAGTGAGTTGATTCAGAAAGCTCTTGAAAAAGCCATATCAAATGAAAACCTAAGAGCTCAGGGGTATTGTTACAACACACTTGGGGCGATTGATTACAAACTCAATTCCTATGTGCTGTCAGCAAGTAATTATAAAAAATCCATTGAGCTTTTCGAGTCGGTTGTTGATCCAAAGGGGAAGTACAACTCTCTTAAATATATCGGGCATGCGTATGAAGCTGCAGGGAATCTCGATGAGGCGCAACGTTACTACTTAATTCTTCTTGAATTGGCTCAAAATACAGGTAGGAAAAGTGACTATTTGAAGACTTTATATGATCTTGGACGTGTGTCATATAATTCTGATAACCAGAAAAAAGCAAAGATTTACTTTAATGAAGCCTTGAGCTTGGAAGAAGGCTCGGGAAATGAGAGTGGCGTGGCCAAATTAAAGATCTGGATTGGGATGGTTGAAGAGAAATTAGGGAATGATGAACAGGCCATTTCCAATTACCAGGAGTCTAACGAAATCGCATTTGAAAATGGTTATGACCAGGTGTATCAGCAATCGAGCAACTCCTTAGGAAACTACTTAAATTCCAATTCCAGAAATACGGAAGCCGTTGAAGTGCAACAACGTGCCTATAAACAAAACAAGCTCAGAGGAAATAGGAGTGGAGAGCTTGATAATGTCTACAACATTGCGAAATATCAGTTGGATGACAACAATCCTGAATTGGCCATACCGTATATTAAAAACTCCATTGATATATCTAAAGAGCTTGGAAACATTGAGTTGCTAACGGATGCCAATCTGATGTTGTCTAAGGCTTATGAGCAGCAGGGAAATTACGATTCGGCACTTGTGGAGTACAAGAAATACCTGTCTTTGGTAGATTCTGTAGAAAACCTTCAGGCCAAAAGAGAACTGGTTGCTTTAAAGATGAGTAAACAGCTTAACGAGAAGGTAAAGGAATTGGAGACGATCAAGCGGGAGTTGAGTAGCACTCGTGAAGCGACAGAAAGTATGACCGAGGAATTTCAAAGCATTCAGGAAAAACGGGAGGAAGAAAAGCAGGAACGTGAGGCTGAGGCGCAACGGGACAAAATGGTCATGATTCTCTTGTCAATTCTCGTCCTGGGAGCAGCCATATCAACTTTCCTAATCTATAGAAGTGGTAAGGCGAAGAGGAAAGCCAATCAACTGTTGGCTCTAAAATCTTTAAGAAGTCAAATGAATCCTCATTTTATTTTCAATTCTCTTAACTCGGTAAACAGTTTCATTGCCAGAAACGACGAGCGTTCTGCTAACAAGTATCTATCAGAATTCTCTCGTCTCATGCGTGCTGTGATGGAGAATTCGAAACACGACTTGGTACCACTTTCCAGCGAATTAGATATTTTGAAAATGTACCTGGACTTGGAGCATGTGAGGTTTAAGGACAAGTTCGATTTTGACTTTGAAATTGATGAAAACCTTGAGGCAGAATCCGTGGAGATCCCGCCAATGCTTATTCAGCCGTACATAGAAAATGCCATTTGGCACGGACTAAGATACAAGGAAGAGAAAGGGTTTTTATCCGTGAAATTCGTTCGTGAAAACAATCAGATCCGTGCTGTTATAGAGGATAACGGGATAGGGAGAAAGCAGTCTCAGGCCCTCAAGACGCATAACCAGAAGCAGACCGTATCTACCGGAATGAAGAACATTGAAGGCAGATTAAACATCTTAAACGACATCCATAAGACTAATTTGGATGTGTACGTAGAAGATTTATTTGAAAACAATCAACCTGCCGGAACAAGAGTAGAGGTAAAAATCCCTTTTAACATTAACAAAGAAGCCGCATGACATTAAGAGCCGTTGTTGTAGAAGATGAAGAAATCAGTAGAGAAACACTGGTTAACTATATCCATAAATATTGTGAAGGAGTAGAAGTAGTTGCTCAGGGGGCAGATATGAAGCAAGGCGTAGAAGCCATTAAGAACAATGATCCCGATTTGGTCTTTCTGGATGTGGAGATGCCTTATGGAAATGCTTTTGACCTTTTGGAGCAAATTGACAATCCTAAATTCGAAACAATTTTTGTGACGGCCTATAGCCATTATGCCATCAAAGCGCTTAATTACAGTGCGTCTTACTATCTTCTAAAACCGGTGGATATCGATGAATTGGTAGCAGCCGTGGATAAGGTGAAAGAAAGTAAACAAACTGACGACTTTGCAGTTCATACCAGAGTATTGATCGATAACATCAAAACGGTGAGTGACCAGCACAAAAAGGTAGTTCTCCCGGTTATGGATGGATTTGAAGTGGTTCAGGTGAAAGACATCATCCGTTGTCAGGGCAACGATAATTTTACGGATTTTTATCTGTCAGATGGTTCCAAAAAGATGATTTGCAGAACTCTGAAGTTCTACGAAGACATTCTGGGGGAGTTTGGCTTCATGCGGGTGCATAGATCCCATTTAGTGAACTTGGAGTACGTCACAGCCTATAAAAAGGGCAAGGGAGGTATGTTAACCATGAGCGATGGCTCATCTGTTGATGTATCGCCAAGCAAAAAACAAGATTTGATTGCCAGATTTTAGACAATCTTTTTGTTTTACTTCACACTAATCGATACATCATCAAGGTACATCACCGCATCATTCACAGGAGAGTTAGCCGTAATTCCTACCTGAATATTGTTGTATACGCCTTTGGTTCCCTGAATTAATGTTGACTTATCTTTAGGAAGTGTTCGAATTTTAGAAGCATCAATAACCTGAACACCGTCTTGATATACTTTTATCCAGCCTTTCTTCTTTCTGGTTAACAGCATCTCAATATCAACTTTAACCCACTGATTTCTGGGAAAAGAAACCGGCGTGCCTGGCTGCTCTATATTCTCTTCCAGCATTTTTTTTCGTTCTACAATGATATGTCCGTCTGCTCCCTGAAGCTCAAACCTCAGTCCCGGACCAGCTCCTACGGCAACAGTTTCTTCTATGTCAAAAAAGAAAATATCATTTAAATCTTCCGTCCCTTCGATATAAAACATGCCCGAAAACATGACTACGTCATCTTGCCTGTACAATTTCTTATTGTTGGCGATATCACATTTGCTGGCCCCGTTATCTGATTTAACCGCATAGAATTTCAGGCATTGATCCCCGCTAAACTCATTGGTGGTATCAATTTCAATATAATTGGCGTCTTCAGTTATCTGGGTGTAGTTCCAGGGTGAGTTCTGTGCTGTGATGTCTTCAATGGTACTTATCGTCTCAAATCCGTCTGAAATTGGGTCAGAATCACCGTTGATCTTATTCTTTAAGCATGAACTGCATACCAAACCTAAAGTCGTAAGTAGTATTAGTTGAGATTTCATGCTATTTCTGTTTGAGTTTAATCCCGATTCCAACACCAGCCCAGTTTTGATACTGAAAATCGTATATGAGAGAAATCAGGGGAGTGTAATGAACGCGTAGAAACCAGTTTTTGTCAGACGGTTCCAGTTTATACCCAATTCCCAATGTAGTTAGCACGTGAAAACTCCCTTTAGTTGTTACAGTAACTGTTTGTCCTGCTTCAAAATTTAGTTTGTGTTCGTTTCCAATAGACAGGTCAATAGCCATAGGGAAGTACAGAGCAATCCCATTGTTTTTATCAATCGGCAAACCTCCTAAACCAAATCGATGAGACCAGGTTCGGTTTTCCTGTGTTTTAAATTCTGTTTCAATATTGAACGAATAGATACCAGCCAGTCCACCAAGCTCAAGTGAAAATGATTTTTGTTTCTCCTGTCCATCTGCATTTAGGACTACCAACAATAAGACTATGGCGAGCAAGAACCTCATATTAGTTCTCCTTAGCGCCTGTTAAAATCCAGCATTCAAATTGATCCAACTCATCCTGAGTCAAAGGTAGGATCCCGAAAGTATTGTTGGGAACCGGCATGTCCTTCCTATTCAAAACCCTGTAGGAAATAGTACCGTCAAGAACCCTCGCCTTGAGGTTGTTGTAGTCAAGAATCCAGGCATCATGACAGCCCGTTCCCGGACCATTTCCCGTGATACAACTAGCCCTAATTATTTCATCAATGTCTGGCTTGTATTGATAAGAGATAGGCTTGCATTTTACCAATAACTCAGGTGACAATGCCTTATCCTTGGCGCATGAATTCAATGCCAGCCCAAGATAAACCAGAGGAATCCATGTAAGGAAAAGGAAATACCTTCTTTTGATATTAAAACTCTGAGAGTGCTTCATTTAGTCGATATAAAGGTAGGCCCATTACATTGAAAAAGCAACCTTCAATTTTAGAGATGCCAATGTAGCCAATCCATTCCTGAATGCCGTAAGAACCAGCCTTGTCGTAAGGTTCACAAGTATCTATGTAGTGCTCAATTTCAGCCTGACTCAACTCTTTAAAGAATACTTTCGTAATCTCAGAAAAAGTATGGTGTTTATCTACTGTCCTAAGCGAAACGCCTGTCACTACTTCATGCATGTTGCCACTCAAACTGCCAAGCATTCTGATGGCATCAGTACGATCTTCCGGTTTGTTGATTACCTGATCGTTTAATACAACCGTCGTGTCGGCGGTAATCAACAATTCTCCCGGTTTCAATTCTTCCTGAAATGCTCTGCTCTTCAAGTTAGCCAGATAAGGAGCTGTTTCATGGGCTGGCATAGTAGGGTCAAAAACTTCTTCAATATCTTTTAGCCTGATTTCATAGGTCAGACCAAGGTTTTTGAGCAGGTTTTGTCTTCTGGGCGATTGAGAAGCCAGAATGATGTTATAGGACGATTCTATTGAATTCATAGAAGAAGGTTGATGGGGAATAATATACCTGCCAACATGATAACTTTTAGAATCCAACTGATTCGATAGTGTGTGGCAGAGTCTTTGGCTATAATGTTAATGATGAATGCGGAGATGTAACCTAGATTCAAAGTCAGGATAATGATCACTGGGAAGATGGAGCTATTCTCGGTAGAAAAGTTACTACTGCCAATAACCAAAATCATCAGTACAGCCATCATTTGAATAAAGAGAAGTACACCAATTAAAATGCGTGTAAATCTTTCTCCGTGTACAATTGGAATGGTCCTGCAATTCATTTTAAGATCGCCTCTCACATCATGTAAATCCTTTACAATTTCTCGTGTCAGGTTGGTTATGAAGGCAAAAACAGCCAGAAGACCACTCAGAAAAATTGATGGATTCAGTATGATTTTATAATCGAATTGAGCGCGGAAAACATCTGCTTCCGGCAAATTGAGAAGCATGAAGTGAGCACTTAAAATAATGACCAGAGCTGTTAGTAAAGCCACAAAAAAGTTGCCAAAGAATTCTCTTCTTTTCAAATAAGTGGAGTAGAGCCAGAGCATGTTTACAGAGAAGAATGGAATCAATGCCAACCACCAGCTTTTGTATACCCAGGCCAAATAAAATCCAATCAATACACCTGCAGAATTGAAGCCCCAATGCAAAACAATGGCCCAACGTCTTTTGATGTATTTCCCGATTACAATTTTATCAGGGCGGTTCACACGATCGGCTTTAATGTCAAAATAGTCGTTGATGATGTTCCCGGCTGCCGCTATGAAACAAGTGCTCAGAACCAGTAAGAAGAAATTAAAATTGTAGTTCGCCTGAAGGTCGAAGAGCTCTGAAAACTTCACGGAATCGTCATACAGTCCTGTTGTAGCGACTTCACGGAGAATAAATTGCTCAAAAACAAGGAACTTAATGATCACCATGGTAAGTGCCACCATCAAAACATTGGATGCTCTGATTAGCCTTAAAAATTGCCATATGGAATTTAACCTACCATTCATGCGAATCGGCATCAAACCATTTTCCCTGTACTTTCATTGTCTGTTCAATCACGTCTCTTACACAGCCTTTTCCGCCATTAACCGGAGAAATGTATTTAGCCACGCGTTTAATTTCCTCTGCAGCATCTGCCGGACAAGCGGGCAGGCCAACCATTTCCATCACGCGATAATCAGGAATGTCGTCCCCCATATATAAAACCTCCTCATCAGAAATACCTCTTAGATCTTTGTAACTGTTGTATACGTCAACTTTGTTTTTACTGGCCATGTATACATCCTGAATGCCCAGATATTGCAAACGTTCTTTCACAGAAGGAGAGTTCCCGCCAGTTATAATGCAAAGATTGTAACCCTTTTTAACAGCTAATTGCATGGCGTAGCCGTCACGGGTATGCATGGTGCGAATCATTTCATTTGGAGGCAATAATAATACACTGCCATCGGTCAAAACACCATCTACGTCAAAAACAAAAGTGGTGATGTTGTTCAAAGTTTCTTTATACGTGCTCATGTCTTTCTTGAATAAGTTTACTGATCAATTGGTAGACCTGACTAATGTCCGGGCAGTTCTCCAACAAAGCTAAGTGTTTTTCCATGCTTTTCTGATCTTTTCTTACTGCCGGTCCGGTTTGTGTTTTCTCCGGATGTTGTGTTTCCCAGGACCTGATTGATTCTTTTAAGATAGGCAACAGGTTCTGCGCGTTTTTATCTCCAATTAAATCATGACAAAGGGTAAACAAATAGTTGCTGAAATTGTTGCTGAGAACTGCACACAGGTGCATTTTGTCTCTTAACTCCTGGTCGGATTTAACCAACTTTCCTCCGAGAACAGAAATCAAAAGTTCGATCACTGCTTCATCCTCTTCCAGACTCGTTTCAAAGTAAAATGGTGTATTGCTAAGATCACTATCCCGACCATTTAGGCTTTGAATAGGCCACATCACTGCTTTTCGTTTAGAAGCAATTTGCTCAATTCCTTGAGTGCCTGAAAGATGAATGCAAAGACCAGAATAGTTCTCCAGTTTTTTGGCAACTTCATAAATGGCTCCGTCTGATACGGCCATAATAATGACCTCACAATTTTGGAGCTGACCAATCTCCGAAACACCTGTTATTTCATACGTCTGTATGAGTTCTTTAAGTTTGGGTTGATTTCTTGCCCAAACCGAAATTGAAAATTGGTTTAAAAGCTTGGGGACAAGAGTTTGCGCGGCTTTGCCACTTCCAATAACGCCTATGTTTTTAATGTTCTTGATAGCCTTTTTTTACAAAATAAAGAATGATATTCAAATAAACGTTGAGCAGGACTATTTTGTGTGCACGATTGTGCTATTTTTGCATGGATTTTGAAAATTTTCATAAAAATACTCGATTTCATCTTTTCGATGAAAATGATGATCTTCCTGATGATCATTTTTGCCTTCGCCGTGGGATATGCTACCATTATTGAAGATGCCCACGATACTGAAGCAGCCAAAATTTTAGTGTACAATGCGCTTTGGTTTGAGATGATGCTGGTTTTACTGGGAATTAACCTCATTGGCGGAATCATCAACTACAAAATGTGGCGGAAAGAGAAGTGGGCCCAACTCACATTCCATGCAGCTTTCCTTTTTATTCTACTCGGTGCTGGAATTTCCAGGACTTTTGGTTATGAAGGGATCATGCAAATTGAAGAAGGGGAGTCCAAAAACAAAATGTATTCCGCAGAGCCTTATTTACAGCTCAATTTTTTCAAACTTAAAAGATCGGAAACGGGAGAAGTTATTGGCATTGATGAACGTCCGGTGCGTACAGACAGAATCGCCATGTGGATGTCTGAGGGAACGCCAAGACACAACGATTTTACAAGAAAATTTGATCTCGGTACAGAAGAATTGGAACTCAATTATAACTGGTATATCACCAATAAAGTACTGGATGTAGTTGAAGGAAACGGGAAAGGACATGAATATATCCTACTCAAGTTTAGCATGGATCCCAGAGACACCATGTATCTCAAATCAGGAACAACCAGAATAAAAGGAGGCATTAAGCTAAGTTTTAATGACGACTCAGGAACAGATGCGCTTCATTTTAAAAACACAAATGGAGGAGAGGTATTCATTCAAACGCCTTACGACATGACTACTCTGGATCAGACCATTCTTAGAAATGGAGGAAGTCCCGAGGATGCCATGGATACCTTGATGAGGGATACCAAACACAGACTAAGACCAAGAATAGTACATCAATTAGATATGCTTCAATTCTGGTATGCTTCCCATTTCAATGATGTACAGATGGTGTATCGAACGCCAACTCAAATGGAAGACAATAAGAAACAGGGCGCTGCTTTTTTAAGTCTGAATGCAAAGTATTCCGGAGGACAAACAGATATTACAATAGAAGGACAGGCTGACAGATCGACCATCATGAGAGCTTTTTATATGAAAGACTATCTGGTGAATATTGGTTACGGACCTAAGATTGTTGAATTACCATTCTACGTTCACTGTAAGGAATTTAGATTGGAAAAATATGATGGTTCGGAACAACCAAGTTCTTACGAATGTGATTTGGCAATTCTGGATTCCACTAACGGAGAGTTTTTCGCTTCAACTGTGTTCATGAACAACGTTTTAGATTATGGAGGTTACAGGTTCTTCCAGTCTTCTTATAGCACATCTCCGGAAGGAGATCCAAGTGATCCGGATATAACAGTGTTGTCTGTAAACCATGATTTCTGGGGAACTTTGGTCACTTATATCGGATATATCTTAATGACAATTGGATTCATTTGGGCATTGCTCAAACGTTCATCTCGTTTCGGTGTTCTAAGAAAGAAAGTAGCCGAATTAAACGTGAAACGTGTGTCGGGTGTGATTGTATTCGGACTATTGTCTCTTGGTGCTTACGGACAAGAGAAGGACGAGAACTACTATTCTCAGGAACTTAATAAGCTCTACGAAACCAAAGAAATCTATACGAAAATTGATGAGGCTTATGTGGAAAGCAGTGAAAGATTGTTGATTCAGACGCCTCAGGGAAGAATCAGCCCTTTTCATACCCATGCACTCGACCTTCTTAGAAAAGTGTATAAGAAAGACAAATACAATGGCATGAGTGCTCAATTGGTGTACATCAGTATGCTTGCTCACTCAAAACCATGGTATCATGAGAAAATCATTTTCGTTAAGCATGCAAGTGTTCGTGATTTATTGGGAATAAAAGGAAAGTATGCGTGTCTGGCAGATTTTGCAGATCCTGACTTCCTGTATACCCGAGAGTCGAAATTTAAGACGCACATTAATGACCGCTACAATCAGGCAGTTAAGACGCGCGACATAAAAAAATCTAAGTACGATAAGGAACTGATTAAAACGGTTGAGCGCTTCCATGTTCTGAAATACGCACTTATTGGTCAGCTTTTCCGCGTATTCCCGGTAGAAGATGAAGACAACACCTGGATTGCGCCAATTGACCTTTTGAGGTTCAAATCTTTGATTAAACCGGAACTTGATGCGGTGGTTCACGACTACTTTGGTTCCTTCTACAAAGACGGAATCATTGATGGTAACTGGGATGTCGCTCAGAAAAAACTTCAGGTACTTAAAATGTATCAGAAGGCACATGGTGGAGACGTGGTACCGTCAGATACTGCCATTTCCATGGAGATTCTGTACAACAAAATGGATATTTTCAAATGGCTCATGATTATCTATGGAACTTTCGGCTTGATCATGATTGTCATTCTTTGTTTTGAAATCTTTATCGATTCTCCAAAGTTCCTGAAGATTGTCAAAATCATCTCGTTCTCCATTTTAACTGTATCAATGATTTTCCATGTATTTGGACTTGGGTTGAGGTGGTATGTTACAGGTCACGCGCCTTGGAGTAACGGTTATGAAGCACTTGTCTTTATTGGGTTTGCAACTATGTTAGCCGGACTGATTTTCTACAAGTATTCGAGATTTACGATTGGAGCGGGAGCTCTATTGTGTGGTTTGATTCTGGGAATTGCTCACGGTTCAAATGTAGATCCTGAAATGACGAATTTGGTTCCGGTATTGAAGTCGTATTGGCTGGTGATACATGTGGCCATCATTACAGCGAGCTATGGTTTCCTTGGATTGGGAGCCATCTTATCTCTGGTTAACATCATTGTACATATCATTGGTGGTGCAAACAGATCAGGGAGAATTAGAGATAAAATTTCGGAATTAACGTACACATCAGAATTGACACTTACTGTAGGTGTCTATATGGCTGCTATCGGAACATTCTTAGGTGGTGTCTGGGCGAATGAATCCTGGGGGCGTTATTGGGGCTGGGACGCCAAAGAAACCTGGGCACTTGTAATTGTATTGGTGTATTCCATCATCTTGCACTTTAGGTTCATTCCTGGTTTAAAACAAAAACTGACCTTCAATGTGGCGGCAGTATTTGCCTTCTTCACGGTGATTATGACCTATTTTGGAGTGAATTATCTTTTGACCAAAGGACTTCACTCTTACGCAAGAGGAAGCGGATCAGGAATTCCAAACTACATCTATATCATAGTTCTTGTACTGGTTGCCTTGACCGTCGGGGCATACGTTCAGGAGAAACGCTATAGAAAATCCTTAAAGAAATGATTAAGGTAATTATTGGATTTTGTATGTTATCTCTGGTTTCTTGTAGTGAAGAGACCAAGGATAAATCCGAGCAGAAAGAGAATCAGAAACTAATAGAGAAAACAGAAGATATGACGACCAATTTATTCGACTTTGAGATAGAAGACATCAATGGAGAATCATACGATTTGAGTCAGCATAAAGGCAAAAAGATTCTATTAGTGAACACTGCCTCAGAGTGTGGTTTAACGCCACAATACGAGCAGCTGGAGGAACTATATCAGGAAAAGGGAGGAGATGATTTTATAATCATCGGTTTTCCCGCGAATAATTTTGGAAATCAGGAACCAGGTTCAAATCAAGAAATAGCCCAATTTTGTACTAAAAACTATGGAGTTTCGTTTCCAATGATGTCCAAGATTTCTGTTAAAGGAGATGACATTCATCCAATCTACGATTGGATAGTAAGTACTGAAAGACAACAGTCTGGAAAAGCTGATTTCGAGATTGTATGGAACTTTCATAAAGTACTGATTGATGAAAAGGGTAATTTTGTAAAACAACTTCATCCACAGGTTTTACCAACGGATGAACCAATATTAAACTGGTTAGACAGTGAGTAAGTCGGTAGACATATTGTGTTTTGGCGCACATCCTGATGATGTTGAATTGGCTATGGCCGGTACAATTATCAATCATGTTAAAAAGGGCCAGACGGTTGCCGTAGTTGATTTAACAAAAGGTGAATTGGGTAGCAGAGGAGATGAGCATACGCGTAAAGAAGAAGCTACTGAAGCAGCCAAAATCATGGGACTTTCAGCTCGGGAAAATTTGGGTTTGCCAGATGGTTTCATTTCCAATTCGCAAGAGGCTCTACTCAAAGTGGTGGAAGCCATTAGAACCTACCGACCAAAAGTCATTTTCTGCAATGCACCTTCAGACCGTCATCCCGACCATGGAGCTGGTGCAGAGTTGGTAAAGAAAGCTTGTTTTCTTGCCGGGTTAATCAAGATAAAGACGAGTAGAGAAGGGAAGGATCAGGCGCCACACAGACCTAAGCACGTGTTTAACTACATTCAGGACTTTTACCACGAACCAAACTTTGTTGTGGATGTTACTGAAGTCTATGAAGACAGGATGGCTGCTATCAGAGCTTATAAAACTCAGTTTTTTACCGAGAATCAAACTGGTCCCAATACGCCTATCTCTTCTCCTGAATTTTTGGAGTTTCTCAATGGACGTTCAGCAGAGTTCGGAAGAAGAATTGGAGTTAGGTACGGAGAAGGTTTTATTGCAGAACAACCGATGGCTGTTACCAATGTTCTGGATTTAATTTCCTGATTTACTTTTGAGAAGATAGCTCATGTCTGTTGCATTAAGCACCAGGTCTTTAATGGAAAACGATTTGTTCTTGTAAAAGTGCCAAAGCTGAAATGCCGTTTTACAGGAATAACTAATCGTTATGGTTTGAATACACCCGATTATGCCATTTTCGGGAATCAGGATAAATGCGAAAATGATGGTTAATCCCAGACCAATAATTGCAGAAAAAGTATTGATATGATACTGTCCCAATCCCGAGAAAAAATGACTTAAAATGTTACTGATGGCCAATAAACATATGGCTGGCGCCAGTCTCACCAATAATTCGTGGATCCCAAGCCATTGATCACCAATAATTGAGAGGTAAACAGATTCAGGAATAAGAATCATGATCCCGGCAGCAAGAACGGTTCCGTACAAAGCCAGTTTTATAAAACTTGTAGTCATGTTAATCGCAAATGTCTCGTCTCTGTTGTTTGAAATAGCGGCATACTGAACAGTAGACAGACTCCGGGAACCTACCATGAGTTTCTCAACAATCATTTGGGCCGTATTTAATAAGCCAACTCTGGCCAACCCTGAAGCAAAACTGGCGTTGAGTACATAAATGGTCAGTCGACTATTTAACCTTTGAGCAAACGCACCAATTTGAATAATGAGTCCGTATTTGAACATGGTTTTCAATACATTTCCGTCTCCTTTTAAAGATTCTGATTCACTAAAATGTGGCTTCAAAACCAGGCAACTTACAATAAAGGCAGTGGAAACAGCAATGAGGTAGGCATAGACGAAATCTTCATAAGCTGCTCCATCAATATTAATCAACGTGAGCAGACTTCCCATCAACACAAAGAACATGAGTAATTGAAGCAGATTGTACTTCCTGATTTGATCGTGTCCCAAAAGTAACTGCTGATTGGCACTATACAAACCTTGTAATAGACCTGTCAGGAAAACAAGGGCAAGCATTTCTCCGGGAACCTGATCAATTAAATACAGAATCAAAACGGCTATAGAACTCGCCACCACTGCCCAGATGTAACTGGGTATAATCAATTCTCGAACGGAATGTCTGGAAGCTAAATAGACCAGAGAGCTTCCTCCCACAAACATGCAGATATGCGCAATCAGGTCAATATTAATGATGAAAATGGCGGCCTTTCCCTGCTCAACAAAATCGAACTCCCGTGTTCTGGAAATCATAATGATCAACTGAACGACCAGGAGAATCAGAGAAGTACCCAGACTTCCCATAACCTTTTGTCCTATAGAACTTTTAGAGGTCATTTAAGAAAGCTTGAAGTTGTTCGCTCACGTATTTCGGACTCAACTCTTTAATCATCTCCTCAGACAAGTATTTGGCCTTTCCTTTGATCACAACATGTTTGTCGGGAAACAATTCATCATAAGCATAATCGTCTTTTGGGCTTCCTCCCCAAATTACGAAAGTAGGGATGTCACATGCCGCACTGATATGCATTGGCCCGCTATCGTGTCCCAAATAAGCTTTGGCACTGGCAATGGTCTGCACCATTTCAGCAATACTTTGTTGCCCAATGAGGATTTCCAGATTCGGATTTTCCAGTTTCTTAAGTGTCGGAATCAAACTTCTTTCATTATGATCTCCAATTACTTTGATTGGAACTTTGACTTGCTCTAATACCTTCGTCCAATTGTCGAGAGGCCAGTTCTTCCAGGGGGTCTTATTGTTGCCGCTTCCAGGTTGAAAGACAATATGCGATTCCTTATTAACAGGTTTAATAAAACTGTAATCAATGTCGTGAGAATTCGTGACCTCCTGAACAAGTCTTAAATTCTCCAGAATATGATGATTTCCTTTGATATAAGGAACATAGATGATTTTTTTCTTGATAGAAGTAATGTCTGCAGTTTGCGCAAATATTTTCCTCCCAATGATTTTTGCCAACCAGAAATGCTTCTTTGTACAAGCAAATTGATCGAGAACTACCACATCATAATCCAGGCGGTTTTTAAGTCCGTTCGATAAGATTTGAGATTTTGAAGCGAGAATGATCTTTTTCGAAAGCAGGTCACTTTGCTCAAAAAGCTCTTCACAGCGGTATGGGGAGGTGAAAATACCTTCCACTTCATAACCAGCTTTCTTCAATGCATTGATGGTAGGTACCAACATAATGGCATTACCCAATCCGGTAGATATGACAACAGCAGCTTTCAAAACGAATAAACGCGAATCTTCAAAAGTAATTGTTCTACTCAAATTGAGAGAAAAAGTTCGGATAACAATTTGCTGAGATTAAATATTATTTATATTTGCACTCGCTGAAAACAAAAGTAGGCGACATGGTGGTTGTAGCTCAGTTGGTTAGAGCGCCTGATTGTGGTTCAGGAGGTCGTCGGTTCGAGACCGATCTTCCACCCAAATTTCAAAACACTGTTAGTCAGTGGTTTGAATTAAGTATTTAAAAAAGCTCCTTGGATTCCAAGGAGCTTTTTTTGTTGGAGGTAACAGATGGAGGTAACAAACTTCAGTTTTAAGCGACTTTTTTTTCATCTGTGGTTGAACTAAATACTGAAAAATCCCTTACTACAGAAGATAAAACCTTGTCGTCGATATAATGTTTTTTTACCACTTCAATAGATGAGTGATCAGTTATAATTGTTGCATTATCACCATAACGTTTGTATAGTTTTGTGATAAATGTTTTTCTTAATGAACCAAAATTAGCTGGTTTTGCATTGTCGGTTAATGACCAAAAATGACTAAATGCTTTACTGGCTCTTTCCCACATTGATTTGCGTCTACTTTTTTCATCGCCTCCTATTAGATAACGGTCTTCTCCAACATATTTATCATAGTTGAATTGTGTTCTTAAAAGATTAAGAAGTCCTTGTGTTATTGGGACAACTTTAATTTGTCTTTCATTACCAACATACCCATGTTTACGATTAACCTTAAAATTGGGAACTTCAAAACAAATTGGTTCTTTCTGATCGTTCAGTATAATAGAAGACCATTTGAGAGAAAACAATTCTTCCCTTCTTAATCCAGTTTCTAACCCCAAGCGAAATGCATCTTTTAGCCAAGTAAAGTAGTGACGTTTTCTTTCTCCTGTGGATAATACTTGTAGACTATTTTCGGGTGAAATTTTATTGAGTAATAGGAGAAACTCGTTATGTGTTAAGGAAACTAATTTCTTTTTTGTCTGTTTCTTTAACACAACGTTTTTAAAAGGATTATTGATCTGGTAGTCCCGATTTTCTATTAACCAGTTATAAAATTGATTGTACGCTGACATCATCTTGTTGTATGTACTATTCGACCATTTTTTTTTATTAAGTATGTATTCATGGATGTTTCCAACGATTTTTTGTGTAACCTGATCGACTCTTAAAGATTTAGGGGTGTATCCTGCATATACAAGAGCTTCACAGAAGTAACGAAGCACTCGTTCGACTTCCTTTAAGTACTTTCTGGTTCTCTGTCTTTTCTGATGTTCTGGGAGGTTCTTGTTTTCCATATACCCCAGATACATTGCCATACATTCTATTAGTAACCTAGGTTTACTTTGAACCTGTTTTTTAACTTGTTTAACTCCAAAGTTTGTCGCTTTTAACTCTTGATGAAAATCAATAGCTTGTTTTTTAGCATCTTCAAAGTCACGTGTAACTAGATTTTTGGTCCGCTTTATTCTACCAGACTCAGTTGATGAAATAAAGAGTAATTTATATACGTGCTTTTCTTTTGACTTACAGCTTGATATAGATTTTTGATTATTTCCACACTTACGGTTAGTTGTAAAATTTTTGCATTTGTTGCAATAGGTGTATAGTCCTTTAACTCTATCATTCTTTGGAATTTTTAATGCTTTCATAGATTTTGAACTTTAGTTAGAAATTCTCTTTCAAAATCTGAACTAGCTTGGTACTTGGAATGTGCTAAAATTTTATCCTTGTTCACAAGATTAAAAGAGCTTTCAATGTTTCCTTGATAATGAGCAGTAAACACTTCACTCCATTTTTCCGGAAACCTTCGTTTAAGCTCTAAAATCCAAGGTTTAAAAAATGCAATTAAGAACTCTACTTTATTCACCCACTTGGTTTTACCATGAGTAAGCACAAAGACAGAGTTCTTTTCACACCAATTTAATAGTGACCGCACATCTTTATATCCTAGATTTTTCTTCAACTCGTCCAGATTCAAAAGGTTTTTTGTTATATCGTATGCGCTATTTAACATAACTTATCTGGTGATTCCTAATCTCATGCCTGGAGAAATTCAAATGGCTTGAATCTTTCAGGCATGACTAGGCTGCATTTGACTTGTTTATACCTTCTTTTGTGACCTTGTACCCATGATTAATTGAATCATGGATAGTGTCTCTGGTAAAATCATAAGTTTCTCCCAGTTCTCTTGATGGTTTTATGATCGTTATACCGTATTCTTTGAGTTTTCTTCCTTTATGGAATAAATCAACACCTTTTTCATTTGCTTGTCTAACAAGATCATTGATTCGGGTGAAAGAGTTTATATCATTCTGAAGTACCTCATTCATAGCTATATCATAGGTGCTTCTCAAAGCTATGTCGAGTATGTTAGGTTCTTTTTTCATTAACTCTGTATTACCTGTATGGCACGATACGACTACAAAATGATATTCACATTCTTCGGAATCATTCTGAATATACTTGACCGCATCTCCCAATGGTGTTACATTTCTTAATGCCCCATCAACTAGACTATTCACTGTAAAATTTTTGCTTGTTACTTGATCTACTGGATTCCATGCAACGGGAATGGTAGCAGATGCTAAAATCGCTTTTTGAAGTTCTGAATCCTCCATGTAATCAGTGTGTGGAGCGTTGTAATAGGCCCCATCACGTATAGAAACAAACCCCGGATGGTAAGCTTCACATTTAAAATCATCCAATGAAACATACTTTCTAACCTTATTAGCGAGTGGAGTGTTATCAGAAATAGCTTTGAATTGTCTTAAACGTGCTTCAATTTCCTTGTAAAGCTTCTTTCTTCTGACTTTGAAAATCAGACCAGCTTTTTCTAAGAAGGTTAATTCAGGAATAAAGTGATTCATGATCCCCTTACCTTTGATCTTGATTTTCTGCCCCTGAAATTCAAAGAAGTCACTTGTATAAACTTCTTCAGGATGTCCTGCAATCTTCTTCCACATAGCTGTTAATTCTTGCTCTTTACCTTGGGCTATCATAGCACCGTTTAAAGCTCCGGCAGATATACCAAATATTACATGAGGGATTTCAATTTTTATAATACCATATTTTGTGAGAATACCGTATTCTCTTAAAGCCTGCCAAACGCCCACTTGAAATGCGCCTTTTGCTCCACCTCCGCTTAATATTAGAATAATCTTAATGGCTTTACCTTTATCGGTAAGTCCTTTGACTAGATATAGATTGTTATTTGATTGATTTTCCATTTGGTTTTGGTTTTAATGGTTAAATGTTGTTTTGGATGACCATAAAGAAGTCTTTCTCCTTTTTGGTTATAAATCCCTTACTGTCGGTTGTAAAGCGAGATATTTTTACTGTGTTAGATACATTGCCTCCGACCGTTTCAACATATCCTGCTCCCTTACTAATAACCAGCTCTCCATGAGAGGGAAAGAATCCGGGTGTATCATATCCAAGACCTGACTTGCGAGAGAACACAAGTAGATCTCCTACTTTTGGAGCATATTCATGAATTCTAAAACCTCTTAATGGTGATTTAGGGTTATCTCTGTGCTTTTTAGCCCATTGGAAATAATCGTTATGAGCCGCACCATAAGGGAATTTGTTTTTCGCCCCTGCTTTATAAAACAGAGCAGATATAAAAGCAGAAGACCAGGGATAGGTAGCATGAGTTGATGTACTTTGCATCTGAGGTTCAGAAAATCGCAGTCCAACTGTTAACCAATATTCTACAAGGTATTTGCTCACCTTGGGATTGGTTTCTGTGAGTCCTGCCCATTTTATAGCTTCTGATTTGGCAATACCAACAAGCCTTTTTTTGAAAGAGAATTTCTTTCTTAAAAAGATTATCAACCCAGTTATGAAGGCGATTGTTAACATACCTATTATTATATGTCCGATTTTAATTTTCATCATTTTTAGGTCAAAAGGTTCCCAAAGTACAGAGGGGCTGCTAGGAATAAAAACAGGAAAAAAAACTGCACTTTGGGAACACCATTTGACTTTGTAAAAGCCCACTCCAGCATGGGCTTTTTACTTATTGGTTTTGGTTTATTTGCTTTCGATCAGATAGTCAATCTTCTTTTCGATTCTTTCTAGTCGCTTCTCATTTGACTTGATTCTCTCATTCATCGTTCCCAGAACAAAAGAAATATCATCTATTTCTTCATCAATTTTGGCGTGATTTTCTTCCAGTTTGTCAATCTTTTCTGCGTTCTGGTCAACTGCCGCAATGGTTTGGTAATAAAATGGAATCAAAGACAATAATGCTACCACTAAAATGGGTGTAACTATCTTTAAGAATTTGTCGTTAAGTTGGTTAAGGAAATTCATCAGTCTAACTTGGGTTTCCATAATTTGTTTTCTGGTTATAAACCAGTTACAACTAAAGGGGGCTGTTGGGAATTGCCCCCTTTTGGCTTTCTGCTTCATCCAAAAATTCCCTCAAAAGGATAGCTTCTTTTGCCTTGTTTTCGATGAACAAACCTATAACCGGTTCTTGCCTATTATCTTCTGTCAAGTAAAGAGATAAACTTACCTTTTTAGCATCATCAATGGAAAGTGCCTCCATGCTGGTTTGAAAATAGGCCCTAATGATCTTTTTGATATGCCTTGCCTTTAATCGATAGAGCATATCAATTGGCCCGCTTTTAGCCAATTCTTTCATGGATAAGGCTCTGACGAACTTACCGCCATCAAATAAAGCAAAAACAGGTTTTTCCTTTAGAGAGGCTAGATAGGCTTTCACTCTTATAGCGGATTCATTGAGTTTACTTCTTTGGGCAATGAGCTTGATTCGATCTTTAATCTCGCTGATCACCATCTCTTTTAAATCTTCAGTTATCATATCTATTGGTTTTGGTTTTTAGTTTAATTGTGACATGGCTTGTTGTCCTCCCAAGAGAGAATCATAAAGAATTAAGTTTCTGGATGGCTTACCGTCTACTCTGTGTCCTAAGATCAATTGACCAAGCTCTTTTGAAAGGTGAATCGTAATACTGATACGATCACTTTTCTTGACTTTTAACCATTTCTTAGCTCCTTGATAAAGATCCTTTACCGCCCTGCGAATTGCGATCACTTTAACCTTTAAAGGTATTCTGCCAAAATCTGCCATTTCACTTAAGTTGACTTTTCTGAGAAAAAGTCCTTTATGTAAAAGGTGAAAAATTGGGTTGGAGTCTTCGTTTTCTAATTTTGCCATAATTGTAAGATCTTCTGGTTTGACACCTTCTTTCTTACTCATCCTATCTATAGTCATGCGCAAGGCATTGTCAATTTGTTTGGCTGCTCTTGATAGATTCATGTCTTTTCTGATTTATTGGTTTCTATTAATAATTACGCCTTGAAATTTGCCTTTGTTGCTAGGGTAGCAACTCTCCGAGCGTATAGTTAACATAGACAGGAATACGGCCTAATCGAATAATTCCAATCTTGGCCGAAAGCTTTCCTCTAATAAAAACAGGGAGATTATAAACATTTGAATTGGTCATAATCCATTGCAATTCAGGGAACTTACTTTCGATTTCCTTAAAGTTAAATGTCACGTCTATTGGGACAATTGACTTGGTCTTACGACCAATCAAATAATTGAGTGGACTAGCTATAGTTGATACGCGTTTGTTGGCCAAAAAAAGATCGTATTCCTGGGCAAAAACCTGTATATCTGTATCAAATGGATTGCTGATTTCATAGTGAATTGTAACAGTCAGGCTTTCTGAATCAAGATATTTGATGGTATAACCATCCGGTTTATACTTGATTTGTTGTGCCTTATTCACTCCCCATACTCCAATTGCAGCAAGTATCACAGCAAAAGCTCCTAGATATATCCAAACCTTTTTCATTTTAGACAGTCATTAAGATCCCTATTCCAACAAGCGCACATATCGTTGCCGCCATTAAATTGAAAGCTGATAGATTACCTGAAAAGGTGATCTTGTCCATTCTGGAAAGCCATCCACTTAGATATTTATTTGCTCCCTTAGTTTTCTTGTAAAGCTGTGTGCGTCCACGCTTGATTTCTAAAAACAGTTTTAGTTGATTCAGACGGTTAAGCTTATTTATACCAGAGCTTGTAAATATCAGGTGTTGAGCCATTCTAGCTTTCATGGAAGCACTGGCATTGCTGACAATTACCCTCAACGCACCTGGACCTTGATTGACTACTCCATCATAGATCATATTGGCTACTGATTGGTTTTTGATTTTATCTAGGTTATTGGCTAGCCAATACCTTCTTTTTAATATGTCTTCGGCTACTTTTTTGGTGAGCCCCCGCATTTCCATAACGGTAGGAACTCTGCCCAGATAATTAGCCAGAACGGGAGCCGAAATGCCATATTTTGTGCCTATTAACTTTCCTAGATAATAATTTCCGTCATCTGAAGGATCTGCTTGATAGCCGCCTTCACTACTAGCAACTATTCGTTGCGCTATTTTAAACTCTGCCATGATTTGTTGATTTTAAGGTGAATAATGAATATACCCAGTTAGGTATGTATCGTTGTTGCCTAATTTTTTTCTCAAGTGCTTTGCTTGACAAGAAATCAGAATAGAGCCCAGCCCCTAAGAATTTTTTCTTTAGTAGCCTGAACATCTTAAAGCCCCTATACTTATTTAATCTCTCAAATAAATCTGCCTCGACAAGACATATAGAGGGTAAGGGTTCTACATCATCATGATATGATGAATAATCTAATTCATTGTCTTCTTCATAATCTTCATAACTGCTCTCGATATCTTCAATGCCATCAAAAATGAATTGATCGATTTCATCCAGGTACTCAAAGGACTTTCTCTCTTTGAATCTTAATTCGAGTAGAGCTTTAGCAATTATTCGATTGCATTGAAATCTTCCAACATAAAGTGTTATTAGCCAAATTAGGTTAGCAACTGATTGACTGTTTATGGTGGAGAAGGCATTTTTATCCCAATACATGGTTTTAAGAACAAGGTGTGCCTGATTCTTTGTCAACTTCCTGATCTCTTCTCTTCTTGGAGTCCTTTTCAAAAAAGAGGCAAGAATAACAGGTCTTATATTGTACTTTGAGCCAAAGAATTGATCGCCAAAGTAGTTGGTGACTTTTGTGTAGTCCAGATCGAGTGGGGCATTTGTGAACCCGGATCGTCTCATTGAAATTTTAAATTCTGCCATTGGTTTTGGTTTTTGGTGGTTAATGATTTTTTAGCTGGGATATGTTCCATAATTGTTAGGTAGCCTAGTTGCTATATCATGCAAATCCTCTAAAGATTTTATAAGCCCTTTTTTCTTAAGTGCCTCCACTGACCGATGGAAGGCTGGACCAATTACACCATCAACTCCACCATGTTTATTGATGTCATTTATCACGTCAATCATCCAATTATCCTTGGCCATGGTGAGCATTGTTCTCTGCATTGACTGAATTTCAATCTTACTATAACCATATGAAGGGTTTGACTGACCGGGGTTCGGGCTATTATTGATGTTAATGGATTCATCCCATTCGGATTCTATCCTTTTGTTCTTTAGGTAAAGTAGAATGGCTGTGACGATAACTCCAATGAGCACTATTGCCCCAATACCTATCCATATTTTTGTTCTTTTCTTCATTTTTCTAGTTATTTAAATGTGACTACATCGGCGCGAACCCATCCATATTGTTCTGAATCAAGTCCCCACCAAGTGCTAATCGAATGATAAAACCAGACTTTAAACCATCTGTAACTGTAGCCTCCATTGCTTGTATTGGTTTCTGAAACGATTCTTCCTATTGGTGTACTTCCACGAAAAGTTTTAAGAATGTTATCGCTGTAGTCCCATCCTCCATTATCTACATGAGAACTTGATCTGGCGTTAGCGTATCCGTAACCTCCTTCTGATTTTGACTTTGGGTAGAGTACTTTTCCTTTGAGTACTGACATTGGATTTGACAACTCACCTTCAGTATTGAACTTTGGGCGCATGGATGCCGAAGTGTCTGTTTTTCCGCCTTGATTAGATTCGCTTGTCTCTTTTGAATTGCCTAGATCTTTAATCGCTACTGTTGTAGCTTTCGAGGCAGCTTCTTCAAGTTCCTTCTCTCTTTCTTCTTGTTCCTTATCTTCTTGTCGTTTTTTTAATAGAATCACTAAAATGGTAGTGATGCCTCCAAGCAAAAGGAGCGTTCCAGCAATTATTAGTATTGTCTTTTTATTACTCATGTTCATTCATTTGGAAGGGCTGACAACTTTAGTTTAAGTCTGTTTTTTTGAGATTCGTTGTCCAATGCTTTATTGATTATCGAGTGCAGAGAATCTCCATAATACTGTTGATATTGATCAGCGATCTTAGACACATCATGTAAATGTCCTAAACCGGAGAAAGCACTTATTATGGCATCTTCATCATCATCGCCTTGAACCCACCAACCATCATAATTATCATACACCTGCTTGGCTCTTTCTCTGGCTTCAACTAAAGTGATTGTTGCCTTGTTACTGCGTTTATAAAGGTCTGTATCAAAAGCACCCTGCATTTCAAGATCATCAATACCACCATGTCTTCCGCCACCACCACTGGCTTCATATTCCTCTTCTAGTCGCTTTCTGATTCCACCACGTTGAACTGCTCTTGAAACGGGAATCGATAAGATGCCAAATAAAAGCAATGAACTGCCTAACACTATGTATCCTGTCCTTGTCATGCACTTAGAAGTTTAGTTGCTTGAACACCCTTGATTGCTTTACCACTTGGAAGAACACTTGCCCCGTCTATAGCCATTTGACCAATTGGAGTTTGTTGTTTCCCTGCATGATACATGTACCACAAGAAAGCAATGAGGATTGCCCCTAATACAATCGCTCCGACTATCAAAACACCTTTAATGAATGCCTTGGCATCATCTCGTGCATCAGTGGCAGCATCGGTTAAATCTCCTCTCCAATCAGTCTTTAATTCTACACCTTGCGATTCCATGTATGATCTTAAAGAATTCATATTGGCATCGGTATCTTCACCTCCTCTGACTTCCCAGAATTTCAAGAACCACGTATTAGCTTCATCTTTAGAGAAATAGCGCTTAAGGCTTTTATGCCATGCTACCCAAAGGGCGGCATTGCTGCCCGTCATTGGTATGCTTTTGCTAGGATCGTTTCTCATCACTCTAATGTTTATGCACAAGCTTTTAGCTCGCCTCTAGTAAATATTTCTATGTATTCTTCAATGGCAGCAAAGCGACTGCGATTCTCTTTATTGTCTCTCCCTGAAAAAATGGCTGCATAGCAATACAGTATTTCCATTTGAGAATAACCAAGAGCAAGTAGCATATGGACCGATATGAGATCGGCACTTATTTCGTTTTGAACTTTGCGACCGTATTCCGGATTCTTGAATTTATGCGCATATTCGTGCATCAAAACACACATTCGCATTGGCACTGTGTAGTCCTTAAAGTAATGCTTGGCTACAATGATGTTTCCTGATGTATTTCCAACAACTGCCGGAGTGGTCATGGGTTGGCCTTGATCGTGAACTCTATTGACATAGATGATCTGAAAACCATCCTTCTTATATATCACACCTTTGTCTGCTGCGATTCTTTTATCAGCGTTCTTTGAAAACCATCCGGCGAACCCCATGAACCTTTTGTCTTGGGTAGATAAATCAACCGGACAGATACGAACCTTTCTTACTTTGATATGATGAATCCAAACATCCGATCTTTCAGTATGTGCCGATCTTACAAGAATTCTCAGCCGATTGGGTGATAAAGGAAACTTTAAAACAAATTTCCTTTGCCCAAGAACTTTCCCCTTTCTTTCAATGTATACCTCATTTGTTTCAATATCCTTAGCGATAATGAGAACTTTACTGGGCATTGAACTTTTAAGGGTAAGTTCAAGGTTGAAGGGCATGTTATATGGGGCTAAATCAAACTCCATCTTTATTTACTTTTTCCAATTAGAAATCCGATTGCCGCTACTATCAAGAAAGCATACCAGAACTCCTTTAATACATCTTGAAAATTGAGTGAGGTAGTTTCCTGCTTTGGTTTCTCATCTTGATCTGCCTCACTTGTGTCATTTTTTGTGACAAGCAATGAACTAGGTTCCGGTGAAGCAGGAGGTAGATCCTCAGAAGGATAGACGACTTCCACCTCGGGTGAATCGACCAAAGGCACTTCATTTGAAGGATCAGCCTTTAACTCCATTTCTGGTGGTCGAACAGTCTTCCCTTGACTTAAGGTGTCTTTATGCTCGAATAGTTTTGTTAGATTATCCATTTTCTGAATCTTTTAATTGATAGGCTAATGCGCCTGTGATCATTCCAAAGAAAATCGGTGCTATCCATGCCACTCTGCCTATTCCAAAACAGAATGCAATGCCGATCAAAACACCTATTCCGAATCCTCTTCGATAAGCGCGCATCTTTTGCTTTATGTCGTTATTATGTGTTTCCATTTTTTGCTTTGAGTTTTTTAACTCCCCAGATAATGCCTATCAGAACCAGTATTCCAAGGATTACAAGTCCAATGGTTTTGGCATTTCTAAGGGCTTGTGATCCCGCATCAGGATCATGAGCTGGTCTAGTGGTTCTGAATTGATTAGGTAAGTTGCTATTGATATTAGAACCCCACCCGGCAATTCCTCTCTCTCTTACAGTTTGTATCCCATCGACTGTGACAATTTTCCAACCACCAGCTTTTAACTCGTCTTCCAATTCTTGTTTTAGTGAGCTTGTGGAAGGAGTGGCTTGCCACATTCTTAGAGTATCTATTGCATCTTCTCGTGTCATACCAATGCTGCATCAGGAGTAGCTCCAGTCTCGGAACTACCCGGTTCAACTTTCGATTTTTTGCTTTTGAGAACAACCACGGCTATGATGATTCCAAGAATCAATAATCCTATCAGGAGCATGTTGTTTCTGCTTCTTCTTTGTCTTTCTCTTTCAGCTTCCAATCGTTCACGCTCCATTTGTCTTAAAAGTTCTTGGTTAGGCTGTGTTTGGATGTTTCTAGAATTGCTTATCCCGTTGAGAACTGAACCAACAGCCATCAGCGCTCCTCCAATAATTCCTGCTGCTTGACCATCCGCACTTGAATAGCTATCCAAGGTGAGAATCATCTTTGAAATAGCTTCTCTTAACTTGGCATTCGTCCCAACGTGTTTGATAATCAAACTTTGGGTGACCAAATTCGGTTTGACTCTGGACGAGTATACACCGGTCTTATGCAAGACTTCATGTACTTCTTCTGGGAACTTATCTATCAGCTCCTTGAGTTTCTCAAGTACAAGAGTTTCATTGGCTTCAGACCTTTTGAAAGTTTCGTTCTCAATTATCTTTTTTGCTAGTGTCATTTTGAATAGTTTTAGGCAGTTTGTGTTTGAGAAGCGGACTGTCTTTTTTGATACCAGATACCCAGAATCACCAGCAAGAGAAGAATAGCTCCAATCACCAACCATTTCTTATTGTTTGCTGATTGTTCTTTTGCAGCTTGTTCTGCTTCCGCTTGGGCTTCTCTTTTTTGTGCCGCTTCCATTTCTCTTTGCCGAACTTCCTTCTCATGGGCTATTCGTTCTCGTTCTTTTTGTAGCTCTATTTCTCCCAATTCTCTGGCTGTTTCTGAATTAAGCCCTTTTTCAAGCCCTTTGCTTTCTCCTTCTACTAGAGCAGATACCTGTCTTTGAAGAATTTTGATTTGATCTGGAATTCGTGATAACTCAGATTTAAGAGATGCTAGTTTTGCCTGATTGAGATTAATTGAGCTGGTGTATTTGCGAATCGCCTCGCCAGTGGTTGTGCCTTTTTCCTTTTCCCATCTCCTTCTTTTCAATCCATCTAAGCTTTTTATCCATTGCAAATCTTGCTGCTGGACACTAATGCTGTGAGATAGGCTGGAAATCAGACTGGGTAGTTCTGTTTGTCTTTTCTGAAGAGCACTTATCTGATCTTGAATGGATTCCCTTGTGGTGCTTCCATCAGCGGATGAAACAGGTTCTCTCTTCAAATTCCATTTGAAAATTGGTCGGTTAAAAATCATGTTTACTTATTTGGTTTTGGTATTTGCTTTATCGAAAAGGAGTTTGTGCGCTGATTATCAGACCAGCGCACAAATCACCTTATTTGAGCATTTTGCGCTCGGAGATAGTATGAGGTTTAATGGCGTACCCTGCCATGTTCACTTGTGGTGTGTCAAAATTCTTGATTGGATTATGACCTACAAGAGTTCTCGACAAATCGACCTCATCAGTTGGGAAAATTGTATAGAATACGCGTGTATTCGGTTCAATCTCCGTTTGCAGATAAGTATTACCATCAATCTTGGTATTCAAAATTCCATTGATAATATTGTCCTGCTGCTGATAAGCTGACTTATGAGTTTGCATATCTACCGGATCAACATACATTCTGCCATTGGCATGTTTGTAATTGATTGTGATGAACTTGGTAGTTTGAGTTGTATTCTCACTTTGAATACGGATCAAAGAAGCATAGAATGGCTGGCTAGCCGATTGCTGCAACAATTCTAAATACTCTACTCCCGGTTGTCCAACTGAAATTTGTATTCCCGTGGGATTTCCAAATCTAGGTGACAACAAAAAACGATTGTTACCAAAGATAACTGCCGTTCTGGGCTGATCTGATGTATTCTCCACAATGATCTGAAAAGGCTTTGGTTTGTAGATTGGACTACCTCCCGAGGATTTACCCTCTGCCATCTCATACTCTTCATCCATGTGGTATCCGTCAAAACTGGAATACTTCTCTTCCAATTCATCAAGAATCTCACTAAAGGGACGATTGAATCTTTGCTTATTCATTGGTCTTGGTATTTGGTTAGCTTTGCGCTTCTGACTTGCTCGGCGTTTCGGCAGCTTTAACTGGCGCTGCATCGGAAGTGTCAGATTCTTCCTCGATTGCATTGATTCTTCTGTTCAGGTAGATCATTCCAAAAAGGAATAGAACCCCGACTGCGATAATTACCCCTACATGGGTTTTGGTTACATTGACTGTACTCATAACATTTGTTTTAGATTAGTTTCTAGCATTTACGGGATTTACAGAAGGTTTTGTTCCAGATTTATTCTTAACGGTCTGCTATTAACTTTACGGGAAAAGTCTAGTGTTCTAAGGCTGTAGAACATGAGGTGCTATTAACTAAATTCTAAGAATAGAAGTTATTCAACTGCAAACATTAATGTCATACATATACTTAGTTCAGTGGCACATAATCTATGTGTACCGGATTCAAATTATTCCAAAGACATATTTTTGTGGAGCTATATTTCGAATAACTTATCATAATCACTGAATACAGTGATACATAACTAGTAAATATTAGAGAACTTTGTCTTCTATGAAAAAATCATCTGATTCTACTTCTGAGAAGGCCATCAACTGGCTGAATCAATTTCTTGAAACTCCTGCTGAGGGGCTTGGTTTGTTATATACCGACGGCACCAAAAATTGGCGGTTTAACAATCAGATAAAAATTCTGAATAGGGCAAAGATGTCAATCGAACAAACTCGCTCCAAAGTGAACAAAATCAAGCCTAAATTTCTGGTTGATTTTTTTGAATATTGTTCATTGGAAGATAGTCGTAAGCTTCAAGAAACTTGGGCAAACCTTTTAATAAGAGCAGCGACCAACAATAAGGATCAAGATCAATACTATATGTTTCTAACAATCCTTAGGCATCTAACTCTTTCTGAAGTGAATCTTCTTAATCAGTTTTATAATGAAAGATTCTCAGGCGGTTGGCGTCCAGGTCAAACTTTACCAGCTAATTATTTAATTGACGATAAACAGAGCAAATTTGCTGCAAACATTACATTAGAAAACTTGGTTAGAAACAATTTGCTAAAGCTTCAAAATCAAAACCAGAATTTGGATATAGAAAGACAGCTCATCACAGGCACTAACACGGGTTACTATTTTGCCATATCTTGCATTAAGTAAGCGAACTTAGCCCCCCTATAAACTGTCAAACCTTCTTCATAAATAGATTACGTACTCACCCTGCAACTTTGCCTTAGATAAAATAAAGCCTCACCTACCATGATTAAGGCAGGCAAAAATGCCAGAATAAGGTTATTGTAAAATCACTGAATTCAGGGAGGTAAAAAAAACACTTAATAATTAACATTGCACTGTTAAAAAGCCAGGAAAAGATTTCATTAAAAAGCCTTAAACAGAGGTTAACATGCCTACTGCTATTTAGCTAGTAGGTTTGGTATGCTGTAGAAAAGGATATTCAGGCACTAAACTAAATGGGTAATACTATGCGACATTTATTATTGATACTTATGTGTTTTATGGGAGGGCTGACTGCTCAATCCCAAATTAAGGATGCCGATGGCAATGTCATGTTTGAGGTAGATTCTCTTGGCAACGTGACTGAATTTGGCATGTCAGACATCATTCATTTTGTCGACGGCGATATTCATGATATGAATCAGGATGATTTGGCACACATTTCAGGAGACACTTTATATGATGTTAACAATGATGTTTTAGGGCATTATAGCTCAGGAACCTTTTATGACACCAACAATGATGTCTTGGGTGTGTTTACCTCTGGCCGGATAGAGGATCAGGACGGTGTATTAATAGCCACATATGTGGGTGTAGGGGAGATAGAGGCCAGCTATCTGTTGTTTTTCCATTTGATGTTTTAAAAAGGAGTAAGGATGATTGAGATAAAAAGAATAGTAACCGTAAGCTTGTTTAGTTTAATCTGTTTGTTGAGCGGTAAGACAGTTGAAGCTCAGGGAGAACTTCCTGTTTCTAAAAACTTGAAGCGTTATGACAACACCTCTGGTCTTCCATTTACTCTGGACGCTTCAGACAGCTATGGTAGATCGATAGTTTCGCTTGGGGATATAGATGACAACGGCTATGTAGATTTTGCTGTAGGTGCTCATGGTGATGATGATTATTTGACAGATGCCGGAGCTGTCTATGTACTTTTCATGGATACACTTGACAGTATCGCCAGTTATACAAAACTTCTCCCTCCTTCATCAGTATCTGTTGGAGCCAGATTCGGGATTTCACTAGCCAATATGGGCGACATGGACGGCAATGGTTACGATGATTTGCTGGTTGGGGCACACAAAGACGAGAACAATCCAGGGAATGACATGGGGTCAGTAACTCTTTTGATGATGAATGATACATCAGGGTATGACACCTCTTATCATACTACGAGGAATCAAAACGGCATGGGGAATTACTCGTGGATGAATGGGGGTGATGATTTTGGTTTTTCGGTGGCCAATATTGGAGATGTTGACGGCAATGGCGTCAATGACATGGCCGTTGGTATGATAAGGGATGGATCCTCTAACCCGGACCATGGCGCATTGTTAATTATGACCATGGACACTGACTTTTCTATTCTAACTACCAATAGGTACGGAGACAATTATTTTCCTTACGATAGTCTTCCTGCTTTTGCCCGGCTTGGCAGCTCCATTACCAATATAGGAGATTTGGATGGTGATGGGATTAATGAATTAGTTGTTGGAGCTAATAATTTCAGAGGAGAAGGAACATGGGCAAGTAGTGGTGCTGTATATACCATCTTTCTTAACTCAGGCGGCACCCTAAAATCCTACAAAAAGCACTCCATGCCTTTAATTGGTCGATCAAACTACATTAAGCAGGGAGAGTCTTTTGGAAGAAGCTTGTGTTATTTAGGAGACATCAATAGCGATGGCTTGAAAGATGTGGCAATAGGAGGCTTTAACTACGATTATAAAGGAACCGAGACATACACAGGTGCAATTTACATTGGGTCATTTAATAATGATGGAGACCTGGTTACTTTGCGCAAATATGGTAACCACAATTCTGGGTTCCCGGAAACACTGTCAAACACAACTTACTTTGGGGCTGCTTGTGCGGTATTACCAGACAGTGATGGCGATGGTTTGAATGAACTATTGATTGGAGCTAATCAGTATGATTCAGGCAAGGGAGCTATGTATCGTTTTAGGTATGAATTGTTAAACGAATCATCGATAGGAACGGTTGCTTGGCTCAACAAGGTTAGTGAGGTAAGTGGTTATAAAAAAGGAGCGACAAATATCAACCTAAATAATGGAGATAACTTTGGTTATTCCATATGTGAGTTAGGGGACATTGATGGAGATGGTAATCCGGACTTTATCTCTGGTGTACCATATAGAGATGTGGGGTTTACCAATGCTGGAGCCATTTCAATTTTATTTACTGATGATAATGGCCATATTAAGAAAAGCCAGTGGATTCATAATGGAAGTTTTCCAACCACCCAACTAGGTACATCAGATTATTTCGGGATATCTGTGGACACAATAGGAGATTTTGATGGCAATGGGGTAGTAGACATTGCTGTGGGAACCATAAACGATGACGATGGATTTGGTAATGCCGGGGCAGTTTATTTAATATATCTGGATACAGCAGGAGGAACCATATCTGTAGACAGCACCAATAAAATCAGTGCCACTCAGGGAGGATTTACAGGAACTCTTGGAGCAAACGATTGGTTTGGGGGAAGTGTTGCCAGTATTGGTGATTTGGACAATGATGGCGTGATGGATTTGGCAGTTGGTGCCTGGAGAGATGATGATGGCGGAACGGACAAAGGAGCTGTTTATATCTTATTTATGAATTCTGATGGAACCGTGAGTAGTCATCAAAAAATCAGTGATACACAGGGAAGTTTTACCTCTACGCTTGCTGGTTATTCCCGGTTAGGATTGGATATCGACGACATTGGAGACATGGATGGAGACGGCAACGAAGACATTGTTGTTGGCTATAGAGGAGGAACCTCAAACCCTGGGGGAATTTTCATTCTTAATTTGAACAGCAGTGGGACAGTTAAAACAGAGACTTTAATTGATCAGACAGATATTTCCAGTATTCAAACGAACAGTGCCTTTGGCGGAGGGGTTGCATCTATTCCGGACGTTAATGGTGATGGTATTCCGGATCTAGCTGTTGGTGCGCATGGAGATGATGCAGACGGTACCGGAGCCAATACTGGCGCGGTATGGATCGTTTGTTTAGACTCCAGTAATGCAGTGGTTGACACCCAGAAAGTTAATGCCATTAGTGGCCGTTTCAACGGACCAATGAGACCGAGTGACTTTATGGGCTTTGGTTTATCTCACATAGGAGATGTCAATAAAGATGGATTTCCTGATATTGCGGTGGGCGCGTTCTATGATTCTGAGTCTGCATCTCTGGGTGGAGCTGTTTGGACTATGAGTATAAAGAGTAAAAAATCACACTCTTTTAGCAGCGGTCGTTTATATGCAGAACTTAAAAGAAAAATGGATGGGAGTTATGTGCTATGTGATAATGGCATTCTTTACTTCAACTATGATGAGGAATATGAAGATCACGACATAAGCTATAACATTTATGGATTTAATCCCATCCCTGTGATAACGGAGGCAGACCAACCCTTATCGGTTAAGTATGGAGAGAACAATTTGTCTCTTGATTTCACTGATCTTGGGAACTGTTTAAGTAATGATTTTTACATACTTGAAGTCATTAATTCGAAAAAAGAAAAGTTCTATTTACGATTTAGGGTAACAGATAATTTCTGCTCCTTTAATCCGCCAAAAATCCAGAATTAATGAGGTTAGTACAACTAAATATTCTTTGGCTAATTCTTTTGGTAGGTTCTTGTGGAGAAAAAAAGCAGGAAGACCAACAAAAGGACAAAATTGTCTATGTTCAAAATCAGCTTTTGTTTAGTGAGTTTGATATGACCAAAGACTTGAAAAAGGAATTTGATAACATCATCAAGCAAAGAAATATGAAGTTAGACTCCATTCAACTCCGAATGAAGGCAATAGAGGGCAGTGTCAATGGATCTTCTATGGATGAACAAGTGATTGCTCAATACCAGCAACTACAGAACAACTATATGCAGCAATACAAGCAGTTTGAAGAATCCAATAAAATTTTGGAAAACCAACACTTTGATTCTGTTTGGAAAAGATTGAACGCCTATGTTCAGGAGTTTTCCGAGAAAGAAGGCTACACTTTTGTTTTAGGAGCAACAGGTAATGGAAACCTAATGTATGCCAATGAAGGGAAAGATATTACTCAGGACCTTGTTAAATACTGTAACAATAAATACAAAGGGAATTGAAGTATTTACTGATCATATCATTATGTGCTTTAATTGCATGTTCAACAGAACAGTTGGAGTCTAACACCAAACCTGATGTTTTATCGGCTAAAGAGTATGTTGAGTTTGTGAGATCTACGGAAAGTGGACTGGTGGTTCATCAGGATATAGAGGATATAAGGTTTTCAACCATTTACAAGCCTTACGAATATATAATGCTTACCGAGAGGACCTCCGATGGGATGTCTCAGGAAGATATTGACAAAGGCATTTCCGGCTTAGAAGGCATGCAGTATTTTAATTTTAGAATCAAATCCCTTAAACCCGGGGTGGACCTTTTAAAGTTAAATTGGGACGGTTCACAAGAACAGTATTTTCAAAAAGGAGACTACTTGACTTTTGCAATTCAACAAGACTTTAAACTAATTGATGGCAACGACACACTCGCCTGTCAAATGTGTCATTTCGCAAGAAATTATAATGTAGCGCCTACACTTGATTTTGTGTTGGGTTTTAGCTCGAAAGAAGACATTTCAGATAAAGAACTTATTTACTCAGATCAGCTATTTGGCTTGGGTAAGATCAGATTTAAAATAGAAAAAAAGGATATCCATGAATTACCACGACTCGAGATATAAACATAGAAACCTTTTAACCAAACTGAGAAACAATACTTTGGTAAAAGCCTTTGCCGTAGGTATGACTTTCAATATGGTTTTTACCTTGGTAGCGCCAATGCTAAACACCAGTAAGGCATTAACTAATGGCCCGGAATTACCGGAAACACAGTCATTTGAGCCTGTGCAAACTACAGACATGGTTGATTTGTTTACCGGAGATTTTAACTATAACATTCCTTTGTTTAATCTTCCCGGACCAAATGGAGGCTACCCTTTTAACCTGGCATATCACAGTGGTATTGGTATGGATCAGGAAGCAACTTGGGTAGGACTTGGATGGAACCTGACAGCTGGATCTGTTAACAGGAATGTTAGAGGTTTGCCTGATGATTTTAATGGAGATATTGTCACCACCACAAGCGATATGCTGGACATGCATACGTTTGGAGTTGGGGTGTCAAGTAATACAGAGGTTTTTGGTGCTGATGTATTTAACCTTGGGTTGAGTGTACGATACAACAACTTCAAAGGTTTGGGATATTCGGTTTCTCCCGGAGTCAGAGTTTTTGGTGGTAGTAGCCCGAATCTTGATCTCGGACTATCGTTGGATTCTGAAGAAGGGGTGGGTGTCTCAGCACAACTTAATCTAAACAGATCCTTTGATAAGGAAAGCAAAGAATTAAGTGGTGGTCACTCAGTTGGTCTTGGACTGTCATTTAGCTCTTCCCAAGGTCTTGGTTTTAATGTAAATTGGCAAGGAAATGGCTCCAAAGAATCACGAGCTACATTTGACGGGGCAAAAAACAAAGGAAGATTCTCTGGTGGTCTTGGATCGTCAATCAGTTTCGCAAACACATCTTTTAATCCAAATTATTCCACTCCAATGAGAAATTTTAATCTCAATGGGAACTTCAAAACGGGATCAGGCCTTTTAGGTGTTTTTAATAACGCAAATGTGTCGTTCTTGTATAATACTCAAAAGATGCGTAAAGATGTTAAGGGAGAACCTAAGGAACATGCTGCATATGGCTATGAACATATGGGGATTTACGATAACAAGTATGATAAATCTTTAAACAAGAAAGGGAAAACCAATATAATAGGGGACTTTCAAAGAGAGAAAGATGGCCTTATCAGAAAGGAGTCTCCGAATCTAGCAATTCCCTACAATACGTCAGACTACTATAATTTGACGGGGCAAGGAGCGGCAGGAGCCTATCGTTCTTACCGTAATGATATAGGTAAAGTTTACGACCCATACTCAAAAAGCATAACGGCCGGAGGTGTTTTTTCTTTTGATGTGGGCCCTGGTCATCTTGGCAACTCAATGTCGGTGAACTATGGCGAAAACTGGTCAGGAAAATGGGATGATCAAAAAATGGATGCGCGTTATGGTTTCTATGACGAAGACCCTACGGATAGCATTGGTGAGAATGTATACCAAAAGTTTCATGGAGAATTGACCTCAAATGCTGCCAATTACTACTCAGAATTTGGCGGAGATGGAGCCGTAAAAGCTTATCTGGAGAATCGAACTACAACAAGTGGAACTGTTGGCTTAACCTTTGGAAATAAAATTACGCATGAGAACCCAAGAGCATCAAGAAACTCAGGGATTCTTCATTTGCAAAATAGCGAGATAAATAACCGATCAGAGTACTCAATTGATGTATTTGACCATAGCAATGCTGGATGGACATACCTGAATCCGGGCACTTATGGTGAGACTTTTAACCGATCTACCAGAAATAGCAAAAGTATAGGGCACCATACGGGCTTTATTTCAACCATCAAACCAGATGGTATGAGGTATAATTACGGTTTACCTGTGTATAACCTTAAAAAGATAGAAAACACATTCTCTATAACGCCAAATCCAGCCAACCCGGATGACACAGATTTTGCTTATGAAGCTTGCGACCCAACTGTAAGTATTGAAACTGCTTCCGGTGAAGCAATATATGAACACAATGTGTCTGGGGGAGAAGACCGTTCTGAAAACTATCACAGAAAAGTGGAAACTCCACCTTACGCAACGTCATACTTGTTAACCTCTGTTTTGGGAGCCGATTATGTTGACGTGGATAACAACGGTCCGTCTGACAAGGATTTAGGATACTATGTTAAGTTTTCTTACGCAAACTACGCGGGTGCAATGAATAATTCATCCTACAAATGGAGAGGACCATTTAATGGTGCCAATTTGGATATGGGTCTTCATACTACTCATGCAGACAATAAAGCGTCATACATGTATGGAGAAAAAGAGGTGTGGTATATGGCAAAAGCCGAAACAAAAACACATGTTGCCATCTTCCATACCTCACCAAGAAAAGACCTATATGAGGCCGAAGGTGAACTTGGTGACAATGCTCTTACTGATAATGACGACAACGCCACATCACAGGGAGTCTTAAGCGGCGTTAAAATAGACAGCATCAGTGTGTACTTAAAATCTGATTTAGCCATGGATGGTAACCCGGAAACTGCGGCGCCACTTCAAAGATGGTATTTCGAGTATGATTACTCCTTATGTCCTGATGTATACAACAACGAAAACAACGGAACTGGAGCTACAAGGTCTCAAATGGGAAAACTCACACTAAAAAAATTGTGGGTACAATATCGTGGAAGTAGCCGTGGTAGTTTAAGCCCATATGAGTTTGCCTATAAGCAAATAGATGGCAATGGAGATGACATTGCAACAAATTTTGAATACGGTCAAAATAACTACGACAGATGGGGTAATTATAAGCCGGGAACACTAGATGCTTGTGACAATCGAGAGTTTCCATACGTAGAACAGTTTGGAGCCAACGGGGACTCCAATATTGACGAGACGCCATCGCAAAAAGCAAGCTTCCAGGCCAATGCGGATAAGTATGCAGCAGCATGGAGTTTGGGAGAAATAAAGTTGCCTACGGGAGGAACCTTACAAATAGACTATGAAGCAGATGACTACGGCTATGTCCAACATAAGACGGCTACGCAGATGCATAAGATGGAAAAGGTTCAAAATCTAGGCTCTGGAAATGAAGAATTGCTCTACCGACTTGGAGATTTAGCGCCAAGCTTTATTGAGGATGACCCTCGTGAAAGACGGGTTTACTTTAGGTTGGAAGAGCCAATTTCAGATCAAGCCTATACTTTGACTGAAGCAAATCAAAAAGTTTATGATGATTATGTCAAGGACTTAATTACTGATAGCAAAGGAAAAAAACAGATGTATGTAAAAACGTATTCCGAACTGAGAAGTGGGATTTGGGACTATGTTAGAGGATATTATGAATTAGAAGATTTCGGAGACATCACATATACCCCTCCGGGAGGTGGTTCATCAGACTTTCCGGCAATTGGTGTTGAGTCTGGAACAACGATACCGATAGATGGAGAAGATCATTATACTATTGGTTTTGTGACAATTAAAACCCTAAAGAAAAAAGATGGCACAACAGATTTTCCATACCACCCTTTTGCTATGATGGCATGGCAGCACTTGAGGACAACAGCTCCTGATGTTCTGATGTTGCCCGGAAATCTGCAACCAGCACCCGATGGAAGCTCTAAAATTGTAAAGGCACAGAAAGCAAAAGAATTATTTTCCTGGATTCCGGCTATTACAAGTTTGTTTAAGGATTATAGAAAAAGATGTCGAAAGCAGGGATTTGGAAGGAAGATTGATTTGGACAAATCAGTCGTGAGACTCTGCTCCCCGGACAAAAGAAAATTAGGTGGAGGAGTTCGTGTAAAGCGAATTATATACAAAGACAATTGGGACTTAAGTAGTAATGATGATGCAAGCGAATACGGCCAGGCCTACGACTACACCAAAGTTGAAAACGGTAAAACAATCAGTAGTGGTGTCGCTCAGTATGAACCGCTTATTGGAGGAGATGAGATTGCTTTGCGATATCCAAAGGATTATCCAGGTAAGGTCAAGTTCTTCACTGACAATAATCTGTTTTTCGAGTATCCTGTGAATGAAGGTTTGTACCCGGGCCCATCAATTGGGTATAGCAAGGTCACAGTGAGAAGCTTAAATACGGATAAAACCATTAAACAACAACAAGCCGCCGGGGTACCTGCAGCTGTATCCACAACAGGAGAAACAGTTCAGGAGTTTTTTACAGCCCGGGATTTCCCGACTATTTCCGAGGAAACCAGCATTCAAAAGAAACCTTTGAATTTCGATATCCCAATTCCATTGGTGGGCGCCATTTCAGTTCATGAATTGACAGCATCTCAAGGTTATTCTATCAAAACCAACAGCATGCATGGTACGCTTAGATCTGTGGCGACTTATGGGTATGACCCGAACAATGATTTGATCAATGAACCTCTTACTTATGTGGAGTATCATTACAAACACAAAAAACGTGTTTATCAGGGAGAAAATGTGATGGAACTGGATAATACGGTGTCAACATTGACTGACAGATTCAATAAATCGGGAGCACCTCAGGATGCCCTGATAGAGGACCGTTTAGTAGGAGTTGAAGTTGACATGGTAACGGATCAAAGGCACTCTAGTTCATGGTATGTTTCTGCAGGAATTAACTCCAATGTCGATTTTGTTGGAACACCTATCCCTTCTGTGTGGCCAAGCTTCTCTTCTAGGGATACAGATTTCAGGTCAATAGTGACCAATAAAGCCATTCATAAAACAGGCATTCTTGAAAAGACTGTAGCAACTGACGGTCAATCTGTGGTGGAAACCAGAAATGAGGTGTTTGATGCACAAACTGGCAGGCCATTATTGGTGACCGTGAATAACAACTATGGAGACGACATCTATAACTATTCACATCCAGCATATATGGAGTATGATGGTATGGGAGCAGCTTACAGAAATTTAGGGGTTAAGTTTATTGTTGAGGGCAACTTGTCTTCTCCGGCGACTTTGGTTCAGGGATCTACATATGCATTTACAACAAGCTCAATTCCATTAGAAATAAGAAATGAGATGGCTCCTGGAGATAAGTATCTGATTGTTCATAATTCACAGAAATTCCAAGCCATTTTTGAAGACTTTAATGATGATGACAAACCTATGTTTGAATTCATCCTTCAAAGTGGGCAATCATTGAATTTCACCACTTACGACACAGAGTTTAAGCTTGTGCGCTCTGGTAGACGAAACCACTTAACGGTGGATGCAGGTAATGTCATTGCAAAATCTAACCCGCTGGAAAACAGAACAGCAAACACATGTGAAATTGACAAGACCATCTATGAGGGCTCTGCTGATGTGGATACTTATACTGGTACTATTGATGATGTTTTACATGCAACTGCCGTGACATTCAACGATGGGTGGCTTAAGGATTTCTCTGAAGCAAGAGATGATGACAGGAACTGGGTGGATGATTTTGACTACGACAATCAAAGCAGAAACCCTTTTAGATATGGAGAAAGAGGCATTTGGCATCCGCAATATTCATACAGATACATTGATGACAGGCAACAGACGCTTGATGGCGGAGGTAAGGCAGATCCGGATCTGAAAAATGATGGAGTGATCGATGAAGTGCCACTGTTTAACTGGCAGTCTAATTCATTTGAGGAGTGTCATACAAAGTGGAAACGCTTAAATGAAATAACCAGATACAACCCTTATAGTTATGAGACGGAGAACAAGGATATCACCGGGATTTATTCTTCTGCGCTGTATGGATTCGATGGCAGCCTTTCTACTGCTGTAGCTGCAAATGCAAGGCAAAACGAAATTGGTTTTGAATCGTTTGAAGAATATGATGTTGAAGCTCCTGCTGTGATTAACGTCAACAACATGACAACGGGAAATATAGACATCTATGATGACTATCTGCCAAGCGGAATGAGCTCTTTGAGTGAGTTTAGGGTGTATGATATCGAAGGTATCAATAATGGTATGGTTGTGGACAAGCCATATGAGTCCGGAGCAACATATGATATTAAGTTGGCCGTTCATGTCCAACCACCTACTTCTCAGGGAGAAGGCAGAAGAATCATGTTTGACGCATCTGTAAGTGAAAGTCAGAACGTTTCTGGTCAAACTATTTGGACGATTACTTCCGGAGGCGAATTGTATGGTGTTGTGCAATCGGCAAACCTCTATTATGTTGGACAAGCCTCTGCTAAGAAGAGTATTTCGCCTCCTGTTGGAACAAACACTTTTGATATAAGCGATGAGAAAGCTCATACAGGGAAACATTCCATGAAATTGAGCAACTCGGTGAGTTTCCATCAAAATCGATTACAACTTCAAGGAGGAAAGGAATATATACTAAGTCTTTGGGTTGCAAGAGACAATGCACGTGTTCCAACATATGAAACTGCCAATCTTGATATAGACATTGCATACATGAATGAAAGCAATGGCATTGTTGCAGGGACAGCGATTACAGGATCGATTATGAAAGGCCGAATTATTGAAGGTTGGCAGCAAGTTCATATTCAATTTGAAATGCCAAGTGGTGCCGAGAAAATTCAGATCACCATTGATCCAAACGTGGATAGTGGCAGTGAAGATTTATACGTAGATGATATGAGAATTTATCCTGTAACAGGGAATATCAACACTTATGTTTTCGACAATGAAAATCTAAGACTTAATGCTGTGTTAGATCAAAATAACTACGCAACTATTTATGAATATGATGAGCAAGGAAATCTGTTCCTGACTACAGTGGAAACTAAAGAAGGCAGACGTACGGTTCAGGAAAACAGAGGACACTCTATAAATCAATAAACATGATTAAACAGATATACATATTGTCTTTCTTGCTCTTGGGCTTATCGTGCGTATCCTTTTCTCAGGATTTTAAAAAGGATATGGCCCTAATCAATGATGGCCTTAATATGGCTGAGAGTATTCATATCTCTGTAGATGTTAAAGTGTTTTCTGACAAATCAAAAAGCAAGGTGATTCATGAAACAGAAGGCACAGTTAAGAGGAAAGGGGCTAAAATTCTCTATGAAATGAACAACACCCTAATGTGTTTTAATCAAACCCATTCGATTCTAATTCATGAGCCATCAAAAAAGATCATAGTTGGGAAAAACTCCAAAGAGAAGCGTGCAAAAATGAAAGAAACGATGGATTTGGGTGCAATTGATAGCCTGCTTGTGGTAAATGACCCCAAAATAACTTTCATGGGAAATAAAGGGGGGCAAAAACACTACAGAATTGTTTACGAAAAGGGAACTTATGCTGCTGTAGATGTTTTTCTGTCCGCACAAAAGCCGTCGTTAAAAAAGGTGGTGTATCAATACAATGTTGATGTGTATCCCGAGAATAACTATGTAGAAATTAAGTATGATGTGTTTGATCTGAATGCTCAGTTGTCTGATGAAATTTTCAGCAATTCAAGCTATTTCAAATACAGCAAAAATCAATACTTCCCCAGTTCAAAATTATCCAACTACCAGGTAGTACAAAATGAAGAATATTAATATGAAGCCAATAATGTACATCAAATTTTTGCTGCTCTTTCTGGGTAGCACGATCGTATCTTCTGTATATGGAAACGACTATGTTCAAAGTTACCGAGTTAATAAGGTTGATTTGATAGAAAATGTCACAGAGGTAGACATGTCAGACCCTCTGTATACTGATGAGTCTGGTAGTTCAACTGATTATGCAAGTAGCCGGGAGGTAGTGTTGCGTTTAAAGTATGACAGGGAGGACCAAAGTGATTTGGATTTGGCCAAGTATTTCAGGTATACGATAAGTTATGAGCTTCAGGATGTGACTGGAACAACAGTATTATCGAGTGGGGATTTAACGATAAGCCATGAGGCAGATGGAGCAGAGTTTGTGTATGAGGATATGGCTGTGTTTTCGATACCTCAGACGGGGAGTATCAGTAGTTATGGGGAGTTGAAGTTTGTGGTCACAGATGTTGATGCCCAGGTGAGTACGGATATGTTATCCTGGAGTGCAGTGGTCGATCCTTATCAGAGTTCTGATATTCCGGATGATATCCGCATGGAGTTACAGATTCATACGACCCGTTATCCTAAGCTGGACCATACGGAAGTTCCTTCTATCGGTTTTGATGCGAGTAATGGGATGATATACTGGACTTACGTAGAGGGAGCAGAGAGTTTTGATGTAGAGTGGGTTTTTATCGATCAAAAGAGTGACCACCCTGATTTTTCCACAGGTAATTTCGAAGATCCATTTGAATTTAAGAAGGCAACCAGAATCAATAGTCCATTTCAGTTTTATAAGCTGGACATGGTTTATCCTGAGGGGATATTATATTTCAGAGTAAGAGCGATAGGTCGTTTAATAGATGGCGTAGCCGGCGATTACACTTACTTAAATGTAGGAGATTGGGGGTATACAGTGCCTACTTCATTGAATGATGCCACGAGTCATGAAATTTTAGCTACAGATATATTCGAGGATGATAAGAACTGGTTGTACCAGGTAAATTTTGCTGAAGACGGTAAGAGTAAATCAGTGATATCGTATCACGATGGAAGTTTAAGGAACCGTCAGACAGTTTCTTACTCTACAAGTGATGAGGTGACACTTATCGCAGAGCAGAAGTATGACTATGAGGGGCGAGCGAGTGTGAGTGTTTTGCCAGCTCCAAAGTTGGGTTATGATTTAAATTATCATGATGGTTTTAATGTGATTGACGATGGCGGAACGGATGTGACTTTTGACAAGCAGCATTTCGATGGAATTTCAGCAACAGATCCCTTATCAAGTCCAACGAGTGGCACTTATGGAGCGGCCCAGTATTTTTCATCTAACAATCAGTTAACAGGAGATTTGTACAGAGATGCCATTCCTAATGCCGAGGGGTATGTCTACTCTGAGGTAGAGTACATGCGCGATGGTACAGGTCGTGTTCGCAAGAGCTCCGGTATAGGTGAAGAATTTGCCATGGGTAGTGGCCGGGAGATGCAGTATTTTTACGGAACAACCAATGAAGTAGAATTAAGAAGATTATTCGGTAAAAATGTAGGAGACGCCTCACACTACAAAAAGAACATGGTGATGGATCCCAATGATCAGACCAGTGTGAGCTACCATGATCAAGAGGGGCGTACCATAGCTACGGCACTGATAGGAGATGCGCCTGATAACCTGCTTCCTTTAACAGCTTCAGCAGAGACGATAGAGACCTCCTTAATTGAGAACAATGTATATGATGAAGATGCGGGCTGCATTACCTCAGTCAATAAGATTTTGAATGTTACAGCAGGCGCGAACTATGACTTTGATTACGATATGGCCGGCACCATTTTCAACATGACAATGACCGGCGAGCCTGTGCCGGGTGCATTTACAGATGTTTTCGATTCCAGCGGTCTGGCCATTTGTGCAGAGTGCAGCTATGATTTAACCATCACCATAACAGACCCGGACGGGAACCTTGTGGACATGGTGGTTACCAGTTCATCTCAAACTACCACAGGGACTTATACCACAATTTCGGAGCACTATACCAGTGCCAATGCAGTGGGTGTTGACTGTGGCAATGGGAGTAGCTCTGTGACAAGTGGAACCCTTTCCTTCAATTCAGACTTTGATGATTTAGGGGAATATACGGTGGTAAAACACTTGTGCGTTAACCGAGACAATGTGAGTGATCAGGTCGATGGTGTTTTAGATGATGCAGACATAGACCTTCAGGACTTAATAGATATCTATAAGGACTCAGTAGATTTAACAGCATGTGCCACAAACTGCGATCAATTGTGTCAAATTAACGCGGAGATTTATGTTACAGAAAACACCTCATTTTCAAGCCATCCGGATTCATCTTCTTATACCGAATATCTTAATGCTGTCAATAGCTATATAAATGCAGACACCTGCAGTTGTGATGTAACATATGATACAGAGTATACCAGTTCAGGAACGGACATGTGCTCAGTATTAGAATTGAGATTGCAGGCAGATGTGACCCCGGATGGTTTCCATTACCAGTCAGCCAATGGCAGTGATTTTTGGGATGATGTGGACGACATGTTGGCTGTATCTGGCTCAGAGAACATCCACATATACGAAAGTTATGATGCTGCCGGAACGGGAATAGGTTCAGAGATCACCTCTTTGAGTTATGTACAGGACCAGGACAACTACCAGGGTGAATGGGCTGCGGAATTAATGAAGGCCCACAGAGAATACTGTCATTTACAATACTGTGAAGCATTGGCAGATAGTCGTGATTTTGACATGGAGATGGCTGATTACAGCAATTGGACAGATGCCTCAGGAGCCTCCACAGATTATACCGATCCGGCAAACGATCCGTTTGAAGATGATGGCGTGATTGTAGACGGCACCACAGTGATCGCCTCAGGAGATTTGGTGTCGGCACTCAATGCCTACTCAACAGATTATTTAGATGGAGATGATTGTGATGGTGACCCGATATCGCCAGTTGAATCATTAGAGGATTGGGTAGATCCTAACCCAACAGCTTTTGCTTCAGAAAATGAATGCTTATATGATGATTATACTTTAACTGCGGCCGAAGAAGATGCCCGTCATTGGGAGGTGTACTCATCACAATACCGTTATGTAAAAGAAGATTTGATATACACAGCCAAGGTGAATGATGGTTGTTTGTTTTACGATGATGGCAATGAGATCATGATTGCGCCAACGCCACTGATGACCAGCACAGAGATTTCAACCAACAACCTGGAGCAACTTCAGTTAAACGCCCCAGATTGTGAAGATGTTTGTACGGTAAATGTAGACCAGTGGATGAACGACTTGATTCATTCGGATTGTGCAGGAGAACTGGTAGATGTTAATGGCGATGACATTCAGGAGAAAATAGACTTAAAAGACGCCCTTTACGATTACTGCCTTTACACATGTGGTTATGAAAACCCTCAGGGCTTTGTGATTACTGCAGACTTATCAGCCAGTCCGGCCCCAACAGAGTTAACAGTTCTTGAGGATGCCATAGACGACATCAACGACAATGTTTGCACAGTTACCGGTGCTCAGTTAGACATTAACGACATAGCGGTTACCAACCCATACACAGATTGTGAAGACTATACCCTGGCCACACCAGCCAGTGCTTGTTTTAATGAATTGGTAGACTTTGTGAATACCAAGATCACAGGCAGTGGATTTACCAGCACACCAACTTACTATGATGACACCGATGGCTTAAATGCTGACCTGGATGCTTGTATTGCAGAAAACTATTCCTCTGCATTGGACAATGAGGTAGGGATTACAGACTATGCTGTGAATGTTTACGATTCTGGACAGAGCAACGCTTACCAGGCCATTGCTTTGTATGATGATAACAACACAGCGATCTCCTTTAATGACATCACAGAAATCAAAGAACTCTTAATGATCTCGAGCGCGCCTGTAGCGGGCAGCGGCACCTTTACCAATGTGAGATGTCAAGTGGTGAATAACAACGGGACTTCAAAAACAGCCTGGATCTTCCACAACAACAGCATTCAGGGTGTGGAGCCAGGCAACTACAGCACCGCTACCTACTGCATTCCAACAGAGTATAGCGATTTTGCAGACCTTCCCGACAATTTGCTTGACCAGTGGAAAGACGATTGTATCAGTTTCTTATTGAGTGAGGCTGAGTACAATGCCACCATAGACTATAACAACACAGTAGATGGGATTACCAGTGCTTTTCTGGCGAGCTACAACTCAGAATGTATCTCTGGCAACACAGATGAGAACTTTACTGTGACCTACAGCTTAAAAGAATACCAATACACGCTTTACTACTACGATCAAGCCGGGAACCTGGTACAAACCGTACCACCGGAAGGGGTAGATGTTTTAACAAGCGCGGCCTTTACAAGTGGTGTTTGGGATGGAACGACTAACCCAAATCATGGACTGAACACTACCTATGCTTACAATTCGGCAGAGCAACCAATTAACAATGAGAGTATAGATGGCGGTAAAACCTTATTTGTTTACGACAGTAAGCAAAGGCTACGTTACTCACAGGATGCCCAGCAGGAAGATGACGACTACTTTTCTTACACCAAATACGACAGCCACTCAAGAATTACAGAAGTGGGAGAAAGTGAACTTTCTCAACTCTCGGGAGCCACATCTATTTATAATCTGGATGCGGAAGACAACACCTTCCCTTCAGATGGGTGGAACATCACCACAACTTATTACGATGACGACCTTGGCAGCACCACAGCCGACACTGAGGCGGCCAGCACCTTTACCGGTGGCCAGCATAACCTTAGAGGCAGAATTAACCGTGTGGTTTATGTTGGGGGCAGTAGAGGAACTGTAAACACGGCATCAGACCATGTACAAACCCAGTATTACTCCTACGACGAGCATGGCAATGTGAAGGAGCTGCTTACCTATAACGAACTACTTGAAGACCTGGATCAGGGCTTTAAACTCACAGCCTATGAATATGATTTAATCTCGGGTAATGTGAACAAAGTATGCTACCAGGATGGAGAAATAGATGCTTATTACCATAAGTATTTCTATGATGCAGAAAACAGATTGACTCTGGCCATGAGCTCTCACAACGACTACATCTGGGACAAAGAAGCGAAATACTTTTACTACCTTCATGGGCCGATGGCCAGGGTAGAAACCGGAGAAGAGATTGTACAGGGGAGCGACTATGCTTACAGCATCCATGGCTGGTTAAAGGGCGTGAATTCTTCTACAGCAGTAGCCTCCAGAGACCTAAGAGGCGATGGTCATAATACCATCAACCAATGGGCAGCACAGGATGGCTTTGGTTTTTCCCTGGGTTACTTTGATGGAGACTACAGCTCCATTGAAACCACGAGCTTTTTGGCAGACATCTCAGGCTCGTTCCTGGGCGATGGTACCACCAATGCTTATGCAAACCTATACAATGGGAACATTTCCAGTATGATCACCGCCTTGCATGATCCTGATGAAGACGCTATGACGATTCATGGCAACGCATACAGATATGACCAGTTAAACAGAATCAGAAACTCCTATACCTATGCCAATGTATCTGGCTCAACGGACTTAGTTCGACAGAACAACACCTTTACCGGGTCAGTAGATATTCTGGATTACAAGACGACTTATGAGTTCGACAAGAACGGTAATCTAACAAGTTTAAGAAGAACTGCTCATCAGGTAGAAGATGCCTCCAATCCGGGTACCTTTGACAATGGTATGGACCACTTTAGCTACCATTACATCTCGGGGACCAACAAATTGGATTATGTGACAGACAGTGATGACAACCTGTATGACACGGGGCATGATCTTGGCGACATCTTATCTGGTCAGACAACGGGCAACTACGACTACAACGAGATAGGACAGTTAACCTCCGATGATCAGGAAAATATCAGTGAGATTCGCTGGAATGCAGCCGGTAAGGTGACCCATATAATTAAGAGCAACACAGAAGCCGATTTGGAGTTCATCTATGGCCCCCTTGGCAATAGAATAGCCAAGATCAAGAAACCAAAAGACGGTTCAGGTACCAGCTTGGGAGAGTCAGCCTGGGAATACACGGTTTACTCACTTGATGCCAGTGGGAACCCTATGTCTATCTATGAACTGAACTATGAGGAGTTGACCACCACGACCTTCAAGGAACACTACGTACTCAAAGAACAACACATCTACGGTTCAAGCAGAGTAGGCCTAAGAAACCTTGGGGTGACCATAGCTACCAATGAATTTACAGACACGGGCTACCCAACAGCTAAAACCTTTACTACAAGCAAATCCATCACAGCCAGCAGTGGAGCCAGTGATGATGATGTATACAAAGACAGCCGTAAGATGGAGCTGAAGGTATACGAGATGAGCAACCACTTGGGCAATGTACTCATCGTTGTAACCGACAGGAAGTTACCAACGGATGATGAGTTGCACTATACAGCTAATATTATCAGTACCAGTGACTACTATCCTTATGGGATGCAGAAGAAGGCCAGGTGTTTAACGGAGGCGGCGTTCTCGGATAAGTATAGATACTCTTTCCAAGGACAAGAGCACGATGATGAAGTGAAGGGTAGTGGAAACTCTATTAACTATACATTTAGAATGCATGATCCTAGGTTGGGAAGGTTCTTGAGTACTGATCCACTGAAGGCACAATATCCTCACAATAGTCCTTTTGCATTTGCTGAAAACATAGTCATATTAGGAATAGAATTAGAAGGTTTAGAGTTCATGAACCATAGCGCTCTATTTCATGTCAACGTAAGAGTCCTAACGAATTCTTCAGACATTAACTCTTATGTGATTGATGAAAAAGTTTGGAATATACTTAAAACAGACGGTGATTGGAGGAAGAACATAGGAAAGCAGACTCCAAGAAAGATGCTAGATGGAAATCTTGTAAATACCCAATTTAAAGTCAGCTGGAAAGAAATGGGGAAATTTCACAAAGAAATAAAATCAAGACAGGTACAAATGTACAGTGCATCAGGAAAAGGAAAAGGAGCTGTTATCCCTATAATTGGATGGATTACAGTCGCAGCAGATTTAATTGCACCGTATACTGAGGTTGGAGAGCAGCAGGCAAAATTGACTGAGATGAAGCGTCATGCAAGCTTTGTTGATAAATCAGTGGCAATAGTAAAAAATGCCATTAGCAATGGAGCTATTCCAAGTGAAGCATTAGCAGTGCTTGGAAAGGACATGTTTAGTGTTGACCTCATGAATTATATGATTGACGGTAGTGAGCCACGAGGGCATTATATGTCTTCAACAAACAGTGAATATGTTGCGATTGTCAAGTATGTTGCATTGACTTTAATGGATGCTAACAATGCTCAATTTGAACTAAGCAGTTCTAAACGAGTATGTACAAACTGTGATGAATTGTATGGCCCAGATCCAGACCCTGATGTACCACAGTTGACTCCTGCTGTTCAAGACACACATCATCCAGACAACTATAATCCGATTAAACTTTCAGATCAACAAATCTATAAAACCGTAACAAATACTACTAAATTCGGCCTTCTATATGATGCTTATCTTAATTCTCCAGGCTATAAAAATATGGTCAAGAGTCAAGAAGCTGCATCACAAATGGCTAAGCAGGGCCAAGAGGTTATTTATGAAGGTAGACGTTAAACACAAAACATTAAAAAAATCAAATTCATGAGGTTATTATTTCTTTCTTTTTTTGTAGTAACATTATTTTGTTCATGTGAATCTGGTCAAATCAAAGTCAAGGGAGAATCGAATGAAGCCGTGGATTCTGGAGGGCCGACTACCCCTATTTCATCCCCATTTAACAGCAATGATTCGGTTTATTTAAATCTGTTTCTGAATGGAAAATATGATTCTTTAGTCCAATATTACACAACACCCGAAAGAGAAAGTGACTTAGGCAGTGCTCTATATTATTTATCCAAATATGAACTTACTGGGCAGGCTGATGTTATGACAATCCTGAATGACTTCAAGATCGGAGATCTTTATCAACCAGAAAAAGCGCATAGGTACAACTTTGATAAGTTGGAAAAAACTCTTGGGCGTCATATGTTGGGTGTACTTTGTATCTATGATGGTTTGGGGTGTTCCATTAAGGATTGGTCAAACTCAAACTTATTTCAAATGTTTAGCATGAGTATGACCATATCAAACGATAGTTCAGTTATTCATTTTGTGGAAAACACTAGAAGACTTGGGGTAGCATATAATGGTTTTTTCATTAGAAGGATGGACTCTTTGATCCAACGATACCCTAAATGGAGTTATCTTAGTGAAGTTGCCAATAAACGAGAAGAAGAGACGAATGGAATTCCAGTAACTTGTGTTGAAGAAAGTAATCAGTATAAGGAGTATGATGGACTACGGAAAGTATTTAATTCACGAAGAAGTCCAGACTATGAATCATGGAAAATCAAGGTTGGTTATGATAGTTTGACTGGATTTGTGTTGGAACATCAATGGATATCAACAGAGGAAGCCAAAAGGATAATGGAAGGGGGGTAGTGTCACAAAAGTATTGATGAAAAATTTTAAAATTTATTTAGGGGTTTTAACATGTTTTATTGTTCCTTCTTGTCAGGAATCTGATCCCCATGAAGAAATAAAGAAAGATGTTGAGAAAATTGAAAAAAATGAGAAACAGATAGAACATAATGATTCTACAATTAAGCAATTGCTTAATGACCCTCTCATAAAAGAAGACAAACGATTAGACGATTTAGGGAAAAAACCTGCTACAAATTCTGAAATTTCTGACACTGTTGTTCATGTTGCGGGTTATTGACAAAACGGGTAATGTCTCAAAGAATCACTTAATCAACCATCATCAGTAAAAGAATAGTAACCATTAGAACTAATGATTAAATGATCTAACAATTCAATTTCAAGGAGATTGCAAGCATTTTCAATATTCATGGTGAGTCTTTTATCAGCTCTGGAAGGGAATAATTGACCAGAAGGGTGATTATGAACTAAAATAAGGCCACTAGGGCATTTAAGAGCAGTAGACATGATGAGTTTGATATCAGCTATAGTTCCTGAAATACCTCCTTCAGAGACCTTAGTTGTTTTTAATTTCATTATATTTAAACATAACAAATTGGAAACGCCATTCTGCCAGCACACCTCCATATAAAGTTATGGTGTCTGCCAGGGATAGCAGCGGCATCCTTTTGTGAAGCTTGCGTAACAAAAGATACAGCGAATAGCCGACCCCAAATGACACATACTAGTGGACCATATAATTACTGTGGGGTGGCAGCCAAAGAAAGCACCACCAATGCTTATGCGAACCTATACAATGGGAACATCTCCAGTATGATCACCGCCTTGCATGATCCTGATGAAGACGCTATGACGATTCATGGCAACGCATATAGATATGACCAGTTAAACAGAATCAGAAACTCCTATACCTATGCCAATGTATCTGGCTCAACGGACTTAGTTCAACAGAACAACACCTTTACCGGGGCAACGGATATAGGAGACTATAACACAACTTATCAATTTGACAAGAATGGTAATTTGGCTTACCTGACAAGAAAAGCCCATGATATAGGAGGCACCAATACGATGGATGACTTTACCTACTTCTATTATAAAAAGAATGGTGGAGTAGCAGAGATGTCTATGATAAGCATAGATGAAAAGACGAACCGATTGGCTTATGTGGATGATGCCGGAGACAACAGCAATGATACCAGCCATGATTTAGGGGATATATTGGATGGACAGAGCACCTCTAACTACAAGTACAATAAGATAGGTCAATTAGAAGAAGACGATCAGGAGAACATACGAGAAATTCGATGGAATGCAGCCGGTAAGGTGACCGAGATCATAAAAACAGATGCCACACCCGACCTTGAGTTCATCTATGGACCATTGGGTAATAGAATCGCCAAGATCAAGAAGCCAAAAGATGGTACAGGTACCAGCTTGGGAGAATCAGCCTGGGAATACACGGTTTACTCTTTAGATGCCAGTGGCAACCCTATGTCTATTTATGAACTGAACTATGAGGAGCTGACCACAACGACCTTTAAGGAACACTATGTACTCAAAGAACAGCACATTTACGGTTCAAGCAGAGTAGGTTTAAGAAACCTTGGGGTGACCATCGCTACCAATGAATTTACAGACACAGGCTACCCAACAGCAAGTACCTTCACTAGCAACAAATCCATCACAGCCAGTAGTGGAGCCAGTGATGATGATGTGTACAAAGACAGCAGAAAGATGGAGCTGAAGGTGTACGAGATGGCGAACCACTTGGGTAATGTGCTGATTGTTGTAACCGACAGGAAGTTACCAACGGATGATGAGTTACACTATACGGCTAATATTATCAGTACCAGTGATTATTATCCTTATGGGATGCAGAAGAAGGCCAGGTGTTTAACGGAGGCGGCGTTCTCTGACTCATACAGATATGGCTTCCAGGGACAGGAGAAGGATGATGAGGTGAAGAGTAGTGGGAATAGTATTAACTATACTTTTAGAATGCATGACCCTAGGTTGGGGAGGTTCTTTGCGGTGGATCCTTTAGAATCGTTTTATCCTCAATGGTCGCCGTATACATTTTCTGGGAATCAGGTAATACACAAGGTTGAACTAGAAGGTTTGGAACCTGGACCGGGAAGTGGTAGCGGAGCAAGACCAAGAACTACCCCAAGAACTAGGAATAGGAGTCCACACCGCCCGAATCCAACAGGTGCAAGGTTATAGGACATACAGACGTGTAGAAGCCAACGAAGAGCTTAGGAGAACAAGAGGAACACAGGTAGGTCCAGTACAAGGTGGTGAAAATATGGATTTTTCGCAATTTTTCATTAGCTATAGAACATTCAGAGATATAGGTTATCACCCAATAATTTTAGAGAACAGTCCTCACGATGGGGGACAAAGAACACCTGGAAGCGGAACTGGTTATGTTTTTGATATCATAACCAACTATGTTGAGAATAAAGCAAAGAAATTAAGGCTTGAACTTGAGATAAATCAATATCAAATAGTTAATTATTATGAGTCCAAAGCACTTGGAGATAATGGCGAACCCCTTGTTTATAGAATGCCAAGCGGAACTTTCTTTACTTTTTCTGGACCAGATGCTCAAAAAGTAAGTCAACTGATTAGTGAACGTAAGAGTAATATTAATTCTGAAACATTCAGGTTATTTAAGGACTTGTTAATGTCAGATCCTTGTACCGATCAATGCGCAATTGATGAGCAAGGAGGCTTTTCCGGGGTGTTTAGTGAATATCAAAACTCATTGATAAAATTGGCTCAGAGGGGAGCCATTCTTCCTGGCGCTGAGTTTAAGAGGAACTCAACAACCATTTGGTTTAAGATTATGGATAATCGAGCACTATTGCCAAATGAAACACCAATAACCGATGTGGAGCGTGAACAGGCAGCTCAATACCAAACTTTACTCAACAAGGCAATAGAAAAGTATCCAGAGATTGAATCCCAAATACACGGCTTAATAAAACAGTATCAGTCTCAAGGATATACCTCTCCAAGTCAGGAATCCCCTTAATAGTTATGAATAATGCTATAATAATTATATCATTAATCTTTTATGCAAATTTTAAAATTGCAGTGGCACAGAATATGAACAATATAGAAGCTCATTTTATTTACGGCAAATTGAAGATTGATGAGATAGACAGTCTTCTAGAGAAAAAACCTTGTGATCAGAATTTATCTTTCTACAAGGAAGTTTTATTAATTGATAAACTGGATTTTGATAGTGCTCAGAGCTATGAAATGAATCGTGTGTGTCTGAGAGAGTCGGATCAGAAATATTTGGATGGTTTGCTCGGTCTTATATTAAATCAAGAGGAAAAGGCGAAACGTGCATTTGAAGAAAGTGTCAAACTGGACCCAAATCATTTTTGGAGTTTAATTGAGCTGTCGGGATTCATGTCTAAATCGCGAAATTGGGATGAGCTAATTGAAGTTAGTCAAACTTTACTTGTTAGCTTTCCTGATAACCCATTAGTAAAATATTGTTGCGCAGAGAACTTTTATTACGCCGGGATTTTGGATTCTGCTTTAGAGGTGATTGAATCAATAGATGAAAAGTATTTCCCCAATGATGTTATGGTTATGAAAGGAAAGTTGTATCTAGAAACAAATCAATACCGAAAGGCTCAGAAAATGTTTGAATCTCTGATGGATACAGATTTAAATCGAGAGGCAAGACTATATTTGATAGAAACGTTGATTAAGGCGAATAATTTTCAGCTAGCCAATAGTGAGATTGAAGCCTTTGTTGACGACAATGATAATGATCCTGAAATAAAATGGTTGTTGGCTTTCTTAGCCTTTCAAAATGGGAATCTTCAGCAAGCCGAGCATTACTCAAATGAGTATATCAAAGAAAACGGAGGAGGCCTTTGGAATTATAGAAATTGGGATTGTACGATGATCAATGCAACTGTCTTATTCGAAACTGGTAGATATGAATCTGTTATTTCTTTGGTTGAAAGTCATAGAATAAACAATGAACATCACTATCAGCTTGGGGCGTTTGAAACATTATCAAAGATCAAGATAGGAGCGGATAAAGAAGAAGTGTTGATTGAATTTTCGGAGAAATATAACTTTGAAGGATATGAATTTCTTGAACAATTGGCAGTAAGTTATGGAGTTAACATTTCTTTGGATAGGTAAAGGCTAGTGTCGCGAAAGGATCAAAAGTAAAGGCCGTACTACTATGAATACAGCCAAATTGAGTACAAATAAATAGCTTGAAACAAAGGGGAATCAGCTATTGAAGAGAGATTCTTTATTAAACTTTAGATTGAATTCATTTTCCACTTGCTCATAACGTGATTCTAATGAATTGAACTCACTCTTAGAACACCATTTTATTACAATAGCCTCTAATACGAATGGTTGGTTGAATTGAGCAATTTCTATATCTGAATTTGGATAAATACTGACTAAAAATTCCGAGACTTCATCTAGCTTAGAAGTATTATAAAATAGATAGCTTGCAGAAAACACAGTTTGATTAGATTTTTCATCAGTTTGTTTGGAAACAACCGTAATTGAATTAGGCTCAGGGTAACTGTCTATGGATTTTTGTAGTTTTCTTTGGCCTGAGTAATGAATATAAGCAGCATATACAAAAAGACAAGTAAGTATAATTATGGATATATAGCTAATGCTCATTCCGTTTCAAAATCCTGTCTGCATTAGCTTTAATGATTCTACTGTAGACTAAGTTGATCAAGATTGTGATTAGACCAACTCCTGCAATAATCAAAGGAATAACAAGAAGAGATGTGTCCTCAGAGTTATATTGAACCCAGATCTTGTCTTGAAGCTCCTCATAGGTGAAGTATCCACCAACTATGAGGCTAATAAGAAGTATGAATAGCGATCTTGACACAACACTAAATTAAGCAAAATTGGTTTAAAATCATTACATTAAAGATTGATGAAAGAATCAGAACCAATAGAGAAAAATGTAAAACACAAAACCACCATTGAAATTATAAAACAAAGGCTAAGAATTGGCTTAAAAAGCTTTTGGAGATTATTTCATCCCGCGGGATAAAATTGCTCATAGTATTGAGTTGGTTTTTCAGACTTCATGAACTTTCTTGTGATCTCTTTAGCTTGGCTAAGCTGTTATCTATCTGACAATAAACTATTTTTATCGCTGGAATACAAAGGAAATGCTCTGCCTTTCTTACCAAATTTACCTTCTCTTAGATTCATCCATTCAATAATCTTAAGGGTTGTTAGTACCATTGAAAAGATGGCTGCTAAAGTTAATACCAGATTCATCAACTCTGTGCTATCACTAGATTTCTTCATGTATCTGTATACGCGATTCTTGCGTGTAATATATATGGGCATTAACCAATTAAAACCAATAGTTGATGAAAATAGAAGCAGAAAAGATCGTGTTTATTCCACACTCCAAAACCTCAAACCAGCTTGTAAACACTGATTTCACTAATGGTTCAGGGAAAGTCAGCTTTTTCTACAAAGGTTATTATGTGGGATTAATCAATAAAAATAAAATATTTAGTTTCAAACCTAAACGGAGGATAAAAAACCATGTTAAAGGTGAATTTGAGAAGTTTTCTGATTTAAAAGCAGAAATTATTGTTTACCTCTCAGGTGTTAACTTTAGTGAAGAACCTCTTAAGTATTTCAAAACTCTTAGTCCAAAGGATTATTTAAACGACTTTGAACTCAATAAGGGAATTGAAGAATACCTGGACATCTTTAAACAAAAGCGCTTTTATAGCCAGAAAGAAAAACTCTTTATAGCGACTTATAGTGGCTATGGCGGTTTAGAAAAGAAAGGAGCTTCTTTAAAGGAAGGCAAAGGACTTTTGTTTGAATACTATACACCAATTATACTTATTCAAAAGATGTGGGCTTTGGCTTTTAAGCATGGTTTTAACTACGGCAAAGTCTTAGAGCCTTCTTGCGGGAGAGGACACTTTTTGGATTATGCTCCAAAATGTGAGCTTATAAAGGGCTTTGAAATAAATCCTTATTCAGCTAGAATATGTTCTATTCTTCATGAAAGTGACAGTATTGAAGTCCATAATCAGTCTTTTGAAAAGAACTTCTTTAAAGGAAATGCTCATAAAGAACCCAAAGCGGAATATGATCTTGTAATAGGAAATCCTCCTTATGGAGAGTTCACAGGACGCTATGGATCAGTAGAAGGCAAAAGAACCAAAACTAAAAAGTACGACCATTACTTTGTAAGTCGAGGAGTAGATCTTTTAAAAGAAGGTGGGCTTTTGGTTTTTGTTATTTCTCAAAGCCTCTTTCAACCAAAGTTCAAGAAGGTATTCGATATGATAGAAGCCAAAACCGAGCTTTTGGATGCCTATTTACTTCCTAATAATCTCTTTGAAAGAACTTCTATAAGCACAGTTTTAATCGTTTTAAAGAAACGCTCTTTGGTGCAAATAGAATAGATGAGCCTTCAAATAATCAGCACAAACTACCAGAGAATAGACCTTAACAGCTTTTAACAAATTAAATGAAACCAAAGGAGGATAAATGCCCGTTACTATTATTAGGCGCGTGTTTCATCTTCCGCAAATAGGAAGGTATTATGAAGACAATAGATGAAAAGATGAAACACTTAATTCTTTTAGAACTTAATCGGTGTGATCCTCACGCCTTTCCACTTCTCACTTATGTGCGAGAAAAGCCAGCAGGGCGAAAGATGATCTTGCTATTGGCGAAAAAACTGGTCAAATCAGGAGAATGCTCTATTCGATCAACTTTATGTCGAATCGAAAGCATTTTCAGTACGACTTATAGACCTATTATAAAACCTTCAAATCTCACCTACAAATGGACAAAAGAATTGAAATAAAGCAACAAGAAAAAGAGCTAATAGAGCTTACTAATAAGGAACTTGAAAGATGTGAAGAAGGCATCTATCCAAGACTATGTGATAGAAGAAGAACTCAAAGCGGACGAGAAATGATTTATAGGATGGTTTTAAAGGTCTGTTCTGAGCAAAAGACCTCTGTAAAAACCGCTTTGGCTTTAATTGAATCCTCTTTAGAATAGCTTTAAAGCGGCTTTAAAGCGTGACTTTTCTGGCTTTAAAGCATTAAATAAATACAAGCTACCACACTTTCTACTGCTTAAAGAATTTAATCTACCTAAACAACCTGTTCCTTTTTTGGGGAACACCAAAACCAATAAGCAGATGAGATCGCATCCGTATTTTAAAGAAAACCCAAATAAAATCCTTGGAACTGTCCTTGAAGGTAAAGGTTTCAGGGGATCTGATTTAATAAAAGGTGATCTAAGTAATTTAGAAGCCATAGATGTTGATGATGAACTCATGCCAGATTTCAATGGCTATGGAGATTCAGAACTTACAAAGACGCCTTTAAAGACTTTAAAGCAAATCCAAAAGAACTATTCTCATGCCATTGAGAAAACCAAAGACGAGTTAAAAGCCGAACCATTGGTTTTAAAGGGCAACTATGAGTTATACTCTTTCGAGGACTTTTTAAATACATACAACAAACATCTTACTAAAGATGAGATAGAAGTTTGGCTTTGGTACAAAAAAGCCATTGATGCACCTATTTCATCAGGCTTTTCAAAATACCTACCCAAAAGCACCTCAGGTGCTTGGTTCAAACTCATGCTTGAAAGGGGCTACTTATGTGTTGATCCAAGTATTCATAATAGCCAGACCAAATATATTCCATCGCCATTATACTACTCTGGCAACATCTATGATAAAATAAAGGCTTTGGAAAAGTGGATCACAGAACATAAAAAGCCTGTTCTACCTTCAAAAGCACAAGCCGAAAAACAAATAAGAAAACTCAAAGCCATACTTCCTCCTAAGTTGCTTTTAACCGGAAAAGAAAACGAAAGGCTGACTATTTCACCTATATCTGCATTTGCCAAAGAGTTCAATATCATCTTTGAAGGAGCTATTGGAACCATCTTTGAACACTTTAAAGTCTTTTTAAGCGCGCTTAATACAAGCGATATGAAATTGAATGTATCGCCTATGCAAATAGTTGACTACTATTTAAACAACAACCGCTTTCCTCGAGATATGTTTTCAAAGCACGAGAAAGCTGAAATAAAGCGCAACGGAGCAATAGAAGCCGCAAGATTAATGTCCATTTTCTTAGGTGAAGTTCTTTGGGAAGAACAAAGAAAGTCTATAGAAGATCACTGGAATAGGCTTTACAACGGCTTTATAGATGTGAACTTTGATAAAATTCCGGTTGCTTTTAGATGCAGCAAGTATTTTAAAACCGGAGAATTACAAATAAGAGATGCTCAAAGAGAAGGTGTAGCTTTCCAAAGCGCACTTGGAAGTGGCATAATCGCTTATGATGTCGGAGTAGGAAAAACAATGACGGCTATACTAGCTATTGGCCATGCTTTGGAAAATGGTGATTGTAAAAGACCAATTATAGCCGTACCTAACCCTACTTACCATAAATGGATAAAAGAGATTTCAGGAGATAAGGACAAAGACGGTAATTACAAAGCACATGGCATTTTACCACATGTTCCAATACTTGACCTTTTTAACCTATCTGAAAAGTATGAAAGGAAGCTCTTTAATGAGAAAGGAGAATTAAAGCAGATCAAAGAAGGAACTATTATCATGGTTACCTATGAAGGCCTTTCCAGAATAGGTTTTTCAGAAAAGCTTTCCGAGCAGCTTCATAAACGCATGGTAGAAACCATATCACAAGGCTTTCAAGATGAAACAGAACGAAAGAAAGCTTTGGAAAACGAAAAAATAGAAAAGGCTATTGGAATAGGACTTGACAACACCATTGTTGGTATTGATGAACTAGAAGCGGATTACCTATGTATCGATGAAGCTCATAACTTCAACAAAATCTTTACTCAGGTTAAGGGCGAACAGACTAAAGGCGATGAAAGAAAACCTAACCAATATCAAATAAGTAGTGGAAAGCCTTCGGCAAGAGGTATAAAAGCCTTTTTTCTTTCAACATATATTCAAAGCGTTTCAAAACAGCGAAACATCAGTCTTTTAACAGCTACACCTTTTAATAATTCCCCTTTAGAAGTTTTTTCAATGTTGGCTTTAACTGGCTATGAAAGGCTTAAAAGACTTGGCATAAATAATATCCAACGCTTTTTTGATAACTATGTCAACCAAACCTTTGAAAAGGCATATACCGCTGCTGGGGAAATAGAACCCAAAGCGGTTATAAAGAGTTTTTCGAACAAAGTCTCCTTACAAAAGGTACTGTTCTCCTTTATGAACTATAAGTCCGGAGAAGATGCCGGAATTGTTCGCCCAAAGAAATGGGTACTGCCCATGCTGAATGAAAAAGTGGATGGGAAACTGATACCACTTGAAAAGAGTAGACAAGTAACCACCTATCTTAAAGCTACTGATTTTCAAAAGACCAACTTTAAAGAAATTTCAGATGAGTTAATAGATGCCTTGAGTGATCCAGACAAAAAAGATAGCGCACCACATTTGGTTGCCATTAGTAAGGCAAAAAAGAACACACTCTCACCCTATATACTTAATGAAATCCCGATAGACACTATTTCACCATCCGCTTTCATTAAAAGCTCGCCAAAGCTCACTTATGTAATGGGATGTGTAAAGAGTGTAAAGGATTATCATGATAAGAAAAACGAATCTGTTTCCGGTCAAGTGATCTATATGAATGGAGGCAAAGACTACTTTCCGCTTATCCAAGATTATTTATTTGATGAGATAGGATTTAAGCGCGATATAATAAAGAAAGGAAAAGCGACTTTTTCAGAAGTTGAAATAATTACCGGAAATACTAAAGAGAATAAGAAGGAACAGATTAAGGAATTTTTCTTAGCTGGAATTGTAAAGATCATAATAGGCACATCAACCATTAAAGAAGGGATAGATCTTCAAAACAATGCCTCAACACTCTATAACCTAACCCTTGACTGGAATCCCACAGACGTCAAGCAACTTGAAGGTAGAATCTGGCGATTTGGTAACGCCTTTGAAAATGTAAGAATCGTTACACCACTTCTCATAGGTTCATCAGATGCCTTCATCTTTCAGAAAATCGAGGAAAAGTCCGCACGTATTAATGATTTGTTTAACCGAAAAGACAAAGCAAATATGTTGGATACAGAAAGTATTAATCCCGAAGAAGTCAAATGGAGTTTGATAGATGATACCAAAGCTTTGGCAAAAAGTCTATTGGCTGAACGTGCCAAAGAAATGGTAAGAGCTATTAAAGCCAATAAAGAAAGTCTATCAGAACTAGAGAGTATTGAAAAGATGATGGATGATCGTATGCGATACCAAGAGCAACTTGAATCCTTTGTTGACGGACATAAATCATTGATAAAAACGCCTTCCGAGCAAAAAGACATTCTAACGGCATTAATTGAAGATTCCGGAAAGATTCTAAGAAGTGATACCATTTCAAACTATGATAGGCACAATATCACTTGGAGGCGTAACGCACTGAGAAGACAGAACCTTAAACTCGAACGGCTTAAAAAATACGTGAAAACCAAATTCTCAAAGGACTCCTTACTTGAACTAGATGGAGTTAAAGAAACACTTGCCAATCAGATAGAAAAGCAACAAAAGAAACTAGAATGGTTAAAGGATGATAGTACCATTGAAAAGGAAGCTAAGAAGCTTGAGAAAGAGAAGAAAAAATTCAATCAAGATGTAGATTCCTTGGAAGAAACCATTGAACGATTTTCAAGCCTTAATCATTTGTTAGAAGCTAAAAAGGAGGTACAAACAGTTGAAGATACTTCCTGTGTTCCATGCACTAACGAAGCACAAAAAGCAAAGTCTGGCGGTAAACATGAAGCATTCCTAAAAAGGAAACTCAAAGCCTTTAAAGCGGCGCTTGAATTTCTGAAAGGTAAAGACAAACAGAGAGTAGAAAAGAATATTGAAGGTGTAACAATTGCACTTGAATTTATCAACCCAAAACCGATATTATGAATTTTAATTTCAAGAGAAAACCAACTCCAGAAGAGGCAAGACAGGCACAAGAGCTTATTGATCAATTGTTCTTTCAAGGGGATAAAAGTCTAGGCTATAGAAAGTACCTCCGTATTATGGACGCCATGAACACTTTAGAAAGCTTGTCACCAATACAAGAAATAACTGAAGGGTATTATGAAGCCTTTTATGCCGAAAAGTATCAAGAAATGCTTCAAATAGTGTGTGATGACAAGGTGCTTTCGGACTTTATAAAAGAAAGACAACAAAAGATTAATAGTTCATCAGTAGAACCTGAGTACAGGATTATACTTCCTCTCATGGATGAATTAAAAGATCAGCAAGCACGCTTAGACCTTGTGATGAATGAATACATGTTCATGGCTATAGAACACAGAATAAATGAAATAAAGAAGCTTAAACATAATAACTAAAACCAATAACACATGACAACAGATTTAAAAACCAAATCAAGCTTGACAAAAGAAACATCCAAGCTAGAATTTAATCTCGACACAGCAATCAGGGGCAGTTTGTCCTTTGACCAATCCTATAGGATCTTTTCTCACGTGATGTCACAGGTAGCTAAATTAAGCCCTTATGCATCTCAGGATAAGATGGAAGCCCATTGCGAAGACTATTTCAAAAGACATGAGCAAGAAATTAGGACAATGACGGGTAATCTAAAACCTCTCACTCAATTAATAGCAAGCTGTGAGAACTATGATTTAAAACTGCCTGAAGATTTTTTAGAAGCAACAAGAACGGCACGAAGGCTTTTAGAAAAAGGCAACGCTTATTTCTATGTAATGACACAATACTATGTGCTTGGAATAGATGAGCTGGTTGAAAAATTAGTAACCAATAAAAACCAATATAACAATGAATAAAATAGAAGAACTCGAAGAGAAAATCTCAACGATAAAGGGGATCATTGATGATCCTGATTTAGATGACGATATACGCGCATCAATGGAAGTAGCCTTTAAAAATGCTCAACAACAGTTGGATATACTAAAAAATGATTCCCACTTGAAGGTGGTAGAAATAGAATCGGAACAGGGAAAAAAGAAACCATCTCCAAAAAAGAAAAAGCAACAAGAAAGAACCATTGACTCAATTGCGAACAATATGCTTTCATTAGCAGGTTTTATCAAGCGGAATGAAAATGTAGACTTTCATACCCAAGCCAAAGCCAAGGCAAGCAGCTTGCTCAGGGATAAGTTGGCTCGAACTTATGTTGAACGAGTACTTGAACTTGGAGGAGATTTGAATAAAGAACTTTCAAATATCGAAGCTTCACAAATGCGACATGCACTCGGCACGAAAACTTCAGTAGTCAAGGCTTCAAATGAAGAAGTTCAAAAAAAAGAATCCAACTCTGAAAAACCAAAAGTCGGTCGCCCAAAACTCCTTCCGATAGAACCTCAAGTGCCTGGAGAATTAGTTTTAACTGAAGCCTTAAAACAACGTGGGGTACTTCAAGAAGACATAGACTTGTCGAACAAAATAAAACGCACCATAACGGTCATATTTGTCCACAAGCAAGTCCCGAACACAGTTGATCAAGATAAGGATGAGAACATCATCGCTCTTGAGCCTGGACTAAGATTAAAACCAAATGGAACCTTATACTATGAAAACCGGGAAAACAGATCGGATATGAATAGTGGCAGGTCCAGACAAGCAGCATAATTTTTATTAATCCATCACCTATCCCAACAGGTGATATAAATCCAAGTTAGAATGAACCAGATAAAAGAAAGATTGCAGAAGGTGATGCCTCATCATAGGTTACTTGAAGCATTAGGTTTGGACTGGGAGCATCTACCAAAAGATGTTCCATCCAGCATAAAAAGAGCAATCAGACGATTTGATATTGTTGAAAAACAGTTTTGGTCTGATGAAAAATTAACGCGTGAAGAATGGAACGATTTAGTTTACATGTCTTTGGACATTGAAAATCAAATCAAAGATTCTTTGTCACTTGAAGAAGAACCCTATCCAACTGGGGCAACATGGGAAGCAATAAGTAGAGGGAGATCAGTTGTGATGCTACTCATTGGCTTGACTTCAAGTGTTAGCTTAATTCTATAAAAGAAATGGCTACTCAAAAAAACAATATTACCCAGTACACCTTAGAGATGGCATCCCTTCATCGAAAGTTGTTCGCTTTGGTAATTAAACATGGCTGTAAAGCAGTTGAATTCCATTTGGAAGACATGGAGTTTTTACTTCATCGTCAAAATGGACTTCATCTAGCCAATAGAATAAAAATGGAAGTATGTGAGGCTTATCAAGTCTCTGAATATGAACTTTATCACTCAAGAAAAAGAGGAGCAATACGTGATGCACGTCAAAGCTGCATGCTTCTATTCAAGGAATTCCTTGACATAAGTGAAGGCAAAATTGCCAGACACTTTAGAATTTCACCACAAAGATTCTCCAAAATCAAAGTGGACTTTTTCAATCGTGTAAACTCAAAAGTAAAATGGGATATACAGTTCATGAAAACATACAACAACATTAGTTCTGTTATCAAGGCCTATGTTGATTTTAAGCCTAAAAGGACAAGTTGAAAATAATACAATGACTAAAACCAAGACCAATGAAGTTTTTTAAGAAAAAAACCGGCAGACCTTCCGAAAAAGAGCAATTACTTGTTCGCTACATTGAGAAGGTGATAAAGGAAAAGAACATACCAGAAGACACCATACCAATGGCAACGAATCTGGAAGAACTTTCCGCAATACGAATGAGTGTAGATAACTATGAATTTGATGGTGAAATCTCTGGCATTAACAATGACAGTGCTTTTCAAAACACTTCTACAGAAACCCAACCAACTATTGAAGACATGGAAGTTGGAAGTACTAATGAGGTAATAGAGCCAGAAGTAATTCCAGAGGCTACAGAAGTTGTACAGACAAGTGAAGTTGATATTCAGCAGGCAGTTTCCAGTTCTGATGATATAGAAGAAGTTCCAATTCAAGAAGATTATCAAAAGCAGAAGATGGATGAACTACTTACCGATGAATTGAATAATCATGAAAACGGTAATCCTCTCTTGAAAATTTTGCAAGATGAACAGGTTGAGGAATATGATCCATTTGCTGAACCGATCATAGAGCGTTCATATAATCAATCTGGTAAAGTGGAAGAAACACATGAAGTTGAAGCAGGACCTTTAGCTGAAGAAGAAGATCTGTTTTTGCAAGAAGCATCATCCACTCCGGTAGATGATTTGTCCTCTTCTTCATCTTCAAAGACAACTGCAAGAAAGACCGCCAAAACTCTGATTAATCTCTATGCCAAGATCAAGGCAGCAATTTTCAAGCATTGGGCAAAATTCGACATTGCCAAAATCGAACGCTTAGAGTTTGCTGGCAAACTTGATACTTCTATTGAAGTTGAACAGGGAGTGACCTTTATGGAGCATGTTATAAAGACCAATCAGAAGATTGATGAAGCCTTTGAAATGGAAGATGATGTTAGAGAAGACTTAATAGAATCTCTGGCAGATGTGGTTGAAGAAAAGAAGATGGTCATGTCTCCATCAAACAGGTTCTTTTTAGAGTTGTTTAGTGATCTTGCTGAAAGCACCCAAACAGGATATCAGATTTCCTCACAAAACAATAGGATTCTAACGCACCTGAAACATCAGAGTAAGCGACATAGAAACGCCGCTTAAAAACAATAAACTGTTACTGATAGGCGTTATTAATAATAGAATCTAGTATAGATTCACACAAGTATTAACTTTACTTATTCTAGCGTTAATACGTGCCTATCAATGACTGAATTAGTCATTGACAAATGAACTTAGAATAGCCTGCACCACAAAGAGTAATTCTTTAGGCTGTTCAGGTTCTTTGTTACAATCCCAAAACTATGTCACGAGAAGCCAAAATGATTCTTGTTGCAGGGAGAAAAGGCGTTGGTAAAACCTATGAAACGCTCCGTAGGATTGCTTCATACTTGCGTCCAACATTCCAAAGACAAGGAAGAAAAGTATTAATATTCGATACAAACAATGAATTCGGCAATGTTAAAAAGGATCATAACAATCCAGCGTTCCCCAACATTGGGTTAATAAAACTTAGTCAGGTCCCCGCATTTTCTGCTGTTACAAAACCTGTAGCTAAAAGGGTGTCGGTCTTTAAAGACAACGGTCAAAAGATGAGCCTTAAGGAAATGTCTCAGGCGCTAGGTTATATCCTGGATCATTATCGGAATGGTCTTCTGTTAATAGAGGACATCAACAAATACATATCAGATTCATTGCCTATGGATTTAATCGGATCAATCTGTACACAGCGACATGTGTCGGTTGATGTCATTATTCATTTGCAAACCAAAGGCAAATTATTTAATCCGAAACTTTGGGGTAACTGTACAGAAGTGAGACTTCACAAAGCAGATGATACTATTGAAAGACACAAAAGTAAGGTGTCTGGAAATATTGAGCATCTGCAAATTATGGAAAAGCTCATAGACATTCATTTTAAGCGCGGTAACAAGCGTTTCTTTTGTTATCTAAACAAAGACACCGGAAAAATAAGAGGGGCTTTTACACGAGCTGATTTCGTCTTAGCAATAGAGGAGTTTCTGGCAATGAACTACAACAAAGTTCTTAAACCATTTTTAGACAAACGAGACATCTATTCAGGTCGGAAATTATTTAAGAATCAAAGACAGGCGGTAACTGCCTTTATTCAAAAAATGATAAAACAGTACCAATGAAGTTTATCCCTTTTAACATAAAAATTCCCTTTGAACTATTTGTGGCCATCCTTCTCAAATTAGAGGGATGGTCATTAAGAATAAAAGATGTCAAATCTACCAGCTAATGAAATATTTGGCAAGAAAATGAGTTAACTTGCTTCTGCATACTTAATTAAACTTGTAAATTTGTAGTAACATGAATTGGTACAAAGAACTTCAAAATTACGATAAGCACACTCCCATTATTGGTATTTCCTATAATGGGATTTTGTATTCACATTTGAGTGATTTAAAAAAAGAGCTTGATGTAGATTTTGATATGAATGATGAAAGCAACTTGATTGAGTTTACATTCTGGTCCAACTATAAGGTTGCTTTTCCTGTGCTTGATGATGGTAAATGGGGCATACATGAAATACCACGATCACCAATGAGGATTACACACCATGGAAAAGTTTATAAAGCATAAATAGTTTACGAACCTGCTCACTTATTTTCGTTTCATGTCTGAAAAAACTACTACTTCTTTTAAGTCTACTAGACTCGGTATTATGGCTCAAAACCACATTGAACATAATCCAGATCTGAAATATGATTACAGAAGACTAATGCTTTCAAATAAATTGGATGATTTTATAGAAAAAGTTGCCCAACAATCTAACGAGATATATTTGAAACTAATTGAGCAAGGTGATGATGAATATGACGCCCGTGATACATCACGTCAGTATCTTTTGAAAGTTATTCGGGAACAGATTAAACAGGCGTAACTTATTAGCTCATACAGACGTAATTTATATCAAATGCGAATGAAGGATTAAGTTCTGCTTAGCACCTTGTTGAGTGGATTAATCCTTGGTCGAAAGATTTATGAGGTTCGTAGGTTCAAATCCTACCGGGCGCAAAGGCACATTAAGTTGTGCCTTTTGTGATTTAATACGCCGCTAATGCCTTTGAACCGGACTTTTCGTGGATAGTTAATGATTTTACTATTAACTATCCTTGAAAAGAGGGGTTAAAGCATTTGAAAATCTTTGTTACAACAAAAGTGTAGAAGGTTTATTCCGTTAGTTGATACTTATCGTATCAACTATGGGAAAAAAGGTGTTAAAAGAATTTATAATCCTTGTCAATAAACAGTGCATTTGATCCTTTCTTGCTTTAGTTGATGATTGAAACCTTAACTTAGAAGAAAAACCTATAGACACTAGCAATTAATGCCTGCCTTTGCTTATATTTCACGAAGCCAAAGAAATTGCATATGTCAAACGAGAAAGTCAAAAAAGTCAGTGATCTATCAACACTAGGAAGGTTAGTAGGCGATATTGCAGAAATAATATTTGAGCATTTTTGTTGTAACAATGAATATGCCTATATCAAGCCAGAGAAAATATATACCACTTTAACCCCAAAGAATATTCTAACCTTCAAATACGGATTCAAAAGAATTCCAGTTAAAATTCCCAAAGAGCTTATTAGTGAAATATGGCATGTATGTCGTCCTAGTAATAATCAGGACGGTAGCCCATCCTATACTGTTGATTATCTCACATTAAGCCTGAACTGTGTAAAAGAGAATGATTACAAGGAAATACAATCAAAATATTATGCTCCAAGCAAACCGTTATTAATTCCGGAATGGGGATTAACCTGGGTTGAAGTAAAATCAAAGAATGGAGAGATGTCTGAGAAACAAGAACTATTTTTTAGCGAAAAAGGGCTAATTAAAAAGTCTTTGTTTAAAGTTCCCATTGACAAAGACATACTTCCTGAAAAGCTCAAAATACAGAACTTGAAGCATATTTATAAAAAGAACATGTTTGAAGTATGAAACGTCCAGATGGCAGAGAAACTTGGCACAGATTACTTGAATGGGACAAAGGTAACGCAGCATCAGAGCGTCTAATTTCCAGATTATTACCGAGTGAAGTATTTACTGAAATAGATCCTTCACACCCTTTAGGTGGTCCGGATGGAGGCAAAGATATTTTATGCAATCGTGGAGATGTAAAGTTTGTTGTGGGATGTTATTTTGCCAGAGGGAAACAGTCTTTTAGCGATATAGCCAAGAAGTTTAAATCAGATTTTGAAGGAGTATCTAAAATCAATGCAAAGGGCTTTATATTTGCCACTAATCAAGAGCTAAGTCTTGGTCAAAGAGAAGAGCTAAAGAAATTCATAGATAAGGATATCGAAATTGAGATATTTCATTTAGAGCGGATTAGCGCAATGCTTGATAAAACAGAAAACTATGGTATTAGACTAGAATATCTGGAAATTGAGATGACTAAGGAAGAACAGATAAGTTTTTATGCACTTACCACTAATCAAATTAGTCACTTGATAAAATTAATTCAAGACAAAAATAAGTCCGATGAAATCCCAACTTCGGTTGAAACCGTTGTACCGGAGTACATTCCATTTGCTTCAAAAGATGAAAGTGGATATATCTCTATTTCAGGCTTTAACTTCATAAATGTGGTATCTAAAGATTTTCTAAGGAAGTGTGGATATTGTAACTACGGATATAGAATAAAGGGGACAGATGCAATGGGAATGTACAAACCAGCAGGTGAGAAAGGTATAAGCATTGTTACCTGTCCTAAATGTGGCAGTTCTGAAGAATATAAAACGTTTTGGGATATGTTTTAATGTGAAAAATTAGAACATAGGTAGTCCAAATGAAAAGCTAATTTGATCTTGCTATCAAAAAAATGGAAAAAAAAGACATCCTTAAAAGATTTAGAAGACAAAAGAATCTCACTCAAAAACAGGTTAGTGAAAAGCTCAATATGGCAAGAAGTACATTTTCCAAAATTGAATCTGGTTCTACTCGACTAAACATGTCCATTGCTTCTCAACTATCAGAAATATATGGGGTTTCAATGGACGAAATTGTTGGACATTCTACTCAATCGGAATTATTAAGAGACCTAGATGGTGCAATGTTTTCAATGGACTACCAACTATTTGAGGCTTTCAGGGAAGTTAAGTCATGGGAAGAATTAAACCATGAAGAACACGCAGCCCTTAAAGAACATGGCTTTACAACCAGAAAAGAATATGAATCCACTATGCATGGTGGTAGAATTTTTAAATTTGGACCAAAAGAGGTTGATGACTTCATTTTCAGGAGGTTCGAAATGGAAATGTTCATAGGTGAAGGACGGCTAACTGATAGTTATTGGGAGAACAGATATAATAACTATTTACAGAATAGAGATAAAATATTCGTTGATACCGAAGAGTATTTCACCGTTTTTATAGCGGAGCTGGTTTACTCACGAACAAGAAAAGAGATAATTGAATTTAACCCTGAAGATTTTATAGATATAGGAGATGAGTGGGATATGATTAAATTTATAGCCGATACGAAGGGCGCATTACATTGTGATTTAATTTCTTGGTGTGAACAAGGTTTTACTGGAATGTCAAATAAAATATTGCGGTCTGAACTATAACCAAAGTGGAGGTAACAAAAGGAGGTAACAAATGATCAATTTTGATCATAATTGTTTGTTTTTGTCTTTTTGAATCCCCTTATTTTGCTGTTAATCAGAGATAGATCAGAGGATTGTGGTTCAGGAGGTCGTCGGTTCGAGACCGATCTTCCACCCAGAGAAAAGCTCAGACAATGTCTGAGCTTTTTTTGTGCGTCAATGTTTTGTCAGAATGAATGGAAATATTGACGCACAAAAAAAGTAATCCCGAGAATTCGGGATTGGCTTTTCGAATGAAGGCCCCAACAGAAGATAAATCGGTCGGAGAACAAAGTGAGCATACCGATCTTCTACCCAAATCCCCTTCCTCCAGCCGAAAAGGTGACGAACTTGTTTAAACTAAATTGTAAGGATTCAATATAAAGGTTAGAGATGAAGTGTGTGATTGAGTCCATGTTTAAAATATGCTTATCTTGACAGTTGTAGTAAGTAGTGAAAAAACTCTTAAGCATATTGTTTTTCTTGCCCCTGTTTTCAATAGGGCAACTTACCCTTGATCAAGAGCACCAAATAGATTCCCTAAAACAAGTTATTCATAATGCCGAACATGATACCACGGTGGTTAATGCATGGATGAATTGGTCGGTAATCAATGCAAATTCAGACAAAGAACTCAACATCAGACTTAACCAAAAAATTGATAGCCTCTGCGCATTGAACTTGTCAAAAAACTTACTAAATACAACTAGAAGCGCATTCCTAAAAGCACAGGCATTTTCTCTCAAGCAGCTAGGAATTGTTGAATATTATAATGAAAACTATGCAAATGCTATTGAGCTGTTTATAAAAGCTGTTAAAGTAAACGGAGAGTTAAATGATAAGAAAGGAACGGCAGTATGCTACATCTATTTAGGAACCATACACCAGAATCAAAGTAATTACGTTAACGCAATAAACGCCTACCACAAATGTTTGGAAATCAGCACTGAGCAAAAAGACACAGCGATCATGAATATGTGTTTTCACAACATAGGTATCGTTCACTATAAACAAGGAAATTATAAGAAGGCCATTGAATTATATGAGTTAAGTCTCAGGATTGAAGAAAAATCAAACAATAAAAAAGGGATGGCCGACTCTTTCAATAACATTGGCAATGTATATAGAAGACAGGGAGATTATGAAAAAGCCATTGAACTTTATTCGAAAAGCCTAAAATACAGAGAAGAAATTGACTTTAAACCAGGTATTTCTAGTAGCTACAGTAGTCTTGGACTGGTGCAGTTAGATCAGAAAAATTATTTGGAGGCCATTCAATTATTTCGCCAAAGTCTTGAAATTGAAGAAGAATTGGGTAATACCAATGCAATGGCAAATTGTTATAATAATATTGGTGTTGCGCAAAAAAAACTGGGTAATTACGAAACGGCCATTGAATTGTATTACAAAGCTTTGGATATTCGAGAGAAACTCGGCGATAAAAGCAGAATAGCAAAGGCCCTAAATAATATTGCACTCATCTACCTTGATCAGCAAAACTATTCAGAAGCACTGGAACTTCTATCAAAGAGTCTGGAAATAAGAAAAGCTATTGGCGATAAGAATGGGGTGGCCGGTTCTCATAATAATTTAGGATTGGTCTATTTCGAGAAGGGAGACTATAAAGAGGCTCTAGAAAATGGTATGATCGGGATGGATATTGCTAAGAATTTAGGTGAAATAATTAGTATTAGGGACGCTTCAAAATTACTTTGGAAGACCCACAAAAAACTAAGAAACTATAAGGAATCGCTCAAGATGTATTCGCAGTTCATACAAATGAGAGACAGCATAGAATCTGAAGAGAATCAGAAGGCCATTATCCGTCAAGAATATAAATACCAATATGAAAAACAGGCAGCCGCAGACAGCGTAAAAAATGCAGAAGCTAAGAAAGTGAGTGAAGCTTTATTGGCTGCAGAGAAAGCAGAGAACGAGCGTAAGAAATCGCAGATACAACAGGGGAAATTAGAAAGAAAACAACAAGATCAGCAGGCATATTTTCTATACGGGGTATTGGCATTGGCGGTGCTATTCGGAATTTTTATCTTCAACCGTTTCAGGGTCACCAAAAAACAACGAGATATTATTGATGAACAGAAGTCAGTGGTTGAATCTCAAAAAGCTGTGGTCGAAGAACAAAAATCCAAAGTAGATGAGGCTTATGAACAACTGGAAGAGAAAAACACGGAGATATTAGATTCCATTAACTATGCAAAACGCATTCAGTCGGCCATTCTACCTCCAGAAAAACTTGTCAAAGAATGTCTACAAAACAGCTTTGTACTCTACAAGCCAAAAGACATTGTGGCAGGAGATTTTTACTGGATGGAGCCGGTTGGTGATTCCATTCTGTTCGCGGCAGCAGATTGCACTGGTCATGGTGTGCCAGGCGCAATGGTGAGTGTGGTATGCAATAATGGATTGAATCGTTCTGTTAGAGAATACGGTTTGATTGAACCGGGAGATATCCTTTCCAAGACTCGGGAAATAGTCATTTCTGAATTTGAGAAATCTGAAGAAGAAGTTAAGGACGGGATGGATGTGGCCTTATGCTCACTTGAAGGTAGGACACTAAAATACGCTGGAGCTCATAATCCACTATGGATCATTCGCAAGGATTCAGCTCAAGTAGAGGAGGTAAAGGCACACAAGCAGCCAATCGGTAAGTATGGAGAGTCCACACCTTACCCAACACATATTGTCGAACTAAGCGAAGGAGATACTTTCTATATCTTTTCAGATGGTTACGCAGATCAATTTGGGGGTGAAAAAGGAAAGAAATTTAAGACGGCAAACTTCAAAAGATTGCTGCTCTCTATTCAAAATGAGACCATTGAAAGACAGAGGGAATTAATTGATGAGGGCTTTGAGAATTGGAAAGGTTCCATTGAGCAGTTAGATGATGTTTGTGTGATTGGGGTAAGGGTATAGTTCAAATAGCTTTCCCAAAACCACAAAATCTTCAATCATTTTATGGTCATTCTGGTTCGAACACAGATCCGTCTTCTACCCAGAGAAAATCTCAAACATTGTCTGAACTTTTCTCTGGTTATTGAATCTTTGTCAATTAATATTTAACTTGGGTAATGAAAAAATAAAATGCACCTGTGCATGTATTCAAACGGTGTATGTGATTGAGAATGACTTTAAAACAGAAATATAAAGTAGGAGATATTTTCGCAATTGAGATCGCCTCAGGAGAATACGCATATGGACGAATTTTACTCGATATTTACGGATCTCACAAGAAAAAGAGTATTCTTGAAGATGATAGCTATCTCCATGTTGGATTTGATGACACGGTATTAGTTGAAATTTATAAGGAGACCGGTTTGGAGCATAAATTATTCAATACCCTTCCAGAAGTTTTAATCTCCAGTCTTTTCGTCACAGCAGCTGATATTAAACTTACTTACTGGAAGATCATTGGCCATAAAGACGTTGATCCAACAAAAATTGATTTCCCGGAATTTGTAATACACAATGGAGCTCTTGGAGGACGTTTTATCAAAGGAGAAATTAGTACCGCTTTTGATATGGAATGGGCGGATATTACTAAAATCAAGGTTCCAATTTCTACCCCGCCTTCAATTAACATTCCCCAAATGATACTAAATGCTCTGGGAAGAACTGAAGAAATAGACTTTCCCAAGGATAAACGATCCTTTTTAGAGTTAGGAACATTTGATTTAAGATACTCCGAAAATAAGAAAGAAGTATATGCTCTACTTCCTGATGAGTTTAAAAAAAACTACTACGAGATGGCTAGAGACAAAGGGTTTGATTTAATCCGACTTTATCAATAAATCACCAGACAATACTTAAACCGCATTGAGATGCAGTTTAGGTCTCAAAAAGCAACAAATAACAATACTGGGAGACAGGGCGAGAATTATGAACTATAGATATTGGTCTGAATTTTAACCTCAACCTGTTGCGCGATTGAATCGCATATCGGGCTGATATCAAACAAAGGATTTTAATTTTCTTAGCTTTGATCTCTTGTGAGAGGTGTTGTATCCATATGTTTTTTGTTGACATTTTGCCTTCAGGCCTATGCGCAATTGTCTCCGGAGCAAGAAGCTCAAATAGACTCTCTCAAACAAGTCATTCGACAATCAGAAAACGATACCATTTTGGTTAAATCCTTTAGGACATGGTCCGGAATTGTTGGGTTCTCCGACATGGACTTATTTCTCGCTTTGAATGAAAAAGTCGATAGCATATGTCTTCTAAACTTAGAGAAGAATCTGACAGATGAAAGCCAGTACTTTTTTCAAAAAAACAGAGGCATTGTATTGCATAATATTGGACTTTGCTATCACGACAATGATTACAAAAAGGCAATAGACTATTACAGTCGCAGTTTGGAGGTAGAAGGGGCTATTGAAGACAAAGAAGGCATGGCCTACACCTTGAATGAACTAGCTATTATTTACAAGAGACAGGGAAATTTTGTGAAAGCGATAAATCATTTCTCAAGAAGTCTCAAAATTTCGGAAGAAATTGGTTTGAAGAGTATGAAAGCCTATACACTTCACAACATTGGCATAGTGTATGAAACTCAGGGCGATCATCAAAAAGCGTTGGAATATCAAAGAAAGAGCCTTCCAATATGGGAGGAGACAGGTGATGTTTCCGGTAAGGCTATGGCAATGAGTAATATGGCTATGAACTATTCTATACTTGGTGAGAATGAAAAAGCCTTAGAGTATCTCTCACAAGGATTGGAAATGTCTGAATCAACTGGTGATGAATCTGTGATGGCTAACTGTTTGATTGGCTTGGGAGAGGTTTATTCAAGATTGGGAGACTATAGCAAGTCAATGAACTATTTTACCAAAAGCCTTGAAATAAGAGAAAAACTGGAAGAGTACAGAGGTGTGGTAGGGACACTGAATAGCATGGGGCGCGTATCTTTTGAGATGGGTAATTACCAAAAGTCCATCGAATATAATAACAGAGCTCTTCATCTGGCTCAGAAACTGGGTGCTACCGAAGAAATAGCTGAAGCCTCTGAAACGCTTTGGAAAGTGTATAGAAAAATTCAAAATTATGATCAGGCCCTTGAGATGTATGAGTTGATGATTACCTCAAGAGACAGTCTCCGGTCAGAAGAAAATCAAAAGGCCGTCATTCGTCAGCAGTACAAGTACGAATACGAGAAACAAGCGGCTGCTGATAGTGTTAAAAACGCGGAGGCCAAGAAAGTGAGTGATGCTTTGCTGGCAGCTGAAAAAGCCGATAATGAGCGAAAGGCTTCTCAAATACGACAAGCTGAACTGGAGAGGAAACAGCAAAATCAACGCTCGTATTTCTTGTGGATTGGTTTGGCTTTAGCCTTGATTTCAGGAGGATTTATATTCAACCGTTTTAGAATCACAAAAAAGCAACGAGACATCATAGATGAACAAAAATCTGCAGTAGAATCCCAAAAAGCTGTGGTTGAAGAGCAAAAAGCCAAAGTGGATGACGCGTATGAACAGTTGGAAGAAAAGAATACGGAAATTCTGGACTCTATCAACTATGCTAAGCGAATTCAATCTGCTATTCTACCGCCTGATAAACTGGTAAAACAATACCTTCAAAACTCTTTTGTTCTCTACAAGCCCAAGGACATTGTTGCTGGAGATTTCTATTGGTGCGAACCAACTGAAAAAGGCGTGTTGTTTGCTGCGGCAGATTGTACAGGTCATGGTGTACCAGGGGCTATGGTGAGTGTGGTTTGTAACAACGGGTTGAACCGTTCTGTGAGAGAATATGGTTTAACCGAACCTGGAGATATTCTTACTAAGACCAGGGAAATTGTCATCTCAGAGTTTGAAAAGAGTGAACAAGAGGTAAAAGATGGGATGGATGTTGCGCTGTGCTTCTTGGAAAGTCGAACACTCAAATACGCTGGCGCCCACAACCCACTCTGGATTATTAGAAAAGGAATAGAGGAAGTGGAAGAAATCAAAGCGCACAAACAACCAATCGGTAAGTATGCAGAATCCAGTCCATATCCAACTCATAGCATAGAGCTTAGTGAAGGGGATAGTTTCTATATCTTTTCAGATGGATTTGCAGATCAGTTCGGGGGAGAGAAGGGCAAAAAGTTTAAGACAGCTAATTTTAAGAGGTTGTTGTTGTCCATTCAGAACGAAACCATTGAACGCCAAAAGGAACTGATTGATCAGGCATTTGAGAATTGGAGAGATGCGGGTGGCCAACCCATTGAGCAATTAGATGATGTGTGTGTGATTGGGGTTCGTGTTTAACCAGATCTATAGCTGAGGCTCCGTCCATCGAAGAAAAATTTGGCATTATGCGATCCTTCATAGAGGGCAGTTTAAATACTAAACTTTATCTGCTGGTAAGTGTTTGATTTTGAAATTTTATGTTTATGCGTGTAGGATTCAAATTGTCCAGTTCATTGAATTTTGTCTTAGACACGCAATTTGTTCGTGGTTGTAATTAGTTGTTAGTTAGCTGTTTGTGTAGGGTTGATTATGTCCTTTCTTAGTGAGGGGAACTAAAACTTGTCAGGATGAAAAGTTTTATATTTAGTATAAAAATTGATCTGTATTTCCTCAAAAAAATAAACATATGAAACAGTTTGGTCTCATGCTTTTTGCCTTCTTATACTGTGCTAGTCACTCTGGTTTTGCTCAGGATTATGATGACCTGCTCAATCTTTATCTCAATGAGAAGTATGAAAAGATGTTGGATAAAGCGCTTGACTATACGGAAAGTACGGAACACAAAAGCAATGCTGTCCCATACGTATATTGCTCAATGGCTTATTATCATTTGTCTCATGATGAGAAATATAAAAGTGATTACCCCAATGCATTCGAAAACACAATAAAGTACGCCATAGAGTTCAAGAAAAATGATACATCACATGAATACTTTGATCAATATCTAGATTATATTTTCACTTTGAGAGACGCTGTAATTGAAAGTGCAAGAACGGCGGTAACAGACGGTCGACATGCGGAGGCTAAAAGCATCATGGAAAAGACGTTTTCATTGTTTGAAGATGATGAAGAATATCAACGGGTTTATGAAGAAATTAAATCTAAATAATCCGGAATTTTCATCTCTTTTTTAATTAGCAGGCTGAGCAAAGATTTTAGAACTTAGTATCTATGTCGCGCCAATAGAAAATATATTCTCAAAACTAAAACAAAACAGGCCCCGACTTTGTTTAAAAACCAAACAAAGAGTATGGGGTTTCATCAGTTTAAAAGAGAGCAATTTTTCGACAAATCCAAAGACGAACTATGGGATTTTATATCAAACCCGGGAAACCTGAAAAAGATAACCCCGGATTATATGGGATTCGATATTACTTCTGAAGGCCAACATGACAGCATGTATGAAGGAATGATCATCAGCTATAAAGTAGCGCCTCTGCTAGGTATAAAAACAACATGGGTCACAGAAATCACACATGTTAATCAAGGCACTTATTTTATTGATGAGCAAAGAATTGGTCCATACAAATTATGGCATCACCAACATTTTTTAGAGGAGAAAGAAGGGGGGACATTAATGTCCGATATTGTCAGCTACCAACCGCCTTTCGGGATCCTGGGAGAGCTGGCAAATGGAATGATTATTAAACGAAAGTTAAGGGAGATATTTGATTATCGACAAAAAGTCCTGACTGAAATTTTTGAAAAGCAGGGTAGACAAGTTTAAGGGAAAACTTAATTTAGTCCCAAATCAGATGGATATCTAAATAATGTTTAAGACCTTTTTCAACTGGAGTACAGGCAAAGATTCCGCTATGGCTCTATACCACCTTCAGAAAGACAGTAGCTTGTCTGTGGACCATTTACTAACAACGATAAATGGACACCATAATCGTGTTTCAATGCATGGATTGAGAAGAGAGCTTTTCCTGAAACAAGTCAAGTCCATTGGCTTACCGCATAGCACAGTAGAGCTGCCGGAGCAGCCTTCAATGGATGAATATGATGAGTTGATGGGAAAGCAAATGGTTGAACTAAAAGCTCAAGGGTTTACCGATTGTGGGTTTGGAGACATCTTTCTTGAAGATTTAAGGCTCTACCGGGAAAAAAAGCTTAAAGACTTCAAGTGTCATTTTCCTTTATGGAAAAGAGATACCAGAGACCTGTATTTGGAATTTGTAAACCTTGGTTTCAAAGCAGTGGTGGTTTGTATAAATGGAGAATTGCTCGATCAATCTTTTGTTGGGAGAGAACTGGACCTTGAGTTTCTTCAGGATTTACCGGATAATGTTGATCCTTGTGGCGAGAACGGTGAATTCCATACCTTTTGTTATGACGGCCCGATTTTCTCATATCCAATAGAGTTTCGGCTTGGAGAGAAAATTTTAAGGCAATATGATAAGCCAAACGGAGAGGTAGGAGAGAAGACGGACTTTTGGTTTATTGATGTGGAATAAAAACCACTTATTCTAACGTTCCAGGTAAGCCCATGTAAAATTAGCATGATGTCCATTAGCACGAACCATTTTCACCCAGAGTAAAGTCATATGTTCCAAGTGAAGAGATTGTGATAAATCGCCCACATCCAAAGTTTCAAAGCCTAAATCCGAATTAAGGGCTTCAATTTGTTTTTTTGCATGTGTATCATTTCCGGCAATTAACATAACAGGCCTGATGTCATATTCCGGGAAATTCGGATTTTCAAGATTTTCAAACCCGTAAATGGTATAAGACTTAACCACATTGGCGTTTTTAGCCCATTCTTGTATTTTTTCTGCACCAGAGATTCTGCTCTCCAAACCATGAGAAATTCCAGCCCCCACAGGATTCGTACAATCAATCAGTGTTTTACCATTAAAATTCAGTCCATTTAGAATTTCTTCATTGAACTTAAAAGGGGTCGCCAAAAAAACAACTTCAGCTTCATCAATGGCATTTTGAATCAATAATGCAGAAAAAGAAGGGTTTCTGCTTTGTGCTGTTAGGACACTTTCGCTTTGTAGATTGTCATGAGCAATGATGATGTCATGTCCCTTTCTTTGTAAGTTGTTGGCTATGGCAAATCCTACATTGCCAATGCCTATAAATGCTAATTTCATATGTGATTTCATTTAAACTGTTTCCTGAAAAAAAGCCCCGGATTTATGTCTGTATCGGAAAAACGACTTTCACTGATGTTCACCGATAGCCCAAATTGATAAGTGTTTTTAGTCAGTCCAAGACGGAGCCGTTGTACACTACTTAAATGCCCAATTTGCTTAAACGCAGAGAATAATTCGAGACTTGTGTATAATTTCCAACCCTTCTTCAAATCCGGGGTAAATCTTAGTATTGAAAACCAACTGTACAATAGTTCGTTGTTGATGTTTATTGATGGCAAAGCATATATCATGAACGACTTAGTTGCTTTAAAATAATGAACCCCCAGATCTACACCTGCTGCATTGGAAGAAATACGGCCTAGTATAGTTCCACCGAGACCGGACTTTGATGTATAGTTTAAGTATGCCCCCATGAATAAATCTGTGACCTGTTCATTGTATCCAGAGGTAGCTCTGGCTCTTGAAAATAGTGAGATCTTATTGTTCTCCGGACTCACAAACTTTAAGTACTGTGCGTCAATAAAAACACGTTTTGTCCCTGTCATCACTTCAAAACTCTGAGCATGACTTAGTATACAATTAGAGATAAGAATAAGAAAGAATAAATACTTCATTGTAAAAACAAGGGCAGCTTTTAGACTGCCCTTCCGATTTATTTCGATAATTGCTCAACCACTAATCTGGCGGCCACAGCACCTGAATTTTGTTGTTGTCCGGTGATAAGATTACCATCTTCAATAGCGTAGGAGCTAAAAGGAGCCGCCACTTTGAAAGTAGTGTTAGGTAGCTTTTTAGCTTCTTCTTCAATCCAATAAGGTTGAATTTTTTGCCCTACAGCTTTGTCTGCATATTCTTCTTCAGCATTCGCAAACCCTGTCCAGGTTTTGCCATCAACAATAAGGGTGCCGTCAGATTTCTTAGCCTCCAATAACAATGTGACTGAATGGCAAACTGCTGCACTCGGTTTTCCCGATTCATAAAAATTAGCAAATAGTTTTTCCAACTCATGATTCCCTTTGAAAGTATACATAGGCCCTTGACCGCCTACTAAAAAAATCGCATCATAATCTTCGGCATTGACATTTTCCAGTGCCTTTGTGTTTTCGAGCATTTGATTAAACCAGTCCAATTGCATATATCCCAGTGAGGTGATGTCGTGAGCGGAATAGCCACTGGCATCCGTTGGGTTAGAGTAACTGTCCATTTCAATTTTCCCTCCTTCTGTTGATGCCAATTCAACTTGATATCCGGCTTCCTGAAAAACGTGTAGAGGGTGAGTCAATTCGGCCGCCCAAAAACCAATGGGCCATCCGGTTTGTTTGGAAACGGCAGGACTACTTGCCACCATTAAGATTTTGCCTTTGAAAGGCATTCCGTGAGAATGTACATAATTGTTTGTTTCTTTTACTTGTGATTCCATGTTTATTTCTTCTTTTGAATGATTCGACGATTGTGACCGACACGAACTATACACGAAAAGAGATAGTACCGCGACTAGTAGAACATTTGATTTCATCTTTAAAATTTTTCTGTTTAATGATGATGCAAAACTATATTCTTTACTTACCTTTAACTGTATACTTACTTAAAATAGAGGTACTAACTTTTAGGAAAGTAATAAGAAAATCAATGTATTATGCCTGACTTTATCTATAACAACAAAGTGTATTACAATCCGGTTGAGTTTGCAATGGACAGAATTGGAGGAACCTGGAAGATGCCTATTTTATGGCGTTTAAAGGAAAGAATTTTCCGATTTGGAGAGTTGAAGAAGGACATTCCCCATATCACTGATAAAATGCTGACATCTCAATTAAGGCAGTTGGAAGCGGAAGGATTTATAAGTAGAAAAGTTTATCCGGTTGTACCGCCAAAGGTAGAGTACTCTATTACTGAAAAGGGAATGACAACGATTCCTATAATCGAAACCATAAGAAATTATGGTCTTGACTTAATGGAGAAAGAGGGGATTAAGCATAAGATGAAATAAAAACGTATCCAAAATGGGAAGACCAACATCAAAAACGAATTTAATCAGTGCTGCAAGCACTAACTACGATAAGCTTTGGGAAATCATAGAATCCATGACGGAAAAAGAGCTCAACACTGAATTTGACTTTTCCGATGAGCCAAAGAAAAAAGAGATTCATTGGAAACGAGACAAAAATCTAAGAGACATTTTGATCCATTTATACGAATGGCATCAGTTATTATTGAATTGGGTGCATTCCAATACGAATGGGAAAAAAGTACATTTTTTGCCCGAACCCTATAACTGGAAAACCTTTGGTGAGATGAATGTTGAGTTCTGGAAGAAACACCAAAAGACAGAACTTGAAGCGTCCAAAGAATTGTTTCGAAAAAGTCATCAGGATACAATGAATTTAATGGAGACTTTCTCTGATAAAGAGCTTTTCACTAAGAAACTATTCGATTGGACCGGAACCACTTCTCTGGGAAGTTACTGCGTGTCCGCAACATCAAGTCATTACGATTGGGCCATAAAAAAGTTAAAGGCCCACATTAAGAAGATGAAAAGCAAGACCTAATAAAGACGTGTATTTATTGCTTTTTAGGTTCACAAGGTAATTGTCTGATCGGAAAATACCACTTGCTCAATGTTGACCAACTTGTCCATTCCGTCTCTGTTTTGAACTGCATCTTCCACATAAGTGGTATCGCCGGTAGTTGTGATGGTATAGTCCGAATAAAGGCCTCTGAATTTAGCCTTGTCAAGAGCCCCGTCTCCACCATCAAGAATGTCATTTCCATTTAATCCGCTAAGTTCATTGTCTCCAATATTTCCAATAAAATAGTTGTCCATATTGTTGCCGGATAAACCATTGTTTAACCCACCTAATAACTCAACTTCCTTATAATATTGAGATTCGTTTGTATAAGTCAGTGAGCTTGTTTTTGAACAAACAAAGGTTCCGCTAAATGTACTGGAAACCAATACGCGTGCATTGAAATAGGGGGCAAGGAATTGAGTAACTAAGTTGTATGCACCTGCGTCACCAATTTGTGCCGCTTCTCTGGAAAGGAACAAATAGGGATGATCGTACGGTGTATTGTGTTCTACCAATCCCCAATAAGCATCATTGAATGCAGCCAGGTGCTCATTGTCATAATCAGCTACCGGAAGGCTGTTCCAGGGAATAAATATTCTATTGTTTATGGCGTGAGTTGTGGTGGCTTCCAGTTGAGACTGGAAAGATGGAAGGGTAGAGGAAATTCCCAAATCATGAACGAAATGCAGAATTTCTTCGAAAGCCGCATTTCTGACGGTTTGATTTAAATATTCAGGGGTTCCAACGGCCACGGTTTCATCAGCTTGAAGATCCTGACCAGTGACACCACTTGAGTTATTGTTCACACTATTTGCATCATTAAACATGGTCATGGCTCCATTGCTGTTGGCTATAGCATTGGCAACATTATCTTTATATCCATAGGGCAATGACGGAACATTGTTTAGATAACTTTCCATCACGGTTCTGCAATAAGCGACTTGCTCTTCCGTCCAATTAGATTGAGCTAGTATGTGGATAGGCTTGCCATTTGGAGCCATTACTTTGGTGTACCATTTAAATGTTGAGCGAATGTTCTGACTAACCGTAGCCGGGAGTTCAATAACTCCTAAAGGATTTACACTAACATCAAGGTTTTGAAGTGAGGATACAGCTTCAGCACTGTTGCCCTCAACTCTGGAAGTATAATCCACATTGACGTAATCTTTTTTGCATGACGATATAAAAAGCAATAAGACGAATAAGAGTGGTATAGATGAGTACTTCATTGTTAAAACTTTAAACCAATTACAAGATTGGCATTGTAAAAACTGGGGACGAGATTTAAATGTCTGAACGTAAAGTTGTAGCTGAACTCCGGTTTTATGATCAGGCTTTTTTCTCCCATTGGCAAAGCCCAACCTAAGCCAAGAGAAACTTCCGATCTGCTGAATAACCAGTTATTTGGTCGACCGTATCTTTGTACCCCACGGCCATCTTCGAAAATACGTTCGTATTTGACAGGAAGAAGATAGTTAAAGCCTAATCCTGCTTCTAAAAACAATGCTTTTTCAGGAAGATGATACCGGGTAGCCCAGCCCAATTGAATCATTTTGTAGCTGTCTTTCTCAGAGTAACTTGTTGTTTGAATAACCTGATTGTTACTAAGACTATAGTAAGGGAGGTTGGTATACTTTTCCTGGAATACTGAAAACCTGAACTTTGGTCCGTGAATCAAAGGCCCTTCATTAAGCCACTTTTTCGCTTCAATGTGCCAATTATAATTGAATTTTGACAGGTAGTTTGACTGACTCGATGACCAGGTATAGCCTGCAGAAGCCTGAATTTCCCACGCGCTTTGCTTCTCATCCGTGTTCTGAGAATGAACCGGATGAAAAGCGAAAAGCATACAAATTATGAAAAAGGTATCGCGCATATTAAGTTTTACTTTTTGATAAAGTTTCCGATAAAGTGACCATCCAACTTAAGTTGATACATACCAGATTCAAGTTGAGAAACATCAATCAGAATCTCTTGATCAGATAGTTTTTGAGACTGTACAAGTTTGCCATTAGCATCATAGGTATCCAGCATCCCTTCTGTAATTTGATCGAATTCGATTTGTACCATATCTGTACTTGGATTTGGGTAGATTTTGATGTTGAGGTCTTTTGATTCGTCAATACTTAGAGTAGGAGTCAGGGTAATAGGAACAGTATTGTCACTGAATTGAAGCTGTTGAATATTCCACAATGTATCCACACCATCTCTGCCATTTACACCATCTGCCACGGTGGCATAGTTCGTATAGTTGGTAACTGTATAGTCTGCCTCCGGTCCGGAAAAAATTGCGGTATTACTTCCTGCCTGACCATCCAGCCTGTCGTTTCCTTTTAAACCTTCGAAAGTGTTGTTAGCTGAATTTCCTCTCAGCCTGTTGTATAAATCATTTCCTTGAAGTCCTGAAGTATTTGATCCGGTTAAATAAACATGCTGCAGATATCTTGATTTTGCAGTATAGTCACCAGCCGAATTAAATGTGAGCGAGAAAATACCGTTAAAACCAGGGTCAATAATCATATCCACATTTATAACAGGAGAGAAGAACTTTGGTAGCAAGCTCCAGCCCATGGTGTCTTCGGTTATAATTTCGTCTCTGTTGTGTGCTATGTAAATTCCCCACATACCGGTATTAGGGTCATCAGTCCATGGGTCCCAAAGACCGTAGTAAGAATCAATCAGAGATGCTAAATATTCCTGAGAAAGGCTGTTCTCCTGATCTAATTCATTATACCAGTTTTGAATGCCCGGATCGCTACCTGCACCTATTGGCCAAATGGCAAAATTATTGGCATTGGCATTTAATTGAGCTGCACGGATGTCTAATTGAAAAGCAGGGAGTGCCGGATTAGGAATACTGTTTGGTCCATCAACGCCAATCCCCATATCATGCATCATATGCAATATTTCTTCAAATGATGCATCTCTGTGATCATAGTTGTTGTTTTGGTACCAACTATGTCCTTCAACAGCCATTTCTTCCTCATACAATGGCTGTCCGTTAACTGTCGGGTCATTGGTTCCATCATCACTTCCATTCATTAGAAGTAACGTGGCGTCATTGGTGCCCATGGTGTTTTTTACGTTTGACTTGTCATCTCCATACTGAGACCCAGGAACGTCAGTTAAGTAAAACTCTAAAATGGTTCTGGCCCTCACAATCATTGCTTCTGTTATATTACTCTGGGCAATGAAATGAATGGCTTCACCATTAGGACATTCAATTTTTGTGTATTTCACGAAACCACCGTTGATGTAGCTCGAATTCACTGTTCCCGGAAGAGGTACTACACCAGTTGCTGAAGTGGAAATATCAATATTATCAGGAAGAGTCTGGGCAGTTCCTATTAATGAAAGAAAAAGTAAAGATGTGATTAAGACTGTAGTTTTCATTGAAATTTTGTTTTATAAGACTGGTTTTTAGTGAGAAATGATGAATTTTGATTTTACGGTTTCACCAAGCTGGATGGTGTAAATACCAGACGACATGGTTTCTGTATTGACCTTTAGTAGTCCGTTTACCATATCTTTTTGAAGAATAATGCGACCAGTCTGGTCAAATATGAGAACAGTTGAATTGCTTGGGATGTTAGATTCTATCGACAATGTTTGTGTGCTTGGATTAGGATAAATTTTAAGGTTGAGATCATTCATTTCAGGGACAGATAAGCCAGCTGGACAGTAGTTACCATCAGGAAGAGATGTGGCAAATTTATAGCTGGGAGTTGTTAGCAGATTATACATGGCTGTATCTGTACTTTGAAATTGAGCGGAAGTGCAGAGTTCCCATTCATGCATGATGTCGTTGCATCTTCCAGGGTAATCCTGGGCTCCAAGTAAGGATGTCAAGGACCAGTAAATGTATTCTGTAATCATACAATCGTATTGACAGGTGAAATCATTGTAGTGGTACCAGGCATTAGCAGGATAATTGGCCGGAATTGTAGTGAAATGTCCTCCTCTGGCAGTATCCATAGCAATTGCAACCGGCGTACCAGCAGTTTCACCCCAAACAGAAGGATAGGCATTGGCATACCCCACATGAGTGATTAAATGAAGCACTTCTTCTAATGTGGCGTCAAATCCGGCAGCCGAAGAGCCTGAAGGGTGACACTCATCTCCGTACAAGTCCTGTAGTTCCCAGTTGCCATTGTAGGTGTTGAAAAATGTTGTCTGATTGGCTGAGCCATCGGTTGAAAACATGACCATAGAGGCATTGTTATTGGTCATTTCGGATAATACCTGAGGATTGTCTACAACCCCGTCTTCATCATTATCAAGATACTCAGCCATTACAGCTGCACAATGTTTTATATCTTCATTTGAGACTGATGATGTCGCAAAAATATTGATGCCATAAACATCAATGTATTTCGTAAAAACATTCAGCCCACTAACAGAAGCATGTGGATTCGAAACAATATCGAAACACACCGTGTTTTGAGCACTTGAGTTAATAGAAGTTAATAGTAAAAACAGGAAGGAAAATCGAAGAACTTTCATAATCTCTTAATTGATGTTACAACACAATGTTAGAGCAATTGTTATTCACTATTTATAGGTTCAATATGTTCGACAGGTTTTCATATACGTTTGACATTTCTGTAGTTTGATAAGCCTGTAAAATGGTGCAAGTAATGACTATATTGCGCTTAATGACCACAAGGAATTCTTCAAAATCAATTGGCTTAAATGGCGGCTTAAATGTTCTGGTTCATTTTCTCGTTTGGCTTTTTGTCGCAGACGTGTTTTTTGACCTTAGGGGAATCTTAGAAATGATCTCTGCCATGGTGTCTGAAGAAGAGAAGATTTTGGACGACTCGTTTGTTGTCATACCACTTATGATCATTTTCTTCTACTGGAACGGTCATTATCTTATTCCAAAATACGCAAACCCAAAACTGACATTTAAATGGGGTGTGTTATCTATACTAAGTTGTCTGGCATACATAGGGATCGGATATGGTATTATTCAGCTTTTTATTAATGCCGATTTTTATCTGATTTTACCTTTCGATGAGGCCATGGATGCCTTGATTATTTCCATGTTGTTCGCTTTGGGAGGAAGTGGAGCGTACGGATTTATGAAGGTTTTGAGCCAAAATCAAAAGAGAACTATAGAAGTGGAAAAAGCCCAAAGATCAAGTGAACTGAGGTATTTGGCCGCTCAGGTAAATCCCCACTTTTTATTCAATACATTAAACAACATCTATTCAATGATAGAAACCCGTCCGGAAATGGGCAGAGATCAAATTCATCGTTTATCTAAAATGATGAGATACGTTGTCAACGAATGTGGGAAAGAAAGTGTTATGCTGGATAGAGAAATTGATTTTATCCAACAGTTTATCGATTTAAATAACCTGAGGAAAAAAGACAAGGATCCGATTTCCTTACATATTTCAGATAAGGTGAACAGGACCGTTAGCATACCTCCATTATTGTTGATTCCCTTAATTGAAAATGCTGTAAAACACGGATTGGAGAAAATCCCGGATTCTGTTATTGAATTAGAATTGGATCAAAAAGCCAATGATTTGCACTTTTCAGTGAAAAATGCGTACAAAAAATCGGAGCAATCGGATGATTCTGTGGGACTGACTAACCTCAGAAGTCGTTTAGAATTATTGTATTCATCGACCCACTATAGTTTGGATATAGACCAGTCGGATGAGTTGTATTCTGTTAATTTAATAATACCGGTGTATGATTAGTTGTGTTGCTGTGGATGACGAGTCGTGGGCATTACAACTTATTGAGGAGTATGTCTCAAAAATAGAAGGGATTCGCCTGGTTGAAACATTTAGCGATCCCGTGAAAGCAAAAAAATGGTTTGAGAGCAATCAGGTCGATTTGGTTTTTATGGATATCAATATGCCCGGACTAACAGGTTTGGAATTGGCCAGGTTGCTGAAGGCGGAAGCAAAAGTGATATTTACCACTGCTTATGAAGAGTTTGCTGTAGAAAGTTATCGGGTTAAAGCTTTGGACTACCTTTTGAAGCCTTTTAGTCAGGAGGAGTTTCAGGCATCTATTAAACATGCTATAGAATACTTTGAATTACTTGGGCATCCCAGTTATCAAGTGGAGGAGTTCATTTTTGTCAAATCTCAGTATAAGTTGGAGCGGATTGTTTTCAACCAGTTACTGTATGTAGAAAATATCAAGGATTATGTAAGGTTCCATATGAATGATGGTAGAAAAAACATGTCCTTAATGAGTTTAAAATCAACTTTGGAAATGTTGCCAGGAAGCAATTTCATTCAAATTCACCGGTCTTTTATTGTTAATCTTGATTTTGTCAAAAACTACAATAAAAACGAGTTGTTGATTGATGGTAAAAACCTTCCGATTAGCAGGAAATACAAAAACTCTGTTTATCAAAGACTGCAGAATTATCCTGGGTGATGAAAGGATCAATACCCAAACCAGTAAATATCGTACTGGTTTGGGGTTTTGCTGTCAAGCCTACTGTTGGGCCTGCATTTTCTGCATTTTCTCTCCAAAAGCACTCACCTTCAAAGAGTCAAAGTATACTTCCATAGAAAGAATCTTACCGTCCTCAATTTGTAAGATTTCGCAAGCGTCTACATTTATGGTTTCAACACTTGGATGTCCCAGTTGATATTGAGTGAGCGCACAGGTGTTATCGCCTTCGGAAATAATGTTCTTGACTTCTCCTTTATACTTGTTTTTGATAAACTGTTGTGTAATACCAACCACAGCCTCTTTGCCTTCAACCAGAGATGCCAATGGACCTAAATAGGTCACCTGATCAGATAAATAATCCTCCCATCCTTTGTCGTTTAACATAGCCTGATAGAAGTCTGCAGTAATTTCTTTACTAGTTTTCATTGTTTTGTGATTTTAAATTGTTTATTTTTACTTTCAATTCGAAAGCAAATATATATTACTTTCATTATGAAAGCAAAAAAAGATGAAAAAAAATTCAGATCAGACTGTCCTATCAGTTCTGCTTTGGACTTATTTGGTGACAAATGGTCACTATTAATTATTCGGGATTTGGTTTATTTTGGAGAGCGTACCTTCAAGGATTTTGCCAATGCTGCAGAGAAAATTTCTTCGGCAAGATTATCGGATCGTTTGTGTAAACTGGAGAGTTTGGAGCTTATCACAAAGACCAAACACCCAACAAACAAGAAAGTATTTCTGTATGATTTGACTGAAAAAGGAATGGATCTGTTTCCTGTTATAGCAGAATACATCAGATGGAGTAACAAACACCTCAATGAGCATATTGCAGAAGAAGCCAAGCAATTTGCAAAAATGCTCAACCATAATAGGGAGGAGGCTCTTAATCAATTTATGGCAAGAAAGTTTTAATCTGACTAAAGCAAAAATGAACAACTCTTCCAAAATATATGAACAACGCATCAACAGAGTAATAGATTACGTCAACAACAATCTCGACAAGTCTATTTCACTGGAAGAACTAGCCTCAGTGTCACATTTTTCGCCTTATCATTTTCACAGAATCTTCACGGCGGTTACCGGCGAATCGGTAAATGATTTTACCAGTCGTCTCCGCCTTGAAAAGGCAAGCAAATTGCTCAGGTATACGGCAAATCCCATTTCAGATATAGCATATGAGTGTGGTTTTTCTTCTCCGTCTACCTTGTCCAGATCTTTTAAACAGTATTTCGATACTTCACCAAGTGCTTACAGAAAAAGCGGAAAAATTGACAATAGCAAGATTCGCAAAGACTTGTTCCCGGTAAACCAATATCATTGCGATATGGATGAAGCCGAATTAAGAAATCGTTTTCCGGTAGAGATCAAAGAATTTCCCTCAAGACGCATAGCTTACATGAGAATTACAAATTCTTTTGAAGATGGTGTGGTGCTCAAAGCATTGGGAGAGATGGTTGATTGGGCAAAACGCATGGACTTATTCGATACAGAAACCATTTTCAGTATGTCTAAAGATGATCCAACTGTAACACCAAAGGACAAGTACATCTATTATGTGTGCATCACGATACCAGAGGAGTTTAAGATGGATCAGGAGCATTATTTAGACAGCAGAATTTTACCCAAATGTAACTATGCTGTCACTACTGTGTCGGGAGATTTTAATGAAGCTGCCACAGCCATCAACTATCTCTTCAGTACCTGGCTAATCAATAGCGATTATGAGCCGGAACATGAGCCCGGATTGGAGATCTTCAGAGACAAAGAAAACATCTGTAATTGGAGTCATTTTGATTTGGATTTATGCATCCCTGTGAAAGAAATAAAAACCATGTGATATGAAATATAGTCTGACAAACACAATCAACAAACCCTTGGCTGAAGTAGCTGAAAAATTTGGAGATCCGGATGGAATTAAACACTGGATGGAAGGACTTCAAAAAATTGAACGCGTATCTGGAACGCCGGGGAAAACCGGAGCCAAAAGCAATTTTCATTTTTTACATAAGAACCGGGAAATGGTCATTTCTGAAACCATTCTTGAAGAAAACCTTCCCAATCAAATGAAGTTTTCGTACGACAGTGCAATGGGACGAAACATTGTGGAAATCTGTTTTGAAAGCATCTCAGATAAGGAAGTGAAACAAACCAGTAATACCACTATGGAGCTTAAAGGCGGGATGAAAATTATGGGCTTCCTGTTTAAGGGGATGTTTAAAAAACAGTCTTTGAAGTATATGACGGCCTTCAAAGAGTACGCTGAGAAGTAGAATGTCTATCGTGGTGTTCAGTGTATGACATTCATTACCTTTATGGCGTTTAACTCAGGTTTTGAAAGTTGTATTCGTCATATTGTGTTTGCTGCCAACGTTGGGATTTTCCCAGCTTAGTTCGGAAGAAGAGGCGCATATTGAAGAACTCAAACAACTTATTGAAAGAGCCAATCACGATACCACAGTTGTTCGGGCTATACAGGATTGGGATGATATGATCTATCATTTTGATGCCCAACTAGATCTCCAACTCAATCTTCAGGTCGATAGTATCTGCGCACAGAATTTGGAAAAAAGCCTCAGCCAAGAGGAAGAAGGCTTTTTTAATCATGCAAGAAGCACTGCGCTTAATAATTTGGGCCTGATCTACAGAGATCATAGTAATTATGAAAAAGGCATAAGCTATTTTAATAAGAGTCTTGTTATAGCCAAAGCGAATAAGGATACGAATAGAATTGCTGCCTTACTCAACAATACCGGAATTGCTTACTACTTCATGAGTGACTATGACGTAGCTGTTGAGCATTTCGAGCAAAGTTTGGTCTATTTCAAGCAACTTAACGATAAACTTGAAATAGCCAATATCTTCAATAACCTGGGGTCTGTGTACAATGATAAGGGCGATTACGTTAAGGCCATAGATTATTATGATAGAAGCCTGAAAATTCGTGAACAAATTGGGGATAAAGAAGGCATTGCGACTTCTTTAAAGAATCTCGGAACCATATATCTTGATCAGGAATCCCTGGAAAAATCAAAACAAAACTTTCTTAAAAGCCTGGAGTTGTTTGAAGAGATTGGTGATGACATGAACATGGCGGGATGTTTCAATAATCTGGGAAGTATTCATCAAAGAGAGGAAGAGTATGATAAGGCTTTGCTATACCATAGGAAGAGTTTGACTATCAAACAAAAAATTGGCGACAGAAGAGGGATTGCCATGTCTTTGGATAACATTGGTGTTATTTATAAGCAAAAAGGTGACTACAAGGCGGCAGAAGACCATTATTTGAGGAGTTTGGAAATTCGCGAAGAGATTGGAGACAAAGATGGACAGGCCACTACTCTCTATAATCTTGGGAAAATTTATTTGATCAAAAAAGATTATCAGGAAGCTCTGAAATTTGGTAAAAAGAGCTTGAAGATTGCCCAAGAAGCAAATTCACCCAAACGTTTGAAATTGGCTTCAGGACTGTTGTGGAAACTTAAAAAGGAGATGGGGGATTATAGAGAAGCTTTGGAAATGTATGAACTCTATATCACCTTCTCAGACAGTATTAACTCAGAAATGAATCAAAAGGCAGTTATTCGTCAGGAGTATAAATACGAGTATGAAAAACAAGCCGCTGCAGATAGCGTAAAGAATGCAGAGTCCCTAAAAGTTCAGGATGCCTTACTCACCGCAGAGAAAGCCGAAAACGAACGAAAGGAAAGTCAGTTAAAGCAAGATGAAATTGAAAAACAAAGACAAGATCAAAGAACCTGGTTTTTAGGAGGTGTTTTGGCCTTGGCTGTGTTGTTTGGGCTATTCATTTTCAACCGTTTCAGGTTGACCAGAAAACAAAGGGATATCATCAATACGCAAAAGCAAAAAGTTGAATCTCAAAAACTCATCGTAGAAGAACAAAAGGCCAAGGTGGATGAGGCCTATGAACAGTTGGAAGAAAAGAACACGGAAATTCTGGATTCAATCAACTATGCCAGACGCATTCAAAGTGCCATTTTACCGCCAGATAAGCTGGTGAAAACCTATTTGGAAAACTCCTTCATACTCTACAAACCAAAAGACATTGTGGCCGGAGATTTCTACTGGCTCGAACCTTTGGAAGATACCATTTTATTTGCCGCAGCAGATTGTACAGGACATGGCGTCCCAGGCGCAATGGTGAGTGTTGTGTGTAACAATGGACTCAATAGAAGTGTGCGTGAACATGGTTTAATAGAACCCGGTCAGATTCTGGATAAAACCAGGGAAATTGTCATTGCAGAATTTGAAAAATCTGAGGAAGAAGTGAAGGATGGGATGGACATTGCTTTATGCGCCCTCAATGGAAGAACACTTAAATATGCCGGAGCTCATAATCCACTCTGGATCATCAGGTCGCATGCTGCAGAGGTAGAAGAAATAAAGGCACATAAGCAGCCAATTGGTCAGTATACAGCCCCTAGTTCTTATCCTACTCATACAATTGAACTTAATCCCGGTGATAGCTTCTACATCTTTTCAGACGGTTTTGCAGATCAATTCGGAGGCGAAAAAGGCAAGAAATTCAAAACAGCCAACTTTAAGCGATTACTGCTTTCTATTCAAAATGAAACTATGGATAGGCAAAGAGAGTTGATTGATGAAGCTTTCGAAAATTGGAAGAAGGCCGGAAACCATGAAATAGAACAGTTGGATGATGTGTGTGTGATTGGTGTGAGAGTTTAACAGGGTATTTAAAGATCAACCATATCCAATCGGGAACAATTAATAGTAAACTTGCAAAAACGAAAAGAATCAATGAATAAAATACTTTCTCTACTAGTCGTTTTCATAATTATTTCCTGTAATCAGGAACCAAAGTCAGATTCTGAGGAAGAAAAAACTCCGACTCCGGAAACACTATCTGTTAAGGACAGTATTTCTCTTGAGATTAAACAATTGGGTGCGGATACCTACTTTAACGGACTTGCTGTAGCGATAGTCGATTCTGCCGGAATTTTGTATGAAGAGGGGATGGGCTTTGCTGATGTGAAAACCAATAGGCCATATACAACTACTACCATTCAGCCAATAGCTTCAGTTTCTAAAACCTTCATAGGCATTGCTTTAATGAAGGCCCAGGAAGAAGGCCTTTTGAATCTGGATGACCCAATTAATATGTATTTGCCGTTTGAGGTAGTCAACCCTCAGCACCCAAATGATACCATAACCATCCGTCAATTGGCCACACATACATCTACCGTAGTGGATTCTGAAAACTACATGGATAGGTCTTATGTCCTGAAAGATGAAGTAGACAGTGTATCTGCTCAGAATGAAAACATTCCTCAAAGCTTTCAACCAAAACATACCAAAATTCCCTTATCAGATTTTTTGAAAAACTACTTATCTGTTGATGGCGACTGGTACGCTGAAAACGCATTTTCAACAAATCAACCTGGTCAGTTATTCGAGTATTCCAATGTAGGGGCTTCTTTGGCTGCATACATTATTGAAATCGTTGCAAAGCAGCCATTTTCTGAATATACGAAAACGCATATTTTAAACCCTTTGGGAATGAGTAATTCTGGGTGGAATTATGATGATGTGGATTTTGAGAAGGTATCAACTTTGTACTCGAACCCAAATACTATCGTGCCCTATTATTCATTAATCACTTATCCCGATGGCGGTTTCATAACTTGTATTCATGATTTAGGAAAGTACCTGAGCGAATTGATAAGAGGATATTCAGGAAACGGCACATTGCTTTCTCAGGAGAGTTACGCAGAACTTTTTAAGAAACAACTTGCAGAAGAAAATTTTACAGAAAGAGATCCCAATCATCCGTATGATGATGAGTACAATACAGGGTTATTTATGGGGTTTTCTGCTCTGGATAATATAGGTCATACAGGAGGAGATCCCGGTGTGTCATCTCTCATGTTTTTCAATGCAGAAAGTGGAATAGGGAGAATTTTATTGGTCAATACCAATATTGAAAATCAGGAGGGACTTAATACCTACTACACCATTTTCGACAACATGAAGGAATTTGCTGCGCGACTAAAGTGAAGTCATATACGAGCATTTAATAACTGCATGCCCGACACATAATAAACCTGTCGCATGAGTTAAGTACAGGTGCATTAATTTCAGGCTTATGATATAATTGCATTGAAAATGAAAGCACTTTACTATACAAGCATCTTATTTTTGCTTTTTTCCTGTTCCGAAAAGGAAGACTCCGGTGAAAAAAATGAAGCAGACAAGGTCGAAACGGTTGAAAAGGAAGTTGTCGTTCCGGAATTTCAAACCATGGTCGATTCAGCGAATGCCTTGGGATCAATTTTAATCTATGACCTTGAGGCAGATAAGTATTACTCCAACGATTTTGATTGGTGTCGGAAGGGGAATTTACCTGCCTCCACGTTTAAGATTCCCAATTCCATTATTGCGCTTGAAACCGGGGTAGTGGAGGACGATAGTACACTTTTTAAATGGGATGGAGCTCCAAGAAATTTCAAAATATGGGAACAGGATCTCGTCTTTAAAGAGGCCATTCATTTTTCTTGTGTTCCCTGCTATCAGGAAGTTGCGCGAAAAGTAGGAGTTGAAAGAATGCAGGAACATCTCAATAAACTCAATTACGGTAATATGGATGTGGATTCAAGCAACCTGGACCTCTTTTGGCTTGAAGGTAAATCCCGAATTACACAGTTCGAACAAATCGACTTTTTAAAGCGTTTATACCTTTCTGAGTTGCCTGTTTCTCAACGGACTGAAACTATCATGAAAAGGATGATAGTTATTGAAGAGAATGAGGCTTACAAGTTAAGTGGAAAAACGGGCTTATCAATTAGTAGTGGGACCTACAATGGTTGGTTTGTTGGTTTTGTCGAGTCACAAAACAAAACACACTTTTTTGCTACCAATGTGGAACCCAAAGAGCAGTTAGACACAGACCTGTTTCCCAAAGTTCGAAAAGAAGTTACGTATAAAGCACTGAGACAAATGGGAATAGTCAAGTAGTTAAGTCTGCTACGCATCATTTCAATTTTTCCTGTGTCATTTGAGTATGTATTATTCCAAAAAGACAACAATGACGAGCAAGACCTCATTCAAACTGATTTTAGCAGGATTTTTTCTAATCAATGCTTTGAATTCGAAAGCCCAATCCGCAGACGGTAAATTTGAAATTGAACAAATCTCAGAAACATTGATGAATTACATTGATGGAACTGCCAATGGAGAACCGGAAAAATTAAGAAAAGCCTTTCATCCCGATTTTAATTTGTACTCGGTTTCGGAGGAAGATAGTTTGAGAATATGGAGTGGAAAAGATTATATCGATAGAGCCAAACCAGGAGAGAAGTCTAATAGAATAGGTAAGATTATATCTATTGATTATGAAAATAATGCGGCCACGGCAAAAGTTGAAATTATAATCCCCAACTGGCGCGTGTTTACAGATTATTTTTTGTTACTTAAGTACGACGGTTCCTGGAAAATAGTACACAAGAGTTTTACCTGGACAGATATCCCTGATAAAAAGGACTGAAATTATGGAGATTAAAACATTAGAAGGAATAGATGAACTTGAGATACTAGATGCATTTAACGAATCGTTTTCCGACTATTTCATTCCTTTTAAGTTAAGTGAGGAGCAGCTACTTCATAAAATGAAAGCGGATAAGACCGATTTGAGTTTATCGGTTGGTGCTTTTGAAGATGAGAGGCTGACGGGATTCATTCTGCACGGAATTGATGAAGTGGGGAATGAGAAATGGGGGTATAATGGAGGAACGGGAGTTATTCCTGAGAGAAGAGGCTTTGGCCTGACCAAACAAATGTACCATTTCATTTTGCCCATTTTGCTTGAAAAAGGAGTTGATAAGTTGATCCTTGAGGTAATTTCCAAAAACACACAAGCCATTAAGTCCTATGAAAAATCCGGTTTCATAACTCAACGAGAGCTACTGTGTTATTCAGGGAAAGCAAACCCTCTTAAGGCAAGTCAGGATTTTGAAATAAAAAAAATAGAAGATTTTGATTGGGCGTTAATGGAATCGTTTTGGGATATTCTGCCAACGTGGCAAAACTCCAAAAGTGCAATCAATGAGATGAAAGTTTTTTTCAGCTCATTAGGCGCTTTCAAAGAAGATCAGCTAATCGGATATGTGGTTTACAATCCCAATAATCAGAGAATCCAGCAAATTGCCGTCGATAAAAACCACAGAAGACAAGGCATAGCCTCTGGTTTGTTTTCTGAGTTAATAAAGGAATATGGAGATACTTTTTCTATTATTAATGTGGATAAAAGTTCTCTTGAAATGCCAGCTTTTTTGGATAAGCTTGGATTAAACATAAGCATAGAACAACTGGAAATGGTACTAGAATCAGATAAAAAATAAGATCAATGATTTCACAAGATCAGATAAACAAGGCTTCAGAGTTTTTAAAACTCCACACAGCAAAAGAAATCCTTGTTCTGCTAAATTCATGGGATCCCGGAAGCTCCAAACTTATTGAAGCGAGTGGCTTTAAAGCTATTGGAACCACAAGTATGGGAATCTCTGCTTCACTGGGCTATCCGGATTGTCAGGCAATCCCTTTTAATGAGATGAAAGATGCCGTAAAACGGATAACTGATAAGGTAACACTTCCTGTTACCGCTGATATCGAAGGTGGCTACGGCGAAACTCTGGATGAGATAGTTCAAAGTACTAAACAAATTATGTTAACCGGAATAGTGGGCATCAATATAGAAGACAGTTATAACCTAAGTCCGGAACTAGTTGATACCAGCGAATTTTGTGAACGAATAGCAGCCATACGTGAGATGAGTGATTCGCTTGGAATTCATTTAGTGATCAATGCAAGAACAGATGTTTTCATAACCTCATCTGGAAGGCAGGATGAAAGATTAAGAGAATCTATCGAACGTGGAAACAGGTACAAGGAGGCCGGAGCAGATTGCATATTTGTTCCTGATGTATGGGAGCGTGACAAAATTAAAGTTCTGGTACATGAAATTGATGCACCAATTAACATCCTGTCTAACCCAACAAACGGAACAGGTTTTCCTCCATCAATTGGTGAATTGGAAGAGATAGGCGTGGCCAGAGTGAGCTTAGGTTCTTCACTCATGAAGTCGACTTTAGCATCTATAAAAAGAATTGGAGAAGAAGTTGTTGAAAAAGGAACCTATGAAACCTTGTCGAAACAACTGGAACCAATTTCTGAAACATTGTTGGCCTATAAGATGGCAACGGATTAGCTAAATTTTATTTTTGCCGAAAATTGATGAAACAGAATCTCCGTTAAGATAAGTAATGAAATTTAGTCCCATCTTCATCATGTTGTTGATGATCGTTTCCTGCCAAACTGAAAATCCGGGAAAGAGCAAACAAAACAGCCAGGCAAAAGAAGAAAACATCAATGCGAAAATGGACTCTATTATAGACAATAGTGGTTTCAATGGAGTAGTGTTGTTAACCAAAGATTCAACTACCATCTACAAGAGGGCTATAGGATACACTGATCTTGAAAGCAAGGAACTACTCACCACAAATAATCAGTTTGTGATTGGATCTATTAGCAAGCAAATTACTGCAGTTTTGGTATTAAGATCCTATGAGAAAGGAGAGCTTAGTCTTGATGATACTCTGAGTAAGTATCTGCCGGAAATAGACCAGCCGTGGTCGAATGAAGTGTCTGTTCACCATTTGCTGACACATACACACGGAATCGTTAGTACAGATGAGTCTTTGGAATTTGAACCGGGAGCACAGTTTCATTATTCTCAATTAGGCTATGACTTATTGGCTCAAATTCTTGAGAAGGTTAAGGGGAAATCCTTCAATGAATTGTCAACCGAATTATTTGCTCAGTTTGGATTGTCAAATACATTTCATCCGGATAATAAAAGCTACAAGAATCTTGTTAAAGGTTACGAAGAATTGGAAAGTGGAGAACTGGAATATGCGGTAAACAGTCTTGACAACTATGTGGCTGCTGGTTCTTTTATTTCTACGGTTGAGGACTTAAATAAGTGGAATGAACTATTGTATTCCGGTGAGCTTGTAGAAGAAGAGACACTTCAATTGATGAAAACAAGATTTGCAACAAGAACCCATCCAATATTTGATACCGTGGAATACGGCTATGGACTGCTGTTTAAAGATGGAGAAAGCGATATCCAAATTGGGGCTCTTGGTTATGCACCTGGATTCGTATCAGCTTGTTATCATTATCCTAAGGCAAATATGAATTTAATAGTGCTGGAAAATACCGCCAGAAACCTTCACGATTTTAGATTAACCTTTGAGGTGCACACAAGGTTGATGAAGCTTACCAAAGATGAAAGTTTGACCCTGGAGCATAATTAAATCTCACATCAGAATTAATCGCGTACCAGGGTTGTCTGATTTATTGGTTTGTTATATATCTGTCTGAAAATGAGTTTATAATATAAAAAACAAACAAAATGCAACCCATTTGGTCTAAATACGTTTTACGATAAACAATAATATCTGAACGTTGGGAAGTTCAAACCATTATAAACTTGAAAAAGAGAAGCCAATACTATAAATTAAGTCGGGGCTAGTATGCTCGTTTAAGTACCATTAGTGATCTATTGAACCAAAACTACTGTTATGAAGAATCACCATTTTGCCAAAGAAGTTTTTTTCGTTTTGTTGCTTACGCTTTTATCCGGGACCGCATTTTCGCAAGGAGCAGGAAGTCGAATGCTGTATAACGGAACATCAAATTATACAGAAATTCCGGATGATCCCTTGTTCAGTTCTCAGGCTGGAGGAGAAATCAGTGTTGAAGCATGGGTAAACGTTGCTTCTGTCAATACAGATGGTCATGCACAAACCAGACAACCAATAGTTGTTAAAGGAAATGGTGGAAGCTGGGAATGGGCATTATATATATATGACAATTTGCGTGTTGGGTTTTCAACTTGGCAATGTTCCGGTTCTGGTCATTCAGAGATTAATGGAGGCTCAATAGCCCTTGGAGAATGGCATCATGTGGCTGCTTCTTTTGATGATAACAATTTTAATAGAGTATACATTGATGGTATTTTGGTGTCTACAGGAACAACTTTTAGCGGTACAGCGTGTAATGGTGCACGTCCTGTAAGAATAGGTTCAAGGGAAGATGGTCAATTCTTAAACGCACAAATAGATGAAGTACGTATTTGGAACAGAGCGTTGACTCAAGCAGAAATTCGTAATAACATGTGCCAAAAGTTAGCGGGAACGGAAGCCAATTTAACTGCCTACTATCGATTTGATGAAGGGGCTGATAATGTTTGTGGGGCAACTCAGGATTTGTGTGACCTGACATCCAATAATTTTCATGGGACTAATACCAATTCTCCTGCCTGGGGAACATCCGGAGCTGCAATTGGAGATGCTTCTGTGAGACAATATCCTTTTACCACAACTTTGTCTTTGACTTCAACCAATCGTGGAAATTTCTCAATTGAAAGCCCTGCAGGGAGTCCTTCGGGAGCGCACGTGTATCGTGTAGATATGGTTCCAAATTCAACTACGGGAATCCCAATGGGACTTGGCTCTAACAATGTGTACTATGGTACATTTATAGTAGGAGGAACAGCTCCCACTTATACATCTAATTACGTTTATACCAACTATCCTGATGCCGTTGCGGACGAAACTAACCTGATTTTACTCAACAGGGACGACAATGCTGATGCTTCATGGGCAAACATGGGCGCTACCTTGAACACCGGAACAGATCAGTTGCAAGCAACGCTCGTTTCTTCGAGAGGCGAATTTATTATTGCCAGTTCCAATGGGGCTTTGCCGGTCGAACTCCTATATTTTGACGCTAAAATTGTTGAAGAAGACGTTGTTTTGAGTTGGAGTACAGTATCTGAAGTTGATAACGACTATTTTACGGTTGAGAGGAGTGCCGACGGACTTAATTGGAAAGCCATTTCGCAGGTGAAGGGAGCGGGAAATACTACAAATACTACACTGTATAAAATCACTGATGAAGAACCATTATCCGGGATCTCATACTATAGACTAAAGCAAACTGATTTTGATGGTGCTTTTGAGTATTTCGATATCAAACCGATAGACTTTCTGGGCGGATCAATTTCTATCTATCCCAATCCAACTGGTGGACAAGCAACCATTGTTGACTCAAAGAATACTATTAATGACTGGTCAATCTTAAATACAATTGGTCAGGATGTTACAAGACAAATAAACGTCATTGAATTCAGCCAGAATAAACTGGTTATTGATTTGTCAAATCTACCAACGGGTATATATACGATCCGTACAAAGAGTAGTGTAGAGCGTTTGTACAAGCATTAAAACTGGTACGCGATTGAATCGCGCACCAGTTTTGATTCAATCGCGTACCAGTTTTGTGGTTTATCTTTGGCAGATAAACTAAACACATTAAGGTTGAAAGCACTCGTTTCCGTTGATCAGCTCAGGCAAAATTTAAATGACAAAGATTTGGTATTGTTGGACGCAAGCCCTGAATCAACTGCATTTGGGAAAACTTCAAGTCTTCAATCTAAAACGATTCCTCAAGCGAGACCATTCGATTTGAAAGGTGTTTTTTCTGATTTAACCAGTCAGTTTCCCAATATGCTTCCCAGTCCTCAACAATTTGAGCAGGCATGTCAGAAATTAGGAATCAACAAGACTTCTAAAATTGTGGTATTCGACAATTTGGGAATTTATTCCAGTCCCAGAGTGTGGTGGATGTTTAAGGTGATGGGGCACAATAAAGTGTCCGTTTTAAACGGTGGTTTGACGGAATGGATTGAGCATGATTTTCCGGTTGAAGATGAAGGCATCAAAGAATATAATCGGGGAGACTTTAAGGCTGATCTTCAGAAAAGGTTTGTGATTTCTTACGAAAAAGTGTTGCAAAATATAGACTCTAAATCGTTCACAATTGTTGATGCACGTTCCCAGGGGCGTTTCAAAGGAACGGAGAAAGAACCCAGAGAGCATCTTCAAAGTGGTCATATTCCAGGTTCAATTAACATCCCGTATCAAGATGTGCTCCAAAACGGGAAGTACAAAAGTGAGGCAGAATTAAAAGCCATTTTCAGCAACAAGGCTGTTGATTCCGAGAAGCTTGTATTCAGTTGTGGTTCCGGATTAACAGCGTGTATTGTGATGCTGGCAAGTGAAGTGGCGTACCAATCGAGCCCATACCTCTATGATGGTTCCTGGACAGAATGGGCTGAAAGGCAAGGGAATAGTAACTGAATCATTTTTTTGAGGGAAATAACTTGTTTAATTGAATAGTTTGTAATTAGATTTGTACCTACAAATAATGTATGTGTTATGAGTGTTTATTTTGAAGCCGTGTTTGAAATCATTAAAACCGGACATTGGATAACAGATTCCATTACCAAAGAACTTAAGGAATATGGTATTTATGAACCGCAATACAATGTCTTGAGAATTCTGAGAGGCGCCAAGGGAAAACCAATTTCTGTTAATGCCATTCTGGAAAAAATGGTGCAAAGATCAAGTAACGTGACCAGGATTGTAGACAAACTGGAAGCCAAAGGACTTGTGACACGTATGCTTTGTCCTTCGGACAGAAGAAAAATGGATATTGTCATTACTCAGGAGGGCTTGGATCTTCTGGAGATTTTAGACAAAAAAGTATTGGACTTTCATGAACCCATGAAGGATAACTTAAGCACTGAAGAAGCTGATACATTGAAACGATTAATTAAAAAATTAAAAGGAGAATAAAATGAAAAGAATAGTAGCAATGGGCGGGAGCAACAGCCGCCAATCCATTAACAAAACCTTGGCTACATATGTAGCCGGAAAAGTGGAAAACTCTGAAGTAGTAGTTGCGGATTTGAACGACTATGACCTTCCTATGTATGGCATAGATTGGGAAACAGAAAAAGGATTTCCGGAAGGAGCAAAGCAGTTAGGTGAATTGTTTGAATCTGCTGATGCTTTGGTTGTGTCCTTAGCAGAACATAACGGTTCATATGCAGCGGCTTTTAAAAGTGCAGCAGACTGGATGTCAAGAATAGATAGAAATGTATGGAAGAATAAGCCCATGTTGCTCATGGCGACATCTCCTGGTGGAAGAGGAGGAGCGTCTGTTTTGGAGACAGCTATTTCCGGATTCCCACGTCAGGGTGCCAATGTGATCGCCACGTTTTCTCTGCCATCTTTCCATGAGAATTTTGTGAATGGTGAAATATCTAATGAAGAGATCAAGGCAGATCTTGATAAAAAGGTGAAGCTGTTTCAGGAAGCCATTAAGTAGTTAATAGATACTTTTCTTTTTCTACTGCTCCAATAAGATGTGAAAAAGCTGTTCTCAAAAAGAACAAATAAATAATAAAATAAAAATGATGGCTTTATCATTTTGACGCTCATCAGCTTAAAAGGTTCGTTAGGATATTGAAAGAAGTATTTTGAACGGGGTACACTTGCGCGTTTCAGGGAATGACTTATATTGCATTTTAGGAACACCCTAATCTATACTATTATGAGAAGTTTTCTATTAGCAAATTTGTCTATCCTATTGATGAGTCCTTTGTACTCACAGGATGGTCCTGGTGGTGTTGGAACAGCCGATGGTGCATCAAGTTTGGTGCTATGGTTAGATGCCAATAACGTGACCGGAACCAGTGGATCCACAATCACTTCATGGCCTGATGCTTCAGGGTATGGACACGATTTTACGGCTGGGAATGGCGCAGTATTCAATTCGCCAACAGTAAATGGTTATCCGGCTTTCAATTTTAACGGATCTTCTCACTATTTTCAACGAGCTTTTACGGCAGCAATTACGCCTGCTACGTTCACAATTTTTTCTGCAACCAATGTAACATCCAATGGAAGTCATAAAGCGGTTATTTCCAATAGAGATGATCCCGCAGGATCTGCAACAGCAGGATTTATATTGTACTCTGTTCCTTCAAGCAATAACTGGCAGTTTTGGACAGGAAGAGCCAGCGGTTCATGGCAAATTACTACTGGTGGAACATCTACAGCCGGAACCTGGTCAGGTCAGGTAATGGATTACCAAAATGCAGCCAGTGGAAAGATGTTATTCATCGATGAAACTTTGGATGCTACAAGCACACATAGTATGACTTCAAATCCTTCCAGACCTTGTAGAGTAGGAGCAGGAAGAAACGAAAACGCCACTCCAAATTATTACTTCAGAGGAGACATTGGAGAAGTCATCATGTTTAACACAGTTTTAAACTCCACTCAAAAAATGATCGTTAGCAACTACCTGGCCGCTAAGTACAGCTATGGTTTAACAGCTAACGACATTTACAATGAGGATGATCCGGGTAATGGGAATTATGACCATGAAGTGGCCGGAATAGGTCAGGTAAGCGCAGGTAACAATCACACTGATGCGAAAGGAACTGGCATTGTGAGGATCTCAAATCCAAGAGATTTGGATGACAATGAGTTTTTACTTTGGGGACATGACAATGCGCTTCAACAAGCAGCTGAAGTTACTGATGTGCCAGCAGGCGTAGATGCCAGATTTTCCAGAGTTTGGAGAGCCAGTGAGGTCAACACATCCAGCACAGCTGTTGATGTTGGAGGAATCGATATGAGCTGGGATTTGACTGGATTGGGATCGGTAACAGCATCAGATTTACGTTTACTTATTGACACAGACGGAGATGGTACATTTGCTGATGAAACTGCCATTTCGGGGGCAACTTCCATCGGAGGAAATGTCTACCAGTTTACGAACGTCACCGGAATTGTAAATAACCTAAGATTCACTTTAGGAACCATTAACAATAATCAAACTCCACTGCCGGTTGAATTGGTAAGGTTTGAAGCCGCTCCAAAATGCGAAGAACAAACTGTACAGTTCATGTGGACAACGGCTTCCGAAATCAATAACGACTACTTTGTCCTTGAAAGATCTAAGGATGCCAGCAACTGGGAAGAAATTGAAAGATGTGACGGAGCAGGGAATACAACAGCTACAATCAATTACACATCTGTTGATAAAACGCCTCTTTCAGGCGTGTCCTTTTACAGATTGAAGCAAGTAGATTTCAACGGAGAATTCACTTACTCACAAGTAGAATCGGTGAATTTAACTTGTAAAGACGATTTAACTGTTCATCCAAATCCAACTACAGATCATGTGAAACTAACGGGTGAGAATCTTGAAGAACTTGGTCAAATAGAGATTTACAATGCTCTTGGAGAAAAAATGAGCGCTTTGATCAAACACACCAAGCGCTCAGGTTCTGAAATTGTTCTTGATCTAACAGCCTTACCAGCTGGCGTATATTACATCACTACAAAAACTACCAGCAATAAAATTGTAAAGCAATAGTTAGTTTAGCAACCCATTACCCCTCCAACAAACAGTTGAAATTTTTGTTGGACGGGTTTACCATCAATAGTACGCGCCGGTTTCCATTGTGGCATTGAACTAATGAGCTCTATGATAGCCTGATTGGTAGAGGCGTCTGTATTAGAATCTTCAACATTGATATTATCAGCTCTGCCATTTTCGTTGATGGTGAAGACCAGAGATAGATTTATTTTATTGAAATCCTGTTCTGATATTTCTTCAGGGCAATGTTCTATCAGGTAGTTTCTAAGAGCCATATTTCCTCCTATATATTCGGCCTCAACAGCTGGGATCACTGTCATTAAAACGTTTAATTGTCTTATCTCTTCGGCTTTTGTGATGGTATTTTCTCTCATGTAGTCAACGGTCACTTTAATTTCATCTCCAATTTGAGCCGTTTTTATGAGTTGCGCTTGTTCCTTGGTTAGCAGATCATTTTTACCAGTTTTTATAACCTCAGTTTCTCCCTTAATCAAAGACACGTTGACAGCACGATAGTTCTGAATCCAATTCACAGGATAATCACTGACCAGATCTTTCAGGTACCTGGGGGAGGACAGTTGTTTCATGTAAACAGCCTTTGAATAGTATGGTTGAACCATAAAAGCCTGAAACGGTGCGTCAGAATATGCGGAACTATCAGGCTCATTGAGCTGTTCAGGCATTAATGTATTTTGATGTGTGCTATGAATTGGCTTTTCCGCTTTTAGAGCAAACTGAATTCCCAAAACAATGAATACAGATGCCAGCAATACAAATAAGGTGCTTTTCATGATCAATTTTTTGTTTCTATAAAACTAAGACCGGGAAAGGAAAGGACGGATATGACTTGTGTAAAACAATGTAAATCCTCTGTAATTTATGGCTTATTGAGAATCATTTTATACCCCACACCTCTGATGTTGATGATTTTAACCTGCTCGTCTCCTTCCAGCTTTTTTCTGAGTTTGGATATGAAAACATCTAAAGTTCTTCCAATATAATCACCATCATCACCCCATACTCTTTCCAGTATGACGTTGCGTTCTATGGTGGTGTTTGCATGACTTAAAAGAAGCGACAATAAATCTACTTCCTTACCAGTCAGTTCAGTGGTTTCTCCGCCCTTAATCAATACCATATTCCTCTCATCAAAATGAAAAGAACCGATGGTGGCCAGCTGACGTTCAGGTTTGTTCTTTTGTTGTCGGTTCCAAAACAAGACTCCTACAATAGCCAAAATAATTAGAAGGATGAAAAACCAATAATAAGATGATTGAGATTGTTTTGACGGAGGTTCATTATTAGCCAGAACTTCTTTTTGACCGTCATGATCCAGGATGGTAATACGAATTTGGTGACAGTTTTCCAGGACTTCTCTCGTTCTGCATGGCATACCACTCAGGCTGTCATTTGCATTGAATTCGAAACTGTATACAATCTGGTTGTCAAAACAAGTCAATATTTCAATTATGAAATGTTCCGTTAAGTCCTTTTGTTCTAATTCACGAATAGATGACAGAACTACGTCTTCAGTACTGAAAGCAAAACTGGATTCGAAAGATATTTTATATGAATTTTCTGTTTGATTAATGGGCAATACCCTTGAGGTACTGTCACCGGAAGATAGAAGCGTTTCATGTCCAATCACTCTCATTGCAGCCATTACCCGGCTGTTGTACGAGTCAATATCGGATTGAGCTCTTGTAGAAAATGGCAAGAGCAGGAACGATATCCAAAAGAGAAGACATAGTTTAAGATTCATGCTGCAAATTTATCTCATTCTGTTACTGAATATACGCTACAAGCCAGAGATTTACATTAATTTACATTGAAAATTGTTAATTTGATCCGGGCTTTGAATTCAGAATAACACCAGATTTTGTCCTATTCAGGTGAATTCAATCGTCCTTAAGAAAACACTAATTAAGATGAGATATTTTACAGAAGATTTCGTTCAATTTTTTAAAGATTTGGCGGTCAACAATCACAAGGATTGGTTTCATGAGAATAAAAAACGTTACGAGACCAGTGTTAAAAAACCGTTTTATGCTTTCATTGACGATTTGATACTTGAAGTGAAGAAAGAAATTCCGGACTTAGATCTGCAGGCCAAAAATTGTGTGGCAAGAATTAATAGAGACATTCGGTTTTCTAAAGACAAAACACCATATAACATTCATTTTACCGGCTTTGTGTCTGAAGGCGGACGTAAGGATAGTTCTAAACCAGGAATTGGATTTCGATTTTCTCCTGAAAGCGTTTTCATTATGGGAGGGTGTTATTCTCCGGATAAAGATCAAATCTTCAAAATTCGATCAGCCATTGCAAAGAATCCGGCAAAGTTCAAGAAAGTTCTTCAGGATGCGCGTTTCAAGGATAAGTTTGGTCACGTAAGAGGGGAAGTCAATAAAAGAATAGATAAGCAGTTTGCTGAGGCGGCTTCAAAGGAACCTTTGCTCTTTAACAAACAGTTTTATTATTTAAATGAATTGGATGTGACGACCATTGTGTCTGATAATTTATTGGATATTATGATGGCGCATTGGCATGCGGCAACACCTGTCAATAATTACTTAAAAAACGCTTTAAAATAAAGAACATGGCTTACGACGAATATCTGGCAGACAGAATTAGGCAGAATTTAAAAGAAAAGTCCGCTGATTTTGATGAACTGAAAATGATGGGAGGTCTGTGTTTTCGGGTAGATGGGAAAATGTTGTGTGGAATTCACATAGATAAAGCCTCAAACGACAGCTTAATGATGTGTAGAATAGGGGAGGAAGCCTATGAGACAGAGATTTCAAATGAAGCGTGTTTGCCCATGGATTTTACAGGCAGACCAATGAAGGGCTACATTTTTGTGACGAGAGATGGCTTTGATTTGGATGATCAGTTGGATTATTGGATTGAGAAATGTTTGGCATTTAATCCTTTTGCAAAAGCCTCTAAGAAAAGGAAGAAAAAGGCTTAACTACCATTTGCGTTTTCCCGGAATATTAATTCCAATTTGTAATTGCCAGTTTTGACGATTGTATGCATGAAAATGCTCCGTTGATCCGGGAATGTCAATTCCATAAGAAAGTCGGGCAGATATTCCGCCACCAAAATTCCCCCGATTGGATTTGAACATAATGCCCAATCGTGGTTTAATATTAATAGATGTTTCCTGCTCGAAGAAATGGACATTAGGATTGATGGCCACAACCGGAAACAAGTGGTATCTTAAAAGGGTTTGAAGTTTTCTTGTTCGACGATTTTCGATTCTTTTCTGAGTAAACCGCTTAAACATGGGAACTCTGCCTTCTAAAACGAGTCCGGTTACGAAATGCCCCCGACCGTGTTGCACATTGAAACCAATGGTTTGGTGTCTCAAGGTATTGTATTGATGTTTTTGCCAGGCATACTCATAGCTTTGCCATAATTTTCCCTGGTTGAACATAAAACCGTAATACAGATAATGTTTGTTAGCTGGAGGCATTCCACAAGCCATAATACTGGAAGAGGTAATAGAGCTAAATGTGAGAAGTAGAATAAGTCTTTGGATCATACTCTATAGGGGAGAGATCCAAAGAATTCCATAAAACTACTTGTGCGTGGCAGAGTCTCCTTCTGCCATGTTGGAGAAAGCGGGTTCTATCATTTCCCACAATTCAATTTTGTTTCCTTCAGGGTCCATGATGTGCGCAAAATTGCCATAAGACTCGCGCATAACTTCTCCAACGGGTTCGATCCCCTGGGCTTTTAGTTTGGCAAGAAAAGCATCCAAATCATCTACTCTGTAGTTGATCATTACTTGCTTTTCTGATGGCGCGAAATAATCAGAATCTTTCTTGAAAGTGCTCCATTGAAGGTATTCAGGTTTGTCTTGAAGCGCACTTCTGAATTCGAATAAACAACCGTAGGGATTGGTGTTGAAGCCCAGCTTATCGCCATACCACGATTTTACCTTTTCAGGGTCGTCACATTTGATGAAAACCCCACCAACTCCCAGTATTCTGCCTTTTTCGCTCATTATTTCTCTAGTAAATGGATTAGAAATGCGTATTCCATGGCTGTTTCTTTATAAGCCTCATACCTTCCGGAAGCGCCTCCATGACCAGTGCTCATGTTGCAATCCATGATCAGGATATTGTCATCGGTTTTAACATCACGCAATTTGGCCAACCACTTGGCAGGCTCCCAGTATTGAACCTGAGAATCCCAATAACCTGTCGTGATTAACATATTTGGGTAAGCCTGGGCCTTTACCTGGTCGTATGGTGAATAGGACAACATATAGTCATAGTATTCCTTGTCTTTAGGATTTCCCCACTCGTCAAACTCACCAGTGGTTAATGGAATAGACTCATCCAACATAGTAGATACCACATCAACGAAAGGTACCGCAGCAATAACGCCCTTGAAGTTTTGTGGCTTAAGATTTACAACAGCTCCCATCAATAAACCACCGGCACTGCCACCCATGGCAAACAATTTATCCGGATTGGTGTACTCGTTTTCAATTAAGAAGTCTGAGGCAGCAATGAAATCAGTAAATGAGTTCATTTTCTTAAGCTTTTTACCATCCTCATACCACTGTCTTCCCATGTATTCGCTTCCTCTAATATGTGCAATGGCATAAATGAATCCTCTGTCTATCAAGCTCAGTCTCGGACTGCTAAATCTGTCCGGAATAGTGACACCATATGAACCATAGCCGTATAAAAGAGTAGGGTTAGAGCCGTCTTTCTTCAGACCTTTTTTGTAAACCAAAGACACTGGAATTTTTGTGCCATCAGCAGCAGTGGCCCATACACGCTCGGTTTCATAATTTTCCGGGTTATGACCTCCCACAATCTCTTTTCTCTTTAAGAGTGTTTGTTTTCCGGTCTTCATATCGTAATCGTAGGTTGTTGATGGCACTTTAAGTGAAGAATAGGCGTATCTCAATGTTTGAGAATCGTATTCCATATTCACAGAAATTCCTGCTGCATAAGTTTCTTCATCGAATGCAATTTGCTTGTCTGTGCTAAGGTCATGACTCAAAATACGCAACTTGTTCAAACCGTTCTCTCTCTCATGAAGAACAAGGAAATCTGCAAAAATTTCCATGTCAACCAGGCGTGTTTCCGGTCTGTGAGCCAAAACTTCCTCCCAATTATCTTTGGAAGTCGCATCAACTGAAGTTTTCATCAGCTTAAAATTCTGAGCATTGCCATCGTTCGTTAGTACATAAAATTCTCCCGATTTTAAATGGGTCACAGAATACAAAAGATCTCTTTGTCTTTCCTGAATTACTTTAAACTCATTTTCCGGTTCATTGGCAGAAATGAATCTGTGTTCTGTTGACACTGTGCTGTAAGAATCAATGAAAATAAACTCTTCAGATTTAGACTTGGAAATTTCACAGTAGAAGGTCTCGTCAGTTTCTTCATATACCAAAACATCTTCCTCCTGAGAAGTCCCCAATTTATGTCTCCACACTTTGTTCTCTCTTAAAGTAGTTGGATCTTTTGTTACGTAGAATATGGTTTGATTGTCGTTGGCCCAGACTATGTCACCACCAGTGTTTTTAATGGTCTCGTCATACGATTGATCTCCGGAGATTGTTTTGAAGACGATACTATATTGGCGTCTGCTCACATCATCATAAGAGTAGGCAAGAAGGCTATTGTCGGGACTGTATTCGGTATCCGCCACATCATAGTAATCATGTCCTTTGGCTAGTTCGTTAACATCCAAAACAATTTCTTCCTGAGGATCATCAGATAAATGAAGAGGCACACCTCTTTCGTAATGCTTCTTTCTACAAATGATTTCGTATTCTTTTCCTTTCTCAAAGCGCTCGTAATGCTCGTAGCCATTGTCTACAAATGGTAAGGATGAATCATCTTCCTTAATTCTGCCTTTGATCTCATCAAATATGGTCGCCTGAAGCTCTTTGGTAGAACCCATCACAGAATCTTTGTAGGCATTTTCTGCATTGAGGTAATCAAGAACTCGTTGTGTTTGAGCATCAGGTGTTTCTGCTTCTTTCTGATCATCACTTAAACGCATCCAGAAATAATCATCAACTCGGGTATGTCCATGAGTGGTAATCTCAAAAGGCACTTTTCCGGCCATTGGTTTCCCGTCTTTAGTTGTTTGTTCCGGTATTGTTTTGTCGCTTCCCATCTTCTCTTCTTCTTTTTTGGACGTTTCTTTTTTGGCTTCTTCTTTCTTATCTGAACATGATAAGACAAGTGCTGATATGCCAATGAGTAATAAGTGCTTATTCATTGTTTACTTTTTTGAGTTCTTCAAATTGTTTATAGTCCTGACTATTAAAATATTGCAACAAGGTAAGCCATTCGTTTTCAATAAACGAATTAATCGCCTTAACGGTAGAATCAATCTTAGCTTCTGTGTTTTGTTTTGCCTGCATAGCGTTAGGACCAGGTACACCTTCGGAATCGGCAATGAAACCGTAGGCATTGTACAGCATATCGTTTAGTCTTTGTGTCACATGATCATACCCTTCAAAAGACGCAGGCAGGACATAAATATTCTTCAAACTGTCTATTTTTTGTCTTACTGGTTTGATCTGTTTGTTTAAATCTGTTTTGACCGAATCAGGCATTAAGTCAACCATTTTTTTCATACGGCCAAGGTTCTTTTCTGCAGAAATCAGTTGATCGAAGGCAATTTTAGCTTCTGTTACTTTTCCTTCAAAGCTTTCTAGAATTTTGTGTCTTTCTTTGGCTGCATTGAAGTTGAAGTTTATTCTTGGATCTGGTTTTACAGTTACCCAGGCGGTATCGGTTTCATCTCCAATTGTGGCAGTAAGTGTATATTTTCCAGGGAGAGAAGGTGCTCCATAGGGTGGATCTTCATCTTTTTTGATTTCTCTTGAGCTTGGAAAACGAATGCCGTTTTGTTCTCCAAACCATCTGAAATGATGAATACCTGTGTCGGCCTTTCTTGTGAAATTTCTTACGGTATCTCCGTTGATGTTAAAAATGGAGATGGAAATCTTGTCCCATTTAAGGTCTTTCTTGGTTGAATCTTTTTTGCTGGCTTCTTGCGCTTCTTTCAACCACTCTGAGTTCAGGTAGTATGAGAATTTGGCAGAGCTGCTTCCACCCGGAGCACGGTAAGTGGCATCTGCTCCAAACCTACTTCCAGGATTTTGTTTGTAGTTTACCTGATAGGCATCAGGAGAGTTGAAAACCTCAAATGGTGTTTCCAGGAAATTTTCGTCTGCCGCCATAGCTCTCAATGGTTCAATGTCGTCCAGAATAAAGGCAGATCTTCCAAAAGTTCCTATGATCAAATCAGGCTCTCTTGGGTGAATTTTGAGATCAATGGTTGGGACGCTCGGGTAGTTTTTCGTCCATTTTCGCCAGTTTTCTCCTTTATCTGTCGAGTAGTAAAGTCCAAATTCGGTTCCCAGGAAAAGTAGGTTTTCTTCCTGATGATCCTGCTCAATGCTGTGGCAGTGTCCCAGAACGTTTTCAGAAATCAAATTTTCATAAGAATCTCCATACGAACTCATTTTAAAAGCATAAGGTGCCCAGTTGTTTCTTCTGTAATCGTTGATGATGACGAAAGCTTCATCCTGCTTGTGCTTGGAAGGTGTGATCTGCGGAATCCAGGCACCTTCCGGAACATCTTTTTTGAACAGTTTTGTGATCAGGGTCCAATTTTGGCCTTTGTCCTTTGTCACCCATAAATTACCGTCATCCGTACCAACCCAAATTACTTCATCGTTTATTGGAGAAGGCGCTATACAGGTAATTGTAGTGTAATTTTCTGCTTTGGTGGCATCAATTGTCAAACCACCACTTTCCACTTGCTTTTGTTTGGTAGTGTCGTTTGTTGTGAGGTCATCAGATAAACGTTTCCAGCTCTTTCCACAGTCATTGCTGTAGTGTACAAACTGACTTCCGAAATAAACACCGCATGGATTTTTAGGATCCGGAGCCAATGCCGCATTCCAGTTGAATCTTAACTTCACAGAATCTTGCGTTACAGGTTGAATGTTTCTGGTTTCTCCGGTTTCTCTGTCGTAAGTATGAATGTTACCTCCCTGATACATGGCATAACCATATCTGCTGTTGTTCGCCATTGGCATTACATCAAATCCGTCTCCAAAAAGTACTTCCTGCCAGTCGGGGTTCTGAATGCCTCCATGATGCCATACTTCTGAAGGGCCTATCCATGAACCATTGTCCTGCATTCCACCATAGACGTGATAAGGAATGTCAAAATCGTAATTGATGTGGTAGAACTGTGCAACCGGTAGATTCTCTATAAAACGCCAGGTACTTCCTCCGTCCTGAGAAATGTTAAGTCCTCCGTCGTTGCCTTCAATAATATGATTGGGATTTTTAGGGTTGATCCACATGGCATGATGATCCGGGTGAACTCTGGAATAGGGAAGGAGTGTTTTAAATGTTTTACCACCATCTTCACTTCTTGAAACAACAGAGTACAAGTTATACAGTCTGTTTTCGTTTTTCGGATCAACATAGATATCGGCATAGTAGAATGGTCTGTTACCAATATTTTTGTCGCTCACTTTAGTCCAGTTCTCTCCGCCATCATTTGACCTGAATAAGGCAGTTTTTTTAGATTCGACCAAAGCGTATACCACGTTAGGCTTATCATGGCAAATACTTAAGCCACTTCTTCCAATGGTACCTCCTGGCAGACCTGATTTTTCATCCAGTCGTTTCCAGTTTTCCCCACCGTCATAAGTGATGTAGATCCCTGATCCGTTGCCACCTGAAGTGAAAAACCATGGTTGACGGTTATAGTGCCACATGGCAGCAATCATTTTCTTTGGATTAACGGGGTCAACTACTAAATCAGCACATCCTGTAGAGTCGTTTACGTAGAGTATTTTTTTCCATGTTTTACCGCCGTCAGTTGTTTTGAAGACGCCTCTTTCTTCATTTGGTCCCCAGGCGGAGCCAAGCGCCCCAACAAAAATGGTATTCTCATCATGTTTATCTATGATGATTCTGTGAATGGTTTTAGTTTTCTCCAATCCCATCAATTGCCATGTCTTGCCACCGTCTATGGATTTGTAGACCCCTTTTCCACTTGATTGAGAATTTCTTGGGTTTCCTTCTCCTGTTCCGGCCCAAATGTGGTGAGGGTTTTTCTGACTGATGGCAATGGCACCGATAGATTGAACAGCTTCTTTATCGAAAATAGGTTTCCAGGTAATTCCAGCGCTTTTAGATTCCCAGACGCCACCAGAAGCCGTACCAATCACAATGTGATTGTTGTCGTAAGGATTCACGTCAATACTAGTAACACGGCCGCTCATTCCTGCAGGACCAATGGAACGCATTTGCATGTGATCGAACAAAGTGGAATCATATGATTGTGCCTGAACTGTGTTTATAATAAAACTAAGAAAAGCGAGACCAAGAATGTACTTCATAATGTGTGAATTTGAGGACAATAAAGGTAACACATTAAGTGTACGTTAAGATTGCTTGTTGATGAAAGGGAAATATTGTTGATGGGCATGATTTTTGTTGCATTTACGGTATGCCAAAACCACTGCTAACTATCTTTTTATTGATGGGCCTGTCGTCTTGTGCTCAGTTTGAAGAAGGAGACCATTCAATGATGCTGTCAGGAAATACAATGCTCCTGGGAGAGGATTTCATAAATGAACTCAATATTGAATACAAGTATCAGTTTGCGGATAGGTGGAGTATTGCCTATTCTTTAGGTGTAGGGAGATTGAATGAGTATGAGAGTAACTATTTTAACTTGCCTGGAGGCCTGACACTTGCGGGTGGTTTGTGGGCCAATTTGTATACAGGTGATTTGGGGGCATATGGCATTGTTCTGGCGTTGGTAGGGACGGCTTTCTTACCATTTATTCCAGATAAATTGTCCTACGATTTCTTTTTGTCCGATAGAACTGTCAAATTGAGTCCCTTTTTGAGGGTTCTTTCATTTGATCATATTGATTTGTACCACGAATTTAGGTACAACTTTTTTTACCGCTTTGGGTTTGGTACAGATATCACTTTTATAGATAAAAGTAATCGGTGGTTACTTGGAGGAATTGTGTCATACAGGCACACATTGGAAACAGATGATGGTCTGAATATAGGGGCTAAAGTAGGGTTGATGCTTAACTATAAATCAAGCAGGAAAATTATATTCGATAAACACGAACTAGGTTATGATTGAGTGTAAATCATTATATTTAAATATGTCCAAACTACTATTATCAGTTCTTTTATTGATGGGATTGTCCTCTAATGCCCAATTCGAAAAGGGAGACCACATGTTAATGGGAAGTTATGGGAACATGCAAATGTCTCGTCAGGTAGATGTGTATGAAGAGATAAATGTCGAATATGAAGTTCAGCTTTTCAGACATTTGAGTTTTGGATATTCTGTTGGCATTGGTCGCAGAATAAATGATGACAAGTACCATGTTCATTTTCCAGGTGGTCCAATATTAACCGGAGCACTGTGGGCAGTTGGTGGGGCACTTATAGATGATTTAACTTTTGAAGGTATCGCAGCCGCTTTTTTTGCTTCTTTAGCTATTACCGCTCTTCCGGAGAGAGTGAATGTGGATTTATACTTTGCCAATGACAGGTTAAAGGTAAGCCCGTTTCTCAAGTATCTGGCTTTCGATTACATCAACCAGGATGGTGGAGCCTTTAACAGGTTGTTTTATAGAATGGGAGCAGGAGTTGAAGCTAAGTACATTGATAAATCTAATCGTTTTGTATTTGGTGGAGGCGTGTCTTATAGAAACATTGTCCGAATTGATCACGGGGTCAATCTGGAACTCAAACTTGGTGTGATGTTGAATCAAAAAAGCTCTGGTGTGAAGCGATCCGACAAAACCGAATTGGGTTATGACTAAGTCTTTCTTTATTTTTGCAGAAGTTTTGTAATACCATCGACCTATCGCTGTCAAATTTTATTTGATAGAGGAAAGTCCGGACAGCACAGAACATCATGCTTCCTAACGGGAAGGGTCTCGATTTGTCGAGATACAGATAGTGCAGCAGAAAATAACCGCTTTGATTTATCGGAGTAAGGGTGAAAAGGTGAGGTAAGAGCTCACCAGTTCGGGAAGTGATTCCTGAAGCTGTGTAAACCTCATGAGCTGAAAGATTATGTATACCGATTGGGAGTTGTTCGCTCTGATGTCGGGGGGTGAATCGCTAGATCGTGCAAGTGATTGTACGGCCAGATAAATGATAGGATAGAACAGAATCCGGCTTACGGGTGGTATTACAAAACTATTTTTAGAAGTCGAGTTCTATAGTTTCTTCTTTGAACATGCTAACTTCTCCGTCCGTTCCCGGCTCTCCGTTTTCACCATAACTTCCTTTGTTTCCTCGTGTTTTTCCGCTTCCAAACAAAATTTTACCGGCTTTACTTCTGTCGTCATTAGGATCTTTACCTCCCTGACCTCTTTTTCCTCGCTTGCCGCCATTGCCAGCTTCTCCGCCTTCCGTCTTAAAGACAACTTTGTTAAGGTGTTTTTCGGCAATAGAATCATAGTATACTAAAAGCGCACCGCCACTTCCGCCATTGCCACCCTGACCTCCGTTACCACCGTCGCCACCAGTTCCAGGACTGCTTTGGTCTTCTCCCTGATCTTTACCGTCGCCGCCATCGCCACCATCACCGCCTTTGCCTCCCTGGCCACCTCTGGCATCAATCACTATAGAACCACCATTGGTATTAACCAAAAAACGTTTTTGGGTTTTATCAATCAAATCTTCAACTAATATTTTGAGTAAAGTGTCAGAATCAGCTACCACACCTTTGATCTTGACAATGGAAGATTTACCGGGTTCTCCCCAGGATCCTGCATAACCCTGGCCACCACTTGTGCCGTTTCCGTCTTCGGTTTTAGTACCATTTTGGCCGTCTTCACCATCCTTTCCTGATTCGCCGGTCTTTCCTTTTATATTGCAGATTTGAGGTGCTTTAAAGTTGACCGTAAAGGTCTTAGTAACGCTTACTTTTTTTGTTTTGGCATCACTGATCACCAACATCACAACATGATCTCTGATTTTCTGAACATCCGTTTCAATTGTTAGAACACCATTCATGAATGTTCCTCCAGTTACATTAACGTGTAATTTTCCCCAGGATAGTTTTCCTCCGTATACTGATTTTGTAGACTTTTCTTTGCCTCCATGCGTGACTATTTTGGCACCGACAATAATTTGATTACCTGGACTTAAATTTTTAAAATCTTTGGTACTGACTTCAATGGTTTTAATATCCCTTTTCTTTTGAGCCAGACCCTGTCCGACAAAAAGAAAGCACAATAGTATAAATAGAGTAGACTTAATCAATGGAAACTGCTTTTAGTGTATAACCTAGTTCTCTGAGTAGTTGAATGACTCCTGTTTCACCAGATAAATGAGCAGCCCCAACAGCAATGAAGCAGCTGTGTTTTCTGGATAAATCTTCTATGATAGGAATCCAGTTAGAATTACGTTGATCTAAGAATTCGTTCTTATATTTTGTCATGAGCATATCATCTCCTTTCAACAAATAGCTACTAATGCTATCTAGTCTCATTGAAGCATAAATCTTGCCAAGTTTTTCCAATTCGCTTCCTGCAGATGCGTCTTGATTGTTCAGCGTTTCTATGATGTAAACTAGCATGTCTTCCATGGTAACCTTGCCAAAAACAGCCATTTGATCTTCAAGTGTTTCTAAACCGGCGACCTGAAGGTTGTTCTCATACGCCAGATCCATAAAATAGAGTTCGTAAGACTTGGTTTTACCAGTAGATTCCCCACCGGCACTAGCAACTATTGTGTATAAACCAAAAGGCTTCATGGTTGCGAATTGCTGCTCAAAAGTAGCTTGTGTGAAATGTGTATGTTCTTCAAGTGCTTCAATAAATGCAGAGTATAAAGAATCACTTACATAATCAGAGACTGTACCACTGTCCAGACGCAAACTTCCCATAACAGAGCCCATGGCGCTGAGTTGTGTGATGTTTTCAACTTCCATTACCAAATAATCGGAATTGGCCAAAATGCCTTCAATCTTGTTGCTGGTTGAGAATAGATCTTCACTAATCACATGAATTGTTCCGTAGAGATAAGATGGTTGACTTAAGCCATTACCAGTAATTTCATAGAGTAGGGAAGCGCCTTCATCTGTGTATCCAATATCAGGCTGGTGTTTGATATGATTGGCTTCTTTTTCGGTGTCTTTAGTCTCAGTTTCCTTTTTGTCACCACAAGCATGTAGCCCAAGCGCAACAGAGAAAGTAAGTAAACCAATTGAAAGGTATTTGGGCAAATATTTGATCATTCTCAAATATAGTAAAACCAACTATTTGGGCACAAAAAAACCGCTCCTATATATAGGAACGGTTTTTTAAAAATATGAATGGTATTAGCCGTGCTTGGCAGCTAAATATCTCTCAGCATCTAATGCAGCCATACATCCTGTACCTGCTGCTGTAACAGCCTGGCGGTATACATGATCTGCAGCATCACCAGCCACAAATACACCTGGCACATTTGTCTTAGCAGAACCAGTTTCATTGATGATGTATCCTGTTTCGTCTAAGTTCAAATAATCTCTGAAAATATCTGTATTTGGTTTATGTCCAATAGCAACGAAGAATCCTGTACAAGGAATTTCATGCTCGTCTCCGGAAACATTGTTCTTTACTCTAACACCAGTAACCACATTGCCGTCACCTAAAACTTCCTGAGTTTCAGTGTTGAAAAGAATTTCAATATTCTCTACTTTTTTAACACGCTCTGCCATGATTTTAGATGCTCTGAACTCATCTCTTCTCACAAGCATGGTTACTTTTTTACAAATGTTAGACAAGTAATGAGCTTCCTCACATGCAGAATCACCGGCACCTACAATTACAGTTTCCTGTTCTCTGTAGAAGAATCCGTCACACACAGCACATGCAGAAACACCTCCACCTAATTCAAGGTATTTTTGTTCCGACTCGAGACCAAGATACTTGGCACTTGCACCAGTACTGATGATGACAGTTTCACAGTGAATTTCTTTTTTATCTTCAATCCACACTTTGTGAATATCACCACTAAAATCAACTTTAGTTACCCAACCGTTTCTTACGTCAGTTCCAAATCTTTCAGCTTGTTGCTGTAATTCTACCATCATTTCCGGACCAGTGATCCCCTGAGGGTACCCCGGGAAGTTTTCAACTTCATTGGTAGTGGTTAACTGTCCACCTGGCTGCATACCCTGATACAAAACCGGGCTCATACTAGCTCTTGAGGCATAAATGGCTGCTGTATATCCTGCTGGACCTGATCCGATAATCAGGCACTTTACTTTTTCAATTTCTTCACTCATTTCAAAAAATTTTCACTACAAATTTAATGAATATAGGTGGAGTTGGAGTCTCCCAGGCGACCCAATTTCAGGATTATTAATGTTGGGATTTCAAGAATCCGATAGCTTACTGTGGAATGTAGATGGTATCGTAAGTAACACCATAGCCAGCCCAAACGCCCAAAGCACCTCCTTCAATGTTAGAAGGATTGTTGGTTGGGGTAGCGAAAGGACTTCCATTATTCACAGCTTGTGTTTCTGCTGCTCTGATGAAGTCTACGATTTCGGTTTCTATTGTGCAGAACTTGATAACGACTGTATCACCACTTCTGTAGTACCCGGCTCTGTCGTAAGTTTCATCTCCATCTGAGTCCGGTCTGTCGTAAGCAAAATCAAAAGTTAAACCTCCAATGAATTGGTCGTCAAATGCAGTTCCAAACGGCGCCAAAAATCCAGGGTCTTTAGGGCTTCCGTCGGACCTGGTATTTAACCTTCTGGCAAACCATCTGTATCCATTTCCAACGGTGTCCGGATCAGTCATAGTAGCCCATGAAAAGCCGTAGTTCATTCCATTTTGAGTTTCCGCTGGTTGAGGCTTAAACCAAACAGTATCTAATGGCACAAGTTGAGGGATTTTGGTGGTACTGGTGTAGGTTTTTCCTTCATGGTTGATGGTTAAGGAATATGATTTACCCACTTCTCCAAAAAGTGCCGTATTAATTGTAGTGTAGGCACATATGTTTGCAAAAGCAAGGTCAGCAACATCCACACCAAGGAAATTGGCAACGATGGTATCGTATCCGGCAGGCAGAGAGCCTGTACAAAGTTCAACCAGTGTGTCCGTTGTGGTTCCATTACTCACGATTACCTGAGCACCATTGACAAAACTGTTTTGGAAAGCGGCCAAGTCCGTTTCTCCAAAGAATTTCTGGCTTTTATTAAGAAATACAATGGGAGGGAGGCCTTGCTCAATCCGCCCGTCAACAACTACCTTCTGTTCATATTCAGGTAGATCGATATCAATGTCTTTTTCGCAGGACACGATGAGTAAAGACAGACAAAAAAGAAGTATGCTATGTCGAATCATATTTGTCATCTTAAAAATTGAAATTCCAGGTTACTGATGGCAGAATAGGGAAGAGAGATACTTGTTTCCCGCTTACGTTCAATGTCCCCTGATTAAAATCTCCTTCAGTATCTATATAAAGGAAGTAGGGATTGGCTCTGTTGTACAAGTTGTACACTGAGAATGCCCAGTTAGACTGGAATTTTTTCTTCTGTTCTTTCATTTCTCCCGAATCAGGATCCATGACTTGTTTGGTCTTTTTACCATAAAGTGTAGCGGAAATATCAGCTCTGTGATAAGGAATCATTCTCAGACTGTTTCTGTCTCCGTATTCGTAGTTCAAGTTGCCTTCATATAGGTAGAAGCCTTGTGCCAGTGTGATGGCGTTTCCTGTGGCATAAACGAAAGCAGCTCCAAATGTCCAACGATCATTAAGTTCATAAGATCCTACAATTGAAAGGTCATGTCGTCTGTCATATTTGGCAGGGAATCTACGTCCTTCATTGATCTCATCGAATTGTCTGGTAGTTTTAGACCAGGTGTATCCTAACCAACCGGTCAACTTACCTAATCGCTTTTTGAAAAAGAACTCGGCACCATAAGAGTTTCCTGTACCAAAAACCAAATGATTGTCGACATTGTCGTTAACGTTATCTGAAGGTTCGAATCCATCTTCGTATTCAATCAGGTTTTTCATGTCTTTGTAATAAACCTCCACAGAGGCTTCAAACATATTGTTCTTGAAATTTTTGAAGAAACCGAGAGATACCTGAGTGTTGATTTGAGGTTTTACAATGTCGCTACTCGGAAACCACACGTCAGTTGGTAATGAAACTGATGAACTGGAAGCCAAATGCACGTATTGGTAGTTGTGTACAGCTCCAAACTTGATAGAAGTACTGTCATTAATAGAGTAGCGCATAGAGAATCTGGGTTCTGGTCCCTGGTAGGTTTTTAGCACATCACCTCTGTTGTATTTAATTTCGTTGGTTTGATTAGGATTGATTGTATCCTGTTGGTATCTGGTGAATGGACCAATGTGCTGGAACAAAGAGTGACGATATCCAATGTTCATTCTCCATTTCTCGGTTAGGTCAAAATCGTCCATGATGTAAATAGCGGCTTCATTGGCATACATTTTTGTAATGTCTCCCACATCAAATTCAACCTCTCCTGATTTAGCTGAAGTACTACTCGGTGTGAAAATATGATAGGTATAGTTTGCCCCAAATTTCACATTGTGTCTTGGACTAGGGTAGTAAGTAAAATCCGTTTTGAGGTTGTAATCTCTGATTCCGGAGAGTAGTTTGAATTCGAATTGACTTTGTTCTGCCTGAAATTCAAATTTATAGTCGCTAAAGATTGCCGTGGTATTCATGAAAAGCTTGTCGCTGAACAGGTGATTCCACCTTAAGGAACCAGTGGCATTTCCCCAGGGAATTCTCACGTTAAATCCGCCCTCTTCGTTATTGTAATTGAACACATCACGACCAAAATAACCACTCAAATACAAACGATCTTTGTCACTGAAACGGTAATTGAATTTGGTGTTGAGATCGTAGAAATAATATCCCGATCCCGCAAAAGCACTTGTGTCAGGAATGAATGGTTTCATGAGTAAATCAATGTAAGTACGTCTCCCCGAAATGATAAAGGAACTTGTATCTTTCTTAAGAGGTCCCTGAACGGTGAGCCTTGAAGAAATTAAACCAATTCCACCATCTACCTGATATTTCTGATAATTTCCTTCTTTCATTTTAATGTCGAGAACAGAGGCCAAACGCCCACCATAGTTCGCGGGCATGCCGCCTTTTACGATTTCCATATTGCTGATGGCGTCTGCATTGAAGACAGAGAAGAATCCGAAAAGGTGAGAGGCATTGTATACAACTGCTTCATCTAAAAGAATGAGGTTTTGATCGGGACCACCTCCACGCACATAAAAACCAGAGCTCCCTTCTCCTGCAGACTGCACTCCAGGCAGAAATTGAATGGTTTTGAGAATATCCACTTCTCCCATGAAAGCTGGTAATTTTTTAACCTGACCAATGTCAATTTTTACGGTACCCATGTTGGTGCCTTTGGTATTCTCGTTCCCTCTTTCGTCCTTAATTACCAGATCGTTTAACTCTTCAGAGATAAGATCAATATTGAGTCTGATGTCTTTACTTAAGTCTACTTCAAAACTTTGGGAGGTATAACCGGGGTACTTGGCCACAACTTTGTAAACGCCTTTTGGGAGTGTGAGCGAATAGAAGCCGTATTCATTTGCTCTGGTGCCTTTTTCTGCCTCTAAAGCATAGATGCCGGCACCAAATAAAAACTCACCATTACTTTTGTCTTTCATGTAACCACTAAGGGTGAAGGTCTTTTGAGAAAAGCCTTGTAAAGAAAGTACCATGACCAGGGTCAATAGGATAGATCTCATTCTTTAGAAAAGTTTGTGCAAATCTACATCATAATTGCATAAAAGATCAACTTTTTAACTTTTAAAACAAGCTGAAAAACCAACCCTTAAAGTGTTGTAACGCAAAAGAAGTACAGGTATTATCTTACAACTGGTACAAAACTGGTACGGGATTTAATCGCGCACCAGTTTTATAGTTTTAATTAAACCATACGGCATATTTTTTCCTTCTGAGTTCCAAAGCGAGTTGTCGTTCCATTTTCAGGGCTTCTTCTCTGGTCATAAGCGGGAGGTGGTTAAACAGGCTACCTCTCAGGTATTTTCCATATTTCTCAACAATGTTTGAAGAAATTTTGTGTCCTTTTTTGCTACGTGCCCCTTCTTTATGTTGTTTGAATCTCTCTTGTGGAGTCTTACTTGTCATGCCCACATACAAACACTGCAATACACCATTAAATTGGGGGTTGGCAGCTCTGAACTTGGCATTTTCCGTGAAAACTTTCTTAGATAATTCGATTACGTATACTGAATAGATGGCTCGACTCATAGAGCTGTATACGTTCAATTAATTGTAAATGTTGTGAGCTTATAGAGAATCTCTGTTTTCTGTATTGTATCTCCAGGTAACAGATATGCCGTTGCAACGGTTCAAGGTAGAGTCAATAGAAAACAAAACAACATTTGAGTGATCTTCCGAAACATACCCAGCTGAGAGAATAGTACTCCCTTTTGGACTATTGCGTTTGCTCAAATTATAATCAGTGCCAAAAACGTCAGATATTTCCTCAAGAGAAGCTCCTAAAAAGTCTGCTTCACATTTATTGAGTAAGCCCAATTTTTTGACAGAGCGAATTTTGATTTTAAGATCGGATTCTGTTTGGTTATTTCCTGCCCACACAATGGCACTTGAGATGGCTTTTGTATCTTTTAGAAAGGACAGGGAAATGGCTGTTCTGTCGGAACCGATATAAACCATCTTTATTTTGGCGGAGTCTTCGGTTTGCTTGTCCGGCTTACCAAGTAGATCGGCTACCAAGTTGTAGGTAAAGTGAGGTCTTAATCCCAGAAAAGACGAAAAATCTTCAATTTGCCCAATCTCTTCACAGTTTGGATCAACGAAGCCGGCCAAATCCGACTCCGTCTTTTGATTCTTTTTCAGGTCTTTCTTAACGAAATGCAAGATTCCTTTGCCAATAGCGGTAACCACCACCATAAGAATGAGTAAACGAAACCACCGTTTAGCCATGCTCGGTGGTGTTTTCTCTTGTGAATCTCCTTTGCTAAGCTTCATTTTACCTATTGATTAGCTGCTTTGTAAGCTTCAATTGCCGGGTCAACCTCATCCCAGTGACCATCGTACCAATAATCGAATTGTTCCCAGTCATCTAAGAGAATGCAAAGAGCATATGCTCTTTCATCATTAGGTGAATCCAATTCGTGTTCTGCCAAAGGACCAATGATTGACTTATCCTGATCTATCATGACGGCCAAAAAATTGTCTTTCATTCTCCATGGTTGTTCCGGAGACCAGTAAGTCATTAAAATTTTGGCACGTTCTTCGGTCACTTCATCTCTATAGTCATATTCAAGAGATTCTCCATCACCTTCATTGATGGCATTGATACAACCAACGATAAATTCATCGTTTTTGTGTTCTGCTCTGACCTCAATTTGGTTCAACTCATATTCAGATTTTGACAATCTAACTACTTCCTCCATTTCAAAGTAAGAGGTGGTTCCACCTTTAAAGGTTCCGTAAACTCTAATGGTATCACCTTCAACCACATCACCATTGATGCCGTGAAGGTAATTAATACCATCCGTGAGGTCGTCATCCGCAGTACCGGTCCAGTAACCCGTTTGGCAATTGATGGTTTTAACCTTTTTGTTGCTAAGTGGCTCCAGGTTTATCATGAGATTTTGATTTCCTGCTTTGAAGACCATTGACATAGTCAAAACCGCATCCATGAAGTAGTAGGTGTCTTGACCGTCTGCGGTTTTGACTTTTTCGTCGGTCAATTCAATGGCTGTTTCAAGAACTGACTCATCGAATCCATCGAGTAGTTCGATGGTTTTAAGCTCGATGGTACAGCTTTCTTCAGGCCTGAAACCAGGATCATAAACTCCTGTGATTTGCACATGAGATCCGATCACAGCAGTCCCTCCAGAATTGGTTTTAATTCGGACATCTGAGTGATAGTATTCTTCTCCCAGTTTTTCCATTTCATTATGCCCATTCCCCATTTGCAATCTCATGCTTGTCCTAAATGGATGAGATTGGTTTCTTCGAGGATATACGTATAGAGACGTTCCATATTTAGAATAGTAGTGCTGGTCATACAAAGCAGCTATGTAGGCATCCAAAATGATCACCTGATCTTTTTTTAATTCACCAGATCTCAGTTGCTCCCAGGTAACAGCCACCGGAGTGGTGTCAATAGGCTCTTCTTCTTCCTCCGATACTTTGGGAGGAGGTGAATTGTCTTCTTTCGGACCGCAGGACACTGCCATTAAAAACAGTGTCGTGCAAACACTAATTGAAATTGTTTTTATTGACATCTGGAATTATTTTGACAGGTTTTGAATAGCTTGCTCAATCAAATCAGGCCACTCTGCGCGTTCTGATTTCTTAGTTATTTGAGTTTTGTACACTTGCCCATCTTTATCAGTTAAAATGAGTCTTTTGGTAAAACCAAATCTTTTGACTTCATACTTCAACTCTGAAAGCAGGATATCTATTTGACATTGTTCAGGTTGGTCGTATCCCATTTTCTTTTCCACTTTATCTCTCACGATATTTCCAAGTGCACCATGGTTCATCTTGATTCTGGCATGTTCGCCCATGAATGAAATTCTGGTATCGGTTAAGATTAAATATCCATTGAATAGTTTGGTCGCAGATTTAAAGTAACCCGCCTCAGATTGTCTGATAATTTTTTCTTCCATTTGTTATTTTGATTTATAGTTATTGTCCGTAATACGCCCTCATTTCTTTGCTCAAACCTTTGCCGGTAGGAGAGATACTTGCCCAGTGCATTTTACCTCTGGCCATTCTTAAAGTGTGTTTACCTAAGAAACCTTTGAACTTAAAGCTGGACATTTCGTCGATTTTATAAACGTATTTCTCATCGCCATCTAACAGGTTGATCAAAGAGTTTTCTAATGCTTCAACTGTGTCTGAGTTTGAAATCAATTTTTCTACACCTTCTTCTACGCTGACGCCATCAAAAAACTCATGATTTTTAAATGTGGTTACGATTAAGAATGTTCCCATAGATTTGATCGGGATTAGGAAAACATAGTTCTTAGTTGCTACAGTACAAACTGTGAAGTTTTTCATTGGAGACTTGATTGTCATCATCGTTCCTTTCTTGTAGAATAGGTATTCTTGTCCGTGTGTCATGGTGTCTATTTTTAATTAATAAGTTAGTTCTTAAAGGTAATTATTTGAAAACGTTTTCACACAGAATCTCTTCATGCTTATGAGGACCAGCATAGTAAAATTTTGTAGGACCATAACCTGTAGAACCTTCATATGTTTTGGATAGTGTACCATTGGTTATGTAGCATCTGCCATCTGAAAGTTTCACGGCAATACTTACTTGCATAACTTTGGCCAAAGGAATTCCATAATTATTTTTTCTAATGTACCATGTCGCATCCTCTATCGACACTCGTTTAATTGATTCACCTGTTTCAAGCTCAGCATTTACACCTTTTTTCACCATTGCAACTAAAGAACCATTTGTGTTTTTAGCTCTTTTCATTCTAACAGCTGCCAATTCTTCATAGCGCTTGCGTTCTATTAATTTGTCGAACCCACCACTATCTATAAAGTTTCTGATCTCTGAATAAAGCTTGTCATTCTTGGCCTTGAGTTGATTGATTTCCTGATCATTTGGGACCATGCTTGTTGCATTCTCTAAAAGACGAACGTTAGTGGCAATATGATGATATGCATATTTAATTTCGGTTCTGGAATTAACTCTTTCATCAAATTCTTTGGTAGCTCTGTTTTCGTCCGACCAAAAAGAAGCCTTTTTATAGTTTTCTTCAAGCTCCTCTTTAAGTGGGCCAAAATTTTTGGAGGCTTCATTTTCATAAAAGAATTTGATGTCCTTTTTCAGGTTGGCAATGTGATATTCGTCTGCCGGATTGATGCCATTGGCTACAATTTTATCTTCTGTTGCCTTTACAATAGAGTCAGTACGATTTCTGTCCAGTTTCTCTAATAAACTTAGTTTATATGGATCGTCTTTAAATCTTTTGGAGAGATCTTTGACGTAAACTATATGGTGAATATTTTCCACGAAGAAGCTCTTGTTTTCAACCAGGGTTATGAGTTCTTCCATTTCTTTTTTATACCTGGGTAAGTACTTAAAGTCTGGATCTCCTTCTTTTGATAATTTATAGAATCTTTGAACACTTTCAATGTCATTAATACAATAGCTACAGTGGCACTTAAAACAGCTGGAATCGGTATATTTATCTGCTTTTTTCTTTAACCCTTTCAGATAGATTTGTAAGTTTTGAATATGGGGTTGAGCGGGACTGGCAATGGTCGCTTTTCTAATTTCCTCTTTTTCACGTTGTTTAGGCGTCATGGCTGCCAAGCGTTCTTCTTCAGCTTTTCTTTCGGCTTCTTCCTTTTCGGCCTTTTCCTGCTCTCTTTTCTGACGTTCTTGTTCTTTTTGAGCTTCCTTTTCGGCAGCTCTGGCTGCGTCTTCTTTTTCCTTTTTCTTGTCTGAGATTTTTTTGTCGACCTTACTTTTTGCTTTGCTTCCCAATTTGCTCAAACCTACCTGAGAATAGGAAATGCTTGAGATTGAGAGAACTAGTGTGAATAATGCTAACTTTTTCATTTGTCTATTGGTTTTGTGGATCACGTTTTGCGTTCAGTGATGTATTGTAAACCTAGTGTTTATAGGTGCTTCAGGCAAGTCGACTTTGCCAATGACAAATAATAAGACAAATGTGGTAGGCCCAAATTATCGGATGGTAATTGAGGCTTGAAAACTGGTACGAGTGTTTACTTAAATCTTTCCAGAAAAGTTGCTTTTCTGTATCGACTTACTTTCGCTTTTTCTCCATCAACCATTTCTACGGTACCGCCATCACCTTTATAGTAAGCAATAATGTGGCGAAGACTTACAATGGTGCTTTGATGAATTCTGTAAAAACCATGGTCGTTCAAGAGCTCTTCATATTCACCAATGCTTTTGCTTGTGGTGACCTTTTTCCCGGATAGCAGGATGAAATGAGTATAGTTTCTATCGCCTTCCAGACGAATAATCTCTGGTATTTTAAGAACCTGGAATCCATCTATATTAGGAATGATAAGCTTTTGGATATCACCTTCGCTACCATAGTTCTCCACCAGTACGGTGAGACGTTTGTTGGTATCTCGCTTGGCTTCCTTAAAATGTGTTTCAAGTTTACAGATAACCTCCTCCAGGTCTTTAGACTTGATGGGTTTAAGAAGGTAACCAAAGGCACTAAACTTAAAGGCATCTACAGCATATTGGTCGTAAGCCGTAACAAATACAACTTCAAAATCTATGTTTTCAAAGTTTTTAAGGAGATCAAATCCGGTTCCCGTTTTCATTTGAATGTCCAGAAAAACGAGTTCGGGATTGTATTTTTTAATGAGATCTACGCCTGTAATTACGTCATCGGCTTCATCCAGGACTATTATTTTATCAGCATATTTCTTCTCTAACTGATTTCTAAGCAGAAATCTCGCATCCTTTTCATCGTCAATAATAACAGCCTTTATCATGGTTTAATCTTTAGTTTGATTTGTATTCCGCCCTTATCCAACTCAATCACTTCAATGGCTTTCTGACCTCCAAGTCGTTTTTCTGTTATGGACATGCCCTTTGAACTGTTCTTTTTTGTTTTTGAAGTGTCCTTTGAGAAGCCAACACCATTATCTGAAATCTCACATTCCAGCTCATTTTTAGAGTTTTGTCCAATTTTGATCAGGATTTTTCCTTTCTCTTTTTTGGGAATAATGCCGTGCCAAATGGCGTTCTCAACATACGGTTGAAAGATAAGAGGTGGTACAAAACGATTTATTTGATCTATAGCAGGATCAATTTCAAAGGCGTATTCAAAAGAATTATCCGTTCGCATTTTTTCCAAATCTAAATACAGAGTGGTTGAGCGGATTTCTTCTTTCAGACTGATTTTTTCCATGCTGCTATTTTCCAGAATTCTTCTTAGAAGAGAAGAAAAATCGGCCATATAATCATTGGCAAGTTCTTCTTTGCCCTCAACATACAGCCTCTGAATACTATTCAAACAATTAAAAATGAAATGGGGATTCATTTGAGCCCGCAGAGCTTTGTTCTCAAGATCGTTGAGTTTCTTTTGTTCCCTTGCTTTTCTCATTCTAAAGAGAAGAATGGTAATGACGATTAACAGAACAAGCAGTACGCTGAGAACCACCAGCAGGGTTTTCTGGAGGAAGGCTTTGGATTCGGCAATTTCTCTTTCGGACAATAAACGTTCGATTTCCTGTTCTTTTTTCTCAGTTTCGTATTTTTTTGTGATTTCCAATATTTGGGCGCTCTGTTCGGCGGAGTATATGCTGTCTTCCAGTCGATTATGCATCAACATGTATTGGCGAGCCATATCATATTGTCCATTTTGATGATGGCTTTCTGCAGCATATTCTGTTGCCGTGAGCAACAAATGCAGCGTACCGCTCTTTTCGGCAAATGCATAAGATTTTTTTGTGTACTCATGCGCTAGTTTAGAGTCGCCCTTTGCAAAATAGAGAGCGGCAATATTTCCGTAGGCGATAGTAAGATTGAAATTACTTTTATTACTTGAGTCAAGAACCAAGGCTTGTTGAAGATAATCAAGCGCCTTGTCGAAATCTTTCATCTTTATGTGAAGTGAGCCCAAGCCATCAAGTACAGCAGATTTATTGGGCATATCATTCGTGGCTTCAGCTATTTCAAGTCCATTTTCATAAGCTTTGCGTGATTTTTCGAATTCATTAAGTCCTTCATAAGCTCCTCCAATCAGAATATAAGCCGCTATTGCATCTTGAGCACTTCCCAGTTCTTCAAATATTTTCAAACTTTCAAGTGCTTTTTCCAGAGATTTTTGATAGTTCCTTTGGTGAGAATGAAGTACACTTATATCTCGAATAGTACGTCCGATTCCATACTTGAAGTCAATTTTTTCGAACAACTCAAGGGCCTGATAGTAGTGAAAAGCTGCCTTTCCATATACGCCCTCTCTGACAAGGAGTATGGCCAGACCATGATGAGCCTTTCCTGAACTAAGAGGTTCGTTTGGGAGAATTTTAAGTGCTTTGTATTGATACTCTTTGGCAGTTTCATATTTAATTGCCTTGGTGTAGATTTCTGCAAAGAAACGGTAGGCTGTTTTCAAGCCTAAACTGTCTTTCAGTTTTTTGGCCAAAACAATACTTTGCTCCAGAGGGGCAATGCCTTTTTCAGGATCTGTTTGAGAATACTCCCAGGCTATGTCCTGCAACAATCTCATACGACTACTGTCTGTCTTAGCCGCATCTAATTCTTTGGTGAGGCGTTCAATTTCGGCTGTCTGAGAGATTGCGGATGCGCTCCATAAGGCCAATAAAATGGTCAAAAGCTGCCTTGTTAATGACGATAAAGTAATTCTATGACTGTTCAATTTATGGCTCACGGCTAAATATGCTCAAAATTAATCTAAATGCACTTTGTTTTTCAATTCAGTGTACCATTGGAGCAAGATTTGTTTAAGATGGAAGATACTGCTTATCGAATGGTTAAAATTATTTTCACATAAGCCTGTCCTTGTTTTCGATTTTGACTTGTCATGAAAGTGAACAATTTAAAATTTGAAAAAATGGATATCGTACACAATTTAAAAATTAAGGCATCTGCCAACACTGTTTATGATGCAGTTGCTAGTGAAAACGGAATTACCGGTTGGTGGTCTAAAGACTGTAAAGTAGGAGAGGAGACAGGAGCAAATTCGGTTCTGAATTTTGATAAAAACGGAACCATTGTGACCATGCATTTTAGAACAGTAGAATTATCTCCTGAAAGGAAAGTCGTATGGGAATGTACCGAGAATCCTAACCCAAGTTGGATAGGTACTAAAGTGGTTACAGAGATACAATCGATCAATGAGGAGTGTCATGTGTTTTTTTCTCATACCGGATTTGATGATAAATGGAAAGGCCAGGATCCTTTTGAAATGACAAAAGATGGTTGGAAACATTTTGTGGAAAGTCTGGTGAACTATTGTGAAACAGGAAAAGGTCAGCCCTGGTAAAAACTTGCAAACCTGCTCTTAAGATTTTGAGAGCAGGTTTTTACATATTTCGATTTTACCGTTAAGGTATTCTGACTCTATTTCAGAGGGTTTAAGTTTTAGAGTTTCCTCTAAATACAGCAGAGCTTGTTGATGGTTTGAAATTTCCATGCTGAAAATACCAATGGTCGCAGGAAGCAGGTAGTAGTCGCTCAGGATATCCGATTTTTCCAGATCCTTCAATGATTTAAGGGAGGCTTGATATCCCTCAGTTTTGCTTTGAATGATGGCCAGGTTTAATTGAATGATCGGATTGGGTTTTAGTTCCAGAAGCAATTGATATTGCTCATAGATAAGTTCCCAATTAGTGTTTTCAAAACTGATCGAAAGGCAATGTTCAGCGGCGATTCTGGCTTCTATATGATAGGCAGATAAAGCTTCTCCATGAAGGGATTGTTGAAAGTACTGCATACCAATATTTATCATTTCATGGTTCCATTTATTTCTGTTCTGATCCTGAAACAAGATAAGTGCTCCATTGTGATCAAGCCTTGCTTCAAATCTTGCGGTGTGCAAGCACATTAACGCCAGCAAAGCCTTAACTTCTTTGGCATCTGGAAATTTTGAGGTTACAAGTTTACATAGCCGGATGGCTTCAAGGCAAAGGTCTTTTTGAATAAGTTTGTCCAGACTGGAAGAATTATAACCTTGATTGAATAAGAGATATAGAGTTAAGGCAACTGCTTCAAGTCGTTCGTTCAATTCATTTCCCTGAGGTACCTGAAAAGACAAATCTCTGAGAGCTGATTTGGCTCTATATAGCCTCTTACTAACTGTGGATTCATTAGTAAGCAGAGATCGGGCGATTTCCTTAGCTCCAAAACCACAAAGCGTTTTAAGTGTTAGGGTAATCTGAGACTCCAGATTTAAGTTGGGATGACAACATGTGAAAATCATTCTCAGCTGACTGTCTTCAATTTCATTGTCCAAAAAGACATCTTTGCCTGTGCTTTCTACGTTGTCATTAAAAAAGTCACCTTGATGATGTTTTTGCATCATCTGTCTTCTCTTAATCTCGTTAATAGCTTTCCTTTTAGCAACCTGAACCAGCCAGGCAGTTTTGTTTTTGGGGATACCATTAACGCTCCAATTGGTCATGGCTGAGATTAGTGTGTCCTGTACAATATCTTCTGCCAACTGAAAATATGAGGTTCCAAGGTGCTTGGTAATGATAGCGAGTACCTTGCCATATTCTGCCCTGAAAATTTGCTCAACAACTTGATTTTCTGACCTACTCAAGCTTATTGCATTTTTGGGAAAGCAATGGGACGAACTTCAATTGTATACAGACCTAAATGCGGAGAAGAAAGCGCTATTTGATTGGCGGCATTTTGATCTTTTGCCTGTATGAGGAAGTAGCCGGCAATAATTTCTTTGGATTCCAGAAAGGGGCCATCTGTGATAATTTTTTCAGATTTGGTTTTGAGCAAGGCACCATTGTTCTCAAGCCTTTGCCCGCCCAGGTAACTGTCTCCGAGTTTCTCTACCCACGACTTGTAATCAGCCATGATCTCTTGAAGTTCTGATGGAGATAGGTGATTCATGCCATCACCTTTTAGAATTAATAAGAATTCCTGCATTGTGTTTTATTTTATGACAATCATGAAATGAAAAATAAGACAAAATGTTTTGATTATTTCCATCACAGGAAAATATCAAGGTTAAATTATTCCATGCATTATAACGACAAAACCCCACCTGGTCTCAGGTGGGGTTTGAAAAACAAACAAGAATTTGTGAGAGACTTATTGAATAATCAAACGAGTACTCCACTTATGATTGTTAGAGCGTAAAATAGCTAAGTAGATGCCTTTTTCAATGCCATCCAGGTTGAAATTTTGTTTATTACTAATAACTTCTTCTTTTAGCACTGTTTTACCTTCAATTGTGGTGATTTCGATTGACATATTTGAAGGTAAAAGCGACATTTCAATGGTAAATGAACCCTGCGATGGATTAGGGTACATATTGAACGTTAGGTCATCCATATCGGGAACAGATACCTGAGTACCAACATCAATTGTAAGTGTGTCAGAACAGCCATTGTCATCATAAACGATCACAGTGTAACTACCAGCTGTTAATCCAGATAAATCATCGGTGTCGTCATTGTCACCAGTACCATCATTGTCCCAATCGAATACATAGTTAGGTGTGCCGCCAGATACTGTTAAATCAATGGTTCCATCGGATCCTAACATTTCATCTGTAGATGTTGCTGAAAGAGATATTGCTGAAGGCTCTGTAATGAGATATGTTTCACTAGCCGTACATCCGTTGGCGTTCATTATTGTAAGTACATAGCTTCCAGAGTCTAATCCGGCAACGTTTTGAGGATCATTAAAATCACCAGTGCCATCAATATCCCAATCATAGCTTATCCCCGTTCCACTGGTTACCACATTGATACTACCATTGCCATATCCTGAACAGGTGATGTGGTCTACAGTCGAAGAATTAATCACAGGAACTGCAAACACTTCTACATCATCATTTCCTGATCCTGTACAACCAGCCCCATCAGTATAAGTGTATGTAATGGTGTGCGTGCCTACACCAGCACTTGAAGGATCGAATGAGTAACTAGTACCGTTTCCATCATCTGTGACTCCGGTTCCTGAATATGTTCCCCCCGTTGGAGTTCCACCACCTAAACCTGTTTGCACAGCTTCATTCTCACATAAATCTGCCAATGCAACAAAGGTGATCGTTGGAGCTGCCGGATCGCTGATTGAAGCAGTCGCTGTTCCTGGACAACCATTGGCATCTGTTACCATTAGGATGTAAGTACCTGCTGCCAAACCAGATAAATTCTGAGTATCGTCATTATCACCAGTACCATCATTGTCCCAATCAAAAGTATAGCCTGTTCCTGGAGTACCACCTAAAACAGATACATCAATACCACCATCACTGGCGCCACATGCGCTTGGATTAGTTGTGTTATCCACAGTAATGGCAACAGGAGTTGGTTCTGATACGGTGGATGTACTACTTGAAGTACATCCGTTGACATCTGTTACCACTAGAGTGTAAGTTCCATCGGCTAAACCTGACAAATCTTCTGTGTCATCATTGTCTCCGGTACCGTCGTTGTCCCAATCAAAAGTCAGGGTACCATTGCCACTTGTGGTCACATCAATGGCACCATTCAATGAATCAGAACATAATGCGTCTGTCACCAAATCAACTGTGATAGAAGGCAATGAGAATACTTCTACATCATCACTGGCATTGGCGGTACAACCACTGCTTCCTACCGTGTAGGTAATGGTATGCGTACCCATACCAGCTGTTGCCGGATCAAATGAATAAGTTGTTCCATTTCCATCATCAGTGATCCCAGCCCCCGAGTATATCCCGCCGGTCGGGGAGCCACTTCCGAGACCTGTTTGTACTCCTGCATCCAGACATAAATCTGTCGGTGAAGTGAACGTTACGGTAGGTAAACCAAATACTTCTACATCATCACTTGCGCTACTTGTACAACCATTTACATTGGTAAATGTGTAGGTAATGGTATGTGTGCCAACACCAGCTGCTGCCGGATCAAACGAGTAAGTCGTTCCGTTCCCATCGTCTGTCACACCTGCTCCTGAGTATACACCGCCTGTCGGGATTCCACCTCCAAGACCTGCCTGAACGCCATCGCTCACACATAAGTCTGCGAGTGCAGTAAAGGTCACGGTTGGAAGAGCAAATACCTCTACATCATCACTTGCTGAGTTGGTACATCCATTTGCATTGGTAAGTGTATAGGTAATAGTATGCGTGCCAACGCCAGCTGCAGCCGGATCAAAAGAGTAAGTCATCCCATTTCCATCATCTGTCACACCTGTTCCTGAGTATACACCGCCAGTTGGTGATCCACTTCCCAATCCTGTCTGAACACCCGCATCTACACATAGATTCGATGGTGCGGTGAATGCTACGGTTGGCAAGTCAAATACTCCCACATTGTCACTGGCGTTGTTTGAACAACCACTCACCCCCACGGTGTAAGTAACTGTATGCGTACCTACACCAGCCGCAGCCGGATCAAACGAGTAAGTCATCCCATTTCCATCGTCCGTCACACCAGTTCCTGAGTATACTCCACCTGTAGGTGATCCACTTCCTAATCCTGTTTGCACACCCGCATCTACACATAAATCGGCAAGAGTTGTGAAAGTCACAGTAGGTAAACCAAATACTTCTACATCATCATTTGCGCTACTTGTACAACCATTTACATTGGTAAATGTGTATGTAATAGTATGCGTCCCAACACCGGCTGCAGCTGGATCGAAAGAATAGGTAGTTCCATTTCCGTCATCTGTTACACCTGTTCCCGAGTACACACCACCTGTCGGGTTTCCACCTCCAAGGCCAGCCTGAACACCATCGCTCACACATAGGTCTGCAGGAGCGGTGAAGGTTACGGTTGGAAGAGCAAATACTTCTACATCATCATTTGCGCTACTTGTACAACCATTTACATTTGTAAATGTGTATGTAATAGTGTGCGTCCCAACACCAGCTGCTGCCGGGTCAAATGAATAAGTTGAACCATTTCCATTATCCGTCACACCTGGTCCGGAATATACACCACCTGTAGGTGATCCACTTCCCAATCCAGTCTGTACACCTGCGTTCACACATAGGTCCGCCGGAGCAGTGAAAGTCACAGTAGGAAGAGCAAATACCTCTATATTATCTGTTGCATTGCTTGTACAGCCATTTGCATTGGTAAACGTATAAGTGATGGTATGTGTACCAACACCAGCTGCTGCCGGGTCAAATGAATAAGTCGAACCATTTCCATTATCCGTCACACCTGGTCCGGAATATACACCACCTGTAGGTGATCCACTTCCCAATCCAGTCTGTACACCTGCGTTCACACATAAATCTGATGGGGCAGTGAAAGTCACAGTAGGTAGGGCAAATACTTCTACATTATCTGTTGCATTGCTTGTACAGCCATTTGCATTGGTAAACGTATAAGTGATGGTATGTGTACCAACACCAGCCGCAGCCGGATCAAATGAGTATGTCATTCCATTCCCGTTATCAGTTACACCTGGACCAGAATACACACCACCTGTAGGGTTTCCGCCTCCAAGACCTGCCTGCACACCTGCGTTCACACATAAATCTGATGGGGCAGTGAAAGTCACAGTAGGTAGGGCAAATACTTCTACATTATCCGTTGCATTGCCGGTACAGCCACTACCATTTGTAAATGTGTAAGTAATAGTATGTGTTCCTACGCCGGCGGCTGCCGGATCGAATGAGTAAGTCGAACCATTTCCATCATCTGTTACACCTGGACCTGAGTATACACCACCTGTAGGTGATCCACTTCCTAATCCAGCCTGCACACCTGCATCAATACATAGATCTGCAGGAGCAGTGAAAGTTACTGTTGGATTAACGTTAACAGTCACGGTTACTTGTCCACATGATCCTGGAGTTACACAACCACCTTCTCCACGGATGAAGTATGTGGTAGTCACAGTTGGATTAACAACTAAAGATGTTCCTGTTTGAGAAGCTATTTGACCAGTTCCACAGTTAGTAGTGTATATGTGCCAGTTGGTAGCATCATTTAAGTTGGCTCCTGCCCAGCTCAGTGTGGTGCTGCCTCCCTGACAAATAGATGTTAAACTTGCTGAAACAGTAGGTACATCAGGAGAGGTACATGGTGCTGCACAAGTAACAGAAGGAGAATAGCTACCCGGACTTATGTTATAAGGTGTTGAATTATCACTAATCCAATTAGTTCTATCATTAATTAATCCTCTTAATACTGAAGATGTTCCGGTTAGGGTTCCATTGTATCTTGCATTATCCTGTTCGGTCAAAGTAGCGGGAAACAATGATACACAGTTCACTCCATTTGTGAGGCCAGGCGGTACTATAGATTCTGAGGTGGCGGAGACACAGGCAGACATACTCCAGCCCGTTGTCAGATCCAGGCAAGTCCCAGCTCCATCATCACCATGTATTGCTGCAATAAAAGTGGCACTGCTGGGAGAAGCAGGAACCCCGGGAGTAGATACCTGATATGCCATCATTTGATCTCCCGCGGATAAATTAAAATTATTGGTAACTCCCCCAGATAACCAAACCATGCTCGCACCTGTTACACCTGTAACAGTAACGGAAGTTCCAGCGTCTTGAAAATTGATAACTGTTCCGCAGCTTATCCCTCCAGCTGGAGCTGTAAAACGCCAATGATCTTCCCCATTTGTCAGCCAAGTGGTAGCATTTACAATTCCTTGATCTGTGAAGTAAATTTCTTCAGAACCTGGAATATCGGTTAAAGTAATAATTGAGAAAGCATCTGGAGAATCGGTGTTGTAACCAATAAAGGCAATATCTCCGGCAGATAAAGATTGTGCGGATACTTTTTGAGTGAAAATTCCCAAAAAACCAAACACAAGGAGAGACTTTAAGACAGTTTTTTTCATATTATGGCGTTTTTTGTTTTAGTAGTGATTCAAGTCTTATTGCGAATTTACGGGAAGGCAAACCGGCTTCTATCAGGCAAAAGATGGTATTTAGTATGAAGCATTTTCTGTGATTAACTGACTGCATAATTGTTGAATAATCACAGTTTCGACCTGATACTAATTCCTGGTCGTTATTTTTTTATTTCTGAACAATAGCTGTAAAAGCCTTTGACACATTTATTGTATCATTGATTTAAATTGTAGTTCTGTATGAGAAAGTATGGTGTGGTGATAGTAGATGATGAAATTGACTCTCAAATCACCCTGCGTAGTTTTTTGCAGGAATACTGTCCATTCGTAGAATTAATTGGAACTTATTCCAGTGTAAAGGAGTGCGAAGAAGGCCTCATTTCTGTAAGACCTGACATTCTTCTTCTGGATGTGAGCCTGTCTGATGGAAATGGGTTCGACATATTAGAAAAGGTTTCTTTGCCCAATACCAAGGTCATTATGATCACAGCTCACGAACAGTTTGCAGTAAAAGCATTTAAGTTCAAAGTTGATGATTACCTTCTAAAACCAATAAACCCTATCAACCTTAAAAAATCGATAAAAGATTTGATCGAAGAAATAGAAAGCATAGGTCTTAGGGAAAAAGAAGAGGGGGAAGTTGAACTTTCTAAGTTGAAAAAACTAGGGATTCCATCGAAGGACAAGCTGCATATTACAACTTTGGGAGACATTGTGAGGTGTGAAGCGGATGGGAATTATACTGTGGTTTTCATAAAAAATGACACACGAATTGTCGTTGCAAAAACCATTAAGATATTTGAGGAGACACTCGCGGAAAACGGTTTTATAAGAGTGCATCAATCGCATCTAATTAATCAGAATCACATTGAAACTGTGTTGCTAAAAAAGAGCGCAATCTGTTTGAAAAATGGAAATCTGATTCCTATTTCCAGAAAGTACAAAAGTCAGGTAGTGGCTAAATTCAAACTAAAGCTTATCTAATTGGTCTTGAGAGTTACATTATTCATTTTTCTTGCGCTGGTCCTTACAGCCGGAATTCATGCTCAAGCTCCCTCAAATAAGGATTTCTACTTGATAGACAATCTCCCTGTTTCCGATTTGAGCGAGCAGGACAAAGAACTACTGGACAGCTGTCTGTCGGTGTATCACTCAAGTTCCGATAATTTAATAAAGATTCAATCGCTTTCACATATCTGCGACAACCTGATCCATTCTTATTGGACAAAGTACCAGACTTATCAGTTCGATTTTATAAAAAAAGAAATGGAGAGAACTGATGAGGAGGAGAAAAGGAAACTTACGCCTTATCTTATTGACGCAATTACAAATTTGGGATTGGTAGAAATTTCGAAGGGACATTACGATCAGGCTCTCGATCTTTATAGAGAGAGTCTAAATATATCGGAGGCAAGTAAAGACAGCATAGGGCAGGCAAGGAGTTATGCCGGACTGGGATTGACCTATATGGATATGGGGGAATTAAATGAAGCTCTTGAATACTTTAACACTGCTTCAGGAATATATACCGCCTTGAATAACGAACCTGGTTTAGTTGATATCGCATTTAATATGGCAGAGGTCAATCGTTGGCTTGGAAACAACGAAAAAGCGCAAGCAGGTTACGAAAAATGTCTCTCACTTTATTTAAATAATAACAATCCAAATGGTGTTGTGCTGTGCTATAATAGCATAGCCTTGATTGAAGTGAATCAAGGGAATATTGAAGAAGCCATAAAGTTGTATGCCAAGAACATTGAGTTTTTAAAGGAAAACGGAAGTGAGGAGAATATGGCGATGAGCAATAACAACATTGGTGACCTTTTTCTGGAGATGAAAGAGTATCAATCCGCACTGAGATATTATGAAGAAGCACTTAGAATTGCGAGAAAGTTAGAATACCCAAGCAAGGAAGCTTTGTATTTGAACAATATTGCCAGATCATATGGCAAACAAAACGATTATGACAAAGCAATTCCGTATTATCTGGAGAGTTATGAGATAGAGAAATCTATTGACAATAAAATAGGTGTTGCCAGATCGTTAAATAACCTTGGACAAGCCTATATGGCTAAAAAGGATACAGCTAAAGCCGAACGCTACAGCAAGGAAAGTGTCAACTTATACGAATCTCTGAATCATTCCGAGGGAATTGCACGCAGTAGCATTCATTACGCTAAGATTTTATATCATACCGGTGATTCTGTTTTGGCTTATCAATACGCTAAGAGAGGGTTTGAATTGTGTCAGAAGATGGGACACATCTCCGAATTGAAAAATGCTGCCCGAATTCTATATCTGATTTACAAAAGTCAGAACGATCACAAACTGGCGCTTCACATGTATGAAATCTATGTAGAGGCCAGAGATAGTGTCATAAATCTTGAAAACAAAACTTTGCTCATTAGAAAGCAGACAGAGTTGGAGAATCAGGAGCGCCTGGCAAAATATGAAATGCGTTCTATGGCAAAAGACATTGAGCTCAGAGATCAGAAATCCAAAACTAAGGACCAGAAGTACCTCACGGTCTTATTGATATTAATTCTGATTTCTTTGGTGCTGCTAGTTTTGTGGTGGCGTTCTAGCTATAAATTAAAATTCAAATGGCAGCAAGAACACATCCTTAAGTCTCAAATGAAGCCACATTTCATATTCAATGTTTTGGTGTCCATCCAATCTTTGATAGTTCAAAAACGAGATCAGGACGCCATCTACTATTTATCTGAGGTGGCGACATACATGCGTGTTCTAATGAATAGAATATCTGAAAAAAGCATTGCTGTTTCCAGTGAAATTGAGCACACAGAGAAGTATATAGTTCTTGAGAAACTACGTTTTAAGGACCGATTGAATTATAAGATCGAGTGTAGTTTGAGTGATGAGGAAAAACAGCAAAAAGTTCCTCCATTGATTCTTCAGCCTCTTGTTGAAAATGCCATTGTGCACGGTATTTCTAATATTGACTTTGAAGGGGAAGTAGTGATAAGGTGTGAAAAACGGGAAGACCATATATGCATGCTTATTCTCGATAATGGCATTGGTATGAAAGAAAAACCGGAAGAGAACTCAAAAGCACTCTCCATATTGCGTAAAAGATTGAAGCTGGCGAACTCAAAAAACACACTTCAAATAGATAACAGGAGTGATGGTCAGGGTGTAAAAGTCGAATTGAAATTGTATTAATCGGAAATAAACTCAGATTTAAAAAGTCGGGATGACAGGACTTGAACCTGCGGCCTCACGCCCCCCAGACGTGCACTCTACCAACTGAGCTACATCCCGATTGAGGCCTCAAAGTTAATAGAATTTGAAACAAAGAGTTCAAAAAAAGAAAACCCCAGCTAAGCTGAGGTTTTTCCAGAATCCGAATGCCATTTTATAGGCTGTCTACCGCTGCGCTGTCAATTGGAATATTATCGTCATGTGGATCATCAATTGGATTTTCTGTAGAATCCGTCTCCAAAATATTGTCCTGCTGCTCGATTTTATCCTTATCGGTTGTTTCTTCTTTGTCTTCTTTCTTGTCTTCACAAGATGCTGTTGTTACCACCAGTCCTAACAGCATGATTCTAAATACATGTTTCATTTTCTATAGGTTTTAATTCTTCCTTATATACCAGCCGAATTAAAAAGGTAACCCTGCACTTGAAAAAAAGTTACTAAATTGGATTTATAGCCTCACAAACAACAAAATAACCAGCTATGAAACAAACTCTACTAGTCTTATTCGTACTATCTTGTTTACCTTCTTTGAGCCTTGAGCACGACAAACAAATCAATTTTGCTTTCAAAGCAACCAACTTATCTGATGGTACTAAGGAGTACATTAAAAAAATGTGTACCGAACAAGCGGTTAACGAATTGTACATACTAAGGTTTTTATCAGATGAAGAGGTAGCCTTGCCAATTCCTGTACAGGATAGTATAAGTTACTTAAGGGCATCTAAAACGGAGGAATATATCAGAACGAATGGTTTGATTCACGGTAAAGTATTGATTCAACACCAGGCATACATAGTGATGCCAGATCGTTGGGTTTTATCTAAACAGGTGAGGGATGGCAAATGCAATGAGCAAGGTGTGTACAGATTGTCTGTTTTTAAAACACCTAAACCTGACGAACCAACCCATTTGGCCAATCGTCCCTGGGAGGAAATTGATTGTCAATCATCTCAGATTTATATTACCGAGCACAACCTGGTGGCTTTCAGACAAGGTACCGTTATTGAGATTCCAGCCAATGCTCTGGTGTTAAAGAACGGCCAAAAGCCAAAAGTGACCAATGCAGAGATTTGCGTTGCCGAATTTTATGATAAAGATGACATCATAGCAGCCGATTTATGTACTGTGGCCGGAAATAAGATGTTGGTTTCCGGCGGGATGGTTCATGTGAAAATCTATTCTTCAGAAGGAGAGTTGAGATTGGCCTCTGGCAGACAAATAACCGTTTACATGCCAAATTCTCAAATTCATAATGAGATGCAAACTTTTCATGGAAAGGAAAAAAGTGGTTTGTTGAATTGGAATTTATCCAAACGCGATGGGGTAGAAACGACCAACCTCTCTGCTCAGGAATACTTTGATCAAAAACTTGAAGATGCAACTGCTTTGGCAGAGGTGGCTCCACTGAATGATTTGGGGCGTGAGATAGAGTCTGAAGGAGAATGGGAAGAATATGATCCTGAGATGTCAAGATTATCCGGAGTCATTGATGGAGTGGTGCTTGGAGGAAGTGGACCTGTTAATGCACCCGCGGGAACTCAGGGAGCACACGTTCTCTCTTCAAGTAAACTGGATTGGATCAATTGTGACCGTTTTTATGAAGTGGAAAACAAAACAAATATGTTAGTAGTAGTTGATACAACAACTTCAGTAGCCGTAAGAATGGTTTTCCACGATATTAAATCTGTAATGCCGGGTTATGTCTACAAAAAAGAAAAGTCTGCCAAGTTTGAAAATATCCCTGTAGGAGAACGAGTTACCCTTATCGTTTATGCCGTTTCCAAAGACAAATCCAAAGTTAAATTTGGCATGAAGGATTTGTTAGTTGGCGATAAGCCGGTTGTTGATCTGTCTATGCTGGAAGAAATGTCTATGGATCAGATGAAACAAAAAATCGCAGGAAAATTTTAGGTCCAATTAAACCTTTCTCTTTTCACTTTGTCAAAGCCGGGTGAATCTATTAACAAACCTTAACAAGCGTTTTGTACTTAGAATCTTAACTTTGTGCAAAAGAGACACCATGAAAACACTTCTATTATTAGGCTCACTTGTTTTTTCATCTGTTCAGGTAATTGCTCAAAAATCCGGTGAAATTGAGTACAAAATGACCGTCAATGTGCACAAGTTCATGACAGGAGAGATGGAGCAGTACAAAAGTTTCGTTCCAGAATTCAGAACAAGTCATAAACTGCTAAGATTTAATGAAAATCAAGCCATATACGAGAAAAAGGAGAAAGAAGCTGTAACTGCAGACGATCAGGGAGGAGGTCCCTTTGGAGGTGAGCCGGACAACAAAAGACATACTGATCTTAAGACCAAGCAGGTTCTAAAGAAGGTAGACGCTTTTGGAAAAACTTATCTGGTGAGTGATGAAATCGAAACTTATAAATGGAAGATTACCGGAAAATCTAAAAAAATAAAAGGCTTGCCATGTATCAGTGCTGAGTACACAGATACCAATTCTACATATACTGCCTGGTTTACGCCTACCATGCCAGTTCAATTAGGACCAGAAGGCTACGGTTCTTTACCCGGACTTATTTTGGAAATGATGAACAAAGATTCATCAATTGTCATTGAAACGGTGAACCTTGATAAGAGAGAAGTTTCTGATGATGAGATTAAAAAGCCAACCAAAGGCAAAGAAATGACTCAGGCTGAGTTTGAAAAGCTTGTTGCGGATAAAATCAAAGAATTCGAGGAAAGATCCGGAAGGAAAATGCCTTCGGGAATGAGAATGTTCTAACTATGAAAAAATTACTTCTACTATTATTTTTAGTGTCGTGTGGGTTTGTCTCCAGGGCACAGGATGCCTTCGGTTTTAAAGGAACGGTTCTGGACTCAACAGGAGCAGCCTTACCATATGCCACGGTCGCGGCACTGGATCCGGCGGATTCAACCATGGTTGGATTCGGAATTACCAATGACGACGGTTTCTTTAAAGTTGATCTTGAAAATGCAGGGACGTATTTGGTGAAAATAGTATTGGTAGGTTATGCCAATTTCGAAGAGAAGCTGGAGCTAACCTCTGAAGCGCCTTTTAAAGATTATGGCGAGATCTCTATGTATGATGAACTTCTGAATACACTTGACATTACAGCTGAACATATTCCCGTTTTAATTAAGGAAGATACGGTGGAGTATAACGCGGCAGCCTTCAAAACAGATCCGAATGCACCGGTAGAAGACCTTTTAAAGAAATTGCCTGGTGTTGAGGTAGACAAAGATGGAAACGTAAAAGCACAAGGTGAAGACATTACCAAAATATATGTGGATGGCAAGGAATTTTTTGGAGACGACCCTAAGGTTGCAACCAAGAATCTACCTGCAGATGCAGTTAAGAAAGTTCAGGTCTATGATAAAAAATCAGAAACTTCTGATTTTACCGGAGTGGACGATGGCACAACTTCCAAAACCATTAATATTGAATTAAAAGAAGATAAGAAGAATGGGGCCTTTGGCAAGTTTTTGGCCGGATACGGTGCACCAGACAACCGTTTCAAATTGAAAGGGAATTACAACAAATTCAACAAGAAATCTCAAATCTCTATAATTGGAATGGGGAACAATACCAGTGAAGACGGTTTCTCATGGGAAGATTATGTCAGCTTCATGGGAGGCGCAAAGAAGCTCTTTAAAAGTGGTGGTGGCGGCTTCCGTTTCAATTCAGATAACGTGGGAATGAATATTTCCGGAGGTCTTGGAAATGGTTTGGTTACCACAGGTTCAGGTGGACTAAATTTCAATCACGAATTCAACAAAAAGTCTAAAATCAATGTCAGTTATTTCGCGTATCGCGCAAATACGGTACTGAATCAAACTCAAATTAGAAACAACATTCTCGATACAAGTACATATACGACTTTGGATACTTCCGATGAAAATACAACTCAGTGGACGCACAGGGTGAATTTCAGATATGATCTGGATATCGATTCATTAAGAGAAATTACTTTAATGGGAAGCGGAAGTTACGCAACAGACGATTTTAGCTCGAGCTATAATAACATCACCAGAACTTCTGAAAACGTGACTTTGAACTCAGGAAGCAGAACCAGCGGATATGATGGATTTAACTATTCGGGTGATTTGAGTCTGATTTATCGAAATAAGTTCAAAAAAGTAGGTAGGAATTTTGTTGTGGAAATGAATGGAGGTATTGCCACAGAAGATTACACAGGATTCCTGAATAATACCAGTCAGTTTGAAGTAGGAGGGACGACTGCCTACGACACACTCAATCAGGACATCATCAACTTTGGAGATGGCCATAACTGGAACGGTGAAATAACCTATACGGAGCCATTGGGAAAAAGTAAGTTCCTGATGCTTAGTGCATCTCATGGAGAGGATGTGAACGACAATAAATACTTTGTATTCGATAATAGCAACGAGATCAATTCAGTGTCCACCTTCAACTTACCATTGTCCAGTAATTTCAACAGAGGCTATAGCTATACTGAAACCGGAGCAGCATTCAGATGGATCAAAGACAAATGGAACTTTAATCCGGGAGTAAACGCCAAGTGGTCGTATCTCGAAGGAACTGATTTGTATCAGGACAATGTCAATTTCAGCGTATTCAACCTACTACCGTATTTAACCATCAAATTCAGACCTAATCAAACAGCAAGGTTGAGAATTAACTACAACACGGATGTCAATATTCCTACAATGACTCAATTACAAACGAAAGTGGACAATTCCGATCCGTTTAACATTGTATTAGGAAATCCAAACCTAAAACCAGAATATCAGCACTCAATTGGGTTAAATGGAGGTAAATTCAATCAGTTTAGCATGAGTGGATTCTACGGTGGTGGAAACTTTGGCTATACAAAAGATAAAATCCAGTATGCCACAACCATCACTCCTCAGTTTATTCAGATAAGCAGCCCGATTAATGTTGATACGGATATCAGTTCTTTCATCTATACCGGTTATTACTCGCCATTTAAATTAGGTAAACTGAAAATGAAAATGAGTGCCCACTTCAACGGAGGTATTTCCAGAGGGTATTTCTTCGTGAATGATGTGGAAGATGCCATAAACTCTCAGAACGGAAGCTTTACATTGTCCGCTGAAAACTCCAAGAAATCGAAAGTTGATATAGCCGTAGGAACTACTTTATCAGGAACGCAAACAACTTACGACAATTCAACTTACTCAGATCAGGTATTTACTACAATTACTGCGTATGTTGATGCGAAGGTTAATATCAAGGAAAATTGGATTTTGAGAGCATCATACGATCACAGTCAGTACAATTCCAGAGCGTTTGATCAGGTAACCGTAATTCCATTGCTAAAAGCGTCTATCTCTACCTATTTAATGAAAAAACAGGGAGAATTGAAGTTTGAAGCCTTTGATATTCTTAATCAGAACAGAGGAATTTCGAGAACAGCAAACCTGAACTATTTGCAGGAAACTAAAACGAATTCTATCGGAAGATACTTTATGGTAAGCTTTACCTATAGTCTACAGAAGCTTGGAGGACAGAAAGGCTTCATGATGACTACAAGAAGGCGTTAAAATTTACCTTTTTCACTTTGATCATCGGTTTGAGATGTATAAATTCGTCTGACAAGTAGATTGAATTAATACACAAATTATGAGAATTATTTCCTGGAATGTAAACGGCATCCGTGCTGTTATGAAGAAAGATTTTGAATCGTCTTTGAAAAAGATGTCTCCCGACATTATTTGTTTTCAGGAAACTAAAGCTCAGGACGATCAGGTGGCAGAAGCTTTGTCGCCAATAAATGGTTACCACTTGTATTCTAATTCCGCGGTAAAGAAAGGTTATTCAGGAACGGCCATTTTAACTAAAGAAAAGCCTTTGAGTGTGGAAAATGATATGGGAATCGAAGAACATGATCAGGAAGGCCGGGTAATTGCAGCAGAATATGCCGATTTCTATTTGGTGACCGTTTACACACCAAATTCAGGAAGTGCATTGGCTCGTTTGCCATACAGACAAACCTGGGACAATGATTTCAGGGCTTATTTGAAAAAACTTGAGGCCAAAAAGCCTGTAATTGTGTGTGGAGACTTAAATGTGGCTCATCAGGCCATTGATTTGAAGAATCCAAAACCCAATTACAACAAGTCTGCTGGCTACATGCAGGAAGAAATTAATGGCATTCAGGGACACATTGATGCTGGTTTTGTAGATACTTTCAGACACATCAATAAAGATGAAATCAAGTACTCGTGGTGGAGTTATAGAGCCGCTGCAAGAGAGAGAAACGTGGGCTGGCGGATTGATTATTTCTTAAGTTCGGAAGCCATTTTGAATAGAGTACAGGACAGCTTTATTCTAAACGAGATTATGGGCTCGGACCATTGTCCGGTTGGAATAGAATTGAACTAATTATTTGGCCAGTTCTACGAAAGTATCTTTCCAGTCTAACCAAAACCTGTCGAAAGCCGTGATATGTGATCTCATTAAGGAGAACAGCTCCCCCCAATGAGCCTTGTTGTGGTAATTGTATTCTTCCGTAGAAATGAAAATTTTTGCAGAAACTTCATAAAACTCATTTTCATGAGAAGCTTTCCAGTTCAATGCAGTATCAAATTCGCTCTGTAAAACGGATTTCAATTCTTCAAATTGCTCATAAAAAAGTGAGCGAATCATGTCATCTCTATCCTGGATCTCTATCTTGAATTCGTAGCACTTGTGTTCTACCACAAACCTGGCGTAAATCTGTCTCACCCCGGTTTTGTAATTAGACCAGTTAACTTTTTTATGAAACGCTGATTCACAGGGCTTCATAAAACTGCCAAATGCTGTCCAGAATTCCTGATTAAGTCGCTTTTTTTCCTCTTTAGAATACATTTAGAAGTGAAAAATGAAAGAAATTGTTTTTTGTAATTGCGTATTCACCGGGGTAAATTTAACAGAAACATCTCAAGATGAACATTTTGTCGAAATTTACCTGGCTGGTTGTGTTGACCTTTAGTGCTTTAAAGCTTGAGGCGCAAATAGTTGTGTGGTCAGAAGATTTTGATGGAAATAGCGGAGCAGGGAGTAATTGGGGGACTACAAATAATACCATAGGGATTCAGGGAATCACTCCCAATATATTTTACATTTCAAGTACAGAAGCAGGTTTGGCTGCTGGTTCGTGTGGAGCCGCCGGTGCCGGTGATAATAGTTTGCATGTTGGGTCTACTACTGTCGGAGACGTTGGAGCAGCATATGATGCTTCTACCGTTTGTTTACCGGGGTGCCTGGTTTGTGATTTTCTCCCTGCTTTTTGTTCTGATGTAACAACAAATGTAAGATCTGAATCTGCAAGTTTTAGTACGGTTGGGCACACAGGGATGACCATTACCTTTAATTATATGGAGTTTGGAGATGCCGCAAATGACAATGCTGAGTTATGGTACAATGACGGCGGCGGCTGGACCTTATGGACCAATTTAGCTAAAACGCTTTGTTGTGGTGGTGTGGTTTGTACAGGATTCCAACAAGGTTTATGGACTTCTTTCTCTTTGGCCTTGCCAGCTGCTCTGGAAAACAATGCGAATGTGCAAATTGGATTCAGGTGGCAAAACAATGCAGATGGTGTGGGAACAGACCCTTCGTTTGCTGTGGACGACATCTTTATTACCAGGCCATCTCCTTTGCCGGTTGAATGGCTGAGTGCAGATATTAGGAAAAAGGGGAATGACGCTGAGCTGAGTTGGTCGACAGCAACTGAAAACGGATCAGACAAATTCATTATCGAAAGAAGTCTGGATGGAAGTCATTACATAGAAATTGAGGCAATAGAAGCAGCTGGTTATTCATCCAGTACAATCCACTATAGTTTTTTGGATAAGCAGTTAAGTACAGGAAATTACCTGTATAGAATTAAGCAGGTAGATTATGACGGAACCATTGATTATTCCAAAAACCTGGTGCTTAAAATAGAAGAGGAACTTGAATTTTCCGTACATCCCAATCCGGCGACAGACATCATCACCGTTGATTATTCATCGAGTAGAAATATGGAAACCGAAATCCGGATTTTTTCTGCATCCGGCAGGCTAATTCAAAATCATACTTTCCAGTCCACCAAGGGAGTTAATCAACAAAAGCTGGATGTGTCAGATTTGAATTCTGGTGTCTATTTCATCACTCAGATCTCAAAAGACGGGCAACATTCAACAAAGTTTATCATTCAATAATCCTTGCTATCTTTAAGCATGTTTAAGGTCTTAGGGATACTTTGTAGTGTTATGTTGCTGGCGTGTTCGGCAGATGAAAGTGAAGAAGAAAGTACAGTGGAAAGCAATGAGGTTCATACTGAAGACGAGCACGTTTCCAAAGAAAAAGCCGATAGCTCAATGATCGAGAAAGTGGAGAAGAAGCAGGCTTTTCTAAATGGCGATACAACCATATTGCTAAGCTATATGGGACATGAAGTTTCCGTTTCAGTTAAAGTACCTAAAGATCAAACGGAGGGTATCAAATCCGTACTATTACTTCATGGATGGAATTTGCCACCTAACGAATGGTGTGAAAAAACAGAGTTATGTGAGGAGTTATTGATGCACGGATATCATATCATCACTCCAAATTTTGGTAAGTCCACTTATCATTGGGAGTTGTATCCTGAGACGATTGAAAACTACAGAAAATTCCCAAGCCGCAAATGGATGTTTGAAGTCTTTATGACCCACATCCAGGATTCTCTTGGGCTGTTACGAAATGACCAGTCGAATTCTGTGGTAGGCCTGTCAACAGGAGGAAGAGGAGCGGCTTTGTTTGCCTTGGAAAACCCTGAGACATTTAACTCATGTGTGGCTTTATCGGCCGATTTTGACCATTCCAAAATCTCGGATGAACCGATCAACAATGGTTTTTACGGATCAATTAAAGAATTTCCTGAAAGATGGACAGGTAAGGATAATATATACAACCGGGCAGAGGAGTGGAAGGTCCCTTTGTATTTGGGACACGGTAAACAAGATAAAATGTGTCCGGTATCGCAAACACAAGAGTTCTACAAGAAATTACAAGAGTTGAGTTTTGAAGACGTTGTTCTCTCTTTACCTGATAGTCACGGTCACGATTATACATATTGGTCCTACGAAACACAGTCAATCATTGACTTTCTTATAAAGTATGAATAAAAAAACAGCCGTGAAGTCAATCACGGCTGTTCAGTTAACGGACTGAAAAAAGATTGCCAATTGGTTTTGGTAGAAACGGCAATCGAAACCATTTAACACAACAATCGTGCCGCATTTTAACAAAAAATTAACAACTTATAATTGTCTGAAAATCTACGATTTTAGTCTCAGATTCATTAAATTTGAAAGAACCCAAAATTAGCTACATGAAAATTTTAAGCTCACTTTTTTTAGTTGCAGCTGCCTTAAGTTCATTTGGACAAGCCACAATTACTTCTGTGGCAAATGGCAACGCCAATAATCCATTTACATGGGATTGTACTTGTTTCCCTACAACTATGGATCATGTTATCATCAACCATGATGTGACCATGAACGTTGACTGGCTTGTAAACGGAGGAGGCTCAATTACTGTTAATAGCGGTGGAAGCTTCATTGAAGATTCTCAACACAGATCCATTTTGGTGGATGGTACTAACTCAACTTTTGTTAACTCGGGTCAGACCGGCCTTACCAACTTAGCATTTACGAATGGAGCGGCAGGTACGAATAACGGAAGCTTGTCTCTGGACACAGCTCTGTGGATAGGCGCGGGATCTTCATTTACCAATAATGGAACAACCAGTGACCTAGACAGTACTTTAATTCAAGGTTCTTTTACGAATTCAGGAAGTTTTTCTCAGGGAGATTTTTGGAATGACGGAACCGTAACTAACTCAGGGAACATAACCAGTGATTCCTTGCTAAATACCGGCACGTTTAATTCTACCGCCGGACAAATTACCGCTTCAGATTTTGCGAACGATGATACATACAATATTTCAGGAACCTCTTATATGAACGTGAGCAATAACTTCTTCAATCTTGGAGATTTCTCCTTAGCCACAGGAAGAGACCTAAACATTGGCAATGATTGTTGGAATGGAGATACCCTTGGAGGTAATGCTACTTTTGATAACGATGGAACAGTGGTTGTTGGCAATGATTTTGCCAACACAAATGATTTAGATGGTGATGGTGTTTTCTGTATTGCCAATTCAAGTGCAAACAGTGGAAACGTTACAGGAATGTTGGACATATGTGACAATACAGGAACCGGATATTTTGATTTAAATACAGGCACAATTGGTGTAACAGTTACAGATTGTATTTCTGGTTGTTTTGTAAGTACACCAGATCAGTCACTTATAGAGTTTAAACTATATCCCAACCCTGCCTCCGATAATGTAAGAATTGAGCACAACGGCATGACTAAGCTTGAGATTGTTGATATCTCAGGGAAAACCGTTTACACCTGTAACACAGAAATGAGTAAACTTGACATCAGTGAATTGAGCGACGGTGTATATTTTGTTAAAATATCGAATGGAAGTCACACGTCTACTAAAAAGCTAATCAAACAATAAACTATATATAACTATGAGTACACCAAATAACCTGTCAAGTGCGGAAGCATTGGAAAGATTAAAACAAGGAAACGAAAGATTTGTAGCGGATAAACTGGATGGAGAATTGAATGATTCTGCAAGAAGGTCTCAATTAGAAGGCGGGCAACAGCCATACGCCATTATTTTGAGTTGTGCAGATTCCAGAGTAGTGCCTGAATTAACTTTTGATACCGGATTAGGAGAAATCTTTGTAATTAGAGTAGCCGGTAACATTGCAAACACAAGTAGTATTGCCAGTATTGAATATGCAGTGGCACACCTTGGCGTTAACCTAATTGTTGTTTTAGGTCACGAGAGCTGTGGAGCTGTTGGAGCAGCAGTAGCTGGAGGAGACAATGGACATAATCTAAACATGCTGTTGGCTCACATCAATCCTGCCATCAACGCTTGTCCTGATGGAGGCGTAAATGATGTTGTTAAGAAGAATGCTGAGATCACTTCTGGTGATTTAGTGAGCAGATCTTCAATTATTGCAGATGCTGCAAATACAAGACTTAAAATTATGCCTGCTTTCTATAACTTAGGTAGTGGAAAAGTTGATTTCTTGTAGGAATAACCGAGATATTAAAAAGAATCCTGGTTCGGTTGAGCCGGGATTTTTTATGCCTTTAACCGTTATTTTTTCTTGGTGTCCTTGGTGCTGAATTCTGCAGCAGATTCAGGTTTCTGATCAGCTGGCATTTCGCCATCAAATACCAATTTGCTTTCTTTCCTGTAAGAATACCAAACTAAGAAAGCACCTATGGCCACAAACGGTAAGCTTAACCACTGGCCTTTATTTAGTGCAGATGTGGCATCCATCGCATCTTGATTCTCTTTAATAAACTCTACCAAAACACGAACGCTAAACAGCATTACAAGGAACCAACCTGTGATTCGTCCTAAGTACCTGCCAGCATCAAATTTCCAGTAGAGATAGAGTAGGATTCCGAAGATGAGGAAATAGGCAGATGCCTCATAAATTTGTGTAGGATACCTCAATACATGAGCATCAGCGGGATTTATACCAGATTCCTTGGCCATCTTAAGAGCCAGTTGTGCATCCGACATGCCTTCATGTGGACTCCCTTCCGGACTTACATATCTTGGGAAATACCATCCCAAAGAAGAGTTGGTAATCTTACCTGCAATTTCGCTATTGAATAGATTTCCTAACCTGATGAAACCTGCTGCGAGTGCACCACCAATAGCTAACCGGTCCATACCCCATAACACATGCTTTTTAGACGCATAGCGGGAATATAGAATCATGGCTATGATCAAACCAATCACACCTCCATGACTTGCTAAACCTCCTTCATTTACCTTCAGAATGGAGATCGGGTCATCAAAATAGCCTGTACCGTCAGATGTGTGGTAAGGCCCGTAAAAAAGAACGTGTCCAAGTCGTGCCCCCACTATAGTGGCAATCATAGAGTAGAGAAGAAGCTTGTCTAACAATTCTTCTTTAACGCCCTCTCTAACGAACATTTTCTTCACTACAGGGTAACCAAGAATGAAGCCCATTACAAAGCAAAGTCCGTAGTACCTCACTGCAATTGGATCCGAAATAATCTCAGGGTTAACGTCCCATGTAATATAATTAAGTGTGATACCTGGCATACTTCAATTGGCAAATGTTCAACACAAAGATATGATTAAATTTAGTCGACTAGTAGCAAATTTCCGCATAATGAGGAACATGATCGGAATGATTTCTATCGGCAAAGAGGGTGTCGTACAGCATGTCAAATTCCATCTCCTGCGGAAGGCCATGAATGGTATAAAGTCTGGCGGATTTATCGTATTTAATTGTTAAGGCGAAAGATTCCTGATCAATGGTATCCCTGATACTCATATGACTTACCTCAATCCTATTGGAATCTATAAAATAGTTGTTGGGGTAAATGGAATCAATGACATAAGTCAGTTCGGAGGTTTGACTTCTCCTCTTAAGAATTTTCTTTTCAAAATTTGTGAGAATACCGGGATTTAGATCTTCACAATGATCCGTGATGCAGAATTCATTGTCCACAAAATAAACACCTGCCAAATTTCTGGGGAAAGGCGTCTTCATTTCGTATTCCTGCCCAACTCGCTTTTTCGACTCCCTTTCATCATCACCATTTCCGTTCTTTTTCTTCTTAATCAGCGTATGATCCTGAGTGGCTTCTTTACTTTCATTGATGCAGGAACTTACCGCCAGGATCAGAATGGAGAAAAAAATGAATCGGGTGAGCTTCATGCCTCAAATTTAAGATTAATCTGTTCTGGTGACGTCTTTAAGACAAGTGGAGTTTTATTTGGCTTTCCAATTTCATAAATGAATAGGATTATCCATAGATTAGCTGGCGGTATTATTCCATTATTTTAGCTGAAGTAAATCAATAGTATGGCAAGAATTGACGTAATAGACTATGAATCTTCAGAAGGAAGATTGAGAGAGATTTATGATGATTTGATTGACAAAAGGGGAAAACTGGCGGATGTGCATATGATCCAGAGCTTGAATCCTGAGAGCATTGTGAATCATATGGATCTCTACATAGGCTTGATGTTCGGTAGATCTCCATTGAGGAGATATCAAAGAGAAATGATTGCCGTAATTGTATCCAAAGCGAATGATTGCGATTACTGTCAAACCCACCATGGAGATGCCTTAAATCATTTTTGGAAGGACGAAGACAAGATTGAAAAACTGAAAGAAGATTTTCACGCTTTAGGTTTAAATCAGACGGATGTTTTGCTTTGTGAGTTGGCAAAAAATCTGACACTTACGCCAAATTGGAAAGAGACCGATAGTCATTTTTCTAAGATGAAGGAGGCAGGGCTGGAAGACAGGGCAATTCTTGATGCACACCTCATCATTGGCTATTTTAATTTCGTTAATCGAATTGTGCTTGGCCTTGGGGTTAACCTTGAAGCCATTGATACAAGAGAAGGATTTAACTACGATTGATGTCTACTGACAAGGTTGATCTGATACAACTTTAATGCCTCTTCTGTTGGCTTCACACTCGTTGCAGTAATGGTTGCCATCGCATCCGCAAACTCCCGGACAGTCTTGTGTGCAAGCATTCTGATGTACCAAAGTTTCATCGTAACACGAATGGTGTGTGTCATCTTTTTTACAAGAAGATAAAGAAAGTAGGATAGCGCCAGATAGAATTAAAATTGCTTTCATGATCGAAAATTAAGCAATAAAACGAACTAACCACAACTACTATATCCGTAAAATTGGAGGGCTGTTGTGTATTTTACTTCTTCGCCTTGTTTGTCAGTGCCCACGATTTCAAAGATGTAGAACTCACCAAAATTAAGCTGATCGTATTTCAGATAATCTTCAGGAACAACATAGTCGTTTTCCGTTTCAAATAAGATTTCTCCCCATCTGTTATACATTCGGACACAGGAAATGGACACCTCTTCACTTCTTTCGAAAAGCGGTTCGTCCAGAGTGAAAATTCTTGGAGCATCAACTATTGGGGTCAGTGTATCTGATTCAACGGTCTTTTCTTGTGAAAATCCCTGACCCAAATATAAAACGAAACAAAGGCTAGTGCAAATTTTCAGTATCATGTCTATAAGACGCGTCTGATACCGGCAAGGTTGTGCGAATAACCCTTCATTTCTACATTGTAGATGCCTCTAAAGTCGATTTTTTCGATTCTAACACGTCCGGAAGCATGAATTACTTCTTCAGGACTGATCAAAATCCCAACATGAGTGATTCTTTTTTGATCATTCTCAAAGAACACCAAATCACCAGGCTCACTGGATTCAAGGTTTTCTATCACAGTTCCAACTTCAATTTGCTGGTAGGCGTCTCGTGGAATTTGAACACCAATTAATTTATAACACATTTGTGTAAATCCGGAACAATCAATTCCAAAAGGTGTTCGCCCTCCCCATAAGTACGGAGAGTTTAGGTAGAGATGCGCATACGGAATTAGATTGTGGTGATCTGCCACCGCCAAATTTCCTTTGAATTCGAAAGAAGATGTGCCAATTTCGAAATGACCGTTACTAAAAAACGGCAGTTGACATCCCAAAGGCAGGTTAAAATAGTTGTCGATAGATTGATCTTTGGCAATCCCCAGTAGATCCAAAGTTCTGGGTTTTTCCATGTTTTCCAGTTCTTCGAATCGAGTCTTGGAAATTTCGGTGTGCTGTTTTTTGTCTATCCAACATCTGTATTGATCATGAGCCAGTTCTATCTCGATCCACTTCTCGTTTTCATTGACCACTGAATAGTGTTCTCCAAACAATACCTGTGTAATGTTCTCTGATTTATCCGAAGGTTCTTTTCTCCCCGGAATGATGCTGAGTTTTGAAATACCAAATGTCATATTACTTAGTTCTGTGTTCAATTTTACTGTGCAACTGTTTGACTATCCCACTTGTTGTATGTGTAAACAAGAACGGAAAAAATGAATGAATCGTACACGCGATGGTTGCGTATATTAATTTGAAAACTACCGACCATGCAAATAAGAAATGGGTAAAATAGTTTAGTCCAACTTGTTTAGGATGATCTGTAAAAGGATTGCTCATATACCAATTTTGTTGATTTGACTAATATGCACATTAAATGCTAATTGTGCGGCACGTTTTGTCTGATTTATGTCACCCGTGGTGAACCACTGATTAGCTTTAACGTCATAGTCATTAATGTCCCAGTTTTCTTCAATGTAGTGTAACATATGTTCCGCCGGATCCAGGAGAACACAAGAATCGTGCAGGTATTTCCTGAAAACGGATTTAATCGCCGGATAATGTGTGCATGCGAGTAGCAGGGCCTGAACATTCTCCAAAGGAGTTAGAATTTCTCTGACATCATTTTCCAGTTTTTCACCGGATAAGTTCCCTGCTTCAATGTGTGCACTGAGCTTTTGAGCCACATTAAGCACATGGCTGTTGTTGCTTTCAAAAATTCCGGATTCTATGGTTCTCTTACCGCCAATTATGCCAATTTTATCGTAGTCAGAATGTTTGACGATTTTAAGCGCGTACTGAATCACATTGACAATGTTCTCATCCGTTTGAACAACTGATCCGGCAGCATTACAGGCAATGACTATGTGGCTGGCTCCCTTGTCTTTCAAAAAACGAATACATTTCTCTACTCTTGTCACTAGTTCTTCCTTTGGAACTTTACCGTATGGCGTATACCCAGAATCTGACAAATAAACAATGGGTACGGCAGATTTCTGTCGTAGCAAGTCATAGAATCCACAACCGCCAATGCCCCAATCTAGTATGCCGATCGTCATGGGTAACTGAGTTCTAAAGTTTTAATATTGTCGAAAGATCCTGAGTCGAATGCCAGAATGGAGGAGTGGTATCCTACATTGATTTTCTCAACTTTCCGGTTAGGGAATCTGCTTTCCAGGTACCATTTCATTTCGTGCTCACTTCTAATAGGATTGTATTTGAGCATGTGCTTCCAGTTAGGATTGTTCACCAGTTTTTTCAGAGCCAGATTGTATTCCGGATACCGCTTTCTATGTTTGAAATGTTTGTATTTGGAAGAGATAAAGCTTGGAATTTCTGTCGTTTTCATTGGGACGGCTACCATATCCACGATTAAAAATCTGCCGTTAGGCTTCAATACGCGTTTGATTTCTTCCATGAGTGGATCCCAATCCAAATAACGAAATGACAGCATGGAAGTAATGATGTCAACGGAATTATCCTCAAGAGGCAGCTGTGGTCCCGATAATTGTTTAAAACTGATGTGAGAATTCTGTGCGTTCAGCTTTTCGGCCTGTTTTAGAATCGCACCGGACAAGTCCAGACCAATGCCTTTGCCTATTCGAGACGATAATTCATTAAGTAGCGCACCATTTCCACAACCAATGTCTACCAAAATCTGCTTGGAATCACTTGGGATTTTTGCATCAAACCAATTCCATTCATCCTGTCTTACTTTAATGTCCTGGAACACATTATTGTATAACTCGGCTACTTTATCGTAAGTGGTATCTATATCGCCTTCAGGTTTAAAGGATTTCATGGTTTCGGCTTCAGCACCCAGGTATTTTTTGATGCTGCCAATATAGCCATGAGATTTTTTGCCTTTACAGCCAATAGAGTAGAGAGGACCTGTTTCAGATCTGTCCAATTTAAACCTGTCCTTTTTTGCTGAAAATGTGGTATACCAGTGGTAACCGAAAGTTTCTACTTTGAAGACATTGGCAAAGAAATTGGCAAACCATCTGGCAGATCGACAACAATGAAAGTAGGCTTTGGCGTTTTCGCTGAATGGAATCTGAAGTTGTTTCCATTCAAAAGGACTGAATTGTTCAGGATATTCAACCGTGCCATACATAGGGCCGTACATGCCCGAATGCCCTATGAAATGAAAAGCTTCAATTTGATCACCGGCAGATGAGACTTCATGAAATATTGCTTTCAAATCTTTTTTACTCTCAATACTCCGACAAATCAAATGCTCTGACGGAAGCTCATTTCTCATGGTTTCAGCAACACGCTTAAATTTCGCACCACCTTTTCGGTACAAAGTGGTATAAGATATGACGGTCACTTTTTTCATGAGATCGTAAATTAAATGGAATTATTTAAAAAAGATACAGAAATGCTTATTTGCCTGTGTTATTTGATTATTCGATATAAAAAAAGCCCCACAAACTGTGAGGCTCTTAATATTATATAGGATGTATTTATACGTTTTCAATAACCATGGCAGAAGCACCACCACCACCGTTGCAAATTCCGGCAGCACCATATTTTCCACCATTTTGCTTCAGTACGTTAATCAACGTTACAATAATTCTTGATCCGGAACTTCCAAGCGGGTGACCAAGAGCTACAGCCCCACCGTTTACGTCAACCTTAGACGCATCCAAACCTAATATTTTTGTATTGGCTAATCCAACCACAGAAAATGCCTGGTTTAATTCCCAGTAATCGATATCTGAAGTAGACAAACCAGCTTTCTTCAATGCCACAGGCACTGCCTTAGAAGGAGCAGTCGTAAACCATTCCGGCTCATGTGCTGCATCTGCATAGCTCACGATCTTAGCCAAAGGAGTCGCGCCCAATTCCTCCATTTTCTCTTTGCTCATCAAAACAACGGCAGAAGCCCCATCGTTTAATGTAGAAGCGTTTGCAGCAGTCACTGTTCCGTCTTTTTGGAATACAGGTCTCAAAGCTGGAATTTTCTCCATTTTTACATTCTTGTATTCTTCATCTTCACTGACAACGATAGGATCACCTTTTCTTTGTGGTACTTCAACAGGAACGACCTCATCACTGAATTTTCCGGCTTCCCATGCAGCGGCTGATCTTTTGTAAGATTCCATTGCGAAATTATCTTGCTCTTCTCTTGAAAAAGAATGCTCTGATGCACATTTTTCAGCACAAACTCCCATGTGAACCTGATTGTAAACATCAGTCAAGCCATCTTTAACCATTCCGTCAAACATCTTAACATCACCTAACTTGGTGGCGTTTCTTGCATTGTAGTAATGAGGAACAGAGCTCATGTTTTCCATTCCACCTGCCACAACAACGTCATTGTCTCCGGCAACGATAGATTGAACACCCAAAGAAATAGACTTCATTCCACTGGCGCATACCTTATTCACAGTTGTACAAGGAACTTCCTGAGAGATGCCTGCGCCTAGTGCAGCCTGACGCGCTGGCGCCTGACCAAGATTGGCCTGTAAAACATTCCCCATAAATACTTCCTGCACTGCATCAGCTGAAATTCCAGCTTTATCAAGGGCACCTTTAATGGCAACAGACCCCAATTTTGTGGCTGCTACTTTCGACAGAGCGCCTCCAAAACTTCCCATTGGCGTTCTGGCAGCTGCTACTATATATACTTCTTTCATTTGAGTTGATTAATTGTTTCGTACGAAAATAAAAAATATCGCTATTCGAAGGTGTCAATTTCTTCAATTTCCTCCTCTTCATAGTCAGATTCTGAGAATTTGAATTTGTAAGCTACGGTGAGTCCCAAATTCATGAAATTGGAAGGGATGGTAGCACCTCCAAAGTTATTGGAAAAGTAAAGTCCGAGTTTGAGGTCGTTGCCATTACCCAAAGGCTTCATCAGTCCGGCCTCCAGGTGAAGACCGAAGAGTGTGTTTTGGGTCCAGGTTGGCGGAATATCACTCGTTACAAAACCAGCTTCACGTTTTCTGTAATAAAGGAAACGATCCACAGCAGCACAAGCGTCTATGTAAAATTCTTCCTGCTTTAAACGAACACCAAAAGGCACGTGAACATGATAAAAGTTTTCTGAGTTTCTTTGGAATCGAACAAAGTTGCCATTTTGATAAATCCCAACTCTGGCACCGGAACCACGGTTTATGAAATGAATGCCTCCAATTACATCAACGCTAGATTCCGGACGTTCGAAAACCGCACTCAAGCCCACGTTGGTGAGTGATGGATTCAGGTTGATAGAAGGTGGAACAAATGCAATTCCGGGATTGTAACTCAATTCCAATGCTACTTGTGCCTTTCCGGAATTAATAAACGATCCAAAGATCAATCCGATCAGTAATTTACTTTTTAAGTTTTGGGTCCAATGCATCTCTCAGTCCTTCTCCAATTAAATTATAAACTGTAATGGTAATAAATATAGCCAATCCCGGAAAGATAACCATCCAGCTGGCCTCCCAATTCTGTTTTGCTGCGTTGAGCATGCTTCCCCAGGTCACCACATCATCCGGTACACCAATGTTCAGGAAGGATAAGCTGCTTTCAATAAGAATAGCTGCTGCAATGCCAAATGCAATGGATACGAACACAGGTGCCATGGCGTTTGGTAAAATGTGTCTCAGAATAATTCTGAAGTTGGAGTATCCCATGGCTTGAGCAGATTCTATGTAATTAAGTTCTCTGATTCTAAGAATTTCTGCCCTGGTGAATCGCGCAATTCCAGTCCATGATGTTAAGCCAATAATGATCATCACAAGAGTGAGGCTTTTTTCTTCGAAGGTAGCTGCCAAAACGAGAATAAGCAGCAGTCTTGGGACAGAGTTGAGCAGTTCTATGCTTCTCATTATGATGGAATCAACCGGAACGTAGTAGGTCTTCTTGAGAAGAGGTAGTTTGTTGATAAAACGACTGAGATACCAGAACAGGAACGGCATTCCACAGAAAATCATGAATTTCAATATGTACCATAGAGTGGTAGATTTGTCATGATCCATGGCCTCCGTAATTTGCCATTCAAGTGCAACGAAAGCATAGAAGTAGCCAAGAAATACACCCAGAATGACCATGATAAATGTCCCCAAATGTGCACGAATGCTGTGATTGCCATAATAGCCTCCCAGTGCACCAAGGAATATGCCCAACAGTGCTGCAATCCCCATTGAAATGAAACCAACGGTGAGCGAAATTTTGGCCGCATGAATCAAACCAGAGCTAACATCCCTTCCTGTTTTGTCAGTTCCTAATTTGTGTCGGAATTTGCCACTCACGGGCTCAAGCGTCCCTTTTTTGTTCTTGTATAATTGTCGGTCGTTGGGGCCCTTGAAGTTTCGGTTGTAGTTATCTTGTTGATTAGGTGAGTAAGGTATTAATGTCCAAACCACTTTGTCAGAGTTCAGACGCCAATCGAATTGATCAAAAGGAATGTCTTTACCATCGTACTTCACAGAAGCCATCGGATCGATGAGGTGTTCGTAAATAGGGTAGTGTACTTCCTTATTCACCTCAGCGTATACAGGCTTTTGATTGGCAATTAGATCACTATATACGGCAATGAATGCCAGGAAAATGAGCATGTTCAAGGACCATTTTGCCGTTTTGTTCTTATTAAATTGCTGGATGGTTTGTTTACGAAAGCTAAACTGCTTTGAATTGTATTTTCCTTCGTCGAAAACCAGACCTTTGAGTTTTAGAATAATTCCCGAACTCAGGGCCAAAGCGATTAGCAGATATATTCGGTGATGCTCAATCCAGAAGTAATTCAGGCAGGAAAACAAGATGGTTGCACTAAGAATAATGATCCCTTTTTGTTTGATTGGATTAAACCATTTCCAGGTGGTTAAACTGGCAACTATGAGCAATGTGCACGACAAGGCATTTACCCACCAAATTGGCAGCCAGTAGCCTTGAAGAATCAGGATGGCGAACCACATTGGATACTTGATGAAACGCATCCATTCAAACAAACTCCAAATTGGAATAAGAAAACGGGAACTCCCTGGTCTGTCTTGTCCCACCGTTTTATACAGGTCATAGCCGATCACCAAACTTGCTACTGCAAGAATGAGGATATGTGTTGATATGTCGACTAAAAACTGACTCATTTCTTCTTATCTAAAGATATTCTTGGATCAACAATGGCGTATAAAATATCGGATACCAGATAGCCAAACATGGTTAGGAAACCGGCAATACAAAATACAGCGATAATAATAGGATAGTCTCCGTTGTTAATGGCATCCAAAGAAGCCCAACCCATGCCCTGATAATCAAAAATCATTTCAATGATAACCGAACCTCCCACGGCCAGCGGGAATACGCTTGCAAATACTGTAATGATCGGAATCAAACTGTTTTTTAAAGCATGTTTCATGATCACAGTTCTTTCAGATAAACCTTTGGCCCTGGCTGTTCTGATGTAATCTTGTTCCAAAGTTTCCAGCATACCTACACGCATCACTCTGCTTATAAATGCGAAACTGGCATAAGTATAGGTCACAATTGGAAGTACCATGTAAGGCCAGCTTATTTCTAAACGCTCCCAGTAAGATAGTTCTCCGTAGTAATGAGCATCTAACATGTCTGCTGGTCGACTCCCGGAAGAATAGAACCACTCAAAGTGATCCGGATTTGCAAACCAATTGATCAACAAGAGTCCAACAAAGAAATTCGGCATGGAATACAGAATGAACAGAACAAGGGCTGATCCTTTATCGAACCATGAGCCTCTTTTGTAGGCGGAGAAAATCCCAATTGGAATACTGATGAGGTAAGCGATCAAAATGGAAATCAGAACCAATTCAAAGGACATTTTGAACTTCCTCCAAAGTTCTGTTCTAACTGGTCTCCCGTCTCGATAAGAATAACCGAAATCACCCCTTAACAGACCAAGTGTGCCTTCATCTGTGCTATTGATCCATGACTTTGTACCAAACAACCAGTTGTGGTATTGGTTGTTGAAGCCGTTCCATGAGATAGCCGGAACAAAATTCTTCCATGGAGTAGAGTTGGCCTTCATCTTGTCATAAGAACTCACGAAATTCTCTGCATAAGAAATGTGGGCAGACATGAACTCATTTTGAGTCACAACAGAATCAATAATCTGGGCCTGAATTTGAATGGTTTTGTCAAAACTTGTGCTCAGGAGAATGTTGTAGGCATTGACCAGTGAATTTTTTGTATTTGTCAGATGATCCATGCTCCATTTCCCAACCACTGAGGAATCCGGTCTGAACGTGAAATTTCTGATGAGGGTATCATTCACCGTCCAGATCGCGCCAATTGAGAAGCTTGAAACGTACAAACTGTCGTTTTTAAACTCAGATTGATCCAGAAGTTCTTCAAAACTCAAGGCACTTAAACTTTCGTCAGATAAAATCTGATCGAGATCAAATTCCAACCAGGAACTGTCTCCGTAAGGTCTCATCTCCTGTAGACTCGAAGAATCAATGAATACGAATTCGTGCTGATTGAATTTGCAAAGGCGATTGGAGTCAACAACAATTTCTTCTGAATTGAAATCAGAATTTTCATCGAAAACTGCCTGAGGTTCTATCAAGAGTGCTTGGTTAAGACCTGCCTGAAGGTTGTGATAGTAATCCGAAATCTCTTCCCAGTTACCATATTTTCTGGTAAGGTGGGCTAGATTCTCCTGATGAATCTTGTTTTGAACTTTGTGTAATGTGTCGCAGTCTGCCAGTGTCCTTACTGAGAAATAAAATCCAGGTTTGTTGAGACCAAGTCGTTCCCTCAGTTCATCTTTAGCTTTAAGTGTAGAACTGTTTTTCTGAAACCCACTGTTACTTTCAAAAGAAGCATCCAGACTGTCGACAGGATCATTTGGAGATTGCCTGCTAATATAGAATGCCGCAAAACTTACGAGCAGGAAAGTCGGGATGAAAATGAGAATTCTTTTACTGATGTATTTGGCCAATGGTGGACGAAAAATCCAGAAATAGCACATGAATGTCATCCCCAGAACAGCCGCTAGCAAAGTAAGGGCACCAAATTGACCTACCAAGGCAAAAATAAAGGCATAGGCACCATGAAACAATCCCATAACCAGAGAGCCTTTTGTGTTCTTTTTCTGAAGAATAGAGGTTAAAAACAAACAAAGTCCTGTCAGTCCGGCACCCAATAATGTTTGAATGAAGGTCAAATCCATTAGCAAATTCAGGACAATGAAAGTCACCCCAAATGCAGTGTGCAAAGCAAAGCGTGATATGTCGTTTAGCCTATTCAATGGATTTATTGGTAGAACCTTTTAATGTAAAACCTTGTAAAATGGCGCCTGGCTTTTCGGCATAGTAACCATCATGGGAAAAACGTTTGTGTAAAGTCACGTATTTGTTTTGCTGATACATGAAGATGAATGGGAGTTCTTCATATAAAAGTGACTGAAATTCTTTGATGGCTTTGGCGTAGTTTTCCGGATTGGTTTGCCTGTTGATGTGATCTATCAAAGAATCGGTACTTGCATTCCCGAACCCTGAAAAGTTGAAACCATGATTGGCCCAGCTTTCTGATTTCCACAATTGCGAAGGATCATCATACTTGGCGTCTCCGATCAAACTCGCAATGAAAGCATCATATTCGTGCATTTGAGCACTTCTGATCAAACTTTGAATGTCTTTTCCATCTGCAATCACATTTACACCAGCCTTTTTAAATGATCCAATGATCATCAGGGCCATATCGGTATATGGTTCAGCATTGATGTAACTCAATTTGAATTCCAGTGGCGTTTTCACACCATCGATCATCTTGTCTCTGATATGATCTCCGTCGGTGTCTTTCCATCCGGTTTCATCCAGCAATTTTTCAGCCGCTTCAATGTCGTACTCAATTGGTTTTAAGTCTGTATTGTAATAAGGTTTAGCCGGCATCACATTGGCACATTGTCGTTCTCCGTTTCCTTCGAGAAATACTTCAATGATCTCATCTACCGGAGTCAGATGGGCCATGGCTTTTCTCACACGTTTGTCGACAAAAATCTTCTTCTGCTTGATGCCATCAGGTTTGTTATTCAGGCAAATGAAGCTGTAAGCAAACTGACCAACAAACTGGTAGTCGTAATTCTCTCTGAAGAAACTTGAGTGCTCCAAACGTTTGATAGAGGCGGCGCCCATTTTGTGCGTGTAATCAATTTGCCCTCTTCGCAAAGCGTTGATGGCCGGATCCAGAGATTGAATGATTCTAAAAATGATCTTGTCCGGATTGTTTTTGTTGTATAGACTTGTATCCTGATCTCCCCACCAGTTACTTTTCTTCTCACAAATAATGGCCTGATCGTTCCATTCTACCATTTTGTAAGGTCCCAATCCTGCAATTTTATCCAAACTGGTTCCATTCTTCTTGTCGTTGAAACCATTGAACCAAGCCATAATAGAAGGGGAGGCCTCATATTTGTCTGAGAAGATTTCTTCATAACTAACCCCATCAATTATGCTGTTTGGATCCCATAAAGCTTGTTGTATGATGTACATCTCCGAGAAGACTGTGGGATTGTTGATGTGAAGATCTCTCATTTTAACTGTGAAGGCGAGTGGATCAGTTTCATCGAGTGTTAAAGACTCAATGACGCCACGGTAAACTGCACGAACGTTGGGATTATTGGTGAAATTACAGAGATTCACTTTTAGGGTGAAATCAACGTCCTTTGCCGTTAGCTGACTCCCATCATCCCAAGTAACGCCCTTTTTTAATTTGAAATGATAATTCAGACCATCTTCAGATACAGCAGGCATGCTCTCCAGGAGAAGTGGGATAGGCTCCATAGTTCGGAGGTCAATTTGATAAAGAGGTTTGTGGGTAATAGAGAAAATAAACTGCTTGGCTCCGGTTTGGTCATTTGTGACGTGAAGGCTTTTCGGATCGACATTTAGATGCACGATCAGAACATTTTCCTTGAGATCTCTTTTCTCAACACAAGCCGATAAAAAAAATCCAATAACTACACCTATCCACAAGAGTTTATTCACTGATTACAAAGATAATCTTTAGGGTCAAAAGAGGGCAGGCTTGTTGAAATATTGAGTGAGATGTATAATTAATTTATTTTTTCTTTAAATATTTTGATCAGATTACTACATTTGCATCCGTTATCACGGAGAGGTGGCAGAGTGGTAATGCAGCAGCCTGCTAAGCTGTGCACGGGCAACCGTGTCCTGGGTTCAAATCCCAGTCTCTCCGCAAAAGCCTTTGATTGTAAGATCAAAGGCTTTTTTGTTTTTGAAAGTACCTGAATTTATTCGGTGGTGCTTTGTAAAAACAAAAAAGACACGAGCACAGCGAGTTAGGCTTTTGCTCTCTTATAAGGAGACTTGAGGGATCACGCAAGTAATCCGTCTAAAGTTAAGCTTGGATTTTTAGATCGAATGTTCACATCTAATCCTCAATAGCCTTTCATTTTTCCATCTTGGAGTACTTGTCAATCATTAAACCTGAAACCACCATTATTGTGGTTAAATAGGATGAACCTATAAGAAGTAATCTCAGAGCATCTGCATTGAAAGTTGGAAATTCGTGAAGCTCCGATAGCAATGCCAAAAGCATATACAAGCTAGCCATGATTAATAAACTGGGAATAATGATGCCTACAATTCGATTCTTAAAAACAATTTGAAATATCAGACCACTTATTAGCACAATGGCTATGGGGTTTAATGCATAGCCAGAGGAGAACCAATAAAATAGAACTGTCAGAATCAATATATGCTCAGACCATTGGAGAGAAATATTTTTGAGTTTTCCCATCTTGCTGTGATTTAAGAATTAATACACTCATAACGTGAAAAATAGGAGGCTATTATGAAGTTTGTTGTTGTTCTAACAAAGTAATTGAGTTTATTTCCTATTTGCAGATTTCGTTTTACTCCGAAATATCATAAGCTGTATACGTCAACTTAAAATCGTCAGTTTTTAAAGAGAACAGCAGGTAGATTCGTTTACTGTGCTTTAAAAAGTCGTAGAAGTAGAAATCGTTGTAATTTTTAAATAACTCAGGATCGATTCTGGGCGACTCTTTCGAATAACAGTATTTAATTGAAATGTTTTGCTTGTACATACTTGTTCCTTCATAACAGACACACTCAACAGCTTGTCCGCCAATTTGAGTGTTTTTGGTAATCGTTTTATTTGGACAGTCGATGGACATTTCACGTAAGTCTATTGTCTCAATAGCATTGGTGTCATTCATTGTTATGGACAAAAGTCCTTTATCAGCGTCATAAATCTGTTCTTTATTCCCTTTTGGGCCACTATTCACGTGTTTCCTTACAAAGTCACCATTACGTTCGTATTTTATAATCAGACGGTTGCCGTATTTGTTTTCTAAATACTCTTGAAAGTAATCTGGAGCACTTCCGTATGTTTCTATTTCAGTAGCATATTTCACGTATCCATCAAATGACTTTTGACCACACCCTTGGTAAATAAAACACATAGCAAGCAGCATTGATAAAAAATGTTTCATAGTTCCAGCCAATTCCTATTCTAATTTATTTACACCCTTATCCCAATCACCAACACATCATCGATTTGCTCGAAATCCTGCATCCAGTTGTAGAACTCTGTTTCCAGAATTTTTTCCTGTTGGGCTACAGGTTCCTGAGAGATTTTCATCAGGAGCTTCTTAAATGTCTTGTAGTTGAATTTTTTGCCTTTGGGTCCTCCAAATTGATCGGCATACCCATCGGAGAAGGTGTAGATCATATCGCCTTTTTTAAGATCGAATTCCTGATTGGTAAACGGAATTTGTTCTGAGCCAAGGTAATGACCAATAGGATGTTTATCGCCCTTGATTTGATGAAGCATGATGCTCCCGTCTTCAGAGTACATGGGGTTTCTGGAATCGTGGTCGACTTCCGATCCTGTTTCAACTTGTCTGACAATGTAAACCGGATTTTTGGCTCCGGCAAAGTAGAGTTTCATGCTGTTGAAATCAACACTGCATAAGGAAATATCCATCCCGTCTTTGATACTGAATTCATCGTTTTGACTCAAAGTGGAACGCACACCAGCATTCAGGAAGTCTAGTGCCTCAGCGGGAGAATTCACGGTCTTTTCTTTCAAACTTTGCTTCAGGTAATTGTTCCCAACAATACTCATGAAGGCACCAGGTACACCATGACCAGTACAATCAACTGCAGCAGCCAGATTAATTTTGACGCCTGAATCTGTGGTTACCTGATCGATGAAATAGAAATCTCCACTCACAATGTCCCGTGGCCTGTAAAACACAAAAGAACTTGGAAAAATGGATTTCACCTTGGAAGAAGAGGGGAGAATGGCTTTCTGAATTCTGTTGGCATAGGTAATGCTCGACATGATGTCTTCATTTTTAACTGCCAATTCCTCTTTCTGACGTTCAATTTCAGCCGTCCTTTCTTTCACCTGATGCTCCAATTTGACATTCATCTCGTCTGCCAGTTTGTTCTTCTCTGCCAGACTTTTTAGCGCTTTTTCCTGGGCCAGTTCTTTTTCCGCCTGAAGCTCTCTGTATTTGTTAGCCATCGATAAACTCAGGGCAATAACTTCTAATGCTGAGCCCCATTTAAGTGCCGATTGAGACAAATCTGCATCTCCAACGACATGAAAATTCCCCAAAATGAAAATCACCACACCGGTAATCAGAATTACAAAGGCGGCCGTGAAGTAGTTACAAACGTGGATCCCCTTAGCTTTTAAAATGAAAATGCAGGCAATGATGTAAAGCGTAGCGATTAAACTAACTCCATTGATTACCGGAAATGAGAATTCGTAAGTTGGTCCGGGAATGGCAGACAGTGCAGTAATAAGTCCCACCACAACGAGCATTCCCAACATGATCTTGTCCAGTTTTGGATACCGTTTCTTTAATTTTAGGAAGGCTCTGGCATACAACATCACAAAAATGACTGCGCCTCCAGCCGAGAATATGACCGTATGGTTGGCCATGTAGGCGTTGGAAGGAAACAAGTATTGAAAGGTGTAGCCATCCAGACTAAATTGGAGGAGAATCTGAAATATGACGTAAAGCACGTAGTAGAGGAAAGACACTTCTTTAAGTACACGGAAGAAAAAGAAGAAAATAATGCTTACCAGGACCAGAAGGCCGTAGTAAAAACCATGTTCTAACTGATTATCGTAGTCCGAAGAAAGAAAATCCTGAGTTTGCCAGAATCTCACGGGAAGTGTAATGACTTCACCGTCACTTTCCATTTCAACAATGAAGTGCTTGGTCTCCGCTGAGTCTATATTGATGATGTATAGATTCTTTCTGTGCTTATAAGTTTTCTCAGAAAAATCCAGATCGTCTCCACCTTTCCAGGTATAAACTACCGAGTCGTCAATGTGCTCGTATAGGAATATTTTATTGGTGATGGGGCGTGCGAGTTCCAGAACAAATTGCCCTTCGCTACTTTCGTTGGTCACAGAAAATTTCAACCACCAGCGGGAACTGTTGAAGTCGAGAATTTCTATTTCGTGTGTGATTTTCTCGAATTTGAAATCCTTACTCAGGATGTCCTTAACGCTCAGTTCATGATCAGCGTCTTCCAAAATTACAGTCTGATCACTGAAAGAATTATTCAGATTGTCATCTGTCAAAACAATTTGAGCAGACAGGGTTTGAAACAAAAACAGCAGTATCAGTGTGAGTATACGCACAGCTTAAATATAAACATTAATTGTTCGATCGGGGATGATAATCAATGATATTCTGTTTTAAGAAATTGGTATCGAGATGTGTATAGATTTCTGTGGTTGTGATGGACTGGTGTCCCAACATTTCCTGAACGGCTCTCAAATCAGCACCACCATCTACCAAATGAGTGGCAAATGAGTGCCTGAAGGTGTGCGGACTGATGTTTTTTTGAATGCCAGCAGCTTTCACCAGATTTTTAACAATGGTAAAGATCATAACCCGGGTAAGCTGCTTGCCACGTCTGTTGAGGAAAATAAAATCTTCATGGTCGGGATGCACCTTAAGATCCTGTCTTTCCCCATTTACGTAATGTTGAATAAACTTGATGGTGTATTTGGAGATGGGCACCAGACGTTCTTTGTCACCTTTTCCTCTGATTCTGACAAAACCTTCATCAAAATAGCAATTCGATAGCTGCATGTCTATGAGTTCACTTACCCTTAGTCCACAACCGTACAAAGTTTCAATGATGGCTTTATTACGGTGACCAAGTGCCTGGCTCAGATCCACAGCTGCACTGATTTTATCTATTTCTTCAATACTTAAGGTGTCTGGTAGTTTTCTACCTAATCTGGGTGTTTCAAGTAACTCTGTAGGGTCGTAATCAATTAAATTTTCCAATAAAAGATACTTATAGAAAGCTTTGATACCTGAAATAATTCTTGCCTGACTCCGCGCAGAAATGTTTAGAGAGTTTAAGTCTGCTAAAAACGACTGGAGATGTTCCAGAGATAAGTTTTCCGGTTGAATGTCCAATTCTCTTTCCGCATAGTCCTTTATTTTACCTACATCTCTTAAGTAAGCATCAATAGAATTGTGCGACAAACTCTTTTCCAGCTGAAGAAATGATTTAAAACCGCTTATATTTACATTCCAATTGCTCATGGCAGTTAGATAAAGGTACACATTATGAGAATTCTGATTTTAAATGGTCCCAATTTGAATTTACTCGGAAAACGAGAGCCGGAAATCTACGGATCTGAAGGGTTTGAAAGTTATCTCGAAGATTTACGCTCTAAGTCGGAATGTGCCATTACCTATTATCAAAGCAATGTTGAAGGGGAATTGATCAATGCCTTGCATGACGCTGAGGAAAGGTTTGACGGGATCATTTTTAATGCCGGAGGTTATACGCATACCTCAGTGGCTATTGGAGATGCCATTGCCGCGATTAGTGTGCCGGTAATTGAAGTTCACATTTCTAATGTTTATGCACGTGAAGCATACAGACATGAATCAAAAATGGCCAGGAACTGTGTGGGCGTGATTGGTGGATTTGGTTTGAAAAGCTATGATCTAGCTATCCGATTTTTTGAGTCCAGATAAACGTTTGTCGAATTTGTTCAGATCGAGCATCTGAAAAGTACGTCTCTTTTTAAAGAAGAATGACCAGAGAATATTGCCTTTGAATATTGAGATCGTTTGGTGTGTTTTCTTTTGCTTGAGTGCCTTCCTTTTCTTAATTAAACTAGGAAGGTTGAGATAATAGTGGAAATGCGCTTTAAGAACTGCCCAACAGTGACTGAATTGTCCGCCCAGTGTGAATTTTACTCCAGCTTGACCGTCCAGAAACAAGCGATAGAACATTTTGAAGAATAGCAACCCATCGTGATTCTTATGAATCATGTACAGGTTATTTCTAAAATTGAGGTAGGTTTTCCTTGGACTCATATAATTCAATGTTCCACCACCTAAGTGATAGACCTTAGAATCGGGAAAACACCAAATTTCTCCGCCGGTATTCTGGATTCTCCAGCACAAATCAATCTCTTCCATATGTGCGAAGAAATCCGCGTCAAATCCACCATGCGCATGAAAATCTTTCGCTTTGATGAACATGCAGGCACCAGTTGCCCAAAACACCTGTGCATCCTGATTGTATTGGCCTTCATCTTTTTCAGCTACATGGAACATTCTGCCACGACAAAATGGAAAGTAATTCTTGTCAATATAACCGCCACAAGCCCCGGCATGCTCAAAATGATCTTTTCGTTTGTAGGCGAGAATTTTCGGCTGACAAGCGATCACTTCCGGTTTGGCAATCATCTTCTCGACAATAGGATCAATCCAGTTTTCCGTGACCTCTACATCAGAATTAAGCAAGACATAAATATCTGCTTCTACATGCTGAAGTGCGTCATTATACCCTTTGGCAAATCCACCGTTGCTCTCATTCTGAATCAGCTTAAGATTTGGGTAGGTATTTTTAAGAAAGTCAACAGAATCATCAGTTGAAGCATTGTCTGCAATGATAACTTCATGCTCACCAGAGTACTGGATAACGGACGGCAAAAAGGTCTCAAGGTGAGCCTTTCCGTTATAGTTAAGTATGACAACCGCAACTTTCATATTGGATTGCCGAAAGTACTAAGAATTTGGCTATCTGGAACGATCAAAAACTTCACCCGCTCTTCCTCCAAAATGGTCGATTGGATTTTCAGCATCAATGTCCTGGAATGGAGTATTTCTCTTATTCAGTTCCTGCTTCCATCTGTAGTTAGACACTTCTCCCTGCATATCTGAGTGAAGAAGAGCATAGTCGTTCGTTACCAAGTCTGGCATGTAGAAAACGAAGAAGCGGTTATTGAATTTGTCAATTCTGTAGTACTGCCACATCTCATAAGGGTAGGAGCTTGGTTCGTTCGGACGTTGCTCAACGTAATCAGGCTTTCCATATCTCAGGTAAACACGTCCTCTGTCTGTCTCAAATCCTTTTTTGATGGTAGATGCATACAATCTGTTCACCAAATCCACCTCTCTTTTGTACAGGTACCACTCATCGGCAGGAGACTTTGGGTTACGGCTTTTCCAAAACTTGTAGAAGTATTGCTTCTTTGTAGTGAAGTCAAAATCAGCCATACTTTTATCCATGATGCGTTTCTCCAGATCATCTGTAATAGGCCTGGTAGAAGCAATGTAAAGGTCTAAGCTGTCTTCATTGGTAATCAGGTTAACGAAAGTACTCTTGATGTCAACTTCAGATAAATCCTGAGTAAGGTCTTGTTCACTTGGGTTGAATCTGGTGAAATAAACCTTTTTGGTTTGAAGTATTTCATTGCTTCTGTTAATCACATTCAACACAAGGTGGTAATTCCCGGTTGGCAAATCTTTGATATCGATTACCTGTAATACAGGAATCACTTCATTGGTTTCCATTTTTTTAATGGATCCCATATTCTCCACTTTTGAAAGATCGTCATAGTCCTCAATTTCAACTTTCAAAAGGAACTTATCGTCAGAGCCGATGGTTTTATTTGTATTGTAAATTTCCGTGTAGAACGCCAGTTTGTTCATTTCAATAGGGTAGAAGTTGTCTACAAGTGGTACCAAATCATATCCGGCTTTTGTAATCTCAGACTTCTCTTTAGTTTCAAGAATGCTCTCAAGCAACTCTACGTCAGAAACGTTTAGTCCACGGCTCATATCAAGGATTTCAATGTCCTTCACAAACATGGCAGGAGGCGCATTGTCTTTATTGAGGTCCTTAATAATGACTTCAATTTTGTATCGTCCGGCAGGCAGACTAAATCTCTTTTGATCTTTGATGTCAACGGCAATAGAGTCGATTAAAGCTGGTCCGGCCAACTCATATTTCTTAAAATCGACAATTTCTTCACCTTTTTTGATCATTTGGGTAATTTCCAATTTGGCGTGAAGTTCTCCTTCCTCATTGGCTTTGTATTTTACCGAATGCCCGGCAATATTAATGTAAGTTTCAAGGTATGAACCCACCTCCGGGGCATGAAAGACGCTATGTTCAAAGCGTGCTTCAACATCAAAACCATGAGAAATAAACGTAGGTAGTAGGAATAGGAAACCTAATAAATGTCTCATAAACTATAGTGAATTTATAGGCTAAAATACGAAAATGTCGGGGGATGTTCAATAAAAAAATGCGATTTGTATTTGTGAATTCAAAAAGCTTCTTATTTTTGCGGTCCTGTTGGAGACAACATGACCTCTTTGGAGAGTTGGCAGAGTGGTCGAATGCGGTGGTCTTGAAAACCATTGTGCCGAAAGGTACCGGGGGTTCGAATCCCTCACTCTCCGCCAAAAGCCTTCTATCGTTTGATGGAAGGCTTTTTTTGTGTTTTATATGTTTGATTGTCCCTTTAATTGGCCGTTATATAACCATCCATACAATAGTTGATACCAGGCGTAAACAATCTTTGTTCGAAGACAATGGAAGCCCTAGTTTAATCATGTAAATCAACACGTTTAAACAAAAATCAAGAGATATGTTATTAATTAAAAAGTGCGGCATCATTGCTTTTATGGGAATCATGTCGACCATTGGTCATTCCCAAAGTAATTTATTGGATGGAGAATTTGTGATTGACGATTCCTATGTTTTGGATTCGTTGAATTGTACAGATTATTCCAAACTCACTTATAGGTTTAAGACCACAGAATTTCTAAAAAACAACACCATTTACGATCTGAATTTCTTTATGGTGTTTACAGATAGAGACCTGAAGTATGAAGATAGAAATTATGCTGATGAATGGGGTGGACTTGATAATTCTTTTAATACTTATAGTTCATCCAATTATGTTTCTAACTGGCGGAATGAAAATGGATATGTGTTGTATGATATTATTGACGATTCCAAAGAAAAGCCAAGTCCCTTTACGTATAAAATTCCAACATTTGGGCGTACAGAAATGTTCAAAAAAGAACACCTGCATGATGCGGGTAACAAAAGGTTTGAAAGAAACATGCAAATGTATGTTTTCGTGCAGGTTATATATAAGGCCGGAGAGAAGGAAGTGACCCAATACGAAGGGGATCGTTTGGTTACGAGAAAGGTTCCCATAAAAAGGAAAAAACTGGTTGGTGACTCTCAGGGAATTCCGGTTAAGTTTAAACCTGTCAACATTAAGAAGTATCAAAAGAAGAATCCCGATTTCAAAGCAGGAGACTTGAATTGTAATTACCAGAATAAGCAGAGAGCCAAGAATATTGACAGGTCAGGATCTGCAAGCGGAAATTAAACTATTAATGAATCGATTGTAATTGTCAATTACTTTCATTTTCTTGTCTAACTCAATTTATGTTTGGAACCACGCATATCAAAATAGCATGGCTTCTGCTGTGCTATTTTTGTTTGTCGCAAACGGTGTATTCGCAGAATCAAGACCTTGAGCAGGAAGTTGAATCGGCAATTGAAAAAGCATGGGACCTGGAGTACTCTAATGTGGATTCAGCCATCATGTATGCCAATAAAGGACTGGAGATTTCAAAAACTCATCATTACGCAAAGGGACAGGCCGATAGTTACAAGGTCCTGGGAGTTTTGCATACAAACAAAGCTATGTATGTTCTGGCTTTGGATCATCATCGTATGGCAAAAAAAGTTTACGAACAGATCAATCATCTTGAAGGTATTGCAAAGAGTGAATCGAACATTGCCACCGTTCAGCAAAAAATGGGCGATTACGATCAGGCCTTAGAAGGGTATTTCAAGGCACTTAAATTTTTTCAGAGCACGAAAGATAGTTCCGTAATAGGAGTCCTTTATATCAATATAGGCAACAACTTTGGATATCAGGGAGAACACAAAAGGGCTGAAGAGAATTACAATAAAGCTCTTGACATTTACACATCTCTCGGAGCAGAATTAATGCAAGCCAGATGTCTTGAATCTATTGGAGTAATTAAGGCTTCCTTCAGGCAATATGAAGCTGCAAGAAAGAATTTTGACAAAGCCCTGGAAGTTTATCGAAGAGCGGATAATCCAGAGCGGCTGTCATCGGTATTAATTAACTATGGTTTTTTTTATGAAGAACAAGAAGAATATGAAGCTGCCATAGTTCAGTATAAAGAGGCTCTTGAAATAGCGAGAAGAATTGAGGATTTGCAAAGTGTTATGTTGGCCATGCTCAATCTGGGAACATGTTATATCCACTCAGAACAATATGTACAAGCAGAGGAGGTCTATTTAAGCACAATCGAACTGGCCAAAACGAGTCATGCCAAACGTGAGCTGGCTCAAGGATATTTAGGATTGTCTGAGTTGTATGAAGAAACCGGTGAACATCATAAAGCCCTGATCAATTACAGATTTCATGCCCAGTGGAATGACTCTTTGCTGAATGATGAAAGGGTCAGGGTAATTGAAGAGTTAAATGTCAAGTTCGATCTGGAAGAACGCAATCATAAGATAGAATTGTTGTCTGAAGAGAACAAAACCAATCTGGAAAAAACGAAGAAGGAAAAAGTATTGTTATATAGCATCATTGCCATATTGGTGTTGTTTGGAATAACCATTGCCATTTACTCTAAAAACAGGCGTCTCAGAGCCAGACAGAAACAAAAAGAACTTGAGCAGAGAGCTCTGAGAGTTCAGATGAATCCCCATTTCATTTTCAACAGTCTTAACGCCATTCAGGATATGTATCTGAGTGGAGAAACCGATTATGCAAATACCTATATGGGAGATTTTTCAGCACTGCTCCGAAAAATATTGGATAACAGTGGTTTGGAAAAAATCTCTCTGAAAGATGAAGTTAGTACTCTGGAACTATATCTGTCACTCGAAAAATCAAGGATGGGAGACATGCTGAGCTACCAGATAGATGTGGACGAGAGAATTGACCTGTTAAATACAGAAGTGCCTCCTTTGATTATTCAGCCACTGGTTGAAAACGCAATTTGGCACGGAATCCTTCCGACAAAAAGAGCTGGTAAAGTTAGTGTGGGTTTAAAATGGTTGAACGATCATGAAATCGCCTGTATTGTTGAAGATAATGGTGTTGGGTATGAGAATTCGGTTCGAAAAAAGAATGATTTGTCACATATTAGCAGAGGAGTAGAAATTACCCAAAGTCGTCTCGGAAAAAATATTAGCATTGAAACCATTAATCCGGGAACCAAAGTCACATTAATACTATCATTTTGATAAAAGCAGTAATCATAGATGATGAGCCAAGGGCAAGAGATATTTTGGGTAAGCACCTGGAAAAAAGCTTTAGCAAAAGAGTTAAAGTAGTTGCTGAGGCGGATGATGTTCAGTCGGGAATTCAGGTCATTAAGGAAACGAAACCCGATTTGGTATTTCTTGATATTAACCTGACAACGGGGAGTGGGTTTGAACTTCTCAATCAACTCAGGGATTATGAATTTGAAGTGATTTTCGTAACTGCCTACGATTCATATGCGGTCAAAGCTTTTCAATTTTCTGCCTTCGGTTATTTAATGAAACCAATTCGACCTCAGGAGCTAACGGATGTTATCAATAGAGTTGAAGATTACATCAATGTCAGAAAAGATGACCTCCAAATGAGGCTGAAAATTCTGGTAGAAAACTACGGGGACGACAGATCAATCAAGAAGCTGGTGATTTCCAGTCAAAAAGGCTTCCAGGTGTCAAATATTGAAGATATCGTCAGACTTGAGGGAGACGGTAATTACACCAGATTCATCTTTACAGATGGAACCAGAGACATGACGAGTAAGAGAATAGGAGAGTATGAAGAGTTGCTAAACGATTTTGGCTTTTTCAGAATTCATCAAAGTACCATTGTTAACCTACGTCATGTTGTCGGTTATTCAAAAGATTCAGGCGATATGGTTAAGATGTGTGATGGGGAAAGTTTCAAGTTAAGTCGATACCGCAAACAGGGGTTTTTGAAAAGGTTTTTATAGTCCGATCCTTACTCTAATCGAAATTCCAAAGCAATAAAAGCTTATATTAAGCGTACTTTTAGTCAAAACCAATCATCATGAAAAAACTGCTTACCGTTCTCGTGGGACTTACCGTTTCCATAAATGTCATGTCACAGTGGCAACTACTGTCTCATACCATTCCAAGTAATGCCTTTTGGTACATAGGTTTCGAATTTATAAACAATGATACCGGCTTTATAGCGGATACTGAAGGCAGAATTTTTAGAACGACTAACGGAGGAGCCAATTGGTTGGAAGTAGCGCACAATTCCACACCAATATTTGCAGATATTAGCTTTGGGGATCAGAGCAAAGGCTATGTTGCCGGAAGCAACAATATTATTATGATTACCAATGATGGAGGGGCTACCTGGACAACTGAAATTTTAGATGCAGGTCCTTCAGAAGGGTATACTTCAGTTCACGCTTTTGATGCAAATCTGGCATTTGTGAGTGGAACCGTGAATACCTGGAAGACCACAGATGGAGGAGCTAACTGGACGCATGCAGCAAACCAAAATGCTGGTAACTCGGTGTACTTTGCAAGTAATATGATAGGTTATGGTTGTGGAGGTAACTTGATTACCAAAAGCACGGACCAAGGGAATTCCTGGACCGTTGTTCATACCACTACGGGGAATGATTATTTGTGGCGAGTAAGATTCATCAATACCATGGAAGGAATTGCGGTTGGCGATAATGGAACCATCTTAAAGACAATTGACGGAGGAGCAAGCTGGCAGTCTAAACCATCAGGAACAACCGAACGTTTGTACGATATAGAGTATATCACCGGAACAATTCTTTATGCAGCCGGACAAGGTAATACTGTGATTAAATCTGTTGATGGAGGAGAGACATGGCACGACGATCCTGTAAATGTTAGCAATGAGACCTTCTATAAGATCACCACTAAGCCAAATGGGGAAACTTACATTAATAGCTTGGGATCTATCATTCATGTCGATAGTTGCGGGTCTCCGACATTAAGTGTTAATCCCTTTGGCCTTGATAGTATTTGCTTCAATGAAGATCCTGTAAATTTGCCCAATGTATCTCCGTCTTATGCCAGCTGGTCTGGGAATGGTATAGTTGGCAATCAATTTGATCCGGATGGATTGGCAACAGGTACGTATGTTTTAGTAGCAACCACTCCTGGCAATAGTCCTGGTTGTGAGTTACAAGACTCCGTTACAATTAAGGTGGTTACTGGAAGTCATTGTACCAACTCAATTGAGGATCCAAGTCTTGGTAAATTAATGATTTATCCTAATCCCGGAACTGAACAAATATCCATAGAACTTGAAAAGTTCATTGGAGGAAAAGCCATACTTGGTTTGATGACCAGTTCGGGACAATTGGTGCGAGAATACACTTTGGATACAAATCCTCAATTTATTGATGTGTCCGACTTGCCCACCGGCATTTACACAATTCTCTTAACCACGGGACAAGGCGTGTTAACAGAGAAACTGGTTATTCAGTAAGGTGTCTGGTATAAGAACGTAGAAACTTCCACAATTAGGTATATATACTTAGATCTTGATTCAGGCAATTCCATATTTTTGAGATATGAGATCATTATTGCTTTTCGCTTTTATCATACGTCTGTTTTGTGGAATCGGACAAGAACCCTACAATCAAAATGGGAAATGGGGACTTAAGAATGGTACCGATTGGATAGTTAAACCCAGCTACGACAAAATGTACCCCTCTAAGAACGGTCATTTTCTGGTTAAAAAAGATAAGCTGTATGGTTTGATTAATGCAAAAGGAGAGGTTGTTTTCGAACCTAAGTTCAGCAGTTTATTTATGGTAGATGACCTGTCTCTTGTTTTTGCTGTGGGAGGAGAAATCAATTACATTCAGGGTGAATTGGTGAATGGAAAGTATGGTTTAATGACTTTGAGCGGAAACCTCATTATTGAACCAAGGTTCCATAGAATTTATGAGTCACATGGATTGCTAAATGTTCAGGTGAATGATAACTGGGGACACTGGGGCGTTTTGGATCTTACCGGAAAAGTATTGCTTGATACCATCTACCCAAGCTTCAGTTTCGATATGAGACCACATTCGCCCATTAGCATTTTGAGTAAATCTCAAGTGATGATTAAGGATGGCAAGTCGGACTGGAAATTTTTAAATCTCAAGACCAAAAGATCCAGAATAGTAAAGTATGGAGACTTTTGGGGACCATATTTCGATGGTGATTACGCCAGAATCTCTCAAGGCAGGAAAGATTTTTTGATTGATAAATCAGGTAAAAGAGTAGGACAAACTTTCTTTGCTGTGAAACCGACCAAAGGAGATTATTTCTATGCTAAAACCACAGAGACCGGAAATTGGTCTGTTTATAATACAAGAGGACAAAAACAAAAAGAACTGTCTTATATAAAATCGTTCGATAGGTTTACAGATAACTACGGCCTTGTTGAAACACGCGGAGGACAAAACGGAATTATAAGCACGCAAGGAAAGTTGTCTTATAAGACTGATCATGAATTAAAGATGACAGAATCGGAGGGTTTCTTTATTGAAAAGATAGATGATCGATACACCATTATAGATGCCAATGGTCAGCAAAAAATGTCACCAACACCTTTAATTCTTGAGAACTATTATGAAGAATATGGTCTAATCCTGGCTCGAAATAAAGATACTAAGGAGCAACATTTATATAAGCTTGAAACTGGTCAGATTTTGGATTTAATAAAAGTAAGGTCCGTTAGAAAACAAGGAGATTTATTGAGAGTTCAAACTTATGGAGAAGCCAGCTACTACGTCAATAAGCAAGCGAAAGTTTTGGCAAGTTTTAAGCCCAAATATGAAGTTGAACAGAAGTATGGAAAACGCAACAAAAATGGTTTAAAGGAGAAAAATTCTGGTGTATGGGTCGTGGAGCCAAACTACAATTACGGATCAGTCATTTCCGAGAACAGGTTTTACTTTGGTCAGACTTCCCAGAGTTATCCAAAGGGTGCTTTTATAGTTGCTGAGGCAGGAGACAATGGATTGGTTATGTCTGGATATGAATTTGTGAAGAAAGTAACCAAGCGTGATGGCACTAGTAATCTATTGGTGACTCAGAAAGGAAAACAAGGTGTCTTAGATCATCATATGAGACTGATTATTCCGTTTAAGTATGATTCTGTAGCTGTAAAGAGGACTCATATCGCTGGCTACCAAAATGGGGAAAGTATAATTCACACCACAGGGGGTACTGAGCTTGCGAAAAACAAAGTGGTATATAAGAACATGGACGAATTTGTGATTCTAAGGGATAACAAAGAGAGTTCAGAATACTATGTATACAATAAGTCTGGTAAAGAGCTTCTTCGTGGTCAACTTCAGTACATCATGAAGCTGAAAAACGGAATTGTTGAGTTCTATCACCAGGACGAAAAAGTGTACTATTTGCTTGATATCAGAACAGGAAAAGTACTTAAAACCAAGTATTATGTAAATAAGTATCTGGATGCCGCCATTGTTGGAGGCAATGGAGCTTATGAATTTAGAAAGAAACGCTACGGTAAAAGGAAGATTGGTGTCATGGACTTAAGTGGTAAGGTCATTATAGAACCAAAATATTCCAACGGTAAACTAGATCCTAACATATATTATCTACAGGGCAAAAGCGATTTGTTGGTGAAGGACATCACTGCCGCTGAGCCTGGTAAATCATACCAGTCGATAGAGTTACTTGTCAAGAGCTATGACAAAAAACGTAAGGATCATGGTCATGTCTATGGCGTAAATGAGGGAGACGGATATTTTTTGGCGGATGCTAACTTCAAGCCTTTGTCTCAGGAAAAGTTTAAGTATGTAGAAGGACTAGATGATGCCATTGTAGTTCAAAAAATCGATGGTACCTATGGCCTGGTAAACAAGAAAGGGGAGAGTATTACAAAGGAAAAATACATAACTGCCGATTGGACATGGAATTTTGTGATACTGGAAACTGCCGATGAAAAGCTTAGAGTCTTTAACGGAAACGGAGAACGCATTGTTGATAGAGAAATTGATGGCTATTCTATAGATGATTTTGTGACCGATTTGGAGTTGATCATTGTGGAAATAGATGAAGAAGAGTTTTTGTACGATTACTATGGTGCATTGATTTACGGTCCAGTGGATGAGTTTATTGGTGACTGGAACGAATTATATTATGAAGTCAATCTTGAAATCAGAAAAGGAGACAAATACGGTTTGATTAACCTGTATGGTTCACAATCTGCACTGTTCGAGCCAATTTATGATGAAATAGATTACTACGAGTTTGATCAATTGATTGCCGTGTTAAAAAAGGGTGATAAGTATGGTATTATCAACTTAGAAGGTGTAGAAGTGCTTCCGTTCGAGTACGATAAAATCGAGATCTTTAAACGTGAAGATGATGAAGAAAACGTAGGAATCGTTATCCAGGGAGATAAGTCCTTTAAACTGAGCTATACCTTGGAACTCATTCCGGACTAGTTTTTAATGATCTGCTTAAAGGTCGTCAGTCTTCCTGGAGAAGTTAAGCCAATGGTGTAATGGCCTTTTGGAAGTCCTTCCAGATTGATGCTATTCGAAGACACCGTTCCAAAAGCAACTTGTCTGCCAGCATTATCAAAAACCATATAACTGGCTCCGTTTTCTAAACCTTCAATAGTCAAATTGTCAACTACCGGGTTAGGGTATAATTTAACACGACTTTCACTTGCCATATCAACGTTTAAAGGATCAAATTCTGTGATATGAATGTTGTCAAGGAATAAAATAAACTGATCGTCGCTCACATTTCTGAAAGCAATGTATACCGTTTCGTTTACAAATGAGTCTAAAGGAATTGCATGCGACTGCCAATAAGGATTCTCATTATCTACTTTAAAGAAGGCAGAATCTGTAAAATCACTCACGTTTCCACCGGTAGTGTTTACCCAGATTTCATATGAGTCAGGAAATGCAGGATCTTCAGATTTGGCATCCCAGAACAAATAGTTGCCATTGCTTCCCAAAGTTACTGCAGGTAAAACCAACCAATCGTCACTTTGTCCGGCCGGATCGTAATAAGACGTACTAATGACACATGAGTCTGCCATGCCTGTTGAGTCAGTATCTTCCGCAATCACCCAGGCATCATTGATATGGCTAAGTGATACATCTGGCGTTAATCCATCCTCATTAAAAATTCCCCAACCGGAAGGCATCCCGGCGTTAAAATCTTCAAAAAGCAAAGAGGTCTGAGACAAAGCACCCATGGTCATTCCCATCAACCCAACAAAAAGTAAGCTTATTTTCATACTGCAAAGTTAGAATTCTTATCAATAACGTGACAGGCTAATTTATATTGAATGGGAGAGGGGGATTTGAGTAAAAAGGGATTAAACTAAATGATCTATTGTAGAAAGGAGTATATTTTGTAAAAATTGAAACGGATAATGATCAAATTCTATCTAAAAGGCTTATTGTTAATTAATTTATTGACTATTTGTCAATTCCTCTCGGCTCAAACTCAGTTGAGTGGAGAGGTGGGTAAATATTTCTTCCTGGCCAACAGCCGTAGGCCAGTAGTTAGTGATAAGTACAGTTTGGAATTTGGGATAGCCTTTAAAACAAAGAACGAAAGAATTAAACCAACACTTAGATTGGGATTGAACAATCGTGTAATCGAAAGTGGATCAGCTTTCCCCAGTCTTTATATAAATCATGTATATGATATAAAATATATCAACTTTGGTGCAGGGGGACAATACAACGTTATTAGACAAGATAATCGTTTCAAGTGGTTGCTTGAGGGAGGTGGAATACTTAGGTTTTGTGGTTGGTATAGTGTTTTCAACACAGATCCATCTGGTCAACTTCATAGTGGATATTATTGGCCCAATGTTAAGCTATATTGTCCTGCAACAATACAAACTTATTTTAATACCTCTTTTTTGTATAATATGGGATCAGAGCGTAGGTTTTATGTAGGGGCCGAGTTTGAAATCTTTATGACCATGCCAATTGAATTTGTTAGCTATCATCCGAATGACCAAGTAGTTGGCTGCTGCGGATTTCCCGCAAAAATTAGCATTACAGCATTGTGGGATTTAAAACCAATAAGACAAAGGCAAGGTGTAACGGAATAATCGACTTGTTGTAAATAAATAGTATGAGGTATAAAATATTCATATTAACCTTTTCATTTATCAGTATTTCTTCGGGTTGTTTGTCACAGATAGAGGCATTTTTTGGTGCAGAGTCACACTATAACACCTATATACAGCATAGTAGCGAGGGAACGGAACTTAGTCCCAATATTGGTCTTTATGGTGGTATGAATTTTTTTTCTTCAAATGATTTATGGAGTTTTGAGTTAAGATTAGGCTATACTTTTGACAATTATCGTGACTTTAGAGACCTGTTGGGACTTCCTGATGTGAGGTATCATTTGGATTATATGAACGTTAAAGTTCAGACTTTTCGTTTTTTTAGAATTGAAAACTCAAAGTTCAGTTTAGCTATTGGAGGAGGTATCTCCCATTTACGTTATCTAAAATCTAAGGAATTCTACCAAAATTCTAATAAAGAGTGGGTAGAAGGCAATTATGATGGGCGAACACATGTCTATAATAATCGTTGGCAATTGACTACAACAGCTAATTGTTTTTATCAAGTATCGGAAAAATTTAATATTGGAATTGAGTTAAACTACAATCCAACTTTTGCAACGACTGGAACTGCTGCCAATAGAGATAAATGGACTGAAAAACATGTCGGGTTTCGAAACTTCTTAATAGGTGGAGGAGTCAAGGCGCGCTATGTATTAAAGAAATGATACTTTATCAAAATATTTAATCACATTCCCAACATCCACTCAAAGAAGTTCTTCCCCATGTAGATGTATACACCTGATATAACAACGCCTCCTAAAAGCACAGCCAATATAAAGTTCCAGTATTTCATCCCGGAGATGCCTGCCAGGTAATAGGCCAAATCACTTGGGAGAAATGGCGCCATGGTCCATAAGAGGATGTAAACAAAACCTCTTTTTTCCATGCCTTGTTTGAGTTTATCCATTTTTGAAGAGAATTTCCTGTTCAGATACTCATCGAACCCTAATACTCTGGAGAGTTTGAAGTGAATGGTAGCAGCTAGCAAAATGGTTGTCATCACCACCAGAAATACAAAGTTTAAATCGTCTGGAAAGAGTAGGACACCTGCTACAATAAAAGGCGTTGCAGGAATTAAAGTCAGGCATCTCAATGTACAGATCACTGCATAATACACCTTGATTTCTGAACTGTTTTGACTGATGTATTCCTTCAAATTGGCACCATCCAGCAAATCGGGCCGCATGATGAAAAGCAAAATTGTGCAGAGAATCAGTCCGCCCCAAATTGCAAAGCCAATTTTCTGGTAGAGTTTCACGCTACCTTAAATTCTGAGGTTCTATGGAAAACGATATCCGGATAATCTTGTTCTGCCATCTTCAATAAGAAAGGAGATTCAGCCAAAAATACTTTGTTTCCGTCTTTATCGTCTGCAATGTAGTTTGCCTTTACTTTAATAAATTGGTCTAATTGAGCCTGATTGTCTGATGTCATCCAACAAGCCATGTGAAATTTCTTTGGAACGAATTCACACTTTGCGCCATATTCGTGCTCTAATCTGTACTGAATTACGTCAAACTGAAGTGCTCCAACGGTTCCAACAATCTTCCTGTTACCCGGTTGCATGATGAAAAGCTGAGCCACACCTTCGTCTGTAAGCTGTTGAATTCCTTTTTCAAGTTGCTTGGATTTCATGGGGTCTCTGTTCTCCAATTCCTTGAAAATTTCAGGAGAGAAGCTCGGAATTCCTTTGAACATGAAATCACCTCCCTGTGTCAATGTGTCTCCAATTTTGAAGTTTCCTGAATCGTACAAACCAATCACATCTCCCGGATAGGCTTCTTCAATCACGCTTTTGTCCTGTGCCATGAAGCTGGTAGGGTTTGAGAATCTCATTTTCTTATCCAAACGCACGTGCTTGTAGAAAGTGTTTCTTTCAAACACACCGGAACAAATTCTCAAAAATGCAATACGATCTCTGTGCTTAGGATCAAGGTTGGCGTGGATTTTAAATACAAAACCAGAGAATTTTTTGTCCAATGGTTCAACCATGCCTTCATCGGTCTCGCGAGCCAATGGAAATGGAGAAATTCGAATAAAAGTATCCAGCATTTCCTTCACACCAAAATTGTTAACTGCCGATCCGAAGAATACAGGCGCCACATCTCCTTTCATGTAATCTTCTTCATCAAAGGGATCGTATACACCGTCAATCAAATCAATGTCTTCACGTAATTGATTGGCAGAATCTTCCCCGATTTGCTCATCCAAAACAGAAGAAGAAATGTCTTCAATGCTCACAGTATCGGTTTCGACTTTGGTTTTGCTTGGGTTGAAAAGGTTGAGGTTGTTGTCAAACAAGTTGTAAACCCCCTTGAAAGTATGTCCCACACCAATTGGCCAGCTCAGTGGACGAACCTTAATGTCCAGTTTGCTTTCGAGTTCATCTAAAAGGTCGAAACCATCTTGACCTTCCAAATCCAGTTTGTTTACATAGATGATCACAGGAGTTTTACGCATGCGGCAAACCTCCATTAAACGTTCAGTTTGTGCCTCAACGCCTTTCACACAGTCAACCACCAGAATAACGCTATCCACGGCAGTCAAGGTTCTGTATGTATCTTCAGCAAAGTCTTTGTGACCAGGTGTATCGAGAATGTTGATTTTTCGTCCCTTGTAGTTAAATGCCATAACGGAAGTAGCCACGGAGATTCCTCTTTGCTTTTCAATTTCCATGAAATCTGAAGTAGCAGTCTTCTTAATCTTACTGTTTTTTACGGCTCCGGCGGACTGAATGGCACCTCCGTAAAGCAGCAGTTTTTCCGTTAACGTGGTTTTACCGGCATCCGGGTGAGAGATGATCCCAAAGGTTCGTCTCTTTTGAATTTCTTCAACAATACTCATGCTGCAAAAGTAACTAAATTGAGGAGTTGTGATAGTCCCTTCAGGAGAAGAAAATCCTTAATTATTTCAATTTGTTATATTTGCGATCCCTATGTTAAAAATAGCTTTAACATTCGCGTTGTTGTTTTCAGGATATGTGCGTGCACACAATCCGGTACTTCCAGATTCTGTGAGTGAGGTAAAGACCTCATTTGAGAATTATGTGGATTACGTTTATATTCAGGTAAACGACAGCTCCTTAAACAAGCAGTCGTTGTACGAGGGTCTCAGAGGCTTCTATCAACTCAAGTACGAAGGCAAGATCAAGGACACGTCTAAACTAACCATTGTAGATTTTTCGAAATCGGGGAATGAAGAACGTTTGTATGTTCTGGATTTGAAAGAGAATACACTTTTGTGGAAGAGTTTGGTCTCTCATGGCGAAAAAACGGGAGGACTTTACGCCAAGCATTTCAGCAATACACAGGATTCTCATCAAAGTAGCCTTGGATTTTATGTAACCGGACAAAGGTGGCACGACAGCAGGTTAGGGGAGTGCTTGCAACTTTATGGTCGAGAATACTGTAATTACAGAGCACTAACCAGAGGTATCATTGTGCACAAGGCAGACTATGCAAACTGTGAATACATTGAGAGGAACGGGACTTTAGGAAGGAGCTATGGCTGTCCGGCAGTACCGGAAGAAGGTTATTTAGATTTTGTGAATTTGATTGATGAGGGAACTTGCTATTTCATTTATCATCCGAATAGAAATTACCACCGATACAGCAAGTTGCTCAACAGGAAGGATTACCTTATAGAGTTTGGGCGCGATTTTGGCTTTCTTTTATAAAAGCTTTCAGATTGGCTCTAAGCTTGTCATCTCTGCCGTAGATATCTCTGTGGAAACGAATGCCTGAATCATTGCCTTCCGTTGTGAAATACTGAATGTATACATTGAAAGGTTTCTTAAGGTATACACGTCTTTCAGCTCTTGTGTCGGACCATGCCTGAACCGTATCTACAGTTATTTTCTCGTTAGAATCACGTTCTACAATAAACTTGGCCATGTCCATCGGGTCTTGTAGTCTCACACAGCCATGGCTAAAGGCCCTTACATCTCTTGAGAAAAAGTATTTTGATGGCGTATCATGGATGAAAACACTGTGCTCATTTGGGAAAATGAATGCCACTATACCAAGACTGTTATACGTTCCGCTTCCCTGAACAATCTTATAATTGAAATTGTTGGAAGATACTTTCGTCCAGTCAACTGTACTCACATCCACCGGATTTCTGTCTCTGTCGTATAAAGTATAACCGTTTCTGGCCAGATAAGATTGATCTTTTCTAATGGAAGGTAAAATCTCTTTACTTGAAATGCTGTAAGGCACGTGCCACCTTGGATTAAGGGTAATGTATTTCAGTTTCGACTTAAAGCTCGGCGTTCTGGTAATGGGCGTTCCAACTACCACATTGTGCCTTCTTAGAGCTTTTCCATCTTCCATAAAACGTAGGGTATAAGACGGAATGTTCACAAAAATGTGATTGTCATCTTCCTTCGTTAATTCATGGTGTTTCCATTTTTCCAGAGTGGCTACGGCCATCAGATAACGATCCAGGTTGCTCATGCCAATGGCATCTTTGGTGTTGTTTCCGATTTTAAAATCGCCCTCCAGTCCATGTAATTCCTGAAAAGCTTTTAGGTCTTTAATGAAAATGCTGTCTACCTTAAGAATGGTAGAATCAGAAAATCCGTGAGCAATCAATGCTTTTTTGGCGGTGGTATACGCTTTTACTGAATCCTTTTTGTAGTTAGGTAATGTAAAAGTGTGATCGCTCAGTTCTGTACTGTCTACGTATTTAATCAAAGCAAATAGCAATTCTCTTGGTGTCTCGTATTTTGGAAGAAATTGGTTTATATTTAAAGGTTCCTTAGCAAGAACAGCCGTTTTCAACACGTCAAGATCCGTTTCTTTCAGGGAATCAATATGATCTTCAATCCACATAGAATCGGTATTGACAAATCCATATTTAAAATCAGACAAGAATTGAATACTGTTATAACTCAGAAGGATTTCAAGTTCAGATAAAACATCTGTACGCTCTTCACGAGTCAGTTCAGTCTCCAAAGAGTCTTTAAGTGCTATCAGAAGATTTTGCTTGTAATTGATTGGTAAACCGTAGCTCCAGGATCTGTCCAGTCTTTCAATCATATCAATGGCTGCCAGATTTAAGCTGTCTCCATCGCTCCAGAGTGGTGTCAGTTCTTCACCTTCATATAAAAATTGAACCTTGGTATTCAGTGTAGATTCAGAAGTCTTTTGAATTCTGCTTTCGATGGCAAAGGCAATGTTCTTAACGGCTTCTAATCGAATGGTTTCCGGATCTTCCTCAACAACAGCAGGTTGAGAGCTTTCTCGTTGCTGAGAGCAGGCCCCCAGAACGAAGATGAATATGATATAAAAAGAGGTAAGTTTCATTAATAATTCAAATCTAAATATATTAACGCGTTTTAGCCCTAAAATGTTGGCAAATTATGGTGGATGATTATTTTTTGTCGTCAAAAAGCCATTATTCGTATGATAAAATGAGCCATTTATTGGCTGATTGATCTTGCCTCCTTACCTTTGTGGGCTCAATTATTGAATTTTATATGAAAACAATTATTTGTTTAACACTTACCATGTGCTCATCTGTTCTTTGGTCTCAGGATTTGAAGATGGCAGATAAATACTTTGACTATGGGAATTTCGAAGAAGCCCTACCTATATATGAAGAAGCACTGGAAACCTCTGACGATAAGATTGAATTGAACTATCGAATTGGTGTTTGCTACCTCAATTCTAATATAGATAAGAGTAAAGCCATTCCTTTTCTCGAAAAAATCAAGGATGAAAAGGAGGCCAATCCAAATGCATTATTCTTACTGGCAAGAGCTTATCAATATGGGTACGATTTTGACAAGGCAATTGCGACTTACAATCAGTTTGCTAAAAACAATGTTGGAAATGAAGACAATCTGCAACAGGTAGGTAAGCAAATCGAGTATTGCGAGAATGCCAAGGAGTACATGAAATTTCCTTTGAATGTAGATATTGAAAACCTGGGAGAAAATATCAACTCTGCTTATCCGGATTACTTTCCTTTTGTGCCGGCAGACGAGTCTTTTCTTGTTTTCAACTCAAGAAGAGAAAATGGAGAGGAGATGCCTAACGGGCAGTTTACTTCAGACTTATATATGTCTAAAGTAGTAGATGGAGAGTTCTCGAAAGCCAGAAGGTTAGGAGAACACATCAACAGCAATGAGTTAAATGAAGAAGTGGTTGGTTTGACCGCTGATGGTTCTAAGTTGGTGATGTTTAAGGACAAATTTGATGGTACTGGAGATTTGTATGTAAGCAGAGTGGCTGACATGCGCATTGATAAGCCCATGAAATTGGATAAAATGATCAATTCCAAATACACGGAAATTGCGGCTTCAATCTCAGCTGATGGGAAATCGATCTACTTTGCCAGTGATAAACCTGGCGGTAAAGGAGGTACGGATCTATATGTATCCAGAATTTTGCCAAATGGAAAATGGAGTCCTGCTCAAAATCTTGGACCAACCATCAATACAGAGTATGATGAAGATTTTCCGAACATCTCACCTGATGGGAAAACTTTGTTTTTCAGTTCTAAAGGACACACGTCTATGGGAGGTTACGACATTTTTAAGGCGACCTGGGACGGACAAAAAAGAAAGTTCACTGGTGTGGAGAATTTACGTTCGCCTATCAACACCCCGGATGACGATATGAATTTCATGATCTCAGAAAATGGCCGTTATGGCTATATGTCGTCTTTGAGAGCTGACGGTTTTGGAGATACAGACATCTATAGAATTACGTTTAATGAGGTTGAGCCTAAGTTCACTGTAATTTCAGGAACCATTAAAACACCAAGTGGAAAGAATGTGGATGCCGATAAAGTCTATATGGCTGTTATCGATAAACAAACAGATGAGGTTTACGGAGATTACAAACCAAATCCTAACAACAACCGTTTCGTGATTATTTTGCCTCCTGGAAATTTCGAGATCAACCTGGAAGTGGATGGATTTGAATTTTTTGTTGAGGAGTTGGTCATCAAAGATAAATCAGGTTACAAGTCTTTCATCTCTAAAGATTTGATGCTGAAGAAGTAATTCATTCTTCACTTATTGCAATCCTTTTGGAATTGGTAATTTCATCGATTCAAACCAGAGTTCTATAGGGGCCAGTCCTTTTTCTGCTCTCCTTTTGTTGAGCATGTCCTTTTCGAACACCTCAAGAGTGTCATATTCAGGCTGTCCTCGATAATAGCCAAATAGACTACCATATATCATTGGACGTCCGTTTTCAATTTCATTATGGTCAATGAACATGACAAGAAAATCTTTGGGTAGTTTGCCTTCCTTTATTTCCTTTTCTATGTATGGTTTTATTTCTGTCCACATAGGATTGGTACTATATTCTGTACCTCTATGATGCCAAAGAATGAGCCATGCGTTGCTAACGCCCAAATAACCTACGTTTTTGTAGTTTGGAAATCCACTTGATTTGGTTCTCTTTAGCAAATTGCTGAAGTTGATCGAATCAACCAATTCCATTGCGAATAAGGTTTTGCCTCTCAATATTGAATCCTTCAATGATTTCATATATGGTCTTCTGATTTCTTGATCCGCGTAAGTCATGTTCTCCAATAACTTAATCCATTCCTTATCCAGAGATTCCGTATAGACATTGACTAAAGAATCTTTTTTTGTCAAAATTTCGGACCAATAAGGTGTCTTCTTAAGTCCTTTAAGTTCCTTGTTTTCAATAGATGAGAACGAATAGCCCATCGTCAGAACTTCTTCAATCAGTTTAGCGGCAGATTCATATTGAGAGTTCTTCGTGAGCAGTGATATCGCCTTTAAATGATCAAAAGGCGTATACGACTTAAATTTGAATGCATTCATATAATGCGCAATCGCCTTTGTTGAATCGCCAGTATTTAGAGCAATTTTTGCTTTACGTATTTGTATAGATCTCTCGTTTTGAGCATTTAGCTTACAAAAACAAAGAAGAAATAAAAACGTAAGAAATGGAACTTTCATTAATGATGTTTTATTCTACCAAGGTTGTGTTGCTCCAAAAGTAACATTTTAGTGCCCTAAATTGACTTGAATGTAGCCTTCAGATTCCAAACTTCTTTAATTAATAACGCGTGTTGATTTCTTTTAAACCCAATGTCGAAACAAACCTTTTTATCTGGTGATATCTCTAAAATAGTATCTTCACATTCTTCAATTAAGCATGACAGTTACCGTTGTTATCATAGTACTCACATGTGCAGTTTCCCTTTGGGCCTTCAATGATCAGGGAATTAAGCAAAGAATGATGTTTAGTCCGTACAGAGCTGTGCAGCATAAAGAATGGTATCGCGTTTTAACACATTCATTGGTGCATGCAGATTTCATGCATCTCTTTTTTAATATGTATGTGCTCTATGCTTTTGCATATACTCAGGTAGCGGGGATGCCCGGACTGGAAGATATGTACACACTTCATTTCGGAGATAAGGGCTGGTATTTTTTCATTATGCTTTATGTTGGAGGTGTGTTTTTTGCCACTCTGCCTTCAATTGGGAAGCATTCGAATAACGATTTGTATTGGTCTTTGGGGGCTTCAGGAGCTGTATCGGCGGTCCTGTTCTCTTTCATCATGATGGCGCCAACCAAAGGTTTATATTTCATTTTTCTGCCGGGAGTTGAAATACCTGCATTTGTTTTGGGGATTGGTTATCTAGCTTACGAATATTACATGGATAAAAGAGGAGGCGGCAGAATTGCTCATGATGCGCATTTCTATGGTGCTTTGTATGGAATCATTTACACAATAGCTCTGGATTATCATATCGCGGAGAATTTTATAACTCAAATTCAGAATAAATTCTAATGAATAAGGCGGTTTTTTTAGACAGGGATGGTGTGATCAACAAAGAGATAGGTGATTACATTAAGAGTTGGGAAGAATTTGAATTTAATGAAGGCTGTTTTGAAGCTTTGAGGAAATTACAGAAAGCAGGCTACTTATTGATTGTAGTGACCAACCAGGGAGGTGTTGAGAAAGGTTTATACTCAGAAGAAACTGCAGAGGAAATACTGGTGAATATGTGTGAGCGTCTGGAAGAAGAGGGGGTAGACATTGCAGAGTATTACTACAGTCCTCATCATTCAAATTTTTCAGCGAGCCTGGATCGAAAGCCGGATTCAATTATGATGGAAAAAGGTCTGGCAAGATTTAATGTGGATGCCAGTCAATCTTACCTTATTGGTGATAGTCGCAGAGACATTATAGCGGGAGAAAAAGCCGGATTGGTGTCGATAAAAATTGATTCTAACCAGAATTTATTAGATATTGTGGAGCAAATGCTTTGATGTGACCGAACAATACATTAACAATAACGGCGAATTACTACCCAAAGACGGGTATAATTTGAATGCTACCAACCGTGGCTTTCGTTACGGAGATGGCTTGTTTGAGTCAATTCGTATTATTAATGGAAAGATCATTGGTCTTCAGGCACATCTGGACAGATTATTCAGTGGACTTAAAGAACTTAAGATAGAGAAACCTCAGGATTACTCATTTGCATTTTTTCAGAACAAGATTGAGGAACTGCTGCGTAAAAATGGCATTGAAAAGGGTGGGAGAGTCAGGTTAACAGTTTGCCGGGAAGATGGCGGATTCTATAAGCCATTCTCCAATGGTGCCTGTTTTACCATTGAAGCGGATCATTATGACGACAATCTCTTCGTTTTGAATCAGAATGGTTTGTCCGTTGATTTATACCCGGAAAACCGAAAGCCCATTTCCAACTTATCAAAGTATAAAAGCTCAAATGCCCTATTGTATATAATGGCTGCTTTGTATGCTGAGGAGAAAGGCTTTGATGACGTGATTTTACAGAACAACAAATTTGAGATCATTGAAGGAACCAGTTCAAATTTGTTCATTGTAAGTAATGGTGTGCTTTATACACCTGGTCTGGATTCAGGATGCGTTGGCGGAACTATGAGAATGCAAATCATCAATTTGGCCATCAAGCATTCTATCAGAGTTTACGAAAGTAACATTGCACCTTCTAACTTATTGGTGGCTGATGAACTGTTCTTTTCCAACGCCATTGCGGGAATTAGATGGGTAAGTAGCTATAAAAACAAACGCTACTTTAACAATACATCAGTAAAATTAGTGGATCTGTTGAACAGAGAATTGATCGCCTAGTTCAATCTGAAGTTTGACGGGAAATCCGAAATCATCTTATACTTTTTACCCTGACGTTCCATGGTTTTTTTCCATAAACCATCAATGCTCGTATTCATAATTTCCTTTCCACTTGTTTTGCTAACGATCCAGGCATGCTCTTTCAACTCGTCATCCAATTGATTGGCAGACCAACCACTGTAACCAATGAAGAAACGCACGTTTTCAGGTTTGGCAATTCCCAGATTAATTTGAGATTTAATGGCATCAAAATCGCCTCCCATATAGATCCCGTCAAATACTTCAACACTACCTTCTACTGAGGGGCCAATGTTATGAATGTAGTAAACATTGCTGGTACTTACCGGTCCACCAATAGATACACGAGAATCGACCTCAGGAAAGTCTGGCACCAATTCACTGATTTTGGCATCAATGTAATTGTTGAGTACAAAGCCAAAGCTGCCGTCCTTGTTATGTTCGCATAGCAATACAACAGACCTTTTAAAATACTCGTCGTCCAAAAATGGCTCTGACACAAGTAACTTTCCCTTTTCGGGATCTAAATTATTTTCAAATTTGATATCCATATTAATGAAGCGCTGGTCGCAATTCTAATTTAGAACAAATTTCGCCTTCCTGTTGCGTTAATTCATGTAATCTTTTATAAACAACATCTTCACGCCAGTAATTCAAAGCTATTGAGTATTTCATGCGCTTCTAAACTACAAAAACAATATCTTTAGACTTTAATAAAAGAGATATTTTTTGAGCAGTACTAGAGAATATATCAATTCAGATCGCCACGACTTTTACAACGATGGTTTTTTGGACTTGGAAAAATGTCCGGATGACCCATTTCATTTGTTTGAATCGTGGTTGGAAACAGCCATAGAAGAGCAGGTACAGGAACCTTATGCTTTCAATTTAGCAACAGTTGACAATGCAGGAGCACCTCACGCAAGGATTCTCTATATGCGCGATATGAGAGAAGGAAATCTGATGTTTTATACTAATTACACGTCTGATAAGGGAGAGCAAATGGATCAAAATCCGAAAGCCTGTATGACATTTTTCTGGGCTGAATTGAGTCGACAAGTGCGGGTAGAAGGTCGTATAGAGAAACTGGAAGCAGACCTATCGGATGCCTATTTCGCTTCAAGGCCAAGAGGAAGTCAAATTGGTGCGTGGGCCTCTCAGCAAAGTAAAGAACTGATGTCGCGACAAGATCTTGAAGACAAGATTAAAGAATTGGAAGCACGTTTTGAAGGTAAAGCAGTGCCACGGCCAGAGCATTGGGGAGGCTACAAACTGATACCATCTTATTATGAATTTTGGCTGGGACATCCGAGCAGGCTTCATGACAGATTAATCTATGAGCAGCAGAATTTTTCGTGGAATAAAATGAGATTGAATCCATAATTCCATACATTGTAAAAAAAAAATCAAGATGGCAGAAGAGAGTTTTTTATCCAAAGTCAATAAGTACAGAAAAGAGATCATTGTAGGATTACTGGTCATTTTATTGATCGTATTCATGGTTCAGAATAATCAGGATGTGACTTTCCACCTTGTATTCACAGACATGCAAGTACCATTGATTGTTCTGATATTGGGATTTGCCGCATTGGGAGCCGCCATTGTTGGAGTATACTGGATGTTGTCGGTAAGAGATAAGAACAGAACCATCAAGGATCTGAGTAAGGAGATTCTTCAGATGAAAGAATTTGCAGAAACTCAGAAAGAGTTAGATAAGGCAACTAAGGAGCAGGAATAGGTTCCGGGCTGGCATCATTATTGATTTAACAAGCTTTAAGATTTAATATTTCGTTGAAATCAACGTTATTACCTAAATTTACGCCATCTTGAAGGTAGCATTGCTAGTCATATTTTCATTCATTACACTTGGTCTTTATGCTCAGGAGGCTGATTCTACCAAGAAAAAAAATCCCAACATTTTGATTACCGGAAAGGTGAAAGACCTTAGAACCGGAGCCAATGTGCCCAATGCCCTAATCATTCAAAAAGGTGTTGGTGGACGATTTTTAAATCCTGACGGTACATTTAAAATTTGGATCAAACAACAGGATACCCTGCTCATTTCCGCCATGGGATATCATTTGCAAAAATTCTGTTTTAAAGATTCAACCGGGATCAAATTCAACATTGATGTGAAAATCTCCAAGTTGAACAGAGAGTTGGCAGCCGCGATCATCATGCCTAAAAGAAAACTCTCTGAAGTACATAAAGATTTAGAGCAGTTAAGACTGGAGTTGCCCAAAAGACCAACTGGTGTAGATGCTGTATCGAGCCCAATTACCGCCATTTATGAGAAATTCAGCAAACTTGGTAAAAGCAAGGCCTTAGTAGCTGAGCTGGAGCATGCTGACAAGAAAGAAGACCTTTTGAAAGAGCTATTCAAGCTGTACGTAGATCAGGATGTGATCAATTTATCTCCGGATGAGTTTGACAGATTCATTCTGTTCTGTAACGTGAGCGACAGCTTTTTACGTAAGGCTTCCGAATACGAGCTCATCACTTTCTTTCAAACAAGATATAAAGAGTACTTAGCTTTGAAGAATGACTAAGGATTTAGCACTTCAATTAATCAATGCCCAGGAATATGAAGATCTTGAAGACGCCTGGGACATGTTCTTCTTCAACTTAAAACAAGAGCTGCTTCAACTTCCATTTGCTTCTAAACTGATTCGTCTGAAGCAGAAAAAAATCGCACAGGCCATAGATATTGAAAACGAGATTTTTCCTGGCAAGAGCAAGCCGGAATCAGGTGTTCTAAATAATCTTGAAGAACCAGGCATGTCGGAAATTCTCCAAAACCAATCTCGTATTAAACTGCAAATTCATCAGGCGTCATCTCCGGCAGAACTGGCTATCTGCATTACAGATTATGACCTGTTAGCCGAACAATATGAGCTTTACATCTATCGTAACTTACGGCCGTTTCCTCAAAAGGACAAGGAAGTTCCGTATAAGAATGTGATGGATATCATGGAAATAATTCGTGAACTTGAACAAGTTCATCAACTAAAGGATGAAGAAAAGAAAAAACTGGGTAAATTTGAGGAGAAATTCCCAGGCTTGTGGCACGAATTTCAAAGGGTAAAGAATCATATTAATCAAGAATTAATCGCTTGAAACTGAACAATAATTTAAAGATCATCATTGCAGCTGTTTTGCTAACAGCAGCGGTATACGCCTTGTTTCAAACCGGGCAAGTGAAGTACGACGGGTATTTAGGAGTAGTGGCCTTAATTGGTGGTGTAATAGCTCTGTATATGGGCTATCGTTTTCTAATGGCGTATTTCGGACGCAATAAATTGGATGTGGAGCCAACAAAATATGCTGAGTTGAGATCTTATGAAGCAGATACAGCTTCAGGAACCATTAAATTATTTTTCGAATTGCCGGAAGATGGTCGCGTGGAGTTCAATATTACCGATCTAAACGGTGAAAAACTCAAGACCATTATTGATGAAGATATGAATGCCGGTAACTATCCTATAGATTTTGATACTACCAAACTGGCAAATGGGACTTACTTTTACGAATTGCGAACCCATAACTACAACAACGCAAAAAAACTCATTGTTCATAATGCATGAAAAAATTAGCTGTGACCATAGTTTTGTGTGTTATTGCTCTCTTGGGGGAAGCACAAAACCTTAGGCACAGTATTCGTGGAGACTTTAAATTACCCAGTCCCACAGGCAATAGGGCCATGCGCGCCACCATGGATGGCATAGTGGATGCCAGTATTAACTATCAATATCCCATTTTTAAAGGCATTGGTCTGGGGACCGGACTAAATCTGTTTTATTCTCAGGTAAATGAGTTGTCCATCAATATCAATAACAACCAAATTGCCGGTAAGATGTTGCGTTGGTCGCCTTATGGTAAGTTATTTTACGAGCAAGTGTTCAACGATAAATTCCGTTTAGAATATGCTGTAAAAGGAGGCTATTCCTGGTATCAGTTCTCCAGCAATTACTGTACGGCAAAAGGGGAAGTATCTTTGGGAGAATCGTATTTCATTCAACCAGAATTTGGACTTTATATTGAAGCTCAGGAGAATTTCACCATTGGCTTGATTTTGGCATATGGTATCAGCGGATTGAATTACGGTCCTGCAAATTTGTGTATGGAAGATTTCCCTGGTTTTGCCGATTCCGACTATGTTGGATCCATGCAGAACTTCTCTATTGGCTTTGGTTTTGCAGCTTATTTGAGGCAGGGAGGAAGAAGATAATTTGTGAAATTTAATGCGTCAGTGCATCTTATTGATAGATGAGATTACTTTTACTAATATCGTGTTTGTTTGTGTTGAGTGCTTCTGCTCAGACAGTCGTTTTTAAGGGAATTGTTCTTGATGAAATTGATAAAGAGCCTGTCAAACGCGTTCAGGTTAAACTAAGATCCAGCAGTGAGAAATTAGCGATTACGGATGAAGATGGCGAGTTTCAATTCGAATTCACCTATAAAGGAGAAGACTATCTGGAATTCGAACACATTGGTTTTTTGGACAAGTCTTTAATCATCAATAAAAGAAGAATGCGTAAGGCCGTTAAGGATACGGTTTATTTTAATGTGGTGCTTGAAGTTAAGACGCTTGGACCATTATCAATTAAGGATCCCAGCATTCCTGATACTATCTACGGCAGCGAACAGCATAGCATTTCCGATTACGAATTTTATGAAAACGGCTATGTGATGCTGGCTTACGATCAACGGTTGAGAAAGGGAAGCAAAGTGATGTTGGTTGATAAAAAGCAGAAGATTCTCAGTGAATACGAGATTCCAAAACGTGCTAAAGAATTGTATAAGGATTTCGCCGGAGAGATTTATGTGATGTGCGAAGAAGGCATGTATGCGGTGAAAATTTTCGGTAATAAATTAAGGTTGGAAGAGATAGATGAAGATCATTTCTATAAGTACACCATGCCCATTATAGATACCATGAATGCAAAGGTGTATTATACCAATTACAATCCTGATTACCCCGCATTCGAGTACTATGTCTATAATCCGTTAGATTCAACACACAAGCAATTGGCCCAAGTAGAGGATAAGCTTATTATGGACCTGTATATGGCAGAATACAAATATGTAGACGGAGCAGAGAAGGTATGGGCCATGCGTAAGGAAAAGGAAACCGGTATTGATAAAGAGATCTGGATTGGTCTTAAGTATTTCACAAATAACATTTACTACAAGGCTCTATATGCGCCCATGTTTGTGGTAGGAGGCGAGTTGGTAGTTTTTGATCATTATTCGGATTATATCAAGATTTATGATGAAGAGGATGAGTTAATTGATTCGACTCAGATCTACTATCATCATCTAAAGGGCAGACAGAGTTGGGAGAAGCAGGTTCTTAAAGATCAAACCGGCGATCAGGTCTATACAGTATTGAGTAGTGGTGGTTACCAAATTTTAGCGGAAATTAATCTGGAAACCGGTGAATTGGGCAATGCGCACAAGTTGTATCACAAGTACACGGAGAATATTCAGGTAAGAAATGGCTCTATCTATTATATCTATAGACCATTCGAAAGTGCTCAGAAGAAGTTTATCTATAAAGAAAAGATTCAGGGAGATACTTAGAATTGCCCCTTCTGCAAGGCGGCAATGTAACTGCCGTAAACCTGAGGATCTCTATCTCCGTATATGCAGTATTTGTAATAATGTCGGGCAATTTCTGCTTGCTGTTCCAAATTGAAATGATGGAGCTTGTGTCCTTCTCTCAATGTACTTTGTCCTCCGTAACCATAGCCGCTGGTTTTTTGAGCATACAAAGCTTCATACAGGTATTGGGCACCGAGAGATTGCATTTGAAGTACATGCACCAATTCGTGAATTAACCAGGCGGAGTCGAGATTACCAGGTTCGCATTTGAGCTTTCTTGTAAAGTTAACAGTTCTGAAAGTGACCATGCCCAATTGAGATTTGCCCTCTGATTTTGCACCAATCCAGGCAAACAATGAGTTTTCATCAATTCTAATTGCAGAGTAAGGCAGGCTGTCTCCAAATACCTTCTTGGCTTCAGAAATTTCAAACTCTGTGAGTTGTCGTGTGTTGAATTTAAAAAGAGAAAACATGACGTCCATGATCTCCCATAAACCGGACAAGTCAATGATTTTGGAGAAAAGAGTGGCTATCCACCAGCTGATGCCTCCTAAGCTTTTTTTCAGAGGACTAAGCTTCTGTCGGTTGTAGTGATTGCGTTCAAATTTAGAAAATGGAACTACAAACAGATGTTTCAAAAGCGCAATGAGTCTTTTGGGAAAACTGGCAATAAAGTAATAAGGCCAAAATAGAAGAGATCCTATGAGACTTTTGAAATACATCAGGCTTTGTTGCCAAAACGTTCCGACACTAAATCAGGATACTTGAAATTCATAGCTTTCATGGTCTTGTGAATTTCTCTGGCGATATGGTGCACTTTCACCCAGTTGCGATCTGCCGGAACGATATTCCATTTTGGTTGGTCGCATTTGTCAAAAATGGATTCGTAAACCGACATGAATTTATCCCAATGTTCTCTGGTGTCCCAGTCACCATCGTTGTGTTTCCAGTATTTTACAGGATTGTCTACCCGCTCTTTTAAACGCTCTAACTGCTCATCTTTGCTTACGTGCAGGTAGAATTTCAGAATTTTGGTCCCACTGGCCTGAAGCAAAGCTTCAAAATGATTGATTTGATCGTAGCGCTTGTTGATGGTTTTTTTATCGATATATCCGTAAACAGAAGGCACCAGAATGTCTTCGTAGTGAGAACGGTTAAAGATTTGGATCATGCCTTTTTGAGGAACCACTTTGTGAACACGCCAAAGAAAATCGTGCGCAAATTCTTCGTCAGTGGGCTTTTTAAAGGAATGAACCCGGCAACCATTCGGGTTTACCCGGCTAAAGATATTCCTCACAGTACCATCTTTTCCGGAAGCGTCCATACCCTGAAGGATGATGAGTAAGCTTTGTTGCTTCTCAGCTGCCATAATCCTCTGCATGGCGGCAATTTCATCAAATAAGACCTCATTTTTAGCTTTGTAGGCTTCCTTGTTCCAGGTTTTTGGTCCTCTGGTACTGATTTTATCTAGTTTCATTGTGCGTCTTTTAAAATGAGGTAAACAGGAAGGTGATCTGAATAACCGCCATAGTAGTTAGTCCCTCCATAGGTTTTGTTTGGTGTGCTCGAACCATCTTTTCTTTTGTATAGAATCCAGTCCGGATTGAAAATACTGCTGGAAGATTGAACCTGAAGTCCTTCAGGATTGCTCAGCATGCCCTGACTGCACATCATTTGATCCAGGATTTCCCATTGACCGTCGTGTACAAGTGTTCCGAGTTCATTGTGCTTAAAATCCATGCTAAGCAGGTGAGGGTAGGACAGGTTGAGCAACTGACCTTCGTTTAAGTCATGTTGTCCGCTTTCCACAGATTCTGCATTGAGACAATTCATTACGTATTCCACACTTTTGTTGTCAGGTGCATCATTGAAGTCGCCCATTACAATGATTTTTGGATTTGTTTCATCCAGATAGATCTCATTTAACTTCTCTCTGAGTACGCCAGCCACTTCCATACGTTTTGGTTCCGTCTCACGAACGCCATCTCGTCTGCTGGGCCAGTGATTTACAAAAATGTGGACTTTGTCTTCGCCTTCAAAATGACCTACTACGTGTAAAATATCTCTTGTCTTGATGTCTGAATCCCATGGGAAATCAATTCTCAATGATTCGTGAAACTGGTACTTGAATACGTCCTGGTCGAAAAGCAAAGCCACATCAATTCCACGGGTATCCGGACTTTCTTCATGAACGATGAGGTAATTCTTTTTCTTCATATCCGGATGAGTGATGAGCTCCACGAGAACTTCTTTGTTTTCTATCTCACACAAACCAATCATAGCGGGAAGCTCATCCGAAATAGAGCCAAAAACCTTTGCCAGGTCATCAATTTTTTTGGCATACCTGGTCTCATCCCATTCTTTACTGCCTTCTGGTGTAAACTCATCGTCTGAAGTGAGAGGGTCATCCTCTGTATCAAATAGATTCTCCACGTTATAGAAAACAACTGCTCTATTGTGTGCAGATACTAAATGATTGTTTTGCGGGTAATCTTCAACTTCCGTCATGTCAGTATGTTGTTGAGTGCTGTCAGCGTCTTTTTGATCTTTTTTTTCCTGATCAGAACTGTTATCACCCTCCGGTGAGCTACAAGCTGCACAGATTAGCAATAAACCTAGTAAGTGAAAATGTCTCATCTGCGTTTTCTTTTAATTCCTAAAATTCCCAGTAAACCTCTTGCCAATTCTCTGAAGAATGAGCGCCCAACTTGCCTAACCATTGTGTTTTTGGAGATCTTTTCAATGGTGCTGGTTTCCTTTTTCTTTCTGCCTCTGGTTTTTCTGGTTTTGGCTTTACGTGCCTTTTCCTGCTCTTCTTTTATTTTCTCTTTATGAGCTTCTTCCTGCGCTCTTTCAATTTTTTCATTGAGTATTTCAAAGGCACTTTCCCGGTCAATTTCTTCATTATATTCTTTGACCAGTTCAGATTGTTGAACAACTTCCTTGATCTCTTTGTCCGACAGAATATCCATTCTGCTGATGGGAGCACGTAGAAGTGTAGCGGCCAGTGGAGTAGGGATTCCTTTCTCGTTTAAAGCAGAAATCATAGCTTCTCCAATTCCCATTTGTGTAAGGAGTTTGTCTGTTTCGTAATATTCACTTTCCGGGTAGTTCTCTGCAGTTCTTTTAATGGCCTTTCTGTCTTTGGCGGTGAATGCTCTCAGGGCATGTTGAACTTTCAAACCTAATTGACTCAATACTTCATCCGGAACATCAGTTGGATTCTGAGTACAAAAGAAAATTCCAACGCCTTTTGATCTGATCAATTTCACAATTGCTTCAATCTGATCCAGTAAATCATCAGAGGCTTCTTTGAAAACAAGATGGGCCTCATCAATGAACATACAAAGTTTTGGAACATCATTATCACCTCTTTCAGGAAAAGTTGAATAGACTTCTGCTAATAAGCTAAGCATAAATGTGCTAAAAAGTTTTGGCTTGTCCTGTATGTCTGTCAGTCTGATGATGGAAACCATGCCTTTTCCGTCTGAATTTGTTCTCACAAAATCGTCAACATCAAATGACTTTTCTCCAAAGAATTTCTCTGCACCCTGTTGTTCGAGTTCTACAATTTTTCGAATAATGGTGTTCACAGAAGTGGAGCTGATTCTACCATATTCTTTCTGCAATTCTTCTTTTCCTTCATTGGTCATGAATTGCAAAGTCTTTTTTAGATCCTTTAGGTCGAGCAGTGGGAGCTTGTTGTCGTCGCAATACTTAAAAAGGATGGCTATAATACCAGATTGAGTCCCGTTTAAGTCCAGTATTTTAGAAAGTAGAACCGGACCAAATTCAGAAATTGTAGCTCTAAGCTTTACGCCGGCTTCATCAGAAATACTCATCAATTCAACCGGAAGCGCCTTTGGCGTGTAGGCAAGATTGCCTATGGCTCCGTGCCGCCAAACAATATGGTCGTTTGAAGCACCAGGTTGAGCCATACCACTCAAATCACCTTTGAGATCCATTAAAACGCAGGGAATGCCTTTTTCACTGAGCTGTTCCGCCATCACCTGAAGCGTTTTGGTCTTTCCGGTTCCGGTTGCGCCCGCGATTAAACCATGGCGGTTCAATGTTTTTAATGGGATTTTAACATGGGCATCAGCAACGGCTTCTCCATTTAGCATGGCGCCTCCCATGGTGATGTAGTCCTTTTTGAAAGTATATCCAGCGTTGATATGTGCCTTAAATTGGGTAGTATCCTGACTCATATGGTATAAAATAAAAACCCTGACCACATTCCGAAATGTCGGAGGGGATCAGGGAATTAAAATTATGAAATAAAAAATTACTCTACTTCAACTACTTCTGCGTCAGGAGCATTCTTACCTACAGACTCACAACCATTCTTTGCACCGTCTTTGCTGGCGTACATTTGGCTGGTTCCGATTACCTGACCGTTTCCGGCTTTAAGGTTGAAGTGGAATTTTCCGTTTTTAGCTTCTTTGATTTCATATCTACCTTCGTCAGTAGAATTTTTTCTAACAGACTCAATTCCGTTATCACAAGCAGCTCTGGTTGTATAACCTTCACTTGCCAAAATTGGCTCACCGTTTCCAGCTTTTAGTCTGAATCTGTGCTCACCTTTTGCGTCTGTATATACTTCAAATTTTCCCATGATGTTTATGTTTATTTTGGTTTAATTTTCGGGTTTTAAATCTACAAATTATTTGTAAACCTGGAAAGTCAATTTAAGGTTAACTCTGTACTCTTTTACCTTACCGTTTTTAACTGTAGCACTCATATCCTGCACGTATACAGAAGTGATGTTCTTTACGGTTTTTGAGGCTTCTTTCACTGCTTTTGCAGTAGCATCTTCCCAACTTTTTTCTGAGTTAGAAAGGACTTCAATTACTTTTAAAACTGCCATGTTATTTAGATTAAAATAGTTTAGAAAATTTCTTCTTGAATCCATCGACCATGTCGTTGTCTCCAAACTTGTCCATGATGCCATCCAGATTGTTAACATTCATAGAGCTCAGGTTCTTAGTGATTCCACCAAGCATGTTTTTCATCACACCACTGCTCAATTTGTCGGCAATGTTCTTAGGAAGTCCCATTTTGTTGGTAAGGTTGTATACAAAATCACCTTCCATTTTAGACGCCATTTTGTTGCAGTCTTCGGTGTTTTCGTTTTCAGACAGTAGGTTGGCTACTTTCTTTTCGTTTCCTCTGGCTTTTTCTTTGTTGACTCTGTATTTTACAGCGTCTGCAGCATGATCGGTTAGTTTTGATACCTGACTGTCCTTCAAACCGGCTTTCTTTGCCAGGTCTTTGATGGAGTCCATATCAACTTTTTTCATGATGTCTTTTATGTCGAACATGTGTTGTTGTTTTTGATTATGTTTTAAAATTAGGCAGTATATCTTAATTACACGATAAAAAACTGTTAAAGGAACCAAGGAATCGTTAAGTGGTCACAATTCTCCTTTAAGCAGCATTAATTCTATTTTTTGAGCGGCCATAACAGTGAGGCTATCGGTTATCTCTCCGTCATTTACCATTTTGAATAGCTCGTTTAGAGAGACTTTTTTGCATTGAAGTTCCTCATCATCTTCAGGATTGGCATCACCAAATTCCAAATCTCTGGCCATATAGATAATGGCTTTTTCATCTGTAGCTGAGTTACTGATATGTGAGGTAACCAGATGCTTGTATTCTTTGGCGGTAATACCGGTTTCTTCCTGAAGTTCCCTTTTTGCCGTTTCAACCGGCGGAATGTCAAGTGCGCCACCACCTTCAGGAATCTCCCAGCTATACTCTTTAATAGGGTAGCGGAACTGCCCTACCAGATAGGTATTCATGTCTTTGTCGATAGGAATGACGCCAATGGCTAAATTCTTGAAGTGGACGGTAGAGTAATGACCATCAAACCCTCCGGGATTAATCACTTTGTGGTAATCTACTTTGATCCAGGGCGATTCATGAACGGTTTCAGAATTCAGTGTTTTCCAAGGGTTGTGTGTGCTCATTTATTGACTGTTTATGACAAGCTTTGTATGTTTGCAAGATGTTTGCATTGGGAGATAAAGTTAGCTTTTTGAATGAGCCGGGAGGAGGAATCATTAAAGAGATTTTGTCTGCAGACCAATTTTTAGTGGAAACTGATGATGGTTTTGACCAGATGTATATGAGACAGGATTTAGTCCCCACATCTCATGCATCAGATTATGTGGTAAGTACCAGTGCTGTTAATGAAAAAGTGCAGGCAGACCTAAGTGAACAGCAAAAAAGAGTTCTCAATAAACAAACCAAACACACTGAGTTTATTGCTAAAGGGGAGCAAACCTGGGAGATAGACCTTCATATAGAAGAGATTCTGGATAATCATCACAACATGAACAACAGTGAGATTATTCAGGTGCAATTAAGTCGTTTTAAGTCTTTTCTTCATCAGGCACAAAGCAAGCACATTGGCCGTTTAATCATAATTCACGGAAGGGGAGAAGGTGTCCTGAAAAACGAAATTCAACTCATTTTGGGCAGACATCCTTCCATTGAATATCGTGATGCTTCATACAGAGAGTATGGATATGGTGCCACAGAGGTAAGAATTCATTACTAAACATGTCAGAAGAAAAGCATGGGGTGAGTATCCGGACAATTTATCGGGATATCAGAACTCTTGAAAAGTCTGGAATTCCCATCGTAACCGAAGAGGGAAAAGGTTACTCTTTAATGGAAGGCTACCAATTGCCTCCTGTTATTTTTACCGAAGATGAAGCCAATGCATTGATTACAGGGATTGATGTTTGAGCTGGTACTTGGAGGAGCCAATGTGTTTTGTTTGGTGAGTATTTTGACATAAATTTGGGCGAAACAGAGTGCACAGTACTCAAGCCTAAATAAATACCGCTGTCAAGTGAAATGATTAAATAGGCAGTGAAATCAGAAGTTTCGGGCTGAGTCTGTCGAAATTTCTGTGTAGCTAAAAGTATGTTGACTCTTGAATACATAATCCTGGGATTTGCCTATACCTCTTTGTCAATAGCCTTGTTTTTACAAGTGCTTTGCTTTAGGAGAAAGATGGAAAGTATCGAGAGCATTGCTTTTACAGTTTCACTGCTATTGTTGATTGTCTCAATTAGCTTGTCTCCTTTGTATGGGGATGATAAGGTAACCACACCAACTACCTTGCTATGTATGGTCTTGGTGTCTGTCACCACTTTTTTAAGCACTTTAAACGAACGGAGACACGCCATTGGCTCAGCGTATGTCCGTTCGTATGTAGTCCTGTCCATAGTACTCACAGTTGGTGTATTGGTGGCAACGGTACTGAATTATTTAGAGCTAATGCAGTATGTGGTTGTGAGCTTCCTGATACTGTCTATCCTGGTATCTATGACCATAGTGAGGTTAACCAAACCAATTAAGCAATTCGAGTACATTGAAAAAGTAAACAGAACCTTTGCCTTGATATTCTTTGTGATAGTACCGGTATTTCTGATATTCCATTATTTCTTTGAAGCAGAATACAAGGAGTTTCAGATTGGCTTTTTGATGTATTTGGCTTTTGCAGCTCTTGCAAGCAGTAAGATTTATTACGATCTCCAGAGGTTGTCCTTGATTGGAGAAACTGATGACATTCAAAAGCAACAATTGCAAAACTATGGTCTAACTGAAAGGGAAGAGGAGGTGGCAATTTTACTCACAAAAGGAACGACTTATAAAAGCATATCTGAGCAATTGTTCATTTCTATTCCAACTGTAAAGACCCATGCCAGCAGCATATATAAGAAATGTAGAGTCAATTCAAGAAATGAGCTTACTTATTTGCTAAATAGGTGATTATCAATCCTCATACTTTTGTATGATATCTTGAAATCAGGGGAAAACCACCCAAATGCCCGATTGAAATGTTGTGGCTGATACCTGAGTTTTGCTTCAAAAAAACATGAAGCATAAATTATTGATTACAGTATTTCTTTTTGGATGTATTTTGAATGGTCATTCGCAGGAGACTGCGAAAAAACAAAGGCTGGATTTTGCCAAAACATATTTTGAATACGGAGGCGAGTATATGCCTTCATTCGATGGCAAACAATTGTTGAATGGAAAGGTCAACTCCTTCACACATTCAGCGTCTGTCAACCAATATCTCACTTGGGGAGGTTATCATTTTTGGGGACATGCGGAATTTTATGTCATAATTCCTTTGAAACATAACTCCTTAACAAATAATGAGAAAACGGATTATGAACTATTTCATTCTGTTGCAACGGGTGGCCGGTTTTACCCATGGGCAGTTAAAGATAAAGCCATACGTCCGTATTTGGGATTGAGTTGGGGAGCTTTGGATTTCAAGCAAAAAATTGAACCAGAAGAATACCAGACTACGATTTCTAAAGATTTTATGTTGAACTATGAGGTGGGCTGTACATTCAATTACAAAAGCTTTGGAGTACGATTAGGGCTTAATTACTTCAAAGACAATAAGTGGCAGTATCCAATTAGTAAAACAACAAAATCAGAGATAATTACACCGGCATATTCACTTCAGTTGGGCTTGATTTATGCATATGAATCTTCAGGGAATAGTAAACACCCAACGGTGAACGAATGGAATGATTATCCCAGAAAGTCGAAACTATCGCATAATGCCGGAAAATTTGGCGATTTCTTTGTTGGAGCGGGACCCTCATCGTCGTTCTCATTAAAAAAATCTGACTACAATGTTTCCCAATTACCATTTTTAAAGGAAAAGCTGACCTCCGGAGCATATGTCGATCTATCTGTAGGGTATCAATTTAATAAGCTTGACTTGTTTGTGGCTTTGTCATACAGAAATCCCACTTTTAAAACGGCTGGGTATGGCGTTAAGCAAACTATCAGGAAAAACTCTCTTGCATTTGAAGTGAGTAGATACTTGACTGATTATACGGGCTTTGCTCCATATATAGGAGTCAATGTTGCTTATGATAAACTGAAATATCAGGAGGAGATAGATGGCGTGAAAAGTGAGCTTAACTTTTCGGGAAAAATAGAACCAGGTTTAACGTTTGGTTGGGATATTGTACCGGGGAAGACACTAGAAGCACTTATATTAAGGACGAATCTCCGTTGGTATCCATTTTCCAGCTTTGAAGTTGATGGTAAACAATTCGATTTGAGTCAATTGGAATACAATTTAATTCAGGTTGTGTTTTATCCGGGAAGACTCGTGAAAAAGAGGAAATAAATAGAAGTCACCTCCCTTTTCTAAATAACCAGAGAAGGGAGGCAACCCAAATTTTACATGAAAGCCCATTTGGCCATGATGCCCGTGATGATGAGCACATTACTCATAACGGCATATTTATATAACAATGAAAAACCTTGACGGTTGTTGTCTTTAGCTTGTGTGATGTATAGAAACGTTGCGACTATCAGACACACAAGTAAGTTTACAATTAAAATCTTTAGTAGCATATTGTTTGTTTTGTTCAGTTATACGATCAGAGCAAAGCTGAGGTTTGGATTTTTGTGTTAAATAATGTTAAGTGATTTTCTTCGAAGGCCTTGATAATAAAGAGAAATAGAGTGGGATAGTCAATTCAGCAGGATGAAACTCTATTTTATTTTGTAATTTGTGAAATACCAAAACCAGCACAATATCATGGACCAGTTTAAGTCTCTCTTTATCACAATGTCTATTTTCTTTCTCACGCTTGTTGCATGTGACAGCCAAGAAGAGGCCAGTGATATTGATCAAAAGACCGAGAATATTGAGTCTACAGAAGATTCCATGGAGGATGAATGGGATGAAGAAGGAGAAGATCCAGGAGGTGTTGAGACCTTTGATCCGTCTTCTGGCTATATAGATGGAGTTCTGTTAACACTTAACAGCAGAGAGTGCAATACGGACGAGCCCACAATGGTCATTGGAAATGAGAAATGGACTTACTGTCGCTTTTATACTGATTTTGAAGTCGTTTATATTGAATATCTATCTGATAGTTCTAAAGTAGAACAGCGATTCGCTCTGAGGAATGATTCTCTGGTTTATGTTGAAGAGATGGAAGCTTTGTTCCCTTTAGGTGAAGGAGGAGGAGATTGGAGGGAGTATTATTGGATTATTTCGAAAGATACGGTGGTAGAATATACAGGAGATGGTAGCGGTGACATTGAAGTTAAATCTATGGATGTAAAGACTGCAGAGATGTTTAAGACCTGGAAGTCTCACAGGGTTAAATTCGATAAAATCAAGGTTTCTCTTGGGTTTGACGGCGTTATGGACGTTGCAGCTATGCTGATATATGAGAATTTTCAGATGGACAACGATACTCATCTTGAGAAGTATATGGATGAAGATACACCATTAAAAATCACCATTTCATACAGCGATGAAACTAAAGCTGATAAAGTGATTTGGTGTAAAACAGAAGATGAAAAAAGACAGTTTTTCAGAGATGACTACAAATCCAGGGGCAATTCCAGGTTAGTAAATACCTTGAACAATACAGCAGTTTTTGAACCGGTATCGAGTTATACTAAAATCTATATACAGGAACTGGTTTTCTCTGATGACATGATTTTGACAGAGATAAAACTGCTGGATATTTTGGAGGAATAGATCCTCTGGGATTAAATTCGAATACCAATCACACAAATGTCATCCAGCTGCTCAAAATCTCCCATCCAGTGAGTGAGTGTTGATTCCAAATGTGTTTTTTGATCTTTCATGGACTTGCCGGCAGTGGAAATGATGGTTTTTTGAAACTGTTTACTCTTGAATTTCTTGCCTTTAGGTCCACCAAACTGATCTGAGTAACCGTCTGAAAATAAATATAGCTGGTCGCCTGCCTGACAAGAAATGGTTTGTGTAGAGAAATCTTTTGGAGCGGGATGCTGACCAACAGGTTGTTTGTTAGGAGACAGAATTTCCATTGTTGTGGCCTGATGGCGTAAAACCCAAAGCGGGTTATTGGCACCTGCCCACTGCACGGTTTGTCCGGATACCTTAATCAATGAAATATCCATGCCGTCTTTAACGCTCTGATTGGAGCGGGAGAGGCGTTCTATAACCAATTGCCTGGTAACATTAAGTAATTCTCCTGGTGTTTGCTTATTGAATTCATAAAGCGCCTGATGAAGTGCATTGGCGCAAACGATACTAACCAGTGCTCCTGGAACACCATGACCTGTACAATCTGCCACAGCCAGCCAAACATTGTCGTTTTCCTTCTCCATCCAGAAAAAATCACCAGCTACAATGTCTTTAGGTTTGTAAATAACAAAACTGTCTGTAAAGCTACTTTCCAAATCCTGTATGCTGGGTAAAATGGCGTTTTGAAGTCGTTGTGCATAACTGATGCTGTCTGTAATTTCACGGTTTTTCTCTTCAACAAGTTTCTTTTGAGTTTCTATGTCTTTTTTGGCTGACCGCACTTTTCTAAGAATCCAAACGATACTGATAAGAGCCAGGATCGCAGCAACCAATATGACGATTAAGATTTTGTTGTTGGCCTTCTGCACCTTGTTGTTGGCGGCTTCTTCTTTCCGTTTAACTTCAGTTTCTTTAAGCTTGAGTTCCTGATCCTTGTTCTGTGTTTTCAGAAGTAGGTTTTCCTTTTCTTTTTCGGAAGATTCGTATTTAGTTTGAAGTTCACTGGTGATTCTTTTGGCCGACTCATCGTTGAATTGTTTGTATACTTTCAGATAGGATTGCAGGTGGTCAAGAGCGAGTTGATGTTGCCCCAAAGAATCGTAAATGGCGACTAACTCGAGTAGGGGCTCCTGTTTTTCAAATGGTCTATTCAACGTGTCCATGATGGCAAGGGCCCGATCAAAAGATTCTATGGCCAGATCCATTTCGCCTACCTGATTTTGGAGCTGACCAAGCGTGATGTAAGACTTTGAAGCGCCTTCAAGGTTGTTGTATCTTAATTCAATCTCCAGAGCACTTTCTACCAAGTCCATGGCTTCTTTGTGTTTGCCAATGTCCTTGTAATAGATGGCAATGTTAGACATGGTGGTGGCTGCTCCCACTTCTCTGCCCAGAGCCATTTTTGTTTCTAAAGACTGATACCAGTAGTCGATTCCCGTGTCGTATTCAGCCTTCATCATATATACAATGCCCAGATTGTTGTAACTGGCAGCCAGTCCAAGACTGTCTTCATTTTTTCGGTTAATCACCAGCGCTTTTTCAAAGTATGTAACGGCTTTGTCCAGCTCGTTGTGAAGACGGTAATGCGTGCCCACACTGTTGTATACAAACTCTTTTTCATCTTCATAGGGTGAGAGTTCTACCAACTCCAAAGCTTCAAAAATATACTCTGCCGATTTCTTGGGGTCCGTGAATTGATAAGCCCAACCCAACATGGCAGTACTTCTGATAAGATTTTGTGTGTCCCGGGTTTCCACAGCCAAACCCCTTGCCAGTTCCAAATAGTTGAAACTGGAATCTCTCTGTTTGTACAGATAACCATCTCCAAGCAAAATGGCATGTTCTATAATCTCTTTTTTATTTGAGGAGTTGTTGAGGATGTGTTTGAGGCTATCCGCATTGAATTGAGCTTTGGTAGAGGTGAAGCTGACAAAACAAATGATGATGGCGGATAAATACTTAAACACCTGATAAATATATTAATCTTTCGTGAGGAAATGCTGCTCTAAATGAGTCCGAGATGCTTCTTTAAGACCCAACCCTGTTGATTGTCTACTTCTATGCGGCACCATTCATTGTTAAGGTCAATGAGTTCTACCGTAGTACCTTCGTGCAATTCGAATAACATTTCTGCATTGTCTGAAGGCTCCGATAAAATCTCAACCTCAGGTTTCAAAACCACGGCTTTTTGATGATTCTGGACATACGATTTATGAAGAAAAGCAAAGGTAATGGCTATTAACGCGAGTGACAAAATGGTAACCCCACTGTAAAAACTCAACATTTGAAACTTTCGTTTTTTAACAAACCAATAGATGGCCAATAAAATGAAACCTGTAATCCACAGGATTAAGGATAAGTTAGACCAGAAATTGTTGGAATGCCCTAAAATAATAGAGTACACAGCCTTCTTGATGCCCTTGGATTCTGAGTACTGAATATTGTCAAGAAGCGAAGGATTGGCAATGGAATCTATATTGTATTGCAAATCTTCGTTGTTAGGGTCGAGCTTAAGTGCCTTTTCAAAGTAGTACTTGCTTTTACCCAGACTATCCAGTTTGTAGTAAGTGTTTCCAAGATTGTAGTAAAGTTCAGGAGATTCTTTTCCCGATTTCACCAATTTCTCATAAGATTCTGCAGCTTTGGCATAGTCCTTTTCCTTATAGGCTTTATTTCCCGCATCAAAATCGGGATGTGCATGGAGAAAACCACTTAAAAAGATCGATATGATAAGCAGAAGTCTCATTAGCTCGGTTTAATTTCTTTTTCAACGTCCATAATTACCTGAAGACTCTGCTCATAAATATCCTTGGCATTTTGAGAGAAGGCAGCATATCTCGCCATTTCGCAAGATTCAAGGATGGATACAAACTTTTGAGCTGTTCCCGTACTCACATTCAAATTCTCTAATTGCTCTTTGATATTGTGCTTGCTCATGTCGTGTGCCTGCATGTGAATTTTTTCAGAAAGATAGGCGTACAGGGCTTTAAGGTTTTCATCAAAGAAAGCAGCATGATCGTTAGAAGCGATTAATCCGGCGGCCTTATTAAGTCTTTGTTTGGCTACTTTCCCGGCTCTCATGGCTCGTTTGTTTAACATGGCATCAGAATCTTCTTCTTTTCGTTTTCTTCTGACAAAGATGAGCAGTAAGAAGAGTAGGAGAGGAGAGCCCAAACCAATCCAGTATTTGGTAGATCCTGCTAAAAACTCATCCTGATTTTCAAGATTGGTCTCAGTTTTAATAAATCTCAGTTCTTTAGCTGAAGGATCAATGTCCAGTTTTTTGTCACCGGCAATGCGTTCCGCTTTGATATTTGGATTATTCACCACGACAATAATAGGTTCTGTAGAGGCTGTGATGTACTGACCAAGTTCCGGATCAAAATAGGAGAAAGTGAAAGGACCCAGCTCGAAATCGCCATTTTGTTGAGGAACGGTGAAGAAGTTGTAAGTCTTTTTAATTGAAATACCAGACGAAGAAATGCTTTGATCTTCATCAGATTCGGGCGGATAAGCATCAAATTCTTTTCTCAATTCAATCTTTGGATCGTCAAAATCGACATTTCCTTTTCCTGAGATGGTTACCTTTAAATCAAAGCCGTCATCGTCTTCGGTTAGTAGGTCGCTGCTCGATTCTGCAGTAATGTCGAATTTACCCACGGCTCCTGTGAAATCATCCGGTTGACCCGATTTTGGTAAGGATTTGACATTAATGGTAACCGGATTGCTCTTCACTTTGGCTTGAGCGGTATTGAAGCCCCAGCTATCTGTTAACACGACTTCAATTTCAAAAGGATCTAGTTTGATTTGTCCCGAATTGGTAGCAACCAGAAGTTCTTTTTCAAGTGTGATGACCTGGTATTGTCTGCCATTAATTCTTTCCGTTTTCACATCATACTGCTTGATCTTGCTGCTGAGTAGGCTGTGTTTGTTAAAACCTTTGTAAGATTGAATTTTGAGGTCTGTCAGCTGTCTGAACCTAAATGGCGTATAGGCCTTGTATGTAAGTGTTAGAGCCTCTCCTTTGTAGATGTCTCGTTTAGAAACGTACATTTTTGCAATGAGCTGAGCGTTTGGATCAAATTCGCCGGCAGCGTATTGTGGTTTTTCGCCTTTTTTAACGTTCAGAGTAATTGGGGCAGTGTGGTAGGTTTTTCCGTTTACGACCAATTTGGCTGCTTCAATAACCAGTTTACCTTGCTTTTTAGCCTGAAGCACGTAGGTTCTGGTAAAGCTTCTATCGTCCTGAACTACCTTGCCGTTCACAATCATATGGCTACCGCTCCAGGATTCGCGACCACCTTGTGCGTGAAAATCTTTGAAAGCCGGAGGTGAGAATTGGCCTTTTTTCTTGTAGGAAATGGTGAGTCTGAACTGATCATCTGTACTCACGTCTCCGTTAGTCTGCACAGAGGCAGAAAAGTCCACCTGAGCAACGCCAAGTGAACTTAAGACCAATAGGGGCAATATGATCAGTTTAGTTACCATTTTTTTTGAGAGCTGGAATTTACTTCATTTCCCATCTCTTTGTTTACTTTCTTTAAAGTTTTCTTTTGTTTGTCCAGCGCACTTTGGAAACTTCTTTCCGCTTCAATTTGTTCAGGCGTTAGCAATACTTTTTCTTTTTTAGCTTTTTCTCTCGCTTCTTTTTGTAGTTGCGCATTTTCCTTCATGATTTGGTTCATGGCGGCTTGTTTTTCCTGCTGTTTGCGCTTCAGGTTTGCTTTTTCTTTTTCCAGTTCTTCTTGTCTTTGCTTGAATTCTTCTGCGGACATGTCATTTTTTTGCTTGTCCAATTCTTTTTGTTTCTGGTCAATTTCTTTTTTGTCGTTTTCCAGTTGTTCGTGCTCGTCTTTCAATTTGTCCAACTCCTCATTGTTTTCCTCAGTCATTTTATCCTGCGGACTTTGTTTACCGGACTTACCTTTAGATTTCTGATCCTGAAGTTTCTTTTGTTCTTTCTTCAGGTCTTCAATTTTATCGCTTAAATCTTCCTGCTCTTTATCAAAAGATTGATTTTTTTGATTTTGTTGTTTTTGGAGATCGTCCAATTCTTTGTTTAACTGCTTCTCTCGGTTCTTGTTGTTTTGTTGTTGAGCGTTTTTACGGGCATCTTCCAGACCTTTTTCCTGGTTTTCGGTGTCTTTATTAAACTGATCCTGCTTATCCTGAGAGGCCTGTTTTTGCTTTTGGAGATTCTCTTGCTGTTGCTGAAGGTCTTCCTGTTTATTCTGAAGCTGCTCCTGTTTGGGGTCTCCTTTGCCTTGTTGTTTCTTGTTTTTAAGTTTTTGTTTGTCCTTTTCCAGTTGCTCTTTCTGATTTTTAAGATCCTGAGCATCCTGCTCCATTTTTTGTTTGTCGATCTGATCCTTCTTCTCCTGGAGTTGATCTTCCTTGTTTCTTAGCTGATCTTTTTGAGCTTGTTTTTCTTCGTCAGACATATTGTCTTTGTTCTTATCGAATTCAGACTTTTCTTTGTCCAGTTTCTCCTTCTGCTCATTCAAACGGTCTTCTTTACGTTCAGTGCTTTTGCCCTGTGCTTTGTCCATTTGATCCTGAAGATCCTGTTGCTTTTTGTCTAGTTTTTTCTGCTCGTTCTCAAGTCCCTTTTGTTTGTTGTTGAAAGCTTTGTTCTGTTGATCTTGTTTCTGGTTGGTTCGATCTATTTGTTTTTGAATGTCCTGAGCCTTTTCTTCTTCACCATTCTGATGTGCTTGTTGTTGTTCCTGTCTCAGCTTGTCTTTTCTGTCGTTGGCTTCTTTGTTGGCTTGATTCTGTTGTCTTTGGTTTTCTTTCTGTTGTTGAAGGTTGTCTTCCTGCTTCTGCTGAGTTTTTTCTCTTTCCTTATTAATCTCTTCCTGTTTATCCAGGGAAGGGTCCTGAGGAGATTCTTGTTTGTCCTCTTTGATTTGCTGCTTGTCCTTTTCTATCTCTTCTTTCTGATCTTTCAGTTTTTCTTCCTGTTGATCAATCTTCTTCTGATTCAGTTCTTCCTGCTTCTTTTGAAGTTCTTCTTTTTGCTTTTCGATTTCCTCCTTTTTCTCTTGCTTTTCTTGTTCTGAGGCATCTGATTGATCTACTTCCTGCTCTTTTTTGTCTAGTTGTTCCTGTTGCTTGTCCAAATCCTGCTGTTCCTGATCAAGGGGATCTTCAGGTGTTTCTTCATCCTCATCGTTTGGCGAATCCGGATTCAGTAAAGATTTAGCATAAACCAGATTATAGCGACTCTCATCTGCTTTAGGATTATTTCTCAAAGCACTTTTAAAATGTTCTATGGAGGTGTTTAGCAGGCTGTCTAGCTTAGAATCTGTATTCAAAAAACCGTCATCTATCTGCGCCATGGCTTGAATTAGCAGGCAATTCCCCATGTTGTGGTAAACCTTGTAAATACCATCTTTAACACCTTTGGAAGCAATGTTGGCATATAGTTGATAAGCATCAGTGTATTTCTTCTGTCGGTAAAGGGCATTGGCTCTGTTGTAACGAGCTTTGTATACCCATTCATCATCTTCTTCAGCGGTTTGGTAACTTTCTTTAGCTTCAGAGTATTCACCATCCTGATAGGCTACGTTTCCATCATGAAGCCATTTTCTCCCCTGAGAAAAGGAGTTTACACTCATAAATATCAGCGCTATGTATACCAGGTACTTCATTCTGTAAATAGTGCTCTTTTTGCTTTTCGTTTAGAAAAATCAGTCACAAACAGAAAGGACAGTAAAAATAGAACAATTCCGGGACCCAAAAACCACTGGAACTGATCCAGAAAGTCGTCATACTCAGTCTCACCAAACTTGGTCTTCTTGATTTTATCGATATCGCTAACAATGTAATCAAGCCCCAAATCCGTGCTGGTAGCTTTTACGTAAACCCCATTTCCTTTTTGTGCCAGTTCTTTTAACATGTCTTCATTAAGTTTACTTAAGACGGTGTTGCCTTTTTCATCTTTAATATAGCCACGTAGTTGTCCGTTTTCGTCAACATTCGGAATGCGAGCACCATTAGGCGTTCCCATACCGATGGTGTAAATCTTTACTTTTTCGTTTTTGTAAGCTCTGTTTGCGGCCTTAACTGCATTGGCTTCATGGTTCTCTCCATCTGATACGACAATAATAGCCTTATTTGTTTTATCCTTGCTGTTAAAAGATGTTAAAGCTACATCAATGGCGTTGGCTATGTTAGTGCCTTGATATTTAAGCATATTGGTGTTGACGGTTCCCAGGTCAAATCTAAAAGCATCATAGTCGTGGGTGAGTGATACCTGCTTGTAGGCATTGCCGGCAAAAACCAAGAGGCCAACACGTCCGGTCATATCGTCTTTAACCAGTTTGTTAATGGCTCTTTTGGCAATGTCTAGTCGACTATGAGTTTTGCTCAAATCTTTAGCCTCCATACTTTTGGAGATGTCCAGAGCAAATACCACATCAATTCCTTGTGCCACACCTGCTTTTTGCTTGATTCCGAATTGGGGATTTAATAAGGAAATGACGATAAACCCAAGTCCCCAGCGTTGGAAAACGTATCTTAAGATATACTTTGATGTAGACACCCTTGGCGTCACGTGTCCCAGTAAACGACTGTCTGCATATTGTTTAATGGCCTTTCGTTTCCATACATAGTATAACAGATACATAATAGAGAAGAGAGGAAGTACAGCTGTTGCCCATAGATAATCTCTGTTTTCCAATCTGAAATCCGGGTTTCCTTCGGAGACAAGGTGATACAAGCCAAGCAAGGTTAGCCAGAAAGCCAATTCTGAAAGAATGATCACCAAAACCAATCCGGTTAAACGATATGTGTGTCGCTTTGCCATTAAGGAATTTGTCTAAAGAATAAGTTGTTCAGGATAATCGGAAGCAGGAGTAAAGCCAGGCCCGGAATGGCAAACCATCTGAATTCTTCCGGTGGTTCAATGGTTACCGCAAGAGATTTTTGCTTGCTCTTTTCCAACAGGTCAATGTCGTTGTAAATTTCGAGAAGTTGATCATTGTCTTCTGCCCGATAATATTTACCACCAGTTCTTTCGGAAATATCGGTGAGTAATTCCTCATCAATTTCAACTATGAAGGATTGCCTTACTTTCACACCACCATAATCAACCGGAATCGTGGCTTCTCCATTTTTACCGATTCCTATGGTGTAGACTTTTATTCCGTAGGCATTGGCATACTCTGCAGCTTCAAGTGGATCTTTTTCCCCCGCGTTATTCACGCCATCTGTTAACAGAATGATTACTTTGCTTTTCGCCTCACTTTTATAAATGCTGGCCGCTGCCAGATTCAAGCCGTCACCGATTGCCGTTCTTGGTACGACCAAATCCGTGGTCAGCTCGCCTAGTTTTTCCTTCAGGTTGTTATGGTCTGTACTCAGTGGACTCATCATAAAAGCTTCTCCGCCATATACAACCAAACCAATGTTGTCATCCTTTCTTTGATCCACAAAGTTTCTGGCTGCCAGAATAGAGGCATCTAAACGGTTTTCAATGTTCTTTTCTTTATCCTGAAAATCTTCGGCTTCCATACTTCCGGAGATGTCCATAGCAATCATAATGTCAATTCCCTGAACAAAACTGTCTTCCTTTTCTTTTCTCTTTTTTGGATCCTGAGGTCGTGCCATGGCAGTAATTAAAAGAGCCAATCCAATTAAAGAGAGCGAAAACAGAACCCACTGTGTAATTTGGAAAGTCAAGGCAGGTTTGTGGCGTTTGCCAACCGTTGTTAATGAAACAGGGGCGTTGTTTCGGTACAAAATCTTGAATAAAATTAAGACCGGAATGACCAATAGTGCCCAAAAATATTCTGGTTCTGCAAACTCAAAACTGAGAAAAGACAATATGTTCAACTTTGCAATCATTCTGTCGTTTCCTGTGGCTTTTCATAATCTTTACTGCCGTCTATAAAGTCTTTGGCGTAATACCACATGGTTTCATTGATTTTGGCTTCTGGTTTGGCTTTGGCAAACTTCACCATGTCGGCAGTTTTAAATAACTCTCTCAGCTTCTGTTTTAAAGCCGGATTCAGTTTAACCTTGCTTAGAGTATCCATAATTTGATCAGATGTTTGATCCAATGTGGATACCTCTAAATGTTCCTCGAGATACACCCATAAAACCTCTGTTAACTCTGAGTAGTAACGTTTATGTTCATTGTTTTGCCATGCCTTCTCAGCATCAATTTCTTCAAGCCGTTTCAATACATAAGGAATGGTTGGCAGTCGTTGACTCTTCTCTTTGCTTCTGCCTGAAGATTTTAACCAATCCGGGAGTTTCAGTACCAAAATAATAATGAGTGCAACAATGAGCAGCCAGTACCAGTAGTTGTTAAACCAGTAATTGAACTGGTCCCAAAACGACCAGTCGGCTTCATAGATTTTATAGATGTCTTTGGGCTTATCGTCTACATCCACATCTATTCCACCAACAATCGCACTGATGCTGTTGGTGTAGACAGAGTCTCCGTTAAAGAAAGCTGCAAACCCGGGAACCACAAAACTTCCAGAATCCCAAAAAGTAATGTATGCAAGTCGCTTAATTTCAGTGATGGCAGCATCCTGTCTAATATCTGGTTCGGTGATTTTCACCAGTTCGGCCTCCGCACTTAAAGATTGGTTGTTTCTGAGTTTTGGGAATTTTGGCAAACCTGCATCTACCGGAGATCTGAATGTGATTTCAACGGAGATTTGTTCTCCAATTTGAATATTGGAATTGCCAATGACCTTAGCGGTAAATTCCTGAGACAAACCGTTTAGTGAAAACAGCAAACATGCTATGTAAACCAAGAGTCTCATCTTCTTTTGAATAGCTGCATCAAAGGCAACATGTAGTCTTCATTGGTTTCAACCACACAGTGGCTAATGCCTGCCGAGCGGAAGTAGTTTTTAGTGTCTTCCATGAAGGTTTTGGCCTGCTCTTTATATTCTCTGCGCACTTTAGAACTTGAGGTATTGATCCATTCCTGCTCTCCGGATTCCGGATTTACAAAGTGTGTCCAGCCCATTTTAGGCAACTCGTTTTCTCGTTTGTCTGTAATTTGAATACCCACAATGTCGTGGCGTTTGCTGGCCAATTTCAGAGCATCTTGATACCCTGAGTCAATAAAGTCGGACATTACAAAAGCAATGCTTCTTTTCTTAATAGTTCTCGAAAAGTATTTCAAAGCCTCAGCAACATTGGTTTCTCCACGTTCTTCATCAAAGTCGAGCAATTCTCTAATCATCCTTAGGATATGCTTCTTTCCCTTCTTTGGTGGGATAAAGGTGTGAACTTTGTCTGTAAAGAGAATGAGTCCGCATTTATCATTGTTTTGAATCGCTGAAAATGCCAGAACAGCTGCTATTTCGGTAATGGTTTCAAGCTTAAGTTGCGCATTGGTTCCAAAGTTCATACTGGCACTCATGTCAACCATGATCATCACGGTCAACTCTCGCTCTTCCTCAAAAACTTTGACATATGGATCGCCAAATCTGGCAGTTACATTCCAGTCGATCGCTCGAATTTCGTCTCCGGAATAATATTCACGTACCTCACTAAAAGCCATACCTCTTCCTTTAAAGGCAGAATGGTATTCGCCAGAGAATAGCTGAGTAGTGAGACCTTTGGTTTTGATCTCAATCCTCCGTACTTTTTTAATGAGTTCTTTCGCGTCCAATGGTTTAAGGTACGTCTACTCGGTTAATGATCTCTTTAATAATCGTTTCAACGGTGATGTTTTCCGCTTCAGCTTCATAGGTAATGCCAATACGGTGGCGAAGAATATCCATGGCCACAGCCCGAACATCTTCTGGAACAACATAACCTCTTTTTTGCATGAAAGCGTAAGCTTTTGATGCCATACCCAAACTGATGCTGGCTCTTGGAGAGCCTCCGAAACCAATCAAAGGTTCAAGGTTGTCCAGTTTGTAATCCGAAGGATTTCTACTGGCATGCACGATATCAACAATGTATCTCTCAATTTTTTCGTCCATGTAGATCTGCTTAACGATCTGTCTGGCTTTATTGATCTGCTCAGTTTTAAGAATCTTGTTGGGTTTTGGAAAACCGACTGAAGACACGTTGTTCCTGATGATCAGTTTTTCGTCTTCTCGGGTAGGGTAGTCGAGAACAACTTTCAACATGAAACGGTCTACCTGTGCTTCTGGTAAAGGATAAGTTCCTTCCTGATCTATTGGGTTCTGTGTGGCCATTACCAGGAATGGTTCTTCCAGTTTGAAAGTACTGTCTCCAATGGTTACCTGACGCTCCTGCATGGCTTCAAGCAAGGCAGATTGTACTTTGGCAGGTGCCCGGTTAATCTCATCTGCTAAAATGAAGTTATTGAAAACAGGTCCCTTTTTCACAGAGAAAGATTCTTGTTTTTGATTGTATATCATGGTTCCAATTACATCCGCCGGAAGTAAGTCGGGGGTAAACTGGATTCTACTAAAACTCCCATCGATGGTTGTGGCAAGCGAGTTAATTGCCAATGTTTTTGCCAGACCAGGCACACCTTCCAACAAAATGTGTCCGTTGGCCAAAAGTGCGATCATAAGGCGTTCAACCATGTAGTGTTGACCAATGATGACCTTACCCATTTCCATGTTGATGGCATCAATGAAAGTGCTTTCTTTTTGAATCAGTTCATTGAGTGCCTGAATGTCCACTGCACCGCTCGTTGAAGCGGGTTGATTGTTTCCTAAAGGGCTGGTTAAATCTTCCGTATTGTTCTCCATCTTCTTCTAAATATCCTGTAAAAGTGCAATTCCTAAGTTAATTATAGAAAGTAAAGTTGATAAATTGCTGATTGTTTTTTTGTTAAAAGTTGTTAAGACCTTTAATTTGGCGCCCTTATGGAAAAAGAGATGACAATTCAGGAGACAATTAATGCGGTAAGAACTTTTCACGATTCTTTCGGAATTTCTAATGCAGAAGCGCCAACAGGAAGTTTGGATGAAAAAGATTATATGTTGCGATTCAACCTGATGCGTGAAGAAAACGAAGAGTACCTGGACGCTTGTAAAGACGGCGATTTAGTGGAGATTGCAGATGCATTGGGTGATCAATTGTACATTCTTTGCGGAACCATTTTAAAGCACGGACTTCAGCACAAAATCGAAGAGGTTTTTCAGGAAATCCAAAGATCTAACATGAGTAAGTTGGATGCCGATGGAAAACCAATTTATCGTGAGGACGGTAAAGTGATGAAAAGTGACTTGTACTTTAAGCCGGATATTGCCGGGATATTGAAGTAATGCATGAATCGATAAGAACCTTATTGTCCAGCTTTTTTGGAGCGATATGTTTATTGACATGGACTTGGATCGACATGTATTTCGAATTGGGCTCATTTTTTAGTCCAGATGATTCAGGAGATGGGTATAGTGGATTATTCAATATGTTTTTGATCTTGGTTTTTGTTTTGTTTTGGGCGTATGGTTTCTTAGTTCAAGCTTGGTATTTTTTACCACTCTATGAAAGACTTAAAAAAGATAAACACCACGAACTTTGGGGTGGTGTCGTACCATGCATATTGATTGGCGCTATAACGAGCATTATAATGGTCATTATTTTTAGACCAGAAAGTGATTATTTATTCGGAATGATAATAAGTTCTTGGTGGACAAGTTTTGTGTACTTTTTGAGTGCACACATTGCATTCTTTTATTTGTCTAGAAAATTCAATCAGTGAAAAGGAATCCATGTATCTAATAGGAGAAGTTTTTAATAAAACCCTCGATACATTCTTGAAGCAATCCTTTAATTGAACAAACTTACCCCAAAACAGTCCCAACAACTTTCCCTTTCAGGGTTTTCCCTAGATAAGGTGTGTTCTTGGACAAACTCTTAGTGTCTGTGTAAGTCCATTCCAATTCAGGATCGAAGAGGGTCAAATTGGCTTTTTGTCCTACGGTCAATTCAGGAAGTTCCATGCCCAAAATACTTCTCGGACCAGAGATCACAGTTTTGTAAAGTAATTCGTTGTTTAGGTTTCCAGTGCTATTCAAACTTGCGTAGAGTGTTTCCAAACTAGTCACACCGAAGGCTGCATGATCAAATTCAACGACTTTACTTTCTGTGTCTTCGGGCGTGTGGTCAGACACAATGGCGTCAATGGTTCCGTCTTCAAGACCCTGCCATAAGGCTGCCTGGTCTTCCACAGTTCTCAATGGAGGCATAACCTTGAAGTGACTGTCGAAAGATTCTGTGTCTGCCTCATTGAACAATAAATGCATCACACTTACTGCACAACTCACTTGTTGTCCTTTTGCTTTTGCCTGACGAATCAGTTCTACCGATCTTTTGGAAGAAACGAGTGTAAAGTGGATGCCCGTTTCGTTGTAATCTGCAAGCGCCAGATCTCGTTCTATTTGGATCTCTTCGGCCAGAGCCGGAATGGCTTTAAGCCCGGTTCTGGTACTCGAAACGCCTTCGTTCACAAATCCGTCTCCAAAAGAAGCATCATGCGGAAAACTAAATACTTTGCCGTCAAAGTTCTTGGCATAGAGTAGGGCTCTGGTTAAGACACCTGCACTCAAACTCTTTTTGTCGTCGCTAAATGCAACCGCTCCGGATTGTTGCATGTCGTACATCTCGCTGATGTTCTCGCCTTTCATACCTACTGAAAGTGCACCTATTGGATGCAGTTTAACACCAATGTTATTTGCCTGAGACTTTAAGTAGTTGATGCCGGATTTTGAGTCGACAACCGGCAAGGTACTCGGAGCAACACAAACTTCTGTAAATCCTCCTGTTTTGGCAGCTTCTAACCCCGATTGTACAGTCTCTTTATGTTCCATTCCTGGATCGCAAAACCGACTTAACAAATCCATCCATCCAATTGAAAGGTGCAGGTTTTCTGATGAAATTGTTTCAAAATCAGAACTTAGATTGGTTCCAATTTGATCGATTACACCATTCTTGATAATAATATCCTGTGTGCTTCCGTGAAATTCAGATCCCGGATTGATGATCTTGGCAGATTTGATGTGGAGATTTATTGCTTCCATAAACGGATAATTAAAATTTCTAATCCTAAAAATATGAGGGCTGCTACCAGGCAGTGTATCCAATATTCTTTATTCTTTTCGTTTTCTATTGATGAAATCAGATCTTTTATTTCTGTTGCTTCCTGAACGTAAAGGGTTTTAATGCCTTTGCTAATTAGCTTTTCTTCAAGAGTAGTGACATCTTTCACGAAAGTCATGATGCTTTCTCTTCTGTTAAAGTTGTAAGCAAGTTTATCGATGGTTTCCCCATCATACTTCAACTCATAAATACCATCGTCTTTAATAATGCTGTTACCGTTACCTCCCAGGGCATCAATCAATGCAATGCTGCCCGCTTTACTTCTGTCACTGATAGGGATGATGCTGGTCGTCTTATTGGAAATTTCAAAGTTCACTTCTTTATTAAAGCCTTTGTCGATAAGTGTTGGGTATTGTCTGCCACCAATTGTGTAAGACAAAGGTCTTTTAGGGTAGCTAAGTTCTGCCATTCTGAGAACGGAAGTCACCAAAATCCAGTTTCGTTTCAAAGTGCTCAAACCAGCATCTAAGGGAATGGCAGACAGGTATACTTTTCCTGCTCCAATAGGGTATAAACTTAATGCAGGGGAGTTGCTGTAGAAGTCCATTAATACCACTTCTTTGCTTGAGTAGGTGCCTCCAATTTGGTAGTAACGACTTGTTTTGGGGAGGCTGACTCCGGGATTTTCTTTCTCAAACAAATTCTGAAAGAATACATGGTCTCGATTGTAGCTCTTCACAGCCATGGAAGATGTGTTCTGAGCTGAGACATAACTGTTGGCGCCTATCGAACTCAGGAATTGTCCGTAGGAAGAGATGTTTAATTCTGGTCCTGGGAAGATAGCGAGACTCCCACCATTTGTCACATAGTCAGAAAGTTGAGAAGCAAGTCCTCCCGACAGACTATTCAAACCATTTAAAATAACCAGCTGATTCCGATTAATGTCTGAAAGATCTAGTGTCCCAACAGTTGCTGAATTGAAATTCATCAATGGGTCATTCCCGAAAATATTATTGAAAGTATTGTCGGTCTCATTATTAATTTCCAAAACATTGATTTGTTTCAATACCTGGTAAGAGAAGAATAAGGTATCGTCAAACTTCATTTGTCTTGCTGCAGATAAGTAAACCTCAGCATCAACATTTCCTGCGACTTTATTGGTGTATTTAATTTCTGTAATCGCTGTGGTATCTGCAGGAATGGTGATTTTGGAATCGTAAACCGTTCCATTGGTATTTAGACTAAGTTTGACACTTTTGCTTGAATCTGAATAATTGCCTACTCTAACTTTTAGAACCTCAATTTCTTTAACTTTTCTAAGTGGTGTTTCAAACCAGCATGAGTCAATGAAAAGGTTGTTTCTTTCATTGGCTTTCAGGAAAATGGCTCTTAGTTCCGGCAAGCTATCCTCAACAATTGTGTTTTCGAACATGTTGGTTTGAAAATCGGAGATCATGTAGGCCTGGAAAGCTCGTTTGGGATCTTTTTTGAAGATTTCGGATTGTCTTTTAAGTACCTCATTTACAGTTCTGGTCTGTGGAGAGAGTTCAATTTCCGTACAGGCATCAATAAAGTTCTGTTTGTTTAATAGCCTAAGTTGATTTCCGTTTAGTTCATTGCTCAGGAGATTGAATTGAGTAGACTCATCATACTTATTCGCAATTTCAATGGCCATCTGCTTTGCCATGTCAAGAAAACGTCCATCGCTTCCTTCGGAATCCATGCTAAATGAGTTATCCACGTATACCGAGACAACTTGTTTTTCGGTGTTGGTAGAATTCAGTTTTCCAGGGAAATAGGGTTGTGCAAACGCAAGAACCAAACATACAATGGCCAGAATTCTCATTGCCAAAATGAGCAGATGTTTTAGGGTTGATCTGCGCTTGGTTTCTTCCTTAACTTCCTTAAGAAACTTAACGTTAGAGAAATAAATATTGGTGTACTTCCTGAAGTTGAAAAGGTGAATGACGATGGGGATAGCCACAAGGCCCAGGGCCCATAAGAATTGTGGAAATACAAAGCTCATTAAACCCCAAAGATACTAAATAGACAATACAGTCAACATGATGAGGCGTTTAGAAATCCTCAAACTTAAATGTGGCGAGCTTTTTGTTATTCTCAGTTACTGTCATAACTTTATATATAGAAAACAAACCGTATGAGACTTATTTTATTAGCAGCAATTTTATTGAGTTTTGGAGCCCAGGCTCAGTTTGGACCTGGCGGTAAGCCATTTGGAGAAGGAGAGGGTGGACAAGAAGGCGAAGGCGTAAAGGAAGGTAAGCCCGCAAAGAAAGCTGTTCGTTGTGGAAGAGATCCAAAAAAAGAGGATTGTAATACGGTTTTGGAGTTCGATCAGAGTACTAAAAAGGTATATCACCTAAAAACAGGTAAGCCGTTTACAGGAACTTGTCAATCTTGTCATGAAAACGGAAACATAGAGCATGAGGTGTCTTTCAGAGACGGTAAGGAAGATGGACAGTCTCAGAGTTATTACCCTGATGGAAAACAGCATACTTTAAGGAATTTCAATTATGGCTTGGAGAATGGAGACTGGAAGTACTGGTTCTCAGAAAAAGATGGCGGAAAACTGGCCTGGCATTTTCAATATGTAGATGGCAAGAAGAATGGAAAATGGCTGTGGCAGTACAAAGACGGAACGGTTAAGAAAATTGAAAACTACAACATGGGACTGCTTGATGGGCTTGTTACCAAGTACTGGGAGCCTGGCAAAAAGAAGAGTGAAATCAACTTTAAACAAGGAGATTACCATGGCAGTTATGTGACGTACTACAGAAAAAACTCTCAGGTTTCTGTTGAAGTTACTTACAACAAGGGAAAGGAAGATGGTCCTGTAAAGCATTATTATGAGTCAGGACAGATCAGTCTGGAAGGACTTTGGAAAAATGGTAAAAAGGATGGAAAGTGGACTTCTTATTTTAAGGATGGCGCGGACAAAACTATTGAGACTTATGCCAATGGTGTTAAGGAGGGTAAGTTTTATGATTATTATGAGGAAGGCGGAAAGCTGAAGCGTGATGCTACCTACAAACAAGGTTATTTATATGACGAGATTTTGTTTGATCAGTTTGGAAACACAGTTGATGAGAACGGAAAGAAAATAGATGAGGCAGAAGTGAACTCAAGAAACGAGATTCAACGTGCTACGGCGGAGAGCAGGATTAAAGGTTCGAAGAAGAAAAAGAAAGGAGAGGGCTACGATTTTGCTTCAGTAGATAAGGAGTTTATGTGTGGATGCATCAAGGCAGAGTCTGCCGGAGAAGAAGTGACTGATGAATGTAACAAAGCAAAGAATGAATTCCGAAAGGCTATGGAAAAAGCCGATAAGAAAACACAAAAGAAAATGAGACAATTAATTAATGATTGCCTAAAGTAATGTCGAAAAAAACACTCATTATAGGAGCAAGTACCAATCCTGAAAGGTATTCGTTTAAAGCAGCCCATGCATTGATGAATCATGGTCATGAAATCTATCTTTTGGGTCTGAGAGAAGGGGAGGTGAATGGAGAAACTATTCAAACCGGAAGGCCTGATTTTGAAGACGTCCATACGGTTACACTTTATGTTGGACCACGTCATCAACCTGACTACAAGGATTACATCATTGGACTTCAGCCACAAAGGGTGATTTTTAATCCCGGCACTGAAAATAAGGAATTGCAAGCTCAGTTAACGGCGGCGGGCATTTTCTGGGAGGAAGCCTGTACACTCGTTTTGCTATCTATTAATGGCTATTAGCAGCATCCATGGCTGACAGAATAATTCTACAGCTTTCTTCTATTTCTTCGTGAGTAATGTTGAGTGGGGGTGCAATTCTAAATGCGTTTGGACAAGACAGAAACCAAAAGCTGATCAAACCATTCTCTAAAGCGTGTTCAACCACTTTTTGAACCACTTCTGCAGATCCCATTTCAATGGCGAAGAACAAACCTTTTCGTCTGATTTCTTTGACCAGGGGATGTGTCAATTTTTCCTCTATCAAAGCTCCTTTTTCTTCAACTTCAGTAAAGTCAATTTCTTCCTTAATTGCTTCAATACAGGCGTGTGCGGCAGCACAATTTACCGGGTGTCCTCCAAAGGTTGTGATGTGTCCCAGCATAGGATCAAAAGTCAAGAGTTTCATGAGCTCCCGGTTACATGAAAAAGCACCAATTGGCATGCCGCCGCCAAGTCCCTTTGCCATTGTAATGATATCGGGAACAATATCGAAATGCTCAAAAGCAAACCAGCTTCCGGTACGTCCAATGCCTGTCTGAATTTCATCAACAATAAGTAACACGCCAAGTTCCGTACAACGAGACCTCAGTTTTTGCATGTAGTCTTTGTTCGGAATTCTTACACCAGCATCTCCCTGAATAGGCTCAATAATGACGCAAGCGGTTTCTTCGTCTATGTATTGAAGGTCTTCAAAGTTTCCAAATTCAATATGGTGAACATTGGGAAGCAGAGGTCTGAAAGCATATTTTTTGTACTCATTCCCTGAGACACTTAAACTGCCATGCGTAGAACCGTGATAAGCCCCTTTGAAAGAGACAATTTTGGATCTGCCGGTGGCTCTTTTAGCCAGTTTTAGTGCTGCTTCATTGGCTTCAGTGCCGCTATTTACAAAGTAAGTACTGTCAATGCTATTCGGGGTAATGGAGTTGATGGATTTGGCCAGATTTATTTGAGCTTCCTGCACAAATTCACCATATACCATGACATGTAGGTGCTTGTCTATTTGTTTTTGAATGGCTTCAATGACTTTGGGATGTCTATGTCCCAGGTTGCTCACAGAAATCCCTGAAATCATATCAATATAGGTCTTATTGTCTGTAGAGTAAATGTAGAGCCCTTCAGCGCGGTCAATATCAATTTCGAGAGGGTGGGGACTGGTTTGACCAATCAATTCTTTAAATGAAGTCATAAAATCAAACTCAAAATTTGAATGTAAAACCGATTTGTCCGTCTAATCCACGGTGGTTAAGTGTAGAAACGTCTTTTTCTATTTCAGAAATACGGTCAACATCTTGTCCATCTATAGACAGGTAGTCGAATTTGAGGTTATGGTTGATGTAGCCCAGATTCATGGTTAAACCAAAGTTCTTTGCGAAATACCAGTTGAATCCAAAGCAGAGGTTTTGAGTAAAGCCATCCATTTCGGCATAAGCATTTTGTATCCCATTGGGACCATTTACATCAAGATTGATGAAGCTCGCACCAATGCCAATGCCACCATAGAAGTTGAATTTTTCTTTGTCAATCAGATACACTTTCGTTACCAAAAGACCTGTCCCGCCAGAGGCAGTAATGACGTTAACCCTTGTAGTGTCCTGTGCTTCATCAATGGCATAAACATTGGCTCTTAGATTCAGACCAATGCTCAGTCTGTCCTGAATAAGATATTCACCTGATAAACCGAATTGAGCTGGCGCTGCGCCAATACCTGAGTTTAAAGAATAACTAGCGTTTTGATTGTAGATACCCTGACCAACAAATGCCTGAACCTGCCAGGTTCCTTTGTTCACTGTTTGGGCAAAACCTGAGACACAAAGGAAAAAACTCAAATAAAGTATGAGAGACTTCATGTGTCAAAGTTATTAAATATGAACGAATTAACGTGGTCCTCGCTGAGATGGCCTGCCACTACGATTTTCCTTGAGGCGTTTAAGTAACTCTTTCTTAAACTGTTCTTCTACAATCCGCAACTTAGCTACTTTTTTAATAGGCAGAACCGTTTTGAATTTGTTCATGTATTCTTTTTCCAGATTGAGCTCTTTTTGTTTGTATTCAAAATGTTTGTCCATGAGTGTTTCAATCTCCTGGTCATTCATTTCATCAAAACTCTTATCTGGTTTTAAAGCTCTTCGTTCCTTCCTCAAGTTCTTTTTCTTGTCTTGAAACTCATTGTAGATGGGCCAAAATTTTTCAGCCTCTTCAACACTCAAATCCAATTTAGACGTGATGTATTCAACTTTTCTTGCTTTAATTTCATCCTTTCTGTTCTGAGCAGAAACCATGTCGCTGGCAAACAGGGATAAAAAAAGTAAACTGGCAATTATAAACTTCATAATACTTTATTTATAGTTCCTCGATGAGTTCGTCCACAGAATATTCTTCATCCAGATAAGATTCTATGTCCGACTCATCTATATCTTGTAAAATCTCAGTTTCCTGAGTGGTTTCTTCCACTTCAACAGACTCAACCATTTTACTGGTTTGATCGGCTTTCATTTCCTGAAGAACATCAGTGCCTTCAAGTAAGACAGACAGTTCTTCATCTTGTATGTCACTAACATAATTGTCTTCGATATATGCCAGAAGCCTGGATTGATCAACATCCCAGTCATCCTGAGTATTCGTTTCTATTGAAGCAGTTGTTTGATGAGTGGATTGCTGTTCAGAAGCATTGAAATTCCCGAAGATGGCAAAGCATACCAGAAAAATTGCGGCTACCGACATGGCTACATACCAGTAACCAGCACCGCTTTTGGCCGTTTTCATGAAGTTCTTGGCCTGTATCTGATCGAAATAATTATCCGGAACAGAAAAAGGTGTTTCTTTTGAAATGTTAAGCGACTCGGGATTTTCTTTGAGCATAGAGAGGCGATCACCCAAACCATCGAAATAGTTTTCAGGCGTAGAAAAAGGTGTGTCTTTCAAACCATCCTTATTCAGGAAACCGTCATCTATATGTTCATTTTTATCACTCATTCAATTACTTAGACTCTTTTTTAGTTAAAAGGTTTAATGGTTCTCCAGATATTCTTTAATTTTTTTTACGGCATGATGATAGGAGGCCTTCAAGGCACCTACAGACGTCTCCAGAATTTCGGAAATGTCATCATACTTTTTGTCTTCAAAATACTTTAGGTTAAAAACAGCCCTTTGCTTGTCAGGAAGTGTTAAAATAGCTCTTTGCAGCTTGAGTTGAATCTCGTCTCCACTAAAACCACCAGAGTTTCCGGCAATTTGGATAGTTTCATCACTAAGGGAGTCGTTTAGATTTCGATTCCGTTTGTTAATGAAATTAATAGATTCATTGGTGGCTATTCTGTAAAGCCAGGTATATAGTTTGGAATCGCCCGAAAACTTATCCAGATTATTCCAGACCTTGAGAAAAGTGTTTTGTATGACATCATCCGCATCTGCATGGCTCACAACCATTCTTCTGATGTGCCAATACAAGGGCTCTTTAAATTGGTTGACGATCAAAGTGAAGGCGCGGTCATTCGCCCCAGACTTAAGCAAGGATAATATCTCGGTTTCGTCTACCGACATTTATTTTCTGGAAACAACTTTATTGACGGCGTCAACTATATTCTGGGTATCAATTCCGTATTTAGTCATCAGCTCATCTGGTTTTCCACTTTCTCCAAATGAATCGTTAACCGCAACATATTCTTGTGGAGCAGGGTAGTGCTGAGATAAAACCTGAGCTACGCTGTCGCCTAAACCACCATTTCTTTGATGTTCTTCACAACTCACTACGCATCTCGTTTTCTTCACAGATTTAACCAAAGTTTCTGAGTCGAAAGGTTTGATTGTATGATAATTGATCACTTCCGGAGTAATGCCGTTAGCCAATAGAATTTTAGCGGCTTCAAGAGCTTTCCATACCAAATGTCCTGTGGCAACAATGGTCACATCAGAGCCGTCGTGCAAAACATCAGCTTTACCAATTACAAAATCTGGATTTTCAGGAGTAAAGTTTGGCACTTTTGGTCTTCCAAAACGCAAGTAAACCGGTCCGTCGTAATTTGCAATGGCTTTTGTTGCAGCTTTAGTTTGGTTGTAGTCACATGGACAGATTACCGTCATGTTTGGCAACATTTTCATCAAACCAATGTCCTCCAAAATCTGGTGAGTGGCACCGTCTTCACCCAATGTGATTCCTGCATGTGAAGCACAGATCTTTACATTTTTACCCGAGTAGGCAATAGATTGTCTGATTTGATCATAGACTCTTCCTGTTGAGAAGTTGGCAAAAGTACCAGTGAAAGGAATCTTGTTACCGATGGTCATACCGGCTGCAATACCCATCATGTTGGCCTCTGCAATTCCAACCTGGAAAAAACGATCAGGAAAATCATTTTCAAAAGCGTTCATTTTTAAAGACCCTGTTAAATCAGCGCACAGAGCAACTACATTTTCGTTCTCATGCCCTAATTCGTGTAATCCAGCTCCAAAACCAGATCTGGTGTCTTTTTGTTCAAGTACTTCTATGTCTTTAATCATTCTAATTCAAGTTTAGTGTTCTCTCCGGAGTATATGGTAAAGTTCTTTGTTTTTGTTTGTATAGTTCTTGTAGATCCTTTCTCCCTATATACAATACTGTATTTACCAGGAAGTAATTCTAAATAATTGTTTTTCGAGTTTGGATCAATATTATAAATCCATTGCATTTTACCGCCGTCATTTTTGTAGATGGCCGCATAGTTGAAGTGGTAGCTTGTATAGTTTAATCTGCCTGGATAAGGGACCTCTATTGTGCTTTCTTTAGATTGGGTAATTCCAACAGAGAAGTAAAGTCGTGGTAAGGTCAATACCTCAAGGTCGTATTTGCCAACGAGTAGTTTTTCTGTTTCACCAAAGTACTGTACGTGAATGGTATTCATTTTTCCTTTCTGTCGGATAACAGCCGGAATTTGGCTTTTGTCTCTAACGCCATTCATTTTTAAAGTTAAAAAGCCTTGAGGCGCATCTACTTCAATGGTGTTATGTTTTCCAACTTCTAATTCAATGTTGTCTTTTCTGACTTCAGGAATGGTATGAACAACGAGATTGTACTTAATAGCCGGGTCTATAACCAAAGTATCAGGATTACCTTTATAGTTTAGAGTGTGCTGATAGTTGTATTTCATTCTGCCACGACTGTCAAATAAAGAGAAAGCCACATTTGTTTCTGTCGGCTTGCCTTTAATGTCGTTAAGATCTACCTGAGCGGTAGTGTTGTTAATGGCAGAATTGATCACGTTTTTGAGTGCCAGCTTAAAATCCGATTCACGAGTCGCATCAAACACAGTTCCGATACAATTAAATTGTTCCAGATAACTCAAATCCATACCAAGACCAACTACGAAAGGTCTCACACCAATTTCCTTGGCCTTCAGTTTGGTCGCGATTCTACAGGGATCTCCATCACAAGCTTCAATTCCATCCGTGATAAGTACAATAACATTGTTCGCTTTTTTATCGGGGAAGTCGCCAGCAGATTTTTCCAAAGACAAAGCAATTGGAGTAGTCCCTTTGGGAACCACGGTTCTTATTTTGCCTTTTATGGCTTCATGACTTGTTCTTGAAAATGGTACCTCAAGTTTGGTGTCGTTACAATCCTGAGTTTCCGGTCTACCCTGAATGATTCTGGTTTGATGACCATAAATTCTCAATGCCAATTCCAGGTTTTCCGTTCCTTTTAGGCTGTCCACTGCTTGCATCAGTATTTCACGAGCAACTTCAATTTTGCTTTTAGAGTCCCATCTTCCATTCATAGAGTTGGAAGCATCAAAGACAAATAAAATTCTGGTCAGCGTTGGTTTTTGCGCGTACAATTGTGCGCTGGAAAGACATAGAAAAAGTATGATGAATAATGATCGCATATATTAATAATCCCCAATGGTTTCAGTTAGTTGATTGAGGGCAGTTTGCAATTGTTCTTCATTTGGCGCGTTACCGTGCCATTTGTGCGTGCCCATCATGTAATCAACGCCTTGTCCCATTTCGGTGGTCATTACAATCATAATAGGTTTGCCATTACCTGATAAGGACTTTGCTTCAGACAGGACGTTTAATACACTTTGCATGTTATTACCATCCATTTCCAAAACCTTCCAGTCAAAGGCTTCCCATTTAGCTTTTATGTTTCCTAGAGACATCACGTCATCAGTCTCTCCATCAATTTGCTTGCCATTATAGTCAATAGTGGCAATTATATTGTCAATTTTCTTTGCTCCGGCATACATAGCAGCTTCCCAAACCTGGCCTTCCTGAATCTCTCCATCGCCCATTAAACAGTACACCAGAGAGTTGTCACCATTTAATTTTTTGGAGCTGGCTGCACCAATGGCAGCAGAAAGTCCCTGACCTAATGAACCGGAAGCCATTCTGATTCCAGGTAATTTTTCTTTTGTGGCCGGATGCCCCTGTAATCTGGAGTTTAGCTTTCTAAAAGTTGCCAATTCACTTACGGGGAAATAACCTCTTCTGGCCAATGTGCTGTACCAAACGGGAGAAATGTGCCCGTTAGACAAGAAGAACAGATCTTCATTCTGACCATTCATATTGAAATTGTCAGGATTGTGGTTCATTGCTTCAAAATACAGTCCTACAAAGTATTCAACACAACCTAAAGAGCCGCCCGGATGACCGCTTGATGCTCCTGCAACCATTCTTACAATGTCGCGTCTTACTTGTGTACAGATTTTATTCAGTTCTTCTAGATTAGCCATTTTATAATTCGGATTTTGTCCCAAAAATAAGTCTAATCGGCACTTTAGAGACGGAGTGTTAAAAACTTTTGAGACTGTTAAAATGAAAAAAATTATTTATCGTAACTTTAAAGTTAAATTATCCCGTTAAAAACGCGCTATATGTTAAGATTATTAATTCTCTCTCTGGTTTTGGCGTTGACATCAAATGTATTTGCACAAAGTCATGATAGTCGATTGGAAGCTAAATATTCTAAGGACGAGATCTTACAAATGAAGACTCAGTCTCCCGAACAATACAATGCTTTGATCTTTGATCTTGACAAGGCTTGGTATGTGACAGACTTCCCAATGGAAAAGGCCGGAAAAGACGACAGGTCTAAAAACATTCAATTAAACGATCTTGAAAACGTGAACATTCTGGCGCTGAATATTGAGATTCTTGAGAACGATTATCAATACTTCAGAATTAACGGAGGAACAAAGATGCTCGTGATTCGGTCGAGAAAACATATAGACATGTTACGTAATCAAAAAACTTTGAAATAATGAGAAAGTTACTAGTATCTATCGCTGCCTTAACTGTTTTCGGAATGAATGGTCAGGCTCAAAACATTCTCATTACTGATGCAGATTATGATCAGGCGAATCCAATAGATTGTAATATCTACAATGACGGAACAATTCAGAACTTTTTTGACAGTGGAAACAATACAGCCGATTACGGTCCCAATGAAAATGAAACCATTGTCATTTGCCCTGACCCGGGAACAGGAAGTAAAGTATCGATTGCTTTTGCAACCAATGCTGGTTATACATGGAATGTAGATCCTACTGATACAGTGTATGTATATGATGGCCCGAATACCTCAGCGCCATTATTGGGAGCAATCAATAGTTCTACTCATCCTACAGGAGCAACGTTTCAGGCAAGTTTTGCAAACAATCCTTCAGGATGCTTAACAGTTGTTTTTGTATCTGACGGAACAGCAGAGGCTAGTGGATGGGATGCAAACGTTACCTGTGGGAATCCTCCTCAGCCTTTTGAAGCGCATATGGAAGCCTACATCAATGGAGATATTGCAGGTGGAAATGACATGATGCCTCTTGATACCGGATACGTTGATATTTGTCCAGGAGATTCTGTGATGTTCGTAGCCACACCTTTATTCCCTTACGATACGAGTATTACAGGAACAGGTTATGATCAAATTAATAACCATGATGTGGAATGGTCTTTTAGTGATGGCTCTACAGCTATGGGGGATACAGTTTGGTTTGTGCCAACGAATCAACAAGGGTATCTTGTCACATTATCTGTGAGTGATCATTTTCCACAAACAGAATTTTTAATTTCTAAGGTAAGGGTGTCTACCACGCCTGATTTTAGTACCTGTATGCCTGTTGAAGATACTGTTTGTCTGAATGCCTCTACTCAATTAATTGGAGGACTTACAGCAACAGATACGGCAGGGGTTGACCCAACACAGTCGAGTATTATCATTGGAGGAACTTTTGCCGGATTAACATATTTACCTGATGGTTCAGGACAGAACTACTCAACGGATGTTAATATTTCCGGATTCCCTGCTGGTTTAACGGTTGCCAATGCCAGTGATATTAAGAATCTGTGTATTACAATTGAGCATTCGTATTTGGGAGATTTGGAGATGACCCTGACTTGTCCTAATAATACAACCGTGAATATTTTTAATTCCTTCAACGGAACAGGAGGTTTAACACCAGGTGGTTTTGGTGGAGGTGGAGACTATTTAGGTCAGGCTTTTGATGCTAATATTGGAAACCCGGGAGTAGGATGGGAGTACTGCTTTTATGACGGTGCACCGAATCCTGCATGGGCAACTGGTTATACAACGGTACCCGTTACCACGCCTTCAAATGGTCAATCTGTTCAAGCCGGAGATTACGAGCCTGAACAAACTTTTGCTGATTTGATTGGTTGTCCTATCAACGGTTTGTGGACAATCACTGTTAGGGATAACCTTGGTCAGGATGATGGTTACATCTTTGAGTGGGGGATTTGCTTTGACCCGGCATTGAATCCAAATACAGAAACTTACGCACCACAAATCGTGTCAGAAGCCTGGGTGCCTAACTCGGATTTGTCGGGAGGTTTGGATACAGCTTTGGTTGCAACGCCTAGTTCTTTAGGAGATAATTTCTACACCTTTACTGTAACGGATAATTTTGGATGTACTTACGATACTACAATTAATGTATATGCAATCCCGGGAGCGTCTATTATGGCAGATACCATTGCATGTGACATGACTCATCAAATGATCAATACTGTATCTGCAGAAGGCGGTGTTTGGCAGCAAATGGCTGGTCCTGGTACATCTTCTTACTCAAGCTCTGCAACAGATGACAACCCTTTGGTGTCAGTTTCGGAAGACGGACTGTATTTGTACAGTTATATTGGAAACCAGTGTGGAGATACCAACATGGTTTCAATCTTATATATCAGCGATCCGGTTGTAAATATTCTTGACACTTTAATATGTGATGGAGATACTTACGTGATGGATGTTGAACAGGCAGTTTCATCAACTTATCAATGGTTCTTTAATGGATCACCTTTGGTTGGTGCAACCGGACCTACTTATGGGGCCACAGCAGCCGGGGACTACATGGTAGTTGTTCAAAACGTATGTAATGCCAATCAGGACAATGCAATTGTTACAACGGATCCATGTATCATAACCATTCCTAACGTATTTACGCCTAATGGAGATGGGATGAATGATGTGTTTGTAATAGATGGTCTGGATATCTATAAGAATACCAATTTGCAGATTTATAACCGTTGGGGAAGGCTGGTTTATGAGAAAGCGGATTATGGCAGCGATTGGGATGGAACCGATATGAATGGTAATAAATTGTCTGACGGAACTTACTTCTATATTCTTGATGCAACACGACCATTTACTAATGAGTTGCAAAATTACCAGGGAACAGTGAACATTTTCGAGAATAACTAATTACTTTCGTGGCGTAAAATTTTGAATTATGGCGCTGAAATGTGGAATTGTAGGTTTACCAAATGTTGGTAAATCAACTTTGTTTAACTGTTTGTCAAATGCTAAAGCTCAGTCGGCAAACTTTCCTTTCTGTACAATAGAACCTAATCTGGGGACAATCACCGTTCCCGATCCAAGGTTAGAAGCGTTGGAAAAACTGGTTAATCCTGAACGTGTTGTACCTACCACAATTGAGATAGTTGATATTGCTGGTTTGGTAAAAGGAGCCAGTAAGGGAGAGGGCTTAGGAAATCAATTCCTGGCGAATATCCGCGAAACAGATGCCATTATTCATGTATTGAGATGTTTTGACGATGGAAATATCGTTCACGTAGATGGAAGTGTAGACCCGGTTAGGGATAAAGAGGTGATTGATATTGAACTTCAGTTGAAAGACTTGGAGACAGTTGAAAAGAAAATTCAGTCTTTGACACGTGTTGTGAAATCCGGAGATAAAGAAGCTGTAAAAACAATGGATTATCTTGAGCAGTATAAATCTGCTTTAGAGGCAGGTAAGTCAGCCAGAACCGTTGAGGTTGAAGAGTTGGATCAGGACTTATTGAAAGATCTTCATTTGTTGACCAGCAAACCAGTCATGTACCTCTGCAATGTAGACGAATCGTCCGTGAAAGACGGAAATCAATACGTTGAAGCAGTTAAAGAAGCTGTGAAGGATGAAAACGCTGAGGTTTTGGTGTTGGGAGCAGCCATCGAATCTGATATTTCTGAGTTAGAGACTTATGAAGAGCGTCAAATGTTCTTGGATGACCTTGGGCTTGAAGAGCCAGGAGTGAGCAAACTAATTAGAGCAGCATACAACTTATTGAACCTTCAGACGTATTTTACAGCTGGTGAGAAGGAAGTACGAGCCTGGACTATTCATAAGGGCATGACCGCGCCTCAGGCGGCAGGTGTCATTCACACAGATTTCGAAAAAGGCTTCATTAGAGCAGAGGTGATCAAATACAATGATTTCATTGAGTATGGATCGGAATCAGCTGTGAGAGATGCCGGAAAGCAAGGAGTAGAAGGCAAAGGTTACGTAGTTGAAGACGGAGACGTGATGCACTTTAGATTCAATGTGTAAGAACTAAAACGTTACGTTCATTCTTTGATGTTCGAGATACTCACCGGTGTTGGCATTGATGCAGTGGCTGTCCATATCCCATCTCGATTTGCTTTCGTGAAACTGAATAATCAGTTTTTCTTCTTTAAAAACTAAGGAGTAATTACAGCGATTGTAAGCGGTTCTCAACCCGTTTTTACTTGCAATTTCCCACAGATCTTTTCTGGGCAGAGCTTTGCATGGTGAATGCGTATATGAAGCATCTGCTAAACCACTGATGTATTTTACTGAAAGGTCCTTGTAAATGGAGATAACTATATCTTCCTTTAGATCTTCTCTTATCTGTACTTCATATTCAAAGTAATAAATCTCCTTTTCTTTCTCTTGTTTATCAGCTTCTGTGCTATGATCATAAAATGCTTCATCCACTAATTCAAAGGTTGTTTCCGAGCATTGAATTCTTGTTTCCAAAAGTGATTTAGCAAGATCTCTGGCTTCATCCGGAATCTGGGAGTAAGCAATTGCAGGCAGAAGAAAAAACAAGCTATATAGTGTGGCTTTCATCATAACTATCCAAAATAAGCTTTCATAGGTTCAAAATAATGCTCTTTCCAACCATTTACATATTGTTCGCCATGCGCCGGTAACTTAGAGTGTTTCATGTTGATAATGGTTTTCCCATCAATTTCCTCAAAATTCAACTCAAGAATAGAGTCTTCCTCTTCTTCTGTGAATTCTGTGGTTCTCCAGGATTGTACAATTTTCTGGTTGCTGATAATTTCCAGGTTTTTGCCGGAAATATAACCATCCCAGGCTTCAAATGGTTGATTTATCTTTTGGCTGCATTTGGCTTCTCCACCGGTCATAAGTGAGTGTTCCTTGCTCGAAAGCCATGCATTAAAAACGTCTTCAATTGAAGCGTTAATAGTTGTGCTTAATTCAAATTCCATGGTCTGCAACAAGTTAATAATTTCAGTTGACAAATCATAGTAGAGCATCAAATTTGAAAGAAATATTGTTAATCGGTTAATAAAACTGTTAAAAACCAATTCAGGCAGAGCTACATTGACGTGAGATAGCTGTTATTTTTGTAAGTCCAAGATGTCTGAAGAAGTAAAATATACAGAAGATAATATCCGATCGCTTGATTGGAAGGAGCATATTCGTATGCGTCCCGGAATGTATATTGGTAAACTTGGAGACGGTTCTGCTGCAGACGACGGTATATACATCCTTCTAAAAGAGGTGCTGGATAACTCTATTGATGAGTTTGTGATGGGGAATGGGAAGAGAATTGTTGTCAAGCTGAAAGAAGGCGTTGTGACAGTGAGAGATTACGGACGAGGAATTCCTTTAGGAAAGGTCGTTGATGTGGTCTCCAAGATGAACACTGGTGGTAAATACGATAGCAAGGCTTTTAAAAAATCTGTGGGACTAAATGGGGTTGGTACCAAAGCGGTCAATGCTTTATCTACAAAGTTCCTGGTAGAATCGTACAGAGAAGGGGAGATGAAACGTGCGGTTTTCAACGCAGGAGAACTTATTGAAGAATCTAAGCTTGAAAAAACCGATCAGGATAACGGAACTTTTGTTGAGTTCATTCCTGACAATACCGTTTTTAAAAATTATAAGTACAAGTTCCCATACATAGAGAAGCTTCTTTGGAACTATTGTTACCTCAATAGAGGATTGACGATCATGTTTAATAGCAATCGCTATCATTCAAAGAATGGTTTGCGCGATTTGCTTGAAAACAATATGGATGCAGAGCCTTTGTATCCAATCATTCATCTCGAAGGTGAGGACATTGAAGTCGCTTTTACCCATTCTAAAAGTTATGGGGAAGATTATTCTTCATTTGTAAATGGTCAACACACAACGCAAGGCGGAACACACTTGTCTGCTTTCAGAGAGGCGTTTGCCAAAGTGGTTAAGGATTTCTTTGGAAAGAATTATGAGGCTGTAGATATCAGACAATCTGTAGTTGCAGCAGTGGCAGTTAAGGTAATCGAGCCAGTTTTCGAATCGCAAACAAAAACGAAACTGGGATCGCTGGAAATAGAGCCTGGAGGTAAGTCAATGCGTGCTTTCGTCATGGATTTTCTGAAAGAGAAGTTAGATAATTTCTTGCATAGAAATCCGGAAGTAGCAGAGGCCATTGAGAAGAAAATCAAACAATCCGAAAAGGAAAGAAAGGAACTTTCCGGGATTAGAAAGTTGGCAAGAGAACGCGCTAAGAAAGCCAACCTTCACAATAAGAAATTAAGAGATTGTCGCGTGCATTATACCGACAATAAAAACGAAAGAAGAGAGGAGACCACTTTGTTTATCACAGAGGGAGATTCAGCAAGTGGTTCTATCACCAAATCGAGAGATGTAAATACGCAGGCCGTATTTAGTTTACGTGGTAAACCTCTTAATTCTTACGGACTTACCAAAAAAATAGTCTACCAAAACGAAGAGTTCAATTTAATTCAGGCAGCTCTCGATATTGAAGATGATTTAGAGAATTTACGTTATAATAACATTGTGATTGCTACAGATGCGGACGTTGACGGTATGCACATTCGTCTGCTTTTGATGACATTCTTCCTACAATTTTTCCCCGATCTTGTTAAGAAAGGACACTTGTACATTCTTCAAACTCCTCTGTTTAGAGTGAGAAACAAGAAGGAAACTATCTATTGTTACTCAGATGAAGAGAGAAGAGAAGCCATTCAAAAGCTAGGAAGGAATCCGGAAATCACCCGATTTAAGGGACTTGGGGAAATCTCGCCAGACGAATTTGCCAATTTCATTGGTGACGATATGCGTCTTGAGCCGGTTATGATCGGGAGAGATGCTTCTATCGAATCGATATTACAATTTTATATGGGTAAGAACACGCCCGACAGACAAACATTTATTATTGACAATCTCAAAGTAGAAGAGGACTTACAGGAAGTCTTAGCGGACGATGAATGAAGATGACGACATAGAAGATGTAAATGATGATTTGAATGAAGGTGCAGAGGAAAGTTCTGCTGATGAGAACATCATTCCCATTTCCGGTATGTATAAGGACTGGTTCCTTGATTACGCTTCCTATGTAATCCTGGAAAGAGCAGTTCCTGCGCTTGAAGACGGGATGAAGCCTGTTCAAAGACGTATTTTTCATTCAATGAAGGAGATGGATGATGGCCGTTATAACAAGGTGGCCAACATCATTGGTAATACCATGAAGTATCACCCTCATGGAGACGCTTCCATTGGAGATGCTCTGGTTCAGTTGGGGCAAAAAGACATTGCTGTAGACTGTCAGGGTAACTGGGGAAATACTTTAACCGGTGATTCTGCGGCAGCTCCACGTTATATTGAAGCCAGACTGTCTAAGTTTGCAGGAGAAGTCATGTTCAATAAGAAAACCACCGAGTGGTTGACTTCTTATGACGGTCGTAATAACGAGCCTAAATATTTACCAATCAAATTCCCATTATTGTTGGCGCAAGGTGCGGAAGGGATTGCGGTTGGACTGGCCTGTAAGATTTTACCCCATAACTTTATTGAGTTAATTGACAATTCCATCAATCATCTGAGAGGAAAGAAAGTGGAGATTTTCCCGGATTTTCCTCATGGTGGAATGGCTGACTTTAGTAACTATAATGACGGCTTACGCGGAGGAAAAATTCGTGTGAGAGCAAAAATCAGTCAGCAGGATAAGAAAACTCTGATCATCAGCGAAATTCCTTTTGGGACCACAACCACTTCTTTGATAGAGAGTGTGTTAAAAGCCAATGATAAAGGGAAAATCAAGATTAAAAAGATTGAAGATAACACAGCAGCAATTGCAGAAATTATTGTGCACATTGCTTCTGGTGTGTCTCCGGATAAAACCATTGATGCCTTATACGCATTTACAGACTGTGAGGTATCAATTTCTCCCAACTCATGTGTGATTGAGGATAACAAACCTCTGTTCTTGGGAGTTTCTGAAATCCTTAAGAGAAATACCAATATCACACTTGATTTACTCAAGAAAGAGCTGGAGATTCGCAAAGGAGAGCTGGAAGAGCAATGGCATTTTTCTTCCCTTGAAAAGATCTTCATTGAGAAAAGGGTATACCGATTAATTGAGGAAGAAGAAACCTGGGAAGGTGTATTAGCCGCAATAGCTAAAGGTTTGAAACCTCACATCAAACACCTCAAACGAGAGGTGACTGAAGATGATTTGGTTCGATTGACAGAAATAAAGATCAAGAGAATTTCGAAATTCGACAGCTTTAAGGCGGATGAGGTGATTAATAAGTTGGAAGAAGAGCTCGAAAAAGTTCAATATCATCTCAACAACTTAATTGATTACGCGATAGATTACTTTAAAAACCTAAAGGACAAATATTCTGAGGGCAAGGAAAGAAAGACAGAGATAAAAGTTTTCGATAATATCTCTGCTAAAAAAGTAATTGTAGCCAATAAGAAACTTTACGTAGACAAAGAAGAAGGGTTCATTGGCTGGTCTTCCAGATCGCTTACCAATTCTGAGTTTGTAGCGGATTGCTCGGAGATAGATGACGTCATTATCTTCAAGGCAGACGGCAAGATGTTGGTTACAAAAATTGCTGATAAGAAGTTTGTAGGAAAAGACATTCTGCATGCCGCTGTATGGAAAAAAGGAGATGAGAGAACAATCTATCACCTGATCTATCAGGACGGAAAAGGTGGGCCTTCTTATATGAAACGTTTCCCTGTAAAGAGCATCACTCGCGACAAAGAGTACGAAATGACCGCGGGAAACAAGAGTTCCAAGGTTCATTATTTTTCTGTAAATCCTAATGGTAGGAAAGAGGTTGTAACAGTAACTCTCAGAGCAAGACCACATCTTAAAAAGCTCCGATTCGATATTGATTTCAGTGAATTGTTGATTAAGGGACGTGGCTCCAAAGGAAACAGAGTTTCCAAGGAACTAATTAGTAAGGTTGTACAGAAGGAGATTGGAGGATCTACCCTTGCAGCCAGAAAAGTTTGGTTCGATGATGTGGTGAAGCGATTGAATGACGAGGGAAGAGGAACTTTGCTTGGTGAGTTTAAAGGAGATGATAGGATCTTGACCTTGTATAAGTCAGGAGAGTATCGCCTGTCTAACTTTGAATTGTCAACCAGGTTTGACGATGACCTCATTCATATTGAGAAATGGTATCCTGAACGAGCGATTTCATGTGTGTATTTTGATGGAAGTAAAGGCCTGTATTATGTCAAACGCTTTTTGTGTGAGATTACAAGCGACAAAAAAGTTGGCTTCATATCAGAACATGAGGAATCTGAAATGACCATAGTTTCTACGAACTTCAAACCACGAATTAAGATCGTTTATAACAAGCGTCTCAAGGAAACTAAGGATTTGCCAGACAAGGAAGAAGAGTTGAGTTCTTTAATTGATGTAAAAGGTCTGAAGGCACAAGGGAATCAGCTTACAAAGTTAAAAGTCAAAGAAATTCAGCTTTTACCTAAAGTAGAAGGTGAAGACTGGCCAGAACCAGAAATAGAAGAAGCTGTTTCAAGTGAAGCTTCAAATGAGGCTGGTAATGAAGAAGAACGTACTGAAATGAGTGCTTCCGCAGAAGAGGCGCCAGTTTCAGATAATTCTGAAGAAAAAACAGTGGACCCCAAACATGAGGCAAAACCTGCTGACGATACGGAATCGAAAAAAACAAAAAAAGTTAAGGCTTCAGCCGAAACTCCAAAAGACCAAAGTCAGGAATCTGAAAAACCTGTAACTGTAGAGTTTGAAATAACCAATTTATCGGATGATAAAGAAGATAGTTCTGAATCTGATGAAACCACCGCTAATCCTGACAAAGAAGAGGATGGCGAAGAGGATCAGATGAGTTTGTTTTGACATTCATCGAAAAACATTGGTATTCATAATATTACATCTTAGTTTAGCGCCGAACTAAAAACTACTATGATTATGAGAATTCTAACATTGGCAGCTATCATGCTGTTCATTGTAACCTCCTGTAGAAAAGATTATGTGGAATCAGGAGGTTTGGCCGAAACAAATAACTTATCGAAAAGAAACACAACACTGGCTCCTGGAAGTATGGAAGTAGGGGAACGTGTTAACGGTATTGTGATTTGCAGCATTGATGAAGATATACTGACAGCAGCTGTTGAGAATTATTATGGTAGACAGTCGGTGAAGAAAATTTGGATGAAGGAATTCAAAGCAGGAACGCCTGACAGCTATTTCGTGATTGGAGGAGTGATCAAATCATGGTGGAAAAAGAAACTCCATTTCTCATTTGAATTGGTTCCTGTGCCAACATCTAATGGAGATTTGGAATTGTGGCTCCCGGTTGAAGGAACAGAGCAACATGTGAAGGGAAATTACTGTAACAAATGTAAAATGAAAACAACATCTGCAACAACGGCCAATGTGCTTGGCGGACCGTTTTGCTTCTTAAAGTATTCCAAATCAGTATCTACATCCGACACGGACAATTTCGGAACCAATAAACTGATTACAGAGATAAACGCGCTTTTATAAGTATCTTTACTTTTGAATTTTGGGTATCGCTATGCTATAGTGGTACCCATTTTTTTTCTCCAAACTATAGGTGCCATCAATCTGTTCCACCAAAGAATCGATTAACTCTAGTCCAAGAGAACCTGTATTATTCGAATCTTGCTCATCTCCAATACCATTGTCGCTGATATTCAATACGTAACCTGTCTTGTCTTCTACAAACTCCACACAAATCTCTCCTTTTTCTCTGCCTTTAAAGCCATGTTTCATGGAGTTGGAAATAATCTCATTGGCAATTAAGCCTATGGGAATAATGTAGTCTATATCTGCCTTGTTAAAGGAAATATTAACTTTTCTTTCAACCTCAGCTTCCGTTTTGTAAGAGAGGATAAGATGATTACTCAATTCCGTCAAATAATCTTTTAGTTCCAGTTTTTCAAAGCTTTTGGTTTTGTACAATTGTTCGTGCACCAAAGCCATGGAGTTAATTCTGTTTTGGGTTTCTGTAAACAGGTTGATTAAATCATCGTTTGAAGATTGGTTGGTTTGGAGCCGAATCAAGCTGGAGATGATCTGCATGTTGTTTTTTACCCTATGATGAATTTCCTGAAGGAGTACTTCCTTTTCTTCCTTACTAATTCGGGTTTCATAGAGTTCTTTATTAGTCAGTTCCAACTGATCTTTGATTCTTTTCGTAGATAAAAACTTCCAGGTGATAACACACACAATTCCTAAAAGCAGCAGGGATACAATCAGTAGTGCCGTGTTGTATACCTGGCTGTTCTCTTCGGTCAGCGATTGATTTTCTATTTGTACTTCATCAAACTTGGTTTGCAGGATCTCCTGATTCTTTAATAAACTGTCGGAAATTGTATAAAACTTAACGTCTTGTTTCTTCTCGAAGAGCTCTATCAATAGCTTTTCGTCATTAATGCGGGACTTAGACAATAACTGAATGACTAACTGAGAATAATGAAGGGCTTCTTCTGTATGCGCCATCTTTTCGTGTATGCTGGCAGTCAATTCATAAGCGCCAAGTAACTGACGTTCGGCAATGTCTCTATACTTCTCCAAAATGGTAATACAACTGTCGGAATAGGCGAGGGCCGTATTTAAATCTCCCATATTGTTGTATAGCATGCCAACATTCATATAGGAAACAGCTATTCCCAAACTATCTCCACGCTTTTTCTTAATCATTAGGGAGTTATTGAGATTAAGGAGAGATAAATCCCATTTTTCATCGATTTTATAAATGTTTCCAATGTTATTGTATGCCTTAGCCAATTGAGGCAGCATCTTGAGGCTTTCGAAAATCAGAATGGCCTTTTCAAAATGAGCAATGGCTCTCTCCGCATCTTTGAGGTTTTTGTAGTTGACACCAAGTGCATTATTCGTTTTGGCCATTCCTGCAGAATCCTGAAGCTCAGCATAATTAGTATGAACAGCTTCAAGGGTTTTGTTAGATAATTCAAAATCTCCCATGCGTTTATAGGCAATACCTTTCAGGTAGCCGTTGTATGCAGCAAGTGATTTTTCGTTAAGCCGCCTGGCCAGTACTTCAGATTCATCAAACATTTTAACAGCCAGGGCGTCTTCGCTAAAATTTAGAAAAACCATCCCCAGAGCCGTCTTGTTTTTTACAACTTCAAGCTCGTTTTTCTTTGATTCAGCAAATTTCAGAGCGTCAAAGTAGAGTTTGAAAGCTTCAGGATAATCATGTTTTAATACTGTGCATTCACCTTTAATTCTTAAAATCAAATCCAGGTTATTCGAGTAGAAATTCGCATCATTTTGTTGAATAGAATCAATCACAAATTTGATCTGAGGATCATCTTTTAAAGACAAAAGGTTTTCCAATCGTTCAGATACTTTAGTTCGTTTATCAGTCGATTGTCCCTGAACAGCTTTATTGGTGGTAAGGAGCAGTGAAAACAGAAGTAGAACTTTGAGTGAGTAATTCATGCAAAACCCTGACTTGATTGTAGATACAACTTTCGTTTTCAATACAGACATGGGTTTCAAGGTAATATTTTTTACTAAATTTAGATCAACCTATTATCGAATCTTCTCAAAACATGCAACTACTTGATCGTTACAAAAACAACCTAAAAGGAGACATTCTTGGCGGCTTAACTGCGGCTATTGTAGCAATTCCAACAGCATTGGCATTCGGCCTTGCGGCCACAGCCGGAGCAGATCCCTCAGTAGGATTATATACGGCCATTTTTCTATGTATAGTAGCATCTGTTATTGGAGGTACTCAAACACTCATAAGTGACCCAACAGCTCCAATGACTTTGATTGCTGCCGGAATCATTGCACAGGCTTCCGGAGACTTTTCTTTGATACTTCCCATTTTCTTGTGTGTCGGCATATTTCAAATTGTCTTTTCAGCAATTGGTGTGGCCAGATATGTCAAGTACATTCCTTACCCTGTAATCTCTGGTTTTATGGGAGGAATTGGGGTCATCATCATTGGTCAGCAGCTTTTACCGCTTATTGGTCATGCCAATCCAAAGGATAAAAGCTTGTTGAACATCTTTGAGACTTTGTTTGAAAAACTGGGAGAAATAGATGGCGCTTCTTTCGCTATTGGATCGGGAACCATAGCAGTAATTTATCTGATTCCTTTGGTGTCGAAGAAGATTCCAGCCATTCTGTTTGCCCTGGTAGTGTCTACTTTGGTGGTATATTTTGGTGAGTTTGATCTTGCAGTAGTTGGTAAGATTAATCCGGAATTTAAAATGGCAGATTTATCTAGTCTGTCCGATTTTGATTTTTCGAAAACCGGTTTCGTAATTACAAGTGCCATTACCCTGGCAGCATTAGGAACGATAGATACTTTGCTGACCTCTGTGGTTGCAGATAACATTACTAAAACCAAGCACAATGGTAGGAGGGAGTTGTTGGGACAGGGACTTGGTAATTTTGTGACCGCTTTGTTTGGTGGAATTCCGGGAGCCGGATCAACTTCCGGAACCGTGATCAATGCAAAATCAGGCGCAAAAACTCATTTGTCAGGAATTTCAAAAGGTGTATTTCTGCTTTTAATCGTTTTATTCTTGTCAGATGCCATTCAATATGTGCCAATGGCTGCTTTGGCCGGAATCTTATTTACCGTTGGTATTGGGGTGATTGACATTAGGGGAATTAAAATGTTGATTAAAGTGCCTAAAGCAGAAGCCTTGGTCTTGATTCTGACTTTGCTCGTTACCGTATTTGATGACCTTTTACATGCGGTTGCGTTAGGTGCTTTGTTGTCGACAGTCTTCTTTATGGAGAAAATGTCAAAAGTGGTAGAAGACCTCAATAAAGAAGGTTCTTTGAAGAGTTTTGCGAAAAAGGAAAAGCTCCCTGAAGGTTTGGCAGAAAGGGTGCATGTCATTCGTCTGGATGGTCCCGTATTTTTTGGTTTTGCAGATGATTTTAAATCGCATTTGGACGAGATTAGCAATGTGGGAGCAGTGGTCATAGATCTGAAACGGGTGCCCTTTACAGATCAAACTGGGTTAATGACACTTGAGGATTCCATTAGAGCTTTTCAGGAAGAAGGCATTCATGTGTTCATTGTAGGTGCCAATGATGCCATCTATGGACAAATGGAAAAAGTCGGTATCCCAGGCGGTTTAATCAGTGAAGATCATTTCTATCCATACTTCAGAGCATGCGTCAAACATTTGAAACATCTCTTTCATGACCACATTCCTTCAGAACACAAACTTTAGAATTCCTACACTTTACTCAATGCGTCTTTTCTCATGACAAAAGTCTCCTTGAAATTGGGTATATTGCTTATCTAATTGCATTGGTATGGTAAGATTTTTACTCACTTTGAGTTTTTGTTGGTCTCTAAGTGTTCTTGGACAGTTGAATATGACTCAGTTAGGGCATCTCGATTTGGTTCAAACACACTCATCAGAAGGAAATGATATTTGGGCTCACGTTGATAGTACAGGAAAGGAATACGCTATTATGGGACTGAACGACGGAACATCTATTGTGGACGTCACCAATCCTACTGCTCCGATAGAAGTTTTCTATGAGCCTGGCATGAACTCAGTTTGGAGAGACATCAAAACTTTCGGGAACTATGCTTACGTTACAACTGAAGCTCAAAATGGCTTGTTGATTATAGATATGAGTTCTTTACCAAATGCTGCGGGAATTACCACTACCTATTATACAGGTCCCTCAATTGATCAATGGGAAAGTGCTCATAACTTGTATATAGATGAAAATGGCGTATGTTATATTTTTGGTGCCAACAGAGATGTGGGAGGTTGTATTATGCTGGATGTGGCCACTTCACCAACTGCTCCAGTTGAATTAGGAAAGGTAGAAAATTGGTATGCACATGATGGTGTTGCAAGAGGAGATACTTTGTACATGGGACATATCAACGATGGTTTCATGTCCATGTATGATGTGAGCGACAAATCGAATCCCGTTCTGTTGGGAACTCAGAATACACCGGGAAATTTCGCGCACAACGTTTGGTTCTCTGATAATGGAGACTATGTCTATACCACAGATGAAATCAGCAATGGATTTATTGGAGCTTATGACGTGACGGATCCTTCTAACATCATCGAATTAGATAAGATTCAGTCAAGCCCAGGGCAAAATGTCATCCCCCACAACACACATTTCATTAATGATTACATAGTGACTTCATACTACAGAGATGGCGTAACCATTCATGATGTGTCCAACCCTTCGAACATAGTGGAAGTCGGAAATTTCGACACCTCTCCATTATCAGGAGATGGTTTTAACGGATGCTGGGGGGTATACCCATGGTTGCCTTCAGGAAATATCATCGCTTCCGATATCGAATCCGGATTATATATTTTAAGTGCAAACTATAGCAGGGCCTGTTATCTTGCCGGACAAGTTACAGATGCCAGTAACAGTGCACCTATTTCCAATGCAAATATTGAAATTCTGTCCGCCGGACAGATAGAGCATTCTAATCTGGCTGGGAATTATGAAGCCGGAATAGCCACAGCAGGTACTTATACTGTAGAAGTGTCCAAATTCGGATATGTTACAGAAACTGTTACCAATGTGGTACTTTCAAATGGCAATGTTACCAACCTTGATGTGCAATTGACACCACTTCCCAGCTACGATATTTCAGGAAGTGTTGACGATGGTTTAACCGATCTAAGCAATATCATGGTACAAGTGTCCAGCCCGGATACCACTTACAATGTCACAAGCAATGGCAATGGAGAATACCTGATTCAGGATGTCATTGATGGGACTTATGACGTGTTTGTAGGGCAATGGGGATATATCACCCAGTGTACAACAATTGTAGTGGCAGGTGCTAATGTGACTGCCGACTTTACGCTTGGGGCGGGACATTATGACGATTTCAGTCTAGATTTTGGCTGGACAGTGTCTGGGAACGCTCCAAAAGGAATTTGGGTAAGAGAAGACCCAATTGGAACCAACTACGGTGGTGGTGGAGCTGGTACAATGTCCAACCCGGAAGATGACGCCACAGGAGAATGTGGTGAGATTGCCTATATTACAGGTAACGGTGGAGGCAGTGCCGGATTTGATGATGTGGATGATGACCAAACCATATTAACGTCTCCGGTATTTGATGGACTCATTTACAACAATCCTTCGATAAGTTTTGATACCTGGTGGTTAAATGCCGGTGGAGGTAGTGCTCCGGATGACTCCTTAATCGTTCAATTGACAAACGGAACCAATACGGTGGACCTTTTGGTATTGACAGGAAGTTATCCAAATCAATCAAGCTGGCAGAGACATACAATTTTCTGGGGAAGCTTAATTCCCGCTACTTCATCAATGCAGTTTATTATCAAAACCGCCGATTGGAGTGTAAATGACGGGCATTTGGTTGAAGCCGGACTGGATCACTTTGTGGTAGAATCTAATTTATCTGTCGGAGAAAACGATCTGTCATCAATTCAGGTGTATCCAAATCCTTTTGATGATCAACTAACAATTGAATTGGAACTGAATGGAAAATCTGCCCTTGGACTGTTGAGAGATGTGACAGGGAAAGTCATTCAGGAATTTAATCTGAACGATGGAACTAATCGTATAACTGTTCAGGATGATCTGGCTAAGGGAAGCTATTTCATTGAAGTGAGAAGTGGTAATAGCTCCAAAACGATCAAAATTATTAAGTAATGAAGTATTTCTTATCAATTCTGTGCCTGTTGCCTTTTTTAGGAATGTCACAGCTCAACATGACGCAATTAGGACATTATGCCGTTCAAGATAGTCACAGCGTGTCGCTTAATGATATTTGGGGATATGTAGATGGTTCGGGAAATGAGTATGCTTTAATCGGAACCACCGATGGTGTCTCAATAGTTGATGTGACCACACCATCCAGTCCTGTTGAAGTATTTTGGAAATCCGGCTTAAACTCAGTTTGGAGAGACCTGAAAACGTGGAATAACCATGCTTATGTGACAACAGAGGCTCCGGAAGGGCTATTAATTCTCGATTTATCTTCATTGCCAAATGCCTCAGGAATTGACACCATGCATTGGTATGGTACACCCGGGAATGAATTACTTTCAGCTCATAATTTGTACATAGATAGTTCTGGGTATTGCTACATTTTCGGATCAAATCTTGACAATGGAGGAGTTAGAATACTTGATTTAAATACAGATCCGGAAAACCCAACAGAAGTAGGTTTCTTCGAAAATTGGTATGTGCACGATGGGGTAGTTTACGCAGATACCATGTTCTTAGGCCATATCAATGATGGATTCTTATCTATGGTTGATGTCACAGACAGAACCAATCCGGTTTATCTGGGGTCTACAAATACACCTTCTAATTTTACACATAATGTATGGACTTCTGACGATAGAAAATATGCTTATACTACAGATGAAGTAAGTAACGCCTACATTGCTGCCTATGATGTTTCCGATCCTTTAAATATCATTGAGCTGGATAAGGTGCAATCGTCTCCGGGAGAAAATGTCATTCCGCACAACACACATTTTATCAATGAATATCTGGTAACGTCCTATTACCGAGATGGTGTTACCATTCATGATGTCTCCAATCCAAGTAACATTATTGAAGTAGGGTATTTCGACTCATCTCCATTTACCGGATCTGGTTTCGAAGGATGTTGGGGTGCTTATCCATGGTTGCCTTCGGGAAATATCATCATTAGTGACAGACAAACAGGCTTATTTATTCTTGGAGCCAATTATACCAGAGGTTGTTACTTAGAAGGACAGGTAACGGATCAGGTTACTACTGGACCAATTCCAAACGCTACGGCAAAAATACTTGCACCAACCCAGGTGGAGTACACAAATTTAGCCGGACAGTATGAAGCTGGTATTGGTGTGCCGGGAGCATATGATGTAGCTTTCTATAAACCAGGGTATTTCCCTGATACTGCGTTTAACGTGAATTTGACTTCAGGAAATGTGGTTGTTCAAAACATGGCACTTGTTCCTAAAATTCCATTTACCATGGTAGTGAAACTGGAGGAACAGGGGAGTGGAAACCCAATTGAAGGTGGCGCTGTGCATATGTACAATCAGGATTTCAATTTCGAATTAACCACAGATGCAAATGGCTGTGTAATCATTCCGGGATTCTATGAAGATTATTACGACTTGGTAGTAGGTAAGTGGGGTAAAATAGGACAATGTGCACCTTTGGATTACTATGATAGTGTAAACGACACGGTAATTATGGTACTTGAAGACGGTTACCAGGATAACTTTTCTCTCGACCTTGGCTGGGACACCACAGCAACTGCTGCAACAGGAGCTTTTGTGCGCGATATTCCACTTGGAACCGGAGCCTTTCCAAACATTTCTAATCCCGATAAAGACGCTGAATTTGATTGTGGAGAGTACTGCTACATGACAGGTAATGGTGGAATGAATGGAGATTTTGATGATGTAGATTATGGTGCAGCAGAATTGTTCTCTCCTAAAATGGATTTGAGTACTTACACCAACCCTTATATCAACTATGCAGATTGGTTCTTCACACAATACGGTCCTTATCCGCTGGATGATACTGCTTTCGTTTCCCTGGAAATGGATGGATTTGGAACGGTGGTTATCGACAGTATGTACGAAGGGAAACCGGAATCACAGTGGGTTGATAAAGCCTTTAGAGTACTTGATTTCTTACCAAATTTATCCGATAGCATTAGACTAAACGTTTATGTGTCTGATTTAGATACTTTGGTAAACGTAACGGAATATGCCATAGACCGTTTTCTTGTTTCAGAAGGTGTGGTAAGTTCTGTAGATAAAGTGGGACACTCAGTCTTTAGTTTATACCCCAATCCAACAGAAGGCATTATCAACATTGATTTAGGTTCTACAGGACGTGCTTCCTACAGAATTTACAATGCACAAGGACGATTTATTGAGTCGGGAGTAGTTCGCAACAATGAGCCTATTCATACTTTTCAATACTCGAAAGGCCTTTACTTCATTCGTTTGACGGATGGCATGTACAATCAAACTTTAAGGTTTATTAAGATTTAGACCTGTTTTTTTGGTTTAATTTGAGCCTATGAATAGTAATAAAACTAGTTGGCCATTTTTTCTAGTATTACTGTTGACACTTGTCGGAGTGGCGTATTTCGGGTACGAATCTTATTCAGCGCAATACGATTATTATCACCTGAAAACAGAAACTACTGAGATTCTAACGTGGGAAGATCGCCTGCTCAATGTCAATGCCTACATTTTTGAAGATTCACAATATGGTGTGATGCGCTATGTGTCTGAAGATGCCGTTCAGGAGTTAGAAGCACTTCAGGATGAAGCCAATCAGAACGGAATTTATACTCTAATTGCAGGCTTGTCAGGATTACTCTTGCTTACCTTGTTATACGTTTTCAAAAAAGCAACGGCTCGTTGGATGGGAGTTTCCATTCTCGGAGTATCTGTGGTTTTACTGGTCTACGGAATCATCTGCCCTATGATAGAGATGGAAGCTTACAAAGATGATTTTGAAGTGGACATCAAACTGCAGGAAGTAGGAGATAGAATTAAGGGCGTCAATGCATTGGCAAATGTGGCTTATAATTCACTGGGGCTGGATGACGTATTTAATGACAGAACTCATGTATTTGAAGGTCGTATGTATTTTTTCTACCAGAGCAAATCCATTTACGATCTAATTACTTTGCTTTGGAAGCAAAACAACTATTTTGTGGCAATCGCTATAGGCCTGTTTAGTGTGGTTGTGCCGCTTATAAAAATAGTGTTATCTCTATGTTTCCTTTTATTCGAACGATTCAAAAGTTACCCAAGACTTAAGAGTTTTATCGGCTTCATTGGAAAATGGAGTATGGCGGATGTCATGGTAGTTGCGACTTATCTTGGGTATATTTCATTTTACAATTTAAATCTGGGCATCACTACGGACTCTAACGTACTTGTTGGTATCTATTTCTTCTCAGCCTATGTAATTCTCTCAATAATTTCCTATTTTTTGGTTTCAAAACATTTAAAACCAACTAACAATGGAAAAGTACATACACCTTAACTGGTTAAAGCAAACCCTGTCGGACCTAAGGAATGATGGTGAGATTGACCAGTCAACTGCCGAGAAGATTCAGTCTTCCGCTGAAGCCAGAAACGAGCACGGACTCTATAAGTTTTTCAAAAGATATCTGGGCCTTATTGGAGGTTATCTTACAGTGATTGGACTCCTGATCATTATTGGAGACATGTTTTTTGACAGAGAAAAACTCTTTCAGGAAGATGGACTTAAAAAGTTCTTCAAAATCATGTCTCTGATTCCTGCGGCAATTGGAGGTGGTTTGTACTATCTGTATTTATCTCAATTCAGAAAATCTAAACTGTGGAAAGAAATTCTGCTGCCATTGTTCTTTATCTGTGTCGCCATTTCTTTACCCTCAGCACTTTATGCTTTTGAGATAGACTTTATCAATAACAAAATCATCTTCTTCATGATTCTGTCTTTGGGATTGTTTTTAATCTATAAGCACAATTCATCGGTTACGGCTTGTGTCTATCTGTTTTTCATGCTCTATGTAGTTGCCTTAATGGGAGGAACAGCTTTGGCTGCTGCTGGTCCGCGTGAAGTGGAATTCTTCACCAGAGTAATAGGAGATAAGTACCCTTGGTTGCTTCAATTAACCTGGCTGTTTTTAGCCGCCCTGGTACCATTCCTTAAAATTCAATTGGAAAAAGCGAAAGGTGTTATCGGAATAAAAGAGGCCATTTTAGGAGGACTTTTTGTAGGGGCTGCAGTTCAGAATGGAATGGCATTGTCCGGAGGGTATCCAACACTTGGTTTGATGGTGATTTTACCATTAATGTATTTGTTATCTAAAAGATACTACGCTAAGGGAACATGGTTCTTCTACAGACCTGGTTCAACAAATTTAGTATTCATGGCAATATATATGACGATCATTATGGCCAATAAATCAGGCATGAAAATGATGTTGTATAGTGGATTTAAGTTGAGTAAGAAGTTCTATTTCTCAACGGCTACTGGCTTATTGTTCATCATAATCATTGGTGCACTGACTTATTTATTCTACAAGAAAGAAATTGAAGCCAAGAATATAAAGATCAACTACTTTCTATTGGCCTTTCCGGCAGTACTATTCCTGGCTTCCCTGGTAGGCTCAGATATCGGTTATATTCTCTTTACGGCATATGGATTTGCATTGGCCTGGTTTTATGTTCAGGAGGGATTAAAAATGCGATTTGCCCCATTGATTATCATTGGCTCCATTTTAGGAATAGTGTTGGTAATTGAAAAAATCATAGCAAACGTTGGAGACAAGTTAGTGAAGGATCCATCCTTAAGCATGGTAGGAATCTTGTTAATGTTCTTTGGTTTGGTAATGGTTGGAATTGTGCAGTATGTGAAGCAACAATGGAGTGTTTCGGATGACACTGCTGATGATGGCAATGAAAACCTCTTGGATGATGCCATTGGATCGGTAAGCTCAATTAGCGTGGATGACATCAAGTCGTCGATTACCGAAATCACAGATGATATTTCTGATAGTGTAGGAGGAGGAAACGATTCTTCTTCTGAAACGAATGAGACTCCTGCGCAGGAACCTCCTTCAACAGAGAGTAAACCAGAAGAACCAAAAAATGATTCACAGGATAAGCCTGATTCGGACACTCCAAATGATACTCAGGACGGTACTCCTGATGATACTCCAAAAGTATAATGTAAGTCCTAAATGTTACCAGTCAAATGTCGTACGATAAATTAGACTGGTAACATTTTTTTAGCTCATAGGGTTCCAAACCCCTAAAATTACCCGTCTGGACAACATGATTCTTGACATGATTTCGCATCAAGCGAGTATAGATCGTGAGTGTATCCCTGTACTCGGTTATTTTGATTTAACGGTATTCAGGGATATATGACTTTCCGACTTTAAAAGGGCAATAGAGCTGGCTGTTTTGTCGAAAAAAACTTATACATTGAACAGCAAATAATATCAACATTTACTTATATGAAATTGAAAAAAACATTAAAGGTACTGCTAGTCATGACCTTACTTGGAGTTTCGATGGAAAATGCAAACGCCAGCCATCACGACTCAAAAATTACCCCAACGTTCGATCAAAGTAGTGACGACTGGGTGTTCCTAAAGAAAGAAGAGGGCGTTAAAGTTTATTTGAGTAAACACCATGATGGTGATCAAACTTTTGTGAAAATAAAATTTGAAAACACCATCAATAAGATGATTGAGATTGATTGGTCATTGACGCATGATGACAAAGAATTAATTAGTAATCAAACTAATAAAATTCAGAGTCTGAATTCCATAGAAATCTTTGATGCAACAATGCTTGTGCCTGTTTCAGGTTCTGAATCATTAAATAATTTTTCCATATCAATCGTTCGCAATTAATATTAAATGACCATGAAAAAATCAATACTTAATATATCCTTAAGCTTAGTTGCAGTATTTGGCAGTTTGGCAGGATCGGCTCAATGCCCTACGATTACATGCCCTGGAAATACTGTTGTAAGTAATGACAATGGTACTTGTGGTGCTGTAGTAAATTATACTGCTCCGGTTGGCACAAACCCATGTCCGAATACTTCAACTACATTCTCTTATACCGGCGCAATTGATACCTGGACAGTTCCCGCAGGCGTTACTTCAATTAGAATTGAAGCCAGAGGAGCTGAAGGAGGGTACAATACCTCTTCAACTCACTCTCCTGGGTTAGGTGCAATAATGATTGGAGATTTTAACGTAACACCTGGCTCAACCTTAAACATTTTGGTCGGAGAACAACCAGCTACAACCAATGGTAATGGTGGTGGTGGTGGATCATTTGTAACAGATGCTTCTAACAATCCATTAGTCGTAGCCGGAGGTGGTGGTGGATCTTCCCAGACCACAGATTCTCCTGACAAACATGGAAATATTACTACCACTGGTGGAACTGGTGCTGCCGGTGGAGGTGCCGGTGGAACCGCTGGAAATGGCGGAAGTGTTGGTGCTAGTGGTTTTCAGTCTGGTGCTGGTGGCGGTCTGTTGACCAATGGAGCAGATGGCTGGACTGGAAATACAGGAGGTTTAGCATTTTTAAACGGAGGCTCCGGAGGAACCGCTAACGGAAATGCCAGAGGTGGTTTTGGTGGAGGAGGTTCTGGATCTTCTCACGTTGTCGGCGGCGGCGGCGGTGGCTACTCTGGCGGAGGTTCAGGAGGTAACTCTAGTGCCGGTGTTGGTGGCGGAGGAGCTTCATTTAATGGAGGTACCAACCAAAACAATACTGGCGGGGCTAATTCAGGACATGGAGAAGTTATTATCTCATGGTCAACCATTCCAGTTAGTACTGCACAAATTGCTGGTTTGGCCAGTGGAGCAACTTTCCCTGTTGGTGTAACAACCAATACATTTGTTGTTACAGCTGGTTCTGTTACAGATACGTGCTCATTTACGGTAACTGTTAATGATACTGAAATTCCTACAATCACCTGCCCGGGCAATGTTGTTTCATGTGTCCCTACTGTTAATAGTATTGCACCGACTACTTCAGATAATTGTCCTGGAGAAACTGTAACTTATGCCTTAACTGGTGCTACTACCGGAACAGGTTCTTCTGATGCAAGCGGTACATCTTTTAACCAGGGTATAACCTCAGTTAAATATTACGTGACTGATGCTGCTGGAAATATAGACAGTTGTTCTTTTGATGTTGAAGTATTGGTTCCATTAACAGGATCCGAGACTTCTACTATTTGTAATAATGGCAGTGTTGTCGTTAACGGAACAACATACAATGCTGCAAACCCAACTGGAGTAGAAGTATTTACAAATGTTGGTCCAAACAACTGTGACTCTACAGTTACTATCAACTTAAATGTGTTGCCTGCTTTAACAGGATCCGAGACTTCTACTATTTGTAATACTGACAGTGTTGTCGTTAACGGGACAACATACAATGCTGCAAATCCATCAGGAGTAGAAGTATTTACAAACGTTGGTCCTAATGGCTGCGATTCAACGGTTACTATCAACTTAAATGTGCTGCCTGCTTTAACAGGATCTTTAACTAGTACCATTTGTAATAATGACAGCATTGTAGTTAATGGAACGACATACAATGCTGCAAATCCAACAGGAGTAGAAGTATTTACAAACGTTGGTCCTAATAACTGTGATTCAACGGTTACTGTCAACTTAACTGTGCTACCTGCTTTAACAGGATCTGTAACCAGTACTATTTGTAATACCGACAGTATTGTCGTTAATGGAACTACATACAATGCTGCAAACCCAACTGGAGTGGAAGTATTTACAAACGTTGGTCCTAATGGCTGCGATTCTACAGTTACTATTAACTTAACTGTGTTGCCTGCTATTGATGTAACAGTTACTAACAACTCACCATCATTGACTTCCAATGAAAGTGGTGCGGTTTACCAGTGGTTGGATTGCGATAACAGTTTTGCTATGCTTACAGGAGAGACCAACCAAATATTTACTGCTTCTGCAAATGGCAATTACGCTGTAGAAGTTACTGTAGGTGGTTGTGTTGATACTTCTGCTTGTGAGAGTGTTCACAATGTTGGTATTGATGAGAATGATCTGTTTGGAGGGGTTAACATTTTCCCTAACCCGGCGAAAAACATCATTAATGTGACTCTGGAGGGGATTAATAAAGCCAACCTAACCGTGTATAAAATTGATGGTACACTGGTTTATCAAAACAACGGTGTAGCTAAAGATCAAACAACTATTGATTTAAGTGGATATAGCAAAGGAGTTTATTTCTTAAAGCTTGAAGCTAACGATCAAACCAAAGTTTATAAAGTGATCAAACAATAGGTAAATTTGACTGGTTCTGACCAGTTAATAAAAAAAGGCCATTCCAAATATTGGAATGGCCTTTTTAATGTTCAGATTTCTCTGTTGAGTTATTTGCCCTTCTTCCCATTTGCCAAAATTCTATTGGCATTTTTAATGAAGAGAACTTCTTCTTTCCCCTTAACGGCTCCGCTAGGATACCCCAAAGAACCAAGGGTGTTTAAATTGATATTTTTTGTTTCTTTATTCTGGTTAGCGTTCAGCAACCAAACAGTAGGATACCCTCTTATTTTCAAAGCTTGAGCTAAGCTGGCGTTTTGTTGAGCCAAAGCAGGTTCCAATTTGGTACGTCTGGGAAAATCTAATTCTAATAGAATAACATGATCTTTAGCCCAGGTTTTAAAGGCTTCTTTAGCGAACACCTCTCTTTGTAGTTTTTTACACCAACCACACCAATCGCTTCCGGTAAAAAACGCAAATATGGGCTTCTTACTGGTGTTGGATAAAGTCATGGCTTCATTAAAATTGGTATACCATTTTAGGTCTTCGGCAGGAACTTCTTTCGAAACAGATTCGAAATCAATTTTGCATGAAGGATTGGAGAATGACATTCCTAAAAAACCGACAATCATCAAACCTGTGAATAGCGCTAATTTACTTTTCATAAAAGTTATTTTGTATAAAGGACGTTAAAAATGGCATAAAGGTTTCCTAATTTTTTGTTAAAAACGAGAGGGGTATCTGCTGGCAGACACCATTAGGAATACCAGAAATGTGCTATTGTTTCGATAAAACCAAAGTCGTCATAGATCTCTGTCCATCAACAAAAACGGTTTTAACAGGATCAAGAAGCTTAAGTTGATATTGATTAGTAATGATATCTACCTTTTGTCTGCTCAACAGGTATCTTGTGGTACCATCGGGTAAATCATAAACACCATTGTTACCATATCCGAGCTTCTCTTCAAGTCCAATATTAGAGGTCATCCGAATAAACAAAATTCCGTTTTCATCAAGCAGGTCAATGAGTTTATCTAACTGTGCATCAAAGTGTTCATGAGATTCTGCAAAATGAAGAACTGCATTACAAATGATAAAACCGTATTGTTTTGGGCTAATGAAGTTTTCGATTGAAGTGTTGAACAAAGGGAGCTCTTTATTCTTAAGTTGATCAGTAATAGAAGATAGGCGCTCTTTGTCAGGGTCAATCCCTGTAATGTCAAAGCCATTTTCAAAAAAAGGTATGAAGTTTCTTCCTGAACCACAGCCTGCATCAAGAATACCGGCCTCTTTATTGATCCGGTTTTTAAACACCTGATCTAAAAGATATATGTCCACATTTTTAAATGTAACGAGCCCGTCCATAGAAGCAATTTTGAAAATTGAAGCGGCAAAAGTAAAACATTGGAACACAGGATGGATGATAATGAGAATAATTTAGACGAATGCCTGCTCAGCTTGGTCCTGTGTGATATAAATCACCATGCATCAAAAACTTAATTGCGAATTTCGCTATAGAATCAATAAAAACAATCATGATGGGGTTATTCTCAACACTATTCAACAGAGAAAAAGTAAATTACCGTAAGATGGTAAAAGAAGGGGCGAAATTAATAGACGTTAGAACACCAGCCGAGTTCAAAGGTGGGCACGTCAAAGGTTCATTAAACAAACCGCTCGATAATCTGTCTAACTGGAGTAAAAAACTAAAGAGCACAGATAAGGTTGTTTTGGTGTGCAGATCAGGAGCAAGAGCAGGTATGGCCAAAAGACAGCTCAAAAACCTTGGAATTGAGGCTTACAATGCTGGTGCCTGGCAAAATTTAAATTAAGTTCATCGTTTCAGTCGATTTTGATATAGGTCAAAACCTGTTTGATTTCCGATCTCTACCTTTGCAGTATAAAGTTGATCGCGAATGAAGAAAACAAGGAATCTGATCTTAGTTTGTGCAGGTGGTGCATTGGCTGCATTGACACTCGTACAGTGTAAAAGTGGACAATCTGTACAGACTGAAACGGCTGAACCAGCGGTAATGCCGCAAGTGGATTATGTAAACGGTGTAAAACCCGTTGTGGATGCGTATTGTATTACCTGTCATAGCGGAGACTCTCCGGCGGCGGGTATTGGCCTGACTACTTATGAAGACGTTCGCAATCAAACAGAACACAATTCTCTTCTCAAGAGAATTCATAGTAGGAGTATGCCTATGCCTCCAACCGGTCTCATCTCTCCAAATGAGCGAAAAATTATCTCTGCATGGGCCAAATCAGGATACATTAGAGAATTGAAAAAAGACAGTACTTCAGTTTCTTACGAAGAAACTTACCAATTTAATCCACCAACAATTAAACCCATAGATATCAATTTTGAAGGTTTCGAATTCATGAAATTGATGCAGGGACACTGGATTGGGAAAATGAACATTATGGGGCAAAAGTATAGTTGGTTTGCCTTCGACTATAGAGCCATTTCACCCACACATGTGCATGGTATTTATGAAGGGGGAACTATTGGGAACCTCTTTACTATGTTCTTTGTGACCAATTTTAAAGGCGTGAAAACTATCATGGCCAGAAATGGCGGAATCCTTAACGGAATCTATAGGACGAGTTATTTTGTGTTGAATAAAGTTGATATCAAAGATGGACAGCAACATTTTGAGTTTGTAGATGCGTATGGCGGAAAGGACATTATGTGGATGGAGCTGACCTTTAAAGGAGAAAACGAGTTGGACTTCAACTCTTATACAAGTCGATTTGGCTCAACCGGAAAAGCCAGTCAGCATATGAAGTTCCAGGCTAAGAAGCACAATCCGGAACTTGCTGAAGCCGCAGCAAAACAGTTTTCTTATCCTCAGGAAACCATAGAGAAAAGTTTTGAAGACGGACTCCCTATGCCGAATTGGGGGAAGGAATATCCTGTCATCACTTCTGCAAGCTTTATTTACACAGATAGAGAGAAGAGTCTGGAAGAATTGGCAAAATTGGCTGGCGATCCATATACAATTAGTGATATACCACATTTGGCAAGATTGACTCTCAATATTGAAAGAGAGGAGAAAATTAAACCTTACAAAACTTTGATATACTTGTCACGACACGCTCTAACTGATAAATCAGGTAAATTCTTTCTGAAGTATGGGTTTTTAGATGAAAAGGCAGGAAATTCTATTCTGACTTTCCCTGAATTGTCAAATAAGCAGGAATCATTCACGTTTACCTACCTGCACCCTGGAGAGTATTACTTAACTGTCGTTGCAGATGTAAACAACGATGGTTATTTATCGGTAGGGGATATCTCAAGTACAAGTAAAAAGATTATGGTTGCTCCAAAATCTCACAAGACCATCGTTGTGAAAGACGTGAGTACTCAAAACTAGACCTTTCTGAGTTTTTCTTAGTTTTGGCGAGGAAAAACGAATGAATGGGTATAGACAGGTATGTTAGTTTTTTAGGCAGTTTTATTAGGGTAAGCGATGAACTTGCAGATGCCTTGAGAAATATTGGTAAAGAAGTCGAGCTGAAACGTGGAGAAAAAGTGTTGGATGAAGGGAGTACCTGCAGACACCTTTATTTCCTGGTGGATGGAACACTCAGAACCTATTATTTTCATGAAGGTAAAGATGTCACCAGCTGGATCTATGCCCCAAATATGGTTGTAACGTCTTGGAAAAGCTACGTGTTTGAAGCACCTTCAGATGAGATGATGGAGGCAACGGAAGCAACTCAGGTGGTGAAATTCAAGAAATCAGAATTGGAAAAAGTTTACGAGAATTTTCCTGATTTTGAACGTGCGGGAAGGCTTCATAGCGAATACTCCATGGCAATTATTGAAGAATTTTACCGTGGTTTTATGTTTCAATCTGCAGAACAGAAACTAAGAACGCTGGTATCTTATTATCCTGATGTGACTCAAAGAGCTAATCTTGGTCACATTGCTTCTTTTTTAGGAATCAGTCAGGAAACGCTGAGCAGAATTCGAAAGAAAATGTCGTAAAGACACACATTTCACAAAAAACAATCACGCAATTACGATTTTGACCTAGGTCAAAAAAAAAGTGTTTTGGTATGAAGAAGTTTGTACCATGACTTTTTTATCCAGACTTGGTTTATATGCATTGTTGGCCACATTCGTTTTGGCATGCTCAAGTGAACCGCATACCCTGGAAGGAAAGTGGAAGGTTAATTCGCCTTTCTATCGCGCCAAATACAAAATTGTAAGAACTGACGACGGAGAATTGAAGGCTCATGTCCTGTATTACAATGACGATACCTACGAATATTCCGCATCTGAAGGAAAGGAAAAATACTTGTTCGAAAATCTGGTTGAAAAAGATGGCAAATATGTAGATGCCGTTTCCGGAGCGACTTCAACCAAAAATGAAGCACATAACATTGAACTTAAAATAATCACCAACGATTCACTTAGGGTCACAACATACATAATGGGTAAACCTGTTGTGGAATCGTGGACCCGTGTTAAATAGACAAACAATGAACAAAACACTATCTAAATCATGGTTTTTACTGCTGCCAATACTCGGGATTTTTGTGGCCAGTTGTGAAAAAGACATTAGAAACATAGCTCGTGTTCCGGACTCTCCCCAGGAACTAGGACCTGTGGTTATCAATCCGGTAGATATTAACCAGCAAGGTTTTGATTTGCTTCAGAATATGCAAGGATACTGGGTGGGAACCAATAGAGTTATAGCTGACGATTATACATGGTTTGCTTTTGATTATAGACCCATTTCGCCGTCTCATGTTCATGGAATTTTTGAAGGCGGCACAATGGGCAATCTGTTCACGTCATTTTTTGTAGCAGATTATGAAGGTACCAGAACCATTCTGGCCAGAAATGGGGGCGTACTCAATGGCATATACAGAACCAGCTATTTCGTGCTGGACAGTGTTCATTATTCTGCCAATGAGAGTTTTTACCGCCTTGTTGACGCAAAAGGGGGGACCCGTGTGATGTGGATGGAATTGAAATTTACTCCGGACAGCCTGTTTTTCAACGCTTATACCAGTAGACTGGGATTGTTTGCAGTGCCAACAAGACATATGACCTTCAAAGGATCTAATCACGATCTGTCATTAGCGCAAACTGCAGCCAATGCGGTTGGTTTCCCTCAAAATACACCGGCCTGGAGTCTGTCCAACGGTTTTATTGAATCGGATTTCTATGCGAATGCTGGAGATACGGCTAAATCTGCTTCATTCCTGTGGCAAGGTTCACAAGATGTCGCTGTGTTGGGTGGACTGGCTAAAGACCCAATTATAATTTCGGACTACCCACACGTTTCAAGATTGCAGGTTGATATTACCAGAAACGCCACCATTCAAAATGACGAGTTATTTGTGTATTTGTCCAAAGACCCGCTAACAGACAATTTCGGATACTTTGACATGAATGGTTTTGGAACGGTTACGCTCTTCCCGCAGGTCTCGGGGACAGTTAATCAATTTGAGTTTACCTACCTACATCCGGGCGATTATTATGTAACGGTGATAGCAGATAATAATGGAGACGGCACCATTTCTGCCGGTGACATCACTCACGTTAGTCAACAAATTACCGTAGCTCCCGGAAGTCAGCAACAAATTACAATCAATAACATAACTGTTCAGAACTAATATTATGCGAAGAGTACTTACAATACTTTTGATCGGTGCGGCTTTATCCAGTTGTACCAAGGCCATTATTTTGGAGGAAGATCCTAATCAAATCGAAATTACCGGACCAGTAAATTACAATCCGGATGTGCAGGACATCATGTTTACATATTGTGTGACATGTCATGGAGGGTCAGCTCCTTCTGCCAATTTGGACTTAACGACCTATCAAAATGTAAAAAATGCGGCGGAAAACGGCACATTAATTCAAAGAATAAACAGCACGTCAAATCCAATGCCAACCAATGGTTTAATGCCGGCAGAATTGAGGGCAAAAATGGATAAATGGGTCACTGACGGTTTACCAAATTAAGAGAACGATGAAAAAAATATTCACCTTACTATTACTTTGTGGGGTCACAACGGCTCATGCCCAGGAGGATGATTGGGGAAGTGAAGATGACTGGGACAATGACACTAAACACAGTTCGGAACCGGCATTCTACGGTTTAAAGATCAACAATCTTCAATCCACAACTGTTGCCGGAAAGAAGGATTTCTCCATGTTCGTATCTCACAGGTTTGGAACGCTTAAAGATGGCATTTCGACCTTCTTTGGGTTGGACAATGCCAATACTAAAATTGACTTGTCATATGGTTTGATGGATGGTTTACAACTTGGAATAAGCAGAGAATCCTTAAGAAAAACCTATGCCATGTATGGAAAAGCTCGTTTGATGACTCAGAGCGAAAAGATGCCTGTAAACTTATCGGCTTATTTTACCACAAATGTCAATTCAGAATTGAGTGAGGAACGTTATCCGAATATGGTGTTTTGGGATAGATTCAGTTATGCATCACAGTTATTGGTATCCAGAAGATTTAACAATTGGCTGTCGGTACAGATTGCACCAACTTTTGTTAGACAGAATCTGGTTTGGGAGCATTTTCAGGATCACAATCAAATGGTTCTTGCTGGTGGAGCTCGATTTGGTGTGACCAAAAAAATGTCGATTAATGTAGATTATTCCTACAATATGAGCAGGGCAGAGGAGTCTGTGTTTAAAAATCCTTTGTCGCTTGGTTTGGAGATCAAAACATTTGCACACGTTTTTCAAATGCTGTTCTCCAACGCACAATCCAGCAACGAACCTGGTTTCATGACAAATGCTGAAGGAGACTGGTCGTCGGGAGATATTTTCTTTGGGTTTAACATTGTTCGGGATTTCTAAATCTATTGAAGGAGCCTAGCTTTAATTGTCACGTAGAGTTCTACGGCATGTATTCCTAAAGTAAATGGCCTTTCGCAGTGCGGAAGGCTTTTTTGAAACTTAATAAACTAATCTGATGGAACAGAAAGTCACATGGAAAGATTGGGCAAAATTCATTCTGGTAATGGTTGTCTTCATTATTGGAATGATCATACTCATGATCAATAAACTGGATAGTTGGTATATCTGGATTCCTTATATCGCCGTTTGGTGGTGGTTGGAAATGAAAATCGCTAAAAACATCCACCTCAAATGGTGGGTTTGGGTAATCATTCTTTTTGGTCTGACATTACTGGATTTACTGATAATTGATTTGATTCACTAAATCGTTAGAGCTATTTCGGGTTCTTAATTAAATATGGCTTTTGCTAATAAATTCCTGTAGGTCTTTTAGATCACCATTAAACTTATCATAGTCATATGGAACGCCATTGATCTCGTGGTTGTAGCTCATTTGCCAAAATGCCCAACCCTTGTCTTCCCATGTCTCCGGAAGTTTCGGAGTTGCCACCTTGTTTGGATCAGATATCCAAAGTGGATACTTGGCGAATTCCTTATTTTTTAAATACTTAGAGCCTGTATTGTAATCTGTATAGATCATTGGTGTCCTTTCTGTTCGATTTTCTATTTCGTTTAAGAATCTGAGTAGTCTTACCTGAATGGTGTCACTACTTTGGGATTTGTCAATACTGGTTTCTTCAAAATCTACAATTGGCGGTAAATCGTCTGAATTGAAACCGGAAACCGTATTTAAAAAGAAGGAGACCTGATCAAGTGGATCGTCTTGACACATATAGAAATGGTAGGCTCCTCTAGTAACCTTTATGCTCTTGGAAACAGCCCAATTGGTCTTAAAGTTTGAGTCGAGAAATGTCACGCCCTGAGTTGCCTGGGAAATGATAAAACTCAAACTGTCCTTTTGTGGATCGATAGATTTAATGTCATCTGCCTGATATTGTGAAATGTCTATACCGTAAACGGGACCCGTCGATTTATGAGGATTCTCAGAACTGTCTGTTTTAACACTGGTTGTATCCTTTGTGGAAACTTCAGGTGTGTTGTCTTTTTTAGTTGAGGACTTCTTTTCTGAAGATTCAGAGCAAGCTGTTGCAAGGCAAAGGATAAGAATAGGGAACGTAAATTTTGATATCATGGCATATAGATTAAGGTCAAATCTAAGAGATAAAACAGAAGGATTTATCCCCGGAAACAGTGATATTCATTCCATGTATAAACAACAAAGCCTTTCGCTTTGCGAAAGGCCTTAGTGCCCAGGACTGGATTCGAACCAGCACGAGCGTAGCTCACCACCCCCTCAAGATGGCGTGTCTACCAATTTCACCACCTGGGCTTAGGGCTGCAAAAATAAAACTTTTTGCTTGAAAACGATGGCTCCGAACAGTTTCTTGTTTTAACCCAGTGAAAATGCTTGCTAACCAAGTTTGGCTTATACGTCATTTTCACATGATTTATATTTGATGCATGTTGAAATTTCAAATAACAATATTAATGATGTGTGCTGCTTTTTCGAGCCTGGCACAAGTATCGAAAGCAGATAGAGGCGTTCCGGAAAATGTCGTTGAACAAAGGATGGAAAACATGGTTTTTCCTAATGAGGAGAGATGCAATGTTTGTTTTGGACTGATTAAGCATGAAAACCTGATAGATAATGAAGAGACCTGGAATTCATTTTGGGAATTCGCCAGAAAAGATACTTCTGAGCTTGCTCCGGAAGTGGATTTTTCAAAACACCTGCTCTTTGCTTATTGTGCACGTGGAGATTGTCATATGAGAGCCAGCCCCAGAGTATATTGGGATGATTCTACAAATACATTGATGTTGTCGATTCACAAAATATTTGGTGCTTGCAGAGCAGGAGGTAGGGTATATGGTATTATGCTAATAGATAAACCATCCGGAGACTATCATGTAAAGTATGTGGAAAGTTCGGAAGATCGTTTCTAATCTCTCAATGCGATCAGTTCAAAATCCAAATCTACTTTAGAAGCGAAGATCTTACCTTCATCTTCCATCTCTTCATCTTCTTCTTCAAACATCCATTTCACGCAAACATTGCTTCCAGAATCGTTCAGTTCAGAAAACTCTTTAAGTATGTCAAGAATAATCTTCTGAGAAATGGAGTTGATGTAATCCAGATAAAATTCTAATTCAGTCTTTTCGCCAGCGGAACTTTTATAGGTTTTAATCCACTCAAACACGGGGCCATAGAAGTTCGTGGCATTTTCAGGGATAGATCTTCCATGAAACGCAATCTTGGCCTCATCTCGATTGTACTCGATTTTAGGCGTTGATTCAGTGGCTTCTATGTGTAAATCTTCCATAAGAACTAATATATAGAATTACTTTTATATAAGACGTTAAATTTATCTAAAGGGATGCTTTGCTTAGATGAACGTATCTTTTTTAAAGATATTCATAACATCCTATGTCGCCATTGGCATCTCTTGAATTATTGTCAATATCTATGCCAGGATTAGGAAAGGTTCCTGCGTCTATGGCAGGTGATCCGGCACCGAGTGTAAAATCGGCATTGTTTGGATCTGCAAAGGCCGGATTGATGTTTTTGAAAATCCCGTTATAGAATGAGCCTGAAGGTGTAGAAGTCTCATCTGACCTGATGAAACATTGCTCAAAATTAAAATCTGCGGCACCTGAAGAAACTGTGTCAACTGCAAATTCATGTGAATTGTTGCCGTAGAATATGCAGCTCTTGAAAGTTGTATTCTGAAGATTATATGGTGTAATGGCCAATGTTGAAGGATGCTGATAATAGTTATTAAGAAGCATGCCAGGGGTGTTTCTGGTACCCCAGCTCCAGTAATTGGCAAAAGTGCAGTATTCAAAGTTGTATACACCGCCGTGAATAAAGGCACCATCATGAGAACCGTTATTGGCAAACAGATTATTACTGGCAATCACGAAACTTTCATCACACCAGATTCCGGAAAAAGCATTGTCTCTGGACTCTGTGTTGTTCAGAGTCAGTGCCGGATTGCTGCTTCCAGGATTGGTTTTGTAGGCCCAGATACCACGTTCGCCATTTTTAACAATGGCATGGTTTATCTGACTGTTTTCACTGTGAATTAACCAAATTCCGTCCCACTGACCAGGTTTGTCCTGATAATAAGGTTCTAAACGATCTCCCTGGAAGACCACTTCATCACCTTCCGAGCCCATCACGTTAAGCGTACTTTTATATACGTATAGTCTGGAGTTGGCGTGCAAATGAACCTGTGTGCCAGCCGGAATGTTCAGAACCTTTCCGGAATCTAGTCCCAGAGCACCTACTGCTGCCGTACCGTAAATGACATGTGGTTTGTCATTTGCCCAGGTACCTTCTACCAGTTCGTTGGTATGGAAGTAAGCATCTTGTCCCCAAACCACAAGTCTTACAGACTGCCGATTGCCATTGGTATAGAAAATGATGGAATCCTCAATAATCAATGGATTGGTGAGGTTGTTGGCGTCTAAAGTCACTTCTGCAAATAGAAATAAACTGTCGTCAGACTCTATCTCAATGTCTTCAAAAGAAGTGCCCGGAACACCATCTAAATTAATCCTGAAAGGAGAAGCACTGCCTCCGGCCAATGTCACAGAAGAAATGTTAACAGTTCTATTATTGTTGTTGTAAAGCTTTAATTGCTGTGTGGTAGAACCAACTGTAGTAAAGACGGTGTCAAACAAAATGGTGTCCTTTGAAAAGGCCAATTTGTGCCCCGGATCCGTACTTAATTTGTCTTTTCTGCACTGAGCAGTTAAAAGCACAATTCCAATTAGGACCGTGTATATGTAGAAAGTGAATTTCATTTGCAGCTGATAAAATTACGCATATTCAGGGATATTATTGTGTGATGAAGATAAGACTGTTAAGAAAATAGTGTAAACATCTTTGTGAGCTATTGAAGCATAGTTAATTTTGAAAAAAAAGAATTTATGACCTTAATAAAATCTATTTCCGGAATTAGAGGAACCATTGGAGGAACGTGTGGGGATAACCTGACACCTTTGGATATTGTGAAGTTTGCAGCAGCCTACGGTACTATCATAAAGAAAGGGAAGTCGAAAGTGAAAATTGTAATTGGAAGAGATGCAAGGATTTCCGGAGACATGCTTAGAAACCTGGTGGTGAGTACGCTTAACGGACTGGGAATAGATGTGGTTGATTTGGATCTAAGTACTACTCCGACTGTAGAAGTTGCGGTGCCAATGGAAAATGCAGATGGCGGAATTATTCTTACCGCAAGTCATAATCCAAAACATTGGAATGCCCTGAAACTTCTGAATGAGAAGGGGGAATTTATTTCTGCAGAAATTGGTCAGGAAGTACTCGATTTAGCTGCCAGAGAAGATTTTTTGTTTGCAGAAGTGGATGACCTTGGTGCATATGTAAAAGATGATTCGTACATGGAGAAGCATGTAGATGCCATATTTAAGTTACCATATGTCAACCTTGAAGCTGTTAAGAACGCAGGATTTAAAGTGGCTTGTGACTGTGTGAATTCCAGTGGAGGTATCTATGTGCCATATATTCTGGAAAGAATGGGGGTTGAAGTAGTGAAGCTTTATTGTGAACCAACCGGACAATTCCCTCATAATCCGGAGCCATTACCGGAGCATTTGACCGATATCTCAGCCAAAATTGTGGAAACCAATTGTGATTTTGGTTTTGTGGTTGATCCGGATGTGGACAGACTGGCGATGGTTTGTGAAGATGGGAGTATGTTTGGAGAGGAGTATACCTTAGTAGCTGTCGCAGACTATGTGTTATCTAAGAAAAAAGGAAATACAGTTTCTAACCTATCTTCAACCCGAGCCCTAAGAGATGTTAGTCACAAACATGGTGTAGAGTATCAGGCGTCTGCAGTGGGAGAGGTGAATGTGGTAGAAAAAATGAAGAGCATAGATGCTGTTATTGGAGGAGAAGGAAATGGAGGTGTCATTTTGCCGGAATTGCATTACGGCAGAGATGCCCTCGTTGGGATTGCTATTTTCCTCAGTTTAATGGCTGAAAAGAAGATGACTTGTTCGGAGCTAAGAAAGACCTATCCGAATTATGAAATCTCTAAAAACAAGATTCAGTTAACGCCGGATATTGATGTAGACCAAATCTTGGCCAATCTTCAGGAAACATATAAAAATGAGGATGTCAACACAGTTGATGGCGTTAAAATCAATTTCGAAAGTGGGTGGGTGCATCTTAGAAAGTCTAATACAGAGCCAATTATCAGGGTTTATTCGGAAAGTCACTCCTTAGAAGCTGCCAATTCTTTGGCTCAGGAAATTATAGACCATGTAAATGCCCTGGTTTAGCAATGCGAGTTTTACCAGATTTTAGTGACTAAAAAATACAGATGTTTCGTTTTCTGAGCCAGAATCAAAAATTAACTTTGCAGAAAAGTTTAAGTGATGGAGAGAATTTATTTGGATAATGCAGCAACGACTAATTTGGCACCGGAAGTATTGGATGCCATGATGCCTTATTTGGTGAATAATTTTGGTAATCCGTCTTCAATTCATGCGCACGGTAGGCAGGCAAAAGCCGGGATCGTAACAAGCAGAAAGAAGATCGCCAATTTGTTGAACTGCAATCCGAATGAGATCATTTTCACATCCGGAGGTACAGAAGCAGATAATATGGTGATCAATTGTGCCATCCGCGACTTGGATGTTAAACACATCATCACGTCTCCAATTGAGCATAAAGCAGTTATTCAAACTTCTCAATTCAAAGAAGCATCTTCAGAGGTAAAGGTCAGTATCGTTAATCTTGAGCCTTCGGGTTGTGTAGACTACGGACATCTTGAAAGTCTTTTGCAAACGGATGAGAAAACTCTGGTTTCTTTAATGCATGGAAATAACGAGATAGGTTGTATCACAGATATCGAAAAGGTAGGGAACATGTGTCGTAAACATGGTGCCTATTTTCACTCTGACACTGTGCAAACTATGGCGCATTACAAGTTCGACCTTTCTCAATTGCCATTGGATTTCGCTACTTGCTCGGCACATAAGTTTCACGGACCGAAAGGCTCCGGTTTTTTATATGTGAATAAGAATCTGGCTTTGGGCTCCATGATTATGGGAGGAGGTCAGGAAAGAAACTTAAGAGCCGGGACTGAAAATGTTGCAGGAATCGTAGGTTTGGCCAAAGCTTTAACTGAAGCTTATAAGGATTTGGACGGACATGTTGCCCATATTTCAGGACTTAAACAATATATGAAAGCTCAGTTGATCGAACACATACCGGGAGTTGAGTTTAATGGTGATTCTACTGAAGCCGGACTCTACACAGTGCTTAGTACCAGCTTTATGCCAAGCGATATCAAAGATATGTTCCTGTTCTCTCTGGATATTCATGGAATTTCAGCTTCAGGGGGAAGTGCCTGCTCTTCTGGAAGCGATAAGGGGTCTCACGTTTTAAATGCTTTAGGAGTAGATCCGGAAAGAATTAATGTGCGTTTCTCTTTTGGGCGATATAATACCAAAGATGAAATTGATCGTACCATTGTTGCCCTTAAGAAGATTTTGTCGTTAAATTAGTGGCATGAAAATCACAGTGCTAGGTAGTGGAACAAGTCAAGGTGTTCCTGTTATTGCTTGCGAATGTGATGTGTGTACTTCTAAGGATGTCAAAGACAAACGACTCCGTTCCTCAATTCATATAGAATCCGAAACCACCAGTATTGTTATTGATTCTGGCCCCGATTTCCGTCAGCAAATGCTTACCAATGAGGTGAAACGTTTGAATGCGGTTGTGTTTACCCACGAACACAAAGACCATCTGGCCGGAATGGATGATATCAGAGCTTTTAATTTTAAGCAGAAGAAAGACATGGAGGTCTACGCAAGTGAGCGCGTTCAGGAGGCTTTGAGACGTGAATTTCATTATGTCTTTGCAAAAGAAAAGTATCCTGGAGTTCCTTCGGTCAACCTGAATACCATTGATACAAAAGACTTTCAAATCGGTGACATTAGATTGACCCCAATAGACGTCTGGCACCATAAATTACCTGTCAAAGCATTTAGAATTAAAGACTTTGCCTATATCACAGATGCGAATAAAATTGATGTTCAATCATTTGATAAATTAAGAGGTGTTAAAACTCTTTTAATAAACGCATTAAGAAAGGAAAAGCATTTGAGTCATTTTACCTTGGATGAAGCCATAGAGGTTTCGAAAAAGATAGGAGCAGAGACCACTTATTTAACTCATATTTCTCATTTGATGGGTAAACATGAAGATGTGAGCAAAGAACTCCCTGCTAATGTTCAAATCGCTTATGACGGACTTCAGGTTGTTGTATAATTCAGTGTTTTTATTGTAGAAATAATTGAATTACAACATTCTATGAGGACTCGATTTTTTAATGCGCCTATTTTTTCGCATCTTTAAAGGGACTAAATAATCTAACATGAATTTGAGAACCCCTTTATTGCTATCATCGGTAGTGATGTGCTCTATTTTTGGTGCACATGCTCAGGATGAGACAACTTCTAATTACAATCCGGCTCAATTTACTGAATACAGAGCTCCAGAGACGGCAGCTGTGACTTATATGGAAAGAGGCAGAACACTTGACCCAACTTTTCAGCAATCATTGAGAGAAAAAACTATCTGGCAGAATTTCCTTCAGAATAATGGAGATTGGTGGGTAAGCTTTGATGAAGCAACAGGATTACCCTCCAGAGCAATGGGGAAACCAATAGCGGTGACAGGAGCCGACTATAAAAGTATGGCGCTTAATTTTATACAGAATCACCTTTCAGATTTTGTTTTGCCTCAATCAGAATTGGTATTTGAAGGCGTGTCTAGTTCTTCTAATCACCATTGGGTTAGATTCCATCAGGAACATGATGGGATGCCAATTTTCGGTTCAGAAATGGTGGTGAAAATTACCAATGATAACAAAGTCATCATGTTCGGAAGTACCTTGCATAAGTCAATACCAACTTTACAAGACCAGATCGGAAGTGCACAAGCCGAGAACTTTGCAACGGCAGGTTTAAATGATGTCATTTCAAGTTCAGATGCTTCAGGGGAGATGTTTATAGTGCCTGTTCCAAAAAAAGGGCATGTCGAGTATCATATGGCGCACAAGGTGATGGTACACGGGACGAGTGAAGAGCAAGTGCCAGTACGTTATTTCACTTTGGTAGATGCGTACAATGGAAATGTACTTTACAGAGCCAATGAGGTTTCTGAATGCGGAGCAGCTTGTGGTTCAAGTTGTGAACATCAGGAAACTGCAGATAATATTTTTGAATTGCATCAAAGTTATGTTCAGGGAACGGCCGACCTTGATGATAAACCTTTGGACGCAAAGAATGAGTTAAAAAAGGCAGGGGTTATCGAATTGGACGTAGAAGGCGCTTTATATACTACTCATTCCTATAGTCCATCTACCATTGAGAAACTGCCTAATATGAACTGTACCATCAATGGAAATACTTTCATTACGGATGCCAATGGTTTTGTGTCAACCACAGAGTCTGGTCCTGCCATGGCTACTTTGGAATTGTCTGGTTTATGGTCTACAGTAGATAATAATGGGACCACACCTTCTTTTACAACCGCAGTTAACGATGGTACCAATGTGATCGACTTGAGTGGGAATAATCTGATTCAGGAAATCAGTGCTTATTACCATGTAAATATCATTCATGATCATATGAAGGTTTGGTTTCCTTCGTTTACCGGAATGGATTTTTCTTTACCAACGAACGTAGATCTGAACACGGGGTCTTGTAACGCTTTCTATAACGGATCTTCAATTAACTTTTATGCTGATGGCGGAGGGTGTCTGACGTATGCTAATGTGGCAGATGTGGTATACCACGAATATGGTCACGGCATCAACGATAATTTTTATACCGATAATGGTTCTTTCTTTATCAATGGAGCAGTGGGAGAGGGGTATGCCGATTTTTGGGCCATGTCGTATACGATAAATCCAATCCTTGGAGTGGGAGGAGATGATACAGACCCCAATTCTTTCATTAGAAGATACGATACGCTTAAGAAAGTATATCCAATAGATATTGTTGGAGAAGTACACGCAGATGGTGAAATTATTTGTGGAGCCTGGTGGGATACTTATTTAAATGTTGGAAGCGACATGAATTTAACGATGGGCTTGTATAGAGACGCTTACTCTGGTCTTCAGGCCGTCAGCCCTAACGGAGACGAGGGAACAGCTTATACTAATGTGTTAATTGATGCACTTCAGGCAGATGATGTGCCGGGTAATGGCGGAGACAACGACATTACTAATGGAACGCCAAACGGACTGGCTATAGTAGATGCGTTTGCGCTTCATGGGATTACTTTGATTTCAAATGCTGAGTTGGTTCACACGGATTTACAGAGTGCAACAGAAAATCAGGGAATCAATATCACAGCCGATTTGTCTTTGAATTTTCCTTTTACCAATTATGTAAACAGTGTATCGCTTAGCTATAGAGTGAACAACAGTACTACCTGGAATACTGTACCAATGACAAATACTTCCGGGAATACTTATGATGGAGTGATTCCTTCTCAACCAGTTGGAACCGTGGTTGCTTACTATTTATGGGCTGACGATATCAACAATCAGGTGTCTTCAGTTCAGCCTGTGGGTGCAGAAAGAGCGGTGTATCCTAATTTACCTTATTTCATTCTGGTTGGATATACTTTAGTCGGTGAGGATGATATCAACGATTTCAATCAGGATTTCGGTGGATGGACAGTTGGTTTGCCAACGGATAATGCAACTACCGGAGACTGGATTGCAGATATTCCCGTAGGTTCTTTTGGAACTGCAGGAGATCCTTCAACCATTGCGCAAACAGATGACGACCATACGCCCGGAGGCGATTACTGCTTTGTAACAGGGAATGCTTCTCCCGGAGATGGAATTGGAGTGAATGATGTAGATGGCGGAGTTACTTCTTTAATTTCACCAACATTTGATTTGACGGTTCACCAAAACGCAACATTTAGTTATTGGAGGTGGTACACAAATAGTCCGGCCACAGGGGCAAATCCTAATGCAGATTGGTGGCAGGTATATATTAGTGATGATGCGGGAGCTTCCTGGATTCCGGTTGAAAGTACTACTCAGGGACAAACGGAGTGGAGAAGAATGGCTTTTAGAGCCAACGATTACATTACAGCCACCAATCAGGTTCAACTTAGATTTAATGTGTCGGATAGTATTCGACCTGGTCAAAACTTGGATGGAGGTAGTTTAGTAGAGGGTGCCATTGATGACTTAAAACTTTGGGATGATGCGAATTTCTGGAGTACTGATGACGAACCTGCATTGTCTGACTTGTCAGTCTTCCCGAATCCATCTAACAGAGAGTTGAATTTAAGTTTCAGTCTGTCAGAAGCCCAAGAGGTAAGAATGACTGTGTATAATGCTTCAGGAAAAGAGGTGTATAATGAAAACCTGGGCAAACTGTCTGCCGGAGAGCACACGAAAGTCTTACCAAAAGGAAGCTTAGCTGCCGGACTGTATAACGTTCGTCTGGTGGCTGGAGAAAGAGGCATGACAAGAAAAGTCAAGGTGCTTAAGTAAAACTTTTTTAAAATGTTGAAAATCTCGTTCAGTTTAGGCAGAACGGGATTTTTTTACGCTTAAACATGGGTTTTTGACGTTGAATTCAATACTCGAAACCATCAATATACTGGTTTTTGGAGTGAAATATCCCTGAATTCAGGGATGTGTTTATGGTTTTTTAAAATTAGGTTTGTTATGAGAGGAAATCTATGTTCTAAAAAGTCGTAGAATTGAGAAACGAAAGAAAACCCAATAAAATCAAAGAGAAGGATTTGATCAAGATCATTGATCAGATGAAGGAAGAGCAGTCCCAAGTGGGATATGCTTTGTCTCATGATATAAAGGAATCTATTCGAAATATCAACAGCTTTCTCCAGTTAATTCATATGAAGTATGAGGGAAGACTGGACCATGGAATGGTTGACTATCTCCAGATGATTACCAACTGTACCGAAAGAATGGAGGACCTTGTTAACGATATGTCAGGCTTCATTAAAACTGTGGACAATCCAAAGAAGGAAAAAGTCAATTTGAATAAGCTTCTGGATGAAGTGGTTAAAGATTTGTCGATTGAGATTAATTATTCAAATGCTCAAATCGTTGTTGAAGATCTTCCGGAAATTAATTGCAGCAAGGCATGTGTCAAAAAATTGTTTGTCATCCTTATTGATAATGCTTTGAAATTCAAAAAAGAAGACAAAGCGCCTGAGATTTATATTTCATGTAGAAGAAGTCCTGAGGAAGTTGAGTTTTCAGTTCAGGATAGCGGAATAGGAATAGATCCAAAGTTCAAAGAAGCCGTATTTAACCTTTTCAGACAATTGCATCCCAGAGGCGCATATTCAGGAAATGGTATGGGATTGGCAAATGCCAGAAAAATTGTGGAAATGCACGAAGGCAAAATCTGGCTTGAAACTAAGAATGTTTTGAAAACTGAGTTTAAATTTAAACTACCTGTGATATGATAAGAGCTGTGATTGTTGACGACCAGGAGGCGAATTGTCAAACACTGGAAAAACTAGTAGAAAAGTATACCGAAGGTTTGGAAATTGTGGGGGTATCTCATTCTGTAGATGAAGCCTATAAGCTAATCACGGATGTAAACCCCGATCTTGTCTTTCTGGATATTGAAATGCCCGAAAAGAATGGTTTTGAACTTCTTCAAATGTTTGATGAGCCTGGATTTCTCGTTGTTTTCACAACAGCACATGCAGATTATGCCATCAAAGCCCTCAAATTGTTTGCCTTCGATTACTTGCTGAAGCCAATTGGCATCACAGAATTGAAAAGTTGTATTCAACGAGTAGAAATGCTCAAGCATGAGGATGTTTCAAGGCAGGACATCAGAAGTCGCGCAAGCATGTTGAACGAAACCCATTTTTCCGATTCTCAGGCCGAACTCAAGAAGATAGCACTGCCTTCTAAGGAAGGAATAGAGTTTATTGAAATATCTACCATTATCCATTGTGAAGCAGACAGGTCCTATTCCACGTTCTATATTGAAGGCAACAGACGAATAGTGGTGTCCAAGCCTTTAAAGGAATTTGAAGAATTGTTAACCGAATACGGTTTCTTTAGAGTTCATAAATCAAACATTGCCAACCTTAAAAAGGTGAAGAAATATGTGAGAGGTAAAGGCGGATATCTCATAATGGAAGACGACAGTCATGTACCTGTTTCAGTAAGAAAGAGAGACTCGCTTTTGAGTATCATGCAGGCTTAGTACAAATCCGCTGGTAAAATCAAAACCACGCGCGTTCCTTGTTTAGATTGATCCGATAGATCCTGAACAGATAAACTAAACGCTTTATTGTTAAGTTTTTCAAGACCTTCAAGTCTTTCTGCCAGAATTTGGCTGGCACCATAACGCCTGTTTTTCTTTTTGTCTGCAGTGGCCACAACTCCAAGACCGTTGTCCTCAATTGTACAAACGATAGTATCATCCACCAAGCTAAAGTCAATAGATAGAATTCCTTTTCCTTTTACACCACTGAGTCCGTGAATCAAAGCATTTTCAACCAAAGGCTGGATAAGCATTGGAGGAACGTTAATGTCTTCAATATCCAAGTCGTCTGAGTAGGTGAAATTTAATTCATAATCCTGCTGAAGACGTTTAGATTCAAGCGAAATATATCTTTTTAGAAATTGAATTTCCTTCTCAAGACTGATATAGGTGTGAACGGAATTGTTAAGTACTTCTCTTACCAATAAAGCAAAGTCAGAAGTCAGGTCCAAAGCATTTCGGTTGTCCTCCTGAACAATAAAGTGTTGAATTGAAGCAAGGGCATTGAACAAAAAGTGCGGGTTAAGCTGTGCACTTTTCAATTGAGAATGGAGCTGTAATGCTTTGTTTCTTTGTTCTTTCAGTTCAAGCTCTCTTAGTTTTCTTTCTGTAATGTCAATGATGATACCCTTTACCAGGTAACTCCTGTCCATGCTTTTAAGCTTTTTGGCCTTTCCCTGCATCAGTAGAAAGAGTGTTTCTTCTTCAGATTGAATAGGAATTGCCATATCAACATAGCCTTTTTCACATTGACTGGCCATTCTCTCCAATAAATCCTGGTGTTGGTCTTTAGGGATAAGCGCTTTGAGATCAGGGAACTTATTGTCAGAAGCCGACATGAATTTTCTCAAATTCCCACTTCCGTATTCCAGCTTAAGGATATTTACACGATCATCTATCAGGCATTCGAATGCCATCCCGTCAAAGTTGAACATCAGATTTCGGATCATCTGTTCCTTTTCAAGCAAGGCTACAGAACTGATTTTTCTACTGATGGCAAAGTAAATGGCTTTTATAGCAGTTTCGGAAGTGATATTCCCTTTCATTAAATAATCCTGGGCACCTCTCTGAATCGCTCGAATAGCACGTTGGGTATCACTATGACCAGTCAGGATAATCACGGGAAGATCAGGGTAATAAGCCACCAAATAGTCGAGTAACTCAAAGTCAATCGTGTCAGGAATGTCCAGATCCAAAAAAACGATATCAAATTTCGTGTGCTCCCTTAAAGTGCTGAGTGTCTCCTTTTTAGTTTGGCAGTGTGTAAATGAGTATACCTTGTTTGGATTTGTTTCGAGCTGAGATTGCAGAATGTATACGTCCGGAGTGTTGTCATCCACGATCAAAACGGATAAAGTCTTTCTGATTTCGAGCTCTAGCATGTACTGGTATTAACTTGCTAAGTATACTATAAGTTCATCAGAAATTAAAAGAAATTCGACGAACGAACATTATAAATTTCCTAACGTTTGGAAGCCACACCGGATAGCTTGAAAAAGTGCACTATTACTTGTGGATTGTTTCATGGATTTTTACTTAAAACAAAGACCATGGGATTAAAAACTACATTGATTTGCGTTCTGGCTCTTATGAGCTACTTGGTAAAGGGACAATCCGTTTCTTTTTCCACCCTGGATACGCTTGGTTGTGCTCCGTACAGTGTTGCCTTTCAAAGCAACGTTGCGCCATCTGCCACTGTGTTATGGGACTTTGGGAATGGTCAGCAATCGAATCTGCATAATCCAACGATTGCATTTTTAAATCCGGGACAATATTCAATCAAGCTGTTGGTAATGGGACCTTCGGGGCCTGTAGATAGCCTTGTTAGAACAGCATATGTAGATGTTTTACCCGCTCCCGTTGCAGATTTCTCTATTGCACAAAGTGGTTTTTGCCTTGATAACAATCAAATTCAGTTGAATAACAGTTCTCAGTACGCCACAGACTATTTCTGGGATTTTGGTGATGGTAATTCAGCGACTTCCTTTGGCCCTTCCCACTCGTATACTTCTTCAGGAACTCCCACTGTCACTTTGTTTGCATCCAATAATATCGGATGTACAAGTGCTCAAAGTGTCCAGATTCAACAAGCGATTTTGCCAACTCCGAATCTTAACTTTTTACTCTCTACCACTTCACTTTGTGATACAGCTGAACTACTTGTGGCCAATTACTTTGAAGCATATGACTCGATTAGTTGGAACTATGGTGATGGTACAAGTACAACCAGTCCAACTCATGCTTATAGCAATTATGGAGATTATTATGTAGGTTTTACTATGTTGGATACCAGTGGATGTTACCACCAATCTGACAGTGTGGTAGTTTCGGTCAACAACATAAGCCTGAATCAGGTATTAGCCGATACGAATATATGCGCAAACAATGTTCTAAATCTGTCAGTCAATAATCCTCAGGGAATTAATCTGAAATGGTACTTAAATTCAAACCTTATTTGGGTAGGCAATAATTGTCAGGTGTCATCTCAGAATCAAGGGAGTTTTCCTTTGGTTTTAATGGGAAGTAAGAATGGTTGTACAGATACACTTTCATCTTGTACGGTTGGCATTGGTGTTGCTCAGTACCTAAACGCAACGATCAGTAACGACAGTGTTTGTAAGGGAGGCTCATTGAACATGTCGTGTTCCGCAAATTTAACGGGAATTAACTGGTATTTGGATGGTGCCTTGGTTTCAAATAACTCTCAAACCAGTATGACGTTTGCCAACTCAGGCCAGAGTCAGGTATACCTTGAAGCAATTACGCCAGGAGGCTGTGTATTTGATACCACTATGTTTGTTGAAGTACTAGGCGAGCCAAGTGTGGTAAGTTTTAACAATAATGCCGGTTGTGCGCCTCTTGCTGTTGATATGCAAGCGAGTAATGTCAATGGTGGATCATTTCAGTGGTCATTTAACGGAACGCTTTTAATGGGAGATTCAATTAATTATGTATTCAATACACCTGGGCTTCATGATGTTGATTTGTATACCGTTGATGGTTTTGGCTGTGCTGATACGGTGAATGTCAATAACGCGATTCACGTATATTCTTCTCAGATCGCCCATTCTCCAATAATTATAGAAAAATGTGCACCTTATGAGTTGAACCTGACGTACTCCAGTGGAGGGAACTCCTCATGGACCTGGAATGCCGGAAATGGAATGCCAGTATCAAGCGGGACAAATTTGAATGTCGAATACACCGCTGGAGGAGATTACCTGGTTTCTTTGTCTACATTGAATATGCAAGGATGTTCTATTGGGATAGACAGCTTTGCGATTGTGAAAATCAAAGATCCTGTTGATTTTGTACCATTTCATACTGTGGACTGTAATGCTAATCAATTAATCCTCACAGACACCGCCGGGTTTTCATCAATTCATTGGTCAATTCCAATGCTTGGCTTAAGTGATTCCGGAACACACATCAATTTACCTGATTCGATCAACCATGCTATTATGATCAGTTTGGTTGATACTAACGGATGTGAAATAGTAGATTATTTTAATGGCGGAACTTCTGTTTGTGATACATTCGCTTATGGTGGAGCTGCGGCAGGAATTCCGGCAACGGCCATTCCAGGTGCTCCAGCTGGGTTTACAGAGTCAACACCAATTGATACGGTATATAGCTGTTTGGGAAGTTCGTATTTCTATGAATTCACACCAAATCCGGTGTATTCTTTCGTTGCACTTGACATGGGAGATGGAAGTGTTTACTACACAAATTCGATTATGCACACCTATCAAACACCTGGAGTGTACATGATAAAACTATTGTACGATAGTTCTGGGGTGGTAGATACCTTGTATTACTATAATTATATTGCAATTCAGAGTTATTCACCAACAGTGGACTATAGCATTTCTGCTACATGTGATGGTTTGGCTGCTGACTATGAAGCACTCAATTCGGATAGCACAATTTGGTCATGGCCTGGCAACGTTTCTCACGGTAACTTGGAGTCAAGATCGCTTTTGCAAAGCAATACAGTATACTACACTCATGTTGATATGCTTTCTGAAACCTCTTGTCATGCGTCTTTTGAGGTGATTCATGTAACCAATAGTGTTGAGCTTAAATTCTTTCATGCCGACACAATTTGTTTGGGAGATACTTTGTTTTTGCATAGTACAGTTGGTTATCCGGTCAATAATACATGGCATGTTGGAAGTGATACAGCGGTTGGAGCCTATGCATACATTGTACCCAATCAGTCAGGTATAATTCCTGTATGGGTAGAGCTTGATAGACCAGGAGTATGTTCAGATACTATTCTTTTAGATTCTGTTTTTGTTAGAAATGCAGAAGCCAATTGGTTTTCTCAAAAGGGTGTAATTTGTGTAGGAGAGGAGCTTCAAATTCAAGCTCAGGATACCACACAACTAAGTTATGTTTGGCAAATAGATGGTATGACGCAAACCAATGCCAATCAGTCGGACTGGCTCTTTAGTTCTACTGTGTCAGATACTTTTGAAATCAGTTTGCAAGTTCAGAATGAGGCTTGTATGTCTGAATTTAAAGATACCATTCGAGTTCAGGGACCAACTGCAGATTTTCAGATAAATCAGCAAAGCAATTGTTATCCAACTCAGGTCGACTTTGTTAATACATCTGTTGGAGCGATTAGTTGGGATTGGGACTTTGGAACCGGAAGTACAAGTCAGACGCAAAACCCTTCATATACATTTCAACAATTCCCGGCAGTACCGGTTTGGTTAAAGGTAACCGATAGTTTAGGGTGTATGGATAGTGTGATGAGTCATGATTTCGAAGATTTCCAGGCAGATATCTCTATTCCTACTGCCGAAGGGTGCGCACCACTTAGCGTTCAGTTAAAATCTTCAGGAACCAATGCCGTTCAATGGAACTGGGATTTAGGAAATGGAACAATAAGCACAGATTCGATAGTCAATTATGTATATGCAGATACTGGTGCATACCAGGTTAAACTCATTACAACCTCACAATTTGGTTGTACGGATACGATAATTGTAGACAATGCCGTAATTGTTCATGATGTATTTATCAACCCGGTTATTCAATTGTCTTCCAATGCATGTGCACCAGCTCAGTATGGTTTTCAGGCTAATTCTTTTGGAGCAAATTCGGTACAGTGGAGCTTTGGTGATGGTACGAGTAGTGCATTGGAAAATACCAATCATTTTTATTTGAACCCGGGATCGTATAATGTTCATGTTGAAGCGACAAGTGCAGAAGGATGTTCTGCCGACCTGGATTTACCCAATGCTGTGCAGGTTATTGGACCAACAGCCTTATTCACACCAGCCAATCCAACTTGTTTAGGAGATTCTTCTCATTTTGTAAACCTGTCAACAGATGCGGCTGTCTATACCTGGTATTTCGGGAATGGAACATCAAACAATGCGGTCAATCCAAATGTTTACTACGGTCAGTCAGGAATTTATGATGTAACACTTGTAGCGACTGATACTTTTGGTTGTAGCCAAAGCTATACCTTGCCAAATGCCGCAGAGGTTTATAGTCTGCCACAGCCAACTTTCACTGTAATAGATTCCATTCACTGTGAAGACGAGCCTATTCAGTTTTCTATCAACTCTGGTACATATAGCATGACCACCACGACAAGTGGAAACTTCAATTCAAATCAAACTGAATTTTATCCTAACAACGTTGGCTGGATGAGCTTTACACTGGTGGAAACAGACGCGAATGGTTGTTCTAATCAGTTTGTTGATTCGGTTTTCATTGAAGACATCATTGTGCCAAGTATTTTACCAATTCAATCGATTTGTGAAGACGTAGATTCTCTTCAATTGTTGACAGATATTCAGGGAGGAGTATGGAGTGGAATTGGAGTTGACACCAATGGACTAATTAATCCTGTGGTTCTTGGGGCTGGTCAGCACCAATTCTACTATTCATACGGAAACAACTGTATTGCTCAAGATAGCATTGTTGTGACTGTAGACGAAAAATTGAACGCCAACTTTTTATTGCCAAATGTGGTTTGTCAGTACGACACGAATGTCTGCTTTCAGGCTGTACATGATACCGGATACTGGTACATAGATGGGACAGGACACAGCACGCACTTCAATCCCACTTTGTTTCAGGCAGGAAGTATGACAGTGTCCCACGTTATTTTCAACGGGGCCTGTCATGATTCTGTTGCGCATGAAATTCAAATCAGGCCACTTCCTGAAATTGACCTTGAAATAGATCAACTTGAATTATGCTATGGATCTGAATTGGATGTAGTCGGGACTTTCTCTTCTGGTTTCAACCAATATTGGAAAGCGTACCATAAAGAAACAGATACAACATATTTACATAATCAAATTCCGGTATTGAATCTGCCAGGTTCATGGGGAATTATCTTGAAATTGAGTGACAATTATGGATGTTCAAGTATGGACACGCTTGGTAGCGTTAGTGTATTGGATACCATCGCACCAAGTTCTCCGGAAATAATCAGATCAACTGTAATTGAAGACGAGTTTACTTATACAGAGTGGAACAATGTGGATGATGCTCAGAAAATCTGGGGATATCACATTTGGAGAACAGACCAGAACGGAAATGAAGAATTGATAGATAGTGTGGATGTTGAAACAAGCTATTATACAGATTACAATGCGAATGTGCACACCAATCATTACAACTACAAAATCACCAGCATCAATAAATGCGATCTGAAGAATATGCCGTCCTTTGGTAATTCAATTTTACTTCAGGGAGAAACCGTTGAAGGTGCATCTAACCAGTTCAGATGGAACCCATATATAAATTGGAAGGATGGGGTAAGTCATTACGAATTGCAGGTTTTGACTCCCGAAGGTACCTGGGAAACTATTAAAGTAGTCCCTGGGCATATTAACGTAACAGATTACTAATAAACGTTAGAAAGCACAACCTATACGAAGGGTAAGGTTCACAAGGCTTCCCGCTTGTATCACTATAAATTAGTGGTATAAATAAAAGCCAAATGAAAAACGCCCTAAATCTTATCATTCCAGTTTTGTTACTGTTTTGCTGTCAGGACTCATTGGCACAGAACACTTCAACATACAGGTTGGTAGCACATCATAAAACTCAGGCAGATGTAGTGAGCGTTTCCAATACAGTTGAATTATCAGATCCTATTAAGATTCAAATTCCAAATGCATTTTCTCCGGATGGTGATTTCGTGAATGACTTCTTTCAGGTAAAAGGATTGGGAATCGATAAGTATTCAATTAGAATCTATGATCGTTGGGGTAAGCAAATTTTTCAGTCCAGTTCTATTGAAGATTCATGGGATGGGACTTATAAGGGAAAACCTGCTCAACAAGGTGTATATACTTTTCAAATCACTGCGAGCAATATCGAATTTGGCATCAACCGAACTTTTTCAAATACACTAACACTAATTAGATAATATGAAGTCATTACTCGCTATAGTTTGTGCGCTCAGTTTGAGTATGGTGAAAGGACAAGATCCTATCTATACCAATAGTGTTCAGCTGCCGGTTTTAAGCAATCCTTCTTTTACCGCCATAGAAACTTGCACGAAAGTTTGGGTAGCAAGCAGAATTCAGTGGCCAGGATTAGGAAAAGGTTACCAGACCACAATTGCATCTCTTGAACTAGGGAAATTTAGAAAGCAATTCGGTATCGGGTTCACTTTAATTCAGGATCAGGCTGGAGAAGGTGGGTTAAGAAATCAGCTGGCTCATGCAACGCTGAGTAAAGGTTTTGACTTAGATCATTATACTCAGTTAAGGTTTGGTTTGAGTATGGGAATGGCGCAAACAAGTGTTAATTGGAATGAACTTGTGTTCCCTGATATGCTGGATGCAAGACGTGGATTGGTCAATCAAACCATGCAAACATTTGCTCCACCTCAAAACTACTTCCACGCCAATTTTGGAACTTCATTGGTTTATAAGAATTGGTACGTAGGTTTCACCGCATTTAACCTGAATAAACCAGTAAATGGTTTGCTAAACACAAATGAACTCGCAAGATTACCGAGACATTATGCGGTACAAAGTGGCTTTTCTCATGCAAGCTTTGTGCAAGGTAAACGAGTAATTTGGAGACCAAGCCTGAATCTTGATTTACAAAACAAATTTTTCACGGCTTCAGTTGGAACGAGCCTCACTTTTGATCAAATCACAGTAGGAGGGTGGTATAATTACCCTGGAACTTTCAGTGCTATGTTTGCCTGGAAGTCGGACATGGTCAGCTTTTCTTATGCCTACGATCAAAGTGTTACACATTCACTCACTACCACGTGGGGAAGCCATAACCTTATTATTTCAGCACAATTTGGATGCAGCGAAAAACGAAAAATCAAGTTTCTGGATTGTCCAATATTTTATTAACTCTAAAACAACAACTAAAATGAAAGCAACGCTATTTAACATGTCCTATGAGAACTTCCTGGAAGAATCTAAGAAGAAGGAAAAAAGAAAGATCTGGACAGATATTGAGATCATAGATAACAAAATTATCATCTATGTATGGGACTTTGGAGATACCAGAAAGTCGTTCGTGTTATCGCATTATACGCAAGGAAGTAAACAAAAGAGAATCGTTTCAAGAGCAGAGTATAAGCACATAGGAGCAGACATTCATAAAAACATTTTTGTACTTGAAGATGTCAGTCTTGACGAAAGAATGATTCGTTTAGATGTGTATGAAGATTGGACCTGTGTGCAAGCTTTGCTTTGGAGCTACAATTCGGACAAGCGTGTGTTTGCTATTGAGAAGAGAGATGACCATCTGAATAACTAAAATAAGGACACAAAAAAATCCCATTCTTTTCAAAATGGGATTCCGGGTTCTGTTTGAGTGTGATTTATTTCACCATCAATTTTTTAGTAATGTTCTGAGTCCCCTTGGAAATTCTTACAAAGTAAATTCCTGAAGACAAACCATCTAAATTCTTTCTAATAACATTGTTGCCTTTATTCAACTGCACGTTTTCAGAAGAAATAACCTGACCCACAGAACTCAAAATGTTCATTTGTGCACTGCTTGAAGTTTCACTGCTCACGTTAATGTTAACCATGTTGTTCGCCGGATTTGGAGACAAGTTAAAAGCAGATAAAGTATTTTCTTCAATGTTGTTAGCTGGCAATGAAATGCTGCTGTATACCGCTGATGAAACAGTTCCGTTAATGTCCATAGTAACATACATTAAAACAGGGAACTTACTGGTTCCCGGCTCGTAGTAAAAGTACTGTGTTCTAATGATCGGAATAACGCCTGCTCCCAGAAGAGTTGCATCAGCAGATGATGTTTCAGATACTTTCACTCTCAATACATTGTTGAAAGTAGTCGTACCTAACTCAAGTGTTCCATAACCATCGGCTTCAACTACAATTGAACCACTGTAAGGAACCGGAAATGGGCTAATGGCAACACTTGCCTCTCCATCAAGGTCATCAGTGAAAGAATTACCATAAGTAAATGGATACTCCATTAATCTTAATTCGTCAGTCAATGTAACCGTTGCATTTCCCATACCAGGTATAGTCAATACATATCCTTGTGCAACAATCGAATCTGCATAGTTGTTTCTGTATATATCAAGACTGTTCTCCAGATTATCTGAAATTGCAGAACTTGGAAAATCGGTATTGCTGGACGCTGTAACGTCATTGTCGGCAGTCTGACCGTACATCCATAATGAAGAATAATCCCATGTTACACCTGCTCCCGTTGTAGAAGCGTAATCAACAGCATTGGAATCCGCAATATAGTAGGTCTGAGATTCCCCGGCAATGGTTGCATTATTGCCCGCATTTAGGGTTGGTTGAGCATAAGCACCTAAACCAAATGCGCTCACGAACAAACCGGTTAGTAGTTTGTTTGAAGGTAAAAGTTGTTTCATAGTTTAAGTTTTTGATTCAATCAAAAATACAACATTCTTTTTGAACGCGATTTAGTTTTATTTTTGTGGTAGGAAAGACGGATAAGATAATGGATAAAGAGGATATTTGGAATGAGGCGCGTGCAAAGAGGTTTGCCTGGTTAACTCTGACAATCATATTATTACTTACCGGAGTATTTGCCGGAGCAATTTTTTCAGGATTAAAATTGGACTATGATTTTGAGAAGTTCTTTCCGAAAGAAGACAGCGAAACCAAAGTGTTTTTTGAGCACAGGGAGCAGTTTGGAACCGATAACGATTTTGTACTCGTTTCTCTTAAAAACGAAAAGGGTGTTTTCAATACAGAGTTTCTTAGAGATGTTGAGCGTTTAACCAGTGACTTAGAGGCTCTGGATTACATAGATGAGGTACTTTCTCCAACTGATTTCAAACGTTATTCAAGAAGGCAGGGGAGTTTAACCATCCAGATTGATACCTTTCCCTTATTACATATTGGTGATGATGAAGCCCTCAAAGAGGATTCTGTACTGATCATGCAGGATGATCGGTACGTTGGAACCTTTTTTAGTGACAAAAGCGGAGCCATTTCTCTTTTCGTTAAAACAGAGGATTACCTGTCTAAAGAGAAGTGCGATAAATTAGGAGAAACCATTCCGGCTCTTCTCGAAAGCTATGATAAATATGAATTCCATTATGCCGGAAGAAGTGTTGGTCAGTCGTATTATATCTCCTTGATGCAAAGGGATTTAATGTTATTTATTTCATCCTCTATTGTGCTGCTTATTTTCTTTCTCATCATTGCCTTTAAATCGGTTTGGGGAGTGGTGGTGCCGCTCAACATAGTTATGCTAAGTAACATATGGATTTTGGGCTTTATGGCCTTAATTGGCGAGCCTGTAAATATGATCTTAACTATGTTGCCTACCATCATCTTTGTGGTGGGAATGTCTGATGTGGTACACATGGTAAGTAAGTATTTGGAAGAATTGCGTTCAGGAAATTCAAAGATGAACGCCATTCGGGTTGCGTTTAAAGAGATTGGCTTGGCGACTTTACTAACGTCTATAACTACGGCCATAGGTTTTCTTACACTTTTATCAAGTACAGTTGAACCTATTAGAATCTTTGGATTGTATACTGCAATTGGTGTGATCATCGCATTCATTCTGGCTTTTACGGTACTTCCTTCAGTACTCATTTTAATGGGGAAACCTAAGGCGGTTGAACGAAACGATATTTGGAAGAGTTTTTTGCGAAAGCAATTTCTCTGGGTAATTCGTCACCCAAGATTAACTTTATCTATTTCAGCAGGAGTCACGCTTGTGGCAGTACTTTTTACCTTGCAAATTCGCCCAAACAACTACTTGCTGGAAGATTTGCCTTCAAGTAATGAAATGAAGTCTCATTTTATCTTTTTTGAAGAGAATTTTTCAGGAGTAAGGCCATTTGAAATGAATGTCAGGCTTAAAGATCCCAACTCTTCGGTTTTTGACTATGAAGTGGCTCGTGAGATTGATCAAATGGAGAATTACCTCAGAGACACCTATGGTATAGGCGGGATGATGTCTATGAATGTTCTCATTAAATCGGCAAACCAAACTAACAACGGAGGCACCAAAGAATCGTATTGTTTCCCTAAAAACGAGAAGGATTTTAAGCAGGCAGTCAGACCGTTTAAAAAGGTTCTCAAGGATTACAAGAGGTCTTTGACTGATACATCTGTCCATATTTCAGAAGAGATGGCTGCCATTATTCAGTTTGTAGACACCAGTTTAAGTTCTTATCGAATTCGTGGTAGAATGGGGGACCTGGGAAGTTTAAAGATCTTTGAGATGAATGATGATCTGGAGGCTTATTATAAAAATGAGCTCGATTCTGAGGTGTTTGAATACACTTTGACCGGTACAGCACATTTAATTGATAAAAACAACGCTAAACTGGCCAGAAATATGTTGTTGGGCTTGTTAATCGCGTTTTTGTTGGTGGCTTTGATTATGGGTGGGTTATTCAGGTCGGTCAAAATGATGTTAATCTCTTTGGTGCCTAACATCATTCCTTTGATTATTATTTCTGGAATTTTAGGCGCTACCGGAACGGATTTAAAGGTGTCTATCAGTATTATTTTTACAATAGCTTTCGGAATTTGTGTGGATGATACCATTCACTTTATGAGCAAATTAAAGATTGAGCGCATGAAAGGCCTGTCTATGATCTATTCATTGAAAAGAGCTTATATGTCTACTGGTAGAGCGATTATTATAACCTCACTTATTCTTTGTAGTGGCTTTTTAATGTTGGTCTTTTCAGAGTTTTTAGGAACGTTCTACGTTGGTTACCTAATCAGTATTACTCTTTTCATTGCGGTGGTGGCAGATCTCTATTTACTGCCAGCCTTGATTATCCTAACAGAGAAGAAGAAAAAGAAGTAAGGTATAAGTTGACTTCCAGGCACAAAAAAAGTCCTGCAAATAGCAGAACTTCTCATGTATATTAGTAATCATTTACTGATCAATATTTCTTCTCATCGCTGACCCTTCCTTGATTGTAGGTTAATTCTTTTTTGATAGAACCGCCTTCATCATAGAACTTCCATGTTCCGGTTTTCATGTAATCCAGAGACTCCTCATTGAAAGACATGCTACCATCCACCTTCATTTGGCCATTGTTATGGTATTCATTCTTATCGTAATTAAGTTTTTTCTTGTGAAGTAAAACCAACTCGTCTTCAACTTTCCCATCTGTAAAGAATGTCTTCTTTTCAATATGGTAATTCAGACTTTTGTGGTACTCTTCATAGTATTTTGGAGAACCATTTTCATAGAAATCAGACCATACCATTGGAGAACCATGTAAGTATTTGATCACAGATTTTTTAGTTCCGTCAGGATAATACAATTTGGCTGTACATCTGTAATTATCGATGGTTACGAACTCTCTTTCCAGTTTACCATCTGGATAGTAATTCTTGTAAATTTTTAACTGACCATCAACATAAAATCCTTTGTGAATAATCTGCCCGCTTTCATAATGATCTGTTACCCAACCTTCGCAATCATAACCATTGCATAGTCTAACAGAATCAGCGCTGATAAACATGTTGAGAGATTCATATATGTCAATCCCCAACTGAGGATCTACAACATCTTCGGTGTATTTCTTTTTATGAGGTACTTGTGCATCTAAATGTTGTGTGTTTTTAGACGGTTGCGCAAACACAAAACCTGATACAGAGCAAGCTAGAATAAGTGAGCTAATCTTTTTCATGGGCAAAAAACGATTGATTCGTATTAAAGTTAGTAATTTAATTATTACTTGGCAATCAATAAGACAAATATTAGACCAAAGTGATTTTTACTTAGACGGGCAGAATCCGGTTCTAAGCTTTCAACTTAGCAGGCTCAGTTGTTTCCGGCTTTTCTATCATGGGCACTTTGAAGCCAACAATTCCATAAATAATGGTGATAATCGGACTGATGATGTTAAAGAAACAGAATGGGGCAAAGGTGAGTGTGCCTATTCCCAAAACCTGAGATTGTGTCGCTCCACAGGTGTTCCATGGAATCAGGACGGATGTCACTGTACCGGCATCTTCTAGTGTACGGCTTAAATTTTCTGGTTTTAAACCTCTTTTTCTGTAAGTATTGGCGAACATTCTTCCCGGTACAACGATGGCCAAATATTGGTCGGAAGCTGTTGCATTGAAGAAGATACAAGTACTGGCTGTAGCACCAATTAAACCACCTCTGGACCTTGCCCAGCCAATAATGGTTTCCGTAATTCTTTGTAGTAAACCTATGGTTTCCATCGCACCGCCAAAGGCCATGGCACAAACGATCAACCAAATTGTGTTAAGCATACCAGACATTCCCTTGCCTTCAACCAGTTCTGAAACAGCTTCATTATCGCTATGAATGGCATATCCGTCTTTCATTTTTGTAGTGAGAGAGACCATAAAAGCGGTGTAGGCAGAAGTAATGTAGTCGCTTCTTTCTATCACCACATTGGCTTCAGATTTCATTGGCTGACCGTTTCTTTCAACCAAAATCTCCTGAGACATGTTGGCGTCTTTTCCGTAGCCTTTTACTGTGAAAGTGGCATGCGCAACGGTTCCCTCATCCTTGTTTTCGTATTCAATGATGTACTTACCTGGTTTGACATCATCTGTATTAAAGTCACTAATGACTTCACCAGAAGCGTCTTTCCATACAATGTCGTTAGAATTGATGGACTTACCCTCAATGCTCACAGTAGTTTTACTTCCAACTTCCTCTACAACATCTTGCTGGAAAATCAATGCAAACACACCGCCCAGCAAGGCACCAACTAAAAGAGAAGGAATCGCAGGAATCTTTCTGATGATCATAAATATGACCACTGCCGGCACTAAAAACAGAAGAGGCGTGATGTGAAACTTCTGAGTAATGGCTTTGTTGATTTCCTCCATGCCACTACTTGAGGTGCTTACATCTGTATTAAAACCAATAATTAGGAAGATAATGAGTGTGATTACAATAGACGGAATGGTTGTCCATGCCATGTGTCTGATATGCGTAAACAAATCCGTTCCGGCCATAGCTGGTGCCAAGTTGGTTGTGTCAGATAATGGTGACATTTTATCTCCGAAATATGCACCAGAAATAATAGCTCCGGCAGTTAATCCGGTGTGCATGTCCATTGCCTGGCCAATTCCAAGGAGGGCGATCCCCACAGTTGCAATTGTAGACCAGGAACTACCTGTGGCCAACGAAACCACTGCACATACCACACAACAGGCAAACAAAAAGCTCTCTGGATTTAAAACCTGCAGCCCGTAGTAAACCATAGCAGGTACAATTCCTGAAATAACCCAGGTTCCGGCCAAAGCTCCAATTAAAAGTAGGATAATGATGGCACCAAGCGTAGAGGAAATACTCTTGGTCATGCCTTCTTTGATCTTATTCCATTTAAAACCTAATCTTAATCCAATAATAGATGCAATTCCGGCGGCAACAATCAAACTGATTTGGTTTGGACCATAAGATGAATCCTCACCAAACAACTTAACATTGACAAATAAAGAGACTACAAGAAGTAGAATAGGGGTCAGGGCCAGAAGAAGACTCGGTTTTTTGGTTTCCATCTTTAAATTTTGCCTAAATATAACAATTCGTTATGCTTTAGTTAGAATTTCTTCTTTTCATCAAAGCGTAAACGGTTAAACCAATCCCAACGCCCATAACAGCTAAAACAAGATTCCATGGAAATTCCTTCTCATCTTCTTTTTTCTCTTTTTTAGCCGGTTCTTCAACTTGCTCTGTACTACTGGAGTCTGCTACTTCCGGCTCAGCGTTAAATTGTGCAAATTCTTCTGCGTAAAGAGCATCTATAGCTTGTTTTAAAGAATCAGAGAGAGTTCTGTGGTCGTGTATACCTGTAATGTTCTCCGGATTTTCAAGTTGGTGATTGAGCCAATATTCTTCATCAACATGTCTTGTGGGATCAACTTCCTGTCCTGGTTTGGCCTCCATTTTATTGTATTGATTCAAAATCTTTTGCTCTGGAGCCTCATAATACACGGCAGCAAAAGCAGAGTCCACATTAACTTTTGCCTCAATCCATTTCAATTCTTGGGCTTCAATCTCTTCAAACCAAATATTGGCAGACTGAATTTCTACTTTTAATAATTGTTCGAGCTTTTTAAGACTGTAAACGGGATGTTCCAATCGAACTTCATCATTACCATCCCTTCTCATCTCATGGGGTGACCATTGACGTTCTAGGCTCTGTCTTGCTTTTTCTCTATAGATGTCTGAAATGGCTTTGTCTTTTATGCCCAAAGCAGCTTTTAGATAAGCTCTGGACGCCAAATGCCCTGCTCCGGGATCCACGCCACTATTGGCAGCATATAATAAATCCCCCAGACACTCCAGTAAAACTGGGGAATCATAATTGCCAAATTTCATCATGCCAGCTATTCCTTTCACAGCTTTGGCTATTTCTGCACTTCTGGTACTGCCGGTTCTCATCATCAGGGAGATGCCGTCTTTCAGGAAATTGTAGAAATCAGGTTCATCTCCGGTAGATAATGGTAAGCTGAAATTACCTGTACTATCCTGCTTGCTGATAATGTACTCAACCACGAATTTTTGATAGATCTCACGGCCAAAATGAGCTTCCGGGTTTATTTCAATGGCTTTTTCAATGTACTCTAGTCCCTTTTCAAATTCTCTGTTATGGATGTAGGAAGTTCCCAGATTGGCATAAGTTTCATATAGTCCCGGAGATTTGGCTTCCTTTTCCAGCATGATTTTAATGGCTGTTTCGTGGTCTCCGATTTTGTCATGCGCCCAGGCCAAATCATCATACAAAGCCAAACTATCCGGATAGGTCTCAAGGTCCAGTGTTCTGTCCTTAATTCTCCAATAGTAAAATGCCTGAGAATGTCTTAAGAATTTACCCGCGATCAACTCATGAATTTCGGGGAATTCTCTCTTTTCCATTTGAATAGTGTCCCAGTCCCAGCCACAAGCTGATCCCATGAACCTCAATACAAAGCAGGTAAATAAAAGTATTATTCCACGTTTCATAGTACTATCTTAGAATTTGACGGTAATTTATGTATTTTTGTCCATTATGAGAACATTTGGCTTAGCAATTGGGTTGTTGTTGATGATGTTGTTAGCCTCATTTAGATCTGCACCTCCTGCAGAGAATGATTTTCCGGCATATTTGATTTATAAAGGAGATGGAAAGAAGATTAGTTTTTCCAAAATGCTCAAGGATGTTTATGAAGCAGATGTGGTGTTTATCGGAGAGCTTCACGACAACCCCATAAGTCATTGGATAGAACTCCAGGTTACCAAAGCTATGTACGAAAACAAGAAGAAGCGTTTGGTGTTGGGGGCAGAAATGTTTGAAGCCGATAATCAGCTGATTCTGGACGAATATCTACAGGGGAAAATCTCCGAGAAGAATTTTTTGAATGAAATGCGCTTGTGGAAGAACTACGAAACGGATTACAAACCTTTGGTTGAATTCTCTAAGGAAAAAGGCTTGAATTTTGTGGCGACCAATGTACCCAGAAGGTACGCGTCTTTTGTGTTTAAAAAGGGATTAGAAGGATTGGACAGCTTGTCTGATGAGGCGAAAAGCTACATGGCGCCATTGCCGATAGATTACGATCCTGAAGTGAAATGTTATAAAGACATGTTGGAAATGAGTGGAGGTCATGGAGGTGAAAACCTGCCCAAAGCACAAGCTTTAAAAGATGCAACCATGGCTCATTTTATTTTGAAGAACCTTAAGAAGAATGGAGCATTTATCCACTTTAATGGTGCGTATCACTCAGATAATCAGGAAGGGATTGTTTGGTGGTTGAAAAAAGCCAATAAGGATTTGAAGATCGTCACGATTTCAACTGTACTTCAGGATGATGTAAGTGAGTTATACGATGGCAACTACGACAGAGCCAATTATGTGTTGGTTGTGAATTCGGATATGACGTCAACTCATTAGAATCTGGACCACCTTCTACTGGCTCTTGCCGGACTTATTTTATTCAATCCTTTAACAGCTTTGTGGAAGTAACCATCGAAATCTTTGATTTTCTCCATTTCCAGAAACCATTCGTAAATGGCTTTTGAATACCCCGCATTTTTAATCTTTTCATGGTTTTGAGCCAGGACCGTATTGAGTTTATTCATCCGTTCACTACTCGCGAAATAGATAAATCCGTTCAGGTCTTTCATTTGCTCATAGGCGTTGGAAGGCTCGTGTACCAATGATTCTGTGAGTTCATCTATCCTGTTATTCAATTCCAGATAAAGACTCTTCTTAAGAAGCAATCCTTTTTTATTGAGCTTGGGGGAGAGTTTGTACCACGACCAATTAATGGCCCTGAAATAAGTGAGTAATTGCCTGCTTCTCAATTCTCTTCCATACAATGGTTCATCAGGAATGTTGGTGTAGATATTTCTTAAGTAACTGTACAAGGTGAGCGACCGCGTTCCACCTGCAAAGGGATTCAGGAAAATCCGCTCAGCACCAATTGGCCTGTATGATTTGAATTGTGAAAAGGGATAAACATTAACTACGGTTCTGGCCCTGTTAGAACGCCCGATACTTGATTCAACCCGAATATCTATGACATCCTTTAAGCTCAGGTCTTTCATGGTAAGCATCACTGCCCGATCAATGAAAGTGTCGGGGGCAGCTGCTAAGATGTAAAACTCAGCCGGAGTTAACTCAAGTAAGGATGGCATACATACAAAATAAGATTATTCAAGTAATAAACCATTGATTTTTGAAAGATATTCTAAGAATAATGTGATTACCCGGAAAAAGGCTATTACTTTTGCAGCTTCAAAATTAGATATGCAGTCAATAAGAAATATCGCCATCATTGCCCACGTTGATCATGGCAAAACCACCTTAGTAGATAAGATCATTCATGAAAGTAAGATCATGGATGAAAGGAAAGAAACCGGAGATTTGATTCTGGATAACAACGATCTGGAAAGAGAAAGAGGGATTACCATCTTGTCTAAAAACGTGTCCGTTAATTATAAAGGTGTCAAGATCAATATCATCGATACTCCTGGTCACGCCGACTTTGGAGGAGAGGTAGAACGTGTATTGAAAATGGCAGATGGTGTGCTTTTGTTGGTAGATGCCTTCGAAGGTGCTATGCCTCAAACAAGATTCGTTTTAGGGAAAGCTATTGAATTGGGCTTAAAGCCAATTGTGGTTGTCAATAAAGTGGATAAGGAAAACTGTACACCGGATTTGGTTCAGGAGCAGGTATTTGATTTGATGTTTAATTTGGATGCAACAGAGGAGCAATTAGATTTCACAACTATTTACGGTTCTTCTAAGCAAGGTTGGATGAGCAAGGACTGGAAACAACCAACAGACAACATTTTACCGCTAATGGATACCATCATAGATGTGATTCCTGAAGCGCCATACAGAGAAGGCTCACCACAAATGCAGATTACTTCTTTGGATTACTCAAGTTTTGTTGGTCGTATTGCCATCGGAAGAGTATACAGAGGAGATCTTGAAGAGAACAAAGACTACATGATCTGTCGTGCAGACGGTAGCATGAAGAAAGTTCGTGTAAAAGAATTGAATGTTTTCGTTGGTTTAGGTAAAGAAAAAACATCTAAAGTAAGATCCGGAGATATTTGTGCGGTTGTTGGTTTGGACGAATTTGATATTGGAGATACCATCACTGATCTTGAGAATCCGGAAGCCATGAAGCGTATTGCGGTAGACGACCCTACAATGAGTATGTTGTTTACCATTAACAATTCTCCTTTCTTCGGTAAAGAAGGAAAGTTTGTGACTTCAAGACACTTGAGAGACCGATTATTTAAGGAGACTGAGAAGAATTTGGCATTGAGAGTAGAAGAGACCGATACGGAAGACAAATTCAACGTTTTCGGAAGAGGAATTCTTCACTTGTCAGTTTTGATCGAAACCATGAGACGTGAAGGCTACGAGCTTCAGGTTGGTAAACCTCAGGTGATCATAAAAGAAATTGATGGTGTTCAGTGTGAGCCATACGAAACATTGGTAATAGATGTGCCCGAGCAGTACGCAGGAAAAGCCATAGAATTGGTAACGCAGCGTAAGGGCGACATGATGGTGATGGAGCCTAAAGGAGATTTACAACATTTAGAGTTTGATATCCCGTCCAGAGGTTTGATTGGATTGAGAAACAACCTGCTAACAGCCACAGCCGGAACAGCAGTAATTACACATAGATTCAGAGCTTACGAGCAATATAAAGGAGAACTTGCCCCAAGATTAAAAGGTGCTTTGGTTTCTATGGAAGCAGGTCAGACTACAGAGTTTGCCATCAACAAACTTCAGGACAGAGGGCGCTTTTTTGTTGATCCGGGAGAGCAGATCTATGTGGGACAGGTAGTTGGTGAAAATGCCAGAGAAAACACCCTGGAGGTAAACATTGTAAAAGGTAAGAAGTTGACCAATATGCGTAAGTCTGGTTCAGATGAAAGTGCTAAGATTGCTCCAAAAGTGAATTTTTCTTTGGAAGAATCTATGGAGTATATCAGAGAAGATGAGTACCTTGAGGTGACGCCGGAAAGTTTAAGAATGCGTAAAATCTCCTAGATCTCTTGTGAAACAGCAGAAAACGATATTAAATTATTTTGTCTTTAGTTTAATGTTTCTGCTTGTAGCACCTTCTCTTATTCAGAAGGGACTTTTTATGGATGGCGAGATTTATTCGGCCATTGCACACAATTTACATATTGGAAAAGGAAGTTTCTGGTTTCCACATTGGACCGGAGATATCTATTCACCTTTTCACCAGCATCCGCCTTTGGCATTCGGACTCCAGTCTTTATACCATGATATTTTTGGAAGCAGCTTGTATACGGACAGGTTATTTTCGTTTTCCATGGCAATTTTTGCCTTCATCCTGATTGGGAAAATCTGGAGGTTGTTTTACAAGGAACGAGATGAGTTAAATTTCCTGCCAAGATTACTGTGGATCACAGTTCCGGTGGTGTTTTGGTGTTACACAAACAACATGCTTGAAAATACCGTTACGGTAACTTGCTTGTTAGCTGTCTATGCACTGCTGAAAGCTGGTCGGGCAGAGTTAACAAAATCACTTTTGTGGTATTTCCTGGCAGCAGTATGCTTATTAGCCGGTTTTTTAACCAAAGGACCTGTGGCTTTGTTCCCGCTTGGTGTGCCGTTCATTTATAGCCTGGTGGAGAAACAATATCTCGACGGAATTAAAAAAACGACCATTCTTACCGCTATGCTTGGGTTGGTCTGTGTGTTACTTGTGTTGTTGATTCCTCAGGCAAAAGAGAGCATAGAGACCTATATTGACAAGCAGGTACAGCCAAGTTTGAAAGGGGAGGCAGTGGTTGTGAGACGAACTTACATTCTGGAACGTTTATTCATGGAAATACTGCCTATGATAGGTTTGCTTCTGATCTATTTCTTTACAAGAATTAAGAAGTGGTCTGCAATTCCAAAAGCTAACCAAAGGCACGCACTTTTCTTTTTGTTGCTGGGTCTTTCTGCGAGTTTGCCAATTATGATCTCGCCTAAGCAGTTGATGTTCTACATTGCGCCAAGTATGCCGTATTTTGCTTTGTCCGTATCATGTTTACTCGTAGCTCATGTGTCTACAGATTTGAAGTCTCTCGTGGAAAAACGCTTATGGAAACCTGTGATGTTGTCTTTGGCTTCTGCCGTGTTGGTGCTGGGAATCGTTTTGACAGTTAATAACGACGGAAAGTATAGAAGAGATAAGGAATTTGTGCATGATGCGGAGTTAATCGGTGAGCATATTCCCGAAGGATCTTCAGTTTCCATGACAACAAAAACAGGGGCAATGTGGATGATACTGGCATATTTTCCAAGATATTATCAATTGGAATTGTACAGATCTAAGAAAGACCATCCGTTTATCGTTCAAATGAAAGGAGAGGCTATTGTAGAAGGGTATGAACTGGTAGATTTGCCAACTGAGAAACTTCAATTGATCCACAGAGCAAACTAAGGTGTCTTAGCTTCAACCTTCAATAGGTAGAACGGTTCAACTACCTCATCACGTTTCTTAGCATTCAGGAAATTCAAAGTGATTTTAGTCACAGGGTAAGTGTCAAAAACGTGCTTTTCCAGTATGTCGCAATTGGCTTCAATATATGGTAAATCCTTATTGTGAAGGTATATCCACTTAACCGGATCCTCATCGAGAAAAATAGCAGGTTTGCTTGAAGCATATGGAATGCTCGTGGTTCCCAGATGGTATTCCAGATCAAAGGCCAGCGTTTTGAAGAGTACAATGTCTTTGTGTTTGACATCATTCTCAATTAGAATCTCTGAAGCTTCCTTGCCGGATTGATATTTACCCAATTCCGGATAAAACTTGAGATTCATATAAGTATTGGCCAGAATCATAGCACCTGCGCACCAGTATATGAGCTTAAGCGACTTCTGATCCGGATTTCTGTAGTAAAAGAGAATGCCGAAAATGGCCAATAACACCAGTGCAATAATCCAGGCGTCTTCCGGAAAGGCGAATACAAGTAAAAATATGATACCAAGTCCCAATAATATGGGGAGTACTTTTAAAGTAATTCTTGAAAATGGATCTAAGTGATTCTTAACGCCTTCTTCCACAAATTGTGCGGCCAGGATCGCCAAAAAAGGGTAAGTAATGAAAATGTAGTGAGGGAGTTTATACTCTGAAGCAGACAAGGCCAGAAAAGGAAGGATTGTCGCACCTAGTAAAAGACCATTGTTCGATTTCAATAAAAATTTATCCTGATAAGTACGTTTCAATAACTTGTACATGCCTCCAAATGCCAGGAAAATCCATGGTAAAAAGGCCCACATGGAAGTATGAATAAAAAATGTGGGATCGTTTACCTGATTGGGCTGTACTTTATTGATGAAAGGATTGTCGCCCGTCAACCTTCCAAAGGACTGATCCCAGAAATAGAATTTAACACCAGAAATGTTATCGGTACCGTACAGTGTCTTCTCCGGATGTAAATCCCATTGGTTATAGAGTCCGTAGACCATGGGAGTCAAAATGATGCCTATAATGACCAACATGAGAAGCCATCCCGGTTTGAAAAAAGATTTCCAATCTCGCCTTAAAATGAAATCGGTCCCCAAAGCCAAAGCCGGAAGCATTAAACCAATTGGGCCTTTAGCCAGCATAGCCAAAGCCAATCCAACACTTCCCCAAATCAGGTTTTTCATGTGACCTTCTCTCACATACGCCAATAGCTGCCAGACGCCAAAAACGGAAAACCCTGTTAAAAGCGTATCCGTTCTCACATCATTATTGATCATGAACATGGCTTGAGAAGTGCAAAGCATTAGAGCGGCCAAACGACCAATACTGGCATTGCTCATTAATTTCCCCAATCTGAAGGTTGAGTAGGTGGCTAGAATCATCACCAAAAAGGAGGGGAGTCGATAGGCGAAATTGGTCAGCCCAAACAGTTTAAATGAAAACGCGGATAACCAAAAATGGAGTGGGGGTTTGTCCAGGTAATCACCACCTCTGTGATGTACTTCCAGAAAATCATTGGTTTGAGACATTTCCATGCTAATGGATGCATATTGAGTGGCATCCAATCCAAGGATTTCTCCAAACAAACCAAAGATATACACCAATGCAATTAAGCCGAATAGTACAGCATAAACCGGGTGCTTCCTAACGATATCCATCCATTTTGAAATGATGACAAACTTACGAAAGAAAACGGGTGGTCGATTCGAATGTTATAGAATGTCATGTTACCGTATTTCGATTTTGTCCTTTTTTTGATCGTAAACGATTTCTATTGGCTCCGATTTTAAGGGCATGAAGATGATGTCCAGCTTTTTGGACACTGTATTAAAACCAAAATCCCAGTTGGTTTCGCCTTCATTCTGTAAACAAGTCCCTTCTTCACAGTCAGAGTCATTCTCACAAATGTCAATTTGCTTAAAAGTAATTTTGTATACGTTGGGACTCATCGCGCTTCTGCAGTCGACATGTAAAGTGTCTTTATTTTGGTGGCCAATAAGTCTTCCTGTTTCACCGAGTGTTCCCAGGTAGGTGTTTGTGCTCTTATGTTTCAGGTTGAACAGTACATTGCCCGGGATGAATTTCTTAGAAGACTCATTTTGAATATTAAACCTTCCGCAGCAGGGATTGTAGAAAAACCTGTATTTATTAGGCTCGGAAACATTACATATAATCGTGTCAAAGGAATTGCGTCTGTAGCCTTGAAACAAGATGGTGTCTAATTTGTTGGGATTGACTTTTACCTGAACGCTTCCCGAACCGTAGTGCATTTTTTGTCCATTTATGTACCATACCTGTTGAGATATATGATCGGGTAATTGTTTGCCGTCTTTAGTATAGTATGTCCTGAAGCGAGTTGTGTCGGTTGAGAATTCAGCATACTCCTGAGAAAGGATGCTGAAGGGGATTGTCAAAACTAATATACCAACCAATAGTCTCATTAAGGTGTTTTATTGTGCTAATTAAAATTAAGGATTTTCGGAGTCATAAAAAAGGCCCATTACGATCAAACGAAATGAGCCTTTTTGAATTTATTTTGAGAACTATTCTTCCTCTTCTTTCTTTTGTTTGCCTTTCTTCTTGGACTTAACCACATCAATTTTGATTTCTTCTTTCTTCGCATCAAAATCAATCATGATTTTATCGCCTTCCTGAATGCTTGACTGAATGATTTGCTCAGCCAATGGATCTTCAAGATACTTCTGAATGGCTCTTTTAAGCGGACGTGCACCAAACTTAGAATCGTAACCTTTGTCAGCAATGTAATCTTTGGCTTTCTCAGTTAATTCCATTTTGTAGCCCAATCCATCCACACGAGAGTACAACTTATTCAATTCGATATCAATGATCTTATGAATGTCCTCTCTTTTCAGAGAATTGAACATAATGATGTCGTCGATTCTGTTTAAGAACTCTGGTGCAAATGCTTTTCTCAAAGCACTTTCAATGACACCCTTTTGTTCATCTTTCTTCTGATCTTCTTTCGCCTTAGTGCCGAATCCAACTCCGGTACCGAAATCCTGAAGCTGACGAGCTCCAATATTAGATGTCATGATCAAAATGGTGTTTCTAAAATCAACTTTACGACCTAAACTGTCGGTCAATTGACCATCATCCAGTGCCTGAAGTAGTAAGTTGAATACATCAGGGTGTGCCTTTTCAATTTCATCTAACAATACGATAGAATAAGGCTTACGTCTTACTTTTTCAGTTAACTGACCACCTTCTTCATACCCAACGTATCCCGGAGGCGCTCCAATTAAACGAGTCACAGAGAATTTCTCCATGTATTCACTCATGTCAATTCTTATAAGCGCTTCTTCACTGTCGAATAAATTCTTCGCTAGTTCCTTCGCCAATTGAGTTTTTCCAACCCCTGTAGGCCCTAAGAAGAAGAACGATCCAATTGGTTTGTTAGGATCCTTCAATCCGGCACGGTTTCTTTGAATGGCTTTAACCACTTTTTTAATGGCTTCATCCTGACCAATAACCTTGCCTTGAAGATCGTCATTCATTTTAACCAAACGTCCGGATTCTTTCTCAGCGATTCTCTGAGTTGGAATACCTGTCATCATGGCAATTACTTCAGCCACATGCTCCTCAGTAACCGTTACTCTGTGGTTTTTACTGTCCTCTTCCCACTTTTTCTTTTCTTCTTCCAAGTTAGACAGCAGTGTACGTTCTTTATCTCTTAACTGAGCGGCTTCCTCATACTTCTGAGTTCTAACCACTTCATTTTTCTCTTCTTTGATGTCTTCAATCTGCTTTTCAATATTTAGGATAGCAGGTGGTACATTGATGTTTTGAAGGTGAACTCGAGAACCTACTTCATCAATAGCATCAATAGCTTTGTCTGGTAAATGACGGTCCGTAATGTAGCGAGCTGTCATTTTTACACAAGCTTCAATGGCTTCATCTGTGTAATCTACATTATGATGGTCTTCATACTTCTCCTTAATATTATTCAGAATCTGAATAGTCTCATCAATAGTAGTTGGTTCTACAATTACCTTTTGGAAACGTCTTTCCAGTGCGCCATCTTTTTCAATGTACTGTCTGTACTCATCCAAAGTAGTGGCGCCAATTGCTTGCAGTTCGCCTCTGGCCAAAGCAGGCTTAAACATGTTAGAAGCATCCAGACTTCCACTGGCACCTCCGGCACCAATAATGGTATGGATTTCATCAATGAACATGATCACATCCGGAGACTTCTCAATTTCGTTCATCAAAGCTTTCATTCGCTCTTCAAACTGACCTCTGTACTTAGTACCAGCGACAAGAGACGCCAGATCCAAAGAAATAATTCTCTTATTGAAAAGTACACGAGATACTTTTCTTTGTACAATTCTAAGAGCCAAACCTTCAGCAATGGCAGATTTACCAACACCTGGTTCACCAATTAAAATTGGATTATTCTTTTTTCTTCTCGACAAAATCTGAGAAACGCGCTCTATTTCCTTTTCTCTTCCCACGATAGGGTCGAGCTTACCTTCTTCTGCCAATTGTGTCAGATCTCTTCCGAAATTGTCTAAAACAGGCGTTTTCGACTTGGAATCGGCTTTTCTGCCAGCTCCTCCGCCACCAGAATATCCGCCTCCGCCACCAACGGCTCCATCATCATCAGCTGTATCTCCCGACATTTCTGCTCTTGGGAAATTATCCTCTTTAAAATCTTTCAACATTTCTAATTCGTCTTTTACTATTTCGTAACTAATACCGTTTTTAAATAAACTCTGCGTGGCAATGTTGTCCTCGTCTTTAAGGATAGACAGTAGTAAATGCTCTGTGCCTATCATGACGCTTTTAAACAACTTGGCCTCCAAATAAGTGATCTTCAAAACTTTTTCCGCCTGTTTTACAAGCGGAATGTTGCCCAAGTTAGCAACATTGCTCGAACTGGAGACTAATGAAGACTCTATTTGTTTCCTTAAGTTTTTTAAATCAACGTGATTATTCTTTAAAACCTTCACCGCAGTGCCTTCACCTTCTCTAATGATGCCTAGCAATAAATGTTCTACTCCTATATAATCGTGTCCCAAACGCAAAGCCTCTTCTCTCGAAAAAGTGATCACGTCTTTTACTCTTGGTGAAAATTTTGCTTCCATACTTTTTATATTCAACAGCGCGATTATTGAAGATACAACAATTTGGCCAAAATCAAAAATAGCGACAACTCGTCTTGTTTTATGACAAAACAGCCGCTTATTATCAACATAATCGTGTTAGAGTAGTGTAAAACAAGCTTTAAAGCTTTGATGTTCATTCAGGTGCTCATTTCCATGTTGATATCGACGAAAAAATGTTCATAAGTCGCCAGACCTATATCACCCCTAAACCTAATGTTTTAGGTATTTTCACGGTTTGCATTTTTTTAAATGAAAAGACTATAAATTATGGCTGAAGGAGAAAGAATTATTCCAATTAGCATTGAAGAAGAAATGAAATCGGCGTACATAGATTATTCTATGTCCGTAATCGTTTCCAGAGCTCTTCCAGATGTTAGAGATGGTTTAAAACCTGTGCACAGAAGAGTGCTATATGGTATGCAGGATTTGGGGGTAACCTCAACAAAAGCACATAAAAAGTCAGCAAGAATCGTAGGTGAGGTGCTTGGTAAGTACCACCCGCATGGAGATTCTTCTGTTTATGATACAATGGTGCGTATGGCTCAGGATTGGTCCTTGCGTTACCCTTTGGTAGACGGCCAAGGTAACTTTGGTTCTGTGGATGGTGACAGTCCGGCAGCCATGAGGTATACAGAGGCACGTCTTAAGAAGATTGCTGAGGAATTATTGGCTGACCTTGATAAGGACACGGTTGATTTCTCTCCAAACTTTGACGACTCTCTTGAAGAGCCAACTGTGATGCCAACCAAGATTCCTCACTTATTAGTGAACGGAGCCAGTGGTATTGCGGTAGGTATGGCTACCAACATGGCGCCTCATAATTTAACTGAGGTGGTGAATGGTACAATTGCCTATATCGACAACAGGGATATTGAAATAGATGAATTGATGGAGTATGTGAAAGCTCCTGATTTCCCAACTGGTGGAATTATCTATGGATATGAAGGTGTAAAATCTGCTTACCACGAAGGAAAAGGCCGTGTTGTGATGCGCGCCAAAGCAGAAATAGAAGAAATCAGAGAAGGAAGAGAAGCTGTTATTGTAACAGAGATTCCTTACCAGGTTAACAAGGCAGATATGATTAAGAAAACTGCCGACCTTGTTAATGATGGCAAGATCGATGGTATTTCTGATATCAGGGATGAGTCTGATAGAAAAGGAATGAGAATTGTATATGAATTGAAGCGCGATTCTATTCCGAATGTAGTGTTGAATAAATTATACAAGTATACTCAGCTACAATCTTCTTTTTCAGTTAATAACATTGCTTTGGTTGATGGTCGTCCACAACTACTGAACCTGAAAGAGATGATTCATCATTTCGTTGAGCACAGACATGAAGTTGTGGTTCGAAGAACGAAATACGATCTGAAAAAAGCAGAAGAACGTGCCCATATTTTAGAAGGTTTAATCATTGCATCAGATAACATTGATGAGGTGATCAAATTGATCAGAGGATCTAAAAACCCGGATGAGGCCCGTGAAAAACTGATGGAGCGATTTGAATTATCTGAAATTCAGTCGAGAGCCATCGTTGAAATGAGATTACGTCAGTTAACCGGACTTGAGCAGGATAAACTAAGAGCTGAGTACGAGGAGATCATGGCGAAAATCAAAGATTTAAGAGACATCCTTAACAATGAGGATCGCAGATACAACATCATCAAGGAAGAGTTGGAGTATGTTAAAGAAAAGTATGGAGATGACAGAAGATCTGTGATTGAGTACTCAGCCAACGAAATGAGAATTGAGGATTTGATACCTAACAATGAAGTGGTTGTGACAATTTCTCACCTTGGTTATATGAAACGTACAAATCTGGATGAATACAAGGTTCAGGCCAGAGGAGGAGTAGGTTCTAAAGGAAGTACCACCAGAGATAAAGACTTCCTGGAGCAGTTATTCGTAGCCACTAACCACAATTATCTGCTTGTATTTACCGAAAAAGGAAAATGTTTCTGGATGCGTGTGTTTGAAATTCCGGAAGGAAGTAAAACTTCTAAAGGAAGAGCCATTCAGAACTTATTAAACATTGAGCAGGATGATAAGATCATGGCTTACATCAATGTTGAGAACCTGAAGGATGAAGACTACATCAACAACAATTACATTGTGATGTGTACTAAGAAAGGGGTGATCAAGAAGACTTCATTGGAAGCTTACTCTCGTCCAAGAACCAATGGTATCATTGCAGTTGGAATTAGAGAAGGAGATGAACTGCTTGAGGCTAAATTGACCAATGGTAGTAATGAAATTATGATGGCATTGAAGTCTGGTAAGTGTATCCGCTTCAACGAAGAGAAAGTAAGATCTATGGGAAGAGGTGCTTCTGGTGTAAGGGGGGTAACTCTGGCTCATGATAATGATGAGGTAATTGGTATGATTGCCGTTGAAAATGAGGAAGCCAATGTATTGGTGGTATCAGAGAAAGGATACGGTAAGCGTTCTGAGGTTGCTGATTACAGAATTACGAACAGAGGTGGTAAAGGTGTTAAAACCATCAACGTAACGGATAAAACCGGAGAGTTGATTGCGATCAAAAATGTATCTGATGAAGACGATTTGATGATCATTACCAAATCTGGAATTACAATTAGAATGCATGTTGAAGAAATGCGTGTAATGGGTAGAGCCACTCAGGGGGTAAGACTGATTAACCTTAAAGGTAAAGATGAGATTGCCTCTGTAGCTAAAGTTGAAAGAAGTGATGATGAGGAAGAAATGGAATACGATGAAGATGGTAATCCAATTTTACCTGCAGAAGGAGAAGAAAATAATTCTGAATCTTCTGAAGACACCGAGAATACTACAGAAGAGTAAAAGTTTAGCCTAATTGGCACGATAAATGTTTAATGGGATGTGGATTTAGTATTAAATTAGCATCCCATTATTGTTATAATAAAACAGTTAAAATGAATATTAAGATTGTAAAACCCCTATTTGTAGCCGTTGGACTGTTGTTTGCAGTGACTTCTATGGCACAAACGTCAAAAAGAACTTCTGCTTACTATGCATATAAAGATTGGACGGAAGTAAAAGACAAATCAAGCGATAAAGCAAAAAAATCTATTCTTGAAGCAAAAACACTAATTGATGAGTGTTATGCTTATTCCAGTGAAAAGTTTACTGGTTCAAAAGATGCCAAAACATTATTCTATAAAGGTCAGATTTATTCTGCTTTTCAGTTTTATGTAACTGATCCTTCTATGAAGGAATACAATCCAATGGAGTTGGTAGCAGAAGGTATGAAAGCTTACAAAGCACATATCGATCTGCCTAATAAAAAGAGTAAAGATGATAAGACTGATGAGATCAAGGCTCAGTTTCTGTTAATGAGACAACAAGCTGTGATTGGGTCTGAGACATTGTTTAAGTCTGCTAACGAAAAGCTTCAGAACAGAGATTCTGATGGTGCTAAAGCAGATTTCAAAATGGCAATGATGGGGTACAACAGTGCTGCTGAATTGATGAAAGTTGTGAATGTGGTTGATACCAATTCTTACTATGCTGCCGGACTTTGTGGATACTACGCAGAAGAGTGGTCAGGTGCTATCGTTAACCTTAAAGAAGCTGTTAAATACGGTTTTGGAGAGCCAGGTTCAAGTACATTGTTGGCGCAAAGCCACTTTAGTAAGGAGCAGGGAGAAGAAGGTTTGAAGGTGTTAGAAGCAGCTTCTAAGAAGTATCCTAAGAATGCAGACTTGTATATCACCGAAGGTAACTACTGGTTAACTCAGAAAGAAAACGACAAAGCTTCTGCAGCTTACGATAAAGCAATTGCTGTTAACCCAACAAATGAAACTGTTTATTATACGGCTGGTGCGGTTAATTTCGAAAATGAAAAGTATGACGTTGCTGAGAAATACCTATTGAAGGCAATTGAGTTGAAGCCTGACTATGTAGATGCATTGTATAACCTTGGTGCACTATACAACAACAAGGCTTTTGCTATCGAAAAAGAAGTTGAGAATTTAGCTGATGCGACATTAAGTCCAGAAAAAGTAGAAGAGAAGAACGCTTTACTTAAAAAGGCAGTTAAATACTATGAGGAAGTGAGAAAGATTGAGCCTAATGACAAGCAAACATTATTGCAGTTGTACAAAACATACGGCGCTCTTCAAATGACTGAAAAGAGTAAAGAGATTGAAGATATCTTGAATAACTAAGATCAATCTTATCGATTTAAAAAGCCCCAACTTTCGTTGGGGCTTTTTTGTTTATAGAGGTTACCTTTTTAGTGCTTGGGTATATACTGCTGAACACTAAAAATATCTTATGAAACAGTTTTTTGACAAAGTATGGAATGCGAAAAGTGATGGTTGGGGGATGTTCTTTGCCGTTATTTATGCTTTATTAATAGGTGGTGCAATTTTGCTCTTCTTGCTATTTATCATTGCAATGTCCGGGCATAGCCTTGGTCCTGAGGAAAGTGGTGTTAGATGGAAAGCCTTTTTGTGGGTTTCGAAATTTTTATTGCTATTGTATTTACCCTTTGGTTTAATGACTGCCATTGCATATTCCAGAGGAGCTTACGGCAATTCAAGAATTGGTTTAGTTGGTCTCATAATGACTGTGGGGATTAATTGTATAGTTGCATTAATCGTATTTTCAACAGATACTTTTGGCATAAAATTGACTGAAAAAGAAGAAGCTGCAATAGCCATGTTGGAAGACGATTGTCAATGTGAAGTCGAATTACAGTATTCCTACGACCACCGTCATCATTTGCCTTCTGATTCTCTGGAAATGACATTAACTTTTAATTATAGTGAATCAGAGATCAATCACTGTTTTATAAGTGAACATGATATTCGAAAAAAAAGTCGAGAATATTTGAGAGTATTCTCAGAAGCCTTTGATTTGCCTGAAGGCTATAAGTCTGTTTGGATAAACTTTTATGCAGCAGATATGGGGCATAGATCGGAAAGTCCATATTGTGATCGTGCATATAATTATCACCTAAGTACAAAAAAGATGATTGATAGTCATGAATCGTATTCGTATGATTTTAAAGAGAGGCAAACAAAAGCTGGCTATGAAGAAATGGATTCATTCAGATTGGAATGAGATTGTAGGAAGATAAGAGCCAATAATTTTTGGAACGATAATTGTTAATTTTTTGTTAACCAAAACCAAAAATTATGAAAAACCAAGTAACTACCATGCTCCGCTATGGTCTGTTGTCTGCCGTATTCCTATGCTGTTCAGTCAATGAGGCCATAGCGCAAAGGGGCGTTTCCAGAACTTCAAGTAAAACAAGTACTGTAAGCAAATCTTCACCAAGTCGCAGTGCTTCCAGTAGCTCAAGAACCAGTTCATCCAAAAGTAGCTATAAACCTAGTCGCAGTTCATCAAGCAGCTCCTACAAGCCTAGCAGAAGCTCGAGTAGCTATAGTCCAAGCAGAAGTTCGTCATCCAGTAGCTCTTCGAGTTCCTATTCACCAAGCCGCAGCTCTTCGAGCAGTTCAAGCTCATACTCGTCCGAGAGCTCATCCAACTCTTACTCCTCAAGCAAAAGTTCTTCAAAGTCTTATTCTTCTTCGTCTTCGGGCAGAACTCCGAGTTCTTCGAATTACAGCAGTATTCATAAGCCTGTAAGAAAGCCGATTAAAGTTTTGACGTATGATGATCAACCAAAGCCAAAACCAATAAAGGAGAAAACATTGAGTAAGCAATTGCCTATCTATCCTAAAACCTCAGCTTATCAGGTAATAGAGGAATTGGGTAAGACCGCCGACATGAGAGGTCCCTTAGATGATCAAAAAACTCTGAGCACTAATGTTGTGACCTTAGCTGCAGGGCTTGAGCTTAATGAATTGATGGTGGATCAATCCGGTAAGCCATTAACGGTCGCACAGGCGGTCGCACAATTGCCACAAAGAACAAGAGACAGTATTTCTAATGTGTGTACTCAGCAAATTGAGTCGGCCAGAGCTGTCGGAGATCCTAAAGAGGTTGTTTTTTGGCAAAACATGAGAAGAACCTTTAACCGCCCGAAAAGAAAGATTTGTTTAGGGAAGAGCTATGGCGATCCTCACATGAGAACTTACGATGGATATTATTACGATCTGCAAGCTATTGGAGAATTCGTGTTAACCAAATCAAGAAACTCTTCTTTTTTAATTCAAACCCGTCAGAGTCAAACAAAAACAATCTCATTAAATACGGCTGCTGCCATGTATGTAAATGGAGATATAGTGACGGTTTATACTCAGAATTTCCCTGATAGTTATGACGATATCCCTTTAAGGGTGAATGGAAATCCATTGAATTTAATGCCAGGACAGACTTACGGATTACATAATGGAGGTGTCGTGGCCAAAGTCAGTAATTATTACAGAATATCGTGGCCCGGAGGAGAGCAGGTAGTAATCAAATTCTTTACCAGTCAGAGTAAAAAGTACATGAATGTCATGCCTAAAGTGTATGCAGCCAACAATGCAGGCGCTTATGAAGGGTTATTAGGAAATGCTGATGGCTTTGAAGGAAATGATCTTATGTCCAGATCAGGTGTTCTGACATATGCTGAAGATGCTTTTTATGATATGGAAACGCTTACTTCCGGAAACGTTGTTTGGAGAGAAAGAAGAAGTGAAGTGAAATACAATAAAGAACTGCTGGAGCAATTTGGTGAGTCATGGAGAGTAGAGCCGGAAAACTCTTTGTTCGAATATCCTCCCGGGAAGACCTATTATAGCTTCTATGGTTCGAGAAGTATGTCGTCCGTATCTACCTTGGCAAAACTGAAAAGGGTAGATGTTTTGAAAGCAAAAGATGCATGTGAAGCCGCAGGTATTACTGATGAAAAAGTGCTTAAAACATGTATGCTGGACGTGGCTACTTCCGGAGATGAGAGCATTGCCAAATCAATTGCCGAAATTGAAAACGACTCTGTTTTGGTGGAAGATTTTGATACGACCAATCAGCTTAGAGTACTCGAATAGCCAGGAATCATGAATAGGTTTATTAGTTTATTGTGCTTTTGTCTTATTACTCAGTTCTCCTTAGCCAATGAGTTTGTTCAGCAAATTTCGAAGGAACTCAAAGGAAGTGTGTTGTATTACCCTAATCACGGAGGTGTTATTGGTATGCTCAAGGAATATTATCCGTACGAGTACAAGCCGATATCAGAGCGAAAAGAGGGAGAGCCTGGCTTTATTGTGAGGGTTGAAAAATTCGAGTGTACTTTGTCCAGAGACGTTAATTGTACAAAGACAATTAATGCGTGTGGAGAATGGGAAGAAGAGTGTGATACTGAATTTTATACAGCAATCTGTGTAGACTTTCATATAGACAGACTAACCAGCAATGGGCAGGAGCAGTTCTTTCAGGAAGGAGACAGTAAGCATTCCTTTCATAAATTGATGAAAGCCCTGTATTATCTTGAAGTAGAGATTAAGTCTAACGACATCAAGATAGGTACAAATGCAATTGCAGAGTTGGAAATATCGACTGTGGACCTGGAGTACGAAAAAGTGCTGAGCAGCAAAGTTTCCATGGTTGTTGGATTCGGCTATGGCAGAGGAAGAAGCATGTCGTATTTCACTAACTATACTGAGCTCCAAGCCGGAATAAGGTACTACATAAACATTGGTATGAATAAGCCAAATGGTATTTTGTTGGGAACCGGACTTCAAGGGATGAATGGAATGCATACAGCTGAATTTCATCAATTCGATCCTCCTTTTGAAGGAAAGTTAAATATGAAAGCGCTTGGTTATTATCTCGAAATTGGAGGAAGAATTAACCTGGGGAAACGTTTTGTGATTAGCAGTACAATTGGCTATAGCAAGTTGTTCAGCAACCAATTTCAGTCGATTTCTCTTCCCAGGTTTGATGGGCCATCGCTTTCCGCATTCAATACCAATATGTCATTAGGTTTTAGATTTTAAAAAGACTCTTTAGAGTACATCCGTCTAGCAACAATGAATGGTCCCGTTTCGGTTTATCGAAATGGGACTTTTTAGTATTAGTACTTACATTTGCCTCATGAATCAAGATTTGATTAATCACATGTCTCAGTTTATGTCGGAACACAAACAAGAGCTGTTTCATGAAATTTTAGCCAAAAGAACACGTCATTTAACTGTGATGATAGAAAATGTCTACCAGCCGCATAATGCCAGTGCCGTGTTAAGATCTTGCGATTGCTTTGGAATTCAGGATGTGCATATTGTTGAGAACTCGAATGAGTATCAGGTGAACCCTCAGGTGGCTTTGGGGGCTTCTAAATGGCTGTCTATTCACAAATACAGCGACAAGGAGAACAATACGGTAGACTGTATCAATGCCCTTAAAGCAAAAGGCTACAAGGTTTTGGCTACCACGCCACATACGGATGACAATTTCTTGGGAGATATTGATGTGACACAAAAAACGGCACTGATGTTCGGAACAGAAGGGGATGGTTTAAGCGACATTGCCCTCGAACATGCAGATGGTTATGTGAGAATTCCAATGTACGGATTTACTGAAAGTTTTAATATTTCGGTTTCTGCAGCACTTTGTCTGTATGATTTTACTGAAAGATTGAGAAAATCTGACCTGGATTGGGCACTCACAGAGGAAGAAAAACAGGCTTTATATCTCGATTGGACAAAAAAAGTTGTTAAAAAGAGTGACTTAATTGAGGCAGAGTTTTTATTAAATCAAAAAAAGTAAAACAAAATGTTTACTTTTACGGCCTCTAAAACATTATACACATGGGTAAAGGTGATAAAAGATCTAAGAAAGGAAAAAGAATTATAGGAACTTCAGGCGTATCTCGTCAAAAGAAGAAAGTAGATATTACTGCTACAAAAAAGAAGAAAGCACCTAAGAAGGCTGCTGCTAAAAAAGCAGCTCCTAAAGCGGCTCCTGCTAAAGAAAAGGCAGCTGAAGCTCCGGTAGCGGCTGAAGAAACATCACTAAAGTCGATGACAGTAGCTCAATTAAAAGAAATGGCAAAAAGTAAAGATATCAGCGGATATTCAACTATGAAGAAAGCTGAGTTACTTGAGGCATTGAGCTAATCAAACATATTTAGTAAAAGGAAATCCTCCGTAGTTATCTGCGGGGGATTTTTTGTTACGACCAAACTTTAAGGTTTTAGAATTGCTCGATCGGGCATTATTCATCAAGGAGCTTTAGGAATCCGTCGTGTTGCTTAGGGTAATCAAAATCTATCAACACACCAGAGCCATCAAAAATTAAATCCCAGGAATCAAAATCGAACTCGATAACCGCAAAATTGGCCGTTACCATATTCCTTGGTTCTCCACTTAGCACGTATGATAGTTGGCTCAGTCCCGGATTGTGTCCAATCACGATTAAGGTATCAAACTCGTTAGTGCAGTCATGTAAAATATTCAGAATATCGTCCGGATTGGCATGATACAACTCATCCTGGAAGCGAATCTCCGGTTTGCCATTCGGATAATCTTTGAAAAAGTGCTTGGCTGTTTGCCTGGTTCTCTTGGCAGAACTGCACAACACACAAAAGTCATCATCAATATGGGCCCACAGTCTTTCCTTCATAAACTTGCAGGAAAGCTTGCCCCGTCTGTTCAACGGGCGTTCAAAATCGCTGATACTGTCATTGTTCCAGCTCGACTTTGCATGACGTAGTAAGATTACTTTTTTCATCTGGGCGCAATTGCTTACATTTGATTAAGCCATGATGAAAATAGTTAAAATAAGTGTGCTTCTGGTCTTTATGGGATTGATTTCTTGTGGGGAGGATAAAGAAGCAAGTGAGAAAACTCCTGAAAAAGAGGAAGTTGTTAAGGATGATCTGGAAGGATTCGTTGATGCAGAATTCAAGCTTCAGAAGAACCATTTTAAAGCCAAATTGCCAAAAGGAGCCTACATTGATGACGAGGGTATGGTTACACACATATACCTCTCTCCTGAAGATGAGGAGCGTATGGTGGTAGCACCTGGTAATGATAATGTCAAAGATCAGAAGCCTGGAACTTTTGAGCAGAAGGGACACATGTTTCTGTATTATGGAGAGGGCTATATATGTGCATTTGGACCTAAGCTGGAAAATTCCCAGGAACGAATTGATGAAATGAACAGGTTGTTTAAATTAATTGCTAAAAACATTCGGCTGGTCGATTAATGGAGAAGTTGGTTTTTCAAATGGATAATGATTTTGAAGATTATTATCCACTCTATCCTGAAGTAAATAAAAGTCTTTGGTCTTCACCTGTTAACGGTAAACTAATTAAGTTTCTAACAGGATTTCTGTTGCTGATGCTTGCCATCTCGATTTTCTTTACGCTTAAGGAGCCGATGGTGAGAAAGGAGTACGGCTATTCCTGGGCGCTTACTATAATTGTGTCTTTTGTGTTAATTCTGGCATACTTTTTTGCTTTAAACAGGAAGAAAAAGGTGATCACTTTTGTTAAAGAACTCGCTGATAAAGGAAGTGCTCAGGTTACTGTTGATAAACTCGGAATTGAGGTGAAATTCAGGAAAGAGATAAAATTGATGGAATGGGATAAAAATGGTCAACTCTTTTTGGAAAGCACCTATATCATGATGAATGACCTAAACGGTAACAGCATACTTATAATTCCCAAAGGGAAAATAAACGATCAGGATTGGTCAGAGATTCAGGAGAAAACCGTATCTATCCTGAAGTCAAGAATGAATGATTGACCTGCCTAGTCAATAAAGAACCTCTTTTCTACACGTCCGCTTTTATATCTGACAATATAGATTTGATTGGGTTCTGGTCTGTTTATTTGCCGTCCGCTTAAATCAAAGTAAGCTTCAATTTCTTCAGAACGGTCTCTCGTCGTTTCCCAAATGGAGTTGGTATTGCAAGGATCAGATAGATCGCTCACATGAAAAGGGAGAGAAGCCAGCATCCCGTCTCCATAATCAACATATACCTGATAATCTCCAATAGCCGTAATTGGAATGACCTGCCCGGTCGCGTCATTGGACCACAAGTAATTGCTGTATCCGTTTGGTGCCGATAGGTAATGAGTACCAGCAGAATCAAAACATTGGACATTAAATTGTGGCAGGTTAATACTCTGTTCCTGATAATAAGCCCGGTAGATTTGTGCTGAGTCTATTAAGTGTATTTCAGATAAAATGGTGTTGGAATGATCCACCAGAATGGTATTGAGAGATGTATTCCTGTTAAAACCATAATTAATGAAGTGGAGATCGCTGGCCGTTGTTTGATGGTTGCCCATGGCAAGTGCAAAGAAAGAAGGGGAGTAGTCGAATTCCCAAACTTTGGTAGCCGTCCAATTCACAGTGTCCAAAGTATATTCTACACCTCTTGATTTTTTTGGGGGGCCAGACATGTTGCCATTGTCGTAGATGGTATAATTACCATTCGGGAGTCGTCTAATGTCGTGCTGACCGGAGAATCCCGGATCATTCACAAAAGTAAAATCACTCGATTTTCCACCCAGTCTCCAAATGATGTGGCCGTCTGTCGCAGAAACCTTGTAAACCGAGTTTAAATGCCTGAAACTAATCAGATAGTTGCCATCTGTGTCTTTCTCAATGGCGTTTCCGTGACAATAGTCATAATCGTTGGCATCATACCCATAATGCGCATAATAGCATTCAGTTGGATCAATAAAGTCGTTGCTGTTCCACTGAAAGACCAGGTTTTTGTTTTGATCAAACTCCTGAATAAGATAAGCTCTGATAGAAGTGGTAGCAGATCCCTGAGTTCCTGCAAAATTGTGAGCACTCAAATCAACAATGCTGTCCGTTTTGCCTGAAATCAACCAATTTCCGTTGGGAAGTAATTTGTTCTCATGAAAATCAGGATCAATCCCTGCAGTTGTGGTGATAGAGTCGTCCAGATTCAAGTTGTCATCTAAAACAATGAAATGACCTGGTACGCCGGGGACAAGAGATTGTCTATGGTTAAAGGTGTATTTGTTTTCGTTAGGGAAGTAGTTAAAGTTTCCAAGTACGCCATCTTCCCTGGTCATATACCATTTCAAGTACCCATCATTGTCTAGAATCATTAAGCTGGGCTTAGGCTTGTTAATGGTAGCAAATGAAAAGGGAGCCAGTAAATAGTCTCCGGAAGTACTGGTAGAGAAGTTTTTGAACTCGTATTCAACAATAGATGAAGGTCTTGGTCGGTTCGGAGTTTGTGCGTTTAAATTAAACCCCGAACCGACAAGACAACTAATTAGACTTAAAATAATAATTGATCTTCTTTGGAGCAAAAATTTCATAGCTCTCGAAGATACTTTTCTTAAGCCTGTTTTTCAAATTCTGCCTCTTTTCTAAAGATCATTTTATTGTCAAATACATCTAGTACAACTGTTTCCTCGGTATTAACCTTTCCGGCCAATAATTCTTTAGATAATTCGTTAAGAACCTTCCTTTGAATAACACGTTTTACCGGTCTTGCTCCATATTGAGGGTCGTATCCCAGTTGTGCCAACCAGTCAATAGCGTCTTCACTGGCCTTGAGCGAAATATTGTTGTGAGCCAATTGATCGTTAAGTATCTCAAGTTGGATTTTAACAACTTCTTTTATGGCTGCTCTGTCTAAAGGATTGAACATAATGATCTCATCTACACGATTTAAAAACTCCGGTCTGAAAGATCGTTTGAGTTCTTCCATCACAGCAGCCTTTGTTTTGCCATTATTCACAGGTTCTTCATTCAAAATATCCTGAGCCATTTGTTCTTGTATGATATGGGCTCCCGAGTTGGATGTCATGATGATAATGGTGTTCTTGAAGTTGACCGTTCTACCTTTGTTATCCGTTAATCTCCCATCATCCAGTACTTGTAAAAGGATGTTAAATACATCAGGATGTGCTTTTTCGATCTCGTCGAGCAAGAGAACGGAGTAGGGCTTTCTTCTAACCGCTTCCGTCAACTGACCGCCGTCTTCATGGCCAACGTATCCCGGAGGCGCTCCCAGTAATCGACTTACCGTATGTCTCTCCTGGTATTCGCTCATGTCTATTCTGGTCATGGCATTCTCATCATTGAAGAGGAAATTGCTGAGGGCTTTCGCCAATTCGGTTTTCCCAACTCCAGTAGTGCCAAGAAAGATGAAAGAACCAATTGGTTTCTTTTGGTCCTGAAGTCCGGCACGACTTCTTCTAACCGCATCAGACACAGCTACAATGGCGTCTTCCTGACCAATGACACGCTTTCTCAGCTCATCTTCGAGTCTCAAAAGCTTGGAACGTTCAGATTCGACCATCTTATTCATTGGGATTCCTGTCCATTTGGAAACCACATCAGCAATCTCTTCAGAGTCCACCTCATCTTTAATCATTTTATGCTGACTCTGCATGTTGATAAGGTCTTGTTTTAAATCCTCCAGTGCTTGTTCTGTCTCAACAATCTTTCCGTATCGCAACTCTGCAACTTTTCCAAAATCACCTTCACGTTCTGCTTGTTCTGCCTGAAGTTTATAGTCTTCAAGTGCCGTTTTGTTCAACTGAATATTGTCGAGAATGGTCTTTTCAGATTCCCATTTAGATAGAAACTCCGTTTTTCTGTCGTTGAGTTCTGCCAGCTCCTGTCCAAGTTGATCCAGTTTTACCTGATCGTTCTCACGCTTAATGGCTTCTCGTTCAATTTCAAGCTGCATAATTCTTCTTTCAATCTCGTCCAGTTCTTCTGGTTTCGAATTGATTTCCATTCTCAGTTTGGAAGCGGCCTCATCAATCAAATCTATGGCCTTATCTGGCAAAAATCGCTCGGTAATATATCGTTGAGACAATTCTACAGCCGTGATGATGGCTTCATCCTTGATCATGACTTTATGATGGTTCTCGTATTTTTCCTTAATTCCACGGAGTATTGAGATGGCGTCTTCAGTATCTGGCTCATCAATTAATACGGTTTGAAAACGTCTAACCAAAGCCTTGTCTTTCTCAAAGTGTTTCTGATACTCATCCAAAGTAGTGGCTCCAACTGCACGTAGCTCGCCTCTGGCTAATGCCGGTTTCAGAATATTGGCCGCATCCATGGCGCCTTGCCCGCCGCCAGCACCAACAAGGGTGTGGATTTCGTCAATAAATAAAACGATATCACCATCTGAACCGATGACTTCATTCACAACCGCCTTGAGTCTTTCCTCAAATTCGCCTTTGTACTTAGCACCGGCAACCAGCGCTCCCATATCCAATGAGTAAATGACTTTGTCTTTTAGGTTTTCAGGGACATCTCCGCGAATAATTCTGTGAGCCAGTCCTTCAGCTATGGCTGTTTTTCCAACACCTGGTTCACCAATCAAAATTGGGTTGTTTTTGGTTCTTCGGGTTAAGATTTGAAGCACGCGTCTAATTTCCTCATCCCGACCGATTACCGGGTCTAACTTTCCTTTTTCGGCCATCTCATTGAGGTTATTGCCGTATTTATCCAAAGCATTGTAAGTCGATTCCGCATCTGCAGAATTAACTTTGCTGCCTTTTCTCAATTCTTCAATGGCGAGTTTTAGTTCCTTGCTATGAATGCCGCTGTCTTTCATTAAGTTGCTAATGGAGTCGCCTGCTTTCAATAAACCGAGTAGCAAATGCTCAATGGAAACATATTCATCGCCCATTTGATCGGCTTCTTTTTGCGCATTGGCTACAACTCTGTTTGAGTTGGTAGACAGGTATACATTGCCTCCGGACACTTTTGGATAGGATTCTACAATCTTTTCTGCTGCACTTTTTATAATGTCAGAATTCACTGCAAGTTTCAAGCTGATAAAAGGCCACACACTGTCATCATTCTTAAAGATCGATAACAGAAGGTGTCCTGTATCAATCGCCTGGTGATCTGCTGTGAGCGCCATGTTCTGAGCTTCTGTGATCACTTGCCTTGACCTGATGGTTAACTTGTCTAAATTCATGTTCGTTTATTTTTGATGAACTGTGATCAAATTAAAAGCCAAACGAATAAAGAGGCCATTTTGACAGTTTTAGCGGGCTTTTACAGACATTTTTTCAGGTTTCAACTCCATTAGGTCATTTAAATTAACTTTGAAACGTGAATTTCATCGCAAAACACAAAAAACTCATCCAGCTTGGTTTGGAATTACTAATTCCTATCATTGGTGTGTTGTCCGGATGGGATTACGCTCTGCTCATATTTTACTTCATTCTCGATTTTGTCGCCAAAGGTGTAGTCGTGTTATTGAAATGGCGAAAACTTAAGCAGGAAAAGCGTGTAAGTGTCAAAATGAATAAAGCCGAATTTCCATGGATGATTCTTTGGTCCGGAATGTTGTTAGGTGTCCTGCTGTTTCTGGTTTTGTTAGTCGATAAAGATTTACCTATAGGTGAGAAGTTCGCAAATATCGGCGACTTGTTCAATACAATGATAGATAGTGCGGGAAAAGAAATATGGTTATTACCACTCATAGGACTTGGTGCATATGGGAATTATTACATGGAGTTTGTAAGAGGGATGGAGTACCGGGTGTGTGAAGTGAAAGGCTTCTTTACTCGTCGTTGTATAGAATTGATGCCAATCTTGATCTGGACTGCGGCTTTGATTATGATGCAGGTAGATGAAGATCTGATCATATTGGCAATTGCTTTAATCAAGGGAGGTGCGGAATATCTTCTTTTACGCAAGGAAACCTTTCTGATGAATAAAAACTTAACCAAAGGCTATTGATTTCCGGAGTTGTCATAACGCTAAATGAAGAGAAAAACATTGGAGACTGTATAGATTCTATGTTGAAAGTCTGTGATGAAGTCCTTGTTCTGGATTCTCATTCGACAGATAATACCAAGCAAATTTGTCTTGAAAAGGGGGTGCGATTCGAACAAACTGATTGGAAAGGCTATTCGGTAACAAAGAATCTCGCCAACGATTTAGCCACACATAATTACATCCTGTCTATTGATGCGGATGAACGTTTGAATGATGAACTGGTTTCTTCGATTAAATCATTGACTAAAAATAATTTAAATGGAGTTTATTCATTTAACAGATTAACTAATTATTGTGGTTCCTGGGTACGTCATTGCGGTTGGTATCCTGATGTAAAGGTGCGCTTGTTTCCCAAAGACAAAGTGAAGTGGGAAGGCGATTTTGTTCACGAAGAACTGACTTTGGATGGATTGAAGCAGACACATATAAAAGGCGATTTGCTTCATTATTCATATTACGATAAAAAGGACCATAGAGCCAGGGCGGATAAGTACAGTGTGTTAACTGCTCAGAAGATGCACCATGCCGGAAAAACCTGCGGACCTTTGAAACCATATTTAAGTGCGATTGCCAAATTTTTCTCAGTTTACTTTGTAAAGGCAGGTTTTTTAGATGGAAAGGCCGGTTGGAACATTGCTATGATATCAGCGCAATCGAATGTTGTAAAATATAAGACCCTAAGAGAATTGAACCGTGAAAAGTCCTGAGAGAATTATTGTAAGCAGAACGGATAGCATAGGAGATTCTGTGCTGACTTTGCCTCTCTGCGGGAAAATCAAAGACTTGTATCCTAATTGTCATCTCATATATTTCGGGAAGTCCTACGTAAAGGATGTGGTAATGGAGTCGGCACATATAGATGAATTCCTGACTTTTGACGAGTCTTTTTCTGTGGGAGAACTAGCTGAGCAGCTTTTAGCGACTCAATCAGATACGATCATCCATGTCTTTCCTCGAAAAACGATTGCTCAGGCAGCTAAAAAAGCGGGAATTACTAATAGGATAGGAACAGGAGGGAGGTTATACCATTTCACTACGTGTAATATGAGAGTGCAATTCTCCAGAAAACGTTCGGACCTGCATGAAGCACAGCTTAATATGAAGTTGTTGCAAGTTTTAGGGGTTAAAGATGAATTAAACCTTGGGCAACTTGAAGCACTTTATGGTGTATCGAATTCTTTGACATCAGATCCAAAGAAAATCATACTGCACCCTGGATCCAGGGGGAGTGCGGTAGATTGGCCTTTGGAGCATTTTGTGAAATTGGCAAATGCACTGGTTGACAAAGGATTTACGGTGCATTTAACCGGAACTGAAGATGAAGGAAAATCATTTCGCAGTGCCTTTACATTTGGAGATCGGCTTGTAGATCAAAGTGGAAAGATGAATTTGAAGGAACTCATTGAGTTTGTGAAATCATCAGGAACTTTAGTGGCATGTAGTACGGGACCGCTTCACATTGCGGCTATGTTTGGTGTGAAAGCCATTGGCTTGTTTGTGGATATCAGACCTATTCATCCGGGACGTTGGGCACCAATTGGACAGCAAGCTCATGTGCTGACTCCGGAAAAATCTGAAACAAGAGAGAACATTAAGGATATTCTACCAGAAGAAGTTCTGAATATAATTCTAGGCACTGATCACGCCTGATCCGATCAACTCATCATCAAGGTGCCATGCGGCAAATTGACCTGCCGTTACACTTTTTACCGGCTCTTCAAAAGAAAGGAATAAACCTTCGTTGCTCTTGTGAAGCTCAGCATTCATAAGCGTTTGGCGATATCTGATTCGAGCCAGTATTTTCTTGCTGTGCAGGAAATCTTCTTTCAAATCTGGTCTTACCCAGTGAATGTCGTTTTCTTCAATGAAAAGTGCAGACCTAAACAGTCCTGGATGTGTGTCGCCCTGACCAACATAAACAGTGTTTGTTTCAGTGTTGATTCCAATTACAAACAATGGAAGAGGCGTGCCTCCCACGTTGAGGCCTTTTCTCTGACCAATGGTAAAAAAGTGAGCCCCATGATGTTTGCCAACTACTTTTCCATCAGATTCAGAATACACAAAAGGTTTTGAAGCATCTGTCAGATTCTCAGGCTTGTCAGCATACATCAAATGATCAGCCGGAATCTCAACAATATTACCTTCAATTGGCTTTAGTTGTTGTTTTAAGAAATCAGGAAGCTTTACTTTTCCTATGAAACACAATCCCTGAGAATCTTTCTTTTTAGCAGTATTTAAACCAATATTCTCCGCTATTTCTCTAACCTCAGGTTTTAACAATTCACCAATGGGAAACAAAGTTTTGGACAATTGTTCCTGTGTTAACTGACATAAAAAGTAACTCTGGTCTTTATTCGGATCTTTTCCGGCCAATAACTGATAGCTTTCTTCCGGAGTGCCTTCATTCAGAATTCCCTTTCTGCAATAATGCCCTGTAGCCACATAGTCTGCACCGAGTTTTAAAGCGTGCTTCAGAAATACATCAAACTTAATTTCCCTGTTGCAAAGTACATCCGGATTAGGTGTTCTGCCAACCCGATACTCTTCAAACATGTAGTCTACAATCTTTTCGCGGTATTCTTCGCTCAAGTCTATGGTATGAAAGGGAATCCCAAGATGTTCAGCAACCAAAAGTGCATCATTCGCATCTTCTTCCCATGGGCATTCATCAGAAATGGTCACGCTCGTATCGTGCCAATTCTTCATAAACATCCCAATGACGTTATAGCCTTGTTCAACCAACAAGTGCGCTGCCACACTTGAATCAACGCCTCCAGATAATCCTACAACAACCGTTTTCATATTAATGCGACAAATTTACTCAGCTTTGTGCTTATAAACCATCATAATATTGTCAAATTGCTCTGGCATCTAATATATTTGCAGCCATGAATTTTGACCTTGCCTTTTTTCAATCACTTCCTAAAGCAGAATTACACTGCCATTTGGATGGTTCTCTTAGAGTTGAAACCATTCTCGAATTGGCGAAACAAAATGGCGTAGAATTGCCTCATAATAATCACAATGACCTGACATCTTACTTGCAAGTGGGAGATGAATGTGAATCTCTTGAAGATTACCTGAAAGCCTTCGCTATTACAAATAAGGTCTTGCAGACCGAGTCAGCATTGGAAAGGTGTACTTATGAATTGATTGAAGATGTGTCCAAAGAGAATGTGTGGCACATTGAGATTCGTTTTTCTCCGGTTTTGCATACTGAGAAGGAGTTGTCGTTGAAGCAGGTCATAGAGGCGGTTATTAAAGGGAAAGAAAAAGCAGAAACCGAATTTCCGGTCACAGTTGGCATCATTGTGTGTGGGATTAGAAGTATGACTCCGGAAGTGTCTTTACAACTGGCAAAATTGGCTGTAGACTACAAAGACAGGGGAGTGGTGGCCTACGATTTGGCAGGACCTGAAGAAAATTATCCTGCAAAGGACCACAAAGAAGCATTTTACCACATCATCAATAACAATATCAATACAACGGTTCACGCAGGAGAGGCTTATGGCGCGGAATCTATTCACCAGGCCATTCATTTTACCAGGGCTAATAGAATTGGGCACGGAACTCGCTTGTTTGAAGATGAGGACTTACTGGAATACGTTTTGAATCATAGAATCACGCTGGAGATGTGTGTGAATTGTAATGTCCAAACACAATGTGTCCCGTCTTTAGAAGCTCACCCTGTGAAATCCTATTTAGATCAGGGACTCAGAGTTACATTGAATACGGATAATAGATTGATTTCGAATACAACTCTGAGCAAAGAATTCTTAACCGTACATGAGACTTTTGGTTTGAGTAAATCCGAAATTCATACACTTATCAACAACAGTTTTAAGGCTGCATTCATTGGCTATAAAGAGCGTAAGGTGCTTTTGGCAAAAGTGGCTGCCCGACTTGCAGAGCTAGGGATGTAATTTCGGCACAATGTTTGGATCATGTTGCTTGAACTAAAAATCAATCAATATGAAAAAAATCTACTTTTTAAGTGCTTGTTTATTAACTGGAGCTACAATGGCTCAAACCGTCGAGCAAGACGGTCATACCTACATGCTTGTTGAGAGCAATGAGATTTCGTGGAGTATGGCTGATGTTGAGGCGAATAAGCTGGGAGATGGTTGGCATTTGGCCACTGTAACCTCAGCGAAAGAACAAAAGGCCATTGAGAAGCTGTTAAAGAATAAGCAATCAGAATACTGGCTTGGAGCCTATAAAGATGCCGCCAATAATTGGAATTGGGTGTCTGGTGAAGAATTCGCCTATAATAACTGGGCGGTTGGAGAGCCAAATAACTTCCTTGAAAGAACTGAGCAGAACATTGCCGTTTGGGAAAGAACCAATTGGAAATGGAATGACGAAGGTTTTATGGGGCACATTGGTGGATATATCGTTGAATTTGATGGAGAAGATCAGGCTTTAAGTACTGTGGAGCTCAATTCAAGTGATATGGACATCTATCCAAATCCTAATAAAGGTGAATTCACTGTAAATCTAAACTCACAAATGAAAGGGAGCGTTCAGTTGAATGTTTTCAATGTGGTAGGTTCTGTGGTTCATACTGACAATTTGATGAGTAATGGATCGGGGTTGAGACACGATTTAAACTTAAGCAACCTGGCTCCCGGAGCCTATTGGGTGAAACTGTCCAGTGGACAACAAAGCATCACCAAGAAAGTGGTGATCACGCAGTAAGACTGCAAATTATGAAAAAGTAGCGCCTCCGGTTTTCCGGGGGCGTTTTCATTTATTTACTTTTTCTTCTCAAGTTCTTTTAGCTGTGCTTCTCTCTCCGCCAGCAACTTCTTTTGGTATCGACCCTGAACGATTTCCACAACTACCAGCACGGCAATTACAAAATAGAAGGTGGTAGGACTCATCTTTGTAATCTCGTTTCCAAACAAGTGTAGATGAGCCAAATGACCGCCGTCAGTCAATAGCATCACGCCAACAATAAATAGGATGAACAATCCCAAAACCTCATACATTCTGTTCTTTTTAAGGAAGTCAGAGACTTTGTCTGCCAGGTAAATCATCAAAGCGCCACTTACCACAATGGCTGTGGCCATCACCCAAAAGACATCTGTTAAAGCCATGGCGCTCAAAATGGAGTCGAAAGAAAACACCAGATTCATGATTACAATGGAAGTAATGATTTTATTAGCAGAGGCAGGTTTAACTTCTTTATGGTCGTGAATTTCAATTAACATCATGTGCCAAATCTCTTTTACAGCTGTGTAAAGAATAAAACCTCCACCGACCAGTACAATTAAACTATGAATGCTGAAATGCCCGGAAACAACATCATCTATCTCAATTGAAAACACAGGGTCCTGAAAGTATTTAATGAGTTCTACCAGGATGAATAAGAGCGCAATTCTAAGAACGATGGCAAGTCCAATTCCAAGCTTTCTCACTTTCGATTGGTCTTCAAGAGGCGCTTTTTTCGATTCAAGAGAGATGTAGAGCAAATTGTCAAACCCCAGTACAATCTGAAGGACAATCAACATTAATAAGGTGAGTACGTGTTCCATAGTGTTAGACGAAATGTTGGCGCTAAAGTAAGTAATCTTCATAAATGCGACTTATCTTTGGTAAGTGAAACGCTGTCTGCTTATAGTACTTTTGCTCTCCTGTATTTCAGGGGCAAATGCTCAGTTTTTTAAACCGGCAGATACTTTGTCTAAACCTAGATTGACAGGCGTTATTATTACGGAAGCAGCCGGCTATACGTCAAGTATTTTCTTACTCAATTACCTGTGGTATCAGTACTATGATCAAACCAAATTCCATTCTTTTAACGACAACGCAGAATGGCTTCAAATGGACAAGTTTGGTCATACCATGACGAGTTATTATCTGGGAAATGTGGGCTATAAAACTTTGAGATGGGCTGGTGTCAACAAGAAGAAGTCTTTGTGGTATGGTGCAACATTAGGGAGCTTTTACCTCCTGTCTATGGAGGTTTTGGATGGTTTTTCAAGTGATTGGGGCTTCTCAACCGGTGACATTGCTGCTAACACGTTAGGTACGGCTGCTTTTATGTTACAGGAACATTTTTGGGATGAGCAAAGAATCAAGTTTAAGGTCTCGGCTCATCTGAGTCCGTATGCAAGCTACCGACCAAATGTACTGGGCAATAATACTCCCGAACGATTGATGAAGGATTACAACGGACAAACCTACTGGATGAGTGTCAATATAGGCTCGTTTCTAAAAAAGAAGAGCAAGTTTCCGGCCTGGTTGAATATTGCTGCAGGTTATGGAGGAGAGGAGATGATTTCGGGCAGGCCAGAGGACGCCGGAATTTATCAAAGTACTTTTAACAGGTATAGACAGTTTTATTTGTCGCCGGATATTGACTTAACTAAAATAAAGGTCTCTAAACCCTGGCTGAAGCCTGTGTTGCATGTTTTGGATATGATCAAGATTCCTATGCCTACTTTGGAATTTAACAAACATGGTATTCAGGGTCATTGGATCTATTTCTGAATTTTGAACACACTGAGTATCGTGCTTCCCTGAACTTTGATCGTGTAAATTTCTTCAAAAAAGTACTGCTTGCCCTGTTGAAAGCGGTGGTTGGTGATGAAATAATCTGCTTCCAGAGCCGAGTCAGTCAATTGTATTCTTTTCCGTTCTTTTTGGGTAAGACTGCACAGGTTCAATTCCCCGGGCCAATTATCAACAAAAACCCGAATTGTTTGAGAGTTGTCTGTTTTTAGGATGTGCTCGTACCCTTGTTTGTAGGACAAACCCCAATAATCCATGTCAAAGTTATCACGAATGTAGTGCTCGGATTTAGGAACCAATTCATTGAAATAAACCTGTTGATGAGGATGCAGTTTAATCAGATTAAAAACTAGCCAAGCCATGTAGATCGGTACAATTAGTAGAGCTTTAGGGAAGTTGTCCCAAATAAGTCTAAGCCCGGCAATAACCAAAATAATAAAGCATGGGTAGATGTAATACAAATGGCGCCAGTCATCAAAATTGTCGGATCCGAAAACCACTGTTCCCAATAGAGTTCCAAAAAGCAAATAGATCCCTGTGATGTTCAGATATTGATTTATGTCAAAGAGATTGTCCTTGCTTTTTAGTAAGGCGTAAGCTCTGTCGAACAGACCAATGCCGCCAAATATCAGGAATAGAATCGGTGTTGAAATGATGAACCAAACCAGAGAGTAAAACCATGGTTTATCAGTGGCAGCATAAGTTTCTCCAAGGAAAAACACCGAACCATCCCACCTGAAATCACCCATATTTCCAAGAGAAGCACTGAAATTTGAAATTGGATCGGACCATAAATACGGCCAGGTAGCGAGCAATGTTAGCAGAACACCACATATGAAGATGGCCACGTGTTTGACTCTGTTATGCCCGTTTCCTGAGAAGAGCATGTAGATAAGTACTGGCAACAGAACAACTACTCCCATGATTCTTAGGTTAATTACAAAAACACTGGCGACGATCAACCAGACAAGTTGTTTCCAATTAGGGCTGATCATGTACCTTCTGAGTTGAGCCAGGAATAAGATAATGCCACCCAAAAATGGAATGTCCTTACTGTTTACAAAAGAGTGCACGTATATTCTGGGGTGGAGAACCAGGCATAGGAAAGCCAAAACAGCCAGCCATTTATTATCAAACATACCATGGATCAGATAGGCAAAAACAATGGCCGCGAATAAGAAAAACCAATGACTCACCAGGTGTCTGAGTTGGTAGATACTTTGACAGTCTTCAAGTCCAACAGCACGTTCCAGCAGGAAGAGTGGCATTTCAAAACCAATTCCGTAATCCTTGTCTCTAAAGTTTTCAAGACCATCTTCACCGTTCACTACATAGTCATAATTATTGATGGCTAGTTCACGTTGCCTTTGTTCGTCCCATGAAATTCCATAGTCCTGAAAAACAAACAAAGAAAGACTGAAGAAAACAGCAGACACGATAATCATCAACTGTCTAAAACTGATTTGCTCCAATATGTCTTTTATTTTGCTCACTTTAGCTCAAATATCCAAATATTTCAAGGAAGTATTGTTATTTTAGCAGTATGGACAAGGTAGATGAACGATTCATGAATTTTTGGGTAAAGTGGAGAGACCGAAAATGGGCCTTTGTAGCCACTTTTGGAGGCGCATTTGGTGCTGCCATGATTCTCATTTTTGCCATTAAGAGTGTTTATTTCGGAAAAGTTGTAGACAATTGGGGCGACTATTTCGGATCAAAAATCTTCTTGTCACATTTAATAGGATTGGGCATTGTAGCTGGCGGAATTTACGGCTGGCTGATGCTTAGATATTGCGTAAAAACAGAAGCAAAATTAAAAGAGAAATATCATGGGTGAAGTAAGAGATTTGGAACCAAAAGTGGTTTGGAATCATTTTGAAGATTTAAATGCAGTTCCTCGACCAAGTAAACAGGAAGAGAGAGTGATTGCTTTTGCAAAAGCTTTTGGTGAGAACCTGGGCTTAGATGTATATGAGGATAAAGTAGGTAACGTTATCATTAAAAAGCCGGCTACTCCGGGAATGGAGAATGCTAAAACTGTTATAATGCAGGCGCATTTGGATATGGTTCACCAGAAAAATGCCGATACTGATTTCGATTTTCAAACCCAGGGTATTCAATCGTATATTGATGGTGAGTGGGTGAAAGCTAAGGGGACTACGCTTGGTGCGGACAACGGAATGGGCGTTGCAGCAATTATGGCTGTATTGTCTTCAAATGACCTGGCTCACCCAGCCATTGAAGCTTTATTTACAATTGATGAAGAAACTGGTATGACAGGGGCTTTCGAGCTGGAGAAAGGCATTCTGGATGGAGAAATTCTTCTGAATTTGGATACGGAAGATGATGACGAGTTTTCAATTGGTTGTGCTGGTGGAATCGATACGAATACAGCATACACTTATTCTACAGAAGCTGTTCCGGCTGGACATCAAACCTTCTCTATAGAAGTAAAAGGCCTGAAAGGAGGACATTCCGGAATGGATATCAACCTGGGGAGAGGCAATGCCAATAAAATCATGAACAGACTTATGAAAGAAGGTTTGGAGCATGATTTAAGAATCGTAGAGATCAATGGAGGAAGCTTGAGAAATGCAATTCCGAGAGAAGCATTTGCAACCGTTGTAGCCAAACCATCATTCAAAACGGACATTCAGAGTTTAGTCAACGACATCAAAGCCGAATATCAGGTAAACGAGCCTGATTTGGTTGTTTTAATTGATGAGATGAATGGTTCTAGTGAGTCTGTAAGTCAGGAAGATACCAGTAGAATTATTAGATCAATATTTGCTGTTCATAATGGTGTGTTTAAAATGAGTGAAGCTGTTGAAGGCTTAGTTGAAACATCATCATCATTGGCCAGAGTGATTGTAAAAGATGGTCAGTTTAAAACTCAAAGTTTACAAAGAAGTTCCATCGAGTCATCAAAAATGGACATAGCCAATACCGTTGGAGCACCTTTCCATTTAATGGGAGCCAATGTGGAGCACACAGGCTCATATCCTGGTTGGGCACCAAATCCCAATTCAGAAATACTTGAATTGATGAAAGGAAAATATGAAAGTATGTTTAACGAAAAACCAAACGTGATGGCTTGTCATGCCGGTTTGGAATGTGGCATTCTTGGAGAGAGATATCCGGGGCTGGACATGATTTCTTTTGGACCTACTATTAGAAATCCACATTCTCCGGATGAGAAGACAAAAATCGCATCAGTTCAGAAATTCTGGAGCTTTTTGGTGGAAATACTAGCCAACATTCCGTCTAAATAAAAATAAACCAAAACGAATTATTATGAATAAAAAGACAATTCTGGCCATGTTGCTTGTGGCTCCAATGCTGTTCTCTTGTGGAGAGAAGGAAGAAGACAAGGAGGGTAAGGACAAGAAAGAAACGAGTGAAGCTGGTCAGGAATCTCCTGAAGAATCTGAAGAGGGTACAGAAGAGCAAATTGAACTTGGGTTCAGAGATTTAAATGTGGAAGAATTTGCATTATTTGTTGAAGATCCAAATGCTGTAATTCTGGACGTAAGAACAGAAAGTGAATGGAAGGAGAATGGTGTGATCGATAGCAGTGCTTTAACCATCGATTGGTATGATGAAGATTTCAAATCTAAAGTAGAAAATGGCATTTCCAAAGATAAATCTGTCTATGTATATTGTCATGGAGGCGGAAGAAGTGCTGAAGCTGCGGACAGCTTAATTAGCATGGGATACAACAATGTGTATAATTTGGAAGAAGGCTTCATGTCGTGGCAATCTTCAGGAAAAAACATCATAAATATTTCTGAGGATTAAACCTTTTTTATTTTGGTGTGTCAAAGAGCCATAACCAAAATAAAACAAACATGAAGAAATCTATTTTATTTACCTTATTCATCGGTTTGGCAGTGAGCTTAATGTCTTTTACTGTACCGACAAAAGCTAAGATTCAGAAGCATAAGTGGGATAGACTTGGACAAAAAGTGGTCAACATCAAAGGGGATCATGATGTCATTCCGGTTACCATCAAAGAAGGTGTGTTTACTGCGGTAAAATTCAAGGTCATGAAAGCACCAATACATGTATTGAATGTAAAAGTGCACTACGCTAACGGAACTTCAGATAATTTCAAGATCAATAGGAAATTCGCAAAAGGCACCGAGTCTCGCGTGCTGGACTTGCCAGGAAACAAAAGAATCATCAAAAAAATCACGTTTAACTACAGAACCATTCCAAATGGCAATGGTCGTGCTCTGGTAGCAGCCTGGGGAAGGCATTAGAAATTCCCGATTCAAATTAAAACGCTCCAATATTGGGGCGTTTTTTGTTTATACCGTCCTGGAATTTCCTTGTCAATACACCCTGAAATCATTTCGACCGTAGCGGAGAAATCTCCTGACTTCTTTCAATGCTGGTTGAAATGACTACTTAATCTAGACAACACCAATGCAAGTGTATGTCTATATTTACTTACCTTAGAATCATGGAAATTGATCAGAGTTTATTTGAACTGGCAAATTATTATGATGGTCAGTACAAGGCGGGAACCTCAACAGCTTTGGAAGTACTCAACAAGAACGATGGAACTGTATTGGCTTCTGTAAATACGTTAGGAGAAGAGGCGTTTCAGGATGTCGTTGACTCAGTAAATTCAGGGTTTGACAGGATGAAAAAGACGTCTGCGCATCAACGGTCTCAGGTTCTGAAAACATTGGCTGCAAAACTAGAGGCTAAATCAGATGAAGTTGCTCATATCATTGCTTTAGAAGCCGGAAAACCAATTTCCTACGCCAGAGCAGAAATGAATAGAAGTGTACGGACTTTGGAATTGGCAGCGGCTCAGGCACTCGAATTTACCGGCGAAACAATCAATATAGATTATGATGCCGGACAGGGGAGACGTGCTTACACAAAACCGTATCCAATTGGACCGGTACTTTGCATCACGCCATTCAATTTTCCACTAAATCTGGTTTTGCATAAAGTAGCGGCAGCCATTGCAGCAGGATGCTCTGTTGTTTTAAAGCCAGCCTTACAAACGCCATTTAGTTCATTGATTTTGGCAAAAATGATTGATGAAACCGATTTGCCGAAAGGTGCTTTTAATCTGGTGCTTTGTAATAATAACCTGGCGCAGAAGTTTGTCGAAGAAGACAGTTTCAAAATGTTGTCTTTTACCGGAAGCGATTTGATTGGTTGGAAGCTGAAATCTCTTGTGCCAAAGAAGAAAGTTGCTCTTGAATTGGGAGGCAATGCTTCAGTGGTGATAGATGAAGGTGTAGACGTGTTTTCTGTCGCTAAATCTGTGGCAGTTGGTGCTTTTTTGTACGCTGGACAAATTTGTATTTCTACCCAAAGAGTTGTGGTGCATTCATCGCTTTACGAGACTTTTAAAGAAGCTTTGTTACAAGAGTTGAAAACGGTGGTTTCCGGAGAGTCAACAGATGCTCAGGTTGTAAACGGACCAATTATTTCCAAAGAACATGTTCATAGAATCCACGATTGGGTTCATGACGCATTAAAAGATGGTGCTGGTCTTGTAGCAGGTGGTGAAGTCTTTAATGAAGCGGCCAATGTATACGAACCAACTATTCTGGAGAATGTCACCAATGACTCGACGATTTATAAAGAGGAAGTTTTCGGTCCAGTGGTAATTTTGGAGAAAGCAGACAATTTCTCTGAGGCATTAAATCTGGTGAATCAATCCAAATATGGTTTACAGGCAGGCGTTTTTACAAGTAAAATTGAGCATATGTCTTTGGCTCACGATACCTTAGAAGTTGGCGGTGTCATAATTAATGGTGTGCCCGGTTTCAGAGTGGATGGAATGCCGTACGGAGGTGTCAAAGATTCGGGAGTTGGTAAAGAAGGTCTGCGTTATGCCATGGAAGAGATGAGTGAGATGCGTTTGTTGGTGTACTAGCTAAACGGATAATGTGATTTCGTAACCATCTGAAGTGTTGAGCTCCAATTCGCCTTTGATTTGGCTTGCTCTTAGTTTCATGTTTTTTAATCCCTGGCCAGCCTGACGACCTTCATTTTTACTCAAACTGCCATTGTCTTTGATCGTCATTTTAAATGTTTGTTTGGTGCTGGAGATGAGTATGTCAACCTGCTCGGCGTTGCTGTGTTTTACGACATTGTTAATGGCTTCTTTAAAGACTAAGTAGACGTTTTGCCTGAATTGTGGCTTGAGGTGTTGATTTGCCTGAGAACCTCCTTCAAACTGGAAGTTCATCTCGATACCGGCTCTTGACAAAGCGTCTCCGGCATAATCTTTCATTCTGTCCAGTAAATCCACTAGTTTATCTTGTCTGGAATCTATAGACCAAACTACATCACTCATGGTATTTACGGCTTCACGACTGCTTTTTGCTATTTTAAGAATCTCTTCCTTTTCTTCGTCTTCATTATACGCCTTAGCGCCCACCAGTTCGCTTTGCATAGCAATTTGAGTCAACATGCTGCCCACGTCATCATGTAGGTCGCTCGCGATCTTAACACGCAATTGAGCCATCTTTTCAATCTGATTCACACGAATGCGATATACGGTATAGAAGAGTAGCAGCACCGCCAAAACGACTAGAGAAATAAACCACCATGTTTTATAGAAGACCTGATGTACACGGATAGGAATCTTGAGTTCGTGCTCACTCCAAACACCATTTTTACCAAGTGCTTTTACTCTGAATGTGTAGTCTCCCGGAGGAAGTTTGTTGAATCTAACTTTGTTTTCAGAACCTATCAGGGTCCAGTTGTCGTCGTAGCCCTCCAGCTTGTATTTGTATTTGATGTGTTTTGATGAGAACAAGTCCAGAAGTGCAAACTTAAAACTGAAGGATTTGTCGTTATGGTAAAGATCAATCCCGTTTTTAATCAAATCAGCGCCATTGATCAGCTGTGAGCTTTCCTGAAAATCAGATTTCTCATAGCCTGTAAGGATGATTTTTGAATTGCTTTGAGTGGTTGGTTGTCTGGTTTTGGAGACTTCAATTATGCCGTTCATTCCGCCAAACAGGATGTTGCCATTGTCCAACTTTCTGGAAGAGCTGTAATTGAACTCTTCATGGATTAAGCCATCTTCTTTATAGTAGCTCGATCCGCTTTCTGTTTCAATATTGAACTTGCACAGCCCTTTGTTGGTGCTTAGCCAAATAAAACCATTCATCTCAGTTATGGCATTAATGTGGTTGTTCGGAAGTCCATGCTGAGTGGTGTACGAAACAATGTTCCCACTCTCTATGTCGAGCCTGTTCAGTCCGGAGGATGTGCCAATCCACAGATAATCCCCATACTCATATATTGATAGGATGGAGTTATCACTCAAGCCACTTTCTTTATTTGCTATCAGAGAAAAGTCGTTTCCTACCAATTTAAAAAGTCCGCTTTCTCTTGTTCCCAGCCAGACTTCTTTAGAATCGTTCAACAACAATGCAGAAAAATCCAGTTGATTAAAGAACTTTGCATTTGATGTCGGAGTGAACCTGGAAAGCACTTCTGTTTTCAAATCCAGGATATTGAGTCCATGATCGGTACCAATCCACAGTCTTTCAGTTTTATTGTCGTAAACCATTGATCTGGCAAAACCTTCAAGGTTTTCTTCGCAATGAATGTGATCAAGTTCTCCGGTTTCTAAATCAAACTTGAGAACGCCTTCGTCAAACCAATTACATAGCCAGAGCATTCCGGAATTATAATGCATGGCGTAGGGTAGGATACTGTAGTTTTTGGAACCATTGTCGTGATTAGCGCCAAGAATCTGTTCCGTCTCAGCACTGGTGAGGTTTGTTTTCCATATGCCGTCATGGACAACACTGGCATAACAGATCTTGTCTGAAGCTTGTTCTATGGCACGAATACTCTGCCCGTAGCCCTTTTCGTTTTCTTTGGTGTTGAGATAGAATTTGAAAGGGTTAGGTTCTTTGAAAACCCGGTATACACCAAAGTTTGTGGTAATCCATATAGTTCCATCCCGACTTTGGTAAAAGTAGGTGACGGCATCCTGAGATAAATTGATCTGGCTCGTTGGAATTTTATTTGCCTGCTCTCCGGACATGACATACATGGTTTCGTCAAGCATCATCCATAAATCTCCGTCTCTGTCAACAAAATCGTTTATAGGCATGTGTCTGCCTTCAATGCCAATGTCTTCATGGATACAGGAAAATCCTTCTTTAAGGTTCCCTTTGATCATAAACGTTTCATGAGAATCGCAGAAGGACCCAATCAATTCAAACTTTGAATTGTGTCTGATGAATTCCAGATTGCGTTTGTAAGGTCCACTGTTCTTTAGTTCTGCTTCACTTGGTGAGCTTACGTTGGATAAACTATGGTCTCCTATAGAATCAGGTAAGTTGTAGCTTTCAATAATCTTGTATTGATCGTTAAGCTTAAAAAAGGTTTTGGAATAAGCTGGTCTGGCCCACAGAGCTTTGTCTTCGTCCTCAAAAACGTTGGCGATATATTCATATTGATTTGAGCTGTTATCGCTAAAGATCAGGTCATGAAACTTGGAGTTTTTGTATTCAACTGTATTGTAGAAACGATCAAATCTTTGGTATTGGTGAGAATGAATGAAAATCCGGCCACTTTCTTTGGTAATTGTGATTTCATCAATGGTTTTAATCCCTTTCTTGTTGTTGAAAACGCTTTGAGGTGAATAGGACTGAATGTTATAGTTAACAGGATCTAAAACATCTAATCCCGAATTTGTGGCAATCCAAATGTTTCCGGAAGCGTCAATGTCCAAATCATGAATATAGTTGCCGGATAGTGAAGGAATGCCTTTTTCGCTGTGTGTGGTAAAATGAACAAACTCATAACCATCGAACCGATTCAGACCATTTCTGGTTCCAATCCACATATAGCCTTGATTGTCCTGTACAACGCAGGTGGCATGTCTAAACGATAGACCGTCTGACATGTTGAGCTGATTCACTCTAAAATAATAGTCCTGAGCATGCGCTCCCAGAAAGGAAAAACACAGAAAGACGGAAAGAAGTAATCGGGCGCTCACGGAAACGAAAATAGTAATTATTCAACTGAAGATCAGGCCGCATTAATATGCAGTTTCATGAGATTTTAAATTGATCTACTTTTGTAACATGATCAAAGTCGCATTAATCGAAGATATCACAGCAATACGATTGGGGCAGGAGAAGTATCTGCAAACCATGGATGACATTGAGTTGGTGTTAAGTGCAGAAAGTGTTGAAGACTTCATGACACGTTATGAAGCCAGTGAGCCAGCAATTGATGTGATTGTCTCGGATATCGGTCTGCCCGGAAAAACCGGGATCGAAGGGATAGGCTTGATCAAAGCCAAACTGCCGGATGTACAATTTGTGATGATCTCAGTGTATACAGATACCGACAATATCTTTAAAGCATTGTGTGCCGGAGCAGTTGGTTATTTGGCTAAAAACACCCCGCTTCAGGAATTGCACCAGGCTGTTCAAACAGTGATGGTCGGAGGTTCTCCGATGACACCAAGTATTGCCAGAAAAGTCATTCAGCATTTTAATCCTGTCAAGCAAAGTTCAGAAAATGCATTGAGCGCAAAGGAGCATCAGGTGGTGCAATGTGTGGTGGATGGCCTGAGTTATAAGTTGATAGCAGACCGCATGGGAATCTCAATTAATACGGTCAGACATCATATCAGAAACATTTATACCAAACTTCAGATTAACAGCAAGGCAGAGCTGATCAAAAAGTCGTTTTCCGGCGAGATAAGGAGTTTATTTTTCTAATTACATATGGTAAGGCCCGCATCTTTATGCGGTTGATTTGAGTTGAAAGATGAAAGTTCTTTGTGGTAAACAAATCGACCATGAAAACAATTCAACACTTAATCTTTGGGCTCACGTTGCTGCTGGTGGGTTCATCGTCATTTTCAAGCACAATTACTGTGACCAATTCGGCCAATTCCGGAGCGGGAAGTTTCAGACAGGCTGTACTGGATGCAAGTGCCAATGATACCATTCGCTTTGATGTATCCACTGATGGAAATACTATTGTACTGAGTAGTCAGGTAACCATTAATAAAGATCTGGTGGTTATAGGTAACGACAGTTTAAGCACCATTATTAGTGGAGGTGGCGCAATACGTTGTCTCGAGATAGATAATGAGGTTTACATTGAAGGTATTAGATTTATTGACGGTGTAATTAGTAACTCGGGTGGTGCCATTAATGTTGACCAAACAGGTAACCTGACTTTGTTCGCTTGTCATTTCCAAAATAACCAAGCTGGTGCCGGAGGAGCGGTAAACAATCATTACACCGGTAACACCGAAATCTATAATTGCAGTTTTTATGGCAATTTGGCCCTGAATGGAAATTTTGGTGGAGGTGCTATCAGTATCTCATTTGGAAACACATCAGTCAATACGATTATTATAGACAATTGCACATTTGTGAAGAATGAGGTTAGAAAAACCAATTCAGGAGATGCCGTAGCAGGCGCAATCCGTTTTTTGGGATCGGCTGCTACTGTAAGCAACTGTACTTTTGATCAAAACTTGGTAACAGGAACCAATTCGAGTGCTCGAAAAGGTGGAGGGATTTTCGGAAGCGGAGCATCTATTTACCCTTTAGATTTGACTATTGAGAATTGCTCATTCACGAACCATACTTTTAGTTCAACAGGTTCCGGACAATGCAGGGGCGGTGGATTTTGTATTGAGGGAGATGCCAATGCTACCTTATCCGTAAGAAAATGCCTAATAGAAAATAACCACATTTCCACCGCAGGCGCTCAGGCTTTAGGTGGAGGTTTCTATAACAGTGCCGGATCAGCGATCATTGACGAATGTATTGTGCGATCAAATTCTGGTGCCGTTACGGCGGGAAGTGGTAGTTGCTTTGGAGGTGGTATTTCCATAGGCCAGGGAGATACTTACCTAACCAGAACTACAATTATGAATAATTCCGGATCTACTATTACAGGAATTGCAGAAGGCGGTGGTTTTCATTCTTCTACGGGCGGAGATTATCTTTTGATGGAAAACACAACCATATATGGCAACACCATGCAAACGAGCTCTGGCAACACTGCGCGTGGAGGAGGTGCATTGATTGGTCATGTAGATTCAATTAGACTTGTGAATAATACCATTGCGAATAACGAAATATCTGGAGGTGCTACCTGGAGCAGAGGAGGAGGTATCTATGTATACACAGGTGTTGGTCCAAGAATACTTCATAACAATATTATCTATAATAACCTGGCGGATGCCGGATCTGAAGATGTGAGATGGGAAAACTTTGGTTTTGCCTTTGATGTGTCTAACAATTTGGTAGAGCATGGGACATCTTATACTCCGGGATGGACTTACAGTTCCAATCCTGGTTTAGATCCTCTGGGACCTCTGAATAACGGGGGGACAACACCAACCATTGCGCTTGTAAATCCTTTGAGTGATGCGATTAACAATGGAAGTTCTACTTTTTCGCCAACTCTGGACCAAAGATTCGCAACAAGAAATGGAGCTGTAGATTTGGGAGCATACGAATTAGGAGGCTGTTTGCAAACATCTTCAAGCATTACGCTTACTGAGTGTGACGCTTATATCGTTCCAAGTGGAGACGAGACTTACACAGTTAGTGGTGTGTATACGGATACCATTCCTAATGTAGGTGGTTGCGACAGTATCATCACCATTAATCTAAGCATGATTTACGGAACGAGTTCTTCAATTACTACGACGGTTTGTGATAGCTATACAGTTCCAAGTGGAGATGAGGCCTACACAACAAGTGGTGTTTATATGGATACCATTCCGAATGCAGTTGGTTGCGACAGTGTGATTACAGTTAACTTGACGGTTAACCATTCTACTACAAACAGCATCAATGTAATAGAATGCAATACTTACACAGTGCCAAGTGGAGATGAGACTTATACAACAAGTGGCGTTTACATGGATACACTTCCAAATGCAGTTGGTTGCGACAGTGTCTTAACTATAAATCTTACAATCAATTATTCTTCTACTTCAACATTGACTTTAGTAGAGTGCGATAGTTATACCGTGCCATCCGGTGACGAGACTTATACAAGTACCGGTGTATATATGGACACCATTCCAAACTCTACTGGTTGTGACAGTGTAATCACGATTAACTTAACAATTAACAATTCCAGTACGTCTTCCATGACTTTGGTTGAGTGCGATAGTTATACCGTTCCAAGTGGAGATGAAACTTATACCACATCTGGTGTATATATGGATACCATTCCAAATGTAGCTGGATGTGATAGCGTCATTACAATCAATTTAACAATTAACAACTCCAGTGCATCTTCCATGACTTTGGTTGAGTGTGATAGTTATACCGTTCCAAGTGGAGATGAAACTTATACCACATCTGGTGTTTATATGGATACGCTTCCGAATGCGGTTGGGTGTGATAGTGTGATCACTATTAACTTAACAATCAACAACTCCAGTACGTCTTCTATAACATTGGTTGAGTGTGATAGTTATACCGTACCTAGTGGAGATGAAACATATACTACATCTGGGGTTTATATGGATACCATCCCAAATGTGGCTGGGTGTGATAGTGTGCTCACGATTAACCTAACAATTAATAACTCCAGTTCATCTTCAATAACATTGGTTGAGTGCGACAGTTATACCGTACCGTCGGGAGATGAAGTATATACGAGTAGTGGAGTTTATATGGACACCATTCCAAATGTAGTTGGCTGTGATAGTGTGATTACAATCAATTTAACTGTCAATAACTCTAGTTCCAGTACAGAAACCATTACGTCCTGTGGGGATTATGTTTGGGCGCATGATGGAATGACTTACAGTGCTACCGGAATTTATATGGATACCATTCCGAATGCTGCTGGCTGTGACAGTGTGTTGACGCTGGACTTAACTGTAATTAATATCGATACGAATGTGACTGCCTCTGGAATTACCTTAACAGCTGTTCAGTCTGGAGTGAGTTACCAATGGGTGGATTGTGATAATAATTATGCTGCTATTTCAGGAGAAACCGGACAATCATTCACGGCCAGTGCAAATGGAAACTATGCACTTGTGTTGACAGATGGTATTTGTTCGGACACATCCAGTTGTCACAACATCAATTCGGTTGGCTTGGAAGAGTTAAGTGACAATCAGATTCAGGTTTATCCGAATCCTTTTACAGATGATTTCATGTTGAACATTGAAGGAGCAACAGGAAAGTATCAGGTGTCTGTTCTTAACTCAATTGGTCAGGAAATCTATTCAAGAAACATGTCAGGCAAATCAATTCAAATCAATTTAAATGAGCATGTTAAAGGAATCTACTACATAGTTGTGTCAGGTGATACTGGAAGAGTTGTTAGGAGGGTAGTAAAGCAATAGTTCTTCCCTTACCTGATTAGATGAAAAGTCGTTTCTCAAATTGAGGAGCGACTTTTTTTATGGAGCTGCTTTAAATGAACTAGCTTTGTGCTCTAAATTTTGTCTATGAGCACTTTCAGAGAACTTGGAATTAATAAGGAACTAAGACAGGCCCTGACTGAGATTGGGATTAAAAGCCCAACCGAAATTCAGGAGAAATCTATTCCGGATTTGCTGGACTCTGCCGTAGATTTTGTGGCTCAGGCACCAACCGGAACGGGGAAGACAGCTGCTTTCGGACTCCCGATTATTCAGAACATTGATCCGGATAATAAACACGTTCAGGCTTTGATTATCACACCTACAAGGGAATTGGGACTTCAGATCTCCAAACAGATTTTCAAATTCACCAAGTACTTGCCTAAAAAAGTGTTTTGTGAAGCGGTTTACGGAGGCGCTCACATTCTCAACCAGATCAATGCTTTGAAAAGACCAACGCAGGTTGTGGTAGCCACACCAGGTAGATTGATCGACTTGTATAACAAGAACGCCATAGACTTCAGTCACATTCAAACTGTGGTGCTCGATGAAGCAGATGAGATGCTGAATATGGGATTCAAAGCAGAAATCGATCACATCATGGAACTGATTAAAACCGATAGACATGTTTGGCTGTTCTCAGCCACGCTTCCGGCAGAAATCAATGAACTCATTCAACGACACATTGGTAAAGGCGCCATCAGAGTGCACGTAGACAAGAAAAATCTCGTCAATAAAAACATTGAACACAGGTATGTAGAATGCCAGATCGACGACAAACTCCACATCATAGTCCGTTTTCTTAAAAGCAGGTCTGGCGACAGAGGTGTTATTTTCTGCAGAACCAAGAAAGGGGCTCAAAAACTGGCCAGTCAGTTAAAAGCCAAAAACATCAAAGCCGGAGCCATTCATGGAGATTTATTGCAGAAAGAGAGAGACAAAGTGATGCGTATGTTTGTCAACGAAACCATTGATGTGCTCGTTGCAACAGATGTGGCAGCCCGCGGAATTGACGTCAAAGAACTCGGCTTTGTCATCCATCACCAATTACCAGAAAAAGAAGAAAACTACACCCACAGAAGTGGTAGAACCGCCAGAGCAGGGAAGGAGGGCTTGTCTTTGGCTCTCATCACAGCCTCAGAAGTGAATTATATTCATAGTTTGGGCAAGAAGCTGGGGATTATGATAAGGAAGATGTAGTTTTTTGGGGAAATCAGGGAGAATGTAAATCATGGTTTTCTGGGATGTCATTAGTTTTGATTATTTCTAGCTTGCACACAATAGAAATTAATACTTGTCTTAGAAAATATCAAGTGTAAAAAGAAAAGGGACTGGGAAGACTGGTTAGTACGTTTTTTAAATAGTGCACTCTTGTGTATCACGCGCAGAGACTAAGTCTGCTGACGTGTGTAGGTGAATTCCAGTTTTCCAAATCTTGGACAACCAATTTAGGGAGGTCCTATGGAGACTGAGGATTAAGACCGTTATGTCTGAATTATGCATCATTGTATATAAAGATAGTAACATTATTCTAAAAAAGATCGGCGCTACCTATGTGTAACAGAAGTAGCAAATTAGCATGTATTAACATAATAGCGTGCCGAGACCAGTCCCTGTTTGTACCATGAAAAATAAGAGTAAGAAATACGATTCTGTTCCTGAATGGTTAAAGTTCAAGAAATACCCACATATAGGGCATCCACTTACGCGAAAAGATAAATACAAAATAATAAGCTATGTTACCAATGAAAATAAAATAGCCAAACATAAATTTACCCCCTTATTACATAGGACAAAGTACCAGAGAAAGTTCAGAGCTATCCCTAAACCTAAACCGGAAGCTATAGGAAAACGAAATCGAGAAGCAAAGTCACCTAAGGAAAGACCTTTGTTTTATGCTTCCCACCTTGATGCTATGGTGTACAGCTACTATCAATTTCAGTTAAATAAGCTGTATGAAAGGTATATGAAGGACAAGGACTATTCTGTCTCTGCTGTGGCTTATCGTAAAATCCCAATAAAAGAGAAGAGTAAAAAATGCAAGTGTAACATAGAGTTCGCAAGAGACTCTTTTAAATTCATACAAAATAATCAGAATAGAAGATTGTCTATAGTGATATCTGATATAACCTCTTTTTTCGATAACCTAGATCATGATATCTTGAAGCGCAATTGGGAAAAGATTCTAGGAGATCATTGTGTAAGGCTTCCAAAAGATCACTATAATGTATATAAAAGCCTTGTGGTTAAAAGGTTTGTAAATGAAAAAGATTTATTCAATCGTTTTAAACATAAGCTCATCGCTGAAAGAGGAGTTCCAGGGAATAACAAAAGGAAGCGATTGAGAAATATCAGTCTTAAGAAAATGCGATTCATGCGTAAGGAAAATGTTGTTGCTTTTTGTAGTAAATCTGATTTTTTCAGAACATCAACAGACTTGATTCGAGCAGAAAAAAAATGCAGTCATCAGCACAGCAGGTGTAAAGGTAAGGAGAGTTGTGTCAGAAAGGGAATACCACAAGGTACACCTATGAGTGCTACTTTGGCAAATATCTACATGATAGATTTTGATGAAAAGGTTTTTGATAAGGCTTTAAGGAAGAATGCATTCTATCAGAGATATAGTGATGATATCATAATAGTTTGCGATCAAGTCGACGAGGAGTATTTTATCAAACTTCTGCAAGACCAAATAACCAATACAGTTAATCTTGATATCCAAAAGGAAAAACAGAAAATTTATCGCTATTGTTTAGAGAAAGGGAAACTGACTGGAGGTTTGGTGAAAAGTGGAGTTGTTAATGAAAATAAGCAACTAGAGTATTTGGGATTTGAATTCAATGGAGATGGAGTTTTAATTAAGACTTCTGGTTTTTCTAAGTTTTATAGGAACATGAAACGTTCATTTAGAAGATCTACTTATTATGCTTCTAAGCCAACTAATGCTAGTAAAAGGATTTTCAAATCAAGATTGTACAAGAAATTCACTAGTAGGGGTGCCAAAAGAAAAATAATACACACGGAAAAGGAGTCTTCAGAAGAGAAATTAATTGTTTACAAAAGATACGATTGGGGGAACTACCTTAGTTACATACATAAGGCAAATGAATGTATGAAGGAAATTAACCTTGATGATAGGATAGCTCAACAGGGAGCAAATATTTGGAGCAAATTTCATAAGGAAATGGAATTTTCTGAAAATGAGATCTCGCATGCAAACACAAAGTAGGTCTATGGAGATTAGGTTTCGGATATTATAACAGTTATATCTGACATAGATTGGGATATATCCCCCTAACAAACATCACCCAAAACCCTGACTCCCGTCATATAATTCCCCAGGCCCATTTGTGAACTTTGGTACAAAACAAGTACTATGAGCACAAATACAACAGAACTAACATTATCAGATGATCTTAAAATCTCAGAAATTCAAGAGCAGTTTAACGGGATCTTTTCTCAATTAAAACTTGAGTTTTTTTCTAAAGCACATGAGGATGGCGAAGGTTCTCACAAGAATGATATGATCTCGCCCGAACTGACACTTGGCTCAGTGAGAAACAATCATACAGAAGGGTCTTTAAAAGTGGCTCCGGATATGTCGGTGTCTAGTTTGGAAGAAGCCTTTGAAACGAATTATGGTTTACACGTTCAGGTTTTTAGAAAGTCCGGAGATGTGTGGCTGGAAACGACTGTGACCGACAGTTGGACATTGGAAGAGCAGAATAACCGTTCGCTGGAGAGAGAACACTAAACAAGAATTGAGATGAGCGGATTTAAAAAGATATTGATTCCTACGGATTTTTCGGAGAATGCCACCAAAGCGGCCGAATACGCACTGAAAACCTTTGCCGACAAAGCGGAGAGTTTTGAGTTTCTGCATACCTACAAACTGAGATATGCCGGAGGCGTGATGACCACCGATCTGGAGGCGATCATGAGTAAGGACCGTCATGAAGAGATGGACGAATGCGTTGAGAAGATGAAAGCTCAATTTCCGGGCGCAAACATCAAATCCAATGTGGTGCAGGGAACTTTGTTAACGACCATAGACAGAATTATTGAGGAACATGGCGTTGATTTATTGGTAATCGGAACAACCGGAGCTACCGGAATTACGGAACATGTACTGGGAAGTAATGCCTCTAACATCATGCAGTCTATTAAAAAGCCGGTTCTGCTGGTGCCAAACGATTGTAAGATTGGTCATACCAATAAAGTGGTGTTTGCCAGTGATCTGAAGGAATTGGAAAGTTCTGAATCTCTGGAAACGATTTATGAGGCTGTAAACGCCATGGATCTGGACGTGCACATTCTAAACCTGTTGACAAAAGATCTGCATCAGGAAGAAAGTGAACAGGAAATTTCAAGAATTACCGGTCTGTTCAAAAACAGAGAGCCGGAATTTCATTTTAGAAAAATCACAGAAGCGGAAGACGATATACTGGACTTCTGCCACGAGATACAAGCTGACCTCTTAGTAGTCATCGCTCGTGACTACGGTTTCTTTGGGAATCTTCTGCACAGAAGTTTGTCCAGGAAACTAAGTATGCACACAGATTTGCCTTTGCTGGTGCTGAAAGAGGGTTAGGATTTTAAAGGTAAGTCGACTAAAAAAGCTCAATCGTTTATACGGTTGGGCTTTTTTGTATAGTGTTTTAACGGTTTTAAGGGAGGAAGAGAATCATGGTTTTCGGTGAAGCAAGTTATGTTAAGACAGTTGATCTTTAACTAAAGAATTATTATGGATGTAATTGTTGGAGCAATAGAGTGGCTTTTAAAGCTTTTTGGAATTTCACTGTCTTTACGTGATAAGAATGGAGTTCGAATAGATTGTAAAATAACGAAGGCCATTCCTTTGTTGACAAGGAATCTGTCAAGTCTTGGTGAATATAATATCAAGGTCTTTTATAACAATAATGAAATTGAGAAAAACTTAATTTTCTTTCAGGTGGAGATAAGGAACGCTAGTAATAAGGATATGATCGAAAGGGATATCGTCAAAAATGTCAACGCCGAGTTACCTGATAATTTGAGGTGGGTTGAATTTAGATTAATAAACAATGATAAGATCATAGAGGCCACCCTGGACAAAGAAAAGAATTCAGTTACGTTTTACTGGGATCTATTTAAAAGAAATGAAAATGTCCGATTTGAAGCTCTGATAGAAGATACTCAAGGGCACTCTGAATTAGAATCTTTTGATGAGGAAGAAATGATAGAATTTGTCGCTGATTCTATTAGCTTTTCGCATAGAGTGTATAATTTGAGAAAGGTAACGATCAATATTGGTCAGGTGAGAAAAGAAGTATTTCATGCCTCTCTTGGAATTTTGTTCGCGGGATTTTTTGCGTTTATTCTTTTCTGGGGAAGTATAGAGAGTATAATAGATTGGACTGGGGGATATGGAGAAGTGATTACTGTGATAGTATTAACCTTTATAGGTGTTGTCTGTACAAATGCAGCGTATAGTATAACGAAGAACGATTTACTGCCAAATCTTCGCAGACTAAAAAGATTCAAATAAAAAAGCCCAACCTTCCGATTGAGCTTTTCTTTTTCATAATTGGCTACCGCTTACCACTTGGCGTCAGGGTAAGATGTAGGTAAAAACTGCATTTGGGCAATTAAATAACCCAAATGCTCGGTATGGATCCCGTTTCGGCCACCAGTGGCCATGTAAGAATTGTCCGGAATGGTTATTTTGGCTTCCCTCATTGTCTCACTAACGAGTTTGTCCCAGTTCGATTTGATGGTTTCAGGATCAGCTGCAACACCCAAACTCACCAATTCGTTTTCAACTTCATCACTTTCAAACAATTCTCCGGTATACACCCAAAGGTCATTAATGGCATTTTGTAGTCTTGTACGACTTTCTTCTGTGCCATTTCCTAATCGAATCATCCAGTCATGGCTTCTTCTCACGTGGTATTTCACTTCTTTAATCGACTTGCCGGCAATGGCTCTCAATGTCTCATCACTGCTATCCATCAAGCCTTCGTATAAGTACAAGTGATATACGTCCATAAAAAACTGACGCAACATGATGTAGGCAAAATCTGTGTTTGCCTGCTCAACCAACTGGCAATTCAAAAATTCTCTTTCCGGTCTTCTGTAGGCCAAATCGTCTTCGGTTCGACCTTTGTTTTCAACCTGTCCGGCATATTTTAGAATGGACTCGCACTGACCAATCAAATCTAAAGCGACATTGGTAATGGCTAAATCTTCTTCAAGAAACGGTCCGTGAGACGAGTATTCTCCCAATCTGTGGCTCAGGACAAGTGCGTTATCACCCAGTCTGCAACAGTATTTAAATAATAAATCTTCCATAATCATTGCTTTTACATGTGGGTAACACCTTTAGGGATGTCGTAAAATGTTGGATGACGATAGATTTTATCGTCTGCAGGATCAAAGAATTCGCCTTCGTCACCAGCCTGAACAGACACTATGTCTGCACTTTTAACGACCCAAAGTCCCGTGCCTTCATTTCGTCTCGTGTACAAATCACGGGCGTTTTGAATGGCCATTTCTTTATCGTAAGCATGAACGCTACCGGCATGTTTGTAGGGTAGGCCGGGTTTTGATTGAATAAATACTTCCCAAAGTTCTCCTTGTGTATCTGTCATGATATTTCGTTTTATGCGGTTAGTTCTAATGATTTTAATTGTTGTTGGTAAGCGTCACAAGCTTCTCGAACCCAGTGTCCGTTCTCGTGTGCACGAATGTGGTGATTGAGTCGCTGCTTGTTGCAAGGTCCGTTTCCTTTAATCACCTGGTAGAATTCCTCCCAGTTAATCGGGCTAAAGTTGTAATCTCCGTTCTCGTTGATGGATAGATTGTTGTCAGGAACTTTTAAGCCAATAAATTCTGCTTGTGGAATCGTTTTGTTGATGAATTTCTGTCTCAAACGGTCGTTAGATTCACGCTTAATTTTCCATTTCATGGCCAGTGCAGATCTTGGAGAGTCATTGTCGTTCGGACCAAACATCATCAATGAAGGCCACCACCACCTGTCAATCGCATCTTGTGCCATGGCTTGTTGTTCTTTGGTGCCATTCATCATTTTACACATGATCTCGTAGCCTTGTCTTTGGTGAAAGCTTTCTTCCTTACAAATTCTTACCATTGCTCTTGAATAAGGACCGTAAGACGTTCTTTGAAGGGAAACCTGGTTAACAATGGCAGCGCCATCAACCAGCCAACCAATTGCGCCAATGTCTGCCCAGTTTAAACTCGGGTAGTTAAAGATGCTGGAGTATTTGGCTTTGCCTTCGTGTAGCCATTTAATGAATTGATCTCTGGAAACGCCCAGTGTCTCTGCGGCAGAGTAGAGGTAAAGTCCGTGTCCGCCTTCATCCTGGATTTTAGCAAGTAAGATTTTCTTGCTTCTAATGCTCGGTGCACGAGAGATCCAATTGCCTTCAGGTTGCATGCCTATCACTTCAGAATGGGCGTGTTGCGACATCTGTCGAATCAGATGCTCCCGATATTGTTGCGGCATCCAGTCTTTTGGTTCGATTTTAAGTTCAGCTTCAATTTTGGCTTCAAACTGAGCTAACTTGTCCTGATCTTCTTGAATTGTAGCCATATGTTTGTTTTTAGTGTTCTAAGATTTTGTGTCCTTCGAGATTCGTGATTCCCCAGTTGTCAAGTTCTTCCTTTGACCAGAGTTCCGGGAAGAATACGCGTTTCTGATATTTAGGGTGCATGTATTTTTTCCAGTCGCTACCACCAGTAGCTTCCGCTTCTTCTTCACCACTATCCAGATACTTGGCAGCAGCATTGAAGTGGGCCATTACCCAAAGTACGTTTACTGTATGGTCGTAGTGGCGCATGGCGTTTCTCAGGTCAACATCTTGTTGGTCGGCATCTGGTAGGGATTTGAATTTCGACCACAAGTTGAGGGTGTTATAAGTCTTCATGAAGGTGATGAAATCATCCATGTAGCGCTCTTCAAATAATTGAATGAGTGTTGATTTCTCTCCGGTTTTGTGGTCTTTTCCAGCCGCCTGCCAATACAAATGATCGTAGGCATGAGAAAATGGTGTATTCCTGTCAATTGTGGCTCTGAAACGAATATCTATCAAGTTGATGAGCTCGGTTGAAGCGAACTCAACCATGCGATACTGTGCACTTTGAAAACCACTTGCAGGGGTTAAGGTGTCTCGGAATTTCATGTATTGCGCCACTTCCATGCCTTCTCCCATAATTTCGAATGAAGAGGATAGCATGTCGAAATAACGACTGATTCTGTCCAGTCTTTGTGCGAAAAACTGAGTAGTTAGTTGCTCGTTGAAGGCGACCTGCTTGATTTCCCAAAGAATCATTTTAAAAATGAGCTCATTGATCTGATGGTACATGATAAATACCATCTCGTCTGGCAAAGTGGTGCGTTGAGTCTGCAGGTTTAGCAGAGCATCTGTTTGAATGTAGTCCCAGTAAGTAATTGGTTTTGAATGCAAAAGTCCACGCAAATGTGTGTCCACGTTCTGACCAATGGCGTCATACTTGTCTTTGAGTTCCTGATAAATTCCGTCTTCCATAAGTTTAGTCTTAGCTATTTGAATCTGTTTTACTGCAACAACAGGTGCTTTTGGGGTCTACAATGCCCTGGTAGCCCTTTTTCACATTGAAAATGTGCTCGAATCCCAGGCTTTCCAGAATGGAACATGCCACCACCGATCTGTAGCCCGATTTGCAGTACACATAGTATTGATCGGATCTGCTTAGTTTAGAGGAAAGATCTTGTAATGAAGCAAGTGGGAAGTTTAAAGCGCCTTCAAAATGGCCTTCCTCGTATTCCTGCGGTGTGCGTACATCTAAAATCGTTTTTCCTTCCGGATTCATTCTAAAATCAACGGGACAAACGTTGGAGAAAAAAGACTCTACCTGATCTGCTTCTTTCCATGCATTCATGCCGCCCTTGAGATAACCGCTCACGTTTTCATAACCAACTCTGGCTAATCTTAGAACAGATTCTTCTTCTTTTCCTGGTTCGGTTACTAATAGAATAGGCGTGTTCAATTCTTTAATCAAGGTGCCTACCCAAACCGCAAAAGAACCGTTTAATCCAATGTTGAGAGCTCCGGGAATGTGTCCCATAGAGAAGTCTTCTGGCGTTCTGGTGTCCAGTACCAGTATGTTGTACTCGTCCCACATCATTTTAAACTCGCCAACAGACAAAGGCTTCAAGGATTGCTTCATGATGTCCTCTATGCCTGTGGTGTAACCAGTCTTGTTAATCGCTGCGTTTTTAGGGAAATACTGAGGAGGTGTTGTAAGACCTTCAGTCACTTTAGCAACAAAGTCTTCTTCAGAACTGGCTTGTAAAGCATAATTCAATTCCTTTTGTTTTCCAATGGTGGATTCTGTTTCGTTGCTGAGGGCTTTTCCACACTGAGAACCTGCGCCATGACCAGGGTAGACAATGATATCGTCATCAAGCACTAACAGCTTTTCGTTGATCGATCTGTATAAATATCTGGCCAGGTCTTCGCGACTCAAATCTGTTTTGACCGCCAGATCAGGTCTGCCAACATCTCCAATAAACAAAGTGTCGCCAGTAAATACTGCCTGTTCTTTGCCCTGTTCGTCAATTAACAGGAAACAAGAAGATTCCATAGTATGTCCGGGAGTGTGGAGTACTTTTAGCTGAATATCTCCAATCTGATAGATTTCTTCATCTTCAGCCACAACAATGTCGTAATTGGCTTGTGCTGTGGGACCATAGACAATGTTAGCTCCGGTTTGTCTGGCCAGTTCTATATGTCCAGATACGAAATCCGCATGAAAGTGAGTTTCGAAGACGTATTTGATTTTAGCGCCACGTTCCTCTGCTAATTCGAGATAAGCATTGGTGTCCCGAATGGGGTCTATGATGGCTGCTTCTCCGTTAGACTCCACATAATATGAAGCTTCAGATAAGCACTTGGTATAAAATTGGTGAATAAACATTTAGTTGCTTGTTTTTAGGGTTGTTATAGTTCTTTGTTGAATCTTTTACTTCATGAGTTAGTGCTCCACGATTTGTAATAGTTTGTGGCTTCAATTTCTAAGGCTTCTTCTGTAATGGAAACCGGGTTAAACGGATCGATCATTACTGCAAGCTCCTGAGTCTCTTTTTTGCCAATACTTCTTTCAATAGCGCCAGGATGTGGCCCGTGAGGAATGCCGCCCGGATGTAGCGTGATTTGTCCTTTCTCAATATTGTTTCTGCTCATGAAGTCTCCGTCTACATAGTAAAGCAACTCATCAGAATCCACATTACTATGGTGATATGGGGCAGGAATGGCTTCCGGATGGTAATCATACAGCCTTGGGACAAAAGAGCAAATCACAAAGTTGTTGCCTTCAAATTGTTGGTGAATGGGAGGTGGCATGTGAACTCTGCCAGTTAATGGTTCAAAATCGAATATAGAAATGGCATAGGGGTAGTTGAAACCGTCCCAGCCAACTACATCAAAAGGATGGTTCTCATAAATGTAAGAGTAAAGAATGCCTTTCTTTTTGATGTAAACCTTGAATTCTCCCAAATCGGTGAATGTTTGAAGGTCTTGTGGTAATCTGAAATCTCGTTCACAAAATGGTGAGTGTTCCAGCATTTGCCCAAAGTTGTTGCGATACCTTTCCGGAGTGAGGATAGGGCTGAAGCTTTCTACAATCAATAAACGATTATCCGTGGTATCAAAATCTATCTGGTAGACAGTTCCTCTTGGAATGACAAGGTAGTCGCCATACTTGAAGTCCACGTTGCCATACATAGTTTTGAGTTTCCCTGATCCCTCATGAATAAAGATCATTTCATCTGCATCCGCATTCTTAAAGAAATAGTCTTTTGAAAACGAACGTGGAGCTGCTAAACCAATGTGCATGTCGTTGTTTACAAACAGAGTTTTTCGACTTTTGATATAATCATCTTCTGCCTGAATATTGAAGCCCTTAAAGCTGAGCGCCTTCATATTGTCTTCCACAGCTACTTTAGGACGAACATTGACCGGATCACCAAATTCCTTCACACATGTAGGCGGGTAGTGGTGATAAAGAAGGGAAGACATGCCAGCAAAACCAGCTGTCCCGAACAATTCTTCTTGATATAGCTGACCGTCTTCCTTTCTGAATGTCGTATGTCGTTTGTGAGGTATGTTTCCTAAAGAATGATATCTGGGCATAATATTTATTTATATCGTAAATGACGTTTTAAAAAATGCCAGATCATATGTCGGTGGTCAGTGCAAGAACTGACATTTGTCAGGATCGTAACTTCTATAATTGCAGATATTGGTGTACATTTAGAGAAGATTTTAAAAAATGATTATGAAAAAAGGATTGCTATTTTTAGGAATGATCTTCGCTTTTGCTTTGGTAAACAAGGTGTCAGCTCAAGAAGGACCAACTATTGAATTTGAGAAAGAAATACACGATTTTGGCTCTATGAAGCAACATGGAGATGCCTCATGTGATTTTGTGTTCACCAACCATGGATCAGAGCCATTGATAATTTCAAATGCCAGAGGGTCATGTGGTTGTACTGTGCCAACTTGGCCAAGAGAACCAATTGCTCCAGGCAAATCAGCCTCAATTAAGGTGAAGTATGATTCAAAGAGAATCGGACCAATCAATAAATCTGTGACAATTACCAGTAATGCAACTAATTCACCAACAAAGGTGATTAGGATTAAAGGAAATATTGCTGCCGCACCAAAGCCAACAACGGCTCCAATTAAGAAAGAAGGTGCTACTGCGCCTACCAGCGGAAAATAGCATTAGTAAAGAGATGTAATTATAAAGGCAGGAACGAAAGTTTCTGCCTTTTTTTATTAGTCGTTTTTGATTCGTCCCATTTCTTCTCCGTTTCCGGATTTGTCAGAGTAGTCGGTCGCTTTAAGTTTTCCAAAATTGTAACGAATGCCCAGTCTGTAAAAATTGGTGTCGTAGATAAATCTGTACTGAATTTCAAAGCCTTCCAGATTGGTATAACCTTGTTGAATATTAGAACGCAAGATGTCGTTGGCTGAGAAGCTTAAGGTCACCTTTTTCTTAAATAGTTTCTTGGTAACTGTGGCATTTAAACCGTATAAAGGTTCGTATAGGAAAACGCCCTCCAATCCACGCCCCGAGTACCAGAAAGTACCACTCAATGAAATGTCTGCCGGTAGGTTTAGTTCATTGTACAAGTAGAAATAGAAAGAAGGCAGTTTCAAATCGGTTTCAACACCATTGTCATTAAAATTGTATCGCGTCATGGAGTAGCCAAAACCGTTATACGTTGTCCAACTCTTGGTTTGATAAGGCAAAGTGATGTCAAAATTGTAAATCTCACCAAAGTTGATGTTTTGATCCTGCACATAGAAGGCGTTTTGTGGTGTTTTCTCTGCAATAAAGAGGACTTCATTGTTGGTTCTGGTGTAGCCAAATTCTATAGATGCATATTCCATGTACGTCAGTGACAGTGACAGGTTGTGAGAATATTCCGGTTGTAAGAAAGGATTCCCAATAAAGGCACTCACGGAATCGATATATTCAATAAAAGGATTCAGATCCTGGAAAGCTGGTCGTCTGAATCGGGTAGTGTAGTTGAAGCCCAAATCCAGATCCTTCCCTAATTCATAGCCCAAAAATGCGGTAGGAAAGAGGTTGAAGTATGAGGTGTCTACCACAAAACCACTCGCCAGTGCAGAGGTTCCCTGTGTTTGAGTGCGTTCGGCTCTAAGTCCAAAGCGGCCACTAAATTTGTTTTTGTTGATCGTGGCCTCAGTGTACAAAGCCGATACACCTTCTCTAAAATTATAGCCGTTGGTCAAGGCAGAATCTTCTTCCCATTCGCCACCCTGAAGCTGCTGAAACAGGGCGCTACTGTTGTTGCTCGACTCATAATGCTTCAGTCCGGAAGACAAAGTAAACACCTCACTGAATGTCTTTTTGTGGTCCAACTTGGCAGAGAAGAGGCGAATCTTGTTTGCTCCAATACTTTGTTTGTCGTTTTCAACCGTGCTGTTTGTTGTGATGTTCTCCACAATCGATCCCAAATCCTCTGAGGAATATACAGAGTAATCTGTATTGAAAACCAGAGTGTTTTTGGTAGAATCGTCTTTAAACTTGTAATTAAGAGATGCTACATTGTTTCTCATCAGGTAGCTATTGTCGGTTTTCGTTTCCAGCAAAGAAAGCGTGTTGTAGTCGTCGTAAATATAATTGGCGTTGCTCGTTTTCGTAGTAACGTTGTCGTAGATCGTTTTCCACTGCAAACTCACTTTGTGCTTACTATTGATCTGATAGTCGGCGCCCAGTCTGAAATTAGAATTGTAGTTGATATCTCTAATATTGTCTAGCTCGTTATCGAAATAGATGGTGCCTGCGGGATCAAAAATTGATCTGAAATACTCATTGCTGTTTCCTCGTGTTCCAAAGAAAGTGTTGGCAATAAAGAAAGTATTGAATTTGTTTTTTCTATAACTGATACGGGTGTTGGCCGAATGAAACCAGTCTCTTCCATGTGCAGTTGAAGCGGAGACGGAACCATTTACTCCTTGCAAAGTATTCACTTTAGTAATGATGTTGATGACGCCTCCCTGACCTTCTGCATCATATTCGGCTCCGGGATTTTTAATGATTTGAATTTCCTTAACATCTTCAGAAGAAATGCTGAGCAATAAGTTTTGAGAGGTGAGTAACTGACCATCGACATAGATTCTGGGAGTTCCTTTTCCAAAGATTTGAACGTTGTATTCACCTGTTACCAGTACGCCAGGAGATTTTCTGAGCAGATCGATTACGGTTCCACTTTCTGCCAGACCGCTGCCTTCAACATCTACCACAACTTTGTCTCCTTCTCGTTTAAAAGCAGGTTTAAAGGCCTTCACAGTCACATCAGTCAGGTCAGAGTTCTTAAGCGCAATGTCGTCAAGCTTTAATTCAGTGCCTTCCGGACGTTTAATCGGCAGGTATTGTTCTTCAAAGCCAATTACTTTAATGTGGAGTAGGGCTTCATCTACATTGACCTTGTTCATAAGAAATTCACCTTCAGAAATTAGTTCTCCTTTGATAAGCGATGAATCTTTGGAATTGATGAGGAGTACATTTCCAAACTCAACAGGAGCATTCTGGTCGTCCAAAACTTTCGCTGAAATGGAGTAGGGCGTTTGAGCAAATAAGTGAATGGGTAAAATGCTTAGAGCGCAAAGGCCAAGTAGTTTCATAGGTGTAGTTTTCTTCGTAAATCTATTCTGGTTACTGGTGGTATCCAAAACAGATAAATTGGTTCATTTATACGTGCATAAATGGGACACAAAGAAAGCACATTTGTTACAAAGCAATTGGAGAAAATTACTGTCCGGAAAGGAGTGGTTTGGTAACGAGTCTGTTAGACGATATTAAGTCAATATTAAACTTTTCTTTTATCCCTGAAATCTGAATCAAAACCACTGTTTTCAGGGATAAAACTCAAGAGATATTTTGGGAAATTGCAAAGACCTGAACTAAAGCCTTTTATATGTCTCTTAGAACTGTTTATTTCAAGGGGAATCTTGAATCTCCTTACTATCTGGAAGAGACCAGGCACAGGTTTGTGATGAGGACCAGAAAAGGCATTGATCCTTATGCCATTTTACTAAGTGTTCCTGATTTGGTTCCCTATCTGCCAGGCTTGAAAATTGAAGCATCATTTCCTGATTCTGATGTATATGTTTATACCTGTACCAATTCGTGTCCCATAGACCGTGACGAACTCAAAACCATCCTCAGGAATTACAATCACCCGGATATGGTCTTTGTGGGATCGGTATTTAACTATTCGAATACAGGTATTTTCCAAATTTATACCGCCAACATATTCATCAAGTTCAGAGTAGGTGTGTCAAAGAAGGAAATCCAGGACTTTTTTACCAAATACCATTTAAAGGAGAAGCGAAAACTGAGTTTCGACCTCAATGCATTCTTTGTCGAGTCCACTTCTGATCATGGAAGGGAAATCTTTGCGTTTTGTGAGGGCTTATTATCTGAGTTTATTGTTGAGAACTGTCACCCCGAATTGGTTACTAAGCTGAGGAATGCACCCGGTGCGACTTTTGAAACGGAAAACACTGGTCTGCAACTGGCTAATGACTGGTGGTTAAAGAGAATAGGAATCGATCAGGCATGGTCATACACAAAAGGACAGGGAACTACAATCGCCATTATTGACGATGGTTTGGAAATGCAACATCCTGCATTTAGCAATAAAATCATTGCTCCCAGAGACATGATGGCTCTGGAAGGTTATGGTGTGCCAGATCATCGGTTTAGAGAAAAACATGGTACTGCTTGCGCGAGTGTGGCTTGTTCTGCAGATCCAAAGGCGCCAGGCGTATCTCCCGATTCCAATATTATCCCCATAAGAATTACCGGTCTGGGATCGGTTTTACAGTCTGAAGCAATTTACTGGGCGGTGAAGAATGGCGCTGATGTGATCTCGTGTAGCTGGGGACCACCAGATGGTGATATTTTCAGCTCTCACGACAATGATGTGGTTTTTCCGCTTCCAGATCATACGCGTTTGGCTTTTGAATACGCCGGTAAACATGGGCGTGGAGGAAAAGGAACGGCCATCGTTTTCGCAGCCGGAAATGGCAAAGAGCCGGTTAAAAATGACGGATATGCTTCTTCTGAAGACGTGATCGCCATCACATCAATTAACCATAAAAACGAACCAACCATTTATTCAGACTATGGTCCACCAGTTTTTGCATGTTTCCCCAGTGGGGATTTTGAATTGAATGAAGATGGGGAGCCAGTCAGTCATACAGGCTTATTGGTAGCAGACAGAATAGGAGAGAAGGGGTATTCTAAGAACGATTACTATTCATTGTTTAGTGGAACTTCTGCTTCAAGTCCCGGAGCAGCTGGTATTATCGCACTCATGTATGCGGTTAACCCCAAACTGTCGCTGACTCAGGTTAAAGCCATTCTCAAAAATTCATCAGAAAAAATAACAGGATCATACGATAATACTGATTACAACAAATTCTTTGGCTACGGACTTCTCAGGGCCGATTTAGCCGTTCAAAACACTTTAAAAACCAAAATAGACGACCACATGGAACAATCATCTTCAGCAATTTCATTGCATATCGGAATCAATCACGTTGATCAGGAATACTACAAATCTCATGTACCGCCATTATATGGATGTGTCAACGACATGACCGACATGGGGAATCTGGCAGAACAACTTGGCTACAAGACGCATTTTCTAAAGGATAATACGGCTACCAAATCTGCTATTTTGAGACAGGTCAAAAGTTTAGGGAATCAAGTAGAAAATGGAGGAATTCTAATGATCACTTACGCTGGACATGGTGCGCCAATTCCAAACAAGCCAAATGCAGATGCAAACGACACAGATGATAACAATGATGGCAATGATGAGGCTTGGGTGACCTACGATGGTTTTTTGTTGGATGACGAAATCCATGCAGCATTGGCTCAAATCAAGTCAAGAATCAGAGTGGTTTTGGTCTCTGATTCCTGTCATAGCGAGTCAATGACACGTGCATTTGGTCATTTTTCCTCTTCTACCGAATATACCAGAAGTATCAATGAAAGGGCTGTGTTGGCCGTCTTGAAAGCCAATAGCAGTTCTGTTGAGGATTTAAGAAGAGGAGTTACCCGTAAGTCAGGAAATACCTATCAAGTGTTGGTGAAATCTATGTCGGCTTGCCTGAAAGACCAATTGGCAACGGAGATTGGAGGAAAAGGTGTATACACGTCTTCACTTATCAGGCTTCATAGCCAAAATGTGAATGACCGGGGGCTCAATTATGCAGATTTTGTCGACTTAATAGCCAGCGACATTAGGGAATATCAAACACCATCTATTGTAAACTCTCATCTGGAAGATGCTGCTTTCGATCAACAATTCCCTTTTGAGATCAAAAAAATCAATGAATCAGTCATGAAAGAAACGCCAAAGAAAACAGAAAAAAACACGACAGAAAAAGAAGAATTGTTCATAGATACAGATGAACTGTTGGTAACCGATTCGGATGGAGAAACGGGAGCAGTTAAGGATGATGCTGGTGTAAATTCCAGATCAATATCTTCTTCTGATACAAATGGTTATACTGCTTGGGATAAAGCTTATAATTACCTCATAGAAAATCAGGACAAAGTCAATTTCGTTGAGCCTGATGTGATTTCACGATTGTATAGTGTACATGACGAATCTCAGGACAGGTCTGGTGGTTCCGGTGAGTATTTAAAGACCTACCCAAACCCGGAAGATGAAGGCAATCCGGAACCTTTCATTTGGCATTTGGGAGATGAGCATAGTGGTTTAAAAACTGCCAATGAATCCGTATTTCCGGAAATCAAACAGGGAGCAAAAAAGCCAAAGACAAAAGATCTTGTTAAAATCGGACATATTGATACAGGATACATTGAAGGGCATCCAAGCTTGCCAATGAACATAGATTACTCTGAGATTTTAGGAACCAACACAGGTTCCGGAATTGATCTGGATGAAAGATTTGCTGCTTTCGAACAACATGGTCATGGAAACGCAACTATGTCAATTCTGGCCGGAAACTGGGTTGACTATGAAGATACAGGAGACAATTACAAGGGCTTTTTTGGAGCGATTCCTTATGCAAAAGTCTTGCCCATTAAAATAAGCGAAACCGTGGTCTTGCTTTCTGGTAAACACTTTGCCAGAGCAGTTAATTATGCGATCGATCAGGGCTGTGATGTGATTACAATGTCAATGGCTGGCCTCCCAAGTAAAGTGATGGCTAAAGCGGTTAACCGTGCTTATGAAGCAGGTGTTATCATTGTGTCTGCGGCAGGAAATAGTTGGTCGAAAGGCGGAAAGATCATCCTTCCAAAAAGGACATTATACCCGGCAAGGTATGATAGAGTATTGGCAGCGGTTGGAGCGACTTACACGAAACGTCCTTACCTGAACGAGTACAACAAAATGACCAGGGCAGCCGGAGGAAAGTACATGCAAACTTGTTACGGACCTCAAAGCGCTTTGCCGACCAGTTTAGCTGCATATACACCTAATATTACCTGGTTTCATCAAAAAGAAAAACAACCGGATGGCAGTATCAGCTATTATGTGAAAGCGGGTGGTGGAACTTCCAGTGCAACTCCTCAAATTGCGGCAGCCGCTGCGCTTTATGTGCAGAAATACAAAAAAGAATTGTCTAAATACCAGGGCAAAAATGCGTGGAAGAAAGCAGAGATAGTCAGAAAGGCTTTGTTCCTATCAGCAAATAAGTCGACAGAGTTTAACTGGATTTTTGGAAACGGACTTTTGAAAGCAAATGATGCGCTTCAGTCTGAATTTGCTCCGGCTAAACTGGAATCGAAAATCAAGAAGGCTAAAAAAGCACCTGAAAGAAGACGTTTTCTGGGAGGGATTTTTGGTGTGTTTGCCAGAGGAATGGAAAACAATGAGAAGCTGAATGAGGCACTTGAAGATATGATGCTAACAGAGATTTCTCAGCTGCTTCATAAAGATGTTGATTTATTCCCGTTCCTTGATGAGATTAACCTGGAGGAGGAAACGATATCATTGGATAATCCGGATCTGATCAATAAAATCATTCAGTCGCCTTATGCTTCAGACTTCCTGAAAAAGAATTTGTCAAGAAAACAGGACTTACGCACTCCTGATACCATCAATGTGACGGATAACATTTCAAGCACAATACTTTCCAGCAAACGTGGTGACATCAGAATACAAGCTGTTGGGGTGGAGTACAACATTTCCAACTCAAGTTCTACGCAGGAGGTAATTGACAATGACATTGTTTGGAATGATGAATTTGAACTGGAGATAAGTACGAGTCGTAGCGTAAGAGAAGGTTTGGAAACGAGTTTAACCATAGAAGTCACTGATCCGGAACTTGAATCTGTGATGATCATTGAAAAAGTGTATGAAGACGGAACCGTTTACGAATGGAAGCACCCTGTTTTCGAAGAACTCAACAAATCTAAACGATCTGTTAATGAACAAAAGCCTGCGCAAAGAAACCTGTTTGAAATTCCGCTGGATGACCTACAGAATAACCAAAGATTCATTGGGAAACTGTTGAAGAAAGCGGTGATAAAAATCAAAAAATGGGCGGTTAAGAAAGTGCTCAAAAAGTTGTCTAAGTCTAAAGCCAATTCTTTATTGAAAACCATTGGCAATGACAAGTACGACATCTTTATCTATGATTTAAAGTCGAATGTAATAGGGGACAATGCCTGGCAACATACCAATGACATAGATTCGAAGAAGATTTATCAGGCAATTTCTAATGATTCGAAACCGGTATTGATATTGTTCCAGGGCTTGTTTAGAGGTGTAAACAAGAGCTTTGATGAATTCCTGAGTTCTTCAAGTGTGCGGGAAAAACTGCTCAAAAAGCATGGACGTTACATCATTGGTATTAATATGCCAACGATTGTTCACAGAGTAGAGGAAAATGCCAATCAGCTCGAGAAAATTTTCAAGGGAAAATTCAAGCAGAAGCCGTGTACAGTCATGGCTATGAGTAGAGGAGGCGTAGTGGCGAGACATCTGTTTGAAGAAAATTGGGTGACCAAAACGACCAGACAAACGAGTACCAATGCACCTTTCAAGCTCAATCAACTTCTTATGTTCGGTACGCCTAACCAAGGGACTATGATTGCGTCTTCGAAGAATTGGAATAGTTTGTTCAACTATGCGACTATCATTTCAAGAATTACTTTGGGAACGATTGCGCCAGTGGTGCCAACCATTTTCTCTGCAATTAAGATTCTGGCCGACAAAATCGTGGATCTACCTGGAATTGATGATATGGAAGAAACCAGTGAAGTGATCCTGAAGCTCAATCAAATAGAGATGAACAGAGATAATTATTTTGTGTTTACATCTCATTTTGAGCCAAAGGGAAAACTGATTTCCAAAATACTGGATGGTGCTGTCGACAGATTAATTTTCAAAGGAGAACATAACGATGGAGTGACGCCAACACCAGGAGCTATTTTCGAGAATGAAGAATTGGCCAATGTGATAGAGTTGACTGAAGGAAAACAATTCATGATTTGTGATAAGGATGTGTCGCACTTCAGTTATTTGGATGAGAAGCACACCAAGGTTTCCAAGAAACTATTTGACTTACTATCCTAAGGAATCAGACTATGTTAGAACTGAGCGAATATCATTCAATTGACGTTTTTATTCAGGGCTTTTTCCTGGTAACCTGCGTGTTTCTGGGAATTGGCATCCTGATTTTGGATAACCGAAAGGAATTTGGCGATTGTAAAAAGCTACGCGATTATGTGTCCAAAGTAAAAGACCTGATGAGCAGGGTGGTCAAGATGATTGGTCGCAATTTCATTGATCTGGCGGTAAAGGACAGCAAGTTTTCAATCGCGTCAACAGCCACCGGAATTATTCTATTGATTGTAGTGAGTGGTATTATTTACGCCAGCGGTGTGTTTGTGGCTTCTCAGGCAGAGAGTTGGATCAACATCAAGTACCCAAACAACCCAAAACAGATGAGTTTGGACAATATTTGGTTGAAGGACGACAATGCTTTAAAAGCGAACGGGGGAGAGTATCGTCATGTTTCGGACGACATAAAACTCCAGCAATTCGACAGAATTATGGTGCCTCAGAATCTTGAGAAACTATGTGTGATAGATACCTGCATAGAGCCTCCGTGCTTTGATTCGTCTTGTCTTAGAGACATAGCAGCTTGCAATCAGCTTCATTTTTATCCGGATAATAAGCTCCAGTATTATTATGGTTCCAAGCATGTGATTCTGAAGGACGAATTGTATGCTGGGTATTTGTACAAAAACATCATCATTGTCAACTATACCAGCGTTTTGGCTATGTCTTTGTTCATTTTGTTTTTGATTTCATATGTCAATGTCATAGTGATGTGGTATCGTTGGTTTAACAAGTCGTGGATGAGGAGTGCCTGGGTAATTTTGAATGCCATACTATGGTTGGCGTGCTTTAAATGGGATTCGCTTGGAGTGAGCGACTATTTGGCGACCAATGTGGTGATATACACATTTTTATTTTTGCCGGTAGGAATGTTGGTCGTGGGATATTTCTCATGTTATGTGTGGAGTAAACAAGTATACAAGAAGATTATTCTGATAGAAATTCATCAGCATTTCCGTCAGCGAGTTTTTTACGTATCCATTTTGTCGTACATATTTCTGTACGGATCTTTCCTTGGCTGCATGATCAATATCAAATCCTGGGAACTCAACGAGCGAAAAATCGCGAGCAAAGTTTATGGTTTAAGTAAGAACCTGGAAATCGATAACGAATCAACTTTTGATAAGGGGAGTGTTATTTACAAGGAATTTGAATTGTATCGGGAATATTGTGATTGTCATTACAAGATGATAGAGAAGTATCGTCCGGAAGAATCTGAGTGATTTTGAAGTAGAGGATTGTTTATGAGTATGCATTGAGAAAATATCTATTTAACATAATATAAATTATAGGACAAACGGAGTTGTTTGAGATTCTCGTATATAATCCCAACAGCCATGCTGCGCATTATATGTGATACTTCCGATTTAAATTCTGGAATTATTCTGAACTAATATATGGAATCTCAATATTGATAGCTCTTGTAGAAGGATTCTAAAATAAAATATAGAATTACAAACTAAAATCTGGAATTGTAAAATCATCAAATATTTTTAATATTTAGAATGATTTGCTAGAGCTCTTCTATTAAATCCAAGAGATTCTAATAATTAACTACAACCACCACATCCGCCACAGCCACTGCAACTTGAACAACCAGAATCCCATGACGAACATCCTACGCTGTCAAAGTCTGAATCAAACGAATCTAGTACATTATCAAAGCCATTCCAGTCTGAATCATTGTAACTAAAATCATCAAAATAGAGCCAAAAGTAACCATCATCATAATCATAGTTGCTGTAGTCAAATTTTGACTTTATCTGCCTAATGAGTTCTTTATCTATAGTTTTAAGCAGTTCAAAATCAATATTATTCAGTAAAAATATGTTTCCACCAATTTCTAGCAGTGTCTGAATAGCTCTATCTGGATCATTACTGAACCAGTCATTAAATTTTTCATCGATTTCATTCAGATAGTTTTCTATTTCCCGAGATTGGTTGTCACCTTCCCTATTTAAATTCCAACTCCCCATTATTCTTAAAAGCGCGTTAGTCTTTATATAAGGTTTAATTGAAGTATAACGAACAAGTATCGTTTTTAAGTCATAACCCTTAAGATAAGTTGACGGAATAAAAATTGGTAAGATTTCTCCCTCCAATTCATTCAGAAAATGATGAGCTAACAATGTGCTTTTTCCACTGCCAATTTCTCCAAATAAGAATGTTGGTCTTGAATCATTTATTAAATCCCCCAAACTCTTAACAACAACATCCAAATGCTGAGCTTTTTCTGGATCCGTTTGTTCCAAGTTCTCCCTCAGAATTTTGATTTCTTTGTTGTGTTTCGCAACTTTCCTTTCAATTAGTTCTGGAAAAGATTTATCCTTGATATTCGAGAAATATTTATTCTCAAGAAATGTTTTTAGCCAAGTCTTATTTTTTTCGATAAGATCGGCCTGATCAATATGGAGATATTTATGAGCTCTGACATTAATCTCTTGACCAGCTGATACCTTTAGAAATAAATTTTCTACCCTATCTTTTTGAAGGAACTTTAAAATAATGTCAATTTCATCTTGTTTTTCTTCCAATGCAAGCATTAGTGCCGCGTAGACAAACTCAGGCTGGTATGAATTTGTAAAGGATGAAGCAAATTCAGAGGCTTTAATTTTTTTTTAAACTTCTCTTTTATATTCTTTTTCATTATCCTGTTCAAAGTTCCAATTAATTGAATTGAGAAAAGTAGTCAATGAAGTATCATCTAATTTATCTGTGACATCTTCATCATATTGATCTTTGTATTCTGCGATTAAATACTTTTTAACCGAATCAAGTAAATGATCTTCCGACAACTTCCTTTCTACAAGCAATTTTAACACTCCTTCATTAGGCAATGTAATTCCTAGATTCTTCACTTTTTCGATATTACTTTCCTTGGCTATCTTACTTGTTGAATAGAACCCGAATTTTATATTCTGGCTCTTATCTTCAGCTAGCCATATTTCAAGAAAATAAGCAAGGGTATTTAGAATTTGGTCAGAGTTGAATGAAAAGGCTTTTTCCTCACTGTAATTCTTCTGTTCTTCGATATATCCAGACTGATCATTTTGAAGGTATACATCTCCCATATGCTCAATTGCTACATTAACATGAGCATTTGGATTAGATTTTACTTCGTCAAAAAATAAAGCTATTGCTCTTTGTTTCTGAAGAGTAAATCCTTTTGTCTTGTCTCCTGCTTCTCGATTAATACTTGTCATCTGCCAAAATCCTACTACTTACTAACCTATTTCTCTGCTGAATAGCTGCAAAATCAGTTCTAATAATTTCACTTATATATTTTCCTGTTATTGTAACCTGACGAGAACCTTTTACCTCTATCTCTATCTCATCGCCCTCTTCTAATTTAAAATCAGTCAGCACTTCCTTACCATCTAAGATAACCTGAGATAGATAAGTAATCTCTGGTTCGAGTTCGCATATTAAGATCAGGTTCCAATCACTTTTAATTTCAATTTTTTCAAGACATTCTTCGCCAGGGTTTAGGGTAAATAAAGATCGAACAAATTCCATGGCCCCATCTTGTTTTATTACAAATAAATGAGGACAAGATCCACACATAATTTGCGAATCAATAGTATATACTCGATTTAAGTCTAATTCATGAGTTGATAATTCATAACTCACATCATTGAGGGAATAGGAAAGACTACGAGGAAGGAATCTTGTAGCCAAGTAGGTAAATGTATTTTTCTCTGATAATAGATTTTTTTCTATAAAAAGTTGATGCCTCTCTGCAACTTCCCAAGAATACTCTTCCATAATTGTTAGACTTTCATACTTGTTAGGGCTGGTAAATTGATTTTCCAGGAGAATTGTCAATGGTATCATAACTGATTCACCAGGCTTAATTGGGTTTGGGGGGAAATATTGAGACCAATTGACTTTATCTTCTTTTGAAAGATCAGAGAAGTCACCAAATTCAGAGTATTGAAGACCTTTAATATTATTAAGTACTATACTCTCCATAGAAGCATTATTGATTTCAAAAAACACAAACCATGGTGAAAAAAGTGAAAGATATTCATCAAAAATTACGTTTTCAACTGGTCCTCCGCACATTTCCGGAGGACTAACCACTGCGCGTACAAAACTTTCTGGCTTCATTCCGTTTTCTAGACAAAGATCTATTAATCCTGATCGCCCTTTAATTTCATTAACCACGGGAATTCTTACTGCAGAATATATTGGATAATTGGGATCTTGTTTTTCTATAGTCGCTGAAGGATACAATTCTCTATAACTTTCAAGACTTGAATATTGCTTGTGAAAACCAGGATATCTGTTTGAACAGATTTTCCTAATATTATCTGAAATACTGTTTTCTGCTATTCAATAATTTTGAAATTGAAGAAAGTCTTTCTGGAAATCTAAAACCTTCATCACAGTGTCGCAATCTTTAAAAATAACATATCGCAAATTGAGCATCCCTTCTACCTCATCCACCAATGGAGTTTTACCTTGTTCAATTAACTTATAGAGATGATCTCTATGTAGAACAAGTTCTTTCTTCGAAAACTTGTTCCCTTTCGGATGGTTATCATTGTAATGACCTACTTCACAATGACAATCGAAACATAAGGGTATGGCATTCTCGAATTTATTTCCTTCCTCCGTGTCTATATGGTGAACCTCTATTTTTTTGCCTTTGCCTTTTTTACAAATGCAACAGCGTCTTCCGGAAGCAGCTAGAGCTTTAGCTTTAATGTCTGTAGGAAATTTCACGGTGTGTTATAGTGTATTCGAGCAATTTAATGGAAATCATTCAAAATAATATCACTGTTTTCAGTGATATTTACAATGTTTTGCTTCAGATTACTCTTGTTCTTATATGCGTGATCTTTTTCCAAAATCAATTACTATATTTATCAAAACTCTTAGTATGGACAAGGATCAAGATAAATCAACAAACCTTCCTGATGATGAGCAACTAAAGAAGGACATCAATTTAGATAAGGACGAATCAGGCAAATCAAATGCAAATCTTGAGAAGAAAGCAGACTCAGTAATTGATTCCTTGTTAAGCGATGATGTAACCGAACAGAACAAACGGGAGGCAGTTGACACCATGGGAGCAAAAGCTCAGATTGAAGTCACAAATCTCAGTAAAATGCTTGAAGCGCCTATTAAAAAGCTAGGTAAGGCTGGTTCTACTGGGGGAGCTGTTGCAGATAGTTTAGTTGATCTAAAAAATACTGTTGAAGATCTTGATCCTGCTAGGTTTGATCTAACCAGTCCGGCTGGTTTTATGGAACGCCTTTCCAGATTTATCCCGTTTATAGGAAAAAGGTTAAGTAGATACTTTGCTAGGTATATGTCTTCAGAGGATGTGATTGCTCGTATTGTCCAATCAATGGAGACAGGTAAAGATCAGTTAAGTAGAGATAATATTACGCTTTCCAATGACAAGGAGCGAATGATTTCAGGCATGAATAAGCTCAAAAAGAATATTCGTCTTGGGCAGCTCATCGATCAAAAACTATCCTTTAAACTGGAACATGAGCTTCAACCAGAAGATCCCAAAAAGCAATTTATTCAAAATGAATTACTTTTCCCATTGAGGCAGAGAATCATTGATCTTCAGCAAACTTTGGCTGTTAACCAACAAAGTATCTTAACGAGCGAGCTGATCATTAGAAACAACAGAGAATTAATGAGAGGTGTTGATCGCGCTTTAACAGTGACGATTTCAGCTCTACAAACGGCCGTTGCCTGCGCTCTAGCACTTAACAATCAAGAAATTGTATTAAAGAAGATTGAAGCCTTGAATGAAACTACCTCTAAACTAATTGCTTCTAATTCTGAAAGATTGAAGCAACAAGGTGCAGAGATTCAAAAGAAGGCTACTGAATCAACGCTTAAAATCCAAGATCTTGAAAAGGCTTTTGAAAATATTAAGAAAGCACTTATCGACATTACTCAATATCGCGAAGATGCTCTACCAAAATTAAAAGACAGTATGGAGCGAATGGATAAATTAACGGATGAAGGCTTTAAGGCTATAGAAGAAGTAAAAACTAAGGATGAGAATAAATCTTCTGATTTCACGATTGACTTGGATGAAGATGACTATGAGATTCTAGATTAGAAACATTTTTACTTCTTGTCATATTTCCTGATCATTTTGTTGAGTTCTTCTAGTTCGGAAAGCATCTGATTGAATTTTTGTTTTTGTCCAACAGTATCTACCCTACTCCATTCCACTGCAGTTCTCTGAACTTCATCTATCGCTTGTTCATTAAGAGCTTTGATCTCATCAATCTTTTTCATTTGCTTAACAACTAAAGTAGTTGTAAAACTTCTTGTGGCAGCATCTTCCGGATCTCCGGACTGACCAATACCATCCCATAAATTGACTATCATGCCCATATTGTCGATAAACTTCAAAAGAAGATGATCAACAGCCGTTTTATAGCGTGCATAGGTAATTTCATCCGGATTTAATTTCCCAGAAATAGAATCTAGGAATATGACATAGTTTTTAAGCATCTCCCCTATTTGATCAATGCAAGATTGTTCATCTAATCGGAATAATTCCACTTCAATAGATCTTATCTTTTTTGCCAATTTTGGATTGACCTCTAAAACTTTAAACCAATGACCCTGAAGGTTTTCAGCAGTAGGCTTTATAGTGTTGATTTCATCTGCATTCTTTAACAGCAGTCTGTCCAAATAATCCAGGAATTCATTTCTCTTATATATCCATTCATGCAAGGTAAGCGGCACGATTTGAAGTCCTGTTCTATTCAAAACCTTGTACCTTTCCAAAGTAAACACATCAATGTAATCTCCAGGAAAGCCAATTAAATCAATCCCGAAACTGAACTGTCCTTTAGTACATAAAATGTCAATTATATTATTAGCTATTGTCGCCCCTTCGTAGAACGTGATCCCCTTTTTGGAAAGCGCCTCACAAACATCCTTTATATGCCCCATTCTAGATTCCCCTGCATGACTAGGAGGTTTTTGATAAAAAGAGCTAGCATGATTCAAATATTGTTTGATGAGGTGCTTATTAGCGATTTCATCCGGAGGAATTGATAAAAACAAAATCTGAAGATCTTTTGCCCGAGTCACACCAACATTAAAGACATTGGGTTTATTGAGGTAGGTATACACCCCACTGGTTATTTGACTATCTATACAACAAGAGATGAGCATGATATTTCTTTCCTCTCCTTGAAAGGCATATGGTGTACCAGCTCTCAACTTATGTCCCATTACTTCATGGATATTGAAGGTTTCCAGGATTTGTTCTTGAAGATACTGAGCCTGATCACGAAAAAAGGACAATACTCCAATGCTTAATTTATGTTCATCTGGAAGGTCCTTTTGTTCGTCTATGATTGTTTTGATTTCCTGTATTACACGGTCCGCTTCTACCAAGTTAACTCCATTTTCCCTTTTCCCTGAGCAATGAATGACTTTAATAGGAGATTTAAAATGAGGTTTCGGTTTTTCGCGCATCACCTTTAGTTTGTCATTATAAAACTGCTTATTACTAAACTCAATAATGGCTGGCAAACTTCTATAATGCTCGTCCAACAGAGTCACTTTATCTGGCATTAAAATCTTTTCTTCAACCAAATCCAGAATACTGTGATCTCTGTAGTCAAGATTTCCAATATCCTCGTTACTGTTGATTCCTTTTTTTATTTCTTCTTGCATATCTCTAGACAAGAAAGATACATGCCTTAGCTGCTTGGGATCTCCAACAACAACTGCCTTTTTAGCTCTTTGGAATGCAGGGATACAAGATGAGATGTCACATTGTGTAGCCTCATCAAAAATCACGGTTTCAAATAGTTCCTTTTCTAAAGGAAGTGCTCTGTGTAAATTATCCAAAGAACACAGCCATATAGGCATGGCCTTCAACAAAACATCAAAATCAACTCCTTCAAACATTCTTTCTTGTCGTGCAGAATTTCTTGCTTTAAGGGCATCTTTCAAATTAGAAATAGACGTTCTATTTGTCTTGATTACCCAACTAAGTGTGTATAAATATGTTTTATTGATGTATTCAGCAAGATACTCGTCTTTCTCAGAGTTTAACCTTGTAAGCTCGTCCATCATTTCAAAAGACAAGTCCGTGGATTTTAAACGGCGCTTATAGTTCCAAAGTTTGAACTGTCTTAGCCAATTGACCCTTTTAATGTGCTTTTCATGATGTTCCAAACCATAATAGACAGCTTGCTTAGATTGTTTATAGAAGTCTTTTTCAGTCAAGGTCAAATCACGATAATGTATAGAACTATGGTAAGGAAAAGGTTTTCTGTGATTATCTTCAAAAAGATGATATTTATTTAGATCTTTTACAAACCTCAATAGATTCTTATGATGCTCATTTTCTCCCGCCCGCATAATTGCCTGAGAAGCAATTCCAAACTTATTGATGAGCTTTTCTTGAATAACACTCACCGCATGTTCATTCTTAGACACGATAAGTACGGCCTTAGAATTAAGGAAATGATCTAGAGCAATGCTGGCTATTGTGTAGCTTTTTCCAGTACCTGGAGGCCCTATTACCATACTTAAGATTTCCTTTCTTGAATTTTTAACGATTCTCTCCTGAGCCAGGCTCAATATTCCTGGAACTTCTATTTTCTTCCCCCAAATAGAGGTTTTATAGTTGATTCCCGAACCCAATAAATAATGTAGGGAAGTTGAAAAACGGGAACCTTCTTCTAAGGTGTTTAACTCATCTATTACTCCACGAGTAGTCCTTGATCTATCTACAAAAAGAAAAGAAAAACTACGGCTCAACTTCAAACTTTTACTTCTAGAACGCTTAAACGATTTTAAATCATCCCTGTTAGCATAAGTTTCTTCCTGAACTATCTCATAATCCTCCGAATTCTCATTAAGATATGCCGTAACACCATCAAAATCCAGCTCTTTGTTATTTTCTTTTGGTGGTAAGAGCTCATTTAACTTTCTAGGGTTAAAATTATCTCCTAATAATTTCTTTATAAGAGGGATATTCCACTGGGGGTTGCCCCACCTTACACCAATAAAATAAGTATTGGATTTGAATACTTCAGCATCAAACATTAGAACGGGGGCGCAAATTGTCTTGGATTTGGTCTTTCCAAAGACTTGTTCATTCTTCAGTTTACCTGTAATCACTCCATAGGCCGCAATGAACTTCTTTTCCCTTCGATAGTAGTAAATTCTGGATCTAATGGATTCTGCGAATTCATCATTAAGTCCCAGTGTATATGTTCTCAAGACCTCTTGATACTGGTCATTATCGCAGACATGTGAGAAATCGTGCTTTTTTGCAAGTAGATCCCACAAAGTGTGTTCCTGATTGTCCAGTTGAAAGCACTGATTATAGAACTTTATGGCATTTTGAATTTTCTTTTTCCCCATTGATCTCCAGAACGAGTCCTAATTTAAAAAGTATGGGAGAATAAATGGTGAGTAATTGGAATAAAAAAGCCTCATTGTTTATCTGGCGAACAAATAAATATCATAGTTGCAAGAGTATCTCGAAAAATGACTGTAACAAAAGTTTGTCCCGAATTTCTAGCCTCTTCCATTGTTTTTATATCTTTCATTCTAGTAAATGACTCGTCCATCCTATCTAGGATTAGCTCTCTTTGCTTAAGATCATATGGGTCGGTGGAAAAATTCATAAATGGAACCTCCAATGGTCTTAAGACACTAATTTTATTTATAATCCCTAATTGGTCGGTGGATACTTTGATATTTGGTTGTTCAGTTAATGAGCTCCAACCATTTTCATCAGGCTCATCTAGAATAAACCGATCAAATAACTCTGGAGCATACATTCCAAGATCTATCGGCAATCCAGTGCTTATATCAAATTCCCAGAAAAACTGAAGTTTAACCATGATAACTAATACTTTATATACTTCCCAACAACAACAAAGTTAATTCACCTGGTATTTCTCCACCCTCGCTTTTCAATCCTTCTCAAATTATCTTTATTAGCTATTTTGTTCAAATATTCCAATAATATTTCAAGTTCGTTATCTGATAAATCTCCATTAAACTCTTTAACATAAATGGCGTTTCCATAATTCTCTCTGGTTTTCTCAGGTGAATCATCAACTATTAACATATGCTCTATTGAGTAGCCTAGTTTCTTGGCTTTTTTTAGCCGTTTTTCAAATACGTATTTGTCCAAACTGAAATGTCTTCTTGTTGTACATCTACTTCTTTCCCATACAAATACAAAATCAAACTCCTTTGGCTTAACCAATTCTACTATAGAGTGTACATAATCATCATCCGCCGAAGACCAAATAGCCACATCATATTTTTCTTTGCAACCGTTCAAAAATTCTTCCAGACCTGGACGAACGTATATTGAGTATTCATCAAAATGATATTCAGACGCTCTATCTAGAGGTATGGGGGTTGCGTGAATTAACGTTTCATCCAGATCTAGTATGAGTAATTTCTTTTCTGACACAGATCAAAATTAGTTCATTTCAACTTTAAGTTTTTCAATTATCAACTTCAGTTTTTTTTGAGAACCTACACCTGAATAATAGCCTCTAAAATCTGAGTTGAAAGCGCATAGATAAATTCCATGGTCATATACAAAAACATAATAGTTGTGCTTAATTCCAAAATTGCCATTGTATCTGTATTTCCAGAATTCGATTCCTGTAACTTTGGAACTTTTATGAATAGGATTTGGTAGTCTGGCTATTTTAAAGTGTTCGAAAACATTAGCAACCAACTGTTTGTTTTGATGTATGGATAATTTTGATCTTACTTCTTTAAGCTTAAAATCTTTGATGGTTTTTATGACCTCCCTAACACCAAATAAAATCATCCCAATAGACAATAGATATATTCCAAAAACAGAAATATTCTTTCCTCCATTTCTAAAATTGGTTTGTTCGTACCATTCAGTATAATTCAACAGATAAATAAAGTAGAGACCTGCAAATGAAATCCCAATACCAAGTGCAATATGGAATGATATATCCCAAGCACGTAATCGATTCACTTGTTTTTGCAATTCCCTGTAATTCATTTGCCTCCGAAAATAGCTCAATTTTGTCCAACTTGGAAAATACAACCATGTTATTCCATTTCAATCCAGTATTTCAATTTCATCCATCCCTTGCCAAATTCCAGTACCTTATACTTCCAGGCCAACCAATCATAAATTTTCACTTCAATTACACCAGCTTTCAGTTGCCATGTGCCTTTAAACGGTTTCCTACTAAATCCACACGACCTGACGGGAATCTCCTCAAATGTACCATTTGAATGAAAGATCATTCCTGCTCTTACTCGATTGTAGAGCTCATTTTTGTTGGAGAATGATTGATATTTGTTTTGATCAGAAAAAGGGTCCAAATCTCCCCAATAAATATCTACAAAAACAGTTGAATCAATTGTTTGGGAATAACCTTCTCTTATTCCTATCCAGAACAATAACAGTATTGAAATTATAAATCTTGACATACTTATGTAATGTCAATTTATTGTGATGGTACAGATACGAGGAAATAACTTATCCAAGTCTTTTTTTCTTACTTCTATAAAACAGAAATCCTATTAAATTGATTAAAAGTATAAAGGGAAAAATGTATGACAGCCCTCTCCAGTTGAAAGGATAACCGCCATTAAAAAATGCTCCCCATACCAATACACAAATCCAAATTATGGATAGTCCGAAATAAACATTATTCAACATGCTTGTTCCTCGTAAGATTAGAAATGAGAAAATACTGAACCCAGCTAAAATAGAAGTAAACAAAAGTCCAAAAAATGCACCTCCAGGAACGTTCATTTCCTTAAGCACCGTCATAGCAATGGCCAGAAAACTTAAAATAACCACGGGAACAATTTTAAACTTATACTGGTAATTCAGTTTTGGGGCTATATGGTCAATTGGATCTTCCATTTTTCAATACTTAAACTAGCTTAGTGAAGTTAATAAAAAGCTAAATGGTTCAAACAAAATCACTCAACATATCCTTCCTCTATTTGTCGCTTAATTCTAGTTCTTCGACCCGATTCGCTTTTTTCTATGAGTTCATTTGTCTTGAGGTTATACGTATAACTGCGACTGCAATACGGGGATTCTGACCTATAACCAAAATCTGAAGCATAAAAAGTCACAGTTAAAATTGTATATGCCTGAGATGCTCCAAAATTTGAGCTGATTTTTTCGCAATACCTCCTACTCTTTTTGAGTAAAGTATCTTCAATCATTAAACATTGGTTGATTTTGGAATTATTGTAATTAAGCATTAGAGGCAGATTCCGTGAATCGCTCTCTTCTCCTAAATTGGGATCAAATCCAATTCGCACATTACATTGACAGTCTTCTTCCATTTCATGCAAAACAGCTTTTTGTTCATCCGTTAAGCTTCCTGTTCCTAACATATCAGTATTAAATACAATAAGCCCTACAACTAGATGACAGCCCAAAGTCATAATCATACCTACCAAGCCAATCTTTGCAGCGCCAAAGCTCTTGGCTCGATATGAAAAGACAACCAGAAGTGTGTACGGCAAGTAAGCCACACACAAATAGAGACTCAATCTAGCAAAGTACCACCAACGAACACCTTCAACATCCGGTTTACCTTGATACTCTCCAAAACTGAGGTATAAAATCAAGATGAAAATTAGGGCTCCCCCCAAGATAAAGTTAAACACGACCGAAAGAAACATTCCCGCCCAATGATGGTCTGCCTTCCAAATATTCTTTAGCATACTTCTCATGATAACATTGCTTTATTTGATGTTACATACCTATTAAATTCTGAAAGTAACCCTTTCTTTGGTCAATTATTCTAAGCCATGTTCACAAAGATTCAGTTGTTTGCACTATTTATTTTTCTGATTTTGTTCATCACAATATTTTTCAAGCAACTCCATATTGGTTAGTCCTAATGCTCGATTTTTCCTCAAATCTTGAGGTATCAAGCTCAAAGAAAATGGGTACGGCATTTTAAGGTCATATTCTTCTGAACTATCCAAGAAATATGCTTCCTTTAAAGAATCAATCTTGAATTTTGCACCTTTTATTGAATAGTAAACTGGAGAAAGCTCAACCTCAATGAGCTCCTTGTCAGGAGTCATGCTATCTCCTATTATGAATAGTACACCTCTCGATCTAAAATCAAACTTGACACTTCCAAAATAATCACCAACAATGGTATCACCATTGGAACTAATTCCCCAATCGGATCCCAATCCCCATACACCTTTTAAAATGGTTGAATAATCGATTTCAGTTTTAGATGAAAGCTCTTTTTTGTCATTCGCTCCATTGTTATCCGTTGAAGAGCAGGACATTAAATGAATAGATCCTAGAAGTAGTACCAATGGTGAGAGAATGGTTCTTTGCATTGACTTGAACATTAACCAAAACTATACAAAACAGTATTAGTCTTGCGGGTTATCAAAAGTTAACTATACAAAACCAGTTTGGGAACAAAGTGATGGTCTTGAAAAATTAGGTAATTATAAAGAAAGCCTGTCTTATATTGTTTAAAGCGATGGTGAAAAAAATTCCCTACTACGTAGGGACCTCCAAAATCGAAAAAAAACATTTGGAAATAAGCAACCTGATGTTTTATGTTTGCGTCTCGAAAGAGAATTAGAAATTCCTACATCAGGAAATAAAAGATGGAGGACTGCCTATGCTAAGTTTGAACAACTATATCGCCAAAGTGATCAGGGAAAGCTAGATAATAATCTGGTTTTTGAATCTATATGCCTGATCCATTCGATCGGGTTTTTTTGTGCCCTTTCGGATCCATTGGTCGCCAGAGGCTTGCCAACGGCGCAACAAATCAAATCTTTTTTTTACGATCGAATTATTGGTCAACTAACTACCTCCCGGTATGTATTGTGTTCAATACATACTGGTCGGCTAAAACGATACGCTATGGGCAAATCGAAACTTAAGGGCAAAGACCTTAGAAAAATAAATTATAAATCGGATAAGTCTAGAAGTTTGGCAATTAACATCATGGCAATGTACTTCAAACACTTGTCCAAAGCTGAAAAGCTTGAATTATTAGAAAACGTTCTTTTACATCCTGAAGACTATTTGAGTCATAATACATTGGCTCCTATTGCAGAAGAATTTGCGCCTGTGGTTAAAACTCAAGATGGAACCAGTTATGCTGTTGATGAATCGCCTAAACCCTACAAAGTTTATGGTAGGCAGTTCATTTCACAAAACACTGTTCATCAAATGGATTTGGCTATGTCTCTGCCTGTTGCAAAAAAAGGTGCTTTAATGCCTGATGCGCACGTGGGTTATGGTTTACCTATTGGCGGAGTTTTGGCAACACAAAACGAGATAATTCCATATGCCATTGGTTTGGATATTGGTTGCAGAATGGCTTTGAGCATCTTTGATGTGCCAGCTGAATTTGTTAATCGAAACGCATTCCAAATCAAGACGGCTTTGAAAGAGCACACGCATTTTGGTATTAGAAAGCAAAATGATGCTTCCAACAACGACCATGAAGTTCTTGACAGACCTGAATTTCAGGAGACGGAATTGTTAAGGCAGCTTCACAGCAAAGCGGTTCACCAATTAGGAACTTCTGGATCTGGAAATCATTTTGTGGAAGTTGGTGTGGTTGAGCTTCAACCTGGGAATCGATTTGGTTTGGACGCTGGAAATTATGTTGGCCTCCTCTCCCACTCTGGTTCACGCGGATTTGGTGCTACCATTGCTCAATACTATACCAAGGTGGCCAAAGACACTTGTTGGCTGCCGAAAGGCTATGAACATTTAGCCTGGTTGGATATGGATTCTGAAGCCGGTCAAGAATATTGGTTGGCCATGAATCTGGCTGGAGATTATGCGAAAGCTTGTCATGATGTCATTCATCAGAAATTGGCCAAAGTATTTGGTTTAAAGAACCCTATCAAGGTCGAAAATCACCACAATTTCGCTTGGAAAGAGCGCCAAGATGACGGTCGAGAGCTGATTGTTCATAGAAAAGGAGCTACGCCAGCGAAACTAGGTGAGATGGGCATTATTCCAGCCACTATGACGGATCCAGGCATGATTGTAAGTGGTCTGGGTAATACCCATTCATTACAATCGGCATCACATGGAGCAGGTCGACAAATGAGTAGAACAAAGGCCAGACAATCTTTCACCGGAAAACAAGTGAGAGATGAATTGAAAAAGGCTGGAGTTACACTCATTGGCGGAGGAATTGATGAGGCGCCAATGGCTTATAAGCGAATAGACAAAGTCATGAATAGTCAACAGGATTTGGTAAAAGTTGAAGGGAAATTTTATCCCAAAATAGTTAGAATGGATAAAGCATAAAACCATGGAAAAATTGATACAAATAACATCTGGAAGAGGCCCTGCTGAGTGCTGCTGGGTGGTGGCTCAGGTTTTGAAGAAACTAATTCAAGAAGCTCAAAACCAAGGCATCAAGCATGATATAGTAGATCGCCAAACAGGTAATGAAAATCGGACCTTGGTGTCGGCTACCATCCAGCTTAATGGAAATGACTTAACATCTTTTCTGGAAAGCTGGGTTGGGACGATCAAATGGGTTGGGCAAAGTCAATTCAGAAAACACCATAAGCGCAAGAACTGGTTTGTTGGTGTTAACGAAATTGACCCAATTGGTTTGAATCTTAAGTTGAACCATAATGACATTCAATTTGAAGCCATTCGATCTGGTGGTCCAGGCGGACAGCATGTCAATAAAGTAAGCACAGCAGTTCGGGCAAAGCATTTGCCATCAGGACTGTCTGTTTTGGCATCTGACAGTAGATCTCAATCCCAGAACAAGAAGAAAGCAAAAGAAAGATTGATTCAATTGCTGCAAATAAAAGACTTAGAAGCGAAAGGAGATCAGATTCGGTCTAACTGGCAAAATCACAACGAATTAGAGCGTGGCAATCCAGTTAGAACTTTTCAGGGATCAGACTTCAAAAGCAACAAAAAGAGGAAGTCTTTCAAGAACAAAAGACAACGATTAAAACAAGAACTTAAAAGGGACATCCCTTGAAAATAAATTAGAAAAATGCCATTTACACTAGCAGATCAATACTATTTGAAAGCCAGACAGAACTTTGGATTTGACATGGAGGCATCAACCCAGGATCTCACTTATGCATTGAGTTATGATCCTGATCACGCAGGCGCCAACTTTTTGATGGGCTGTTATTGCCTGTGGTACTTGCACGATTATGATGCAGCCGAATTCCACTTTTCATCGGTCGTGGTTAACAATCCACAATTCCGTGAAGTTTATACGCATTATGCAAAACTTTTAGTGTCAATGGAAGCCTACAACAAAGCAGATAAGTTAATCGACTATGGCCTAACTATCGACGGTGTTTGTAAGAGTAATTTGCTCCAGAAAAAAGCCTTATTGAAGGAAGCACAGGGTCAATATAAAGAAGCTAAGAAATTGCTTAAGTCAGCTTCAAAATTGGCGCTTGATCAGTATCAGCTTTGGTCGGTAGAAGACGATCAGAAAAGACTGAAGAAAAAGATGAGCTCAAACAAAAAGAAGAAGAGTAAAAAGAGTAAGAAAAAAAGAAAGAAGTGATAAACAATTAAAACACTAGAAATCATGTAACGGCAACAATCCTAAGACCTTTAGTGGTCTAACGCATTTATTGTTAAATTAAAAAGAGAAAAGATGAGTATTTCGAGAAAATATGGAAGAACTTATCATTTTCCCTTTTCTCCTGGAACCACGAGTGATGATCGAATAAATCACCACTATTGGGAACACATTTCTAAAATTGAACAAGTCGTTCATACGGAAAAGCTAGATGGCGAAAATACTTGTATCAGTAAGTTAGGGGTATTTGCCAGATCACATGCTGTGCCTACCAGACATCCTTGGGCCAATTACCTTAAAGAAAAATGGGGTTGGTTAAAAAGAGATCTTGGTGATTTGGAAGTGTTTGGGGAGAATTTGTATGCCATACATTCAATAGAGTATCAAAAACTAGATGCTCACTTCTATGTATTTGCTGTGCGGGAAGGTGATAAATGGTTGTCGTGGGAAGAAACCAAATTTTATGCAGGAATCATGGATTTCCCAACAGTTCCTGAGTTGAAAATGGTTCATCCCATAGATAGACCACAGTTCGAACAAGAAACAATTGAATTAACCAAAGGTGTTAGTGCCTTCGATTCATGCGATATTGTCACAAATAAATCATGCTCTATGGAGGGCATTGTGAGTAGAAACGTAGAATCGTATTCGGTCAATGACTTTGCAGAAAATGTGTTCAAATATGTTAGAAAAGAACATGTAAAAACTGATAAACATTGGACACGAAAATGGAGACGTGCGCCTTTGAAATGGGAAAAAAGATAAATTATGTGGAAACTATACCATACATATAATTGGAGTCAGTTGACTTCAGAGTTTAATTGGGTGCGGGACATGGAAGGTGTCCCGCAAGACCCAATTCATCATGCAGAAGGAGACGTTTGGATTCACACGGAAATGGTGGTTAAATCTCTAATGAAACTTCCTGAATTCATGACATTGGGAGAGCAACAACAGCATGTTTTGATTGCAGCTGCTGTCATGCACGACATTGAAAAGCGCTCTACCACAACAGAGGAAAATGGAAGAATCATTTCTCCTGGCCATGCTAAAAAAGGAGAGAAAACAACCAGGGCCATTTTGTTTAAGGACATCCCTACTCCATTTAAAATCAGAGAAGAAGTGTCCAAGTTGGTAAGATTTCATGGGCTGCCTATTTGGGCCTTAGACAAACCAAATACACAAAAGGCCATCATAGCTGCCTCACTTCAAGTTAGCATGAAATCCTTGTACTTGTTAGCCAAGTCTGACATACTGGGAAGAATATGTACAGATGAAAGAGAGATGTTAGATCGTGTTGAGTATTTCAAGGAATTGTGTCTAGAGAATCACTGTTGGGAAAGCCCAAGAGAATTCCCCAGTAGTTTGGCCAGATTCAATTATTTCCAAAAAGAAAAAGAAAGTCCTGATTATGATCCTTTTGATAACACCAATTGTCAGGTAATCATGATGTGCGCTGTTCCAGGAGCTGGCAAGGACACCTATATATCCAGAAATTTCAAAGATTGGAAGGTCATTTCTTTAGACGATATTAGATGCTCATTAAAAATTTCTCCAACGGACAAAAAAGGGAATGGTAGAGTTGTTCAGCTGGCCAAAGAACAAGCCAGAGAATATTTGAGATCCAAAACATCATTTGTCTGGAATGCTACCAATATCACTAGACAAATGCGGGATCAATTAATTAGTTTATTCACGACCTACAAGGCGAGGATAACAATTGTTTATTTGGAAGTACCTTATCCAGAATTAATGAAGCGGAACCGAACAAGAGAACACCCAATACCTCAAGGAGCACTGGACAGGTTAATCAACAAATTGGAACCTCCTGCATTGGATGAGGCGCATGAGGTGATTTGGGAGGCAGATTAATTACCTCCCAACACCTTTAACTGGGTAACAAACATATCTTCAATATCACGGTAACTGTTGGTGCAATAGATGTGATCGATACTTTGCTTCAATTCCTCAAAACCATGATTGAACTGACCATGAGACACATATAAATAAACCTTGTTGGCACCTTGTTTTTTAAGTGACAGTGCCAACAATTGGAATGTGCGACCACCGTCAGCCAAATCATCTACAATTAGACAATCTTGCCCGTCGACATCTCCTTGTATTTGTATAGAAGGCTGACCGTTAATCCTAACTTTATTAGATGGTACAAGGCTTGCATTGAGTTTCTCAGCAATTTCATGGGTGGTTTTGTAGGCTCCAGCGTCAGGGCTTACCAAAACTGGTTTATTCAATGTCTCATACACCTGTTTGACCTGCGGGAAATGAGATATGACTTCCGAATTTTCAATGAGTGCCAATGATACCGAACTGTGAGGATGAAACACCTTTACAGTGTCAAAAGACATTGAGTTAATGAATCTAGCAATCACTATCAAATCAAATGACTGTCCTTCTCCAAATCTTCTATCTGAGCGTTGGCCTATTAAGCACCAAATCCACAATTCAGAAGTTAGATGTTTATTGAGTTTGTTCTTCTCATCCCATGCCTCTTTAATAGAGGCTGCTTCAAAAAGATCCTGATAAGAATTTCCTCTAATCTCCACTTTCAAGTTTCCATCCTCTAGTATCTTGGCTGTTACCTGACCATCTCGATATACTTCAGTTTTATACATGATCTTATATAATAGTGTTGATTCTTGTTCTTATTTCGTTTAGATTAACGGAATTGTAAAACTTGCCGTTCTCATAAATCACTTTCAATTCACCTCCCCTCTCCTGTTCTTCTGAAACCTGATCTTTCAAAACGTAATTTCCATCTTCAAAATCCACTCTAATCAGACCCTTAGCCGATTTCTTGACCCCATCATCAGTTACAGGATCTTTATAGATTTCTCTTCTAACTCCATTTACTACCACAGAGGTAGCTTTCATGGCAAATCCAAAGGTGTCTCGTGTATTAAATTGATAGGTAAAAGAGCCAATCCCCAAAACCACATTGGTGCTGGCAAATCCCTTTTCGTGAAGTCTTTGGCATATATTTTCGGCACGCTCCGTTGTAATACTGTCACCATAAATAGCACCTATGTGTGGATCAAGCACCTTATATCCCTGATCATTAATGGTTCCTCCGAATACGTCCCATAACAATTCAACCACTCCCTTTTCCTGAGGTGTGTTGCCTTCTTTTTTTTCGCCACAGATAATATCAACAGGATCTCCACTATCTGGTCGTATGACCAATTTACCATCTCGGGCAAGAACATCACTTTTAAGTGCAGGAATGTATTCCGTCAAAACCTTCCATAAATCCCATGTATCGCTCACCACAGACAAAATTCCTGTTGGATAAGTCTCCATGAGGTATTTAAAAGTTCCTATTTCATCATCTTTTGTTCCAGCGCACATTACAGAATGCTCTGTGGCATTAACGGAACCAACAACAAAGTCTTTTGCTTCATAATATTGTCTCATACCACTTATAACAGGTAACGTATCCGATCCTAAAAACACGGCTGCATGCCCCATTCCTGATGCCAGAGCACTTTCTAACCCGCCCATTCCTCTCATGGAGAAATCATGTCCTTGAAACTCAATAAATCCAAGGTTGTCTGGATCCGTTTTTTCGGCCCACTTCTTAAAAATACGCTTATAGTTTAAGGCAATAGTAGCAGAGGTCATTGGTTGCCATAAACAGGTAGATAGTATTGTCTCCAGGAAATTGGTGACCCAGTAAAATTCGGGATGTGTATTAACTACTGAAATCATAGGTACTCGAATCGATACTTCAGTGCCTTCTGGAAGGGATTTCACCCTAATCGGCAGGTATTGCAAATCGTGAAGTTGTTCAAAATGACTGACATCATAATCACAATTCAGATAAAGAGATAGCTCAGTCTTTATATCATCACAGACTTCTGATTTAGGTTTTGAGAAGAAATGAGCTTGGAAATAATTGTGCAACCATTTAAAAACATATTGCTGACCAAATGACAACACTTTTTCAGATCCATTTGGAGCATATTTGTTACTGCGTGGTGTCCAGTTAGAGTAAACTTCTTGGGTTCCTTCAGGGTATTGTTGGTGATGGCCAGTTTTGTAACCATCTGTCATTAAAAGTGCATTCATAATCATCAAGTTTGATATAAAGGTAACAATATTATTTTATTTGCGTAATAAATACACAAATTATTTATTACGCCCTTTTTCCCCTTTATACAAACTATGAACAGGACTACTTTGCCAGTAAACCTTTGAATCTATATCCAACGCAGACAATTTTCCCATAAAGGCTGCTCCCGTATCGAGATTCCAAACATTTAATCTATTCCAGGGATGGTCTATACCCCACTCCAATGTCGGAGTATGGCCAATATAGATTTCCTTGAACAATTTATGGCGTTTTGGAAATACTCTATCGTCCTTCTGAACTTTTCCATGGACTGCAAGCGCTGTCTCCCTAAGTGTTCTGTCCCATCTGTAATTACTTTGATAATGCTCCCTTTCAGGTCCATGCATAGATGAATACCCAGCATGAATAAACAACCTGTTTTCACTATCCACCAAATAATTTTTCATCCTTTTGAAAAAAGCCAGATGGGCCATCTTTTCTGATTCTGAAAATTCAGCATAACTCTCTATTGTGGATTTCCCTCCATGTTTCAGCCATATATCATTTGATAGATCATTTTCCAGCCAATCATGACACCAAGCATCATGGTTTCCAAAAATAAAATCACACTTGTGTGTTTTTTCAAGTTCAATTAGAAACTGGATGAGCTGAGCAGATTCACTCCATCCGTCCACATAGTCGCCCAAGAAAATTAGATGATCATTTGCATTGATCTGAATATTTGCGATCAATTCTTTTAAGGCTCTTAGACCTCCATGGATATCTCCTATGACTATTGTTCTACTCATCCTCGTTTGCATACATAATGTCCGTGCGTAAAACGTATTTCACACCAGACTTAACCTCTTTGCCTTCATGTCTATTTCGATGTCTAAAAACTAAAGCAAGTCCCTTTTGCGGCTTAATAACACCAAGCTTTCTGAACTCTGTTTCTCCTCCAGTAAAATCATCATTCAAATAGATTAGAAAAGAGTAAAAGCTCTGCTCGTTTTCACTCTTTTGATAACTTCCATCCATGTGCATTTTAAAGCGTTGCCCCTTGGAGTATTTGTAAACTCTAAACATTTCATTTAATCCAGATGCGGAGTAAAGTCCCAATTCCTGCGGTACAAACTCTCTTATTTTCATCCAAAGTTCATGTGCCAGGGATTCATCAAAAAATAGAATTCTATCATTGTTTCGAATTCCTTTAAACATGACTTGCTCTCCATCAATATTGACCTTTGCTTCTTGAAAACTTTCATTTTGGAAACGATCTAAGTAACCGCTGCATTCTTCAACCGTAAGAAAATTCTCCACGATAAAGATCTCTTTGTTAATCTCTTTCTTAGTCATCATTTAAATTCTATAAAAGTTGATGGAACATGGTCTGTCAACCAAACTCCATTCTTTGATTGATAAAACGACATGCCGTCTCTATATAAGTCACCAGCTCTGACCGACAGTATGATGGGTTTTCCTCTCCTCTGTCCTACTTTAATGGCAGTCTCTCTGTCGGCACTCAAATGTACATGTTGCCGATTCATCTTTAAAAGTCCTTGTTCTTTGATATTCTGAATGAACTTTTGAACGGTCCCATGATAGAGGAACTCGGGTGGAGTTTTAACCTCCATCTCCAGATTAACCTCTATAGAATGTCCCTGATTAGCACGTATTTTAGAGTTATCATCACTCAATACGAACCTCTGTTTGTCGTTTTCTTCTACGATGGTTTTCAAGAGTTCAAGATCCAAACTCATTCCTTTCTTATTGATACCAGTGATAAGCTCTTCAGTGGTCAACCAACCATTTTCATCCAATTTAGCCCCAATATGTTCAGGTTTATGCCGGAGAATTAGGCTCATTAATTTACTGATATGTTTATGTTGTTTACTCATTTAACCATGTTTTATAAATCTGATAGTTTTCTTCGTCAAAACAAACGAAGGTCACTCCATAATAATTAGAAACCCTTTATTAATCTCTGAACACCACTATTCGACCCTCCATAACTAACCACTATTACTTCCAAAGCACTCTCTTTAAATTGTTCCAATGATTTAGCAAGTGATTCGAGTATCCAGTTTTGATAGTTACCAAAAGCTCCTCCTCCTACAAGAGTTAAAAAAACTTTATTGTTCCCTGTAACTTCTGAGTTCAACAAAGCCGTACGAAATGTTGCTTCATAAGTTGCCTCCAGGATTAACCTTGAAAACCCTTCCCAATATATAGGATTAATATTCGAATAAGCAACGGGCAGGGCCGAACAATATATTTGGCTTACAAGCTGTTTTTTATCGCAAATTGTAACTTCTGTATTCCAATGAATACCCGTTTTAAGTTTGCCCTTTAATTTTTCCCTGTCCAGATCCGAAAGTTCAGAAAGTATTTTGTTAATCCTCAAAAGACCTTGCTGAGTGCACAGTGCATAGCCATTAGACATTTTCCAAAGAAGTAATTCTTCGTTATTCAAATATTTACCCATCTCATCCAGACAGTCTATTTGCTTGGCAGCTGTTTGCCCAATTTGTCCATCAACATTTACAAAGTAATTTCTAAATATTGTTCCCGCTCCGCATGCTATTGCACATGCTGGCCCTTGGGTAAAATCCTTTTCATAGATATCAATGCCCCATTCAGGAGTTACATCAGGCCCCACCATTTCAAGTAGATTGAATTGAGAAGCTGCTTGAAAAAGAGCACCTTCATTCTCCTCTTTTTTATGGAGTTCCTGAACATTTCCTACACACTCAGAAACTGATAGTTTTGTTCCACTTGAAGCTATTGCACTTGTTTTATCTCTTAGCTCTTCTAATAGAGGAACTTCCAGTTTGCCATGTTGATATGTATTCCCATTTACTTTAGAAGTAAGGAACTCGCCTTCAACCATTACGTTACTTCTTACGAATTCAGGGTTCTTTTCTTCAAACCCCATTATTTTTTTAAACCACATGTCAAATACTTTTTATTCTGTTATTTGAATCGATCATAATAAGTTCCAACAATTTCATTCTTACCAATTGAGAAATTATCTCCAAAAAAGGCATTGACTACTCGAATTCCACCAACTATGTTGTCATTAAACTCCAAGAGCTCTTCTGCTGGCACCCAAAGCTCATCGTGCATACCACTACCCACATTTTGCACAGGAAACCTTTGCAGATAATTTGAGTTTACATTGAAAGATGTTACCAATCCACAGTAACCTGAAAACTCATCCTGCGTATTCCAGTCATGCGCTATCTGCTCAGCATAGGCCTGATTTAATACTGGGTAAAAGATAGGCTGCCAATCTAATCTTGGTGGAAAAGCCTTGTAACCAGACTGCTTAATTAGTATGTATTCTCTAACACCTATTGGTCTATATAAAGTTTTCATCTTATAGATTTTATTCAAAGTCATATACGACAACTGCAATATCCTTAGAGAGCAGTTCTTTACCAATAATGGGTTCTATTTTCTCCCATTTCCCTCCAGCCAATCCACAACCAATTCTTGGCATGTGAACTGAAGCATTGTATTCCTGAGCTTTTTTTGCGACATCCCTTAAACCTGCTGAAATGGCATCATATCTAATTGGAGGGTTTCCATCATCATCTTTACGAATTTTATGTTGACCTATTAAGTTCGCTATCAACAAATCGTTTTCCACCTTAACGTATTGAACCTCACCTAAACCAAACTTCTTCTGGCTTTTATGCCATTCTCGATAATTCTGCTCGGGAGATTTCCATCTTTTTGAAATAGCCATTACAAATCCCTTACCCCATCCTCCAATATCATTACAAACGTGGACAATTATCTTATTACCATCTCCAACTGGAGTTGTTGCATCTCCTTTTATATATGTTATTTCACTCATTATTTCTTATTCATTTCTTAATTGATCCCTTACTTCCATCAGCACAAAACCTAATAGATTCTGTCCTTTCCATTTATGGGGATTATGCGAATGGTCATGATTTCCAGCCAGCCCTATGCCCCATATTTTGTCTACTGGACTCGCTTCAACCAATACCCTCTCTCCTGTATTCAAAAGAAAATGCTTTAAACTCTCATTTTGAGAAAATTTGTGATAATTCCCCTTAGTAACTATAGATACTTTTTGATCGTCCCATATACTTTGAGAAAAACCGCTTACTTCTCTTCCCAGGGCCTTTGCTGCCCCCGGAGAATTACTCAAAAGAATCTTTTCTTGAATCTTATCATCCTCAAAGAGTCTGGCTTTTTCGTACATCATCCAATGCTCCGCTGTCTTAAAAGCAACTCCATTTATGGAGAAAGAACTACTGTACCATTGACTGAAACAGGACGAGTCAATATGAAATTTATTCTGTGGTTTATGCCCCCAAAACATAAGATACTTAACCTTTTGTTTTCTATTGACTTTGTCTTTCAACCAACCTAAAGAGTACATTTTAATTTGTGTTTTATTAACGCAAATCTAATTCTAGAACTTCACTAATCAAAATATATTTTGTGTTTTTTTGACACATTTTATTTTCTTGCTATTTTTGAGTGATGAAAACGCTACAAAATATAAAACTAGCAGTAGACGCAATCGTATTTGGATATAGCAAACACGAAGGTGTTTCGATTCTTCTGATCAAACGTAAATACGATCCCTTCAAAGGAAAATGGGCCATTCCTGGTGGTTTTGTGTTAGATGATGAGTCTTTGGAAGAGGCTGTAGAAAGAGAGTTGTTTGAAGAGACTGGTGTAAGTATTAACTATCTTGAACAGTTGTACAGTTTTGGAAAGCCCAATCGTGACCCAAGACAAAGAGTGGTCTCCGTAGCATATTTTGGTTTGGTGAAATCCGGTGAGTTCAGCAAACTCAAGGCATCAACAGATGCCGAAGAAGCCATGTGGTTTAATATTGAAGAACTTCCTGAACTTGCCTTCGATCATCAACACATCCTTAATCAAGCCATAGAACGTTTAAGATCAAAAATCCGTTACCAACCTATCGGTTTTGAATTGCTGGACAAGAAGTTTCCATTCTCGGATCTGGAACAGTTATACTCCACCCTACTCAACCGTGCGATTGATAGGCGGAATTTCAAAAAGAAAATTATGAGTCTGGATATTCTTGAAGAGTTGGATGAAAAAGCTAAATCCACCGGAGCAGGAAGACCAGGCAACTTATTCAGATTCAATAAAACCAAATATCAAAAGCTTTTAAAGGAAGGAATGCATTTTGAGATTTGATTACTTTAAAGAGTGAAATACGAATGTTCTAACTTAAATTCAAGATTAGTTTTCCATTGATTAGAATAAACTTTGACTTAGATTCCAGAGGTTAGTTTAGAGGACTAACTTTAGTCTTTCCCTTTCTAATAAAGAGTTTGAGAGAAAATGATGTTCTTGATTTTATTTTGGAGGTATCACATATTATGTCTGCGCTACATTGCATTCCGCTTGCCTTGCACTTTCGTTCCAGGTAAATAGTCTTTTCTATTTATCATCATTCGTTTACCGCCTGTGGTTCCTATCATGGTTTTGTCGCGATAATTAGTCGTTATGCTAAATTGCCGCTACGGCCCGTTCCACGTTGGCGCTAAATTGCTTTTCTTAAATTTTTTATGATAAAAAATTTCTTCACGCACAATTGCCATTGCCCTCCGGCCAGCCCGTGTATCAGTTTTACTGTATCGCTCCGATTGATTATTATTCGGTTATTAGAAACTTTACATGATTCTCCTTTCATTTTGTCTTGATACAAAACGAAACAAAAAATCAAGAAGAAAAAAATACTATCCGCCCGCTCTTTGTGTCTATGGCTGTTGCACAGCCCAATTCTTTCAGAATTTCAAGAAATCCAAGGACCATTGCTATTTCTTGAAGCCACAAATTCACCCCAGCACACGCCCGTCTTTTTCTTCATTGCCAACGCACTTTGGATGCTCGTTTTCTATTTAACATAATTGCAAGCTATTGGCACTAATGAAATATCATGTAATTATCGCTGATCTCCTCTCCTATTATGGAGTTTAGACCATTTACACATAGCTCTTTTCAAGATAGTTTTGTGCGTTACTTTTCAAATTTCCCATCAGTTACTTTGAGATAATAAGTTTATTTGAATTCGTAACTTAGAGCCTATGAATGTCCGATTAACACAAGAGCAAAAAATACAGATTCTAAATTCAGAGGATTTGTACAATGTGATGCAGCAAATTTTGCTCCGCGAAAACAAAATTGGACGCAATCAGGAACACTTTTGGGTAGTCGGCCTAGATAATCGCAATAAAATCCTCTTTGTTGAACTCATTGGTTTAGGCGCAAATAATCGCGTAAGTTCTGATCCAGCGGACGTTTTCAGAATGGGTATCTATAAGTTGGCAACTAAAATGATCTTGGTACACAATCATCCATCTGGGAACTTAGATCCATCTCAAGAAGACCTGGACTTTACTGATCGGATGATCAAATCTGGAAAATTGCTCAAAATTAAGGTGATTGACTCGTTTATCATTTCAGAAGAATCCTATACTAGCTTGGCAGCAGAAGGTATTTTCAAAGAACTAGAAAACAACGGTCGTTACGAACTACAAACCAGAGAGAAAACACAGCTTCAAGAGATCAAACTCCAAATAGAGAAGGAAAAAGCTGAAAAAGCTAAGGCTAAAGAAATTGCCAAGAAACTGAAAGATGAAGGGATGGATACCGAGTTTATTCAGAAAATTACTGGTTTGCGGAAAGATGTGATCGGGAGGCTTTAACCCAGGGAAACAACAGCTTCTTCATATGTGCGTCTTACTATTCTCACGTCATGAAATTTGTTCTTACCGTGAGGTGCGTTAATATGCCTCTCTGCCTGTTCTTGGGCTTTTGCATAAGAGTTTTGCCAAGTTCCTTTCCAATGGTTGTTCAATGATCTGCATTCCGCACGAAATGACTGTCTAACTATCTCGCTATTAATTTCAAAGTGTTTCTCATCCATAGTTATCTATTTAAATGTGATAGGAAAATTTAGGTTTACACCAAGGATTGCACGGTCTTCAATTGTTTCATCATCTCCTGCTTCAACTGCCTTAAACATGTCTAGCATGTTGTAGAACAATTCAAGATTGACAACATTCTTTGAATCGTCCTTATCCTTTAACCCAACTACAAGTCCAAGTTTTAGATTAAATCTTTCCGGAGCAGCCCCATTTACAACCCAATAACTTGGGTTTACGTGAAGAGCCAGCAAACTCTTGCGATCTAAAAACCAATAGGCGTCTAGTAGAAATCTGCCAGTCAACAAGTTAGTATTATATGTTCCAGTATATACAGTTGTCGTCTCAGAAGTATACCTTTCTGGAGATCCACTCGTAATGGGAGTCTTGGTAGTTAATGAGACACTGGACAAGTCTCCAAAGTTGTCAGTATTCACTACAGATATTCCAGCACTCAAGAATAACGTCTTGAAAGCTTGATTCGTCCTATGCAAATAATAATTCCAGAGAACACCTAACTCGAAATGATTGAATCGTCGTTTGACAACTTGTTGATCAAAGGCTACGCTATCTGTGAAGTGCTTGAACGTCCGATTGGTCAGGTTAGATTTAACTGAGAACCAGCTCATAGTGTATCCTTCAAGGATTTCCCCAGTATAGAACCCTCGATAGGTGGCGGAGGCTTTATCATTTATATTTTGTCTTCTACGAGACAACTCATCATCATCTAAACTCTCTAACTCTGCGCGCTGGTCATCCAATAGATACACTAAATCTTGTAACTCGTAATTAACCTTGCTTTTCGCATAGTTTATACTATCAAGCACAAGTTGCTTTCGTGATGAATTCTCTCTGATAACCTTGGATTTCAATTTATCCAGCTTTTGGACATGCTCCTTTTTTTGATCAATTTTCAATCTAGTTTCCAGAGTGTCAAGACTTAATTTCTGTCTAAGTCTATCAATTTCCCTTTTCTTTTTATCCACAGAAGAGCCTAAGCTATCAATAGAATACAGTAAATTTTCTCCGGCGGTCCCGTCAGAGTAGATAAACCCTTTTGTTTTGTACAATCCTATATTTAATTGAGTACCTAAAGAAATTTTTGGACTAGTAGTTCCGCCTGATACCAGTGGAATAAGCCCTTCGGATACGCCGCCCTTTGCTGTAACGTTTAAATTGCACCTTTTTCCCAGCTTAATTGTTCCCGCGATACTAGCAATATCATCTTCTGTGGTCACCTTGGCATAGCTGCCAAATGATGAATTATCTCCTGTCAAGAGTCGGGTAAACTCCTTATCAATTAGTTTTCTGAAGTCTATGCTTGATCCATGTGCTTCTACACTGTCTGCAACTTGTCCTTGGGCCTTCAACGAAAAGATCACTACAAGTATCCCTGAAAATAAGAGTTTAGTTTTCATGTGATTGATTTCTAATGCACTTTTAGATATGTGCTAAGGTCAGTGTTTTTCTGATTTCATGCAATCCCTGAAAACCATGATTTTCAGTCAGTTTTCCATGAAATCTGCACTAGCTAATGTGTGAAATCTTCACAAAAAAGCATGGAGCTTGAAAACTTCAATTCGTCATTCTTAATAAGTCGTTTGACTCTTCAATGATCCAATTATCATTTGTGATCAACTCTTGTATTTTTCTTTGTTGCTCTTCACTAAAATAAGCAGCATCAGCATAGAAGCCAGTATCTTTTTGTTTAGACCATAGGCTGTCATGCTCAGACTCTTTAATACTTCTGGGTTTTCCGTTTGGCGTTAGCAGTTGGATCGAATTAATCCTCTCTTTTACCAGCTTGTATATTTCCAGACCATCATAATCCCAATCGCAAGAATAGTATATGGGCAAACCTTTCAAATCAACATGCTCCAACATCTGAACATTATATCCTCCCGCAAACCATAACTCAATATTGTTTGGTCGGCTTAGTTCGGGTAGCTTTAGGTAATACAGGTTTTCACAGAGAATTATCTTTTGAGGCGATTTGCATGGAATTACATACAAATACTGTTTGTCTTTTCCTGATGGTAAAGGAGGCACACCCAAAATCTTCTCAACTGCTTCTATTAGTTTAACTTTGCCGTCCAGATATTTATCATTCTTAAAGAACATCTGGGAAACCCCACGTACTGACTCATGAGCCGCAAGAATTTGCTCTCTTAGAAGTTTGAGTTCACCTCTTTTGACCTGACTTTCCAACTCCAATAGTGTTTTGAAATCTTTGTCTTGAAATCGTACATAAGGTGAGTTCAAGTTATATCGATCTAAAAGATCAAGCGCATCATGATAGTTCTCCTTATAATCTCGCTCATAGGTTTGAGCAAAGCTCTCATGGGGATTAACCTTAATGATTTTGTTTATGTGCATAAGTTCCTGCGTAGAATTGAGTAGAAACTTAATCTCATCATCACGCAAAACAGTTGGTTTCGCCTTGGTAATACCATTCAGGTACAACTTATGCAGACTTTTCATTGTTACCCAATTCACGCTTCCATTTCTTTTATGTATCCAGATAGTTTTCTTCTCGCATTTTTAGTCTTGAAGTAACTTGCCGGAATAGGATAATTGAGATCTTTATTTTCTTTCCCTTTTATCAATTGATGCAAATACCAGCCTTCTGTTGAATCTGACCCAAAGGGTTTAGGTGTCATTGTTATAATTTGGTAATGATAGTCTTTGGCAATTTTTGGAAAGAGGTTAAAGTTGGTATCATCCAGGTTAGAACTTTCTTCCAATATGATAAATTTCAAGCCTCCTCTATCTTTGTTTTGAACAAGCGATAATCTGGCAATTCCCAATAATACCAGAGCCGTGTATGTCTCACCTGTACTCCCGGAATTTTCAATCCCATTTTCATCCACCATCTTGGTAGATAAGTGGAAATAACTTTTGGGATTGAGCAGATCTGACAGACTCACTTTTTCTCGGTGTTTCGCTATCCTCATAAAAAACTTTTCAATAAAGTCATCTGTTGATTCACCAAAGGGAATCTCTCCTTTCATAAAAACCTCATTGGACTTCTCTCTTAATGAATAGACCCAATTAATATCCAAACATTTTTCGGTTGAAAAATCGATAGAGAAATAATATTGTTCACTTATTTTCTTGTTTTTAAAGAAGTCATTCAGGTCTTTCACCTTTAAATCGAACTTTTTGTATTGCTCTTCAGTTTTTGAGAAAATCTTTATCATTTTCTCGTATAAATCATCTACAAATTCAAGACGGGTTCGATTCATCTTGTCCATTTCTGGTTTAATATTGTCCAAATGTTTTATCCGAGATCCCAGTAGAGTAGATTCGAGAATGGAAAAGTTAAATGTGTTTGATTTGATTTGAAGGTTGATGTTTACATCGGTTTCATTTTTCGTTTCATCAGAAGCACTTACAACCCTGATATACTCATTATGATAGTCTTTTTCAAATTCTCCTAATTCCCTGTTTAATTCATTAAACTTCGTTGCGTCAAACGATTCTTCTTCAATGAATTTGAAATCAACATCCTGAAACTTCTTACTAAAATTCACCCTACTCTCTTCCAAGATTTTTTTAAGCTTATTAAGTGTTTCTATAGCTGATTTACATTTCCCCACTTGCAACACTATATCTTTATCAGTTAGGGCTAACTCTTTTTCCGATTTACTTAATGCATCTTTATTTGCTTTCCATTCCTTTTCAATCTTCTTACGTTGCTCATTCAGTTCATTTTGCAACTCAATTTTATCATCTCCTTTTTTGAACTTAAACCTCTCATTCAAGGACTTCAAGGATTCAATTTTCTCCTTATTTTTTTCCTCCAGTAGATCAATGGCTTTATCCTTTTTTAGTAAAAGTATCAGTGCTGTTTTAAGCTGACCGATTAAGCTGTTATCAGTTAGCTTTGGATCGAAATCCTCTTTAAGGACTTCTTTGTCATAGGGTTCTCCATTTTGTACTTTTTCTATTTCATCGAGCTGCATTTCAATTGAGGTCAATTCCTTTTGTGCGCCTTCTTTTAGTTTGTTCAGCTCTTGACCAAATGTTTTAGGGTCGACAAATAGTCTTTTATCATTCTGCTTTTCAAAGAATTCTGATATTCGCCCCAGGTTTAACCATACTCCATTGTTTTTAGGGTCTTCTGTAATAAATTCTTTGTTTAGAATGTCTTTGTCATTGATATATTGAGTTCCGTTTTTAGGATTCTCCGGTTTCTTGAAACCTAACTCAAGCAAAGACATAAATACAGTTTCCTGCTCTGGGCTCAATTCTTTATCTGAACTCAAAACCTCATTCAACAAACTATTCTCCCCTACACTACCTAGAACAGTAACAAGCCTATTTTTGTGCCTTTTACCTCCCTGTAGTTGAATCTTTTTTGCCTCTAATTTCTCCCTTTGTGCTTGACGTTTTTTTTCTACTGTTTTATAACTGCCATAATCGTTAAGTAAATTGGTTGATGAGCCAAAAATTTGTCTAAGCTGATTGAGTTCTAGATCACTTGAGCCTTCATGCTCTGAAAGCAGTTTTTTATCATCTTCCGATATATCTGGGAACTGGGTTTCTTTCCAAAACTTAATTTCTTCTACAATAGGCCTTAGTTCATCTTCTAATTTGGTCAATTTTAACAACTGATCGCTTTTCTCGTCAATCTGATCTTTCTTCTTCTCCAGAGATTTATCCAATGATTTTAAGCGGTTCACTTCTTTTTCAAACGATTCTTTTTTGTTTCTAAATGCCGTTAGTTCCTTTTCTAAATCCGTTCTGTTTTTTTCGGCCTCTTTTGAATTGTGCTTATGATACAATACTTCCATCCGGCTTTGATCCCAACGTACCTGTTCATATAGGTCATTCTTCTCTTTTAAGGTTTTAAGTGCCTTTTGCTTGCCTTCAAGTGAATCCATCTTTTTCTTCAGGTTTCTAAAGTCATTCATTAACTTGTGCAAGTCTGCCTTGTGCTGATTGTATTCTCCTATCAGATCTTCTTTTTCAGATTCAAACAAAAAGTCTTTAAGCCCTTTAGAACTCTTTAGGCGTAGGTTGGTGGCTCTTGAAAAGGATTGAATTACTGTGGCAAACGATCTCAAACTATTCTCATTGGACAAATTGATAGGTAAAATCTCCTTTTGATAGAGAAAGTCGTAGTATTCGTTCATGTTTTCTGAATGAACGAAAGAAGTGAGTTTAAGTCCCTTTCCTTTATTGATATGTATGGCTAATTCTTTCAGATTTTGCACCCTTCCTGATGGAGCCAAAAAATCTTTATAATACAAGGGAGTAGAGAATGTATTCTCTTCAATTTTCAGACCTAAGTCTGTATTGGCAGTGATTGTGAAAGGTTTAAGAGATACTCCTGTTTTTGAAGAAATACAAACACCAATGACTATGTATTGATTTTCTGCTATTCTAATGTTTAAGAAAGAGTATGCCTCATTTTGAGAGTGGTAAGGAATAGTATGAATATTTCTTTCTTTAGCTTCTGTGCCAAATTTTATATACCTCTTATTAGCTACGAAAATTATTTGCATTAAATCGGCTATGATAGATTTTCCAGAACCATTAGACCCGGTAAAGTCCGTGCGATCTTCATGCAGCAAATAATCTTGGTTGAAGTGTTGACGAATACCAACTGTTGATATGGAATATATACTAACCCTCTTCATTGATTCTTTTCTTGCTTACTTTTTCTGCAAACTCATCGAAATTGCTCAACTCGTATTGATACATCTCAACAAATCTTTCAATACTTTCTCTAATGGTAAATTGGATTTCTCCTCTTCCAATACCTTTTTTTCGCTCACACCATCCCAGTTTTTCAATACTCTTAATGGCATTATCCACTGCTTTTTTCGCATCTCTCCATTGTGCGTCTGAATACCCACCACTTTTTAATTTCTTGAAGAAAAACCTTTTGTACTGATCACTATTTTCCCCATTCAGTATCTCTTTTTTAATGTCCTCCCATTGAAATTCCTTCTCAAAAGAGAAATATTCAGAATAGTACATGTTTAGAAGCAATAGCGTTACAATGGTCTGCTGCTCCGTTAAAAAATGGTACAGATTCTGGGCAGTTAATTTTCCTTTATTCGCTTCAGAAAAATCCAAGTAGAAATAGTGAACGTCATGGGTGATTTTTCTTTTCAGTTCCAATTGGTACAAACGCTCATAGTAGAATTTGAATTCATCTTCGTATTCATCAAGTATGTCAAATAGCCTATACTCATCTTGCTGGATATGCCTTCCTTTCAATAGATTGATGTTGACGGCAACAAAATTTTGTTCCACCTTCTCTATCTCTAAAAAATCAAATGACTCTATTTTCTTTTCAGTAGAATCTTCCATGATTGTACATTGTTTTCATCTAGTGCCAGACTTCTTTCAATAATGACTTCATCATCTATATTACTTTGGCTATTGGTGATTAAATTATAGTTTACTCTTAATGGAATAAGTGTGCTTTTTTCTTCTAAATAGATTTTCTGAAATTCAGATGATAGATCCAACTGTTTCTCGGCTTCTAGGCGTTGATTGAGATCGTCAACCCACACCGAAATCCTTTCCTGAACATTGACATCTTTTAAAAACGCCTTTTCTTGTTCATTAAAATATTCAGCATCTTCTTCCAAAGGAACAATTGCATTGGCCTGTTCCATTTCAAAATCGTATCGCTTGAACCCATGAAAATAGACCTCTTGCATAGGAATTGATTTTAACGGAAAAGACTTAAACTGAATACCGGTGTCGATATGCTCTATGTTCTCCAAAGCAAGGTGAAGCATCTTCTTCAGGTTCACCTTCAGCAATGCCCTTTTTTCAAAGGTTTCGCCTAGCTCGTTTAACTTTTTACTGGCATAATGAATTTGGTTGCTAATATTATCTAAGCGTAAATCTATTTGGTCAAAGAAGACCTTTACACCGTTGGCAATTTCCTTTACCGTATTCCAATCTTTTTTTGAACTTTCAAACTCAAGCTTCTTAGCAGTTCTCTGTAAAGCTGAATAAGAGTCGTACTTTCTATATAGTTCATTCTCAAAATCGTTGAGCTGCTTTAACACCTTGTTCTTGAAATTGATGACTTCACGAATCTCCCTAGACCTATCTACAAACTTTTTAAACACTTTGGAGAACTCCTTTACCAACTCTATAGCATCCAGGTTTTCCACCAATAGAATTTCGTTTAATTCCTTTGTAGCCTCCTTCAAGTCATCATATAGACTTTCAATGTGATCAGAGACAACCCTTTTTGAAATGAGACCGAAACTAAGTTGGAACCAACTATTCAATTTTTCCGCAGAAGCAAGAGCCTCCTCATCAAGTGTAAAGTATTTTTCAAAATTTTGCCTTAATGGAAGGTTCGAGTATGGACTACTAATTTTATCAGAGATGACTCTAACAAAATTTCTTGCATATTGCGTTAAACTATAAGAATTAGTCCTTTTAGGATGTTCGATTAGGAAATAATTTAGCAGATATTGAACGGCCATTTCAACATTAATGGTCGTTTCCGATCCTACTTCCTTAGCGCAGCTTTCAATATCTTCAAATCTAAAATACTCTCCTAGTTCATCTTCGTTGATTTTTCGATCTAGTCTTATAACAATTGAAGCATATTCTTTCCTTGGGATTAAAAGGGAGTATCGTGATATGATGTTTTCTATGCTATGGGACAATTTTCCAGTGCTGTATTTTTCAGTGTTGTAGCATGTATTGTATTATCAATTCATACTCGTTTGAATCTCAAACGAGTGTAATCTAATACCTGTAACTCACAAATCCCTCACTGAAAACCGTGATTTTCGATCAGTATTCCATGAAATTTTATAGCAACCAACTCCCCCACTCCACACCAATTTGTCAACCTTGCCCGCTGAAAAGGCGGAGCAATTTGCCAAAATCGTGTCTCGCTCCCCTCAAAACAAAAGCAGCCTGCAAACCTCTCTGCCTAAGGCAAGACAAGTTGCAAGCCGCTTTTACATCTATAGAATGTATCAGTGTTTCATAGGCTATCAAGTTTAAAATACATCATCAATTCTCATCGCATTCGCACTCTCTAGGAGATAGAATGATCCGTTGAGTTCCTGAAGAAACTCTATACCTATACAGGCTACCAATCCTGCTGTTGCTGGTAACACTGGCGAACCAGGTATTGTTGCAACTAATGTGGTCGTACTACCAACCATTCCAGTGATGGATATTTCGGAAGAAACCACGCGGGCACCCTCTTCATTCACACCGGGATCAGTCGGTTCGTACTTCTTAGTGGGCTGGTTGTAGGTGAAGTCACTTAGAACTCCGATAGCGCTGATAATTCTGAAGTGAGTTGCACCCTCTGGGGCTGTCACAAAACTATCCGCATCAAAATCCGGAATGTCCAATGTAACTTCATTCCTGTCGTTGTTCACCGTCAACGTATAAGGCGCATTGAAAACACCACCAAGGACCTCCTTCTCATTGAATTCAAATCCCTCCAATAGGTCTTTATTGACAACGATCTCAAATGTTCGCTTACCCCTGTCGCCAGGACCACGCGCATTTATCGCCTTCATCAGTTTAACAATTCGTGATACAACGTAACGATCTCCAAAAGCTTTAATCACCGTGATCAAACTCATCCTTAGAGATTTCCCGACGGAGGCAGAACCTCCAAATTCGGCCATGTTCTCACGGGTTCGTTTGAATTTAGGATCCTTATGGATTCGCTCCTTATCTATGCCTCCTTTGAGGCGGGCCAAGGATTGCCCATCGTTTTCGTAAAAGGTAATATCTCCGATTTTACCCTTCAACTTAATTATGCCCTTTTGACGTGCCATAATTTTAGGTTTTATGATGCACCACGGCGCATCTGGTTAATAAAAAAACATAATTCGTTGTTCAGGTAAAGTGCACCTACCGTGGCAGGTGTTGTCCTCCTTCTGTGCTAGCTATTAGGCGGACGTGAGCGAGTACTCTTATGTAATTCTACACGCCATTTACTTCAGGCGTTTCACCAGAAAGGTTAAGAAATGTTAAATCGAGATGTTCGTTTATTTTGAGTAGAACAGCTTTGAGTGAAGTGCTATGAAGATTATGTGCAATCCATGTCCAAGCATCAGTCCATCAAAGGATAAATTAAGATGTCATCCGGATCAATATCGAAATTCACCATGATTTTCGCGTCCATTCTAACCAAGGGTTCAGCACTTTGCTCACTTACATCAGTAACCTCTATACTCATTCCTCCATATGTGATGTCTACTAAATGAGCTTTGTCAAAAACTATGAGAAAAGATTTGGTAAAGGTATGGCCTAAGGAATAGTAGAGTGTTTCTGCCTTTGTATCCCTGCCTTCATAAAACCGTCCGTTCTCACGATTCCATTCAATTTCCGGATCATCATAGGATCTGACATCATAACCAAGCGACATGCGATTGTATATGATGACTTTCTCTTTTAAATCAAGGTCATTCAGAATTTGATTAAGTTCTGATCGACTCACAAGGTTCCTTTTAGCACGTTCCCAGAAGCTATTGATAAACCGACTGTTTATCCGATTGGCGAAATTCTGGGATAAGACTGATGCCGAAACTCCTAAGTTGGATAAGAACGAACTGCGACGATCTTCTTCCCTCAAAAAATCTTCCTTCGGAAAAAATTCCTCTTTGGAAATCTCCAGAATATGCTCTTCGCCAACTCCTTCTAAATAGGATGGTTCTCGTCGAAATAAATGATCAACTATGTTTAGTACGCAATATCCTTGTACCATTTTATCATGGACCAGCTCTTTAAACTTGTTCTCACGTTCTTTATCAACTGGCGCGTCTTTTTGTGCATCTCCCTCTCGCTGTTCTAATTCGACAATCAATTCACTGATTTCTTCATGCAATTTGTCAGGTGATTCTAAAACCCTAATATCATCCTTCCACCAAATTTCAAAAATTTTAGGTTCAAGTTGATTCTTAAGCTTCTTGAGCTGATAAGTAAGCTGATTGGCCTGATTTGGGTTCAGATCTCCTACAGGAAATAGTGATTTGAAACTTGATTCTTGGAGAGCCAAACAGATGAAAAACCTGGTTATAAATACGTCCTTATCAAACCTGCCCCAACCGAGGGAATCGTAATGCTGAATCTCATGGAGTTTCCATATGTAATCGGCTAGCAATGATTGTCGGGGAAGAATGTCCTCATTCATAGAAAGGCTCACGTTGGTTCTTGGGGAGAGATTATTAATAAGTTCGTCTATGTACGAGTTTCTATCCTGTTTAAGAGCGTAGGCAGCTGTGTGAATAACATTAAGCCTTAATAGGGATAGATTATACACCTTGTTGGCCATGTCCAACACCTTTTTCATCAGCTGTTGCTCACTATGTCCGGCAATTTCGCCCATGACTGATTGGTATTTCGATACCCAATTCTTGTATGCACCAGCGTTATGAATGGATTGTGCCTCTCTGACTAGCCTATGTTGATTGGAATCAGCCCCGAACACCTTTCTGATGTCTTCGGAAAGATTCATGAAGTGGGATGCATTCGTGTAGAAGCGGAATACCCCAGTATTCAGAAAGCCTATATACTCTTCCCATAATCTCTTATCCCCTTGATCTATGATTAGATGAACATTTGTCCTGTATGCTCGGTCTAGTTCGCCAATAATCTCACCATGTGAATTGTTCGGAAAAGAACCAAATCGACTATCATAATACCAATGAGTTGCTGCCAGAAGAATGGTAGCTGGTCTTTCTTTTGTCTTCAAACTTTCCAAGGTCATAGACTCAAGTGTGTCCAGCACCTCTTTCAGCCGTTGTATCAATAGCCCCCAGATTTGCGATTCTTTTGTTCCTGGAACTGGTTGTGAACTATAATCAGGGCTCTTAAAACGTTCTAAAAGGTGTAACAACAAATTATACAGAGATAGTGAGATATAGTATGGTATCTCTTTACTAACATCTTCTGAAGCTTTCTTTGTTGCTAAGTACAGCTTCATATATGAGTTTTCCCAATAATTGATTATCAACCTGTTGTCCTCGGATCGCTCATTTCGGTAATTAAACAAAGACTCGTACCGGTCAGGATTACTTTGGACAAGATTATGCAGTTCATCAACAAAGCTGTTGTGGTCATTGAGGTACTCAACGCAAAGTTTAGTGTTTCCATCCTCAGCAGCCTTTTTAGCCATGACTGTGAGGTTAGAGAATGATCTGGCAATTGAAACCCGATCTTCTATGATATCTTTTTTGCTAGTTCCCAAGAATACGACGAATGTTTGCGGTTTCCACTTCCCGTATGTAATGCTCTGGGTCGATTATTATAGAGACTGCGGTTTGATAATAGCGGAATAGGCGATAAATGGAATAGCAAATAAAGACAAGTACAAAAATCATATTCGCACCGTAACCCGTATTAGTAAAGAGAAGTACCAAGCAATAAATCAGAAAAATGGGAATTAGTTTAAGTTGGAAATTGAACTCAGCATTATGTATAAGGTAAAGCCTTTTTTCCACACCGAATTTGTCAAACTCCTTAAAAATAGAGTTGATTGATAAGGGAATTGCAATGCAGTAAACTGCGCTATAAACTCTTGCAACAGTCGGTAAAAAACTACTGGAAACTTGATCCTCTTCTAAATAGCTATACCATAATTCACGATAAGGCTCATACCAGTCCGTATGACCAGACAGGGTTAATATCATGCCGATCGTTGCCCCGAAAAAAAAGAGTATCATCTGTGCCCCTAGGTCTGGCGGAGTCCGAAGAGACCTTAACATCAAGTTATAAGCTTCCAGCATTTACTCAATGGAATAAGTTAGTAACAAAACAATATATGTCAGAGAGATTCCCACTATGAGCCCTAATATCCAAACAGCCAATGGTTCGATATACGTTAACATATGGGTGATTATACGCCTAGTTTTTTTCATTACCTACATGGTCCAAGTATAACGCACAATTCCTCGATAACATCTGTTAATACTGTGCTAGCTTCTGATATCATGGATTCAAGCTCTCTCCTAATTTTTCTGGCGGAGGCACCGAAAAAGTCAGCAAGTCCACCAAGAATGATTATGTCCAATAGAACAGACAGATCGTCATCGACAGAAACTCCCCAGAACCAAAGTAGTAATCTCAGTGAGGCTTTACAGGCATCACATAATGGGTTGCCCCCTGGTCCACTCCATAAAAAACCTCCACCCACCAAAAAATAAGCGGATAGTTGTCCACCAAGATCCTTTTTCTCTTTCTCATTTAATACACCTATTAACCCCAAACCATTAGCCTGAAGGTGCTCAACTGGTGCAATAGCAAATTCGTCAAACTGGTATTGTGTTTCAATTCGGTTAAAGATTCGCTCCATAACCAATTGAAGCTCAAATATCTGTGGAGATGGAATTTTTCGTCTTTCCATAAAAGAAGTTTGGCGTTAAAGTAGTTTGAATTTGAACACCTGTCAATCCCTGAAAACCGTGATTTTTAGTCCATTTCCAGGGACAGAATTGCTTAGCACAAAACCGCAATTTTTCGATCTATGCCTCCCCATACCAAAGCCATGTTAAAGTCTAGTCAAAGCCATGTATACTTCATGTCAAGCCTACTCGATTGAAAAGAAACTATTTCCCACAATATTGCATTCTAACCTCCCAACGTGTCTAACCACTCTTGACGTTAGTCCTATAATCGCATTATGTCTTCCGGGTTTGGTTCTCTGTGGACAGGTTCACCTGCACCTAAATTGCCTTGTGTTTACTCGCCTTTGGCTATTTCAGTTTGTCTACACAACCCTTATAGGGCTGTACACCAAACTGATACAACAAAGCAAAGTAACATAACGCGGTATTATAGGACAAACGGAGTTGTTTGAGATTCTCGTATATAATTCCAACAGCCATGCTGCGCATTATATGGCTGTTTTAATCCGTTAGTCAGCTATAATGCATATTATGTCTAGCCCCTTTGGATGTAATTTCAGCAGTAACTTGCTTTTCAGGAGTATCAATTAATGTCACTGATTTTGCTCCATTATCTAATGCGGAAGCAAGGGTATTAGTGTTTTTAAGTTTATTCCAGTCAGAATCATAATAAGTCCTTAATGTTCGCTCATTAATTACCACTTTCTTCTTATACTCTTTAGACTCAATAGTTTTTATATACACCGCACCAACAGGTATCGTTTGAGAATATGCAAATGCGTTTATAAAGCACGTAAAAAACATTAATATGTTTTTCCAAACCATAATTCTATCTTATTCATTAACATCAGTTAGTGGAGGAAATTGTTCTCCAAAAAAATTGAATCTCATACTCTGTTATTTCGTTCTGTACATTCAAAGAATATTATTGAATTTTCCAATAACAAAAACAAGGAAAACTAGAAATACCGGCAAACTAATAATTGATATTAAGATTAACTTATACATCCTCCACTTTTTTCGATTTCTTGATAGATCTCTTAACCATTTTGCATTGACCAGAAGAAAACTTTGCTGTTTCATCAATATCCAATAAATAATAGAGAAAAGAAAACAAGACACCAATATCGAGATACCATACTTAGTTACTATTTCTCCTTTTGAAAAAGATATCAAGAAGGTTATAGTATATAAAAATAGTAACAACCCAAATACACCTATCGTATACAGCCATGCAAATTCTCGATCCTTGTAGTAATAGCGGTAGTACCTATACAAAACAACCATTATTATTCCAAAATTCATCACCAATCAAACATTGAATCTAGGAAATTTATCCTATCAGTACTTTTGAGACACTACCCCATTTGTAATCTTCTTAATATGACTGGTAGCCAAATTAAGCCTCCGAATTATTTCTTTATTCATTATATCTCCCCAAATTAAGTAGGGAATTATTGTCAAAACCATAATGAATTTTAGCATGATATTCATAAATGAACGTATTCCAGAGTCGTGATCCTTATCCATCTTTACAATCAAATCATTAAATGACACCCTTTCCCCAAATTGATTTTCCGAATCGAACAGTTCAACAAATAGTTCATACTCCCTATCAAATTGAGAAATATCATCGGACTCTATTCTATATTTGTTTTGTATAGTCGTAATTTTGTTCAAAAGAAACTCACTATATCTGATATAATCTGACATTCATTATTTTTTGTTTGAAGCCGAAGGTCAAGGCCAATCCTATTTTTCTCCCCCTCAATACTTCTTTCTTTCAACATCCATAACCTTTAAATGGATGAAATAAATTCCTATCACCGTAATCAAGAACATCAGCAAGTACTTTGAGTTTGAATTAGGATCCTCTTGTTTCATTGACTTCATAACTTTATTGAATCGTTGGGCCAATAATATCGAACAGATGAAGCGCCATAGCATGAACAGTCCGAAAGCAAGTATAACAAAGGAAAAGCTCGCCTTACCTTCAGGAATGCCATTTATCTGTTCTGTTGAAATTGCAGAAGTACTGATTAGATTGACCGTCCAAAAAAAACATAAATTATAGGACATCCATTTAGATGGTTTCTCATTTGCCAACTTTTCGTCCATCCATTTTAGCAATAGGATTTCCCAAGCGGCTATAAAGAAGCATCCTACGGCAAATAATACTTCCACTCCAATTATATCGCCAACAAACATTGGTAGCAAAACCAGAATGGTCCAGTATAACGGGCTTATAAAAAAGATCTTTTTGATTACGTCATTCATCTCAAGGATTCAAGATATGGTCTATTATTCTCCAACTCAGCACTCCTGAAACAACAGCTCCTCCAGGCCCAATTCCCTTTGCAAATTTAGAAACAGTTCCCTTAGGACCAACCTTTGGCGTAAATCTTCCAGAAGACCCATACTTAATAGGTTGTTTTTCAACTACCTTCATCCCTTCTACCATAACCTCAGCTGTAGTTTTTACATTTGAAATGTCCGAAGAAGTATCATGAACTTTTTTTCTTGCTTCTTTAGCTTCCTCCTCTTTTTTACTCAGCTTCTTAGCAGCATGAACATGTTTATTGTTTTGAACTGTATTTGTCTTAACGACTTGCTTTTTCTTTACTGCAGTTTGAGAAGTTGTTTTTGTAGGCTGATAATATACTTTCGCTTCCCCTCCAGCCTTGATTGTTTTTCCTTTATCAATGTAGTTGTCCCATGTTAAACCAGGAGTCGTTTCTACTAATTTATCATCTATCTTTTCTCTTTCACTGATTTGCTTTTCTTCATTCCAGAACCATTGTTCTCCCGTCCACTTACCTGATTCAGCATCATAATTAAATACTCCCGTAACATAAGATTGGCCCCCATTTTTTAAATAGTTAAAAACAACTCTTGCTCCATCTGGAACATTAACTGTAGGGAACCCAATTCTATCTGCATCACGATCTGTATGCTTTGCCGGGCGTTTAGCTTTAACCACCATTACAGGTAAATCTTTGTCTCCTGGGCCATTATTACTAGGGGCTAACCCACTTGGGTCAATGAAGAAAATAGGATTATTTCCAAACCCAGTATAAGGACTTTCGCTGCAAGTTTTCTATCGGTGGCGACTAGAAGCACGTTCCCAAGGTGGTTGGCGAACTCATACATCTTGTTACCTTGTACTGTGCTTGCCGCAAATTGTAAACTCTAATCCAATTAATAACCACTGAATACCTCAGTTGAATCAAAGACTTGAAATTCGTGGTTTTTCTGAGAGCCATTCTCATTTGTTTCAGAATACCCTTGAAATCTTTAGCAGTGCAGAAGCTTGCCATTGACAACATACTTCACTTCCAAGTAAGATGAATATGGAGCTTTACTTTTCTCCACCACCACAGCTTTTGTGGCTTTAGAATCTTTCAGTGTAGTATAATGATTCCCCTCATTCCCATCCCACTCAGGATCTTGTTCCATACCATTAAACCCGTGTGCTACAGGAGTTATAATCAAAGAACTAACAGAAAGGTACAAACAAATTCCAAAATATTAATATGAGTTAATTGTTTCTTAATAGGAGCTCTCTTTCTTTGACTGCCTTATGAAAAAGAGAGCTTCTTATCACACCAGTTTAAAAGAGTTGGTATTTCATCAATTACTACCCGAAAAGTATGTTCAACAAATCCCCAGAACCAATCTTCACAGATGGAAACAGGATGACTATAAAAGATACATAGGTTCAGAAATCAATCAAATAGCCGACAAGCATACTGAACTCATTAGAACTCTAATTGACATTACTCAAGGAGTAGAGAATTTTAATCATGTTGTGAGGAATCAAAAAGAAAAGGTGGTTGAAGCTATCTCTAAGGTTAAAAATGTAGTCTCCATTGAAAAGGCTGTTAAAGTGTTTAATATTTCAAAATCTACTTTTCATACTTGGATGATAGATGTGAAACTCGCTTGTGATAAATCATTCTTTAAAAAGTGTAATAGAGTTTATCCTAATCAGATTATGCCACAAGAGGTTAAAAACATTAGAGAGGCACTGCTCAATCCTAGAAATAGACATTGGTCAATGATGAGTATTTATTGGGATGGTGTTAGAAATGGTTTAATCACTGTCTCTGAAAACACTTTTTACAAGGTCAATAAACTTTTGGGCATAAGAGGTAATCAGAAAACCATCAAGAAAAAGAAAAGACATAAGCCTGGTATTAGAGCCAAAGCTCCAAATGAAATTTGGCATGCAGACATCACAACCTTAAAAGCTTTGGATGGTAAGAGGTATTATATCTATTTATTGGTTGACAATTTCTCAAGACAGATTCTCTCTTATTCTATTCAGGAAAGAGTGTCTGGATTAATTACCAAACAAACCATTCAAGAGGCATATTCTAAGGCCTTATTATTGGGGGAAGATTTAAATGTAAAACTCATTGTGGATGGAGGACCAGAAAACCACAACTTCCATGTAAATGATTTTGTTAAAAAATCTGAGATCAATATTGAGAAATTAACTGCTCTTAAGGATTTGAATTATTCCAATTCTATGGTTGAAAGGATCAATAGAACTTTGAAGTACAGGTACATTTTTCCTAAAGAGCCCAGAGATTTAAAACACCTCAAGAGAATAGTTCAATATTTCATTAAAGATTACAACATAAGAAAGCCTCATTCTAAATTACAAGGCTTAACTCCAGATGAAGCTTATAGAGGGATTAAACCGCCTAATAGGCAGAAAATACTGTTGATTAAGCAAGCTAAACAGGAAAGATTGAGATACAACAAGGAAAATAGATGTATGAAGTGTCAATAATGAGAGGAACTAATAAAAATTGAGAGTAGAAATGACAATTTGAATGATTAGTCACTCTTAGTTTCTTATCAAAGGTCGGTGCCATACTACCTACATAGTCCATGGTATTACAGGTGTCCTTATATGGAACACTTTAGTTTGGGGCTCTCTGGGGTTGTGCTCGGTTGATTAAGTGATCCTTTGAGACACTACCAAACTAGCGATCACTCATTTGCTAGGTTCTGGTAGTGCTGAACGGTAAGTTTTGTAATGTTATTCCTACGCTCCTCGAGTGTTAACTCATTTTCTGTCAAAAAAACATCAAAATATCCACATAATGACTTAAGAGATTTAGCCGAATGTCTAGACAAAAACTTTCCTGTACTAATGTCATAAATACCAATCCCTTCAAGCAGAATAAGATCTCGATGAAATTCATCACTATCAGTAGGAAACACAACCAGGCTGATAATATATTTATGCCTTTCAGTTGCCATTTTATCTTTCTCAAAGAAGTTATTGAATACTGTGTAGAACGAGTTTAGTTCATTAAGCTTATCGTTTTCTTTTCCGTCACAACCATTATCTTTTAACAACTTACTCGATTCCTCCGTACCAAAGAACATTGTGTCCATTCCGTAACTCCATAAGTATTGAGCTGGTGTTATTTCAGTTGAGTCAAGTTTATTGATAAAATCGCTAATCATTTCCAATTTGACTCTCTCTAGTTTTGAGCTTTCATAGAATTTAGAATTGTTTGGGTCAAATGCTTTAGACCTCTTTGGATCAAAATCATCCAACATGCAAGCAATACACAATGAATCATAGGAGTAGGTTTGTTTTTCCGTTGACAGGATCATTTGTGCTTTTGAAATACCCTTTTGTGAGTATTCAATACCTACTATCTTTATTGAATCATATTCAACAACATTCTGTGAATATCCCCAATAACTACAACTGATTAAAATAAGGATAAGAAATCTACTCATTGTCTGTATTTGTTGGTTCGTAGTCAGTTTCTCCTAAGAATTGTTCTAATGTTTCTGGTCCCATCGTTGTGCTCTTCCCTTTGTAACCACCGACCATCTTGAAAAAGTCAAAATACCCCCAATAACTATTGTTGGGATCACTTGAAACACTTTTAGATTTACTGTTAAAAAGACCTTCTGCTGCCAATTCGGGTGCAGCAAAGTCCATTGGACCACTAACTCTGTCCATTGAGAATCCAGATCTTTGAAGCTCCATCATTGAAACAATGACCTTCGCTTCAAATTCAATATTCAATATACTTGACTTCCAATTATCCACTTTTTGTCGGTTATTAGCATCCTTTGCTGACTTAAATTGATTATCATATTGCAATAAATGTACCAGTTCTTCAAGAATATTAAACGGTGCACTAACAGGCATATGACTAGTGCTATATAAATCTTCATTGAATACTACCTCTGCAGATGCGTCTGAAACTAATATCTCAGAAGGCTCTTTTAACCACTCATCCGTTTCTACTTCTACCATAGGAGGAAGTTTACCGTATTCCCCGTTCCAATCAGGATCTGGAACATACTTTGTAACCTTTATACCTTCTTCATATTTCGCTAGATTGAAATAGGTAATTGCTGCTCCTTTAGTGTCTTTGTCATAGTCAGGCACCTTACCAATCCCCAGTGTATACGTATTTTGACTTTTTCTTAGATGTTTCATCATTGAACGATAAATGCTTGTGCTTGCATATTGTTTAATAGCGCTCTTAAACATTTTCTTTTGTTTCCGCGTCATGCTCCACACAATTCTTTCTCCATCTGGGTCCATAAACCTTAACGGGCTATTAGCCACAAATGCATAATCACTCAAACTGGGATAATTTTTAGCTAATGGGTCAAGACTTAACCATCTACCCAGTCTCGCATCATGCATTCTTGCCCCAAAGTCATAAGAATTTCCCTCATTCCCATCCCACTCAGCATCCTGCTCCATACCATTAAATCCATATCTGTATCTATCACTGCTCACAGTCTTCCTGCCCGGCATCTCCATACCAAACGGATAATAATCTATCTCCTGCATCACCTCCGGCTCAAAGTAATCAATAGTACCATTGCTGCCTACATCTACTGCAAGTTTTCTATCGGTGGCGACTAGAAGCACGTTCCCAAGGTGGTTGGCATATTCATACATCTTGTTACCCAAGGTCCTGCCTGTTTCATCAGCTATAACAGCCTCTAATGTGTTGCTGGAACTGCCATGATCATAAGTCGCTATGAGTTCATTGTTTTGGTATTGACCCACTCTACTGGCACCATACAGGGGCACCTCTATCTGAGTAAATTCTTCAAGGTCCGTATCACTAATGTCTCGTTTGGAACTGTAAATCGCCATCACATTCCCTTGCGCATCTCGCATATAGTAAGTATAGGTCCATTTGTCGGCCGATTGTACAACGCCTGATACCAATGGTTTTACTAGCTTCAGTACCCGGTTGCCCATGGCATCATACTCGAACTCTATCTGTTCTTTACCTGAAGATCCTGTTCGGGTCAGTTTCTTTACCTTCTTGTCTACACGCCATTCGATATCACTGATCTCATCATGAGCATCACTCTTTAATTCACCTATTTCAGTATAGGTGTAGTTACCACTTGACTGGTTGGCCAAATCGGCTCCTAGACTCGCCCCAACTGCATCCGCAACATAGTCCAGTCTATTGGTTCCTGTGGTGTAGTTGTAGGTAAAGTTGTCCATCAAGGCTCCTGTGGCATTGCGTCTGGTGAGGGTCGTTAAGTTCCCATTAGGATCATAAGCGTAAGTGGTGTTGTAGTCTGTGGTGGCACTTCCGGTTACTGCCCAGGTGTTATTAGCCACATCCAAGCCTTCATACACATCCATGGATTTGAGCCTGTTAAGCTGGTCGTAACTGTAAGCCGTTCCAAGGATGTCTAAGCTCCCTATGGCACTCACCATGTGTCTGATATTGCCATTGTATAGGTTGCTTGAGGCGTTCCCAAAGACATTGCCACTGTAAGCTGCCTCAAAATTATTGGCTGCAAGTGGTTGTGAGATGGCACTGTAATCACCATCGTAATAACCAAGGGTGAAGCCCAGTTTGTCTACCCCAACATGACCGTGAAGGCTGCCAAAAGTTGAGCTATAGCCCGTGCCACCATCTTTACCCATGTCTCTGCTCTTGTCCAGAGTGTTGGAGTTCATGCCTTTTAACCAGCCATTGATCGTGTAAGCATAGTCGCTGCCCTGTACCTTATGGTCACCAGTTTCTACCCTGGCTAGTGGCCCATGTTGGTAGTAGAAGTACTCTGCATCCATGTCGTAAGTACAATCATCTTCACTGGTGTTTACTCGTTTGATGCGGTTGTCGGCATCATACTCGTACTTGTGGTAGTAAGCGTCTTTTTCTCCGGCCTGGTATTTGACCTTGTTCACATTACCTGAGATCAACTCAAATTCATATTCGGTGCGCTTGATGTCCTGCTCAAGGTCTTCCAATCTTGGGTAGTCCTGGATGCTTTCCTCTACATTCCCATGAGGATCGTAAGAGTAATGAGTGGCATGCTGGTAGGACAAATCACTGCCCGTGTAAGCATCATAATAAGCCACCGTGGCTATGCGCAGTCTCAGGTAGTTTTGTCCATTGTTAAACTGAGAGGCTATGCTCGCATCTAAGGTCTTGTCGTAATAAGTTCTGGTTACCTCTCGTCTTTGGGTGCCGCTGGTGATAAATGTCTCTAATTGTGCAGGATCTTTTACCACGGCTTCTGTGATCGCACTTAAGGCATTCAACTGACCCACTTCTATCACTCGGCCATAGGCGTCATATCTGGTATAAGAATAGTAGTTGCCCACATAAGTTGCCTGCTTGGCGTTTTGGGACAAGGCCAGTCTGCCCGCATAATCGTACCAGAAATTGCTCTTACCGCCATCAGGGGTCTCCTGTTCGATGACCTGGTTAAAGCTGTTGTAACGATATTGAGTACTCAATGTATGAGATGGCGTGTTCACCGTTGGTGTTGGACGATCTGCATCCACGTTGGTGGACACAAAGCTGCCATCTAAACCATTCGGGGGTACGGTTTGTACAAGGTTCCCGGCCTGATCGTAGTAATAAAGGGTGGCATGGTACTCATAGGTATAGTATTGCATGTCCATGCTCTCGCTGGTGGTGGCGGCATCTAAACAATGGGCCACATAGTCTTGTTTAAAGTCTTCTTTCACCTGGGCCAGGTAAGCATCATAAGCCGTCTGGGCATTGTACTCTGCCAAAGCTATCAACTCGGAGATGCAGGTAGAGGTATCTGATGCCCCCGAGAAGGTTGGTACATTACAAATCTGGGCTGAGCCGTTAATTGCACATGAATCTATGAAGTCCTGGTAATGATCGTAGCTCAAGTCAAAGTTCAGTTTCTCATTCAGGTAGTTGGTAAACATGTTGGTATACCTATCTGTGGTGTCTGCATCAGGGTAAGCCAGGTTAAATGCTGAGACATGGCTGTTCACCTGATCACAGTAAACACATCTTGGGCAGGCTATGCTCGATGGGACATCTATGGCAGTTGATGTGGTATCCAAAAAGTTATCGGCTGCTGTTCCCCAGGCCAAAGTCTCGTTGTAGGCTGTTGAGCCATGGGTCTGAGTCCAGGCGCTCTGGCATACACAAGCCAGTTCGTTTAAGTGGCCACCTGCCGGAAAGCCATACAGGTAGGTAAACATCTCATCGTTGCTGGTCACATGTGATGGCACCAATGAGGAATCCTGATAAACTGTGTAGGCATACATGATCTTGTCACAGGCACAGGTGTCCATGTCTGTAAAACTGTTGTAAACACTCGTTGAATCATTATAGATCCCAGGGGAGTTCAATAAGTATACGTTGCACAGTTCGTCTTCATAGCTTGAGCCGTAGTAATCTTCAAGCAGGTCGTCAAAAGAACTTACTGTGGTGCTTTTTCTACTGGTCATCGTTGTGCCCGATGGCAAAGTGATCGCGCCAAGTGGGTGGTTTTCGTTGCATCCAAGGACACACAAATCGATTAAGTCGTTTCTGAAGTCTGTGGAGTCTGATGTGCTTAAGCTTGGCGAACAGGCATATAAGGCATCTATCCATTCATCGGCCTGGTTTTCACAGTTCTTCTGACAAACCGTGTCCATTTGGGAGGCCACTGCGGTGTCTAACTGTGATAAGGTTGCCGACAGGGACAGACCATAGTAGTCATGTTGTTTAATGTCATAGAAAATTGGGGTCTTATCTGCATAGTCTCCTGCGTTGTCACAAGGGGCATCTGTGCCATTGTATGGGTTTGGATCGTTGGCCGAATTATAGGAGGCCACTCCAAAACAACCATTGTAGCAACCATTTGTAATGGCATGGTCTATCTGATCTTCGTTGTATAAGAAGGATTTGGCCGACAGGTAAAGGCTTCTAAAGTTTTGCCATAACAGGTCTTTGGTACAAGAATCTTTTCCATAGTCCATCCCTGCCAAACAAGCACTGATGGCAGCATCTGTGGTATCATCTCCACAGTAAGTGATGAACCAAGCCATGTCCCACATGTCCAATGTGGTGTTGTCTAGTTTGTAAAAGGTGCGTATCGTATCACGCATCTCTGTGATCGTCCCATCTCCGCTCACAAAGTAATCGTCCTGGTTGGAGGTGTTCGCTCCAATCCCTGTTGGGGTGCCCGAGCTGTTTACCGGATTCAAATATCCTGAATCCAAGGCCTCCTGGTAAGTGTTGGTTTGAAGCATGTAGCTGTCGTACTGGTGAGAGGCCTCATTGTCATAACAGAACTCTAAGTAGCAGTATTCCGGATGGGATTGTAATAAACTTTTGGCCCACGAGGGCTGCCAGTTTTCCATAAAGTCTGTTAAGGTGATGGACACATCTGTTGGAGCCACCATGTTGCCCGAAGAGTTCTCTATCAGGGAAGCCGTCCCATCTGAATTCTCATAGGGAAAGTAGGGATCTTTCCAGTCTCTGCCAGATTCTAAATCGTTGCTCGTGTTCAGGATCGATAAATCATAAGCACTTGCGGTATAAACTCCTGTGCTGTCGTTGTAATCGTATAAAGCATACTGACCCCCAGGACTTAAGTCGAATAACATGCTGGCTTCATAGCCCAAACATGGTTTATAGATTGTGCAAGCATTTAAGCAGGCGTCCCAGGCCAAATTGTATTCTCCTTCGCTACCCCCATTGTTGATGTATTGCTGCATGGTCCCAAGGCTATCTAAGCAAAAAAGCTCGCAAGGCGTTAAACCACAACCACTAAAGTCGGTGCTGTCTATGTAAGCATCATAGAAATCATCATAGCTCAATAAGCAATCATTGTTTCTAATGTACATATCTGTGTAGGTATCTACTGCATCCATGTTTACAGTTAAAGTCTTTTTTACCTGGTACTCACCTATGCCAAGGGTCGCCTCTAAATCAACATAGTCGTAGTTAAATGATGAACTGCCGTTGCACAAACTATCAAAGGTTAAGGACCCGATTGTTGAGCTTTCATCCAGTACAACATTACCACAGTTGATGTCTACAACCTGAATGTGTACATCATACACGCAGTCAAAACATACATTGTTGGTCAAACAGGTATCATCCAGCTGGCCAGGCTCTAAATAGTATTGAAAGCTATAAACCCCTGCATGTTCTGAGGTAAATGTCTTGGTGAATTCTAACTGCCCAAAGGTGCTATTATCCTGAAGCGTGGTGCTGTTGATTAATTCTCCTGTTACCTGAGTAGCGCCTGTATTAGAACTTAAGGCGGACAGGGTAGCAGGGTCTGTTGGTTGTGTTGGAGCCGCTCCGGCCATCGTGCTCGCGATAACTCTCCCGCTCATATCTACATAAGAGATGTATAACTGTCCATTGGCGTCTCTGACTACGTTGCGTTGGTATTTATCTGCATGGCCAACATCTGTCCCAAAGTAGTCGTTGATTTTGTTTTGCATGGGACTCCCATAGAAAAAGTGGGTCTCATGGTCGCTATCCAGCTGGTAGTCATCACCTGCTGCGCCCTGACGACGAATCCTCCCGGTATTATCAGGGGTGTATTCCGTTCTCACAAATGGATACTCATTAGCTTCCGGAACATAAGCCTGGTACTCATCTTTGTCTGTATTATTGGGAGAATAGTACTTGCTTGTACCATAGTCATCATCCATCGGATCTGTGTCTACCAAACAGGCATCAGAACCATTGTCTATATCAAAATCCGCTCGGCTGTAAGTGGCCCCTAAACTGTTTTTATTAAACCCTTCTCTAAAGTCCATATCGGTTTCTGCAACCGGCGTAGGTAAGGTCGCTAAAGCAGGACGGCCCTGGTGATCATAATAGGTCTCCTGGATGATCGCCTGGTTCTCACTGTAGTTCTTACCTACATTCTGACGGTTGAACATCAAGCCATCCATGTAACTCACCGCCTCAAATTGTTTGCCGCCTTCTGTGTAAGCTGCACTGTAGCTCCAGTTCATCCCATCACTCTGGTGAGGACTGGTTACATAAAATTTATGAGCACTGTTTAGCAATGTCAAGGCGCCTGCCTGAGTCGTGGTCCAGGCACCCTCTGAGTCCTGCTCAAAGTTTGCCCCCTTTTTACCAACACCTCTCACACGGTAAGCAATCACTCCATGCTCAAAGATCGGGGCCATGCGGTAGTAATGATCACTCAATCTAATACGTGTGCTGTTTCGCCTAAAATCATAGTTTAAGTCTGCATCTGTTAAATATCCTCCCGACCCATCATAGTCATTCACAAATACCCACTCTAAATCGTAGTACTCTGCATCCGCCAATGGCGTCCAACGAATTTCTATGTTGTTATCTGTGCTGACATTCTGTACACTGCTCAAACCTGTTATCACCTGACTCTCATCAAATATGTAGTAACGCTCCACTGAGATCTCACTACTCAAAATCAAATCATCTACTGAGCCCGTCACACTTAAAATGCTCACTTTTACTCGGTGGCCACCCTCAAAGGTGAACGCGTCCAGTTCCTGACTCGTGGCACCTACCAAATCGCCACTCACCGTTAAACTTACGGTTTCCGTATGGACGCTAAAATCTTCTTTCTCATACTCGATCAAAAGACTCACCGTCGTTGTAAAAGTCTGGTTGTAAACATCCAAATGGTTACGGTTCCATTGTAAACTTACCGTGTTCTTTACCGAGTGGTTCTTAAAGTCTAAGGACCAACCAGAAGGATCGCTTTGCATCAATGGCAAGTGACTATCCTGGTGGTGGATCTGGTTGCTCGTGGAAATATTGGTACCCAATAAAACTCCCTGGAAGGTCTGGGTGCCTCCGTAAACATGACACATGCTCAGGAGTGCGAAAATTAAAATAGCTATTCGTGTATTCATGATAGTCAGTCCTTTATTTGGTTAAACCTGAGCGGCTTTCACTAATTGTTTTAATTCCTTTGAAGGTTTCTTGCTTCACCCTTACCAACAAACCTTGTTCATTGTACTCGTAAATGGTTCCAAAATTGTAGTCATTCAGATCGGCCCATTTCCTCAGTGATTGTGGGTCGTATGTATGGCTTACCATCGTTGAGTTAAACGGATGTATTCGGAAATCATCGTAATAAATGAGGTGGTTTGAGCTATTGTTTTGAAGGCTCACCTCAATACAGCCAGGGAATCCAGACAAGCTTACAACGCCTTCCAGTTTGCGCCAGCCTTCAATAACTTCATCACCTATACTTGTAATGGCTACGGTTGTTGGACTTCCAACGGATGGTGTAGATGTGATCTCAATTTTTGGAACTACTTTGTTGGTATTTGGTGTAATAGCTACCTCTTTCACCCAAACCGAAACAAGGTAGTCTCCCGTCTGTGGATAAAATCTATCTAAGAGCTGATCACATTGAAGCTCATAACCAGAACTTGTGTAAGGAGATGTTGTGCCACACAAAGACTTAGATCTTGAAACAGAAGCCTCATCACCTGGCTCAAGCTTAAGAGAGTGTTTACCAGTATGGAATTCCTCATCAGCTATTGTAACTGTTCCGCCAATGGCATCTGTGAAATCCAGATGTCCTGCTGCTCTGCAAGTGGCCCCGTTGATATTGTGGTCAAAGTAAGCATAGTCTTCAAAGCCATCAAAAGCCAAATCACTGGCCTCTGCATTGTCTGCCACCCCAACCGGCACAGTTCTGCTATTGTTATGATAGCCATACAACACAGCAGAGTGTCTATTAATCACATCTGTGGCCTCTATTGCTGAACCATTGTCATCATAATTCTCAACGGTATTGACCAATAGCCAATTTTCAAAATCCGTTGCGCTATGACTTGGGTGATCAGCACTGTTAACGGCATACCAGTCGGAATTACTACTGTTATATTCATAGAATGAAACAAAGTCGTCGTAGGTTCCTCCTGTTCTAATATCAACTGCAGACGCTGTGGAGTTTTCAGTTCTGTCTATTTGATACACAAAACTCTTTTTCATTCGCCAGTTCCCAAGCACTCCTTTGGTGTATGGGTTTATAATATCACCATCTTCAGGCAGACAAGTTGACGGTGTGTTACCACAAGCATTTTCCACTGCCCCCAGAATGCTCCAGTTCTCGGAAAAAGTCACTGCACTGGCATTTAAAACGTCATCAGGAATGGCAAGGTTAGCAGATGCTGTAGGATCATCCAGAGAAGCAAACGAAGACATTGGAATCATCTGTTGGTTTCTGTGACCAGATCTCGTAACTCTAAGATCCTTGATGCCACTAACCGGATAGTTCAATGGTGTTCCATCTTCGTCAATCAAAACCATTGTATTTCCGGTTTCATCTATGGACAACACCCAAGCCTTAAAACAGTTTGTCTGGTCTTCAGCATCAGCAGTTAAAACTTCATCTCCCGGGAAAAATAAATCTTCAACCTGATAGCCTGTACCCGTCAGATCTACTTCACCACTTGTAGCGGTAAATATACCCTCCAAGTGATTGTTATAGGTCAAACACGCATTAGACATCCCGTCATAATACCAGTGAGAAGGGAAAGCTGTGCTATAAACTTCCTTATTGTATTCATTCGTGGAAGAGCTTACCAAAACATTCCCGGTAATCTCATCATACGCCAGGTTTCTTTGAGTCACTTCTGAGCCCAAATGACGTGTTACTACTTTGTCCAGCACAGCGTAATTATGGATCACCTTGGTGATACCGTGAAGGACGTAGCCTTCTTTGACCTTAGATAAGTTAACTCCGGCTCCAATTGCAGGAAGTCCGCCACCACTATACCTTGCAAAACACTAAATGCTTCCGTCTGAGAAACGGTGGTAGTTTGCTGCGCATCAACCACAATGTCTATGTCCTTACCGATTACCTTATCAGAGATGCCCCCATCTCTATCGATGGTTTTTACTTCATCATTAACATCCTTATATTCATATAACACAGAAGACGTTTCATGCCCTGCCTCATTATAAGAACTGACTTGCTTCATCTTACCATGCATGTCGTTTTTCGAAATAGAAAAACCCTGGCTGGCGCCCATGATGTCGACTTCTTCTCCTCCTGTTAAGGCTTGTATAACATTCGGCTCGACCTCTAATCTTTCCATTTCAAGACCTGTTCTGCCAACAATCGTGGGAAAGTCTTTACTAGTATAATACTCATGCGTTGTATAGCCTGTTGCTGTTCTCGTAACA